>CBDCQP010000001.1:0-41050 GCA_965220645.1 Candidatus Aldehydirespirator sp. | reverse complement strand
CTGGGCGCTGTTCGTGATGAACGCCTTGGTCGCAAGCACGAGATCTGCAGCGGCGAAGAGTTCCTTCTTCTTGGCCATCCCCGGCATCTTCTGCATTTCGTGCCAGACGCTGATCTTGGCCTTCTGCTTCAGCTCGTCGATCAACGGCTTCTGCATGATCTCCAACTGCACCGGCAGGCTCATCCGTCGCTGGCCCGTGTTGAAGGTGACCATGTAGTGCAGCAGGCCTTTGAGGCCGATGTTGTAGAAGATCTCGTAACGCACCATCCGCTGCAGGATAGCCGCCGTGGCGGTCTGCGGGTCACCAGCCTTCTCGACAACATCGCTGAAGTAGTCCCACGCTTCCTTTGGGATGATGCCGTCCTGCACGAGGGCGGCGCGACGCCAGACCAGCAGGACCGCGATGCAGAAGCAGTAGAGCCGCTGGAGTCCGTCGATGATCGAGAACAAAATACCGGGTTCGTTCAGTTCGTAGACCACCTTGTTGGGCTCATTCACGCTCAGCGCCGCGACCTTCGCCTCGGGCATTGTCGCACTAGCGATGAAGTCCCGGATTAGCCGACGATAGATCGAGTCGGTCAGGTGGTCGAATGGTGGACGCTGCTGGTAGTTCTCTGCGATCCCCACGCGCTGAATGTAGATCCCAAGCGCCTCCTCGACGTGCCCAATCATGCCATCGGTCTTCGGGTCCGTCAGAGGCGGCGCGATGGTGTGGATGGCTCCGGGCGGCTTAAGGTAGGGGGAGAATCCCTTCTCCATCAGCTCCGGAACCAGTCCCATGATTGCCGACCGCAAACGCTCGATTCGCACGGGCTTGGGCGGCGGCTTGGTTGCCTTCGGCTTGCGTCCTCGTGGCATCTTTCTCTCCGGGTTCTCCAGGTGAACCACTACCGCAGCTGGAGGCTGAGCCCCCGGGGTCCCGTTGATGGTCGTTGTAGTGCGCGTCTGCTCGGTATTCATTGGTCCTACTCCCGTTCAGGTCGCCGGCAAAGTTGAAATCTGAGCGAGCAGATGCGCTAAAATATTGGTTGTCTAGACCCGGCGCATCGCGTCGCTCGAAAGCCCGCTCCGCCAGCGACCTTGGTGGGAGCGGGCTTTCGTGTTCCATGAGCAGAGTAAATCACAACTAGGCTCCTGCGTCAAGAGCCTATTTTTATTTGGGCGTTGCCAACGGGAGCCGCGGTCGTCGCCTCGGCGCTGCGACGGGGTGCGCTGGGCTGCACTCGACGGCGTCGCCCTCGGCGGCGGCCGTGGCCGCTGGCCGAACAACACGAGGATGACGTACGCGTCGCAGTGGAACCGATTCAGGAGCTTGGTGCGAGCGGCGAGGCGTCGTCGACGCGCTCGGCCCGGCGCAGGTGGCCGCCTGGGGCCGAGACCCGGAAGAAGCTGTCGACGGTGCAGACCTCGCCGGCGTCGACCGTTTCGTCGAGCAGATGCTCGAGTTCGCGCCGAAGCCCGGGCGGAACCCGCTCGGCGATGCGGGCGTGTTGCCGAGGCGGCGATCGGACGGTCGCGGGGGCGGCCGCGAGGCGTGTGACATGCCGGCGCTCTTCTGCTCCAGGGCCTTCCTGCTCACCGACCTCGACAGCCACGCCATCCTCACCGGCGACCCCGCGTTGATGAACTGGCCGTTGCAGTGGGTGTCGCGTGCCCTCTATACCGATCCGGCCGTTGCAGTGGGTGTCGCGTGCCCTCTATACCGATCCCCCGGCGTTCCGTCCGATCTTTTTGGTCATTCGGACTCTCCACCGTCGAGGAACTCGGCGTACTGTTCCAGCAGGTTCCAGTGCAGATCGTTCCGAGCCGCTTTCTCGGTGCGGCCAACGCCGAAATTGGAGGCTCGGACTGCATTCCCGGCCGGCATCACCAGGAACCCGTCCGCGTGCGCTGCAAATTCCATTACGCACTTGCCGAGCGTTTGAGGTTCTACCTGCGCGTTCGTCACGACCTCTTCGATCTGTTCCTTCAGGGCTGTCACGGCCATATCCCTCACTTCCTCCGGTGTCACTGCCTCGATCAGCA
This sequence comes from Candidatus Aldehydirespirator sp., assembly GCA_965220645.1. Classification (GTDB taxonomy): domain Bacteria; phylum Actinomycetota; class Acidimicrobiia; order Acidimicrobiales; family Aldehydirespiratoraceae; genus Aldehydirespirator. The sequence continues at coordinate 39,025 of CBDCQP010000001.1, read as the reverse complement.
GCCTCACCACGTCGCCACGGCAGGTTGCACGCGGCCCGAGCACCCGCAGGTACCTGTCGAGTCGGGCCACCACGTCAGGCGAAACACGCACTTGCAATCCGGGCATGCCTCATTGTAGCACTGGCTGACGACAGGAGGTGACGACATGGCGAGGCGCTGGCTGCTCACGTCCTGCTGCGGGGTCGAGACCCGCAGATAGGCGACGGTCAGCAGCGCATCGGCGAGTACCTGCGTCTGGTCGCTTTCGATGCCGCCGTCGGAGAACGGCGCCGGGATGGTCGCGTTCCAGAGACCAGGCCAGCCGTTCCAGCACCCGCGCCGCGCGGTCCGCCGAATCGAGATCCCACGCATCCCGCAACGCCTTGCTAACAGACGCGTGGAGCCGCTCGGGCAGATGGCTGAGCACGTTTCTACACTTGGCGACGCTGCGCACACTACGCCCCGAGAACCGAAAACGTCGGTGAATGGCCCCGACGTAACCCCTGCGCGCCATCGACGACGAACAGCAACGTCCGGTCGGTCGGCAGTCCACGCGTCACCAGGTCGCTGAGCAGACCGGTCGTGACGGCAGCCGTCTCGGTGGCGCCTTCGCGCAGGCCCAGCACGCGTGTTTCCGGCCCTGCGTGTCGATGCCTAACGCGATCACCATGCAGTGGTCCCGGAACACCTTGCCGTCGATGCAGACCGCCCGCAGGTCCAACTCGCCCAACGGCCGGGCGAGAAACGCTTGGAGGCGCTTGGTCGACAGCGCCACGAACCGCCGCGACACCGCGCTGCTCGACAGTCGCCCGCTCGTTCACCTCGGCCGGTACCGGGTCCAACGTGCTCGCGTAACGGCGCGTCGACACCCCAGGGGTTTCACCACGGGCTGTTTTTATGGTCATTCTTCATCGTCATCTTGTTACATTGAATCGTTCAATCCGCCCGCTTGGCCAGTAGCGCACGACCTCTTCGCTTCGACTGTCTGCTCGGTCGATTGTCCCGTTATCGTTTCTGGTGAACGAAACGAAGTCGTCTCCAGAGTCCACCGGCACGGTAATTGTGTGGATATCGGATTTTCCACTGCCTATGTCGGTTACAAAGCCTATATCCAGCACGTCAGTGCCGGCATCAAGGACGTCATCAGCATCAATTTCGCCGTTCGCGAGTTTCGCAAGGACGCCTGCCGCGTGCTCGTCAATGCAAGACTGCATTTCAGCGACCACGGTTCTGTATTCGTCGTTAGCTCTCTGCGTTCTCATGGCAAAGGTCGGTGCGGCTGACCACACTCGGGGCTCCCATTTCAGCGCGGCACTGAAGACCCGCCTATTGCGTTTCGACCGGACTAGGCGCGCCGGGACCTCAACCGCACGGAGGATCCTAATTCGCGGCTGATGCGCCAAAGCGACAGCCCGTGGCAGATACCCGAGCTGATCACCATCCCGTGTCGTTACGAGCACGGCGTTTGGATCGTGCGGGTTCGTCGGTTCCGCTTCGAGGTACACCGTGAAGAGTTCGCCCTCAGTTGAGTGAAGTCTATGGAAAGAGGTTTGTCGGTATTCAGATCCCGCGATCGACTGCGCGAATCCAACTAGTGCGGCCTCCCTTTCGGATGGCAGAAGTTCGGCGGTGGCTTCTTCCTTCACTGCTGCATCTCGGTTGAGACGGTAGCCGATTCTGAACGGACACGACCCGCGCGCTCGCCTTCGATCCAACCTTCCAGCCGGGCGAGCCGACGGTCCACGTCGGTCACCTGCAAGCCAAGCGCATCAACACGCACGGTCAGAGTTGCGATCTGACGCCACAACAGCCCGCCAATCGCAACCATCACGGCAATCGTTGGCCAATCCGCTTCCATTACTGTTCCCCCCTGCCGTCGGTTCCGCCGCCAGCTTTGGCTCACGCCGCATCGTAAGCGGTGGACGGTTTCCTTTCAGCGAATCGCATCCCGGCTCCTCCAATCGGAATTTCCGTCCCCACCTTCACTACGACGCATACGCTCCAGCATCGCGCGGAAAATCGCAAACTCCTCTGCCCGTTTCTCGTCGTTCTTCTGAACGGCCAACAGCGCCGCAGAGGCGACAAATTCACTGACCGTCTGGTTGGCTTCGACCGCGGCCCTCTGGATGGACGAAAGGTCGCTTTGCGACACACGCGCGGTTACTACGCAGTTTTTCAAAGCTTCACCTCCACGTATACATATGGTATACCGTTTCTGCGATCCATGACGCTCGGGTTCTTTGGCGGCGGGGCCGACAACCAGCGGCGAACCGGTGCCACCCCCGTGGCGGAGAGCGCACCGGCGCGACGGTACCGCCCGGCCGACCAGCGTTTCGAAGCGCTCGGAAGTCGCTCACCCAGCGCCTGAGCCAGCGCATACAGACTGCTGCGCAGCCTCCCTTTTCGCCCCGGCGAACCGGACTTCGATCCGGTCCCATTCGGACGAGCACGCCGGCCGGCAGCCCCGACAGCCGCCCCTGCAGCGCTTCGGCCGGGCCCGGCACCCGGATCTTTGCGCTGCTCGGGTACCGCGCAACCGCGCCCCGCCGGAGCCCAGGGCCTGATGCAAGTTGATGCCGAGCACCCAGCGCCGCCTCACCGACGAGTTCGCGGTGGTGGATTTCATCGGCCGCCAGCTCGACCTGGACGGGTACGAACCTGGCAAGACTACGCGGTGCGATCCGAGACCCGGCACGAACATCTTGCCGAGCTGCGCCGGCTGTACGGATGATTTCCGGTCCTACGCGAGCTCCCCGGAGAACCGTCGCCTCGCGATTCTCGCGGTTTGTGCCGTCGAGTGGGAGATGTTCCTCACCGATGCCGTGGTGGAGACGACGCCGGCGTCGCCTACCTGCGCCCGTCTCACCGGCGAACAGCGCCGGACGACGACAACGTGACCGCCGGGCGTGCCACCCACAGGGCCGGGCTCGGTCGCGTTCGCGTCAGATCACGATGCGTTCGATCTCGTCGAGCGTGACCGTGTCCGCCGTCCGGTCGTACAGCTTCGTCGTCCTCGGCGACGCGTGGCCGGCAATCTGTTGCGCGTGCTCGAGCGTCCCACCGTTCGACAGATACGCCGTGATGCCCGTCGCCCGGAACGTGTGGCAGCAAGTCGACGCCGGCAGGCCCGCGGCCGACGCACGGCGCTTGATCATCGACAGCACCACGCGCCGCGTCAGCGAACGGCCGCTCAGGCGGCGCGACCGATCGACGCTCTGAAACAACGGCGCCTGCGCGTCCTCTACCCCGCCGGCGACCAGATACGCGTCGACGGCGGCCTCGGCCCGGTGATGGGCCGGCACGTCGTGACGCTTGCCGCCCTTCTCGTACAGCCGCAGCCATCCGCGCTCACCCTGCCGGAAGTAGTCCTGCCGCCGCATCCCCACGACCGCGCTCACACGCGCGAAGCTGTACACCATCACGCTCAGAAGCGCACGGTCGCGAAGCCCGACCAGCGACCCCGGGTCGATCCCATCGAGCAGCGACCGCGTCTCGGCCGGCGTCAGCACCGGCGTCGCCCCTTTGGTCACCACGTGCTTCGGGCCCCGCACCGCCGCGGCCGGATTCACCGGCAGCACCTGGTGGACGACCAGCCAGTCGCACAGCACCCGGATGGCGGCCAGGTGCTGTTTGACCGTCGGCGCCGACCCCGGATGCGTGCGGATATACGCCGCCACGTGCAGCGGCGCGATCGCGCGCAGGCCCAGGCCCCGAGCCGAACACCACGACAGGAACCGCCCCACTGCCCGCCCGTACGCCGCCCGCGTCCGCCCGTTGGAGATCGAGGCCGCGAAGAACTCCAGGAACCGCTCGACGGCCACCGGACCCGCGTCCACGATCACCGCCGGCAGCGCCATGCCCGCCGTCCCGGTGCGCGTGGCCGGCGGCCCGGTGACCGCCGGAACCAGCGCCTCGCTCATCCCGAACTCCCCTCCCCCGCCACGAGCGCTTCGAAGCGCTCGTAGTCGTTGTTCAGCGCCTGCGCCAGCGCCACCAGCTTCACCACGGCTTCCTTCGCGCCTGCGTAGCGCACTTCGATCCGGTCGCGCTCGACCACCACGCCCGACGGAAGGCCCGACAGACGCCCGCCGAGCGCTTCCACCGGAACCGTCACTCGAATGCCGGTCAGCCGCGCCTTCCGGAGCTCGGTCATCAGATGCTCGCGCCGGTCCTGCTCCTCGCGGAACGCCGTGCCCGCCCGGTACGTCCGCAGCTGCCGCAGCAGCCTGGTGCGCGGGAGCGTCCGCGCATACCCGGTCAGATCGGCGCCGAACGTGTGCATCAGCTGCGCCGCCCGCGCCCGAGAGACCCCGAACAGCTGCTCGATGTCGCGACGCGTGAGCAGCTCCCGGTCCAGGTCCTCCAGTTGCCGGATGGCGGCCGGGATGGCGAGCAGCCACTGCGGCCTAGCGGGCACCGGGCGCGCCCTTCGTCTGCAATTGCTGCTCTAGGTGCGAATTGGGGAGGAGGTCGGGCATGCTCGGTCCTATCTGTAGGTTAGTAGACGACAGTACAGAATGCAAGATGGCCGGCGGCGTGACCTAGAGGCCCATAAAGGACGTTATGCACTCCTCGCGGCCAGGACGGGAGCCGCGCAGACAGACCGTGCCCGGAATGGCGGGTTGCGGATCGCGCGCCGCTAGGACTGCCCGTGGCCCATAACTTTTTGCTGGACTTCCTGCCGCCACTTCGCTACGGTGGCCGGCATGGAGATTCAGAATCAGGTCTCACGTATTCTACGAGACAACCTCGCCCGCCTGCGCGACGTGCTGGACGAGGCGACCGGGGCGGGCGTCGGCAGCCTCGTTCAGGTCGCCGACCGCGTCTGTGAAGCGTTCGATTTTCGCGACGGGCGGGACCGGTGGCAACGCGCGAGCTGCTGCCGGGCGTTGTCCGACCTGCAGGCGGCCGGCCACGTCTCGCTGCCTGCGGGTCGAGGTGCCCGCGGTGGTGGGGGCCGGGCGCGGGTGCTCCCGCACCCGCTGGCGCCGGCGGTGGACGTTCCGGGCACGGTCGGCGCGGTTGTGGGTCTGACCCTGGAGCTGGTGGAAACCGACGAGCAGCGGCAGGTCTGGAACACGCTGATGGCCTACGAGCACCCGCGCGGGGCCGGTCCGTTCGTCGGCCCGCAACTGCGGTATCTGGTGGGTTCGGCGCATGGCTGGCTGGGCGGCGTCGGGTTTGCGGCGAGTGCGCGGCGGCTGCGGTCCCGCGACGCCTGGGTCGGGTGGGACGATGCGGGCCGGCGCGCGCACCTGCACCGGGTGCTGGGACTGTGCCGGCTGCTGGTGCGCCCCGGCATCGTGTGTCGCAACCTGGCCTCGCACGTGCTGGGCCGGGTCGTCCGGGCGGTCGGCGACGACTGCGAGGGTCTGTATGGCTATCGCCCCTGGCTGCTGGAGACGTTCGTGGACGAGACCGAACAGACGGGGGCGAGCGTGCGCGCGGCGAACTGGGTTCGGGTGGGTGAGACCTGCGGTCGCGGTCGCCAGGACCGCACGCACGCGGCGCCGGAAACGCGCAAGGCGGTGTATATGTATGCGTTGGAGCCGGCGTGGCACACCCGCCTCGCAGTGCCTGCACCGGTCTTGGCGCCGCTGGCGGTTGGCGACGGTCTCGACGCCGCGGTCTGGGCGGACCACGAGTTCGGCGGGGCGCGTTTGGGCGACGCGCGTCTGAGCGCGCGGCTGGTACAGAGCGCGCAGCAAATGGCAGAGTCTCCGATGCGCGCCATCACCGGCGCCGCCCACGGCGCGCGCGCGATGGTCAAGGGCCATTACCGGCTGATCGACCAGCCCGCCGACAGTGCGGTGACGGTCGACAACATCCTCGCGCCGCATCGCGAGCAGACGCTGCGCCGGATGCAGGCGCACGACACGGTGCTGTGCATCCAGGACGGCACCCGGTTGAACTTCACCCGGCGCGGGCAGACGCAGGGGCTGGGGGCCATCGGCTCGAACCAGACCGGGGCGGTGGCGCGCGGCCTGGAGTTGCACACGACCCTGGCCGTCAATCCCGACGGGCTGGCGTTGGGCGTGCTGCGGGCCGCCTTCGACGCGCCTGCGCCCCCGAATCCCGAGGCGGAAGGCGAGCCGCCCCCGAAGCCGCGCGAGGAGCGCAAGTCGTTCCGTTGGATCGAGGGGCTGCGCGACTGCGCGCAGGCAGCCGAACAATTGTCCCAGACCCGCGTGGTGTGCGTGATGGACCGCGAGGCCGATTTCCTCGACCTGTTCGTCGAGCACCGCGCGGCTGCCCAGCAGGTCGACCTGCTGGTCCGCGCCAAGGCCGACCGCGTCCTCGGCAAGGAGAAGACGCCCGACGGGCAGACGGTCTCACGCCGTCTGTTCGATACGGTGCGCAACGCGCCGGCCCGAGGCGCCGTCAAGGTCGAGGTGCAGCGGCTGAGCGCGCGCGTGAAGGCCAGCAAACAGGCCCGCAAGGACCGCCGGGCGGAGCGGGTCGCCGACGTGACGCTGCGCTACCAGCAGGTGCCGCTGCCCTGCCCCGGCGACGAGCCGGTCGCACTGTGGGTCGTCCACGTGCGCGAGGAACAACCGCCGCCCGCGGCCGAGCCGCTGGAGTGGTTCCTGCTGACCACTTTGCGTGTGAGCAGCGCCGACGACGCCACGCGCATCCTGCAATGGTACGTCCGGCGCTGGCGCATCGAAGAATACTTCCGCGTGCTCAAGTCCGGCTGCAAGGTCGAGGAGTTGCAGCACCACACGGCCGAGCGGCTCGAACGCGCCATGGCCATCAAGATGGTCATCGGGTGGCGCATCCAGTTGATGGTCCAACTCGGGCGCGAAGTGCCCGACCTGCCGGGCGACCTGCTGTTCTCCGATGGCGAGTTGCGCGTGCTCGCCACCTTCGCCCGCTCACGCAAGCTGCCGCCGCCGGCGCGCCTCGGCGACGCCGTCGGTCTGGTCGGGCGCCTCGGCGGGTGGCTCGGACGCCAACGCGACCCGCCCGGCGCACAACTGATGTGGCACGGCTACACCCAACTGGTTGCCATGACCTTCGGCTTTGAACTACGGGACGAATTCGGATGACCTCCTGCTCATTACAGTCCAGCTTCGGACATCCGGGGCACGGGCAGCGCTAGGATGTGACCGCGATGGCCTGCCTGCTGTAGGGCCGGGTCGGCGGTGAGAATGGCGGCGCGGACGATGGTCCAGTCCATCGAACTGGTCCTCACGAGCGCTTCCTGCGCCGTGTGGTCCGCATGGATGTTGCGCAGAAGCATCCTGAACAGCACCCGGACCAGCAACGGGACCTGCCTCCAACTCTCCCCCACTCCCGCGGCCGACAGGATGACGAGGCGCTCGACAGCGTGCCTCGTCATGCCGTCCACGAATCGTCCTCGTCCCCGTGGTCAGGGTTGTCCGGTCGCGCAGGCCGTTGCTGCCCAGCACAACGATCACCGCGTCGTGGCCAGCGACCGCGGCTGCGACCGAAGCAGCGTCCGTGACATCGCCCTGAGCGATACGAAGGCCGGCGGACCGCTCGAGCTTGTGCGGCGAGCGCGTGAAGGCCGTGACGTCGTGACCCCGACCCAGCGCATTCTGCCAGACATGCTGTCCGGTCTTACCGGTTGCCCCGAAGACGATCAGTTTCAACCCGCGATGCTCCTCCTTCTCGCATGGACGATCGCCGAGGTACGATAGTGAACGGGATGACCGAATCCATGCAGATCCTCGTTGACCTGTTGACCGCTGCTGCGGCCCTCGGGGCGTTCGGTGTCGGTCTGTGGAACGCCTACCAGTTCGGGAAGCTCTCCGCGAGAGTCGACACGCTGGAGACGGCCCACAACGCGCACGTCAACGCCCCGGCTCTGCACCGATAGGCGCGCCCGTTTCCGTCACCGCGGCCAAGACGTGGGATCGAGCGTGGGATACCGCCCTTCCACGTCGCGGCAGGACCCCGGTTTGGTTCCGGCGCGCCGGTCATGCTCCCCGGCGAGGAACAGCACCGGAAATCCCGCCCAAGGACCTCGACAACGGCTGCAAGGCGGTCATCGCGGTGGGAAGATTGAACGGTAGGACGAAGAGAAACCTGCCTCGCCCCATCCCTGCAAGTGCTGGAGACTGAGACTCACGACCGCTCCGCAGGCACAGCAGACGATTGACACCCTCGGATGGTAGTGAGCATCCCCATCTCCAATCATGGCGCGTGCGCCCTCCACGGGCACACTATTCCAGTCGCGCTCATTACCACAGACGCTACAGGACGGCTGGAACCGCTCCAGCCATTTCTGGACCAAGTCGTGGATGGCATCCTCGACTGCTGCTGACTCCATAGGTTTCCTCACACAGGTCCCCCGACGCTACTTCCAGTTGTCGGGGTCCAGGCCGAGATCGGACATCGGGTCGATTGTACTCCGGGGTCGAACGAAAAGCGAAACGCCCCGGAGTACCGGTAGTGCGTCAGTCTGACTTTGGCGTGGTGACACACATCGTCCGGACGTCGTGGCGGCCCGCAGCCGCCGCTCCGAGACCGCCGAGGCCGCCGAGCTGTGGAGGCTCACGATGGCGATGGGTCTGATAACGCCGAGTTCCGTTAACCGGCTGCCGCCAGTGTCGACCCGCGTCACGTAGTGCACCTCGACCGCGCGCCGCAGCTCGTCGCCCAGGTCCTCGTCGACCTCCTTCTGGTTCCCCCGCGGCAGGATGACGCCGGCCAGCCCGCCGCGGTGCGCCGCCAGCAGCTTCTCCTCGATGCCCCCGACCCGCAGCACCTGGCCGGACAGCGTGACCTCGCCGGTCATCGCCACGTCGCCGCGGACCACGCGCCCGGTCAACCGCCGACACCATCGCGGCCGCCAATCGTGACTCCGGCCGACGCCCCCTCGCCCGGGACCCTCGTCCACGTGCAGGTGGATGTCCGTGTTCCGATGGAAGCCCGGGTCGATTGCTCCTCTCACACGGGAACGCGTACCCGCTTCCGGTACGTCTGCAGACTTGTGGCAGCAGCCCGGTCAGGGTTCCACACCGAACAGGCCGCATCCAGCGTCGCCCCTCGTGAGAAACCGGCCGTCGAGCGGCCGGACAGGAAACCACGGAGGGGCGAGAAGAACGACGGACGAAACGGGGTAGGAGAACAGACGAAGAAAACGACCGAGACCCACGCGAGGAAGCCCTGCGCCCGGGCACCACGTCCAAGCGTTCGCCGACGGCATGCCGCGTGCCGCAGGTCTCTACCGTCAACCACGGAGGAGGTAAACAGCATGGAACCACTGAGCTTGCAGGTTCAAGGAATACGTCCCTGGAAGAGCGACCGGCTGACCACGATCGACTTCCTGGCAGGAGAGCCGATGACGGTCAGCGCCGACGATGACTCTGCTGACCAAGCGTCGATCCACCAGGCGATCGCCTACGCCGTGCATGGGCAAACGCCGTGCAGCGACCGCCACACACTGATGAACGAAGACGCACGGCGCATGTCTGTAATGTTGATCTTCTGGGCGCACGGCGCAGCATGGTGCGTGCGCCGTAGGGCCAAGCGCCTGCCGGACGGCGCGGTCGTCGACGCCGGTTGCAGGCTGGAGCGGTTCGGCGGGGAGACCATCCAAGATGTACGGCAGAGCCGCATCACCGACGACATCGCATGGATATGCGAATGCCAGGTGGCTGTCAACCGCGAGGTGGCCACTGAGCGGAGAGACGCCGCCAGGCTCATCGACGCCCTGGCTGCAGCCGCTCTGGACACGGCAGACCGTTGGCAGATCCTCGTCGAGCGTAGCGCGGCGCTGCGCAAGACGATGGCGCGAAAGCAGGCCGCGATCAAGCGGCTGCAGAACGCCCTATCGGAGCTGCGCGGGGGATGAAGAGAACCGCGAGGCGGTCAGCCTCGGGGTGGCCGCCCTGCGCTGGGCCGGACGTCGACCTGTCACCGTGCGCCGCTCGAAGACGAACCCGGCAGGCGACCGGGCCGACTGTCCCGGAGCCTGGTCGGCGGCTGCGCCGCAGGGCGCAGGACCTCGCACAGCGGCCGCGTCGGACTCGCCGTCGAACTCACCGCCCGCGGGGCCAGCACGCACGACATCCAGCTCGCGGCGGTTGGAAGGACGCCGGCATGGTCGCGCGCTACGCGACCAGCATCAGCACCAGGGGCGGCGCAGTGAGGCGGTTCATGCGGGAGACCAAAACCAAACCGTGAGCGTACCCGGTAAACCAGCATGCTTTGACTCTCTGAATAATATTATTATAATATCGTTACGGGTTGAACATGATTGTCACAGTGGGGAACACAAAAGGCGGCGTTGGAAAGACCACGGTCGCTCTGAATCTCGCGATTGCTCGGGCACTGGCAGGCCGGGACGTGTGGTTCGTCGATGGCGACCGACAGGGCACAGCACAGGCGGCCATCGCGCTGCGCGCTGAAGCCGAGCAGGCACCGGCAATTGCCTGTTCAACCTATCCGGATGGTTCGACGCTCCGCAGCCAAGTACTGCACCAGACCGGAAAATTCGACGACACCATCATCGATGCCGGAGGGCGCGACTCGACCGCGTTGCGGGCAGCACTGATTCTCTCGGACATCCTCCTGGTGCCGTTCCAGCCACGGAGCTACGACGTCTGGGCGTTGGACGACATGGCCGCCCTCGTCGAGGAAGCCCGGGCCGTGCGTGATGGCCTGCGAGTGAAAGCTGTTCTGAATTGTGCCGACCCCGGGAACAGGTCGAAAGACAACATCGAGGCAGCGACGGCCGTCGGTGCACTAGAGCAGTTTGAGTACCTGCCAACACCGCTGCGCCGACGCAAGGCGTTCGCGAACGCGGCCGGCGCCGGCCTTTCGGTGCTCGAGAGCACGCCGCCAGATCGGAAGGCGATCGCTGAGTTGAATGCACTCGTAACAATATTGTTTTAATAGTAAAACCACTCTGAAACAGATTCATCTAGGCAGTGTCATGACTATCACCAAGAAGCCACAAAAAGCTGCCCGCACACCGGCGGAGTTCATCGCCGGCGCGCCCGACGGCGAGAACGTTCGACGGGGCGTGCTCAAAGGCAAGAAACGGCAGATCACGTTGACGATCATGCCGGAGCTGCTCGAGAAGGTCGATGCGATGGCCCGTAGGCTCGGACAGTCGAGAGCCGCCGTCATCAACATGGCCGTCTACCGGATCATTGAACACGGCCTGTCGATAGACGGCCTGGACAGGCGGACGGACGCCGAATGAGGCGGAACGAGCCGTACTCGGTACGTGTCTCGTTCGTTCGGACGCCTACGACGATGCCGCAACGGTGATCACGGACGGCGATTGGTTCCGGGACGCACCCTGGCGGGCGATGGGCTGTCTTGGCAGCGCCGACCGGAAGTCCAGACGGCGATCCGAGGGGGAACAATGGCAAGGCGACGAAACCCCGATGAGCGCGCTCGCCGAAACCGGTCGTTCTTCAGCCCGCTCGCGCTCACCTTGGCGGAGGACCCGTGAGGTGGTGACCGTTGAGGCGGGGAGGAGAACTACTGAAATGACCGATGAATCCGCGCCGCACAACCTGGAAGCGGAAATGGCTGTGCTGGGTGCGTGCATGATCAACGTGGCCGCTGTGGACGTAGCGGCCGCTGTGATCGACGCAGCGGATTTCTGGCGTGATTCGCACGCGCGGATCTGGCGCGCGATTCTCACCGTGCAGAGTCAGGGTGCTGCCGTCGACCTAGTCACGGTACGTGATGCATTGGCGACGTCGGGAGACCTTGAGAGCGTCGGCGGACCAGCGTACGTCTCGGCACTCGCAGACGGCGTACCCCGGTCGACGAACGTAGAGCACTACGCGCGCATCGTCCGGCGGGCGTCGCTCCGCCGCCGCGCGCAATTTCTGGCCGGGCGCGGCGAACTCGAAGGGCTCGCGGGTGTTGTTGACGCGTTGCACGCGTTGGATCCCAGCGGCAGCCTCAGCGGGCCGTATCCGCCGGTCGAGGACGACGATTGGACACCGGCTGACGGATGGCCCGCTCGTGAATGGCTGATTCCAGGGTGGCTGCCCGTGGGCCGCTTGGGAATGCTCTCGGGACGCGGCGGCCGGGGCAAGTCGCGATTGGCGCTGCAACTCGCGGCGAGACTCGCTGCAGGACAGGGCGGCGTGTTTGTCCCGCCGGCGACATCGGCTGACACCGCGGCCGTCGTGGAGATGCTACATCCGCTCAACGGGGATCTCGGTCCGGTCGTATACGCCTCGTGGGAAGACGAACGCGAGGAGGTCGGCAGGCGTCTAGCGGCAATGGCGAAGGACGGGTTGGTCAATGTTGAGGCGGTACGGGGAAACCTACGGTTCATTGATCTTCGCGGCGTTGGGCCGCTGTGGGCGCCAGCGGCGGGTGGTTCCGGTCATGTCCAGACCCGGGCGGCTTTGACCTCGGCCGGGGGACGTGTCCGGGCCACGTGCGAAGCATTGAAGGCACGGCTCCTGGTGGTCGACTCACTGGCGGGAGCCTACGCTGGCGACGAGAACACGCGTGCGCTGGTCAGGGCCTTTTGCGCCGACTGGGACGCCTGGGCGAGCGCGAACCGGTGCACCGTGATGCTGATCGCGCATCCTCCGAAGGCGCCAAGTGGCGGCGGCGCGCCATCGGTCGATGCCGACTACGCTGGGTCGACGGACTGGCACAACGCAGCACGCTGGCGCTGGGCGCTCGAACCCACGCCGACGGGCCGGACACGCGCGGACAAGACGGGAAAGAATGCGATCGTCGTGGCCCTGGCACTGAAGCTGGCGAAGTCCAGCTACGGCCCAGATGGTGCGCGCCTGTTCCTGGCGTCGTCCGAGTCGCAGCTGGGATGGCGGGGTGTCTCGGTGGACACGGCTGCGGCGAATGCGGCCGCGGAGGGGACCTTCAGACTCGGTGGCGGGGAAACCGATGGCGAAGATGCAGACGGGGCAGGACCGATCTACTGAGCGTATCCGGATAGCGAACCGGGCCGCCGTCGAAAGGATCGAAGGTGAGTCGGTTCTGATGATCCGTGAGGCGTTGCACACAGAGACACGCGCAGCGTTCGAAAGCGCGTCGGCGGCTTTGGTTTCAGCAGGACGGGTACACGATGGACAACACCTCTCGTATTACGTCGCTCTGTTGGCGCGGCTAGCCGATGTCCTCTCAGCGGGGGGAACTGTCGTCCACTACGCGGTCCCGGCCGACGACGAAGAATGGTTCTCCTCGTACACAAAGCCCGTCAGGAAAGCAGAGAACGTGAAGGCAACGGCCGAGACCGTGGTCGGCACGGCCAGCACGATCTTTGCCGGAAAGCTCTGCGAAGCACTTGCGGAATGCCGGGTGGATGCTGCTGGTCTATCATCACTCGCCTTCGTCGCCGCGCGAGTTCCGGTTCCGGTTCACGACGATGTCGACGCGCAGGGGAGCCCGAGGCCAACGGGAATTCTGCCGTTTGGGCTGTTGCCAGATGCGCCACGAGAGTCGTTCGTCTCCGTCCAGGACCGCAGCGATGCACTGATGGTGCTCCCTGGACGCGCGGTTGATTCCGATCTCCCGCTCTTGCCTCTAGATGTTGAAGACGCCGGCGCTCCACTCCTTCGGCTAGCCGACGCCGCTGGAGTCGGAGCACTCCAAAAGGGTCGCGGCGCGCGCATGGACAAGCGGCTTCTCTTCTTTTCGCTTTTGTCGATGCCGCTGGCAGATCGGCATCCAGGCGGACGCTACGAACACACGCGACCGTTGCGCTGGTGGGTGCAGCGCCTCTATCCGAATCGCTACCGGCCTTCTGAAGCAGAGGGCCAGATTCGAGCAGGTATGCGGGCACTGGTCGATGCGACAGTCCGGTTGCCGAGCGGGGGAGAGTGGATCCCTGTCGTCCCACGCCAGTATCCCGATTTCCGGAATCTCGACTCGCCGCTACGTCTCGATATCGCGCTACCAGAGGACTGTGATCACGGTGCGGCACTGCCGTGGCGCCCGCTCATCGCCGCTGGCGTGAAGTCCGATCCGGCGTTCGACTTGGTGGTCGGACTCGCATACTTGTGGGATCGCGCGAAAGCGAAGAACGGCGGCTACCGCGTCTACGCCACTCGGCCAAAGGCACGCCGAAACACCGCCAACAGGCACCTGCTGGACGCCGATGGGAACATCATCACAGCGCGGACAGCAACGCCGATCCGCAAGCGCGACGGGACCCTGGCTTGGCCTCCGGGCAACGTGCCGGTCTCAGATTGGCGCCATCCGGCGGCCGTGATCGAGGGCGTGGAACGACATCCGCGGGCGGATCTCGTTCCACCGCTCACGCGTGAGGGACGGCGCCGCCTAGTCTTCGTGTCGACCAACACACCTGCTGACGCCTTGCGACGGAAGCAGCGACAACGAGCAGATGCCGCGATCACCGCGTACGAAAAAGAGGGGGGCGTTGTTGTTGAACGGCTCCCTGGCGGGTCGTGGCGGCTGCTGCAGCCGGCCCCGGAAACAGAAGCCGATCCTGGGCGTCGAACCCTGTCACGCTGAGCAGTTCCACCCAGCGTCGAACCCTGTCACGACGAAGGTCGTTCGGTCCTGTTCACGTCAGCGTCGAACCCTGTCACGACGAAGGCCTGTTCGGTCCTGTTCACGTCAGCGTCGAACCCTGTCACGACGAAGGTCGTTCGGTCCTGTTCACGTCAGCGTCGAACCCTGTCACGACGACGAAGCGTCGTTCTTCTGGCGAGTGTCGAACCCCGTCACGCCGAGCGCCGAACCCCGTCACGCCGAGTGTCGAACCCCGTCACGCCGAGCGTCGAATCCTGTCACGCTAAGCGTCGAATAGGCCTGTAAACAGAGGGGTTTGGCAGACCAGAACAGGAAAACAGGGAATCAGATAACAGATTCCCTATTTTCACGCACCGGACCGCGCGCGCCCTGGAAACGGGCGCGCTCTCCGGTGCGGTGGAGCGAGAACCAAAGCGCTGGCGTGAGATCCTAGTTAACGGAAGGACGCTTATCGGACCCGGCGCGCCCCGTGTTGCGCCTCCGGCGCATCGAACCGGCGTGCAGGTCTTGGCCAACCGGTTCGGTGGCGGCGGCGCTCAAGGAAGCAACCGAGATCGGTCCCCTGGGCGCCCCTCGCTCGGATGGCCTTGAACCCGACCCACGGGTAGAGCCCGGTGACCGCGGAGGTCATCCGGCCGGTGTCGGCGGTGCCGGCGTAGCCGCCGAGGCCACGCGTGTGCGACAGCGACACGCCGGTGATCATCCGGCCCTTGGAGTAGTCGGCGCCGAACATCGTGCTCCGGACGTCGCCGTTGAGCGCGAGCGCGCCGTCCTGGCCGTAGAAGCTCGACGCTGCCGAGCGGCTCCAGAACGACAGGACGCCCCCGGCCGACGTCGCCCGGTTGAGCGCGAAGCCGGAGCCGACGAGCAGACTGGTCTCCACCGCCGAGGCCGAGGCCGAAGCCGGCGTCGTCGTGCTGCAGGCCCGGGCCGTGCGGGCTTGCGCCCTGTAGGCCTCCGCCCTGTCCCATCGGCCCCTGCGGTCCCATCGGCCCCTGTGGCCCGAGGCTTGACGTCATCCCGCCGTTGGCCCCTGGTACGCCGGCCGGCCCCGCTCCGTAGCCCCCGCCGAGCTGCTGCAGGAAGTCGAGCGCGAAGTCCTGCCCCATGTCGCGATTGATCTGCCGGCCGGCGACGCACCCGTCGAACCCCGGCGCACGAGGTGCGTTCACCCGCTCCTCGACCTGCTCGACGATGTGCACCGCGGCCGTGCGGCCGAAGCGGGCCACCAGAGCGGCCGGCAGCGCATCGTGGTTGGTGATGGTCCCGGTGGCGCTCGCGTCGGTCAGCGTCCCGCTCGACGCGTTCGACAGCGTCAGCGTGAACGTCTCGCTGCCCTCGTTGTGCTGCCCTCGTTGTGCTCGTCGTCGATGACCGGCACCTCGACGGTGCCCGACGAGCTGCCCGTGCCGATCGTCAGCGTTCCCGAGGTCGACGTGTAGTCGGCGCCGGCCGTTGCGGTGCTGTCGGAGGTTGCGTAGTCGACCGTCAGCGAGCTGCTCGCTGCGCGGCTGAGTGCTACGGTGAATCCGAGCACCACACCGGCGCCCTCCTCGACCTCGACGTCGGCGACCGAGATGCCGACCGGGCCTTCGACCGTCGCCGACGTCGAGTGGCTGAGCTGAGCTTCCGCTCGTCGTCGGTGCAGATGCCCCGGTTGCTGCTGCAGCTGGTGGTTGCCGGGAGCGTGATGCTGATCGTGTCGTTCCCGTCGGGCTCGACGGTGATCGTCCAGGCCTTGTTCTTGTCCGCCGACTGCGGGTTCTTGCGCTTGGCGCGGGTGACGTCTCCTCCGTCAACCGTGAACGCGTGGTTCTTGAGCGTTCTGAAGCTGACCTCCGCGTTCTCGCTGAAGTGCAGCTCGAAGGTGAAACGAAGAGCCGTCGTGCTCGGTGGGCATGCCGGAGAAGGAGGCGTGCGGCTCCACGCGGCGGTTGCGGATTGTGCCGGTGGCCGTGCTCGTTCCCAGGTCGGCGCCGGAGGCGTTCGACAGCGTGACGGTGAAGGTCTCGTCGCTCTCGTTCTCGACGTCGTCCTCGATTGAGACCGAGATCGTCTTGCTCGTCGTTCCGGCGTTGAAGCTCAGCGTGCCGCTCTTGGCGGTGTAGTCGTCGCCGGCGTCGGCGCTCCCGTCCGAGGTCTGGTAGTCCACGGTGACTGTTCCAGTGGCGGCCTCGTCGAGCGTGACGGTGAAGTCGATGTTGTCGTCGTCGCCCTCCTTGCCGGCGCCTCCGGCGATGCTCATGGTCGGCGTGGTCTCGATGACGACCGTTCGGTTCCGGATCGTTCCTGTGGCCGAGCTGGTACCGAGGTTGGCGCCGGAGGCGTTCGACAACGTGACGGTGAACGTCTCGTCACTCTCGTTCTCGTCGTCGGCGATCGATACCGATACGGTCTTGCTGGTCTCGCCTGCGTCAAAGGTCAGGGTGCCGCTCTTGGCGGTGTAGTCGTCGCCGTCTGCGGTGCCGTCCGACGTTGCGTAGTCGACGGTCACCGTTCCGCCGGCTGCCTCGTTGAGCGTGACGGTGAACGTGATCGAGCTGTCGGTGCCCTCGGTGCCGCTGCCGCCGGTGATGCTGACGGTCGGTGTCGCCGAGTCCTCGGGACCGGCCACGTTGCGGTCGGGCTGTTGGTCAGCCTGCGGTTGTCCTCGCTGCAAATCGCTCCATCGGCAGAGCACTGTTCCGTCGCGCGCAGCGTGATCGCCACATCGTCCGTCCCGGAGGGGCTGACCTTCACGTGCCAGGCCAGGTCGCTGCCTAGGGTCGCTCGCCAGACCCGCTCGATACTGCCCCCGGTCAGACGGAACGCCTTCTGAACCTGGCGCCAGCCGGCCTTCAGCTCGTGCGTGAAGGCGAGGTCGAAGGTGAAGTCCTCGCCCGTGTGGGTGACGGGCTGTTCGTCAGCGGGACGGGGTTGTCTCCCTCCCCGCAGATCGCGCCCGCGGCGGTGCAGGCTCCGGTGGCGGTCAAGCGGATCACGACATCGTCGTCGCCGTCCGGCTCGACGGTGATCCGCCACCGGTCGTCGCGGCTGTCGAGGCGGCCTGCTGCGGTCACGTCGCCCCCCGTGATGGTGAACGCGTGATCGCGCATCGCCGCCGTCGTGATCGCGATGTCGTTCGTGAAATGGACGTCTACCGTGAACGCGCTGCTGCCGTCGTGATCCCGTGGGCCGTTGTGGAAGCTGGCCTCGAGGATCTCGTCGTTGTAGATGGTACCGACTCCTTTGAACTTGGTGTCCAGTACCGCGCCTTGGGCATTGTTCAGGACCAATTCGAACGTTTCGCCGCTGTCGTTGCTGAAGTCGTCGATGATTGGTACGCTGACGACTTTTGTCACCTCCCCGGGAGCGAACGTCAACGTTCCTGTTGTTTCTTCGTAATCCGTGCCCTGGGACGCGGTTCTCTGTATGGTCAGGTAGTCGACAGTCACCCGTCCCTTGCTCGCCTGCGTCAGCGACACTGTGAAGTCGACGGTCTCCCCTCCATCCCCTTCGAGCTGCGCCCTTCATCTGGCACGCGCAACAGATCTTCGAGGCGGCGCTGCTGTGGCGGACTGATGCCGCTCGCCAGCACGCGCCACACGCGCACGTCGACGCGGTGCCGCAGCTTGGCCACGAAGCGCTCCAGCGTCGTCGCGCCCGGCAACAACACCTTGTGGGCGAGCATCCAGGTCGTCGCCCGATCGAACAGTGCGCTCGGACGTTCGGTGCCCGGTGCCCGTCCAGCACTGTGCGTAGAGCCCATCGCGTGAGGCCAAACCCGGCCGCGCGATCCGCGAGGTCGCGATACCCATGTTCCGTCCGGATTTGTGCGGCATGAGCGAAGCGCCACTTGCCGTCTCGATAGCCGGTCAAGTCCGTGGTCGTATCGATGCCAAGGTTGCCGGCTCATCGTGGCGAGTACCGTCGGTGGCACGGCCGTCGGATCATCGAAGAACGTCCCCACGAAGCGCACCGTGGTAAGCTGCAGAGCGAATCCGAGACGGTTGGCATAGTCCTTCCTCCGATCCGCGCCGTTCGGCGCTCTCCGGGTTAACCCGATCGCGGCCGCGGCGCGCTCGGCCGGGCGGGCGGACCCGACGAAGACGCCGCTGGTCGCGGACACGTTGCGCGGCATCGCGCGCCAGCACGCCGCCGTGCCCGAGGCGGCGCGCCCCGCCAGGCCGCCGCGCTGGACTACGCCACCGGCGCTCGACCTGATGCGGGCGGCCTCCCGGCCCCAGCGCCGCGGACGGGGGCGGGAGACGCCCGAAGCAGCCGCGGCACGGGGCCGGCGCGATGCCGCGATCGTGGCGCTGGCGTTCTGCGCGGGGGCTGCGCCGCTCCGAGATCGCCGCCCTGGTCTGGGACGACATCACGCCGACGGCGCGCACCGGCCAGCTGCGGGTCCGCGTGCGGGCCTCGAAGGCCAACGCCGACGGCCGACGCGAGGACCTCCGGCTGCTCGCCGGCGCGTTCGCCCGCGCCGTCGAGGACCTGCGCGCGGCGACCGAGCCCGCCGCGGCCGACCGCGTCGTGCCGCTCGGCCCGCACCAGGTCAACCGCCGCCTGCAGGTCCTGGCCGCCGCGCTCGGCCTCGAGGGCGTGTCGTCGCACTCCGGCCGCCGGGGGCTGGCCTCGGAGCTCGTCCGCCGAGGCGCGTCGTCGCCCGCTACGCTTCGGCCGTCGCCGTCGAGGACGGAGCCGTCGCCAAGCTCTTCGGAGGGAGTGGATAAAGGGGTCGGGCTCGTGGCTCACGGGGGGGGCGGCCGCACTCGGAAAGGTTCGATTTCCGGCACAGGAGCCAGCAGCGGTGCCGGAAAACGCCCGGTTTTACGCGATCCGCAACCGCCCAAACCGCGGCCTTCGCGCCTCGAACCAAGCCGAGAAGGAGCGGGATCGTCGCCCGGCTGGACCTTCACGGCGCGCTTTGTCCGGAGCTGGTGCGAGGAGCGCGGCGGCGGCGATCCCGGAATCCGGTTCCACCCGAGCCGCCCGCGCCGGTCCGCCGGTCCGCCGGTCCGATTCCCGCACCCCTTCCCACCAAGGGTACCGACCAGATTCGCGCGGAAAATACACGGTAACGCCGCGCGGCCCGGAGCCCTCGGGGCGGTCCGCCGCCCGCGCCGCGTCGAGCGCCTGGTGCACATCACCCGCCCCGCGGCGGGCGACGTCGCGCGCAATCCGGGCACCAGGCCGGGCGGCGTCGGACACGCCTCGCACGCCAGGACCAGCCGATCGGCGACCCCAAAGGTATGTGACCGATGGTGACGGGAGGTTCGGTTTCGGTCGTTTTCTCAGGCGAAGGCGCGCCGGGTGGACGGACGATCCCCGGGCGTGCGGGGAACGACGGCGTGGACACTGCTAGCCCAAGTTTAACAGCCGCAGTACTAAGCAACGTGGAATCAGCAACTTACAGCGACAAAAGCGCTCGAGTGGCACTACAAACCTGCGCAAACCGGGAAATGGGTCGGTCAGATGGTTGTCTTGCGGACGCCTCCCGGTTGCGGGTCGACGCCGAGCGCGTCGTAGATGGCCCGCTGTTCGGGTTCGGCCTGCGTGGCGGTGCGCACGTGCAGGGTGCGCCCGTCGGGGCGCCGGAAGGTGGCGGTGACGCGCTGCTGGCCTTCGAGGATGCGGCGCAGGGTGGTCCAACTGGCGTGTTCGCCGTGGGCTCGCAGCCGGGTGCGGATGACCTGCACGAGCTGGTAGGCGATGACGGTGATGAACAGGTGGCCATCGGCCCGCTGCGGCTTGTGGTGGTAGATGGGGCGCAGGCCGAGTTCGGACTTCAGTGCGCGGAAGACGGCTTCGACGTCGGTGAGGGTGGTGTAGGTGCGCCACAAGGCGTCTTCGTCCCAGTCGGTCTCGCTGCTGCGCAGGCAGTAGACGCCCGGATGGGTGGCCATCGAGCCGTCCTGGGGGCGACGGGTCCAGGTGACGGCGGCGGCCTTCTCGCCGGTCTGGTCGGGGGTGACCTCGATCTGGTAGTGCTTGGCGACGCGGGTATGCTTGGCTCTCAGTCGCCCAATGCGCTGCCAGACCTGTCCGAGGCGCTTGTGGGCGCGGGGGCGCGCCAGCCCCTCGTTGAGCGTGGTCAGCGCGGCCTCGAAGCGGGCGGCGGCCCGCTCAACGATGGCCCGCTCCTTGTGGGCCCGCTCTTCGGAGTAGCAGTACAGGCGGACCTCGCCGGGGTCGGTCGAGACGACCTTGTGCAGATGCACGGTGTGGTTCGACTGAGTGCGGACCGCCACGGCGGCCTCGGCGTCGAACTGCCGGTGGCGTTCACGGCTGACGACCAGATAGCGGTAGCGGTTGTCGCGCAGCCACCCGATGGCGGCCTCGGTGGCGACGCCGCGGTCCATCACCACCAGGGCGCCGGCCGGCGCATCGAGTGCCTCCAGCATGCCGGCCAGCGTGCGGTGTTCCCGGACGTTGCCGGCGAAGACCTGCGAGCGGCGCACGAAGCCGCTGGCGTCGAGCATCAGGCCCAGGGTCAGCAGCGGACAGTCGCTGCGCTTCTCTTTCGAGTGCCCGCGCTTTGCCTGCGGCTGCGCGCCCGCCTCGCCTTCGAAATAGGTGTTGGTCAGGTCGTAGAGGGTCACCGTCGGCTGCAGGTCGAACAGTCCCATGGCCCGCTCGAACAGATGCGCCTCGATCGCCTCGCGGTGCTTCACCAGCGCATCCGAGGCGCGGTAGAGCTGCATCGGGCTGACGGTCTCGAAGTCGACGCCGAGCAACTCGCCGAGGCCGCTGCGTTGCTGCAGCCAGCGGTGCGTGGCGCGCTCCGAGGCCGGCTGGGCCAGGCGTCCGACGACGGCGCCGGTCGCCGCGGTGCGCAACGCGCCGTTGACGCCCAACTCGGTCAGCAGGGCCGGCAGGCCCAATTGCTCCAGGGCCCACAGGCCGACCTGCTCGACGCCGACGCTGCGGGGGCGGACCAGGCGCAACGAGTCGACGTCGACCGGCTGCACGTCTGTCGGCCCGGCTGCCGGTCCCTGCACCGGTGTGCCGCGGGCGACCAACTGTGCGGCTATGCGCTGCGCTTCGCGTTCGACGGCGGCCGGGCAATCGGCCACCAGGGGCGTCTGGCCGGCCAGGATGTCGTCGCTGCGGGAGCAGACCAGCGGCCATTGCGCCTGGGGAATGTCGAAGTGGCGTCCGAGATTGAGCAGGGTGCGCTGGCGGACGGCGTTGCCGATGCGCTCGGAGTGGACGAGGCGATGCGAGAAGTAGGGCTGTCCGTCGGCGGTCCGCCGGGTTTGGGTGCGGCGAATGAACACACGCCCACGATAGCGGGTGCACGTCCCCAGAAGCAACAACCACTCACACGATTATGGCACTACATTCAGTACCGCCAACACCCGATCCTTTAGAATCAACAAGTTATGGGGATGCGATCCTCGAAATATCGCCTAAATCTACAAAATTGTCGGGAATCTTGCTAAAGATGGGCTAGTGTCGAGTCCCTCAAGTGCATGGCATAAATGGACGCTTCTCGCAACCGATGAACCCCGAAGCACCATCCGCGGCCACCAGCTTCCGGGCCCGCGCGCCGGCGCCGGCGCCATCGTCCCGACGAAGATGATCGTCATCTCCCGCTTGCCGAGAGAAGTCCGCAAAGCCTGCCACATGAGCTCGCCGCCCCGAAGCTGCCACGCCCCGGGCTCATCGCAGATGACAATCCGAGCATGAGCGCCCAACCCGAACGCCCGCCGAGCATCCGAACCCTTCACGACCACAGACGTCTTGCTCGCAACGTGCGTCACCGACTCGCCGGTCCACGCGTACTCCGGATCGTCATCGCCCATGAGCTCACGGGCAAAGAGAAGCACAATCCGAGCCTGATCCACGCTCCCAGCCAGGAGCACGTTTTCAGCGCCGGCGCGGAAAACCTCGCTTCCGGGAGCGTACCACCGGAAACAAGGTTGACGGCGGCCCCGCCGGCCGCGGATCCGCACGCGGCCGGGGCCGCCGGGAAGCGACCATACCCGCCGCCGAACCAAGAAGCGGGCCGCTGGGAAGCGGACCCGATGACCGCCCCCAGCCGGCCGCCCCGGCAGATCACGCAACCTGCGCGGATTGCGCCTGATCCCGAAGACACTCCCGGCGGCGGCGCACCTCCCGCCGGGCCGCCTCGAGCACGAACCGCTTCAAGGTCTCCCCGGGCTCGATCGGCCGGTACTCCCCGGTCGGCCATAGAGAGCCGGCGAGACCCTCCCGTATCCGCTCGCCGGCAACCTCGACAACCTCCGCGTACAGCTCGTTCGGGAACCGAACAAGGACAGGGCGGCTCGCTTTTGACGGCGGCCCGGAGTGGGTAGTCTTCTTCCGCTTGCGCATGATCGTGGCTCCTTCCGCACGGCAATCCGACGGGCCGTATCTGCCAGATTAGCACGCAAAAGAAAATGGGAACTTTCTGGCGGTACCAGCCGTCTAACTTCGTGTCCACACCAGCCGTGACGATCTCATACGGTGTGCCGATCTCGCGGGAACCCGTCTCGCCCTTGCATACCAACGGTTTCATGGAGTAATAATTATTCAGCGACCACGCCGCGGGCGGGTCGCTGGACTCGGATCTTTCCCTGCGGGAAGGCGGAAGCGGGGAAGGCAGATACGGCCACAAAGAACCGGGAGAGGGGAATGCTGGCAACCGCGACCGTCAAGAAGGAGCGAGAGCGGCTGGCAAAGCTGAAAAAGGAATTCCGGGAGGGCCGCGATCCGGTAGCAGGGAACCTCCGCGGAGCGCCGTCCCTCCGGGTCTCTCTGGCAGTCAATGCCGAGTGGCTGGCTATCATCGACGAATGCGCAGAGCGCCGGGGCGTGACCCGGAGCACCATCGTCAGAGAGGCGACGCTGATCGGCCTCGATCGATGGTGGCAGGAAGACCTGGCGCTCGGCAGAGCGGAACGGGAGCTCGCCGAACAGGAACCCGTGCTCGATGGCGATGCCTCCCTGGACGCCCTGGACGCGCTCCCCGTCCACGATCCGCCAGAGCTGCCAGAGCTGCCAGTAGACTAGGAGGGTCCGCCCCGCACGCACGGGGATCCACCTCGGGAGAAGACGGGTCTCCTGCTTGCGCAGTGGTCCGCCCCGCACGCACGGGGATCCACCCACGACCAAGCCCGAACCGGCTTCCCCGCCCGCACGGGGATGCTCCCCTTCAAGGGCTGACCGACCGGCCCGCCCCGCACGCACGGGGATCCTCCGCTTCAGGCTTGGCCGACCGAACCGCCCCGCACGCACGGGGATCGCCCAGGGCAGACCACCGCGGCATCCGAGCACGACCCGCCCCCGCCCCGCAACCACGGGGATCAGGCCGCCCGGAACCGGGGGATGTGTCCGGAGCGGCCGATCTGAAACCGTCTCAGGGTCCCGGCGGCCGCTCGGCAACCTGCATGCCAGAGTGGCGGGCGAAAGTAGAGCGTAAGCGCCACGCCCCGCCACGTGGCGTACCCCGCACTGGAATGTATCTTCCGTGCACACCACCGCCACGCCCCGCCACGTGGCGTACCCGAACCGCCACGCCCGCCACGCCCGCCACGCCTAATCCACGCCCGCCACGGACCGAGCGGCCGCGCGCCCCGAGCGAGCCCGAACCTGGCCCGGACCGGGAATCCCGGCCATGGACGAGACGTGCCGTCAGAGCGCCGTAAACGGCCGTGAGCGGCCGCTACCGCACCCGGCGACGTGTCCGCTCGGCGGGGCTTCGCGGCGTTCCTGTGGTCGCTGGTGGCTTTCCCGGCCGATTGTGGGCGCTTCCTGCCCGTCAGTTCGGGCCGAACGGTGTCGACGACGATCCAGCTCCAACCGACCAGTTTGGAGACGGATACGAAGTGTCCGGTTCTGCTGGCCATTTGGCGGGCAAGGCGTCGTGCGGCGGCGTGGTTGGCTTCCGCGGTTCCGGCGGGATTCGCGAGGATTCCGGTTGGGGTGCTGCCTACCCGGCCATACGCGTAAACACGTTCCGGGGCGGTTCGTCCGTCCATGGTCTCTCTCGTTCGTGCTACGAATGACTCTCTCTCTCGACACGAACTCCGACGCGCGCGCGTAGTTGGGCGTCGGTTTTCAGCTCGGGATGTACGTGAGAGTCTCCTTCTCCGGCGTGCTGGTCACGGCGATCCGGCCGCACGCCACGAGGTTGTTGATGACGCACCGCCATGTCCAGGCGGCCGTGGCTGCTGCTGTCCTCGACCACCCACGTCCAGCCCCAGCCCCGCGAAGTACGAGTAGAACACGCTGGCGTAGAAGCCCTCGTAGCTCGCGATGTCGTTGTTCGTGTACCACTCGTACGGAATGCTGGCGAAGAACGACTCGACCAGCGCCGCCAGCCCCGTGAAGTCGTTGACCAGCAGCAGGTCGTAGAGCCGCGCGCTGTGCGCCACCGGCCGCGATGCATCCCCCGTCATGCGGCTCAGCAGGCTCCGGTTCAGGCTCTGCCGCACCTCCCGATTCGGATACATCTCCGCGCCCCGCGGCTCCGGGCGCTCGATGGTCAGGTAGCCGGTCTGGAACAGCAGCGCCTCGGTCGGCATGTCGTCGACGTCGAAGGTCGACAACAGCTCGGCGTTGCTCACCATGCCGTTCAGCGCCAGCGAGCTCACCCGGCGTCTGAACAGCGTGTCCACCAGAAAGGTGGGCGTGCCGGTCTCGAACCAGTGGGCGGCGAACTCGCGCTTGCGAAACAGCTTGCGTCGAGTCATGGACACGGGTCGTGGTCGCCAGCGTACATTGTCGTATCCGCGGTCAGCGCCCCGTGGCGGGTTGGACGAGGTCCTGGTGAACAAACAGCAGCCCGCCGAAGCGCCACCGGCGGCCGAGGGGGAGCCTCCGCGCCCCGGTCAATCCGTGTCCCGGTTCACTCCCGTCAGCGCACGAAGCTCCTGCCGTGCTTCCTCGATCCGGGGGTCTGAAGGCTGCGCTGCCTCGCGCGTGGCGATCTCCACCCGGAGTCGCACCACCATCAACCGGCGCACCGTCCGCTTCCTCGCACCGTCGTCAGGAGCCGTCCGGCGGTCGCGGTCGCCGTGGTACTGCATCGTCCAAGCTCACCTCGTCCGCCGGCTCGTAGCTCGGCTGACCGGTCCGGAACGACGTCAACCGCAGCATACCGCACGCCTCGCACACGTCCGCCTGACAGGACGTCGTCGACCGCTCCCTGTCGAGCAGCCAGCGATGCCTTCCGCGCCGAAATGGACACGGCGGAACCGTCACCTTCGTCTCCGGCATGGGTCCACCCAGTGTCGCATCATGGCTGTTCAGGCGCACCTGGTCGAACCTGCCGCCCGTCCTACCGCGGGTCCTCCGCGCTGGCCAGCAGGTCCTTGAGCGCGTAGTTGACGCTCGCCGCCCCGAAGTCCGGTTCCCGCTGGAACGGCCGCCGGACGTAGCGCACGCGCGGTGTGCCGTCGTCGCCGCTGCCGAACAGGACGAGGGCGAGGATGAAGTCGTCCGGCTTGTTCAGCGAACACAGGTCCTCGTTCTTCGTGACGGTTACCGTGTCGGCATCGCTCCTGCGTCCCTTGACCTCGATGAAGCTTGTCGAACTCGCGGTCGGTCGGCTCGAAGCCGAGACGGCACTCGGTCTCCATCACGATGGCGCGCGTCCGCGCGGCGGCGAGCTGGGTGTCGTCCGGCCGCCCGGTACTCGGCGTCGACCGGCCGGCCATCTTGTTGACCAGGCCCCGCGGGACGACCAGCAGGCCGCCGAGCACCACCGGCGGCCGCAGCGAGATCTCCTTGGTGGGGCGGTCCTTCACGGCCGCCTCGGTCTTGTCGATCAACGTGAGCCTGGCAGCGCGGACTTCCGCGAGACGACGTCGCCGACGGCGTACGCCTGCGCCGCCTGCTCCAGATCCCGGCCGATCCAGGCGCACTCTCGCCGTCCGCCAGCGGCCGGTAGTCGAGATACGGCGCAGAGTGCAGATGGCGCGTCACGCCGTCGTTGTCGAGCTCGACGTAGAGCACCCGCTTCGAGACGACGCGCCGACCGCCGGCACGGGTGACGCCGGCGTCCTGCAGGGCGTGTTCGATGGAGAAGAGCACGCGGGGCGTCGTGCCATGGTCGCGCTCGTCGACGAGGACCGCGCCGCGCTTGAGCAGGTCGCGGTGGCGTTCCAGGATCAGGTCGATGACGGCGTCTAGCAACGGATGGCCCGGACAAACGAAAGCCGCCAACGGCTGTCCGGGCGGGGCGACCAGCGGCTTCTCGAACACGATCCGTTCGTAGCGGGGGAGGACTGGCTCGCTGGTCCCGATCACCCGGTCGCGGTTCCGGATCAGGGCCGGAACGTGCGACACCTGGTAGCGGCGCGGTTCTCGTTGGCGGGCCGAGCCGCCGAGCTGTCGGAACGCCTCATGGAAGAACGATTCGATGTAGTGCGGCTGCAGGCGGCGCGCCTCGGCCCGCTCCATCGCCTCGCGCACGCGCTGCACGCGGCTGGCGTCCATCGCGTCGTGGACGAGCTGCCGCTCCTCGAGCAGGTCCTGCAGCGTCGCCCGGTCGAGCGCTTGGTCGATGGCGGTATTCGAGGTGGGCGAGCACCTCCGGCTGCTCGCCGTAGCGGATGGCGTCGAGCAGCAGCTTGCGCAGCGGCCTTCGAACTCCAGTTTGCCGAGCACGTCGAAGACCTGGCCGCCGAGCGCCTGCCGGGCCTGTTCCAGCTTCTCGAGCACGGCCGTAATCCTTGGATTCCGCCCGAAATCTGACGGCCTGACGGCCGGAACCACACGGGAAGAGGGGAGGTGTGTCGAGGGGGAGGTGACGGAGCACATCGAAGTTGGCGGGCGACCAGAGGGGTGGAGAGATGACACGTTCGACGGCCCGCCGCGGGCGCTGGCACGCCTGGGTTCGATCTGGCCTCTTTGTTGACGTAACTGGCCGTTATCGGACCTTGGGCCTGGTCGCCGACCGCCGCCTCCCGGCCGGCGTGGCTCTGGTGGTCGGGTCCGCTTGCCGACGCGGACGCCTCCCTCCGGCAATCGTCCGTCCGGGGCGCTGATAAGGACTGACTGCCCGCAGCAGAAAAGGGTTCGTGGTCTGGCCCACCCAGAGTGGGTGGGCCAGACCGGTTCCTCCGGACAGGGTGGCGCGCCTACCGCCTGCTCACGCCGCTACCGACCTCGCCGTGATCGCTAGAATCACGCCGCGACACGCGCGGCCGGGGGGTCAGATTGATGTGTTCCCATCCGAGCGGCGAAGCGTGGGCCAGGAATTCGGCCGGGACATCGAGGCCGGCGTTCTTCCTGATGAAAACAGCCTCGCCGAGCTTCAGCGTGTTCCAGTAGATAGGGTACCGACCAGATCCGTGCAGAAATACACTCCAAGCGGGCGACCTGAGCCCTCGGGATCAGGTCGCGCTCGACCTCGGCGAACCAGCCGCGACCGACACGCAAGTGACCGCGGGCGCGACAGCTATCAGAGCGGCGCACATCACGGAACTTCGCACTGCGGTCGTGGCGTTGGAATAGCGGGGCGCGAATCGCATGCTGAGCCGGCGACTCTCCTTCCAACACTTCGCCGGCCCAGGGCTGTACGGTCTTCCTACAGCCCGAACCCGAACGTGACGTTGAGCGTCAGAAGGCTGGTCATGAGGAACTGCACCTCGGGAGCGACGAACCAAGTCCGGTCGGGGCTCCAGTCGCGGACCGTCTCCGGACGAAAGGCGGCCGAGGCACGCCGGATCGGTCGAGCCGGCCAATGCGCTAAAGGGTACCGACACCATTCGTGTTGTGATACACGCTAAGGGCGTCGCATCTTGAGCTTGGCGGGGTCGATCTTGATCTCGCCGTAGAGGATGACGTTCTTCCACTCGATCGGGCTGACATGCCGCAGCAGATCGGGATCGACCGGGAAGTCCGGCACGGTGGCCAGCCGTGAGATCTCCCGGGCCTGCCAGTAGACGATGCAGGCGAGAATCAAGGTCAGGCACGAGCACGCGTTCATCTGGTCGTAGACCTCGCGGGCGCTGATGCGCCCCCGCTGCCCGTAGTAGACGGCCCGCGCCAGGGCGTGGAGCTGCTCGACCTTGAGCAGGCCCCGCCGCACCTTCGCTCGCAGTTGCGGCTCGGACATGTACTGCAGCACGAATTCGGTCTTCAGCGCTCGGCCGAGCTCGCGGTTGGCGGCGTAGAAGCGGTTCGAGGCCTGGAAGCGGTTGAGCCTCTGCAGGGCGGCCGACGCCGTGGCGTGCCCTGCGGGGAACGCCGCGTAGAACTGGCCGATGCGGTCCCACTGCTCAGCGATGAGGCGGAAGTTCACCGCCCGGCGGCCGCGCTTGAGGACCGGCTCGAGGACGCCGTGGTCGCGGTCCGGGTCGGCGCAGTAGATCCGCTGGCGGTGCAGGCTGCGGATGCGCGGGCAGAACCGCATGCCGACCATCCCGAAGGCCGCGAAGTTGATCTCGGTGTAGCCGTGGGTGTCGGTGTAGTGCTCTTCGAGCCGGCGTCCTGCAGGGCGTGCTCGATGGAGAAGAGCACACGGGGCGTCGTGCCATGGTCGCGCTCGTCGACGAGGACCGCGCCGCGCTTGAGCAGGTCGCGGTGACGTTCCAGGATCAGGTCGATAACGGCGTCGAGCAACGGATGGCCCGGGCAGACGAAAGCCGCCAAGGGCTGCCCGGGCGGGGCGACCAGCGGCTTCTCGAACACGATCCGTTCGTAGCGGGGGAGGACTGGCTCGCTGGTCCCGCGCAGCCGGTCGCGGTTCCGGATCAGGGCCGGAACGTGCGACACCTGGTAGCGGCGCGGTTCACGTTGGCGGGCCGCGCCGCCGAGCTGCCGGAACGCCTCGCGGAAGAACGATTCGATGTAGTGCGGCTGCAGGCGGCGCGCCTCGGCCCGCTCCATCTCCTCGCGCACGCGCTGCACGCGGCTGGCGTCCATCGCGTCGTGGACGAGCTGCCGCTCCTCGAGCAGGTCCTGCAGCGTCGCCCGGTCGAGCGCCTGGTCGACGGCGGTATCGAGGCGGGCGCGCACCTCCGGCTGCTCGCCGTAGCGGATGGCGTCGAGCAGCAGCTCGCGCAGCGGCCGTCCTTCGAACTCCAGCTTGCCGAGCACGTCGAAGACCTGGCCGCCGAGCGCCTGCCGGGCCTGTTCCAGCTTCTCGAGCAGCCGCCGGTAGACGTCGCCCTCGCGGGTCTCGTCGGCGACCAGGTTCCACAGGTGGCAGACCTCCGTCTGGCCGATGCGGTGGATGCGGCCGAAGCGCTGTTCCAGGCGGTTCGGGTTCCAGGGCAGGTCGTAGTTGACCATCAGGTGGGCGCGCTGCAGGTTGATGCCTTCGCCGGCGGCGTCGGTGGCCAGCAGCACCTGCACCTGCGGGTCGTGCCGGAACGCTTCCTGCGCCGCCAGGCGTTCCTCGCGGCCCACGCTGCCGTGGATGACGACCACCGACGTCTGGCGGCCGAGCAGGGTCGTGATGCGCTCCTGCAGGTAGCGCAGCGTGTCCCGGTGCTCGGTGAAGACCACCAGCTTCTGATGCGGAGAGGCCGCCGGCCGCGGGATCGCGCCGTCGCCGTCGCGAATCGCCGGTTCCCCGGTCCGGCCGTCCCTTCCTGTAGCCGTGAAGATCTCGCCGAGCAGGCTCGCGAGCTCGCGCCACTTGGTGTCCGCGCTTCGACGGCGTACGCCGAGTGCGAGGCTCTCGAGCGCCTTCAGGGTGTCGAGCTCCGCCTTCAACTCCACGATGGAGCGGGCGGCGGTCGCCTGGTCGAGGATGCGCGCCTCGGCGTCTTCGACCTCCTGTTCCGGCGCGTCGTCGAGGTCCTCGACGTCGTCCGCGTCGAGCTCCGGAGCCGTGAACGCGATGACGGGAGAGGGCTGGCCGACCCGCTGGAGCACCTCGAGCTCGCGCCGGCGGCGCAACGACTGGTAGATCGCCTCGGGCGACGAGGCGAGCCGGCGCTGCAGGATCGTCAGCGCGAAACCGACCGTGCCCGCCCGCTTGGCGTTGGCGAGCGCCTCGGCGCGATTGAACTCCTCGCGCACGTAGTCGGTGACGGCCGTATAGAGGTGGGCTTCCTCGTCGGAGAGCCGGTACGGCACGGTATAGGCGATCCGCTCAGGAAACAGCGGCTTGCCGTCGAACTTCAGCAGCCGCTCCTTGACCATGCGCCGCATCAGGTCCGAGACGTCGGCCGCGTGGACCCCGTCGCGGAAGCGGCCCTTGAAGCGGTCGCCGTCGAGCAGGGCGAGGAAGAGCTGGAAGTCCTGCTCCTTGCCGTTGTGCGGCGTCGCCGTCATCAGCAGGAAGTGGCGGGTCAGGCCCGACAGGAGCTGCCCGAGGCGGTAGCGCTTCGTGTACTTGACCTCGCCGCCGAAGAAGGTCGCCGACAGCTTGTGCGCCTCGTCGCACACGACCAGGTCCCAGCCGGCGTCGGGCGCCTGCAGCTTCTGCTGCACGTCCTCGTCGCGCGACAGCTTGTCGAGACGGGCGATGACCAGGTCGGTCTCCAGGAACCAGTTGCGGGTGCGGGCGGCTTCGAGCTTGTCGTTGGTGAGGATCTCGAACGGAAGCTGGAACCGGCGGTAGAGCTCGTCCTGCCACTGTTCGGCGAGGCTGCCGGGGCAGACGATGAGGCAACGCTCCAGGTCGCCGCGGGCGATCAGCTCCTTGATGAGCAGGCCCGCCATGATGGTCTTGCCGGCGCCCGGGTCGTCGGCCAGGAGGAAGCGCAGCGGCTGGCGCGGCAGCATCGCCTCGTAGACGCCGGTGATCTGGTGCGGCAGCGGGTCGACCACCGACGTATGGACTGCCAGCAGCGGGTCGAACAGGTGCGCGAGGCGGATGCGTTGGGCCTCGGACACGAGCCGGAACAACGCCCCGTCGCCGTCGAAGCTCCACGGCCGTCCCTGGACGACGACCTCGAGCCGGGTCTCGTCGTGGCGGTAGAGCAGCTCGTTGGCGACCGTGCCGGCCGGCGTCTTGTAGGTGAGCTCGAGCGCCGCGGAGCCGAACCACTGCACGCTGACGATGGTCACTAGGCCGTTGGGGTGCACGCCGCGTACGGTGCAGCGCGGTCGGAGATCTTCAAGTCGCATGGCCGGAACAGTAGCAGTCGCCGGGATCATCGCAACGAATGGAAGGACGCCGGGTTCATCGGGGACCCTGCGTCGCCGGCCTCAAAGCTGTGGAAGAACGGGGCGCACCGATGACGGCGTGCTTGCATTTACGGAAGCCCAGTGCTAGCATAAAGGCAATGCAACGCACCGATCGTTTCTCCGAGTCTGACTTCGTGCCGCCGAGGAAGGGCGAAATCGTGCGACAGGCGAGCTACAAGCTTCCTGGCGCTCTGCTGGACGCCTTGGCAGCTGTTGCTTCCGAACAACGCCGGCCGGTCGTCGCTGTAGTCCGCGCCGCCTTGAGCCGGGCGATCACTGCTCACCAGAACAGTGTGCTATATCAGGAGGAGGAGTCTCCGATGTCTTCGTCCACCCCAAATCAGCTAGCCGCTGTCGAGCGCGGGCTGCGCGACAGGCTGCGCGACAGCGGTCGCGTGCGAGTTGATCTTGTTGATCCCGCGGGTGGCGCTGCCGCATCTCTCGTGCCAGCACTGGCGCTAGATCGAGCATTCCCCGTCAAGGTTGTTCTCGCCGAAGAAGGTGACCCCTTCACTTTCTACGCGCGCGGCCGCCTAGACGGTGTTCGAGAACTTGGACTGCAGCGGATGGAAACTGGCGAGTGCTCCCTTCAGGCCGCGGGAATGAACCAGTTGCCGCCGGTACTTGCTTCTGAGGACTTGGCGCGTGATCCGCTTGCGTTCGCCGCAACCCCGCTGCTAGCTGAGCTGGGCGATCGTGTCCTCTGCTCCGCACTCCAGCGGGTTCTCACGACCGGGCGCTGCCGCGGCGATGTCAGCTGCCGAAGTTGCAGACCTGCCGAGGTCCTGGCACATCTGCAAACCCAGGCTGTGATGCTCGGTCCTAGCTGCGACTCGGGACGAAAACCGATGATCCTGCTTTCGCCGCAGAGGTACCGCAGGCTAGCCGCGCCCATCCCTGGTCGCGACGATTACTCCGAACTGAATCGCCTGAGCACCCTCCCGGCATTCGTCCGCGCGTTCCACGGCATCCCTGAAGATACGTCTGTAGTCTTGGGTTCAGAACTGGTGGTTGGGTTGCTACCCCGGCTCCTGGTCACCCGTGATGGAGACGGTGCTCGGCTTCTTTTGGGTGTCGACGCACACCTGCAAACCGGCTCTGTGGTTGTGGCGGATGCGGAGGATTCCGAGGCTGGATCGTAACGGGGGACTCAAGCAGAGTTAACGAACGCGGGTCGGGTTGGAAGTCAGAGATGTCGGCGGCGGCGTTGGGCCGGTAGAAAGGAGAACTTCCTTACGGCGGTGGCTCTGTGTCGGCATCCAGAGTCACCCCTTGGACGATGCGCGGTACATCCCGGACGGCAATTCTACGCGTTCGTAGGGAGCCGAGCTCATTGTCTATAATATCGGGTGTTAATGACGATCTAGCCAACAAAATCTTAGTGGCGGCTGGCTTATTGTCTGGGCCGACGCCGGACAGGATTCCAGACATTGCATGCAAGTGAGGTCCGTAGTTGAAGGGCATTTTGCACACCAAGAGAGCTCGGTCATCGTGGCGGTCGCCGCGCAAATAGGAATAGAAAACATCTTTGTCTATCGCAACCCAGCCTGTGTAGGTGTATTTGGCGCGCGTGTGTAGTTCTGTTATACGTACTTCCGTCCCGCGGAATCTATGGTGTAGTAGAGCGCAATGGGCATGGACCACGGTCTTCCCGTCGTCGGCAAGAAAATACGCGTGATATCTTCCAAATAAGTATTGGTATTTGCTGTTTTTTAAGTATTTCCAATAGCGAACCGCAAGTCCTCGAAGCCGATTCAGCAGGAAGAGTATTAGAGCAACCGTGAACGCAACCAAGAATCGTGTCGAGTTATCTAGGACGAATTGGCGGATTTGGCCGGCGAGCGCGAGGAGCGGCCCCGTCAGCCCGGCTGCGTGCTGAGTCATAGCGGTCTGGAATTCCACAAGACGAGTTGTGAGGGGGGATGTGACCGGCGCGCCGCACTTGGCAGCGTGGCAGATTGAAGCGCATGCGGGATGGCGTCGGCCTGGGCCGGCGTTAACCTGATGTCGGTGAGCGAACGGGAGACGGCGTGCGTGTCGAGCATGTGCCGCTATTATCTCCTACACTGACACGGCACCCGGTGGAGGACTGCTCCGGTTCCGGCCAGTTCCTCACCGACGGGCTCGCCGAACGCCGGTTCGGAGAAGCGCCGACAGCGGCGCCGGGCGCGACCCCGCCAGCCAGACCAGGATCACCAGACGCAACGACGCGCCCGACGTCGATACGAGCAGATCGTCGACGGTCACCGTCTCGAAGCGCACGTCCACGTCGCGCTCCAGGCGCGCGTCGACTGGGACGAGGTAATTGATACCGTCCATCTCGATGCCGTGGCCCGCGTAGAACACCAGCGAGATGTCCGCCCCGGCACTCTGCCGCGTGAACGCGCGCAGCGCTTCTGTCAGCTCCACCCGATCGGCGTCCAGCTCGGTCGTCACCTCGAACCCGAGCCGCCGAAGCGCCGCTGACATGTCCACGGCGTCGCTGTCCGGGTTCGGTAGCCGGCCGATGTGGGCGTAGGTGCTGTTGCCCACTACCAGCGCCACCCGGCCGTCGGCCAGCACAACCGCCGGCACCGCGAACACGACGAACGCCAGGACCGCTACGACGAGCGACCGCACAGCGGGCATCCCCTGCATGTCCTTCACGCTCATCCTATCCCGGACCGGCGGGCAATCGCGAGCGTCTCTCGACCGCCACAGGGTCTCCAGTCACGGCGGGACGACCGGCCTCGACGGGGTAAGCGCCACGACGGCGACGTCTTCATCAACCCGGCACACGTCGCGCTGGTCGAACCGAGCAGCGCCGGCGACGACAACGTGACCGCCGGGCGTGCCACCCCAGGCCGGGCGCGGTCGCCTCCCGTCAGATCACGATGCGTTCGATCTCGTCGAGCGTTGACCGTGTCCGCCGTCCGGTCGTACAGCTTCGTCGTCCGCGGCGACGCATGGCCGGCAATCTGTTGGGCGTGCTCGAGCGTCCCCCCGTTCGACAGATACGCCGTGATGCCCGTCGCACGGAACGTGTGGCAGCACGTCGACGCCGGCAGACCCGCCGCCGCCGCACGGCGCTTGATCATCGCCAGCACCACGCGCCGCGTCAGCGAACGACCGCTCAGGAGGCGGCCCGACCGCTCGACGCTCTGAAACAACGGCGCCTTCGCGTCCTCGACCCCGCCGGCGACCAGATACGCATCCACGGCGGCACGGCGGCCTCGGCCCGGTGATGGGCCGGCACGTCGTGCCGCTTGCCGCCCTTCTCGTGCAGCCGCAGCCACCCCCGAGTCCCCTGCAGGAAATAGTCCTGACGACGCATCCCCACGACCGCGCTCACCCGCGCGAAGGCTGTACACCATCACGCTCAGAAGCGTGGGTCCGGCCGCGGCGACGCCAACTCCCGACGGGCGCACTCCTCCTTCTGTTTCCGCTTCCGCATACAGCCCCTCCTTGCTCGCCTCCTGCCGGGACGCGGCTGCGCCAGAACGGCGCGGCGGGGAGCCGCCGGGAGACTCCTCGGGTCACCGGGGACCCGGGAGATCTCACGCCTGGCCGCAGCGCCGGATTTCCCGTTCGACCCCGACCTGCTGCGGCACGTCAGCCCGATCGAGTGGAAGAACGTCGTCCTCTACGGCGAGATCAAGATCGACCCCGCCAAGCTCAAGGTGCGCAGCCCTTAGCGTGTATTTCAACACGAATCTGGTCGGTACCCTGGTATCGACACCAGCGCGGTGAGTCTCGTAATCCTCGTAATCCCCGAGGAGGTCGCCACCGAGCTGGGCCTCCGCCACCAGGGGACGAGAACCGTCGTCTACGCCGACGAGCGGCGGGAGCAGCGCCCGTGGACGCCGATCCGAATCAGCATCGGGGATCTCGACACCTACACCGACGCCATCGTCGGACCCGCCGGGAGACTTCCGCATCGACGACTTCATCGAGGCGACCGCCTCCGGGCAGGCTTCCGAGAAGCGACGCCGGCTCGACGCGCTGCTGAACGGCCTCCAGCGCGGCGACCGCCTGATCGTCAGCGAACTCTCCCGGCTCGGCCGCTCGCTGGGTCAGATCGTCGCCATCCTCGACGCGCTCGCCAAGGCCGGCGTCGCCTTCGTGGCGCTGAAGGAGAACATCCGCGTCGAGGGCAAGCGTGACATCCAGACCAAGGTCATGACCACGCTGTTCGAGCTGTTCGCCGAGGTCGAGCGCGACCTGATCTCCGAGCGCACCCGCGAGGGCCTCGCCAAGGCCAGGGCCTCGGGCCGCAAGTTTGGGCGCCCGAAAGGCTCGCTGGGCGTCTCACGGCTCGACGGCAAGGAGGACGAGATCCGTCTTCCCTGGGAAAAGCCCGCAAACGCTGGCCGGATCCGGTTAACGGATCTCGGCGTTATCGGACCCTGAGGGCCACTCGCAGCAGACCCGACCATCGCTCACAAGGTTTAAGGCGGACGACATCCACAGCAGGCGGAGTAAGGTGTACCCGACCAGGTACCAGGTACCGACCAGGATGTGGAGATCCATTTTATGACGCCCACGCCGCGGATCACGCTCGTCGTCGCCGTCGTTGTCGCCATCCTCGGACCCCTCGGATTCGCAGCATGCGGCGATGATCAGCCGTCCGCGCCAAGCGGACCCACAACACAGCCACCCACAACACCGACCTTGAGCGGCCTCTCCATCAGCAGTGGGGAGACGACACTCTCTGTTGGGGACACCCTGACCGTCACGGCGTGCGCGCGCTACAGCGACGGGTCCGAGAATTGCTCAATCCCGGCGGCCTTGGCAATCGCTACAGCCCGAGGTCGCCACCGTTGAGGCCGGTACGGTCACGGCTGTTGCCGTAGGCCAAGCGACGATTCAGGCGTCGTATCAGGGCCGCACCACAACCCTGCAGATCACGGTTGAAACCGCGGAACCAACGTTCGCATTCGACCCGGTTCCGCCGGCCACCATCAATGAGGGCGACGTCGGGCACTTCCGGGTGAACATCATAGACGGCAGCCGCCGGCGGCTGACCGAAGGCGTAACCTCGTCGGCCGAATCTGTCGTGCAGCTCAGACTGGTGGGTGACCGCTGGCGGTACACCGGCGTCGGTACCGGGGACGCAGAGATCCGCGTAGTGCACGGTGGAACCCGGCGGCTCACGCACGACATGACTGTTCTTGGACCGGACTACGAGATCACCAACGTGAATCGCTACGACGCGAGCATCGACGTGGCGGACTGGCTGAGATTCACGTGGCGGGCGCGAGTAGGTGCCAGCCGGTTCACGCTCAGCGTAAAGTTCCAGCAAGGCGCGTTCTTCTCGGAGTGCAGCGAGCGGTGGTACGACCCGGTGGCCGGTCAACAGGAGAGGGAACTGTCGATCCCGAGCGTGTGCGGGACAGATGAGCAATGGTCGACCGTGACGATTGAACCGGCTGACAGCCGAACATGCAAAGGCTGTGGCACATTCCGGCGCACGGACCTGGCGCACAGTAGGAATCTCAGTCCGGCCGAAGAAGCCAACGCCGTGCGCGAAGAGCGTGCTCGACGCGACTGATGACGCGCCGCACGGCGGGCATCGCGATCGCGGCCGTGGTTGGGTGGGGGTGGTCGCTGCGCAGGCCGGCCACGTTTGTCGCGGACGACGGTTCCGGGTAGCCTGACGTTCATGAGCAGCGACACGAAGTGGATCATCGGGACGATGCTGGCCGGCATGACGGCGATGACCGCGTTGCTGCTGACGGTGATCACCGAGCACGTCCTGCAGGTGCTCAAGGCGGTCCAGCAGCCGGTTCGGGTTGTTTGCGGGAGGGGGCGAAATCCTACGGTAAGGGTCTTCACGTTGAACGTAGGCCGGCACGTGGCCACCGGTATTCTCCGGTCAGGTTGATGTGTTCCCATCCGAGCGGCGAGACGTGGGCCAGGAATTCGGCCGGGACGTCGAGGCCGGCGTTCATCTTCGCGGCGCTGGCCGAGTTCGAGCGGGAGCTGATCCGCGAACGTACCCAGGCCGGGCTCAAGGCCGCGCGGGCGCGCGGACGCAAGGGCGGCAGGAAGTTCGCGCTGTCGAAAGCCCAGGTGCGGCTGGCCCAAGCCGCGATGGCCCACCGGGACACTTCAGTGTCCGAAATCTGCAGGGAGCTCCGCGAGGGCCTCGCCCGAGCCAGGGCCTCGGGTCGGAAGCTCGGGCGCCCGAAGGGTTCGCTGGGCGTCTCACGGCTCGACGGCAAGGAGGACGAGATCCGCCGCTTCCCCGAGCTGGGCGTCTCCAAGGACCGCCATCGCCAAGATCACCGGCGTGTCCCGGACCGCCCTCTACAGCTTCATGAGCACCCGAGGCCTCCGACCGTCGCCTTAGCGTGTATTTCAACACGAATCTGGTCGGTACCCTAATTTCGCCCCCTCCCGCAAACAACCCGCTTCCCGTCACCAGAGGCTCGCTCAGGCCCTCGATGTAAGGCAGCGATGCGGCGAACCCGGGTCGCCGGCCTGGCGGTCATTCGTCTAGAACAGTAATGCGCCTTTGCCGCTGAGTCTGTACTGATGCCGGTTGCCGTGATTGATCCGCAGTCGCGGTCAGGTGGTCGGCGAGCTTGTCGGCTTCCTCCGGCGTCAAGTCGATGCGGCCCCCTTTCACCGTCAAGACGACGAGCCCGTCTCCCTCAATGGTTCCTCGCCGAGCCTCGGTGACGTTAACGATGGTCTCTGGACGTTGGATAGTTCTGCTGGTTGGCATGGGCGCGCCGTGGCGAGCGCTCGACGGTGAACTGTCTGCAAGAGGGTCTCGAAGTTCCTGCGCAGTCATGCTTCCTCGTCGCAGGAGACGCGCGTCGACGTCGGCCTCGACCGCCGCCTCCAACGCTGCGAACGTCTCCTTGATTTCGGCCGCGTGATCGAGCGGTTCAGTCAACTGCGCCTCGGGCATGATCGGAGTCCTCCCCCACCCAAAGGCATCGGCCGATCTCGTCCGATGCCGCGCCGTCCATGTCCGCGTCCGCTCCGAAGGGAAGGGACGCGGCGTGACCATCCAGTGTGTGGAACGGCCACGCCGGTTTAGTTGACAGACCCAAAGCTAGCTAGTCGGTGACGCCCGTGATTTGTGACGCCGTATCCATCCATTCCAGCTCTGTAGTCACACCGGAGAAGAAGCGCAGGAAGGTATCATACACCAGACGCCTGATCGCCTTGCCGCGAGAGCTGGTGATGGTCCCGAGCGCCCGTTGGTAATCTTCGAGGCTCAGTGGGTCCTCGCGCTGCTCGGAGAGCTTCTTCATCAGCTTGTCCAAGGCGCCTTCAAGCATCTTCTGGTTGTTCCGGTTGCGAATGTATCCGCAAGCGGCCACGAAGCTGATGAAGAACGTCCCTCCTCCCGACAGGATGAAGCGCTGGCTGGGGTCGTCGGCGTAGACCATCATGATCTTCGACTGGATCTCCGTGGTGACCCGCGCCAACGTGTCCACGACGTCCGTGATCTCGCCGACGTTTTCGAGGAACCCCTGATCCTGGTTGAGGAACAGCTCGG
>OZ244836.1:0-3545664 GCA_965220645.1 Candidatus Aldehydirespirator sp. | reverse complement strand
CCCGGTGTCGGCCCACCCGCGGTCCCCGGCGCGGGTCATTGCGCTGACCCCAACAGCACGCGCGGCGGCAAGACCAGGCCCCAGCTGTGGACGCCGGACCTGGAGCTTCCCCCAGAACCTGTGGCGAGTTCCCCACCCGGGCCAGGGCCGAGCACCCTGCTGGGTACCGGAGACGGCCCCGGTTCTAGTGCGATCCCTGCGCTTGGCGTTCCCGCCGGCCTGGGACCCAACCCGCCTCCCAGCCCGGGTCCCGGCCTCGGCCCCAACCTGCGGACTGGGTCGGAATGCTCCTGCCGGGGCGGGTTCGGCCCCAAGGCCCAGCTGTGCATCGTGATGGACCTGGAGTACGTCGCTACCAACGGCGAGCGCGGCCGGTGCGAGATCCCGGGCATCGGGGCGATGGCCCGCAGCGAGTTGGAGCGCCTAGGTTGCGACGCCGACGTGTACGGCCTCATCTTCGACGGGCGGGGTCTGCCCCTGTATCACGGCCGCAAGACCAGGAGGGTCTCGCCCCAGCAGTGGCGGGCGCTGGTCGCCCGCGACAGGGGATGCGTGATTTGCGGCGCCGCGCCCAACTGGTGCCAGGCCCACCACGTGAGGTACTGGATTCAGGGCGGCCGCACCGACATCGACAATCTGGCCCTCGTGTGCCACCTGCACCACCGCTGGATCCACGACAACCAGATCACCCTGCGGTGGGGCCCCGACGGCTGGCGCGCCCCACCCGGCCCGGCCCCACCCGGCCCGGCCCCGCCCGGTCTCACCACCCGCCAGCTGAGACGCGCCCTACAACCTGCCTAGAGCTACTATCGCACCCTTTTTGATACATGAAATGGAGATTTAATGTTCACCACAACGCCAGCTAGCATCGGTATAGACGTCCTGAGCCGCGTCTCACGGCTCGCCTCGAGTTGGACGGCAAGGTCGACCGCATGGGTGACGACCTCTCAGACGTGGGGGAGCGAGTGTCCCCGCATCGAGGGCTACCTGATGGTCTCCGACGGCTTCAGAACGCGGGCTCCACCCTCTCGCCCCTGACGAGCCCTCCACGGAGGGCTCGTCAGTTAGGCGGTTGCGGCTGCCATGGCGGCGGGCGGCCGGACGGGGTCGATCCCCAGCGACTCGTAGGTCGCCATCGGATAGTAGGCGATCCCTCGCCCCTCGAACTGCGGGCCGGCAAGGCCGCTGCGGTCAACCAGCGTCACCGCGGCCACCGTCTGTGCCCCGGTCTCAGCGACCGCATCGAGCGCCTTGAAGATCGACCCGCCGGTGGTCACCACGTCCTCTACCAGCAGCACCCGGTCGCTGGGTCCGATCTGAGCCCCCTCGATCAACCGCCTCGTTCCTCGCTTCTTCGGCTCCTTGCGCACGAAGAACCAGCGACAGTCGCTGACCGCGGCGATACCCACCGCCAGGGCGTCGGCGCCCAGGGTGAGGCCTCCCACCGCATCGAAGCTGTGGCCGTCGGCGGCGACCGCCTCGACGATGGCCTCGCAGGCGAGCTTCAAGTGTCGCCACTCGGCCAGGGCTTCTTTGCCGTCCACGAAATCTGACGACATCGCCCCCGACGCCAATTCGATCGGCTCATCAAGCTTGCGGTGGCCCCGCTCCAGCAGGATCCTGATGAGTTCTTGGCGCAGCGGCGATTGCAAGGCGATTCCCTCCTGCAATTGGGGTTAGCTGGCGTCAGCCGGGGTCAGCCGGGTCCACCGACCCTAGCGCCCCCGGCCACATCGCTCTTGCACGCCGGTCCAGGCCCGCGAATCAAGGGCCGGAACGGCTGCTTCAGCGTCAGCCGCAACAGATACGGGCGCGCGCTAGCGGCAGTATTGGCTCAGGTCGCCCAGCAGCCTGGTTCGTGATCCGTCCTGGCTGGGCGACTAGCCGCGACGGCCGGCCACCGGGCTCAACGAGGTGACCGCCACGCCGGCGATCACCAGGCCGATCCCGACGATCAGGGCCACCGTGACCGGCTCGGACAGCACCGTCATGGCCAGCGTCGCCGCCACCGCCGGCTCCAGCAGGCCCACCACCACCGCCACGCTCAGGCTGAGACGCTTCAGGCCCGCCCCCCACAGCGAGTGAGCCAGCATCACCGTCACCAACCCCAGATACAGCACCGTCGCTGTGGACGCGGTCGAGTCGAACGTGGTGTCCACCGAGCTCATCGAGACCGGCAGCATGAGCACCGAGCCCGCGGTCAGCATCGTGGCCATGGTGGTGATCAGCGGCCGGTCCCGCATCAATTGCTGGGCTGCGAAACCCTGGCACGGGATGCCGCAGCCCGCCACGACCGCCAGGGCCACACCGCTCCACACCACCTCGGCCGCCCCGCCCGACAGCAGGGCCACACCCGCCAGCGCCACCAGCATCCCCGCCAGCCAGCGGCGTTCGGGCACCTGCCGGTACGCCATCCAGTCGATCAGCCCGGCCGCCAGCGGGGCGATGCCGATGGCCACCAGGGTCCCGACCGCCACACCGGTGCGGGCCATCGCCTCCAAGAACAACAGCTGGCTGGTTGCCACCCCAACCGCTCCCAGCGCCACCCAGCGGACCGGCAGCCGGTACCGCCACGGCGCCTGCCCGCGCAGCGTCGACAACGCCAGCAGCCCGCACGCTCCGATCAACCCGCGCCACGCCCCGGTGGCCACCGGGTTCATCGAGTCGGGTCCGAGCTCGGCCGCGGTGCCGATGGTCCCGATCAGCGAAGTGCCGAGCGCGGTCGACCCAAGCCCCCAGAACGTCGCGCCCCGAGCCCCGGGCGGATCATGCCCGGTCAACACACGCCTCAAGCCAGTTCGGTCGCAACGAACTCAGATCGTATTGCGTCGCCTAGTCGGAATCACTTCGGTCGATGCCCTCCGGCATGTCTCTCGCCGGCGGCGGCGCCAGGCCCAAGTATCCCTCTATGCGGGCCAGCCGTTCCCAGACATTGCTCAGACCCTCGCCCAACCTGCTGATCTGATCGCCCAGCCGCTCGATCTGGCGGGTACTTTCCGCCCGGATTGCGTTGCTCTCGCGATGCTGATTCCAGATCGACCCCACGATCAGCGCGACGAGAGTCACGAACATCCCCAAGGTCATCGTGTCGGTCGCCTCCACGGGTTCGAGCCTAACCAACTCACCAGCATGTCACAACGCAAGAATCTATGAGAACCATCAAGGATATGTTAGCAGCACGCTCCGGCTTGTCGCTCGACCCGCCATTCGCACTGATTGGTCCAACACCCTGCGCTGGTACGTTGACGACCCAAATGAGCCAAACCTCGGCCCCCCTCGCACCCATGACCGAACGGTTGGTCCGGCCCGACTGGGTGCGGCGCATCAACCTCATGGCCGGCTCCGTCGGCGGCCACCCCCGAGACCTCGTGCCCATCGACGCCGCCGACCTCCTCGACACCGCCACCGCCGCCCTCGGAGGCCTGCCCGCCGGCGACCTCGGCGACCCCCGCTGGCAGGAGCGCTTCGAAGCCCTGGTCACCGCCATCGACGCCGCGCCCATGCACGTCGTCGGCCGGCTGATGACCAAACAGGAGCTGCTGCGCTCGCTGCGGACCCGCCTGCTGCTCACCGCCGCCATCGACGCCGACCCCGAGATCACGCAGCGGCCCGTGACCGCACCCGTGATCATCACCGGCCCGGCCCGCTCCGGGACAACCATCCTCTTCGAGTTGCTCGCCCTCGACCCCGAGCTGCGGGCCCCCACCGCCGCCGAGGCCCTGCACCCCGCCGCCCTCCCCGAAGTCGC
This sequence comes from Candidatus Aldehydirespirator sp., assembly GCA_965220645.1. GTDB lineage: Bacteria > Actinomycetota > Acidimicrobiia > Acidimicrobiales > Aldehydirespiratoraceae > Aldehydirespirator. The sequence continues at coordinate 3,541,916 of OZ244836.1, read as the reverse complement.
CGCTGAGGCCCTACGCCCCGCCGCCGAGGCCCCACACCCCGCCGCTGAGGCCCTGCCCCCCGCCGCTGAGGCCCCACACCCCGCCGCTGAGGCCCTGCCCCCCGCCGCTGAGGCCCCACACCCCGCCGCCGAGGCCCTGCCCCCCGCCGCTGAGGCCCTGCCCCCCGCCGCTGAGGCCCCACACCCCGCCGCCCTCCCCGAGCCGTTCGTGCTCAGCGAATGCGAGCAGGAGTTCTGGGCCGACGTCCAACCCGAGTTCCAAGCCCTCCACGAGCTGCGCTCAGACCTGCCCGTCGAATGCGTCACCATCACCCAGGGCAGCTTCTGCGGCTTCCACTGGAGCATGATCGCCCACCTCGACGCCTGGCTGCCCGACCCGGCCGTCAACTACGCCTACGAGCGGCAGTTCCTCCAGGTGCTCCAGCACGGCCAGACACTCCCGCCCGGCCAGACACTCCAGCCCAGCCAGACACTCCAGCCCAGCCAGACATTTCAGCCCAGCCAGACATTTCAGCACGGCCAGACACTCCCGCCCGGCCAGACACTCCAGCACGGCCAGACACTCCAGCACGGCCAGACACTCCAGCCCGGCACCGAGCAATGGGTGCTAAAGACACCGGCCCACCTGATGCTGCTGCCGCTGCTGTACGCGGAGTTCAACGACGCCTGGGTGGTGCAGACCCACCGCGACCCGGCCAAGACCATGCCGTCAACCGTCAGCACCACCGCCATGATCCAGTGGATGCGCACCGACGACGTGGACGTGGACAGCGCCGCCCAGAACATCCTGGCCGTGTTCGCCGCTGGCCTCAACGGCTCGATCGACGTGCGGGCCTCGGGCCTCGTGCCCGCCGACCGCTTCGTGGACGTGCACTTCGCCGAGCTGATGAGCGACCCGGTGGCCACCCTGCGGGCCGCCTACGCCACCATGGGCCGCGACTTCACCGACGACCACGCCGCCGCCGTGCTCGACTACCTAGCCAACAAGCCCAAGGGCAAGTTCGGGGTGCACCGCTACCAGCCCGAGGACTGGGGTTACACCGCCGAGTCCCTCAGGGCCGCCATGGCCCCCTACATCGACCACTACGGCGTGACCTGTGAGTGACCCGCCCATCGACACCGAGTCCCGCCGGGCCCTGCACGAGCTGATCGACCTCCTCGGCGAGGCCGACCGGCGCTGGGCATCGCCCGAGTGGAATCTCCACACCGCCGATGACGTCTTCGGCGCCCACCGGGCCCTCATGCACATGCTGCAATGGGGCCTCGTCGGGCTGTTCGAGCGCGACCCGGCCGCCCCCCGCTTCCATCGCATCGTCGACCCCGACCGCAAGGTCCTGGGCGACAACCCCGACGCCGTCTACTTCGACGCCCCCGTCTCCGCCGACCACATCTACCGGGTGACCGGCGAGACCAAGGGCGCAACCTACGTGTCGATCACCGTCGAGTCCGGCGAGGCCTGGGGGTCGATGAGCAACCAGGTGGTGGGCGTGCTCAACGACGAGTCGTTCGACGTCGACGCCGACGCCGACGGCCGCTTCGAGATCCTCCTCGGCGGCGAGCCCCGGGACCGCAACTGGCTGGCCCTGCCCGAACGCTCCGGGTCGATCAGCACCCGCCACTACTTCGAGGACCCCACCCACGCCGCCGCCGACCCCGCCCGGGTCCCGGAGATGCGGATCCAGGTCATCGACTCCGGTGGCCGCCCGGCCACCCCGCCGCCGCCCCGCCCGTCGGACGCCACCGTGGCGGCCGGCATCCGCCGGGTCGCCGGCCTGGTGCGGGAACTCACCGTGGACCGGCCCCCGCACAGCAGCGCCGAGCCCCGCTCATGGATCTCTCGGGTGCCCAACGTGTTCCCGACCCCGGACCGGCCCGGCGACCTGGGCCTGGCCGCCTTCGACGCCGCCTACGCCATGGCACCGTTCCTGCTCGGCCCCGACGAGGCGCTGGTCATCCGGGCCCGCTGGCCCAAGTGCCGCTACGCCAACGTGTGCCTGTGGAACCGCCACCTGCAGACCTTCGACTACGCCTCCCGATCGATCTCGCTCAACCGGGCCCAGACCACCGCCGACGCCGACGGCCGCTTCACCGCGGTCATCGCCCACACCGACCCCGGCGTGCCCAACTGGCTCGACACCGAGGGCCGCCCCTTCGGCATCGTCTACTGGCGCTTTATGCTCCCCGAAGCCGACATCGAGACCGCCCAAGCCGAAGTGGTCCCCTTCTCAGAGCTCCCATCCCGACTCTGAAACGCTGCTTGTGATAGATTTTCATATCATCTAAGGTTGTCGTGTTCCGGTGGATGAGCTAGCGTCGGCTCATGGCCCCGACTTCATCGGCCGGTGAGCGCCTAGTCGACGAACGGCAGCGCATGGAAGCCCATCCCGGCATCGTGTTCCGCGACGGGCCGACCGGCCGGCGCGCCGCGCTGGCTGCCGGACCCGACGTGTGGGAGATCGTCGGGCTGTTGCGGGATCTGAGAGGCAGCCTCGAGGAGCGCATCACCAAGACGGCTGACCAACTCTGGCTCACCGGAACGCAGGTCCGCGCCACCAGCCGCTACTACGCCGAGTTCACAGACGAGATCGACGCCGAAATCGCAGAAAACGAGGAGATCGCCGACCGCGAGTTGGCCGCCTGGGAGAACGAGCGCAAGCTACTGTCGGGGTGAAGCTCCTCCTCGACGAGATGCACGCTTCGAAGATCGCGGCCTGGCTGCGAGACAGCGGACATGACGCCATCGCCGTCAAGGAGCGCGTCGACCTGATCGGGCTAGCCGATGAGGAACTGCTCCAGGTCGCGACAGCCGATGGGCGAACGATCGTCACCGAGAACGTCAAGGACTTCGCCGCTCTCGACCGGCGCATCTCCGCCGCGGGGCGCCAGCACGCCGGGCTGATCTTCACCCGTCCTCATCGGTTCCCCCGCTCGGCTGGCAACCATGCGATCGTGCTGGCCGGTTCGCTCGCGGTGTTCCTGGACGAGCACGGCCCCATGCTCGCCGGAGCCGAGCCGTTCACCTGGTGGCTAGAGCGAGCAGACCCCGGGGAGTAGTACTTTCGGGTCGCAGCACAAGCCGATCGCTGCAACGTCGGGAGGCTGAGAGCCAGTGCACGAAGACACCGCGTACTACGACCTCGGGTCATACACCTGGCCCGTCACCACCCAGGACCCCCAGGCCCAGCTCTGGTTCGATCGCGGCCTGGCGTGGTGCTACGGCTACAACCACGAGGAGGCCGTCGTCTGCTTCGAGCGGGCCTTGGAGCATGACCCCAACCTCGCCATGGCCCACTGGGGCATCGCCTACGCCATCGGCCCCAACTACAACAAGCCCTGGGAGGACTTCGACGACGACGACAAGTGCCAGTCGCTCGACCGGGCCCTGGCCGCCACCGCGGCGGCTGCCGACGCGGCCGCCGCCGCCGGTGCCAGCACCATCGAGCAGGCCCTGATCGGCGCCCTGGCGGCGCGCTACCCCTCCAGCCCCGAGGAACCCTCCGAAATCGCGGACTTCAGCCCCTGGAACGACGCCTACGCCGACGCCATGCGGGCCGTCCACCGGGCCCACCCCGACGACCTCGACGTTTGCGCCCTGTTCGCCGAGGCCATCATGAACCGCACTCCCTGGGCACTGTGGGACCTGGTCACCGGCCAGCCGGCCACCGGCGCCAGCACCCTCGAAGCCACCGAGGTCCTCGAGACCGCCTTCGCCGGGCTCGACGGCAAGGGCGCCAACCAGCATCCCGGCCTGCTGCACATGTACATCCACCTCATGGAGATGTCGCCCCACCCCGAGCGGGCTCTGAAGGCCGGCGACACGCTCGTTGATCTGGTCCCCGACGCCGGGCACCTGGTCCACATGCCGACCCACATCGACGTCCTCTGCGGCCACTACCAGAACGTTGTGGCCCGCAACTCCGCGGCCGTGGTGGCCGACCGCCGGTTCCTGGACGCCGAGGGCCCGATGAACTTCTACTCCACCTACCGCTGCCACAACTATCACTTCAAGGTGTACGGGGCGATGTTCCTGGGCCAGTACGGCCCGGCCGCCGACGCCGCCGACGAGATGATCCGCACCCTGCCCGCCGATCTGCTCCGCACCGGCTCCCCGCCCATGGCCGACTGGCTCGAGGGCTTCGTGCCGGTCAAGCAGCACGTGCTGATCCGCTTCGGGAAGTGGCAGGAGATCGTCGACCAGCCCTTCCCCGAGGACGCCGAGCTCTACTGCGTCACCACCGCCATGATGCGCTACGCCCGGGCGGTGGCGTACGCCTCCACCGAGCGGGTCGACGAGGCGGTGGCCGAGCAGCAGGCCTTCTACGCCGCCCGGGACCGGGTTCCGGAGAGCCGGATGCTGTTCAACAACACCGGCCTCGACATCCTGGCCGTGGCCGAGGCCATGATGACCGGCGAGATCGAGTACCGCCGGGGCAACTTCGACGCCGCCTTCGAGCATCTCAACCGGGCGGTCGAGCTCGACGACAACCTGCCCTACGACGAGCCGTGGGGTTGGATGCAGCCCACCCGCCACGCCCTGGGCGCGCTGCTGATGGAGCAGGGCCGGCTGACCGAGGCGGAGGCCGCCTACCGGGCCGACCTCGGTCTGGACGGCCAGCTGCGGCGGGCCTGCTGGCATCCCGACAACGTCTGGAGCCTGCACGGGCTCCACGAGTGCCTCACCCGCCGGGGCGAGACCGTCGAGGCCAACCACATCAAGCAGCGCCTCGACGTGGCCCAGGCCCGAGCTGATGTCCCCATCGAGTCGTCCTGCTACTGCCGCCTAGAACGCGCCGCCTGAACACCCCCGCGTGCCCGCCCTTGCCTGGTGGCCCCGGCTGGTGGCCCACGGCTGGTGGCCCACGGCTGGTGGCCCACGGCTGGTGGCCCACGGCTGGTGGCCCCGGCTGGTGGCCCACGGCTGGTGGCCCACGGCTGGTGGCCCACGGCTGGTGGCCCACGGCTGACGCCCACACCTCTTGTCGCCCCCCCGCCTGGTGGCCCACGGCTGACGCCCCACACCTCTTGTCGCCCCCCCGCCTGGCGGCCCACGGCTGACGCCCCACACCTCTTGTCGCCCCCCCGCCTGGCGGCCCACGCGGACCGGAGCATGCAACGCGCCCGGCCCTCTAGCGTGGTGAGGTGATCGCCCGCGCCCGCGCCCGCGCATGCGCCCGGCGCGCTCCACGCGTGCTGCTGGTTCTGCTACTCGCCCTGCTGACCGGCCTGGCGCTGGTTGCTGCGGCCTGTTCGGGCGACGACATGGACACGACCGCGTTCACCGGCGACCCGACACCCGCCGAGACTCCGGAGACCGACACGCCCGAGGCTGAGACTCCCGAGGCCGAGGCGCCAGAAGCTGAAGCCCCGGAGCCTGCAACGCCAGAGGCCGAGTCACCGGAGCCGACACAGGAGTCCCTGGAGACCGGCACCACCGCGGCCGAGCCGATAACCCCCCGGGAGGCTGGCGCCCTGCGGAACTTCCTGGGGTACGAGTTCCCGCCCGCCCCGGACACTCCGACCGGCCCGATCGGCCCGATCGACCAGCTCACCATCGACACCCTCGAGATCATCTGGGCCGGCCTGGAACTGGGCGGGTTCGACGGCGGCACCGTCGCCAGCCTCGCCGACTCACAAGACGCCCGGCTCGCGTGGATACTGTCCGACCTCCTCCGGTTCTTCTACATCGGCGACATCCACGACGGGGCGGTCTCAGCCTTCGAGCGGCTGACCGGCGTGAGGCTGAACGACGACCCCGTGGCCGAGCGGAGCCGGTGGCAGTCGGTCACGGATCATCTGATCGCGTGGGACCTCCCCGCCTTCGACACCTACGCCGACTACAAGCACCGCCTGTTCCTGCTGGTCGACGCCGGCTGGGAGCCGCTGTTCGCCGACCCCGACGCCAACATCGACTGGCGCCTCGTGAGCTGGGGCGGAGTGCGGATCGACGACCGGCCGCTCGGCGACCCCAGAGGCTGCCCCGCGGGCTGCATCCCCGCGCTGGACGATCCCGCGGTGACCGGCGCGGCCGGCGGATCGTGGTACTCCGACGACGGCATCGTGTTCGCGGTCGTCATCAACGACGAGGCCCGGGCCTACCCCCGCCACATCATGGAGATCCACGAGATGGTCAACGACACGCTCGGGGGCCGCAGGATCGGCATGCCCTACTGCACGCTGTGCGGCTCTGCCCAGGCGTATTTCACCGACGACGTCCCCGCAGACGTGACCCAGCCCGTCCTGCGCACCTCGGGCCTGCTGGCCCGGTCCAACAAGGTCATGTACGACCTCGTCACCAAGTCCGTGTTCGACACGTTCACCGGCGAGGCGGTCTCCGGGCCGCTGCGCGAGCAGGGGGTGGTGCTCAACCAGGCGACGGTGGTCACCACCACCTGGGGAGAGTGGAAGGCCGCCCATCCCGACACCACGATCATCGCCGAGGACGGCGGGATCGGCCGCCAGTACCCGCTCGACCCGCTGCGGGGCCGTGACGACGACGGACCCATCTTCCCGATCGGCGACATGGACGCCACCCTCGGCGTCCACGACCAGGTCTTCGGCGTAGTCCTCGACGGCACCCCGGTCGCATTCCCGGTCGAAGCCGCCGCGGACGCCCTCGAAGCCGGCAGCAGCGTGGAGCTAGCCGGGGTGACGCTCCGCCTCGACGGCGGCGGGGTGCGGGCCACCGATGCGGCCGGCAACGAGATCGAGGGCCATCAGTCGTTCTGGTTCGCCTGGAGCCAGTTCATGCCCGACACCCTCCTCTGGCAGCCCTGACGCTGGCAGCCCTGACGCTGGCAGCCCTGACGCTGGCAGCCCTGACGCTGGCAGCCCTGACGCTGGCAGCCCTGACGCTGGCAGCCCTGACGCTGGCAGCCCTGACGCTGGCAGCCCTGACGCTGGCAGCCCTGACGCTGGCAGCCCTGACGCTGGCAGCCCTGACGCTGGCAGCCCTGACGCTGGCAGCCCTGACGCTGGCAGCCCTGACGCTGGCAGCCCTGACGCTGGCAGCCCTGACGCTGGCAGCCCTGACGCTGGCAGCCCTGACGCTGGCAGCCCTGACGCTGGCAGCCCTGACGCTGGCAGCCCTGACGCTGGCAGCCCTGACGCTGGCAGCCCTGACGCTGGCAGCCCTGACGCTGGCAGCCCTGACGCTGGCAGCCCTGACGCTGGCAGCCCTGACGCTGGCAGCCCTGACGCTGGCAGCCCTGACGCTGGCAGCCCTGACGCTGGCAGCCCTGACGCTGGCAGCCCTAGGCACCGGCCGCTTTAGCTAGTGTCCCTGCCAGAACGAGGCTCAGAGAGGAGGACCCAGTGAGGAAGGTGACCGAGACTGACCTGCCCGGAGTGGGGATTCGTTTCGACTTGCAGACCGACGCTGGCCGCTGCGTCGGCGTGGTCGCCCATCAGACCGGCCGGCGCGACCTCGTGGTCTACGACGAGCGGGACGCCGATCGCGCCTGCGAGAGCATCCAGCTGAGCGAGGACGAGGGACACACTCTGGGCGAGCTGCTGGGCGGCAGTCCCGTGTTGGAGCATCTTGACGACGCGGTGCACCGCCTGGAGGACCTTGTGATCTCGTGGGTCACGATCGATTCCAGATCGTCGCTCGCCGGGTGCACCCTCGCCGAGGCCGAACTGCGGGCGAAGACCGGCGCCGGAGTGGTCGCTCTCGTCAGCGAGACGGGCTCCATCCCCATACCGGGCGGGAACGAGCGTCTCGAAGCCGGCGACACCGCAGTGGTGGTGGGCGTCCCCTCCGCGGTCAAGGCCGCCACCCGGCTGCTCAGGCGTGCTGAAGACTAGATCGGCCTAGCCGATGCACACCGGCGATCTGCTGGTCATCGAGTTGGGTGCGCTCGTGTTGGCCTTGGCGGTCGTCGCCCGCCTGGCCCGCCGGATCGGCCTGCCTGCCCTCCCGCTGTATCTGCTCGCCGGGCTGGCCCTCGGCGAGGGCGGCCTCGTCGAGATGGACGCTTCTGAGGACTTCATAGAGGTGGGCGCCGAAATCGGCGTCATCTTGATGCTGTTGATGCTGGGACTGGAGTTCTCGACCCGCGAACTGATCGAGAATGTGCGCCGGTCGACGCTTGCCGGGATCGTCGATGTGGTCCTGAACTTCCTGCCCGGGTTCGTGGCCGGACTGATCCTCGGCTTCGACCCGATCGTCGCAGCCCTGCTCGGCGGCGTGACCTACATCTCCTCGTCGGGCATCGTGGCCAAGCTGGTGGCCGACCTCGACCGGATTGGCAACCACGAGACTTCAGTCATCCTCAGCGTGCTCGTCATCGAGGATCTCGCCATGGTGCTGTACCTGCCGATCGTGACCGGCCTGATCGTCGGCGGCTCGGCCCTGAGCACCACCGTGACCGTCGCGATCTCGCTGGCGGCGGTGCTGGGGGTGCTCGGCGTCGCCTACGTGCTGGGCGACCGGCTCAGCGCCATCGCCTTGAGCCAGTCCAGCGAAGCGCTCTTGCTGACCCTGTTGGGCGGCACCCTGCTTGTCGCCGGCCTCGCCGAACTGCTCCACATCTCGACCGCGGTCGGTGCCTTCGTGGTGGGCGTGGCGCTTTCGGGCGACATCGTCTCGCACGCCCGGGGGCTGCTGCTGCCGCTGCGCAACCTGTTCGCGGCCGTCTTCTTCGTGTTCTTCGGGCTGCAAGTAGATCTCAGCCTGCTACCGGGCGTGGCTGTCGCCGCGCTCACCATTGCTGCGGTCACCGTCGTCACCAAGATCGCCTCCGGCTGGATCGCAGCCGCACGAGCCGGCATCGGCAAGCCCGGTCGGCTGCGGGCCGGGGCCGCCCTGATCGCCCACGGGGAGTTCTCGATCGTCATCGCCGAGCTGGGCATCGCCCGCGAGAGCAACCTGGGTGCGCTCGCAGCCGCCTACGTCATCGTCCTCACTCTGGCGGGAGCATTGCTCTACCAGTTCTCGGACTCCATCACCCTGCCCGCCCGCAAACGTCGCCGCGTCCGCGCTTAGCCCTCCACCGCGTGGACCGCGACGGGTCAGACCGCGATCAGCCGCAGCGGCGTGTAGTGGGCGATGGCTCCGAAGTCCCGGTCGCGGTGTAGCACGGGAAGATCGAGTCGGATGGCCACCGCTGCGATCAAGGCGTCGACCGGTGATCGCACAGTCACCCCGCGCTGCCTGAGGTCCCGGTAGATCGTCGCTCCGTCGAGCCAGTCGAGCCGGGGAGCCAGCGACTCGAGATGCTGGGCCTCCAGCAGCCGCTGCGTGCGGGCGACACCATCGCGGCGGGCGCCGGGCCGGCCAGCATCGATCGATGTAGTCACTATAGACGATAATATGACTACATGACCGTCGGGATACGGGAACTGAAGGCCAAGCTGTCAGAATACGTCAGCCGGGCTGCCAACGGCGAGCAGATTGTGGTCACCGACCGGGGCAGGCCCGTGGCCCGCCTCGTCGGCCTTGAGCGTCCATCGACCATCGAGCGGGGCATCGAGGAGGGCTGGATCACACCCGCCTCCCGGACCCGCCTGCAGCCGGCCCGGCGCTTCCGCGCGCCCCGGAGCACGGCCGACGTTCTCGACGAGGACCGCGGATGACCGGCCGAACATGACCCTCTACGTGGACACCAGCGCATTGTTGAAGCGCTACATCGCCGAGCGGGACTCCGAAGTTGCCGACGAGCTCATGGCCACCGACCCCGTACTCGTGACGTCGCGCCTGACCGAGGTGGAGCTGCGCCGAAACCTGGCCCGCTTGCTGGAGGGAGACGATCTGCTCACCGCCCGCCGGCAGGTTCAGGCCGACCTGGACGCGTTCGCGCTGGTGAGCCTCGACCACGTCACCTGCAACGAAGCCGCCCGCATCGCCGAGCAGACGCGCTGCCGCTCCCTGGACGCGCTCCACGTGGCCGCGGCCCGCCGCGCCGGCGAGTCCACCACGTTGCTCACGTTCGACCTGCGCCAAGCCCAAGCCGCCCGCTCCGCCGGTCTCACCGTCATAGGAACCTGACCGCCGGGCTCGACGCCCATCGAGTGAGCCATCATGGCTCCGGCCTCCATTTCGAGCTGTTCGCCCCCTCCGAAGCAGGCACTTGACCACTCTGAAGCTGGGCGCGTGACGGATCTCAACTTCCATGGCCCGGAGTGTCAGGGTGCCCTCAGCCGCTCCGTCTTCGCGCCGACAGTTCGCTCAGTCTCGGGCCAGCCGGGTGATCAGCAGGACCACCGCGAAGCCCACCGCGAAGCCCACCGCGAAGCCCACCGCGCCAACTGCCGTGACAGAGTCTCTCGCTTCTGGTTGCGACGCGACAGAGTGCTATTCTGGCCGACGGCCTTATAGGCCGATGCCAGGGGGCAACACAGGCCGATGCCAACGGGGGACTCTTGGCTGAGTTCCTCATCATCAGAACAGGAGCACAAGACAATGACCGTGGAGAAGCCCATGAGACTATCGATTGATCCTGAAGCGAACGAGACCGTCCGATCACCACTCTGGACTCCATCAAGGAGGAGCTTCATCGTCGCAGGCGGTGCCGCGGCGCTGCTGGCGGCCTGCGGAGACGACGCTGGCACGGCCACGCCGGCCACCACTGCGGCCCCCGCCACGACGGCCGCGCCCACGACTACGGCGGCGCCCACCACGACTGAAGCCGAACTCGTTGGCACCGGCAAGACGATCGGTCTTTCGCTGAACGTCCTCGTGCCCTACACGCAGTACTTGGCTGCCGGGGTCCTGAAGGCTCTCGAGGGCACCGGGTACGAGTTCACGTCCACCAACGCGAACTTCGATGTGGCCAAGCAGGTCTCGGACATGGAGTCGATGCTCGCCCAAGGCGTCGATGGTCTGGTTGTGCTGCCCGTCGACTACCAGGCGGTGGTCGGCGCGGCTGCGACTGCGAATGCCCAGGGAGTCCCGGTGGCGAACTGTGTCTGGCCTGGCCCGAGCCCCGGAGACGAGGAGTTCGTGTCGGTGGCCAACATCGACTCCGCCACCGGCGGAAGGCTCCTCGCCAACTGGGTCATGGAGAACACCGAACCAGGACAGATCATCGTCGTCCAGGGCATAGTCGGGCAGGGCTTCTCCGAGAAGATCGACGAGGGCTTTGATGCCGTCATCAGCTCCGACTGGGAGGTAGTGGTGCGCGAGCAGGGATTCTTCGATCCTGCCGCCGCGGTTCAGATTGTGGAGACGGGACTCCAGGCCAATCCGGATGCCTCGATCATCATCGACTACGCAGCCGTCATGGCCGGCGGGATCTGTACGTTCCTCCAGACGAACGGGATCGAGAACGTCATCCACCTCACCTCGGACATCGATGAGCCGCTGCTGGACTGGTTCGGCACCCCGTATCTGGCGGGCACCCGGTACTTCTCGCCCGCGGACCTGGGCCGGTTGCCGACGCTCGAGCTGCGCAAGGCGCTCGAGGGCGGCACGCCGACCTTCGAGGTGGGAATCGAGCAGGTCATGGCCACGGCCGACAACATCGACCAGGTGATTGCGGACATCCCGTTCAACCACCCCGAGTTCGACGAGATCACGACCAAGCTCTAGTCGAAAGGGGCGTCTCTCATAGAGCCTGAAGCGGGGCCTCCGTGAAGTCCAGGCTGTTGGGCGAGTGCACCTACGACGAGGTGGCGCAGGCCATCGCGGCCGACATGCTGGTCATCGTCCCCACGGGTGCGACCGAGGCACACGGCCCTCACCTGCCGACCGACACCGACTCGCATCAGGCGACCGAAATGGCGATGCGCCTGGCCGAGCGGATCGACGCCGTGGTGGCACCCACGCTCGAATACGGCATCTCAAAGACCTTCGAGGATTTCCCGGGCACGATCTCGCTGTCGATACCCGTGTACCAGGAGGTTCTCTACGAGGTGGGTGCGGCGCTCGTCAGGCAGGGCTTCCGCCGGATCCTGCTGCTGAACGGCAATCGCCCCAACGGCACGTCCAACGACGCGGTGGCCCGCCGGCTGATCGATGATCTGGACACCGAGTACGACTTCCAGATCACCAACGTGAGCTACTGGGAGCCGGCCATGGAGCAAATCGACGCGCTCCGCAAATCACCGCGGGGCGGAATGGGCCACGGCGGCGAGTTCGAGACGTCGCTTCAGCTCTGCATGAGACCTCACCTTGTCGAGATGCAGCGACTTGAGGGGGTGACGATGCCTCTGGTCGGCTGGGACTTGGCGGAGACCGGCGTGACGGCCAGGACCTACGGCCGGCGGCCCACCCGAGAGACGAACCACGCGTCGATCTTCGGCGATCCCAGATCAGCGTCGGCCGAATCGGGTCGAGACTTCATCGCCGCCGTCGTCGACGGCTTGGCTGCGATGATGAGCATCGGGCAGGTCGGTTACCGTGACCGGCAGTGACCGGAAGTGAGCGGCAGTGACCGGCAGTTACCGGAAGTGACCGGATGAGCCGGCCGATGCCCGGGCATCTCGCCTTGCGTCGCCGATCCGGGCACGAGAACCGCTACAGGGCTCCTGAATGAGCATGCTGAGAGTGTCGGTCGATACCGGCGGAACCTTCACCGACGTTGTGGCGGTGCACGGCGACGGCCGGGTTCTTGCTCTGAAGACACCGAGCACGCCGGCCGATCCCAGTGCCTCGCTGCTCACGGGGATCCGTGAGGCAGTAGCGCAGTCGGGCATGGCCCTGACGGACCTGGACCTGGTAGCCCACGGCACGACGTCGGCAACGAACGCCGTGCTCGAGCACAGGTTCGAAGGCCTCGGACTGCTGGTCACCGAGGGTTTCAGACACATTCTCGAGATTGCCCGGCAGTCGGTTCCGGACGGGTACGGCAACTCCTTCTTCTGGGTGAAGCCGCCCCGGCTGGTCCCGCTGCACCTGGTGCGCGAGGCACCCGGCCGGATGGACTACACCGGAACCGTGTTGCAAGAACTCGACGAGGAACAGGCGGTCGAGGCGGTTCAGCAACTCGTGGATCAAGGTGTGAACAGGCTCGGCGTTTGCCTGCTGCACTCCTATGCCAACGACGCCCATGAGCGGCGCGTCGCCGACCTTCTCGCCGCCCGATTCCCAAAGCTCTTCGTCTCGCTGTCGTCCGAGGTCCTCCCCGAGTACCGCGAGTACGAACGGGCCATGACCACGCTCGTCGATGTGATGGTGAAGCCCTACGTCCGCGAGTACCTGACCCGGGCCCACGATGAGCTCAACGAGGAGGCAGGCACCACGCCTCTTCTGATCATGCAGTCGAACGGGGGCGTCGTCTCGGCCGAGGCGGCCGGGGAGAGACCGGTGACGATGTTGCTCAGCGGCCCCGCCGCCGGCGTGCTCGGGGCCGTCCACGTCGCCGAGCAGGCCGGGCTGACCGACATACTCACGCTCGACGCTGGCGGCACGTCGACGGACATCTGCCTGGTTGAGAACCTCACGCCTCTGGTGACAACCCATGCGCTCATCGAGAACTACCCGGTGAAGACGCCGATGCTCGACATCGCCACCGTCGCGGCCGGGGGAGGGTCCATCGCGAGGATCGGCGAGTTCAACAGCCTCAAGGTCGGTCCTCGCAGCGTCGGCGCAGTCCCGGGGCCGATCTGCTACGGGAACGGCGGCACCGAACTGTCGGTCACCGATGCGGCGGTCACACTGGGGTGGCTTCCCGCCGCCTTCATCGGGGGTGGCCTCGTTCTCGATGTCGAGGCGTCACGGGCTGCGTTCGTGGACTTCGGCGCACGGCTCGGCATCTCACCGGAAGGGGCTGCGGCGGGCGTCCTCGAGATCGCAGCCGCCAACCAGGTTCACGGGATCCGCCGGGTCACCACGACGAAGGGCCGCGACCCTGCCGACTACACGCTGGTCGCGTTCGGGGGATCCGGCCCTGTGCTGGCCGCGATCTCCGCAGACTTTCTTGCGATCAAGTCGATCCTCGTGCCGCCGTTCCCCGGCAACCTCTCGGCGTACGGCCTGCAAGTGTCGGACGTGCGAAGCGACTACGTGCGAACACTGGTCCGACTCCAATCAACGTCTGATCCGGCCGAGATCGAGCAGCAGTGGCAAGCGCTCGAAGACAGGGGGCGTGCCGATCTGCGGGAGCAGGGAATCGCCGAGGAGAACTGGGAACTGCGCCGGCTCGCTGACCTGCGCTACTACGGCGAGGCGCACGAGGTCCGCGTTACGATCCCCGAAGGCGAGACCGGTCAGGAGGCGCTGCGGTCCATGTGGAAGGACTTCCATTCCGCCCATGAGCAGGTCTGCGGATTCGCCTATGAGGGCGAGCAGGAGGTCGAACTCGTGCAGTTGCGCGTGCAGGCGGTGGGCAGGATGCACCGGCCGCCGAGCATGCGGCTCGCCGGATCAGGGGACTTCGACTCCATGGGATCCCGCCGCGTGTACTGGAACGCCGAGGGCTGGGTCGATACTCCTCTCTATGACCGGTACGAACTGCCGAACGGAGCCCGAATCGCAAGTCCTGCGGTGATCCAGGAGTACGGCTCGACGATCGTCGTCCCTCCGGGCTGGGGTGCCACCGTCGACGAGCACGGGAACATCCGAATGGAGGCCACGCAGTGAGCACGAAGACGCGAACCCTCGGGCCGATTGAACTCGAAGTGATCACAGGCACGATCCGCTCGGCCGAACTCGAGATCGAAGCCGCCGTCGAGCGCACCGCCCGGTCGCCGATGATCCGCGACCAGCACGACTATCGCGTGGCCCTGTTCGATGCCCGCGGGCGAAAGCTCACCGGCCGGTCCTACTCGGCGCTGGTTGAACCCGTCTTCGAGTACTTCGACGCCGACGACGTCCATCCCGGCGACGTGTTCTTCTGGAACGACCCGTACAACAGCTGTGGCGGCGTCGGGCACATCCCCGATCTGTGCAGCACCGTGCCCATCTTCAAGGGCGACCGCCTGATCGGCTTCTCGCAGGTATTCGGCCACCACGACGATGTCGGTGGCATGGTTCCCGGGAGCCTGCCGGTACAGGCCCGCGACATGTGGTGCGAGGGTCTTGTCATCCCCCCGATCAAGCTCTACAGCAAGGGCGTCGTGAACAAGGAGGCCTTCGCGATCATCGAGAGGAACTCGCGACTGTCCGAACATCTACGCGGCGACCTGGACTCCGAGATCGGTGCGGCCCTGCTCGGTTCCCGCCGGATCCTGGCCATGGCCGACCGGTATGGCATCGACGCGCTTGAAGCCGCCTACGACGCCATCATCAACAACTGCGCGCGCACCATCCGCGAGGAGCTGCTGCCCAAGATCGCTGACGGCGTCTACACCTTCGAGGACTACGTCGAGAGTGACGGATTTGCTCTGGGCCCCTACGCACTGCGGCTGACAATGACCAAGACCGACGAGAAGCTCATTCTTGATTTCACCGGAACCGATCCCGAGACCGAGGGTCCGATCAATTGGGCAGTCGACTATACGGAGGGGCGGTTCCTGCGGAAGTGGATGGGCCCGGTGCTCAGGTCGCTGGCTGACACGCCTGAACGAGCCGCCGAGATTGACATCAACGAGGGCGTGCTCGACATCATCGAAGCAAGGTTCCCCGAGAAGGGGACACTGATCACCCCCACGTTCGGGCGTCCGACGGGACTGCGGTTCTTCATCCTGCTACGAGCGCTCGGGGTCTTCGCAGGCGCGCTGAGCAAGGCAACCAAGGGACAGATGCCGGCCGACCACGAGACCATCAGGATCTGGGGAGTGCACGGCAGCGACCGTGCCGGAGAGTTCTACCTGTTCCGTGAGGTGCTAGGCGGGGGAGGCCCGGCCCGCCCGTGGTCCGACGGCAGCGATGTCGTGCACATCGTGCCCAACTCCCGCAATCTGCCTGCCGAGTTCTCCGAGACCCGCTACCCCGTGCGCGTTGAGCAGCTCGCCCTGGCCACTGACTCCGGGGGCGCCGGATATCGCCGTGGCGGGCTCGGCTACGACAAGAGGGTCCGGCTGCTCGCCGGCGGATCGCTCATCTCCAACGCCGATCGCTCGATCCTTCAGCCCTACGGTGTCAACGGCGGCGAGGCCGGCCTGCCCTATTCGATCTCGGTGAGTTCCAACGGCGAGGACGGCGCCAGCCTGCCCGGCATGTGCGACCAGTACTCGGTCGATCCGGAAGCCGTCGTGCACATCCGCACGAGCGGAGGCGGCGGCTGGGGTGATCCACTCGACCGGGAGTCCGACTTGGTCCGGTACGACGTCCTGTGCGGCATTGTCAGTCACGAGGCTGCGAGAGCCCAGTACGGCGTGGTCCTCACCGGGGAGGGACACGACCTGGCCGTTGACGAGGCCGGCACCGCGGAACTACGCGAGCAGATGAGATCCGAACGCGGGCAGTTGGCCATGTTCGACCGAGGATCGGGCTTCGAGATGTTCAAGGAGGAGGGCCGCATCCGGTGGCCCGAGGGATGGGTTGACCTCGATGGGAACCCCGCGGCGCTAGAGGGGGCGGTCAGATGAAGCCAGCACCGTTTGAGTTTGTGGCAGCGCAGACTGTCGACGAGGCGGTACAGGCACGAGCCGAATCCGACTACAGCGTCGTGCTGGCCGGAGGCCAGAGCCTCATCCCGGCAATGAACTTCCGGCTCGTGCAACCGGACATGGTCATTGACCTCTCGCGAGTCAGCGAACTGCGCCGCCTGGAGGTGGACGACACGTCCATCAGGGTCGGGGCCATGGTGACGCAGCGGCAGGCTGAGTTCGACGCGGGGGTCGCCGCGGCCAACCCGTTGCTCACGGAGACGCTCGGCCATGTGGCGCACTCGGTGATCCGTAGTCGCGGCACTGTCGTCGGCAGCATCGCTCACGCTGACGCGGCCGCCGAACTGCCCGCCCTGCTGACCGCCCTGGATGGAGAGGTGACCGCCGTCAGCACCCGCGGGAGCCGGTCGATCCCCGCCGGAGAGCTGTTCGATTTCCATCTCACCACCACGCTCGCAGAGGACGAGATCATCACCGAGGTCCGGATCCCGACGTTGCAGGCGGGCGACGGTTACGCGTTCGAGGAGTTTGCCCGCCGCCACGGAGACTTCGCTCAGGCAGGCGTCTGCGTCGTTCTCGGATTCAACAACGGAACATGTGACAGAGCGGCGATCAGCGGGTGCGGCATCGGGTCGCGACCGCTGCGCCTCACTGAGGCGGAGAACGCTCTCATCGGTGGAGCCGTCGGCACCGCCGACATCGCCCGGGCGCAGGAGGCGGCCCGCGACTATGTCACGACCGAAGACGACATGACGACGACCCGGGCCTATCGCAGGCACCTCGTGGCCGGTCTTGTGGGCCGCGCCGTGGGCATAGCAACCGTCAGAGCCAAAGGACAGCAGTGACGATGACTCGAACCGAATCGATTAGCACCGTCGACGTGACCCTGACCGTCAATGGCAAGGCCGTCGACGCCTCGGTCGACGCCCGGCTGCTGTTGAGTGACTTCTTGCGCCATGAGCTCCAACTCACCGGCACGCACGTCGGTTGCGAGCACGGGGTGTGCGGCTGCTGCACAGTTCACATCGACGGTCACGCGGCCCGCTCGTGCCTGGCGTTCGTTGCGCAGCTCGACGGCGCCGAGGTGCACACCGTCGAGAGCCTGGCCTCCGACGATGGTCAGCTCAATGTCCTCCAGCAGGCGTTCAGGGAGTGCCACGCCCTGCAGTGCGGGTTCTGCACGCCCGGCTTTCTCATGTCCATCTCGGACCTGCTCGCAGACCAGAGCACGGACTTGGGCGACTTGAGCGACGACAGCGTCCGCCGCTCGATCGCCGGGAACCTGTGTCGCTGCACCGGCTATCAGAACATCGTCGCCGCGGTTCGGCTCGCAGCAGAAAGGATCGTCCAATGACAGGCGTGTTCGGTCAGCGTGTCCAGCGAAACGAGGATCCAAGGCTCCTGCGTGGCCAGGGCTGCTATGTAGACGACATCGATATGCCGGGCGTGCTGCACGCCGCGTTCTATCGGAGCCCGGTCGCCCGAGCGCGGATCACGTCCATCGATACCTCAGCCGCGGCTGACATGCCCGGCGTGGTCAAGATCTATACGGCTGACAACATCGGGCGCTATGACAGGGAGCTGCCCCTGCTCATCCCGCACCCGTGCCTGTTTCCCAAGACGGCGCGCCCGTTGGCACGCGGCGACGTGTACTACGCCGGTCAGCCGGTCGTGATGGTGGTCGCCACTGATCGGTACCTCGCCGAGGACGCCGCGTCGGCCGTCGTCGTCGACTTCGAGATGCTCGACTTCACGCTCGACCTCGACGCCGCGGTGGCCCCCGGGGCTCCGTTGATCCACGAGGATGTCGCCGACAACATCGCCGCAGAACTCGAGATGGTCGAGGGCGACCCGGACAAGGCGTTCGCCGAAGCGGACCACATCACCGAGATCGAGGTCATCGTCGAGCGGAGCACATGTGCACCGCTGGAATGCCGGGCCATCACAGCCAGCTTCGACAAGTACAAGGGCGAACTCCTCGTGTACGACACGACCCAAGGGTCGATCCCGGTTCGTGGCGGCCTCGCGTCGATCTTCGGCATCGACGAGGACAAGGTGCGCGTCATCGCCCCGGACGTCGGCGGCGGGTTCGGGCAGAAGATGATCCACTACCACTCCGACGAGATCCTCGTACCCCTGGCGGCCATGGAACTCGGCGTGCCTGTGAAGTACACCGAGGACCGCACGGAGAACTTCACTGGATCCAACCACGAACGCCTCCAGACCCATCGCATCCGGCTGGCGGCAACCTCGGACGGCGTCGTCACCGCCCTCGATGACGACTTCCTTCACGACACGGGCGCATTCATTCCCTATGGCATCGCGGTTGCCCAGGTCGCCGCATCCGTCATCGGCGGCCCCTACCGCATCCCCAACATCCGAACCCACTTCAAGTGCGTCTACACCCCGACTGTCACCGTGACTCCCTACCGGGGCGCAGGACGCCCGCACGCCTGCTTCGCCCGCGAGAGGGCCCTGGACCAGCTGGCGCTGGACCTCGGGCTGGACCGGTGGGAGATCCGCCGCCGCAACCTCATCGGGCCCGACGAGTTCCCCTACGAGCGCCCGGGCCTGATCTTCGCGACAGGCACGCCCGTCAGCATCGACAGCGGCGACTACGAGACTGCTCTGGACATGATGGCCGAGACCATCGATCTCGAGAACTTCGATGCGCGGCAGGCCGAAGCCAGAGCAGAAGGGCGCCTCCTCGGCCTCGGTCTCGCCTACTACGCCGAGTGCACCGGCCCCGGACCCTATGAGGGCGCCCAGATCCGGATACACCCGCTCACGGGCAAGGCCCTCGTGAGGACGGGACTCACCAATCAAGGTCAGGGCCACGAGACAGTGTTCGCCCAGATCACCGCCGACGTGCTGGGGTGCGCGGTCGAAGATGTGGTCGTCGTGGAAGGCGACACGGGAGGCTTCGACTGGGGCGTCGGCACGTTCGCGAGCCGCGCTGCCGTCGTCAGCGGAAGCGCCATTCACAACACCGCGCTCGAGGTGCGCCAGCAGATGGTCGACCTGGCAGCCGACCTGCTCGAGTGCTCCCCCGAGGACATCGTGATGGAGGACGGCACCGCCTATGTTCAGGGAGTACCGGACCGGCGAATCAGCTTCGCGCAGATCGCAACCATGTCCAATCCGCTGCGCTACTCGCACGGCGAATCCACCGATTCCGCCACCCAGTTCGCGGACACCGCGAGCTCAGACGGCCCGCCGCTCCCGGAGGGAGGCCATCCCGGCATCGAAGCGACCAGCTTCTTCAGCCCGATTCAGGACACTTGGGCATCGGGCGTTCATGCCGCCATCGTGGAGGTCGATCCGGTGACGCTCAACCTGACCATCGATCGGTACATCGTGGTCCATGACTGCGGCATGATGATCAATCCGACGATCGTTGAGGGCCAGATAACCGGCGGCCTCGCTCAGGGCATGGGGAACGCGTTCTACGAGCGAGTCAACTATGACGAAGCGGGCAACTTCACCAATGCGAACTTCATGGAGTTCCTCATGCCTTATGCCACCGAGATCCCCCCGGTGGAGATACTGCACATCGAGACCCCCTCACCGCGAAACCCGCTGGGGATCAAGGGCGTCGGAGAGGCTGGCTGCATCCCCGTTCCGCAGACCATCGCCTCAGCGATAGACGATGCTCTGGCCCATCTGGGCGCCGCTCCCATCCGCCATGTCCCCGCCTCGCCATCGATGCTCCATGACCAGCTCGTCGAAGCCGGTCACTTGAATGGGAGCTGATGTCGTAGCCGGCTAGGCCAAGCCGCCGGCGACGGACTCCAGGTATTGCCGCAGCCGGGTCGGTGGCCGTCCGAGCAGAGCCTCGAGCACGACCGGCGATCCGCTGAATCCGTGGACGAGCAGGTGCTCGGTCATGAGCGTGCCACGCCGTATGGCTTCGTCCGGCAACCCGGCCGAGCGGGCTGCGGCAGCCCAATCGGCGGCGCTGATCTCCCTTGCCGTCACCGGCCGTGTCAGGGCTTGTGAGAGCTCCGCCGCCACATCGCGGGCGGTGAGCGGCTGCGGCCCGGAGAGTTCGTAGGCACCGCCGAGCATGTCGTCGTCGAAGCAGGCGCGGACCGCTGCCTCGCCTACATCGGCCAGGTCGACGAACGAGATAGCGGCGTCGAGTCCCCCGAGCGGTTGGTACAAGCCTGTCTCTCGCACAGTGTCAAGTAGCGGCTCGAGGTTCTGCATGTAGGAGCAGGGTTGGAGCGTCACTGTGTCGAGGTGGCTCTCGGCAAGCCGCTCCTCAGCTCGCAACTTGTCCCAGTGGTGGGGCATCGCCTCCAGGCCGGGCCGAAGGACCGAGTGGTAGACGATGCGACGCCCGCCGTGAGCGGCAACTGCCTCGATGGCCCGAGCCATGCCGTTGCTCTCACCGGCAGTGAAGTTGGGCCAGATGAAGTACACCGTGTCGATGCCGTCGAGGTGAGGCCCAAGATCGCCGGCATCTCCAGCGACGGTCTCGGTCGCTCCAGGCACAGGAGCCCCCGAGCGTCGCAGCGCTCGCACGTCAACTCCGCGTGCCGCCAAGGCGGCGATGACGGCTCGGCCCGTCTTCCCGCCCGCGGCGGTCACAAGGATCATCTGGTAACTTCGTCGATCATGAAACGAGCACGCAGACTACCCCGTTGGGCAAAGCCCCGGGGTCGTCAGCGGTGTGCGCTGCGTCCGTTTGGGGTGTCGGACATCGGCCGGTCAGCGGATCATTGTTGAGCTAATCGTTCGCGGTTCTTCTCATCGTGTGACTGCCCAAGGGGAGAGGGACGTTGGCACCGGTTGTTGAGTTCAGAGGGATCTGCAAGGGATTCCCGGGAGTGCGGGCGCTCGACGATGTGTCCCTTTCGGTCGAGGCCGGCGAGATCCACGCGCTGGTCGGCGAGAACGGTGCTGGGAAGTCGACTCTTATCAAGATCGCCGCCGGTGCCCTGCGTCCTGATCAAGGCTCGATCTACTTTGGCGGCGTCGAAACACGACTTCATAGTCCCCGCGAGGCGATGGAGGCGGGGATCAGGGTTATCCACCAGGAACGACAGATTGCAGAGGACCTGTCGGTGGCGGAGAACATCATGCTCGGTCAACTCCCGGTTGGGCCCCTTGGCGTCGTTCGGCAGGACACCCTGAGGCAGCAAGCGCTGGCCAAGCTGGACCGCTTGCGCGTGCAGCTCCCTTTGGAAGACCCCGCCCGGACGCTGTCGCTTGCGGACCGGCAACTGCTCGAGATCGCACGGGCTGTCTCCTTCGATGCTCGGCTGATTGTGATGGACGAGCCGACCGCCTCCTTGCACCCGAGCGAGGTCCGGACGCTGTTCGAGGTTGTTCGCAGTCTGCGTGAGGAGGGCATCTCGGTTCTCTATGTGTCGCACCACCTTGAGGAGATCTTCGAGATCGCCGATCGGGTGACAGTCCTTCGAGACGGCGTGCATGTCACCACCGAAGAGATCACGAAGGTGGACATTGCTGATCTGATCGGCTTGATGTTCGGTGAGCAGGTACGGATGGAGCGGGCCGAGATTCACGGCGGCGAGATCACGCGGCGAGAGGACGTCGCCATCGCGGTCAGCGGCGTCAGTCACGGGCGTAGCCTGCGCGACGTCAGCTTCGACGTGCGCTTCGGCGAGTTGCTGGCTTTGACCGGTGCCGTTGGATCGGGCACGCAGGAGCTAGGGCGACTGATTGCCGGGGCGGAGCGACCTTCTGTCGGAACCATCAGCATCGCCGGCCTCCCGACGAACGTGTCTCGCCGAGCCCGGGCCGCAGCCGGGGGCGTTGCGTTCATTCCCGGCGATCGCAAGAGCCAGGCGCTGATGCTCGATCGCTCAGTTGCCGACAACGTGCTGCTGGCGCATCACGCTCTGGGCCTCAGCGGAACTGTGCTGTCACCTCGACGCGAGAATCGACGGGCCCGACGGCTGTGCTCGCAGCAGCTGGTGAAGGTGAACGATGTCCGGGCGCCGGTGAGAACGCTGAGCGGCGGCAACCAGCAGAAGACAGTGATCAGCCGGTGGAGTGATGTCGCATCGACCGTGTTCATCTTCGATGAGCCCACCGCGGGCATCGATGTTGCCTCCAAGCTTGAGATCTACCGGACCCTGCGCCGGCTCGTTACCGGTGGCGCGGCCGTGGTCGTGATCTCGGCCGACCTCCCTGAGATCCACTGCGTCGCTGATCGGGTGCTGGTAATGCGCAATGGACGGGTTGGCGGGATCCTCGAGGGCGGGGACGCCACCGCGGCTGCGGTCCTGGCCGTTGAGATGGCCTCGGCCGGCGAATCGACGGGCGTCAGCGCATGACGGAAGTCGAGGGCGACGGTGCTCACAAGCTGACGAGTGGACCACCCCGGCTCTCGCCGATGGCTAGGGAAAACGTCCGGGTCTATGTGCCACTCGTCATGGCCATTGTTGGGTTGTCGATCTATACCGGAACACAGAACGACCTGTTCCTGACCTGGAACAACTTCAAGTTGATCCTGCTGGCGAGCGTGCCACTCGGGATCCTCGCCCTCGGTCAGACGTTCCTGCTCGTTGGTGGCAACCTTGATCTCTCCGTCGGGTCAATGGTGTCCATGAGTAGCGTGATGGTTGCGCTCCTCATACGGGATTACGCGATGAGCGAGGTTCTGATTCTCGTCGTCGTGTTGGGTGCCGGTGCATTGATCGGCTTGATCTACGGGCTGATCGTTGCACTGATTCGCGTGCCGTCCTTCATTCTCACGCTCGGGGGACTGAGCGTGATCTCTGGTATCGGATTGACACTGTCGAATACGGCCACGATTGGCATTCGCGAGGGGTTCGGCACCCTGCGATCGACCGAATGGCTGGGACTGCGGGTGTCTGTCCTTCTGTGGTTCGCCCTGCTGATCGTCGGTGGGTTCGTGCTTCACTTCACTCGCTTCGGGCGAAACGTGTTCGCTATGGGCTCGTCGAAGGAGGCTGCCTATCTCAGCGGAGTGCCCATCAAGCCGACCACCGTTGCATTGTTCATGGTGAACTCGGTCTTGGCCTCGCTCGCAGGGGTGCTGTTCTTTGCTCGGATTGGTGCTGGCGCGCCTCGGGGCGGAATTGGGATGGAGTTGACGACCATCGCTGCGATCGTGCTTGGCGGCACGTCTCTGTTCGGTGGTCGGGGGACGATCCTCGGCAGTTTCTTGGGCGTGTTGACGCTGGGGGTCGTGCAGAGTTCCCTCACGTTCCTTCGTGTTCCCGAGACGTACAGCCCGATGGTCTTCGGTGGCGTGCTGATCGCGGCCGTGGTGATCACCGCTGTCGCGGACCTGCGGCGGGAACGGATGTCGAGAGCGGTCAGGCCCGCGCCGTCGAGCGGTGGCCAACCAGAGACGCCCGGCGATTAACTCAGAACAACGTCCTCGCCGGAAACTGAGTCCAGCCTCCTCGCGGGCGGCGAAACACAACACGGTCGATGAAGCCGACCGAGGTGCGGTGGCTGTCCCTGCTCCGCAGAAGCGTCCATGTCTCTCCTACGACGAGGTTCGTGGTGAGCACCCGCTTCATGGACACATGATGCATACTTGACGTTACAAGCTCTACATATGGAGATTGCCCTGTTGTCTATGGGCCTGCAGCAGCCTCGGGCGGGTCGGGCAGGCCGATCCGCAGGTAGCCCTCGATGCGGGCCAGCCGCTCCCGGGCGTCGCCGAGACCGTCTGCGAGTCTGGCTAGCTGACGCTGCGTCTCGCTGTGGTTGCGCTCGGTGATGTCCTTGTGTTCGGCGAAATCGGCCCGTAGCTGATCGTGACTGTCCCTAATGTCGGTCTTGTGTTCGGCGAAATCGGCCCGTAGCTGGTCGTGGGACCGGTCGGTGTGACGGATCGACTCCTCACGCGACCTGCGGATCTCCCGGTGGAGGTACCACGTCTGCAGCAGCATGGCTGTGAAGACAGCGAGCACGAACTCCAGGAGCGATCCTTCCACGACTCCTGTCTAGCACGCGATCACACATGACACAACTTAAAAAGATATGAAAATTATGAATAAGATCTAATCAGAGCTGAGGCTCGCCGTTGAGGCGCCGGGTCAGGGAAGGGGGGTTGTCGTCGCGGACTGCGTCTGGGAGCAGGTCGGGCGGGAAGTTCTGGTAGCTGACCGGGCGCTGGAAACGCTGAATAGCCAGGGTGCCCACCGATGTGGAGCGGGGATCGGAGGTGGCCGGGAACGGGCCGCCGTGCACCATGGCGTGGTTGACCTCCACACCGGTCGGCCAGCCGTTGGCGATCAGCCGGCCCGCCTTGCGCTCCAAGGTAGGCACCAGCTCGGCCGCGGCCTCGTAGTCTGACTCGGTCATGTGGATCGAGGCCGCCAGCTGGCCCGGCAGGGCCTCCAGCACCGCCTTGAGCTCGTCCATCGACTCGTAGGCGGCTACCAGCCCCGCCGACCCGAGCCGCCCAGTTCTATAGGCGGCTCTTCACCTCCGACGAGTACACGCCCCGGGCGTAGCTACGGCGATGGAGGCATACCGGACCAAGTCCGAGCTGGCCGCGGCCCGGCTGCGCGACGACATCCGCAGCGGGGTGATGAAGCCCCGGGAGCGCATCGACATCGACGCCCTCGGGGATCTGCTCGGCATGAGCGCCACCCCCATCCGGGAGGCTCTGCGCCAGCTCCAAGCCGAGGGCTTCGTCGTCAACGAGCCCCACCGCGGAGCGAGGGTCGCCGACTTCAGCCTGGAGGAGACCGCCGACCTCTACGACCTGCGCGAGGTGCTGGAGAGCAGAGCCACCCTGATCGCCGCCGACTATCTCACGGCCGACGACATCGCGGAGTTGCAGGCGCTGTTCGAGGCCAACCTCGCCGCTATCGACCAGAACGACCACGCCGCGGCTATGCACCTCAACGAGGCCTGGCACATGACCATCTACGCCGCGGCCGACAACACTCCCCACCTGATGGACTTCATCCGGCGGCTCTGGAACGACCCGCGCTCGACGACATGGGTGGTTCCGGGCCGGTTACAGCAGTCGCGCCGCGACCACTCCGCCATCATGGGCGCCCTCTCGGCCGGAGACAGCAAGCGGGCGGCCGAACTGATGGGTGAGCACATCAGAGCGGGCAAGAACCTGGTCCTGAGACACCTCAGCAGCGGGCCGGCCGAGGGCCTCAGAGGCGCATCGTCGGCCGGCGCGGCCTGAGTGATGGTTCTGCGACCCCAACAGAAGGCCCATTCGTGACCGAGAAACTGCTGCCAACTTCAGTAGTGGGGAGCTATCCCCAGCCGGACTGGCTGATCGACCGCTCGAACCTGGGGACCCGCCTGCCTCCCAGGGTCAGAGCCTCAGAGATCTGGCGGGTCGCTCCCGAGTTCCTCGAGCGGGCCCAGGACGATGCCACCCTCCTGGCCATCCACGACATGGAGCAGGTGGGCCTCGACATCATCACCGACGGCGAGATCCGCCGCGAGAGCTACTCCAACCGGATGGCGACCGCACTGGGGGGCATCGACACCGAGCGGCACGGGACGGCCATGGACCGGACCGGCAAGCCCAATCCGGTGCCCCGAATTGTCGGCAGGATCACCCGGGATACCCCGATCGAGGTGCGCGACACCGAACTGCTGCGGGCCAACAGCACCCGGAAGGTCAAGATCACGCTGCCCGGGCCGTTCACCATGACCCAGCAGGCCCAGGACGACTACTACGGCGATGAGCGGGCAGCCGCGTCGGACTATGCCAAGGCGGTCAACCAGGAGATCAAGGACCTGTTCGCGGCGGGGGCCGACGTGGTGCAGCTCGACGAGCCGTGCATGCAGGCCAAGCACGAGAAGGCCTCCCAGTACGCCGTGGAGGTGCTCAACGAGGCTCTCGACGGGGTCAACGGCACCACCGCGCTGCACATGTGCTTCGGGTACGCGGCCATCCACGAGTGGCGGGGCATCGGCAAGCCGGACGCCTACTCCTTCCTGCCCGAGCTCAACGGCAGCCTCGTCGACCAGATCTCCATCGAGGCGGCCCAGCCCAAGATCGATCTGGAGATCCTTCGCCGGCTGCCCGACAAGACCATCATCCTCGGCGTCATCGACAACGGCGACCACGATGCGGAGACGCCGGAGGTCGTGGCCGACCGGATCCGCGACGCACTGGAGCACGTGAGCCCCGAGCGCCTGATCCTGGCCCCCGACTGCGGGATGAAGTACATGTCGCGAGAGCTCGCCCTGGCCAAGCTCTCAGCCCTCGTCCGCGGCGCCGCAATCGTGCGCGAGGAGCTGCAGTCCTAGGGGCCGAGCAGATTGGCCACAGTCCACGAGGAATCCTGGCGAGGCGCGGAGCGAGGCGTCGGGCCCGAGCGGTTTATGGGCGCAGCGAACAGGAGTGGGAGGTGGGCGTAGCGAACAGGAACGAGGCGCCGGGCCGGAGCGGTTTGTGGGCGTAGCGAACAGGAGCGAGGCGCCGGGCCCGAGCGGTTTGTGGGCGTAGCGAACAGGAGTGGGAGGTGGGCGTAGCGAACAGGAGCGAGGCGTCGGGCCGGAGCGGTTTGTGGGCGTAGCGAACAGGAGTGGGAGATTCAACGCCTCACCGAGAGGCCGTATCACCCATCCGTGTGGATCCTTGGTACGGACCCCTTAGCTGGGTTCGGGCCGAGCCAGCCGGGCGACTAGCAGCACGACCGCGAAGCCGACGGCGGCGGCCACCGTGGGGGCCAGCCATTGGTCGGCGGCGGGCCAGGCCAGGCCGGTGCCCGAGATCACCTCGTGCTCGTGGCGGCTGATCACGCCCACGCCGTTGGGCCAGGGCCACAGCACCCGCAGCGATCCGGCCATGAGGCCCACCATCACCGCCATCACCGTGTTGCGGCCCTGATCGAGGAGCCATCCCAGCAGCGACGAGAACAGTGCCAGGCCCACGGCCGCGCCTGCTGCGAAGACGGCCGCGTCCAGGTAGCGGACATCGGTGACGATGTTGATGACCGCCCCGTACATGCCCAGCATCAACAACAGGAACGCCCCGGATATGCCGGGCAGGATCATGGCGCACACCGCTACCGCCCCCGCTCCGGCCAGCACCGGCAGCGAGGGGTCGGCCACCGGGCCCGACTGCAGCCCCAGCAGCGCGAACGTCGCCCCCGCCGACACCGCCATGAGGCCGATTGGGACGGCGCCGCGCCAGTCGAACAGCTGGCACGCCGACACCGCGGAGGCGGCCACCAGACCGCAGAACAGGCCGGCCATCGTCTCGGGGCGCTCCTCGAGCTGGGTCTCGATCACCGAAGCCAGCAGCACGATCGTGCCCAGGATCCCGGCCAGCAGCGGCACGATCAGCCACCAGTCCACGGTCGCCAGCCGCCGCCCGCAGCCCCGCCAGTCGCCCCGCAGCAGCCGCCCGGCCGCCGCGGCCAGACCCCGGATGGCGCCGAGCAGCCGCTCATAGATCCCGAGCACCACCGCGATGGTCCCGCCCGACACGCCCGGCACCACATCGGCCGCACCCATGGCAATGCCCCGGCCCAGCCCCAACGCCACTCGCCGACCCGGACCCCAGCACGCCTCACGCGCACTCATCAACCCACCCCCGGCCTAACCCGGAATCTCGGGTTGGTTTTGTGTGGTGGGTCCACAGAACTCGCCCCAAGATTCGGCGCCCGGCCCGCCCCGGAATCTCGGGTTGGTTTTGTGTGGTGGGTCCACAGAACTCGCCCCAAGATTCGGCGCCCGGCCCGCCCCGGAATCTCGGGTTGGTTTTGTGTGGTGGGTCCACAGAAGTCGCCCCAAGATTCGGCGCCCGGCCCGCCCCGGAATCTCGGGTTGGTTTTGTGTGGTGGGTCCACAGAAGTCGCCCCAAGATTCGGCGCCCGGCCCGCCCCGGAATCTCGGGTTGGTTTTGTGTGGTGGGTCCACAGAAGTCGCCCCAAGATTCGGCGCCCGGCCCGCCCCGGAATCTCGGGTTGGTTTTGTGTGGTGGGTCCACAGAAGTCGCCCCAAGATTCGGCGCCCGGCCCGCCCCGACCGCACTAGCTCAGGTCTGGGAGGCGAGGCGACGGTTCTTGACCTTGGCCTTCAGGTAGTCGCGGTTCAGCACCGCGATGAAGTCGAGGCTGATCTCCTTGGGACAGGCCTCCGTGCACTCGCCGTGGTTGGTGCACGACCCGAAGAACGACTCCATGGTCTCCACCATGGCCTCAGCCCGCCTCCACCGCTCCGGCTGGCCCTGGGGCAGCACGTTCAGATGGCCGAGCTTGGCCGCGGTGAACAGCTGGGCCGCCGAGTTGGGGCAGGCCGCCACGCACGCCCCGCAGCCGATGCAGGCCGCCGCGTCCATCGCGAACTCGGCCACATCCTTGGGGACCGGGATCTCGTTGGCGTCGGGGGCGGTGCCGGTGGGCGCCGAGATGTAGCCGCCCGCCTCGACGATCCGGTCGAAGGCCCGCCGGTCCACCATCAGGTCCTTGACCACCGGGAACGATGCCGCCCGGAACGGCTCGATCACGATCTCATCGCCGTCACGGAACTTGCGCATGTGCAACTGGCAGGCGGCGGTGGCCTTCTCGGGACCGTGCGGCCGGCCGTTGATCATCACCCCGCACGTGCCGCAGATGCCCTCCCGGCAGTCGTGGGCGAACACCACCGGCTCGATGTCGTCGTCGACGAGACGCTCGTTGACGATGTCGAGCATCTCCAGGAACGAGCAGTCCACAGGGATGTCCGCGGCGTCGACGTCCAGGAAGCCCCCCGGCTCATCGGGCCCCGCCTGGCGCCAGATCCGCAGCCTCAGCCGCAGGGTGCCCCGGTGCCCGTTCCCGGAAGTCCCGTTCCCGGAACTCACTTGTAGCTCCTCTGGGTGAGCTTCACGTTCTCGAAGTCCAGCGGCTCCTTGATCAGCTCCTGGGGCCGGTCCGGACCCTGCCAGTCCCACGCGGCCACATACTTGAAGTTCTCGTCGTCCCGCAGGGCCTCGCCCTCGGGGGTCTGGTGCTCCTCCCGGAAATGCCCGCCGCAGGACTCCTCGCGGTGCAGGGCGTCGCGCACCTTGAGCTCGGCCATCTCCATGAAGTCGTCCACCCGGTTGACCTGCTCCAGCGACTGGTTGGTGGTGTCGGCCGAGCCCAGCACCTTCACGTTGGCCCTGAACTCCTCCCGCAGTGCCGGGATCTCGGTCAGGGCCTTCTCCAGACCGGTGCGGTTGCGGGCCATGCCGCAGTACTCCCACACGATCTTGCCCAGCTCGCGGTGGTAGTAGTCAACCGACTTGGTGCCCCGCTTGGCCAGCCAGCCCCTCGTGCGGTCGTCCACCTCGGCCACCGCCGCCGCGAACGCCGGATCGTCGGTCGGCACCGGATCCGACCCCAGCTTCGGGGCCAGGTAGTCGCCGATGGTGTAGGGCAGCACGAAGTAGCCGTCGGCCAGCCCCTGCATGAGCGCGGAGGCCCCCAGGCGGTTGGCCCCGTGGTCCGAGAAGTTGCACTCGCCCAAGGCGTAGAGGCCCGCCACGTTGGTCATCAGGTTGTAGTCCACCCACAGCCCGCCCATGGTGTAGTGGGTGGCCGGGTAGATGCGCATGGGCGAGTGGTAGGGGTCCTCGCCGGTGATGCGCTCGTACATGTCGAACAGGTTCCCGTACTTCTCGCGCACCACCGCCTCGCCGTCGCGGGCGATCACGTCGGCGAAGTCGAGGTACACGCCGTTGCGCAGCGGCCCCACCCCCAGGCCCTGGTCCACCACCGTCTTGGCGTTGCGCGACGCCACGTCTCGCGGCACCAGGTTCCCGAATGCCGGGTACTTCTCCTCCAGGAAGTAGTAGCGGTCGGCTTCGGAGACGTCGGCCGCGGCCCGGGCCTCGTCCATGGTGCGAGGCACCCAGATGCGCCCGTCGTTGCGCAGCGACTCCGACATCAGCGTCAGCTTCGACTGGAACTCGTCGCTGGCCGGAATGCACGTTGGGTGGATCTGCGTGTAGCAGGGGTTGGCGAAGGTCGCCCCCCGCCGGTGGGCCCGCCACGCCGCGGTGACGTTGCAGTTCATGGCGTTGGTGGACAGGTAGTAGACGTTGCCGTAGCCGCCGGTGGCCAGCACCACCGCATGGCCGCTGTGGGCCCGGACCTCGCCGGTGAGCAGATCCCTCACCACGATCCCGCACGTCTCGCCGTCCTTGACCACGATGTCGAGCACGTCGGCCCGGTTGTGCAGCGTCACCCCGCCGGCTGCGATCTGGGCGGCCATGGCCTGGTAGGCGCCCAGCAGCAGCTGCTGGCCGGTCTGGCCCCGGGCGTAGAAGGTGCGGCTCACCTGGGCGCCGCCGAAGGACCGGTTGGCCAGCAGGCCGCCGTACTCCCGGGCGAAGGGCACCCCCTGGGCCGCGCACTGGTCGATGATGTTGAGCGACACCTGGGACAGCCGGTACACGTTGGCCTCCCGGGAGCGGTAGTCGCCGCCCTTGACGGTGTCGTAGAACAGCCGGTAGATGGAGTCGCCGTCGTTGCGGTAGTTCTTGGCTGCGTTGATGCCGCCCTGCGCGGCGATCGAGTGGGCCCGCCGGGGCGAGTCGTGGAAGGTGAACGCCTCGACCTTGTAGCCCAGCTCGGCCAGCGACGCCGCGGCCGATGCCCCGGCCAGCCCGGTGCCGACCACCAGGATCTTGAAGCGCCGCTTGTTAGCCGGGTTGACCAGCTTCACCGAGAACTTGTGGTTGTCCCACTTGTCTGCGATCGACCCCTCCGGGACCTTGGCGTCAAGCACGACGCTCATGCGACCACCCCGCTCTGCCGGGATTCTCGTCGGCCGTCATGCTGGCACCGTCCGGTGGTCGCCCCGCTCATGCGACCACCCCGCTCTGCCGGGATTCTCGTCGGCCGTCATGCTGGCACCGTCCGGTGGTCGCCCCGCTCATGCGACCACCCCGCTCTGCCGGGATTCTCGTCTGCCGTCATGCTGGCACCGTCCGGTGGTCGCCCCGCTCATGCGACCACCCCGCTCTGCCGGGATTCTCGTCGGCCGTCATGCTGGCACCGTCCGGCGGTCGCCCCGCTCATGCGACCACCCCGCTCTGCCGGGATTCTCGTCGGCCGTCATGCTGGCACCGTCCGGTGGTCGCCCCGCTCATGCGACCACCCCGCTCTGCACCATGATCGGGAAGCTCAGGTTGCCGACGAGGATCGCGCCGGCCACCACCGTCGCCAACCCCCGCCGCAGATGGTTGAACCGGGGGTTGTTCACGCCCAAGGTCTGGAAGGCCGAGGCGATGCCGTGGTAGATGTGCACCGACAGCGCCGCGTTGGCCACGATGTAGATGATCGCCACCGGGATCGACGACAGCGACTCCACCACGTTGTGGTACACGTCGCCCCGGATGTAGTCGTCGCCCAGCCACCAGCCCCACGTGAGGTCGGCCAGGTGGAACAGCACGTAGAGGCCGATGATGGGGCCGGTCCAGCGCATGGTGCGGCTGGCGAAGTTGACGGCCACGAAGTCCTGCCCGCCGGCGTAGCGCTTGTTGCCGCTCACCCAGTTGGCCTTCTCGCTGCTGCGCCGGCTGATCTCCTTGAGCGACCAGGCGCTGTGGATGTGCAGCACGAACATGGCCAGCAGCCCGATCCGCATCATCCACAGGATCAGGGTGCGGGGCACCAGATGGCCTCCCAGGTCCCGCAGCGCCTCGGCGTACTCGTTCACCTGGGTCGGTCCCTCGTAGAGGTGCAGGTTGCCGATCATGTGCACGATCACGAAGGCCAGCAGCCCGACGCCCGTGATCGCCATCACGTACTTCTTGCCGACTGCGGTCTGGTAGATGTTCAGCGGCCAGGGCAGCTCCCGCCGGCGTCGCCTCAGCGGCGGCACCCGCTCGCTAGTGCCCGTACCGGTGGGGGTGACCGTCCGCGCCACGCCCCCAAAGCTACCGCCCCCGCCACCCTCCCCGAAATTCTTGTGGTCGTGGTTGTGTGACGCTCTTTTGCACAAGGATTTCGGTCTGGTTGGGCCTGCGCCGGGTCGCGCCTAGCCGGCTTCTCGAGATTCTTGTGGTCGTGGTTGTGTGACGCTCTTTTGCACAAGGATTTCGGTCTGGTTGGGCGTGGGTGGGGCGGCGAGGGTCTGGGCGACGAGGTTGCACAGGTCGTCGGGACGCTGCTTGCAGTAGTCCCATGTGAAGTTGAGGACGCTCCAACCCGCTTGGATCAGCCGGTTGCGACGCTCGCGGTCCGTTTCGAAGGACACGTGGTCCATGTGCCACCGCTTGCTGTCGAGCTCGATGGCTAGACGCTGGCAGGGGTATGCCAGATCGACTTGAGCTACGAAGCCTCCCTCGGGACCGTCTACTCGGTGCTCGAGCACCGGGAGCGGCAGCCCGCGACTGGCGAGCAGATCCGAGACGCGACGGCTCCAAGCGCTCAAGGGCACCCGATCATCGCCGCAACGGTCCACAAGCGCGGCCCTTAGCCTTCCGCAGCCGTCTCTACCACGCCGAGAATGAGCAGCCAGAACCCGCTCGAGGTCCATGAGACGCAGTCGTCGATCTCGCAGTACCGAGTCAATGGCGTCGTCCAGCTGCTTGCGGCTCACCACTGCCGCCAGATCGAGGATCGTGCGGTCCAACGGCGTGCACGGCACCCCGTCGATCTCCACCGGCTTCGCCAGCTCCATCTGAGACGACTCGTGCAGCTTGAGACCTCTGATCTCTCTGGCTTGGCCGGCCCGCAGAACCACCTCAACTCGGTCGAGCCTGAATCCGTCGATTCGGTGCAAGGCAGCAGCCGAGCGGTGGCTGGCCAGTGCATTGTGGGCCATACAAGCGGCTAGCAGTCTTGAGACAGGAGTCGGTGGTGAACACGCGTGCCGGTACACACCCCGAGCATCCCGAATCCAAGTGCCGCTGCTCAGACGCTGCCTGACCTGGCCCTGCGTCATCCCTGCGAGCGCCTGCCGCCGTGAGATCAGCCCATGCTGCTGGCTCATTCGTTTGAGCACGCGCTCCTCGCCCACGGACCGGACTCTAGATTGAATATCAATGAAAACAACTGAAACATACTTTGATCGGCGATCGCGGATACTCGTGATGAGGGGTCCTGCGGCCACACAACCGCGAAACCAACCGAGACTCTGCGACGGTGCGGGTGGACCACCGCGGACGGCGGGGCGGGTAGCGTCGGCGGGTGGGCGGCGACGGGCTTCTGCGGCTCTTGGACAACCGGGAGTTCGTCCGGGACCTGCATCAGAGCCTGACCGCGGCCGAGCGGCGGATCCTCGTACAGGTGATGACCTTCGACGGCGATGCCTCGGGCCTTGCGGTGGCCGATCTGCTGGCCGGTGCCGTTGGCCGGGGCGTGGATGTGAGGCTGCTCGTCGACTGCTTCGCCCTGCGCTACGTCAGCGACCGGAAGGACACCGACCCGTCGGTGCGGGACGAGGCCACGGAGACGAAGGCGATGTTCGACCGGCTCAGGGCCGCCGGCGTGGCCGTGACCTTCACCCAGCCCTTCGGACCGGTGAAGTTCTTCGGCATGAGCCGCAACCACAAGAAGCTCTACGTGGTCGACGACCACGCCTTCCTCGGCGGCATCAACATCAGCGACCACAACTTCGCCTGGCGAGACTTCATGGTCCGCACCACCGACCCCGCCACCATCGAAGCCGTTGTCGACGACTTCGCCCGCACCGAGCAAGGCGATCGCCGCTCCATGAACGGGGCCGTGCTGACCAACAGGGAGATCGAGCCCGCCTTCACCCAGCTGGTCGACGAGGCGACCGCAAGCCTCGTGCTGGCGTCGCCCTACTCCCTGGATCTGGGCATCGTCAAGCTGCTCGGCCAGGCCCGGGCCCCCGTCAAGACAGTGATCACCGCCCGGCAGAACAACTACCGCTGGCTGCGGGCCGCAGAGCCGTACATCTGGAGCCGCCTGGCCCGCGCCGGTGTGGAGTTGCGCACCTATCCGGACTTCTTCCACGCCCGGTTCCTGCTGGCCGACGACCACAAGCTCCTGGTGGGTTCCTCCAACTTCAGCCGTCACAGCTTCCGCTGCAACCAGGAGGTCTGCCTGCTGATCACCGACACCAAGTTCATCGCCGACTTCAAGGCCCGGATGCTGGCCGACACCGGCCCCCTGGAGCCCACCGAGCGGAGCCACAGCACCATGGCCACCGTTGCCGCCAGGGTCACGGGCGCAGTGGTCGCTTACTTCTACTTCCACGGCGTCATCGGCGCCGCCCAGGTCGTGGCGCCGATGACCCCCGCCCTCGCCCGCCGCCGGTAAGCCCTGCTACCGCGCTGCCTGGTCAGGGCCGCCAGTCAGAAACCGGTCACCGTCAACGTAGGCGGCGCCTGCGCCGAGGATTCTTCTCTCATGGGCGTTCTCAGGCAGCCGCGGCACCGTTGTGAGTCGCAGTTCCGACCTGCGGGCCCCTCTGCCGAATGCATAGCCTCGACAGGATTGCGCGTGTCCCGATGGGATGCCACACTGATAAGCAGCATTTATCAGAGCGGGGAAGACTGGGAACGACACAGTGGAGACCGTGAAGCCGGCTTGTGCCGACCCGGTGATCTTGAACCAGTGGCACGTGATCAGCGCCCTCGACGAGGTCGCGGTCGGCGTCGTGAACGAGACCCTGCTGCTCGACGAGTGCATCGGCTTCACCGACACCGGTGACGGTGAGTACCGGGTCTGGCGCTCGCCGGGTACCCCGCCCGCGGGCGCCCCGGTCGATGCCGCCACCCTCAACGGGGCCGAGCCCCTGCCGGTCAAGCCGGAGTACGGCTACCTCTGGACCAGTCTCGGAGAGCCGCCCGACGAGCTGTTCCCGCTGCCGGAGTACCACCACCCGAGGCGGCGCAACATGAACGCGGGCAGCGTCGGCGTGGCCACGTCAGCGCCCCGAGCGGTGGAGAACTTCCTCGACCTGGCCCACTTCCCCTATGTGCACGACGGCTCGCTGGGCGTGCAGCCCCACACCGAGGTGGTCGAGTACGACGTCGAGGTCCGCGACGGCGAGGTCCACGCCTCCAAGTGCGACATGCTGGTGCCAAGGGTGGGCGTCAACTTCGACGAGCCGATGGTGATGCGCTACCGCTACCGGGTCCCGCACCCCTACTGCGTGATGCTCTACTACGACAGCCTCCCCGACCCGTCCCTGGAGGACATCTGCGCCATCTGGGTGCAGCCCATGAGCGCGGACCGGGTGCGGGCCCACAACTACATGGGCGTGATCGACGACACCAGCACCAACACCGAGATCAAGGCCTACCAGCTGCTGATCTTCGCCCAGGACAAGCCCATCCTCGAGAACCAGCACCCCAAGCGCCTGCCCCTCGACCCCAGAGCCGAGACTCCCATAAGGGCCGACCGGTCGGCCATCGCCTACCGGCGCTGGCTGGCCGACCAGGGCGTCACCTACGGCGTGATCCCTGCCGGGGGATGAGCCGGGGGATGACAGCAGCCATGATCCGGCCATGATCAGCGACCTGGTCCTACGGGTGATCCGGCCATGATCGGCGACCTGGTCCTACGGGTGATCCGGCCATGATCGCCGATCCGGTGCTGGTGAACGACTGGCATGTGGTGGCTCGCAGCGACGACGTGCCCGATGGCGGCCTGGCCGGAGCCCGGCTGCTGGGCGAGGATTTGGTCGTGTGGCGGAACCGCAGCGAGGCCGGCACCGGGGTCATGGTCTGGAAGGACCTGTGCGTGCACCGGGGCACCCGCCTCTCGCTCGGCCAGGTCACCGGACTCGGCCTGGAATGCCCCTACCACGGCTGGACCTACGACCAGTCCGGAACCTGCGTCCACATACCCTCCCGGCCCCGGCAGAAGCCCCCGGCCAAGGCCTGCGCCACCGTCTACGCGGCCACCGAGGCCCACGGGCTGATCTGGGCCTCGCTCGGCCGGCCCGACCGGGGCGTGCCGCCGTATGACGAGTGGGACGACCCCGCCTTCCGCCATGTCCTCGGCGGCCCCTATGAGATCCGGGCCGGCGGGCCCCGAGTCATAGAGAACTTCCTGGACGCCACCCACTTCCCGTTCGTGCACGAGGGAATCCTCGGCGACCGCGACCACACCGAGGTCGGCGACTACACCGTCGAGGCCGGGCCCGACGGCATCATCGCCCGCGACATCAACACCTGGACGCCCAACCCCGACGGGTCGGGTGCGGCCAAGATGGCCCAGTGGCTGTACCGGGTGCTGCGGCCCCTCACTGCCTACATCGGGCTGTCGATCCCCGGGGGCGGCCCGGAGCGCTACACCATGTACTTCGCGGTCACCCCGGTCGACGAGCACCACAGCGTCGGCTGGATGTGGAACTCGATGAACTACAACCACGACCTGTCCGACGCCGACTTCGGCGCCTACATCGATGAGATCGTGCTCCAGGACATCCCCATCGTGGAGTCGCAACGACCCGACCTGCTGCCGCTGGACCTGGCGGCGGAGTGGCACGTGCGAGCGGACAGGACCGCGGTCGCCTACCGACGCTGGCTCAAGGACCTGGGACTCACGTTCGGAACCGCCTGAGAGGCTCCGCGCCCGGCCGGCACCCGCCAGGCTCCCCGGCCGGCACCCGGCCGGCACCCGCCAGGCACCCGGCCGGCACTCGCCAGGCTCCGCGGCCGGCTTCGCTCCGGGTCAGCCCTAGGAGATCCGCGAGGCGGGGAAGACCCCCGGCATCACCAGGAAGCCCGGAATCCGTTTCACCCGGTCGGTCCAGCGCCGCAGCGCCGGATAGTCGAGCCGCGAGATCCCGCCCTCCTCCGACAGCACCACGTCCGGGAAGATGGCGATGTCGGCCACAGTCGGGTGGGAGCCGGAGCAGACCCACTCCCGGCCCTCCCGCTCACGGAACCACATGTGCTCGTCCAGCACCCGGAACAGCCGGTGGGCGCCGGCCTGGCAGGCCTCCAGATCGAAGTCGTAACCGAGGTTGACGCACAGCCGGGCCGCCGACGCGGTGTTGGTGGTGCCCTCCGCGAACAGCATCCACGAAGCGGTCTCGCCGATCAGCTCTGGATCACCGGTCGGGTACCACA
This sequence comes from Candidatus Aldehydirespirator sp., assembly GCA_965220645.1. Classification (GTDB taxonomy): domain Bacteria; phylum Actinomycetota; class Acidimicrobiia; order Acidimicrobiales; family Aldehydirespiratoraceae; genus Aldehydirespirator. The sequence continues at coordinate 3,504,523 of OZ244836.1, read as the reverse complement.
GCCCGGTCGGGTCGTACTTGGCGGCCAGGTACACCAGGATCGCGTGAGCGTCGCGCAGCACGTACCCGTCGTCGTCGATCACGGGAATGTGGCCCAGCGGGTTGATCTTCTTGAACTCCTCGCCCTTGTGCTCCCACCCCGGGAAGAAGTCGATGGGGACCGCCTCGTACTCGACGTCGAGGATGCCCATCATCAGCCGCTGCTTGTAGCAGTTCACCGACAGCACGTAGTCGTAGAGCTTGATCATCGCCCGTCCCCCGGCCTACAGGTCCAGCACGAGCCGGTCGGATCTGGCCCGGGAGACGCAGGTCATCATGCGGTCGCCGGCCTGGTGGTCCGAGTCGTTGAGGTACACGTCCTGGTGGTCGGGCTCACCCTCCAGCACGGTGGCGATGCAGGTGCCGCATGCTCCCTGCTCGCACGATGAAGGCACGCTCACACCGTGCTCCCGCAGGACCTCGAGGATCGTCTGACCCGCGCCGACGGTCAAGGTCAGCGCCGAGCGGGCCAGCGCCACCTCGAACGTCGACGAGTCGTCGATCTCGGTGGTGTTCTTGAAGTACTCGAAATGGACGGCCTCATCGGGCCAGCCCGCGGCCGCAGCCTCCCGGCGGGCCGCCTCCAGCATCGGCCCCGGCCCGCAGATGTAGATGTGGGTGTGCGCTGCAGGCTCGGCCACCAGGCGCCGGATCTCGCCGACGGTCTCGTCGGGTGACAGGTCCAGGTGCCGTACCACCGAATCGCCCAACCCGTCGAGCACGTCGCCGAACGCGAGGTGGTCCGACGACTGGGCGAAGCAGTGCAGTTCGCAGTGGAGGTCCATGCGTTCCAGCGCCTGGGCCATGGCCAGCAGCGGCGTGATGCCGATGCCGCCGGCCAGCAGGATGGTGCGGGTCGCGTCCCGGCGCAGGGGGAAGTTGTTGCGGGGCTCCGAGATGGCCAGCACGTCGCCCTCGCGCACCGTCTCGTGCAGGCAGACCGACCCGCCGGTGGAGTCCGGCTCGAGCTTCACACCGATGCGGTAGAAGGACGACTGTCCGGGACCGTTGGTGATCGAGTACTGGCGGATCAGTCCGTTGGGCAGGTGCACGTCGATGTGGGCTCCCGGCTGGAACGTGGGCAGCACCCCCTGGAGCGGCACCAGCTCGAAGGCGGCGACGCCCTCAGCCGTCGACCACTTGCGGCTCACCTGCACCCGCAGCGAAGCGGTCCGGCCCGACGGCGCCTCGGGCAGCTCCGCCAGACGGATGGGGACCTGCTGAAGGACCGGCACGAGCGGCTCGGGCGCGGGCAGCAGGGCGGCCTCGGCCTCGATCGCGGTCACCAGCCGGTTCAACTCGACCGCGTGGTGGCGCAGTACGGCCAGCTGATCACCTTCCGGCGGCGTCTCGGTGAGCACGCCTCTGATCGCGCTGCGCCCCGAGTCCACCGGCTGCACGAAGAACACCGCAGTCGACGAGCCTGACGACGAGCCCGATGACGAGCCTGACGACGAGCCTGATGACGAGCCCGATGACGAGCCCGATGACGAGCCCGACGACGAGCCTGATGACGAGTCACCGGTGGTGGCGGTCAGCGCCACCGAGTAGTCGTCGACCCATTCGACCGTCATCTCCACCGACTCCGCATCGAGCCGGCCGGAGGGACTGAAGCGGTGGGCCTGCAGGTGCTGCACGGTCATCTCGACCGAGGCATGGACGGGGAGGTTGCGCAGCCCGAACGGGGCGCCCGACTCCAACACCTCGATCGTCGGGGGATCTCCGACCGGGTCCTCGCCCGACCAGATCAGCCCGTAGCGCTCGACCGATCCGAAGGTCCGGTTGCAGATGGTTCGGGCCGGGGCGTCGGCGGGGTGGGCCGGGATGTAGGTGCATCCCGCCGACCGGTTGGCGTAGCGCCAGCCGTGGTACTGGCAGCGGAGCTCGGTGCCGTCGTTGGCGCCGATCGAGAGCCGGACCCCGCGGTGCAGGCACCGGTTCTCCCATACGTTCACGAAGTCGTCGTCGGCCCGCCATATCGCCAGCTCGCGGCCCAGCAACTGGCCGTGGTGCACGTGGCGATGAGGCACGTCGTGATCCGACGCCACCGGATGCCACAGGGTGAACGGGTCAGAGGTCACTTGGGTCATCCTTGGGTCATCCTTCCTGCCTGCCCAACTCGATGAACGGATACTGGCACACTCCGCCTGCGTATTGTCCGCCTGCGTATTGTCCGCCTGCGTATTGTCCGCCTGCGTATGGTCCGCCTGCGTATGGTCCGCCTGCGTATGGTCGGCCTGCGTATGGTCGGCCTGCGTATGGTCGGCCTGCGTATGGTCGGCCTGCGTATTGTCCGCCTGCGTATGGTCCGCCTGCGTATGGTCCGCCTGCGTATGGCTTGAAACCGCTCCGCCAGGATGATAAGAACCAGTTATCACTCTGTCAAAGCACCTGGAGAGGAAGCAAGTATGAGACAGGCCCGATGGATCTTGGCTGTACTAGCCGTGTTCGCGTTCGTTGCCGCCGCCTGCGGAGACGACGATGACGCGGCACCGGCGCCAGCGCCGGCCGAGGAAGCCGCACCGGCCGAGCCGGCTGAAGAACCGATGGAAGAGGCCGAGCCGGCCGAAGAGCCCATGGAAGAAGCGGAGCCGGCTGAGGAGCCCATGGAGGAGGCCGAACCGGCCGAGGAGGCCGCACCGTCGGACGGCTCCGGCTACTCGGTGGCCTTCGTCTTCGACCTCTTCATCGAGGACGGCGGGTGGAACACCACCCACTACCGGGGCGTCCAAGAGGTGCAGGAGGCGTTCCCCGGCCTCGACGTCCAGATCCTGGAAGAGGTGTCTCCCGGTCCGAGCGCGACCAACGCGTTCGAGGATCTCGCCGAAGCGGGCGCCGACATGATCATCGGCACGACCTACTTCATGCCCGACGTGATGCCGGTTGCGGAGCAGTACCCAGACACGAAGTTCCTCACCTGGGCCGGCTGGCAGACCGCCGACAACGTAGGTCATTTCGATGGGGCCACCGAGGACGGCCGGTATCTCGACGGGTTGATCGCGGGGAGCGTCACCGAGAGCGGCGTCATCGGCTATCCGGCGGGGTATCCCATCGAAGAGGTCAACCGGGCGATCAATGCCTTCACCATCGGCGTGCGTGAGGTCAACCCCGACGCGGTGGTGCAGGTCGTGTATATCAACAGCTGGTACGACCCGCCGGTGGAGCAGCAGGCCGCGGAAGCACTGGCCAACGGCGGTGCTGATGTGCTGGCCCATGAGCTGAACTCGCCGGCGGTGGCGTCGGTCGCCGAGGACCGCGGCCTCAACATCGTCGGCTACAGCTCCGATCGTTCCGAAGTGGCCCCCAATGCGTGGCTGTCCTCCTTCACGTTCGAGTGGGGCCCCTACTACATCGACCAGGTCCAGCAGCTGATCGACGGGACCTGGGAGCCGGCGCTCACCTACGGCGGCCTCCAGGCCGGGATGATCGGCAACAGCCCCTACGGGCAGGACGTGACCGACGAGATGCTGGCCCTCGTCAACGAGCGGCGCCAGCAGATCCTCGACGGCACCCATGACTACTTCGCCGGCCCGATCCTCGACAACGAGGGCAACGTTCAGGTGCCCGAGGGCGGGACGATTCCCTTCGAGGAGCGCACGACGTGCTGCCTGTGGCTCATCGAGGGGGTCGAGGGCTCCATCGGCTGACAACAGGGTTGACCGGCCGGCCCGCTCGGGGCCGGCGGGCAGCCTGCATCCATTACGGTCAAGGCCTTGGCTGACGCAGGCGAGACGATCCTCGAGGTCCGCGACCTCAACAAGTCGTTCTACGGCGTCGCCGCCAACGACCACGTCAACTTCGACCTGCGTTCCGGCGAGGTGCACGGGCTGCTGGGCGAGAACGGGGCCGGGAAGTCCACCCTCTGCTCGGTTCTCGCCGGCCTGTACCGGCCGGACTCAGGTGAGATCAGCATCGACGGGCAGCCGGTCAGCCTGCGGTCGCCCCACGACGCGGCCGAGCACGGCATCGGGATGGTGTACCAGCACTTCCGGCTGGTGCCCTCCCTCACCGTGGCCGAGAACCTCGTGCTCGGCCTCAAGGACCAGGGCATCCGCCTGACACTGCGGGCGGTGGAGACCCGTGTGGCCGGAATCGCCGAGGAGTACGGCCTCAGCGTCCACCCGGGCGCCTACATCTGGCAGCTGTCGGTGGGCGAGCAGCAGCGGGTCGAGATCCTCAAGCAGCTGTTCCGGGGTGCTCGGATACTGATCCTCGACGAGCCGACCGCGGTGCTGGCCCCACAGGAGTGCGAGAAGCTGTTCGAGGTGGTGCGGCACATGGCCGGGCAGGGCCATTCGGTGGTGCTGGTGTCGCACAAGATGGAGGAGATCCTCGGCCACACCGACCGGGTGACCGTGCTGCGCGGCGGCCGCAACGCCGGCACCGTGGACACCGCGGAGGCCACTGCCTCCCAGCTGGCCACCATGATGATCGGGGCCGAGCACATGTTCGAAGCGGGCCAGCACGAGCCGCGCCGATTCGACGACGCCGAGGCGGTGCTGACCGTAGCCGACCTCCACGTCACCGGGGACCGGGGAACGGCCGCGGTCAACGGAGCCAGCCTGGAGGTTCGCAGCGGCCAGATCGTCGGAATCGCGGGGGTGGCCGGTAACGGCCAGCGCGAGTTCCAGGAGGCCCTCGCCGGCCTCCGCGGAATCAAGGCCGGATCGGTGCGGCTGCGCGACCGCGACATCACGTCTGCCAGCCCGAGACAGCGCTCGCAGGCCGGTCTGGCCTACGTTCCCGAGGACCGGCTGGGAACCGGCCTGGCCAGCGGCCTGACGATCGAGGAGAACCTGGTGCTCAAGAGCTACCGGGAGCGACCCCACAGCCGGCTCGGGGTTCTGTCGTCGAGCGCTATCGCCGCGACGGCCCGGACGCTGGTCGAGCGCTTCGATGTGCGCGGCGCCCGCCGACAGATGGCGGTCAGCCTCATGTCGGGTGGCAACCTGCAAAAGGCCATCCTGGCTCGGGAGCTCACCCGGCCCCACCACGTGCTGCTGGCCGCGTCGCCAACCCGGGGCCTCGACGTTGCCGCCACCGCCGCGGTGCGCGGCCACATCCGGGCCGAGACCGAGCACGGCCGGGGGGTCCTGCTGTTCTCGGAGGATCTGGCCGAGATCACCGAGCTGGCCGACTCGATCCTCGTCATGGCAAGGGGCCGCATCGTCGGCTCGTACACACCTGAGACCCTCGACATCGAAGAACTCGGGCTGCTGATGACCGGTGCCAAGGACCACGCCGCATGAGCCTGCGAGTGTCGGTCGCCCCGCGGGCCCGATCGGCCCTGTCGTTGAGGGTCGGCGTCCCGATCGCCTCTCTGATCGCGGCCGCACTGGTGGGTGCGATCATCATCGTCATCTCGGGCAACAGCCCGTTCGAGGCCTACCGGACCATGCTGGACTCCAGCCTCAACGGCTGGCGACCGATCACCCGGACCCTGCTGCTGGCCACCCCGCTGATCCTCACCGGCCTCGCCGCCGCGGTGGCCTTCCGTATGAAGGTCTGGAATATCGGTGCCGAAGGCCAGCTCTACATGGGTGCCGTCACTGCGAGCGGGCTGGCTCTGTGGCTGCCCGCTGGCTCGCCCAAGGTGCTGATGCTGGCGGCGATGATCGTCGGGGGCGCGGTGGCGGGCGCCCTCTGGGCCGGAGTGGCCGCCCTGCCCAAGGCGTACTTCAACACCAATGAGGTGATCACCACGTTGATGTTGAACTTCGTGGCCCTCTACTTCATGAACTACCTGATCTTCGGCACAGTGAGTTCCTGGCGCGACCCGGGGCGCAACTACCCCCAGGGCAAACTCATCCCCGAGGCCGCCGAGCTTCCCATCATCTCCCACCGGCTCCATTACGGGCTGGTGATCGCCCTGGTCGCCGCGCTGGTCCTCTGGTGGAGTCTTCGGGGCTCGACCTGGGGGTTCGAGCTTCGCACCATCGGCGACTCCCCGTCCGCCTCGCGCTACGCGGGAATGAGCGTGAGCGGCAAGATCCTGTCCGTCCTCGCGCTGTCGGGCGCGCTGGCCGGCATGGCCGGGGCCATCGAGGTCAGCGGCGTGCTCAAGACCCTCGATCCCCGGGCCCTGGCCACCGAGATGGGCTTCACCGGCATAGTGGTGGCCGCGGTGGCTCGGCTCAATCCGCTGGGTGTGGTCCCGGTGGCGGTGCTGCTCGGCGCGGTCGCGGCGGCCGGCACCAAGCTGCAGACCGTCGGCATCGACGCCGAGATCGTGTTCCTGCTGCAGGGTCTGATCTTCCTGTTCGTGGCCTCGGGCGAGTTCTTCCTGTCCAACCGGCTGGTCGTGTCCTCTGCTGCGCCAGCACTGCAGACCGCGGGAAACGAGCAGCCCGATGAATGACACCGGCCATGACGTCGCCGCGGTGGGGTCGCCATGAATGACACAGTGCTCGTCCTGTCGATCGTCAGCGCCATCGTGGCGGGCACGCCGATCCTGTTCGCCACGCTCGGGGAGATCCTCACCGAGCGCTCCGGGGTGATGAACCTGGGCGTGGAGGGGATGATGCTGATCGGCGGCGTGACCGCTTTCTGGACCGGGGTCCAGACTGGGAACCTCCCGATCGCGTTCCTGGCCGGCGGGCTGGCCGGAGCGATGTTCAGCGCGGTCCACGCGCTGCTGGCGATCTCGCTGCGGGTGAACCAGATCGTCTCGGGCCTGGCCCTGGTGATCGTGGGCCACGGGCTGTCAGCCTTCTTGGGCAGCAGCGGCGATGATCCCCTCATCCAGAGCTCCAGCGGCGTGCGGGTGGATCCGATCCTGCCCGAGGCCCTGCGAGACCTGCCCGCGGTGGGGCCGATCCTGTTCGGCCACGACATCGTGGTGTACCTGTCGTGGCTGATCGTCGCCGCGGCCGGCTACTTCCTGTACCGCACCAACGCCGGCCTGTCGCTGCGGGCGGTGGGGGAGGATCCCGCCGCGGCCGACGCGGCCGGCCTCTCGGTGACGGGCGTCCGCTATCTCTTCACCGCGATCGGCGGCTTCGGTGCCGGGGTGGGTGGCGCCTACCTGGCGTTGGCCGTGCTGGGAACCTGGCAGGCCGGTATGACCGCAGGCGCGGGCTGGATCGCGGTGGCGCTGGTCATCCTGGCCGGCTGGCGGCCATGGCTGGCGCTGGCCGCGTCCTATGTGTTCGGCGCGCTGCGCACCCTCGGTTTCACGCTGCAGATCGCCGGCGTCGAAGTGCCCTCGGACTTCTTGAACATGATCCCGTTCGTGGTGACGTTCCTGGTGGTGGTCGTCGTGTCGGCCAACCCGGACCGGGCCCGCCGGGTCGGTGCGCCGGCCAGCCTCGGCGAGCCCTACTCCCGGGAGGCGCGGTGACTGCGGTGAACGCCGCAGTGAACGCTCGGCCCCTAGGCCGCCGGTATCACCCCGTAGGTGACGCCGAGGTCGGTCAGCCAGCGGCGATAGGCGATGGAGGCCTGGTCGGAGCGGATCGGCGTCTCGGCCCGCGGGTCGAGGGGGAGCAGCTTCGGATTCTGGTTCTCCAGGATCGGGAGGTGACCCATGTCGAGAAAGTTCTCCACCGCTCGGGGCGCGGAGGTGCTCACGCCGATCGTGCTTCCGTTGAAGTTGCGGCGATCGGGCTCGAAGAACTCGGGAATCTCGAACGACCGCTCCGGCGGATCTCCGAGGCTCGTCCACACGTAGAGGAACTCGCACCGGCTGGGCAGCGTGTCCGTCACCGACTCAGAGTCTACCGCGGTGCCCGCGGCGAGATCGCTCCTGGTCCGCCACACGACCGCTCGGCCGTCGGCAGTCATCGCAAAGCTGACCGACTCCCCCAGCAGGCGGGTCGCGTGCACCACGCCGGGCACCGTCTCGTCCACGGCGGCCAGGGGATGCCACTGGTCCAGAATCACCCGGTCCTGGCACGAACCGTTTGCAGCAGCCATGCAGGTGGAGTCTCCCTTGCCCGGCCGACGGGTTCTCTCCGTTGGCCCTCCCTATCTTTCATACCACGATCTGGATCGAAGCAGGGAGCGTGGCGCCGTGCCCGATGAGCTGGGTCTAGGGATCGGGGCCAAGGTCAAGGCGCTCCGCGCCGAGCGGGGCCTGTCGGGCCGGAAACTGGCCGCGGCCGCCGATGTGAGCCAGCCGTTCCTGAGCCAGCTCGAGGCCGGGCACACATCGGTGGCCATAGCGACGCTGTACCGCATCGCGACCGCGCTCGACGTGAGGCCTTCGGACTTGCTGCCCAGCCCTCCGGCCGATGTCGAAGTCCAGGTGCTGCGCGCTTCCGAGCGCGCCCGGATACCTGTGAGCGAAGTCCCGCACGCCCAGACCGCGAGGACGGCCTATCGGGCCGGCAAGCCCATCACGGAGGTGGGCGACTACCTGATCGAGCCCGGTCCCGGCGTGCCCGAATGGTTCGAGACGCCCGACGAGACGATGATCTACGTGATCGAGGGATCCGTGCGTGTAGAGGTGAGAGATCACCCCGACGAGATCCTCCATGCCGGCGACGTGCTGTTCCACTCGCCTCGGTTGCAGACCCGCTGGCACCTGGTCTCCGAGTCGCCGGCCCGCCTGATCCACGTTGCGGCCCGAGGCTGACGGGCATCGTGCACCCACCCGACACCAACCCGAATCCATGAGAGGAGAACCCGTGGGCTCCGTTGAAGACCTCATCAGCCGGGTCGAGTACCTGAGCCGGGCCGAGTACCTGAGCCGGGCCGACGCCTGCGTGGCGGGTTCCTGAGATGGCGGGGTCACCGCAGATGACCGGCCAGCCCTCGATCCCAGAGCTGGTAGCCGCGGGCGCGGCCCGGATCCCGGCCACCGCCGTCGTGCGCGGCGGGCGGCTCGTCAACGTGGTGTCGGCCGAGATCTATCCCGCCGACGTGGCCGTGTACGGCAACACCGTGGTCGCGCTGGGCGATGTGTCGGCCCACATCGGCAGAGACACCGAGATCGTCGACGCCGGGGGCCGGCACCTGGTCCCCGGAATGTTCGACGGGCACCAGCACATGGAGTGCTCGAAGCTGTCGATCACCAGCGCAGCCAAGATGCTTGTGCCGCTGGGGACCACCAACGTGGTCTCCGGGCTCGACCAGATCCTGGTGGTGGCCGGCCTGGACGGGGCCGAGGCCTTCCTGCGCGAGTCCCAGCGCACCCCGCTGCGGGTGCTGTGGGGGGCTCCCTGCAAGACGCCCTACACCCTGCCCACCTCCACCGTCGGCCACTACTTCGGTCCCGACGACCATCGGGTGGCGCAGCAGTGGCCGGAGTGCGTGGGCGTCTGGGAGACCGTCCGGGAGTTCGTGACCACCGGTGACCCCGATGTGCTGGCGGCCATGGAGATGGCCCGTGAGAACCGGCTGCCGGTGCTGGGCTGCGCGCCCATGGCCACCGGCGCCGACCTCACCAGCTACGCCTGCAGCGGCATCCGGCTCGACCACGAGAGCTACGACTCCCACGAGTGCCTGGAGAAGCTCCGCAACGGCATGTACGTCGTGATCCGGGAGTCGTCGTTCGCCCACTTCCTGACCGAGAACATCCGCCTGGTGCTGGAGCACGCGCCGGGCGCGGCCCGCCGGGTGAGCTTCTGCACCGACGATGTGGTGGCCAGCGACGTCCTCGACCGGGGCCATCTCGACAACATGGTGCGAATGGCCGTGGACGCCGGGGTCGATCCGATGACGGCCGTCCAGATGGCCACCATCAATGGGGCCGAGGCGTACCGGGTCGACCACATCGTGGGCTCGATCTCACCGGGCCGGTACGCCGACATCTGTTTCGTGGAGGACCTCAGCGACTTCCGGGTCTCGATGGTGATGGCCGCCGGGCAGGTCGTCGCCCGCGACGGGCAGATGACCGTCGATCTGGAGCCGCCGAGCCGGGACGGGCTGCTGACCGGGCCGTTCGGTATGGCGCCCGCGGTCCCGGATGACTTCGCCGTGCGCACCGACCTGCCCGACGGCCCGGTCGAGGTGCTGGCCATCGAGGTGACCGAGCAGATCTTCGTGCGCAGGCGCCGCGACGTAGTACTTCAGGCCGAATCGGGCCGGGTGGAGCCCGACATCGACAACGACGTGGCCTTGGTGAGCGTGGTCGAGCGGTACGGGAAGAACTCCAACCGCCCGACCGCGTTCGTGGCCGGGTTCGGGATCCGCTCCGGAGCGCTGGCGTCGTCGAGCGCCCCCGACGACAACAACATCGTCGTGATCGGGGCCACGCCCTCCGACATGGCGGTGGCCGTCAACCATCTCGCCACCCACGGCGGCGGCCAGGTAGTGGTGGACGGCGGCGAGGTGGTCGAGTTCCTGCCCCTTCCCATCGGCGGGATCGTGTCCGACCTCGACCCGGCCGACATGCTGGCCGAGGAGGAGAAGCTCGACCGGGCGGCCAAGGCATTGGGCTGCACGGTCGACTGGCCGTTCATGTACCTGTTCTTCCTGCCCATCACGTCCATCCCCGACTACGCCATCACCGACGTAGGAACGGTCGACGTGGCCGCCATGGCCACATTCGACCCGGTGCTCGGGCCGGCCGCGGCATGACCGCCGCAACCATCGACTCGGCTGCATCATGAGCGACCCGGCCATCGACCCGGCCGAGTTCGCGGTCCTGGAGCGCCACTGGCATCCGGTGGCCCGCTCCGACGCCATCAACGACGGTCCCGTCGGGGTGGTGTTGCTGGGCCGGCCCCTGGTGGTGTTCCGCAGCGGCGGGCAGGCGTGCGCAGCATCGGACCGCTGCCCGCATCGGGGCAGCCCGCTCAGCCTCGGCTCCTACCACGACGACTGCCTGGTGTGCCCCTACCACGGGCTGCGCTACTCGGCCGACGGGCGATGCGTGGGCTTCCCCGCCCGCCCCGACGCCCGGCTCCCGCAGCGATTGACCCTGGACATGGTGCCCACCCGCGAATCCCACGGGCTGGTGTGGGCCTGTCTCGGCGAGCCGGCGGCCGACGATCCGCCCGGCTGGGGGTTCTACGACCGGCCCGACGTGCAGACCTTCCAGATCGGACCGGTGCGCTGGCAGGCGTCCGCCAGCCGGGTGGCCGAGAACTTCAACGACATCGCCCACTTCTCGACCATCCACCGGGTCACCTTCGGCCCCAGCGACCGCCCGGTCGCACCGCAGACGGTCACCGCCACCGAGGCCGGCTTCACCTCCAGCGTCGGAGTGTTCCAGCAGTACCGCAACACCCTGGACGGCTCGGTCGGCGAGGTCGAGGCCTCCTACCGCTACGACTTCACGTTCCCGTTCTCGTCGATGCTCACCATCACCTACCCCGACGGCGAGATCGAGTGCATCCAGTTGACGGCCCTGCCCGAGTCGGCCACCTCCAGCCTGGTGTTCCAGCAGAGCGCCCGCACCAACCTGGGCGGCGACCCGCTGGAGCCGTGGCGTGACTTCCAGGCCGCGGTCAACGAGGAGGACCGGGTGATATGCGAGGCCCTGCAGCCCCGGGAGGTGTCGTTCCGCCTCGACGGCACCGGCGAGGTGGCCCTGCCCACCGACGCCTTCTCCATCGCCTACCGGAGGCTCTGGAAGTCTCTCGGCTCCGGGATCGGCTAGAGGCCGAGCGGGTAGGCGAACGAATCCGGTTCATACGGGCGAGGCCGTGGCCCGAGCGGCCCGTGAGCGCAGCGAACAAGAGCGGGAAACACCCCGCCCCGACGCGATGGGTTTGCACCTGCCCGCGCAGGTTCTAGAGGATCACCGTGGTGTAGCGGTTGGTGGCGATCACGGTGGGCTGATCGTCCGGGCCGCGGCCCGCGGCCAGACTCAGCTCCAGGACGACCGGGCCGCGCCGGGTGACGGAGGGGACGGCCGCCGCCAGTCGACCCACCAGCACGCAGTCGTCGGCGGGGGCCGTGCCGGCCCAGCGCTGCTCGCGGATCAGCCCGCCGTCGGGACCGACCAGCCGGGCCTGCACCTGCATGTCGTCGGTGTCGGATCTGGTGTCGTTCACCACATGGACCGCCAAGTCGAGAGGTTCCCCGGCCCGCAGGCTCTCCGGCAATTGATCGGCCACAACTATCAGCGGGCGGCACGCGTCCACCAGAGCCCACCATCCCGGCTTGGGCCTGCGCAACCCGTCCAGCACCCCGAACCCGCCGAACCCGCCGGACCCGCCGGATACCCCGGCCGCCGCGATGTCTCCGACACTCACATCGGCCAGGGCGTGGAGCAGGAACCCCCCGGTGGGCCGGTACTTCAACCGCCGCAGGGTCTCGATCGTCGTCCTCACCACCTCGGGCTGGTCGTCGGCCACCGGGGTCCCGAACGCCGACACGAAACGGCCCATGGCCGGCACCCGGGCCAGCACCGGGCCGAGGTCGGCGGCCCGTCCGCCGTGCAGGCCGAACCACAGCTCGCTGGTGGTGCCGTCCAGCAGCGGGAAGCGGGGCGGCACGCCGGTGTGGGGCACCACCGGACGGGAGCCGTCGCAGCGGTCCAGCACCCGGCACAGCCGCCGGTCGAGCACATCGCGGTTCCAGGACGGCCCCTGACGGCTCACCACCGCCGGCGTCCGGCCCGGCCGGCGCATCCGGGAGAACGGCTCGTCGTGCGCGCACCACACCGCCACCGAGGGGCGGTGGCCCAGAAGGTCCACCGCCTCGCGCGCCTGGCGCCGGGCCTCGTCCGCCACGCTGCGGCTCATCAAGCCACGGACCGGCAGGTCCTGCCACACCAGTACCCCCAGCTCGTCGGCCGCGTCGTACAGCTCGGGCCGGGCGATGTGAGCGACCGGCCGCACCAGGTCGAGCCCGGCGTTGCGGGCGGCACGAATGTCGTTGACCACCTCCGACGGGGTGGCCGCGCCCAGCAGGCGCCGGGTGGGCAGCAGGTTGGCGCCCTTGACGAACAGCCGCTGGCCGTTGATGTGCAGCACCCAGCGGCGCATCGCCACTGAGCGGAACCCGATGCGGAAATGCCGGCGGTCGTGGACCTCCTCGCCCGTCAACGCCTCCATCGTGAGGTCGCACAGGGGCTGGTCGCCCAGCGCGTGGGGCCACCACAGCGGCGGGTCGTCGACGTCGACGGTCCACTCCACCCGGTTCTCCCCGTCGGCGCAGGAGTGGCTGTGGACGTGCTCGGTGCCGGCCACCCGGGTGCTCAGGTCGACCGGACCACCGCCGGGCACGTCCAGCACTACCCTGAGCTCCAGCCGGGCCCGGACCCCGCCCCTGCCGGCCCGGTGCCCGTTGCCATCCTCGCCGACGCTGACATTGGCGCAGACGGCTCTGGCGTGGCGGATCGCGATCCGTCCCGTGGACCTCAGCCGGACCGGCCGCCACACCCCGCCCACGATCAGGTCGCCGGCCCCGCACAGCTCGGGATCCTGCAACGCCCCGGTCAGCAGGGTGCGGTTGTCGGGGTCGCCGAAGCGGCGGCAGGTGGCGTCGATGGCCAGCAAGTGCTCGGACCGGGTCCCGAGCTGCTCGGTCACCTCCAGCTCATGGGGCACGAAGTACCCGTCGGTGTGGCCCAGATAGGAATTGTCGAGCCAGACGTCCCCCTGCTGGGCCAACCCCTCGATCCGCAGCCACCATCGCCGGCCGCCACCATCTGTCGCCCCATCGGTGCCGTAGGGATCAGCCTCGTCCCCGATTCCGACCGCCTCCGGCGGCCCGTCGAAGCGGTGGCGGTACAGCACGGACTCCTCGAGGGCCAGGTCCCCACCCTCGTGATCGGCTGCGCCCTGGGCCCAATGGCTGGGCACCGGCATCGTCCCCCAGCGCGAGTCGTCGTGATCGAACTCGTGGAACGTGCGCCGCCGCCCCTCGGTGGCCGCAGCGACCCGCCACGTCCCGCCCAGGTCCACCGCCCCAAGCTAGCGCCCACCCGTCACCAGCCCCCCTGCGCCCGGGCCCGGCGCCGCTTCGAAGTACCTGGACCGGGTGACGCTAGGGTTCCGACGATGTCCGGGACGCATCCGACCACGCTCGGCGAGCTGCGAGCCTCCGGCTGGACCTCAGTACCCGTGCGCCAGGAGCTGCGCCGCAACGCGGTGGCCCGCATCCGCTCCGACCAGCCCCTCTTCGATGACGTGCTCGGCTTCCACAACACGGTCATCCCCCAGGTGGAGAACGCCCTGCTGGCCGGTCACGACATGATCATGCTGGGGGAGCGGGGCCAGGCCAAGACCCGCATGATCCGCGGCCTCGTCGGCCTGCTCGACGAATGGCTGCCCACCATCGCCGGCTCGGAGATCAACGACGACCCCTACGCTCCGGTGTCCGCCCAGGCCCGGGCTCTGGTGGCCGAGCGCGGCGACGACACCCCCATCGCGTGGATCCACCGCGACGACCGCTACGGCGAGAAGCTGGCCACCCCCGACACCTCCATCGCCGATCTCATCGGAGAGGTCGACCCCATCAAGGTGGCCGAGGGCCGTTACCTGTCCGACGAGCTCACCCTGCACTACGGGCTGGTTCCTCGCACCAACCGGGGGATCTTCGCCATCAACGAGCTGCCCGACCTCGCCGAACGCATCCAGGTGGGCCTGCTCAACGTGCTGGAGGAGCGCGACGTCCAGATCCGCGGTTACAAGGTCCGCCTCCCGCTGGATGTCGTGCTGGTGGCGTCGGCCAATCCCGAGGACTACACCAACCGGGGCCGCATCATCACCCCGCTGAAGGACCGATTCGGAGCCCAGGTCCGCACCCACTACCCGCTCGATGCCGAGACCGAGATCGCCATCGTGGAGCAGGAGGCCTATCCCTCGCTGTCCCGACCCGCTGTCTCGGCCGCCGATCCCGCTGACGAGACAGGCGTCTCCGACACCGCGGGCCTGGCCGTGACCGTGCCGTCGTTCATGACCCGCATCGTGGTCGCCCTCACCAGGGCGGCTCGGTCCAGCTCCCATGTCTCGCAGCGCTCCGGGGTGTCGGTGCGCCTCAGCATCTCCAACCACGAGACGATGGTGGCCAACGCCATGCGCCGCACCTTGCGGGCCGGCTCCGACCATGTCGTGCCCCGGGTCACCGACCTCGACGCACTCTCGTCGTCAACCTCGGGCAAGGTTGAGATCGAGACCCTGGAGGAAGGCCGCGAGCCCGAGATCCTCGAACAGCTGGTCAACTCGGCCGTGCTGTCGGTGTTCAAGGACTGCGTGCCGCCCGATCTCCATCGCGAGGTGGTGGACGCCTTCGCCGACGACCTGGTCGTGGACGTGGGCGACGACGTGGCCGACGCCGACTACGCCGCCCTGCTGGCCTCCGTCCCGGCGCTGACCGCCCCGGTGCAGGCTCTGCTGGCCGACGACGAAGCGACCGAGTCGCCCGCCATGGTCGCCTCCGCAGTGGAGCTCGTGCTGGAGGGCCTGCACCTCGCCAAGCGTCTCAACAAGGACGCCCAAGGCCCCCGCGCCCAATACCGCGCCCGCTAACCCGCCGCTAGCCTGCCGCTCCCTCCTGCTCTCCCCGAAATTCTTGTAGTTGAGGTCCTGTGAGGCCCTTGCCCGCAAGAATTTCACCGCTAGGCGCCCCCACCGGTGGCGGCGGCCAGGCGCTGGGCTGAGGGTTTGACCGCCCGATCGCGGTCGATGAGGCCCCGAGGCGCGCCGAATCCCAGGGCCCACTCGTAGCCGTCCACCGCGCTGTCGTGGAAGTAGCCCTGCAGGCCCGCGGCCCGGGCGTCGGCCACCACCGCCATGGACGCATCCAGCAGCGTGTCCCGCCAGTCGTCGTCATCGGTGGCCACGCCGTGGGCCGCTACCACCACGCCCCGCCCCGGCACCGCGTCCATAGCCCGGTAGACCGCCTCGCCCAGCTCGGCCGGCTCCGGAGCGAAGCCCGCGTTTGACTGCCTTGCCGACGCAGGCCAGCTGACCAGGCGGCCCGCCTCGGTCACGCCCACCGGATGGTCGTGGCTCAGTCCTACCAGCTCCGGCCCCTTCTCGAAGTACGGCGCAGGCACTGGTGCCCGGCCCGGAACCTCCACCGCGCCCTCTCGCAGCGCCCGCGTCCAGGTGCCCCACAGCAGCTCGTCCCAGCGGCGGGTCTCGACGTCGGCCGCGTGGGCGTGCTCGCGCTCTACCGGCGCGGCGCGCAGCGTGGGCGCGTTGAACACCGCCATCACCGGCTGCGGCCCCGACTCCAGCAACCGGCAAGCCTCGTGCAGCGCCAGCATCGCCCCCTCGGCCGCCTCCGCGGTCGCCTCGGCGCTGCGGTGCCCCGGAGGCCGGGTCCCCAGCCCGTAGCCCCGCACGGCCCAACCGATCGGGTCCTCGATAGGGCACCAGCCCGCGGCCCGCCCGTCGAATGCCTCGGCCATGCGGTCGGTATGCCGGGCCCACCAGCGCCTCCGGGCGACCTCATCGGCGTGGCCGCCCTCGTCGTCGACGTACCAGCCGGGCAGCGACGTGTGGTGCAGCGTGATCCAGACGCCCAGGCCGGTGGCCACGGCCGCGTCGACGATGTCGATATAGCGGTCGAGGGCGTCGCTGTCGGGCCGCCCGGCCACCGGTTCCACCCGGGCCCATTCCACGGTCAGTCGCAGGCTGTTGAGCCCGAGCCTCCCCAGCTGGGCCAGGTCGTCGCGGAAGTCTTGGGCGAAGCCGGCCCCGTCACCGGAGCGCGGCGCCCGCCCGTCTCGCTCCCACACCGACCAGTCGGCCGCAGGCGCCACTCCCTCGGCCGACACCGACGACGCTCCCGCGCCCCACAGAAACCCACCGCTCGGGGCCGTCATGTCACCTCCGCATCACCAAATTGACGTAGTTGTTGCCCTCTGATGTCGTCAACTACGTCAATTTCGTGCGGATCGCTCAGCGAGTCGTGAACACGCCGGCGTCGAACACCACCCGGTCGCCCACACACGTCTGGAACAGCGTGGTGTCGCCATCGACCCACATGCGCACATCGAGACGCTGCCCGGGAAGGACGGGCGCCTTGAAGCGTCCACCCATCGCGGAGAACCGGGCCGGTTCGCTGCCGCACCGCGTGTGCAGCAGGGCTCGGCCCGTCACCCCGAAGGTGCACAGGCCGTGAAGGATCGGGGTCTCGAATCCGGCCATGGCCGAGAACGACGGATCGGAGTGGAGCGGGTTGCGGTCGCCGTTGAGGCGGTAGAGCAGGGCCTGGTCGGTGCGGGTGTCGTAGCCGGTCACGTGATCGGGCTCCCGGTCGGGCTGCCGCCATGTGCTGGACGGCCCGCGGTCGCCGCCCCAGCCCCCTTCCCCGGAGATGAACAGCCCGGCCCGGCTGGTCCACATCGGTTCGCCGTCGCGGCTGCGGACGTTGGTCTCCAGCACCACCAGGGCGGCCTTGATCTTGTCGTAGATCGCGGCCACCCGGGCTTGGGCCACCGCCGTTCCGGCCGCCGGCAGCTCCTGGTGCAGCTCGATGTGCTGATCGCCGTGGAGCAGCGCGGCCAGGTTGACGCTGCCGTAGTCGGGCATGTTGCCGGCCCCCAGGACCACCGCCTGAGTGGGCAGGGCCCGCTGGGGCACGTCCCGGGTGTTCTCGGTCGTGAACTCCAGCTCGAAGCCGGTGGGATCGGACGCACCGGCCCCCACGCCCAGGGCGTACAGCAGGCTGTCCTTGGAGGTCCAGCTGATCTCGGCCTCTTCTCCCACGGCACCCACTGCATCGGGATTGATGGGCATGACACCTCCACGCATCGTCCAGTGGTCGCCGGCCCACGCTAACCGGATGTGCGGGTAGGTGATGCCGCCTCGCGTTGCGGCGTCGCCCTTCCCGCTCTCGTTCGCTGCGCTCACGGGCCGCTCGGGCCACGGCCTCGCTGAGCGTCGCGGCGGAATGATCACGGATTGCTGCCTGTCCGCTCGGCCTCTAACCGGGCGGCGTGGCGTACCATCAAGACGGTGAGTTCCGGCCACAACGCCGCCCCGCCGTCGCGGCACGACTGCGACCTTGACGCGTTCGCAGCGCTGGTCGAACAGCCCATCGATCCGGCCGACTACCCGCTGGCGGTGAGGATCACCCAGGGCGTCCCCACCTACGACGCCAGCCCGCTGGCCCACGGCCCCACCGGCGACGCCGAGCACCGGGCTGCGCTCAGAGCCGAACTCGCCGGCGCCCTTGTGGACGGCCCCGGCATCGTCCTGCTCGAAGGGGCCGTGCCGCCCGCCGCCGTGGATCGGGCATCGACGGTGTTCCGGGACCTCATCGCGGCCCAGCACGCCCACGGCGGGCTCGCCGGCGACCACTTCGCCAAACCGGGCACCAACGACCGGGTGTGGAACGCGCTCGAGAAACTGGCCGTGGCCGACCCCGAGGTATTCATCGACTACCACCGCTCCGACGCGGTCGCGGTGGTTTGCGAGGCCTGGCTCGGCCCCCGCTACCAGCTGACCGAGCAAGTGAACGTGGTCAATCCCGGCGGGGAGGCCCAGCACCCCCACCGCGACTACCACATGGGCTTCCTCACCGACGACGAGGCCGAGCAGTTCCCCCTCCACGCCCACCTGCTGTCGCCGCTGCTGACCCTGCAAGGCGCCATCGCCCACTGCGACATGGGCACCGAGACCGGCCCCACCATGTACCTGCCCCACTCCCACAAGTACGAACTGGGCTATCTGGCGTGGCGCCGCCCCGAGTTCATCGACTACTTCTCCCGGCATCGGGTGCAGCTGGCGCTGCGCAGCGGTGACGCGGTGTTCTTCAGCCCGGCCATGTTCCACGCCGCGGGCCACAACCGCACCACCGGCGTGCACCGCATCGCCAACCTGCTGCAGATCTCGTCCGCGTTCGGCCGGGCCACCGAGGCCGTGGACCGCACTCGCATGGTCAACGCCGTGTATCCGTCGCTGCGGTCCCGGCTGGCCTCCGGCCTCGACCGGGCCGCGGCGACCAACGTGGTGGCCGCCTGCGCCGAGGGCTACGCCTTCCCCACCAATCTCGACCGCGACCAGCCGGTGGACGGTCTGGCCCCGCCGTCGCAGGCCGACCTGATGAACCGGGCGCTGGACGAGAACTGGGCGCCCGAGCAGCTGCGACAGGAACTGGAACAGCACGGCGAGTGCCACCGCAGCGCAGTGGGGGAGGAAGACTGGTACCGCTTGGCCGACGCCGCCCGAGCCGAGGATGCCGAGCGGGCCGGTGCGGGCGCGGCTCTGGTAGGCGGCACCATCGGCCAGACCGACCGACGCCGCACGACCGTCAATGATCTGCTTGCCGAGGCCCGCAGCGGACTCCGGCGATTCACCCCGGCGGAGCTCGCCGCCCGTCTGGAGTCCGCTCCGGAGGATCCGCCGCTGGTGATCGACATCCGGGACCGCGACGACCGTGAGCGCACCGGCATGATCCCCGGCGCGATCAGCATCCCCCTGCTGGTCCTGGAGTGGCGCTGCGATCCCACCTCAGGCCATTCCCACCCCGCGGTGCAGTCGCTGGATCAGCCCGTGGTGACGGTGTGCAACGAGGGCTACACGTCGAGCTTCGCGGCCGCCTCCCTGGAGCGTCTGGGCTTCTCGCAGGCCGCCGACCTGGAGGGCGGCGTCGAGGGCTGGGCCGCAGCCGGTCTGCCCCTGGCTCAAACCCCGCCCCCGGCCTAGCCGGCCGGCTCGGTTTCTGGCCGGCCGGTCGCTCAGCGGCGGGCGTGGACCAGGCTGCGCTTGTGCTCCACGAAGTCGACCAGCACGTAGTCGCCGAGGTTCTCGTTGGTGGTGAAGAAGGCCCGGCCGCCGTTCATCTCGGTGATTCGCTCGACGAAGTTCGTCAGGTACGACGTGGCGTCCAGCATGAAGGTGTTGATCCGGATGCCGTCGCGGGTGCACCGTCCCACCTCGGCCAGCGTGAGCTCGACCGTCTCGCGGGTGGGTGGGTAGCTGAAGAAGGGCCGCCCCGACGGCGTGATGTGGGCAGTGGGCTCGCCGTCGGTGATCATGATGATCTGCTTCGTGCCGGTCTGGCGGTTGAGCATGCGGCGGGCGAGCATGAAGCCGTGCTGCATGTTGGTGCCGTAGACGTAGTCCCACGACACTTCGGGCAGCTTCTCGGCCCGGAACTCCCGGGCCACCTCGCTGAACGACACCAGCCCCAGGTAGTCGCGGGGGTACTGGCTGGAAATCAGCGAGTGCAGCGCCATGGCCACCTTCTTGGCCGGCAGGAAGTTGTTGCGCATCGGCATCGAGAGCGACAGGTCGAGCATTAGCACGGTGGCCGAGCGGACCAGCTGCTCGGTTCGCTCCACCTCGAAGTCGTCGGGGTGCAGCTGCACGGGCACACCGCCGCCCGTGCGGGTGACCGCGTTGCGGATGGTGCGACCGATGTGCAGGTTGAACGGGTCGCCGTACTCGTAGGCCTTGGTGTCGGGCTCCCGCTCGTGGCCGAGGCCGGCGCGGTTGATGGCGTGGCGGCCGAGCTTGTCCGCGTCGAGCCGGGCGAACAGGTCCCGCAGGGCGCCCTGGCCGATCTTGCGGATGGCCCGGGGAGTGAGGTCGAAGCGCCCTTCGCGGTTCTCGATCAGGCCGGCCTCCTCCAGCATGCGGGCCACTTCGGCCATGCGCTCGAGACTGGTGGCCGCGTCATCGCCCAGCAGCCTGCGGACGGCCTCGGTGTCGGCCTCGGCGAGGGCACCGGGGCTGGCCGAGGCCCGCAGCAGGTTCTCGAGCTGGTCGATGTCCCCCAGCTCGGCCAGCATGTCGGAGGCCTCGCTGAAGTCGAGGGGATCGACCCCGCCGAAGTCGTAACGCCGATCCCAGCCGAAGTCGGGAAACTCCTCGCGCAGGTGGCGGGCCAGCTCGTTGACCTGCCAGTTGAGGTCCATGTCGGCCAGGAGCTGGTCGGACAGCTGCTGGAGCTGGTCGCGCTGGCCTGGCGTCATCGAGTTGAGCATCGCCTGGGCTGCGGCCATGCGGCGGGCCATCACCTCCAGCAACTCGTCGAGGGTCTTGGGATTCTCACCGAAGAAGTCGCCGTAGCGCTGCATGAACCCCTCGAAGTCGGGCTCTTCGCCCTGGGCTCGCTGGGCCAGCATGACGTTGAGCTCGGCCAGCATGTCCTTGAGCCGTTGCATCTCCTCCGACGCCGGGCCGCTTCCGGAGGCGTCGTCGACCGAACCCGCCATCCGGTCGAGGAACTGCTGCATGAGCTGCTCGCGGAGGCGCTCGGCCAGCTCGGCGAACTGCTGGCGGGCCTCGTCGCTCTCGAAGTCGTAGTTGTCGAGGGCCTTGAACTGGCCCGCGAGGTCGGGAGGCATCATGTCGAGTTCGGCGTTCTTGGTGGCCGCGGTCTCAGCGGTGAGATCGGCCCGGCGCTCGTCGCCTTCGGCCCGGGCTTGGGCTGCGGCCGCGTCGAGGTCTTCCAGGGCCCGGCGTTCGGTACGGATCACGTCCCGCAGGTCCTCGGCGATGTCGTCGTAGACGCCGCCGAGGTCGTGCTGCTCCAGCAGCTCGCGGCGCCGTTCCCTGAGGCGCTCGAGCATCTCGCGGAGCCCTTCGAGCCTGCGCCCCTCCCGGTCGCGGAAGCCCTCGGCCATCAGGCGGCGCAGGGCGCTGGCGAGGTCGCCGTGGTAGAGCAGATCGTCGGCGAGCTCGTCGAAGATGTGGTCGGCGTCGAGGTCGAAGCCGGCCTGGGTGCCGTCCCAGCGCGAGTAGGCGAAGTGGGCCGGCTCGGGCTGCACCCGCGGACGACGGCGCCAGCGCTTGCGCAAAGCCATACCCCGACCCTATCCCAGGGCCTGAGCGGCCCGTGAGCGGAGCGAACTAGAGCGGGACTCAGGGCCTGAGCGGCCCGTGAGCGCAGCGAACTAGAGCGGGAGCCCCGCCTCTGATGCAATTCCCGGAGATTTCTGGCGGCCGGGTTTGCATTTGTCATATAACAGTGGTGTAATTACATCGATGGCACCGGGCGGGCCGGGCCCGAGCCCACCGCTGGGGCCTGGATGGTCATCAGGAGGAATCCCCAATGGAGCTACACGGCATCTTTCCGGCCGAGGACATGTCCTGGCAGCGCGAGGCCAACTGCTTGGGCGTGCATCCCGACCTCTTCTTCCCCGAGCGGGGCGCGTCCACGCGGGAGGCCAAGGAAGTGTGCCGGGGCTGCGTGGTGCGCGAGGCGTGCCTGGAGTTCGCGCTGAACAACGGCGAGAAGTTCGGTATCTGGGGCGGCATGAGCGAGCGGGAGCGTCGCCGCATCCGGCGGGCCCGCGCTCTCCAGCGCCGCGCCGTCGTCAGCGCCTGACAACACCCCCGGCAGCTCGTTCCACAGCCCGGATGCGGCTGTGGACAAAGCGCGGTATGCTGCATAGCGATGCCTAACCTCGGTGCACCTGAGCTCCTCATCATCCTCGTGCTCGTCCTTCTGGTATTCGGCGGTGCGAAGCTCCCCAAGCTCGCCCGTTCGTTGGGCCAGGCACAGAAAGAGTTCAAGGACGGTCTGTCGGACCCCGCCAAAGAGGGCGACGCCTCAGGAGGCGGCAACCAGGCGACCGGCAGCGACAACTCGGGCGGCGGCGCTTCGGGCAAGAACGGCTCCTCCTAAGAGCCTCGCAGCGAGGCTGAGGATCCGATGACGCTCGCGGGCGCAGAGCTCGAGGCGGTGGACGAGCCGCCGGTTGGCCAGGCTACGATCACCTATCTTGGGCCGGTCGCGCCCCACTGGGAGATTCGCCCCGTCTACGGCGATGTCGACTTCATGACCTCCTTTCGGGACCGCGTCCACGCCCGTCTGCTGCTGTTACCCCCCCACGACCCCCAGTTCCGACGCAACCGCGAGCGGGTCAATCGTGACGCCGAGCGCGAGCGGATCATCGTGAACTGGGACCTCGGCTACCCGGAGGACGAAGACGAGTACTCCAACCGGGGGCGGGTCTGATCGCGGTTCGATCCGGTGCAGCCGTGCCCCTAGAGCCCATGATCCGCGTCGGGGGATGGTCTGAGCCTCGGACGGACTATTTCAGCCGGGAGATCTCGTGGCTGGCTTTCAATGCCCGCGTGCTCGCCCTCGCCGACGACCCCGACGTCCCCCTGCTGGAGCAGGCCAGGTACCTCAGCATTTTCGCCACCAACCTCGATGAGTTCTTCCAGGTCCGGGTGTCGGGACTCGCCGACCGGGTCGCGGCCGAACTCGCCGAACTCACCCTCGACGGGCACACGCCCGCCGAGCAGCTCCACGAAGTTCGCTGGATCGCCTCCGAGCAGTGTCGCGAGCAGCAGCGCCTCTTCCTGGAGAAGATAAGGCCGGCGCTGGAGGCCGAGGGCATACACATCCTCACCACTGACAGGATCAGCCCGGAGGAGTGCGCCTACCTCCGCGAGCACTTCGAGCAGCGGGTCTACCCGGTGCTCACGCCGCTGGCCGTCGACCCCGGACATCCATTCCCGTTCATCTCCGACCTCTCGCTGAATCTGGCCGTCCTCATGCGCGACCCGACCGACTCGGAGCAGCGCTTCGCTCGCATCAAGGTTCCCGCCACGCTCGACCGCTGGGTCCCGACCGGCGAGGGCTCCAGCCGGTTCGTGGCTCTCGAGGATGTGATCGCGGCCAATCTGGACACGCTCTTCCCGGGTATGGAGCTGCTGGAGCACTACGCCTTCCGGGTGACCCGCAACGCCGACCTCACCCTCAACGACGAGGACGCCGACGACCTGCTGATCGCGGTGCAGATGGAGCTGCGCCGGCGCCGCTTCCAATGGGCCGTCCGCCTTGAGGTGGTCGACTCGATGTCGGAGGAGGTGCTCGAGCTCCTGCTGCGTGAGCTCAACCTGACGCCCGACACCGTCGTCAGGGTGCGGGGTCCCGTCGATCTGAGCGGTCTGAACGAGATCGCGGATCTGCCCCGGCACGAGCTGAAGTGGCCCTATTGGGGCGGCATCACCGAGCCGGAGCTGGTGGGCGAGGACGGACCGGCCGACTTCTTCAAGGTGCTGCGCCACGGCGACCTTCTCGTGCACCATCCGTATTCGTCGTTCAGCCGTTCGGTGGGCGAGCTCATCCACCAGGCCTCGAGGGATCCGGCGGTGCTGGCCATCAAGCTCACGCTGTACCGCACCTCCGGCGACAGCCCCATCATCGACGCACTCGTGGCCGCGGCCGAACGGGGCAAGCAGGTGGCGGTGCTGGTGGAGTTGAAGGCTCGCTTCGACGAGGCCCGCAACATCAGCTGGGCCAAACGGTTGGAGCAGGCCGGAGCCCATGTGGCCTACGGCCTGGTCGGCCTCAAGATCCACGCCAAGATCGCCATGATCGTGCGGGAGGAGCCCGACGGGATCCGCCGCTACTGCCACATCGGCACCGGCAACTACAACCACCGCACCGCCCGCATCTATGAGGACTTCGGCCTGCTCACCGCCGACGCGGAAGTCGGTAGGGATCTTGCCAGCCTGTTCAACCAGCTCACCGGCTACGGCCGCAGTATCGACCACAAGCACCTGATAACTGCGCCCGAGCAGTTCCGGCCCCGCATCTCCGAACTGATCGAGCAGGAGATGCACGTGCCCGGCGGCGGCCGCATCATCATGAAGCTCAACTCGCTGGCCGACGGACCGATGATCGAGCAGTTCTACAAGGCGTCGCAGGCCGGCGTGGAGATCGACCTGATCGTGCGGGGCCTGTGCGGTCTGCGGCCCGGCGTGCCGGGTCTCTCGGACACCATACGGGTGCGTTCGATCGTGGGCCGGTTCCTGGAGCACTCCCGCATCTACCACTTCGCCAACGGCGACGGCCCGAGTTGCCCCGCCACCTACATCGGTTCCGCCGATCTGCTCACCCGCAACCTCGACAGGCGAATGGAAGCGCTGGTGCGGGTGGACGATCCGCGGTTGGCGGCCCGGGTGGTCGAGGTGGCTGAGGTGAGTCTGGCCGACGAGCATCTGGCTTGGACGCTCGACTCTGACGGCGTCTGGACCCGCTGCGGCCGCGACACCGACACCGACACCCACGTGAAGCTCCAACAGCTGGCCTTGAACCGGGCCCGGACCGGCGAGCGCGTCGTAACCTGAACAGGTGGCCCAGGACTGGGTGAGTGATGAGGGCCGGCCCGGCCGGCCCGTGCCCGTGTTCAGCCCCTTCCAGCGGTTGGCGCGCGTTCATGCCGCGGCCACCGCCACCGACGCCGTCATCGCAGTGGCGCTGGCCGGGTCGATCTTCTTCTCCATCAGCCCCGACGCGGCCCGCGACCGCCTAGCCCTCTACCTGGCCCTCACCATGGCGCCGTTCGCGGTGGTCACACCGCTGATCGGCCCGGTCATCGACCGGATGCCGGGCGGGCGCCGGGCCATGATCCTGGTCACCAACCTCGGCCGCCTGGTGGTGGCGCTGCTCATGATCCGCCACCTCGACACCCTGTGGCTGTTCCCCGAGGCCTTCGCGCTGCTGGTGCTGCAGAAGTCCTATGCGGTGGCCAAGAGCGCCGTGGTGCCCCGCTACGTGGAGTCGGAGTCCAACCTGGTGCAGGCCAACAGCCGCCTGGCCCTCATCAGCGCGGTGATGAGCCTGGTGGGAGCGAGTATCGGCGCGGCGCTGGCCTTCCTGGGAAGCCCCGCGGTGGCTGCCGGCGCGGCGACCGTCGGCTATCTGGTGGCCACGGCGATCACGCTCCAGTTGCCCCGCATCCCAGTGGCGCGGAGACGGGCCACATCGAGCGAGCGCTCCGCGCTGCGGGCGGCCACAATCCTGCTGTCGGCGTCGGCCATGGCGGTCATGCGCGGCGCAGTGGGATTCGTCACCTTCATGCTGGCCTTCGCGTTGCGCGGCGGCGAGGAAGGTCTGGACGTGAGCGCGCCGGGCGCGGCCCTGGGCGGTGCGGTGGCCTCCGAGCGCGGCGTAGACATCGTCGGTGATCCGGGCGCTCCGTTCTGGCACTTCGCGGTGGTGGTGGCGGCGGCGGGACTGTCCGCCTTCGCGGGAGTGCAGATCGCTCCCATCCTAAGACGCAGCGTCGTGGAGGAGTTGATCCTGCTGGGGGCTCTGACCGTGGCCCTGGCCACAGCGTTGCTGGCGGCCATAACGGGCGGGCTCATGGGCATCACGCTGCTGTCGGGCGGGGTGTCCATTTCCGCCGCCGTGGGCAAGCTCGCCTTCGACTCGCTGGTTCAGCGAGACGCCCCCGATGCCAACCACGGACGGTCGTTCTCCCGTTTCGAGGCCCGCTTCCAGATCGCCTGGGTGGTCGGCGCCTTCATCCCCGTCATCCTGTCCATACCGTCGCGGCTGGGGTCGCTGCTGGTGGCTCTGATGGCGGCCTTCGCACTGATCTCCTTCGTCATCAGCCGGCGGCGCACAGCCACCCAGCAACGCCGGAAGGGTCACGGCCGGGACGGTGAAGGCCGGGAGGGTGACGGCTAGCGGGGCAGGTCAATCCGGGCCAGCCAGAGCCCGGCCGCGTCGACCTCGGCCGGGGTCGGCAGGTTCTCCGGGTGGCTGAAGAGGCGCTGCAGCCCGTCGGTCCCGGCCCGTTCCACCACCCCTGAGGCGAAGGCCGCCCCACGCTCGTACTGGGTCTGGTCGAGCTCCAGGCCGAGGAGCCGCTCCACGATCCGGTCGGATGCGCTGGCCTCCACACGATGGCGGCGCAACGCTTCGGAGAGGCGGCCGTACGAGCCGATCAGGTCGGCCCCGATGCGGTCCATGGTGTGATCGACGTAGCCGGTGATGGCCGCCACCAGCGCGGTCATCTGGGGCAGCAGGGCTTCCTGGGCGGGCGAGCGCACCGCTCCGAGCAGGGCGTCGAGACTGCCCAACTCCGACTGGAGCTTGGCGAGCGCCTCGGGTCCGGCGTCGACGGGGTCGAAGTCTCCCAGCAGCTCCTCGATGCGCCGGGGATTGCTCTCGAACGCCGAGGCGTGACGCAGCAGCAGGTCGCCAACCGCCCCGCGTACGTGACCCACCCCGAACACCGCGCAGTAGATGGCTTCATGCAGGCATACCCACAGGCGGACATCGTCGGCATCCAGTGACCATTCTCGACCGAAGTCATCAACGTTGGGCAGAGCGATCAGCATCGGCTTGCTGGCTGGGCGGGGCACCGGCAGCACATAGCCGCCGAGGGCATGCTGCGCCAGGCGGCCCACCATGGCGCCGGTAGTGAGGGCCAGCATGGTGGGACCGATCATCCTGGTGATGCCGGCCAGCATGGCGGCCATCGGATCGTCGTGCGTGTCGTCGAGATCCGGGCCCAGGCCTGCGGTCATCGACTTGGAGAGCGCGCCGAACAGATCCCCGTAATCGCTGACGGTGCGGTCCGACCAGCCGGCGCGGTTCACCACCTCCACCCGCAGCGCCGCCCCCGGAGCCGGTTGCAGGCCGGTCGCGTCGGCCACCCGCAGTTCGGCCACCCGCACGAGCTGCTCGATGGCGATGCGGGAGGACGGGTCGATGTTGGACTCGGACACGCCGCCACAGGCGATGGCCCGGCCCACCTCGCGGGCTTGGTTCGCTCCGGGCGCAGTTCCCTGCAGCATCCGCATCAAGTCGCCGATCACACCCATGCCGCCCAGGTCGCCGATCCCGCCCAAGCCGCCGAATCCCCCCGTCTCGCCCGACTCCTCGGTTTCGTCCAGGTCGCCGAGCCCCTCCAGGCCCTCGAATCCCTCCAGGCCCTCGAATCCCTCCAGGCCCTCGAAAGGATCGTCGGGACCGCCCTCTGTTGGCGGATCGCCGCTCATGAGGGCATCGTAGGGGGGTGCAGCGGAGATTGTGGAGCGTGCCGTGACCCGGGTGGTGGTGACCGGCGCCCACGGTTCTGTGGGACGTCGGGTCGTGGCCCGGCTGGCCCACCAGACTCCGGCGGTGGCCGTAGTCGCCATCGACAAGGACCATCCCGCCGCCCCCTACACATCGGTCACCACCAAACAAGTCGACCTGGCCGATGCTGATCTGGCCGCCCTTTTCGCCGGTGCCGACTCGGTGGTGCACCTGGCTTCGACCGTGACCGCGGGCACGCTCAATCCCGCCGAGGTCGATCTGGAGGCTGCTTTGCTGCAGCGGGTGCTCGACGCCCTCGACGCCGTCGGTGTCCCCCACCTCGTGGTGATGTCGTCCGCGATGGTCTACGGCGCTTGGAGGGACAACCCGGTGCCGATCACCGAGGACGCCCCGGTCCGGCCCAATCCCGACTTCGACTGGGCCCTGCAACGGCACCGGCTGGAGCGACTGGCCCAGCAGTGGGGACTGGCCCCCGGCCGATCCGTCACCGTCCTGCGACCCGCGGTCGTCGTGGCCGAGGACCGTCTGGGGCAGCTGGCCAACACGTTGCGAGCCGTCCGGTCGGGGGTGGCCGCCGACGGCGACCCGCCGGTGCAGTGCCTGCACGCCGACGATCTGGCCGCGGCCGTGGTCACGTCGGTCAACGTCCGCTACGACGGGATCCTCAACGTCGCGCCCGATGGCTGGATCCCCCCCGACACTCTGGCCGACCTCGAAGGTCCTCGTCCCCGGCTGCGGGCGCCGTCGCATCTGGTGAGGATCCTCAGCGCGCTGCGCTGGCGCTCGGGCCTGGCACCGACGCCGCCGGGGGTTGTGCCCTACACGACCCATCCATGGGTGGTGGCCAACGACCGCCTGCGGGCGCTGGGCTGGAGGGCCACCTACAGCAACGAGGAGGCGTGGGTCGTGTCGCACGAGCCCCACCCCCTGGAGTCGCTCCCGGCCCGGCGCCGCCAAGAGCTGCTGCTGGCTGCCGCGGTGGCGGTAGTGGTGGGCGTCCTGGTTGCTGCCGGCCTGGCGGCCCGAGCCCTCCAGAAGCGACGGCGCAGCCGCGCTTGAGGCTGGACTTCCGCTCTTGTTCGCTGCGCTCACGGGCCGCTCGGGCCACGGCCTCCGCTCTTGTTCGCTGCGCTCACGGGCCGCTCGGGCCACGGCCTCGCGTGGCTCAGATGATCTCCGGTCCAGGCGCTCGGCCTCTGATGAGAGCACTACGATGTGACGCAGTGCTGGCACCCCCTGACACCGGCGACACCTGGCTCGGCCTGTCACCCGATCCTCTGCCATCAATCGAGGTGGCGGCCTGGGTGGTGCTGCCCGAGTGCGGTGCGGTGGTTCAGTTCAGCGGCACCGCTCGCGACCACTCCACCGACCGGCCCGGCGTGGACCTCTTGGAGTACGAGGCGTACGACGATCAGGTCGAGCCCCGCCTGCACGCCATCGCGGCCGAAATGAGACGGCGCTGGGACGACCTGGGGCGCGTGGCCATGCTGCACCGGGTGGGACCCGTGGCGGTGGGTGAGCCCGCAGTAGTGGTGGCCGTGTCGTCCCCCCACCGGGACGCAGCCTTCGAGGCCGCACGCTTTGCCATCGACACCCTCAAGACCACGGTCCCGATCTGGAAGACGGAGCGATGGCAGGGAGGCGAGAGCTGGGGGTTGGAGGCCCAGCACATCATCGACGTGGAGCCGGCCGTTGCGGAGAGCGCCCGATGAGAGGCTCGGTGCTGCTGGTGGTGGCCTCGCTGGGGCTGGCCACGGTCGGCTCGATGCTGCTGTGGTTGGCCCGCAGGATCACCTGGCGTCGTCCCGCCCCGTTCCTCCGGCAGCTCGAGGCTGTGTCGGGCGAACCGGGACGATCGGTCGGCCCTGCCAGCGGGATATCAAGGCTCGATCCCTTGAATTCTGACGACCCCGCGGATACGGCCACAGACACGACCGCGGACGCGGCCGGAGACGCACCCGTGATCTCGGAGCGCTGAGCCCTGCCCCGCGATCTGGCTATCGATCTGGGTACGGCCAACACTCTGGTGTACGCCCGCGGGCAGGGCGTGGTGCTGAACGAGCCGTCGGTGGTGGCCCTCAACACCAACACCAACGAACTGCTGGCGGTGGGCCACAAGGCTCGCCGGATGCTGGGCCGCACGCCCGGTTACATCGTGGCCCGCCGGCCGCTGCGCAAGGGAGCCATAACCGACTTCGAGATGACCCAGGACATGATCCGGATCCTGCTCAGGCAGGTGGGAGTAAGCCGGATCAACCGGGCCCGCATGGTGGTGTGCGTGCCGTCGGCGATCACCCCGGTCGAGCGGCGGGCTGTGATGGAGGCCGCCCGCCGGGCGGGTGCCATCGAGGTGCGGCTGATCGACCAGCCGATGGCCGCGGCCATCGGTGCGGGTCTGCCAATAGACGAGCCGGTCGGGTCGATGGTGATCGACATCGGGGGCGGCACCACCCAGACCGCCCTGCTCAGCCTGGGCGGGATCGTGGCTCTGGAGGCGGTGAGGGTGGGCTCGTTCGACATCGATGACGCCGTGCAGGCCCACATGCGGCGCGAGTACGGCATGGCCATCGGCGAGCCCACCGCGGAGCACACCAAGATCGTGGTCGGCTCGGCAGCACCGACCCGCAACGAGACCGCGGCCGAGATCCGCGGCCGGGAGCTGATGTCGGGAATGCCCAAGACCACGGTGGTTACTCCGGACGAGATCCGGCGGGCGATCGAGGAGCCCGTGAGCGCTATGGTCGACTCGGTGCTGAGCTGCCTGTCGCAGTCTCCGCCCGAACTGGCCCAGGACCTGATTGCCCGGGGCGTCTTCCTCGTCGGCGGGGGAGGGCTGCTCAGGGGGATGGACATCCGGCTGTCCCGGGAGATGTCGTTGCGGGTCCGGCGAGTCGATGCCCCGCTGGAGACGGTGGTGCGGGGCGCGGGCCGATGTCTCGAGCAGCTCGGGATGGACTTCTCGATATTCAGCGACGAGTTCGAGTAACCCGCATCGGTCGGATGGGGCGCGCCGGTTCCTAGCCGCCCCGGTTCCTAGCCACCTTGCAGTTCTGCGGCCGCGCCGGTTCTTAGCCGCGCCGGTTCTTAGCCGCCTCGCAGTTCTGCGGCCGCGCCGGTTCTTAGCCGCCTCGCAGTTCTGCGGCCGCGGCCCGGACCTGCTTGTCGCGATCAGTGGTAGCCCTCAGCAGCGCGGCATCGACTTCGGGCCCGTCGAACGGGGCGAGCGCGATCACAGCCCGGCGGCGTACTGCGGGCTTGTCGTCCAGCCCGGCCAGGATCGCCGGCAGCCCGGCAGGATGGGAGATCGCGCCGAGGGCCGCGATGGCCGACTCGCGGCACAGCGGGTCCTCATGGGATCGGGCCACGCGAACCAGGGCGCTCACCACCGCGGCCGTCTCGGAGCCGCCCCCATCCGCGTGTAGTGGAGACGCGGTGTGGCCGGCTGAGACCTTCTCGCCGCAAGTCCAGGCGGCGGCCTCCACCACCCGCCGATCATCGTCGACGAGCCTCACCGCGGCCGCAGTCGCAGCGATGTCGCCTCGGCCCGCAGCGAGTTCGAGCGCGGTCAGCCGGACCGCGGGCGCGGGATCCTCCAGAGCGGCCTCGAGTTCGCGGGAAGCCAGGTCACCGGCCCTCTCCAACGCCCGCAGCGCGCTGGAGCGCACCGTCGGGTCTTCGTCGTGGAGATACAACCGGGCTCCGGCGGCGTCGCCGGTATGGCCGGCCGCGGCCGCCTCCCGCCGCCGCTCGGGCCCTGTCGACTGGCCACCCATCCGCTCGGGCCGCGTCGGATTATCGCCCACCCGCTCGGCCTCTAGGAGATGCGCAGGGCGGTGATGCCGCCTCGCGTCGCCGCGGTGCCACTCCCGCTCTTGTTCGCTTCGCTCACGGGCCGCTCGGGCCACGGCCTCGCTCGGTGCCTCGCGCGGATTCTCATGAAGCGTGCCCTTCCCGCTCGGCCTCTAGGAGATGGCTTGCTCTAGCAGGAAGCCGGCCAGCACAACCAGGAGGCCGACAACGGCGGCCAGCACGAAGCCGATGCCGATCACCAGCGCGATCAGTATCAGCAGTGCCAGCACCCGCTGCCACCATTGCGGGTAGGCCCTCGGCCCCGCTACCGGGCGAGGCACTGCCCGCCGGGCCAGGCCCAGCACCCGCAGCACGTCGATGA
Organism: Candidatus Aldehydirespirator sp.; assembly: GCA_965220645.1. Classification (GTDB taxonomy): domain Bacteria; phylum Actinomycetota; class Acidimicrobiia; order Acidimicrobiales; family Aldehydirespiratoraceae; genus Aldehydirespirator. Next base: position 3,472,726 of record OZ244836.1, on the reverse strand, counting down.
GCCGGATCCGGCGCTTGGGGCGGGCTGCCCACACCGAACGGAGGGCGGCCTGGGTCGAGCGGAGGACCGTCAGCGCGGCCCGACGGGCCGAGCGGGCGGCCCGCGACCGCATCCCGGTGCCTGCCGGTGCTGCCTGAACAGCTTCGCCGGTGGTCGGGGCTGTCGCCATGGGCGGTACCTTGGTGTCCGCGCCGCGTGAATGAACGGCGCCGGAGCGAAGACGACTGGACGGTTCGCCACGCTAGCTTTCCCACCGCCGACTTCCCCGGCGCCGGACTCGCCTCCGCCGGGTGGGCTGCCGCCCCTGCCGGACGAGCTGCCGCCCCCGCCACCGCCGACTGGCCCCCCTCGGCGCAGGCGCGGGCTGTGGCTGGTCCTCATCTGCCTTGTGAACCTGCTGGTGGTGGTGGCGGCCGGGTCGTACTTCGTGCCGGCCGAGTGGGCCGGTCAGCTGCTGCCCGGCGACTCCGTGGTCGACGACGGCGCGGTGGCCTTCCTGCCCGGCACCGCTCTCGCCACGTCCAGCCGGGTGGAAGCCGCCGGCATCGATGCGTTCGATCCTGATGGCGAGATCCTGCTTCTTACCGTGGCGATCGACAACGACTTGACCGTGCTCGACTGGGTCAGGTCGTCCATGGACGACGAGGTCGATTTGCGCAGCCGCGGGTCGGTGTACGGCGACCGGTCGAACACCGAGCAGCGCGAGCACAACCGTGCGCTGATGGAGAGTTCCAAGGACATCGCCACGATCGTGGCCCTGCAGCACCTCGGCGTGCGTGCCGCCGACTTCACCGGAGTGCTGTTCATAGAGACCGTCGCCGGCGGCCCGGCCGACGGCCTGCTGGAGCCCACCGACGTGATCCTGTCCATCAACGGTCAGCCGGTCACTACCGTCGCGTCGCTGCGAGCGGTGTTGGCGGATTTGGAGCCGGGCATGACGGCCGTGGTCACGGTGGAGAACTACGAGACGCAAGAGCAGCGCGATGTGGAAATGACTCTCGGTGCTCATCCCGACAGCGGGGGTCCGTTCATCGGCGTGAGCGGGGTGACGGAGCGCGTCAAGCGGAACCCGCTGCCGTTCGACGTCGACATCTCCTTGGGTTCGGTGGGGGGACCATCCGCCGGCCTGGCCTTCACGTTGGTGGTGCTCGACGTGCTGACGCCGGGCGAGCTAACCGGCGGGAAGCGGGTAGCCGTCACCGGCTCCATCCGTCTCGACGGGTCCGTGGGAGATGTGGGCGGCGTCGCCCAGAAGGCGGTGACGGCCCGGGATGCGGGCGCTCAGATGATCATCGTTCCCGAGGGCTCGGTGGACGCGGCCCGGTCGGGCGCTGGCGACGTACCGGTGGTCGGCGTAGCCCACCTCGACGATGCGCTGCAGGCGCTGGCCAGCTCCGGAGGCGATCCCGTCCTACGTCTGCTGAACTGAGGAGCGGCCCGGTTGCAGCCGTTGCGCATTCCCTAACACGTGCGGTAACACGCGCGGTGCAGTTGCTGCGGGTATGGCCCAGTTAGGCTCTCCCGCGCCGTACCATCGTGAACGCAGAACCAATCGGCAAGTCAGCGCCAAGAACGCGTGCGGATGGTGGTCTCGGAGGAACCATGGAACACGGCGACGGATCCGACCCCGGAATCGGGTTGGCCCCTGAAGCGGTGGAGGAGAACGACTTCGCCACGGTACGGCGCGGCTACGAGCCCGAGTCCGTCCGCACCCGGCTGCGCGGCGCCGCCGAGGAGATCCGCCGGCTGAACACTCTGGTCGGCTCGCTGTCGAACCGGATAGAGGAGTTGGAGGGCACCCCTCCGGGGACGCTCGAGTCGCGCCGGGTGGCGGAGGCTCTGGGTGATGAGGCAGCTCGCGTGCTGCATTCGGCCAGCGACGCGGCCCAAGTGAGAATCGAGCGCGCCGAGGCCGAGCACACCCGGATCGTGGGCGAGGCCGAGGTGGCCGCAGTCGCCATCGCCGAGCAGGGCCGCGAGCAGGGCAGGAGCATCGTGGCGGAGGCTCGCAACGTCAGGGAGCGGATCCTGGCCGACCTGGCCGGCAAGCGCCACGAGCACCGGGTCGAGGTGGAGCAGCTCCGAGTCATGCGCGACCGCCTCCTGGAGGCGCTCGGCATCTTCCGCCAGGGGTTGGACGGCTGGATCGAGGAATTGGTCCAGGCCGAGCAGGCAGGACTGCGCGTCGCGGCTCAGCCGGCGTCCACCGTACCCGAGATCGAGGCCGAGATCGCCACGGCGCGCCTGGCGGGGGTGCCTCTCGATGCTGGGCCCGACGAAGCAGCCCCTGACACCGACGAGGCCTCTGGCACCGGCGAGGCCTCTGGCACCGATGAGGCAGCCTTTGACACCGGCGAGGCCCCCGACACCGGCACGGCATCCGACGCAACGCTCGAACAGTCCGAGCCCCGGGGCGAGGCCGGGAAGGCCGACGCCGAGGTGCGGCTCTACGATGTCGAGGCCGAAGCCGACGCTGAGTACGACGCCCGCCCCGACCTTCTGGAAGATCAGGCGATCGGTGCTTCCGACGATGCTGCGTCCGCCGGCTCCGACGCCACCGAGCTCGACGCCGAAGCCCCGCCGGCATCGGACGCCGAGGCCATCTTCGCCCGACTGCGCTCGATCACCGCGCAGCCCGTCGGCGGGGCGTCCGAGCCCCCGCCGGCTGAGCCGGCCACTACCGATGATGGCGCGACCCCACCCGACATGACTGGAACGGTCACTGCGCCCGACGAAGCCGTCGAAGAGTTCGCCGACGAGCCCGACGAAGCCGTCGAAGAGTTCGCCGACGAGCCCGACGAGCTCGCCGACGAGTTCGCCCACATACCGGAGGCTGCCGCCGAGCCGGCTGATCCCGACGATCTCGTCAGCGCGGCTCGGGCCGTCGCTGTGGGTGGGATCGCCCGCAGGCTCAAGCGGCTGGTCGTGGACGAGCAGGGCGACCTGCTTGACGCCATACGCCGCAACGGTGCCCGGTCATTGCGCTCCGCGATCACCGGCGACACCAAGTCCTACACCCGCGCCGCGCGGGTGCCGATGCAGGACTTCGCGTCCGACATTGATGTGAGCATCGACGACATCGACCTCGCAGCGGCCGGCGGCGCCATCGTGTCGATTCTGGTCGAGCCGGTCCGGGCCCGCCTCGGTGACTTGTTGGACCAAACCGACGATCCGGACGAGCTCAGCAGCGCCGTCCGATCGATCTACCGGGAGTCCCGATCGGGCCGGGCCGACTCCGCAGCCGAAGCCGCCTTCTCTGCTGGCTGGCTGGAGCCGATAACGTGACCGTCAGTGCGCACCATCTCTACCCCTCCCTCCGGCGGCCGATCACGCTTCGGCTCTAGAAAAGCTCGCTTCGTTGCGATTCTGGTAGCCGGCGGGCTGCTGGTCCTGATGCTGTCGCTGCGCGGCATCGCCCGCTTCTACACCGACTACCTGTGGTTCGACTCGCTGGGTCGCACCGACGTGTGGGGGCGTGTGCTGCTGGCCAAGATCGCCCTGTTCGCAATCTTCGCGGTCGCCTTCTTCATCCTGATATGGATCAACCTGCTCATAGTCGACCGGCTGGCGCCCGAAGTCCGCCCGCCCGGCCCCGAGGAGGAGATGCTCAGCCGGTTCCATGACTTGATGGGGGGCCGCAAGCGGCTCGTTCGCCTGGCCGTCTCGGTGGTGTTCTCGCTGCTGGCCGCGTCCGGGGTGTCGAACCAGTGGGAGGAGTGGCTGCTCTTCGTCAACCGCAAGAACTTCGGCGTGACCGATCCGCTGTTCGACACCGACATCGGCTTCTACGTGTTCCGGCTCCCGTTCCTGACGTTCCTCGTGAACTGGGGCTTCGCCGCCTTCATGATCACCCTCCTCGTGATCGGCATCGCCCACTACATCAACGGCGGCATCAGGGTCCAGGTGCCCCAGGGCACGCCGCGGGTGCTGCCATCGGTGAAGGTGCACCTGTCGGCGATCCTGGCCGGGCTGGCTTTGGTGAAGGCGGCCGACTACTGGCTGTCCCGCTACGAGTTGACCGTGTCGAGCCGGGGAGTGGTCGACGGCGCGTTGTACACCGACATCAAGGCCAAGCTGCCCGCCCTCAACCTGCTGCTGCTGATCTCGCTGTTCGCGGTGGTGCTGCTGGTGGTCAACCTGCGCCGGCGGGGCTGGGTGCTGCCGGCGCTGGCCGTGGGCCTGTGGGCCTTCACGGCCCTCGCGATGGGCAACATGTACCCCGCGTTCGTGCAGCGGTTCCAGGTCGACCCCAACACCACCGCCCGCGAGTCCGTCTACACCGACCACAACATCGCCGCCACCCGGACCGCCTACTCGCTGGTGCCCGACGAAGATGTGGCCCTCGAGGTGTTCGACTACAAGGAGAACCCCACCCCCGCCCAGCTGAGGGCCGCGGCCCAGACGGTCCGCAACACCCGGATCCTCGACCCGATCACCCTCACCGACACCTTCGAGAAGGACCAGGGCGAGCGGGACTTCTACCGCTTCTCTCCCGTGCTCGACGTCGATCGCTACCAAGTGGACGGCGAGCTGACCCAGGTGGTGCTGGCCGCCCGCGAGCTCAACCTGAGCGAGCTGGGGTCATGGGAGCGCCAGCATGTGGCCATCACCCACGGCTACGGGGTGGCCATCGCCCGGGCCAATGTCACCGACGTGCGGGGCAGCCCGGTGTTCATTGCAGGCGGCCTGCCCGTCGAGATCGACCCGGCCATCGGGGTGCAGCTCGACGAGCCCCAGATCTACGTCGGCGAGAACCTCGACGGCTACGCGCTGGTGGGCGCCACCCGCGACGAGGTCGACTACGTGGACGGCCAGGGCCGGGAGGAGAGCTTCCGCTACGACGGCGACGGCGGCGTCAGCATGGGGTCGTTCCTGCGCCAGGTCGCCTTCGCGCTGCGCTTCGGGCAACTCGACCCGCTGATCTCCAACTTCGTGGACAGCGACACCAGCATCATCTACATCCGCGACGCCCAGGACCGGGTGAAGAGCGTCGCCCCGTTCCTGGAGTTCGACTCCGACGCCTACCCGGTGGTGTTCGACGGTCGCATCCACTACGTGCTCGACGCCTACACCACCACCGACCGCTACCCCTACTCCCAGGGCGCCGACACCAGCGGCCTGGCCGTCGGCGCCGAGCTGGCCGACACCGGTGCCAACTACATACGCAACTCGGTCAAGGTCGTCGTCGACTCCTACGACGGCGACCTGACGCTGTACGTAATGCCGGTGCAGGACCCGATCGTGGCCGCGTGGCAGGGGGCCTTCCCCGACCTGTTCACCGACTTCTCCGAGATGCCCGACGGCCTGCGCTCCCACCTGCGCTTCCCGACCGACCTGTTCACCGTGCAGACCAACATGTGGGCGTCGTACCAGGTGCAGGACCCCGAAGCGCTGATCATCGGCACCGAGCGTTGGGCGGTGGCCCAGGATCCGGGCCGCAGCGTGCAGGCCGGGGGAATAGCCGAGGCCGTGGTGGGGGATCGGGGCCTGCTGACCCGGCGGGAGCGGCGGGTTCCGGCCTACTACTCGCTGGTCCAACTGCCCGGTGAGGAGGAGGCGTCGTTCGTGGCGATGCGCTCGTTCGTGCCGGTCTCCGACGACGACAGCCGCAAGGAGCTGACCGCCTTCATGGTGGGCGAGACGCGCTCCGACGGGACGTCGCGCCTGGTGTCCTATGAGATGTCGAACCTGCTGGCGCCGGGACCGGCCATCGTGGCGTCCAACATCTCCACCAACCCCGCCATCAGCCGTGAGCTGACGCTGCTCAACGACCAGGGCTCGCAGGTGGACTTCGGCGACATGCTCCTGCTGCCCGTCGCCGACTCGTTGCTGTACGTGCGCCCCATGTACGTGCGGGCTCAGGGGACCCAGATCCCGCTGCTGGCCGGGGTGATCACCTCGGTGGGCAACCGCACCGCGCTGGGCAAGACGCTGGGTGCGGCCCTCGACGAGTTGTACCCGGGCGCCGACTTCAGCGGGGTAGCGCTGCCCCCGGTGGCGACCGAGGGCGACGCCCCGCCGGTGGAGGACCCGGTGGAGCAGCCCGACGACGGCGAGGAGCCATCCGTGACACTCGTCGAGACGCCCGAGGTCGAGGTCGGCGAGCTGACCCCCGTGCAGACCCAGCAGCTGATCGACGAGTTGGCCGAGCTGCGCCGCCGCCAGGACGAGATCCTGGAACGCCTGCTCCAGGAGCTCGAGAACTAGCTCAGGCGCCGGCCGAGCCTGCGAAGATGCGGGCCTCTCTGGCCACGTCGCCCAGGGCGATGCGGGCCTCCTTCGCCTCTTCGGAGTAGCCGACGGCGTCGAGTATGGGCAGCAACTCCCCGCGCCGGATCTCCACCGCGGCCGGGTCCACCAGCGACGGATGCTCCTCGCCCATCGCTTCGGCCAGCATCCTCAACTCCTGCCGCAGCCCGGCCACATAGTTCGCCACCCGCACCGCCTTGCCGGTCGGGTCGAGACCCCGGGTGAGCCACTTGCTCTGGGTGGCGACACCCGTTGGGCAGCGCCCGCTGTGGCAGCGCTGGGCCTGGATGCAACCAACCGCCATCATGGCCTCGCGCCCGACATTGATCAGGTCGACCCCCATGGCCATGGCCACCATGGCGTCGGGCGCCAAGCCGAGCTTGCCCGAACCCACAAACACCACGGCCTCATGCAGGTCGGTCTCCGCGAACGCCTGGTAGACCTCGGCGAAGCCGACCCGGAAGGGCAGCGATACGTGGTCGGTGAACGTCAGCGGCCCGGCGCCGGTGCCGCCCTCTCCTCCGTCGACGGTGATGAAGTCGGGCCCGCGGCCGGTGTCGGCCATCTCGTACGCCAGCTCGATCCAGAAGCGCCGGTCGCCGACCGCCGACTTGATCCCCACCGGGACCCCGGACGCATCGGCGATCCGCTCAACGAAGTCGACGAGGCCGGACACGTCGTCGAACTCGGGGTGGTGGTTGGGGCTTCGAACGGTCACACCCACCGGCACGCCCCGGGCCTCGGCGATCTCCGACGTGACCTTGGCGGCGGGAAGCACCCCGCCCAGGCCCGGCTTGGCCCCCTGGCTCAGCTTCAGCTCGACCGCCTTCACGGGGGCGGTGTGGAAACTGGCCAGGAAGGTGTCCATGCAGAAGCGCCCGTTGGCGTCCCGGGCTCCGAAGTAGCCCGTCCCCAGCTGGAACACCAGGTCGGCGCCGTGGCGGTGGTGGATGCTGATGCCGCCCTCGCCGGTGTTGTGCAGGCATCCGGCGAGGGCCGAGCCCCGGCTGAGAGCCTCCACGGCCGGTCCCGACAGCGAGCCGTAGGACATGCCGGAGATGTTCACCACCGACTCGGGCCGGAACGCGCCCGGCCGGTCGCGCCAGGCGCCGAGCACCTTGGCGGCCCGCAGTTCGCCCTCGGGGGCGTGGGCACTGAACGGGAACGCCGAGTGCCGGAAGAACACGTGGCCGTCCGCGTCGAGCCGGTTGTCGGAGCCGAACCCGAAGTACGGGTTCTCCCGCTTGGATATGGCGTAGACCCAGCGGCGCTGGTTGCGGTTGAACGGCCGTTCCTCGTCGTTGTCGCTGACGATGTACTGGCGCAGCTCCGGGCCGAACGACTCCAGCAGGTAGCGCAGATGGCCGATTATCGGGAAGTTCCGGAGGATGGCGTGGCGCTTCTGGACGACATCGTGGACGGTCGTGATCACCAGCACGGCGCCAACGGAGGCCAGCACCCACAGCCACCAGTTCATGCCCGAACGGTAGCCGCGCCGATCCCGCAGCCGGTGTGTTGAGCGTGGACCGCGGGAGTGTTGAGCGTGGACCGCCGGTGTTGAGCGTGGACGGCCGGTGTGTTGAGCGTGGACCGCGGGAGTGTTGAGCGTGGACCGCGGGCCGGGTTAGGTTTGGGAATGGCCCGGCGAGCGAGCGGTACGTGAGCGACCGCGGCGCGAGCGGGCCCGGCAGCGGGCTGGCCCGCTCGCTGGGGCTACGCCATGTATTCGTGCTGAGCACCGGCGCCATGCTCAGCTCCGGCCTGTTCCTGCTGCCCGGCCTGGCCGCGGCCGAGGCCGGCCCCAGCGCCGTGCTGGCCTACGCCCTGGCTGGCGTGGTGGCCGTGCCGGCCATGCTGAGCGTGGCCGAGCTGTCCACCGCCATGCCCCGAGCCGGGGGCGCCTACTACTTCCTGGTGCGGGCCTTCGGGCCGGCGGTGGGCACGGTGTCGGGCATGGCCACGTGGCTGTCGCTGGTGCTCAAGGACGCTTTCGCGCTAGTCGGCATGAGCGCCTACCTCAACATCGCCTTCGATGTGCCGGCCAAGCCGCTGGCTGTGGTCCTGATCGCCGGGTTCACGATCGTGAACCTCATCGGGTCGAAGGTGAGCGCAGGCCTGCAGATCCTGCTGGTCGGATTCGTGCTGGCGGTGATGGGCTGGTACCTCGGCTCCGGGCTGCCCTACGTGGGCGGGGGCGACGGCACGCTCGAGCCGTTCTTCGCCGACGGCACCGCAGGGCTGGTCAGCGTCATCGGGCTCGTCTTCGTGTCCTACGGCGGATTGACGAACGTGGCCAGCGCGGCCGAGGAGATCAGGGACCCGTCGCGGAACATCCCGCTGGGCATGGGTCTGTCGTTGCTGGTTGGCACGGCGCTGTACACGCTCGGCGTGCTCGTGGCCGTAGCAGTGGTACCGGCTCAGGAGCTTCACGAAGACCTTGCTCCCATCTTCACCGCGGCCGAGGGCGTGATGCCGGAGTTGGGAGCGGCGCTGGTGGCGCTGGCTGCCCTGGCCGCGTTCTCGTCGGCGGCCAATGCGGGCATCCTCGCGGCGGCCCGCTACCCGCTGGCCATGAGCCGCGACCGCCTCCTGACCCAGCGGTTCGGGCGGTTGAGCCGGTTCAACACACCGGTGTGGGGGGTCATGGTCACCGGCGCGGCCATGGCGGCTGTGGTGTTGGCCCTCGACGTGGCCGCCATCGCCAAGATGGCCAGCGCGTTCGTGCTGTTGACCCTCGCGCTGGTGAATGCGGCGGTGATCGTTCTGCGGGCGTCGCGGATCGCCTCCTACGCGCCCGGGTTCACCGCTCCGCTGTTCCCGTACTTGCAGCTCGTGGCGGTCGCCGTCAACGTGTACCTGATCTCTGAGCTCGGTCCTCTGGCGCTAGCGCTCACCGGGGCGTCGATGGGGGTGGCGGTGGTGTGGTACGTGTTCTATGGCCGCACCCGCTCGATGCACGGCGGGGCCATCTACCACGTGTTCGAGCGCTGGGGCCGGCTGGTGGACCGGGGTCTGGACCGCGAACTGAGCGCCGCGGCGCAGAGCCACGGTCTGCGCGCCGCCGACGAGTACCCGGGGCTGATCGCCCGGGCCGCAGTGGTGAGCATCCCCGAGGGCACCGACATCAACGAGGCTGCGCTGCGGGCGTCGGAGGTGCTGTCGACCCAAACGAAGGTGGACGTGGCCACGGTGACCGACCGGTTCCTGGAGTCGGGCTCGCTGTGGATCCAGCCCTCGGAGTTCCATCCCACCGCCACCCCGATGGCCTTCCTCGACACCGACGACGACTATCTGGTGATCGTGCGGGCCGCGGGCGGCATCCGGATACCCGCGGCCTGGGGCGGCCACGACGAGCGGGTCAAGGCGCTGTTCTTCCTGGCCGGGTGCAGCACCGAGCCGGGCCGGGTGCTGCGCCTGGCCGGTGAGCTGGCCGCCTACCTGCACTCGGACCGGGCCGAGGCGGTGGCCGAGGCCGCCTTCGAGGCCGAGGTTAAGGAGGCTCTGCTGCCGGACCTGTCGATCGGCCAGTATCCGCTGCTGCCGGAGCTGTCGACATCGGCGCTGATCGGTCGGAGGGTGGGGGCGCTCACCATCGACCGGGGATTCTTCCTGGAGGCGGTCAGCCGCGAGGGCCGGGTGCTGCGGGCCGAGGCCGACCTGGTGCTGGAGGCCGACGACCAGATCACCGTGCTCGGCCCGCCCAACAGCCTCCCCGACATGGACGACGTGGCCAGGGTGCTCGCCGACTGAGGGCCTCGGGCCGTCGGGCCTTCGGCTCGGACTCGGTGGGCACAGGAGGGGAGGTGAGCGTCTCGCGGTGCGGGTGGCTCCATATTGACGTAGTTGTCCCCCTGTGATGTGGACAACTACGTCAATATGCCGGCTCAGGAGTGTCCTCGGTTAGATGAGCCCTGCGGGTTGTCCGCTCCGCCTCTAGGTTGAGCAGGTTGGCCGGGTCCGACCAAGGAGTACCGACATGGAACTGGCAGCGGCTGCGGCCATCGTCACCGGCGGCGCTTCGGGGATCGGGCGGGCGTGCGCCAACCGGCTGGCCGGGAGGGGCGCGCACTGCGTGATCATCGACATCCAGGCGGCCAAGGGAGCGGAGGCGGCCCGGGAGGTCGGCGGGGTGTTCGTGGAGGGCGACGTGGCCGAGGAGGTGCCGGTGCAGGCCGCGGTCGAGGCGGCCGGCGAGCTGGGCCCGCTGCGGGTTCTGGTCAACTCGGCCGGGATCTCCACCGCGGTGCGCACGGTGGACCGCGATGGCGAGCCGATGCCGCTGGAGCGGTTCGAGCGGGTGGTGGACACCAACCTGATCGGCACGTTCAACTGCATCCGGCTGGCCGCCGCGGCCATGGCCCGTACCGAGCCGGTGGACGCCGACGGCCAGCGGGGCGCGATCGTGAACATGGCGTCGGTCGCGGCCTTCGACGGCCAGACCGGCCAGAACGCCTACTCGGCCTCCAAGGGCGGGGTGGTGGGCATGACCCTGCCGATCGCGAGGGACCTGGTGCCGCTGGGAGTGCGGATCAACACCATCGCGCCCGGGCTGATCAACACGCCCATCTACGGAACGGGGGAGCAGGCCGAGGAGTTCAAGGCCCGCCTGGCCGAGGGGGTGCTGTTCCCCAAGCGTTTGGGCACCGCCGACGAGCTGGCCTCGATGGTGATGGAGCTGCTCACCAACGACTACATGAACGGCGAGACCATCAGGGTCGACGCCGGCATCCGCCTGCCTCCGAAGTGACGGCTCGGCTCGGCGCCGAGGCGTTGCGGGCCGCTAGTGGCGCCCGGTAGAATCCCGCTGCGGGGTGGAGCAGTCTGGTAGCTCGTCGGGCTCATAACCCGAAGGTCGTAGGTTCAATTCCTACCCCCGCCACCAACAAAAGCCCAGGTCAGAGTATGTGCCCTGACTTGGGCTTCACCGCGTCAGGGGCGATCTTCTATTGGATTTTCTAATATGCGGTCCCGAAACGGGTTTGTGTTGTCCCGGTACATGCTTGACGCGTTGGCTCCGGTAGGTGTGTTTCACCTTTGGGACGCGGGTCCGGTAGCTGGGCGACACTGGCTCCGGTAGTTGGGCGACACTGGCTCCGGTAGCTGTGTTACACGGGATGGTCCGCATTTGGTGGTGCTGAGCCCTCTTCAGTGTGTGGCGACCTGGTCGTCACGAGTTGGGAGGGGGTCGTCGTGTTGGTGGTGAGGGGTACGGTCGGCCGCGTAGTGTTCCGTCGAAAGGAACGGCGTTTCGTTCGACGCGCAGTATGGGCGAGCCCCTACCAGCGTCAACCTTGTGAAGCAGGCCGCGAGGAGTCCACACCGCCATGACCCGCACCTCTCTCTACGTTCCCGGCGACACCCCCGAGCGCTTCGACAAGGCCCTGGCCTCGGGGGCCGACGCCGTCATCTGCGACCTGGAGGATGCGGTGGCCGAGGCGGCCAAGCCGGTCGCCCGCGAGGCGGTGGCCCGCTGGCTGAAGGCCAACTCCGGGGTGCCCGCGTTCGTGCGGATCAACAACCGTCCCGACCTGATCGACGGCGACGCCGCCATGATCCGGTCGCTGGTTGCCGACGGCGTGGACTTTGCCGGGGTGGTGGTGCCCAAGGCCGACCCGGCCGCCTGCTCGGCCGACTTCGGCGGATGCCCGGTTGTGGCGCTCATCGAGTCGGCGGTAGGCGTGGCCGAGATATACGAGATCGCAGCGGTGCCCGCGGTGGTGCGCCTGGCCCTGGGTGAGGCCGATCTGGCCGCCGACATGGGCATGCAGCCGTCCCCCGACGGGCTGGAGTTGTGGCCAATCCGCACCCGGGTGGTGGTGGCCTCGGTGGGCCGCGGCCTAGTGGCGCCCTGGGGGCCTGTGTACACCGACCTCAACGACTCCGAGGGTCTGATCGCCACCAGCGAGTCGCTGCGCCGGCTCGGTTTCGGGGGACGCTCGGTCATCCACCCCAAGCAGGTGGCCCCGGTGAACGCCGCCTTCACCCTGTCGGCCGCCGAGATCGCCCGGGCCGAGGCGGTGATGGCCGCTCTGGCCGCGGCCGAGGCCGAGGGTCGCGGAGTGGCCGTGCTGGACGGCCAGTTCATCGACGCTGCGGTGATACGCCAGGCCCGCTCCGTGCTGGCCCGGGTTCCTGCCGGCTAGCCGCTACCGGCCCGCTGGCCCGGGTTCCTGCCGGCCCGTTGGCCCGGGTTCCTGCCGGCTACCGGCCCGTTGGCCCGGGTTCCTGCCGGCTACCGGCCCGTTGGCCCCGACTGGCCAGGACGGAGGCCGCGGCCAGGGACCGGCCGCCCACCAGGTCGATGTCCTTGGACACTTCCCGGTTGGCGGCTCGCCCGGGATGCAGGGTCCCGACCAGCATCCTGTCGTGGGGGGCGGCCCGCACGCACACCGGGCCGGTGCCGGAATGGCCGTGTCGGGCCGGGCCAGCGGGCCATACACCCGGGGTCGGCGGCCATCCAGCCGCTGTGGGCGGCAGCGCGACAGGTCGATGTCGGCGGCCACCACCGCCTCGCCGGTCGGCGGGGCCTTGACCACCACCGTGCCGTCGGGGTCGACGATCTGACTCTCGCCCGCGCCCTGAAGGGCCTCGGCGGGAACCCCGAGCGCCTCGGAGAACTCCGCGGCCCGCCCGGCCGGCAGCAGCGAGCCGACCTTGTTGGCTGCTGCTACCCACACCCCGTTCTCCGCGGCTCGCACCGGCACATGCAGGCTGGCCTCGTCGCGGGCGAAGGAGTTGAGGCTGTTGCACAGCAGCCGGGCGCCTACGGCCAAGGGCTTGAGCCGACCACTGACGAGGTGGTGGTGGTCAAGCAGTACGCCTCGGGCTTCTTCGGAACGCATCTGGGCTCGACACTCACCTCAATGGGCGTCGACACGCTGATCCACGCCGGCGTCTCCACCAGCGGATGCGTTCGAGCCACCGCGGTCGACGCCTGCCAGCACGGCTTCGTTCCCATCGTCGTGCGCGATGCCTGCGGAGATCGTGACCCGCAGATCCACGAGGCCAACCTGTTCGATCTCGACGCCAAATACGCCGACGTGGTCTCCGAGCAGGAAGTGGTCGACTACTTGTCGGCCATTCACTGAGACTCTGCGGCCACCCAGAGGTCGCCCGGAGACTTCTTGCTGGCGGTTGGAATCAATAATACGAGTTATTGCTGAGCCAGGACGGCGGCGCGAATTCAACTCGGCAAACGACCGGTCCTGGGCGGACTGTGTCTCCGGGAAAGGGGATCACTGCGCCGCAGCCCGACAGCTCCCGAACGGTCAATGTGAATGATGCGGATAACTCGAACAGAGCCGGACACCCTCGCACGACTTAGAACCACCACTCCAAGCTGATCCGAAGCGGATATGCAGTCGGCTAGAAGTGCTTGGGCGAGGTGAGGACGCCTTGGGTGTTGAGCTTCGCTTGATGCTTGTTCTCGGTCACGAGGTTGGTGGACACGTCGACCACGCCCTCGATCTGCTGGACCTTGTCGTGGATCAAGCGGCGAAGATCGAGAATGTCGCGGCAGAAGACGTCCGCCACGATGTCGTATGCGCCGGCCAGTGTGGCGACATACGCGGTCTCGTCGAGGTCGGCTAGCGCGTCAGCCGTCTCCGCCAACTGCCGGGGCTGGACCTTCATCAGCAGCGTGGCATGCACTCCCAGGCCCGAACGGTAGGGATCCAGCCACACATCGAAGTAGAGCAGTCCCGCGGAGCGCATCCGGCTGATCCGGTTCCTGACGGTTCCGGCGCTGACGCCGATGATCTTGGAGATGTCGCTATAGCTGCTGCGGCCGTCGTCGTGCAGTATCCGCACGATGTTCAGGTCGATGTCATCCAAATTCACATCGAAAACGCTACTGGAATGATGGTCACGCATACTAGTCCTGTTCCCGCCATTCTCCGTCACTTGAGATCGATTTGCGCAGTGGCTGGAGCTTTGGAATGCAGAAACGTTGTCACTCTATATCTGCCATGCGGTAATTAATGTTGAATGGGCTGTTGATTCCGAAAACAGCAATTCAATCTCAAGGGAGCGCTGGTCGATAATACGTAATATTCGCTATAGGCGACACGCCTGGTCAGGGACTATCGCCGGGTGTGGCCACCACAATGAGTCATGATTGGAACATGTAGCGACTGCAGAGATGCCTGCAGAGATAGAAAGGGCAAGCCTTGGCATGGTGAAGCGTCCCGTGGGGCAGGACCGGCGTACCGGCGGAAGGGGACTGAATCATGGGTGACAATGTGACGCCATCCGGTTCGGGTTCCGGCGAGCAGACCGCAGTTCGGACCAGGGCGCGGACGCTGCGGTGGGTGCTCGGCGTGGCCGCGGTCGTGCTGGTGGTCGGTGGCGTCCTGGCCTGGAACGCGCTGTATGGCGACGGCACCGGAACTGTGCTCGTGACCGCCGAGGACCCTTCAGCCCCCGAGACCGCTGCGCCGCAGACCAGCGGTGCATCTGATTCGACCCTCGGGCGAGCCGCGCCCACGGGAACCTCCGGCACAGGCAGCGTCGCCGGAACCGGCACCGACGAACAGTCCGCCAGTCCCGACGGGGATGAGCCCGCCCGACCGCAGGCGTCCACCCCCAAGGCGGAGGAACCGAAGGCGCCCACACCCGAGCCGCAGGAACCTGAGGCGCAGACCCCCGAGGCGCTGTCGACGGGACCGGTGCTGGAGTGGACAGAGATCGAGCCCGGCATTGAGCACCTCTCGATCCTCCAGTCGGTGGGTGACGGCCGCGTGCTCGCTCGGGCCTGGCCCTTCGGCGGGCAGGTCTTCGGCGGCGCGGGGGTCGACGGCGGCGAGCAGGCCTCCGGCGGCGAACAGGTCGACCTGACGGCACAGATCCTCGTCAGCAGCAACGGCACCGACTGGACCGAGGTGCCCATGCCCGAGGGCGTGAGCCCGGATCAAGTCGACATTTCCGGCGATCGCTGGCTCGTCGCCGGCCCGGACACCGACGCCGATTCCTTCGCCTACGAGCCCCTGGGGCTTCCGTCGAGACGGGCGTTCTTCTCCGACGATGAGGGCACGACCTGGACGGAACTCGACATCAGCGTCTCCGCCGGCCCGACGCCGTCGTCGCCATGGCTGGTGGAGCAGTCGGTGGTGATGTCGGCACTGGTGTCGGGTGAGCGCATCGTGCTCGTCGTCCAGAGCTACACGACCCTCGATGCGCTCGGGCTGCTTGCCGACCGCGGCCTGTTGCCCGACGGCAAGAGGGCCGCCTCCTGGCTCGCAACGCCCTACGACGCGTTGGAGATCACGCTGTTCGATGCTCCCGACCCAGATGATCCATCGACGCCCCCCATGCTTGGAGGCGCGCAGATCCTGTACGTGAGCATCGAGGAGCTGGGTCTTACCGACGAGGAGGAGGCCGCACTGGACCGCGTCGAGAGCGGCAGGATCAGTGTGTTGTCGAGTGACGGCTCGACCATGGAGTTGGCTGCCGAGTACGACGGCCTCGGGGCCATGGGAGTGTCCACCGGGCGTGGATTCGAGCTGACGGTCTTCGCTGAACGGGACCTGCTGGTGCTCACTTCGACCGACGGGCTCGTCTGGAGCGAGGAGCAGTCATCGTGGGATCAGTACTCCGGTAGGACCGTCGTAGCCGACGGCACGATCTGGCGCACCGCGTCGGATCCCTTCGACGGGTTGAGCGTCCAGCGCGGCCACGACGGGCAGCCACCGGCGACGGTGGCGACGTTCGAAGGACTCGCGCCGGCCGGGGATCTAACCGCCGGTCCGGCCGGTGTAACGGTCCCGGCGTTTCTGTTGGACACGGACGGCTCCGCCGGTTCCGGCGTCGTGTTGCCCGAGGGCCGGGTCGCCAAGGACGGCTATGAGCTGCGCTACAACGAGCCCGAAGGCGGCATCACCTTGTGGGACCTCGCGGCGGACACCCCGGTCTACGAGTTCGGACCGGAGGCCGTCGGCGCCGCCACAACACCCGACGGTGTGCGCGAGATCCACGACGACGGGTCGTTCGCGGTGGTCTTCGAGGACCCGGACACGGGCGCCGATCTCGTGACCTTCACCGAGGACGACCTGAACCCCATTCTCGAATCGGGCCTGTCCGAGGGCGACGGCACGTACGAGACGCCCGAGGTCTGGGTGGGTTGGTCAGCCGATGGAACGAACTGGGGATGGCAGACCCTGGCCGACGCCTTCGGCATCGACGAGAACGAGGGCGAGTCGTGGGCCCAGTTCGCAGTGGGCCGCGACTTTGTGATCGCCCAGGTTCAGGTGTTCCCGCGGCCCGAGCCTTCCGAAGCCACCGACGGGCCGAGCGGAACGCTCATGGCCTCTGGCGGCGAAGCCCAACCGCCGCGCTGGTTCATCGCCCAAGTCCCGTAGCAGCCGCGATCGGCGCCCGGGCTATTGACTCCCCAACTTCAGGCCGAAGGTATGCCCGGCCGCACGACCCCCGACGAGATGACGCTGTTCAAGTCGGCCGGCTTCGCAGCCGCCGACCTAGCCGCAGCCCGCCTCGCCCTGGGTTGACGCCGGCCCTACGTCGGGTCGGGCTTCTCAGATTCGCCCGGAGGCTGCTTCGGCGACACGGCACCAGCGGCATTGGGCGCCGCCGCTTCCGGCATGCCGACACCTAGGAACCCCTCGATGCGGGCTAGCCGCTCTCCGTTTGCCGCCACGCCTGCACCGAGTCTCTCGATGGCGCGGTTCGTGCTGTCCCTCAGCCTGTCGGTTGTTCGCTGCTGGTGCCAGATGATGGCGACCACGGCCAACGCAACCGTCACGACCTGCACGAGCGTCTCCACGGGACCTACTGTATCAGTCCCTCGACAGTCTGCAACTCAATAGCATGAAAATATGTCAAAGAACCCGACTGGAGCGAGTGATGTTCAGCCGTCGAGGAGTCTCTTCACCTCGGCGACGGTCTCGATCTCCGTGGCGCGGTCGGGGCCGCACGGGGTGAGGTTCAGCGTCGCGGCTCCAGCGGTCACATACGGCTGAAGGAACTCGGCGATGTCGGCCGCGGTGCCGCACGGCGTGTAGCGCTCGAAGGGCTCGAAGGTCATCCGGTAGAAGCGCTCCATCGCCGCGGCCACATGGCCGCGGCCCTCCGCCGGCGACGCGCCGGCCCCGAGCCACAGCTGCAGGCCGTGCTGCCATGCGACGTCCCGCCATGCGACGTCCCGCCCTGCGACGTCCCGCCCTGCGACGTCCCGCCCTGCCACGTCCCGCCCTGCGCCGGTCTCCTCGACCCGGGCCACGCCCTCCGCGAACCGCCTGGGCGAGCACCACGCGGCCAGCCATCCCTCACCGAGACGACCGGCCCGCTCAAGAGCGGAGTCGCTGCGCCCTCCCACCACCAAGGGCACTGCCGGCTCGGGCGCAGGCCGGATCCTCCCGCCCCGGAACTTGAAGAACTCGCCGTCGCCGTCGACGGTCTGCCCGTCCAGCAGGGCCCGCACGATCTCCAGCGCGACGTCGGTGCGCCGGCCCCTCGTCGCGGGGTCCACATCGCAGACCTCCACCTCATGGCGGTCGTCGCCCCCCACGCCCACCCCGACCGTCAACCGCCCCGGCGCAGCCTCGGCCAGCGTGGCGATCTGGCGGGCAGCCAACATGGGGTGCCTCAGCGCGAGGAGGTACACCCCCAGGTGCAGGCCGAGCCTGGGCTCGAGCCCGCTTAGCGCTGCCAAGGTCACCAGACCGTCCATGCCGCTGCCGTCGCGGAAGCTCACATGGTCGGCGGTGAAGACATGGTCGATGCCCGTATCCGCGATCTCACCGAGCATCCGGCGCTGCTCACCCGGAGGCAGACCCCACAGCCCCCACGGAACGCTCACCCCGACGGCGACCACGTCATTACCCCGTCACAGCGTGGTTGTGTTCGTGTCGAGCCCCATGCGCAGGCGGCCGGCGGTCTCCATCGTCCTCGGCGCCACCATGGCGTGCTGGGCAGCCACCGCGGTGTCCCGGAAGCAGCGCTGGATGGGACTCGTGCGGTACACCGCGGCCCCGCCCGCGGTCCTGAACATCGACGCGGCCACATCGGCGGCGGTCTGGGTGGCGTGAGTGGCCGCCAGCCTGATCCGGCGCTTCTGATCGACCGTGGACGGCCGTCCCGCCAGCGCGCCCTGGAACGGGTCATCGGTGGCGTCGAGCATCAGCGACCATGCCGCTGCCAGTCTCGCCTCAGCCACCGCGACCTCGGCCTGGGTTGCGGCCCGCTCGGCCAGAGTCCTCGTGCTGCCCTGCGGATTCTTCGTTCCGGCCAGCGTCGCCAGCTCGTCGATCGAGCGGCGAGCGATGCCCACTGCGGCGGCCGCCACCCCGCTGGCCAGCAGCCCATAGAACGAGAACCGGGACCACACGTTGTCCCGCACCGGACCGTCCGCGATCTGCATCCAGCGGCCCTCGGGCACGAACACGTCGTGCGCCTCGAAGTCGACCGAGCCGGTGCCGGCGAGGCCGGCCACGTCCCACGTGTCGATGAACTCGATGTCGCCGGGGTCCATGAACACGAAGGGTGCGGCCAGACCGTCGCCCCGGGGCTGGGGTCGCCCGTCGGAGTCGACCACCAGGCACCCGCCCCCGATCGTGGTGCAGTGCTTGGTGCCCGATCCCCACGGCCAGCGCCCCGACACCCGCAGCCCGCCGTCGGTAGGTACGGCCCTGCCCCGAGGCATGACGAACCCCCCGCCGATGGCACCAGGATCGCCGAACAGGTCCCTGGCATGGGGGTCGGGCAGGTACGACGCCAGCAGCGACGTGGTCGCGGCGATGGACACGCACCAGCCGACCGAGCCGTCGTGGTAGGCGAACTCCTCGAAGACCTCCAGGCTCTCGACGGCGGTCACTCCCGGTCCGTCCAGGTCGTCGGGCACGTACAGCCGGAACGCGCCGGTCGGCCGGATCTCGTCGACCAGGTCCATGGGCAGCGTGCCCAGCGCCTCGATCTCCGCCGAGCGGTCGCTGATCGACCCGCCCATCCGTTGGGCGGCAGCCGGCAGGGCATGAGTCACAAGCCCAATCTAGGGCGATGCCTCCCCGGCTGTCCGTCGCGGCCCTGTTCGAGCCCGGTTGTCATGTTCGGGGCTTTGTGCGTGCTGCGGAGCAGCGACCCGTCGAACGCCGGATGCCGCAGGAAACGGGAGCCAGCCGGTCAGCCAGTTGACCCCGCCGGTGTGCGAACATCGTTGGCGATGCACATTCGAGCCCTGCAGTTCGAGGCGGGAGAATGCGCCTTCGAGGTGGAGCCCACCCACGCGCTGCCCGAATCCGACTGGGTGTGGATCGACATCACCGCGGGCCCCGACGACATCGACGAGCTTGCCGACCTCGCCGAGCTGCTCGGGCTGGACGCCCTGGCGGTGCGAGACACGGTCGAGGACATCGACCTGCCCAAGGTCGACGACTTCGGCTCGTTCCTGCTGGTCGTTCTCCACGCCCTCGGCGAGGAGCGGATCGATACCTACGAGCTCGACTGCTTCCTGTCCGAGCGTCGTCTCATCACCATCCACGACCAGCTGTCACCGTCGATCGACTTGCTCTGGGAGGGAGTCCGGGGCCGCCCCGAGCTCGCCAGCGGCGGCCCCGACGAGACCCTGGCCCGGCTGGCCGACGTGGCCACCCGCCGGCTGGTCTGCGTGCTGGACGTGTTCGACGACCGCAACGAGGAGCTGATCGGACTCGCCCTGCAGGCCGACGCTGACTTCCTGCTCGAGATCACTGCCGTTCGTGCAGACTTGGCCGCGCTCCGGCGGGCGGTACACCCCCAGCGCGAGGCGCTCGATGTGCTTCGACACTCCACTTCGTCACTGGTTTCCGGCTCTGGCCGCCGCCGGTTCTCCGACGTGTTCGACACCGCGTTGCGGGCCAGCCAGGGCGTGGACGGTGCCCGGGCCGCCCTGGCTGAGACCCTCGACGCCTACCGGGGCGCTGAGGCCCGCCAAGCGACCGAGGTCACCAAGGTCCTCACCGTGTACGCGGCCATCATGCTGCCGCTGTCGTTGGTCGCGGGGTTCTTCGGCATGAACTTCGTCGACCTTCCGCTGCTCACCAGCGGCGCCGGGTGGATCATCGTCACCGCGTTCATGGCCCTTATTGCAATCGTGTCAGTGGGTGTGTTCGTGTCGCTGGGGTGGACGCGCCGCCTGTCGGGCCGCACCGCGGGGGCGGTCCTCGGTCGCGGTCTCGTCGAGGCCGCTCGGGCTCCCGCACAGCTGGTCGGGGCAGTGTTCGAGATCTCCACCATGCCGATGCGCTCGGTGGCCGGTTCCGTCACCGGGGCTCGCCGACCCAAGCCGACCGAGCCCCACTCGGACTGAACGATCCGAGGCGCCGCCCGCTCGCCTCCTTTGAATCTGGGTGGATTGTCCGCCTTGTGACCTGCTCGGCGAGCCACAAGGTCTGGTATCGAACTGATACCATAGGGGTATGGCTATGACTCTGCGACTGACCGATGAGGAGCACGAGGCGCTGCGTGAGCGGGCCTCGCTTGAAGGCATCTCAATGCAGGAGGCGGCTCGTCGCGCTGTGCGTGAGTACGCCGCCTCGCGCGATCGCCGCGACCGCATCAACGCTGCTACCGCGCTGGTGATGCGGCGCCACGGAGAGGCGTTGCGGCGGCTCGGTGAATGAGCGAGCCGACTGAGTTCCTAGAGTCTGAAGACCTGATCGAGCTAGCCCGCTTCCTGCTTGGAGATCCACCGCCGATCCGCGACGCCGGGCTACTGGCAGCCGCGGCCGCTCGCCCCCAAGCGAGCGCCTTCGGTGCCGACGCCTATCCGGACACTTGGACCAAGGCCGCCGCCCTGCTTCAGTCGATCGTCGGCAACCACCCCCTCGTTGACGGGAACAAGCGGCTCGGCTGGCTCGCAACCGCAGTGTTCCTCGAACTCAACGGTGTGGGCATCACCTCGGCTCCCAACGATGACGTATACCGACTGGTGATGCGGGTGGCCTCCGAGTCCCCCGAGGTTGAAGAGATAGCGCACTGGCTCCGCTCGCTCGGCGAGCTGTGATCCGGCTGCTTCTCTGCCTCTTGCCTACGAGACGCCCATCAGCGCTGCGTCAACAATGAGCGAGCGGTGCCCCTCGGCTGCTTGGCGCTGGCTCTCGAGGACGTCGAGCACTCCTTCGTCTCTCATTCGCACGAAGGCCGGGACCCCGGCGGCCGCTTTGCGGGTCACGCTGCGGCGGCAACCGGCGATGACCTCGACGACCATGTGAGCCAGATGCTTGGCCTGGGACGCATCCAGCCGGTAGCCGCCGACTAGTGCGGCGATGCGCTCCGACCGGTTCGGGGGCGCCGGCCAGTCCCGCAGCCAAGGGTCGCCGTCGTCACAGACCGGGCCGAACTGCCACACCGCGTGCCCGAGATCCCACATCGGTTGCGACACGAAGATGCCGTCCCAGTCGATGAAGGCCACGGCTCGCCCGTCCCTGAACACGGTGTTGCGGGGCGCGATGTCTCCGTGGCACACGATGTGACCGTCAGCGACCGCCTGAGGGCCCTCCTCGAAGCCAGCTTCGGGCGCGAAGCCCTGCGCGCAGTCGTGGTACGCCCGCAGCAGCACGCCCACCGACTCCAGCGCCCTCCGATCCAGCTTCCAGCCCTCCAGATCAGTAGGAACCCATCCACCCATCCACGTGAGCACGAGACCGCCGTCGGATTCGGCACCCAACACGCGGGGAGCCCCTTCGAAACCGGACCGCTCGAGGTGTGTCAGCAGCTGCTGCATCGACTCGGTGTTGGGAGTCGCCGGACGGCGCACCGTGTCACCGACTCGCACGAACTCGGTGACCCGCCCGGCAAGAGCTTCCCCCTCGCCAGCTTCGCCCTCAGCAGCCACCATGACGCCGAGCGTAACCGTTGACTGGTCGAGCAGGCGCTTGGTATTACCTGGTTATACTCAGGGCTGTGAAGGTTGCAATCTCCATTCCCGATGCCGTGTTCAATGCTGCCGAGGAGCTCGCGGCGCGCCGCCAGTGCTCGCGGTCCAGCCTCTACGCGCAGGCCTTGGAGCGCTTGCTGGCTGAGACGGACGGCGACAATGTAACCGCCCGCCTTGACGCGGTGTACGCCAGCGAGTCTTCCGGTCTTGACCCGGCCCTGCGGGACGCCCAGGCTCAGGCACTGGCCGAACCCTGGTGATCCGCCGCGGCGATATCCGCTGGGCCGACCTGCGCGAGCCGACAGGATCGGAACCTGGGCACCGTCGGCCGGTGCTCGTGGTGTCCAGCGACCGCTTCAACCGCAGCCGGATCTGGACTGTGCTCGCCGTAGCGATCACCTCCAACCTCCGTCTCGCCGACGCTCCCGGCAACGTCGAGTTGGCCGCCGAGGAGTCGGGACTCGACCGCGACTCGGTGGTCAACGTCTCTCAGATCGTCACCATCGACAAGTCGGCGCTGTCCGACTGGGCCGGCCGTACCGAACCCGCAACCCTGCGACGTATCGAAGCCGGAATGGCCCTAGCCCTCGACTTGCCCACCCCGGACTAGCCGCGCCGTAGTTCAGAACTCACTCCCGCACAGCGCTGGTGGTTGCCTCCGAGGGTTCGGTGCTTAGGCCGGGCCCCAGGCGCCTCCGCCGGGGGTTAGGACTCGCAGGCGGTCTCCGGCTCGGACTTCGAGGGTGACCTTGCCGGGGAGCAGTTCCCGGGCGCCGGAGCGGCGGATCAGCCAGTCCTCGCCCACCGCCCCCGGGCCGCCGCCCTGCAGGCCCCAGGGCTGGGTGACTCGGCGCTCGCCCATGAGGGTCACGGTGGCGTCCTCCAGGAACTCCATCTCCCGCACGATGCCCTCGCCGCCGGGGTAGCGGCCCTCGCCGCCGCTGCCGGAGCGCAGTCCGTAGGCGGTGATGCGCAGCGGGTAGTGCTGGACGAGGCTCTCGATGGGGGTGTTCTTGGTGTTGGTCATGCCGGTGTGGATGCCGGACTGGCCGGCCCGGCCGCAGCGCCCGCCCTGCCCGCCGCCGACGGTCTCGTAGTAGGCGAAGTCGTCCGATCCCGCCAGCACATTGTTCATCGTCCCCTGCGACGCGGCCGGCACCATCTCAGGCGCGGCCTGTGCCAGCGCGCCGAGCAGCACATCCGCGATCCGCTGGGAGGTCTCCACGTTGCCGGCGGCCACCGCAGCGGGCGGCTCGGCGCTCACGATCGAGCCCGCCGGCGACGACATGGTGATGGACCGGTAGCAGCCGCCGTTGGCCGGGATGGACGGGTCGGTGGCCACTCGAACCGCGTAGTACAGGCACGACGCCGCCACCGCCTCCACCGAGTTGAAGTTGGCCTCAACCTGCGGCGCCGACCCCGCGAAGTCGGCGTGCAGGTCGGAGCCGTCGATGCTGACCCGCACGGCGATGGTGTGCAGCCCGTCGGGGCCCTCCACGTAGTCCTCGAAGGCGTAGTCGCCGTCGGGCAGCTCAGCAATGGCGGCGCGCATCCGCCGCTCGCCGTAGCGGAGCAGGCTGTCGCAGATCGCGGTGTAGTGCGCCGGCCCGTAGGCCTCGCACAGCTCGATGAGCCGCTGGGCGCCCACTTCGTTGGCGCCCAGTTGGGCTGACAGGTCCCCCAGACGCTCATCGGGGGTTCGGGTTGCCTCCAGGAACGGGTCGAGGAACTCCGGCGTCCACTGGTCGGCGCGGGCGGCCCGCATCGGGGCCACGATGTGGCCTTCCTGATCGAGCCGGGTGGCGTCGGCCGGCATGGACCCGGGGGCGTCGCCACCCACATCCGAGTGGTGAGCCCGGTTGGCCACCCATCCGACCAGATCACCGCTGTGGGCCACGGGCCGCACGATGGTCAGATCGTTGAGGTGGGTGCCGCCGTGGTAGGGGTCGTTCACCGCGTACTGAGCGTCGAGCTCGAGCGTCTCGCTGAAGGCGTCGATCACGGCCTGCACCGACGCCGGCATCGAGCCCAGATGGACCGGTATGTGCTCTGCCTGGGCCAGCAGTTCCCCATCGGGGACGAACATTGCGGTGGAGAAGTCGGCTCGTTCCTTGATGTTGGGCGAGTAGCCGGTGCGGCGCAGCACCCCGCCCATCTCATCGGCCGCGGCCGGGAAGCGGTGGCGGGCCACCTCCAGGTCGATCGCGTTCAAGCTCACGTGGTCACCGCCACCGGAATTGGCAGTGTCTTGCACGGTATGCGTGCATTCTGCTGCCGATTCCTTGAGGGGCTCATGTAGTCACCACTCGATCCTCAGGGCGCCGGTTTCGTGGACGGTGGCCCGTTCGCCGGCGGCCAGATACGTCGTGGACTCGCCCTCGGCGATGATGGCCGGGCCGACCACCTCGGCTCCCACCGGCAGCGCCGGACGCCACCACAGCTGCGCCTCGACGGCCCCAGCCGGGCCCAACACCGGCCGAGACCCCCGCTTCGGGTCACCGGACTCGGGCTCGAAGGCGGGCAGCTCGGCCCATTGCAGGGCGGCCGACCCGACCGCCTCGGCTCGCACCGTCACCGCCTCCACCGGATCAGTCGGCCGGGCGAAGCCGTTGCGCTGGGCGTGCAGCCGGTGGAACCTGTCGCACAGCACCTCCCACGGCTCACCCTCGCCGTACGGCACCGACGTCTCATGGGCCTGGCCCAGATAGCGCATGTCCACCACCAGAGCCGCGGTCCGGGCCGCCCGGCCGCTGTCGGCTTCGATCTGGCTGCGGGCCGAGGCCAGCAGGCTCCCAGCCGCGGCCGGGAGCCGGTCGCGGTCGGCGCCGGTGACGTTGATCGTCTGGGCGGCGTCGGCCCGGGGCGGGCTGAGCAGCAGGCCGAAGGCCGAGAACACTCCGGCGTAGGGCGGCACGATCACACCGTCCATCTCCAGGGATCGGGCCAGCGCACTGGCGTGCAGGCCGCCTGCACCCCCGAACGCCATGAGAGCTGCTTCGCGGGGGTCGGTGCCCTGCTCAACCGACACGGCCCGAACTGCGTGAGTCATGTGCGACTCCACCACGGCCACCACCCCAAGCGCTGCCTCAGCCACATCAAGCGACAGCTCCGCCCCCAGCCGCTCGAAGGCGCCGGTGGCCAGGTCGGGACGCAGTGCCACCGTGCCCGCCAGCTTGGTGCTCGGGTCCAGCCGGCCCAGCACGAGGTTGGCATCGGTCACGGTCGGTTCGGTGCCGCCGCGGCCATAGCACGCGGGGCCGGGTTCGGCTCCGGCGGAGCGCGGCCCCACCCGCAGCGCTCCGCCCGGATCGGCCCAGGCCACCGACCCGCCCCCAGCGCCCACGGTGTGCACCGCCACCGAGGGCATCAGGCAGGCGTAGCCGGCGATCTCGCGGTTGTAGGTGACTTCGGGCCGACCCTGGCCCACCCGGCACACATCGGTGGACGTGCCGCCCATGTCGAATGAGATCAGCGTGTCGCATCCCATCAACTCGCCCAGGGCGGCCGCGGCCACCACCCCACCGGCGGGACCCGAGAGCAGGATCGACGCGGGGAACGCCGACGCGTGGCCCAGCGACACCAGGCCCCCGGAGGACCGCATGACCGAGATCTCGTCGATGAACCCGGCCCGCCCGACCCGATCGGCCAAGCTGCGCATGTAGCGAGCAACCTCGGGTGACAGGAAGGCGTTGACGACCGCAGTCGAGAACCGCTCGTACTCCCTGAACTCGGCCACCACCTCAGCGGAGGCCGACACCGGCACCCCGAGCTCGCGATGGATCCGTTCAGCCAGGGCCCGCTCCACGCCCGAGTCTGCGTACGAGTACATCAGGCACACCGCCACCGCCTCAGCGCCCTTGTCGCGGGCGACCGCGGCGACCGAGGCCGCCACCGCTTCCAGCTCATCGTCTTGGCCGGCCGCCGGCGCCTGCACACCGAGCCGCATCTGGGGGCTCGCCAGCGGCCGCGGCCGGTCGGCGAACGGGTCGTACAACGACGGGCGATCCTGGCGGGCGATCTCAATGAGCGACTCAAACCCGGCGTCGGTCACCAGCAGAGTCCGGGCTCCCCGGCGCTCCAGGAGGGCGTTGGTCGCCACCGTGGTCCCGTGCAGCAGATCGGCGCGAGCTTCCGTTCGAACCGCGGTGCCCGCCCCGGCCATGACCCCCTCGCTCTGATCGCGGGGAGTGGACGGGACTTTCCCGACAGTCATGGCCGTGCCGTCCCATGCGGCGACGTCGGTGAACGTCCCGCCCACGTCGATGCCTAGAGTCGTTCGGCCCGACGGGCGTCCGTCGGTGGAGGCTGTGTCGATGAGAGCATCGTATTTGGCCTTCCAGCGTTGACAGGCGTAACGCCGCCGGGGCGGCCTCGCTCACCACCCGGCAGTGCCCGACAGCGGCCGGGCTGGCGTTGAGCTTCGCGGCGTAGCCTGATCGCTTGCCTGTATTTCTCGGGGGACTGGCCGCGGCCCTGCTAGGGGTCGGCGACTTCTTCGGGGGCGTCGGCGGTCGCCGCATCAAGCATTCAGGCGCAGTGGTGTCGATCGCCTGGGTGGCGTCGTGCGTGGGCGCGGTGGTGGCAGGACTCTTCGTCGTGGTGTTCCCTCCCGCCCACTTCGGCCGGACCGACTTCTACTGGACGATGGTGGCATTGGTGTTCGCGGCGTCGTCCCGGCCGCTGCTGTATCTCTCAATGGAGCGGGGACCGATGGCCGTGGTCGCCCCCACCTTCAGCCTGGTGTCGCTGGTGATTCCCGCGGTCGTGGGTCCGCTCACCGGCGACGCTTTGAGCGGTGTCGAACTGGTCGGGGTGGCGATCGCCATTCCGGCCGTGCTGCTCATCGTGAGCGACGGCAGGCTCCCAACAAGCAGGAAGCTCTGGTCGGGCGAGGCCCTGGTGTTGGGTTGCCTCGTGGGCGGGCTTTTGGGCTGCCTGAGCCTCGTCTTCGCTCAGATCAGTCCCGACGCCGGAGCAATGCCCGCATTCCTGACCCAACTGGGTGCAGTGGCCCTCATCCCGCTGATCACCAAACCGTTCCGGCTGATGGCCGCGCTCTCACGGGATGTGCGCCGCTTCGGCGTGCTGGTCGGACTGATCGACATCGGGGCCGTCATCTCCCTCGTGATCGCCTTCCAGCGGGGCAACGTGGCGGTGGTGGCCGCGATGTTGGGCTTCGCTCCGGTCACGACCATGATCCTGGCTTGGCGGGTCTACAACGAGACTGTCCGCCGCTGGCAGTGGGTCGGCGCGGCTCTTGGCGCGCTCGCCATCATCTTGTTCTCAACCTGAACCTGACCGCCCTCAGACTCCTTGGTGCGAGTCTTGTGCCGCCACAGCACAACACTCGGCCGAGATCGCGTTGGGGATCAGCACGCCGGGTCTAGTGCTCGGCGTCCCACCAGATGGTCACCCGCTCGCGCGGGAAGGGCACATCGGCAATCAGCGCGGCCACCTCGGCCTCACGCTCCGGAGGCAGGCACAGGTTGCGGCGCCACTGGGCCGCCTCGAGGTCGGTGCGCCTGTTGACGAAGCGATCCTCGGGCAGGAGCGACTCCTCGACTACGGGGTCCAGACCGGCCTCGACGATGGCCTCCACCGCGGTGGCCGAAGTGGGCTCGTGGGGGCGTTCCAGATCCCAGAAGTGGCGCCACAGCATGCGGCGGCGGTCCTGGGGATGGTTGGGCGTGATCTCGATCACCACCCGGCGCCGGGCATGGGAGTGCAGAGCCGCTACGAACGGCACGATCTCAACGGCGTTGTAGAGCACGTTGTGGCACACCACCACATCGGCGACGGGAGTCTCTCCGGCTACTTCGGGCCAGGAGCCGGCGACCACGGAAGCGGCGATACCCCGCTTCTGTGCGGTAGCCGCAAACAGCTCCAGCATGTCGTCTTGCCGGTCCGTGCCGATCACCTCGGTGGCCGGAGGCACCACCGCGAAGGCTGCGACCCCGCCCCCGCAACCCACGTCCAGCACCGAGCCCCCATCGGCCAGGGCCTCGGCAGCCCGACGGTTCGACAGCGACAGCTCGAAGGTCCCGGGCTCGGGCGCGGCGAAGATCTCGGGCGCGAACACGAAGGGCTGGCGGGGAGCGGTGTCGAGGATCTCGGCGGGGATGGCCCAATCGGCCATCTGCCGTGCCCAGCGCTCAGCGGCCGTCTCCTGCGGTGCCATGAGCGCTGAACCTACTGCCGTCCGCGGCTCAGAACGCACGCGGGTAGGTGATGCCGTCTCGCGGTGCAGCGGGGTCTTCCCCGCTCTTGTTCGCTTCGCTCACGGGCCGCTCGGGCCACGGCCTCGCTCTGCTCGGCCTCTCACCAGATGCGGCGGGCGGCGGCCCAGCGGCTCAGCTCGTGGCGGTTCGACAGCTGGAGCTTGCGCAGCACTGCCGAGGCGTGGGTCTCGACCGTCTTGACCGAGATGGTGAGCTGGCGGGCGATCTCCTTGTAGGTGTAGCCCCGGGCCAGGTGGCGCAGCACCTCCCGCTCCCTCGCGGTGAGCCGGTCGAGGTCCTCGTCGGACTCCGCTCCGGCCACGGCCACTGTGTCGGCTGCGAAGGCGTCGAGCACGAAACCGGCTAGGCGGGGCGAGAACACCGCGTCGCCGTCGCGCACCCGCACGATGGCGTCCACCAGGTCTTCGCCCGAGATCGACTTGGTGACGTAACCCCTGGCCCCGGCCCGCACGACGCCGATCACGTCGCTGGCTGCGTCGGACACAGACAGGGCCAGGAACCGGGTCTCGACGCCGGCCGCGGCCACCGACTCGATCACCTCGCGCCCCGACCCTGACGGGAGGTGCACGTCGAGCAGCACCACGTCGGGGTTCCAGCGCTCGATTGCTTCCACCGCTGAGCCCACGTCGTCGGCCTCGGCCACCACGGTCACCCGGTCGCCGATCTCGGTCCGCACCCCGCTGCGGAACAGACGATGGTCGTCGACGATCACCACTCTTGGAGGCGCAGCCGCCATGACCGCCACAGTAGCCACGTC
Organism: Candidatus Aldehydirespirator sp.; assembly: GCA_965220645.1. GTDB lineage: Bacteria > Actinomycetota > Acidimicrobiia > Acidimicrobiales > Aldehydirespiratoraceae > Aldehydirespirator. The sequence goes on along the minus strand of OZ244836.1, from coordinate 3,443,616 downwards.
GAGCCCCCGTCAGCTCCGGCCCAGATGTAGCCGCACCTCGGTGCCGTTGCCGACGGAGCTCGTGATCTCGCAGCGCCCGCCCACCCGGTCGAGCCGCCCCTGGATCGAGTCGCGGATCCCGTGGGAGTCTCCGTCGACGGCCTCTGGATCGAAGCCTGCGCCCCGGTCGCGCACGAACACTTCCACCCTCTGGGGTGTGGCTTCCAGATACACCGACACGGTTGCGGAGCCCGACCACCGGGCGGCGTTGGTCATGGCCTCGCCCGCCGCGGCCACCAGCGACTCCATGGCCGGATCCAAGGGAGCGTCGCCCACGGCCACCACGTCCATGACCACACCGTGGCGGTCCTCTATGGCGGCGGCCAGGTGCTCGACCGCGGCCCTCACCGTGGCCTGGTCGGGCCCGGAGCCGCCGTCGTAGAGCCAACCTCGCAACTCCCGCTCCTGGCGCCGGGCCAGAGCAGCCATGCGGGCCGGGTCGTCGGCGCGCTGCACGAGGGCCAGGGTCTGCAGCACCGAGTCGTGCAGGTGCGCGGCCATGTCGGCCCGCTCGTCGGCCCGGATGCGGCGCTGGCGCTCGTCGCGACGGTCCCTCGCCAGCACGGCCACCCAGGGTCCCAGGATCAGGGCCAGACCGCCCACGACCAGCCCGCCGGACAGCAGCCCGTCCCGCACGGCGGCCAGCGACAGGTTGGTCGCGGCGATCGCCCCGATGCCGAGCGCGAGCAGGATCGTGCCCGCCGCGATCCGCACCGCCGCCCTCCGATCGAGGCTGGCCTCGGGCTGCGCCCTCCAGACCACGATCCCCAGCCCGAAGGCCACGCACAGGGCCGGCCAGATGACGGTGTCGGGCAGAGCGATACCCAGATGCCGGACCAGCAGCACCGTTCCGGCCACGATCAATGCCATGCCCACGGCCCGTCTGGCGGTCGAACGGGCCGGCGTCGGCAGGCCGGGGGACTCCGTCGTGGCCGAGGGGGCACCAGCCTGGGGAAGCAGGATCCATGCCAGCAGGTAGAGGGGCACCCCGACCCAGGCCAGGGCTAGCGCCACGAAGGCGATCCTCACGATGGTGGCGTCGATGCCGAGGCGCGCCCCCACGCCGCCGCACACCCCTGCGATCACGCGGTCAGTGCGGGACCTGACCGGCCAGCCAGCACGGGTGGGTGCCATGGGGAGATGATGGCACGAGCGGACCGGGCCGGCACCGGGGACCGACCCCGAAGTCGGCAGCCGCCCTAAGGGAGAGTTCAGGGAGATTCCCCATTGGCCGCCTCGACGCCACGCCACACACTGGACGGCATGGCCGAAGAGCAGCCCCCCGGCAAGGAGCAGCCGGCCGACGCTGAGGAATCGAGTCTCGGCGGCGACCGGGACGGCATGGCCGAAGAGCAGCCCCCCGGTGCCGGAGCGCCGAGTCACGACCAAGCCCCGGGCGCCGCGGCCGACGATCCCGCGTCCAAGCGCACCCTGTGCCGCAGCTCCACGGACAAGGTGATCGCGGGCGTGGCCGGGGGGATCGGTGCCTACTTCGGCATCGACTCGGTGATCGTGCGGATCGCCTTCATCGTGTTGACCTTTCTGGGCGGAGCCGGTCCGTTCCTGTACCTCATCGGCTGGCTGGCCCTGCCGCGGGAGGACTCTCGCAGCGTCATCGCCAAGGCTCTCGGGGGAGATTCGCCTCACCGCATCCGCAGCCTGATGGCCGTGGTCCTGATCGGCATCGGCCTTCTCATCACCGCCAACCTCAGCGGCGAGCTGTTCAAGACATTCATCAACGTGTGGACGATTGCTCCGTTCCTGGCCCTCGTCCTCGTAGCCGCCGGTGTGGCCCTGGTGCTCTGGCCCGGACCCACCGGGCGGTCCAAGCCCACTCCGGCCCCGCCGCCGTCGTCGGCGCCATCACCCCCGGCGCCTCCTCCCTCCATGTCGGCGGCTGCGGGGCCGAAGTGGGCGGCCGCATCGCCAACCGGACCTCGGCCAACTCCTGCCGCTCCGGTGCGACGGCAGGGGCGCACGACGATCGGCTATCTCACCCTCGCGGTCCTGCTCGCGTACACGGGCGGCGCAGTGATATTGGGTCGTCTCGACGCAATCGAGGTGGACATCGGTGTCTACTTCGCGGTCGCTCTGGGCATCACGGGCGTCGGGCTGTTGACGTCGGCTTACGCAGTGCCGGCGCGAGGCCTCATCCTGCTCGGGGTCGTGCTCTCCGCGCCCCTGCTGCTGTTCGTCGGAGCCGAGTTGCCGTGGGCATCAGGGGTGGGGGAGGTCCGGGTGAGCGTCACCGACACCGACGAGCTTCAGGACGAGTACCGCCACGGTGTCGGCCAGATGGTGGTGGACCTGCGCTATCTCGATCCCGAGAACACGAATCACTCCGTGGATCTCAGCCTCAGCGTGGGCGAGATGCTGGTGTACGTGCCCGACAACATCTCCACGACTGCCGACATCGACGTGGGGGCCGGAAACATCCGGGTGTGGTACGGCGGATCGGGACCCGACAGGATCCAGGACTTGGCCGATGTCCGAGATCTGATCGAAGGGATGTGGCTTCTGACGTGCTGCGGCGAGGGGGAGGGCCTTGAAGACCTTGTGGAGGCCTATGAGAGGGATCATGGCCTACGGATCTCGCCCGAGCAGCGGCAGTCACTCGCCCGCCTGTTCGCCGATAGTCCCGGGTCGGAGCCCCGGCTCATACTCAAGCGTCTGCGCGACGAGGCGCGCGGCGTCGGCTATCCGTGGGAGGACAGCGAGGACGGCCTCGGCATCGGCCGCACGGTCACGGTAGGGGTGTGGGGCGAGCACGAGGGTGAGCTGCGCCTGGATATCGATGTGGGCGTGGGCAAGGCCGAGGTCATGACCGTGCGCGCGCCGCCCACGACAGGAGAGACGGGTCCATGACTGGCGAACCCAAGACCGACGAGACTGCGGCTGAAGGGGCGTTTGACGACGGTGCAGGGCCGCGGTCTGCGGAGCCCGAGTCCCGCCGCGTTGATCCGGTGTCGCTGGTGGCCGGGCTGATCTTCATCGCAATCGCGTTGGCCGCCCTCACCGACCGCTACTGGGCCGACCTCGACCCGGTGCTGATGGTCGGAGGGGCCGTCGTCGCGGTCGGTGTGGCCATGATCGCAGGGGTGATCCTCCGCAGCCGGCGCGAGAAGGAAGGTGCCTGAGGGCTGCTCGGCAGCGTCAGGCGTCGAGAGTGGATCGCCAGCCGGAGGCGATGTGCTCCAGCCACCACTGCGGGGCGTTGTCGAGCAGGTTCGAAAGGTTGGAGTAGTCCCACCAGCGTGTGATCATGCCCGCTTCATCGAGCTCCATCACCGATGTGAAGGGGTGCCTGATCACCTCGCCGGTATGGAACATCCACACCTCGAGGTGCTCGGTTACCACCGTCGAGCCTTCGGCCACCATCAGGCCCATCTCGTGGGTGTGGCTCGCCACCGGCTCCAATCCCAGCCTCAGCCGGGCCACGATCTGGGCCGGGCCGTGGGCGCCTCCACCCGACTCGCCCGTGCCCACGTCCACGTAGTTGGCCTCGGCGGCGAAGAACCCCCCGACGGCGTCCCAGTCGTGGGCGTACAGCGCGTCCCAGTACCGGGCCACGATCTGCTTGTTGCGTTCCTGTTGTGCGCCCACTCCTGCTCCTCTCGCGGCGGTGCCCGCGACAGATTAGAGGCCGAGCGGGAGATTAGAGGCCGAGCGGGAAGGCAACCGTTACACGAGGATTCGCAGGGCACTCAGCGAGGCCGTGGCCCGAGCGGCCCGTGAGCGAAGCGAACAAGAGCGGGCTCACGAGGAATCGGCGGAGCGCTCGGGTTCGGGTTCGGGCTCGGGCTCGGGCGGGGGCGGCGGTGCGGGAGCGGGTGGGGGAGTCTTCGCCTTCGCCTTCTTGCGCTTGGGCGGCGCGGGGCCCCGCCGCCGGCGGCGCCACCAGACCAAGGCGATGATCACGGCCACGAAGGGCAGGAACGGCACCATGACCCCGACCACGACCAGGACTACGCCCACGAGGGAGCGCAGGAACCCGGCACCGTCGGAGATCGAGTCGCGGAAGCCGGGCAGCGACTCGTCTGGGTCCACGTCCACGTACACCCACGCGGATGCCGAGACCTCTTGAAGGAGCTCTCCCTCAGAATCCACCGGCACGGCCTCGATTTCAAGGTTGATCTCGAGACCCCGCGTCGCGACCCTGCCTGCCATCCGCCCGTCCTCGACGGGCTCGGCCAGCACCGCCACCAGCAACTCGCCGGGCTCGATCCGGTCGAATCGGCCCTGAACCAGTTCGAAGGAGCCGACGTCGAGGCGCACCTCGCGGGAGCGGACGGTGACGTCGGTCAGCGCCGAGGCGCCGGTGTTCTCCACCTCCAGGCAGAAGTACAGGATGGAGTCGGGATCGGCGTTGAAGTGCTCGGTGCCCAGGCACGGGTCGTCGGCGTCGTCCGACACCCAGGCCTGCGCCATGATGCCGGTGTCGGGCAGAACGGTGGGCGACTGGGTGATGTTCAATGTGATGGTGGCCAGGTCGACCTGGTCGCGCAGGGTGCGCAGCTGTCCCCGCAGGACCTCGAGCGTGGTCTCCCGGTCGAGCAGCTGGCGCTCGATCGCGGCCACATCCTCGAGGTCGACCGCCTCATCCAGGAGTCGGCGCAGGCGGGTCACGCTGGTCTCGGAGGTGCTGATGCGGCTCTCGAGGTCGACGACCCGCTCGGTCACGTCGTCGGCGCTGATCGACTGGTCGACCAGCTTGCCCACGCCGGCCAGGTGCTCCAGCGCGGTCGAGAAGTCGGCGGGGAGCACCTTGAAGACGATCTCGGCCCAGGGCTCGGGCTCGGTGCGGGTCGTCTGGGCGAACACGATGCCCCCCAGGCCCTGGATGATGGCCACTGCCTCGTTGCTGGCCGCGGTCACATCGTCGGCCTGCACGCCGATCGTGGCCCGGTACACGATCTCGCGTCCCAGGTCGGCGGGCGTGAGCGTGGTGGGAACGGCCAGAGCCGCTTCCTCGGTCTGTGGGGCCATCTCCTCTTCGGCCATGGCCGTGTCTGGGCTCTCTGCCGACCGTCTCGATGCGCCGCTCTGGTCCGAGCCGGCCATGTCGCCGTCAGCGAAGTCCGCGGGGAAGTCCATCTCGGCCGCGGCGGAGGAGTCCATCGTGGCGGCGCTCGCGTCGTCGTCGTCGCCGCCGCAGGCGCTGAGCAACACCGACGCGACGCTCAACAGCGCCAGCACCAGGATCCTCAACCGACGGAGCGTCGTCCTCCGTTGGAGGTTGGCTGCACTATGCATAGGTGTCCTCCCAGTTAAGGCGATCAACACCTATGACGATGCTCCGGTCGGTCTGGTTCCCGACCGGAGCGGGAGACCGGTCAGGCTCCGGGCTCGCCCTCTTCCTCGTCGCAGCCGGCGGTGCAGGTCGTCGGAGGCAGGACTGCGTCGCCGGGATCGCCGCAAGGCGCCCCCGGACCGGCGTAGAGGCCCTGCACGATGTACCAACCCGACTCCTGGCCCAGCTGGTTGAACGACGTTGCTGCGAGCCGCAGCGACACGTTGGCGGGCAGCCTCCGGGCCGGAGCGGACCAGCGGTCGCCGCTGGTGTCGATCTGGCCGATGGTGTACTCGCCGTTGGTGATCATCGGCCCGCCGTCCACCGACACGTACACCCGGATCTTGGAGATGTCAGCCGGGTTGGGAAGGGCGTCGAACGACACCCGGAGCTCGTTCTCGGCTGTGCCGGCCTGGCAGCGGACGTTGCTCGGCGGGGCAGGCGGCCCCAAGCTGGTTCCGGGCTCCGGCGGCTCTGTCGTGCTGGTCGTCGGGGCTGCCTCAACGACCGTGGTCGTCACGGGCTCTTCCTCCGGCGTCGTCGTCGGGGTGGTCACCCGGGGCTGGGTCGTTGTGGGCGTGACAGACTCGGTGGTCGTCGTCAGGCCGTCAGCCGGCTCTTCCTCGCCGTTCTCGTCGTCGCTGCACGCCGCTGCAACCAGCGCCAGCGCGAAGATCGCCGCTGCGAGCCTCAGTGATCGCATGAGGAACTCCTTTCCAGGCGCCCACCATACACCGCGGGTCCTGTCCCGTCGCGTCACGGGACCGAACGGTGAAGCTGGATCATAAGCTTTCTTGCGGTGATCGTCGTGGATGCCAGGCAAACGCACCGGGAAGAGCTATGTGCCCTGCTCAGCGGCGATGATCCCGCGCCCCGGCTGTGGTCGGCGGTCGACTGCGGCAGGATGGCTGAGATCGTGCCTGAACTGCCGGATCTGCAGATGGAGCAGGACCCGATTCACCGGCACAAGGACGTACTGGCCCACACCATCGCGGTGGTGGCCAAGACGCCTGACGACCTGGTGGTGCGCCTGGCGGCGCTGTTTCACGACATTGGCAAGCCCCGCACCCGCAGCTACGAGCACGGCGAGGTGACCTTCCGCCACCACGAGGCGGTCGGTGCCCGGATGACCCGCAAACGGCTCACCGCGCTCGGCTTCGATGAACCCATGATCGAGCACGTGAGCGAGTTGGTGCGGCTGTCGGGCCGGTTCAAGGGCTACGCGGCCGGGTGGAGCGATGCTGCGGTGCGCCGCTACGCCCGGGACGCCGGGCCGCTGCTGGGTCGTCTCAACCAGCTGGTCCGGTCGGACTGCACCACCCGCAACCTCCAGAGGGAGGCCGACCTCCACCGCCAGATCGACGACCTCGAGCGCCGTGTCACCGTGCTGGCCGAAGCAGAGCGCAAGGCATCGGAGCGCCCCCAGATCGACGGCGACGCGGTGATGGCCCACCTCGGTGTGCCGCCCGGTCGGGACGTGGGCAGGGCTCTCGCCTGGCTGCTGGAGATCAAGCGTTCGGAGGGGGAGCTTCCCATTGACGAACTGCTGGCTCGGCTGGACGGCTGGTGGGCTGAGAATCGCCAATGATCTCCCGCTCTTGCTCGCTGCGCTCACGGGCCGCTCGGGCCACGGCCTCACTCGGCGTACTGCAAGATTCAGATGACGTGCGGGGTGCTCGCTCGGCCTCTGGGCCGCTAGCCTTTTTCAGCGTCCGAAACCGCAGCAACTGCACCAAATACAGCAAGGAGATGACGTGACTTATCGGGCTGAGTATTTGTGGATAGACGGCAACCAGCCGGCGGGCGAGATCCGTACGAAGACGAAGATTCTGTCCAATGATGAGGCGCCGCCGATCTGGGGGTTTGACGGTTCGTCGACGAATCAGGCGACGGGCGACAATTCTGATGTGGTGCTCAAGCCGGTGTTCACTTGCAGTGACCCGGTGCGCGGCGGGGACAACATTCTGGTGTTGTGTGAGACGTTGTTGACGGCTGATCTGTCGCCGCATCCCACGAACCGGCGTGCCGAGTGTGTGGCTGTGCATGAGAAGTACAGGGACCAGCTGCCGCTGTTCGGCATGGAGCAGGAGTACACGCTGCTCGATGCCACAACCAGGTGGCCGGCGGGGTTCCCGCCGGCGGGGTTCCCGCCTCCTCAGGGTCCGTATTATTGCGGGGTGGGGGCGGGCCGTATCTCGGGTCGTGAGCTGATCGAGGAGCACACCACGGCGTGTATTCAGGCTGGTCTGGATATTGCGGGCACCAACGCGGAGGTGATGCCGGGCCAGTGGGAGTTCCAGATCGGTCCCTCTGACACGGTGACGGTCGCGGATCATGTGTGGGTGGCGCGCTATTTGTTGTTCCGCCTGGCGGAGAAGCACGGTATTGAGGTGACTATTGAGCCCAAGCCGATGTTGGGCGACTGGAACGGCGCCGGGATGCACTGCAACGTGTCGACCAAGGCGATGCGCGAGGGCTATGAGCCGATCATCGCGGCGTGTGAGGCACTGGGCGTGGTCGGCAAGCCTGAGGAGCATCTGGGCGCCTACGGCGCCGGTATCGAGTTCCGTTTGACTGGTGAGCATGAGACCGAGCGCTATGACCAGTACTCCTACGGGGTGTCAGATCGGGGTGCGTCGGTGCGGATCCCGTGGCAGGTCGCCAAAGACGGCAAGGGCTACATCGAAGACCGCAGACCCAACGCCAACGCCGACCCCTACCACGTCACCACCCTGCTGACGAGAACCATCTGCGAAGCCCTCGTCGGCTACAACTAACCTCCCGGCCCCATGGCCGCAGCAGCAACTCACAGGGCGGGACCCGACCGGTTGAGAGTGGCGATCTGCCAGGTCAACCCGACCGTCGGCGACCTGGAATCGAACGTGGCTCTGGCCGCCGAGGCGCTGGCCCGGGCCGAAGCGGCCGGTGCCGATGTCGCGGTGCTGCCCGAACTGGCCATCACCGGCTACCCGCCCGAGGACCTGGTGCTGCGTCCCGGCTTCGTCGCGGCCAGCCGCGCCGCGCTCGAGCGCTTCGCGTCGCGCACCGGTGGGTGCGCGGCGGTCGTCGGCTTCGTCGACGGAGCGGCCGAGTCCCACCGCCGTGTGCCCGACATGGCCGGGGTTGAGAGCTTCAGCGAGGTCTACAACGCGGTGGCGGTGTGCGCAGCCGGCGATGTGCGCGGCGTCTACCGCAAGCGCCACCTGCCCAACTACGACGTGTTCGACGAGTTGCGGCACTTCCGCCCCGGCGTGGAGGATCCGCCGCTGTTCGAGATCGGCGGGGCTGCGGTGGGGGTGACGGTGTGCGAGGACGCCTGGGTGCCGGACGGGCCGGTGAGCGATCTGGCCCGGGCCGGAGCGCAACTGGTCGTGAACGTGAACGGGTCGCCGTTCCGCGCCGGCAAGCAGGCAGCCCGCGAGCAGGTGATCGCCCGCCGGGTGGCCGAGGCGGGCGTGCCGGTGGTTTGCGTGAACCTGGTCGGCGGCCAGGACGAACTCGTCTTCGACGGTGGGTCGTTCGTGATCGCCTCCGACGGGTCGGTGGCGGGCCGGTGCGTGTCGTTCGCCGAGTCGGTCGACGTCTTCGATGTGGATCTGCCGCCCCGTGAGCACGCCCCGCCCTCGCGGCGCCGGCACCCGATAATCGCGGCCACCAGGGAGGGTGCTTCGGCCTCAGACGGCGAGCGCCTGGCCGCGCCGATTGCGCCGCCCATGGACCTCGACGCCCAGCGCTGGGCCGCGTTGGTGCTGGCCACTCGCGACTACGTGCACAAGAGCGGCTTCAGCGATGTCTGCGTGGGTCTCTCCGGCGGGGTGGACTCGTCGCTGACCGCCGCCGTCGCGGTCGATGCGCTGGGCGCGAGCCATGTGCACGGTGTGCTGATGCCGTCTTGCAACTCGAGCGAGCACTCGGTGGCCGACGCCGAGAAGCTGGCCGCCAACCTCGGCATCGACGCTCGCGTCGTTGGCATCGAGGCGGCTCACGCGGCGCTGGGGGAGATGCTCGAGCCCGGTCTGGGCGGCGGGCTCGAACCCGGAGGGCTCACCGACCAGAACCTCCAGGCGCGCATCCGCGGCCTGGCCCTGATGGCGCTGGCCAACGAGCACGGCTGGCTGGTGCTCACCACGGGCAACAAGAGTGAGCTGGCGGTGGGCTACTCGACCCTTTACGGCGACACCGCCGGAGCGTTCGCCCCGGTCTCGGACGTGTGGAAGCTCGACGTGTATGAGCTGTGCCGCTGGCGCAACCAGCAGGCCGGAGGTGAGCTCATCCCGGCGACCGTGTTGGCCAAGGCGCCGTCGGCGGAACTGGCTCCCGGCCAGCGCGACGACCAGTCGTTGCCGCCCTACGAGGTGCTCGATCCCATCCTGCGCCTCTACGTGGAGGAGCTTCGAAGCGTCGAGGAGATCCAGCAGGCGCAGATCGCGCCGCCCGAGGTCGTCGAGCGGGTGTGCCGCATGGTGGACACCGCCGAGTACAAGCGCCGCCAGACGCCGATAGGTCCCCGGCTCACCGGACGGGCCTTCGGCCGCGACTGGCGCATGCCGATCATCAACCGCTACCGGTCGTGAGCATCTCCCCCCGCCCGGTAGTTCTGTTCGCGCTCTTCCGCCATATGCGCATATGTGCCAAGTGGGCGCAAACCGCCCGTTACGGCTCCGCGAGCAGCCCGTGAGCCGCGGCTACTCCGTGGTTCAGACGGCCCGGCTGGTGTGCACGCTGCGCTGGACCTGCGGCCGGCTGTCGGAGATGCTCAAGTCTTGGGCCGCTGAGGCCGCGGCCGCTCCCGAGAACGCCGATGCTGCGGTCTCGATGTCGGAGTTGAGCTGCCGGCTCGCCTCGCACCGCGAGTCGCTCGACCGGCTTCAGCCCGACTCCGAGTTGATGGCTTCCTGGAAGCAGGAAGCCCCCGCGGATCCGTCGCTGACCGCGACGCTGGAGGAGATCGCGGCGCTGGAGGGGTCCCTGGAGCGCCTCGACGTCGCCCGGAGCGTGATCGTGCCCCATTTGCTCGACGCGTACCTCCAGATCGGTGAGCGGGCCGCTCCCCACTGCGATGCAGCCCTGGCTTCGGCCGCCCGCTCGCTTGGCTACGACCTGGAGCGTGATCCCCGAGATGGCCGCGCCGCGCCGGGCGGAGCTGCTCAGCAGCCAGTCGTGGACGAGGCGGAGCGCATGCTGTCGGCCGTGGGCGGCATCGTCGGGCCATTGCTGCTACAGCCCGACGGCTGGCCCTAGCAGGCCGCGCAGGCGGGGTGCCGTTCGCGGATCGCGGCGGGTGTGGTTGGCGATGGGAAAAACGTCGTTATCGTGCATCACAGCAATGGCGCGTGGGGCGGCTGTCGTTGGAGGCTGGCTCCTGTGGACCCGGAGTGGGGGTACGTGGTCAAGGTCAAGGAGCGAGTTGAGCGAGACGAGGAGGATCTGGTCCGCCTCTATCTCACCGACATCGGCCAGTACCCGCTGCTGACCAAGGACGACGAAGTCCGGCTGGCCCAGGAGATCGAGGCCGGGATGGCCGCGCGCAAGGAGCTCAAGGAGGCCACTCCCGGTTCGCTCACCGACCACCGCCGCCGGGACCTGCGCCGCAAGGACCGGAGGGGGCTGGAGTCCGAGCGCACCTTCGTGCAGTCGAACCTGCGGCTGGTGGTCTCGATCGCCAAGAAGTACCAGGCGTCGGGCCTGCCGCTGCTCGACCTGATCCAGGAGGGCAACCTCGGGCTGATGCACGCGGTCGAGAAGTTCGACTGGCGCAAGGGCTTCAAGTTCTCCACCTACGCCACCTGGTGGATCCGCCAGGCCATAACCCGCGGCATCGCCAACACCGGCCGCACCATCCGGCTTCCGGTGCACGCCGGGGACACGCTGGCCCGGCTCCAGAAGGCCCGCTCCCGCCTGGAGTTGAAGTACGGACGGCCCCCCACCCTCTCGGAGCTGGCCGCCGAGGTGGAGATGCCCGAGGACAAGGTGACCGAGGCGTTGCGCTTCCAGTCCGAGCCGCTGTCGCTGTCGGAGCCGCTGCGTCAGGACGGCGACGCCGAGCTGGGCGACGTCGTCGAGGACCGGTCCATCGACTCGCCCTTCGACACCGCGGCCACCACCATGCTCCCCAATGAGATCATGCGCTTGCTGTCGCCCCTGGACGAGCGCGAGCGGGACATCCTCAAGCTGCGCTTCGGCCTCGACCGGGGCGAGCCCCGCACGCTCGAGGAGGTCGGCGAGCACTTCAATCTCACCCGGGAGCGCATCCGCCAGATCGAGGCGAGGGCCATGTCGAAGCTGCGCCACCCCTCCAGCGACACCGGAGCCCGCGACCTGCTCAACGTCTGACGACGCTCAACTCTCGACGCGTCGCCTGTCTGACGGGGTCAATGGCGTTGGCGAGTTGGCCCATTGTTGCACCTCCGTTGCACCGCGGTAGGTGGAGGCGAGGGCCGCTGAGAGATGGTCTCTCAGCGCGCCTATCAGCTCGTCTGCGTCTGCGTTGGGTCGCGACCGCATCACAAACACTGACGCTGGCAGTTCGATCGGGCCGATTCCGGTCCAGGGTTTCATCCGTTCGGTGATGTTGCGAGTGCTCAGGAGCCCCACTCCCAGCCCGGCCTCTATGGCGCTCTTCAGACCCTTGAGGTTGCCCCACTCCATCGACACTCTGTGGGTGCGGCCGGCCGCGTCGAGCAAGGCGACCAAGTGCGTGTAGTGCACGCTGCTCGGTCCGAATGCGACCACCGGCACCGGGTCGTCGTCGTCGAAGTCCGCCTCGATCCCTTGAACGATGTGCATTTCATCGCGCCGCCAGACCTCGTCGGTCGGGCGCACCGCGCCCTCGACATCGAGGAGCGTGATCAGCGCGACGTCGATCTCATCGTTGTCGAGCAGCTCGCTGACGATCACGGAGTGATGCACTCGGATGGCCAGGTCGATGTTGGGGTGGGTCCGCCTGAAGCGGCTCGCCACCTCGGACAGCCCGTTCGCCGCGACCTCGCCGTTGCACCCGAGGCGCACCGTCCCGGTCAGCTCGCTGCGCTGCATGCGGTCGACTGCCTGGTCGTGGGCCTTGACGATCTCCTCGGCGCGCGCGAGCAGGTCTTGTCCGTCCGCTGTGAGGGTGAACGAATGGCCGTCGCGCAAGATCAGGCTCGTCCCGATCCGCTCCTCGAGCCGGCGGATCTTTAGGCTCACGGCGGGCTGGGTGACGCCCAGCGCCCTCGACGCGGCGGTGAACCCGCCCTGGGCCACCACCTCGCGGAAGGCTCGCAGCGACTCGACGTCGAGCCGCAGCGACTGCTTCCTACGAGATGGCGCCATGCCCGAATCCGGGGAGTGGCGCCGCCCGGCGCCCTCGCCGGTGCCCGTCGGCCACCAGCGCGCCGGTCACCGCCGCGGGCCCGCCGGACCGGCCGAGCGTCAGCACGCCGCTGGTCCGGCGAGGGAACAGGCGCTGGAGAACCCTCTCTGAAGCGAAATCCCGCTCACTCTTGTGGACAAGAGAGGTCAGGAACTGGAAGACGGTGGATAACTGGAGTTATGCATCGCTTAGATCCTTGATCCTTGAGAGACTCTCGGCGAATGTTGACAGAGCGGTCCGTGGGATGTTGCCGGATGGGAGAATATCAGAGAATCGGGCGACCACGCCGCCGTTCGCCGCCGATGCCCCTTTCGTCAGTTGTTCTGGAGAGCCACTCTGGAGAGCCACTCTGCACACGGGTCGAGGCGTAGGCGGGGCCGCCGGAGGCCCCGCCTACAGCCGGTGGGCGGCAGGCACCGTAGAACTGCGCGGAGGGCCCCTTGCGGCGGGTTCCTACCGGGTTTGGTGAGCCGGCATCGCGGGTCAGCGCTAGCGCCCGCCAGTCATCGAGCTGGGCTCTTCGATGCCTGCCCTCAGGAGGTCCCGTTCACAGACCTCGGCGCCGGCTCAGCGCGCGACTCGGCGAAACGGCTATGCGCCGGACGTTTGACCGGTACCTGCGATGCGCCGCGGTAGGTGGGGGCGAGGGCCGATGAGAGATGGTCTCGCAGCGCGCCCATCAGCTCGTTTGCGTCTGCGTTGGGTCGGGACCGCATCACGAACAGCGACGATGGCAGTTCAATCGGGCCGATGCCGGTCCAGGGCTTCATCCGTTCGGTGACGTTGCGGGTGCTGAGGAGCCCCACGCCGAGCCCGGCCGCGATGGCGCTCTTGATGCCGTTGAGGTTGCACCATTCCATCGCCACTCTGTGGGTGCGGCCGGCGGCCTTGAGCAAGGCCGTCAGGTGCGTGTGGTGTTGACTGCTCGGTCCGGATGTGACCACCGGTACCGGGTCCTCGTCGTCGAAGTCCGCCTCGATCCCCTGAACGATGTGCATGTGTTCGCGCCGCCAGACTTCGTCGGCGGGGCGCACGGTGCCGTCGAGATCCATGAGCGTGATGAGCGCGATGTCGATCTCGGCGTTGTCGAGCAGCTCGCTGATGGTCACCGAGTGATGAATTCGGATGGCGAGGTCGATGTCGGGATGGGTCTGCCTGAAGCGGCTCGCCACGTCCGAAAGGCCGCTCGCCGCGACCTCTCCGTTGCACCCGAGGCGGACCGCCCCGACCAGCTCGCTGCGCCGCATGTGGGCGACCGCCTGATCGTGGGCCCCGACGATCCTCTCGGCGTGCGCCAGCAGGTCCTGTCCAGGCGCGGTCACCGACAGCGAATGCCCTTCGCGCCGGATCAGGCTCATGCCGAGCCGGTCCTCGAGTCGGCGGATCTTGAGGCTCACGGCGGGCTGAGTCATCCCGAGCGCCTTCGACGCGGCGGTGAATCCGCCTCGGGCCACCACCTCGCGGAACACTCGCAGCGATTCGACGTTGAGGAGCAGTTTGCGCTCCCTAGGAGATCGTGCCATGCCCCGCATCCTGCCATGCCATTGCCGGTCGACACCGGTGCGTTGTCGACGGTTCGGCAGGGTTGCTCGACTCAGGTGTCACGGTCAAGCCGTCGGACTTCAGGCCGGTTGGCGGCCGGTGCTGTAGTACTGGGCGACGGCGCCGCGGCTGGCCGTCTCGTTTCGGGTGTAGTGCGCTGGCATCGCGGGTGAGCGCCAGCGCCCGGCGGTCATCAGGCCGGGCAGTTCGATGCCTGCTCGCACGAGGTCGCAGGCCATGCCGACGCGGGGCGAGTGCCCGCTGAAGCCGTCGCCGAGCCCGGCCGCCTGGGCTGCCTTCTTGATGCGGCGTGAGATCTGGTTGGGGCACAGGCCGAACACGCCGGCGCCGTGGGGGGCGCCGTGGCGGATGAGCGCGAGCGCGGCCATGGTCGCGGTGGACACGTACGCGACCGCGCCGCGGCCCTCGGGGTCTGTCTTGGAGCGCCGGATCAGCAGACGGCCGCTGCCGTCGGGCGCTTGTTGGATGTCGCTCCAGACCAGCTCGGCGGCCTCTGATCTGCGCAGCATGGCGTCGCGCATGACGCTGATCAGCGCGATGTCAAGATCCCCCCTGCTGTTGGCGCTCTGGGGGCTCTCGGGGCTGCCCCCTCGGCCGGCCCTGGAGCGGCGCGCGGCGGAGCAGATCGCCGCGAACGCCTCCGCGGTCAGCGCCTCGGCCTGCTTCTGGGAGCGGCCCGCTTTGCGGGTCGCGGCCCGCAGCGTCCGCTTGACCTCCGCTCCGGCGCAGGGGTCATCGAGCTCCGCGGCGCGGTGCACGAACGCGATCGCGGCCGCGGCCACTCTCAGCGTCGCCGGCCTGTGACCGTGGTCCTCTAGGCGCTCAGCCAAGTACGCGGCGACCTGAGCAGCGTCTGCGGGAAGAGCCAGCACGCCCTTGGCCTGCGCCCACGCGCCGAAGACCTTCCACTGGAAGCCGTAAGTCTTCATCGTGTTGTGAGCGACCTCGAACTCCAACACCGAGTTGAGGTTGCCCACATCAGAGCGCGTCAGACCCTCGTCACGGCGCCCCGAGCCCGCCGCCGCCAGCTCGACCGCGCCAGCGGGATCCCTGGAATTGCAGGCCGCGGGAGAACAGGACGCTGAGCCGGGCGCGGCGGTGGGCTCCCCGAAGTCTCGAGCCGTCCCGAGCTCGAACATGTCAGCTGCAAGCCTCCACAGCAGCGGGTACTGCCGTTGCGGGAGGCTGCTGGAACCCCGTGGGGGGCAACGCTCGGCTGGGCGTCGAGGGGCGTGAAGGCCTAGTGCGATGTTCGATCCCGTGTTGCTGTTGGCTCGTCTTCCTCATCGGATTCACCTCGCAGAGTGTTCGTAACTCCAGTTACGCATAACTCCAGTTATCTGCATGTTGCGCTTGATGCGACGGCCCTGTCTGCGATTCGCCCGCCGCGGCCGATGGCGCGGAAGCGGCCCGCCGCCGGGGGTCCGCTCACTCACAGTAGGACGGCGCAGAGCCGATATACAAATTCAGCAGCTATTTCGATCAATTACATAACAATTAGTCATAAATTGATTCGATCGGCGCGAGGCTGCACGGGTGTGAAGCACCGCCCTGCTAAGGGAGGCATTCGCTTGGCGTTCGACCAGCGACGATCCGCGACAGCGTGCCCGATGTCGCTGACCGCAGGGAGGCCCGTGCTTGGGGCAGCGCCTCCCAGCGAGGGTGAGTTCTCTTGTCCATCTACTCGGCAGTGTCAACGCATTGTCAGGGAGCGAAGTCGTGATGAATACGTCTAGCCGGGCCTTGCGGGGGCTGTCCACCGCACTGGTCGTCTCGCTCGTTCTCATGCTGTCGCCGCAGCTCTCCGGACCGGTGCTGGCGCAGGAGGCGGACACGGTTCCCGAAGCGCCGGATTTCTCCCCGGCGGTAGTCACGGACGAAGGGATTGAACTGGAGTGGTTTCAGGCTGACGGTTCCACAGAGACCGAGTACGTGCTGTACCGCCGCGTGCTCCCCCACGAGAAGCTGTCCCAATACACCACCGTCCCCAAGTCCGGCTCTAGTACGAGCTTCATCGATACCAACGTCGAACCGGGCTTGCGGTACCTGTACCGGGTAACGGGGGTCAATTCAGCAGGCGAGGGACCCAAATCCAATCCGTTCAAGATAGTCGTGCCGGGGGAAACTCTCGAACCGCCGTCAGACCTGGCCGGCACCTACACGGAGCAGGGGATGGAGTTGACGTGGGGCGCCCCCACCAACGCGGGGATAACTGACTACCAGGTGTACCGGGGCATATTCGGCGACGATGGCGAGAACCTGGACGGAGGACTGTCGAAGTACGTCAAGATCCCCGCAGACAGCGACCCGATGGCCTACCTCGACACCGGCGTCGAGGCGGGCGAGAAGTACCGGTACCGGATAAGGGGAATCAACGCCCTCGGGGAAGGCTCATTTTCCATATGGCTGGACATATGGGCAACGATTCCCGAAGCCGCGACGGCTCCCGCCAAGCCGGAACCAACGGCCACCTCCACCGAGCAGGGGATACGGCTGACCTGGCCGGCGCCGCCCGGCCCCGCAGTCACCGAGTACCTGGTGTATCGGGGCATATTCCAGGACAATGGTGAAGACCTGGACGGAGTAGTGTCGGAGTACGTCACGATCCCCGCAGACAGCGACCCGATGGTCTTCGTCGACACCGGCGTCGAGGCGGGCGAGAAGTACCGGTACCGGATAAGGGGATTCAACGCCGCCGGGGAGGGCGCGATATCCACGTGGCTGGATATCGCCATAAACAGTCCGGCCACCGGCGCGCCCACGATCAGTGGACGGCTCATCGGCGGTGAGATGCTCCGCGCGGACACGTCCGGGATCTCGGACGAGGACGGTATGAGCGAGGCCAGCTTCACCTACGAGTGGATCATCGGCACGGGTGACGACGCCCGTATCGACGGATACTGGCGTGAGAATCGCTACCTGCTGCACCCTGCCGTCGACGTTGGCCACACGGTTCAGGTGCGGGTCACGTTCACCGACGACCATGGCTTCGAGGAGACTCGGACCAGCGAACCGACCGCGGCGGTGGGGCCCGGAAACAACGTCGCCACCGGCCAACCGACGATCTCGGGCAGTCCCGTCGTGCGTTACCGGCTGACCGCGGACATCTCGGGGATCGCCGACGCCGACGGCCTGGACGGGGCGGACTTCAGCTACCAGTGGCTGCGCGACGGCTCGCCGATCGCGGGCGCGACCGAGTCGGACTACACGCTGTCCAACGACGACGAGGGCAGCACCATCGAAGTGCGGGTGACGTTTGTTGACGACCGCGGCTTTGTCGAGACGCGCAGAAGTGAGCCGACGCCTGCGGTAGAGCGTCTCAACAATCGGGCTAGGGGTGCTCCGACCATCAGTGGCACGGCGCAGGTCGGTGAGACTCTCGAGGCGGACACGTCGGGGATTTCGGACGCTGACGGAATGAGCGACGCGGACTTCGCCCACGTCTGGTTCCGCAGCGACGAAGGAGCGTTCCTACCTAGTTTCATTGAGGCCGCTACGGAGTCGACATACACCCTGGTCGACGACGACGAGGGCAAATTCATCCTCGTTCGGGTTAGCTTCTTCGACGACCGAGGCAATGAAGAGAGGCCCTTCAGTGAGCCGACGCCTGCGGTGGCGCCTGCTCCCAACCACCAGGCCACGGGCGCTCCGACCATTAGCGGCCCGGTCATGGTCGGGGAAATGCTCACGGCGGACAGTTCGGGCATCGCCGACGCCGACGGTCTGGAGACCGCCGTGTTCCGCTACCAGTGGCTCAGCAGCGACGGTGCCACGGACACGGCCATCGCCGGAGCAGCCAGCTCCACTTACACGCCGGTCGAGGCCGACGAGGGCACGACGATCCGGGCGCAAGTGTCCTTCACCGACGATCGTGGCTTCGCGGAGACGAGGACCAGCGGACCGACGGCGGCGGTAGGGCCTCCCAACAACCGCGCCACCGGCGCGCCGGCCATTACCGGCAAGGCCAGGGTGGGCCGGATTCTGAGCGTGGACGCGTCGGGCATCGCCGACGCCGACGGCATGAGCGGGGCGGACTTCAGCTACCAGTGGCTGCGCAACGGCGAGCCGATAGAGGGCGCGACGGGTTCGAGCTACGAGCCGACGGCCGAGGATGCGCATCAGGTGCTGCGGGTCCGGGTGTCTTTCGCCGACGGCCGCGGCGTGGGCGAGACGCTTACCAGCGAGCCCACTGCGGCTGTCTTGCCGGCGAACCGCCCGGCCACGGGCGCACCGGTGCTTCTCGGAACCCCGGCGGTGGGCCAGACGCTGACGGTGGACACGTCGGCGGTCGCCGACGAAGACGGCATGAGCGGGGCGGTCTTGAAATACGAGTGGTACCGCGGGGCCTACGTTGCTCAGATTGATGAGTACTCGTTCAACCCGATCGAGGGCGCCACGGGATCGAGCCACACACTGACAGAGGAGGACTTGGGTCTACAGATCCAGGTCCGGGTGAAATTCAGGGACGACGGCCATCACGGAGAGAAGCGGTTTAGCGAGTGGACCGAGCGCGTGACTCGGCAGAATTTTGCCGCTGTGGGCCAGCCGACGATCTCGGGCACGCTCACGGTCGGGGAAACGCTGACGGCGGACGTGTCGGAAATAGCGGACGCCGACGGCCTGAGCCGCGCGGAGTTCAGTTATCAGTGGCTGCGCGACGGCGAGCCGATCGACGGCGCGTCGGATGCCAGCTACATCTTGGCTGAGGCCGATGAGGGCCACGGGATCAGTGTGCGGGTCACCTTCATCGACGACCGTCTCTTCGCGGAGACGTCGACAAGTCCGGCGCTGCAGTGGCCGAATCGTCCCGCTGTGAGCAAGCCGACGATCTCGGGCACAGCCGAGGTGGGTGAAGAGCTGACCGCGGACGTGTCGGGCATCGCCGACGCCGACGGCCGGCAGGGCGCGGTGTTCAGTTATCAGTGGTTGCGTGACGGCGAGCCGATTGAGGGCGCGTCAGGTGTGAGCTACGTCCTGGTGGAGGCTGATGAGGGTCGGACGATCAGTGTGCGGGTTTCCTTCGTTGATGATCGTGGTTTTGAGGAGTCGCGGGCCAGCTACCCCACCGCGGCGGTGTTGTGGCCGAACAGTCGCGCCGTGGGCGTGCCGGTGGTGTTGGGCGAAGCGCAGGTGGGTGAGACGCTAGAGGCGGACGTGTCGGGGATCGCCGACGCGGACGGCCTTGAGAGCGCGGTGTTCAGTTATCAGTGGTTGCGTGACGGCGAGCCGATCGAGGGCGCGTCGGCTGTGAGCTACGTCCTGGTGGCCGCCGACGAGGGTCGGGCGATCAGTGTGCAGGTCGGGTTCGTTGATGATCGCGGTTTTGAGGAGTCGCGGGCCAGCGACTCGACGGCGGCGGTGTTGTGGCCGAATCGTGCGGCTGTGGGCCAGCCGGCGATCTCGGGCTCAGCCGAGGTGGGTGAGACCCTTGAGGCGGACGTGTCGGGGATCGCCGACGCCGACGGCCTTGAGAGCGCGGTGTTCAGTTATCAGTGGTTGCGTGACGGCGAGCCGATTGAGGGCGCGTCGGGTGTGAGCTACGTCCTGGTGGCCGCTGATGAGGGCCGGGCGATCAGTGTGCAGGTCGGGTTCGTCGACGATCGCGGCTTCGCGGAGGCCAGGGCCAGCGACGCGACGGCGGCGGTGTTGTGGCCGAATCGTGCGGCTGTGGGCCAGCCGACGATCTCGGGCTCAGCCGAGGTGGGCGAGACCCTTGAGGCGGACGTGTCGGGGATCGCGGATGCGGACGGCCTCGGCGGGGCGGTGTTCAGTTTCCAGTGGTTGCGTGACGGCGAGCCGATTGAGGGCGCGTCGGCTGTGAGCTACGTCCTGGTGGCCGCCGATGAGGGTCGGGCGATCAGTGTGCGGGTCGGGTTCGTTGATGATCGCGGTTTTGAGGAGTCGCGGGCCAGCGACGCGACGGCGGCGGTGTTGTGGCCGAATCGTGCGGCTGTGGGCCAGCCGGCGATCTCGGGCTCAGCCGAGGTGGGTGAGACCCTTGAGGCGGACGTGTCGGGGATCGCCGACGCCGACGGCCTTGAGGGCGCGGTGTTCAGTTATCAGTGGTTGCGTGACGGCGAGCCGATCGAGGGCGCGTCGGGTGTGAGCTACGCCCTGGTCGCCGCTGATGAGGGCCGGGCGATCAGTGTGCAGGTCGGGTTCGTCGATGATCGCGGTTTCGCGGAGTCGCGGGCCAGCGACGCGACGGCGGCGGTGTTGTGGCCGAATAGTCGGGCTGTGGGCCAGCCGACGATCTCGGGCACGGCCGAAGTGGGTGAAGAGCTGACAGCGGACGTGTCGGGGATCGCCGACGCGGACGGCCTTGAGAGCGCGGTGTTCAGTTTCCAGTGGTTGCGTGACGGCGAGCCGATTGAGGGCGCGTCGGCTGTGAGCTACGTCTTGGCTGAGGCTGATGAGGGCCACGGGATCAGTGTGCGGGTGTCCTTCGTTGATGATCGTGGTTTCGCGGAGTCGCGGGCCAGCGACGCGACGGCGGCGGTGTTGTGGCCGAATAGTCGGGCTGTGGGCCAGCCGACGATCTCGGGCACGGCCGAAGTGGGTGAAGAGCTGACAGCGGACGTGTCGGGGATCGCCGACGCGGACGGCCTTGAGGGCGCGGTGTTCAGTTTCCAGTGGTTGCGTGACGGCGAGCCGATCGAGGGCGCGTCGTCTGTGAGCTACGTCTTGGTCGCGGCTGACGACGGGGCCGCGGTGAGTGTGCGGGTTTCCTTCGTTGACGGTCGCGGTTTCGCGGAGTCGCGGGCCAGCGACTCGACGGCGGCGGTGTTGTGGCCGAATAGTCGCGCTTCGGGCGTGCCCCTCGTTTTGGGCACTGCGCAGGTGGGTGAAGAGCTGACAGCGGACGTGTCGGGGATCGCCGACGCGGACGGCCTGCAGAGCGCGGTGTTCAGTTTCCAGTGGCTGCGTGACGGCGAGCCGATCGAGGGCGCGTCGTCTGTGAGCTACGTCTTGGTCGCGGCTGACGACGGGGCCGCGGTGAGTGTGCGGGTTTCCTTCGTTGACGGTCGCGGTTTCGCGGAGTCGCGGGCCAGCGACTCGACGGCGGCGGTGCTTTGGCCGAATCGTGCGGCTGTGGGCCAGCCGACGATCTCGGGCACAGCCGAGGTGGGTGAAGAGCTGACAGCGGACGTGTCGGGTATCGCGGACGCGGACGGCCTTGAGGGCGTGGTGTTCAGTTTCCAGTGGTTGCGTGACGGCGAGCCGATTGAGGGCGCGTCGTCTGTGAGCTACGTCTTGGTCGCGGCTGACGACGGGGCCGCGGTGAGTGTGCGGGTTTCCTTCGTTGACGGTCGCGGTTTTGAGGAGTCGCGGGCCAGCGACTCGACGGCGGCGGTGTTGTGGCCGAATAGTCAGGCTTCGGGCGTGCCCCTCGTGTTGGGCACTGCGCAGGTGGGTGAAGAGCTGACAGCGGACGTGTCGGGGATCGCCGACGCCGACGGCCTGGAGAGCGCGGTGGTCAGTTTCCAGTGGTTGCGTGACGGCGAGCCGATCGAGGGCGCGTCAGGTGCGAGCTACGTCTTGGTCGCGGCCGACGACGGGGCCGCGGTGAGTGTGCGGGTCTCCTTCGTCGATGATCGCGGCTTCGCGGAGGCCAGGACCAGCGACTCGACGGCGGCGGTGTTGTGGCCGAACCGCCGCGCTGTGGGCGTGCCGGTGGTTTTGGGCACCGCGCAGGTGGGTGAAGAGCTGACAGCGGACGTGTCGGGCATCGCCGACGCCGACGGCCTGGAGAGCGTGGTGTTCAGTTTCCAGTGGTTGCGTGACGGCGAGCCGATTGAGGGCGCGTCAGGTGCGAGCTACGTCTTGGTCGCGGCCGACGACGGGGCCGCGGTGAGTGTGCGGGTGTCCTTCGTTGACGGTCGCGGTTTTGAGGAGTCGCGGGCCAGCGACTCGACGGCGGCGGTGGTTTGGCCGAATCGTGCGGCTGTGGGCCAGCCGACGATCTCGGGCACAGCCGAGGTGGGTGAGACCCTTGAGGCGGACGTGTCGGGGATCGCCGACGCGGACGGCCTGGAGGGCGTGGTGTTCGGTTATCAGTGGTTGCGTGACGGCGAGCCGATAGCGGGCGCTTCGGGATCGAGCTACGTCTTGGTCGCGGCTGACGACGGGGCCGCGGTGAGTGTGCGGGTCTCCTTCGTTGACGATCGCGGTTTCGCGGAGTCGCGGGCCAGCGACTCGACGGCGGCGGTGCTTTGGCCGAATCGTGCGGCTGTGGGCCAGCCGACGATCTCGGGCACAGCCGAGGTGGGTGAGACCCTTGAGGCGGACGTGTCGGGGATCGCCGACGCGGACGGCCTGGAGGGCGCGGTGTTCGGTTATCAGTGGTTGCGTGACGGCGAGCCGATCGAGGGCGCGTCGTCTGTGAGCTACGTCTTGGTCGCGGCCGACGACGGGGCCGCGGTGAGTGTGCGGGTCTCCTTCGTTGACGGTCGCGGTTTCGCGGAGTCGCGGGCCAGCGACTCGACGGCGGCGGTGTTGTGGCCGAATAGTCAGGCTTCGGGCGTGCCCCTCGTCTTGGGCACCGCGCAGGTGGGTGAAGAGCTGACAGCGGACGTGTCGGGCATCGCCGACGCCGACGGCCTGGAGAGCGCTGTGTTCAGTTATCAGTGGTTGCGTGACGGCGAGCCGATCGCGGGCGCGTCAGGTGCGAGCTACGTCCTGGTCGCGGCCGATGAGGGTCGGGCGATCAGTGTGCGGGTCGGGTTCGTTGATGATCGCGGTTTCGCGGAGTCGCGGGCCAGCGACTCGACGGCGGCGGTGGTTTGGCCGAATCGTGCGGCTGTGGGCCAGCCGACGATCTCGGGCACAGCCGAGGTGGGCGAGACCCTTGAGGCGGACGTGTCGGGGATCGCCGACGCCGACGGCCTGGAGCACGCGGTGTTCAGTTTCCAGTGGTTGCGTGACGGCGAGCCGATAGCGGGCGCTTCGGGATCGAGCTACGTCTTGGTCGCGGCTGACGACGGGGCCGCGGTGAGTGTGCGGGTCTCCTTCGTTGATGATCGCGGTTTCGCGGAGTCGCGGGCCAGCGACTCGACGGCGGCGGTGTTGTGGCCGAATAGTCAGGCTTCGGGCGTGCCCCTCGTCTTGGGCACCGCGCAGGTGGGTGAAGAGCTGACAGCGGACGTGTCGGGGATCGCCGACGCCGACGGCCTGGAGAGCGCTGTGTTCAGTTATCAGTGGTTGCGTGACGGCGAGCCGATCGCGGGCGCGTCAGGTGCGAGCTACGTCCTGGTCGCGGCCGATGAGGGTCGGGCGATCAGTGTGCGGGTCGGGTTCGTTGATGATCGCGGTTTCGCGGAGTCGCGGGCCAGCGACTCGACGGCGGCGGTGCTGTGGCCGAATCGTGCGGCTGTGGGCGCGCCGACGATCTCGGGCACGCCCGTCGTGTATGAAGAGTTGACCGCGGACGTGTCGGGGATCGCGGACGCCGACGGTCTGGATGGAGCGGAGTTCAGTTATCAGTGGCTGCGCGACGACGAGCCGATTGAGGGCGCGTCGGATGCTCGCTACGCCTTGGCTGAGGCTGATGAGGGCCACGGGATCAGTGTGCGGGTGAGCTTCGTTGACGGTCGCGGCTTCGCGGAGGCCAGGACCAGCGACTCGACGGCGGCGGTGCTGTGGCCGAACCGCCGCGCCGGCGGCCAGATCCTGATCATCCGTATGGGTACCTACCCCTCGGTCGGCGGAGAGTTGACAGCGGACGTGTCGGGGATCGCCGACGCCGACGGCATTGAGAACGCTGAGTTCAGCTACCAGTGGCTGCGTAACGGCTCGCCGATCGACGGCGCGACGAGTGCCAGCTACAAGTCGGTCGCCGACGACGATGGTCAGGGGATCAGCGTCAGGGTTTCCTTCACGGACGACCACGGCCACCCCGAGTCACTGACTAGCCAGCCTGTGACGCCAAAGAGGATTCATGTACGGCTTCCGATTTGGAGTGAAAGCCTGACTGTGGGCCTGCATGGTGACGTCAGCGGGTACAGCCAGATTAATGGGATGGGTGAAGTGACCTCGAAGCAGTTCCCCGAGGATGGCCAGACGTACACCGTCCAAGTCATAGCCGAGAGGGACGGAGTGCTCTATCTCGCGCTAGACGACAAGTTCCCGAACAACTTTGATCTGATCATCGGTCTGAATGAACGGAAGGCCGACAGGATATTCGCCTCGACGGATGCCAGCATTCTCACGACCGAACACTCATACATCTACAGTTGGGAAACCGGGAGCCTCGGCTGGTCCGAAGGCGATCTAGTTCCGGTGCTACTGACAACACCGATTGACTCGCTCACGGAGACTGCGTTGGTAGCCAGCTTCCGTGACGCCCCTCAGGCGCACAATGGGTCGGACTCGTTCACCTTCGCTGTTGACTTCAGCGAGGAGTTCGAGCTGAGCTACAAGACCCTGCGGGACCATGCGTTCACGGTGGAGGGGGGCACAGTGACCCGGGCGAGGCGTGCACGTCAGGGAAGCAACATCGAATGGGAGATACACGTCCAGCCGGACGGTAGCGGTGACATGACCATCGTGCTGCCCCTTGCCACGGACTGCGACGCGGAGGGAGCCATCTGCACCGAGGACGGCAGGCTGCTGTCCAACCGGCTGGAACTTGCCGTTGCCGGTCCAGAGGGATAGCGGCTTCCGACGTAGAGCATCTCCATACCGAAAGATGGTGTGACCTCAGAATCGGCCTCGGTTCCTGATTCTGTCGAGTCCGGCCCACCGGTACAGTCTCGAGACAGTGTCGTCACAACAAAACAGAAAAACAGGTCCGCGACAGCTGTGCAGCCCCTTGAGAGCCTTCATCGCCAACTGCAGGACCAGGCAGAACTCCGCGACGTGTCAGTGAACTTCCTGGTCGTCAGAACTGGCTGGTACAGCGACGATGTCGCCGGCAGCCTCCAGGGGCTCGGTGAGCTGTCGAGCGAGTTCGGGATCGGCGTAGATCTCGGTGTCAAGTTCCGGTACCCGTGTTACAGGTTGGCTCCGGTAGCTGTGTTACAGGTTGGGACAGGTTTCAGGCGGCGTTGACGCGCGACGGTCTGCCGCCGGCGTTGGCGAACGCGCCGTGCTCGCGGCTGCGGTCATGGCGGATCGGATGCACCCTCAGCACCTCACCACCAGCAGTGATCTCCACGGTGCGGTCGGTTTTGATAGCAATAGTGATAACTAAGTTGCATTCAATCAATATCTATAGAGGTCAAAGGGCATTTCTGACGCTATTCATGGCGGAGGTGGACGGGAATCGAACCCGCCGGACGGGGATCGCCCGTCCCACCCGCTTTGAAGGCGGGGGAGCCCACCAGGCACTCAGACACCTCCGAACGGCAGGGTAACGGGCGGCAGCGTCATGGCCCCCGGCCGGCTGATCCTGGCTGGCCGCGGCCGGGCGCTAACCCATTACGCTGCTGGCCGTGAAGAACTTCAAACGGCTCATAGTCCTGGGCGTGCTGGTGGCCGTGGTCGTCATGCTCGCCCGCAAGATCCGGGAGACCTGAGTTACCGCCTGAGCCTTGCGCGCCACCGACCTGGCCGGCGCCGCTGAGGCCCTCGGCTTGGGGCGCCGGTCGCTGGTGGCCCTGGTCGGCGGCGGCGGCAAGACGACCCTGCTGTTCGCGCTCGGCCGGAACTTGCCGGCCCGCACGCTGCTGACCACCACCACCCGTATGGGATGCGACCGCACGGGCGGTTTCCCGTGCCTGATCGGCGCCACTGAAGGCGACTTGGCCGCGGCCTTTCACCACCACGACGCAGTGCTCGCTTGGCGCACCACCGACGAGCGCAAGGCACTCGGGTTCGCGCCCACCGAAGTCGACCGCTGGTTTGCCATTGGAGTCGCCGATCACATAGTTGTTGAGGCCGATGGAGCCCATCGCCGTCCCTTCACCGCCCCCGCGCCCTGGGAGCCGCCGATCCCGGCCGCATCCACCCATGTGGTGGCATGCATCGGTGCCGATGCACTCGGCTACGTGATCGCCGACCGGGTGCACCGGCCGCTGCGAGTGGCCGCAGCCGCGGGCTGCTCGCCCTACCAGCGCCTGACACCGGAGCGGGCGGCCGAAGCGCTCACCAGCCCCGTCGGCATGATGAAGAACGTCCCCGAGTCCGCCCGGTTCACGGTGGCAGTCGCCGGGGCCGATCGGGACGACCCGCAGGTCACCGAACTGGTCGCCGAGCTCGACCAACGGGGGACTGAGTCGCTGGTCGTCGTCCGCTCTGACACGGACGCAGGCTAGGTGCTGCCGTGAGCAGCCCCGCGGTGCTCGACAAGGCTGGCACGAGCCGCGATCGGGCCGCGCCGAGCGGTGAGATTGACGTGGTGGTCGTAGGCGGCGGGCACAACGGCCTCATCTGCGCCGCCTACCTGGCCCGGGCCGGCGTCGCCACCATGCTGGTGGAAGCCCGCCACACCGTCGGCGGCTGCGCCTCGACGGTGAGCGACCTGGACGCCCGCTTCAACATCTGCAGCTGCGACCACACCCTGGTGCGGGCCATGCCCTTCATGGACGACCTCGACCTGGCCGCCCACGGGCTGCGCTATCTCGAAGCCGACCCCGCCACCGTCTACCTGAGCTACGACGGCAGCCCGCCGTGGCTGTTCTTCAACGACAGCGAGCGCACGATCGAGTCCATCGGCCGCCACCGGCCCGACCAGGCCAAGGCCTACCGCCGCTACCTCGCCGACGCCCGACCGGTGGCCGAACTCAGCCTGGAGATGAGCACCGGGCCAGCCTCGACGCCGAAGATGCTGGCCCGCCTGCTGGCCCGCCGGGGGAGAGGCGGCGTCAGGCTGTTGCAGTGGAGCCGGGCCAGCGCGCTGGACGTGATGCGGTCCTACTTCGATGACGAGGCCCTGGTAATGCCGGCCATGTCCAACGGTCCCACCATTTGGGGCGCGCCCCCGGACGGTCCCGGCACCGGCATGGCCGGGATGCTCTACGCCATGCGCCACATGGTCAGGACGGGCCGGCCCGTCGGTGGCAGCGGCGCCCTGACCGACGCGCTAGCCGCCTCCTTCGTCGCGGCCGGAGGCCATCTGAGCTGCGGCACGCCGGTGGCCGGGCTGCTGGGAGACGGCCGGGGCGTGCGGGGTGTGCGCCTGGCCGACGGCACCGAGGTCGCCGCGGGCGCGGTGGTTGCGACCTGCGACCCCGTCCCGGTGGCGAGCCATTGGCTGGCAGAGCCTCACGGCGCAAGAGCGCGTCGTTTCGTGGACCGGGCCCGCTCGCAGGCGCCCGGCGACGGGTATCAGTCAAAAATCGACGCGGTGATCAAGGACATCCCGCGCTATCCGGCTCTGGAGAAGTCGGCGCTACTGGACCTGTTCGAGGGCCGCGAACCGGCCCAGTCGAACTTCGTGGTATCGCCGTCGGCCGATGAGCTGGCCGAGGCTCACCGGCTGCGGCGCCTCGGGCGGGTGGCGGAGCGTCCGACGATGATCGCCAACGTGCCGTCGGTGCTGGATCCGTCGATGCGCAGCCGCGACGGCTACCACGTGCTGAGCCTGGAGGCGCTGTTCACCCCGTACAACCTCGACGGCGGCTGGGACGGATCATCCGAGCCGGCCCGGTGGCTGAAGGTGTGGTCGAGTCTGCTGCAGCCGGGGTTCTTGGAGTCGGTGGACCGTTACCGGACCATGACACCGGACCGTTACGAGCGGGAGCTGTACCTGGGCCGCGGCTACACGCCCTCCTACGCCGCATCGCCGCTGGCGTCGCTGTTCGGTCGGCGCCGGGAACTGAGCCGCTACCGGGCGCCGGTGCCGGGCCTGTTCCTATCGGGAGCGGGCACCTACCCGGGCGCGGGCATCTGGGGCGCTTCGGGCCGAAACGCCGCCCAGGCAGTGCTGCGAAACCTCCGATGAAATTGACTTAGTTGTACCCACATAGTGTGGACAACTAAGTCAATTTCGGCTTGCCGCTCCCGGCGTCTGAGCCGGGAGCTACTCGCCCCAGCGGGGGATCTCGGCTACGTCGACACCCAGATGCTCCAGGGCCCGCACCACCGAGTGGTCCACCAGGTCCTCGATGGACGAGGGCCGGGTGTAGAAGGCCGGCACGGGCGGGTACATCACCGCTCCGATCTCCGCGGCCTGCACCATCAGGCGCAGATGGCCCAGATGCAACGGCGTCTCCCGGACCATCATCACGAGCGGGCGCCGCTCCTTGAGCGTCACGTCGGCCGCCCGTGACACGAGGTCGGCGCCGAAGGAGTTGGCCACTGCGGAGAGCATCTTGATCGAGCATGGGGCGATGATCATTCCGGCCGTGGTGTAGGAGCCCGACGAGATCGGAGCGGCGATGTCACGCGAGCCGTGCACCACGTCGGCCAGGGCCTCCACGTCGGCCGGCGCCAAGTCGGTCTCGTAGGCCAGGGTCTGGCGGCCGGGGCCGGTCATCACCAGGTGGGTCTCCACATCGTCGACCTCTCGCAACAACTCCAGCGCCCGGATGCCGTACACCACGCCGGTGGCCCCGCTGATGGCCACCACGATGCGGCGCGGCCCGGTCACGGCAGGTACTTCTGAGGTTGACAGCCGGCGGCCCGGAATGCTCGGCTCACTACAGGTACTGCCCCGGCTGACAGCCGGCGGCCCGGAGTGCTCGGCTCACGGCAGGTACTTCTGTACAGGATCACCGAAGAGGCGGCGCGGCCCGCTCACGGCAGGTATTTCTGAAGGTCGACGGGCGCGTAGGCGACCCGCTCGCCGTACTCGCGGCGCTCCCGCTTGTAGGTGGCGTCGATGCCCACCTTGGTGCTGACGCCGCGATTGTCGGCGGTGGGATCCATCTCGTGGCCCTGGGCGTGCCCCGCGGTGAACACGTCGTCGAGCCAGTGAACCCGGTTGGTGAGGGCCCAGTGAAGCTCGGAGGGCTGGCTGACGTCGATGTCGCGGTCCACCACGATCACGTTGCGAATGTTGATGTGGGCCGACATGGCCGCCATCGCCAGGTTCTTGGGTGTGCCCGGGTTGTCGCGGTCGATCTGGATGACGGCCAGGAACCCGTTGCCGTAGGGCGGGATGTGCACGTCGGCGTGAGGGTCGAGGTGGCGCACGAAGCGGCGCAGCAGCGGCTCGCGGGGCAGCACGTTGCCGATGAACACGTGCTCGTACCAGCCCGGAATGATCGTCTGGTAGACGGGTGAGTGGCGCCACGAGATGGCGGTGACCTCAACCGTGGGGCTGGGCCACATCTCGCCGTGATAGCCGTGGAACTCGGCCAGCGGACCCTCGTCGGCCCGCTGGCTGGGCCGGATCCGGCCCTCGATCACCACCTCGGCGCGCGCCGGCACGTCCACGTCGACGGTGCGGCCCCGGCAAACCTCCACCGATCGGCCCCGCAGGGCACCCGCGATGAGCAGTTCATCGACCGGCGTGCGCACCCCGGCCGCGATCATCACTGCCGGGTCGAGCCCGATCGCCAGGGCCACGTCGAAGGGGGCGTCGGGGTCGGGCCGGCTGCGCATGAACGTGCCCACGTCGCGCCATTCGTTGACGTTGAAGCCCAGGACATTGCGGTCCAGCATCAGCATCCGGTTGTACGACAGGTTCCCCCGCCCGCTGATCGGGTCCTTGGTCACGCTCACCGCGCCGGTGATGAAGGCGCCGCCGTCGCCTCGCGAGTGGGTGGGTATGGGTATGGCGGCCAGGTCCACGTCGTCGCCGGTCACGCAGTTGTCGTGCCAGGCCGCTTCGTCCACCCGGGCCGTCGCCACTCCGTTGGCGGGTTCCAGGGCGTGGCCCATGCGGTCCACTACCGCCTCGGGCTCGCAGCCCAGGGCCAGTGCCGCGGTGCGCCGGCTGCTGACCGCGCCGGAGAAGATCGGCCACGGCGAGTCCTTGGGCGCCTCGAACAGCGCCGGTCCTGCGTCGGAGCGCTCCAGCGCGGCGGCCACGTCGGCCAGTTCGTGCTTGAGGCTCACCGGACGCGATATGCGGTTGAGCATCCCCGCTGCCTCGGCCGCGGCCATGTAGCTGCGCAGGTCGCAGACGGCTCCGGTCACCCCCTCACCCTACGCCCTGCCGCGCTCCACTCTGAAGTCGCCTGCCCCCTTCTGGTCTTCCTTGCCGTCGGGCCTACTCTGAAGTCGCCTGCCCCCTTCTGGTCTTCCTTGCCGTCGGGCCTACTCTGAAGTCGATGGTGATCGAGTTCCTCACCTTTGAGGTGGACCCGGCCGAGCGCGAGCAGTGGCTGGCTGTCGAGGAGCGCACCTGGAGCCGCTACCTGGAGACCCGCCCCGGATTCGCCGGCAAGGAGATGTGGGTCGCCGACGACGACCCCGGCCTCGTGTGTGCCGTCATCCGCTGGGAGTCGATGGAGGCTTGGCAGGCCGTTCCCCGCGCCGACGTCGAGGCGGTGGACAAGGCCATGGGGACGTGGTGTCGCCAGGCCACGATGCGAGCCTTCCAGGTCGCGCGCGACTGCTGAATCGCCCTACAGTGGGCGTCGTGCGCACCGGGGTGTTCCTGTTTGGCGGGGCCGAGTTCTCCGACGCGGGTGCGGGGCTCCCTCTTCCCACCGACCGCCGCTTCGGACACAAGGAGGTGTGGCGGACCACTGAGCGCATCATCGACGCCGGCGTGGTGTGTGACGGATTGGGGTTCGACTCGTTCTGGCTGACCGAGCATCACTTCCAGCACGAGGGCTATGAGGTGATCCCCAACGGGATCCTGGTGGGCACGATCCTGGCGGAGCGCACCGAGAGCATCCGTATCGGGATGGCGTTCAACATCGTGCCGCAGTGGCATCCGCTGCGGCTGGCTGAGGACTTCGCCACGCTGCACAACATCTCCGGCGGTCGCGGGATCCTGGGTGTGGGTCGGGGAACGGTGCCGCGTGAGGCCGAGACGCTGGGCACCAGGATCGGCAGCTTCGACAATCCTGACAAGGCCGCCGCGGACGACCTCAACCGCAAGCAGTTCGACGAAGCCATGCAGGTGATCCGCCTGGCTCTGGACAACGACACCTTCAGCTTCCACGGCGAGGTGTATGACTTCCCTCCGGCGGGCATCCCTGACCGGGGCGGGTTCGTGACCGAGCTGTCGCTGGTGCCCCGCCCGCTGTACCCCTACGAGATCTGGCAGGCGATCACCTCGCCCCCGACGCTGGAGCAGGTGCCCCGGTGGGGTTGGGGCGGGGTGTTCTGGAACAACCATCACTCCTTCGTCAAGATGCGCTGGGAGAAGTTCGCGGAGATCTACGCGGCCGAGCACGGGCGTGAGCTCGGCCGCGGCGAGCACCGCCTGCTCGTGCTCAACGTGCGGGTGGCCGACAGCCATGAGGAGGCGGTGGCCTCGGTGCGCGACGGTCACGACGAGTTCTGGAAGTTCCTGGGCCCCTATGGCTGGAGCAAGGGCTACATGGGCCCCGACGGGCGCCCGGCCAAGCCCGGGCTGATTCCAACCCTGGAGGAGTCGCTGGACCAGAAGACTTACGCGGTGGGTACCGGCGAGCAGGTGGCCGAAGTCATCAACTGGTTCGACGAGCAGATCGGCCTGGAGAACCTGCTGCTGTTCCCGGCCATGCCCGGCGACCCCTACGACGAGGTCGAGGAGCAGCTCCACCGCATCGGCGAAGAAGTGCTGCCCCTACTGCCCAGGGCCTGACTGTGTCCGCCCGGCCGGCGGGTGGGCTATTGCCAGCGGCGCAGAGCCTTGCGGATCCTGGCGATTCCCTCGTCGTCTGCGGGTGAGCGCACCGACACGAAGGTGGTGCGGCAACGCTTGTGGGCGCTCAGCCGCAGTGTCCGGGCCGTGGTGCGCTTGCCGGCGTCGCGGGCCCGCAGCCTCGCCATCCGGCCGTGGGAGCTGGTCGTGACCGCTCCGATCCGCCGGATGTTCTGCATGCCGGGCTTGACCCGGTGTTTGTCGTCGAACACGAAGGCCACCCCGGGCACCAACACTCGCTCGAGCCAGCCCTTCATGGTCGCCGGCACGTTGAACGCCAGCGTGGGATAGCAGAACAGCAGCGCTTCCGCGAGTTTCAACCTGTCGGCGGAGTCGCGCACATCGTCGGAGATCACGGGCTGATCGCTGTGGTAGGCGACTCGTTCGGCTGGCGACATCACCGAGTTGAAGTCGTGCAGGCAGAGCAGGTCGACCTCGTTGCCCGCCGCCTCGAGTTCCTCGACGGCTTCGCTCACCACCCGGTGGTTGGTGTCGTCCGGCTCGTAGCCGTCGAGCAGCAGCACCCGCATTGGCCTTGGCGTCCTCTCCAACTAGTTATTGATCGGCGAAGATACTGTAGGGTTGTCGGGCCGATTGACGATCGTTCCGGGAGGTTCGTGTGACGGGGATGAGGGTCTAATGAGCACGGTCACCACTACCGGCGCGCTGGCCTTCGACGGCATCGGGATGGTGTTCCCCGACGGCACCGAGGCCCTGCGCGACATCACCTTCTCGGTCGACAAGGGCGAGTTCATCACCGTCGTGGGCCCTTCGGGTTGCGGCAAATCGACCCTGCTGCGGATCGCGGCGGGCCTGCTGGAGCCGACCGCGGGATCGGTGGAGGTCGACCGCGACCGGCTCGGCTACGTGTTCCAGGACGCCACCCTGCTGCCCTGGCGCACCGTGCGCCAGAACGTGGAACTGTTCGCTGAACTGCACGGCTTCGACTCCGCCCAGCGCCGCGAGCTCTCGATCGCGGCCATCAACCTGGTCGGCCTCAACGGCTTCGAGGATCACTATCCCAAGTCGCTGTCGGGCGGGATGAAGATGCGGGCTTCGTTGGCCCGCACCCTGACCCTGAAGCCACCGTTGTTCCTGTTCGATGAGCCCTTCGGCGCGGTCGACGAGATCACCCGGGAGCACCTCAACGAAGAGACCCAGCGGCTGTTCCAGTCCGAGGGGTTCGCCGGCCTGTTCATCACCCACTCGATCGGCGAGGCCGTGTTCATGAGCACCAAGGTGTACGTGATGTCGGCCCGGCCCGGCCGGATCGTCGCCCGCTTCGACGTGCCGTTCAGCTATCCCCGCCAGCCCGAGTTGCGGTTCGAACCGGACTTCGCCCTCCTGAGCGGCGAGGTCTCGTTGGCCCTGCGAGGTTCCCACTCATGACCCCGCAAGCATCATCCGAGCCCGAAGTCGACGCAGCCGCCGCGCCGACGGAGTCCAGCAAGGCTCCCGCCGACGGGGGTTTGGCGCCGCAATTGCCTGACGACGCCCCCAAGGCCTACCGGGTGAAGTCGCGGCAGCGCGAGTTGTTCGAGGCGGTGCTGCCTCCTCTCGTGCTCGGCAGCTTCTTCGTCGGCTTCTGGTACTACGTCTCGTTCGTCGTCATCGATGAGAGCCGCCGCTTCCTGATGCGGCCGCCGCATGATGTCCTGGACGTCGGGTTCCTCGACTCGGCCAACATCACCGAGATGCTCGGGGGACTCTGGTCGAGCACCAAGGTGGCCCTCATCGGGCTCGCCATCGCGATCTCGCTCGGTTTCTTCCTGGCCACGATGATGAGCCAGGCCAAGATCGTGGAGCGCGCCGTGTTCCCGTTCATGGTGACGCTGCAGGCGATTCCCATCCTGGCCATCGTGCCGCTGATCGGCTTCTGGTGGGGCTACGGCCAGACGTCGCGGGTGGTGGTGTGCATCATCATCTCGCTGTTCCCCATCATCGTGAACACGCTGTTCGGGCTGCTGTCGGCCGACAGGGCGATGCACGACCTCTTCACGCTGCACCAAGCGAACCGTCTCACCCGCCTGCGAAAGCTCATGTTCCCGGCCGCTTTGCCCGCGGTGTTCGCAGGCCTTCGGATCTCGGCCGGGCTGTCGGTCATCGGCGCCATCGTCGGCGACTTCTTCTTCGGCCGTGGCGAGGTCGGCATCGGCCAGCTGCTCAAGCGCTACGCGAACAACCTGCAGGGCGAGGAACTCCTGGCCGCGGTGATCCTGTCCTCAGCGCTCGGCATCACTGTGTTCTGGACCTTCGGGTGGATACAGAACTTCGCAATCGGCAAGTGGCACGAGTCGGTTCAGAAGTAACCCTCTGAGGCTCGCTTTGGCGGTCGTCTGGATGGGTCGGTAGACATATCCGTCTGCATACATGACGACCCGGTCTGGGCCGGGTCGCGCCCCGGGAGGAGACAAGTGAAACACGCAAAGATGCTTCGTTGGCTCGCGGTCCTGGTTGCCTTCGGGCTGCTGGCTGCGGCATGCGGCGACGACGATGACGGCGTTACGGACGCCGATACCGCCGCGGCTCAATCCGAGGCTGAGGCCGCCGCGGCCGCCGCTGAAGCCGAGGCCGCCGCCGCCGAGGCTGAGGCCGCCGCGGCCCAGGCCGAGGCCGATGCGGCCGCCGCTCGGGCTGAGGAGGCTGCGGCTGCCGCCGCAGAGGCCCAGGCGGCCCTCGACGCGGCCTTGGCCGATGCCGAGGGAACCATAGACCCCGAGGTCGTCGCCGAGCTCGAGGCGGCCGTGGAAGCAGCGGAGGCTGAGGCCGCTGCGGCTCAGGCCGATGCCGATGCGGCCGCCGCGGCCGCTGAGGAGGCTGCGGCTGCCGCCGCAGAGGCCGCGGCCGCGGCCGAACCCACCACGACCGAGCCGGCACCGGTGGCCGTGGATCTGTCGGATGTGTGTCCGTCGCCGTTGGTGGTTCAGACGGATTGGTTCCCGGAGTCTGAGCATGGTGCGATGTATCACCTGATCGGTGACGATTATGTGGTTGATACTGAGAATCAGACGGTTACGGGTTCGATGGTGCTTGATGGCTCTGAGCTGGGTATCGATTTCCAGGTTCGTACCGGTGGTCCCGCTATCGGGTTCGCGCCGGTGTCGAGTTACATGTACACCGACGATTCGATCCATTTGGGTTATGCGTCCACGGATGCTCAGATCTTGCAGTGGGCTGATGCTCCGCTGGTGTCTGTGGTTGCTCCGTTGGAGCAGAACCCGCAGATGATCATGTGGGATCCGGAGTTGCCCAATGTGGACAGCATCGCTGATCTGGGCACCGAGAACGTCACGGTGAACGTGTTCGGTGGTGGTGTGTTCCCGCTGGTGTTCGCGGCTCAGGGGATCTGGAGCGCGGATCAGGTGGATCCGTCCTATGACGGCAGCCCGGCCCGGTTCGTGTCCGAGGGCGGCGCGATCGCTCAGCAGGGCTTCGCTTCTTCTGAGGTGTACACCTATGAGCACATCTATGAGGAGTGGGGACGGCCGGTGGAGTTCCAGCTGCTGCATGACGCTGGGTTCCAGATCTACTCGCAGACTCTTGGTGTGCGGCCCCGTGACATGGAGTCGATGAGGCCGTGTCTGGAGCGTGTGGTTCCGATCGTTCAGCAGGCGATCGTCTCGTTTGACGCTTCGCCTGGTCGGGGCAACGCGATCATCGTGGACGCGGTCGAGCGGTATGCGAGCTTCTGGGTGTATCCGCCGGCTCTGGCGGACTTCTCGGTTCAGGCTCAGCGCGACTACGGCCTGATCGGCAATGGTCCCGACTCGACCACGGGCAACATGGAGCTTGACCGCATCCAAGGGGTGCTCGACTCCATCTTGGCCACCGACCTGGCCGACGATGTGCCCGGTGACCTCTCCGCTGCCGACTTGTTCACCAACGAGTTCATCGACGCCAACATCGGCTTCCCCGAGGAGATGATGGAAGAGGTCGCTATGGATCTGTCGGATGTGTGTCCGTCGCCGTTGGTGGTTCAGACGGATTGGTTCCCGGAGTCTGAGCATGGTGCGATGTATCACCTGATCGGTGACGATTATGTGGTTGATACTGAGAATCAGACGGTTACGGGTTCGATGGTGCTTGATGGCTCTGAGCTGGGTATCGATTTCCAGGTTCGTACCGGTGGTCCCGCTATCGGGTTCGCGCCGGTGTCGAGTTACATGTACACCGACGATTCGATCCATTTGGGTTATGCGTCCACGGATGCTCAGATCTTGCAGTGGGCTGATGCTCCGCTGGTGTCGGTGGTTGCTCCGTTGGAGCAGAACCCGCAGATGATCATGTGGGATCCGGAGTTGCCCAATGTGGACAGCATCGCTGATCTGGGCACCGAGAACGTCACGGTGAACGTGTTCGGTGGTGGTGTGTTCCCGCTGGTGTTCGCGGCTCAGGGGATCTGGAGCGCGGATCAGGTGGATCCGTCCTATGACGGCAGCCCGGCCCGGTTCGTGTCCGAGGGCGGCGCGATCGCTCAGCAGGGCTTCGCTTCTTCTGAGGTGTACACCTATGAGCACATCTATGAGGAGTGGGGACGGCCGGTGGAGTTCCAGCTGCTGCATGACGCTGGGTTCCAGATCTACTCGCAGACTCTTGGTGTGCGGCCCCGTGACATGGAGTCGATGAGGCCGTGTCTGGAGCGTGTGGTTCCGATCGTTCAGCAGGCGATCGTCTCGTTTGACGCTTCGCCTGGTCGGGGCAACGCGATCATCGTGGACGCGGTCGAGCGGTATGCGAGCTTCTGGGTGTATCCGCCGGCTCTGGCGGACTTCTCGGTTCAGGCTCAGCGCGACTACGGCCTGATCGGCAATGGTCCCGACTCGACCACGGGCAACATGGAGCTTGACCGCATCCAAGGGGTGCTCGACTCCATCTTGGCCACCGACCTGGCCGACGATGTGCCCGGTGACTTGAGCGCCGAGGACCTCTTCACCAACGAGTTCATCGACGGGGAAATCGGCTTCTAACCCGAGCCGCACCGTCTGGTAAGACACTGAAGAGGGGGCGGCGCCCAGTGCGCCGGCCCCTTCTTCGCGCCCCCCAACAGCCCCGCCGGGGACCGAGCCGGGTCCTGCGGGCGGGTTTGACACTCAGTCGACTATCTTGAGGCCTGAGCCTTGGGCACAGGGTCCAAGTCGGAAGGTTCCTAGGAGGGAATACATGAGAGTCGGAAGGTTCCTAGGAGGGAATACATGAGAGATTGGAAGTTCCTGTTGCGAGGCGTGGCGGTGCTGCTCGCTTTCGGCCTCGTCGCCGCCGCATGTGGTGACGACGACGCGGAAGCCGTAGACGAGGCCCCGGCACCGACCGAGGCGCCCGATGAGGTGCCCGACGAGGTGCCCGATGAGACACCCGACGACGACATGATGGAGCACCTCGGCGACGGTTCGCTCGGCGTTGTGACCGTCGAGGCGGGCGACGCCATCCAGATCCGCTCGCTCGAGGCCATCACCGGCGACGTTGCCTTCTTAGGCCTGCCGATCGATCGTGCATCGCAGATCGCGGTGGACGACTACGGCCAGATCCACGGCTTCGACGTCGACCTGGGCACGAGCCTCGACGACTTGTGCTCCAACGACGGCGGCCAGGCCGCCGCTCAGATCATCGTGGCCGACGAGGACGTGGTCGGCGTGATCGGCACATCATGCTCGGGTGCAGCCGTTGCGGCGGCACCGCTGATCACCGAGGCCGGCATGGTGCTCATCTCCGGGGGCAACACGTCGCCGCATCTGACTTCAGACATGCAGGGCACGGTTGGTAAGGATCGCAGCGTCGGCTACTACCGAACCGCCCACAACGACCGCGTCCAGGGTGCGGCCGTGGCCGAATTCGTGTTCAGCGAGATTGGCATCAGCACCGCCGCCGCCATCCATGACGGCGACCCATATACAGAGGGTCTGGCGCAGGCGTTCAAGGACTTCTTCGAGGCTGCGGGCGGCACGGTGACAGTTTTCTCCGCCGTCAACAAGGACGACACCGACATGGTGCCGGTGCTGACGGAGGTCGCCGCGGGCAGTCCCGGACTGTTGTTCTTCCCGATCTTTCAGCCGGCCGGTGATTTCATAGCGGGTCAGGCGCCGGGCGTCTCGGGCCTGGAGAACACGGTGCTGATGGGCGCCGACGGTCTGTTGAACACCAACTACCTGTCGCTACCCCAGACCCGGGGCATGTACTTCTCTGGTCCGGATCAGCGCTTCGGCGAGAACGTCAACCAGAGCACCGGCAAGAGCGCGGTCGACTTCCTGGCGACCTATGAGGCGGCCTACGGCGAGAAGCCGGCGGCGCCATTCTGGGCGCACGGCTATGACGCCACCACGCTGCTGCTCGACGCCATCGCGGCGGCCTCCTGGGTCGAGGACGGCACCCTGATGATCGACCGCCAGGGCATCCGCGACCACCTCAACAGCGTGCAGGGCTACCAGGGCCTCATCGGCACCATCAACTGCGACGAGTTCGGTGACTGCGGCGCGGCCAAGGTGACTGTCGTGCAGAACATCGGCGGCGAGGAGAACGCAAAGACCAGCCTCAACAACGTGGTCTTCTCCTACGCACCGGGCACTGCCGGCGTCGGTTCGGAAGGCTTGCCGCTGGCCGAAGCGGTGGCCGCCGGTCTCGGGGATGTGTGTCCGTCGCCGTTGGTGGTTCAGACGGATTGGTTCCCGGAGTCTGAGCATGGTGCGATGTATCACCTGATCGGTGACGATTATGTGGTTGATACTGAGAATCAGACGGTTACGGGTTCGATGGTGCTTGATGGCTCTGAGCTGGGTATCGATTTCCAGGTTCGTACCGGTGGTCCCGCTATCGGGTTCGCGCCGGTGTCGAGTTACATGTACACCGACGATTCGATCCATTTGGGTTATGCGTCCACGGATGCTCAGATCTTGCAGTGGGCTGATGCTCCGCTGGTGTCGGTGGTTGCTCCGTTGGAGCAGAACCCGCAGATGATCATGTGGGATCCGGAGTTGCCCAATGTGGACAGCATCGCTGATCTGGGCACCGAGAACGTCACGGTGAACGTGTTCGGTGGTGGTGTGTTCCCGCTGGTGTTCGCGGCTCAGGGGATCTGGAGCGCGGATCAGGTGGATCCGTCCTATGACGGCAGCCCGGCCCGGTTCGTGTCCGAGGGCGGCGCGATCGCTCAGCAGGGCTTCGCTTCTTCTGAGGTGTACACCTATGAGCACATCTATGAGGAGTGGGGACGGCCGGTGGAGTTCCAGCTGCTGCATGACGCTGGGTTCCAGATCTACTCGCAGACTCTTGGTGTGCGGCCCCGTGACATGGAGTCGATGAGGCCGTGTCTGGAGCGTGTGGTTCCGATCGTTCAGCAGGCGATCGTCTCGTTTGACGCTTCGCCTGGTCGGGGCAACGCGATCATCGTGGACGCGGTCGAGCGGTATGCGAGCTTCTGGGTGTATCCGCCGGCTCTGGCGGACTTCTCGGTTCAGGCTCAGCGCGACTACGGCCTGATCGGCAATGGTCCCGACTCGACCACGGGCAACATGGAGCTTGACCGCATCCAAGGGGTGCTCGACTCCATCTTGGCCACCGACCTGGCCGACGATGTGCCCGGTGACTTGAGCGCCGAGGACCTCTTCACCAACGAGTTCATCGACGGGGAAATCGGCTTCTAACCCGAGCCGCACCGTCTGGTAAGACACTGAAGAGGGGGCGGCGCCCAGTGCGCCGGCCCCCGCGGCGCGTCGGGTCACCGGTCGAGTTCGCAGGAGCCTGAGCCGCCTCAGATGTAGGGCTCGGTGGGGCCGTCGATGCGCGACACCAGGAACTCGCCCGCCGTGACCGGCTCGTAGCGCTCGGGGCGCTCGGCCGTGATGCAACTGCCGATGGTGGAGACCACGGTGTCGGGATTCGGGTTCACGAAGAACGGGATCGAGTAGCGGTCAGTGCCCGAGGATCCGACCACCCGGTGCGGCGTCGAGCGGTAGCGGTCATTGGTCCAGCGGGCCAGCATGTCGCCGAGCTGGACGATCAGGCTCCCGGCGGCGGAGGCGACCGGCGTCCAGACACCGTCATGGAGAACTTCGAGACCCGGCATGCCGTCGGTTGCGAGCAGGGTGATGGCTCCGTAGTCGGTGTGGGCCGTGCTGAAGACGGGCGCCGAGCCGTCCTCGAGACGGCTCGTCGGGGGGTAGTGCAGGAAGCGCAGGCGGCACTGGGGCTCCGACATGCGGGCTGCGAAGAAGCCCGAAACCTCCAGAGTCGTGGCCAGGACCTCGAGCACTCCGTGGGCGGTGGCCAGCGCGGCCGACTGGTAGGAGCGCACCGCCGAGACGAGTCCGCCGCACCCCAGCGCTTCCACAGCATCGAGGTCGACCTCGTCGGCGAGGCCCATGTCCAGATACTCGGCGGCCAGGCTGGACCGTCCCATGTAGGCGGTGCTCGATGGATCACGAGCCTCCAGCCGATCCGGGACGTATCCGTACCGGTTGACACGCGGCACCTGATCCTTGACGCCGGGGGGCAGCGAGAAGAAGGCCCGAGCCGCCGAGAAGGCCGTGTCGAGCTGCTGTTCGATGCCGTGGCCGGCCGCGATGAACAGGCCTGCGCCGGTGCAGGCCGACTCGATCTCAGCGGTGATCGCCGACCGGCGGGCCGGCTCCGAGCCGTTGCTGCGCAGGGCCGAGATGTCGATGGTCCGCGGCGTGAACGCCGCGGGGCTCGGCGGAGCCTCCCCCGCCCTTGCCGCGGGCGGCGAGGCTCCGGGCTCATCGGCGGCCGGGGGGCTGTGGGACAATCTGTCCATGACTGAGGCCCAAGCTAGGAGCACCGGGCGCGCCGGGCCAACCGGTGTGGGGTCCCCAACGCATCCCGCCGACGGTCGCGCCTACGGCAGGACGAAGGGAACGTGGACCCCCGATCTGGTGGAGACGTCCGCAGGCACGCCCGCGGGCGAGCTGTTGCGGCGGTACTGGCACCCGGTCGCCCGCAGCTCCGACGCCACCAGCCTTGCCCGCAAGGTGCGGATCCTCGGCGAGGACCTGATCCTGTTTCGCGACGGCAGCGGCCGCGCCGGCCTCGTCGAGCCTCGCTGCTGCCATCGCGGCACCACCCTGTACTACGGCCGCGTCGAGGACGAGGGGATCCGCTGTCCCTACCACGGCTGGCTGTTCGCGGTGGACGGCGTCTGCCTGGACCAGCCGTGTGAACCCGACCGGGGGCGCAACCGGGAGTCCTACCGCCAGCCCTGGTACCCGGTCCAGGATTACAACGGTCTGGTCTTCGCCTACATGGGCCCGGCCGACCGCCAGCCGGTCTTCCCCCGTTACGACATTTTCGAGGACCTGCGCGATGACGAGGAGATCGTGATCATCGACCACTTCGCGTTCGGCGGACCCAACGTGGCGCCCTGCAACTGGTTCCAGACCCATGAGAACGCCATGGACCCGTACCACGTGTTCATCCTCCACAATGCGATCAGTGGCCATCAGTTCGATCCTCGCCTCGAGATCTGGCCCCGCATCGACTGGCAGCGCCACCCCTGGGGCGTCACTGCCAGCCAGGACAGGGACCTGCCCGACGGCACGGTCCTGCACC
Source organism: Candidatus Aldehydirespirator sp. (assembly GCA_965220645.1). Lineage (GTDB taxonomy): Bacteria > Actinomycetota > Acidimicrobiia > Acidimicrobiales > Aldehydirespiratoraceae > Aldehydirespirator. The sequence goes on along the minus strand of OZ244836.1, from coordinate 3,402,132 downwards.
GGGTGACCGAGATTCGCGTGCCCACCATCAGGGTGATCCCCACCCCGACCCTCACCGTGGTGGGAAAGAGCAACAACATGTCGTGGGCCGTTCCGATCGACGACACCCACACCTGGGTGGTGTCGATGCTGCGCAAGCCCAAGGACCGCCCGGCCCAGGGGCTTCCCAGCTACGGCGACGGCAAGACCTGGTTCGACCTCGACGACGAGGGCCATCAGCGTTATCCCGGCGACTACGAGACCCAGGTGGGCCAGGGGCCGATCACCTTGCACTCGGTGGAGAGCCTCTCCTCCAGCGACCGGGGAGTGTCGATGGTGCGGCGACAGTTCCTCGAGCAGGTCGGTGTGGTGGCCGAGGGCGGCGATCCGGTGGGCGTCAGCTTCGATGCCGACGAGCCACCGGTGCCGTTGCGGGCCGGCAACTACGTCGTGAAGCCGGGCGACGAGACCCTCGCGTCCGAGTATTCCTACGTGGAGCAGTAGGCGAGGCGCCCGGCGGTTCAGCCTGTCTCCCGCTCTTGTTCGCTGCGCTCACGGGCCGCTCGGACCTGTCTCCCGCTCTTGTTCGCTGCGCTCACGGGCCGCTCGGGCCACGGCCTCGCTCGGCGTTTCGCGAAGTCCTTGCTGAACCACGGACTACCGCTCGGCCTCTGGCCGCATCACCCGGGTCTGCTGGTCGGCTGAGGCCACCAGCCGTCCCCGGCGATAGACCCGCCTCGACATCGGGGCGTCGGCAACCGCGCCCCGCAGCGACGGAGCGTCGATGGCCACCAGGTCGGCGGGGTCTCCCGGCTCGAAGTTGACGGGGCCCAGGCCCATCACCCGCCGGGAGACGTTCGAGACCATGTCGTAGGCGTCGGCGGGCAGGCGATGGCCCGCCATCACCATCAGCGCGGCGGTCTCGAGCGGATCGCTGCGGCCGACGAGGTTGAACGGGTCCTGCACGTTGTCGGCCCCTGCGGCGACGACACCGCCCGCGTCCAGTAGGGCATTGATGGCGGTGAGGCCCCGGGGCGTGCCCATCGGGTCGTCGCGGCCCTGAAGGAACAGGTTGGTCTGGGGCAGGGTGATCACCGAGATGCCCGCGGCTGCGACCTCGGCGGCCACTGCGGCCTGCACCTCCGGGGGCTGCATGCCCAGGCTGACGCAGTGGCTGGCGGCCACCGTTCCATCGAAGCCCTTGTCGCTCACCTGCCGGGCCAACTCCCGCAGTGTCAGGACGGACGGGTCGAGCGTCTCGTCGGTGTGAAGGTCGATGTCGATGCCCGCGGCTGTGGCCAGCGCCAGCACGTCGGAGATGTGGGCCGGCGGGTCGTCCTGGAGGTTCGGGCAACCCCCGACGAGGTCGACCCCAGCCTCCACCGCGTCCTCCAGGGCTCGAACGTTGGCGGTGCTGTCCGGGCCGGTCATCGGCCATCCGGTGAGGGCCACCATCTGGAAGTCGATGAGGTCCTCCATGGCCCTCGCCGCCTCCTGCACGGCCAGAATGCTCTCGATGCCGATGTCGGCGGTGACGTTGATGTGGGTGCGCACTGCGGTCACCCCGTGGACGAGCAGCATCTCCAAGGCCTGCGTGGCCCGCTCCACCGTCCGGTCGTATGACAGCCGGCCGTCTTCGGCGGCCTCGAACCAGGCGTGGATTGCGCCCATGAGGTCACCTTTGGGGTTGGGCACCTCATCCGCGGTCAGGGCCTTGTCGAGGTGGGCGTGGGGCTCGGCCATCGCCGGGAGCAGCAGCCACCCTTCGAGGTCTTCGACCTCGGTGTCGCCGTCGAGCGCGGTCGAGCCCGCGTCCATGACGGCCGAGATCGTGCCGTCGTCGGTGTCTATCCGAACATCGACGCTACGGCCGTCGACGAGTCGTCCGTTACGCAGCACTAGCACCAGCCAGCCTCCCGTTTGCCGCTGTATATCGCGAGAACTTGTCTATAGCGCAAGTGTTCGCGATGAGAAGTCGTCAGAAGACGGCTCCCTCCCGGCGGAGTTCCTCGATGGCCTCGGCATCGAGGCCCAACTCGGCCAGGATCTCGGTGGCATGCTCGTTGAGCCGGGGAGCGGAGGTCCGGAACTCGGGCTGGGTGGTCGAGAACCGGGGCGCCAGACGGGGTTGGCGGATCCGGCCAGCAGTTGGATGGTCCCAATCGATGAGAGTCTCGTTGTGGCGGATCTGGGGGTCGTGATGCAGTTCCTCCACCGAGGCCACCTCCCCGCACGGCACGGAGTTCTCGTGCATCCGTGGCGTCAACTCTGCGACCCTCCACTTGGCGAACTCCTCCTCGAGCAGGGCACCGAGCTCCTCGGAGAGGCCGCGGCGGCCTGCGTGGGTGCCCCACTGGGGGTGGTCGATCCAGTCAGGGCGCTCCAGGGCTCGATAGAGGCCGTGGAACTGCTTGTCGCTGACCACGAAGTAGACGATGTGGCCGTCAGCGCACGGCGTTAGCCGGTACAGCGTGGAGAGGCGCCGGCCCTCGCGGGCGTCGTCGTCCAGGAGCGTGTCGGCCATGCCGCCGTCGGGCCACAGGAACTGCACCGCGGCATCGAGCATCGACAGGTCGATGTGCTGGCCTCCGTGGCCCTGGGCCCGGGCGAACAAGGCAGAGGTGATGGCCAGGGCCCCCATCCAGCCCGAAGCCTTGTCCACCACCCCGTTGCGCACCAGATCGGGGAAGGGCACCTCCGGGTTCACCTGCAGGGCCACGTAGCCGGTCACGGCCTGGATGATCGGGTCGTAGGCGGCCCGGTCGGCATAGGGGCCGGTCGGGCCGTAACCCGACATCGAGCAGTAGACGACCTCGGGGTTCACCGCGGCGGCGTCGGAGTACCCCATGCCGAGGCTGTCCATCACCCCGGGCCGCATGTTCTGGACGGCCACGTCACAGCCGGCCAGCAGCTTCAGGCCCAGCCCGCGGCCGGCTTCGGTGGACAGGTCGATCTGGATCGACCGCTTGCCTCGATTGGCGTTGGCGACCGTGCTGTTGATGCCGCCCTTGGCGAAGCGGGCCAGCCGCGACAGGTCGCCGGTGCCGGGTGGCTCCACCTTGATCACATCCGCCCCGAGGTCGGCCAGCAGCATCGCCGCGGTGGGCCCGGCCAGCACCTGCGTCAGGTCGATCACCCGTATGCCCGCCAGTGGCCCCGTCGCCATCGTTGCGCTCCTTGTTTGGCAACCTCGTCGATGCGAGTCCTACATCTTCACACATCGAGGTGGCCCAGACAGGGCCACGGCGCGCCGACTTCCGTTTCGCACATCGCGGCGCTGCAACGGCCGCGCTAGCGTCGCGGATCCGAGCCCCCGGGAGGTGCCGCGTGAAGACCAGGGCAGCCGTGCTGCGAGAGACCAACGCCGACTGGAGCGTCGAGGAAATCGAGCTCGACGGCCCCGGACCCCGAGAAGTTCTGGTGAAGACAACCGCAGCCGGGATGTGCCACTCCGACGAGCACGCCCGCAACGGCTCCATGCCGGTGCCGCTGCCCATCGTGGGTGGCCATGAGGGGGCCGGAGTGGTAGTCGAGGTGGGCGAAGGAGTGGCCGAACTGGCGGTGGGCGACCACATCTCGGCCTCGTTCGTGCCGTCGTGCGGCCGCTGCCGCTGGTGTGCCGACGGCCAGCAGCACCTTTGCGACCTGGGAGTGCACTTGCTGGCCCCTGGGATGATGCCGCCTGCGGGCGGGTTCCGCCATCACGACGCCGATGGCAACGACCTCACCCCCATGCTCAAGCTGGGCACGTTCTCCGAGCACATGGTGGTCAGCGTCGACTCCGCGGTGAAGGTTGATCCCGAGGTGCCCGGACCCATCGCCGCCCTGGTGAGCTGCGGGGTGACCACCGGCTTCGGGTCGGTGGCCAACCGCGCCGATGTCCGGCCCGGCGACACCGTGGTCGTGGTGGGCTGCGGCGGTCTCGGCAGCGCGGCGCTGCAGGCGGCCAAGATCGCCGGAGCCTCCAACATCGTGGCCGTCGACCCGGCCGAGTCCAAGCGTGAGGCCGCCGGCAAGTTCGGCGCCACCCACACCGCGGAGTCCATGGAGGCGGCGATGGAGACGGTCGGGCTCGTCACCGGCGGCGTGATGGCCGACAGCGTGGTCCTCACTCCCGGCGTCATGAGCGGCGAAATGCTGGCCCCGGCCCAGTTCCTCGTTCGCAAGGGCGGGACGGTGGTAGTGGCGGCCGTCGCCCCGCTGGAGCAGATGGACGTGCAGTTCAACCTGTTCGAGTTCGCCATGTTGAACAAGCAGCTCAAGGGCTCGATGTTCGGTTCGGCCAGCCCCCGCTCCGAGATCCCCCACCTGCTGTCGCTGTACTCCCAGGGACAGCTCGACCTCGACAGCTTCGTGAGTGCCACCTACTCGTTGGACGAGGTGAACGAGGGCTACCGGGACCTGCGCGAGGGCCGCAACATCCGGGGTGTAGTCGTCTTTGAGTGAGGCAGGCGCTTCCGGCCTCCATGGGGCCCTCGGTGGCCTCGTGGAGGCCGTCGCGGCTGCCGTAGTGGGGCGCCGGTACGAGGCCGAGCTGGTCGTCGCCGCGGTCGGTGCGGGACGCCACCTGCTGCTGGAGGGTCCGCCCGGCACCGGCAAGACCACGCTGCTGCGGGCCCTGGCCGCGGAGCTGGACGTTCCACTTGTCACCGTCCAGGGCAATGCCGAGCTGACGCCGGCCCGGCTCGCAGGCCAGTTCGACCCGGCTCGGGTGCTGTCGGAGGGCTACCACCACGACGCCTTCGTGCCCGGCCCCCTCGTCGAAGCGATGCAGGATGGGGCGCTGCTCTACGTCGAGGAGCTCAACCGGGTGCCCGAGGAGACCGTCAACCTGCTCATCGGGGTGATGTCGGAGGGCGAGCTGCATCTTCCCAGAGTGGGCAGGATCGCGGCGGCGGAGCAGTTCCGCCTGGTTGCCGCCATGAACCCCTACGACACGGTGGGCACGTCGCGCCTGTCCAGTGCGGTGTACGACCGCATCTGCCGGGTTGCCATGGGCTACCAGGACGACAGCAACGAGCGTCGCATCGTGGAATTGAGGGCCCTGGCGCTCCCCTCCGGCAGTGAGGCGGCCGAACGCACCACGGCCCGGGCGGTGGCCGTGACCCGAGCAACCCGCACCCACCGCGATGTGCGAATGGGGGCGTCGGTGCGCGGCGCAATGGACCTGTGCGACGTGGCTGCTCGCCTTTGCGGGCTGCGCGGCCTGGCGCTCGACGACCCCGGCGTGGGCCTCGACGCCGCACTGATGGCTCTCACGGGCCGGATCCGGCTGCACGAGGGAGGCGACCGCACGCCGGAGGCCATCGTGCGAGAGCTGTGGGAGGAGGTGCTCGCCGCCGAGCAGCGCGGTCCAGGCCCACCCGGCGAGTCGGTGGTGCCGATGGCGGGAAAAGTCCCAGCCCCCGGCGGGGCGACCAGGCCAGGGAACTAGTCCTCGAAGGCTCTCGGGCCCGCGAGGCGCTCGCCGCCGAGCGGGTGCGCACAACCCCCCGCGGTCACTACGAGGGCCAGCCCGGCTTCAAGCTGCTGAGTCCCGAGACGGGCGCCCTGGACGCAGCCGAGGTGGCGGCCCAGGCCTCAGCCGACCCGGACCAGACGCTGGCCCTACTGGCCGACATGGCCGCGGCCGCCGACCGCAAGATGGCTGCTCTGGCCGCGCGGTTGGCGGGACGCCTCGCGCTCGACCTGGCCCGGGCCGGGGCGTCGTCGGCGGGCGGGGTAGGACGCCTCGAGCCTGGACGGGCCGACCGCTGCACCGGCGATATTGACATCGACCGCAGCCTCGATGGCCTGCTTGAGGCCAGAGCCGCAGGCCGCCCGTGGACGCTGGAGGAGCTGTGGGTGCAGCGCTGGCGGCGTCCCGCCACCGCGATCACGCTCGTCGTGGACCGGTCGGGGTCGATGGGCGGCCCGAGGTTGGCCGCCGCCGCGGTGGCCGCCGCGGCCTGTGCCCTGCGAGCGCCCCAGGAGTGGTCGGCGTTGGCTTTCGGCGACCGGGTGGTGGCCATCAAGTCTGCCGACCGCGACCGCCCGGCCGCCGCCGTGGTCGATGACGTCCTACGGCTGCGCGGCTACGGCACCACCGACCTCGCAGCCGCGCTTAATGCGGCCCGAGTCCAGCTGGAGCGATGCACCGCGCAGCGCCGGGTAGTCCTGCTGCTGTCGGATTGCCGGGCCACCGCAGGAGGCGATCCGGTGGCGGCGGCCCGCCACCTCGACGAGCTGTGCGTGATCGGGCCCGCGGGCGACGCGGCCGACGCCGAGGCGTTCGCGGCAGCCACTGGCGCCCGCTTTGCGGCGATCGCGGGCCCCCACTCCATCCCGGACGCGGTAGCTGCCGTCCTGGGAGGCTGAGGAGGTCTAACCGGGAACTGCTGGGCGTCCACTGCATCGGGGAGGACTCGTCCCCGTCTCCGAATTGATGGCGAAAAGTGTGTCTCCAGTGTTCAGAACAGCATCGATTTCGCCACATGATCCTCTTTGCCGACGATCCCTGCGTCGAACGCCGGGTAGGTCTCGGTGGCCAGCACCTCGACGCCGTTGGCTTCGAGGTGGCGGGCCGCGCCCGCGGCGACGGAGGTCGCGAACGCGGTGTCCTCGTGGGCGATGACCGCAGTCTCGGCTCCCTGCGCCGCGAGGGCCGCGACGGACCACTAGTTGGGGGTCCAGCGTGCGCGGGCCTTGCTCGTGCTGCCATCATGGCGTCATGAAGGTTCCGCTCACAGTCCGCGACCACCTCGACCGGGCCCTGGCCGTGTACCCCGACCGGGTCGCCTTCGTCGATGAGCCCGACCAGCCCGCACCCTCGATGGGTGAGGTCACGTTCTCGCGCATGGCTGAGTTGGTCGACGCCACTGGCGCCGGCCTGGACGCTCTCGGCGTTGGAATGGGGGGCCGGGTAGCCATGGTGTCGCACAACGCCGGGCGCCTGCTCACCTGCTTCTGGGGCGTCAGCGGCAACGGACGCATCTTCGTGCCCATCAACTTCCGGCTCAGCCTCGAGGAGGTGACCTACATCGTCGAGCACTGCGGCGCGGACGTGCTTCTCGTCGATCCCGAGCTGGCCGACACGCTGGGTCCGGTGGCGTGCCGCCACAAGTTCGTGCTCGGCGATGAGTCGGACGAGGCCCTGTTCCGGCTCGGCGAGACGCCGCAGCCCTGGGAACCCGACGAGGACCACACGGCGGTCATCAACTACACGTCGGGCACCACCGCCCGGCCCAAGGGCGTGGAGCAGACTCACCGGAGCCTGTGGATCAACTCGGCCGTGTTCGGCCTGCACACCTCCGTCACCGACCGTGACAGCTACCTGCACACCCTCCCCATGTTCCACTGCAACGGCTGGGGAATGCCCTACGTGCTGGTCGGCATGGGCGCCAAGCAGGTGGTGCTGCGCAAGGTGGACGGTGCCGAGATCCTGCGCCGGGTGGATGCCCACGGCATCACGCTGTTGTGCGGCGCCCCCGCGGTGGTGGCCGCCATCCTCGACGCGGCTGCCACCTGGGACGGCCCGATCCCCGGAGCGGGACGCACCCGCATGGTGGTGGCGGGCGCGCCCCCTCCCACCCGCACCATCGAGCGCGTGGAGGCCGAACTGGGCTGGGAGTTCATCCACCTTTATGGCCTCACCGAGACGGCTCCGGTGCTGACGATCAACCGCAGCCGGTCCGAGTGGGACGACCTGTCGCCGGCGGAGCGGGCCCGCAAGCTCGCGCGCCAGGGCGTGCCCGCGCTTGGCGTAAGCATGCAAGTGAGCGACTCCGGCGAGTTCCTGGCCCGCTGCAACCATGTGCTGGAGGGGTACTGGGAGCAGCCCGACGCCACCGCCGAAGCCATACGCGACGGCTGGTTCCACACCGGCGACGGCGGGTACCTCGACGACGACGGCCACTACATGATCACCGACCGCAAGAAGGACGTGATCATCTCCGGGGGCGAGAACGTGTCGTCCATCGAGGTGGAGGACGCGCTGTTCTCGCATCCGGCCGTGGCCGAGGTGGCCGCCATCGGCGTGCCCCATGACAAATGGGGCGAGACCGTCAAGGCCCTGGTGGTGCTGGCCCCGGGGGCCGCCGCCACGCCCGAGGAGCTGATCGCCCACTGCCGTGACCGCATCGCTCACTACAAGTGCCCCACCTCGGTGGAGATGCGCGATGAGCTGGCCCGTACCGCCACCGGCAAGCTCCAGAAGTTCAAGCTGCGGGCCCCCTACTGGGAGACCATGACCAAGGCTGTCAACTAGGAGCTCGCCAGCCGGGAGCCCTCGTCGACTAGGAGCTCGCCAGCCGGGAGCCCTCGTCGACTAGGAGCTCGCCAGCCGGGAGCCCTCGTCGACTAGGAGCTCGCCAGCCGGGAGCCCTCGTCGACTAGGAGCTCGCCAGCCGGGAGCCCTCGCCCGGCGCCTGCCCTCGTAGCATCGAGTGATGACCACCATCGACACCGCGGCCGTCGGCGCGCTCATCGAGCGGGCTCGCCGCGACGTGGACTCCGGCCTGCTGCCGGCGGCTCAGTTCGCTCTGGCCCTGGATGGTGAGCTCGTGGTGTCGGAGGCTCTGGGCGACTGCACGCCCGACACCCGGTTCCACACGTACTCGGCCATAAAGCCGTCGGTGGCTCTCACCGCGATGCAACTGGCTGCGGAGGGACTCTTCGACATCGCCGCGCCGGTGAGCGCCGTGCTGGGGTCCTTCGGGGCCAACGGCAAGGGAGCCATCACCGTGTCGCAGGTGCTGCTCCATGCGGGCGGCTTCCCGTACGCACCCGTGCGCCGCGACGAGGCCGTCGAGCGCGCCGCGCGCCTGACTGCCTACGCCGGCTGGCGCACGGATTGGGAGCCCGGAACCCGCTACGAGTACCACGCGCTCTCGGCGCACTGGGTGGTGGCCGACATCGTCACCGAGGTGACTGGCCGTCCCTATGCCGATGTGATCGTCGAGCGAGTGATGCAGCCCGCCGGCTGCGCCCGCTGGCTGGGCATAGGCGTCGACGAGCAGTCCGCCGTGGCCGATGTCGTGCCGGTGGGCTCGGCGCCGACCGCCGACGAGCTTGCCGCGCTGGGTCTCGAAGAGCTTCCCGGGGGAGTGGGCGAGCAGGCGCTGATGATGTTCAACCAGCCCTGGGTACGGGCCGTGGGGGTCCCCGGAGCGGGAGGAATCGCCTCCGCGGCCGACATGGCGATGTGGTACCAGGCCGTGCTTCACAACGCGGGAGGCTTCCTGCGCCCCGAGGCCCGCCGGGACGCCATGGTGGTGCGCCAGAACCGCCCGGACTGGACGGGGACCCCGGCCAGCCGCTCCCACGGCTTTGTGCTGGCAGGCGACGACGGCAAGGCCGGCATGCGCAGCCACGCCCACGGAGCGTCGCCCGGAGCGTTCGGCCACCCTGGCGCCGGAGGTCAGATCGCCTGGGCCGATCCGGCCACCGGGATGTCCTTCGCCTACCTCACCAACGGCCTGGACCGCAACGACCTCGCTTCGGCCCGCCGGCGGGTTGCGCTCTCCACCAGGGCGCTAGCCTGCTCAACCTAATCGCTCCCTTAGCTCAGCCGGCAGAGCGTCTCCATGGTAAGGAGAAGGTCGTCAGTTCGATTCTGACAGGGAGCTCGGCGCAGGCACTCGTCCTGCCCTTCCCGGCGACGTAGCTCAGTTGGTTAGAGCGCTCGACTCATAATCGAGAGGTCGACAGTTCAAGTCTGTCCGTCGCTACATGGAACGTGACGCCGGGGAACTGCCGTGACCGCATCGCCCCGGCGCAGCCTGCGAGCCGTCGAGCAGTCCCCGCGTAACGTCGGCGGCGATCGCGAGTCTCAATCCTCGACGGACATGGTTGCTCTCGTCGAGTTGGCCAAGTCCGGCGACCGGGAGGCGTTCGACCGGCTCGTGCGCATCACTCACTCCGACGCGTACGCGCTGGCGCTGCGCCTCACGGGCAGCACGGAGGATGCTCGAGACGTGGTTCAAGAGGCTTATCTGAGGGCTTACAAGAGCGTGGGCCGCTTCCGCGGCGAGGCGCTGTTCAGCACTTGGCTCTATCGCATAGTGGCCAACTGCGCGACCACCCACCTCAGCCGGCGCCAGCGGCACCGCCACGACCATCTCGGTGCTCACGACGATGTGATCGACACCCGGCCCGACCACGACCCGGTCCTTCAAGGCGACCTCGCCGAGCTGCGGGAGAGCCTCGACGCGGCCATCGGCGAGCTTCCGGCGCGGCTGCGCTCGGTTGTAGTGCTGCGGGATGTCTATGACCTTCCCCATGAAGCGATCGCCGCAGAGCTGGGCATTTCGGTGACCGCGGCCAAGGTGCGCTTGCACCGAGCTCGCCGTCGCCTGCGTGAACAGGTTCTGCCCATGCCCGGAGAGGAACCTGCACCATGACGCGTGAGCTTTCTGTCCCGACGAACGACGCCACGGCGCGCCCGCACAGCGATTGCAGGTCAGTCAGTGATGCGCTCGCCGCGGTCGCGGGCGGCGACCGCGCCCTCGGACCCGCGGAGTTGGATCACCTGGCGTCCTGCCTGCGTTGCCGGGTGGAGCAGTCGCGGTACCGGCGGCTGATGGACGCCATGCACTTGCTGCGTGAGACGCCGGCCCCGGAGGATTCCCGGCTGGAGTCGCAGATCCTTGTGCACATTGATCGCTACGGGAATCGCCGGGCTTGGGACACGAGGCCCCGCGTCGCCGCGACGGTCGCCGCGGGGGCCGCGGCCGCGGCGGGCCTCATAGCGTTCACGGCTCGGCACCGCCGCGCCGCCAGGTTGGCCTCCTAGAGGCCGAGCGCAGCTCCACCGGCCGTAGCCGTTCGTGGGCCTGCACTGGTAGCCTTCTGGGGCTGAGGGGCGTGGCTCAATTGGCAGAGCACCGGTCTCCAAAACCGGCGGTTGGGGGTTCGAGTCCCTCCGCCCCTGCGAATTGACGGAGGCCACGAACCAGCGGCGCCGCAACCCACACGAGGTGAGTTCCACAAATGGCGATGAACCGTCAGCAGAAGCGGATGCTTCAGAAGCAGGGCGAGATGGATGCTGAGGGCGCACCGGTCCGCAACCGCAACCGTGCTGCCTCGACGCCGCCCTCGGAGCGCACCTCGCCGGGGCAGTTCCTGCGCGAGGTTCGAGGTGAGCTCCGGAAGGTGGCCTGGCCCAGCCGGGCCGAGACGGTCAACTACTCGATCGTGGTGCTCGTCACCGTCGTAGTGCTCACCACCATGATCTACGGGCTCGACTGGGTCTTCTCCACGTTCGTACTCGAGCTCTTCGAATCCTGAGGTACCCCATGTCCGATACATCCGTCTCGCCAACCGCAGCCGTCGTCACCGAGGACGACCTGTTCGAAGAAGCGGACTCCAGCGCGGAGTCCCCCGAGCCGGTCAGCCCCTACGACAAGCCGGGCAAGTGGTTCGTCGTGCACACCCAGTCCGGTTACGAGAAGAAGGTCAAGCAGAACCTCGAGGCCCGCACCGCGTCGATGAACATGGAGGGCCGCATCCATGAGGTGGTAATACCGCTGCGCGACGTGCCCGAGTTCAAGAACGGCAAGAAGGTGATCTCCTCGAAGCGGCTGTTCCCGGGCTACGTGTTCGTACGCTGCGAACTCGACGACGACGTATGGCCCGTCATACGAGACACGCCCAATGTCACGGGCTTCGTGAACCAGGGTGGATCCCCGTCCCCCCTGCGCCGTCGCGACGTCGAGGCCTTCCTCGGCGTGGAGGCCGACCGCTCCCGGGAGGCATCCAAGCGGGCCAAGCCGATGTTCGAGTACGGCATGGGGGAGACCGTCCGGGTCAAGGACGGCCCCTTCGCCGACTTCTCCGGCGAGATCATCGAGATCAACGAGGACCAACTCAAGGTGAAGGTTCTCGTGAACATCTTCGGCCGCGAGACGCCGGTAGAGCTCGAGTTCGCTCAGGTGGCCCGCCTGTAGGCAGGCTTCGAGAGCCGGGGCGGGTTGCTGCCCGCCTCCGATACCGCCACACTGCCTCGTTCGGAGTGCAGTCTCCCGCCCTTCCCCGCCCGTCACCCACCGCCCCAAGAGAGTCAAGATGGCACGCAAGCAGGTCGCAGCCGTAGTGAAGATTCAGATCCCCGCGGGTCAGGCGACGCCTGCGCCCCCGGTGGGTACCGCGCTGGGCCCCCACGGCGTGGCCATCATGGACTTCTGCAAGGACTACAACGCTCGCACCGAGGGCAAGCGGGGCCAGATCATCCCGGCGGAGATAACGATCTACGAGGACCGGTCGTTCACGTTCATCACCAAGACGCCGCCGACATCGTTCCTGATCCGCTCCGCGGCCGGCTTGGACAAGGCCGCGGAAACCCCGGGCCGCGAGACGGTCGGCACCATCACCGACGCCCAGCTGGCCGAGATAGCCGAGATCAAGATGCCCGACCTCAATGCCAACGACTTAGAGGCGGCCAAGGCGCAGATCGAGGGCACGGCCCGCTCGATGGGCGTAACCGTCGCCTAAAGAGGCCGAGCGGAGAGGCAGGGAACGACCATGGCCAAGAGCAAGAAGCACGTCGAAGCGACCAAGAGTTTCGACCGTCTGCACCTTCACAGCGACGCCGACGCGGTGAGCCTGGTCAAGAGCTTGGCCACCAGGCGATTCGACGAGAGCGTCGACATCGTCGTGCGGCTCGGAGTCGACCCCCGCAAGGCCGACCAGATGCTTCGGGGCACGGTGTCGCTGCCGTCGGGAACCGGCAAGGACGTGCGGGTAGCGGTGTTCGCGCAGGGCGAGGCTGCGACCACGGCTCGCGAGGCCGGCGCGGACTTCGTGGGAGCCGACGACCTGGCCGAGCAGGTGTCGGGGGGTATGACCGATTTCGACGTGGCCATCGCCACACCCGACATGATGCCGGTGGTCGGCAAGCTCGGCCGGATTCTCGGCCCCCGAGGCTTGATGCCCAACCCCAAGACCGGCACCGTCACCACCGACGTGGTCCGCACCATCGAAGAGTTCAAGGGCGGCAAGGTGGAGTACCGGACCGATCGGTTCGCCAACGTGCACGTGCCCATCGGACGGGCCTCGTTCGCGGAGGAGGACCTGCTCAAGAACCTCCGGGCCGTCGTGGCTGAGCTCCAGCGGGCCAAGCCGCCCGCCGCGAAGGGCAAGTACATGAAGAAGATGGTGCTCAGCTCTTCGATGGGTCCTGGCGTCCGAATCGATCCCGCCGACGTCGGAGCGTTCGACTAGGGCGCTAGGCTTCCGCATCCAGACCGCGCTCACCTGAGACATCCGGTGCGCTCCGCGGGGAGCACCAATGGGCCAGCAGGCCCGCCGGACGAGGAAGGCACCCATGACAGTCCCAAGGCCCGAGAAGGCGGCCGTCGTCGCCGAAGTGCGTGACCGGCTAGCGGCCAGCGATGCGGCCCTGCTGACCGAGTACCGCGGGCTGAACGTCGGTGAGATGGCCGCGCTGCGCCGATCGCTTCGCACTGTCGGCGGGGAGTACACGATCTACAAGAACACGATGGTGCGCTTGGCCTCCGTCGAGTTGGGCCTCGACATCGCCGACCTGCTCACCGGCCCGACCGCGATCGCCTTCGTCGGTCCCCGTGACGACGGCAGCGCGGGCGACGCGGCCGCGGTGGCCAAGGCCCTGCGGGACTTCTCGCGCGCCAACCGCGCTCTGGTGCTCAAGGGAGGGGTGCTGGGCGACAACGTGCTTAGCGCCGATGACCTGATCTCCCTGGCCGACCTGCCGTCGCGCGACGTGCTGCTGGCACAGCTCGCCGGCGCCTTCAGTGCGCCAATGGTGAAGCTGGCCGGGCTGCTGCAGGCGCTGCCCCGCAACTTCGCCTACGGACTGCAGGCGCTCATCGACACCCGCAGTGCCGAAAGCGGCAACAACCAACCATCCGAAACACAGGAGGCCTGATCATGGCAACCAAAGAGGAGATCCTCGACTCGATCTCACAAATGACGGTGCTCGAACTGAGCGAGTTGCTCAAGGAGTTCGAGGAGCGCTTCGATGTGACCGCAGCCGCACCGGCCGCGATCGCGGTCGCGGCTACGGGGACCGCTGAAGCAGGCGGCCCGGACGAAGAGGCCCAGGACTCCTTCAACGTCGTCCTCTCGGGTGTCGGCGACAAGAAGATCCAGGTGATCAAGGAAGTCCGCAGCCTCACCTCACTCGGTCTCAAAGAGGCCAAGGAGCTAGTCGACAACGCCCCCAAGCCCGTGCTGGAAGGCCTCCCCAAGGAGGATGCCGAGAAGGCCAAGGCTGCGCTGGAGGCGGTCGGAGCCGAGGTGGAGCTGGTCTGACGATCGGGCAGCCCGCTGCTCGTGCCCAGAGCCGGCGCGACACCAGCGAGCACTGATCGATCCATGCAGCGGCACGTCGACCTCGACGGTCCTAGCAACTTCCGCGACCTGGGCGGCCTGCCCGTCACCGGCGAGGGCTCGACCCGGTTCGGGCTGGTGTTCCGGGCCGACCGACTCTGCACGCTCAGCGACGCCGATCTGCGGCGTCTGGAGAATGCGGGCATCCGTCACGTGTTCGACCTGCGCTCGCAAACCGAGGCGGACGACTTCCCCGACCGGCTGCCCTCAGGCGCTTCCTACTCCCGGCTCTCCATGACCAGCGACGACACGTTCCAGGCCCGGACAATCTACGAGCGCATAGTCGAAGGAGAGATCAAGTCCTACGGCGAAGCCGAGATGGTGGCGGGTTACGTCCGCATCCTGCAGAACTTCGGTCCGTCGTTCGCCCGCATCGTCCGGCAGGTGGCCCGGAGCGAGCCGGTGTTGATCCACTGCACCGCGGGCAAGGACCGCACCGGGGTGGCCGCCATGCTGCTGCTGGACCTGGCCGGAGTGGCCTCGGAGGATGTCGTGGCCGACTACGCGCTGTCGTCGAAGCGGCGGCCCAGCCTCCAGTACGACCACACCGAGGCCACGTCGTTGGTCCCCCTGCTTGAGGATCACGGCCTCGATCCGGCCCGGTTCGCCCCCCTGTGGGAAGCTCGTGGAGCGGTGATGTCCGGCACGTTGGAGCAGTTGTACGACCGCTGGGGCGGAGCGGCCCCCTATCTCGCTGCCGCTGGAATGGACGGTGCCGACCTGGCCGCGGCACGAGCTTGCCTCACGAGCCAGCCCGCAGGCCCGAACCATCCCGTATAGACGCGGCCGCCGTCATCAACTACCGTCTGGTTCTGAACGAGCCACCGGGGTGGTTGTGGCCCGGTTCGTCGCGGGCTAGCATTCCTGCCACCGTGGTCGTCTGTGCGCGCTGGGAGGCGGCTCCCGTGGCTTATCCCTCTCTCGTCACGCGCGCACACACGTCCGCGTGAAATCAGATCAACCGGCCCTCGGGAGTATCACGTGACCGCACGCGCCGCTTCACGCGCACGCTACTCGTTCGGAAATCTCGAGGAGATCCTCGAACTTCCCGACCTAATCGCGATACAGCGGGAGAGCTTCTCCTGGCTGATGAACGAGGGCCTGGCCCGTACGTTCAGGGACATCTCGCCGATCTCCGATTACAGCGAGACGCTGCGCCTCGAACTCGAGTTCGATCCTGACGACGAGGAGCTTCATCCGCCGCCCAAGTTCACGGTGGATGAATGCAAGGAGAAGGACATGACCTACTCCGCGCCGATCTTCGTCAGAGCTCGCTTCCTCAACGCCGGAACGGGCGAGATCAAGGAGCAGATCGTCTTCATGGGCGACTTCCCCATGATGACGGAGAAGGGCACCTTCATCATCAACGGCACCGAGCGGGTGGTCGTCTCTCAGCTCGTCCGGTCGCCCGGCGTCATCTTCCAGCCTGGTGAGCGCTACCGGCTGCGGAACTTGGCCAAGTACCAGCTCGTCACCGGCACCATCCATCCCTACCGGGGCGAGTGGATCGAGTTCGACGTCGAGCAGAAGCCCCGCAAGGAGATCACCGCCGGGGTCCGGGTGGCCCGCAAGCGCCGTCTCCCGCTCTTCACCCTGCTTCGGGCGCTCGGCTACGACGAGGAGAACCACCCGGGATTCCTCGAGCGCTTCATCGAGCACTTCGACTTCCTGGCCGAGCAGTGGGAGAAGCAGGGCCATCTGGCGCCGACGCGCGACGAGTCGCTGATCGAGATCTACAAGCGAGTGCGCCCCGGCGACCCGGCCACGGCCGAGACGGCCCGCTCGTACTTCGAGAACTCCTTCTTCAGCGGCCGCCGCTACGACCTCTCCCGGGTGGGCCGGCACAAGCTCAATCGCAAGCTCGGCCCGGAGTTCGACTTCCTCGAGAAGACCTTCGGACTGGAGATCGAGCGGCCCGATCCCGACCAGTCCCTGCTGTCGCCCTGCGAGATGCTGGCCGCAGCCACCTACCTGCTCAACCTGGCCAAGGGCGAACCCGGCTACCGGCTCGACGACCAGGACCACTTCGCCAACCGCCGCATCCGCAGCGTCGGCGAGCTGATCCAGAACCAGGTGCGCATCGGGCTGTCCCGGATGGAGCGGCAGGTGCGGGAACGCATGACCACCCAGGACGTCGAGGCGATCACGCCCCAGACCCTGATCAACATCCGCCCCGTGGTCGCGGCCATCAAGGAGTTCTTCGGGACCTCGCAGCTCTCGCAGTTCATGGACCAGGTCAACTCGCTGTCGGGCCTCACCCACCGGCGCCGGCTCTCAGCGCTCGGCCCGGGCGGCCTCAGCCGGGAGCGGGCCGGCTTCGAGGTGCGCGACGTCCACTTCTCCCACTACGGCCGCATGTGCCCGATCGAGACGCCCGAAGGTCCCAACATCGGGCTGATCGGAGGTCTCGCCTCCTTCGCCCGGGTCAACGAGTTCGGCTTCATCGAGTCGCCCTACCGGGTGGTGAAGGACGGGCGCGTGACCGACGAGATCGTCTACCTCGCCGCCGATGAGGAGGAGGAGTACGTCGTGGCGCAGGCCAACGCGCCCATCGACGCCGAAGGACGGTTCATCAACCCGCGCGTGCTCGTGCGGCGCTCCCCCCAGGCGGCCTCACTGCAGGATCTCCGGCTCCAGCTCGAGCAGGAGGTCTTCTTCGGCGCCACCACCGAGATCTCGTTCGTGCCGCCCGACGAGGTGCAGATGATGGACATCTCGCCCAAGCAGATCGTGTCGGTGGCCACCGCCCTCATCCCGTTCCTCGAGCACGACGACGCCAACCGGGCCTTGATGGGCGCCAACATGCAGCGCCAGGCCGTGCCGCTGGTCCGAAGCGAGGCTCCCTACATCGGCACGGGCGTGGAGGGCCGGGCGGCGCGCGATGCGGCCGACATGGTGATCGCCCCCGCCGCCGGCAGCGTCGTCGAGGTGGACGGCGACCGCATCGTGATCGACTACGCGGGCTCGGGCCCGACCGAGACCCGGCTGCGCAAGTTCGAGCGGTCCAACCAGGACACCTGCATAAGCCAGAAGCCGCTCGTGCGCCAGGGCGACAGGGTCTCCGCCGGCGACGTGCTGGCTGATGGCCCGTCCACCGACCATGGCGAGCTGGCGCTGGGCAAGAACCTGCTCGTGGCCTTCATGTCCTGGGAGGGATACAACTTCGAGGACGCCATCATCCTGTCGGAGCGACTGGTGCGCGACGACGTGCTCACCTCGATCCACATCCACGAGCACGAGATCGATGCCCGCGACACCAAGCTGGGCTCCGAGGAGATCACCCGGGACATCCCCAACCTCTCCGACGACATCCTCGCCGATCTCGACCCCCGCGGCATCATCCGCGTCGGTGCAGAGGTCGGGCCCGGAGACGTGCTGGTGGGCAAGGTCACGCCCAAGGGTGAGACCGAGCTGACGCCCGAGGAGCGGCTGCTGCGAGCCATCTTCGGCGAGAAGGCCAGAGAGGTGCGCGACACCTCGCTCAAGGTTCCCCACGGCGAGTCCGGCAAGGTGATCGACGTCAAGGTATTCGACCGCGACGATCCCAACGCAGGCGAACTCCCGCCCGGGGTGAACCAGCTGGTGCGGGTCTACGTGGCCCAGAACCGCAAGATCAGTGTGGGCGACAAGCTGGCCGGCCGCCACGGCAACAAGGGCGTGATCTCGAGGATCCTTCCCATCGAGGACATGCCCTTCACCGCGGACGGCACGGCGGTTGACATCATCTTGAATCCCCTGGGCGTGCCGTCGCGCATGAACGTGGGGCAGGTGCTCGAGGCCCATCTCGGCTACTGCGCCCGGTACGGCTGGGAGATCGACGGCGTGAGCGTCGGGGATGAGCCCATGCGCGGTACGGAGCGCAAGACCCGTCCGGTCACACCGCCCTCGGTCCATGTGGCCACACCCGTCTTCGACGGCGCCACCTGGGACGAGCGGGATCTGGCTCAGGGCAAGCCGACCATCGTCGACATTCTCGACAACCTGAACCCCGAGACCACCGAGGGCCGCAGGCTGATCAGCCTCAACGGCAAGCAGGCCCTCTACAACGGGCGCACCGGCGAGCCCTACGACAACCCGGTGACCACCGGCTACGTCTACATGATGAAGCTGGCTCACCTCGTCGACGACAAGATTCACGCCCGTTCCACCGGCCCGTACTCGATGATCACCCAGCAGCCTCTGGGCGGCAAGGCCCAGTTCGGCGGTCAGCGCTTCGGCGAGATGGAGGTGTGGGCGCTGGAGGCCTACGGCGCAGCCTTCTGCTTGCAGGAGCTGCTCACCGTGAAGTCGGACGACGTGCTCGGCCGAGCCAAGGCGTACGAGGCCATCGTCAAGGGCGAGAACGTCCCCGACCCCGGCATCCCGGAGAGCTTCAAGGTGCTCATCAAGGAGATGCAGTCGCTGTGCATCAACGTCGAGGTCCTGTCGGCTGCGGGCGAGCACATAGAGATGCGCGAGCTGGACGAGGAGAGCCTCCGAACGGTTGAGGCCCTGGGAATCGACCTGCAGCGTCCCGAGCGGGGCAGCGACGAGGAAGACCTGGCCCGCGCCGCCCGCCGCTGAGGCGGCAAGCAACCACACAGACCCGATCGAACTCACACCAAGCACGAACTCACGTACTGAACCACGACTGGAGACGGCATGCTCGACGTCAACGATTTCAGCAATCTGAAGATCGGCCTAGCCAGCGCCGACTCGATCCGCACATGGTCGAACGGAGAGGTCAAGAAGCCCGAGACGATCAACTATCGCACGCTCAAGCCCGAGAAGGACGGCCTCTTCTGCGAGAAGATCTTCGGCCCCACCCGTGACTGGGAGTGCTCCTGCGGCAAGTACAAGCGCGTGCGCTTCAAGGGCATCATCTGCGAGCGCTGCAACGTGGAGGTGACCCGCTCGAAGGTGCGGCGCGAGCGTATGGGCCACATCGAGCTGGCCGCCCCGGCCGTGCACATCTGGTACCTGCGGGGAACCAGGTCCTGGCTTGCCTACCTGCTGATGGGCACTCAGCCCAAGGAGGAACTCAAGGCCAAGCAACTCGAGAAGGTGATCTACTTCGGGGCCAACCTCGTGGTCAGCGTCGACGAGGACCGGCGCCACACCGACAAGCCCGAACTCGAGCTGGAGGTCCGTCGCGAGCTGGAGGCCATAGAGAACGACGGACGCCTTGAGCTCTCCCAACGCCAGGAGCGGCTGGAGACTGAACTGGCTGAGGCCGAAGCGGCAGAGGCCAAGGAGTCCGAGTTGCGGGCCTTGCAGCGCCAGGCCGACAAGGACTTCGAGGAGATCGCCGAGCGCTTCGAAGCCGAGCGCGAGCGCGTCGAGCGGGCCTGGGAGGTGCTCTCAGGTCTATTCGGCCGCCAGATCATCGAGGACGAGGAGCTCTGGCGCGAGCTGATCGACCGCTGGGGCGACTACTTCGAGGGCGGTCAGGGCGCCGACGCCATCGCCCGCCTCATCGCAGCGCTCGACTTCGACGCTGAAGAGGCGACGCTGCGGCACCAGATCAACCCTCCGGAGGGCCAGAGGCCGCTGTCCGCCCAGCGCAAGCAGAAGGCCATCAAGCGGCTGCGGATCCTGGCCGCGTTCAACCGGCGCGACAACTACGGCCGGCGCATCAACGACCCGCGGGCGATGATCCTCGACGTCGTGCCGGTCATCCCGCCGGAGCTGCGGCCCATGGTCCAGCTCGACGGCGGTCGCTTCGCCACTTCCGACCTGAACGATCTCTACCGGCGTGTGATCAACCGCAACAACCGTCTCAAGCGGCTGCTGGACCTGGCCGCGCCCGACATCATCGTCAACAACGAGAAGCGGATGCTGCAGGAGGCGGTGGATGCGCTGTTCGACAACGGCCGGCGGGGCCGTCCCGTGACCGGTCCGGGAAACCGGGCGCTGAAGTCGCTGTCGGACATGCTCAAGGGCAAGCAGGGGCGGTTCCGCCAGAACCTGCTGGGCAAGCGGGTGGACTACTCGGGCCGCTCCGTGATCGTGGCCGGCCCGACGCTGCGGTTCCACCAGTGCGGTCTTCCCAAGATCATGGCGCTGGAGCTGTTCAAGCCCTTCGTGATGAAGAAGCTGGTGGACGTGGAGCTGGCCCCGAACATCAAGTCGGCCAAGCGCATGGTGGAGCGTCGCCGGCCCCAGGTCTGGGACGTGCTCGAGGACGTGATCCGGGAGCATCCGGTGCTGCTGAACCGGGCACCGACGCTGCACCGGCTGGGCATTCAGGCCTTCGAGCCCGTGCTGGTGGAGGGCAAGGCGATCCAGATCCATCCGCTGGTGTGCGCTGCGTTCAACGCCGACTTCGACGGCGACCAGATGGCCGTGCACCTGCCCCTTTCGGCCGAGGCGCAGGCCGAGGCCCGGGTGTTGATGCTGTCGGCCAACAACGTGCTCAGCCCGGCTCACGGCCGGCCCCTGGTCACGCCCACCCAGGACATGATCATCGGTTCTCACTACCTCACTGAGATGGTCGAGGGCGGGGCCGGATCCGGCCGGGCCTTCCGCATGATCGACGAGGTCCGCTTCGCCTACGAGAACGGGGACCTAGCGCTGCACGCGCCGATCGAGTACCGCGGCTCCGAGGACCTGCTCTTGGCTCCGGCCAACGGAGATGCGGCCCGATACGAGCCCACAACCGCTGGGCGGGTCTTCTTCAACGACGCCATGCCTGCCGGTTTCGGCTATGTCAACAGCACCGTCGACCAGCGCCAGATGGGCGAGATCGTCGACCGGCTGGCCCGCGGCTTCCTCGTCGCGGAGGTGGCGAAGAGTCTCGACAAGGTCAAGGACATCTGCTTCGAGTACGCCTCGCGGTCGGGCCTGACCATCTCGATCGACGATGTCCGCACGCCCAAGCAGAAGACCGAGATCCTCGACCGCTACGAGAAGCAGGCCGACAAGATCGAGCGCCAGTTCCGGCGGGGGATCATCACCGACGGCGAGCGCCGGCAACTCGAGGTTGAAGTCTGGTCCGAGGCCACCGAGGAAGTCACGGGGCGGATGAAGGAAGAACTCGAGTCCGACGCGTTCAACCCGGTCAACATGATGGTCCGCTCGGGGGCGCGGGGCAACATGATGCAGATCCGCCAGATCGCCGGCATGCGAGGCCTCGTCGCCAACCCCCGCGGCGACATGATCCCCCGGCCGATCAAGAGCAACTTCCGAGAAGGTCTGCGGGTCCTCGAATACTTCATCGCCACGCCCGGCGCCCGCAAGGGCCTGGTCGACACGGCGCTGCGAACCGCCGACTCGGGCTATCTCACGCGGCGTCTGGTCGACGTGGCCCAAGAGGTCATCATCAACAGCGAGGATCCTTTCGCCGCCGGCACCTACGTGAAGGGCAGCTGGCTGGACGACGTCATCGGAGACACGCCTCACAAGCGCACCTACCTCGACACCAGGCTGTTCGGGCGGGTGCTGGCCGAGGACGTCGCGCTGAACGACGGCTCGATCGTCCTGGCCGGCACGATGGTCGGCGACGCTGAGCTGGCCGCGCTGCGCGACGACCCCGGGGTGACCAGGGTGCGGGTGCTGTCACCGCTCAGCGACGACTCCTCTTCGGGAATCACTGCGGCCTCCTACGGCATGTCGCTGGCGACGGGCAAGCTGATAGAGCAGGGCGAGGCGGTGGGAGTGATCGCAGCCCAGTCCATCGGCGAGCCCGGCACGCAGCTCACGATGCGGACCTTCCACACCGGCGGAGTGGCAGGCGCCCAGGACATCGCGGGCGGCCTGCCCCGGGTGGTGGAGCTGTTTGAGGCCCGCACGCCCAAGGGGAAGGCGACGCTGGCCCGTCAGGCCGGCGTAGTCCGCATCCGGGGCACGGAGAGCGACCGCACGGTGGTGATCGTGGAGAACGACGGCACCGAGTACGACTGCAGGATCGGAACCGAGTACCGCCTCGAGGTCCGCGACGGCGACGAGGTGGAGCCCGGCGACGCCCTTGTCGAGGGACCCCGCGACCCGAAGGAACTGCTGGAGATACGAGGCATCGATGCCACGCAGCGCTACCTGGTGGCCGAGGTTCAGAATGTCTACCGCGACCAGGGCGTGTCCATCCACGACAAGCACATCGAGCTGATCGTGCGCCAGATGACCAAGAGGGTCGCGATCGGCGAGCCCGGCGACACCAATTTCCTGCCCGACGAGCGCGTCGACAAGGCCGTCTTCGAGCAGACCAATCGGGAGATCGTGCGGGCCGGCGGCAGGCCCGCGTCGGGCCGGCGCGAGGTGATGGGAATCACCAAGGCATCCCTGGCCACCGAATCGTGGCTGTCGGCAGCCTCCTTCCAGGAGACCACGCGGGTCCTCACCGAGGCGGCCATCGAGTCCAAGCGCGACACGCTGGTCGGCCTGAAGGAGAACATCATCATCGGCAAGCTCATCCCGGCTGGTACGGGAATGACCCGCTATCGGGAGAACTACGAGACTCACGCCCCCGACCACAGCCCGATGGACTATTACAGCTCTGAGGACGACCTCGCCGATCTGCTGGCGCAGCGCAGCCACGAATTGGCGGGGGCCGAAGTTCTCGACTACCCGCGGGGCGAGTCCGCCGGCCCGATAACGGAGGCAGGGTGACGCCCGGCGTCCAGCCAGATCATCTCGATCGGGCGCCGAACAGGGCTGACGCGCCCCTAGACTGCCCCGTCCGGTAACGACCAAGGAATAGCCCAGCAATGCCCACGATCCAGCAGCTGGTCCGCAAGGGCCGCCAGTCGAAGCGTCGCAAGGAGTCGACGCCCGCGCTGCAGGGCGCGCCGCAGCGGCGGGGCGTGTGCACGAGGGTCTACACCGCCACGCCCAAGAAGCCGAACTCCGCCCTCCGCAAGGTGGCCCGCGTTCGTCTCACCACCGGCGTGGAGATAACCGCATACATCCCGGGGGAGGGCCACAACCTCCAGGAGCACTCGATCGTGCTGGTTCGAGGCGGCCGGGTGAGGGACCTGCCCGGCGTGCGTTACAAGGTCGTGCGAGGAACCCTCGACACTGCCGGGGTGCGCGACCGTCGCAAGGCTCGCAGCCGCTACGGCGTCAAGAAGGAATCCTGAAATGCCGCGCAAGGGACCGGCGACGCGCCGCGAGCTTCAGCCCGATCCGATTCATCGCTCGTTGCTCGTCACCCAGGTGATCAACAAGGTGCTTCAGCGGGGCAAGCGCACCCGGGCCGAGCGCATCGTCTACGACGCGCTGTCGATCGTGGAGGACAAGACGGGCGCCGAGCCGGTGTCCACCCTCAAGCGCGCCGTCGACAACGTCCGTCCGCAGTTGGAGGTCCGCAGCCGCCGGGTGGGTGGAGCCACCTACCAGGTGCCGGTGGAGGTCAGACCCCGCCGGGCCACCACACTCGCGGTTCGCTGGATCGTCTCATACGCACGCGGCCGCCGGGAGCACACCATGGCCGAACGCCTGGCCAACGAGTTGCTGGACGCCGGCAACGGCGTGGGCGCGTCGGTGAAGCGGCGCGAGGACCTGCAGAAGATGGCCGAGTCCAACAAGGCTTTCGCGCACTACCGCTGGTAGACGCGCCGCTTAGTCGAAGCCATGGCTGACGACCGATACCCCCTGTCCAGGACCCGGAACATCGGGATCATGGCCCACATCGACGCGGGCAAGACCACGACGACCGAGCGGATCCTGTACTACACGGGTCGGAACTACAAGATCGGCGAGGTCCACGACGGAGCGGCCACGATGGACTGGATGGCCCAGGAGCAGGAGCGGGGCATCACTATCACCGCCGCGGCCACACACTGCATCTGGCGTGACCACCGCATCAACATCATCGACACACCGGGCCACGTCGACTTCACCGTCGAGGTGGAGCGCTCGCTGCGGGTGCTCGACGGCGCGGTGGCCGTATTCGACGGCGTGGCCGGGGTGGAGCCCCAGACCGAGACGGTGTGGCGCCAGGCCGACCGCTACGGCGTTCCCCGGCTCTGCTTCGTCAACAAGATGGACCGCACCGGAGCCGACTTCCATTTCGTGCTCGACTCGATCCGGGAGCGCCTGACTGAGAGCGTCGCGGTGTTGCAGTTGCCGATCGGAGCCGAGTCCGACTACCGGGGCATTGTCGACCTGGTGCGTATGAGGGCCCGGATCTGGTCCGGCGAGGACCTCGGCGTGACGTGGACCGAGAGCGAGATTCCCGACGAGATGGTCGAGGAGGCCGAGCTCTACCGCCACGACCTGCTGGAGACACTGTCGGACTACGACGAGAGCCTGCTCGAGAAGTTCCTGGATGATTCCGAGATCAGCCCCGAGGAGATCGCCTCGGCCATCCGGACCGGAACCATCAGTGGCGGCCTGGTCCCCGTCCTCAACGGTTCGGCCTTCAAGAACAAGGGGGTGCAGGCCCTGCTCGACGCGGTGATCGACTACCTGCCGTCGCCCAACGACGTGCCCGCGGTGACCGGCACCGAGCCCCGATCGGGAGTGGAGGTCACCCTTTCCGCCGACGACTCCGAGCCGTTGGCCGCACTGGCCTTCAAGATCGCCACCGACCCCCATGTGGGCAAGCTGACGTACTTCCGCGTCTACAGCGGCACGCTGGCCAAGGGAGCCCAGGTGCTCAACACCCGCACGGGCCGCACCGAGCGGATCGGCCGCATCCTGGAGATGCACGCCAATGACCGCCTCGATCTGAACTCGGTGGCCGCGGGCGACATCGCCGCGGCCATCGGGCTCAAGGACTGCCGCACCGGCGACACGCTGTGCGATCCGGCCCACGCCGTCGCCCTGGAGGACCTGAACTTCCCCGACCCGGTGATCGACGTGGCCGTGGAGCCGAGGTCGAAGGCCGATCAGGACAAGATGTCCAGAGCGCTGGTCGCCCTTTCCGAGGAGGACCCCACCTTCCGGGTGCGCACCGACGCCGACACCGCACAGACCATCATCGCCGGCATGGGTGAGCTCCACCTCGAGGTGCTCGTGGACCGCATGCTGCGAGAGTTCAGTGTGCATGCCAACGTCGGAAAGCCCCAGGTCGCGTACCGTGAGACGCTCTCCGCGGCCGTAGCCGGCCACACTTTCGTGCACAAGAAGCAAACGGGCGGGTCGGGCCAGTTCGCAGTGGTCACCGCCACCGTCGAGCCCAACCCGGGCGGCCAGTACGCCTTCGAGAGCACCATCCGGGCCGGGGCCATTCCCCGCGAGTTCATCAAGCCGGTCGACGACGGCATCCGCGCGGCGATGAGCAACGGCGTGCTGGCCGGCTTCCCGACCGTTGACGTGAAGGTCACCCTGACCGACGGCCGCACCCACGACGTTGACTCGTCGGAGATGGCCTTCAAGATCGCAGGCGGCGGCTGGTTCCGCGAGGTGGCGGCCAAGGCGAAGCCGGTGCTGCTCGAACCGGTGATGGCGGTGGAGATCGTCACCCCCGACGACTATCTCGGCGACGTCGTCGGCGACCTCAACTCGCGCCGCGGCCAAGTGCGCGGCACCGAGCGTCGCGGCAGCAACCAGGTGATAAGCGCGCAGGTGCCGCTTGCCGAGATGTTCGGATACAGTACCGACCTTCGGTCCCGCACGCAGGGGCGAGCGACGTACACGATGCAGTTCGACTCGTACCAGCCCACCCCTGCGAGCGTCCAATCAGAGATCGTCGCTCGCGTACGGGGCGAGTGATCCGAAGTCCTCAACCACCCGACCACAAGAGGAAGCACCCATGGCCAAGGAGCAGTTCGAGCGGACTAAGCCCCACGTGAACGTGGGGACGATGGGCCACATCGACCACGGCAAGACCACGCTGACAGCCGCCATCACCAAGGTGCTGTCCGAGCGCGTCGAGGGGACCCAGTTCACCGAGTTCGACAAGATCGACAATGCCCCCGAAGAGCGCGAGCGCGGCATCACGATCAACGTCGCCCACGTGGAGTACGAGACCGCCAACCGGCACTACGCCCACGTCGACATGCCAGGTCACGCCGACTACATCAAGAACATGATCACCGGGGCCGCCCAGGTGGACGGCGCCATCCTGGTGGTCTCGGCTGCGGACGGCCCCATGCCCCAGACCCGGGAGCACGTGCTGCTGGCCCGCCAGGTGGGCGTGCCCTGCATCGTCGTGGCTCTCAACAAGGTGGACATGGTCGACGACGAGGAGATCCTCGAGTTGGTCGAGCTCGAGGTGCGCGAGTTGCTCGACGAGTACGAGTTCCCCGGTGACGACACGCCCGTGATCGGGGTGTCGGCCCTGAAGGCCCTCGACGGCGACGAGGATTCTGCCCAGCAGGTCCTCGAGCTGATGGAGGCAGTGGACTCCTACGTGCCCACGCCCGACCGCGACGTCGACAAGCCGTTCCTGATGCCCATCGAGGACGTGTTCTCGATCACCGGGCGCGGCACCGTGGTCACCGGCCGGGTCGAGCAGGGTGTGGTCGAGACCGGCAACAAGGTCGAGATCGTCGGCTTGCGAGATACTCAGGAGACCACCTGCACCGGCGTGGAGATGTTCCGCAAGATCCTCGACCGGGGAGAGGCCGGCGACAACATCGGCGCCCTGCTGCGCGGCATCGACAAGAAGGAGGTGCAGCGGGGCCAGGTGCTGGCCGCGCCCAAGAGCATCACTCCTCACACCGAGTTCGAGGCCCAGGTGTACGTGCTGAGCAAGGAGGAGGGCGGCCGCCACAAGCCGTTCTTCTCGAACTACCGGCCCCAGTTCTATTTCCGCACCACCGACGTGACCGGCACGATCACCCTGCCCGAGGGCATCGAGATGTGCATGCCGGGCGACAACACCGTCATGCACGTCGATCTGATCAACCCCATCGCCATGGACGAGGGCCTGCGCTTCGCAATTCGCGAAGGCGGCCGCACCGTGGGTGCGGGCTCGGTCATCAAGATCATCAAGTAGCCGGAAGGATCGGGCAGGTGGCGGCCAAGCACAGGGTTCGGATCAGGCTCAAGGCCTACGACCACGAGATCTTGGATCAGTCCACCAAGAAGATCGTCGAGACGGTCAAGCGGACCCAGGCCAACTTCAGCGGGCCTGTGCCACTGCCCACCGAGAAGCACCGCTACACGGTCGTGCGCTCCCCCTTCAAGGACAAGGACTCCCGCGAGCACTTCGAGATGCATATCCACAAGCGGCTGCTCGACATCCTGGAGCCTTCCAAGAAGACGGTGGACACGCTCCAGCGCCTCGAAGTCCCCGCCGGCGTCGACATAGAGCTGAAGGTCCAGCAGGCCTAGGCCCGGCTTCGGCGGCAACCCGGCCCGGGGCAGTCGCGTACGTGGGTTGGCACTGCTCGCCCACCGAAGCGGCGATAACGGGGCATCCCGGGAAGTGGCGTCAGATGCAGACCGGCTCGTAGCGCAGGTCTTGTCCCGATAGCCGGTTCAGGGCGAGTTCGAGGCCTTGGACTGTCTGGGTGCGATTGCCGCCGGCGTCGTGCATCAGGATGATCGCCTCGTCGGTGGCGCCTTGCACGATGCGGTCGGCGATGGCTTGGGTTCCGGGTCTGCGCCAGTCGTTCGTGTCGACTGTCCATAGCACCAGGTTCAGCCCCAGGGCCGCCGCCCATTCGCGGGTGAAGGCGTCGATGGATCCGTAGGGGGGCCGCAAACACGGCGTGGCGTGGTCACCCAGGACAGCCTGGGTATGGCCGATGGTGTCATCGAATGACGAGTGGGGCAGTCCGGCGAGGTTGCCGTGGTTCCAGCTGTGGTTGGCGACGGTGTGGCCCTCGGCGACGATGCGCGCCACGAGGTCGGGGTGTCTCTCGGCCAAAGAGCCCAGCACGAAGAACGTGGCCCGGGCTCCGTGGCGGGCCAGGACGTCGAGCACCTGCGGCGTGTAGGTGGTGTGCGGGCCGTCATCGAAGGTCAGATAGACCACGCCGCCGGACCCGACCGCGGTTGGCGTGGCGGCGGGGGCATCGGCTGTGGTGGTGGGCGGTGAAGTGGTAGCGGGCGCGGCGGCCGTGGTGGGCGTTGCGGCGGCCGTGGTCGGGGGCGGGGAAGAATCTGACCCGAGCGGCAACGCCTCCAGGGTCAGCTCGTAGTCAGTCGGCCCCGCGTGCGCGGAGACCACGGTCACCCGCCACGGGCCGGAAGCGGGCAGGGTGGCATCCACCCGCTGGTGCCGTTCGATCGCAGCCGCGATCACCTCGTCACCGAGTCGGACGTCCAGCCACACGCCCACAGGTGCTGCGAGCGTCGCGGTGAACTCCTGCCCGGCCGCGGCCTGCAACGTATAGGTCTGACGCTGGCGAAACTCGATGGACCCCGACGGCGCGGCGGTCACCGCCCCCGGATCGAAGCGGATATCGACATCGGGCAGCTCGGGACCCGGCAGCGGATAGTCGTCGATTGGCTCAGTCCCAATCACCGCAACCGAGGGCTCGGACCCGGCAAGGTCGATCTCCAGCGTCTTGTGTTGGGTGATCACCGCGAACGGCTCGTCTGGGGCCCGGTCGAACACCGACACCTGCACGCGGCCCTCGCTTATCAAGATGTCGTCCATCACGACGCGGTCACCAACCCCTACCGCCGGTAGAGCCATCGCAACGCCATCGTTGTTGATCACTGGCACGATCAGGTGGAACACCCCAGTCCCTGCCGAGTTCTCCACGATGTGGACGACCAAGTCGTCATCACCGTCGGCGTCGAGATCGCCCGCGGCCACCCGGTTCTGCAGCGTGTAGTCGTCGGCCGACGCGCCGCCATAAGACACCGTCGCGTGGCCACCGGAGAGCTGGATGCTCTGGCCGCTCGACTCGAAGGCGAGGCTCTCAAGATCCTCCCAACCCAGGCCACCCGAAGGCCCCGTCACCTCCGTAGCAGTCGCTCCAGATGTCGTAGACGGATCCGACAAAACCGAGTCGCCAGCCTCTGACCGAGTCGTACCAGAGGAAGGAGCTTCGTTGCTTGCTTCGGCCTCTGACGGCATCGCATCAGACGCCTCCGCCTCCGCTGACCCCGCATCGGACGACGCGCCGTCGTCGGCCTCCAACCGCGCCGAGGGCTCGTCGGCACACCCGCCAGCCACCAGCACCAACACGGCAAGGGCCGCCAGGCACCAGCGCCGTCGCTGGCCGCGGGGCCACCACCGGAAGGACCGAGGCGCCAACACCTGCGAGGCCTCGAGCTGTTGACGCTTCGCCACAGCATCATCGTAGTTGTGAGGAGTTCGCGGCCCGGTCCCTTCGGCTACCCGCACCGTAGACTGGATTCAGTGGCCCGTACGTGGTGTGCCGTACGTGGTGTGTATGCCACACTGGCGTGGCCGAGGTGTTCGCTGACACCCTGGGGGATAGGGAGCGAACTCGGTCCATACGGGCGAGGCCGTGGCCCGAGCGGCCCGTGAGTAGCCCTATGTCAACCTGGGTTGGGGCAGAGGTGTTGGTGGGCTCGGTGTCGGGTGGGGTCGTAGGGGGTGTGGTCTTGCCAGATTCGCCAGATGATGTGGGTCCAGCTTCGGGCGAGGATGCGTTCGGCGTGGGGGTGGCGTTTGCCGTCGGCTCGGAGTTGTTGGTAGCGGTGCTGGGCCCAGGCGTTGGCGTGTCGGCTGTCGCCGGCGAAGTCGCAGAGGGCGTCGCGCAGGCGTTTGTCGCAGGCCCATCTGAAGGCGACGCTGCGGTGGCGTCCCGAGGATCGGGTGGAGGGTGTGACTCCGGCGAGGGCTGCGAGGGATTCGGGGTCGGGGAATCTGGCTCGGCAGTCGCCGATCTCCGCGAGCAGGGTGGCGGCTCGGATGGTTCCTGCTCTGGGCAGGGACTTGAAGATCGGGCCGTCGGGGTGGGCGTCGAGCAGTTCCGCGATGCGGCTGCCGAGTTCGCTGATCTGGGCCCCGATGGTCTCGAGGACCGCGACGTATGCCAGCGTGACGCTGCTGTGGTCTTCGCCGTCGATGCCTGGTGCTGCGGCGGTGAGGCGCCTGTGGAGCTCCTCGGCGCTGTTGCGGCCGCTGTAGTGGTTGGCTCCCAGCCACGCCGAGAGGCGCTTGGGAGAGAGCCACCGGGCGCGGGCCACAGACGGGAACCGCTGCAGGAACCGCAGCGAGATCGCGCTGTCGATGCGGCTGAACAGCCCCACCGCGGCGGGGAAGGTGACCCGCAGGTGGGCCCGCAGCTGGTTGGCGGCCGCGACGCGTGCTGTGACGAGGTCCTTGCGGGTGCGGACGTGGGCCCGCAAGGAGACCGTGGCCGGCGAGTCCGGCTCCAGAGCCGCCCAGCGGTGCCCGTCGGTGCGCAGGCAGTCCCCCAGCACGTAGGCGTCGCCGCGGTCGCATTTGTTGCCCGCGGCGCCATAGCGCACCCGCAGCGCCTTGACCGCCCGGCTGGAGACCACAACGACCTCGAAGCCGCCGGCGAGCAGCTCCTCGACCACCGGCCCGTCGGGCCGCTCGATCGCGACCCGCCGCACCGACGCCGCATCCAGGCGCCGGCACAGCTCGGCCAGCCCGGCTGCGGTGTGCTCGACGTCGAACTCG
The DNA here is from genome assembly GCA_965220645.1 of Candidatus Aldehydirespirator sp. GTDB lineage: Bacteria > Actinomycetota > Acidimicrobiia > Acidimicrobiales > Aldehydirespiratoraceae > Aldehydirespirator. Next base: position 3,371,370 of record OZ244836.1, on the reverse strand, counting down.
GCGAGCACCGCGCCCGCAGCGTCCACCACGCACACCGCATGGGCATCCGTCGCCCAGTCCACACCAGCGAACCGCTCACCAATATGATCCATCTCAGCCTCCTAGCTGTAACAGTTGGGAAGCACCCGATGGTCTCAGGGCGTGTCCACTGGATGCTCACTGATCGGCGCTCTGCGGCGCTCAGCCCTATCGCCAGTCGCCACGCCCTGGGCCACCGGGCCTCGCAACACTCACGGAGGCGGTCAAGCCACAAGCGCAGCAGGCGATGGCCCAGCAGACACCAGGGGTGCATCGACAGCCTCACAGCCGCCGACACAACAATGGTGCACCAGTGAGCGCAGCGAACAAGAGCGGGAGTGACACCGCTGCGACGCGACGGGCTGTCGCCTATCCGCGCAGCCCCCTTAGTCGCTGTCGGCTCCAACTGGCGGCGGCTCGGCGGCCAGCGACCCTGTCGGCGCGGGTGGCTGGTTGGGCTCGTCGCGCTGGGCGAACCAGCTTGAGATGAAGGCCTGGGCGGTGGCCGCGACGGGCAGGGCGAGGAACGCCCCCACGATGCCCAGCAGCGCGGTCCCGGCGATGACGGAGCCGAAGGCCAGAGCAACGTGGATCTCCATGGTGTGGGCCGTGATGCGCGGTGAGAAGAAGTAGTTCTCCAGCTGCTGATAGGCAATGATGACGATCAGCACGAAGAGTCCGGTACGAGGCTCGTGGAGCAGCGCAACCAGCACCGGCAGTACCCCCGCTATGTATGCGCCGATCGCGGGGATGAACTGCGACACGACACCCACCCACAGAGCGAGGGCGATGGGGGAGGGCACGTCGAGCAGAGTGAACGCACCCCAGTGCACGAGAGCCGATAGCAGGGCCAAGATCGTGCGCGAGAACATGTAGGCGCCGGTCTTGTCCATGGCCAGGTCCCAGATCTCGGTCACGATCGCGGCCCGGCGCTCGCTCAACCGCGAGGACACCATCTTGCGGAGCTTGGGTCCCTCGGCCAACAAGTAGAAGGTGAAGAGGGCCACGGCGAACAGCTGGAACAGCAGGCTCACCACCGTCGTGCCGACGTTGACCACATCATCGGCGAAGCTGGCGGCGAGGTCTTGGGCCCCTCCACCCTCGAGGAACTCGTCCTTCAGCGTGTCGAATTCGAGCTGGACGCCGAAGGTGTCGTCGACCCAGTCCTCGATGTCGCCGATGTAGCCGGGCGCCTTGTCGATCAGGTAGGTGGTCTCTGAGGCGAGCGCGCTACCGACGAGCGCGGAGAAGCCGGCGACAACCACAGTGGCGACCAGGAACGTGATGGTCGTGCCGATGCCCCGACGGATGCCCCGGCCGGCCATGAAGTTCACGGCTGGCTCCAGGGCGAACGCGGCGAACAGCGACACGATCAGCATTACGAGGAGCGTCCCCAAGGCCCGCACTACCCCGACCGCGTAGAAGGTGGCCAGGCCACCCAGCCAGAACCAGACGATGGCCCGCTTCACCCAGATCGGGACGGTCCTGCCGTCGTCCATCGTCGCGACCCTAGCCATTGGCACCATCGGCAAGGGGACCACGCGCTCGGCCTCTGAGGGTTGGGGGACGGAACGGGTGGCGTTACACTCCGCGACTCGCCCCGGGCCGTCCGGGGCGAGTACGAATCGACGTCCGCACAGGCCCTCATGGAATCCCCGCTGGGGTACCGCGGTGGAACCGTGCGGCACAACCGAGTCGTCGCTCCGCCGGGCAAGCCCGAGCGGAGCGCTCGCGTGAGCGGCGCTCGCGCTCCAGATGTCAGGACGAGGCCATGGCCACAAAGGCGATCGTCGGCACCAAGGTCGGTATGACCCAGGTGTGGGACGAGGACAACCGAGTTGTCGGAGTCACCGTCCTGCGCGTCTCGCCCTGCCGTGTCGTGCAGGTGAAGACCCACGAGAATGACGGCTACAGCGCTATTCAGGTCACCTACGGCATGGTCGATCCGGCTCGGCTGACTCAGCCCGAGGCCGGGCACTTCCAAAGAGCCGGCGTGGATCCCGGGCGGGCCGTTCTGGAACTGCGCCTAGACGATGTGAGCGATTATGCCGTCGGCCAGGAGATCGGTGTCGACTTGCTCGATTCCGGCGAGAAGGTCGACGTGACCGCAGTGTCCAAGGGCAAGGGATTCACCGGTGTGATGAAGCGCCACGGCTTCAAGGGGCAGCCCGCCGGGCATGGCGCTCACAAGGTGCATCGCAAGCCCGGAGCGATCGGCCAGTGCGCCACCCCCTCAAGGGTGTTCAAGGGCAAGAAGCTGCCGGGCCGGGCCGGAGCCACCCGGGTCACGACGCTCAACCTCGAAGTGGTAAAGGCCGACGCCGATGCTGAGGTGCTGCTGGTCAAAGGGGCCGTACCCGGTCCGAAGGGCGGAACCGTCGTGGTGCGCAACGCGGTGAAGGTCGGCTGAGGCCATGGAGCCGGTGAGGGTCGTGACGCCGAAGGGTAGGAAGGTCGGCGAGGTCGTTCTCGACGACTCGATCTTCGGCGTGGAGCCCCACATCGGCGTAATGCACCAGGTGGTCACCGCGCAACTTGCGGCCCGCCGAGCCGGCACTCACAGCACCAAAGGCCGGGCCGAGGTGGCCGGCGGCGGCGCCAAGCCCTGGCGACAGAAGGGCACAGGCCGGGCCCGCCACGGCTCGATCCGGTCCCCGCAATGGCGGGGTGGCGGTGCAGCCCACGGTCCCAAGCCCCGCGATTACCGCCAGCGCACTCCCAAGAAGATGAAGCGCCTCGCGCTTGCTTCTGCCCTCTCGGATCGGGCTCGCTCCGGCAGCGTGATCGTTGTGGACCGCTGGCGTTTCGACGGACCCCGCACCCGCGACGCCGTGGATGCCCTGGATGCCATCGGAGCGACCGGGAAGGTTCTGGTGGTGCTGGGCGACGACGACTTCGACGCCCAGAAGAGCTTCCGCAACCTTCCACCTGTGCACTGCCTGCACTACCGCGAGCTCAACACGTACGACGTGCTCAACAGCGACGTGGTGGTGTTCACGTCAGACACGCTGCCCACAGGCCGCGGCGCTGACGCGTCCGGTGCAAAGAGCCCGGACGGAGAAGGTGACCCCGATGCGTGATCACCGAGATGTGATCCTGCGCCCCGTGGTGTCGGAGAAGAGCTACGCGCTGCTAGCCGACAACGTCTACACCTTCATTGTCGCCCCGGAGGCCACGAAGCCCGAGATCCGGGCCGCGGTGGAGGCGATCTTCGACGTATCGGTGGTGAAGGTCAACACCCTTCGCCGCAAGGGCAAGCGCCGGCACAACCGTCGCAACAACACCTGGGGTCGGCGTGCTGACACCAAGCGCGCCCTGGTCACTCTGGCCACGGGCGAGTCGATCGATCTCTTCGAGGCCTGACCATGGCGATCCGTAAACGCAAGCCGACCAGCCCGGGCCGTCGATTCCAGACCGCGTCGGACTTCTCGGAGATCACCAGCACGCAGCCGGAGCGCAGCCTGCTGGCGAAGCAGTCGGGTACCGGCGGCCGCAACAACCACGGTCGCATGACGGCCCGACACCGCGGCGGCGGCCACAAGCAGCGCTACCGCAAGATCGACTTTATCCGGACCAAGGACAACGTTCCGGCCACGGTGGCTGCCATCGAGTACGACCCGAACCGCACCTGCCGCATTGCGTTGCTCCACTATCACGATGGAGAGAAGCGCTACATCCTGGCACCCAGGGGCCTGGAGGTCGGCGACCGGCTCATGTCGGGGCAGGGGTCGGAGGTCCGTCCCGGAAACGCCATGGCATTGCGCTACATCCCGGTGGGCACGGTCGTGCACAACGTCGAGCTCAAGGCAGGTGGGGGCGGACGCATCGGCCGCAGTGCCGGCGCCAGCGTGCAGCTAGTGGCCAAGGAGGGGCGTTTCGCCACCCTGCGCCTGCCCAGCACGGAGATGAGGCGGGTGCCGATCGACTGCCGGGCCACGATCGGCGAGGTCGGCAACTCCGAGCACGAGCTCACCAAGATCGGGAAGGCCGGCCGCAACCGCTGGAAGGGCGTGCGCCCCCAGACGCGGGGCGTGGCCATGAACCCAGTGGACCATCCGCTCGGCGGCGGAGAGGGCAAGTCCTCAGGCGGACGCCACCCGGTATCGCCGTGGGGCAAGCCCGAGGGGCGGACCCGGGCCCGCCGCAAGGACTCCGACAAGCTGATCGTTCGCCGCCGTCGCCGGCGCGGCACACGGAGGTAGAGCCATGCCCCGCAGCCTCAAGAAGGGTCCCTTCGTGGACGACCACCTGTTGCGCAAGATCGACGAACTCAACGAGCGCAACGAGAAGAGGGTGGTCAAGACGTGGTCGCGCCGGTCCACCATCATCCCCGACATGGTGGGTCACACGCTGGCAGTGCACGACGGCCGCAAGCACGTGCCGGTGTACATCACCGAGTCGATGGTGGGACACAAGCTCGGCGAGTTCGCACCCACCCGTACATTCCGGTTCCACGCCGGCCAGGAGCGGGGGGCGCGTCGCTGATGGCCGGGGTCAAGACCAATGAGAGGCCCGGAACGCGGGCGCGAGCGTCCTACGTGCGCAGCTCGGCGTACAAGGCCCGCGAGGTTCTCGACCTCATCCGGGGCAAGAGCTGCACCGACGCGCAGGACATCCTGGCCTTCTCCGAACGCGATGTGGCCCAGCCCATCGGCAAGGTCTTGGATTCAGCCCTGGCCAATGCCGAACACAACGACGCCCTCGACGCCGACGAGCTCTACGTGTCGGCCTGCTATGCCGATGAGGGGCCCACGCTCAAGCGCTGGCGGCCCCGGGCCCGGGGACGGGCCACCCGCATCCGCAAGCGCACGTGTCACATCACGGTGATCGTCAGCCGCTACGACCCCGAGACGCTCGAGAAGGTGCGGGCCAGGCAGTCACAGCGCGGCGTCGCCACCACGGAGGCCCGCCGCCGCCGGGTGGCGCGGTCCCGCGGGGCAGCCCAACAGGACGCCGCGGCAGCCGACGAGCAAGCTGTCGACGAGCATTCGGAAGCGGACGTGGAGGCCCAGGCTGCGGCCGTGGTTCAGGCCACGGAGGCCGCGCTGTCCGGCAGCGCGGTCGATGACGCGGACCATAGCGACATGGTCGAACTGGTCGCCGAGGAGAGCGCTGACGCTCCGGAGGGCGCGGAGGGCGCCGATGCCGATGAGGTCGAGGAGCCCGCCGACGCCGACGGCGCCGGTGCAGGCGACGCTGAAGAGTCCGACAAGGCTGACGGGAGCGGCTGATGGGTCAGAAGGTCAACCCCTACGGGTTCCGCTTGGGCGTTACCACCGAGTGGAAGAGCCGCTGGTTCGCCGACCGCAAGGAGTACGCGGACAACGTCATCGAGGATTGGAAGATCCGTGACTTCCTGATGACCGAGCTGCCTCATGCGGCCATCAGCCGCGTGGAGGTGGAGCGCACCCGCGATCGCCTGCGAGTCGATGTTCACACGGCGCGGCCCGGCATCGTGATCGGCCGGCGCGGCGCCGAGGCCGATCGGCTGCGGGCTGGCCTGACCGAGATCAGCGGCAACCCCCGCGTGCAGCTCAACATCCAGGAGATCAAGCAACCCGAACTGGACGCTGCTCTCATCGCTCAGGGCGTCGCCGACCAGCTCGCTGGCCGCGTGGCCTTCCGCCGGGCTATGAAGCGAGCGGTGCAGAACGCCCAGCGGGCTGGCGCGCTGGGAATCCGGGTGCAGTGCTCGGGACGGCTGGGCGGCTCGGAGATGGCCCGAACCGAGTGGTACCGCGAGGGCCGAGTGCCGCTTCACACCCTGCGGGCCGACGTGGATTACGGCTTCCGCGAGGCCCGTACCACCTACGGCCGGATCGGTGTGAAGGTGTGGCTCTACAAGGGCGACATCCTGCCCTACAAGACGCTCTCGGAGGACAAGGCCTCGAAGGAGGCCGCCATGGCCGCGGGCGAGACGTCGGGACCCGGGGCCCGGCCCAAAAAGATCGTCTCGTCCTCGGCGGCGCGGCGCCGCGAGTACACCGACGAGATGGTCGACGAGGAGCCGGCGCCGCTCATCGGCGAGGCCGATCCGGAGTTCGAGAAGCTGCTCGACGAGGAGGCCGCAATCGAGGCATCAACCCGCGAGCATCACGAGACACCGCACTTCCGCCCCGGCGACGACTGAGGGCTGACGACGATGTTGATGCCGCGCAAGGTCCGCCACCGCAAGCACCACCGGGGTCGCACCAAGGGTGTAGCCAAGGGACGCACCGAGGTCGCCCACGGCGATTTCGGCATCCAGGCCCTCGAGCCCGGATGGCTCACCTCCCGTCAGATCGAAGCTGCCCGTGTGGCCATGACGCGCCACATCAAGAGGGGCGGAAAGGTCTGGATCAACGTATTCCCCGACAAGCCCGTCACCCAGAAGCCGGCCGAGACACGGATGGGCTCGGGCAAGGGCAACCCCGAGCACTGGGTAGCGGTGGTGCGACCCGGCCGCATTCTGTTCGAGCTGTCCTACCACGACGAGGACATCGCGCGGGGCGCCATCGACCGGGCCATCCAGAAGCTGCCCATGAAGGCCCGTTTCATCGCCCGGGAGGAGGGGTTCTAGATGGCCCGCGCCAAGGCCCTGACCGATCTGGGCCGGGAGGAGGGGTTCTAGATGGCCCGCGCCAAGGCCCTTACCGATCTGGGCGACACCGATCTCATCGAACGCCTGTCGGAGGCGAAGGAGGAGCTGTTCAATCTGCGCTTCCAGTTCGCCACCGGACAATTGGACAACCCGGCTCGCCTGAAGCAGGTGCGCCGCGACACAGCCCGCATGCTCACCGAGTTGCGGGCCCGCGAGATCGCGGCCGCCGAGGCCGAACTGGCCGCAGCCGAGGGGAGATGACCGTGACCCAGGACGCAGAGCCTCGCGGCAACCAGGAATCAGTCAGCGACGACGCCGTGCGCGGCAACCGTCGCAAGGTGCGAGAGGGTGTCGTGGTCTCCAATCGCATGGACAAGACCGCGATCGTCGAGGCCTCCGAGCGGGTGCGGCACCCGCGCTACGACAAGACGGTGCAGCGCACGACCCGCCTCACCGTCCACGACGCCGACAACACCCTCGGCGTGGGCGACCTGGTGCGAGTGGCCGAGACCCGGCCGCTGTCCAAGACCAAGCGCTGGCGGCTGGTGGAAATCGTGGAGCGTGCCAGATGATCCAGCAGGAGTCCCGGCTGCGCGTCGCCGACAACTCCGGCGCCAAGGAGGTGCTGTGCATCAAGGTGCTCGGTGGTTCCAAGCGCCGCTATGCCTCTGTGGGTGACGTGTTCGTGGCCACAGTCAAGGACGCGATCCCCGGCGCGCAGGTCCGCAAGGGCGACCTCGTTCGCTGTGTGGTCGTGCGCACCCGCAAGGAGAAGCGCCGGGGCGATGGCAGCTACATCCGCTTCGACGAGAACGCCGCGGTCCTGATCAACGAGCAGGACCAGCCCCGGGGCACCCGCATTTTCGGGCCGGTCGGCCGGGAGCTTAGGGACAAGCAGTTCATGCGCATCGTCTCGCTGGCACCGGAGGTGCTGTAGATGGCCAGGAGTTCCAAGGGCTCTCGCCCGCCCCGGCGTTCGATGAAGATCGTCAAGGGCGACCGGGTCGTGGTGCTGTCCGGCAAGGACGCCGGCTTGGAGGGCACCGTCGAGCGGGTCATTGTTGCCGCGGAAAAGGTGATTGTCGAAGGGGTCAACGTCGCGATGCGGCACCAGGCGCCCACCCGCAACGTGCAGCAGGGCGGCATCATCCAAAAGACGATGCCCATCGACGCGTCCAACGTCGCCCTGCTAAGCCCGACCGACGGCAAGCCCACTCGGGCGGGCTACCGGTTCACGCCCGAGGGCACCAAGGTTCGCATATGCCGCCGCACGGGGGCCGATCTGTGAGCACCGCAACCGACTATCGCCCCCGGCTGCGCACCGCGTTCGACACCGAGATCAAGTCGGCGCTGGTCGAGCAGTTGGGACTGTCCAACCTGATGATGGTGCCCAAGCTCGAGAAGATCGTGCTCAATATGGGTGTCGGCGACGCCATAACCCAGGCGAAGCTGCTGGAGGGCGCACTGGCCGACCTGGCCGTGATCTCGGGCCAGAAGCCGGTCATCACCCGGGCCAAGCGGTCCCTGGCCAGCTTCAAGCTGCGAACCGGAATGGCCATCGGGTGCAAGGTCACACTGCGGGGCGACCGCATGTTCGAGTTCTTCGACCGGCTCATCACGCTGGCCATCCCTCGCATCCGCGACTTCCGCGGGCTGCCGCTACGGTCCTTCGACGGCAGCGGCAACTACACGTTCGGAATCACCGAACAGCTCATCTTCCCGGAGATCGACTACGACACGGTCGACACCACCCGGGGGATGGACATCACGATCGTCACTACAGCCAAGTCGGACACTGAGGGCCGGGCGCTTCTAGAGGCGTTCGGGTTTCCGTTCCGGCGGGAGGGGCAATGAGCCATGGCCAAGAAGGCTCTGAGAGAGAAGCAGCAACGCACTCCCAGGTTCAAGGTGCGGGCCTACACGCGGTGCCGTGTCTGCGGCCGTCCCCGCTCCGTGTACCGGAAGTTCAGCCTGTGTCGCATCTGCCTGCGCGAGCTCGCCCACGCCGGGGAGTTGCCCGGCGTGAAGAAGGCGAGTTGGTGACTCCGCCAGGGCCCGAGCGGCCCGTGAGCGCAGCGAGCAAGAGCGGGCATGCAGGGCCCGAGCGGCCCGTGAGCGCAGCGAGCAAGAGCGGGCATGCAACGGCTGGCGAGGTGACACAGATATGACGATGACAGATCCGATCGCGGACATGCTGACCCGCATCCGTAACGCCAACGTGGCCATGCACGACGAGGTTTCCATGCCGTCGTCGAAGCGCAAGCTGGCCTTGGCCGAGGTTCTTCAGCGGGAGGGCTACATCGGGGCCTACGCCGTGAAGGACAACGCGCCCCGGCCCGGCAGGACGCTAACCATCGAGATGAAGTACTCCCCCGAGCGGGACCGTGTCATCCGGGGGCTACGGCGCATCTCCAAGCCGGGGCTGCGCATCTACCGGAAGCGAGACGAGATTCCGCGGGTTCAGGGCGGGCTCGGAGTGGCCGTGGTGTCCACCAACAAGGGTCTGATGAGCGATCGGGAGGCGAGGAGAAACCGCATGGGCGGCGAGATCCTCTGCTACGTGTGGTGAGGGTCCGGTCATGAGTCGTGTGGGCAATGCCCCGATCGCGGTCCCCAGTGGCGTGGACGTGGCCATCGACGGCCGCACCGTCGTCGTGACGGGCGCCAAGGGCACGCTGCGCCGAGATCTTCCCGGCGCGATCAGCCTGCGCGCCACCGATGGCACGCTGCAGGTCGAGCGGCCCGACGACACCGCGCAGAGCAAGGCGTTGCACGGGCTCGCACGCTCGCTGGTGCAGAACATGGTGATCGGCGTGAGCGAGGGATTCACCAAGGAGCTGCGCATTCAAGGCGTGGGCTACCGGGTCGCCGAGTCCACCCCGACCTCGCTGGAGCTGTCCCTGGGCTTCAGCCACAGCGTGAAGATCACAGCCCCCGACGGGGTGGAGTTCGAGGTTCCGCAGCGCACCCAGATCCTCGTCAAGGGCATCGACAAGCAACTTGTCGGCCAGGTGGCGGCCGACATCAGGAAGTGGCGACCGCCCGAGCCCTACAAGGGCAAGGGAATCCGCTACGCCGACGAGCGCGTCAAGCGCAAGGCCGGCAAGGCGGCCAAGTAGTCATGGTCGGTAGCAACGGTTTCGTAGCGATGGTTGGTAGTCATGGTTGATCAGGCCAGAAGGCGCCGGGAGGGCCGGATCCGCCGTCACCGGCGCGTCCGAAAGAAGGTGCAGGGCACGGCTCGGCGGCCGCGGCTGTCCGTGTTCCGGTCGAGCCGGCACATCTCGGTCCAGCTCATTGACGACCTGGAGGGCGTCACCCTGGTATCGGCGTCAACCCTGGAGGCCGACCTTCGTTTGGCTCCGGGGGGCAATGTGGCCGCGGCCCGCGCGGTGGGGACGCTGATCGCGCAGCGGGCACAAGGCGCGGGAATCACCACCGCGGTGTTCGACCGGGGCGGTTACAAGTATCACGGCAGGGTGGCCGAGCTCGCCAACGCGGCTCGTGCGGCCGGATTGGAGTTCTGATGATCGGTCGACGCCACCCCGTCCAAGGATGGGAGTTCTGATGGCCGAGGAGCGCACGGGTGGCCCGCCGCTACGAGAGTCGCGCGTGATCAACATCAACCGGGTGGCCAAGGTGGTCAAGGGTGGACGCAGGTTCTCGTTCACCGCCCTGGTCGTGATCGGCGACGGCGCGGGCCGGGTCGGCCTCGGCTACGGGAAGGCCAAGGAGGTCCCCCTGGCCATCCAGAAGGGCACCGAGGAGGCCAGGCGCAACGTCTTCGAGGTAGCGATGGCGGGCAGCACGATCATGCATCCCGTAATCGGCACGACCGGAGCTGGTCGGGTGCTGCTCAAGCCGGCCGCTCCCGGAACCGGTGTGATCGCAGGTGGCGCGGCTCGGGCCATCCTGGAGGAGGCGGGCATCGGCGACGTTCTGTGCAAGTCGCTCGGCTCGGCCAACCACATCAACGTCGCCAGGGCCACAATCAGCGGGTTGCGGGCCTTGCGCCGCCCCGACGAGGTGGCCCGCCTGCGGGGCCTGGAGCCCGACGACTTCTTGCCCAAGGGCCTGTGGGACGCATACCAGGCCACGCGCATGGACCGCGCCGCGGCTCAGGGCAGCGACGACGGGACGGAGGACCAGTGACGGTCCTTCGGGTGACCCAGGTTCGCTCCGCCATCGGGTCGAAGCCCAAGCAGCGGGGTACGCTTCGAGCTCTCGGCTTGGGCCGTATCGGCAGGAGCAACACCCTGCCCGACCGTCCCGAGATCCGCGGCATGATCCAACGGGTTCCCCACCTGGTCTCCGTAGAGGAAGTGGACGGATGACAGAGCAGACGAAGCTGCACGATCTGCGATCCGCTCCTGGGTCCCGCAAGAGGCCCAAGCGAGTGGCGCGGGGAATCGCCGGCCGGGGGGGCAAGACCGCGGGCCGCGGCATGAAGGGTCAGAAGGCCCGTAGCAAGGTGCCCGTCGGCTTCGAGGGCGGCCAGATGCCGCTGCTTCGCCGCGTCCCCAAGTGGCGGGGATTCACCAACCCGTTCCGGGTGGAGTACCAGCCTGTCAACCTCGACACGATCGAGGCCACTGGCTTGGACGAGATCTCGCCGGAGACTCTGCGCGAGCGGGGCCTGGTCGGCAAGAAGGCGCTCGTAAAGGTGCTGGGCCGGGGGGAACTCAACCGGGCGGTGCGAGTGAAGGCTCACGCCGTGTCGGCCGCCGCGGCTGAGGCCATCGCCGCGGCAGGCGGCAGCGTCGAGATCATCGGTAAGCCCTGGGGCGACCGCAGGCCGCCGCACGGCAGCTACAGCCAGCACACCAACCGCTGACGGCCGTACCATGAGAATCGCTGCGCACCCGACCAGCACCGGGAGGCGACCGTGCTGAACCGCGTGCTGAACATGTTCCGGATCCCGGATCTGCGCAACAAGATCCTCTTCACCCTGTTCATCATCGCCGTCTACCGCCTTGGGGCCTTCATCCCGGCGCCCTACGTGGACACGGACGCCGTCCAGTTGATGCGGGACCAGGCCAACACATCGGGTGGGATCCTCGGGTTCGTGCAGCTGTTCTCGGGCGGCGCGCTCACCCAGTTCGCCATCTTCGCGCTGGGGATCATGCCCTACATCACGGCATCAATCATCATGCAGATCCTGGGCGTGGTCATACCCCGCATCGAGCAGTGGCAGCAGCAGGGTGCGGTGGGTCAGCGCAAGATCACCCAATGGACGCGGTACCTGACCGTCGGCATCGCCCTGCTTCAGTCGACCAGTTTCGCGTTCCTGTTCCACAGCGGCGCCTTGGTGGGCGGGATCGACTTGCTGCCCAACTTCACCGTGTGGGCCGTGTTCGTAGTGGTCCTGACGTTGACCACGGGCACCGCCCTGTTGATGTGGATGGGTGAGTTGATCACCCAGCGCGGCATCGGCAACGGCATGTCGCTGCTGATCTTCACCAGCGTCGTGTCCACACTGCCGGCCCAGCTGACTGCGGTCAGGGCCAACAACGGCAACGACGCCCTGGTCGGCTTCGTGGCGGTGGCGATGATCCTCCTGGTGTGCATCGTCTTCGTCGAGCAGGGTCAGCGCCGCATCCCGGTGCAGTTCGCCAAGCGGGTGGTGGGCCGGCGCATGTACGGCGGTCAGAGCACCTACATCCCGCTCAAGGTCAACCAGTCGGGTGTGATCCCGATCATCTTTGCCAGCTCGGTGCTGTACCTGCCCACCCTGATCGGGGCGGCCATGCCCGACGGCGGCATCGGCGGCACGATCCAGGACTTCGTCAACGACCACCTCACCTACCCGACCAGCCCCGTATACCTGTTCTTCTTCGGGCTGATGATCATCGGGTTCGCGTACTTCTACACGGCCATCACCTTCGACCCGGTCAAGCAGGCCGACACCATCCGCAAGCAGGGCGGGTTCATTCCAGGGATCCGCCCCGGAGTCCAGACCGAGCGCTACCTCGCGAAGATCCTCTCGCGCATCACCCTGCCTGGGTCGCTGTTCATCGCCGCGGTCGCCCTCGTTCCCTCCATCCTCTACGCGGTGTTTCTCGACAGCGACTTGGGAGCGGGCCAGGGCGGCGGCGCGAGCGGCCTCCTCTACGGGGGCATCTCGCTGCTCATCGCGGTCGGCGTGGCGCTTGAGACCATGAAGCAGATCGACAGCCAGCTGATGATGCGCAACTACGAAGGTTTCCTCAAGTAGTTCTCGATGGCCCCGTTGCGAATGGTGATCCTGGGCCGGCAGGGCTCGGGCAAGGGCACGCAGTCGGAGCGGCTCGTGCAGGCCTTCGGCTACGTCCATCTGTCCACCGGCGACGCTCTGCGGGCCGCGGTGGCGGCCGGAACCGAACTGGGTCGGCAGGCCGAGGCGATCATGGACTCGGGCGCGCTGGTGGGTGACGACATCATCAACGGGATCGTCAGCGACCGGCTGGCCCAAGACGATGTCGCGGCGGCCGGCGTGCTGCTCGACGGCTACCCGCGGACCAGCGAGCAGGCCGACGCGCTGGAGGCCATCCTCGAAGACTTGGGCCATCGTCTCGACGTGGCCGTGAACATCGACGTGCCCATAGAGGAGGTCACGGCCCGGATGCTGGACCGGGGCCGCTCCGACGACACTCTTGAGGCGATCCAGCGCCGTCTGGAGCTGTACGAGGAACAGACCGCGCCCCTGCGCGACTGGTTCGAGGCCCACGGGCTGCTCGCCACCGTGGACGGTGTCGGCACGCCCGACGAAGTATTCGAGCGGGTAGTGGCCGTCGTAGAACGCAGCCGTGCCTGATCCGGGCCCTTGCCGGAGAGACTGTGGTTTCCCGCTCTTGTTCGCTGCGCTAACGGGCCGCTCGGGCCACGGCTTCGCTTTCGCTCAGCCTCTGACGGGTTGGATGGCCGGCCGGTCACAGGTAGCGTTGCACTTCGGCCTTGGGCCGGCGCTGACGCGCGCCGACCGGGGCTCATCCCGCAGGAGGACAGACACTGCCGAAACCGAAAGAGGACGCGATCGTTTTGGAGGGCACCGTCACGGAGTCCCTTCCCAATGCAATGTTCCGCGTGGAGCTCGAGAATGGCCATTTTGTGCTGGCCCACATCTCCGGCAAGATGCGGATGCACTACATCCGGATACTGCCCGGGGACCGCGTCCAGGTTGAGGTAACGCCGTATGACCTCCAGCGGGGCCGAATCACCTACCGCTACAAGTGAGCATCAACCAGCTATGAAGGTACGACCCAGCGTCAAGAAGATCTGCGACCGGTGCAAGGTCATTCGTCGGCGCGGGCGCGTCATGGTGATCTGCGACAACGCTCGCCACAAGCAGAGGCAGGGCTGAGATGATCCGCGTTCCCGCACTCGAGAGGCAGGGCTGAGATGGCGCGCATCTCCGGCGTTGACATCCCCCGCGAGAAGCGGGTGGAGATCTCACTCACATACATCTACGGGATCGGCCGAAGCACCGCTCAGCAGGTCTGCGAGGCCGCCGAGATCAACCCCGAGACCAGGGTGCGCAACCTCACTGACGATGAGGTGGTTCGTCTGCGGGGCCATATCGACGCCAGCCTGCGGGTTGAGGGCGACTTGAGGCGCTCGGTTGCTCAGGACATCAAGCGGAAGATGGAGATCGGCTGCTACCAGGGTCTTCGCCACCGTCGCGGCCTTCCCGTGCGGGGTCAGCGGACCCATACCAATGCCCGCACCCGCAAGGGTCCCAAGCGGACAGTGGCCGGCAAGAAGAAGGAGAAGAAGTAGGCGCAATGGCGAAACCATCGTCGGACAGAAGGCGCACACGCAAGCGCGAGCGAAAGAACGTGACGCACGGCGTGGCCCACATAAAGAGTTCGTTCAACAACACGATCATCACCATCACCGACCTTCAGGGCGACGTGGTCTCGTGGGCCTCGGCGGGCAACGTCGGCTTCAAAGGCTCGCGCAAGTCCACGCCCTTCGCGGCGCAGATGGCCGCGGAACAGGCCGCTCGCAAGGCGATGGAGCACGGCCTGCGCAAGGTCGATGTACAGGTCAAGGGGCCCGGATCGGGTCGTGAGACCGCCATCCGGTCGCTTCAGAACATCGGCATCGACGTGACCGGCATCACCGATGTCACTCCGGTGCCCCACAACGGCTGCCGCGAGCCCAAACGCAGAAGGGTCTGACGTGTCGCGCTATACGGGACCCAAGGCGCGGGTGTCGCGCCGTCTCAACACCAACATCTGGGGCACCAAGGGAGAGGCGATCGCCCTCGACCGGCGGCCGTACCCGCCCGGGGAGCGGGGACGCTCGCGGCGGCGCAACACCGCCTCGGAGTTCCTGGTGCAGATGCAGGAGAAGCAGAAGGCCCGCCACAGCTACGGGCTGACCGAGCGCCAGTTCCGCAACCTGTTCGCGGAGGCCAGCCGCCGCCAGGGCGTCACCGGCGAGAACATGCTGCGGTTCCTGGAGCTGCGCCTCGACAACGTCGTCTACCGCTTGGGCTGGGGTGCCACCCGTCCCCAGGCCCGCCAACTGGTCAACCACGGCCATGTCAACGTGAACGGATCCCGTGTGACCATCCCCAGCTACCGGCTGCGCAAGGGTGCCGTCGTCGAATTGCGGACGAAGATTCGAGGCTCGGCCACGGTCCAGTGGAACGTGGACGTGCTCGATCGCACCCCGCCGGCATGGATCGATCGCGGTGAGGACAACTTCTCCGCCACGGTGCGCGAGCTGCCCATCCGGGAGCAGATCGACATACCGATCCGTGAGCAGCTCATCGTCGAGCTGTACTCCAAGTAACCCGTACTCTGACTGACGCACGAGAGGCGAGGACTCCCATGCTTGTAATGCAGCGCCCGACCGTCGAGGTACTCGAGTCGGCCGACGGCAACCGGCAGCGGTTCGCTATCGGCCCCCTCGAGCCCGGTTTTGGCCACACGCTCGGCAACTCGCTGCGGCGCACGCTGCTGTCGTCGATCCCGGGAGCGGCTGTCTCCCAGGTTCGCTTCGACAGCGCCCTGCACGAGTTCGCCACCATCAACGGCGTGGCCGAGGATGTCACCGACATCATCTTGAACCTCAAGGACTTGGTGCTGATGGTGCTGTGCGAGGAGCCGGTCACGCTGCGGCTCGACATGCGCGGCCCCGCCGACGTCACCGCGGGCGACATCCAGCGCCATCCCGACGTGGAGATCCTCAACTCGGAGGCTCCGATCGCGACGCTCAACCACTCCGGCCGGCTGGCCGTCGACATCACCGTGGCCCGGGGCCGCGGCTATGTCTCGGCCGAGGAGAACAAGGAACTGACGGCAGCCATCGGCGTGATTCCCGTCGATTCGATCTACTCCCCGGTGCGGCGGGTCGCGTTCAACGTGGAGGCCACCCGGGTCGAACAGTCCACCGACTACGACCGGCTGGTGCTCGAAGTGGAGACCGACGGGTCGATCTCCCCGACCGATGCGATGGCTTCTGCCGGCGCCACGCTGCGAAGCCTCATCCAGCTGGTCGAGGAAATGAGCGACGACCCGCGGGGCTTGGAGCTGGGCGAGATCGTGTCCCCGACCCTGCCCGACGCCGAGGCGGAACTGATGGTGGACGACCTCGAGCTGACCGAGCGTCCCCGCAACTGCCTCAAGCGGGCCCAGATCAACACGGTGAACGAGCTGCTGGAACGGACCCCCGAAGACCTGCTGGCCATCACCAACTTCGGCGAGAAGAGCCTCGACGAAGTGGTCGCCAAGCTTGACGAGCGCGGCTTGTCGCTGCGAGGCGGGCGCTGAGGTGCCGGGCCGTCCCCGCAAGGGCCGCCGCTTCGGTGGCAGCAGCCGTCATCAGAAGCTGATGATGGCGAACCTGGTGGCGTCGCTGATCGCGGCGGAGGGCATCACCACCACCGAGGCCAAGGCCAAGGCAGTGCGCCCCATCGCTGAGAAGATGATCACCAAGGCCCGCCGCGGCAGCGTGCACAACCATCGGCAGGTGGTGCGGTTCCTGGGCGACCGGGAGATGGCGTCCAAACTCTTCGATGAGATCGGCCCTCGTTATGTCGATCGTCCCGGCGGCTACACACGCATCGTGAAGCTCGGGCCCCGCCACGGCGACAACGCTCCGATGGCGCGCATCGAACTAGTCTGACCTGCTGGAGGCGATAGTCCGGTTGTCTGGAGGCGATAGTCCAGTCGGGGTCGTCCGCATGCGGATGACCGTGGCGTACGACGGCTCCAACTTCCACGGATTCGCCCGCAACGAGGGGGTGCCCACGGTTGCCGGGATCCTCGCCCACGCCTTGAGCAGCGTGCTGGGCCACTCCGTCGACCTTGTCTGCGCGGGACGCACCGACCGCGGCGTGCATGCCCGGGCCCAGGTGGTGTCATTCGACGCCGACATGGCGCGGGCCGACCCGGTTCGCCTCGTGCGGGCCATCAACCGCATGTGCGGCCCGTACATCTCGGTGTCGAGGGCCAGCGTGGCTGCTCCCGACTTTGATGCCCGGCGCTCGTGCACCGGCCGGGTCTACCGCTACCGGGTGCTCAACTCGCCTGTTTCCAACCCGCTGGCCGCGGGCCTGTGCTGGCATGTCGAGCACCCCTTGGACGTGGGCGCCATGCGCACCGCCGCGGACCGCCTGCTCGGTGACCACGACTTCAGCTCGTTCTGCCGGCGCAATCCCTCCCATCCCGACCAGTCGATGGTGCGCGCGGTGCGGCGGGCCGTGTGGTGGCTCGAGGGCGACGTCGCAGTGTTCGAGATCGAGGCCAGCTCGTTCTGCCACCAGATGGTGCGCTCGCTGGTGGCCCTGCTGGTGTCGGTGGGCCTGGGCCGGCGCAAGCCCTCCGACGTCGGCACAATCATCGCGGCCCGTGACCGCAGCGCGGCGCCCTCTCCGGCCCCTCCTGGTGGCCTTGTGCTGTGGGCCGCCCTGTACGACCGGGAGATAGGGGCGCCCGAGCACTTGTGAAGGTTTCGGGGGGGATTGTCGTTTGGCAAGGTCGGACCTAGCCTGAGAAGCCGGTCTGTGCGACGGCCCGGACTAACGGCGAGGGCCCCAGCCGAACGACTAACCGACGGGAGCGAACGTGGCGACCTACAGCCCCAAGGCCTCTGAGATCGAGCGCAGCTGGCACCTCGTCGACGCCGAGGGGATGGTCCTCGGGCGGCTCGCCACCGAGGTGGCGACGCTGCTGCGGGGCAAGCACAAGCCCACGTTCACCCCCCACATGGACACCGGAGACCACGTGGTAATCGTCAACGCCGACAAGGTCGTGCTCACTGCGGGCAAGGCCGACTCGAAGCTGGTCCATCGCCACTCCGGCTATCCGGGGGGCCTGCGCACCGAGACCTACGGCTCCAAGCTGGCCCGCCGCCCCGATCAGGCCGTTCGCGACACCATCCGGGGGATGCTGCCCAAGACGAGGTTGGGCCGGGCCCAGATCCGCAAGCTGAAGGTCTATGCCGGTCCTACCCATCCCCACGCCGCCCAACAGCCCGAGCCCTACGCCATCGAGCACGCTCGGGCCCGATGAGGTGATCTGAGAAATGAGCGCACCACTCGTGCAAGCAACGGGACGCCGCAAGCGATCAGTGGCCCGAGTGCGTCTACGGACAGGGGCCGGGGTGATCACCATAAACGGTCGCACCGTCGAGGAGTATTTCCCGTCGCGGACCCACCAGACGCAGATACGCGAGCCCTTGACGGCCACCGCCACCGAAGGTCGCTACGACGTGGACGCCACCATCCACGGCGGCGGGTCCAGCGGCCAGGCCGGTGCGCTTCGCCTGGGCATCTCCCGGGGACTCGTCGAGGTCGAGCCCGAGTTGCGGGACACGCTCAAGAAGAGCGGCTACCTCACCCGCGACCCGCGCAAGAAGGAAGCGAAGAAGTACGGCCTCAAAAAGGCACGCAAGGCACCGCAGTACAGCAAACGCTGATCGCGGGACGCGGCCCGAACGTTCTGCGAGCGCGCCCGAGTCCGCCCATGCCGGCTCGAGGCGACCCGGCTAGCGAGTGGCCATGACCCTGACCTTCGGCACCGACGGGGTGCGCGGCGACGCGCGCCGCGAGCTGACCCCAGAGTTCGTGGAGGCGCTGGGCCGGGCTGCGGCAGGGGTGTTAGGCGGTGACCGGTTGGCGGTCGGGCGCGATCCCAGGGCCTCAGGACCAGATCTCGTCGGGGCCCTGCGCCGGGGCGTGCGACGCGCTGGAGGCACAGCTGTCGACTTGGGAGTGGTACCCACTCCCGCAGTGGCCCGCTGGTGCGCGGACGAAAAGGTCGCCGGTGCGATGGTGTCGGCGTCGCACAACCTCTGGCACGACAACGGGGTGAAGCTGTTCGCTCCCGGTGGGCGCAAGCTCAATGACGAAGCCCAGCGCGAGATCGAGTTGCGTCTCTCCGAGGCTTCAGACATCGCCAGCGCCGACCCGTCGACGCCGGCGGACACGGCCGCCGGAGGAGAGGCGGGCGAGAAGGCCCTGCACCGCCATGTCCGGGCGGTGGCGGCCAGCATCGAAGGGCGTGACCTGGAAGGGTTGCGCATCGTGATCGACGCGGCCAACGGTGCCGCCTACCGGTCCGGGCCGGAGTGCCTGCGCGTCCTGGGCGCCGACATCGAGACGATTCACGCCTCACCAGACGGCTACAACATCAACGATGGCTGCGGATCGCTGCACCCCGAGAGCCTCCAGGACGCGGTGGTGTCCTGCGGTGCCGATGCTGGCGTAGCGTTCGACGGCGACGCCGACCGGGTGCTGGCCGTCGACGCGGGAGGAAACCTCGTTGATGGCGACCAGATCCTCGCGGTGTGCGCTATCGACCGGGCCCGGCGCGGGCAGCTCGGCGGAGGCGCAGTCGTAGTCACGGTGATGGCCAATCTCGGTCTGCGCCAGGCCATGGCCGCCCGGGGCATCGATGTGGTCGAGACTCCCGTCGGCGATCGCCATGTGCTGAGCGCATTGGAGGAGCGGGGCCTGGTGCTGGGCGGCGAGCAGTCCGGGCATCTGATCTTCCGCGATCTGGCCACAACCGGTGACGGCTTGCTGACTGCGGTGCAATTGCTGGACGCCGTCAAGCGTTCCGGGCGCAGCCTGCGCGACCTCGCCGCCGCGGCTATGACCCGTATGCCGCAAGTGCTGCTGGGGGTGCCTTTGCCGGCGGCGGCCCGGTCCGCCGACCTCGACGCGGCTCTCGGTCCGATTGCGGCGGACGCCGCCGCGCACCTCGGAGACTCGGGCCGGGTGCTCGTGCGCCCGTCGGGCACAGAGCCGCTGGTACGGGTGATGGTCGAGGCGGCCGACCTTGAGACGGCCAGGGCCGAGGCCGACCGGCTGGCTGCGGCCGTCACGGAGGCACTGGCCTGACATGTGCGGGATCATCGCCATCGTGCGCCGACCGTCGACGCGGCCGGTCCCCGACGCCGCCGATGTCACCGGCCTGGTCGAAGCGGCCGCGGCCGCCCTCGCAAAGGGTGCCGCCGCGGCCGACGGAGATCTGGGTGGTCTGGCCGCCGAGATGGGGTCCGCGGCCGAACGGCTGCACGCGGCCAACAAGCTTCTGGGCGGCGTGCCTGGCGTGCATCTCCTGCTGGAGTCGCCGGCGGTGGCCGGCACTCTCGCAGATCTCATCGACTCCGCAACGACGTCGGTGGTCGCCCTGGAGGCACGGCTCGACGCCGACACTTCGCTCGACCCGGCCGAACTGGAGCACCTCAACGAGCAGCTCGTGCGGGTCCGTGATGGTCTGTGGGCTCTGGGACGGGATCGGCTGGGAGCCTCGCACGCAGTCGCGAAGCTGCTCGCGGCTGCGGGGCTGACACCGGGCTCGGCGTCGCCGGCCGCGGTCGAGGCGTACCTGTCGATCCATCAGGCGCTGTCTGCGCTGGACCGGCTCGAAGTGCGCGGGCGCGACTCGGCCGGGCTCCACCTCCTGATCAGTGGCCACGGACTCGATCCCGGCGATCCCGACGTGGCTGCGGCCTTGCAGCGCCGCGGCGACGACGTGTCGTTCGGCTCCGGTTCGGTGCGCCTCGTCGACGGCGTGCTCAGCATCGTCCACAAGACCGCGGCCGAGATCGGCGAGCTGGGCGACAACACCGCGGCGTTGCGGGCCGCGGTGGCGTCCGACCAGTTGCTCGCCGCCGCTCTGGCTTCTGCCGATGCCCGCGTGCTCGTGCTGGCGCATACTCGTTGGGCCTCGGTCGGAATCATCTCTGAGGCGAACGCTCATCCGCTCAACAGCGAGCTGCTCGATGAGCACGCCCCGTACGTGATCGGGGCCATCAACGGGGACGTGGACAACTACGCCGAGCTGTTTGCCGCGGCCGGCGTCCGAGTACCGCCCGCGATCACCACCGACTCCAAGACCGTGCCTGCTCTGATGGGTCGCCGCCTGTCCGAAGGTCTGGCGTGGGGCGAAGCATTCCGGCGTACCGTGGCGGAGTGCGAGGGCTCGGTGGCCGTAGCCGTCTGCACCGCGGGCTCGCCCGATCGTCTGCAACTCGCGCTGCGAGGCAGCGGCCAGGCCCTCTACGTCGGGCTCGCCGATGAAGCGTTCATCGTCGCCAGCGAGCCCTACGGGGTGGTTGAGGAGACGTCTGAGTATCTCCGCATGGACGGAGAGGCCGTTGCCAACGGCGGCAATCCCAGCACCGGTCGGGGCCAGATCGTCGAGCTCGACGGCAGCCGGGCCGGCCAGATCGAAGGGGTGGCCCGCCATTCCTACGACGGCACGAGCCTGCCCGTGGCGCCCGGCGAGATCTCAACCGCGTCCATCACCACCCGAGACATCGACCGCGGCGATCATCGTCACTACCTGCTCAAGGAGATCGGTGAGGCGCCGGCGTCGTTCCGCAAGACGCTGAGGGGCCGGATCGTCGACACTCCGGACGGCCCCGGCCTCTCGATCGGCTCAGAGACACTCCCCGATCCGGTTCGGTCCGGCCTGCGGCACGGGTCGGTGTCCAAGGTCCTGGCCATCGGCCAGGGAACCGCGGCGGTCGCGGGGGAGAGTCTCGTCCGATGCCTTCGGACCCTGCTGGCTGATGCCGGGCGCGCCGCGACCCTCGATGTCACGGCGATGCTCGCCACCGAACTGTCGGCCTTCCATCTGCAGGACGACATGTCCGACACGCTGGTGGTCGCGATCTCGCAGTCGGGCACCACCACCGACACCAACCGCACCGTCGACCTGGTGAGGGCCAGGGGAGCGTCGGTGGTGGCCGTGGTCAACCGCCGCAACAGCGACCTCACCGACCGGGCCGAGGGCGTTCTCTACACCTCCGACGGCCGCGACGTGGAGATGAGCGTGGCCTCCACCAAGGCCTTCTATTCCCAGGTAGCGGCGGGCTGCCTGATGGCGGTGGCTATCGCGGGCGAAGTAGCCGGTGAGCGGGGGGCAGCTTCCCGGCGCAGTCTCCTCGACACGCTTCGGGCCGTGCCGTCGGTACTGGAGGAGGTCCTGGAGCGGCGTGCCGCCATAGGTGAGGTGGCTCGCAGCCTCGCCCCGACGCGACGGCATTGGGCGGTGGTGGGCAACGGGCCCAACCAGGTGGCGGCCCGCGAGGTGCGTATCAAGCTGTCGGAACTGTGCTACATGTCGATCTCGAGCGACGCGACCGAGGACAAGAAGCACATCGATCTTTCGGCCGAGCCCCTGGTGTTGGTGTGCGCGGCTGGGCTATCGGGTTCGGTGGCCGACGATGTGGCCAAAGAGGTGGCCATCTTCGGAGCCCATCGGGCTGCTCCCGTGGTGGTGGCCGACGATGGCGACACTCGCTTCGAGGGAGCGTCAGCCGTGCTGGGTGTGCCGAAGGTGGATCCTCGGCTGGCCTTCCTGCCCGCCACCATGGTGGGCCACCTCTTCGGTTACGAGGCCGCCCTGGCAATCGACGCCGGAGCGCGGCCCCTGCGGGAGGCCCGAGCAGCCATCGAGGCCGCCGCGGCCCGTTCTGACACCACCGCCGAGGAGGTTCTGAGCCTGGCCCTTCCCACGTTGCAGCAGAGCAGCGCCGCGTTCTCGTCCCGTCTGCAGCGCGGCTACTACAACGGCCACCTGGAGGCGTCCACGGCTGTGCGCATCGTCACGCTGATGCGCTACGCCACCGGGCTGGCACCGCTGGACGGATACGAACTGGAGTTGGGCCGGGTCGGCACTCCAGCCGCGGTGATCGATGACCTCGAGGCCGCGCTGAGCGTCGGGATCGATGAGTTGACCCGCCCGGTCGACGCCATCCGCCATCAGGCCAAGACGGTTACAGTCGGCATCTCGCGCTCGGACCAGACGCTGCTGGAAGCGCCGCTCATCCGGGCCGTGCTGGCCACAGGCGCACCCAGGGACAACCTCTCCTACTCCACCATCCGGGCTCTGGCCGATCTCAGCCCGGCGGTAGCAGAGGTGCGGGGCCACACCCGCTACCGGCTGGACGGGCCCGACACGGTTGCCGTCGTCGACCAGGGTGGCATCGCGACCGGGATCGCCTCGCGCACGGCTTCCGCGCCTTCGCTGACCGGCAGCAAGCGCCGGGTGGCGGTAGAGCGCCGCGTGCTGGCCGCTCGGGGCCGCCACGACGGGCGCACGGTCGTATTCGTGCCCGAAGTCGCGGCGGGCAGCACCGTGGGCATCACCCTGCTGCACGTCCGCTTCGAGGACTCCCTTCCGGCCCCGGTGGCTCGGGGCGTCCTGCAGGGGTACCGCAATCGCTACTCGGAGCTGCGCGACGCGGTCACCGAGACCGAGCCCGCCTTCGACGAGGATCGGCTGGCCGAGATCGTGGTGGTCGACCTGCTGACGGCTCCCGTCGGAGACCTAGCCGACCACTGGCGCTCCTGACGCCCGGTGGTATATCGCGCTTTCTTGTCCTCCTGACAAGATTTCGCGACGAGAGCCAAAGCGAGGGGATCCCGACGCCTCGGTATCGTTGTGAGGGTGACCGAGGGCGCCAGCCTGTCCGATGCCTGCGTGGTAGGGGTCGGCACCGATCTGGTCGACATCGATCGATTCCGGACCGTGCTCCGGCGGCGACCCTCGGTGGTGGACCGGCTGTTCACGCTCCACGAGCGGACCTACGCCGAGCGGGCTGCCGATCCGGCCGCCCGGCTGGCGGCGCGGTTCGCGGCCAAGGAAGCGACCCTCAAGGCCCTCGGCTACGGCCTCGGAGGGATGCGCATGGCCGACATCGAGATCGTTCGGGCTGACGACGGCCGGCCCGAGCTCGTGCTCCACGGCGATGCCCGGTCCACTGCGGCCGGCCACGGCGTCGGCCGCTGGCTCGTCTCCCTGTCGCACACCGACCATCTGGCCCAGGCGACCGTCGTCGCGCTAGCCCAGTGATTCCAATCGTCACGCCGACTCGGATGGCTGAGATCGACGCGGCCGCGTCCGAGCCGACCGAAGTGCTGATCGAGCGGGCCGGGGCGGCTGTGGCTCGCGCCGCGGTCGAGATGATGGGCGGACGGTATGGGCGCCGGGCGGTGGTGCTGGCCGGACCCGGCAACAACGGTGGCGACGGGCGGGCCGCGGCACGCCGGCTCCGGCGCCGGGGGGTGCGCGCTCGGGTGTTCTCCGCCACCGAGGCTCCCGAGACCCTGCCGCCCGCCGACCTGTACATCGACGCGGCCTTTGGCACGGGCCTGTCCCGGCCGTATGGGGCGCCTCAGCGTGGCCGGCCCGACGCGCCGGTGCTGGCCGTGGACATCCCCAGCGGACTCGACGGCCTTACCGGCGGCGTGTTGGGTGGACCGGTGTGGACGGCACA
This sequence comes from Candidatus Aldehydirespirator sp., assembly GCA_965220645.1. Lineage (GTDB taxonomy): Bacteria > Actinomycetota > Acidimicrobiia > Acidimicrobiales > Aldehydirespiratoraceae > Aldehydirespirator. Next base: position 3,347,048 of record OZ244836.1, on the reverse strand, counting down.
GCGAACGGTCACATTCGCGGCGCTCAAGCCGGGGCTGCTGTTCGGCGAGGGTCCGGTCGCCTGCGGGGTGACGACCGTCGCCGATATCGACCTCGCCGTCGGCGATGACGATGGCGACACCTGCGCGCTGTTCACCGACAGCGACGTCGAGGCCTTGCCTGCGGGCACCGGTGCCACCCACAAGTGGAACGCCGCCGCACTGGTGGTGGCGGGCTCGCCCGGCATGGGCGGGGCTGCGTCCCTGGCGTGCGAGGCCGCGCTGCGCAGCGGAGCCCGCATGGTCCATCTCAGTGCGCCCGCCGCGGCCGGGGTCGCTTCGCCCATCGAGGTGGTGCGATCCGAGCCGCCGCTTGCGGTGGACGCCGGCCGCTTCCGGGTGTGCGCGGCCGGGCCGGGTCTGGGCACCGATCAGCGGGCCGCCGCCCGCCTCGCCGACGCGCTCGCTCTGGGCTTGCCGGCGGTGATCGACGCCGACGGCCTGCGCCTGCTGAATGACCCTGCGGTTGCCGCGGTCATGGACCAGCGCCGCGGCGACTCGGTACCGGTCGTTCTGACGCCTCACGACGCCGAGCTCGAAGCCCTGGTGTCGGCCCGGCCCGGCCCGGACCGCATTGCCGCCGCCAGAGCCGCCGCAGCCCGGCTGGGAGCGGTCGTGTTGCTCAAGGGCGGCCCCACAGTCGTGGCCGATCCCGATGGGCGAATCAGGATCGTTGCCAGCGGTGATGCCCGTCTGGCCACGGCCGGCACCGGCGACGTCCTCACCGGCATGATCACAGGCCGCCTGGCTGCCTTCGGTCCCGAGCGACTGGTTGACCGGGTGGCCGAGGCCGCGCACCTTCACGGACGGGCCGCAGCCGCGGTCGGAGGCGCCCGCTTCCTGGCCGGCGACCTCCTGGGCGCGCTCAGAACGGTCACGCCGTGAGCGGATGGGCGCCGTCCTGTGAATTGGCAGTTGTGGATGCCGGTTTGGGCGCTGAGGGCTGCCCGTTCGGTGCGGGATCGGCACTGTTCCGTGAATTGGCAGTTGTGGATGCCGGTTTGGGTGCTGAGGGCTGCCCGTTCGGTGGCCAGTCCGTCTGTTGGCCGCCTTCGGTGAGCGTGGTCTCGGCGTGAGTGCCGCCAGCCTGTCGGCGCGCATCGCCAGGGTTCGACCAGCCGCTATCGAGGCCAACGTTCGGCGCCTCGCCGACCGGGCCGGCGATTCGTCCCTGTGCGCGGTGGTCAAGGCCGACGGCTACGGCCACGGTGCCGTCACTGCGGCCCGCGCCGCTCTGGCGGGGGGCGCGTCCTGGTTGGCCGTCGCCACGATTCCCGAGGCCCTGGAGGTGGCCGAGGCGGCTGACAGCGTCGGCAGCGATGCGCCTGTGCTCATCCTGGCAGAGGCCGCGCCCGGGCTCGCGGCCAGCGCCCCGGGCGAGTGCCCGAGCCGGGTCCGGTTCACGGTGGCGTCGGTCGCGGGGGTCCGGACGCTGGCGGCCGCACCGGGGCCCGCGCCTGCCGTACATCTCAAGGTGGACACCGGCATGCACCGGATGGGTGCGGTGCCCGACGATCTCGACTCAGTCGTCGAGGCCCTGCGAGCAGCTGGAGACCGGCTGCGCCTCGAGGGTGTGTGGACTCACCTAGCAGTAGCGGACGCGCCCAAGGATCCCTTCACGGCGGAGCAGCTGGCCCGATTCGATGAGGCACTGGCCGGGTTGCGTCGAAGCGGCCTGTCCACCGGTGCCGTGCACGCCGCCAACTCGGCCGGGCTGCTGGCCCACCCGAACACCCACCGCGATCTCATTCGGGCCGGCATCGCCATCTACGGGGTCCCTCCGTCACCGGAGCTGGAGAGCGCCATCGACCTTGAGCCGGCACTCGAGCTGGTGTCGCGGGTCACGGCAGTGCGGACGGTGGCGCCCGGCGAGAGCGTGTCGTACGGCCGGCGCTGGTGGGCCGACGAGTCCACCCGGGTAGCCACCGTCGCCATCGGTTACGCCGACGGCATCCGCCGCGACAGCGACTCGGCCGGTATCGAGGTGCTGGTGCGCGGCCACCGGTGCCCCATCGTGGGCGCGGTGACGATGGACCAGCTCATGGTCTCACTCCATCCGGCCATTGCCGACGAGGTCACGACCGGCGACGAAGTCGTGCTGATCGGCCGCCAGGGCTCAGACGAGATCACCGCGCCAGAGGTCGCCCAACGGCTCGGCACCATCGCGTACGAGGTCCTCACGGCGATCTCTGCCCGTGTGCCCCGAGTGGTCGTGTAGGTTCGGACGTGTCGGTCGAACTGCAAATCCCAGGAGTCGAGATCGGTCATTGGACCGATCCCGTGGCCCGCACCGGGTGCACCGTGATCGTTCTCCCGCCCGGCACGACCGCCTCCGGCGAAGTCCGCGGCGGCGCCCCCGCCACCCGCGACTTCGCGCTGCTGGCTCCGGAGCGGCTGGTCGAATGCGTCGATGCGGTGGTGCTCGCCGGCGGCTCCGCCTTCGGGTTGGCCGCGGCCGACGGAGTGATGGCGGTTCTCGAGGCCGAGGGGCGGGGATTCGACACGCCCCACGGTCCGGTGCCCATCGTGGTGGCCATGGCTCTGTACGACCTCGGCGTGGGGGACTCGGCCGTCCGCCCCGATTCCGCCGCCGGCCGGCACGCGGCTGCGAACCGGGCCGCAGCGTCGGAGATAGGCGCGGTCGGAGCCGGCACGGGTGCGACCGTGTCGAAGTGGCTCGGTGCCGAGAACGCCGAACCCGGCGGGTTGGGCATCGCCTCCGTGCGCCGGGACGGGTTGGTCGTCAGCGGGGTAGTGGCGCTCAACGCGGCGGGCAGCCCACCGCCGGGATCGCAGCAGATACTCGACGAGGTCGCGGCCGGAACGTTCGAGCGGTGGGAGGGCCGGGCCGACCCGTTCGCCAACACCACACTGTGCGCCGTCGTCACCAACGCGGCGCTGACCAAGCTCGACTGCTTCTGGGTGGCCCAGGGAGGCCACGACGGGCTGGCTCGGGCCCTGGTGCCCGCACACTCCCGCTCTGACGGCGATGCGGTGGTGGCCGCAGCCACCGGCACGGTGCCCGCGGACGTGGACGACGTTCGGCTGCTGGCCGTGGCCGCGGTGGCCAAGGCGGTGCGCAGCGCCGTCGGTACGCTCGAAGGGTGACAACGGCCCCCTCTGCAACCCTCGCGACAGGTATGGATGCTCGCGTGTAGGACCGCCGGCGTCGACGAGACAAGGGCGCTCGGGGCAGCCGTCGCCGCTGTCGTCGACACCGGCGACGTGGTGGTGCTCGTCGGGGACCTGGGAGCGGGCAAGACGGCCTTCGTCCAGGGCTTTGCGGTCACTCTGGGCGTGACCGCCCCCGTCACCAGTCCCACTTTCACCCTGGCGAACCGGTATGAGGGGCGCCTGGTGGTCAACCATCTCGACGTCTATCGCTTCGACTGTCCCGACGAGGTCGGCGATCTGGCTCTGCCTGAGATCCTCGACGAGGGGGTGACGCTCGTGGAGTGGGGCGACACCATCTCGTCGGCTCTTGGTGCGGAACACCTGTCGGTGACGATCCGCTTCGGCTCCGGCGAGGACGACCGCGACTTTGAGCTGCGGGGCCATGGCGAGACTTGGTGGCGTCGCGCCGACCGGTTGAGAGCCGCCCTCGAGCCCTGGGCCTTGCCGTGCTGATCCTAGGGATCGAGTCGGCCACCGGACGCGTCGGCTGTGCGATCGGAGGCCACGAGGGCGTACGAGCCTCGGTTCAGGCCACCCGCGAGCGTCGCCATGCCGAGCTGCTGGCTCCCCAGATACAGGCGGCGTGCGTCCACGCCGACGTCACGCTGCAAGACTTGGGCGCGGTCGCGATCGATGTCGGCCCCGGTCTCTACACCGGCCTCCGGGTGGGTGTGACCACCGCGATCACCATGGCCCACGCCTTGCGGGTGCCCATGGTTGCAGTCACCAGTCTCGATCTGGTCGCCTACCCGCTGCGCCACACCGGCCGCACCATCGCGGTGATGATCGACGCCCGCCGCGGCGAGGTGTTCCACGCTCGGTACGGCTGCCTCCCCGGCGGGGTTCAGCGCCTGAGCGACCCCGAGGTCGGCGCCCCCCACCATGTGGTGTCTCAGATGCTGGCCAGCGACGACGACACGCTTGTAGTGGGGGACGGGGCGGTGCGCTACGCCTCGATGTTCGAGGGGCTGCGCGGCGTCGAGTTGGCCGATCCGGGTTTCGCCCATCCCTCGGCTGAGTCGCTGGTGCTGCTGGCTCACGCCCTCGCCGTGCGCGAGGAGTTCGTGCGGCCCGACGAGATCGAGCCCCTCTACCTGCGCCGCCCTGACGCACAGGCCAAATGGACGGGGGGCGGATCGTGACCGCAGCTGGGGCGATCCCGGGCGCGGCGGGGCCGGCCCTCGCGTCGGGCGAGGCGATCCTGGGCATCGAGACCTCCTGCGACGAGACCGCTGCGGCTGTGGTGGCCGGTGGGCAGCAGGTGCTGTCGTCGGTGGTGTCCAGCCAGGTCGACCTGCACGCTCGCTACGGAGGTGTCGTCCCCGAGGTAGCAGGGCGGGCCCACGTAGAGCGGCTCGTGCCGGTGATGTCGCAGGCGCTGGTGGAGTCGGCTCTGGACGATTCCGACATCGCCGCGGTGGCCGCCACCGCGGGTCCGGGCCTGGTGGGTGCGCTGCTCGTCGGCGTGTCGGCGGCCAAGGCGCTGTCGCTGGTGTGGGACGTGCCCTTCGTGGCCGTGAATCACCTGGAGGCCCATCTCCACGCGGCCTTCCTCGACGAGCCGGGCGTGGAGCTGCCGGTGGTCGTGATACTCGTGTCCGGTGGCCACACCATGCTCGTGCTCATGGAGGGTCGACTGCGCTACCGCGTGCTGGGGGCAACCCTCGACGACGCCGCGGGCGAGGCCTTCGACAAAGTGGGCCGCTACATGGGCCTCGGCTATCCGGGGGGTCCGGCGATCGACCGGCTCAGCGGGCAGGGTGATCCCGGCGCGATCGCCTTTCCCCGGGCGATGCTGCACGACGGCTGGAACTTCTCCTTCAGCGGCCTCAAGACCGCGGTGATCAACCATCTGCGGCGAGACCCCAAGGCCCCGGCCGCGGATGTAGCCGCGTCGTTCCAGGAGGCGGTGGCGGACGTGCTGGTGGCCAAGGCCCGCCGGGCCGCGGCCGAACACAACGCCCGGGGCCTGTGCCTGGCTGGCGGTGTGGCGGCCAACAGCCGGCTGCGCGAGATGACACTCGACGCTTGCGTGGCCGACGGGCTGGCCGCGTACCTGCCGAGCCGGGCCATGTGCACCGACAACGCGGCCATGGTGGCCGCGGCGGCCTGGTGGCGCCTGCAGGCTGACGGACCCTCTCCGCTCACTGTGGGAGCCGACCCTTCGTTGGGCCTTCCCGAGATCTGATACGCCGCCTTCGCGCGTTGTGGCTCCGGGTGTCGGGCCGTATCGTTGGCACTCGTCACGGGAGAGTGCCAACGCCCGTGTTTAGTCCAGGAACACCAAGATCAGGAGTCCGGGAGGACACATGAACCTGCAGCCACTCGACGACCGCATCGTTGTGCGGCCCGGCGACGCCGAGGAGACCACCGCCAGTGGTCTCGTGATCCCCGACACCGCCAAGGAAAAGCCCCAGCAGGGCGAGGTATTGGCGGTAGGCCCCGGTCGCCGGTCCGACGACAGCGGAGAGCTCATCCCTATGGACGTAGGCGTGGGCGACACCGTCGTCTACTCCAAGTACGGCGGCACCGAGATCACCGTCGACGGTGAGGACCTGCTGATCCTCAACGCTCGCGACGTGCTGGCCAAGGTCGTCTGAGGTCGCCGATGCCCAAGATCCTCAAGTTTGACGAAGAGGCCCGCCGGGGCCTCGAAACGGGCGTCAACAAGCTCGCCGACGCGGTGAAGGTCACCCTCGGCCCCAAGGGCCGCAACGTGGTGCTGGACAAGAAGTTCGGCGCGCCGACCATCACCAACGACGGCGTGTCGATCGCCCGCGAGGTGGAGCTCGACGACAAGTTCGAGAACATGGGCGCCCAGCTCGTGAAGGAAGTTGCCACCAAGACCAACGACATCGCCGGCGACGGCACCACCACCGCCACCGTGCTGGCTCAGGCCCTGGTGCGCGAGGGGCTGCGCAACGTGGCTGCCGGCGCCAACCCGATGAGCCTCAAGCGAGGCATGGAGGCGGCCGTGGCCGCGGCGGTCGACTCGCTGGCCGACCAGGCCGTGCCGGTGTCGACCGACAAGGAGAAGGTGCAGTCGGTGGCGTCGATCTCGGCGGCCGACACCGCGGTGGGCGAGACGCTGGCCGAGGCCTTCGACAAGGTCGGCAAGGACGGCGTGATCACCGTCGAGGAGAGCAACACGTTCGGCATGGACCTCGACTTCGTTGAGGGCATGCAGTTCGACAAGGGCTACCTGTCGCCGTACTTCGTGACCGATCCCGAGCGCCAGGAAGCCGTGCTCGAGGAGCCCTACGTGCTGTTGAACCAGGGCAAGATCAGCGCGGTGTCGGACATGCTGCCGGTGCTCGAGAAGGTCATGCAGACGGGCAAGCCGCTGCTGATCATCGCCGAGGACGTGGAGGGCGAGGCCCTGGCCACGCTGGTGGTCAACAAGATCCGCGGCACGTTCAACTCCGCCGCGGTCAAGGCGCCCGGCTTCGGTGAGCGTCGCAAGGCGATGCTGCAGGACATGGCCATTCTCACCGGCGGCCAGGTCGTGGCCGAGGAGGTCGGCCTCAAGCTCGATTCGGTGGACCTGTCACTGATGGGCTCGGCCCGCAAGGTGGTTATCACCAAGGACGACACCACCATCGTTGAGGGCGCCGGTGACACCGCCGACGTGGAGGGCCGCGTCAGCCAGATCAAGGCCGAGATCGACAACACCGACTCGGACTGGGACCGCGAGAAGCTCCAGGAACGCCTGGCCAAGCTGGCCGGCGGCGTGGCCGTGGTCCAGGTGGGCGCGGCCACCGAGGTGGAGCTCAAGGAGACCAAGCACCGCATCGAGGACGCCATCTCGGCTACCCGGGCCGCCATCGACGAGGGCATCGTCGCCGGTGGTGGCACCGCGCTGTTGCGCAGCCGGGCCGCGGTGGCAGAGGTCGCGGCCAGCCTCGAAGGCGATGAGGCCACCGGTGCTCGCATCATCGGCGAGGCCCTGTCGGCACCCACCCGGCTGATCGCTGAGAACGCCGGCCATGAGGGCGCCATCGTCGTGCGCGAGGTCGAAGCGGCCTCCGGCTCCGACGGCTTCGACGCAGTCGCGGGCGAGATCGTCGACCTGATCGGCGCTGGCGTGATCGATCCGGTGAAGGTGACCCGGGCGGCGCTGCAGAACGCGGCGTCGATCGCGGGGCTGATGCTAACCACCGAGGTGCTCGTGGCCGACAAGCCCGAGGAGAAGCCCCCGCCCGGACCCCCAGGCGGAGGCATGGACGGCATGGGCGGCATGGGAGGCATGGGCGGCATGATGTAGCCCGTTCGCCCCCAGCGAACATCACAGGAGCCCGGGTCCAGTCCCGGGCTCCTGCGCGTACCGGTCGCCAGCGCAGCGATGTACGATCAGCGCTGAGGGGAGTGGCCGATGGCGACCCGTTGCCCGAGGTTGGCTCTATCTGCTGTCGCCGTGGCTCTGCTGACGGCGGCCTGTAGCGGTGGTTCCGTTGACCGCCAAGGCGCGGACCGCAGTGGGGGAGCCGAGTCCGATCTTCATGATCGGTCGGGTCTCGCGGTTCTAGATGAGACGATCCCGCCCGAGGACATTCACGGCGACTACTGGCCGAAACACGACGACCTCAGGTCGATCAGCTGCGCTTCCGACATCGCCTTCGTCGGCCGCATAACCGGCTACAAGGAGAGGCTGCTGACGATTCCCCCCGAGCCGGAGGATCCCGACCCGGCACGCATCAGCGATGTCTTCGACGGTCTGGTCTTCACAGTGGACGACCTGTTGCTGGGCGACCTCGACGATCCCGGTGAGGTGACGGTGGCGTATCGGGCTCTCACCGTGAGCGAGGACGGTAGTCCTCGCTCACGGGTCGTGGGAGCGCCTTTCGGGATCATCCGGCCCGGCATCGAGCAGCGCGGCAATCCCGACGGCCGGAGCTATCTCGTGTACGCGCTCGCCAGCGAAGTGGACAGGCCGTTCCATCTCCCGGGCGTCTTCTACTTCAACACAAACGGGGGTGTCACCCAGGTCCTCGGAGACGACAGCCTCGACGCGGGCGCCGACCGGCCCTTCTGGCGGGGTCACGGATTCGGGCTGGCCGACGCGCGAGAAGCCGCGCGGGCAGCCGAGCGGCTGTGCGTGAAGCCGCCGTTGCCACCCGGTACTTGGGACGTGTGGAAGAACCAGACTGGCCTTTCGCTGTACATGGGCGAGGCAGTATGGGCTGATCGTCTGGACCGGGTGTGCAAGACGGCGCTCGGTCCGGACCTCGAATCCCCGGTGTGGGACTGGGAGGCTGGACTGGCGCTGGCCGAGGAGTTCGCCGACGCCGACGGCCTTCGACCTGACTTGCCGTCGGAATGGCGCGAGCGATACCTCCGGGGCGCAGTGACGACGCTGTGGATCATGATCGTGCAGAAGGCCGGTCCCGACGAAGCCAGCGTGTGCTGGGATCGGGTGCCCCGCGAATTCCTCGAGAAGGGCCCCCCAGTCGGCCCGGGTCCAGCACCGGCCGTCGGCGCCGGCCTGCCCCCGGGATTCGACACGCACATGACCGATGAGGTTGTGGCGCAACTCGAGGAGTGGTCCGACCGAATATTCTGGTGGGTCGAGCCGCCGCTTCCGTTCCGCACTCGCGAGATCTGGTGGGAGGCCACGGGGCTGAGGGCCACCATCGACGAGGACGAGTGGGCCGCCCGCCTGAACCGAGCCTGCAACACGCCGCTGGACGATCCCGTGTGGGATCGGGCGTCTGCGTCCGCCCTGGCCGAGGAGTTCATCGTGGAGGACGGCGGCGAACCCTCATCGGAGTTGGTCGAGGCCGGAGCGGACGCGCTGTGGCGCATGACCGCGGTGCCGCTGTCGGGGGTGTGCCCGTGGCACTATCCCGCCGACACCATCGAGCCCGAGTTCCTCGAACACATGAAGGAGCTGAGGCGAGCCGCCATGGGCTAGCGGCGGTCAGGCAGGGCGCAGGACCTGGATCTTGCAGCGTGGTCCGGGGGCTCGGGCTAGACGCGAGTCAAGGGTGACCAGGTTGCAGTCGAGCTCTTCGGCGAGGGCAACGTAGATCGCGTCGTAGACCGTCACGGTCGCTCTCAACTCGTAGGCACGCCGCAGGAGTGGCAGTGAGGGATAGCGGCGGAACGGAAGACTGGCGAGATCGTCGATGGCGGCCGCGAACTGGACATCGGTGAGGGTTCGACCGATCCAGCGCTTCCTCAGCACCGTCGCAGTCTCCACGTCGGCCAAGTCCGGGATGGCGACCTCGCCTGCTTCCGAGACGGTCCTTCGGGCGCGGGCGCTGCCGGGCCCGGCATCGGCAACGAAGTTGGCCAGCACGGAGGCGTCGACGACTATCAGCGCTCGCCCCGGGCCTCTTCGAGGTCGGCCACCGCCCGCTCAAGTCCCACTGTGCCCAGTGAGCGCCGCTCGATCCGGGCGATGACCTCCTCAAGGGTCGGAGTCTCGGCCAGCCGGGCCAGCTCAGCAGACAGGTAGCGCTGTAGGGAGGTGCCCGTGGCTTGAGCACGCTGAGTGAGCTTGCGGTGGATTTCTTCGGGGACGTCCCGTACCAGCACGTGAGGCATGCTTGCATTATGCAAGCACCAGCCGACATTAGCAACTCTCGACTCCGAGAGGCGCCGGTAGCCTCTCGGGATGGATCGCCCGGCGCCTGACCCGCGCAAACTGCTCGATCATTGGGAGGAGTGGGAGCGGGGCGAGACGCCGCCCGGCCGGGTGATGAGCGACCTCAAGACCGGCGGCCTGCGGGAGATTCTCCAAGGCCTGGCCGCAGCCGCGGCCGGCGACGGGGAAGGATCCTGACCAACTCGACCGCATCGACCGCGGTGGTGTTCGATCCGCCGCCGGCTCCTGCGGGCAGGGGCGGATCCCAGCACATCCCCCGCCCGGCGAACGTCCGTCTGGGCGGACCGGCGCCGTGGGCCTTACTCCCGGAGGATCGACGCCGCCCCAGCCTGGAACGGGTGCTGAATGCGGTGGTCGCCACCGCGCCCGGGTTCGTAGCGTCGCCGGCGACGGTGCCACCGGGGTCGGCGCCGTCCGCGGTCCTAGTGCTGCTCTACGAGCACCAGGGCGAGCCGTGGGTTGTGCTCACCCGCCGCGCCTGGCACCTTCGGCACCACGCGGGCGAGGTTTCGTTTCCCGGCGGTCGGCGCGAGCCCGATGACGCCGACCTTTGGGCTACTGCACTGCGAGAGGCGGCCGAGGAGATCGGGCTGGACCCCAGCAGCGTGTGGAGGATCGGCCGGCTCGACAGCTTCGTAACAGTCGGGTCCCGGTCGCTGGTGTGCCCGTACGTGGCAACCGTCGATGCGTTCCCCGAATTGGTGGCCGACCCGGTCGAGGTGGAGCAGGTTCTGTACGTCCCACTATCGGAGCTGACCGATCCCGATGCCTGGAGGGAGGAGATCTGGTCGCTGGACGCAGCCTTTGGCGGCCTGCGCACAATGACCTTCTTCGAACTGCCGGGCGACACCGTGTGGGGCGCGACGGCTGCGGTGCTGCGCCGGCTGCTGTCGGTTGCCACCGTGGGAGTCGACGCCGGGTAGGCTCGTCCGGTGACCGGCTTCCGGCGCCTCGGTCTCTTGGAGGCCGAGCAGATTGGTGGGCGAATACGCCCCATACGGGCGAGGCCGTGGCCCGAGCGGCCCGTGAGCGCAGCGAACAAGAGCGGGAATGACACCGGTGCGACGCGACGGGCTATCACCCATTTGCGCTCGCTCCTGGTGCCCAGCCCTATGAGCGAACCCGTGCAAAGATCGCAGTGCCAGGGGAGCTTCGATGGCTGAAGTCGAGATCGGGCTGGGCAAGTCCGGCCGCCGCGCCTACCGGCTCGATGAGATCGCCATCATCCCCAGCCGGCGCACCCGCGACGTCGAGGACGTGGACATCTCCTGGCAGATCGATGCCTACCGCTTCGACATCCCGGTGTTGGCGGCCTTCACCGACAGTGTGACCAGCCCAGCCACCGCGGTGCGGATGGGCGAGCTCGGCGGGATAGGTGTTATCGACCTGGAGGGTGTTTGGACCCGCTGCGAGGACCCCACCGCTGATCTGGCCGAACTGGCGGACCTGCCGATCGACAAGGCGGTGGTCCGCCTGCGCGAGCTGTACGCCCGGCCGGTCCAGCCCGAGCTGGTGGCCGCCCGAATCGCCGAGATCGCCGAGGCCGGGGTTCGCACCGCCGGTCGGGTCAGGCCACAGCGAGCAGAGGAGCTCGCTCCCCACGCCATCGCCGCCGAGATCAATCTCCTGGTCATCTCGGGCACGATCGTCTCGGCCGAGCATGTCTCATCGGCCGGAGACCCGCTCAATCTCAAGACGTTCATCCGGCGCATGCAGACGCCGGTGATCGTCGGGGGCTGCGCGAGCTACCAGGCTGCCCTCCACCTGATGCGCACGGGCGCTGCCGGCGTGCTGGTAGGAGCGGGCTCGGGCCACGTCGGAACTTCCCGCCAGGTGCTTGGCCTCGACGCGCCCCAGGCCACTGCCATCGCCGACGCCCGGGCAGCTCGCATGCGCCATCTCGATGAGACCGGCGTGTACTGCCATGTGATTGCCGACGGAGCGATGCGCACCGCAGGCGACATGGCCAAGGCGATCGTGTGCGGCGCGGACGCGGCCATGATCGGCCTTCCGCTGGCCGAGGCCTCCGACTCGCCGAGCCCGGGCCGGCACTGGGACTTGTCGGCCGGCCATCCGACGCTTCCACGGGGACGCATCACCGATGTCGAGCCCCGGGCCACTCTGGCGGAGATCCTGCATGGACCCGCCCTCGGTCCCGACGGCACCACCAACATGATGGGCGGGCTGCGCACCTCCATGGCCAAGTGCGGATACACGGACGTGAAGGACTTCCAGCGGGCCGCCGTCGCCATAGTCTCGCCGTGATCGAGGCCGCGCCGGGCCAGGACGGTGCCTTCGACACCGTCCTGGTTGTCGATTTCGGAGCCCAGTACTCACAGCTGATTGCTCGACGGGTACGCGAGTGCGAGGTGTACAGCGAGATCGTGCCCGCGGCGGTCACCGCGGCTGACATAGCGGCCCGCCAACCCGCCGGTGTGATCCTCAGCGGCGGCCCGGCCTCGGTGCACGTCGAGGGCGCGCCCAGCCTCGACCCCGCGATCTACGGCCTCGGTGTGCCGATCCTGGGCATCTGTTATGGGGCCCAGCTCATCGCCGAGCAGTTGGGCGGCTCAGTCGGCCCCAACGAGCGGGGCGAATACGGCCGGGCCGAGATGACTGTGACCGGCGACGGCGGCATCCTGCTGGCAGGCCTGCCGTCGTCCCAGCCGGTGTGGATGAGCCACTTCGACGCCATTGCCGAGCCACCGCCGGGCGCAACGGTCACCGCGGCCACGGAGGCTTCGCCGGTGGCCGCCTTCGAGGACACCGGCCGGGGCCTGTACGGGGTGCAGTTCCATCCCGAGGTGGAGCACACTGCCTGTGGCCGCCAGGTGCTGGCACGGTTCCTGCGCCAGGGGTGCGGTGCCGGACCGAGCTGGTCGATGCGCTCCATAATCGATGCCGCAGTTGCTTCGATCCGTGATCAGATCGGCGCCGGCCGCGCCATGTGCGGGCTCTCCGGCGGTGTGGACTCCGCGGTGGCCGCGGCACTGGTGCACAGGGCCATCGGGGATCGGCTCACGTGCGTGCTGGTTGACACGGGTCTGCTGCGCGAGGGCGAGGCCGATCAGGTGCAGGACGCCTTCAGCCGGCACTTCGGCGTTGCGCTCGTGCGGGAGGACGCCGCCGACGAGTTCTTTGCGGCGCTGGCCGGCGTCACCGAGCCCGAAGCGAAGCGCAAGGTGGTGGGAGAGCAGTTCATCCGAGCCTTCGAGCGGGCCCGCAACCGCGTCTCCGACGCCGGATTCCTGGTGCAGGGGACGCTGTACCCCGACGTGATCGAGTCGGGTGCCACCACCCACTCGTCCACCATCAAGAGCCACCACAACGTGGGCGGCCTGCCCGATGACCTGGACTTCGAGCTGGTGGAGCCGCTGCGGTCGCTGTTCAAGGACGAGGTGCGGGCTGTGGGTGCCGAGCTCGGCCTGCCCGAGGAGATCGTGCACCGTCAGCCCTTCCCCGGCCCGGGCCTGGCGGTCCGCATCATCGGGGAGGTGACCCCCGAGGCGGCCGGAACGCTGCGCCGGGCGGACGCCATCGTTCGCGAGGAGTTGCGCAACGCCGGCCTGGAGCGCGAGATCTGGCAGTCGTTCGCGGTGCTCCCCGACATCCGGACGGTCGGGGTCATGGGCGACGAGCGCACCTACGGACGCCCCGTCGTGATCCGGGCGGTCACCAGTTCCGACGCCATGACTGCCGACTGGGCCCGCCTGCCCCACGACGTATTGGAGGCCATGAGCAGCCGGGTCATCGCCGAGGTGCCCGGTGTCAACCGGGTCGTCTACGACATCACCTCCAAGCCCCCCGCCACCATCGAATGGGAGTGACCCGGGGGATGTGGTTGCGCGGTGCTCGCGCATGCTGGTAGCTTTCGGTCATTACTCCCCGTCTTCCCGGTCACACCGGGAATGGCGGGGCTTTATCTTGCTTGGGTAGGTTCGCATAGTGACGCGTGTTGCAGTGTTCATCGACTATCAGAACGTGTACCACTGCGCGCGGCAAGCCTTCGGTGACCCTTCCAGTGACCCGCCGACCTTTGGCCATGTTCACCCACACCGGCTCGCTCTACTTGAGGTGGGTCCCTGATTTGAGTCCGCGTGTTGTGGGTCTGAGTCCCCAAGGATGGGAGGATGACCACAATGAAGAGGAACAGGCATACCCCCGAGCAGGCGGTCCGCAAGGTCCGTGAGGGCGAGCGGATGCTCAGCTCGGGCAGTGACCTCACCGAGGTGCTGCGGCATCTGGAGATCACCGAGTCGACTTGGCATCGCTGGCGCCGTGCCTATGCGGGGATGAGCCCGGGCCACGCGAAGCGCCTCAAGGAGCTGGAGGTCGAGAACGGCCGGTTGAAGAAGCTTCTGGCGGAGGCCGAGCTGGACAAGGCGATGCTCAAGGAGCTGGCCGAGGGAAAATGGTGACCCCGGACCGTCGGCGGATCGCGGTGGAGCGCGTCCAGGTGCGGTTCGGGGTCTCTGAGCGCCGGGCGTGTCGTGTGGTGGGCCAACACCGCTCCACCCAGCGCCGCCCCAAAGCGCGCCCCGATGACGCTGAGGGGCGCCTGCGTGAGCATCTGCGGGGCTTCGCTAGATGCCATCCGCGCCTGGGGTGGCGCAAGGCGCATGCGGTGGCGCACCGCGAGGGACTGGTGATCAACCCCAAGCGCACACGGCGCATCTGGCGAGACGAGCGCCTGCAGCGCCCGCCGCAGCGCAAAGCCAAGCGGCGCCGGCTCACAGACGGCACCGCCGCTCGGCTGCGAGCTGAGGCCCCCAACGACGTGTGGGCCCTGGACTTCCAGTTCGACGAGACCGCCGACCTGCGCCGCATCAAGCTGCTCAACATCGTCGACGAGTTCACCCGCGAGGCCCTCTGCGTTGACGCCGCCCACAGCATCAACGCCGACGGCGTCGTCGACGCCGTCGAGCGCCTCGTGCACCGGCGCGGAGCCCCCACTCACCTGCGCATGGACAACGGCCCCGAACTCGTCTCAGCTGCTCTGCGCGACTGGTGCAGAATCTGGGGCACCCACACCGCCTACATCGAGCCAGGCTCGCCCTGGGAGAACCCCTACATCGAGTCCTTCAACGGACGCCTCCGAGACGAATGCCTCAACACAGAAGACTTCGCCGACCTCCTCGAAGCCCAAGTCGTGCTCGAGGACTGGAGAATCGAGTACAACACCTACCGGCCACACCAATCCCTCGCCGGGCTCACCCCCGCCGCCTACGCTGACCACTGGACCCAACAACACCAACCAACACACCCATAACGCCTGGCCTCACAACCGGGTCCCCCTCAGCACCACCACGCTACCGACTACATCCTGTCAAACTGCGAGTTCATGGGCAGAACGAGGCAGCCAGATGGGGCGTGAATGAGCGGGACACACGGATCTCAGGCCTGAGATCGCAGCCGACGTGAGAGGATCTCAACGACCCACGTCGTCGTAGTCGCGCTGGCCTATGCAGATGGGACTGAAGTTGAGACATCGGTGTTCGCGTTAGCCAGTCGTGACTCGCGTCATGCGTCACCGGTTCCTAGATTCAACTAGCGAGGGCCTGGTCGAGGTCGGCTAGCAGGTCGTCGATGGTCTCGATGCCGACGGACAGACGGATCAGTCCGGGGTCCACGGCCAGGGGGGAGTCGGCGACCGACAGATGGGTCATGGTGGAGGGTTGCTCGATCAAGGACTCCACCGCGCCCAGTGATTCAGCCAGCCGGAAGACCCGGGTCGAACTGACCGCGGCCACCGCCGCGGTCTCGCCGCCGGCCAGGATGCATGACACCATCCCCCCGAAGCCGTTCATCTGGCGGGCTGCGACGTCGTGGCCCGGATGGTCGGGTAGTCCCGGATACAGCACCCGGGCCACCGCCGGGTGGCCGTCCAGGTGCTCGGCCACCACCCGCGCGTTCTCGCAGTGCCGGTCCATGCGAACGCCCAGGGTCTTGATGCCCCGCAGCAGCAGGTAGCAGTCGAACGGGCTCGGCACCGCCCCGGCCGCGTTCTGAACGAAGGCCAGCCGCTCGGCTAGATCGTCGTCGTTCACCGCAACGAAGCCGCCGACCACATCGGAGTGCCCTCCCAGGTACTTGGTGCTGGAATGGACTACCACGTCGGCGTCCAAGGCCAGAGGGTTCTGCAGGTACGGGGTGGCGAAGGTGTTGTCGACGACCACCATGGCCCCCGCGGTGTGGGCCGTCCCAGCCACCGCAGCGATGTCGACCACGGCGAGCATGGGATTGGTCGGCGTCTCGACCCACACTTGGCGAGTCTCAGGACGGAGCGCACCGGTCAGCGCGTCCGGATCGCTCAGATCCACCGTCGACCACCCGATGCCCCGCTCTCCGTAGACGCTGGCGATGAGCCGGAACGTGCCCCCGTAGGCGTCGAGGCCCAGAACCACGTGGTCACCAGGACGCAGCAGGCCCACCAGCGCATCCTCGGCGGCCATGCCGCTGGCGAACGCGAAACCGTGCGCTGCCCCCTCCAGCCCGGCCACGCTGCGCTCGAGCGCGGCCCGGGTGGGGTTGGAGGTGCGGGAGTACTCGTAGCCCCGGTGCTGGCCCGGCGCGGATTGCACGAAGGTGGTGGCCAAGTGGATGGGCACGGTTATGGCCCCGGTGGTCTCGTCGGGCTCCTGGCCGACATGGATGGACCGGGTCTCGAACCCCCAGGCCTCCTCGGGGCCGCTCACAGGCTCGCCCCGTCACCGAGGGCGTCGCCGGAGATGGAGGACAGATAGCTGAGCACGTCGGTGCTGGAGACCACCGACCGGGGCCGGCCGCCGTCGAGCACCAGCAGCGCGGGGGATCGTTCCAGCTTGGCCACGGCCAGGGCCACCGACTCACCGATGCCTATCTGCTCGAGCGGCCTGCTCATGATGCTCTCCACCGGCCGGCCCAACAGGTTGCCGTTGAAGGCCAGGGCCATGAGCTGCAGTTCGTGGACCGATCCCATCACCTCGGCCGCGGCCAACGGCATCTCGCCCTTGGCCACCGGAAGCTGGCTCAGCCCGTTGTCGCGCATGCGGGTCACGGCCAGGCTCACCGGATCGTCGGGATTTACGTACATGAGCGGCGGCAGCACATCCTCCTTGGCGTCGAGCACGTCCTTGACGCACGGATGCTCGCAGATGAGGAAGCCGTGCGAAGCCATCCAGTCGTCGTCGAACACCTTCGACAGGTAGCCGCGGCCGGAGTCGGGCAGCAGCATCACCACCACGTCGTCGGGTCCGCAGTCTCGGGCCACCTCCTCGGCCGCGCACACCGCGGTTCCTCCCGAGCCTCCGATGAGCAGGCCCTCGCGGTGGGAGACCAGCCGGGCCATGTCGAAGGAGGCCTGGTCGGACACGGCGATCACACGATCCACGACATCGGGGTGGTAGGTCTCGGGCCAGAAGTCCTCACCGATGCCCTCCACCAGGTAGGGCCGGCCCGACCCGCCGCTGAACACCGAGCCCTCCGGGTCGGCCGCGATGACCTGCACCGCCGGGTTCTGGCGCTTGAGGTATCGGCCCACCCCGCTGATCGTGCCGCCGGTTCCTGCGCCGGCAACGAAGTGGGTGATGCGCCCGGCGGTCTGGCGCCAGAGCTCTGGTCCCGTGGTCTGCTCGTGGGCCAGGGGGTTCTGCTGGTTGAAGTACTGGTTGGGCCGGTAGGCGCCGGGCGTCTCGGACATGAGCCGCTCGGCGATGGAATAGTACGAGTCGGGATCGTCGGGGGCCACTGCCACCGGGCACACCACCACCTCAGCGCCGTAGGCCCGCAGCAATTGCACCTTCTCGCCGCTCACCTTGTCGGTCATCACGAAGATGCACCGGTAGCCCCGCTGGGCCGCCACCATGGCGAGGCCGACGCCGGTGTTGCCCGAGGTGGGCTCGATGATCGTTCCACCCGGCTTGAGCAGTCCCTCCCGCTCGGCCGCGTCGATCATCGCGACGGCGATTCGGTCCTTGACGCTGCCGCCGGGGTTGAGCATCTCAAGCTTGGCCAGCACGTCGCAGCGGGCCTCGGGAATCGCCCGCCGCATTCTCACCAGCGGCGTGTTCCCGACGAGGTCGAGGACGGAGTCGGCGACCTCCACGGCCCGCAGGCTACCGGCCGGACCGCTGCTACCGGCCGGCGAGGCGCTCCACGACGGGGGCCATCGCTTCGGCCGAGTCGCCCACGAAGGAGATGTAGGAGATGTCCCAGCGCTCTCGCCAGTCTTCGATGGTGGCTACGCACTCGTCGACGGTGCCCACGAGGGCGTGGGGCGAGGCGAGGGCCTGCTCGGCGGTGATTCCGAAGGCCGGCGCCGCGGCAGCTGCCAGGGCGGGGCCGTCATCGGTGATGACGGCCAGGTGCACCCGGGTCTGGAGTTCCAAGCCGTCGAAGCGGTCCCCGGCAGCTTCCCGCAAGACGGCGAGTTTCGAGTCGGTGGCCTCCGCGGTGGCTGTTGGCCCGGCGTGCTCGTCGATCGCCCCCGAATGGAGGCTGGGGTTGATCCCCACGATGTCGGCCCGGCGCGCGGCCAGCGCCAGCATCCGGTGGCCCCCGCCGGCCATGAGCAGTGGCGGTCGGGGCGCTTGGACGGGCTTGGGCTGGGAGGCGAGCCCCTTGATCGTGTAGTGGTCGCCCTCGAAGTCGAACGGACCCTCGCCGAAGCAGCCCTCCAGCACGGTCACCGCCTCGTCGAGGCGTTCAATGCGCACGCCGGGTCGGTCGAAACCGAGGCCGGCCTGTTCGTAGTCGGAGGCCATCCAGCCCGCCCCGATGCCGATTTCGAGGCGCCCACCCGAGACCACGTCGAGAGAGGCCAGTTCCTTGGCCAGCACCGCCGGGTGCCGGTAGTCGTTGGCCAGCACGAGGGTCCCGACCTTCAGGGAGGTGGTGGCCAGCGCGACAGCCGTCATGGCCACCAGCGGCCCGTGCCGGTCGTCGAAGTGGTCGGTCATGACGACGGAGGAGTACCCCATGTCCTCGGCCCGGCGAGCCCGCGTCGCGATCTCTTCGGGCCCGTCGAGGCCGTCGAGGCTGAAGCCGAAGCGGAACGGGCGGGTCATGACGGCGGCGATCCGGTACTGGCGGGCATCCGCCGAACGCTACAGGCGACCCACGCTAGTCCCCGTAGCCAAGTTAGCCACAGGCTGCGAGTGGCGTCGCGGGGTGGCGTTAGGGTGGCCGCGATGGCGGAATTGGCGATCCTGGAGGGCCTGAACCCGGCCCAGTACGAGGCGGTCACCTATGAGGGTGGACCGCTGCTGGTGGTGGCCGGGGCGGGGTCGGGCAAGACCAGGGTTCTCACCCACCGCATCGCCCATCTGATCGGGCACCACGGCCTTTCGCCGTTCGAGATCCTGGCCATCACCTTCACCAACAAGGCCGCCGGAGAGATGCGCCATCGGGTGGGCGGACTGGTCGGCCCGGTGGCCGAGAGCATGTGGGTGTCGACGTTCCACGCTGCCTGCGTGCGCATCCTGCGCCGCGACGCCGACTACATCGACTACCCGAGCCGCTTCACCATCTACGACCAGGGCGACGCGGTGCGCCTGTGCGGGTATGTGCTGCGGGATCTGAACCTCGACCACAAGCGGTTCCCGCCCCGCGCCATCCATGCCGCCATCTCCGCGGCCAAGAACGACAACATCGGTGCCGCGGAGTACGCCGAGCGGGCCTCCAACATCTACGAGCGGCGCATCGCCGAGGTGTTCACCCACTACCAGCGCCGCCTGGCCTCGGCCGCGGCCATGGACTTCGACGATCTTCTGCTGCGCACCGTCGAGCTCTTCCGGACCTGCCCGGAGGTGCTGGACCGCTGGCGGCAGCGCTTCGCCCATGTGCTGGTGGACGAGTACCAGGACACCAACCCGGTGCAGAACGAGTTGGTGATCAGCCTCGGTGCCGAGAGCCGGCAGGTCACCGCGGTGGGTGACGCCGACCAGTCGATCTACGCCTTCCGGGGCGCCGACATCCGCAACATCCTCGAGTTCGAGCGGGCCTTCGACGATGTCCGCATCGTCGTGCTGGAGCAGAACTACCGCAGCACCCAGAACATCCTCGACGCCGCCAACGCGGTCATCGTGAACAACGTCGGCCGCAAGCCGAAGGACCTGTGGACCGACCAGGGGTCGGGGCCGGTCATCGTTCGCTTTCACGCCAACGACGAGGAGGACGAGGCCCGCTACGTAGTGAGCGAGATCGTCCGGCGCCGCGACACCGAGCAGATGCGCTTCGAGGAGGTGGCTGTCTTCTACCGCACCAACGCTCAGTCGCGGGTCGTCGAGGAGCAGCTCATCAAGGCCGAAGTGCCCTACCGGCTGGTGGGCGGCACCCGCTTCTACGATCGCCGGGAGGTGCGCGACGCCATGGCCTACCTCAAGGCGGTCACCAACCCCGGCGACGAGGTGAGCGTGAAGCGGGCGCTGGGCGTGCCCAAGCGGGGTGTCGGCATCACATCGGTGGCCAAGATCGACGCCCACATGGCGGACTCGGGGCTCACCTTCTACGAGGCTCTCGGCCACTGCGCCGAGGCCGGCGTCACCGGGCGGTCGGCGACCGGCATCCGGCAGTTCTGCACGCTGATCGACGACATCGCCTCCCTGGAGGCGTCGCCGGCCGCGGTCCTCCAGGAACTGCTGGAGCGCTCCGGATACCTGGACGAGCTGCGCTCGGAGAAGTCGGTCGAGGCTGACGGCCGCTTGGAGAATCTGGCCGAGTTGGTGGGGGTGGCCGGCGAGCACGACACCCTCGACGAGTTTCTGGAAGCGGTGGCCCTGGTGGCCGATACCGACGACTTGGCCGAGATCGGCTCCGACGAGTCCGCGGTCACGCTCATGACCCTGCATTCGGCCAAGGGCCTCGAGTATCCCGACGTGTACGTGATCGGGATGGAGGACGGCGTGTTCCCCCATATCCGGGCTCTGGGCGAGCCTCATGAGCTGGAGGAGGAGCGCCGCCTCGCCTACGTCGGGATCACCCGGGCCATGCGCCATCTCACTCTCACACACACTTGGAGCCGGCTGCTGTACGGCAGCCGGCAGTACAACCCGCCCAGCCGCTTTCTTAAGGAGATCCCCGACGAGTTGATGCACACCGTGGACGGCTCGCGTGTGGTACGAAGCCGCTACTACAGCCGCAGCCGGCGCGAGCGCAGCCTCGACCGTACGTCCGCCAACCGCGACGAGATCGTGGAGCGGGCCCTCGACGCGGGCCGGAAGCCCACACCCTCCCCGTCGGGGGCCGACCGCATGGGCCTGAAGGTGGGCGACGACGTGCGCCACGCCCAGTGGGGTGAGGGCGTGATCTTGAACATCGAGGGGACCGGGGACGATGCGCAGGCCTCGGTGCGCTTCGGTAGCGTGGGCGAGAAGCAACTGCTGCTGTCGTGGGCGCCGCTGGAGAAGATCTGAACTCGGCTCCGGCCCGCAACGATCTCAGGCGTCGTGGACCGCGAGGTGTGGGGACGAGGCTCAGGCGTCGTGGACCGCGAGGTGTGGGGACGAGGCTCAGGCGTCGTGGACCGCGAGGTGTGGGGACGAGGCTCAGGCGTCGTGGACCGCGATGCGCAGGCGCTTGTTGGCCTTGCCCTTCGACTCGGTCTTGACCACCTCGAAGCGGCCCACCTCGCCGGTGGAGGGCAGGTGGGTGCCCCCGTCGGCCTGCTTGTCGAGTCCGACGATGTCGACCACCCGGATCTCCTGCACCGACTCGGGTATGAGGTTGACCTTGGTGCGGATCAGATCTTCGTCGGCGAGCGCCTCGGCCCGGGGCAGGAAAGAGATCTCGATCCGGCGGTCGGCGGCGATCTCAGCATTGACCAGCTCAGTGACCTGGACTGCGAAACCCTCAGGCAGGGGGTTGAACTCGAAGTCCATGCGGGCCGACAGCGGGGCCATGTTGCCGCCGGTCACCGACACGCCCCAGGTGTTGTAGATCACCCCGCAGAGAATGTGCAGCGCGGTGTGGGTGCGCATCAGAGCGTGGCGGCGCTCCCAGTCGAGCTCCCCGTGGACGGGTGTGCCCACTGGCGGGGCTGGGCCGTCGAGTGTGTGCCACACCACGTCGTGACCCCTCACGTCGGTCACCGTCGCCGAGCCGCCGGGGAAGCTCAGCGTGCCGGTGTCGTGGGGTTGGCCGCCGCTGGTGGCGTAGAAGGCGGTGGTGTCGAGAGCCACCCGCCCGTCGTCGTCGACGGCCGCGACGGTTGCATCGAAGGCCCGGCACTGGGCGTCGCGCAGAAATATCCGGTCGGTGGGGTTTACGTGAGCCATAGGGGCCTCCAAGTATGGCAAGTCATCCGTGGTCGGTTCATCTAAGGGTTGACGTCGACTCGGACGTCTCCGTTTACGACGGCCACATCGAAATGGCGCAGGCCGGTGCCGGCCGCGTCCACGATGTCGTCAGCGTCGCAGGAGTTGACGAAATCGGCCTGCTCGGCCCGCCAGGCGAAGAAGCAGTCCCGGCTCTGGCCGCGCCGTCGTGCCTCGAACGCCAGCCATCCCGACTCCGGATCGTCTCCGAGGTGCTGCAGGATGATGTCGAGTTCGCCGTCGGCCACGTCACCGAACAGGATCGGGCCCCGATCAGCGATCTCGGCGCTGATCCGGCCGGTCTCCATGTCGCGGAAGTCGCGGTCACCGAGACGGATCTCCACATCGGTAGCGCCGCGGGTCAACAGCAGCACCGCTCCGACCAGGCCCAGCGCGACCACCACTCCCGCCAGGCCCACCACGACGACGGAGCGCAGGTTCGGCCGGGAACCTCTGGAAACGGGCATCGCGGCCTAGTATCGCCGCTCGTGGATCTGTTCGAGCATCAGGGCAAGGAGCTGTTCGCCCAATACGGGCTGCCGGTGCCCCGAGGCGAGGTCGCGTTCTCGCCCGACGAGGCTGTGGCCGCGGCCGAGCGGCTCGGGCTGCCGGTGGTGGTGAAGGCCCAGGTCCACACCGGAGGGCGGGGCAAGGCCGGGGGCGTGAAGCTGGCGGCTGACTCCGACGCCGTGCGCCGGCATGCCGCCAACATCCTGGGCCTCGACATCTCGGGTCACACCGTGCGCCGCCTGTGGATCGAGCAGGCGTCCGACATCGCCGAGGAGTACTACGCCAGCTTCACCCTCGACCGCTCGGCCCGCAAGCACCTGGGCATGCTGTCGGCCGAGGGCGGCGTGGATATCGAGACCGTGGCCGCCCGCGATCCCGACGCCATCGCCCGAATCCACATCGACCCGGTGGACGGGCTGTCGCCGCAGGCGTGCCGCCAGTGGGTCGGCGCGGCCCGCATCACCGCGGCCGTTGCGGACGCGGTGGCGGATGCACTGGTGATCCTGTACGGCGCCTATGTGGACGCCGATGCCGACCTCGTCGAGGTCAACCCGCTCATCGTGACCTCCACCGGCGAGGTGGTTCTGCTCGACTCCAAGGTCACCCTGGACGCCAACAGCACGTTCCGCCACGACGACTACGCCCAGTACGACGCCACCCAGACTCGCGACGAGCGTGAGCAGGCCGCCCACGCCAAGCGGCTGCAGTACGTGGGCCTGGAGGGCTCGGTCGGCGTGATAGCCAACGGCGCGGGCTTGGCCATGAGCACGGTGGATGTCGTGAACCAGGTGGGGGGCCGTCCGGCCAACTTCCTCGACATCGGCGGGGGCGCCAACGCAGAGGTCATGGCGGGCGCGCTGGAGGTGATCAACAACGATCCTGCGGTGAGTGCCATCCTGATCAACATCTTCGGGGGCATCACCCGGGGAGAGGAGATCGCCAACGGCATCATCGAGGCGACCCACCGGGTCGACATCGACTCGCCCATCGTGATCCGCCTCGACGGAACCAACGCCTCCGAGGGCAGGGAGCTGCTGGAGTCCCACCTGAGCGGTGAGCTGATGATGGAGCCCACCATGCTGGACGCGGCCCGGCGGGCAGTGGAGCTGGCCGGCGCCGCCGACGGGGAGGTGCAGCTGTGAGCATCTTTGTGGATGAGAACACCCGGGTCGTGTACCAGGGGCTCACCGGCTCGCAGGGCCGCTACTACGGTCTGCTCAACCGCGACTACGGCACCCAGGTGGTGGCCGGCACCAACCCCCGCAAGGCCGGCACCGATGTGGACGGCATCCCCATCTTCGCCACCGTCGGCGAGGCTGCGGCGGCTACCGGCGCCACCGCGAGCTGCGTGTTCATCCCTGCGCCGGGCGTTCCTGGAGCGGTGCTCGAAGCGGCCACCGCCGGCATGGAGCTGGTGGTGGTGATCACCGAGGGGGTGCCGGCCCACGATGAGGCGCTGGTGTTCAACAAGCTGCGGCGCGACCATCCGGATGTGCGGCTGCTCGGCCCCAACTGTCCGGGGATAATCAGCCCCGGCAAATGCAACATCGGCATCACCGCTGGGCACATAGCCAAGCCGGGTGGTCCGGTGGGCATCGTCAGCCGCTCGGGCACGCTGACCTATCAGGCGCTGTACGAGCTCAAGCAGCAACAGATCGGCGTCACCACCTGTGTGGGCATCGGCGGCGACCCCGTGCCCGGCACGACCTTCGTCGACTGCCTCGCCGCGTTCGAGGCCGACCCGGAGACCCGGGCCGTGATGATGATCGGCGAGATCGGTGGATCGGCAGAGGAGGAGGCGGCCACCTTCATCGCCGAGCACATGACCAAGCCGGTGGCCGCCTATGTCGCTGGGGTCACCGCGCCGCCGGGCAAGAAGATGGGCCACGCGGGCGCCATCGTGTCGGGGGGCAAGGGCACGGCCGCAGCCAAGATGGAGGCCCTGACCGCGGCAGGGGCCCGTGTGGGTCAGAATCCCACCGAGGCCGGCGAATTGATGGTGGAGATCGTCGCCGCCCTGTAGGCATGCAGTTAGCGGCCGTCGGCTGCTCCCGCGACCAGGCCGCGGTCCTTGCGGTCTTTCCCACCCATTCGTGATTCGTGCGCTCGAAACGCCGTCTCAAGGTTGGCCCAGACTCGTGCCGAGACTCCGGTTTCCCGCTCCAGCACCGCGGCGATCTCTGGGGTTAGGGGCGCTCGGCCGACGATTATCCGATCGACGTGCTCCTCCAACAGACCGGTGCGCTCGGCAAGTTCGGCCTGAGTCATGCCCCTCCCCTCCAGCAACTCGGCGAGCGTCTCGCCGGGAGGCAGGACGACTTCGGGGTGGTAGTGGTGCCCGACTGCGGTCGTATCAGCCATTCGAACCTCCTTGTGCATCAGTGATAGTCAACGACTTCGGTCACAGTCACGCTGTCGACCTGAGCCCAATCGAGGCCACCGTCCTCCTTCGCCGGCGGAGGCACGACCGTGGGGCGAAAGACGAGTCGGTGGCCCTGGTGCACGTCCACAGCAAGCTCGCCGGCGCGGTGACCGACGAGTTCATGGCATCTGCCGGGAAGTTGGTGCATGTCATGGAGACTATCCGCGGCCCCAAGCTGCTGAAGGCGGAGCGTGATGCGTCTGGCTCCCTCCGCACCCCACCGCCGCTGGAGCAGCCGCTGATCGGAGAGTTGACCCTGGAGTCTCGCAGTTGAGAACAGAACGTCCACTGGTTCCTCCAGCGGGCAGCTGATGGCAAAGGGCCGGTCGGCGTAGGCCACCGAATGATTATACAGATGTTCCATGATGTTACAATAGAGTTCAATATAAACTGCGCCACAATGATGAGACTGTGGAACGGTGACCTCGTCTCGGACTGCCGGACCTCTAGGCTCAGACCTCGTGGGTACACAACCGCGGGCGCTGATCTCTGTCTACGACAAGACGGGCGTGGTCGAGTTGGCCGCGGGGCTGGTCGAGATTGGTTGGGAACTGATCGCGAGCGGGGGCACCGCAGACGCGATCGCGGCCGCGGGGCTGCCGGTGGTGGATGTGGCCGACTACACGGGTTCGCCGGTCATGCTGGGGCACCGGGTGGTGACGCTTCATCCTCGCATCCACGGTGGGATCCTGGCCGACAGGGACGATCCCGCCCATCGGGCCGATCTGGAGGCCAACGGCATTGACCCGATCGATCTGGTGGTATCGAACCTCTATCCGTTCGAGGCGTCGCCCGGCATCGAGATGATCGACATAGGCGGTCCGACGGTGGTGAGGGCCGCGGCCAAGAATCACGCTCACGTGGGCGTACTCGTGGATCCGGATGACTATCCGGCGGTGCTGGACGAGTTGCGCAGCCGCGGCCGGCTGTCAGGAACCACCCGGCGCGACCTGGCCCGCAGGGCGTTCGCGCACACCGCGGCATACGAGGCCGCGATCGCCGGCTGGTTCGACGCTGAGGGCGGCTCCGACGAGCCCGACCTGCCGGCAATGATCCGCCTGGAACTTGAGCGGGCCGAGACGCTGCGCTACGGGGAGAACCCCCATCAGCAGGGCGCTCGTTACCGGTCCCGGGGGACGCTCGGCTTCTTCGACGGCGTGGTCCAGCATGGCGGCCAGACGCTGAGCTACCTGAACCTGATGGACGCCGAGGCGGCCTGGCGCCTGGCCCACGACCTGGGCGACCGGCCCGCCGCGGTGATCGTCAAGCACGCCAACCCGTGCGGTGCAGCCGTTGCCGACGATCTGGCTACCGCCTACTCCAGAGCCTTCGACTGCGATCCCCGCAGCGCCTTCGGCGGCGTGGTCGCGGTCAGCACCGTGATCGACGAGGCCACGGCCGAAGCGATGGTCGCCGCGGCCCAGGCCGACGTGGTGATCGCCCCCGGATTTGCGGAGGGCGTGGTTGAGCGCCTAGCCGCCCGCCGGGCCAACACCCGCCTGCTGGAAGCACCGGAGGGTCGCATCGACGAGCCGCCGTGGGAGGTGCGAACCCTCGGCGGACTGGCCGGCGAGTTCCTGGTGCAGACGTCCCGCCGGCTGGAAGCCGACCCCGCCGACTGGCAGGTGGTCACGGCCCGGAGACCCACCGACGCCGAGATGGCCGACGCGGTATTCGCCTGGCGGGTGTGCGCCCACACGAGTTCCAACGCGGTGGTGCTGGCCCGCGACGAGACCGCCTGGGGAATCGGCGCCGGCCAGCAGAACAGGGTCGAAGCCGGCCAGTTGGCCGCGACCAAGGCCGCGGGCAGAGCGGCGGGCGGCGCTTGTGCCAGCGACGGCTTCTACCCGTTCGCCGATGGCATTCACGCTGCCGCCGACGCGGGCGCTGCCGTCGTGGTTCAGCCCGGCGGCTCAGTCAACGACGCGGCGGTGATCGCCGCCGCCGACGAGCGCGACCTGGCCATGCTCTTCACCGGAGAGCGCCAGTTCCGCCACTGATTCCAAGCACGCCTAGCCGGCCCGGCGGCGGGTGCGGCGGCGGGCTAGGCGGTCCTCGGTTCTGGAGGTTGACGGGGGACCCGACTCGATGTCGGGCGGAGGCTCGTCGCCTCGCAGCACTGCGACGATCTTGGCGGTGTGGGCGGGGGTGCTCCCGCAGCAGCTGCCGATCACGGCCACTCCGGCGCTGCGGGCCCGGTGGGCGTGGGCGGCCAGCACCTCGGGGGTGCCGTCGTAGACGAGCGCATCGCCGCTCCACACCGGCACACCCGCATTGGGCTTGGAGATCACCGGTGTTCCGGTCGACGCTGCGGCCACAGCGATCACGGCCGCTTCGGTGTCGGCGACGTTGTTGCCGCAGTTGGCCCCTATGGCGGCCAGGCCCAGTTCGCCCAGCCGCTCGGCCAGCTCGGTGCCGGTGACGCCCATCATGGTGTGCCCGGCCGTGTCGAAGCTCATGGTTGCGGCCACACCAAGGTCGCACGCCGACCGGGCCCCTCGCACCGCGGCCTCCACCTCGTCGAGGTCGCTCATGGTCTCGATCCACAGCACATCCGCGCCCCCAGCGGCCAAACCGGCGGCCTGCTCGGCGAACGCGGCCTCGCACGCCGCCGCCGACATGTTGCCCATCGGCTCTAGCAGCTCACCGGTGGGACCCATCGAGCCGGCCACCAGCACCGGGCGGCCGGTCCTCTCAGCCTCGGCGTCGGCCTCGATCCGGGCGTTCCGGGCCGCAGCCTCACTCAACTCCGCGACCTCGTCTTGGAGGCTGTGCAGGGCTAGGCGGAACCGGGTGCCGCCGAAGCTGTTGGTCACCACCAGGTCTGCTCCGGCCCGCAGGTAGGCCCGATGTATGGCCCGCACTTCCTCGGCGTGGTGCACGTTCCAGGCCTCGGGAGGATCGCCGGCGCTGAGGCCCACCGCGAAGAGCTGGGTGCCCATGGCCCCGTCCGCCACCAGATGTCCCTTGGCGGCCAAGAACGCTTGGATGGAAACCGTCATGGACCGCGGTCCGGCATGTCGCAACGTCCCCTCGTGTAGCACGACCCCTTGAGGCGCCGGCGGCTGCCACGGTAGCGCCCGCACCGGTCGGCTCGGATGCCTCCCCGGCGGTACCCTGGCGGGCCATGACCCTCGCACCGTCCCGGTCGGCCCGCCTCGATTCCGGTCTGGACGTTGACATCAACCCGGTGGCTGGGGCGCTGGGCGCCGAAGTCCGAGGCCTCGATCCGGCCCGTCTCGACGAGCGGGCGGCGGCCATGCTGCGTGAGGCACTCGATGACCATCTCGTTCTGTTCCTGCCGGGCCTGCACCCCACCGTTGCGCAACTGCGAGACATCGGCGCGCTGTTCGGGGAGCTCGAGGTGCACCCCTACATCGAGAAGGTCGACGACAACACCCCTGAGGTGTGCGTGCTCGACACGTCGGCCACCCCCAAAGCCGACATCTGGCACACCGATGTGACCTACAGCGAGCACCCCCCGATCGCCGCGCTTCTGCACATGGTTCAGTGCCCGCCCGCCGGGGGCGACACGATGTGGATCAACTGCTACGAGGTGCACGACTCGCTGTCCGCCCCGATGCAAGCCTTCCTGGCCGGTCTCACCTGCATCCACGACGACGGCAAGCAGGGGTCGCTACGAGCCGAGCACCCGGTGGTGAGGACCCATCCCGGCACCGGCCGCCGCAGCCTGTACGTCAACAAGCAGCACGGCCGGCGCATCCCGCAGCTGTCCCGGCCCGAGAGCCAGGCCCTGCTGGGCTTCCTGTACCGCTGGCAGGAGCAGGTCAAGTTCAGCTGCCGCTGGCGCTGGTCGCCCGGCGATGTGGCTCTGTGGGACGAGCGGGTCACGCTGCACTCCATAGTCGACGACACCGACAGCACCCGGATCCTGCACCGGTTGACGGTGCTGGGCGATGACCCTCAGGCGCCGGACGATGCGCCGAGGTGGGACCGCAACCGCAGCGACAAGACCGCCGCCAGCGGCTACTACGGCATGGCGGGATTCGAGTTCTGAGCCCACTCACCCCCCTGCGGCGGCGTGCGACTCTGGGGATAGGTTGACCGGCCGTGCGGTTCGGCGTCTTCTACGAACTCCAGATGCCCCGTCCCTGGACCGCGGGCTCCGAGGAGCGGCTGATGGCCGAGGCCCTGGAGCAGGTCGAGGTCGCGGACGAGGTCGGCATCGACGTGGCCTGGGCGGTCGAGCACCACTTCTTGGAGGAATACTCGCACTGCTCGGCCCCCGAAGTGTTCCTGTCGGCCTGTGCGGCCCGTACCAAGCGCATCCGCCTCGGCCACGGCATCCGCCAGGCGCCGCCCCCCTACAACCACCCGGCCCGCACCGCCGAGTGCATAGCCACCCTCGACCTGATCTCCGGGGGCAGGGTCGAGTACGGCATCGGTGAGGGTGCCACCCGGCTGGAACTCGGCGGGTTCGGCATCCCGGCCAAGCAGAAGCGGGCCATGAGCCTCGAAGCGGGCGAGCAGATCGCCAACATGATGGTCATGTCGCCCTATCCCGGCTTCGAGGGCGAGTTCTTCTCGATGCCGTGCCGCGACGTCATCCCGAAGCCCGCCCAGAAGCCCCACCCGCCAATGTGGATTGCTTGCACCAACCGCTCCACCATCGAGTTGGCCGCCCGTAGCGGCCTGGGCGCCCTGGCCTTCGCCTTCGTCGATCCGGCCGAGGCCCGCCACTGGGCCGACGTGTACTACGACATCATCCGCAGCGACGAGTGCGTGCCGCTCGGCCACAGCGTCAACGCCAACATCGCGGTGGTCACCGGGTTCTCGTTGCACGAGGACCGGGCCGAAGCCATCCGGCGAGGCTTCGACGGGTTCCACTTCTTCGCCTACGCGCTGCGCCAGTTGGTGGTGCACCACACGATCCCGGGCCACAGCGACATCTGGGACCGCTACGAGGCTCAGCGGGGCTCGGCGCTCGAGGACGCGGTGGCCGCCGCGCTCGACGCCGGCGACGACTATGCCGACACCATCGGCACTCCCGCCGACGCGGTCCGCTGGCTCAAGGAGGCCGAAGACGCCGGCATCGACCACGTGATCTTCCTGCAGCAGGGCGGCAAGAACCGCCACTCCGACATCTGCGACAGTTTGCGCCTGTTCGGATCCGATGTGCTGGGCGAGTTCGCCTCTGGCCGAGCCGAGCGTGAGGCGGCCAAGGCCGAGGAGCTGGCGCCCTACATCGAGAAGGCTCTGGCCCGCAAGAAGTTGATGCGCCCCCTAGAGCGCCACGAGATCTCGGTAGTGGAGGCATCCGCGGTGCACGCCGAGGTCCCGGCCAGCACGATCAACTGACTCAAATCGCGGCACTGTTGCCGGAATCGCAACAATGGCCCGATTTTCTGGCCGCGCCATGTTTCAGTGCCTGAACAGCCGCGTCGAGCTTGGTAGGCGGGAACTCGCCTAGACGAAGGAGCAGCAGCCGTGCAGATCGCACCGCCGGGACTGAAGGGCCTCGCCGTCGCCGACACGGTGCTCGGTGCGGTGCGGGGCGAGGAGGGCTTCTACCACTACCGCCAGCACAACGCGGCCGAGTTGGCCCGCACGCGCACGCTGGAGGATGTCTGGACCCTGCAGATCGACGGGGCGCTACCGCCTGACGTTGCCGCCATCGACGGCGGCCCCATCCGGACGCTGCCCGAAGAGGCCGCGGAGATCGTGGACGGAGCCGCCGCTCGGCTGCCCGATCCCATGGCAGTGCTGCGAGTGGGCCTGCTCGCGGTAGCGGCCCTCGAGGATCGGGGCCCGTTGCTCGATCGCAACGCCTCGCAGCGCCGGGACGACGCCCTGCGGCTGGCCGCCGTCGTGCCAACGGTGCTGGCGCGCCATCATCGCTGCCGGCAGGGTCTTGCCGCGGTGGATCCCGACGCCGGGCTCTCGCACTGCGAGGACTACTTGCGCATGACCACCGGTGTCCGGCCCGCCCCGGCGGCAGCCCGAGCTGTGGAGCAGTACCTGGTGGCCACCCTGGACCATGGCTTCAACGCGTCGACGTTCACCAGCCGGGTGGTGGCCAGCACCGGCGCCGACATGGCCGGCTCGCTCGTGGCCGGGGTGGGGGCGCTCACCGGTCCGCTCCATGGCGGAGCCCCGATACGGGCCATCGAGATGATCGAAGGCATCG
Source organism: Candidatus Aldehydirespirator sp. (assembly GCA_965220645.1). Lineage (GTDB taxonomy): Bacteria > Actinomycetota > Acidimicrobiia > Acidimicrobiales > Aldehydirespiratoraceae > Aldehydirespirator. The sequence goes on along the minus strand of OZ244836.1, from coordinate 3,315,860 downwards.
GCGAGCCCGAACGGGTCGCGGCCTGGGTGCGGACCCGCCTGGAGGCGGGCCACAAGATCATGGGCTTCGGCCACGCCGTCTACCGGGCCGCCGACCCCAGGGGCGTGGTCCTGCGGGCCGCGGCGGAGGCTCTCGGTGGAGACCTCGTTGACCGGGCTGCCGCGATCGAGACGGAGATCCTGCGAGTGCTTGCCGAGTGGCGGCCCGATCATCGCATCGTCACCAACGTCGAGTACTGGGCCGCGGTGGTGCTGGAGCTGGCTGGCCTGCCGAGAGACATGTTCACGCCGACGTTCGCCGTGAGCAGGACGATCGGGTGGAGCGCCCATGTGCTCGAGCAGGTCGACGCGGGCAAGATCCTGCGCCCCAGCGCCCGCTACGTCGGCCCGGAGCCGCTTCGATCCTGATGGGTTGCGCCGCCCTTCCACCTGAGGTATCTTCCCAGTAAGGTAACTTCCTAGGAAGGTAGCCCAGGAAGGTAGACGGTGGTATCAGCCGTCTAAGGCACGTGGCTGGTGCAAGTTCTCGAGCCCCGGAGTGCAAGGTGCGAGCATGACGATCACTGAAGAGCAACTGAACGGTTGTCCCATCGACCACGGAGCAGGGCGATGCCCCGCCTCGGGCGTGGACCTGTGGGACTTCGACATGTTCCAGCGCCAGGAGCACCACGAGGCACTGGCGCGCCTGCGTGAGATCGACCCCGGCATCCACTGGGTGGATGAGGGGGACAAGGGTTCCGGCTACTGGGCCATCACCCGCCAGGCACACCTCAAGGAGGTGAACCGCCGGGCCGATGTCTTCTCGTCCGGCCACAGCGGCACGCAGATGCGCGATCCCGATCAGCGAGAGGGGGAGACGGGCATCTCGATCGGCCACACGCTGATCGATATGGACGCGCCCCGCCACACCCGATATCGCAAGCTGGTCAACCGGGGCTTCACGCCTCGCATGATCAGCCTGCTCGAGGACTACCTCCAGAACCGCACCGACATCATCCTCGACCAGGTGGTGGAGAAGGGCCGCTGCGACTTCGTGCGCGACATCTCGGCCGAGCTGCCCCTGCAGGCCATCGCCGAGATGATGGGCATACCCATCGAGGATCGCGCCAAGGTGTTCGACTGGACCAACGCCATGATCGGCAGCGAGGACCCCGAGTTCGTCAAGAGCCGCGATGACATCCTCCAGGCTGCGGCCGAGCTGTTCGGCTACTCCCACCAGCTTCAGATGGACCGCCGCAACACGCCCGCCGACGACATCGTCACCACGCTGCTGTCGGCCGACATCGACGGCGAGGCTCTCACCGAGCTCGAGTTCGACATGTTCTTCCTGATCCTGTGCGTGGCCGGCAATGAGACCACCCGCAACTCGATCACCAGGGGGATGATGGCCTTCTTCGACTTCGGTGACCAGTGGGAGAAGTTCACAGCCGACCCCGACCGCTACATGGAGACCGCGGTGGAGGAGATCGTGCGCTGGGCCACCCCGGTCATGTACTTCCGCCGCCAAGCCTTGTCCGACTACGAGATCGGCGGCGTGAAGATAGCCGCGGGCGACAAGGTGCTGATGTGGCACGTGGCCGCCAACCGCGACCCGCGCGCCTTCGAGGATCCGTGGCGCTTCGACATCGAGCGCACGCCGAACGACCACGTCGGCTTCGGCGGGGGCGGTCCGCACTACTGCCTGGGTACCAGCCTGGCCAAGATGGAGATTCGCCTGACTTTCCGGGAGATCGCCCGGCGGATGCCCGACATCCGCCTCGACGGCCAGCCCGACTACCTGCGCTCCAACTTCATCGGCGGCGTCAAGCGCCTGCCGGTGGCCTACACCCCGTCGCCGTCGTGCCACACCGAGTCGCTGCGCCGACTGGGCTCCGCGGCCGGCGTGTCAGGCACCATCGGCTTCGGCGGTCACGTGGAGCGCACCGCCTTCTGACGGAGTACCTCTGGGGCTCGGTCAAGCCGAGGCCGCTTGCACCAGCCAGTCGAATACGGGGTCCCGGTCGCGGGAGTCCATCAGCTCGGGGTGCCACTGCACCCCCAGCCACGGCCGGTGACGTGACTCGATCACCTCGATGGCGCCGTCGTCGCTGCGCCCGGTCACGGAGTAGCCGTCGGCGAGATCGTCGATGGTCTGGTGGTGCAGCGAGTTGACCCGGATCGACGGGCCGTACAGCGACGCGGCCAGCGAGCCCTCGGTGAGATCGACCCGGTGGATGATCGAGTTGGGGGGCTGATCGTGGCAGGCGTGGGGGGCGACGTGCTGGTGCAGCGTGCCTCCGCCGTGCACGTTCAGCACCTGGATTCCCCGGCAGATGCCGAGGACTGGCTTTCTGGCGTCGGCCGCACCGTCGAGCAGGGCGATCTCGAACGCGTCGCGGTCCGGCTCGAGCGTGTACAGCTCGGCGCACGGCACCTGGCCGTAGCGGGCTGGATCGACGTCGGTTCCGCCGGTCAGCAGCAGCCCGTCGAGGCGGTCCGCGTATCGGGCCGGGTCCGCGCTGCCGGGCAGAAAGACCGGCAAGCCTCCCGCGGCGATGACGCCGCGGGCGTAATCGCAGTAGTACACGTCCAAGTTCAAGTCCCGGAACGTCTCGGGCTTCATGTTGAGTTCGCCGGCGGTCTTGGGCCGACCCGTGATGCCGATGAGCGGTTCGGTTGCCACGGGCGAGAGTGTATGTTCCGACCGTGTCCAAGCCGTCGTCCTACCGCGCAGTGGCCGGCACCCTGGATGTGGATGGACCGCTGGCCTGGCGCGAGACGGGTGACGGGGAGCCGGTTGTGTTTCTGCACGGCCTCGGCGGCTCGCGCACCTCGTGGGAGCCCCAGCTGAGGGGCCTCAGAACCGAGTTCCGCTGCATCGCCTGGGACATGCCCGGCTATGGCGTCTCGGTCCCGGTCGTGCCTCTGACCTTCGCCACCATCGCCGACTCGGTGGCCCGGCTGCTCGACAACGCTGGTGTCGACCGGGCCCATCTCGTGGGCGAATCCTTCGGCGGGATGCATGCCCTGCATACCGCGCTGCGCCACCCCCAACGGGTCGCCCGCCTCGTGCTGGCCAACACCAGCCCGGCCTTCGGACTCGACGGCACCACCCCCGCCGAGTGGCGCGCCGCTCGACTCGCGCCGCTCGACGCCGGGCTGACCCCAGCCGACATAGCTGCAGATGTCCTGACCTCCATTGCGGGCCCCACTCTCAGCGATGATGCCCTCGCCATGCGGGTGGCAGGCTTCGCTCGTATTCCGGCAACCGGGCTGCGAGCGGCCGTCGAGTGCCTGCCCGCCCACGATGTGTGCGAGCGGCTGGGCGCGATCGCTTCGCCCGCGCTGGTGGTGGCTGGGGGACTCGACACCGAGACGCCGGTCGCCTACTCGCGTGTCCTCGCCGAGGGGCTGCAGAACGCCGAGCTGATCGTGCTGGACGGTGTGGGACATCTGGCAGTTTCGGAAGTTCCGCAAACCTTCAACCGCCTAGTGCGAGACTTCCTCAGCCGCGGTCGTGGGTTGGGACCCTCCGGCCCCAGATGGGCGATATAGGCCAATTGGGGTTGCATCATGACGCAATCGACATGTGAGGCGACTTGAATGGTTCGCTCGTGGGAGTAGCGGCAGACATCCACACGCCGGAGCGCACCGCGCTCGTGAAGCGCATGGCGGCTCTTGGCGCCCGCTTCGCCCAGCGATCCGGGGCCCATGATCGCGACGCCACATTCCCGACACAGAACTGGGCCGACCTGCGCGACGCCGGCCTGCTGGGCTTGTGTATCCCGGTAGCCGACGGCGGCCTGGGCGGCGACTTCGTGGCCTACGCCCTCGTGTCCGAGGAGCTGGGACGGCACTGCGCCACCACCGCGCTGACGTTCAACATGCACACCGCCACCACCATCCTCGTCGGCCAGATCGCCGACGGCCTCGACCTCACCGCAGCCGAGCGGTCGTTGCTGGCCGAGCGCCGGGCTCGGTTGCGCAGTGGCATCGTCACCGACGGCACCATCCACAGCCAGCCCTTCTCGGAGGGCGCGGCCGCGGGCGCCACCGCGGGCTACTCCACCCGGGCGGTTCCCGCCCCCGGTGGCTACCGGGTGACGGGGCGCAAGATCTTCGCCTCCCTGTCGGGCGCGGCCAACATCCACAATGTGGTCTGCCTGGTGCCGGGAGACGAGCGGATCCGCTTCATGGGCGTGCCCGCCGACACGCCCGGCTCGACCATCGAAGGGGATTGGGATCCGCTGGGGATGCGGGGAACCGATTCCCGCACCCTCGTGCTCGATGAAGCGGTAGTGCCCGAGGACAATGAATGGCTCCCGCCCGGAGCCTTCGATCAGGCCGCCACCCGCTGGCCCTACTTCTACATGACACTGTCGTTCGCCTACCTGGGACTGATGCGGGGCATCCTCGACGCCACCGCCGCGTACCTGCGAGGCGACGGTGGCGGGGGTCCCGCCCGGCGGGACCATCCCATCAAGCAGCAGGGTTGGGCCCAGATGAACCTGCTCTACGACCGGGCCCAGTCGCTCACCTACCGGGTGCTGGCTGAGTGCGGGGTCGACCCGAGCTCCGATCAGGTGCGGCGGGCGTGGTCGTCGGTGGTCACCGTGATGGAGGGCACTCCTGCGGTGGCGTCGCTGGCCCTGCAGGTGTGCGGTGGCCGCAGCATGCTGCGCCCGTCCTACCTGGAGCAGGCCTACCGCGACGCTCGCTGCGGGGCGGCCATGCTGCCCTGGAGCGCGGAGGTGTGCCTGGAGCGTCTGGGCCGCACCGGCCTCTACCCCGAGCAGGACGAAGCGCCAGTCTGAGCGGACCCGGCGTGACCCCTGCTGCGGTGCGAGATACCTTTCGGGGCCGAACGTTCACCTTCCTGAGACCGGGGGAGCTTTCCATGACCGACTGGGACCGCGTACGCGTGCTGTGGCCCGATCACCTCGGGCTGCCGCGTGGCAAGTATGTGCCCGCCCGCCTGGCCCACAAGGGCACCAGCCACTGCGTGTGCGTGTTCGCCCTGGGCTATGACCGCAGCATGGTTCCCGCCCCCGGCGCCTACTTGCTGGACGGTCTGCCCGACACCCAGATCAGCTTCGACACCGGCGCCATCCGCCAGGGCTGGGATGACGACGCCACCGGCGTCGTCATCGGGGACCTGTCGATGCACGGGGAGTCCCTGCCGGTGTCGCCCCGTGAGGCGCTGCGCCGGGCGGTGGCCGACTGGGAGACACTCGGTTACAGCCCCAAGGTCGGCATCGAGTTCGAGGCCTACGTGTTCAGTGGCGGTCTTCGGAGTCCCCGGCCCTACGAGACGCCGGGCGCGATGGTCTACGGCACCGGGGTGGCGTCGGATCCCGCCGGAGTGATCACATCGGTGGTGCGCCGGGCGGAGGCCTCGGGAATCGCGATGGAGTCGGTCAACGCCGAATATGACGAGGGCCAGTTCGAACTCACCCTCGAGTACGGCGATGCCATGCGGGCAGCCGACGACGCATTCCTGTTCCGGCTGCTGGCTCGCGAGACCGTGATGACAGCCACCGACGCCTCGGGCCGGCCCCTCGGATTGGATCTCACCTTCCTGGGCAAGCCCTTCCCGGGTATCTCGGGCACCGGCGTGCATGTGAACTTCTCGATGGCCGACTCCGATGGCAACAACGCCTTCTCGGATGCGGGTGGCGCGCACGGCATGTCCGATCTGGCACGAGGCGCCATGGCGGGCCTCATCCACCACCACCGGGGAATGACGGCGTTGGCTGCGCCGACCGTGAACGCCTACCGGCGCCTGCGCCACGGCGAGCTCAACGGGTACTGGGCCAACTGGGGCGTCGAGCACCGCTGCGCCGGCAACCGCGTGCCCCGGGGCGCAGGGTCGCACATGCGCATCGAGAGCCGCATCGGCGACGGCGCGGCCAACGTCCACACCCTGATCGCTACTGTGCTGCAGGCGGCCCGCCTCGGAGCGGTTGGAGGGCTGGGGTGTCCCGAACCTATGACCACCGACGGCTTCGACGAGGTCAATACCGACATCCACTGCGCCCACAGCCTGAGCGCGGCCCTCGACGACATGGAAGCCGACGAGGCTTTGTGCGAGTCGGTCGGCTCGGAGTTGTGCGCCAACTTCGTGTTCAACAAGCGGGCCGAGTGGGACCGCTACACGGCTGGGGCGGGCGACGACGCCGTCGGTGACTGGGACGCGATCACAGGCACCGAGCCCCTCACGGAATGGGAGCTCACCCAATATCTGCCCTACCACTGAGCCGGTCCAGGTGACTCCGCCCCGGCTGCTGCTGATCCTCACCGAGAACGACACCCTCGTCGATCCCGACGACCTGGTCGGGTTGGTGCGCCTGGCCACCGACGCCGAGGCGGCCGGGTTCGACGCAGTGATGGCCAGCGAGCATGTAGTGCTCGGCCCCTCGGCGGGGGCCCTGGGCCGGCCCGTCAATCCTCGCGCCTACGCGGCGCCAGGCAACCAGGATCCGGCCACGTCCTGGCCGAGTTCAAATGTGCTGCTCGCCGCGGTGGCCGCAGCCACCCGTCGAGTGAGGTTGGTGATGGGCGCGGTGGTTGCGCCTTTGCGCCATCCAGTGCTGCTGGCCAAGGAGTTGGCCACCCTGGACCGGCTCAGCGAGGGCCGGCTAGTGGTACAGCCCACGGTGTCGTGGCACCGCGAGGAGTACGACGCGTTGGGGGTGCCCTTCGCGGAGCGGGGCGAGATCCTCGACGAGCAGTTGGAGGCCATGGCCGCACTGTGGGAGCACACCCCGGCGTCGCATCCCGGACCCCGCTTCGCCTTCGATGACGTGTACTGCGTCCCCAAGCCGTGGCGGACCAGCCCGGCTCGCCCGAAGATGTGGTTCGGAGGCCAATCGATGCACTCGGGACTGCTCCGGCGGCTGGTTCGCTACGGCGACGGCTTCCATCCCTTCGGTGCGGCCAGCGGCGAGGACTTGGCCCAGCTGCGGGCCGGGCTGCTGGCCGCGGGCCGCCATCCGGCTGCCATCGAGATGGTGGGCGGCACCCGGGCCGTGTTCGCGGGAGCCGACGACACCGCAGACATAGACCAGGCCATGGCCGACTTCAGCAACCAGATCGAGGCCGGCTTCACCACGTTCTGTGTGAAGCCGGCCCAGCACACCGACGACCCAACCGAGGTCCGGGCCCTGTGCGAGCACATCGTGGCCCGGGCGACCCGCTTCGACGTTCCGGCGACCGGCTAGCCGACGTTCCGGCTCAGAGGAAGGCGGTGCAGGTCTCGTCGAGGGTCTGGAGTACCGCCTCCTGGCCGAAGCGTCGCTTGTACTCCTGAGAGATGGCGTCGAGCATCTGGCGGGCGTCGCTTCCGGGCGGTGCCAGGATTACCAGCAGCTTCGAGCGTTCCTGCTTGATGGCGCCGTCGGAGCCGCGCCACTGGCCCTGGCCGTCGAGGACCGTAAGGCCGTCAGGGAACCTGGGGGTCACCTCCTCGTCAAGGAAGGTGTCCCAGGCAGAGTCGTTGACGACCTCGCCATCAGGGCCGCCCCGGCCCATGAACAACTGGTACTCGGCCCATCGCTGCGTTCCCTCCGGGCAGCTCAGCGGACGGGTGCCCGAACACGCTGAGGCCACCACCACCGCGCACACGGCGCAGGCCAAGGCGAGTCTGCTGATCCTCACCGGAGCGAGCCTAAGAGGCTGCCACCTCGTCGAGGAACCAGTCGACCAGGGCTGCGCACTGGCGGGCGTTGCGGGTCTCGTGTCGGCGCACTTCCTCGAGCAGGGTTGCCCGGCTCTGACCGTGCTCGGCCAGGTACTCCTCGTCTGCCTCCCACAGGAAGCCCTCGAGGTGGGCGTAGGTCACCTCAGGATGGAACTGGCTGCCCACGCAGCGGCCCAGCCGGAACAGCTGCACGGCACTCTCGTTGACGGCCAGCACGTCCGCATCCGGTGGAGGGATGAACCGGTCGTGGTGCCACTGGAACCACGGCCCGGGACCGAGCGGATTGCGGGCGCCGTTCGGCGAGCGGTCGGGCTCGTGAATCTCGTACCAGCCGATCTCCGGCTCCAGTGCCTGCTCGACCGATCCACCAAGCGCTGCCGCGAGCAATTGCCCGCCGAAGCAGACGCCGAGCATGGGTGTGCCCCGCTGGCGGGCCGCTTGCACCATGGCGATCTCCTCGAAAATCCAGCCGTCGATCTCGTCGGTATTGGTGAGCGAGCGGATGGAGCCCATGGGCACCAGGACGTCGTAGTCGGTGGCGTCCGGGAAAGGCGCGGCATCGTTGGGTCGGTCCAGATCGGCGGTCACCACGTGCTCGTGCACGTCGTAGCCCCGCTGCGCCAGCCTCTCGCCCACGAGCGCGCTCGTGCCCTGCGGCTCGTGGGCCAGGACCAGCGCTCGAAGCAACTCACTCACAGGTCAAACCATACGTGGGCTTGACCCGTGCCCGACACCGACTCGTACTGGCCGAACTGGACACCGTGAGCCGTGCATGCGGCGCCGCCCAGCGCGCCCACCATGATGAGGTAGTGGCCGAAGTAGCCCTCGGGGGCGTGGCGGGCGTACTCGGGCAGGAAGTCGATGATGGAGGCATGGCCGCCTTCGGCCATCCAGGCCAGAACCCTGCGGTCGGCCGCGGCGGCCTCCGGGGTGCGGATGTGGAGGTCGGGGTCGGCGCCCTCGTGGTCGCGGAACTGTCGTAGCGGCCAGAACCGGTGGCTCAGCCCGCCGCTGGCCAGCACCACTACCCGCCGGTCCAGCCCGGCCACCGCCTCCGCCAGCAGCTCACCGGCGAGCAGGAAGTCCTCGGCTTCGGCGGTCTGGCACACCCCAACCGACACCCAGCGCTCGTCGCCCTGCAGGAAGCCGAGCAGGTTGACGGTGGGGTAGTGAACCGGCAGGAGCGGGTCGTCGATGGCGGTCACCCAGCTGTCGTCGCGTCCGGCGGCGGCTGCCGCGAAGGCGTGGGCCAGCTCGGGGTCTCCGGGCATGTCGTAGGGCATGGCGCACATGCCTCGGGGCAGTTCGTCGGAGGTGAACAGGCCCTTGCGCCGCTCATGGGCGGCGACCACATGCTCGATGGTGGTGAACCAGTGCGTGTCGATCACGACCACGGTGTCGGCCGCGACCGGGGCGAGGCGCTCGGCCCGCAGCGCATGCAGTCCGGAGAACAGAGTGGTGTCGTCGCCGCAATTAAGGGCCCGGCGCTCACGTTCGGGCATCACCAGCGGCGGCACGTGCGACACCAGCGCCGCTCCCACGATCGACCCCATTCGTCAGACCTCCTGAAGACTGTGAGCGGGCGCGGACAGCAATCTGGGCATCATGCCACCACCCGCACGGGTAGGTGCTTGATGCCGGCGATGAAGTTGGAACGCAGGTACTGGGGCTCGCCGTCCGGCTCCAGGCGGTCCACGCGCTTCATCAACTCCTCGTACACCAGCCTGGCCTCCATGCGGGCCAGCCAGGCACCGAGGCACAGGTGCGGACCGTTGCGCCCGAAGGCCATGTGGTCGTTGGGTTCCCGAGCCAGGTCGAAGCGCCAGGGATGACCGAAACCGTCATCGTCGTGGTTGGCGGAGCAGAACCACATCACCACCTTGTCGCCGGCTGCGATGCTTTTTCCGCCGATGGTTGCACCACGGGTGGCGGTGCGGCGGAAGTGCATCGTCACTGCGCTGGTGCGCAGGACCTCCTCGACCGCGGTGTGGGTAAGGGAGGGATCGGCCCTCCAGGCTCGCCACAGGCTCGGGTGGTGCATCAAGGTGTTGAGCCCGTGGGTCATCGTGTAGCGGGTGGTGTCGTTGCCGGCGGCGATGAGCAGGGTGAAGAAGTTCTTGAACTCCAGGTCGCTGAGCGGCTCGCCGTCGCGGGTGGGGGCCAGCAACTGGGTGATCACGTCGTTGCGGGGGCAAGCCCGGCGCTCCGCGGCCTGACGCTCGGCGTACTCGAACACCTCGATCGCGGCCGGGCTCCGGAACGGCATCAGCCGGTACTCCTCGGTGTCGGCCGTGTCGATCACGTGGGTGGTGAACTCCGGGTCGCTGTTGCCCAGGAAGGCGTCACCCCACTCCACCAGCTGGTGGCCGTCGGCGTCGCTGGTGCCGAGCAGCCGGCCCAGCATCCGCATGGGCAGCTTGGCCGCCACCTCGGTGACGAAGTCGAAGGCGTCGTCGGTGAGGGCCTCGTCGAGCACCTCGGCGGCCAGAGCCCGGATGGCGTCCTCGTAGGACTCGACGGTGCGGCGGGTGAACCCCCGGTTGACCAGCCGGCGCAGGCGGGTGTGCTCGGGCGGGTCCAGCTCCATCATCGTGCGCCGGGCCTCGAGCTCGTCGGCGTCCATCTCCTCGAGGCGGATGCCGTGGGAGGAGGTGAACGTCTCAACGTCGCGGCTCACGGCCAGGGCGTCGTGGTAGCGGGTGATCGACCAGAAGCCGGAGCCGCTGGCCTCGGGGGTCCAATGCACCGGGTCTTGGTGACGCAGCCTGCTGAAGGTGGCGTGGGGTACCCCGGAGGTGAACGAGTCGTGCGACGACAGGTCGGCGTCGTCGTCGCCGTGGTCGTCGAGATAGTCGTCAACGTACGTGGCCGTGAGGGCGCTCACGGGCCAGCCTTGGGGTTGGGGGCGGCCCACAGGGTGGTGCCGGAGGCCATGGACATGCCGACCTGGCGGTAGTAGCCGCCGATCATCTCGATGGGCGGCAGATGGTGCAGCTCCTCGGTGGGGCACTCGGGCAGGACCAGCTCAGCGTCACCGGCGTACACCGGGCCCAAGTCGGCGTAGTAGCCCCGCATGGTGACCAGCTCGTCGAGCGAGTCGTCCCCGTCGACCTCGATGGACGGCATCTGGCGGCTGTGCAGCATGGGGTGCCCGTTGACGAATCCGGGCGCCTCGGCGGTGCCGGTGATGGTGAAGCGGGCCTCGGCGATTCGCCGCCCCCAAGTGCTCAAGGTGGCACCGAAGCGCCCGCCCGGCTCAAGACGAGGTCCGGCCCGGCCCACCGTCACCGGCCTGGTCATGGCGATCTCGGCCATCTTCTTGGGATAGCCCTGCACATGGCCCCGGGCCATGGCGAAGTCCTTGTCCACCCAGATGTAGGCAGCCCGGCTGTAGGTCTCGCCTCCGTAGCGGCAGCGCACCACCGCGAACACCTCCCGGTACTGGGCCCGGACCGGATCGAGCAGCTCCTCGAAGGTGTCGCTACAGCTCTGCCATTCAGCCCAGATCATGGCCACTGCGCCGGGGTCCTCGCCGGCGGGCTCCAGCGGGTCGGGGAGCAGCTCGGCCACCCGGTCGGGATCCGTGCGGTACTCCACGGTCAGCATGTCCCCGGAGTAGTGCCAGGGGGGCGCCGGAACGATGCCCGCGGCCCCGGTGGGCGTCCTCGGGTACATGAACCCCTGAAGTTCAGCCATGCCTAAACCCTATTCGTTTGGCACCGAACGATCAACCGGCGCTCAAGCACCAGCGACCACGAATATCGCGGAATGCATAGGCGATCAACCCAGAAATCGGCAGATCTGCCGATAGGCGGGAACTCGACTGTTTGCTTCAATCGCCTCATGACTCGCGATCCCGACGCGCCCGAACTGGTTCTTCGGAACGCGCAGATCGTGACCGCGTGCGGCGACCAGGTCGTCAACGCAATAGCCGTGCGCGGCAGCCGCGTGTGCGCAGTAGGCCGCGACGAGGACGTCTCCTCCCTGGTCCGCCCGTGTACCGAAGTTGTCGATCTGGACGGGCGGACTGTCGTGCCCGGCATCAACGACTCGCACATGCACATTGGCTACTTCGGCGCGGTGCGTCCTCCGCTCGCGGTGGATGTCGGATTCCCTTCGGTCAGGTCCATCGCGGACGTTGTCGAGGCGGTCGGTTCTGCCCGTCCGGTCAACGGATGGGTCAAGGGGAACGGCTGGGACGTCGGCTACCTCGAAGACGCCAGCCCCGAACGCCTCCCTAACCGGGACGACCTCGACGCGGTCAGCTCCGATGTTCCCGTCGCGTTGCGGGACTTCTCGGGACACCAGCTCTGGGTCAACAGCAGGGCGCTGGAACTGGCCGGCATCCATGAGGACACCCCGGATCCCCGCGACGGCGTCATCGTCAGGGACCACAGCCGGCGGCCTTCCGGGCTGCTGCGCGAAGCGGCGAGCGCCATGGTCGACCGGCTCGTGCCGCCCCTGACCGATGTCGAGCTGGATCAGGCCCTGGACACGGTGCGCGAGATCGTGCACGCCGAGGGCATCACGTCGGTCACCGACGCCGCGCTCGGCCCGGGCGGGAACGCGTTCGAGGGCGGCGCTGCCGGGGAGCGCCTCCTACAGCGGTTGGCCGAACGGGCCGGCCGCGAGGACTTCGCTCTCCGCACCACGGTGCTGCTGGCCTTCAGCCCGCCCACGACGTCGAGTCTCAGTGACGTGACCGCGCATCTCGGCTCGTTCGTGCCGCCACCGGAGAAGCCCGGCTGGTTCCGTGTCGCCGGCGTCAAGTTCTTCGCCGACGGGGTCCCGCCGAACAAGACGGCCTGGTTGACACAGCAGTATGCGGGAGGAGGCTGCGGCTGTCTGACGATCACCGGCGAGACCGACGATGAGCGCCTCGCTGACCTTGAAGCCATGATCGAGCTCGCCCACCGCGCGGGCTACCAGATCGGTGTTCACGTGACCGGCGATCGCGCCGTTGACGCGACCGGCCGCTCCTTGGTGCGAGCCCAGAACCGCAGTCCCCGGCCTGATCCCAGGCACTATGTGATCCACGCCGACCTTGCCAGCCCGGAAGCTCTGAACCTGCTGGCGGTCCACGGGTTCGGCGCCAGCATGCAGCCCGCCATCAAGTGGACCATCGCCGACCTCATGCGAGACATGCTCGGCAAGGAGCGGGCCGGCTACCAGTGGCCGATGCGGTCGGCGCTGGATGCGGGCGTGCGGGTGACGTCGAGTTCGGACGCGCCCATCACTTTTCCGAACTGGCGCCAGGGCGTCGAGACGGCGGTCCTGCGCGAGTCCAAGGCCACCGGAGAGGTTCACGGCCCCGAGGAGCGCATCACGGTCCTGGAGGCGATCCGGACCTTCACGATCGACGGCGCCTGGCAGGACCGGGCGGAGGGCTGGAAGGGGACCCTCGTCCCCGGAATGGTCGCTGACTACTGCGTCCTGGACGGCCGACTCCTCGGTACGGACGAGCACCAAATCGCCAAGACCCCGATCGCCGCGACCGTGGTGGACGGACAACTGGTCTTCGGTGAATTCCCCAATGCCGCGAAACCCTGATCCAACGCCGAACAAGCCACTGGAGGGATACAAGTGCCCAAGACAACAAGTCCACTGAAGCGTCTGGCAATCCCGCTCGTCGTCCTCGTCACGCTCGCATCCGGGTGCGGTGACGACGCCGAGCAGGATGAAGAGCCAACGGTCGAACCCGCGCCGGCGGCCGTCGAGGAGGAACCGGACAGTAGCGCGGCTGTCGATGAACCCGCCGCGGTCGATGAAGGCGGTGCGGCCGACGGCAGCGGGGAAGCTGCGGCGCAAACCGAACCGGCCACGTCAGGAGAGGATCCTCCCGTGACGACCGAAGCGCCAGCAGACGAGGATGACGCAGCCGCCCCGGCTCCGAACTCTGAACCGATCCGGCTCGGAGCGATCTCAACTCTCACCGGACCGGCCTCGTTCCCGGAGTCGCACTCGGCCGCACAGGCTGTGTTCGACCGGGTCAACGCGGCCGGCGGGATCGGCGGGCGCATGATCACCTACATCGTTGAGGACGACGGATTCGATCCGGCACTGGCGGCGCAGGCTGCTCGGCGACTCGCCCACGAGGAGCGTGTCGTGGCCATGGTCGGCTCGGCGAGCCTGCTTGAGTGCGCGGTGAATGCCGGGTTCTACGCCGAGGTCGGCCTCTACGCCATCCAGGGCACCGGCATCGATCCGGTCTGTTTCGCCACTTCGAACATCTCGCCGGTCAACACGGGCCCGTTCTTCTCCGATGCGGTGGCGCTGTTCTACGCGAGCGAGGAGCTCGGAGCCACAAGCGTCTGCTTCGGGGCCTTCAACGTCCCCGACTTCCAGCCGGCATACGAAGCGGCTATAGCAGAATGGACCGCGGCCACCGGCAAGCAACTGGCGTACAGCGACACGACCCTGATCTTCGACGGAGACCTGACGCCGTTCATGCTCGAGCTGGAGAGCAACGGCTGCGACGCGGCCGTGGTGCAGGCCAACGACTTCCACTACGTGGCGATGATGCAGATCCGCGAAGCCCAAGGGCTCGACGTGCAGATCATCGGCCTGACCTCCGGATACACCGCGGCGGTAGCCGAGCAGCTGGGCGCCACCGGCAACGGCCTGTTGCTGGCGTCGGAGTTCGAGCCGTTCACCGACACCGATAGCGCGGTGCTCAGCGACTGGCGGGTGCTGATGAACGAGGCCGGCGTGCCCCAGACATCCTTCGCCGAGGGCGGCTACCTGGCGGCGACGATAATGGTCAGTGTCTTGGAAGGGATCGACGGCGAGATCACCCGAGGGTCGGTGGCCGCGGCCCTGCTCGGGCTCGAGCCCGTCAGCACGGGCCTCACCGGAACCCCGTACGCGTTCGGGGAGGGTGCGTCCCACGGTTCGAATCGTGCCGCAAAGTTCGTCGAACTCGTCGACGGCGCCTGGGTGGTCAAGACACCGGAGTGGATCGTCGTTCCATGATGACGGCCCTCCGGGCCGGACTCAATCCAGCGGGCCATGATCCGCTCGCTGGCAGCGTCGCTGAGTTCCGGCGCGGCCTACGCGCTGTTCGGGGTGTGCATTGTGCTCGTGTACCGCATGACGGGCACCCTCAACTTCGCCATAACCACAGTCGGCGCGCTCGGCGCTTTCACGATGCTCGCTTTGATCGAGACCGGCACGACCATCGTCGCGGCCGCGGCTGTGGCCGTGGCTATGGGTGCCGCGATCGGCGCAGTGATGGGGACACTCTTTGCGTCGTGGTTCCGCGACAGTGAGCGACTGACAAGGAGCACGGTAACCATCGCGGTCCTGCTAGGACTGCTGGCCGCCGGCTTCAGGGTGTTCGGCGACAAGCCGCGGATGGCTCGGCCCTTCCTTCCGGGGCACTACGAGGAGCTTGCCGGCGTGCGAGTCACTTACGACACCATGATGGCCGTCCTGCTTGCGCTGGCCGTTGGCACAGCCGCGAGCCTGGTCATGAACCGGACCCGTGTCGGCATCCGCCTGCGGGCCATGGCTGAGGACTCCGTTACCGCCGAAATCGACGGCGTGCCGGTCGGCGGGTTGACGGTGGCCGTGTGGGGAGTGTCGGGGGCCATCGCGGCGCTTGGTGCCATTCTCGTTGGCCCCAGCAGGCCGGCCGCCTTCGCGCCGCTGGTGTTCCTGCTGCTGCCGGGCCTGGCCGCTGCCCTCGCCGGCCGGTTCGCACGGGTCTGGACCACCCTCGGGACGGGGTTTGTCATCGCCTTCCTGGAAACCCACTCCGGGCGGTTCTCCGACATCAGCCGTTACCGCGGAACGATCCCGTTCCTGTTCATCCTGGGGCTGCTGCTGTGGCAGCGCCGAGCGGAGGCGTGGGATGACGCGCGCTGACGCCCGCTTCGTGGCCGTCGCGATCCTGGCCGGTGTCGCGATCTCGTACTTGAGCGACTTCCGCATCTTCCTCGCGACCGGCGCGATCATCACCGCAGTCATCGCCCGCTCCCTCGGATTCCTTTACGCGGACACCCGGATGGTGTCGCTGTGTCAGATGAGCCTGGCCGGCGTCGGGGGCTGGATGGTCGGGTGGCTCACACTCAACACCGGGATTCCCGTCGAAATGGCCTTGTTGCTGGGTGGTGTCGCCGCCGTTCCGGTGGGGGTGGTGGTGGGCCTTCCGGCTCTGCGCCTGCGCGGCGTGGACTTTGCGGTGGTGACTCTCGGATTCGCGGCCGCGATCCAAGTAGCGGTGTTCAATCGCGGCTTTCCCGGCACGCGTACGAACTTCGCGGTGCCCCGTCCCGGTGTTGCGCTGTCCGAGGTGCGCTTCCTGTGGTTTGCACTGGGCGTTGCTGTCCTGCTCGAACTGGGCCTGCGTCTGCTGCGGCGCAGGTCGGTCGGGATCAGGTGGGCTCTCATCGGGCAATCGGAGCGGGCGACCGCGGCCGCCGGACACTCTGTGGTCGTCGCCAAGCTCACCGCCTTCGCGGCCAGTGCCTTCGCTGCGGGCACAGCCGGAGGGCTGCTTGCCATCCAGATCGGGCGGCTGTCGGCCCGCCAGCTCGAACCCTTCGACTCGCTGGTCGTGTTCGCGCTGACGGTCATGGCCGGCTCAGCGAGCGTGCTGGGTGCCGCGCTGGCCGGGATCCTGTCGTCGTGGATGCCCGAGTTGCTGCGGGTGTTTGGCTGGTCCCAGGACGTCGGCCCGATGATCTTCGCCGTCGGGGCGGCGCAGGTGCTGAGCCAGGGCTCCAGCGGCATCGCCGGCCAGTGGCTTGCTCTGCCTGCCAGGTTCTGGCGTCGGAGAGTCAAGCAGGAACCGGCTAGGCGAGATGTTGGCTATCGCCGACCGCCGTCCGTGCGCAGGTCTGCTCTGGTGGTGGAGGACCTGATCGTCGACTACGGGTCGGTGCGAGCTGTCGACCGGGTCTCCGCGGAGATCGGGCCGGGCGAGATCGTAGGGCTCATCGGACCCAATGGTGCCGGGAAGTCGACCTTCGTTGATGCGGTAGCGGGATACGTGCCGATCAGCGGTGGATGGGTGGGCTTGGGGGGCGACCCCTTGATCGGGATGCCGGTTCATCGCCGGGTCAGGTCGGGGCTGGCACGCACGTTCCAGCGGGAGCGGACGCCGACGAATCTCGCGGTGGGTCAATTCCTTGCCATCGCCGGACGCAACCGCACGTCGGCCATGCATCGGGACTGGCTGCTGGCGCTCTTCGACCTGCCCGCCCCCGCGACACGGATCGCAGAACTCGACCACGCCGAGCGACGTCGCCTGGAGTTGGCGGCTGCCTTCAGCGCCGCTCCGTCGGTGGCTCTCGTCGACGAGCCCGCGGCCGGCCTGACGGATGGTGAGTCCAGCCGTCTCGGATCAGCTCTGGGGACCGTCGCCAGCGAGTGGGGTGTCGGCATAGTGCTCATCGAACACGACCTACGGCTCGTGCGGCAGGTCTGCCCGTCACTCGTTGTTCTTGACCGAGGCGCGGTCATAGCCGCCGGTCCGACCCAGCGAACGCTGGCCGCCCCGCGGGTCATGGCTTCCTACCTGGGTGTGGAGGGCGAGTCTCCGTGAGCCTCGCGAAGCGGCCGGTCCTTGCTGTGCGAGACCTGGTGGTGGTCCGGGGCGGCGCGCCCGCCGTGCGCGGGGTGACGCTCGATATTGGCGCCTCCGAGGTGATGGCGATCGTGGGTCCCAACGGTTCCGGGAAGACGTCGATGCTCGAGGCCGTCTCGGGCGTCGTCAAGGCCTCGGGCGGCTCGGTCGCACTGCATGGTTCCGACATCACACGAGCGTCGAGACGGCGACGCAACCGTCTCGGCCTCGGGCACGTGCGCCAGGGTCGGGCCGTCTTCAGCGAACTCTCGGTCGAGGAGAACCTGCGAGTCGCGGCCCGCGACACCGATCCTGCCTACGAGATGTTCCCCGAGTTGCGTGCGAGGTCCAGCACGCCGGCCCGGGAACTCTCGGGAGGGGAGCAGCAGATGCTGGTCCTGGCCCGAACGCTCATAGCCCGCCCGTCGTGCCTGTTGATCGACGAGATATCCCTCGGTCTGGCCCCGACGGTCGTGCGACGCCTGACCGGCGTGGTCAAGGAGGCGGCTCGAGCCGGCACGGCGGTGCTGCTCGTGGAGCAGTTCACGTCGGTTGCCCTCGACGTCGCCGACGTCGTGAGCGTGCTGGTACGGGGGGAGGCCGTCCTGAGCGAGCGCACCGATGTCCTGCGCGAGGATCCGGGGGCCCTGCAGCGCGCCTACATGGATGCGGCCGTTGACTCGGCTGGCAAGTGAGGGGCTAGTTGGTCGGGATCAACTGGAGCTGCATGCCGAGCACCGCGGCCTGGGCCCGATTGGCTGCTCCCAGCTTGGCCAGTATGTGCTCAACGTGGGTCGCGGCCGTTCGTGGCGCGATGTAGAGCTCGGTCGCTATGGCCGCGTTGGACTTACCGTGAGCAATGAGTTCCAGGACCTCGACCTCGCGCGAGCTGAGAGGGTCGCAATCGATGAGCGGAGGCAACGAGCGGACCAAGTTCTTGATGGTGGGCGCGATAAGGCACAGGCCGTCGTGGGCCAGGTCGGTGATGTCATCCGCGGACTCGGTCGAGAAGTGCATGCCCCCAAGAGCCTCGCCTGCTGCAGTGTGGAGCGGCACGGAAACACCGCCGCCGAATCCGAGCGGCACCACGAAGTCGCGGACGGTTGCGGGCAGCGGGTCGAGGTCCCATGTGTCCCTGAGCCGGGTTCCCCGCGGGGACGGCCTCAGCCCCCGCCATTCCGCCAGGAAGTCCCTGCTTCCGAGCCAGGCTAGAATCGTGTCGGGGTAGCCGCGACTGCAGACGATCTCGCTCCGCCCGTTCGAGTCCGCGGCCGCGTTGATGCACATCCCGACAAACGGAAGTACTTGGCCGATCTCGTCGATGATGGCGTCGATGCGGTCCCTGGTCGGCGATGCCGAGGTTGCGGCCGCGGCCACGCAGCCGACGAAACGGGCGACGTCCGTCACCGACCGCACTGCCGCTCCGCGGTGCGGCCCATCGCCCGTGGACCCCCGGAGTCGCCGATCGCGAACACCTTTCGGTAGTGGGTCCGCGGGGGCATTCGCCCTCGGAGCTCGGCCACGCCCGGACCCTATTCGTTAGCTCCCGAACGATCAAGCGCTCCACACGGGTGATTATCGTGGCACCATGCCTGATGCTGCTTTCGACCTGACCGGCAGACGCGCCGTCGTCACTGGTGCGTCAGCTGGGATCGGGGCGGCCATTGCCGCCCGGCTGGCCGGTGCGGGCGCGGCGGGCCGACGGGATCAGGGTCACGCAGGTCGATCCGGGCATCGTGGACACGCCCATGGCCGCGGATGTCATCCGTGAGCTGACCGCGGCCGGAGTGTCAGTCAACATTGCGGGCCGGGCCGGTAAGCCCGACGAGATCGCCGCCCTCGTTCACTACCTGGTGGCTGCGGCCGGCCGCTTCGCCACCGGTGTCTCGTTCCGCCTCGACGGCGGCGCGGTCGCTCTCGGCCCCTTCGACATGATCGGGCCCTGACATGGCCGCGCTGGCGTACCGATGATCTCCACCCAGGTGGGGCACTGAGCCGCCTGCTGGTCGCTCACTCCCTACTGGCGGAGACGATCACCCGGCGCAGCAGCTCGGCCAGTTCCTGCTTCTGGGCTGTTGTGAGTTCGCTCACCATCTCGCCTTCGTAGAGGTTGAAGCGGGGGAAGAGCCGCTCGATAGTGTCCAGGCCGGCGTCGGTGAGCGCGACCGTCACCCGGCGGCGGTCCGACTCGACCTGCCTGCGTTCCACGAATCCCCGTTTCTCCAGAGTCTTGACCACTCCGGTGAGTGTCGCCTTGGACAGGTCGCATTCTTCCGCCAGGTCCGCAGTCCGCATCTCGCCCCACACCCACAGCACCCACAGCGTGGTGAAGCCGCCCCAGGACAGGCCGAACTGCGACAGCACTCCACGCTCGGCGCGTCGGCGCACCGCGGTCGCGGCCCGGTAGATGTTGGACACGGCGAGCATCGAGTCGAAGTCCAGCCGTCGGTCGCCGAGGCGCGCCTGGATGCGGCGCTCTGCGTCGAGTAGGCGCGGGCTTGCTCGGTCTTCCACTTCGGCATCCCCGGTTTCGTTTGCTACCAAACGGAATCAGCGCAAGACTAGGCGGCTGATCGCTCCCAGTCATCCTGCAGGCAAGCGGCCCAACTCGGGGGTGAGGGGCCTTAGGTAGGTTTCCGTGGTGCTTGAGGTGTCCGGGATCACCACCCGCTACGGGTCGATCTCAGCCTTGCGGCAAGTGAGCCTGAGCGTTGGAGCCAATGAGATCGTCGGGCTCATCGGACCCAATGGCGCGGGCAAGACGACCCTGCTCAACACCGTCGCAGGGTTGCTTCGCCCGGTCGAGGGCGAAGTGCTCCTCCACGGACGTCCCGTCACCGGCAAGAGCCCCGATCGGATGCTCAAGGCGGGGCTGTCTCTTGTGCCGGAGCGGCGGAGGCTGTTCGCCGAGATGACGGTGGTCGAGAACCTGCGCGTCGGCGGCGTGACCGTCGCGGCCGACGAGCGGGCCCAGCGCCTCGACGAGATGGTCGACCTGTTCCCGGTGCTCAAGGAGAAGTGGTCCACTGCGGCCGGCTTGCTCTCCGGCGGCGAGGCCCAGCAGCTTGCCATCGCCCGGGCTCTCATGAGCAACCCCCGCATCCTGTTGATGGACGAGCCGTCGTTGGGTCTGGCACCGGTGCTGGTCGACTTCGTCTTCGTGCTCATCGCCCGACTCCAGGCCGAGGGTCGCACCATGCTGGTGGTCGAGCAGAACGCCACCCGGCTGCTGGAGGTGGCCGACCGGGCCTATGTGCTGAGGACCGGCGAGATCGCCGCTGAGGGTGCTGCCTCGGACCTCCTCGGGCGCGACGACCTCTTCGACACCTTCGTGGGAGCGGCCCGGGACTCGGACTCGCAGGACCACGGGCAGTGACCGTGACCGAGTACCGCCGCATCCTGCTCGACGGATACCCGGTGCTCGTCCAGCGGCAGGGCGACGATCTCGTGGCCCGGGATGGGCGGCGAGCGGCCGTAACCGACGCGGTCCACCTGCCGCCGTGCGAGCCGACCAAGATCCTGTGCGTCCACCTGAATTACGCCAGCCGGGTGGCCGAGTTCATGACCCGGCTGCCGCCGGCTCCGACCTACTTCCACAAGCCGATCACTGCTTTGAGTGCCCACGGCGCCGACGTGGTGCGGCCCGAGCCGTGCCGGTGGCTGAACTATGAGGGCGAGATCGGCATCGTTATGGGACAGACCTGCCGCAACGTGTCGCCCGACGATGCGGGCGACTACATCGCGGGCTACACGGTGGCCAACGACTACGGGCTGCACGACTTCCGCGACACCGACGCGGGCTCGATGCTGCGGGTCAAGGGCAGCGACACGCTGTGCCCGGTCGGGCCGGCGCTGGTGACGGGCTGGGACTTCCACCACAAGCGGATCCGCACCCTCGTGAACGGCGAGGTACGCCAGGACGGCAGCACCGACGAGATGGAGTGGGACATGCACTACCTGGTGGCCGACCTGGCCCGCACCATCACCCTGGTGCCCGGCGACCTGGTGCTGTCGGGCACTCCGGCCGGCTCGCGCCCGGTGGTGCCCGGAGATGTGGTCACGGTGGAGGTGGAGGGCCTGGGCGCGCTGACCAACACCATCGTGGCCGGGCCCGAGCCGGTGCGCTCCGACGTGGGCGCCCAGCCATCGGGCAGCGAGGAGGTCGTGTCGACCGCCATGGGCGGTGACTGGGAGCACCGGGGCAAGCGGGCGCCGCGCGGTCCCGGCGCCCGCCACTACCAGTCCGCGGTCGACGAGGAGGCCTGATGGCGGCATCGCCTCGGGGCATCGTCGGTGGGGTTGAGGTCAGCGTTGATCATCTGATCGGCGGCGAGCGGATGGCGTCGGCTCACACCTTCGAGTGCCGTTCGCCGCTGGACTGGGACCGCAAGCTCGCCGATGTTGCCCGGGGAGGCGCGGCCACCGCCGAGCAGGCTGTGAGCGCGGCGGTGGACGGCTTCGGCACCTGGAGCGCGCTGCCCGTGGGCGAGCGGGCCGCCGCCCTCCGCCGGTTGGCGGATCTCATCGAAGTCCGCAACGACGACATCGCCCTGGTCGAGACCCTCGACATGGGCTTCATGCACCGCTCCATGCGCGAGCGGCTGGTAGCGAGGGGCGCGCTCAACTTCCGCTTCTACGCGGACATGGCCGAGGCCCACGACGAGCCCCGCTGGCCGGCCCGGGGCACTGCCCACACCGTGCAGCGCATGCCTGCCGGACCCGCGGTGGTGATCACGCCGTGGAACGCGCCGTTCATGCTGGCCACCTGGAAGGTGGCTCCTGCGCTGGCCGCGGGCAACAGCGTGGTGCTCAAGCCGGCCGAGTGGTCACCGCTGTCGGCGTCATTGCTGGCCGACCTGACGGTGGAGGCCGGACTGCCGCCCGGCGCTTTCAACCTGGTGCAGGGCATCGGCGCCGAGGTCGGCGCGGCCCTGACCGCGGATCCGAGGGTGCGGCGCATCAGCTTCACCGGCTCACCGGAGACGGCCCGACGCATCGGCGCGGCGGCGGCGGCCAACATCGTGCCGTTCACAGCCGAACTCGGGGGCAAGGGTCCGCTCCTCGTGTTCGCCGATTGCGATCTCGAAGCGGCCGCCAAGCAGGCTGCGGCCCAGTACGAGGACTCGGGCCAGGTGTGCCTGGCCGGAACCCGCCTGCTGGTGGAGGCAGCGGTGAGCGGCGAGTTCGTGGATGCTCTGCGCACCCGCACGGAGGCTCATGTGCTGGGCGACAGCCGCGACGACGCCACCACCATCGGCCCGGTGGCCCACCCTGACCACCTGGCCAGGATCGAGGCCTTCATTGAGCGGGCACGGGCCGCGGGCGACACCGTGTTGTGGGGCGGCCGCCGCCGCGCCGGCTCCCTCCACTACGAGCCGACGCTGATCAAGCCCGCCTCCAACGAGTCCGAGATCGTTCAGCGCGAGGTCTTCGGCCCAGTGCTGACCATCCAGACCTTCACGACCGAGGCCGAGGCCGTGGAGTTGGCCAACTCCACCCGCTACGGCCTGTCCGCCATCGTCTATACGGGCTCGACCGACCGGGCCGAGCGGGTCGGCGCCGCGGTTCGGGCCGGGATCGTGTGGACCAACACCTTCCTGGTGCGCGACCTGGCCGCACCCTTCGGGGGCTGCGGCTTGTCGGGTATAGGCCGCGAGGGCGGAGATCACGCCCTCGGCTTCCACAGCGACCTCAAGACCCTGATCCTCGCCGACAACACCACCGAGTGAGGGCCAGAAAGGGCTAGAAGATGCGGCCCTCGATCCGGCTGGTGGCCAGCCACAGCTCGATGTCGTGGATCGCCTGTGACATGGCCTGGCCGATCAGGTCCAGCTTGCGGACCTGATCGATGCGGTCGCGAACGCTCTCCAACTCCCGCTTCGGCAGGATCAGGCGCAGCAACCCGCAGGCGTCCGCCAGGCAGATGATCACGATGTCCCGCGGGTCGGGGATCTCGTCGCTGAGCAGCACGCCCAGGATGCGCAGCTTCACCTCGCGCTCTTCCGCGCCGTCGATTACCGGGTAGCGCCGGGACCGGAACACCCAGAGGAACCGTTCCTCGTGCTGCTCGAGGATGCCGCGCTCGATGAGGCGGGCCAGCGCCTGGTCGCGGATCTCGTCACCCTGCCGGGCGGTCTGCTCCACCCAGTAGCGGGCGTCGCGCTGCTCTCCGGCTGCGATCTGTTCAAGCGTCGGATCCAGCAGGCTGTCGCCCACCGGCGTGGAGTCGATCAGGACGAGGTTGTCGGGATCGGTGTCGATCCGGTTCTCCATAGCCAGATCCATCAGCACGGCTGCCGCCAGCGCGTGCTGCATGGACATGACCGGTACCGGAACGAACTTGCCGTCGTCGTCCCGCAGCATTAGCAGGACGATCTCCTCTGCGAATCTCAACATGACGCCTTATGTATCACATGATCCGCCATTGCGGACACACAACTTCGACAAGGAGAGGTCGGCGTCAGAAGTCCTCGTCGAAGGAGACCTTGCCTTCCACGCCC
This sequence comes from Candidatus Aldehydirespirator sp., assembly GCA_965220645.1. GTDB lineage: Bacteria > Actinomycetota > Acidimicrobiia > Acidimicrobiales > Aldehydirespiratoraceae > Aldehydirespirator. Next base: position 3,292,115 of record OZ244836.1, on the reverse strand, counting down.
ACCTGGTAGGCGGACACGGTGCGCTCGAAGAAGTTGGAGAGCTCCTGCACGTCCTGCAACTCCATGAACGAGAACGGATTGCGGCTACCGAAGCGCCTGGGCAGGCCGAGCTGCATCAGTCGCTGGTCGGCCACGTACTCGAGATATGACCGGGTGTCGACCACCGACATTCCCGGCACGCCCTCGCCCAGCAGGTCTGCCGCGAACTGGTACTCGGCGTCCACCGCCTCGGCCAGCATGTCGCTGATCCGCTGGCCCAACTCCTCGTCGAACAGCTCGGGCTCCTCGTTGCGGACCGTGCGGATCACCTCGAACGCGAAGTTCATGTGCATCGACTCGTCGCGGAACACCCAGTTCGTGCCCGCGGCCAGCCCGTTGAGCAGCCCCTTGGATCGCAGGAAGTACACGTAGGCGAACGCCGCGAAGAAGAACAGGCCCTCAATGCAGGCCGCGAAGCAGACCAGGTTCATCAGGAACCGGCGCCGGTCGTCCGCGGTGTGCAGGGGCCCGTCGCCGACGGAGTCCATCCACTTGAAGCAGAACTCGGCCTTGGCCCGTATCGCCGGGATGTTCTCGATGGCGGCGAACGCTGCGGCCCGCTCGTCGTGGTCGGGGATGTAGTTGTCGAGCAGGTTCAAGTAGAACTGCACATGCAGCGCCTCCTCAAAGAGCTGGCGCGACAGGTACATCCGGGCCTCGGGCGCGTTGATGTGCTCGTAGAGGTTGAGGACGAGGTTGTTGGCCACGATCGAGTCGCCCGTGGCGAAGAAGGCCACCAGCCGCCTTATCAGGTGCTTCTCGGCCGGCATGAGCTTGCGGTCGAGATCGATGAGGTCGTCGGAGAAGTCGATCTCATCGACTGTCCAGGTGTTCTTGATCGCGTCGCGGTACATCTCGAAGAACTGCGGATAGCGCATCGGTCGCAGCGTCAGGTCGAAGCCCGGATCCAAGATGTTGGGCCGGGTGGAGGGTTGCCCGGGCCGGGGCTCAGCCTCCGAGTCAGGCTGGAAGCCTGCGGGAGGGGCGGGGACGGCGGAGTCCCGGCCCGGGAGATCGAGATGATCAACAGAAGTGTCGGTGATGGCCATCAGTCGCATGCCTCGCAGGTCTCGGGGTTCTCCAGGGAGCACGCCGCGGCGGCCTCCGAGTCGGCGGCGGTGCCCGCGCCGTTGGTGGTGGTCTGGTTGATCCGCGTGGCCGGCCTGGATCGCAGGTAGTAGGTGGTCTTGAGGCCCTGCTTCCACGCGTGCATGTACATCGACGAGAGCTTCCCGATGGTCGGTGCCTCCATGAACAGGTTGAGCGACTGGCTCTGGTCGATGAAGGCACCCCGATCGGCGGCCATCTCAATGAGGGAGCGCTGGGGGATCTCCCAGGCGGTGCGGTAGACGGCTCTCAGGTTGTCGGGAATGCGCCCGATCTGTTGGATCGAGCCCTCAGCCTTCTTGACCTCTGCGATCATCTGGTCGTCCCACAGGCCTCGGGTCTTCAGCTCAGCCACCAGATACCGGTTCACCTGCATGAACTCGCCTGAGAGCGTCTCGCGCTTGAACAGGTTCGATACCTGGGGCTCGATGCACTCGTAACAGCCGGCGATGGCCGCGATGGTGGCTGTCGGGGCGATCGCGATCAGCAGCGAGTTGCGCAACCCGTGCTGGGCGACCCGCTCGCGCAGCGGCGCCCAGCGGTCGAGGTCGGACGGCTCGGTGTTCCAGAGATCGAACTGCAAGTCGCCGGCCGCGGCCCGAGTGTCGTCGAAGCCGGGATGGGATCCGTTGGCCTCGGCCAGCTCGGTGGAGGCCCACAGGGCGTTGAAGTAGATCTCTTCCGAGATGCGGCGGCTGAGGGTGCGGGCCTCAACGGAGTCGAAGGCCAGACCAAGCTTGAAGAACACGTCCTGCAGGCCCATGAGACCCAGGCCCACCGGGCGCCAGCGCCGGTTGGACGCCGCCGACTCGCCGGTCGGGTAGTAGTTGATGTCGATGACCCGGTCGAGGAAGCCGACCACCAGCCGCACCACCTCGCCGAGTCGCTCGAAGTCGAATCCCGCCGGGCTGCTGCCGTTGGGGGCCGTTGTCGCCGGCTGAACGAACGCACCGAGGTTGACCGAGCCGAGGTTGCAGACCGCGGTTTCCTGCGCGCTGGTGACCTCGATGATCTCGGTGCACAGATTGGAGAGGTGCACCACCCGGTCGCGGGCGTTGGGGCCGCCCGGCGAGCCGGGGCCGGCCTGGTTGCACTTGGCGTTGGAGGCGTCCTTGAACGTCATCCAGCCGTTGCCGGTCTCGGCCAGGGTCCGCATCATCCGCGTGTACAGCTGGCGGGCCGAGACCTGCGTCTCGAAGAGTCCGTCGGCCTCGGCCTGCTCGTAGATGGCCCGGAACTCCTCGCCGTAGGTGTCGGTGAGCTCGGGCACCGTCTTGGGATCGAACAGGCTCCACTGCCAGTCCTTCTCCACCCGCTCCATGAAGAGGTCGGGTACCCAGTTGGCGAGGTTGATGTTGTGGGTGCGCCGGGCGTGGTCGCCGGTGTTGTCGCGCAGCTCCAGGAACTGCTCGATGTCGGCGTGCCAGGTCTCCAGGTAGACGCAGGCCGCGCCCTTCCGTCGCCCGCCCTGGTTGACGGCGGCCACTGACGAGTCGAGGGTCTTGAGCCAGGGGACGATGCCGTTGGACAACCCGTTGGTGCCCCGGATCAGCGATCCCTTGGAGCGGATCCGGTGCCAACCGACGCCGATGCCGCCCGCGTACTTCGAGAGCCGGGCGATGTCGGTGTAGCGCTGGTAGATGCCCTCCAGGGAGTCCTCGGGGGAGTCGAGCAGGTAGCAGCTCGACATCTGCGGGTGCATCGTGCCCGAGTTGAACAGCGTGGGACTCGACGGCAGGTAGGCCAGCGACGAGATCAGGTCGTAGAAGCGCATGGCCTCATCAGGGTCTGTGCTCAGCCCGCAGGCGACCCGGAGGAAGAAATACTGCGGGGTCTCGATCACCAGGCGGGTGTCGGGGTGGCGCAGCAGGTAGCGGTCGTACACGGTGCGCAGACCGAAGAACTCGAAGTTGCGGTCGCGGCCGGAGTCGATGGCCGCGTTCAGGGTGGGGGAGTGGGTCCGCACGAACTCCGCGGTGTCGTCGCCGATCAGCCCGAGCCGGTGGCCGGTGTCGATCGCCTCGGAGAACCACGGGATGTTCTGGTTGCGGACCTCCTTGTCGATGTAGGTGGCGAGCATGCGGGCCGCGAGCTTCGAGTAGTAGGGCTCCTCCACGATGAGCCCGGCCGCGGTGCGGATGCTCAGCTCGTCGAGCTCGCGGGTGGTGGCGCCGTCGGCGAGGGCGGCGATGGTGCGGGTGCTGACCGTCAGCGGATCGACGCCGAGCAGGCCCTCGGCCGCCCGGGCTACCGCGTGGACGATCTTGTTCACGTCGACCGGCTCGAGATTGCCGTTCCGCTTGCGGACGCGCATCGTGGTCGTAGCGGATGCTGTCGGAGGCATCTCTGCTACGGAGGTCAACCGGTCCTGGGTCATCGTCACGTCGGTGCGCCTCCTCTTTGCTGGTGGTCAGCGGATCCCCCGGGAGCTGTGGACCCCGCTCAAGACCGGCCACAACTTCGGAACATGAATTACAGCACCGTAACTACACGCGTGTCAAGTCGGGTCCCAAAAGAATCGTGCGGGGGCGGGCAATTGCGTCGACTGACGAACTCCGGGTCCCCAAAGATGGCCGTCTGGAGCGCTACTGTGCTCCTTGATCTGTCTCCTGCTCACTTTGATGGAGTTTCATATGCGCCATGCTGCTCGCTGGTCGCTCGTCTTGATGCTCGGGGTCGCCTCAGTGGCCGCGCTGATGCTGTACGCGGGGCCTCGCATGGCCACTGCGAGCGACACCGGTCTGACCGCGCGCGCCCATGCACCGGCGCCACCAGTTGTGGGTGTGGGTGGTGCCTCCAGCGATGGGGTGGCCGTGGGTGTGGGTGGTGCCTCCAGCGATGGGGCGGACAGAACGGCTCAGCTGTCTCTCGGCGCACAGTGGTATTGGGGCGACGGTCATCCGAGTGTGGCCGACATCACACCGGAGTCTCAAGTCTCGCGCGAGGGCGACCTGTACTTGGATGTCGCCACGGGTGACCTGTATGCCCACGGCACGGCGGGGTGGGAGCCGTCGCCCATCGGCTCGCTGCGCGGACCGAGCGGCACCTGCGGATGTCGCGCAACCCTGGGGGAGGAACCCGAGCCCACAAAGCCTGAACCTGCAGTTGAGCCCGAGCCCGAGCCCGAGCCCGAGCCCGACGAGGCGAGCGACGACGAGAAGGCCGAGATCGAAGTCACAATGGATGGTCCGGCTGGTGACGAGGGCCCGGCTGGTGACGAGGGCCCGGCTGGTGACGAGGGCCCGACTGGTGACAAGGGTCCGGATGGTGACAAGGGTCCGGATGGTGACAAGGGTCCGGATGGTGACAAGGGTCCGGATGGTGACAAGGGTCCGGATGGTGACAAGGGCCCCGATGGTCCTCGTGGTCCCGCCGGCCCCGCTGGCTCGGGTGGTGGCGTGCCCGGTCCTGAGGGTCCGGCTGGTCCTGAGGGTCCGGCTGGTCCTGAGGGTCCGGCTGGTCCTGAGGGTCCGGCTGGTCCGGGTGGTGGCGATCCGGGTCCTCAGGGCCCGCAGGGCGAACCGGGTGACAAGGGTCCGGATGGTGACAAGGGTCCGGATGGTGACGAGGGTCCTGCTGGTCCGGCTGGTCCTGAGGGTCCGGCTGGTCCGGGTGGCGGCGAACCGGGTGACAAGGGCCCGGATGGTGACAAGGGTCCGACGGGCGATCCGGGGGTCAGAGGTGCGAAGGGCCTCCCGGGTGACAAGGGTCCGACGGGCGATCCGGGGTCGGGCAACCGTTGGTACCACGGCGCAGGCACTCCGACCGCGACCTCGCCCACGCCCTATGGCGGAGGTTCCTCCTTCCTCGTCGGCGACATGTACCTCGACACCACCGATCTCGACATCTACAACCACTCCGGCGACGCGTGGGTGCTGCTCGTCAGCCTCAGTTGAGGCTGAGCTTCGATTCGTCCACTCACGCAGCCGCCCGTTGGCACCTGCCCATCCGCGAGTCGGCGCTGTCCCCGATGGTGTGGACGAATCGCGTTGCGCCCTTGGGGTACGAGGAAGGACCCTCAACCGAATCTCTGAAGTACAAGTCGAGGGTTAGGGTTCTTTCTCGTGCTCCTGCGCAGCTAGTGTTCCAGACGTGGACATACTCGATGTGGACCTTGTGGCGTTCGAGCGAGGCGGGCCCGAGCAGCGCGACGCGGTGGTCGACGGTGTCATGCGGAGCCTGGCCACTGGCTTCGTCTACGTGAGCCACGACTTGGGCGCGGGCGTGATCGACGAGGCCTACGGGCAGCTGGAGGCTTTCTTCGACCTTCCCCAGGAGCGCAAGGACCGCTACATCGTGGCCGGTTCCCATGGTCAGACCGGCTACACGCCGATGATGACCGAGACGGCCGCCATCTCCGACATCCCCGACCTCAAGGAGATGCTCAACTGGGGCGCGCCGGCGCCGCCGGGCCACCCGCTCCGCCAGCGGTATCCCCACCGCTATGGGCCACCCACCTTGCCCGAGGACGATCAGCCGGGCGTCACCGAGCTGCTGCTCGGATTCCATGCCTCGGTGCTCGACATCCAGCGCCGGGTGCTGCGGGTGATCGCGGTCGGGTTGGGGATCCACGAGGAGTTCTTCGACGCAATGCTCGAGTACGGCGCGACCCTCACCCGCGCCATTCACTACCCGCCCATGGAGACCGCCCCCACAGACGGCTTCATGTGGGCCGCCGAGCACGGCGACATCAACCTCATCACCATGCTTCCTCGGGCCACCGCGCCGGGATTGCAGGTGCGGACCAGCGATGGCTGGGTCGACGCCATCCCGCCCACCGGCAGCGCCATCATCAACACCGGAATGATGCTCGAGCACCTCACCAACGGAGTGATCGGCGCGGGAATCCACCGGGTGGTCGCGGCCGAGGGCCAGACCGGCGACCGCTACTCGGTCGTCCAGTTCGCCCATCCCACGCCGTGGACGATCCTGTCCCCGCTTCCCACCTGCGTGACCGACGAGCACCCGCTGAGGTTCTCGACGATCACCTCGGCTGACGCCTTGGACAAGGTGATATGGGAGATCAACCTGGTCGAGGAGGGCCGCCGCCTCGAAGGCAGCTAGCTGCTAGGTTGCAGGCAGGCGGGCGCCGCCTCACAAAGAAGGCAGAATGGTCGGCAAAGCCCTACAGGGCATTCGCAAGGGTCTCACCAGCATCGGCGACTTCCTGATCGCTCTTTCCGGCACGCCGAAGCGCAGTGCCACCCCGGACCCGGCCAAGGCGGCCGCCAAGCGGGTGCAAGGCGCCATGTCGATCGGCTATAAGGGTGCGGGGGGTACGACCGCAACCGACAAGTTCATGGGCAAGGAGCGCGCCGCGGGCCACAAGAAGGCCCGCAAGCACTCCTAGCGGTCGGCTCCCTTTAGCCCCTTCGCCGAGGGTCAGCGGGGGCGGGAGCTGTCGCCGGGTCGGCGCGACCCGGTTGAGCTGGGGGCCAGGTCGCAGCGGGCGGGCTGGCCGTCGATGGTGATGTCGTGGCCGACCGCGCCGCCCAGCCACCGGCTCGTGGCGTAGGACTTCGACACTCCCTCGGCGTCGCCTCCGGTGTCGGTGAAGGTGGTGACCTCCAGGCGGGTGGCCAGCACCTGCTCGGCCACGTAGCCGGCCCATCTGTCCACGGCCTCAGCGTGTTCGGCTGATGCCGTCGCCAGCCACACTTCGATCCGGTCGGTCACGACGTAGTCGTCGATTCGCCGGCAGTCCTGGATCACCCGCACCGCGTCGCGAGCCCAGCCCTCGGCCTCCAGCTCCTGGGTGACCGCGGTGTCGAGCACGACCACCGCGTCTCCGGAGGCCAGCCCGGCCGCGGCGCCTCCCTCGGACGCCTCCACGGCCAACTCGAAGCTTCCCACCTCCAGCGCGTGGCCGGCCGCGGTCACGGTGCCATCGTCGTTGCGGGTCCAATCGCCGGAGCGTGCCGCCTTGAACACCTCCTGCACGGCTCCGCCCAGACGGGGCCCGAGCACTGCGCCGTTGGGCCGCAGGACCAGCGAGGCGTGCGCGGACAGGTCGTCGGTCAACACCACCGACTTGACGTTGATCTCGTCGGCCAGCAGATCCGCCAGCGGGGCCAGGTCCTCGGCGCCCTCGCCGGCGACGATGGCTCGGGCCAGGGGCAGGCGCACACGCAGTCCAGCGTCCTCCCGAACCCGCAGCGCGGCGGAGGCCGCGTCGCGCAGGCGCTCCATGCGGGCCACCAGGGCGTCGTCGGCGGGCAGGCCCTCGGCGTCGGGGTCGGGCCAGTCGGCCAGATGCACCGATGCGCCGCCGGTGAGCCCGCCGTGGATCTCATCGGCGATCATGGGCAGGAAGGGAGCGGCCACCCGCGTCAGGGTGGTCAGCACCACATACAGGGTGTCGAAGGCGGCCCGGTCGGTATCGGCTCCGCCCGCGTTCCAGAAGCGGTCCCGGGAGCGGCGGATGTACCAGTTGTTCAAGGCGTCGATGAAGGCCGTGATCTCGGCTGCGCCGCCGGGCAGGTCGTAGGCGTCCATGCGCTCGGTGACCCGCTCCGCCAGCGTGCGGGTCCGGGCCAGGACGTAGCGGTCGAGCACGTCCTCGCTGCCGGTGCACCGTTGAGCCTCGTAACCCTCGGCGTTGGCGTACATGGTGAAGAACGAATAGGCGTTCCAGACGGGCAGCATGATCTGGCGGGTGACCTCGTCGATCCCCTCGTCGCTCACCCGCAGGTCGCCGCCCCGAACGATGTTGGCCGCCATCAAGTACCAGCGCATGGCATCGGCGCCCTGGCTCTCGAAGATGTCGGTGGGCTCGGTGTAGTTGCGCAGCTTCTTGGAGAGCTTGGCGCCGTCGGCGGCCAGCAGGATGCCGTGGCAGATCACGTTGGAGAACGCCGGCCGGTCGAACAGCGCCCCGGCCAGCACGTGCAGCGTGTAGAACCAGCCCCGGGTCTGGTTTATGTACTCCACTATGAAGTCGGCCGGGAAATGGCTCTCGAACCACTCGGAGTTCTCGAACGGGTAGTGCACCTGCGCGAAGGGCATTGAGCCCGACTCGAACCAGCAGTCGAGCACCTCGGGCACCCGCCGCATCGTCGAGCGTCCGGTGGGGTCGTCGGGGTTGGGCCGGGTGAGGGCGTCGATGAAGGGACGGTGCAGGTCGTCGGGGCGCACCCCGAAGTCGCGCTCGATCTCGCCGAGTGAGCCGTACACGTCGATTCGCGGGTACGTGGGGTCGTCGCTGCGCCACACCGGGATGGGCGAGCCCCAGAACCGGTTGCGGCTGATCGACCAGTCGCGGGCGCCTTCGAGCCACATGCCGAAACGGCCGTCGCGCACGTGGTCCGGCACCCAGTTGATCTGCTGGTTCAGCTCCATCAGCCGGTCCCGGATGGCGGTGACCTCCACGTACCAGCTGTTGATGGCCCTGTAGATGATGGGGGTGTCGGTACGCCAGCAGTACGGGTAGTTGTGCTCGTAGCTGTCGTGGCGCACGATGCGGCCCTGGGCCTTGAGACTGCGGATGATCCCGGCGTTGGCCTCGAACACGTTGGTGCCGGCCCAGTCCGACACCGGCTCGGTGAACCGTCCCCGGTCGTCGACGGGCACCGCATCGGCGATGGCGATCCCGTTGGCCTCGCACACATCCTGGTCCTCGGCGCCGAAGCCGGGGGCCATGTGGACGATGCCGGTGCCCTCGGCGGTGTCGATGAAGCCGGCGGCCAGCACCCGGAAGGCCTCGGTGCGGTGGGCGAAGAAGTCGAACAGCGGGACGTAGCTCCGCCCGACGAGTTGATCGCCGCCGATCGTGCCGACCCGGCGGGCCTGAGGAAGCTGGGCGTCGTAGGCCGCGAGGGTCGCCTCCGCCAGCACGTAGTGGACCCCGCCCTCCTCCATGACGGCGTAGTCGATGCCTGGGCCCACGGCGACAGCGAGGTTCGAGGGCAGCGTCCAGGGAGTGGTGGTCCAGGCAAGCAGCCGCATCGGTCCGGGGTCACCGGGATCGGGCACCAGTTCGAAGGCCACGGTGATGGCCGGATCCTGACGGGGCCGGGTGGCGTCGTCGAGCCGGATCTCGAAGTTCGACAGGGGCGTCTCTGCGCCCCACGAGTAGGGCATCACCCGGTAGGCCTCGTACACCAGTCCCTTGCGGTGGAGTTGGGCGAAGGCCCACATGACCGACTCCATGTAGGGCAGGTCCATGGTCTTGTAGTCGTTGTCGAAGTCGACCCAGCGGGCCTGACGGGTGACCGTGTCCTGCCACTCCCGCGTATAGCGCACAACCGACTGGCGGCAGTGCTGGTTGAACTCGGCGATGCCGAACTCCTGGACGGCCGCCCGGCCCGCCACCCCCAGCTCCCGCTCGGTCTCCATCTCGGCGGGCAGCCCGTGGCAGTCCCATCCGAAGCGGCGGTCCACCCGATTGCCCCGCATGGTCTGGTACCGGGGAACGACATCTTTGACGTAGCCAGTAAGGAGGTGGCCGTGGTGGGGCAGGCCGTTGGCGAAGGGCGGTCCGTCGTAGAAGACCCAGTCGCGCTCAGCGGGGCGGGCTCTGACCGACTGCTCGAAAGTTCCCTCAGCCTTCCAGCGGGCCAGCACCCGCTGCTCGATGGCTGGAAAGTCGGGGCTTCCGACGGATGGGTAGGGGCCGTCGCCGCCGTCAGTCATGGCCGATCAGGCTACCGGCGACCCCAGTTCGTCCTAGCGATTGCGTCCTTCCGGCCGGCGGGTCCTGTCACGGGCGCGGCCTGGCGGCGCGAGCGACGCCATTCCTTGCCCCCGTGCCACCCCCCGGCCGGGCGGTCGCGTCGTGCTCGGCCGGACTGTCTACGATGCCCGGGGCATGGACGCTGACAGCTATCGCAGCCTGTTCGATCTAAGCGACCGCACTGCGATCGTCACCGGTGGCACGCGCGGGATCGGGCGGGCCATCGCCGAGGGACTGGCTTGCGCGGGGGCGGCCGTCGTGGTGGCGTCGCGTTCGGCGGAGGCTTGCGCTGCGTCTGAGGAGCGCCTGTCCGCGGCGGGCTTCGAGGCGCTGGGGGTGCCCACCCATATGGGCGACCTCGACGCGGTCGAGGCTCTGGCGGCTGCCGCGATGGAGCGCTTCGGCGGGATCGACGTGGTGGTCAACAATGCGGCCAACGCGTTGGCCCAGCCGATTGGGGCCCAGACCGCGGTCGCCTGGCAGAAGTCCTTCGAGGTGAACCTGCGGGGCCCCGCGTTGCTGACCCAGACCTGCCTTCCTCAGCTGGAGGCCAGCTCGCACGCCTCGGTGGTCAACGTGATCAGCGTGGGAGCGTTCATGTTCTCGCGGGGCTTCTCGATCTATGGCGCCATGAAGGCGGCGCTGCTGTCTTACACCAGGGCCGCGGCCGGCGAGCTGGCCCCGCGGGGCATCAGGGTGAACGCCCTGGCGCCGGGGCCGGTGGACACCGACATGGTGCGCAACCAGGGACCCGAGGCGGCCCAGTCGATGGGCGCGGGCACTCTGCTGGGCCGTCTGGCCCATCCCGACGAGATGGTGGGTCCGGCTCTGCTGCTAGCCAGCGACGCCGGCCGGTTCATCACCGGTCAGGTCCTCGTCGCCGACGGAGGCCTCCACCCCCACTGACGGGGCCTCGTCAGCGTTGTCGGTGGTGGTGTCTTCGGGCTCTTGGGTGGGAGTGTCGTCAGCGTTGTCGGTGGTGGTGTCTTCGGGCTCTTGGGTGGGAGTGTCTTCGTCACCACTTGCTGGTGCGGTGGTGCCATCTCGTAGGCGCTGAAGCGCCTCGACCGCCCCGCGATACGTCGCCTCGGCCTCGGCCGTCTCAGCGGCAGGGGCTTTTCGGTCGTTCAGCTTGCGCACGGCTGCGGCCGCATCATCCTTCGCCTTCTCGGCCTTCTTAAGGGCACGCTCGTGGGCCTGCTGCTCGCGATCCGCCGCGAGGTAGGTGTTGTAGAGGGTTAGGGCCGCGGCGGTCTCGTCGTCGAGGGTGGAGGGGACCGTTCCAGCTGTTGTGCCCTGCTGCCTCGCCTTGGCGCGTTGGGTCTTGCCGGCTTGCGCTTTTCCCTTGGCCTTGCGCTTGGTCGCGGACTGGGCGCTGTCTGGAGCGTCGGACATGGAGCGACTAGGGTAGCCAGACGGTACCCCGCGGCAACCAAGCGAGGGAGAGGTATGGGCGACACAATCGTCGAGTTCAATGATGTCTACAAGATCTTCGGGCCACAGCCGCGGGGACGCGCTCTGGAACTGGCCCGATCGGGCATTCCCAAGAAGGAAGTCCAACGTCTGACCGGTCACGTCGTCGGTATGACCGACGTCAACTTTCAGGTCAACCGGGGCGAGATCTTCGTGGTCATGGGCTTGTCGGGGTCGGGCAAGTCCACCGCGATCCGCATGGTCAACAAGCTCTACGACGTCACCAACGGCGAAGTTCTAGTGGACGGCGTAGACGTGCAGAAGCTCGAAGGCACCCAGCTCCAGGCCTTCCGCCGCGAGAAGATGGGGATGGTGTTCCAGCACTTTGCGCTGTTCCCCCACCGCAATGTGATCGACAACGTCGGCTACGGCCTGAAGGTGCAGAAGGTGGACCGCGACGAGCGCAACCGGGCCGCCCTGCATGCCCTGTCGCTGGTAGGGCTGGCGCCGTTCGCCGAGCACCGGCCGGCCCAGCTCTCAGGCGGCATGCAGCAGCGGGTCGGCCTGGCCCGGGCGCTGGCGTCCGACCCCGACATCCTGCTGATGGACGAGGCCTTCTCGGCCCTCGATCCTCTGATCCGTCGCCAGATGCAGGACGAGATGATGGAGATCCAGTCCCGGGTCCACAAGACGATCCTGTTCATCACCCACGACCTCAACGAGGCTCTTCGCATCGGCGACCGGGTCTGCATCATGAAGGACGGCGCGGTGGTGCAGATCGGGACACCCGAAGAGATCCTCACCGAACCCGCCACCGGCTACGTCGCCGAGTTCGTACAGGACGTGGACCAGGGCCGCGTGATCAAGGTTCACGAGGTGATGTCCGAGCCGAAGCCGGTCCCGGAGGACATCTCGCTCTCGCAGGCCATGACGCTGTGTGACGATGTCTCGGGACGCTTCTGCTGTGATGATCAGGGCCAGCCCGTCGCCCTGCTGACCGCCGCCGACGGCCTGCGGGTGCGGTCGATGGGATCCGACGACCTGAAGGCCGCGCTGCGCAGTGACTTCGACAAGTGCGGCCCCGAAGCCACACTCAATGAGATGTACGCAGCTGCGGGCCGAGGGCTGTCGATAGCGGTGGTGGACGACGACGGCCAGCTGGTCGGCAACCTCGACCCTCGCCTGATCATGCAGGAGATGGGCCGGGTCGAGCAGCTCATAGACGGCTTCGAGCGGGAGGTGTTCATGTGAGCGCGCTAGGCGCAGCCGGGGTGTTCGCCCAAGCCAGCGGCGAGGAGTACCAGGGCCACTTCCTCGACCGCTTCATAGACACCGTCACCAGCCCCGAGGCGGGCGACCGGGTCGTCGACTGGGCCTCGACCGGAATCGAGTGGCTGTTTGTGCTCGCTTTTGTCGTGGTGCCGCTGCTGGTGATCTTCGGAGGGGTCAGGGGCCGCCGCTACGGGATGGCCGCGGGCGGACTGGTCGCAATGGCCGCGATCTGGTGGTACCGCACGCGGCCCAAGGAGGTCGTGGCCTCGGGCTACACCAAGTTCACCGAGAGAGGCGAGACGTTCGAGTGCAAGAACGCGATCGTCGACAGCGAAGGGGAGTTGCTCGAGTGCAGTTCCGGCGTGGTTGCGCAGGTACGCCAGAACACGGTCCTCGACCAATGGCAGATACCCGTCGGCGACTGGGTCGAGCAGACGGTCTTCTGGGTGGACAACAACCTGAGGGCCACCCTCGAGATCATCGAATGGCCCTTCCTGCGGCTGCTCAACGTCATCGTTGACGACTGGCTGCTGGGCATGTCCTGGCTCACCGTGTGCATCGCCATCTTCGCCCTGGGCTGGGCGATGCGCGGCTTCCAGATCGGCGCGTTGTCCTTCATCGGGCTGGCGATCTGCGGCCTGCTGGGCGAGGACTTCTGGAGGGAGACCGCGCTAACGATCGGTTTCATCGGCGTGGCGGTGCTGCTCTGCGTCATCGTCGGCATCCCGATAGGCGTACTGTGCGGAAGGGTGGACGGCGCCTGGAAAGTCGTCAGACCGGTGATGGACGCCATGCAAGTCGTGCACTCGTTCGTCTACATGCTGCCGTTCATCTTCTTCTTCGGAGTGGGTTTCGTCTCGGCGACGATGGTGACGATGACCTTCGCGCTGCCGCCGCTGATACGGCTGACCAACCTCGGCATCCGGCAGGTGCCCGAGGATGTGGTGGAAGCATCCCGGGCCTACGGCGCGCCCGAGTGGCGGGTGCTCATGGACGTGCAGGTCCCGTTGGCTCGTCCCGCGATCATGACCGGGCTCAACCAGACGTTGCTGCTCGCCATCTCCATGTTGGGTGTGGCTGCGATCATGGGCGCGGGCGGCCTGGGCCGGCTGCTGTTCCAGGCCATCGCCAACCTCGACGTCGCCCTGGCGGGTTCGGCGGGCTTGGCGTTCTTCCTGGTGGCGGTCGTGCTCGACCGGCTCAGCCAGACCGACGCCGACTCGAGCAACCTGTTCTCCCGCATCGCCAAGGCCTGGGCGAACCGCCGAACTCCCGAGAAGCTGCTGGAGGAGGCCCAGGTCGCGGCCGATGAGAAGATCTCCAAGCTGGCCGAGGAGCCGGAAGACCCCGAGGAGTCGTTCGTTCCAGCCCGCGGGAAGGAGCGCACTGCGGCTATCGCTACCGGCGTGGGCGCGCTGATAGTGCTCGTCTCGCTGCTGCTGCCGTGGACAGTCGACGCCGGACTGGTCTCGGCCTACGCCCGAGGCGTCGATGTCGACCTGCGAACCGAGCATTGTCCGGGCGAGTGGATCGAGACCCGCGCGCTCGACCCCTTGTCGGGAGCGGAAGCCTCGGAGTTGACCTGCACCCGCGACATCGAGTGGATCTCCAGCAGCTACAACGGCTTGGCCGCATCCGGGGGATCGTGGTTCGGCATCTTCATCGCCATGACGGCCGCGGTCGTGATCTGGTCTGCGGTGAGCACGTTGTGGCGGCCGGGCGAGGGCTCGAGGTGGTTCTCAGCCCACGGGGCGGCTGTGTTCTCCATTGCCGGCCTCGTAACGTCGCTCGTCTACCTGCTGGCCAACCCTCCCGACAACGTAACCGTCCATTCCACGGGAATCGGAGTGTGGATCGCGGTGATCGGCGGCCTGGTGGCCACCGTCGGCGCGGTCGCGTGGCTGTGGCGGGCGCCGATGACCGCCCGTCGCCCGCTGTCGGCCAACATCGGCTGGGGCAGGCTGATCGGCGGGGTCTTCGCCGTGCTGCTGCTGGTGATGGGCGGCTATGCCGGATGGAGCTTCGACACCCGCACCGAGTCAGTGATCGGTCCGGAGCTGCGGGCCGAACTGGACCAGATCGCGGATGAAGGGGCTGCCGCGCAGACGGAAGCCGTCGAAGCGGCCGCAGCGGCCGATGAGGCGGAGGCCGTCGGCGACGTCGACCGCTACCAGGAGTTGAGGCGCATAGAGAACGATGCGCTCGCGCTCGCTGGTGTGAGAGCTGCGGACATCGCCTCGAAGATCGCGCAGGCCAAGCGCACCGGCGACGTGATCCACGACGGTTTCGAGGGAACCGGCGCCGGGATGGGAATCTGGGCGCTCATCGCCGGCATCGGAGCGCTGGCGCTGGTGTTCCCGGCCATCGGAGTGTTCGGGATCGACGAGGATCTCCGCTACCGGTGGAGCGCACTGTTGGCTGGTGTAGGACTCGGCATCGCGATCGTGTCCCTCGGCTGGGTCGCGACCATCGTGCGGGTTGCGGACACCAACTTCGTGTCGGGGGTTGGGTCCGTGTTCGTGATGGTGGCGGGAGTGACGATCTTCGCCACGTCCCGAGGGACGCTCGGGGAGTTCGAACGCAACAAGATCTACGGCGACATCCCCGAAAACAGCTGACCGCGCCTGGCAATGCTGCGGTTAGGCGGACCGCTTCATTCTTCCAGTGGCTGAAACCTGCCACCATGCGGCGGACCCGGTGTTGATCCTCGGCCCGTCGCCGCCTAACCTTTGAACCGGCCCAACAAGCCCTAACCCTAGGAGGGAACCCTTATGACAATGAAGAAGCACGCGAGTATCTGGCTCGCCCTGCTCGCGGCCTTCGCTCTGATTGCCGCGTCCTGCGGCGACGACGACGACGACGCCACGGTCGAACCGGCTGCTCCGGCGGTCGAGGAAGAGCCGATGGTCGAGGAAGAGCCGATGGTCGAGGAAGAGCCGATGGTCGAGGAAGAGCCGATGGTCGAGGAAGAGCCGATGGTCGAAGAAGAGCCGATGCTGCCTGGCGAGGGCGTCGATGTGATCGCCGGTCGAGCCAACTGGAGCACTGGCTACTTCCAGGCCGAGGTCTACAAGCAGTTGCTCGAGGAGTTGGGCTACAACGTGTCCGATCCCGGCCAGCTGGAGCTCGGACCCAACAACGGCTATGTGGCCATGGCCCAGGGCGATATGGACTTCTGGCCCAACAGCTGGTATCCGGGTCACCTGGCGTGGCTGGCCGGTGAGATGCCCGACGGATCTCTGGTGGGCGATCACGTTTCGATCGTCGGCGAGGAGATGATCGCCGGAGGTCTGCAAGGCTTCCTGGTCACCAAGTCCTTCGCCGACGAGTTCGGCGTCTATACGCTGGACGAGCTCAACAGCAACGCCGAGGCGCTGGCTGCGTTCGATGCCACCGACCCGGTGCCTGGCAACGGCATCGTTGACATCTTCGGCTGTCCCGAGTCCTGGACCTGCGACAACATCATCACCAACCAGATCGCGTTCTCGGGCTGGGACAACATCCAGCAGACGATCGCCGGTTATGACGCGATGTTCGCCCAGGCGGTGGACAGCGCCAATGAGGGTGTCCCGATGGTGGCCTACACCTGGACCCCGTCGGCGTACATCACCCAGTTGCGGCCCGGCGACAACGTCTACTGGATAGGCGTCGACGCGATTCTCGACGACTCGAACCCGGCCGACCAGGAGGGTGGCGAGGCGCACGACCAGCGCGGCTCGGACGGCTCGGGTGGCTTCGCAGCCATCGGTCCGGACCAGTGCCCGGCGGCCGCCGACAACGCGGACGGCAAGTGCCCGATCGGCTGGATCGCGGCCGACATCCTGGTCACCGCCAACAACGACTTCTTGGCGGCCAACCCGGCTGCTGGGGCGCTCTTCGACGCGGTGAGGCTGTCGGTCATCGACGTCTCTCTGGCCAACGTGGACCAGGACGGAGGAGCAGATCCCGTCGACCTGGCCACGCAGTGGATCGCTGACAATCGCGGCCTGGCCGACGAGTGGATTGCTGCAGCTCTAGCCGCGGCCTAACCGCACACGAGGCCTGAGGCCTCACTAGAGACCAACAGATGAAGGGGCGGGGCTTCGGCCCCGCCCCTCTCTTTCGTGCCTGGAACCCCTTGGCTGCCTAGGAGCATGCGCGGGTAGGTGATGCCGTCTCGCAGTCCAGCGTCTCGTCTCCCGCTCTTGTTCGCTGCGCTCACGGGCCGCTCGGGCCACGGCCTCGCCCGTATGGACCGAGTTCGCTCGCCTACCCGCTCGGCCTCTTAGGGCTCGCCGTCGCCGATCTCGCGTTTGCGGCGCTCGACGTACTCGTCGAGTTGCTCGCGCTGTGCGCTGTCCATCGTCGGCTGGGAGTACTCCTCCAGCGCGGCCTGCCAGATGGCGGTTGCCCTCTGGGTGGCGTTGAGCCCACCCGACTCGGCCCAGGCGCCGTGGTTCTGCCAGTCCGACAGCATCGGCGGGTAGAAGGCGGTCTCATAGCGCTCGAGGGTGTGCTCATCGCCGAAGAAGTGGCCGCCGGTGGGCACCCGTTGCATGGCCTCGAACCCGAGGTCGGGGCTCGCACAGGAAACGGGCGTGAGAAACTCCATCGTCTGCTGGAGCATCTCGACATCGAGTATCAGCTTCTCGTAGCTGGCCTGCAACCCGCCCTCCATCCATCCGGCAGCGTGGTAGACGAGGTTGGCGCCGCCCAGGATGCATCCCCACAGCGACATCTGG
Source organism: Candidatus Aldehydirespirator sp. (assembly GCA_965220645.1). Taxonomy (GTDB): domain Bacteria; phylum Actinomycetota; class Acidimicrobiia; order Acidimicrobiales; family Aldehydirespiratoraceae; genus Aldehydirespirator. The sequence continues at coordinate 3,274,892 of OZ244836.1, read as the reverse complement.
GTCTCGTAGGCGGCTTGGGCGTCGACCACGTTGGAGGCGCTCGAGTTCGAAGCCCGGTACGGGAGCCCGTAATGACGGGCCAGCTGCCCCGACGCAACGTTGGCCTTGACCTGCTCCGGCGTGCCGAACGCGGGCGCGCCCGAGCGCATGTCCACGTTGGATGTGAACGCGCCGTACAGCACCGGCGTGCCGGGCCGCACGAGTTGGGTGAGCGCGATCCCGAACAGCGCCTCGGCGTTCTGCTGCACCAGTGCGGCCGCGAGCGTCACCGGGGCCATGGCCCCCATCAGCGTGAAGGGAGTGACCGACACCGGCTGGCCGTGCTCGGCCATGGTCACCAGACCATTGGCCATCTCGGCGTCGAAGCGGCGCGGGGAGTTCACGTTGATGATGGTGGTGACTCCGGGCGAGGCCGCCATCTCGTCGAGGGTGTCCTCCCTGCTGATGGCCATCATCCGGATCCCGTCGAGCGCCCGACCGCGTCCTATCGACGTGCAGTGATACGACAGGTCCGACAGCATCAGATTGGCCCGGTAGGCGTCGAGGTGGCGGGTGTTGGCGGGCAGTTCCATCGGCGCGACGACCTGGTTGCCGACGATGTGGATGGCGTTGAAGTAGTGGGCCAGTCGGATGAAGTTCTCGTAGTCGGTCATGTTGGAGGCGCGGCGGCCATTGATCTCGTCATGCACCGCGGCCGGACCTGCCACCAGGCCGAAGGCCATGCTCCGGCCACCGATGCGGAGTTGCTTGGCCGGATTGCGGGAGGTGAGCGTGAAGGTGGCCGGAGCGGTGGCCACTGCGGCCTCCACGATGTCGCGGCCGAGCCGCACGACCTCGCCCTCGACGATGGCTCCGGCATCGGCGAAGAGCTTGCGGGCGTCCGGCGACCACAGTTCGATGCCAAGTTCCTCGAGTACTCGCATCGAAGCAGAGTGAATGGTGGAGAGCCCCTCGTCGTCGAGCACCTCCAGGGTTCCGTGAGGGTTCTCCACGGATCTCCAGGGCAACTGCGCGATCGCGGCCGACCGGGTAGCGACGCGGGGCCGACCTCGCCTGACCACCGCTCAAGCCCCCATCATGACCATCGGATGCCCGGCGGCGGTGCATGCCATGGGACCAACGTAGTTCCGGTGATTGGCTGAGGCGCGGCTTCAACGTCGCGGAGCCCTCTAGGGGCGCCCGGTATCCGGCAATCCTCAGGATCCGTCGGGACGAGCCGGCGGCGAGACAGAATCTCGCCGTGACTGGACGGAGGCATCGACCGAGGATTGGCCCGGCTCGCACCGAGGCGCCGGACTGGCTGCTCGACCACGGCGATCGCAACATGCACGCTCTGGGGCCGGGACCGGATCTGGAGGAGGAGTGGACCGCGGCGGGGCTACGCCTGCCCGATCGCTCAGCGATCCGCCGCTACCGCCTCGAGCGGATCCGCTCGCAGCTGCGGGCCGCAGGGTGCGACGGCGCTCTGCTGTACGACCCTCTGAACGTCCGCTACGCCACCGACACCACCAACATGTCGATCTGGACGATGCACAACGCGGTGCGCTACGCCTTCGTGGCCACCGATGGACCCGTCGTGCTGTTCGAGTTCTCCAAGGGCGAGTTCCTCGACGCGCACTCCGAGGTCGTGGACGAGATCCGCCCGGGCATCTCGTACATCTACTTCTACGCGGGGACCCGGGCCACCGAGATTGCGGACCTGTGGGCTCGAGAGATCTCCGACTTGATGGACGAGCACGGTCGGGGCGACCGGCGGCTGGCCGTCGATCGGCTCGACCTGATCGGGTTGCGGGCGCTGGAGCGCTGCGGCGTGGACCTGGTGGACGCCGGCGAGCTGATGGAGGAAGCCCGGGTGGTGAAGTCCTCCGAGGAGATCGCGGCCATGCGCTGCGCGGTCCATGCCTGCGAGTCTGCGATTGCCGACATGCGGGCCGCTTTCGAGCCCGGCGTCACCGAGATGGCGCTGTGGGCGGTGCTGCAGGCCGGCAACTATGCCCGTTACGGCGAGTGGGTCGAGACCCGGCTGCTGGCGTCGGGGCCCCGCACCAACCCGTGGTACCAGGAGGCCAGCAGCCGCCAGGTGCAGGCCGGGGAGCTGATGGGCTTCGACACCGACATGATCTGCGCCTACGGCGCCTGCGTTGACGTCTCCCGCACCTGGCTGTGCGGAGGCGGGCGCCCGACGCCGGCCCAGCACGACGTATGGTCGTTGGCGGCCGAGCAGATCCAGCGCAACACCGAGTTGCACCACCCGGGAGCCTCGGTGCGCGAGATCGTGGAGCGCTCGTGGTACCCGTCGCTGGACAACTACAACTGCTACACGGTGCTCTCGCACGGCGTGGGTCTGTGCGACGAGTACCCGTCGGTGTTCACCCGTGAGCGCTGGGGACGCAGAGGGTACGACGCCGTGCTCGAGCCGGGCACCGTGATGTGCGTCGAGGCCTTCGTCGGCCCGAAGTTCGGCGGCGAGGGCGTCAAGCTGGAGCAGCAGGTTCTCATCACCGAGACCGGCAACGAGTTGCTCTCCCAGTATCCGCTAGAGCTGATCTAGCTTGGTGCTGTGACTGACTCGTCGCTGCGCCCGGGGTCGGGTGGGGCCGGGCCCAGGATCGGCTTTCTGGGACTGGGCACCATGGGCGGGCCGATGTGCCGGCGGCTGACGGCTGCGGGCTACGAAGTCACCGCCTACGACCTGGACGCGGATGCGATTGCGGCCGCGGTGGAGGCCGGGGCTGCGGCCGCGGAGTCGGCAGGTGACTGTGCCCGCGACGCTGACGTGTTCATGACGTCGTTGCCGGGGCCGCCTCAGGTCGAGGCGGTGATGGCCGGGACCGGCGGCGCGCTGGGCGCGATGAGTCCGGGGTCGGTGTGGGTGGATCTCACCACCAACAGCCGAGAGCTCGTGCTGGGGCTGGCCTCGGATGCGCCCCAGGGGGTGGCCGTGGTCGACTCGCCGGTGACGGGCGCGGTCGACGGCGCCCGGCAGGGCGCGCTCACTTTGTTCTTGGGCGGCGAGCCGGAGCCCGTGGCCGTGGCTCGGCCCTTGCTGGAGCACCTAGGAACGGTCATCGAGTGCGGTCCTCTCGGTGCCGGCAATGTGGTCAAGCTGGTAACGAACCAACTGTGGTTCGCGGCCGCGGCCGCGCTCGGCGAGGGGTTCGCGGTAGGTGTGGCCAACGGCGTGGACCTGCGGACGCTGTGGGAGGCCATCTGCAACAGCGTCGGCGACAGCTTCGTGGCCCGCCACGACGCCCCCAGCATCTTCGCCGGTCACTACGACCCGTCGTTCCCGCTCACTCTGTGTGTCAAGGATCTGGGCCTGCTGGCCGACCTCGAGTCGAGCGTGGACGCCGACCTGCCGGTGACTGCGGCCGCCCGGAGCGCGTTCGAGCGGGCCGCGGCTCGCTACGGCCTGGACGCGGGAGAGATGTGTGTCGCCCGGCGTATCGCCGACGATGCCAGAATGTCGATGCAACTGGAAGGCGACTGGACCCCTCACTGGGAGAGGTGATACGGAAGGGGAGGCAATGCAGCAGACTGCGCCTCGGAGCCTGCCGGATCTTGTCGATCTGCAGGCCTTCCCGATCCACGATCCGGCCTCAGCGGGGTATGTGGCCGCGGTGGACGGTGCCCGGGCCGGTCTGCGGTCGGAGGGCTGTGCCGTGCTCGGCGGCTTCGTGCGGCCCGACGCGGTGGTGAGGCTCAACGACGAGATCGGTGAGCGCAAGCACGCCACCCACTACTCCACCCAGGTCATGAACCCGTACTTCCACACGTTGTCGAACCCGGATTACCCGGCGGACCATCCGGTCAACACGTTCATCGAGCGCTCCAGCGGCTTCATCCCCGGCGACGCGTGGGACCCCGGCTGCGCTAAAGACACCCTGTTCAGGGCACCGGAGGTGGCCCGGTTCGTCGCCGACTGCCTGGAGATCCCGGCCCTGCACTGCTACGACGATCCGCTGTCCGGCCTCACCTCCAACATCTGCGATCCGGGCCAGCAGTTCACCTGGCACTTCGACACCAACGACTACGCGGTGACGGTGCTGGTGCAGCCGGCCGACGACGGTGGACGGTTCGAGTACGTCCCCCAGATCCGCTCGGCCGACGACGAGGGCTTCGACGCCATCGCCACAGTGCTCGCGGGTGGCCGCGACGGGGTGCGCACTTTGGAGCTGCGGTCCGGCGACCTGCAGATCTTCAGGGGCCGCTACTCGCTGCATCGGGTCACTCGGGTGGGTGCTGGATCCCGGCCCCGCCATGCGGCCATCTTCGCCTACACGCTGGAGCCGGGAGTGATCGGCAGGGTGGCCCGCACCCGCCAACTCTTCGGCCGGGTGCTGTCGGAGCACGAGGAGGCCGAGCGGCGGAGAGTCCGCTCCGACGCCCTGCTCGACTGAGAGCAAGCGCGGATGGGTGAGAGCCCGTCGTGTCGCATCGGTGTCACTCCCGCTCTTGTTTGCTTCGCTCACGGGCCGCTCGGGCCACGGCCTCGCGACACGCCCAGCGAATTCGTTCACCGGTCGCGGCCTGTCCGCTCGGCCTCTGAGCGGGTCAGACTCAGACGAGCGTGAAACGCTCGACGTTCGTGTAGGAACCGGACGGCTCGGTCCTTACGAGCGCGATGTCTTCGACCGCGAAGGACGTTTCCAGCGTCGGCCGGTAGCTGAGCGGGGGTTTGCGCTTGAACCGGGCAACGGTCAGGTGGCCGGTGAAGGGATGATCGGGCGGCGGCAGGCCCAGCCGGGCGATGGCCGCCTCCACCGCTGAGGCCAGATCGTCGAGGCCCCGGGCTGGGATCATGAGGACACCCCGTCCCAGCCGCGTGACACGGGGCCCGAGCGTCGCCCGAGCCGCGGGAACGTCTACCGATGCCAGCGCGGCGACGGTATCGGCCTCGTTGCACTGGCCCACGAACCGCAGGGTGATGTGCAGCCGTTCCGGCTTTGTCCAGCGCAGGCCGTCGATGGCTGGCCGGGGCATCTCAGCGAGTTCTCGGAGCACCTCGTCGGGCGGCCAGACAGCGATGAACAGCCGCGGCATGCTCCGAGGGTACGCGCCAAGCTGAGCCGGCCGGACGGCCGGCCGGGCGGGGCTGGGGCTGCGCCCACCTTGCGACCTCGACAAGTCGGCGATCAGTCGGCCAGACTCACGCTGGTGATGTCGTTGTGACGGTGCTGTTGGGATTGCTGGCCGCGCTGTCGGTAGGGACATCGGACTTTCTGGGAGGTCTGGCCAGCCGGCGAGCCAACCCGGTCGTCGTGACTGCGGCCTCGAGTCTGGTGGGCCTTCTGTTGGCGTTGGTGGCCGCCTTGGCTGTCGCAGGTGAGGTGAGGCTGGCCGATCTGGCGTGGGGCGCGCTGGGCGGCGTCGTGTTGGCGGGCGGTCTAGTGGCGCTGTATGCGGGATACGCCCGCGCCCGGGTCAGCATCGCGGCACCGGTGGCCGGCGTGGGCGCGGCCGCGCTGCCGGTGATCGTGGCATCGCTCTTCGGTGATGACTCCTTGTCGCCAACCGCAACCGCAGGGGTCCTGCTCGGGCTGATGGCCATCGGGCTGGTCAGCATCGCCCGTTCCGAGCAGCGAGGCACCGTCGGATCCAGCGTGCTCTACGGGTTGGGTGGCGCCGCCGGGGTCGGGATGTTGTTGGTCTGCCTCGACAATACGGCTGAGGACAGTGGTCTGTGGCCGATCGTGGCGGTGCGCGGATCCGGGTTCGTCGTGCTCGCCGTGATCATCGCTGCCAAGAGGTTCACGCTGTCGACGTCTCGTGTGGTGTGGCCTCACGTGATCGGCATCGCAGCACTGGTAACGGCCGGCAACGCGCTGTTCCTGGCAGCGACCCGGGTGGGATCGACATCGGTGGCGGCCGTCCTCACGTCACTGTTCCCCGCCGCAACGGTGTTCTGGGCGTGGCTGGTGTTCAGGGAGAGGCTGCGAAGGGTCCAGATGCTGGGACTCGGGATTGCGCTGGTGGCCGTCGTGCTCATTGCGAGCGGCTGAGAGTCGGAGCCTTCCGAATCAAGAGTCGCGCCGGCTTCAGCGGGCAGAATGGCTGGCATGGACGGATCTGAAGGGTTCGCGGCGGAGGAGACTGGTCGCTCGGGGCCGCGGCTGGAGGCCGCGACGGGCGACATCACGGCTGAGCACGTGGACGCCATCGTCAACGCGGCCAACTCGTCGCTGCTGGGCGGCGGCGGCGTGGACGGAGCCATCCACCGGGCCGCCGGTCCTGAACTACTCGAGTACTGCCGGGGCCTGGGCGGCTGCCCGACCGGTGACGCCAGGATCACGCCCGGCTTCGGGCTGGCGGCCCGCTGGGTGATCCACACCGTCGGCCCGGTGTGGCACGGCGGCGACCGGCGTGAGTGCGACCTGCTGGCGTCGTGCTACCGCTCGTCGCTGGCCCTAGCCGACGAGGTGGGCGCCGCGTCCGTGGCGTTTCCAGCCATCTCCACCGGCGTCTACGGCTATCCCATCCAGCCGGCGGCAGCCATCGCGGTCAGCACGGTCCGGACGACCCCGACAAGCGTGCGCTCGGCGCGCTTCGTGTGCTTCAACACCGAGACGTTCAACGCCTACCAAGCCCTATTGGGCTCCGACGAGCCCTAGCCCGCAGTGCAAGCGCCGTTCGTCGATCCTCGCCGCTTGTACGAGACGGAAGCCCCGCTCAGCACCCGAGTCGATGCGTTCGGGCGTTACCTCGTTGTTGACAGCGCTTCGCGGGACCTGTTCCGCGAGGTGACGCAGGCAATCGCCCGCCACTCGCCGATCGTTGACATCGGGTGCGGTGTCGGGGTGCCGCTGCTGCCGGTTGGGCCGACGGCAATGGGCCGGCAAGATGTGATTGCTGGCGACATCTCGTTGCGCCAGCTGCAGTCGATCCGCAGAGCCGCGTCCGATCCTCCACCGAACCTTCTTCAATTCGACGCCGCACGGCTGCCGTTCAGGACCGCATCATTCGGCTGTGCGGTGGCGCGGCACATGCTCTATCACGTTCCTGATCCTCGGCTGGCCGCCGCCGAAGCCGCCCGAGTAATCAGCGGCGATGGGCTCTTCGTGGCGACGACGAACAGCTCTGACAGCCGGCCGGAGTTGCAGCTTGCACACAGCCAGGCGGTGGCCGATCTCGGTGGGCGACTTGTGGCGCGGATGTCAACCAACTTCGATGCCGAGTCCGGCGGCGAGAAGCTCACCGGCTCGTTCCGACAGGTGCAGGCTGCGCGATGGGCGGGCGTCCTGGCCTTCCCGACCGTAGAGGCCGTGCTCGACTACTACCGGAGTGCCGCCTACTTCAAGATGGCGTTCGATACTGAGGCCGACCGGGCTCGGCTCGCTGAGCGGATCGCCGAGATCCTGAGGTCGCGATTCGGTGACGGGTCCGCTCCGCTGACCGTCAGCGGGGCCATCTTCATCTGCACGGGCCCGATCCGCAGTCATCAGTAATCCATAGAAATCTCTGATAACTATTGAAAACTACTGATAAATGTCACACCCCCCGGGCAGGATGTGCTCGTGGTGATCGAGGCGGTACAGCGGGTGCGAGAAGGGCTGGCGGAGTTGATCCGGCTGGTCAACGATGCGGATATTCCTACCGCGGACGCCCGAAGAGTACTGGGGGAGTCAAAGGCTCTCGGGGCCCAGGTGGCGGTGTTGCAGGCTGATGCGGCCGCTCTGGTGGGAGCCCGGGACCGTCACGGCGATGGCGGTGTCGGGGTGTTGGCGCAGGCCGCGGGGTTGTCCAGGCGGGATGCAGCCAGCCAGGTCAAGACCGTCGAGAAGCTCCAGCAGATGCCTACGGTTCGCGACGCGCTGGAGAGCGGTGAGATATCCGTGGCCAACGCCAAGACACTGGCAAGGACTTCAGGTACGACGAGTGCCGCCCAGGTGGAAGGCGACGCCGAGCTGTTGGAGAAGGCTGTGGAGATGTCTCCCGAGCATTTCGCCCGTGAGGCCAGCCGCTGGGCGGTCAAGCGCCGGGGTGACGGCGGCGAGGATCTGTACCGCCGGCAGCGGGCCCGGCGACGGCTGAGCTTCTGGGACGGCGACGACGGCATGGTGCACCTGCGGGGCGAACTGGATCCGGTTACCGGGGCCAAGGTGCGCAAGCGGTTCTTGTTGGAGGCTGAGCGGCTACGCCGGCTCGACCTGTACAGTCCTGGCGGGGAGGCGCAGCCGCAACCAGCGCATGGCCGACGCGCTCGACACCTTGACCTCACACGGCAGCATCTACTCCAAGGCCAGCAGCGACAGAGGCGAAGCCGACCGAGCAAGTGGAAAGGCTGGCGGCAAATGCGGGTGCGGAGGCAGGCCGTCGGCCGATATCACGATCGTCCAGCATCTTGACGCCGATGGCACTGAGGCGTTCGCCGAGGTCGCCGGGTGCGGTGTGATCCCCCAGAGCGTGCTTGAGGAGCATTTCTGCAACGACGGATCCTCGTCCGATCATGCTGAGCCGCTCTTCACCGTCGACTAGTGCGGGCATACAGCCCCTATAGGCGGACGGGTGAGGGTGTTCTGATCAGCCGGGAGGTTCGTCTGGCCAGTTCAGACAAGCCCATATCTGCCCGGAGACCAGATGATCTCTGCAAGGTCGCGGTACAGCGCTTGCCGCTTGTCGACGTCTGTCTTGGTGAACGACGACGGATAGGGCATGAATGCGAGGCTGTGGCCTCCCGGGAGTGGCAGGAACGTCGGATTGTTCTCGTACATGGTGGGATGTAGCGAGCGGGCGAGCGGACTCTGGGCCGCACAACGCGCAACCTTCTTCTCGTATGTCATATCGCCGAAGCTGGCGTTGAAGTCGGTGGGGAGCGCGTGTGGCCCCAGATGCAGAGCCTGCCGATTGAGAGGCTCAGCCGTGGACCGACATCGAGGAGTTGGGGTTGATCTCCCGGTTGCGGCTGAAGGTGGCCATGTCGATGGGCAGGCCGGTGTAGCGGCCCCTGACCACCAGCGGGTCGGCGCCGTGGTCGTGGCCGGCATCGACCGCCTCGATCAACTCAGCCATGCAGTGCCCGGCCACGCCGGCGTTCTTGAACTGGTTGCCGCTGGTGCCGATGGCTACGTAGAAACCGTCGAGGTCGGTGCGGTCGTAGATCGGGATCCAGTCGTCGCTGACGTCGTACAGGTCCACTACGCCCTTGCGTTCATGGGGCACGCCCACCGACGGCAGGCGGCGACTCAGCCGCAGGACTTGCGCCTCCCACTGCTCGGCGCTGAGTCGCTGGTCGTAGTCGTCGGGGTCTACCCAGTCCTGAGGGTCGCAGCGGGGGTCGGTACTGCCCACCAGGATGTGGTTGCCGGTCTCCGGGCGAAAGTAAATCCCGTTGTCGTCGTCGGCAATGTTGAAGCCGTCCTGTTCGTAGTCGAAGCCGGAAGGTCCGGGCGCGTGGTGCACCTCGTGGCGCAGCGCCTTGGTCTTGATGTTCATCGAGTCGTAGACGCCGGCCATCTGGTTGATCAGGTACGAATGCGGCCCGGCCACGTTCACCACGACCGGCGCGGCCACGGCCGTGCCGTCGTCGAGGGTCACGCCCGTCACCCGCCCGTTGGTCCGTCCGACGGCGGTAACCGCAGTGGCGAACCGGAACTCAGCGCCAGCCGACTCCGCGGCCCGCTGCAGGTTGTGGGTGGTGAGCTGCGGGTCGCTCACGTATCCCGCCTCGGGGGTGAAGACCGCGCCGGGCAGGTCGTCGGTGGCGTCTGCCCAGAAGTCGGGGTCATCGGGCCGCTTGGGAGGCCCATAGATGCCGGGATCGAGGATGGGCATGCGCCTCAGCAGTTCGGCCGTCGACCAGTCCTCGTAGGCGACGCCGATGGCGTCAAAGTGGGGGAGCACTTTCAGGTAGTGGCCGCCGGGATCCTTGAGCGCGGCCATCCCGCACTGCTTGTAGGCGATGAGGCCCAACTCGTCGCCCGCTTCGAGGTAGTCGGGCCACTCCAGCCAGTACTGCAGGCCCTCGTAGGCCATGGCCACACCGGTGAAGGTGGAGTATGTGAAGCGCACGATGGCGCAGGAGTTGACGGTGGAGCCGAAGCCAGCTGCGGGCAGCTTGTCCACGCAAAGCACTTCCCGGCCCCGCCGTCCCAGCTCGAAGGCGATGGCCGCGCCGATCACGCCCGCGCCGATCACCACCGCGTCGATGCTCTTGGCGGCTCGATCAGATGCCCGTAGCCGAGCAGGCGCACTCACTGCGCCCACACCCGCCGGCTAGCGGTCCCGGTTTCGAGATCTCGGGGGGCGGCTCGGCGATCAGATGCCACGGTGGCGCTCGTTGCGCATGTCGAAGGCGATCTTGACCGCGCCACGCCGGCCCGCCTCGGCGGCGTGGCCCAGCGCGTCGACGTAGCGGTCGAGCGGGTACAGAGCCGACACGAGCCGGTCGAAGGCGATCTTGCCGGCCAGCTCGACAGCCAGATCGAAGCTGGTGGTGAGCCGTCCGTCGGAGCGGACCTCGGTGCCGTAGGCGTAGCAGCCCACGAACTCGGTCTCGCGATGCCACAGGCCGGTCAGCTCCGCGGTCACCGTGGCCGGCATCCCCAGCATCAGCACCCGGCCCCGGGGACGGCACAGCGCCAGCGACTCGGCCACAGATGCCGACGAGCCCACCGCGTCGATCACCACGTCGGCGCCGCCGGAGAGGTGGTCGCCGACCATGAACGACCCGGTGGCCCGGCGCACGGCTCGCTTCAGCTCGCCGGGGTCGACCGCCGAGTCCGCGCCCAACTCCAGCGCGAGGGCCCGCTGGGTGGAGTAGCGGGCTCCGACCAGGATCGAGGCAGGCTCGGTCAGGCCTCGCAGCGCGGCTACTGCCACCAGGCCCATGGTTCCGGCCCCCACCACGGCCACGGTGTCGCCGGGCTGGGCGCCGGACCGCAGCGCGGCGTGCACGCCGCACGCCACCGGTTCGATCATGACGGCCAGCTCGTCGCTCATCCAATCGGGAACGTCGTGGAGTTGGGAGTCGTGGGCCACCAGCTCGGTGGACCAGCCCCCTCCGGTGGAGCGGCAGAAGCCGATCTGCAGCCCGGGCTTGAGATGTCCGCTCATCAGGTGGCGGTAGTCGTCGCCGTCACCGGGCGCCGCCCCCGGATAGGGCAGGTCGAAGCCCCGTGCCGCGTGGCCCATCACCGGCTCGACGATCACCCGGCGCCCATCGGCGGTGTCGGCCACGATCTCGTGGCCGGGAACGAACGGGAACGAGACGTAGTCCTCGAAGTAGCGCGACGAGCGGCCGTCGATGGTGGCCAGGTCCGATCCGCAGATTCCGGTGAGCCGCGGATAGATGCGCTGCCAGCCCTCGCCGGGCAACTTGGGCGGGTCGCCGTCGATCAGCTTGAGCGGTCCCCAGGTCGCCCCGGCTCCGGGCCGCAGCCGCGACGCCAGGGCCGCCGCCGCGTATCGGGCCTCCTTGCGCGAGAAGCGCAGCGCCTTCACGAAGAGGGATCGTAGCGACACCGAGGGATTCGCGGATTGGCGGCGACCCGCAATGAGGCACTCGTTCACGCTGCTGTTCGCTGCTCTCGCGGGCTGCTCGGGCCACGGCGTCGCTCGGAGCGTCGCGAGATTCTGCGTGAACTGCCGCCCGTTCGCTCGGCCTCTAGTGTTGCCGACGATGAGATGATGGGGCCGCACATGGTGAAGTTGGCCAGCAGCGGTGCCTCCGGGGCGTCGCAGATCTCGACGATGAGATGGTGGGGCCGCACATGGTGAAGCTGGGGCTCGGACTCGACCTGTACCGGGGCGCGACGCTTGAGGTGCCGGTAGCTGCGGTTCAGCTCGCAGAGCGGCTCGGCTACCACAGCGTGTGGACGGCCGAGGCCTACGGCGCCGACGCGCTGTCCCCGCTGGCGTACCTGGCCGCACACACGAGCAGGATCAAGCTCGCCACCGGTGTCGTGCAGATCGATGCCCGCACGCCGGCGGCCACAGCCATGCACGCCATGACCATCGACGCCCTCGCTGGGGGCGGCAGGGTGATCGTGGGACTGGGTGTGTCGGGACCGCAGGTGGTGGAAGGCTGGCACGGCGCGGCGTGGGGCTCGCCGGTGGCCAAGCTGCGCGACTTCACGGCCATCATGCGCAAGGTCCTGGCCCGCGAGGGCCCCGTCACCCACGACGGCGCGGCCTTCCGGCTGCCCTACGACGGTCCGGGCGCGCTGGGCCAGGGCAAGCCGCTCAAGTCGATCCTGCACCCCGCGCCCGGCATCGAGATCTGGATTGCGGCCGGAGGACCCCGCAACGTGGCCCTGGCCGCGGAGGTGGCCGACGGCTGGTTGCCCATGGGCTACGGGTCCGAGGGGACCGCAACCTACGCCGAGCCGCTGGCCCGGGGCCAGGCCTGCCGCGCCTCGAAGCTGGGGGCCGAGTTCGAGGTGTTCGGGTCGCTGTCGGTTCAGGTCACCGATGACGTGCGGGCCGCGGTGGATGCTCGCAAGCCGCTGGTTGCCATGTATGTGGGCGGCATGGGCAGCGACACCCACAACTTCCACGCCGCGGCGATGGCCCGCCGCGGCTGGCCCGAGGCGTCGGACCGGATCGTGGAGCTGTGGCGGGCCGGGCGCCGGGACGCAGCGGTCGCGGCCGTTCCCGACGACTACATCGAGTCGCAGTCCCTGCTCGGCTCACCCGAGCGCATACGGGACCGCTGGACCGAGGCGGTTCCCGCGGGTCTGACCGGTGTGATAGTCCGGTGCAACCGCGACGAGGAACTGATCCTGGCGGCCGAGTTGTCCGGCACCCGCTACGAGGCGGAGGCGGAGACATGATCGACGCGTTGGCCGGCACCGGTGACCCTACGGAGGCGGAGACATGACCGACGAGCACCTGATCCTCATCGACGAGCCGGCCGAACACGTGCGACGGATCACTCTCAACCGCCCCCGCAAGCGCAACGCCATCTCCACACCCCTGCGGGCCGCGCTGTTCGACGCTCTACACCGCTGCGACGAGGATCCCGACGCCCGGGTCACAGTCGTGCGGGGCGCGGGTCCCTGCTTCTCGTCGGGCTACGACCTCTCGGGCGGGCTCATGGACGACCCGCCCTACCCGTCCGCTCCCGGCGACGGCCAGTGGACCCGCCAGGCCAGCGATGGCTGGTTCTCCATCTGGGATCTGGCCAAGCCGGTCATCGCACAGGTTCACGGTTACGCCTACGCCGGCGGCACGGAGCTCGCCGCGGCCTGCGACCTGGTGTACGTGGCCGCCGACGCCCGCATCGGCTATCCCGTCGTGAGGGTTGCGTCGCCCCCGGACTGGCAGTACCACACGCCGTTGATGGGACTGCGCCACGCCATGGAGGCCATGCTCACCGGCGACTCGGTGAGCGGTGCCGAGGCGGCCCGGATGGGATGGGCCAACCGGGCCTACCCGCCTGAGGAGTTGGAGGCGGCTGTGCTGGCGGTGGCCGTGCGCATTGCGGGCGTGGCCCCTGATCTGGCCCAGATCAACAAGCGCATGGTCCACCGCGCCTTCGACGTGCTCGGGGGTCGGGCCGCCATCCGCTCCGGTCAGGAGTTCCAGGCTCTGGCCGCCCACCAGGAGTCGGTGAAGGCGGCTATGGCTGACCTGCTCGGCTCGGTCAAGAAGGCCATCGGCGACACCCCGTCCGCCTGAGCGCCCGGCCCGAGCGTGCGGCCTGCGTGGCCCTCGGCTGCCCGCTAGAGCGAAGCCCGCATGCCACCCGGTAATGAGTTATAAGCATATTTCAAGTATTTCTCCTCCCTTTGGGTTGCTGTTGTCATACCAGACTGACATGCTGGTGTGACAATCACACAAGACAGCACGACAAAACTTGTGCTATCAACCAAGGAGGGTGTCAATGGCTGGCGACATGCTGGTGATGTCCAAGTCGCAGATGGAACAGCTCGCGGTGATCTTCGCCCGGCAGAAGGAGACGGCGGAGGGGGTGATCAGCGCGATAGGTGCCGGCATTGACGGCACCACCTGGCAGGGGGCCAGAGCCGACCGGTTCCGGCAGCTGTGGGAGGCGGAGTTCCGGCCCAACCTGCGGGCGCTGTGCGACGCGCTGGGCGAGCACTCGACGTTCATCACCGCCGAGCTGCAGGCGGGCGTAGGCGCGCTCGACACGATCTAGCCCCGGCAACGGCGGTCGGGACCCCCGCACCGGCGCGAAGCGAAACGGCGTGCCGGTGCGGGTCCGGCACCGATCCAACGGCGCAGAGAGGACCGTGGAGATCGACTCCCGACTCGACGGCTACACGGTGGCGGACCTCATCGCCGCGCTAAGCGGTGAAGGCGAGGAGGCCGGTGACCGCACCGGGGACGGCCTGTGCATCGACGGGTGCTGGCACGGACCCGACACGCCGCTGTCGTCGGCCCCGATCTGGGAGGGGGCGCTGCTCGAGATCGCTCCCGGATGTGAGCAGCCCTCCTCCCAGTCACCGCAGGAGCAGCGCAACCGGCCCGGCCGCCGGTCTGAGCTGGTCGTGATCGCCGGTCTGCAGGCTGGCACGCTCCTGGGGCCGCCTCCGGCCGACACCTGGGTGATCGGGCGTTCGGAGGGCTGCGACCTGATGCTTGACGACCCCACCATCTCGCGGCGTCACGCTCGTGTGACGGTGAACGGGACAGGCAAGCGGAAGCGGCTCGTGGTCGGCGACCTCGGCTCTCGTAACGGAACGGTCGTGGCTGGACGGACCGTGACTGTCCCTACCCGGGTGCCGATCCGGGCCACCGTCCGCCTGGGGGCGACCTGCTTGCAGTGGCGATCCCTCGTGGACGACGCACCCGCGGCCGTGCGAGCCGGGTTGGGCGCGGCGGCGGGTCGTATCCCCTTCAACCGTCCGCCCCGCCGCCGGCCGCCGATCGCCCCCGTCACGCTGCGTGTGCCGGCCCGGCCACCGGCCCGACCCGAGCCCGAGCCCCTGTCGTGGGCTGGCATCGTCCTGCCCGCCGCGGCCGGGCTTGTGCTGGCCGTGGTGTGGAGCCCGTTCATGGCGGTCTTCGCGGCCCTCGGGCCGTTGATCACGGTGGGCACGTGGCTGGAGCGGCGCCGGCGGGTCGCCCGCAACCATGACCGGGCCTGTGCCGAGGTGGCCCAAAGGGTGGAGAGCTTCGTCGAGGACCTGCCGACGGCGCGTGCCGCGGAGCGGCGAAGGCGCGTGGCCCTCGTCCCTGACCTGGCCGAGCTGGTCCGCCGGGCCGAGACGCCGTCGTTGCGATGCTGGGAGCGCCGCCGCGGCGACCCGGACGCCATGCGGCTCGGTGTCGGCATTGCCGACATGCCCTACGCGCCGCCGCTGCAGGTGGAGGGCGGAGACGTCGCGGCGCCGGACGCTCTCAAGGCGCTGCACGAGATAGAGCCTCTCGACGACGTACCAGTGTCGGTGTCCTTGCTTCCCGGCGATGTGGTCGGCGTGGTCGGCCCGCCGGCAGCGGCACGGGCCGTGGCCCGCAGTCTCGTCCTTCAAGCTGCGGTGCTTCACGGCCCGGCCGATCTGGCCATCGCAGGCCTCGTGCCCGGCCTGGCCGAGGAGTGGTCGTGGATGGGCTGGCTTCCCCACACCATCGACGTTGGCGGTGGACCCGGAGCGCTGGTGGCCACCGAGGCCGGTGCCACCGCCGAGGTTGCCGAAGCAACCACTGGGGACAACTCCGAGCGTGCGCTGCTGGCCGTCATCGACGGCGCGCGGACGCTCACGGGCCGCTCGGCGCCGGGACGGATGCTGCTCGGCCTGGCGCGGTGTGCCGGGATCGTGATCACGACCGACGTCTGCGAGCTTCCCTCCAGCTGCACCACGATCATCGACATCGATCACGACGCAGGCGGCCTGCGGCTGGTGGATCCCCGATCCTCGGCGGTGATGGCGCCGCTGGTGGCGTGGGGCGTCACCGTCGCAACCGCCACCGGTGCCGCAGCTCGCCTGGCCCGGCTTGACGATCCCGAACTCCGCGCCGGCAGCGCCAACCTGCCCGACTCGGTGTCCCTCGTGGGTCTGCTGGACGGCGAGCCGACTCCCGAGTCGGTGGAGAGGCGCTGGGCGGCAACCCGAGGAGAGGCCGACATGAGTGCCCCCATAGGCGCGACCGCTGAAGGATCCCTGGTGCTCGACTTGGTGGCCGACGGCCCCCACGTTCTCATCGGGGGCACCACCGGCTCGGGCAAGTCCGAGCTGCTTCGCTCCCTCGTGGCCGGGCTGGCGCTGTCGGCGGACCCCGATCATCTGGCCTTCGTCCTCATCGACTACAAGGGCGGCGCCGCCTTCGACCGCTGCGCGGAAATGCCCCATGTGGCCGGGATGGTCACCGATCTCGACGACCGCCTGGCCGAGAGGGCGCTGACTTGCCTGGAGGCAGAGTTGCGCCATCGCGAGGCACGGCTGCGCGCCGTCGGAGCCGAGGACCTAGCCGCCTTCCGGGCCCGGGCCGGCGGTGCAGGCCTCGAGCCCCTGCCCCGGCTGGTGGTCGTGGTGGACGAGTTCGCCACGCTGGCCGCCGAGTTGCCCGAATTCCTGCACTCGCTGGTCGGGATCGCGCAGCGGGGCCGCAGCCTCGGCGTCCACATGGTGCTGGCCACCCAGCGCCCGGCCGGGGTGGTGACCGATGACATCAGAGCCAACACGTCGTGCCGGATCGCCCTGCGGGTGACCGACCGCCACGACTCCAACGACGTAATCGACTCGCCCGACGCGGCTCGAATCCCCCGCCAGCGGCCCGGCCAGGCGTTGGCCCGCTTCGGGCCGGGCGAACTGGTCGCGTTCCAGTCGGCGCTTGCGACCGGCACCACACCCCAATGCTCGACCGGTTTGCGAGTCGGACCGCCCGGGTTGCAGTCGACCCGGGCTTCCAGCGACCAACGCAGCGACCTCGACGCCGTGGTGGACGCGGTGCGAGCGGCCCACCAGAGCCGCAAGGGCCGCCTGCCCCGCTCGCCGTGGCCGGCGCCCCTGCCCTGTGAGATCGCGGCCGAGATCCTCGCCGAGACGACCGGCCCGGGCCAGCCCGCAGCCTGGCTGGTGGACGACCCGGCCCGCCAGCGGCAGTTCGCGAGTGGGTGGCGACTCGCCGACGGCCACCTTGTGGTGATCGGCGGTCCCGGTTCGGGCACCTCCACCACGCTGACCGCGGTCGCCCTGGACGTGTGCCGGACCCACCCACCCGAACAGGTGCACGTGTACGCGATCGATCTCGATGCCGGGGTGCTGTCTGCGCTGGAGGGGCTCCCTCATGTCGGGGCGGTGATCGCGCCGACCGACGGTGATCGGCGGACCCGCCTGCTGCGCCTCCTCGACGATGAGGTCGCCTCCCGGCGGGCCACGGGCACCGGCGGCGGGGTCGACGTGGTGCTGGTGGTCGACGATCTCGCTGGACTGGCCCGGGCCCACGATCCGGTGCGCGACACCGAGCCCCCACGAGCGGATCGCCCGGATCTGGAGCGACGGCCCGGCTGTGGGAGTTCGGGTGGCCGCCAGCATCGGCCGCGCTGCTGACCTCTCCCCCGAGCTCGCCGCGTCCGCGGGGGCGGTGTTGGTCCACGCCACGTCGGACGCCGGCGACGGTCTGCGCTTCGGGCTGCGGCAGCCCACCGCTGATCTGGGTCCCGGGCGGGCCGTCAGAGCGAGCGACGGTCTGGAGGTGCAGATCGCGCTCCCGGCCGGAGGAGACCTGCAAGCGGCCGTGAGGGAGCTCGCCGGCACTGCCGCTCCCGTCGCCGGTGGACCGGTTCGTATCGGCTCTCTGCCCCAGCACGTCTCCCTGGACGACCTGCCCGGCGGCGCGCGCCCTGATCATCGCCGCATCGACGTGAGCTTCGCCATCAGCGACCTGACGCTGGAGCCGGCCGGCCTGACGCTGCATGACGGTGAGCACGCCCTGGTGCTGGGTCCGCCCCGCACCGGTCGCACCGGCACGCTGGCCGCAATCGGGGCGGTCGCCCGCGCCGCTGGAGTGGAGGTGGTCGTGGTGGCCGACCGGCCCGGCGAGCTGTCTGCCTGGCTGGGTCTCGACGCGGTGCCGGCCGGCTCGCTCAGCGACGCTGCCGATAAGGAATACCGCCGCCTGCTGCTGGTGGACGACGCCGATCGCGTCAGCGACCCCTCCGGACTGCTGGCCGGAGTGGCCGCGTCCGCCACGGGCCGCAGCCATCTGGTGGCCTCGACCACCGCCGATCGGCTGCGTTCGGCCTATGGCCAGTGGCTGCACGAGATGCGATCGTGCCGCACGGGGGTGCTGTTCAGGCCCGGACCCCTGGACGCCGACCTGTTGGGAGCGAGTGTGCCCGCCCGCTTGGCGCTGGCGCCGCTGCCGGGTCGGGGCCTCGTCGTCGCTGACGGGACGGCCACGGTGGTGCAGGTGGCACTTGCGGTTCCGGCCGGGTAGCGCTTGAGGGCCCGCCCGACAGAATCGCGGTCCCGGTCAGGTGGCACTCGCGGCTCCGGCTGCGTAGCGTCGCGGCACCACTCGCTGAGCATCCCGGGAGCTCCGTTGCCGCATCCGAACGTCCACATCGAATCCGCCGGGGCCGTCACCACCGTCACCATCGACCGGCCCCGCCGCAAGAACGCCTGCACTCCCGACATGTGGGCCGCTCTGCGCCACGGGTTCCGCGATATCGCTGAGTCCCCGGCCCGCGCCGTGGTCATTGCGGGAGCCGGCGGCGACTTCTGCGCCGGCGCGGACGTCGGCCCCGGTGACGGTGAGCAGGCCAATAGCGACGAGCCGCCCCGGCACCGCATCGACCACATGCGCGACATCGGCGACACCGTGATGGCCATACACGACTGCCCCAGGCCGGTGATCGCCAAGGTCGACGGAGTGGCCGTAGGCGCCGGCTTCGGCATCGCCCTGGCCGCCGACATGGTGTGGTGCTCGGAGCGGGCCCGGTTCTCGCTGATATTCGCCAAGCGGGGCCTGAGCCTCGACTTCGGCACCTCCTGGCTGCTGCCCAAGCGGATCGGGCTGCACGAGGCCAAGCGCCTGGCCTTCACCGCAGACATCATCGGTGCGGCCCGGGCCGCGGATCTCGGCATCGTCAACGAGGTCGTCGCAACCGGCGAGCTCGACGCCGCGGTCAACGAGATCGCGGCCACCGTCGCGGCCGGCCCTCCCATCGCGCTGGCCAACACGAAGCGCTACCTGAACAACGCCTCCAACATCTCGCTGTTCCAAGCGCTGGAGGCCGAGGGGCTGGGCCAGGGCGTCAACTTCGCCACCCGCGACACCAAGGAGGCCTTGCGGGCCTTCGTGGAGAAGCGCGACCCCGCCTTCGAAGGCCGGTGACGCCAACCCGCCCATCTACTAGACGATGGGTACCCCCATCAGAAAATGTTAGGACTGCTTGACAATACTCGGAGACGCCCTATAGTTGTCGACTATGCGTTGTCGAATCATCGGCGCTGCCCTCGCCTTGACCCTCATCGCCGGAGCCTGCTCCGGCGACGGAACCCGATCACTCGAAGGGACGGCCGCGCAGGTCTACGGCGGCGAGTGCGCCGGCGGCGACGGCCGCAGCGTCACGGTCTACTCGGGCCGATCCGAGAATCTGATCGGACCAGTCCTGGAGGCATTCTCCTGCGAGACAGGCACCGACGTTGCGGTTCGCTGGGGAAGCTCCACCGACCTGGCTCTGCTGCTGGCCGAAGAGGGGGATCGCACCGCGGCCGACGTCTTCCTGTCGCGCTCGCCCGGCCCGGTCGGGTTCCTGGAGAGCAGGGGCCTGCTCGGCGTCGTGGACGCCGGTGTGCTCGCGCTCTCCGCCGACGAGAACCGCTCCAAGTCGGGCACCTGGGTCGGGTTCTCGGGACGCAAGCGGGTGCTGGTCCACAACCTCGACTCGGTGACACCCGACGAGCTGCCGCAGTCGGTGTTCGACCTCACCGACGAGCGCTACCGGGACCGGGTGGCCATTCCCGCCACCAACGGTTCCTTCCTCGACTGGTTCACCGTGTTCCGTGACCAGCACGGCACCGACATCGCCGCCCGATGGCTCGACGACATGGTGGCCAACGGCGCCCGCTACTACACGAACAACCGCTCGATCGTGGAGGCCGCCGGCCGGGGCGAGATCGACATGGGTCTGGTCAACCACTACTACCAGTACCAGGAGGCCGCGGCCGCGGGCGACCGCCACCGGGCGGCCAACCACAACTTCGCTGACGACGACATCGGGTCGCTGCTGATAGTCACCGCAGCCACCGTCACCGCGAGCAGCGAGAACCGGCAGGCGGCCAACGAGCTGATCGCCTACCTGCTGTCCGAGCCGGTCCAGACCTATCTCACCACCGAGACCCTCGAGTATCCGCTGGCCGCCGGGGTTGCTCCAGCCGCGGTGCTGCCGCCGCTGAGAGCGCTGGAGATCGGCACCGTCGACTTCGACGCTCTCGGGGGCGGCTTCGAAGAGAGCATCGCCATCATCGAGGCAAGCGGCATCCTTAACGAGTGACCGTCGCCCATCCGGCTGAGGCCGGCAGGCAGGGGCCCTTCCGCCCGTCCGGCACCCCGCCGCTGCTGCGGGTTGCGGGCCTGGCGCTGGCGCTGGGGTTCGCGTTCCCCGGTGTGTACCTGATGTACCGGAACTTCGCGGAGGGCGCCGACCCGGCCGGGCTGCTCATCAGCGACCGCACTCTCGGGCCGCTATGGCGCTCGGTGCGGCTCGCGGTGTCGGTGTCGGGCGCCGCGCTGGTGCTGGGTACCGCGCTGGCGTGGTTCACCACCCGCACCGACATTGCATGGAACCGGCTGTGGCGGGTGCTGCTGCCGCTGCCGCTGGTCTTTCCCACCTTTGTCGGCGCGGCCGCGTTCATCCACACCCTCAATCCCGGCGGCCTGGCCAACGATCTTCTCGCCGGCATCGGCCTGGACCGCACCCCCGAGCTTCGGGGCTTCTACGGCGCGTGGCTCGTGCTGACGCTGATGACCTATCCGTACGTGTACCTGCCGGTGGCGGCCAGGCTCCGCCAGCTGCCAGCCTCGTTGGAGGAGAGCGCCCGGGTGCTGGGCGAGACCGCGCTCAAGGTATTCGGACGCATCTGCCTCCCCCAGATCGCTACCGCTATGGGCGCGGGGACGCTGCTGGTGTTCCTGTACACCCTCAGCGACTTCGGCGCGGTGCAGCTCATGCGCTACGACACCCTGACGAGGGCCATTGCCACCAACCAGTTGGCCAACCCACCGGTGGCTCTGGCACTCAGCCTGCTGCTGCTCGTGCTGGCCGCGCTGGTGGTGCTCGCCGAGCGGCGCTTCTCGCGCAGCCTTCCCGACGCGGCAACAGCGGCCTCGAGCCGCCCGATGATCTACGACCTCGGCCGGTGGCGGAGACCCGCTCTGGGCTTCGTGGCCCTGGCGGCCGGAGCCGGAGTGGGAGCGCCCCTTGTGGCGCTGGTGGACTGGGCGTCACGCGGCTTGCTGCGCTCGGCGACGGGCGGCAGATCCTTGACGATCGACGGCGCGAGGGTGCTGGAGGCCACTACCAACACGTTGGGCGCGAGCATGGTCGCCGCCATCTTGTCGACCGCAGCAGTGCTGCCCATCGCGCTGCTCGTTGGCCGCTACCGGTCGCGGTCGGGCTCGTTCGCCCATGCCGTCGTCGTGAGCACCTTTGCCCTACCCGGCATTCTCATTGCGCTCTCGATGCGGTTCTGGACCCTGCGCTCGGACCTGGCGTTCGAGCTGCTCAACGACACCATGGCCCTGCTGATCTTTGCCTACATGGTCCGCTTCGGGTCACTGGCGATGGGGGTGACGCTGATCGCGGTCCGCAGCGTCCCCGAAAGACTGCACGACTCGGCCCGCATCCTGGGAGCGGGTCGCCTGCGCCGGTTCTTCGCGGTGGACCTTCCCATGATGGGGCCCGGCCTGCTGGCCGGAACCGGCCTGGTGCTGCTGTCGGTGATGAAGGAGCTGCCGATCAGCCTGTTCGTCTCGCCGTTGGGCTTCTTCACGCTGACGACACAGATCTTCGGCTCCTTCGAGGAAGCCTTCATCGCCGAGGCCGGCATCATGGCGGTGGTGCTCGTGGCCCTGTCGTTCGTGCTGACGTGGTTCCTGGTAGTCCGCCGTGACCACCTGCTGTAAGGGGGTGTCACCGCCGCCGGTGGGTAGGCCCAGGCCGGCGGGCGCCGGTTAGGGTGGGGCCATGCAAGGCTCACCGGAGATCATCGAGTTCCTCAACGAGGCACTGGCCGCAGAGGTCACCGCCATCAACCAGTACTTCGTCAACTCCAAGGTGTGCGAGGACTGGGGCTGGACCCGTCTGGCGGCCAAGATGCGCGAGGAGTCGATCGAGGAGATGCACGACGCCGAGAAGCTGATGGACCGCATCCTGTACTTGGACGGGATGCCCCGGCTGGAGAGCCTCAGCAGCGTGCGGGTCGGCAAGACGGTGGAGGAGCAGATGGAGAACGACCGCCTGCTGGAGGTGGCCGCGATCGACCGCTACCGCCGGGGGGTCTCCCTGGCTGAGGAGCAGGGCGACGTGGGCACCCGCGAGCTGCTCGAGCATCTGCTGGTGGGCGAGGAGGAGCACCTCGACTGGATCGAGACCCAGCAGAGCGCCATAGCCGACATCGGCATCCAGAACTACCTCCAGGCCCAGATAGGCGACTGAGAACAGGCGCCGCTCGGCTGGCTGTGACGAGGCCACTGGCCGGAGCCGACTCCTTCCCGCGCCGCCAGGCGCTTACCCGGCGCTTCACGCTGGGCGAGCCCCGCGACATCAGAGTGTCCGACGACGGCACCCGGGTGGTGTTCCTGCGCTCGTCGGGGCCGGTCGACCCGATCAACTCACTGTGGGTGCTCGATGTGGCCGCCGGGGTCGAGCGGCTGGTGGCCGACCCGCGCCACCTCACCGACCCCGGCGACACCCAGGACCTTCCGCGAGCGGAGCGGGCCCGGCGCGAGCGGGTGCGTGAGACCGGTTCCGGCATCGTCTCCTACGACGCCGACGAGGCGCTGACCTGCGCGGTGTTCGCGCTCGAGGGCCGGTTGTGGCGGGTTCCCCTCGCCGAGGGTGGCTCGCCCGAGCCGCTGGCCGCGCCGTCGGGCGCGTTCGATCCTCGGCTGTCGCCCGACGGCGCCCGGATGGCCTATGTGGTCGGGTCTGCTCTGCGGGTGACCGGCAACGGCGACGGTGACGGTGACCGGCTGGTGGCCAGCGATCCGAGCGAGACCGTGAGCTGGGGCGCAGCCGAGTTCGTGGCGGCCGAGGAGATGGGTCGCACCCGCGGGCACTGGTGGTCCCCCGACAGCCGGCGCCTGCTGGCGGCCCGGGTGGACACCGCGCCGGTGCGGAGCCTCTGGATCGCCGATGCAGCCTCGCCGAGCAGCGAGCCCGTCGAAGTTCGTTACCCGGCCGCGGGCGAGGCCAACGCCGAGGTTGCCCTGGCCGTGTTCGACATCGACGGCGGCGGCGATCCGGTCGACGTGGCCTGGGACTCCGACGGCTGGGAGTACCTGGCGGCTGTGAGCTGGAGCGCGGACGGGCTGCTGCTCACTGCGCAGGCCAGGGACCAGCGCACCCTCGGCGTGTTTGAGGCCGATCCCGACTCGGGCGCCTGCCGCCTGCTGAGAACCGTTACCGACGACGCCTGGGTAGAGCTGGTGCCCGGCGTTCCCCGTGTGGCGGCCGGTCGGCTGGTCACGGTGGAGGACCGCGGCCGGGCCCGCCGCCTGTGCGTCGACGGAGAACCCCTCACCGCAGATCAGGTCCAGGTCCGCGCCGTTCACCATGCCGACCACGACGGAGCGGTAGTCAGCGCCTCGGTCGACCCGGCCGAGGTCCACGCGGCCCGGGTGGGTTGGGACGGAGCTCTCGAATGGCTCACAACCGGCGCAGGAGCGCACAGCGTGACCGTCGGCGGCGACACGGTCGTGACTGCCAGCCGCTCACTCGAGCTCCCCGGCCGGCGCTGCACCGTGCGGTCGCGGCAGCGAGCGCAGCCGGACCTTCCCATCGCGTCCCATGCGGCTGAACCGGGCCTGGATCTGAACGTCGAGATCGTCGAGCTCGGACCCCGCCGCCTCCTCTCGGCCCTGGTCATGCCCTCGGGGCCCGCCGATCAGAGCGATGGCCGGCTGCCGGTGCTGCTCGATCCCTACGGTGGGCCCCACGTCCAGCGGGTGCAGCGAGTCGAGGCGCTGTTCCACACCTCGCAGTGGTTCGCCGACCAGGGCTTCGCCGTGCTGGTCGTGGACGGCCGGGGGACACCCGGCCGGGGCCCGGCCTTCGAGCGGGCCGTGCGGGGCGATCTGGCCGGACCGGTTCTGGACGACCAGATCGAGGCTCTTGGTGCCGCCGCCGACCGCTACCCGAGGCTCGACCTGGCGAGGGTGGCCATCAGGGGCTGGTCCTTCGGCGGCTACCTGGCCGCGCTGGCCGTGCTGCGGCGCCCCGACGTGTTCGCGGCGGCCATCGCCGGCGCCCCGGTCACCGACTGGCGCCTCTACGACACCCACTACACCGAGCGCTACCTAGGCCATCCCGACACCGAGCCCGCCAACTATGAGCGAACCGACCTCACTCCGCTGGCGCCCGGCCTGCAGCGCCCGCTGATGCTCATCCACGGCCTCGCCGACGACAACGTGGTAGCTGCCCACACCCTGCGATTGTCGCAGGCGCTGACCGAGGCGGGCCGGCCCCACACCGTGCTGCCCCTCAGCGGGGTCACCCACATGACCCCCCAGGAGGAAGTGGCCGAGAACCTGCTCCTGCTCCAGCTCCGCTTCCTGGAGGACGCGCTCGGACTAGAACGATGAATGACGGGAGGACTCGATGAACGCGAGCGATGAGCAGATTGCCGCCGAGCGGGAGGCCCGGCTGCTCGACGGGCGGGCCTGGGACGACTTCTGCGACACGCTGAAGGCCGCGGGGCGCATCGTGGTGCGTGAGACTCCCGACGGCGACCCCCAGGATCGGGTGGAGGGCTTCCGCTACCTCACCCGCATGATCATGATGGCCTCGGCCCGGGCCGTTGAGCGCCGCACCCCCGGCACCCGGCCCCGGCCGATCCGGCTCATCCCGCCGCCGTTGCGGGGCGGGCAGGGAGTTCAGTCGCCCAACCAGGACCACATCGTCCAGCCCGTCGACTCCCGCTACCGCTACCGGGTCACGGGCACCCTCGGCAGTGCCTACACCCATCTGTCGGCGTGGAGTCCGCCCATCCCCGTCGACGTCGGTGCCTTCGGGGTGGGTCTCGATGCTGAGGAGCATCTCGACGACTTCAACCCCAACATGGCGCTCACGCCCTTCAGCTTCGTGCTGGCCGAACTGGCCGCCGCCGACGGCACGGTCGACTTCGTGATGTCGGTGGAGGACCCCGGTGGAGACGAAGTGTGGTTCCCCATGACACCGCAGACCCGCGAGCTGATGGGGCGAGTCGTCTACGCGGACCGCGGTTCACAATCGCCGCCCCGGCTGGAGATCAGCTGCCTCGACGAGCATCCGCGCCCGGCCACCCCCGAGCCCGACGACATGGCCGCCCGCCTGGCGGTGGCCTCCCAGCTGGTGCTCGGCCTGCTCAGTGACTACGGGGGATGGACCCGCGATCTGCTCACCCGCGAGAACCAGCTGGAGTACACCAAGGAGTGGTACGAGCGCATCGGAGGGTCGCCCGACGACCGCCGCTTCGAGTTCGGCTACTGGCGGCTGCAGCCGGGCACCGCGCTGGTGGTGGAGTTCGCGGAATCTCGATGCCAGCACTGGAATTTCCAGCTGTGCAACCACTGGATGGAGAACCTCGCCGACTATTTCTGGGGCCGGGGCTACGTGGACAGCGAGAATGCGACACGGGAGTCCGACGGCCGGGTACGGATAGTGGTGGCCGCCGCCGATCCGGGTGTCGCCAACTGGATCGATCCCGGCGATCGGGACCACGGTGTGATGGGCCTGCGTTTCGTCCAGCCCGACTCGCTGCCCGAGATCTCGTGCCGGCTCGTGCCGCTCGAGGAGCTGTCCGCGTCCTGAGCAGAGGCGCCTTGTGAAGCGCTCGGGTTGTCAGCGCTCCCAGAGTGCGCGAACATGGAATCAGATCTTTCTGCTTTGACCGAGGCCGCGTGGGCATTCGGTCACCTAGCGGGGCGGTGGTGCGCACTACCGGGGGGAGGAGGTGCGCATCACCGCCACCGCGCGTCGCGGTTGGCTGGCAGTATCAATGCTCGCCGAGCGAGGCGACAGCGCAGGGCCTTCAGCCGTGCCGCATGCCGATCAGCCCGCGCGGCGCTGGTAGGCGCCGATCAGCATGATCAGGCTGGCGAGCACCAAGTGGAACACCGTCGGTATCCATGTGCTGAACCATCCGGAGTGCGACAGCACGCTTAGCCCGAGCACCAGCCGGACGGCCATCACCGCGAAATAGACGCCCCCTGCGACAAGCACCGGCACGATCAGGCGTGGGCCTATCAGGCCCTTGCCGCGGTGCATCCGGGTAACCACCACTGCCAGAAGCACAAGTATGGCGATCTGCGCTGACAGCAGCGCCGAGTACGGCAGGCCACTTCCCTGGAAGTCGTCGAAGGGCGGGAGAAACGACACCGGAGCCCAGTTCTGAACAGCCTGGCTGACCACCCGGGCCAGGAACACGAGGCTCAGCCCGGCGGTGGACCACACCAAGTGACGGTGAGTCACGATGGCCCGTCCACGTGCTTGAGGCCGGGAGTGGCCCGCTCGTCGACGGCCAGTCCGAAGCCGCCGCGGTCAGCGTCGACCGCCTCGTTGGTCGAGAGCACTCCCGCAGGGCCGAACATGATGGTGGCGGTCGTCAGGTCGCGATCCAGCAGGTTGGTGCCGAATGCGCCCTCGGCCGCAAGCAGGCCCGGCTTGGCTGCCTGCATCACCGCCAGCGCAGCCCGGGTGAGGATGCTGGTCTCTCCCACCTGGCATCCGACGATCACACCGATTCCCAGTTCAGCTGCCCTCCCAACGACGTCCAGCGCGCGGATGACGCCGCCCATCTTCGACACCCGCACATTGGCAATCCATCGGGCCGGGTCGCCGGCGATTGCGTCGAGCTGGCCGGCCCGCAGCAGGCTCTCGTCAAGCACGATCCGGGTTCCGCACCCGTCGGACACCCGCCGGAACCCGTCGAGGTTGTCGGCCTGGAGCGGCTCCTCGACCGCGAACAGGTCGAGACCCAGACCGCCGATGTGGTCGATGCACACGTCGGGGGACTGCCAGAGGTTGTTGGCGTCGATCCGCACCCGCAAACCGTCGCTCGAAGTCGAGTCCCGGTCGGCGAGAGTTCGCATCTTTCGCCTATCGCGGCGCAGGTCGCCGGACGCCTTGACCTTGAAGTCGCGGAACCCGTCGGCGAGATAGCGACGGCACTGCTGGCGGTAGACGAGCCAGGGCGAGTCACCCAGCACGGCTGAGTATCGAAAGTCGCCGGTTGGTCTGGCGACGTCCAACAGATCCTCGGCCGCTCGTCCCTCGATCTTGCCCATCAGGTCCAGCAAGGCGATTTCCACTGCGCAGAACGCCGCCGGGTTGCGGTCGATGGCGACACGATGGCCGGCGATCCAGGCCTGCAAGCTCGCCACATCGGCGATCTCGGCCTCCATCGCTGCCCGGTGTTCAAGGATGAACGCAGCCGCGCCGTCGATGGTCTCGCCGGTGACGTAGGGGCGGGGGCAGCTCTCGCCCCAGCCGGTGATCCCGTCCGGCCCGCGGGCGGCAACGATCAGGTTGCGGGCCCTGCGCCGGTTCGCGGATGCATGGCGGAACACCGTCCGGAACGGCACGTTGAACGTGAGCACGTCGAACCGCTCGATCCGCATCCGCCGAGAGTCTCCTCAGTCCGGCTCGGCGAAGGCTTGGAAGTCGAAGGCGCAGTCGTGGCGGTACTGCACGTGCAGGTACTTGAACTGCACGTCGCGCTGGCCGGCCGCCACCTGTCGCCGGCGGTACTCCGCACCGGTCCCGGCGCGAAGCCGGCGCAGGGCCAGCGGTTCGAGCCTCCCGCTGGCCCGCTTGGCGCCGTACTCGATGTTGGCGGCGCGCAGTCGGGCGTCGACCTCCGTCGCGAGGGCGAGCCGGTCCTGGGCCCCGTCCAGTCGTCGGCCAGGTGCGGCATCCTCTTCCAGGTAGAGCGTGTAGGCGGCCGCGTCGACGTCGGCCAGCATGACGAAGAAGCCCGAGGCGACGGAGCGTTCGGCCAGCACGCCGCAGACCGCGTCCAGCACCTGCCCCTCGTGGAGCTTCTCGCCGGTGATGCTGGTTATCCCGCTGCCCTTCTGCACGAAGACCAGGGTCGGGGTGGCGCCCACCCAGCCGGTGACCCGGACGATGTCGCTCATGTCGTAGCGGTAGAGCCCGTCGCCGGTGGTCACCACCACGTTGTAGTCGCGGCCTGTCTCGAGCTCGCTCGGCGACA
Source organism: Candidatus Aldehydirespirator sp. (assembly GCA_965220645.1). GTDB lineage: Bacteria > Actinomycetota > Acidimicrobiia > Acidimicrobiales > Aldehydirespiratoraceae > Aldehydirespirator. The sequence goes on along the minus strand of OZ244836.1, from coordinate 3,246,567 downwards.
GCATCTCAGCGTCGCCGGCGTCCCATGCAGCGCGTTCGGCGAACTCGAAGAAGGTGTCGCCCAGCACCGGCAGGCATGTGTTGGACGCGGCGTCGACACTGGTTGTGCCCTGCATCTCGCTGGCCACCCAGCCGACCTCGATCACCAGGCACGACTCTGGGAGGGATGGCTCGAGGTTGGCCGCGGCCACGGCGCAGCTGCCGCCGGTCCACGTCACGACGCCGGCGAGGTCGGGCCAGATGTCGGCGTAGGTGAGCCGGCCGGCTCGGTCCAGTCGCCTCCCGAGCTGTTCGGCCCGTTCCGGACGGGGCTGTAGCCCCGTTTGGTCGTCGGGGTCCAGCAATGCGGCCAGCTCGGCGGGCAGCCTGCCGGCGGCGACGGTCGCCAGCACGGTCTCTGCGTGCTGGTCGATCACCGCGAGCAGCCGGGTGAGGGTGGAGGGGTTGGCCGTCGCGACGCAGGTCACCTCGGGATCGGCCAGGCCCAGAACGGCCATGATCAGGTAGCGGGCCTCGTAGTCGGTGACCGCGGTGAGGGATGTCGGCAGCGTGTAGCGCCGCTTCAGCAGCCCCGGCTGGTTCTCGTGCAGCTTCCCGGAGGCCGAGCCGTAGGGCGTACCCCCGGGCATGTGGCCCTCCACGGCTGCGCCGCCGACCGCGAAGACCTTGCCCGAGAGGATGGGCGCGCCCTTGGACCAGACGTGGGTGGCCAGACGCTGGTGGGCCTTCAGCCGCTTGAGTCCCGACGGCGTGACCGGGATGTTCTTGGGGGTGCCTCCCGTGCCGCTGGTGCGGTTGTAGAACACCGGCTGCTCGGCGGTGAGGCAGGTCTCGCCCGTCAGTTCCTGGCGCTCCACGTGATGGCGCAGGTCCTCATAGGTCTGCACCGGCACGGCCCGGCGGTAGTCGTCGACGGTGCGGATCGCCTCGAACCGGTGCTCGGCACCGAAGGCGGTGCCCGCGTTGGTCGCCAGGATCCGCCGGAGCAGCGCCGCCTGGGCCTCCTCGGGCGCCTCGGCTGAGCGCAGCAGACGGCGGAGGCGGGGCTCTTGGGTCGCGGCCAGAGCCCCCCTTAGGGCGAGGTAGCCGATGCCGCCGGGCATCAGCCGGCCGCCCCGCCGCGGACGGGCTCGTGTCCGCATCACGTCTCCGCCCGGTCCAGGTTGTCGATGAACGGTGTCCGCATCTGGGTCCAGAACCCCCCGGGGTAGTTCCGGTTGACGAGACCGAGATCGCCAACCTCCCGGCCCGAGGGCAGGAACCGGGTACCGAACAGCACGTCCCATACGATCAGGTTGTTGCCGTAGTTGTTGTTGGACTCAGCCGGAAGCTCCGAATGGTGCCAGCGGTGCAGCTCAGGGCCGCTGATGAGGTAGTTGAGGGGCCCGAGCCGCACGTGGCAGTTCGAATGCTGGAAGAACCCGTTGACGGCGTAGAACACGAAATAGGCGGCCAGGACCTCGCCGGACACGCCCACCAGCGCGAACGGGAGGGCGTCGAGCGCGTACTGGACCGCCTTCTCGAAGGGGTGGAACCGGGCGACGTTCAGCCAGTAGAGGCGGTGCGGCGAGTGATGGACGGCGTGGTAGCGCCACATGGGCTCGTAGCGGTGGAAGGCCCGGTGCAGCCAGTACCGGGCGAAGTCGGCGGCCAGCAGCATCATCACCACCTGCGCCGCCACTGGCAGCCCGTGCGGCCACAGCCCGTCGACTGCCCATCCGCTGGAACTCAGCCATTCAGCCACCCAGATTGTGGCGGCCAGCGACAGCAGGAAGGGCATCGCCATCTGCACGACCAGGATGAACAGCAGGTCCGCGCCCACCTCGCGGCGGGCCGGCCGCCATTGCTCCCGGTAGGGCAGGACGGCCTCGTGCCAGGTCACCAGGCCCGCGGCCACCACCCCGGCAAGGTAGGACGCCGGCGTCACGTGCATTCCCACCGCGACGAGCAGGCCGAACACCCCGAACGTGGTCACCACGACCGCCGGGTACGAGCCGACGACGACCACCTTCCTCACCGTGGCCACCATGGTCATGCCCGCATTCTGGCACCGCGGGCACGATCCTGGCCGTTCTCCGTGCAGGCATGCCGCCTGGATCGGCACATTTGCGCACAGAACGGTGGGACCGGGCTCAGGCGTCGACCGGGGGAACGATCACCTCGCATTGGGGGCCGCTTGCTCGGCTGAGCCGGCGGTCGAGCGTGAGCAGCGGCCAGTCGAGCGCTTCGGCCAGCGCCACGTACCAGGCGTCGTAGACGGTGAGGTTGGCCCGGAGATCCCACACGCGCCCCGCGAAGGGCGCGAACGGATAGAGCTCGATCTTGAGCCGGAGCAGGTCGCGGTGGGCCGCCGTCGCTTCCAGGCGCGAAACCGTTCCGGACAGCTCCATCCGGCGAAGGATGTTGGTGGCTTCGGCCAGGGCCAGCTCGGGTGCGGCTAGGGCGTCCTGTGAGATGGAAGCCCGGGCCCAGGGGCCGTCAAGTCGAGCGACCAGCGCGGTGACAAGCACCGACGCGTCAACGACCGCGCTCACCTGCGGTCGGCGTCGCGTGCTTCGAGGATCTGCGCGGTGGTGATGTTGGAGTCTGACGCTTCGATCCGGCGCCGAGCCTCCTCCAGGACGGTTTCGATTGAGGGCAGGGCCGCGAGCCGCTCCAGTTCCTCTCGCAAGTACTCCTGCATGGATTGGCGCTTGAGCGCGGCCCGGGCCGCCAGTTCATCGCGGACTTCCTCGGGCACGCCCCGGATCGTGATCTGCACAGCCATGCCAGCATTATGCCTGCATCGCCAGCATTTTACAAGCACTCGGTCCTTGTTTATCAGGCAACGACAGTCAGTTCGGTGGCCTTGAGGGATGCCCAGACGGTGAGGCCAGGCCGCAGGCTCAGTTCGTCGGCGGAGCGGCGGGTCACGTCGGCCCGGACCTCGAGCGGGCCTCCCAGGTGCACCCGGGCCCGTTCCCCGTCGACGTCGACCCTCCGAAGCTCGGCCTGCCATGCGTTTCGGGCGCTGCCCGCGGGACGGTCAGGGTGCAGGGTGACCGCATGGGCGGGGAACGTGACGTACACGGATCCGGTGGCTTCTTCAGCCACGGTGAGCACCAGACCGCCCTCGGTGGTGACCGATGTGCCCGCAGCCCGGCCCGAGACCACGTTGGCGCCCAGGAAGCTGGCCGCCCACTCGCAGCCCGGCGAGGCCGTCACAGCCGCCACTGAGCCCCGGCTGGCCACGGCGCCGGCGTCGAGCACCACCATCCGCCGGGCCAGCGTGGCCACGTCCACCGGGTCGTGGGTTATCAGCAGCGTGTGCCGGGCCGGCGACTCGCCGAGCAGGGAGCGCAGTTGGGCCCGGCCTGAGGAGTCCACCGAGGCCAGCGGCTCGTCCACGATCAGCACCTCGGGCTCGGGAGCCAGGGCCCGGGCGATGGCCACTCGCTGGCGCTGGCCGCCCGACAGCGCGGCCGGGCGCCTCTGCCACGTCGAGGAGTCCAGGCCGACCCGTTCGAGCAGGGCCCCGGATTGCTGGCGGGCGCCGGCCCGGTCCGTCCCCGAACGGCGCAATCCGAACGCCACGTTGTCGATCACCCTGAGGTGGCCGAAGAGCCGATGGTCCTGGAACACCACGCCCACGCGGCGCCGGTGGGCGGGCACGAACACGCCGGCCGCCGGGTCGTCGGCCACGGTCCCGGAGATGGCGAGGCGGCCCCGTTCCAGGCGGTCGAGCCCGGCCACGGTCCGCCCCAGCGTCGTCTTGCCGGTGCCGTTGGCGCCCACCACTGCGGTCACACCCTCGTCGATCTCCAGGTCGTCCACCCTCAGCGTCCAGCCCGGACGGGCCACCCAGCCGTCGAATGCGACCGTCATCGCGGCATCCACCGATCGCGCAAAGTCACCAGTACGGCCAGGGCTACCGCCATCAGGACCAGGCTGATGGCCACCGCCGCCTCGGGGTTGCGCTCCAGGGCCAGATAGGTCTCCAGCGGCAGGGTGCGGGTGCGGCCGGGGAAGTTGCCCGCGAAGGTCAGTGTGGCCCCGAACTCTCCGAGGGCTCGGGCCCACGCCAGGGCGGTGCCGGCCGCCAGCGCGGGCCGGATCGTGGGCAGCGTGACGTGCATCAGGGTGGTCCAGGCACCGGCGCCGAGGGTTGCGGCCGCCTCGTCGAGGTCGTCGCCGGCCTGGCGCAGGGCGGCCTCGACGGTCACCACGAAGAAGGGGAGGGCCACGAACGTGGCGGCCACCACCGCTCCGGCGGTGGTGAACGGCAAGCGCACACCGAACCAGGCGTCCAACCATTGGCCGACCAGGCCCCGCCGACCCAGCGCGAACAGCAGCGCAGTGCCAGCCACCACGGGCGGCAACACCATGGGCAGCATCACCACGGCCCGCACCAACCGCGGGAACCGCAGCCGTTTGCGGGCTAGGACAAAGGCCAGGGGTAGGCCCAGCACCACGCACGCTGCGGTGGCCGCCAGGCTGACGACCAGCGACACTCGCAGCGCTTCCAGTACCTCGGACTCGCCCAGCAGCGAGGGCAGCGCCGACCACGGTGCCCGCTGCAGCAGCCCGACCACGGGCAGCACCAGCAGACCTAGGGCCACGAACCCCACAACGGTCAGAGCCGCGGGAGGCCGGCCGACGGGCCGCGCTGGGCCGAGCGCGGCGGTGTTGCGGACCGGATTTGCTGCCGTCAGCACCCGTATGCGCCGAGGAACTTGGCGTCGGCGGCTGTTCATAGTGGTACTGGCCGGGTGGTGGATCCCCCGAAGCCGTATGCGTACAAGGCCTTGGAGCCGACGCTGCCGAGCACCGTGAAGTCGTCGATCACCGCTTGCACCTCCGGCGGGGGCTCTGCCGACACCGAGGCTATGTAGTAGCCGTTGAGGTGATTGCGCAGCTCGGGGGCGTCGACCGTGGCGAGTCCCGCCATTGTCGCGTCTGTGGCGTACACGAGCCCGGCATCGAGCTCACCCAGTGAGATCTTGGCTGCAAGGGCCCGCACGTTGCGTTCCAGCGTGTCGGCGGACGGCGTGACCTGTGCATCGCTGAGTGCCTGTGCGGCCAGTGCCCCGCAGGGGACCTCCACCGCGCACAGGCCGATCAGCAGGTCGCTGCGGGCCAGGTCGGCGAGCCCGGTGACGCCGCCCGGATTGCCGGCTGGCGTGGCGAGCACGAGCGTGTTGTTGGCGATCAGGACGGGCTCCCCCCGGACCGACCCTTCGGAGACGGCTCGTTGCATGGTGGTCGCATTGGCGGTGATCAGCACGTCGGCGTCGGCACCCGCTGCGAGCTGGGCCACCAGCGTCGAGCTTCCCGCGATCACCGGAGTGACGCTCTCACGGCCCCCGAACACGATCTCGATCACCTCAGTGAGCGACGAGGCGGCCATCACCACCACATCGCCCTCCCCGGCCGCGCTGTCCGCGGAGCCGCCGCAGCCCGCGGCGAGCATCGCAGCCGACGCCGCCGCGGTCGCGATCACCCGCCGTACGGCCTGCCTCCGGTGATGACTGCCGGTGACGCTGCCCGCCCTCATAGGCGACCGAATCTACCGAGGCCGTCATGTGGCGTTGTTCCCCTAGGGTGTGGCGATGCTCATCCTCGCGCAATCCTCCATCGATCCGGGTCTCGCCGAAGCCTGCGGCGAGTCGAATCGGGGCTTCGTCTGCGAACGGGTCTACGACTGGACCGAGAACGACGCGCTGGCCACCGCGGCCGACTGGCTTCTCGACCGGCCCATCCGCATCGCGCTCATCCTGGTGGTGGCCTGGTTCGTCACTCGCATCGCCAAGCGGGCCATCGTGCGGTTCACCAAGCGCATCGTATCCGCGCCGAGCAGCGCGCGGCTGCAGAAGCTGCGGGAGAAGGGCCCCGGCCGGGCTCTGATCGACGAGGCGGAGCGGTCCCGGGCCGAGGCCCGGGCCGAGACTCTGGGCCAAGTGCTGCGCAGCCTGACCGTGGCGCTGGTCTGGGGCTTCGCGGCGCTGATCGTGCTGGGCGAGATCGGTGTGAATCTCGGGCCGCTGATCGCGGGCGCGAGCATCGGCGGCGTGGCCTTGGGCTTCGGCGCCCAGTCGATCGTGAAGGACTTCCTGTCGGGCCTGTTCATGCTGATCGAGGACCACTACGGAGTGGGCGACTGGGTCGACCTCGGCTACGCCTCGGGCACCGTCGAGGAGGTGTCGCTGCGGTCCACCACCATCCGCGACCTCAGGGGCACGGTGTGGCACGTCCCCAATGGCCAGATCGCCCGGGTGGGCAACTACTCGCAGCTCTGGTCCAAGGCCGTGGTCGACATCGAGGTGGCCTACGACACCGACGTCCGTGTCGCGATGGGGGTCATGCAGCAGGTGGCCAACGAACTCTGGAACGATCTGGAGTGGGGTGGCGACGAACTCTCCGAGATGCCGACGGTCTTCGGCATTCAGAGCCTGGGCGCGTCGGGTGTCGGCCTCAGGTTGGCGGTCAAGACCGAGCCGTCGATGCAGTGGGCCGTGGAGCGCGAGATCCGCCTGCGCCTCAAGGAGGCCTTTGACGCGGCCGGCATCGAGATCCCGTTCCCGCAGCAGACCACATGGTTGCGTGACGACAGTGGACATGCAGCCACGGCGCTGTCTGAGGCTGAGCAGGCCATCTTCCGGGCGCTCCACGAGGAGCAGCACGCTCCGAGACCCGAAGCGGAATTCGACGAGGACCGCTAGTAGCTCGGACCCCAGAGGCCGAGCGGGTAGGCGGCAGTAGTGAGGATCTCGGCGTCGCGACCTACATTCATTGCAGGACTCGAGCTACCAAGCGACCCAACGGTCGGACTCCTGATACGATCCGGCGGCGTCATCGCAGCGGGCGACGAGTGAAGTTCTTGGGGGGAGAATGCCAAGAGAAGTACCAGCACTAACGGTTAATCAGTGGCTCGATACATGGGACAGGGTTGATTTTGATTCCAGCCGTTTTCGACGGAAGCCTCCTCAGCAATTTCTGGTGTTTTCAATGGAGGCATCCGAACTCAGGCGCCTAATTGGAATCCAGCGACGCTCACTAGGTAGGGGACAGCCACGTACTGAGGATCTTGGTATCCAGCGAGCTCATGATCGAGATCGGTCCAGCGAGATCGCTCAGTATGTTCGACACGGGTTTCCTTGGTCAAAACTAAGCAATCGCCGACGAAGCTCGGGCGACTACGACGACTTAATCAAGCCCGGATGGCTTCCGACAGCTATAGTAGTCAATATCCTCCTTCCTGAGGACGACCGCGGCGGCAAGTCAGTGCACCCTGACGATATCGTGTCAGTCAGCCTATCTGGTCCTACGGCGACTGTTGCGATACCGGATATCGACAGCGACAATTGGGAACCCAAGGGTATTCCGCCCATGGAAGTGATTGATGGCCAGCACAGACTATGGGCATTCGCCTCTAGGATACCTCGGTATGAGGTTCCTGTTGTAGCATTTCATGGGCTCGATAGGAGTTGGCAAGCATATCTATTCTATACGATCAACATATCTCCGAAACGCATCAACTCAAGTCTGGCTTTTGATCTCTATCCACTCCTAAGAACTGAGGATTGGCTTGAACGGTTCGAAGGCCATTCAATCTATCGAGAATCAAGGGCACAGGAATTGACTGAGGCGATGTGGTCACATCCTGAGAGTCCGTGGTTCCAGCGAATCAACATGTTGGGTGACCGCGGCACAAAGATGGTAACACAAAATGCATGGGTCAGAGCCTTGACGGCTACGTTTGTCAAGAGTTGGGAGGGTCCGCGTGTTCAAATTGGGGGTTTGTTTGGAGCGCCAGTTGGAGACCACGAACTAGTTCTGCCATGGACTAGAGCTCAACAGGCGGCCTTTCTCATCTATTCTTGGCGAGAACTCGCTCGTGCGATTGATGCCCTTAATCCAAACTGGACTCGTCTCGTCGACAAAGAAAATGATGTACGCTTGATATCATCTGCAGCTCAGGGACTGGAATCGACCAACTCTCTACTGAATTCAGAGATGGGCGTTAGAGGCGTGCTGTATATCGTCAATGACCTCTGCTTCATTAACGCCGACCAGCTAGGATTGGACGAATGGGAAGAAGAATATGGTGCTGCTGCAACATCAGATGATGCAGTATATGAGGCATTGGACAGCCTCACAGAGCAGCCATTGAGTCAATATATTCGTTCCCTCTGCGAGATTCTTGCTTTATACGATTGGCGATCATCTAAATCGCCAAGTTTGGAATCCGATGAACGCCAGAAGAAGGCAAGATTTAGAGGTGGAACAGGATACCGCGAGCTTCGTCAAGAACTCCTGCGGTACGTGTCCGAGTCAGACAGTGAACTAGCAGAAGCCGCGAGCGAGGTCATGGCGCGATTGGGCTATGACCGTTAGTCTAGGCAGCCAAGACGAAGCCAAACTAGACAGGGCGTCTGCGGCGGCGGTCGTCGAACACTTACATAGGATAGAAGGCCACTTCTCTGATGGTCGTTGGTTAGGAAGGCGAAACGTCTATCGCAAGAATCCTGTCGTCGCCATTGGCGATAGGAATCCCGGCTCTGGCCGCGATCGGCCGCTCCAGCTAGGAGACTATGTAGCAGCATCGTGTCCCCTGCACCTGTGGGATGGGTGGAACTATCTTGGGCTGGCGGTCCACTCGCATCTTTGTGGTTCCGTTAGTAATGCCATTCATCTGGCATATTATGCCGAGCTACGTGCAGCGATGTCACTCCTAGCGTCACAAGGGATTGGAATCTTCAGCAGGAAGCACTGTGTGATCGACAAACCAGGCTCCGTACTATATCTTTCGAATCATCGTACCCATGATGCCGCGCGCTTGTATCTTGAGTATTGGGCTGACAAGCAGGCAGCAGCCGCTTTGCTAAGTCAAGTGTTGAGGATGGAGGGCAGGCCAATAGATGAATGGGTGCTGCATCTTCGACAGGCGGGATCGTGGACGCCTGTTGGCGCGGATCTATTGCGTCAGGCGGGCCTAGACTTAGCGCGCATGTCAGACGATCGAGATGCTAGGAACGAGGCAAGCTATCGTCCCACTGGCATCGTTCCATTATTGCCTAGAACTCCAACGGACGATGCATCCTTTCTGCTTGGTATGATCCACATACTCGAGCCAGGTGGATCACCTGGCTCATTTGAGACTCTCGATAGGTTTCTGTCTCGGCGGATCATCGAGTCAGCCTATTCTGCAGGATCAGGCAGACTAGTACTGTCAGGATTTGAGCCGTTTGAGCGCGCTGTAGAGTCGATGGTCGGTACATTCATCGACCATCCGATGCGTCGAGCCGTGCTTGAGCAGTTCTTGACTCGTAAGGCAGATGAGTTAGATCCTCGACTTATTGTTGAAGCTAATCGGGATGGCAACCAACTTGATCATGACTACCACGTTCAGGTTCTTAGCCGTGCTACTCTGCTACTACGGTTCGCAACAGGCGCGACTCGTGAGGCATTGCGCTCTGCAGATATCGATCTTGATTCACTCCACTTCTGGTGGAATGATGCTGGGAATCGACAGGGAATCTGGGACAAGTATCCATCGAGTGTTAACGCCTCTGACTTGTGGATTGACATCGATGCTGGCCTCGATGATATTTATGCATGGATGGAGGGAGATTCGACGTCGAGACATGGTCTTCTTGTGACCTGTGCTGAATCCGTCTTGCAGTTGGCCAATATGGCAAGATTCACGCTTATCGGTCTTGCGTCATGAAGTACATGGGATCAAAGCTCGCGCTCTTGGAGAATGGACTTGATGTAGCCCTGCAGCGTGAAGTGAGAACTGCTGACCGATTTGTGGATCTATTTTGTGGAACAGGTCGTGTGGCGTGGTACATGGCAGAGACAACTCCCATTCCAGTATTTGCATCAGATCTGCAGGAATATGCAGTGGTGTTGGCGGGAGCGATTATCGAGCGTACTCATCCCGTGGTACTGGATGAAGTAGTAGACGCGTGGTTGCGCCCGGCTGAAGACTCACTATACGCTGCGCCAAATTGCGACATTGCTGTGATGGATATCGCAAGACTTGACGCCGATGCAGTCGGTCGCGCACGTGAGCTCTGTTCTCAAGTTCCAGGAGGCATGGTATGGAACTCCTACGGAGGACACTACTTCTCGCCTCTTCAGGCGGCGACATTCGACCATCTGATTGAGTTTGTGCCGCAGGATGACAAATCGTTGTCGGTCTTCTGTAGAGCGGTGCTCGTACTTGCGGCGTCGCGGTGTGTTGCGGCACCCGGACATACTGCTCAACCATTTCAACCTTCGGCTACGTCGCTTCCCTTCATACGGCAGAGTTGGCAAAAGGAACCAATTCGACTAGTTCTGTCTTCAATGGCGGATATCGCTCCTCGGTTCGCCCGCATGAAGGGTGAAACGACAGTTGCAGACGCCAATATGGTAGTTACAGAACTGGATGAGGGGGATGTCGTGTTTGTAGATCCGCCCTATTCAAATGTTCAATACAGTAGGTTCTATCACGTATTGGAAACGATTGCAAGAGGCAGGTGTAGTCCCGTAACTGGCGTGGGCCGCTATCCTCCAAGAGATGAGAGACCTCGATCAGCGTACAGCCTAAAGTCCCAGGCGCGCATAGCAATGAGAGGACTGCTTCAGGGTCTAGCTCATAGTGGCTGCCGGGTCATTCTAACGTTTCCGTATGGGTACGCATCGAATGGACTGAGCGGACGCGAGTTAGTTGGAATGGCTAACGATTGGTTTGAAGTAGACATGTGTATTGTTGACTCTCGGTTCAGCACGCTGGGAGGAAATGGCTACAACCGACGTGCGAGGCATCGGACACAGGAGCTCCTATTGACAATGCGGCCCGCCTGAGGAAGATTTGGCAGAGCTGTGGGTCGTGGGAACTGGAAGTGCGAGGCGGGTTGTGGCGACCCGGCCGGTCCGTGATTGCGTTCGGACTGGGCCGATCGGTCCGGCCGCTTGACACCCGGCATTGGTAAGGTAATGTTACTAACAATATGGGAGAGGGCTCCGGCTCGGGCGTTCTGAGGCTGCTCAGCGGGCAGCGGATAGTCGACGCGCTGTTCTCGTCCCACCCGACCCGGATGTCGCGGGCCGGCATAGCCCGTGCTACCGGCCTGTCCAAGCCCACTGTGTCGGCGCTTATCGCCGACATGGAGTCGGCGGGGCTGGTGCGGATCTCCGATGAGAGCCCCAGTTCGGGATCGATCGGGCGGCCGGCCGCTCTGTATGAACTGGTGCCCACGTCGCGCCACTCGGTGGTGGCCGACATCGGCGCGACCAAGATCCTCGTCGGACTGTCCGACCTGTTCGGCAACTTGGTTGCCGAACAGGAGCTCACCACCGGCCCCGACGCCCGCGCCGCGCTGGAGAGTCTCACCGCGGCAGCGACGGAGATGTTGCGAGGCATCGACGGCGGATGCCACGCGGTGTGTGTCGGTGTGCCCGGGATCTACCGGCCCGACCGCGATCGCGTCGAGCAGGCCCTCAACCTGCCCGGCTTCGACGATCTGGCGCTGCGCGCCTATCTCTCCGAGCGGTTCGACACCCGCATCCATGTCGAGAACGACGTCAACCTGGCCGCCCTCGGCGAGCTGACCCGGATGGGCGACGAACAGGCCGACGGGGACTTCGCCGCCATTTCGGTGGGCACGGGCATCGGCTTGGGAATGGTGGTCGGCGGCGACCTCTACCGGGGCGGCACCGGATCGGCGGGCGAGGTGGGGTCCCTGCTGCTGTCATCGCCCCGTCCGGGGGAGCCTCCGGTGACCCTTGAGGACGTGGCCTCGGCGCCGTCCATCCGCAAGCGGTTCGGCCGGGCCATCGAGGACGGCCACCGTACGGGACTGGACGCGAGCGTCGACGTTCCAGAGATATTTGCGGCGGCGGCTTCCGGTGATCCCGCCGCCGTGGCGGTATTGGACGAGGTGTCGGCCGCGATGGCGCTGGCCGTGTCGCACTTGTGCCTGATATCCGACCCGACCCGGATCGTGTTCGGCGGCGGGGTCGGAGCCAATCCGGTGTTCGTGAACGCCGTTCGGGCCCACCTGTCCCGCCTGGTGGCCGCACCGCCGGAGCTGGCCGCGTCCACGTTGGGCCGCCAGGCGGCCCTGGTGGGCGCGGTGTCAATGTCGTTGCGGTTCATCCATGAGTCTCTCGTTCCCGAGATACTCGGAGACCAGCAGTGACCCGCGCCCCGACGCAGGTCGCCGCGGCAGTCGACGGCGAGGCGGTTGTCGAGCTCGTTCGCGAGGCCACTCGCATTCCGAGCGTCACACCCAACGAGGAAGTCTTCGCTCGCTGGGCCTGGCGCCAGATGGCAGAGTCGGACGCCTTCGACTCGGCCGAACTCTTCGAGTGCGAGCCGGGCCGGCCCAACGTGTGCGGTACGGCCGGGGACGGCCCAGGGAGGTCCTTGCTGCTGGCCGGCCACCTCGACACCGTCGCTGTCGACGACTGGTCCCAGCACTGGAGGGGCACCGACCGGGCGGATCCTTTCGGCGCCCACGTGATCGACGGCGAGATATGGGGCCGGGGAGTCGCCGACCAGAAGGCAGGCATCTGCGCCACCATCGAGGCGGTGCGGGCCTTCGGCCGGGCGGGCCTGCGGCCGGCCGGCCGGGTGTCGACCCTGTTCGTCTGCGACGAGGAGTCGGGCCAGCCCGGCAGCGGCGTCTCTGCCGGGATGCGGGCTGCGGTCACCGGCCGCGCCGGCCCGCGGCCCGAAGCGGACTTCGCGATCTACACCGAACCGACAACCTCTGCGATCTACACCGCCCAGATGGGCTTCCTGATCGCGGACATCGCCTACACGGGGGTCTCGGCCTACTTCGGGCGGCCCGAACTCGGCGTCGACGCCTTGCGGGCCGGGCACCGCCTGCTCGGCCGGCTGTGGGAGCACTCCGACCGCCTGCGGGCGTCGGTGCCCGCCCATGAGTTGCTGGGCGAGGCCTTCCTGCTGGTCACGTCGGTCACTTCCGGAGGCAACATTGCGGTGCCGGGCCGCTTCGAGCTGTCGCTGATCCGCAAGGTGCTGCCGGGTGAGAGCCTCGACACTGCCGCCGAGAGCATCCGGTCCATTGCCGATGAGGTCGCGACCGAGCACGGCGTCGAGTGCGCGGTGGAGTTCAGCGCGCCCCGCGACCACCGGTTGGGGGGCACACCCGATGAGATAGCGGCCGACCATCCGGGGGTGGCCGTGCTGGCCCGGTCGATCGAGTCGGTGACCGGTGAACCGGCCCGCGTCGAGGGCGCGCCGTACTGGTCGGAGAAGCCGTTCCTGCGGGCTCTGGCGATCCCCGGCGTGTACTTCGCCCCGGGCGACATCTCTAACTGTCACACCCCGTTCGAGCGGCTCGCCATCGACGAGTTGGTGACGGCCACCCGCACCCTGGCGCACTTCATCGCCCGATGGTGCGGCGCCCACGATCCATAAACCGGACCCATAGGGAGGGGCCATGACAATCAAGAGCAAGAGGCCGAAATGGCTGCTGATCGTGTCGCTGGTGGCAGTGTTCGCGGTCTTGGCGGCCGCGTGTGCCGACGATGACGACGACGCGGCGCCCCCGGCCACGACCGCGGCGCCGGAGCCCGAGCCGGCACCCGAGCCCGAGCCGGCGCCGGAGCCCGAGCTGGCGCCGGAGCCCGAGCCGGAACCTGAGCCGGCGCCCGAGCCTGAACCCGCGCCCGAACCCCCCAAGACCCAGGGACCCGGGGGCGAGGAGGCCGTGGCTTCGAGCGAGATCACTCTCAACGACGATGAGATCGCCGAGGTGCAGGCGGGCGACTACACCGCCGCGTTGCTGTGGCATACCGCGGGAGCCTTCACCGACGCGGTGAGTCAGGGCGCCCGCGACGCCTTCGCGGAACTCGGCATCGAGGTCATCGCCGAGACCAACGCCCAGTTCGACGCAGCCCAGCAGGCCAACGACGTGGAAACGGTCATGGCGCAGAGCCCCGACATCATCATCAGCCTGGCCATCGGGCCCGACGCCGGTGCTGAGGCGTTCCGCCCGGCCGTCGACGCCGGCGTGCAACTGGTGTTCCTGTCCAACGTGCCCCAGGGCTACGTCCACGGCCAGGACTACGTGGGCATCGTCACCGACGACCTGGCTGCCATGGGCATTACCGCCGCCAACTTGCTCGCCGACGCTCTCGGAGGCCAGGGCGAGGTCGGCTACATCTTCCACGATGCCGCCTACTACGTCACGAACCAGCGCGACCAGGCCTTCAAGGCGTGGATCGAGATCAACTATCCCGATATCGACATTGTCGCTGAGCAGGGCCTGGCCGATCCGGCCGCGGCGGAGGAGATCGCGTCGGCCATGCTGACCCGAAATCCCGACCTCGACGGCATCTACGCACCGTGGTCGGCGGGACCGGCCGACGGCGTGCTGGCCGCGCTACGGGCCGCGGGCGCTTCCGATGTGGCCGTGGTGACCATGGATCTCGACACCAACGTGTCGCTCGACCTCGTGGAGGGCGGCAACGTCGTGGGCATAGCCGCCGACGAGGCCTACAACCTCGGCCGCACCATGGCCATCGAGGGTGCCTACGGGCTGCTGGGCAAGCCGGCTCCCGCGTTCGCGGTGGTGCCGGCCATCGGCGTTACCGCCGACAACATCGTCGAGGGCTACCGCCAGTCGCTGGCCGCCGATCCTCCGCAGGAGGTTCTCGACGCCATCGGCTGAGGCAGACTTGCTGGAAAGCCCCGGCGGCGGTCCCCCCTGATTCGCCGCCGGGGCTGAAGGCAGGCTCAGTGAGGAACGCATGACAAACGACACCGCCGCGGCTGGGCTGCTGCCCGTTGCCGTCCACCGGTGGCAGGCCAGGCGGCGCCAGGACCCGGGGGTGCGCCAGTACGTGGTGTACGCGGCCGCGCTGCTCATCTTCGGGATGTTCGCGGTCATCCTGCGCGACGACGGCTTCCTCACGGCCTCCAACTTGCTGAACATCGGTCGCCAGGCTGCCCCGATCGCGGTGATGGCGGTGGGAATGGCCTTCGCACTGGCTGCGGCGGAGATCGACCTGTCGGTCGGGGCGATCGCCGCCTTGTCGTCGCTGGTGGCGGCCGAGGCGGTGGGCAGCTACGGGTTCGCAGCCGGTGCGGCCGCGGCGCTCGCAGTGGGAGCCGGCATCGGGCTCCTCAACGGCCTCATTGCCGTGAAGGTGCGCATCCCGTCGTTCCTTGTGACGCTGGGGATGCTCGGGATCGTCAGTGGTATCGCCCGCAACATGAACAATCTGCAGTCACTGCCGATCCGCAACGACACCTTCCTGGCCGTCTTCGGGGGCGGGTCGGTGGGACCCATCTCGTCGCTGCTGATCTGGATCGTGGTGGTTGGCTTGATCGGGCATCTAGTGCTGCACCAGTTGCGGTGGGGTCGCCATGTCCTCTCGGTGGGCGCCGACCGAGCCGCGGCAGCCGCGCTCGGCATCAACACCGATCGCATCCGCGTCACCGCGCTGATGGCCAGTGCAGCCGCGGCCTCGTTCGCAGGCGTGCTGCTGGCCGGTCGGCTGGCCATCGGGCGCCACGATCTGGGCGAGAACCTCCTGCTCACGGTCATCGCGGCCGTGGTCATCGGCGGCACGAACCTCTTCGGCGGCCGGGCCTCGGTGGCCGGGGCCATAGCGGGGGCGGTGGTGATGGCCATGCTGAACAACGGCCTGATCCTGATGGGCCTGCGGGTCGCGGACCAGCTGATCGCGCGGGGCGTGATCATAATCCTGGCGGTTGCGCTGAGCATGCGAGAGCAGAAGGAGACCTGATGAGAGAGGTGACACCGGTCTGATGCGAGAGCAGAAGGAGACCTGACGTGTTCCTCCAATCCCTGCTGGCGCGCAGCCCCAAGTTCGTGCAGGCCGCGGTCGAGCTCCATCAGGCGGGCCAGATACCGGCCAACAGCTGCGTGCTCGACCTCGACACGATAGAGGCGAACACGGCCGGGCTGTGCAGGCAGGCCCACCGGCTGGGCCTCACCGTCTACGCCATGACCAAGCAGATCGGCCGGTCCCCGGGGGCGCTGGCGGCCATGACCGCCGGCGGTGCCGACGGCTTCGTCGCCGTGGACATGGCCTGCGCCCGACCGATCGCCCGCCACGGCCACAACCTCGGCCATCTCGGTCATCTGGTCCAGGTGCCCCGTGCCGAGGCCGGCGAGGCCGCGGGCCTGGAGCCTGACTACTGGACGGTCTTCTCCGAGAACAAGGCAGCGGAGGCCGCGACCGCGGCCCACCGCCTCGGGCGGTCCCAGCGGCTGCTGGTGCGGGTGTTCGCCGAAGGCGACACGTTCTACCCGGGCCACGAGGGCGGCGTCGCGCTGGACGACCTTGCCGCCATGATCGATCGCATCGCCGGGCTGCCCGGTGCCGAATTCGCTGGGCTGACCACCTTCCCGGCCCTGCTGTTCGACCCCGGCTCCGGCGGGGTCCGCCTCACGCCAAACGCCGAGACGCTGGCCCGGGCCGCGGAGATCGCCCGCAGTCACGCTGCCTGCGGATCGACTCTGGAGATCAACGCGCCGGGCACAACCTCCACCGAGGTGCTCGGCTTGCTGGCCGAGGCCGGTGCCACCCAGGTCGAGCCCGGCCACGGACTCACCGGCACCACCCCCCTTCATGGGGTGCAGGACCTCCCCGAGCAGCCCGCGGTGCTCTACCTCAGCGAGGTGGCCCACGTCCACCAGGGCGTGCCGCTCTGCTTCGGTGGAGGGTTGTATGTCGACCCGGTCTTCGGCGACTACCAGGTGCGAGCCATCGTCGCCCACGACCCGTCGGAGGTTTCGACGGAGCCGGTGCCGGTGGACATGCCCAACCCCGCGGCCATCGACTACTACGCCAGGCTTCATCCCGGCGAGCCACGTACCGTGGCCGAGGGCGCCACCGTGGTCTTCGGGTTCCGGGTCCAGGCCTTCGTCACCAGGACGCTCGTGGTGGGCCTCGCCGGCGTGTCCCGGGGCCAGCCCCAGGTGGTGGGCGTTTGGAACGGCTTCGGGGACGAGGTTCCCGTCGGGGGTTCGCGGTGACGGGGACGGCTGGCACCGCGGCGCTCGAGGTCGACGGCCTGTGCAAGTCGTTCCGGGCGGTGCGGGCGCTCGATCGTGTGGAGCTGAGCCTTCACTACGGCCGGGTCACGGCCCTGCTGGGCGACAACGGCGCGGGCAAGTCGACGCTGGTCAAGTGCATCTCCGGCGTATATGCGCCCGACGCGGGAGTGGTCAGGGTCGACGGGGCTGTCCAGGCCATCGCCTCGCCCGAGGTGGCCCGGTCGCTGGGCATCGAGACCGTCCACCAGACCCTTGCCGTCATCGACCCCCTCGATGTCGTCGAGAACCTCTTCCTCAACCGGGAGCACACCAGGGGCGGCCGGCTCGGCGCGTGGCTCGGGGTGCTCGACAAGAAGCGGATGCGGGCCGAGTCGAGTGAGATCCTCGGCCGGCTCGACATCCGCATCCCCTCTCTGCGCCGCTCGATGAGCGCCCTGTCCGGCGGCCAGCGCCAAGCGGTGGCCATCGGTCGGGCGGCCGCTTGGGGCCAGCAGATCGTGCTGCTTGACGAGCCCGCCGCCGCGCTGGGAGTGGAGCAGGCGGCCCGGGTACTCGACCTCATCCGCAGCCTGCGCGACGGGGGCGTGGCCGTGCTGCTCATCACTCACAACATGGACCGCGTCACCGCGGTCTGCGACCGGGCGGTCGTTCTGCGCCAGGGCCGCAAGACTGCGGAGGTGGATGTGGGCGAGGTGACCAAGGACGATCTCGTCGCCTACATCACCGGCGCCAAGACCGGCGATCCCGGCCCATGAGCGGCCGGTCCAAGGCGCAGCTCGGCGTCGATGTAGGGGGCACCAGCATCAAGGGTGCCGTGGTCGATCTCGACACGGGGGAGCTGGCCGGGTCAATCCACTCCGAGTCGACGCCCCCGACCGCGTCGCCCGGTGACGTCGTAGCGGCCATCGGTCGCATCGCGTCCGCGGTGGGCTGGTCCGGTCCGGTCGGCGTGGCCCTGCCGGGCGTGATCGACGGATCGTCGCTGCGCAACGCTCCCAATCTCTCCAGCGCCTTCCAGGACGACGGTGCACTGGCGTACCTGCGCGCCCCCGACGGCACCAGCGCGGTGTTCATCAACGACGCCGACGCAGCCGGGCTGGCCGAGTTGACCTACGGCGACGCCGGAGAGGACCGGGACGGTCTCACCATCGTGCTGACCTTCGGGACCGGCATCGGCAGCGCTCTGATCCACAACGGCGATCTCATCGCCAACTCGGAGTTGGGCGGCCTCATAGGCACGAACGGACGCTTCGAGGAGATCGCGTCGGGTCGGGCGATCTCCGCCGAGGAGCTCACCCCGGTTGAATGGGCCCGGCGGGCCCAGCCCTTCTTCGACGAGTTGGAGGCCATGCTCAACCCGTCCCGCTGGGTTGTCGGCGGAGGGCTGAGCGACAACTTCGATCGGTTCGCGTCGAAGCTTGAGCTGGCCAAGCCCATCTCGGTTGCCCATCTCGGTGCTCACGCCGGTGTTGTCGGCGCGGCGGTGGCCGCCCGGCGTGCCGGTCGCGGTTCGGCCGGCTCTGCGGCGAAGTGAAGGTCGTGCGACGCCACCGTGCGCAGGGCCTCGACACTGCTTGAGGGCGCGCCGCGACTCGTCGCTGCTTGAGGGCGCGCCGCGACTCGTCGCGCCGCATTGCAGCTCCAGTTGTGTTGCTGTGACCGATCAGGCGTGCCGGCGCGAGATCATCGACAGGCCGTCGCCGACCGGCAGCAGCGACACCAGGACCCGATCGTCGCGCACGACGTGGGCGTTGAAGGCGCGTAGAGCCTCCGTGGTGGCGTCGGTCTGGCCGGGGTCGGCCACGTTGCCGCTCCACAAGACGTTGTCCACCAGAACCACGCCTGCATCCGACAGCCGCGGCACGAGCTCGGTGTAATAGTCGATGTAGAACTCCTTGTCGGCGTCGATGAAGGCGAAGTCGATCACCGTCTCGGCCGGCAGGGATCGCAGGGTGTCGAGCGCGGGGGCGATGCGCAGGTCGATCCGATCGCTCACGCCGGCGCGCTGCCAGTGCTCGCGTGCGATTGCGGTCCACTCCTCGGAGATGTCGCAGCACAGCAGCCGGCCGCCGGGCGGCAGCGCCCGGGCCACGCACAGGGCCGAGTAGCCGGTGAAGGTGCCGATCTCCACCGCGAACACCGGTCGCAGCAGGGTGGTGAGCATCGTCATGAACGCGCCCTGGGCAGTGCCGACCTGCATGACGCTCCAGTCGCCGAGCGCGGCCGTGGCTGCGATCAACTCCCGCTGGACGCGGTCCGGTCCGGTGGAGTGAGCGTCGACATAGCTGACGAGAGCCTCGTCGAGGAAGGCAATGCGGGAAGTCATGGCCCGCTGATGCTAACGACCGGTGCGACGGGGCGGCAGCGGGACGAAGGCGCTCGTGTGAGCCGCGCAATACGGGTAGCATCCGACAACACATTAGATATACTGAAATAAGACCAGTATCGCGGCCTGTCGTCCGGGCGCCAGACGTTCACTCATGCAGGAGGAGCACCATGGCGCCGTTCGTGATGGCCGCGGAGTACGCGTTCTTCGGACTGGCGATGTTCAACCTGGGGCTGCTCGCCCCCATCGCCAGGAACAGGTGGTATCGCTGGCGGATGAAGCGCGAGCGCGCCGGCCGCGGCGGCGGCAGGACCGTCACCAAGGAGGACATCCGCGAGGAGCTGTGCCGTGATCCGGTGGCCGTCGACATGTTCATGAGCGACGACACCCCCAACGATGTGCAGCGGTACCTGTATCTCGAGGCTGAGCGCAGGGCGATCATGCGCAAGCGCAGCCAACTGGCCGAAGGCGAGAACGACTTCTTCGCCCCGCCGCGCCGTCCCGGCCCGGATCCGGGTTTCAGCGGCTGCCGCAACTAGGGCCGGCCTGCGGTTGGCGGACGGTCGCGCCGTAGCATCGTGCCGCGATGGCCCCGATCACTCCCCCGGGCGGCTGGACCTACGGCGTCGGCCTGCCGATCCATACCCTCACCGCAACGCTGGCCGACCCCTGGGAGCACACCGCAACCGTCGAGGACCTGGTGCGCATCGCCCGCAAGGCCGAGAGCACCGGCCACCACTTCGTCGGCATTACCGACCACGTCGCCATACCCGACAACGACTACGCGGCTCACATGGGCACCGTCTGGTACGACACGGTGGCCACGCTGTCGTACCTGGCCGCCTGCACCGAGACGGTCAGTCTGGCCTCGGTCGTCTGGATCGCGGCCTACCGCCACCCCCTGCAGACTGCGAAGTCTTTTGCCACGCTCGATCACCTGTCGGGCGGGAGGGCCATTCTCGGGGTGGGAGCCGGCCACGTGGAGGCCGAGTTCGAGGCGTTGGGTGTTGACTTCGAGGCCCGGGGCCGGCTGCTCGATGAGACCATCGAGGCGGTGAGGGGAGCCTTCGCCGGCACCTATGTGAGCCACTCGGGGGAGGCCTTCAGCTACGCCGATGTCGGCGTCGCTCCGGCCCCGGTGCGGGAGCTGCCCGTCTGGGTGGGGGGCAGCGGCCGGGCCGCGTGGCGGCGCGCCGGACGTCTGGGCGACGGCTACGTGCCGATGGGCAATCCGGTGTCGCAGTACGGCGAGATCGTCGACACCATGAACACCGCCGCGGCCGCCGCCGGCCGCGAAGGCGCTCGTTTCGATATCGGCTTCATGCCGCCGTGGTGCTACCTGCTGGCCGACAGTGCCCCCGAGGGGCTGCCCCCGGTGATGTCGTGCGGCGCCGAGCCGCTGGCCGCCAGCATCCGGTCCGGGCGGGCCGCGGGGGCCAACACCTTCCATCTCAAGTTCCGGGCCCGCACCCTGGAGGAGTACCTCGAGCAGTTCGACGTGTTCGCCGAGTCGGTCGTGCCCTTGGTGAACGAGACCTGATCGCTCGCGCCTGCGTCAGTTGATGCGGCGATTCCGGTCGGCCCAGAGCTGATCGCGCAGGGCGAACTTCTGGATCTTTCCCGTGGCGGTCTTGGGCAGGTCGCCGAAGGTCACCGACTTCGGGGCCTTGAAGCGGGCGATGCGGGACTTCACGTGCTCCACCAAGTCGGCCTCGGACACGTCCGCCCCGTCGCGGAGCACCACGAAGGCGGCCGGAACCTCGCCCCAGGTGTCGTCGGGGGCGGCCACCACCGCGCACTCCACCACGTCGGGATGCGACGCCAGAGCCTGCTCCACCTCGATGGATGCGATGTTCTCGCCGCCGGAGATGATCACGTCCTTGGCCCGGTCCCGCACCTCCACGTACCCGTGGTCGTGCATCACGGCCACATCGCCGGTCCGGAACCACGTCCCCTCGGGCCCCTCCACCGAAGCCGCGGCGGTTGCGTCGGGATCCTTGTAGTAGCCGAGCATCACGTTGTTGCCCCGGATGGCGATCTCGCCCTGGGTTGTGCCGTCGGCGGGCACGTTGGCGCCGCCGGCATCGACCACCCGCACTGAGGAGGTCACCAGCGTGCCCACCCCCTGGCGGGCCTTGATCCGGGCCTGCTCGTCGGCGGGCAGGCCGTCCCATTCGCTGCGCCAGTCGCAGATCAGCGATGGGCCGTAGGTCTCGGTCAGCCCGTAGAGGTGGGTGACATGAACGTTGAGTTCGGCCATCTGGGCCAGCAGGGTCGGCGACGGGGGAGCGCCTCCCGTGGCCACCTGGACGGTGCGGGGCGCGGGTGCCGCGTCCGGGTGGTTGACCAGGCCGATCAGCACGGTGGGGGCCGCGTTGAAGTGGGTCACACCGTCCTCGCGGATGTGGCGCCACACCGTGCCGGGGTCGAGGGTGCGCAGCATCAAGTGCGAGCCGCCCACCGCGGTCACCGCCCACGGGAAGCACCAGCCGTTGCAGTGGAATATGGGAAGCGTCCACAGGAACACGGCGTCGTTGTCGAGGCCGCACTGGGCGGCCATGGCGAGGGCGTTGAGGTTGGCGCCCCGGTGCGAGTACATCACGCCCTTGGGATGGCCGGTGGTGCCGGAGGTGTAGTTGAGGCTGAGAACCGCGTGCTCGTCGGCGATGGCGGCCCGGTGGGGCTCGGCCGCGGCCAGCAGCGCCTCGTACTCGCAGTCGGACGCGCCGGAGACACCGGCGTCGCTGGAGACCACTACCCGCAAGCCCGGCACCTGCTGGCCGATCTGGAGGGCCACATCGGCCAGGGCGTGATCGGCGAAGAGAACCCTGGACTCGGCGTGGCCCACGATCCAGCCCAGCTCGGCCGCGGCCAGCCGGGAATTCAAGGCGTTGAACACCACACCGGCCATGGGGAACCCGAAGGCGGCCTCCAGGGCCATCGACACGTTGGGGGCCAGCACCGACACTGTGTCGCCTGGCCCCAAACCCAGATCGAGGGTTGCTCCGGCCAGCCGCTCGCAGCGGTCGGCGAACTCCTCGTAGCTGCGGCGCAGCGGCCCGTCCACCACCGCCGGCCGGTCGCCGTGAACGAGCCGGGCCCGGTCGAGGAACGTGACCGGCGTGAGCGGCACCGGCACGAACGGGGAGGTCATGGCAGGCAACGCTATGTGACTGAATTCACGAATGCGACGGCCGGGGCCGGCCATGTGATTGACAAGGAGAAGGAGAGAAAATATGACATACGCAATTGCCATCGTGGTCTTCCTGGCGCTGCCGGCGGTGGCCGCCGCGGCCCGGATCGCCGCCCATCAGCGCTACGGCGCGCACGGCCGCCTCGACATCGAGTCTGGTCACACCAGAGACTTCAGGCCGGCCCCGGGTCTTGCCCACGCAAACCATCCCTCGCTGCGGTTTCAGGGCGATCCTTCAGGCGCGCAGACCCGTCGCCGGGCAACTCTGAGGCCCGTCTTCAATATCGGTGCGACGCCAGTGCCCGAGAACGTCAGCCCGTGGATGTCCGACGAGGCCATCCGCAGGGAGTTCGACCTGGACTCGCCCGACGGTCATGGCCGAGCGGCGTAGGGGCTCTAGGCGACGCTCTCGCCCGCCAAGCGGGCCCGCAGGTCGGGCTTGCGCACTTTGCCTGAAGCGGTGAGGGGCAGCTCGTCCATAAAGGTGACGCCGCGGGGAGCCTTGTAGTTGGCCATCCGCTCCCGGCACCACGCCACCAGTTCGGCCCCAGCGGCCTCGGTGATGGACGTGCCCGGCGCGGGCACCACGAAGGCGTGGCCCACCTCGCCCAGCCGGTGGTCGGGCCGGCCCACCACTGCCACCTGACCCACGGCCGGGTGGGTCAGCATCGTCGCCTCGATCTCGGCGGGGTAGGCGTTGAAGCCGCCACAGATGAACATGTCTTTGAGCCGGTCGGTGACGGCCACGTAGCCGGCCTCGTCCATCGTGGCGACGTCGCCGGTGTGCAGCCATCCGTCGGCATCGATGGCGGACGCGGTGGCGTCGGGGTCGTCGAGGTAGCCGTCCATGACGTTGTAACCCCGCACCACGATCTCGCCCGGCTCGCCCCGGGGCAGCTCGGCGCCGTCGGGGCCGACCACCCTTACCTCCACATCGTCGATGGCCCGGCCTGATGTGGCCGAGATCGTCTCGGGAGGGTCGTCGTGGCGGCACATGGTGGCGATCCCCGAAGCTTCGGTGAGCCCGTAGCCGGTAACCACCACCTCGAAGCCGAGGCGGTCGCGCATGGCCTCGATCATCGGGACCGGCACCGGGGCGGCACCGGTCACCGCCAGGCGCAGGGTGGACATGTCGAAGGTGTCGAGGTCGGGATGGTTGAGGATGGTCTGGTAGATGGCGGGCGGACCGGGCAGCACCGACACCCGCTCGGCACCGATGCGGGCCATCACCGACGGCACGTCGAACACCACCTGCGGGATCATCGTCGCCCCGGTCATCAGACAGGCGAGGATGCCGGCGTTGAGGCCGAAGGAGTGGAAGAACGGGTTGACTATCAGGTAGCGGTCGCCGTGGCGCAGGCCGATCACCGAGGCCCAGTCCTGGTAGGCGCGGCAGACGGAGCCGTGGTTGAGGACCACCCCCTTGGGCCGCCCCGTGGTGCCCGAGGTGAACATGATGTGGCACGGGTCGCCCTCCGAGACCTCAGCGGGCTCAGATTCGGCGGACTCACCCGCCGGCGCTCGGGCGACGAAGTCCGAGAACCCGACCAGGCCGGGCGTCACCGGTTCCCGCAGCGCCACGATCTGCTCGACGCACGAGGGCACGCCTCCATCGGCGGACCGCAACAGGTCCAGGTGATCGGTGCCCAGGAAGCCGGTCGAGCAGAACAGCAGGCGCGCACCGGACCGGTCGAGCACGAAAGCGGTCTCGTCCCCCTTGAACCGGGTGTTGACCGGCACCACCACGCCACCCGCCAGGTGCACGCCCAGCGCGGCTACCGCCCATTCACACCAGTTCGGGCCCCACAGGCCAACCCGGTCACCGGGGGCTAGGCCCCATGCGGTCAGAGCGGAGGCCATCTTGCCGACCCGGTCGCGCAAGTCGGCGAACGACATCCGTGTCTCTCCGTCCACCAGGGCCTCGGTGTCGCCGAAGCGGGCCGCGGCATCCTGCACCAGGGCACCGATGGTGGTCACGTGTCCCAGGCCACCAGCAGCTTTCGGGGGCCGCGGAAGGTGATGTTGGCAAAGCGCTCCAGGCTCTGGCCCTCCACCAGGCGCAGCGACGGTATGCGCTCGGTGAGCACTTCCAGCGCGACGGTTGCCTCGAGGCGGGCGAGGCGGGCGCCGAGGCAGAAGTGGATGCCCTTGCCGAAGGAGATGTGGTTGCGGGCATTGGGCCGGTGGATGTCGAAGTCGCCGGCATTGTCGAAGCAGTCGGGCTGGTGGTTGGCCGCGGCCAGGCTCATGAAGATGTTGGTACCCGCGGGCACTTGCACTCCGGCCACCACCGTGTCGACGTTGGCCACCCGTCGCCAGCTGGTCTGGGGAGACTCGAAGCGCAGCACCTCCTCCAGCGCGCTCGGGATGAGTGAGGGGTCCGCGCACAGCTGGTTCCACTGGTCTGGGCGCGACAGCAGACAGATCAACGAGTTCGACAGGAAGTGGCTGACGATCTCGTGGCCGGCGAACGACAGGCCGTAGACGATCGACTCGACCTCCCGGTAGGTGAGTTCGGCGGGGTCGGCCTTGTGCACGGCCAAGAGTTCGGAGGCGAAGTCGTCGCCGGGGTCGTCAACCTTGGCGGCCACCACGTCGCGGCAGTAGCGCCAGTAGGCCAGCATCTTGTGGGCGATCTCTGCCTGCTCGGACTCCGAGGGCTTGCCCCAGCTGAAGGCCAGCCGGTCCGAGCACCATCCCTTGAGCTTCTCGTCGTCTTCTTCGGGGAAGCCGATGAAGCGGAAGATCGTCTCGCCCGGCAGGGGATGTGCGAACACCGGCACGAAATCGGCCGGTGAGCCCGTGGCCAGCAGCGCGTCTACCAGATCGTGGCTGCGGCGGCGGATGTAGGGCTCCAGGATCCGCATCCGGCGGTTGGAGAAGCCCTGCTTGGTGTGGTTGCGGATCCGGCCGTGATCGGGAGGCTGGCGGTTGGACATGACCGCCACCGGGTTGAAGTCCGGCGCGGCCAGCACCGCGTGGGCGGCCGCGCTGAGGGGGAACACGGGGTCCTGCACGTTCTGGGAGCCGAACGTCTCGGGGTCCAGGAACACGTCGCTGATGTCCTCCATGCGGGTGACCACCACATAGCCGAGCTCGCTGGAGTAGAACACCGTTGTGTCCCGCAACCCGTCCAGCACCGCATAGGGATCGGCCAGGTAGTCGGGCGCGAACGGTGTGAAACCATTCACCGGGCAGCCCGACGGAGGCGGCGGCACCGCATCGGGCACCCGGTGGTAGGAGGCCTCGGTCTGGGTCACTGATCGCCTGCTCCGAACTTCCGGCGGCAATTGGTCACATACGACCATAACCCCCGGAAGAAGCTCCTGGAAGTCTGAGACGGCTTGAAGTTTCTGGCGCTCGCACCGCCGCGTTATGGTCAGGTCCGTGGCTAGCACCCTCGCCGCCGCTACTCGCCGGGTGTTGGGATCGCGTCGCCGCGGCCGCCGGTCGACGGGGGGCGCCGGCGCGGTCGATGCCGGTGACGCGGCCCTCGTCGCCGATCTGGTCGAGGCCATCGGGGCCGACCGGGTGCGGGCCGACACGGCAGCCCGATACCTGGCCTCCCGCGACGCATCCATCTACCAGGAGGGCAACGCCGGTCCGGTGTGCTATCCCAACTCCACCTCCGACGTGGTGGCGTGCGTGAAGGTCGCAGCCCGTCACGGGCGGGCGGTGTCTCCCAGGGGGGCCGGCACCGGCCTGGCCGGCGGGGCCGCGCCGCTGGGCCAGCCCGTGGTCCTGGCAATGACCCGGATGGACAAACTTTTGGAGATCGACCTCGACAACGGAGTGGCCTGGGTGCAACCCGGCATGGTGAACCTGAATCTCAGCCGGGCGCTGGCTCCCCACGGTGTGCACTATGCGCCCGATCCGTCCAGCCAGGCGGTCTGCACCATCGGCGGCAACGTGGCCAACAACTCCGGTGGGCCGCATTGCCTGGCCTATGGCGTGACCAGCGCCCATGTGATGGCGGTCGAGGTCGTCCTGTCCGACGGGTCGGTGGTCACGCTGGGCGACCTCACTGCCGAGCCGGCCGGCTACGACCTGCGGGGAGCGTTCGTCGGCTCCGAGGGGATGTGCGGCATAGCCACCGCGGTGGCCGTGCGCCTCACCCCCAACCCGCCGGCGGTGCGCACCATGCTGCTGTGCTTCGCCGACGTGTCGGACGCGGCGGCCACCGTCAGCGCCATCATCGCGGCCGGGATCGTGCCGGCCGCCATCGAGATGATGGACCAGCGCTGCGTCCGAGCGATCGAGGACTTCGCCCAGGCCGGCTACCCCAAGGACGCGGCCGCGGTGCTGCTGGTCGAGGTTGACGGTGCCGAGGGGGGTGTGGAGATCGCCGGCGAGCGAATCGCCGACATAGCCCGGCGCAACCAGGCCATCAGTGTGCACGCCGCCGCCGACGAGGATGAGCGGGCCCGGCTGTGGAAGGGGCGCAAGAGCGCGTTCGGGGCCGTCGCCAACGTGATGCCCGACTACTACCTGCACGACACGGTGGTGCCCCGCACCCGGCTGGTGGAGGTGCTCGAGCGGATCTACGAGATTGTCGACCGCCACGACCTCCTCGTGCTCAATGTCTTCCACGCCGGCGACGGCAACCTCCATCCCATCCTGGCCTACGACTCGCGGGTGCCGGGCGTCGTCGAGCGGGTGCATGCCGCGGGCCGCGAGATCATCGAGATGTCGCTGGACATGGGCGGGGCACTCACCGGAGAGCACGGGATCGGGGTGGAGAAGCGCGAGTACATGGAGCGCATGTTCAGCGCGGTGGACCTCGACCAGCAGAGCCGGCTGCGGGCATCGTTCGATCCGCACTGCCGCATGAACCCGGGCAAGGTGCTGCCCAGCGCGCACAGTTGCTCAGACATCGGCGCGTTGAGGGCCTCCGACGCCGCCGGGGTCTGGGGCTGACAACACGGTGGTGGATTTCGACGAGGATCTGACCGCCTTCGCAGCCGAGGTCGGCCCGGACGGGCCGGTGTGCGTGCGGGGAGGCGGGACCCGCTGGAGCCTGGGCGGGGAGGCGGAGGCGGGGACCCGCGAGGTGCAGGCCCCGGCGGGCATCGTGGCCTTCGAGCCGGCTGAGATGACGGTGCGGGTGCGGGCCGGCACGCCGGTCACTGAGCTCCACGAGGAGTTGGCGTCGGCAGGTCAGCGAACCGCTCTGCCCGAGCGTTCGGGTGGCACGGTGGGCGGCGCGCTGATGGCGGGGGAGTCGAGCATCGCCCGCCGCTGGCTCGGGCCGGTTCGCGATGCCCTGCTTCAGGCCCGCTACGTGTGCGCAGACGGCCAGATCGCCAGCGCCGGTGCGGCCACGGTCAAGAACGTGAGCGGCTTCGACTTGTGCCGGCTGCTGGTCGGGTCGCTGGGCACGCTCGGCCTGGTGGGTGAGGCGCTGCTGCGTACCGTTCCGGTCGGGGAGACCGAGCGCTGGGTGCGTCTGGCCGGCGCCGACCCGGGCGAGGCGAGGTCATGCCACACGACCGCGTCGGTGCTGTGGGACGGCACCGACGTTTGGACGCTGTTGAGCGGCTACGACGTCGATGTCGACGAGGATCTGGGACGGCTCGCGGTTCTGGGCGTCTGCGACGACGTCGACGGCCCGCCTGAGCTTCCGCCGCACCGCTGGTCGTGCACGCCTGCGGAGGCGGCCGCCTTCGATACCCGTAACGGCACCGCCGGCCCGTTCGTCGCCGAGATCGGTGTCGGCGTGGTTCACGCCTCCGAACCCCAGCCACCCCGGCCGGTCGAGCCGGGCGCGGCCGAGTTGAGCCGCCGTTTCAAGGAGCGGTTCGACCCGACCGGCCGCCTCAACCCCGGCCGCGACCCCCTGAAGAAGCCCTGATGGGCGCTCCAGCGGTTTCTCGGTGCGGCATTTGTACGTCTACTACACATTTCTCTCCCGAGATTGTGTGATGTGATGCACCTCGGGTTGGACGACGACGAACTGGTCGCGTGCGTGGCGTGCGGGCTGTGCCTGCCGCACTGTCCCACCTTCGTAGTCACCGGGCGAGACACCGAGTCGCCCCGGGGACGGATCGCGCTGATGCGGGCGGTGCAGAACGAGGGCGCGCCGGTGACCGACGACCTGGTCCGATCGATGGAGACGTGCGTGCAATGCCGCGGCTGCGAGACGGCCTGCCCCAGCGCGGTGCCGTTCGGCCATCTGATGGAGGGCACCCGGGCCGCCCTGGCCGGCGCGGGCCGGATCACCCCCCGCTGGCAGCGGCTGGCTCTGCGGATGCTGCGCTACCGCCGGCTACTGCTGGCCGGATCCACCCTGCTGGCGTTGGCCATACGGCTTCGGCTGGTGCCGACCAAACGCCTCGGCCTGCCCGCGAGGATGCCGCTGCGGCGTCCACCGCTGCGCACCTCAGGCGATGATGTTTGGCTGTTCACCGGTTGCGTGATGGACGCCTGGCAGCGCGACGTGCACCTGGCCGTGCAGCGCGTGCTGGAGGCTGCCGGCGTGGGTGTGGAGCCCACGGGCGGGGCCGCGCCGTGCTGCGGGGCCCTGCACATCCACGCCGGGCTGGAATCCGAGACGAAGGCCATGGCCCGCCAGGTGATGGCCGGCCTGTCCGGCGACGACCGCCCCATCCTCGTGGACGCCGCGGGGTGTGGAGCCTCGCTCAAGGACTACGGGCATCTGCTGGGAACCGACGAGGCCCGGGCCTTCTCGGCCCGCGTGTTCGACGTCCACGAGTGGCTGGCCGAGCGCCTCGATGAGCTGCAGAGCCGCCGGCCGGTTGCATCCCTGGACATGACGGTGGCCGTCCAGGACCCGTGCCACTTGCGCCATGTGCAACGGGCTCACCAAGCCGTCGGGGCCGTGCTGACCCCGTTCGTCGCCAACGTGGTCACCCTCGACGACGATGGCCTGTGCTGCGGCGCCGGGGGTGCCTACTCGGTGATGGAGCCCGAGCTGTCCAGGGCGATCCGCGAGCGCAAGACCGCCGCGGTGGCCCGCTCGGGTGCGTCGGTGGTGGCCAGCGCCAACCCCGGCTGCTCGCTTCATCTAGCTGCGGCCGGCCTGGACGTGCGCCACCCCCTGGAACTGGTCGACCAGGCCCTCTCCGCCTCCCGCTCCTAGAGGCTGAGCGGACACGCATCAGTTGATGAGGGTCCCTCGCGAGAGCTGAGCGAGGCCCCGGGCCTGAGCGGCCCGTGAGCAGCCCTAGGTCAACCTCGGCCTCTGAGATCTGTATGGGTAGTGCCCATATTTGACGGCTTTCTCTACAGATTTGGTGGTGCACCCGCGAGCGCAGCGAACAAGAGCGGGCAACGCGCTGTCCGCGCCTGCGGCGGCGAGGGGATTTCTTGGGCGTCCGGGAACCGGGCGCCGGCGCGCGTCGTCATAGGGATCGACTGGACGCACAGGGCGTCCACCACCTGGAGGAGGGTGACCATGGCGACAAGGGGATCCGAGAGGTTCCAGACGAGAAAGAACCGGCCCGTCCGATGGCTGGCAGCAGTGCTGGCGCTGAGCTTGCTGGCAGTGTCCTGCAGCGGGCCCGGCGGCGACGAGGCCAGCGAGGCCGCTCCCGAACCGGCGGCGCCCTCAACGGATTCGGCCGCCGAAGCCGAGCGTCCGTCAACGGACGTCAGCGGCGGCCGCGACGACTCCGGCAGCGAGGTCGTCGCGGCGCCGACGACAGCTCCGCGCAGCACAGATGCGATTGAGGAGGAGCCGATGGCGGCCGAGGAGGAGCCGGCCGTCGCTGCGCTGGAGGCTGCACAGGCCACCGCGGACGCCGCGTCGGCCGGCGATGTGGCCGCCTTGGAGGCCGCTCTTGCTGAAGCGGAGGCCGAGTCGGCTGCGGACACTAGCGGCGTGTCCCGGCCCGAGGCCGCCGCCACGGACCGTGAACGCCCCGAGGAGCGGCGCCGGTGTCCCGAGTGCCAGTCCAACACATTCGAGGACTACGGCGTCAACCCGTTCGTGGACCCGTACGAGGACGCCCTGTCCACCTTCGCCCTCGACGTGGACACCGCGTCCTACGTCGTGACCCGCAACTACCTGGAGGGCGACGCTCTCCCGCCCATCGAGGCCGTGCGGGTCGAGGAGTTCGTCAACTACTTCGACGGCGGCTACCGGCCGCTGATCGACGAGTTCAACGTCACTCTGGACGCGGCCCCCACCCCGTTCAGCGATCCCGACCGGGTGATGCTGCGGGTCGGCGTGCAGGCGCCCGAGGTGCTGTCGGATCTGGTGATACCCGACAGCGTGGTGCTGGTGCTCGACCGCTCCGGGTCGATGGGGCAGTCTGCTGGACCCGCCGACCGGCCCATGGAGCGGATGACCTTGGTTCACGAGGCCGTCGAGCTGCTGCTGTCGGGCCTTCCGGGCAGCACACGGGTCGGTGTCGTGGCCTACAACGACCGGGCTGCGACCGTCCTCGATCCGACCCGAGTCTCGGGCAACGCCGGCTGGATCATGGACGAGATCCGCTACAACGTCCAGCCCGGCGGGAGCACCAACGCCGAGGCCGGGCTGACGCGGGGTTACGACATGGCCCTGAGCGAGGCCGACAGGGGCCGCGCCGTGCTGGTGCTGCTGCTGTCGGACGGGGTTGCCAACGTGGGCGCCACCCGCACCGACGACATCCTCGAGGAGATCGGCGAGCGGGGCGACATCGGGCTGTCCACTATCGGTGTGGGCCTGGGGCCGTTCAACGATCAACTCATGGAGCAGCTGGCCAACAAGGCCGACGGCACCTACCACTACATCGACAGTCCCGCCGAGGCCCGGCGCATCTTCGTGGAGAACCTCACCAGCCTGCTGGCCTCGGTGGCCCGAGACGCCAAGATCCAGGTGGAGTTCGACGCGGACAAGGTGCTCTCCTACCGGCTGCTCGGGTTCGAGAACCGGGCCATCGCCGACGAGGACTTCCGCGACGACACCCGCGACGCCGGCGAGGTCGGTGCGGGCCAGAGCTCGACCGCCCTCTACGAGGTGACGCTGGACCGGAGTTGGGACCGCAGCCGCGGACCTATCGCCACCGCCACCCTGCGCTATCGCAGGCCGGCCAGCGAGCGCATCACCGAGACCTGGGCAAGCCTGCATCCCGACGACGTGGAACGCTCGTTCACCGACGCCGGCCCCCACTTCCGGCTGGCTGTGGTGGCGGCTGAGTTCGCCGAAGTGCTGCGGGCCAGCCCCTTCGTGGAGGACCGCAGCATGGAGGAGCTGAGCTACCAGGCCGACCGGGTGGCCGATGATCTGCGCCGCGACGACGACGCCGACGAGCTGGCCCGGCTGATCGACACCGCTCGACGCATCCGCCGCCGGTAGCGGCGACAAGGGCTCCTCCAACCCCCTGCGACTCACCCCTGGAGGGGCCCGAACGGGGCTCGGCGGCCCAGTCTTCCGGACTGGGCCGCCGAGCCTTCTCTTCGCGCTCGTGCGACCCGCCCGGTCCCGTATCTCCCGCTCTTGTTCGCTGCGCTCACTGGCCGCTCGGGCCACGGCCTCGCTCGGCGCCTTGTGGACTCTTGTTTCTCTGCGTCCCCGCTCGGCCTCTAGGCGAAGCTGAACAGGGGCGGGAGGGCGATCACCACCGCTGACAGCCACAATACGTAGACGGGTGCATAGGCGGTCTGCCAGCGCTCGATCGCGACGAAGCCGCGGCGACCCCGCCAGAAGCCGAGGTAGAGCCAGGCCGACCAGGCCAGGTTCACCAGCAGCACCAGGTTCTCGCCCAAAGCTGCGACCCGGTTGGGGGTGGCGCCGAAGTCGGACAGGCGTCCCACGATGGCGCCCAGCACCAGCAGGTCGACCAGCAGGGCGGCCACCACCACGAGCAGTTGCAGCAGGTCGAACAGGCTGCGGGGGGCGCTCCGGTCGCGGGCGGCCACCGAGTAGATGACCAGGCCCAGGACCAGAGCCAGCAGCACGTCGAAGAAGATGAGCACGCCCCGGCCGACGTCGATCCCCCTGCCGGTGAGAGCAACGGCTACGAGGAACGCGGCCAGCATCACGGTGAACATCGGCGTGAACAGCCTGGTGAGCACCGGCGCGATCCTCTCGAGAACGCCCTGTCTCGACTCGGCCAGCCAGGCGGCCACGATCACCGCGCCGGCTGCTCCGCACGGCACCAGCCAGAGGCCGATGAACTGGCCGGCGTCGATCCCGATGGCGGAGAAGATCCCGGCTGTCGACCCGGCCAGCACGCCTCCGCCGAGCGCGATCAGACCGAAGTAGATGGCCCACTCACCGGTGAAGCGCACGAAGTCCATGCGCTTGTCGTGGGACCGCCAGTCGCCTCCGGCGTGCGCGAGACCGACGACGAGCCACAGCAGGATGGGCAGGTGCAGAGCGGCCAGCACCTCGGTGTCGGGTGGGTCGGAGCCTCCTTCAAACGGGTAGGCGTTGATGATCACGGCGGCTGCAACGAACGGCATGGCCAGCTGACCCAGGTGCTTGAGCCCGCGCTTCCATGCCAGATAGCCGGCCAGGAAGGGCAGGACTAGCAGGCTGAGGTTGCGTGCGTAGAACTGGTCGAAGACCTCGATCTCGAAGCCGAACAGCTCGGGCACCTTGATCGCGACCGCGGCCGCGGCGGCGAGCATGGCCATGGCGAAGAACTCGCGGCGGGCCTCGGGGCTGGCCGCGTCCGGTGCCAGGCCCAGCCTCTGCCAGAGTCCTGCTGGCTGTTCGTGGGTGGTTTCTGCCCGCTCGTCTCCGTGCGCCTGGTCGCCGTGGTCCAAGACGACCAGCGCCTCGTCGAGGGTTCCGACCCGCTTGGCCGCGATCAGGAAGGCCTCGTCGGGTGCCAGCCCCGAACGGGTTAGTCCGGTGAGCTGGTCCCGCAGGCGGCGTTCGAGTTGGTCGTCGCCGGTCCGGTGGCGCCAGCTGCCGATGAGGGCCTCGAGTCGGTCGTCTATGCCGGCAAGCTATCGGCTAGCTGCGCTGGCCTTGGCCCGGGCCGCGTGATGGTTGCGGGGGCATTGGGGTTGAATGGGGTCATGGACCAGTACATGCAGGCGGCTGTGGACGAGGCGATGCGGGGCCGGGCCGAGGGCGGCATCCCCATCGGAGCGGTGCTGGTGCACGACGGCAAGATCATCGGCCGGGGCCACAACCGGCGGGTGCAGATGGGTTCGGCCATCCGCCACGGCGAGACGGACGCCCTGGAGAACGCCGGCCGGCTCCCGGCCCGGGTCTACCGCAACTCGGTGATGTACACCACCCTGTCGCCGTGCGCGATGTGCACCGGAGCCATCCTGCTGTACGGCATCGGTGAGGTGGTGGTGGGCGAGAACCGCACGTTCATGGGGGAGGAGGCCCTGCTAGCCGAGCGGGGCGTGAGGGTTACCGTGCTCGACGACGAGACGTGCATGGCCATGATGGCGGAGTTCATCGCGGCCGAGCCCGACCTCTGGAACGAGGACATCGGCGAGGACTAGGCGGCTGTCGCCGAATTGGCAGCGTGTTGCACGCTATGAGCGCATTTTGTTGCCAGTTCCCGGGTGGCGACATCTCCTCCCCGACCGGCTGTGAGGCGCAACGCCCAAGTCCGGCCTGGGGTGGCGCCTAGCGGCGGCCCAGGGCTTCGACGATGTTGCGGGCGCGGATGTCCCCCATGAGATCGGCGTCCATGCGGTTCATCACGTAGGCGATGCTGACGCGGGCATTCAGGTCGACCGCGGCGAGGGAGCCGCCCCAGCCGCCCCAGAACATCTGGCCCGGCTCGGTGGCGAAGCTCTCGCCCAGTTGCAGCCCGAAGCCGAGCCCGTGGCGCAGCCGCACCATTAGCACGTGGTCGATGCCGTCGGTCTGCTCCTCCAGGGCCCGGCGCGCGCCCGCCTCCGACATCAGCCGGACCCCGTCGACGGCGCCTCCGCACGCCAGCGCGGCGTGGATGCGGGCGATCGAGCGGGCGTTGCCGAACCCGCCCGCGGCGGGGATCTCGGCGGCCCGCCACTCCCGGGTGGCCGGCTCGGTGGCGGTCATCGGGACGCTCAGGATGGCCTTGACCGCGATGGAGTCGGCGGACACCTCCACGCCGTTGATCGTGAGCTTGTCACCAGCGAAGACCGGAGGCACCAGCGCGGCGACCCGATGGTCCTCGGAGGCGGGCAGACTCATCCAGAAGTCGGCTCCGAGGGGTTCGGCCACCTCGGTGCGGAACCAGTCGGCCATGCGCCGGCCGGTGATGCGGTAGAGGATCTCGCCCTCGAGGTTGCCCTGGCTGATGGCGTGGTAGCCCGAGGCGGTGCCAGGCTCCCACCACGGAGCCTGGGCCGCGAGGTTGGCCGCGACAGAGTCGAGGTCGTAGAGCTGCTCGGTGGTGATGGGCGGGTCGAAGCCGGGCACCCCCGCGGTGTGGGCCATCACGTGGCGCACGAGCACGCCGTCCTTGCCGTTCTGGGCGAACTCGGGCCAGTACCGGGCCACGGGGGCGTCGAAGTCGAGTTCGCCCCGGTCGGCCAGCATCAGCATGCAGGTGGCGGCCATGGTCTTGGTGGTGGAGTAGACGTTGACGATGGTGTCGCGCTGCCAGGGCGTGCCGTCGGTGTCGGCGTCGCCGGCCCAGATGTCGACGACCAACTCGCCGTCGACGGTCACCGCCGCAGCCGCGCCGACCTCCAGCCCGTCGGCAAAGTTGGCCTCGAACGCGTCGCGCACCGCCGCGAATTCAGGATTGCAGGTTCCATGGATCTCCATGCCCCCATCATGGCGCGGCGTGCTTGCCGCGACTACGGCGGGGCGGCGCGGTGTCGCCCAGACCCCCATCCCTCCTGAGCTTGCGCCGCGCGTTGCGGCTACGTGTTAGAGGAGCGCGATCGTCAGCGGCACCGACATCGAAACCGCGAATCCGAGAAGCACAGCCGCCATCCATCGAGTGTGCTTGGCCAGCGTGAGTTGCAGTTCTGCGAACCCGGTATGGACCTCGACGGTGAGCTTGGACAATTCCCGGTTGGTCTCGTCGATGCGGGCTCCCTGCCTCAACTCGGAGGCTGCGATCTGGGCCATGAGCCGCCCCTCGGTCTCTTTGAGCTCCCCGTGAAGCATCTTCTCGCTGGCCTTGAGTTCGCGCTGGAGCAGCTTCTCGCTGGCCTTGAGTTCGCGCTGGAGCAGCATCTCGCTGGCCTTGAGTTCGCGCTGGAGCAGCATCTCGCTGGCCTTGACGTCGTCTTTGGTGGCGACTTGGTCCCATCCGCTCGGGGGTAGCTGCTCCATGAGAGTCCTCGCTGCCTCCTGGCCGATTGCGTCGGTCAGCTGGCTGTACAGCGTCGTGCGTTGCGTCTCGGTCATCGCCATGATGGCGTCCCCTCTACTCGATGGGCGTCTCGACTAGCGGGGAGCCCTCGAAGGTGCTCCCGATTCACTGTCGACCACGCGGTGATGGTCTCAGTGGACCGGACGATGCCGGCAACAGCATGTTATCATGAAGTATCTTGAAAAGGTAAGACACTGTGGTAAGGATAGTCTGTAACCCCGAAGCGGAACCCGTCGCCGTGAGTTCCTTAACCCGCGCAGTCCTGAGCCGGGGCGTTTGGACGACTTCGATGCGCTTGACGATGCCGGGCGTGGAGAGGCATGAAGTGGCCCGTGCCGCCCAGTTGTCCGGTCTCGGTCGCGTCCGTCCGGCCGGCCCGGGCGCCCGCCGACGAATGCTTGAGTTGCGAGCGCAGAGCATTGGCGGGCAGTGTGCGTCATAACGATCCTGTCTAGGTCGGAGCAGACCAGGGCGAGCGTGAGGGAGAGGCGATGGGTTATCCCCGGCATGAGATGGAGGAGATGTGGAGCCGGTGGACCTCGGCCAACGAGGTTGCGGAGGCGGCCAATGACTGGACCGGGCTCGGGGCCTTCTACACCGATGACGCGTACTACACGTGGAAGGTTGGCCACCACATGGAGTTCGCGGCCCAGGGCCGCCGGGACATTATCGACCATGTCCTGGGGTTCGAGATGGTCGGCTTCGAGGGCTGGACCTACCCCTACCAGAAGGTGGTGATCGACGACTCCCGGGGCGAGATCGTCGGGTACTGGCTCCAGGTCACCCCGTTCGAGGACGGGGCGGGCAGGCGGATCCAGACCATCGGGCCGGGGTGCTCCTGGTTCCGCTATGCCGGCGACTTCAAGTGGTGTGAGCAGATGGACCTGTTCGACGTGGACGACGTGCAGGGGGTGCTGAAGAAGCTCAACAAGCTCGGTCACTTGAGCGACGAGTTCAAGGCCCGCCAGCAGCGCTACCTGGACGGAACCGCCCCAGGCTCGCGCTTCGTGTAAGCGGCAGGGGTCGGGAAGCGGGGGAGCAGCCGATGGACTCTCTGAGAGGCGCGGCGGTGGTGGTGACCGGGGCCAGTTCGGGTATCGGGCTCGCGGTGGCCGAGCGATTCGTGGTCGCCGGTGCCAGGGTGATGACCGGCAGCCGCCGTGAGGCCGCGATCTCCGGGGCCCGCTGGGCACGCACCGACGTGGCCGACCCGGCCCAGGCCGACGCCCTGGTCGCTGCGGCTGCAGAGGCCTTCGGTCGGGTCGACGTCGTGGTCAACAACGCCGGAGTGCAAGTGGAGAAGACGGTGGCCGACACCACCGACGACGACTTCGACTACGTGATGGGCGTGAACGTGCGGGGAGTGTTCAACGTGTGCCGGGCCGCAGTACGCCAGATGAGAGCCCAGCCCGACCGCGGCGCGATCATCAACGTGGGCTCGATCTCGGGCCGTGTCGCCGACCACGGAATGGCGGTGTACAACGCGTCGAAGGCGGCGGTTCACGGCCTGACCCGCTCGATTGCCATCGACCACGGCGCCGAGGGCATCCGCTGCAACGCGGTCCTGCCGGGCTGGATCGCCACCGCCATGGCCGACTCTTCCTTTGCCGGCGCCGCCGATCCGGCCGCAGCCCGAACCGCGGCGGTGGGGCGTCACCCCGTAGGCCGCCTGGGCCACCCCGAAGACATCGCCGCTCTCGTGCTGTGGCTGGCCAGCGACGAAGCATCGTTCGTCTCCGGAAGCCTCTTCACCATCGACGGCGGCCTAACCGCCCAAACCCCCATCGCCCCCTGATCGACGGATGGCGCGGTCGGGTACAGATGTAGTTGAGTCGGTCAGTAAGGCCGAGTACTGGGTTGATCACGTCAGATCGATCAGGTGATTCCACCATCAAGAACAGGGATACGCTGCGTAGTCACAGATGCAGGACGGCCGACTGACATCCAGCGCTCAGTGACCAATCGCTAATGTCCGTCTAGCCTGTGAGTTAGTACCTTCCTGAGAAAGGAGTGCCATGCGGCGCGAAACAGGCGAGTGGAGCGTCCGAATGCTCGCGGACCTTCGAGATCGTATAAACGTCGAAGCAGAGTATCAGCGCGGGGTTGTTTGGTCTAGGCCTCAGCGTCTCTTACTGATTGATTCGATCTTCCGTGGGTTCGACTTGCCAAAGATATTCCTTAGGAAACTCCCAGATGGTTCTGACTATCTCTTTGATGTTATTGACGGAGTTCAACGTCTAACCTCGATATGGGAGTTTCTTTCAGATGAACTACGCCTACCTCGCAGTTCTAAGTATCCTACTATAGGAGCCATCGGTGGCAAGACCTGGTCTGAATTACCTCAGGATGCCAAAGATCGACTTCAGTTCGCAAAGGTTACAGTTTCAGAGATCGAGACAGAGGGCGAGGATGAGATTCGCCAACTGTTCCGACGTCTACAAGAAGGCGAACCGCTCAACGCGGCAGAAGTGCGGAACTCCATGGATGTGCCTGTTAGGCATTTTGTTGCTGAGACACTCGCCGAACATCAACTATGGCGAGAGACAGGAATCAGAAACACACGACGTGCATGGGATGAGCTATCAGCGATCGTTCTAGCTCTAGTGGTCGCAGATGGGCCGACCGGACTGAAGGGAGCAGATCTACAGGCTCTCTACGAAGATACAACCTTTGATAAATCCAGCGAGGTCGCGCAACAAACGGTTTCGTTGCTTGCCGATCTACACCAGATAGCTGCAATAGAACGGGGGAGACTACGTACACGATGGGGTATTGTTGACCTTGTTCTGTCAATCAAGCGGTTGGCGGAGGATGGAATCAGACCCTCTCCTAGAGTTGTCATGGGCTTTTTTGTGGAGTTCGAGGTCGAAAGGCAACAAGTTGCTGCAGCTCTTTCCGATCTAAGGAGTACGATCGTCGGCCTTGCCACTACTGACGTCGAACCAGAC
The DNA here is from genome assembly GCA_965220645.1 of Candidatus Aldehydirespirator sp. Taxonomy (GTDB): domain Bacteria; phylum Actinomycetota; class Acidimicrobiia; order Acidimicrobiales; family Aldehydirespiratoraceae; genus Aldehydirespirator. The sequence continues at coordinate 3,207,842 of OZ244836.1, read as the reverse complement.
GAACATCTAATTCTCCCCGAAATCGCACCTGAAATGCTCACATATGTTAATGCCTTCACTCGAGAGGGTGCCACACGTGATAATGTTGCCGCGCGTGCCGAGGTAGTGACTTCAAGGCTTCGAAGCTATCTCCGGCGGAGCCAGTGATGCCTCGTCGATCAGCTTGGAGCGACCTTCTGTGGGGACCCTATCCATTGACGATAGCAACCGTTACGTTCGCGGTATTGGGCTTCCTGGACGACGATGAACGTCCATTATTCTTGATCACAGTTGTCGCGGGATTCATCATTGTGCATGGAGCCGTAGCTCATGTTAGAAATCGAAGCATTGTGCGAAGACTCGGACAGAACTATGATGCTGTGCAGCGTCGCTCTGTCCAGATAGTGTCGGACTTAGGTCAGCTCACAGGCAGTCAGTATGAACTATGGATGACGGATCTCTATCTGCCTAGATACATCACTCGCCGTAGGCGCAGATGGCCATTTCTAGTTCTTGAGCGAAGACTATCAAGAGAGTTATCCGTCTCTCTAGTCGAAGTAAGCTCCCAGCCACACGACGTAGAACTCAACTCAGGTCTCCATGGGAAATGTTTCTCATCTGTAAACGCCATTGTTTGGTTTGATCAAGATGATCTTGGAACACCGACTGATGAGACTGAGCGTTCAGTCGCCAACGAATGGAGTCAATTGGCGGAGGATGAAAACGCAAGGATCGCGAGCCAATTTGGTGTGGTAACAGTCGCCCCGCTGGTGGATCATCTGAGTCGAAATTGTCTTGGGGTTCTTGTAGTTCATGTCCGTCCAGAGCGGACCAAAGCTCTACTTGCTCGAGGTGCAATTCTGTCATCGGAGGGACGCCGAAGAATACACAACGCGTGTGTTGATCTTCAAGGTCTACTGGAGAAATGAGTCGGTCGTAGGTCCAAGAATGCGCTCTGCGTCTTGTGGGGGTATGAGGATCGTAGCTGTGGCGTGTGGGAGCGTAGTCATACGGAGCGAGACTCGAACGCAGGGCATCCCGATCACCGCAGTGTCGACCCGACCTCCACTGACCGGTTCGCCTTGAAAATCTGATACCAGAGCTGGCATACGTGTCGGCTGCATGTGCAGCCGCAGGCGCATTTCATCACAAGCCATGGGGGGCCTCTGGGGTCATTGATGATGTCAACCACCGATTCCCCGAAGGGCCTTGGCCCCGCTCAGGGCCCGTCGGCCACCAGCGCTCCCCCCAAGTCCGCGAGGACCCGCACACTTCCGCTAGTCGCCTCTAGTCAGTGCCGTGCCACCAACCGCCGTAGGATCAGGATCAATTGGCGCTCTGGATACTCGATCGCATTGCTCTGGCGAATTCGAGTGCCTTGTCGAGGGTGGTGATGCGGAGGTCGGGCTCGCTGAGCTGCCTGACGACTTCCGGGCATCCCGCTCCGGCAAGGCTGTTGCCGAGTTCAATGATCTGCGCTGGGTCGTCGATGCCTTCGTGTTCGGGGCCGAGGGTCGCCAATGCGACAACTGCGAGCATCTCGCATAGGCCGTCTGACATCTGAACGGATCGGGTATCGGCGAACTTGCGTCCCCAGCTGGAGGAGGGCTTTTCGAGGGGCGGTGTGCCATTGGCGATGGCCGTCGCGATCGCGAAGGCCCAGAAGTCCAGTTGACGGCGGAAGGGGGCTCGCTCTGGGGTCACGGATCCCTTCTGGTGCTGTAGCACGTACCGCTCGATGTCGTCCTTCGACTTGTCGGGTAGGCGGAGTGTGTGGGCCTGGGAGGACAGGAGTGTTGTGAAGTAGTTCATGTGTTCCTTCCTCTAGATGCGCTTGCTCCATCCCGGTGAGTCGGCCTGTCCGACTCGTTCGCACACGCCGCAATACTGGCGAGGCTCGCACGCGCACACGAGCGATACCGGTCGTTGTTCGGTCCAACGGATGACGTCGCCTCCCTCACCGGCGTCGATGGCGTCCCATTGCCCGGTCAGGGTGTAGGTCGCTCCGGCGTGCTTAGAGACGGTCTCGACTTCCGACGGCGCTTCGAGATCGGATCCTGTCAAGAGCAGGATCGGCTGGCTGGAGTTCTCTGCGGTGACCCGGAGCGTGTTGCGCCGGACTGCACCCGACATGAAGTTGAGAAGCGAGTCAGCGATGAGGGGTGCATGGGTCCGCGACTCGGTGCACAGCGCGAGCACGAATGAGAGTGCCAACACTCGGCGCGAAGCGCCGTTGATCTCGATTGGTGGCATGGAGCGGCCTCGGCTGTTGAGCGCGTAGATCTCGTAGTTGTCTGGGTCGAGGTCTACGGGCCGGAGGCCGACTTCGGCGATCATCTTTAACGTTGCTTTGTTGCGTTGGAACTCCTCGAAGTCGTCGTCTGAGACGTTTGCCGCCATCTGTGCGAACAGGCGGTTCATTCGCTGCGAGAGTTCTTCGACCTGTTCGGCTTGGATAGTGGCGTAGGCCTGGTTGAGTACGTTGACCACGAGCTCGGCCATGGCTTCTGCTGCTCTCTTGTCCGCAACGGCGCGCTCACGGCGTTGGCGCTGGTGGATCTGTTTCTCAATGGAGTCGATGGTGCTCGTCAGAGGCGGGAGAGCGACCTCGTCGATCCCGAGGACGCGGTTGAGGTTGTCCACTTGGGTCTCAAGAGCCGCGATCTCGTCGCGGATGACCTGGATCTTCTCCTCGTCGAGGGCGTCGAGCTTCTGGTCGATGTCGCGCTTATCAAGACCGAGGTCGGATAGCTCCTTGTCGAGTGCGGCAAGGTCGCTGGCGTATAGCGTGTTGCGGTCATCCCAGCTGGCTGCCGCGGCATGGTCGATGAGTGATTTCGCAGCGTCGTGGAGCTGGCCGAGGTAGTTGGCGCGTTCCTCCTGCTCGGCAGACTCGGCGATCCGGTCCTCGACGTGGCGCCGGTGGACGCCGTCCTCGGTGAGATCCTGGCCGCAAACGCAGGTGCCCGATTCGAGGAGATCGCGCACGAAGTTGAGGTGCTTGAGTGGGATGTGGCCCCTTTCGTAGAGGGGACGCAGTATTCCGTATGCCGTTGTGATCTCGCTGCGGGCCAGCGAAGCGAGCAGGTCGGTAGATTCGAGTTCACTGGCGAGTAGCCCGAGAGCGGCCTTTCGTTGCTTGGTGGCTCTCGCGAACTGGCGGCGGTTCCCGGCGAGGCGCGTTCTAAGTTCATCGGCTGCTCCGACGTCCTTGAGTTCGGTCTCGAGATCGTCCCGGCGTTGGCGTAGTCGGTCGTCGAGTTCAGTCTTCTGGGCCCGCTGGTCAGAGATCTTCTTGGTGAGCTCAGCCGCGTCTTCTCTCAGTTGGTCGAGCTCGGCCTGGAGAGCGTTCAGGTCGGCGTCGCCGATTGCTTCGGTGGCCTGAGCCCCGAACGCCCTGGCAAGGCCCGCCACCCGCTGAGAAGCGTGCTTGAACACGTCGATGCCCAAGAGGCTGTGCACCGCCGACGTTGTCTTCTCGATGACATCTTGGCGACGCATGACCTTGTTCTCGCTGCCGCCAACGAAGTCTGCCGCCTCGTCAGCATCCATCACGAAGAAGTCGCGAAGACCCCACGGCAGGAGTTGCTCGACTACGACGTCTACGCCGGCGGTGTGTGGTGTCCAGGTACCGTCGCCTTCCTTGACCATCAGGTGCGTCTGTTCGTGGATGCGTCGGAAGTCGGGTTCGTTGTCTCTGGTCGCTGGCTTGCCGATTGTCGTGACGGACCGAACAAGCTGATAGATAGTCGTGGTGGGGCTTCCCTCAGCGGCGTGGCGGGTAGAGCCATCGGTCTCGAACTCGATGGTCACTTGCGTCTTGATGCCGTCGTCGTCGGGTTGCCACCACGCAGGGTGAACAGAGAACCGTGCCGAGTCGCCCGGCAGGCCTTTTTCGCTGTACATACCCCATCGGAGTGCACGGAGAAAGGTCGTCTTGCCCGAGCCGTTTTCCGCTCTGAGCACCGTCAGCGAGCGCTCTGGATCGGTGGACGGCTCGATCAAGATGTTGTCGAAGCAGGCGAAGTTGCTGATCTCGATTCGGCGGAGTCTCAGCATCGCTATGGCTCCTCGGCGGTCATCTGGCTCACCGCTGTTTCAAGGATCTTGTCTTCCATCAGTTGCCGAATGCGGATGTTCTTGATGCGGTGCTGGTCTTCGAGGTTGACGATCTCCATGGCCAACGCGACGAGAGTCTCGGGGTCGACGTTGTCCTCGGGCGCGAGTCGCTGTGCCTCCTTGGTGATCTCTGCGAGGATCCGGTCGTAGTTGCTTACCATGGTGTGCCTCTTGGTGTTGCGGCGGCGACAACGCTGTCACCGGCGCGTTGCAGTATCGGCGAGGGCTGTCCCTCAGGCCAATATGCCGTCCTAATTTGCTGCAAGTCGGAGAGTACACCGTCAAAACCTGCTGCGTTCCTTGCGTGTGCTGCAAACGAGTACGCCCGGTCCAACTCCGTTCTGATTATTCGCTTCATACCTGTTGTTCCTCCGGGCCGGAGCAACTGGGCCGGAGGCAACGCGAGGAAGTCGTGAACGATCGCCCAAGGCTTCTCAGGGTGCCGGCGGAGGACACGTCCGCGTCGTTGAATCCACTCTCGTTGAACCGTCGAAGAGGCGACGATGAACGCTTCTCGAATGCTCGGTATGTCGACGCCCTCATCGAGGACCTTCTTGGCCAACAGCACCTGATAACCGCCGTCTTCAAAGGTGGCGAGTGTCTGAGCAAGACGTGGCCGGTTGGCCGTGGTTTCCTGGGTGACGGGTGCCCACCGAACATCCAGATCGGTGAGCATCGCGGCGATCTGGTCGAACTGATCCGGGTTCTTTGCTGAGGCGTAGATCAGCGCCTTCTGCAATGAGCGCGGACCCCGTTGCTCAAGTACTGCTCGTAGGAGCGCCAGCTTCGCATCTGCTGTCTCGATGATCCTACGCCTAGCTATTCTTAAGCTTGTCAGCATCTCATCGTCCTCATCGAGATCCCGTCCGATGGCGGCTCCGATCCGGGCCGTAAGGGCGCCGAATTCGTCGAGTTCATCTCCGTCGAGCGTGGCTGCGTGCACGTAGTAGTTATATGGAGCAAGACAGAATCCGATGGCCCGATCGAGTCCGAACTCGTATACCGGCGGCCCAAAGAAGGCGAAGATCTCCTCGGTGCCGTCAGGGTCGTGCTGGCGTTCGGGTGTTGCTGAAAGAGCCAGCCGGCGCTCGAAGAATTCTGGCTTGTTGGCGAGGAAGCCCTCTGCACCCAGGGTGTGGGCCTCGTCAGCAACTAGAAGCGTCGGTACGCCCTCGCCATCGTGTTTGGTCTTAAGTGACACCGTGGATTGAAATGCGGGTGAGCAGAGGAGGTTGTTCGTGACGATTGCCACGTGGGTACCTCCGGCTGCAAGCCCTCGGAAGAGGTTGGTCAAGGCAACCTCGGCGTTGCGCTCGAGACTTGGGGCGACGGGTGTCAGCCCGAATCGTCTGATCTCTTCTTTCCATTGGACGATGAGTGGGATAGACGGTGCGGAGACGACGACTAGCAGGGGCTGGTCGCCAAGCCGATCTTGCAGGCGAGTGGCGCATATCAGTGCAGTAAGCGTCTTCCCCGCCCCCGTGGCCATGGAGATCGTCCCGTGTTCGGGGTCCGGTTCTGATTCCCATGCTTCTACGGCGTCACCTTGGTGCGCGTATGGCCCCTGTCGCCATTCAAGTGCCTCGGGAATCGTCAGGCGCGGCCGGTGCCTGGTGCCCGTTAGCGCAAACCGCTCCCTTAGCACCGCGGTCGGGTCGGTTGCCCAGGCGGGGTTCATGTCCTCGTTCACTGCTCTCGCATAATCTCCTGGGCTCGGAGCGTCGCCTGGCGCGGTGTTGATGATGTCCTGCTCGAGGGCTTCGGGGAGTTCGACCACACATTTGATGCCCCTGCTGCGCCCGCGAGCCCAGTCGTTGAGAATCGCGATGCCGTCAGCGACCCGGGCGCGGCTGTGGTCAATCCATGTGACATCAACGTCGAGGTGCTCGACGCCGCTGGCGACGCCGCGCCCGGTTGCGTTGCCTGAGCCGCGTGCAAGTACCTGGTGGGTCCCATCGTCAAACAGCCAGATCTTAGGGTGGTAGTTGGACTCGGCCTTGGGGACGGCGACACGAAGTCGTAGCCGCCCTGTGGCGACCATCCAGGCGAGGCAGTCCAGGGCGTGGCGCCCAAGTGCTGGGGCTTGCGCCTTGCCGTCGACAAAGACGTCGGTGACTCTTTGCACTGCCTCCTCCGTCGACATGCTGTACGCCTGCTCGATGACGGCGCGCTCCGCGGCGAAGAGGGTCGGCGCGACGGTGAAGTCAATGGGTGCGGTGTCGGGACGGTTGAGGTAGTCGGCGAGGCCAGGGGCAAGTCTTGCGATCCATCCGGCAGAGAACCACCCAAATGCCCCCCGTACGGACGTGGCTGCCCGGAAACCTGGAATGAGTACGCGTGGCCCCACCGGTTCGTCAGGCAACCGATAGAGACCCGGCCGAAGTGTGGGTTCATCAGCGAGCAGGGCTAGACCACCGTACGCCTGTTCTTCATCCGCTCAAGAAGGTCACGCGCTCGTTCGGATGAAGGTGCGGTACCTGAGTCGGCGGTGTCCTTGTCGGCATGCAGTGCTTCGAGCTGTATCGACACGCTATCGGGGCCGTCGATGACAAGCAGGGCGTACTGTCCGCTGTGTGCACCGAGTCGACGCAATGGCTCCGAGAGATACCCGACGTTTGCGCCGTTATTCGAGGCGAGCGGCCAATTCGCAGAAATAGGCTTGCACCCGGCGGGTTCCGAGATCGATACCCGTGTCCGCCCATCCGGCTCACAGCCGAGCGCTTTGGCTATCTCAGGCGGCAGCCCACTCAGGCTGTAGCCGTCGAAGTATCGGCTCTCTACCCGAAACCGCCAGTACGGTCGCCCGTCAGCCGTGTAGCCGTGAACGGCGTCAATGAGAGGCCGAAGCGTGATGGAGGATGAGTCGGCCAGGCTGACGTAGCCGTCCGCGAGCGAGAACTTCGGTGTTGCCACGTATGAGCGGACGCTGTTCTCGCTGACATCGAACAGTCTGGGCAGATCTTCCAACAGTCTCTCCAGCCGTGTAGCTCCACCGTCCTCTTCGATGCGCTGCACAATCTCGGCGGCAATACCTTCATACTCATCATCAATCCATTCCGAAAGGCCCCAGCGGTTCTTGTCTGCCCGGACTACACCGTGCATCGCTGACAACTGAGCGCCAGCACGACCGGGCTTCAAACCGCACTTCCGAGCTACCTCTTCTTTCGTTGCTGGACGGCCAATTGAAATCAACGCCGCTCTCGCCCGGGCCTTCGCCGTGTCCCGCAGCGCCAACCGGCCGCTTAGACGCATTAGGCCACATCGTGCCAAGAGGACAGGCCAGTGCCGCTGCCAGGCTGACTCCGGCAGGCAATCTCTCAAATCTCGCTCGTCGACCAGGCCGGTGTCATCGGCGATACGCCGGGCCGATTTCTTGAGACCCTGAACCACCGTGGACGCCGCCTCGTCTAGGCAGATGCCATCGTCGCAGGTGTATCCGAGTTCCTTGCGAAGCAATTGGAGGGCCATCGAAACGACTGGCGCTTTCTCCTCGGAAGCTCCCACATCCGAGAAAGCACGCGAGATTCGCTCCTCCAACTCGCTCTCTGCGACAACCGGGCCGGCTCGGTGGCGAACTGTGGCTGCGATCAAGCCCATCCAGTGAGGATCCTCGACTTCAACACTGTTGGCTTGGGGCAGTCTGGCTTCTAGTGATCGCTGTATCTGACGTATCCTCTCGCGGGATAGCCCTTTCCTTGCCCCGATCTCTTGAAGGCTGAGAGGCGTTGGTGTGAGTATCCGTTCTCTGAGAACTAGTTTCTCCAGCGGTGTCATCGATTCCCAGAACTCGCCTAGGACGGCAAGCGCCTCCTCGGCAACAGTGCGTCCACGGGTGAGGTTCGAAACCAGGGTCCCATCGAGGCGGTTGTCTAGCTGCAGGTCGGTGATCAGTCTCCCGAGATCACAGGCGAGTGCTTCACCAAGTGTGCGAGCCCCGTAGAACTCGGCTGCGGCCGTGAGAAGCACCTGCAACGGGGGTATCGCTGCCCCCCACTCGGTCGCCGCAGCACCATCCTCAAGTGCGGCAGGCATCGCAGGAGTGGCAGGCTGAACAAGGTCAGGGATCGAGGGTGTCACCAGGAAGCCGCTCTCAATTGCAGCCTCCGCTACACACATGACCTCAAGCAATGAGGTGATGCCAAAGTTCTTGAGCGCAAGTAGTCGGCCGACAGTCACGGGCCGGTCCGGGTCGAGCTTTGAGCTAGGAAAGGCTTGAACGATGCAGTTTCGGGGGCGCTCGCCTAGTGGGCACTCCAATAGGCGCACGAGGCTGGTTTCGCTAGGCACAACGATCTGATCCCTCGGTGGCACTTCGTGCTGTGACACTAGGTTCCTCAGCGCGCTCAGCACCTGGTAGCGGATCGGGGCAGACTGCGATGCCCAGAATCCGGCCAGGTCTGCTACGAACTGCGGGCCCGTGGCGCCGTCGTTGCGCAATGTCCGGAGGTTAGGTGGTAGTCGAACGGCGGCAAGCGACTCCAGGTACCACCGCGGTAGAAGAGGGGTAGGCGGAGTGCCCCATGGTGCAGGCGGGTTCGGCGGCGCACTTTGCAGCGAGTCCTGCTTCCGCGGATTGGGGTTCTGTAGTTCGGTACTCGGCTCGGAGCACTTGGGGCTGAGGCTCGGCCTTAGCGTCACTCGGCTCGGACCTGCAACTACAAGATCAACTAACTGTTGATGGGCGGCCCCTATTCGCTTGAGGGGCTCGGAGAGATGAAGAATGACCGTTCGTGCTGGTTCTTTCTGCTCCCAGCACACCATCAGCTTTCGGCAGGCCCCAGGATTCTCGATGGTGACGCGAGTGAGGGCGTCGGGCCTGCAACCGAGAGCAATCGCAACTTCTTGAGGAAATGTGATTCGCGGGTTCCCTTGAAGGTGGATGTCCTTGACTCGGAACGTCCAGAAGGGGTTCCCGTCGGCATCTTCTCGAGCAGGTGCTGCTCCTCCTGTCATAGTGCGCAGACGGTGCAGGCCTCGGTGTCGTCTTCTTCGTCGAAGGCGTCGGCGAGGGCCTCGATAAGGGGTAGGTTGGTTCTTGTCTTGTTGGCTCGGGCCAAGGCGGCGTCGTGGCGTTCGAGGATCTGCTCGCGGCGGTCCCGGAGCTGCAAGAGGGTCTCACCGCCGGACCATGTGTACTGGCGGCCGCGCATGGCATGGTCACCGAAGTCGGCGTCGCCGTTGACGCCGGCGTCCTGGAGGACTTTCTGCTCGATGGCGACTGCGCGCTCAAAGAGGTCGGGGTGGCGCTCGGCGAGACCGATCCATTCGGCCTTGCGCTGGTAGAAGCAGAAGTAGCAGCCTGAGCGGGTCCGCCACTCGTAGTAGGCCGGCAGGCCGATCCCGGCATCGTGGAGGATCCTCATCACGCCGGCGTGGTCGATGCCGTCCTCCACGAACGGGAATCGGGTCTCGATGTTGGACTTGGTGGAGATGTAGCCCTTGCGGTTCGACTCATCGGCGCGAATCGCCACGTACGAGACGGCTGGAATGTCGCCAATCCACTCCTCAATCGGCTTGATCTTCATGTTCTTCGTGCACCAGCGCATCTGAGGCGACGGCAGCGTCCCCCGAAACACCTCGAACCAGTGGTCGAAGCCACGAGACGCGTTTAGTCGAACGATTGGCTTGGCGAGGATGACCTCGAGCCGGGTCAAGTACTCGTAAGTCTCAGGCAACTCGGCGCCGGTGTCGCAAAAGAAGTACTCCATGTCGGGAACCCGGTCCCGCATGTACACAGCGAGCGCGCTGGAATCCTTGCCGCCCGAGATGCCGCAGATGTGACGGACAACTTCAGCCATGGCTCGCTCGCTCCCTAGAGGTCGGTGACTGTAGCTCCGCGTCATGCGTTGACGCGTCGGGTAGGAGCCGCTCGCCGAGCAGCGCAAGCAATGTGTGGTTCGCCCGCAGGGGGGATCCTGTGATCTTGGTCAGGTCTTGGAGGGCGTCATTGAGGGCGCTCTCGGCGTGGAGTCGCAGAGCTTCGTCTAGCCCGACGAGGCGGGCGTGTTCGTTGCCGTCGGGGCTAGTCACTGTCACTCGGAATGGCTTGAACGTGCCGCCACCGCTGGCACGGTGTTCGGCGTGGAGGGCCATGAGCCGGTGGAATGCGCCGAACCGCTCGGTGAGTTCGCGCCGGAAGCGGAGCAGGTCGTCGTCGGTCCATTCCGCTGGTGCCTTCTTGGCGACGACGGTGGCGACAGCCTTGGCCCAGTCGGACTCGGCCTTGATGCTGGCGTTTGCCAGCGTGAGCACGAACCCCCGGACGTCGGGATCGAGGACCTCGCCGTCCAGAGCATCAGCCTGGCCCATAACGGCCAAGCGGGTGGTCTCCGCGCTTGCATCGAGCAGCAGCTTCAGGAGTCGGCTCAGGAGCCGCTCGTAGTTGCTCGTGAGGTCGTCCGCTACGGCTGCCATCTCGGCGGCGTAGGCGCTCGCCTTCGAGTAGGTCTTCGTGTGGGTGGGCACCGGGCGGAATCCGAGGGCCTCGGGAAGGGCGGTGAAGAGCAACTCGTCGGGCTCGACAGCGGCCAGCAACGCCTCCCGCGCCCTCAGCGTCTTGGGCGCAAGGTTCTTCGTGCGTAGGGTGTAGTTGTCGAGTCGGCTGATCCGGGACACTAGGTGTCCGACGACAGCGAGCACGTTGGCGACCCGATGCTTGCGGAAGTTGGACTGCGGCTTAAGCCGGTCCGCGAGTGCGTCCACGACCTGCTCTCGGGCGCCGGTCGTGTTGGCGAAGTGCTTGATGTCGAAGTGGCCGGGGTTGCGCACCATCCGTTCGGACAGCTCGGATGTGAGCAACGGCTTGAAGGTGCCGTGCTCGTAGATGGCGATCTCATCAGAGGAGGCGATCAGCGCGGCGGTGACCAACACGGGAATGGCACCGGATTTCATTCCGTATGGCGGCGACAGCAGCGCTGCGTACATGTCGTTCAGATTGACGCGCCGGGTCGTGGCTCGCTTGAACTCTTCGTGAAGCTTGTTCCATGCCGGTTGCAGCGATTTGTCGACTGGCTCACCAAAGCCCATGGCGTCGGCGTCGTGGAGGCCGGTGCCATGCAGGAAGGCCCGGTACATGGCGACTTCGGGTCCGTAGCCCTTCAAGTCGAGATCCGGGTCGGACCCGTGCTCGATCATTGCTCTTAGGAGCACTGCACGGGCCTTCGCCCCCTGCGACGTGAGCTCCGTTCGGTTGAGCATCTCGTTGCGGATCATCGGAGTCTTGGAGTACGCACGGTTGGCAGCGTCGGACAGAGCGGCGGTCCCCCGCCCACGGCGGAGCTTCTGTCCACCCTCGAATCCGAGCAGTATCCACTCGCACGCATCTGAGTGGAAGGTGTCGGCGAGGGCCTGGTCGAAGGCGACGCGGGTTTGGGCGAGGCGCTCGCTCAGCTCTTGTCGTGCTACCCAGTCTTCTTCGACCGAGGGGTCGTTGAGGGCGTCCTTCACGGCGGCGACCTCACGGGCGGCTGCGTCTAGATCAGTCACATCTCCCGGCATCGCTGCCACGGTGGGCTTGGCCGCCGCCGATAGCCGGACCATGGTCGGCGGACGCCGGTGCGAGTCCACCAACAGCAACACCTCGCCGTCGTATCGGGAGAAGGCGTCGAGGGGCTCTACCTCCTCCTCCCAACTGGCATAGCGTTTGTGGAACACACGAAGGACGTCTTTCTCCGCGCTGTGTCGAGCTGCGACTACCGGCTGCGGCTGATCGATGTCGGCGAGGATCTCCACTAGCGGCTGCCGTTCGACCCGGCGGCGGGCCGCATCAAGGAGGAATTGGATGTCGACGTCCGTTCCTTGCCAGATTCGGTACTCGTCGGCGAAGTCGCGGTAGGTGACCACGCCAGCGTCTTCCAGTTCGGCCAGCGCTCCGTTTCCACCCGTATCAGTCAGCGCGAGCAGCTGTCGGGATGCCCGGATCGTTCCCGTTGTGGACACGAGGTTGAGAAGGGCGATCGCCTTTGCCAGCCGAGCTTGAGGTGGTGTCAGTCCGTGGGAGTCGCGCAGTCGCGTGGCGATCTCGGTCCATCGGCCTGACAGCCGGGCGGACTCGATGTTGAGCGCACTGCTGCCGACGAAGTAGTCGTACACAGCCTCCAAGCCCAGCGACGGCGGGCGCCCCTGAACGGGCAACTCGGTTGAGGTAAGGAACGATGAAGCGCTCGCGGAGTGTGGTCCGGTCAGGAACGAGAACAGCGTGCGCTCGTGCTGGCCGTACCGGCTGCACAACTCGGGCAGGACCAGCGCCGCCAACGGATGTAGCGGGTAGCAGGACGCCACCGTCCTCGGGTCAGCCAGGTCGGCGACGCCCAGTGCTCGCATCCCCTTGGCCTGGATGCTCGCCCACCGGTTAATCCGAGCCTGGAGCGAGTCATCGTGGACGTCGAAGACAGTTCCGATGAGGGCGCGCGTCTGCCCGGCTGACTCGACGAAAGTCACGTCCTCGAAGCGGCCTTGGACCTTGGCCCACTCTCGGCGTTGAGGGCCGTCTGCACCGGCCATGTGGTCCTCGAACGACAGGTGCTGCAACGTCAGCACGAAGATGGGCAAGCCTGAACCCTGCCCCGCCTCCGCTAGCTGCTGCAACAGGTAGGGGTCGGCGTTGCCGTCGTCACGAATCGCCTCGAGATTCTTTCCGAACTCATCGATGACCAACAGCAGCGGGGCGTCCTCGGCAAGGCATCGCGCGACCTCCAAGAGAGCGGAGGGCGATGGGCCAGTGCGTCGGGGGTCGTCCGTCTCAGCATCTTCAAGCGCTCCTCGCAGTGTCTCAGCAGCCCGGAATCCCTTGGGCGAGGGAATGCCGCCGTAGCTGCGCAGAACTGCCCTATGGAGTGCCCACAACACCGTGCGGTTGAGTGGCTCCCGTCCGGCGGTCACGAGTCCGCGATGGAAGCCGCAGTCCTCGGTTCCATGCCGACGGTGGGCCTTCCGAAGCAGATCTCCGACGGCGGGTGAGGCGTCGTCGATGAGCTTCAGCGCCGCTTGCCGGACTTCAGAGTGGGTGCCAAGGGCAGCATCAAGCAGGAGGGCCAGCGACGACTTGCCCGATCCGTAGGGCCCAGTCAGTGACCAGGCTCCGCCAGCAGCCCCTGTCGCGGCAGTAGAGGTGATGCGCTCAATCACATCGAGGGCTCGAGCGGTGACGACGTACCCGTCGAGCGGCTCGGATTGGGCGATGTCGCGTTCCAGGTTCGCCGAGCGGGCGAAGCGGCTCCCCACCGAGATTCCGTCTGCGAGCAAGGTCACTACTGAACTCCCGCGACGGAGCGAGTTCGGCTCATGGCCCCCACAGCGCGGCGGTCGCCGACGGACACGTCGCCAATGCACCCCGAGCAGACCTCGGTTGCGGATCTCCCGTAGTAGTCGTCGAGGATCGTTGTGGCGATAGCCGCGGGTTCCCCTGACCAGGCGAGCTGCGCCACACCCGCCGGAGTCGCGAGGCTCAAGGCGCGATTGCGTTCCACCGTGGGTTGTAGTGCGCCGAGCAACTCGGCTTCCGTGTACCTGAACGCCCGGCCGGGGGCGCCGGACTCGTGGGCGAGGCGGCTTAGGGTGGTCGTGTTCCCGCCGGTGCCGGTACGGTCGATGTAGTCGAGCACGGCATGCGCAACGATTGCCGAGGGCAGCGACGGCTTCGGCCCAAGCATGAACCGGTACTTTCCTGTCGCGACCGAGCGCCCTAGCAAGTTCAACTCACGTAGCGGGCAGTCCAAGACGTCGTCGATGCCGGTGCGGTGGGATCGAGGGGCTGGCGCATATGTGCGAACCAGTGCGCTGATGTCCTTCTTGACCGACGACGGGTGGGGCGGCTTCCACGTTGCTACAGCTTCCAGGTGAGTGCTGATGGCCTCCTCAAGGTCAGCATCTTCGAACTCGACGGCGTGAAACTCGTTGAAAGCAAGCCACCACACCGGAAGTTGGGTGGGGGGTGCTAGCAGCAACCAGTGCAGCAGCCAGAGCGTTCCGGGATCCTCCATGTAAGGATCCCATCCCTGTTCGCCGAAGAGCGCGCGGCCGCGCCGGGTGGGAACGAGACTCGGCGTTCGAGGCTTCCGTGATTGCTGAGCTTTGACGATCAGCTTCGCGGCTAGGCCCCAGAAGCGGATGGCCCGCACCATGTTCTTGCCCACGCCAATAATGACGGGGGCGTCCTCCTTGTTGAAGTCGTGCCCGTCGTCAGCGACGAAGGCATAGGCCTTGCGGAACCAGCCGTAGCGGGGATGAAACGTCTCATGGCGGGCGAACGAACGCTCGGCCATGTCCGCCAGCCTCACCGGCTGGTCCCCGCAGTCACTTCGGTCATGGCGCAAACATACTCAAAGGCTACGACGCCGCCCGGTACCTCAGGTTCGTGGCGGTCGCATCCGTAGTGGACCACACGTTGGTGTTCTACTGGCCATTCGGGTTGTGGGTCGTCAGCAGCTGCCAAGTTCGGGCGTGGTCGGCGAGCGTTGCCTCTGCCAGCCGGGGAAGGTCGTTGCCCACAAGTCGCACGGGGCTGACGCAGCTACCAGGGTCTTGGCATCACCGCGACCAGCCGCAGGCTGTTCATTTCCGTCGTGCGCGTCACGATGAACTCGACGCGCGCCCCGGGGATCTCCATGTAGCGGACAGGGCTGCCCGGGATGGAGAGGCCGGGGTCGACATCGAGCGGCGTCTCCGCGACGCGGGCCAGCAGTTCGCAGACCTCCCCCGACCGCGCCGTGCCATACTCGGCTGCGAAGCGGTCGAGCGGCTCATCGATCTCGGCCCAGCGCCAGGCACTGCGGCTAGTCCTTGCCACGAAGCTCGGCGGCGCGGCGGCGCAATTCCTCTGCGGTCACGAGGTTGGGGTAGGTTCCGTCCTCCCTGACAACCTGCAGGTGTTCCGCCCACGCGGCCGCGCGGAGATCCTCGATGGAGGACTGTGGTGCCGTCCCGGATGCGATAACCATGGGAGTCTCCTTATCCTGCCTTTTATTCATATTCCTGATATTCAGTCCCGTTTGAAACTACAGCTTGTCCACAGCTGTCGCAACTATCGGGACGGTTGCGAGTGAAAGCCCTGAGCCCTGCCGTCGTGCGCTCGCCCGTACACGTCTGGAGTTCACCTTGGAGTTCGCCGTGTCGCTTCGCGAACGGCAGCAGTCGCCGAATGCGGTGTACGTCGCATGGATGAAGGTTCCACCGCAGGTGGCGTGGGAACTGGCTCAACAGATATCCGACCACGTTGCTCAGTTTGAGGAGGAATATGGTAGGTTCACACCACGCCCTCCTGATGAGGAGGAACTATCATGAAGTTCATTCCTGTCTTTGGTCCCAGGCGCCTCGTGTACAAACTGGATTTCTTGGTCCCGCCGCGACCTCCGACCGAGGAGGAGCGGGAGAGGATGCGCCGCATGGCAGAGGCCTACGACGAGGCGGAACGCGAGCGCGTTCTCAGGCTCGCGTTCCCGTCGCCTCGCCCCGAGTCCTCCTAGCCGCTCCCACAACTCAGCGAACTCGGCCCCGGCTGATCAGCTCATCGTGCGGACGCGCCCTACGGCGGTTACGGCGCTGTCGATCTGGTCAGAGTCGGCGTTGGCTCGCTACGGTGGCTTCGGTACTTGCGACTGCGCCGGGAGGGACTGTGGAAGTCGAAGCACAACCCGCACGCCTGATCCCCGTGGCGGGGATCTCCGGCAACAAGGAGGCTGAGGCTCGGGCCACGTCTGCGCTGCTCGCGGTCTTGACGATCGTGCGGCCATTCTCGAAGGCGCTGCTCACGCGGTTGGGGGCCACCCGCGACGCCAGGGCGACGGTCGAGGCCTTCACCGAGGTCGCTTACGAGACTCCCGACGGGCGCACAGTTCGGCCTGACGGTCTCGTGCGGGTGTCGTTCGGACGCAGGAGCAGGTTCGAGGCGCTCGTGGAGGTGAAGACGGGCGACGCCAAGCTCGAAGCAGAGCAGATCAACGCGTATATCGAGATCGCTCGCCTGAATGATCACGATTGTGTGATCACGATTTCCAACGAGATCGCACCGTCGCCCGGTGTTCATCCGACCGACGGATTGCGGTTGAGGTCGAACTCCAAGGTGCAGGTTCACCACATGTCGTGGACGATGATCCTCGCCGAGGCGGTCAAGGAGCACACGCACCGCGGTGTGGACGACCCGGAGCAGGCATGGATCCTCAACGAGTTGATCCGGTACCTCGAGCATCCGAACTCGGGCGCATTGGCGTTCTCCGACATGGGCGCCAACTGGACGGCGGTGCGAGACGGCGCACGGGAGGGAACCCTCGACCGGAAGGACAGCGCCGTTGTCGAGGTCTGTCAGCGTTGGGACCAGCTTCTGAGGTACGCGGCGCTGAAGCTGGGCGTCGAGATCGGCTCCGAAGTGCAGGAGGTCATACCGAGGGCGCATCGCGACGACGTTCAACAACGCAACCGCGCCTTTGCCGAGTCTGTCTGCGACGACGGCACCCTTGCCGGGACCCTCCGTGTGCCCGACACGATCGCTGACGTATCCATCAGCGCCGACTTGCGTGCCCGCCTTGTCACGACGAGCGCCGTGTTCGACGCTCCTAGAGACCGCGGTGCGAGGGCTCGCGTCACCTGGCTCACCAGGCAACTGCGCGACACCGAGGGGTCGCTGATCATCGAGACGTACGCCCGAGGAGCCCGAGCCCCTGTCGTCGCGACGCTGGAACATTTGCTCCAAGACCCCAAGGCCGGGCTCGGTGAGTCCCGAAAGGATCCGGTCCGGTTCCGTGTGCTGCGGCGCTCCGAGATGGGGCAAGGCCGTCGTACCACCCGCAAGCCCGGATTCATCGACGGGATCCTCGACGCTGTGACAGTCTTCTACGGCGACATCCTGCAGAACCTCCGAGCCGTGACACCAGCAGCGCCACGCCTCGAACGCCGCCCCGAGACGGAGTCCGAGAGCGCAGGGGCATCTGCGGAGCAGAAGCCCTCGGCATAGCGCGGGCGTGCCCGGCGATATTGGAGCTATCACCACGCCCGATGAGAGCGTCCGACTGGCCGCGGCGGGCGAGCCCGAGACCGTCGAGTTCAAGGCCACGACAGGCCAACGCATACCGCCTTGGAGTCGCAGTCTCGCTTCCCTCGGGGCCGGACATGCCGGATGAGGTCCTCCTAGCCGCTCGCAGAACTCGGCGAATGCGGCCTCAGCTGATCAGCTCATAGAGCGGACGCGCTCGACGGCGGTGACGGCGCTGTCTATGGCGGTGTCGATGTCGTCTCGTGTGGTGAAGCGGCCCAGGCTGAAGCGCACCGACTCGAAGGCGGCGTCGCGGGACAGGCCCATGGCTGTCAGCACTTCCGACGGCTCGATCGATCCGGCGCTGCAGGCGCTGCCGGTGGACACTGCCACGGGGTCCATGTTGGACATGACCGCCTCGGCGTCGGCGCCCTCGAAGCGGATGCTGGCCGTGTTGGGCAAACGTCTCGACGGGTCACCGTTCTGATGCACGCCTGGGAGCCTCGCTCCTAGCTCGGTCACTAGGCGGTCGCGCTGTAACTCCACCCTGGCCGACTCCGACACTCGCTCGTCTACAGCTATGCGTGCCGCGGCGCCCAGTCCCACGATCCCGGCGACGTTCAGCGAGCCCGAGCGCAGGCCCCGCTCATGGCCGCCGCCGTGGATCACGGGCGCCAGTTGCGCCAGAGCATGACGGGTGCCGACCAAGGCGCCGACCCCGCCAGGGCCGCAGATCTTGTGGCCGCTGATCGACACCAAGTCGGCTCCGAGTGCCTCCATGTCGAAGGCCATGCGGCCCGCCATCTGGGTGGCGTCGCAGTGGAACAGCGCCCCCGCTTCCCCGGCCCGCTCGGAGATCTCGCCCGCAGCGTTGAGCACACCGGTCTCGCTATTGGCTGCCATCACCGACACCAGCAACACGTCCGGCCCAAGGAGATCCTCCACCGCGTCCGGCTCGACGAAGCCCCCGGCCGTTGCCTCGATGACGTCCAGCTTCACTAGGCCGCAGTCGGCCAACCAGCGCGCTGCGCGTCCCACCGACGCATGCTCCACCGCAGACACCAGCATTCGCCGCCGGCCCTCGGGGGCAGCCTCGATGGCACCCCGCAGGGCCAGGTTGTTGGCCTCGGTCGCTCCCGACGTGAACACGGCCCCCGACGCTCGCCCGCCCACCAGCGCAGCCACGTGTTCGCGGGCGTCGTCCACCGCGGCCGCCTGCCTGCGCCCGAATCGATGCACCGACGAGGCGTTGCCGACCGAGTCAGTCAGGATCGGCATCATGGCTTCGGCCACGCGCGGGTCGAGCGGCGACGAGGCGTTGTAGTCCAGGTACACCTCGCTCATGGTGTCTCGAGTGCGGTTGCTGTCATTCGCGAGCCTCACCGGCGTTCTTGGACTCCACAGACTCTCCGCTCCACCCGTCCAGCGGGTGTCGGGCCGACGCTACTACGCATTCGAAAGTGAGACGCGGAGGGTCATCTGAGTATGATGCTAGTGACATTGGATTTGATTTGACTATACCGAATTGGGTTGAAATCTGTAACTCCGATGCGATACGATGAGTCCGCCGCCACGTCGGATCGCATGGCCCGACTGGGTGGCCTCGGAGCAGCCCTCGCGGGCGCCCCCAGCCGATCAAGCTCGAACGGACGGAGGTCCCGTGATGGCCGCAACCCAAGCACAGCGCGCCGCTCTGTACGTAAGCCTGGTGGACTCGATGGGCGAAGAAGCCGCAGACACCCTCATGGATCAGCTCCCGCCCAGCGGGTGGGATCAGATGGCCACCAAGGAAGACCTTGCCGGGGTGGAGCAGCGCCTGCAAGCAAGCCTCGCGGTGGCGTTTGCTGAGATCAACGCCAGGTTCGCCGAAACCAACGTCAAGTTCGTTGAGGGCCATGCCGCCTTGCAGGTCGCCATGCACGAGGGCTTCGCCGAGGCTGCCAAGGAGCGGTCCGAGATAATCAAGGTCCAGGCCAGGCAGCTCTATGTCATCGTCTCGGCCATCGCCGCGGCCACAATCTCGATCTGGATAGCCCTCTTCACCAGCGCCGCCGGCGGATAGCGCGTCCAGGACCGCTCCACGCGGTCCGCCGGAGTGCCCCTTACGGCTACGGGGGGCTCGCAGCCGATGATCCGTGGATGCTAGCAATTCTGATAGCATAATTTGATGGCGACGACACGGACCACGTTTACATTGGATGAGGCGCTGGCCGAGCAAGCGCGGCAACTCAACGTCAACATCTCAGCCGCCGCTCGGGAAGGCGTCGCGGCCGCGGTCAAGCGGGCCATGGGCGAAGCGGATCGTGCGGCCTACCAGCGATTTCCGGAGCAACCCGACAGCTTCTGGGACGAGGCGGAGGCATGGGGAACCCCATGAACCGAGGCGAGGTGTGGTGGGCGGAGGTAAGACGCAAACGGCGTCCGGTACTGGTGCTCACTCGTCTTGAGGTCATCGACGTGCGGGAACTGGTCACCGTTGCCGAGATCACCAGCACCGATAGGGGTCTTGCTGCCGAGGTTCCCCTGCCGGACGCCGTAACTGGAATCTCGGCAGGGTCGGCTGTCAACTGTGACGGCCTACACACATTGCGACGGGCTTCGCTCTCGAATCGAGCCGGCGAGCTGAGCGACGGAACGATGCGAAGGGTGTGCCGGGCCGTGACCTACGCCCTCGGCTGCTGAGGGCGCCCCTCGTTGCCGTGCACATCCATGCGCTACGGCTCGATGCGGTTGATTGTGGGGACCCGATCAATGGTGCGGTCGAATGATGCGATGGCCTCGACGCCTAGATTGGCGACGTGGCTGCGAGTGACGACGAGCGGGTCCAGTTGGCGTTGCATGCGCTTCTGGCCGGTGATGTTGATGGGCTGCGAGCGGCGCTCAAGGCTGATCCGGGGGTGGTGAACCTCAGGGTCGGTGACAACACGATGCTTGAGTGGATGACCCAGCCTGAAGGGGGGCCACCCTCGCCGGAGATGGTCGGGGTGCTGATCGACGCCGGTGCGTACTTGGACCGGGCGCTGAACCTCACCGGGTGCTGGAACCTGGCCGGCCTCTGCACGCAACTCCTAGCCGCGGGCGCCAACCCCGCGGCTCAGGCCGACGCCGGCATCACACCCCTGGAGTCCGCGGCCATGCACAGCTCTACCGAGGCCGCCGATGTGCTGGTCGCGCACGGCCTGCACCGTCCGACTCTGTGGCTGGCTGCCGCCGCGGGGCTACTGCCGGAAGTTCGGGACTGGGTCGCCACCGACGGGTCGCTGCGGGCCGGTCCCGGTCCTTACCGTCCCGACTGGGCCGATGTGGGCCGACGGCCGGGCAGCCCGCCGAACGGCGATCCGTCTGAGATCGTGGGCGAGGCCTTCGTGTTCGCTGCGCTCAACAACCGGCGAGAAGTGGTCGACTATCTCCTCGACGCTGGGGCGGACCTCGACGCCCGGCCCTACCGGAACACGACCGCTCTGCACTTCGCCGTCCAGTTCCACCGGGCCGGCATGGTCCGCGACCTGCTCGACCGCGGCGCTTCGGTCACCATCAAAGACGCCAACCACAACTCCGACGCCTCCGGATGGGCGCGCGCCTGCGACGACGGCAGCGACGCCGCGGCCGAGATCGGGGCGCTGATCAGCGCGGCTCGATCGGGCTAGAGCCTCGTGGGCGAGCGGGCGGACCTGGTGGCCGCGGTGCACGCGCGCGACCCGCGCAGCCGATGGGCCGATCCGAGCGGCCGGCCATTACTCCTCGCCGGTCGCCTCGATCTCCCCGGTCTCCTCGGACTCACTGGCTGCGGCCGGGGGCACCGGGGCCAGGTAGCCGACGATCAACAGCAGTACCCCAACCACGATGAACGACACCACCCGACCCAGCGCGGTCAGGCTGCTGAGATCGACCAGGAACAGCTTGGCCACCACCACCGCCATCCACGACGCTCCGGCCACCCACACGGCTCGGCGGGCCATGCGCACTCCGGCCACCATCCCCGACAAACCGATCACGGCCCACAGGATCGACAGCGACATCTGCAGCTCGGTGGTGTTCCACAGCGACTCCACATCCCACGGCACGTCCAGCCAGTGGCTCACGGTCCGAGCCGTCTCCACCGTGGCGAGAACCACGCCGGTCGCGGCCAGCGCTGGCTCCCAGCGAGCAACGACCAAGTCCTCGAACGGATAGTCCGTCTGCTTCTCGGCGAGCCTCCTGAAAGCAACGAGTGCCACCAACTGCAGTCCGATGAGGACCCCCAAGGGGTTCAGCACGGGCACGTACAGCAGCGGCTGGGGGTCGCCGTCATGGGCCAGGGCTGCCGCCAGAACCACCGTGAGCACTAGCAGCAGCGGGCCGGCGCAGACCAACAAGTAGGTCCGCCAGTGCTCCGCGAGCGGCCAAGCCAGCCCGCGCCGGGCCGCCATCGTCGCGGCCGCCAGCGCCAGGACCGAAGCAGTCGTCGCAGCCAGCGGCCACACGCCCTCGGCGACCCGATCGACCTGCCAGTACACCTCTCGCGCCGCCAGCGCGGCCAGCGTCCAGTACCCGCCCACGTGCAGCAGCGCTACCAGCCGCGGGAACGAGTCCTCCCGCCGGCGCAGGAACAGGTAGTGCGCCGCGAACGCGGGAGGCCAGGCGACCCAACCCCACCGGTCGAGGGGATGGGACTGGGTGAGCAGCGACAGCACCAGCATCAGGGCCAGGGTCGGCAGGACCAGGAGTCCCACCGACTCGAGCTCACGCCACCGCAGCCGGCGGGCTGCCAGCGACCCGGCCGCGAAGGACCCAACCATGAAGCCCAGCGAAGACGACAGCTCGCTGCTCTCAGACAGCCGCTGGACGATCTCCATGAGACCGCCCGCCAGCCACCAGAAAGCTCCCCAGGCGAGCGCCACCCACGCGAAGAGTCGGTCGGCGTCGTCGCGCTGCGGTCTGCGGCTGAGTAGCCACCCCGAAGTCAAGCCGGCCACGGCGAGCAGCAGCGCGCCCAGCAGGTACTCATTGGCGATGGGCGGCGCGTCGTCCGGATAGGGGAGGGACTCCCCGAGGTGCATGCCGAAGGTGACCGCCGCCAGCACCTGCAGCACCGCGCCGCCGCCAAGGGCAAGCGGTCGGTCCCGCCGGCAGCCCAGCCACAGCAGGACCAGGCCCTGCACCGCCCAGACCGTCGACGTGAAGTAGGTGTCCAGCGCAAGCGGTACCGCGATGGCGCTGAACGCGACACCGAGCCCGGTGTAAGCCTCCGCCAGTTGGCGGCGGTCGGCGCCCATCCGGCGCGAGGCCAGCGCAAGCGCACCCTGGACAGCGGCCAGGCCGGCTGCGGTTACAGCTAGGCCGTATTCGGTGTGGCCCAGAGCGAGTTGCTGCAGGCCCAGCCCCGCGAACGGAGCGCCGAACACCAGCGGCGCGGTCCATGCTCCGCGCAGGAACGGGATGTCCGGGGCCCGCGCCCCACCGACGACGGCTCTGAGGTCGGGAGCCTCACGAGCGGCGAAGAGGGCTGGCAACCCCATGTACATCAGCACGAACAGCGCGATGAACGGCTGCGTGGAGACCCACTCGTCCTGGTCGTAGCGGTTCGACAGCCAGAAGAACGTGAGACCGAACGTGAAGCCGAAACCGAGCAGGTTCAACTCCGGCCACGTCTTGAACCAGGCGACGCCGAGGATCGCGGCGTTCAACACCAGGAAGAAGCTGAAGACGTAGACATGGTCGTCGGGGCGCGAGTACGTCAGCACCGGTGCCAGGAACCCGCCGATGATTCCCAGGACGGCCAGCGGTCGCGAGTCCTGAAGCACCGAGAGCACTCCCGCCCCGACCGTGACGATCACCACCGCGGCCGCAGCGGGAACCGCCCCCAGGACGTCGTACACGACGAAGGCGGCGTACGTCGTGAGGTACAGCACAGCGACGCCGCCGCCCTGGAGGCTGAGGCCATAGATCGGGCGTCCCCGGCGCTGGCGCCAGCCGACCGCCAGCAGCACCAGGCCGAAGAGGGCCGCCGCTATCAGACGCACCTCGATCGTCAACTCGATGATGCCCCGCCGGTGGGCCTCCCGAAGCAGCAGTCCCACACCGACGAGCGAGACCAGCACCCCCACCTTCACCGGCGCGTTCCCAGTCGTCACCCATTGCTTGATCCAGTTGACGAGCCACGAGACGGGATCGGAGGGCTGCTCCCTGGCGCGGCTGCTCCCGGTCGCCGGAGAGCCAACGGCTGCTGGCTCGCGGGGCCGCGGCGCCCGGGTTGAGGCATCCGGGGGTTCGGGACTCGCCGGGCCGGGGACGGGCGCTCGTACTTCGGTGCTTGGTTCGGAGGCGACCGGTCTGACAACCGGAGCGGCCCCAGCGGCAGGCTCAGGCTCCGGCTGTGCGTCGGGCTCCGGCTGTGCGGCAGGCGTGGGCTCCGCCTCGGGTTCGGGTGCCGCGTCGGGCTCTGCACCGGGCTGCCCGGCTGCGTCGGGTGGTGCCTCGGTCGGCTGTGCGGTTGCTCCGAGTCGCGTGAGCCAGGCGTGGGTCTGCTGGGCCCAGGCCTTCATTTCGGTGGCCCAGGACTGCATCTCCTCGACTCGGGACTGGGTTTCCTCAAGCTTCTTGAGCCGCTTGCGCAGATCCAGCTGCTGGCCCACCAGAAAGCCGATGGCGGCTCCCGCCAGCAGACCGGGCAGGCCGCCGAGCAGGCCGCCTATCAGCAGGCCCGCCAGCGCGAGCAGTACGGTCACGCCTTCCTCATGGCGCGGGCTCGGCCAGGGTCTTGATCTCCAGGAACTCCTCGAAGCCGGCCACGCCCATCTCGCGGCCTATGCCCGACTGCTTGTAGCCCCCGAAGGGAGCGTCGGGGCCGTAGTACACGCCTCCGTTCACGCTCACCGTCCCGGCGCGGATCCGCCGAGCCACTGAGCGGGCCCGCTCACCGTCCGCGCTGGCCACCGCCCCCGACAGGCCGAACTCCGAATTGTTGGCGATTCGCACCGCCTCGTCCTCGCCCCCGTCGTAGGCGATCACCGACAGCACCGGGCCGAACACCTCCTGCTGGGCGATCGTGTCGTCCTCGCCCACGTCCACCAGCACGGTCGGCTCGTAGTAGTAGCCCCTCGGCAGATGCTCGGGCCGCCGTCCGCCCCGCACCACCACGGCACCCTCAGACCGGGCCACATCCACCAGCCCCTCCACCTTGGTCCGCTGCCGCTCGCTGATCAGCGGGCCCATCAGGTGCGCTTCGTCGGTCGGGTCGCCGTAGGGCAGGCCGTCCAGCGTGGCCCCCACCGCGTCCACCACCGTGTCGTGCATCGCGGCCGGCACCACCAGTCGGGTGGTGATGGCACAGCCCTGGCCGGCATGGGTGCACACCATCGCCGCGGCCATCAGCCCCACCGTGCCCACGTCGGCGTCGTCGAGCACCACGTAGGCGCTCTTGCCGCCCAGTTCGAGAAAGACCTTCTTCACGGTGGCCGACGCCGCGGCCATCACCCGCCGCCCGACCGCCGTCGATCCGGTGAAGCTGACCATGTCCACACCCCGATGCGTCGTCAGCGCCTCGCCCACCGAGGCACCCGACGACGACAGGACGTTGACCACGCCCGCCGGGATGTCGGTGTGCTCGGCGATCAGCCGGCCCAGAGCCAACGCCGACCAGGGCGTGTCGGGCGCCCCCTTGAGCACGACCGTGCAGCCCGCGGCCAGCGCCGGGGCCAGCTTGGCCAGGTTGATCTGGGTGGGGAAGTTGTAGGGGGTGATGGCTGCCACCACCCCGGCCGCCTCCCGCTCGATCCAGCGCCGGTGCGATCCGTACACCGATTCGGCCACGCCCAGGTCCTCGGTCCAATCGTAGGATTCGAGAAGGTCAGCGTGCCAGCGCAACATCTCGACCGGAGCCTCCAGTTGCGGCCCGCCCCGGGTGAGCATGATCGGCGCGCCCGCCTCAGCCACGGTGATGGCTCGCATCTCCTCGATGTGGCCGGTGAGCGCCTCATGGAGCTGGCGCAGGCAGTGCGCTCTGAACGCGTGGTCCCCGGACCAGTCCGTGGTGTCGAAGGCCCTCCGAGCCGCGGCCACCGCCGCCTCAGCATCCTCCGGGCCGGCGTCGGCAGCCGCGCCCAACTCCTCCTCGGTGGCCGGGTTGATCGTGGGAAACACCGCCCCGCCGGCCGCATCGACCAGTTCGCCGTCGATGAGCAGACGCTCCTCGTGCCACATGGACCTAGACCCTAGAGGCGGCCCATCCGCTCGGCCTCTCGATCAGTCGCGGGCGGGTTCCTCCACCGGGTCGAGGTCGAGCGGCGCGGGCAGCGAGTCAAGGTCGACGAACAGGCCCGAGGTCGGGCTGTCTCCGGCCAGGGCGTCGGCGGCCAGCAGCACCGCGGCCGCGGAGTAGGTCGTGCACTCGTGGTCGGGATAGCTCACGTTGGCGGGGAAGGCCCGGCCGGTCAGGTAGCTGCCGTCGGGCTCGCGCAGGCGCTGGGACCACTCGAACAGCGTCAGGGCCGCAGCCCGGTCGCCCGCCGCCAGATAGGCCATCGCGCACTCGCAGGTCTCCGCGGTGGTCACCCAGTCCTGGTTGCTCACGCAGCGCACGCCTTCGCCCTCATGCACGAAGACCCGACGTCTCGACGCCAGCCGGGCCCGAGCCTCCGACCCGGTCAGCACCCCCGCCAGCACCGGGTAGTACCAGTCCATCGCCCAGCGGTCCTTGGGGGCGAACGCCGCGTGGCCGAAGTGGCGGATGGTGTGCACCAGCCGGGCCAGGGCCAGCTCCCAGCTGGGGCGCTCCTCGCCGACCGCATGCGCAATCGCCAGACCGCACCGCAGGCTGTGGCTGATCGACGAGGACCCGGTGAGCAGCGCGAAGGGCCAGGGCGTGCCGTCGGCGTGACGCGCCCAGAGGATCTCGCCCCTGGGCGTCTGCAAACCGAGGACGAAGTCGAGGGCGCGCTGGACCACAGGCCACATCTCGGCCAGGAACTCTGCCTCGCCGAAGCACAGCCAGTGATGCCATACGCCGGTGGCGATGTATGCGATCGTGTTGGCGTCGAGCTTGTCCTGGTCGACGCCGTCGGCTGTGTAGTACTGGTGCCAGGACCCGTCGGGCCGCTGGATGCGGGCCAGCCACTCATAGGCAGCCTCAGCCTCCTGCCGGCGTCCGGTCACCGCCAGAGCCATGGCCGCCTCGACGTGATTCCAGGGATCGGCGGGACCGCCGTCAAAGCGCGGGATCTTGCCACTGGGGAGCTGATGGGCCGCGATCGTGTCCGCGGTGCGGTCCGCGTCGGTTCGGGACAACAGGCCGGCCACCATCGGAGCCCGGGGCGGACGGCGGGTTGGATCAGGCGGCACGGGTCGACTCCATGGGCGCGCTCGCCGGTGCCGAGGCAGGCACTCTCTCTGGCTTGTCGGCATACACGACGAGGCTCTTCCCCAGCAGCGGATTCAGCAGTCTCTCGGTAGCCGCGGTGACCAATGGCCGTTTCACGATGTCCCATTCGAGCACCCGGTGGTACGTGCTGACCAGCCGGTTCTCGTTTACCTCGCGGTTGGGTCCCACCGCGCACCGCAGCCACCAGTAGGGCGTGTGGAGGGCGTGGGCCCGATGCCAGCGACCCGGCTGCAACCCCGCGGCGGCCAGCTTGCGCCGCACGTCGCTCACTCGATAGATGCGCACATGACCACCCGGCACAGCCGGCGCGTGGTAGTCGCTCGACAGCCTCCAGCACACCGTCTCGGGCAGCCAGGAGGGGATGGTCACCGCCAGCCGGCCCCCCGGGCGCAGTACCCGGGCCAACTCGGCGAAAGCCGACGCGTCGTCGTCGATGTGCTCGAGCACCTCCGAGGCGATCACCCGGTCGAACGTGTCATCGTCGAAGGGCAGCCCCAAGGCGTCCCCCTGTACCGGCGCGGCCATCACCGACTCGTCGACCTCGCCTTCGGCCATGAGCAGCCGGGCCAGGTCACGGACCTGCTCCACCTCGGGGCGGGCCAGGTCGCAGGCCACCACCTCCGCGCCGCGCTTGAGAGCCTCATAGGAGTGGCGACCGAAGCCGCAACCCAAGTCCAGCAGGCGCTCACCGGAGCGCAGCTCGAGACGGTTGTAGTCGACGGTGAGCATCAGCCGGCTGCCGTCTCCGCTCCGACCGGGACCGCCCCGCGGAACGCCGCGGGCGACGTTGCCCCCTGCCGGGCAGACTCCTCCATCACGGCGCGGTACTGCTCCACGGTCCGTTCCGCGGTGTGGCGCCAGGACCACTGGTTCACCACGCGCTGGCGTCCCGCTAGCCCCACCCGGGCCCGAGCCTCGGGATGGTCGAGCGCTTCCTGAAGCACCGCGGCCAGCGCCTCGGCGTCGCCGGGCTCGGTCAGGAAACAGGTCTCGCCGTGCTTGCCCGCCACCTCGGGAAGCGCTCCGCCGGTCGTGGCCACCAGCGGCACCCCGCACGACATGGCCTCGATGGCCGGCAGCGAGAAGCCCTCGTACAGCGATGGCACCACGGCCAGTTCGGCCTCGGCGTACAACTCGACGATGCGGCGGTCCGACACCCCCGACACGAACGTGACCGCGTCGGCCAGACCCAGATCCGAGATGGCCCGACTGGCCGCGGAGTCGGTCTTGGCCTTGCCGATGATGGTCAGCTCCACGTGGCGCTCGGTGCGCAGCTTGGCTACCGCCTCCAGCAGGAAGCTGAGTCCCTTCATGGTGACGTCGGCGCTGGCGGTTGTGATCAGCCGGCCCGGCACCCGGGTGATCTCCGGCAGGGGCGAGAACAGCTTGGGGTCCACCCCCACCGGCACCACGTGTATGCGCTCCGGCGGCACCTCATGGTCGTTGGCGATGTCGCGCTTGGACGACTCCGACACGGTCAGCACCCTGGGCAGCCGCTTGGCCACCTGGGTCTGCATCTTTGTGAACGCGTACCAGCGGCGCTTGCCGATCTGCTCCCGCAGCGTGCGGGCGTGGGCCAGCTCCAGGCGGCGGTCCACGGTGATCGGGTGGTGGATGGTCTCCAGCAGCGGCCAGCCCTGGCGCTGCAGGGCAAGGATGCCCCAGCCCAGGGTCTGGTTGTCGTGCACTACGTCGAAGTCGGCCCTCCGTGTGCGCAGATGCCGCCACGCTCGCAGGCTGAAGGCCATGGGTTCGCTGAAGTTGCCGGTGACGAAGGAGACGTGCTCGGCGATGTCGATCCAGTCGTTCAGTTCCCAGGCTCTGGGTTTGCGCATGGGATGGGGTGGGGCCCAGATGTCGAGACCGCCGAGCTTCACCAGCGGTACCCGTTCGTCGAGCTCCGGATACGGGGGACCGCCGAGCACCACGACGCGGTGGCCCAGATCCGTGAGCGCGGCGGACAGCCGGCTCACATACACCCCCTGCCCGCCGACGTGAGGCTTGCCCCGATACGAGAGCATGGCCACGCGAAGGGGGGCGTGGTAGTCCGCGGGGGCGGGCATGGCGCTAGAGCTTTCTCCCTGGCTTGGATCTGGTCAACACACGGCCGAGGCCGAGCGCCAGCGAGAGCGTCAGCACTGCGGCGACGACCACGGGCCATGCCCCCAACCGGACCGCGAGCGTATCGCCGTGGCGCAGTTCAACCGTCGTCTGGATCACCCTGCTCTCGGAGATCCCGGTCCGCTCGATCACGTCGCCCGCCGGCGTGATCACCGCGGAGAAACCGGTGGGCGCGGCCTGGACCACCCACCGATCGGTCTCGATGGCCCTCAGGCGGCTGGAAGCGATCTGCTGGGTCTGTACGACAGTCAGCCAGTAGCTGGAGCCGTTGGTGGGGTTGAGCAGCACCCGGCCGTCGCCGCCGCCCACCGCGCTGCGGGCCCGGTGGTCGAAGAAGATCTCCCAGGAGATGGCCACACCCAGCGGCCCCAGCGGCGTGTCGAGGACGGCGGGCTCGTCGGAGGGTCCGGCCCGCACGTCCCGGGCGGGTAGCTCGTCGCTGAAGCGCTCCACAGTGGAACGCAGCGGGACATACTCGCCGAAGGGCACGATCTGGACCTTGTCGTAGGTGTCGACCGGCACTCCCGACGAGTCGTAGGCGGCCGCGTAGTTGCGGTTGGCCTCGCGGTCGGCAGTGCGCTCGAAGAAGCCGACGACGAGCACCGTGTCCAGCTCGCGGGCCAGCTCTGACAGCGCCGCTCGGGCCTCGCTGTCGGCGAGCAGCGGCTGGTCGCAGCGAGCCGGCGTGAAGGCCGTGTCCGGGCTGGGGTGGACCACGTCCTCGGGCCAGACCACCAGATCCACCGGTGTGGAAACCTGTTCACGCGCGGTGTTGAGGTGTCGTTCGAACACGGCCCGCTGCTCGCACACGTCGGCTCTGGTGTTCTGCGGGCCGCCACCCTGCACCGCGGCGACGGTGATGAGGGCGTCGTCGTCTCGGTTGCCGTTGACATCGATCGGTTCGGAGCCGGGAGCGACGATGGCGGCGAGCCAGGCCAACACCAGCACGGCCAGGCCCACCGCGGTCGGTCGGAGGCGTGCGCCCAGGATCGCGGCCAGCGTGACCCCGCCCACGGCGGTGAGCGCGGTCAGCAACAGTGGGCCGCCGATCCGGACCACCGAGCCGAGAGGGCTGGACACCTGCGCCATGGCCATCGTCGCCAGTGGCACCCCGCCGAAGGGCCAGGTCCATCTGAGCAGTTCGGCCAGGGCGAATGCAGCCGGGAAGGCAGTCCAGCGCCGGTGGTCGGACGGCACCAGCGCGCCGGCCACGGCGTGCATCGCCGCGAATCCGAGAAGTGCCAGCGGCCAGCCGACCAGCGTCAAGTCGGCCATCCAGACTGTCGCTGGGCCCAGCCAGCTGACACTCACCAGGGCCGACAGCCCCGCTCGGCGCCAGTAGCCGGCCTCGGCCAGCAGCTCGACCCAGAGGGCCATCCCGACGATGCCCAGCGGCCAGAAGCCCCAGGGCGGCAACGAGGCAGCCAGCAGAAGGCCGGCCGCGATGGCGCGGATCCAGGGCCTTCCCAGACTCAGCACCGGCGCACTCCCGCGGCTCGGGGCTCGGTCCTGCTTCGCCTGCGCCGCCACCGCGCTCAGCCCCTCACCAGTCCCGCCAGTCGCTCAGCGGGGGCTCACGCCTCATTGCCTCCGGCTCCGAGCTCGCCTCCGGTCCCGAACTCTTCGAGTTCGTCGTTGAGTTCGGTGAGCCCGATGCTGAGTTCGTCGCTGAGTTCGGTGAGCTGGTTGGTGAGTTGGCTGATCCCGTCGCTCAGCGCGCCCGCCTCAGCCCCGCGCGCATCGCCGAGCCCGAGGGGCAGGAGTCGGCGGACGCTCGAGACGGGGCCCACGCCGCGGATCTGCACGGTCACGTCGCCTATACACCTCACCCAGTCGGGCACTTCGAGCTCGTCGGTGACGGCGTACATCTCGCCGGGAGGGGCGGCCGCGCACAGCTTGGCGGCCAGGTTCACGGGCTCGCCGACGTAATCGTCTCCCTCGAACAGCAGCGCCTCGCCCGTGGCTGCGCCCACCCGGACCTGTATGCCTCGGCCCGCGAAGTGGTGGATCAGGTGGGCACCCAGAGACACCGCGGCGGCCGCGTCGGTCGACACCAGCATCGCTCCGTCGCCCAGCCATTTGGCCACCCGCACCCCTCGCTTGGCGGCCACGCTGCGGGTGATCCTGCGGAAGTCTCCCAGCATCACCACCGCCTCGTGGGGCCCGTGGGAGCGGGTGTACGCAGTGAATCCGCACAGGTCGGCGAAGCAGAACGTGCGTGTCACGCTGAGGTGGCTGTCGCCCTCGGGAAGCTCGTCGGGGTGCATGGTCACGAGCGGGCGGCGGGCCTCGGCCCATTCCCGGGCCGGTCCGGTGTCGGGAGCGACCAGCGGTGCCATCACCGGCTCGGTGCTGGGGTTCGGTTCGATCTGGCGCGGGGTGTTGTCCGGCTCCATAGAGGGTTCGTATATCACAGCACGGCCCTCGCAACCGTGATCGCCGCGGCCTGCGCGCCGCGGACGCAGGCGGGCAGTCCCAGGCCCCGGAAGGCGGAGCCGGTGGCCGCCAGCCCGGGCGTGCTGTCCGCCAGGCAGGCCTCCACCGCAGTGGCTCGCTCGAGGTGGCCCGGCCGGTACTGCGGCAGGGAGCGATGCCAGGGCGTGACCCGGGCCTCGAAGCGGCCCTGAGCTGCGTCCTTGGGATAGACCAACCCCGTCTCGGCCAGCTCGGTGGCCAGGGCCGAGACCAGGTCAGCGGAGTCGAGTTCCAGCCACCGTCGATCGTCGGTCCGCCCGGCCGACACGCGCAGGACGGCCCGACCCTCGTGGGCGTAGTGGCGCCACTTCGAGGACGCCCACGAGCAAGCAGTGGTGAGCAGCCCCTGGCTACGGGGCACCAGGAAGCCACTGCCGTCGAGGGGGCGGGCCAGACGGTCGGCCTGCACCACGAACGCGGCCAACGCCACATCGGAGTACTCGATCTCGCCGAGGATCGCCGCTGCGTCGGATGCGAGGGGCTCCAGCAGGCGAGCCGACTCCCAGGCGGGGCAGGCCAGGATCACCCCGTCGGCATCCAGGGGGCCGTTCGGGGTAGTCACCTTCCAGCGGGGACCACCGCCGCGGGTTGCTGCCGGCCTGACCGACTGCACCGGCGTGGCCAGTCTCACGGCCTCGCCCAATTCGGCTGCCAGGGCCTTCACCATGCGGGTCACGCCGCCGTTCACGCTCTGGAACACCGGCGCGGTCGCCTCCAGATCGCGGTCTTGGCCTTGCCGGGCCGCGATCTCCTGAAGGGCCAGACCCAGCGGACCTCCCCGGGCGGCGGCCTCGTACAAGGGCGGGGCACAGGCCTCGATGCTCATCTGGTCGGCCGATCCGGCGTTGATGCCGCCGAGCAGGGGATCGACAAGGCGCTCGAACACCTCGTCACCGACGCGGGGTCGCAGCACCTCGCCCACCGAGGCGTCGCCGGCCAGCGGACCTGCATCGTGGGCCAGCCCGTGTTGCAGTGTCTCTGTGCCCATCTCGGAGACGATCCCCGTGCCCGTCACCGCGTCCGCGGTCCAGGGCACCCCCAGCACCGAGCGGTCCGGGATCCGCAGCAGTTCGCCGCCGACCCACACGTAGGCCCCGCTGGAGGTGGGGTCGACCAGTTCGGCGCCGAGACCGATCCGGCGGCACAGGTCGGCGGCGGCAGGGTCGCGGGCCACGAAGCCGTCGGGGCCCGAGTCCACGGTGAGGCCGCCGACCAGCGTGCTGTCGATCTTGCCGCCGGGGCGGTCACCGGCCTCGAGCACGACCGTGTTCACGCCCGCGCACTTCAGCTCGTAGGCCGCGGCCAAGCCTGCAATCCCCCCGCCGATCACCGCAATCCTGCCTGCCGCCGACGCCATCGGGCCGGTCACTCGCAAGACACTTGGCCCTCGTCGTGCACCACTTGCACCACGCGGGCCAGCACATCCGGATCGCTGCTGGGCAGCACTCCATGGCCCAGGTTGAAGATGAAGCCGGGGTGCCCGCCATTGGCGGCCAGCACGGCGCGGGCCGCCTCACAGGCCGCCGACTCTCCCGCCAGCACCACCGCGGGGTCCAGGTTTCCCTGCAGCGCCCGGCCGGGCCCGACCCGTCGCCGGGCTGCGTCGATGGGCACGCGGAAGTCCACCCCCACCACGTCTGCTCCGCAGTCGCCCATCTGGTCGAGGAGCTCGCCGGTGCCGACCCCGAAGTGGATCCGCGGCACTCCGGTCTCGCCCACGGCTTCCAGCACCCGGGCGGAGTGTGGGGCGACACTTCGCCGGTACTGATCGGGCGACAATGCCCCCGCCCAGCTGTCGAACAACTGCACTGCGGACGCCCCCGCCTCCACCTGCGCCAGCAGCGAAGCGATGGCCAGGTCGGCGAGGCGGTCCATGAGCTCGTGCCACAGTGCCTCGTCGCCGGCCATCAGGGCCTTGGTCCTGGAGTGGTGGCGTGACGGGCCTCCCTCCACCAGGTACGACGCCACCGTGAACGGGGCCCCTGCGAACCCGATGAGCGGCACGTCCAGCGATTCGACGGCGCGGCGGACGGTCTCGATCACATACGGCGTGTCGGAGCCGGGATCGAGCGGGCGCAGGCGATCGAGGTCGTCGCGGGACGTGAAGGGATGCTCGACGACCGGCCCGGTGCCCGGCACGACATCAACGCCGAAGCCGACGGCGTGCACCGGCACCACGATGTCGCTGAACAAGATGGCGGCGTCCACTCCGTAGCGGCGCACCGGCTGCAGGGTGATCTCCGCGGCCCGATCGGGATCGGCGATGGCGTCGAGTATCGAGCCCTCGCCGCGCACCGCCCGGTACTCGGGAAGGGACCGGCCGGCCTGGCGCATGAACCACACCGGCACCCGCTCATGCGGCTCACGGCGGCAGGCCCGTACGAAGTCGCTGTCGTGGAAGCGGTGCTGTATATCGCGCTTGCTCGTCATGTGGACAACAATTGGGATGTACGGGCGTGCTCAGCGCGCGGCTCGGCGCAGCAGGCTGGCAAGGCGCCTGTTGTCGCGGTCCGCGAGGAGGCGGCGGACGCTCTGATCCCCCGCCGAGGCCACCTCGGCCCGCCAGACCCACTTGGGGTCGCCGGGGTCGGTCGCCTCGGAAGTGTGACCGGTGCGGTCGATGTCTTCGTCGCTTCCCGTGTCGACCAGATCCACCCCGTCGGAGTCGGGTTCCACCACCAGCACGGCGATGCCTCTGCGGCGCAGCCCATCTGCCTCCTCGCGCAGATTGTCGTCTACCCATTGTCGCCGCGCCGCCCGCATGGCTCGCCCGTCGCTCCACGCCTGCTCCAGTGCCTCCGACCACCAGGCCCGATCGGCTTCCTCGGGCCGGGGCTCACCCAGCCCGACGCCGACCCGGGCGCTGGTCCAGGCCTCCGACAGGGCGTTGCGGACCTTCGACCACCCTGCGGTGCCGCTCATCGGTGACGACACGATGATCAGATCGAAGGCGGGCGGTCCCATCAGGTCGGCGTTGGTGTAGGAGTGCAAGCCGCCGTCGATGTAGCGCCGCCCGTCCAAGGTGACCGGTTCGAACAGGACCGGGACCGCACAACTGGCCCGCACCGCCTCCGCCGCGGTGGCCTGCAGGTCGTCGCGCCCGAACACCACGCGCTCGCCGTCCGAGAGCCGCACGGCCGGGACCCAGAAGCGGGCCTCAGGCCACGGCTCTGGATGCAGTTCCGCCATGCGCTGCTGGAGGGCCTCGGTGGTTCGGGTGCCTCTCGGCAGCAGCCCGACAGCGGCATGCAGGGGCCGGGCCTGCCATGGAGGCCACAGAGACCGCGCCGTCAGCGTCGGGGACTGCGGTCCTTGCGCGCTCCAGTCGCGTTCGTTGCGGCCCTCGCTGTAGGGGGTGACTACCCGGTCGATGAGAGCTTGCCCTTCATCGCTGACGGGCTCGCCCCGCCGGTGGGCGTATAGGTCGGCGGGCGGGATGCCGGCCCGGAGGCAGAGCCCGGTGATGGCCCCGGCCGAGGTGCCCAGGATGAGCTCCGCCTTGCGGGCGTCCCAGCCCGTGACCTGGTGAAGGGCCCGAACCACGCCCGCGTGCCACGCCTCGGCGGCTGCGCCACCCGCGCTGAAGACCAGTCCTACCGAGACCTGGTCGCCGGAGCCGTCCTCGGCGGGACCGGGAGCGTCCCTTGGCGCAGTGGCTTCGGCGTCGGTGACTCCGTCGGGCGGTGGTGGCGCGCTCACGTCCATGCAGCCCACGATAAGGGGCCTTGCCGCTAGGTGGCACCGTCTTCCGCTCGGCTTCTGGTGGCGATAAGATCAACAGTTCCCCCGAATGCCGGATCCGTCTCGGAGCGGCCCGCCGTCTCTTGGGCGAACCCGGCAGCCAGACTTCGCTCGCGGTTCAGCCTTGACTAGTCGCCATCCCGACCTAGAAGCCGAACAGGCCTACTTCGACTTGGCCCATGCCTGCCTGGACACGGCCCGGGAGCGGGCCACAATGGCCACATCGGTGTTCCGCACCGGCCGGGGCGGCACCACGCAGGCCAGATTCGAGCGCGATGCCATGCTGGAGGCGGCCCTCGCCCGGCTGACCAAGCTCAACATCGGGGACCGGTCGCTCGTGTTCGGTCGCATCGACCCGGCCGGAACCGGTGAGCGGTTCTACATCGGACGGGTGGGTCTGTGGGACGCCGATCACGACCCGATCGTGGTGGACTGGCGGGCGCCAGTGGCCGAGCCCTTCTACCGCGCCACCGGGCGCCAATCACTCGGTCTGGAACGTCGCCGGCACTTCGCATCCAGGCGCAGCACCCTGCTGGGAATCGAGGACGAGTTCTTCGGCGACAAGGCCGCGATCGGGCTCGATCTGGCCGACCGGGACTTCGAAGGCGCCACCGGGCCGCCCGGTGACGGCCGTCTCGACGGACGGTCGGGCTCCGGTGCTCTGATCGCCTCGCTGGA
This sequence comes from Candidatus Aldehydirespirator sp., assembly GCA_965220645.1. Lineage (GTDB taxonomy): Bacteria > Actinomycetota > Acidimicrobiia > Acidimicrobiales > Aldehydirespiratoraceae > Aldehydirespirator. The sequence goes on along the minus strand of OZ244836.1, from coordinate 3,172,407 downwards.
GGCGGCCCGCACCGGGCATCTCAGCGACATTGTGGCCACCATCCAGGGCGAGCAGGACAAGGTGATCCGCTCGGACATGCCGGGCGTGCTGGTGGTGCAGGGAGGCCCCGGCACCGGCAAGACCGTGGTGGCGCTGCACCGCGCCGCCTACCTGCTGTACACACATCGGTTCCCCTTGGAGAGCCAGGGCGTGCTCGTGGTCGGGCCGAACCGTCTCTTCCTCGCCTACATAGATCAGGTGCTGCCCTCGCTGGGTGAGGCCGGCGTGGAGCAGGCCGTGCTGGCGGACTTGCTCAGTCCCTCGGTGCGGGTCGCCGGCCTCGACAGAGAGGACATCGGCCGCGTCAAGGGCGACCCGCGCATGGCCGGAGTGCTGCGCCGAGCCGTGCGCGATCGCCGCCGCCGGATGCGAGGCGACCTGACCATCGGCTACGAACTGCAGCGGCTGGAACTCACTGTGGGGCAGTCGGCGGAGATCGTCGCCGAGGCGGCTCGGAGGGTCCGCAAGCACAACGCCGGGCGCAGGTTGGTGGAGGAGGCGTTCTTTGCGGCTCTGGCCGGCAGCGCACGCCGCGCCGCCGACCCGGCCGAGGTTCGCGAGAGCCTCTCGGACAGGGTCGAGGTGCGTGAGGCGCTGGAGTGGATGTGGCCCGTGCTCACCCCGGCCCACCTGGTGAACGACCTCTACGGATCGAGGGCGCTGCTGCGTTCCGCGACCGGCAGCCGGCTCAGCGACGAGGAGATTGAGCTGTTGCACCGGCCCCGAGCCGGTCATGCCTCCGAGGTGACCTGGTCGTTCCAGGACGTGCCGATTCTGGATGAGGCTCGCGCCCTGCTGGGGTACCGGTCCGGGCACCGGGTGGAGGACGCGGTCCTGACCTACGGCCACATCGTGGTGGACGAGGCCCAGGACCTGTCGCCCATGGAACTCCGCATGATCGCCCGCCGCAGCCTCAACGGCTCGATGACGGTGGTGGGAGACATTGCTCAAGCCACCGGGTCCTGGGCCCACGATGACTGGAAATCGGTGCTGGCGGGTCTGCCCGACCGGCGCCCGGCCCGCCGGGTGGAGTTGACGCTCGGCTACCGGATCCCGGCTCCCGCCATGGCGCTGGCGAACCGGGTGCTCCCCTATGCCGCGCCGGGAGCCGTGCCTCCCGAAACGGTTCGGACCGTTGGCGACGAGCCCCGCGTCGTAGCGTGCGGCGCGGCGGCGGCGAGAAGCGATCCTGCAGCCGCGGGCCGCGATCTCGCCACACTGGGTGAGACATTGGCTGAGGTGATCGCCCAGGAGCGGGGCGAGGTAGGCGAGGGCAACGTGGCTGTGGTCGTGCCCGACTCGCTCCATGAGCTCCTGCGGGCTGATCTCAAGAGCCGTTCCGTGGTTTTCGGTGGCCCCGGCCGGACCGGCCTCGAGCAGCAGGTGACGCTGGTGCCGGTGCGCTTGGTGAAGGGCCTTGAGGTGGATGCCGCGGTGGTGGTGGAACCCGCTCGCATCGTGGCCGAGGAGTGCCAGGGCATTCGCTCGCTCTATGTGGCCCTCACCCGCGCTACCCGGAGGGTGACGGTGGTGCACGCCGAGCCGCTGCCCGAGGTGCTGGCCCAGCCGTACGCGGCGGCGTGAGCGCTGCCGGCACAGAGGCAATTGCCGGGATGTCCATTCGGTGAGGCATCCTGGGGGCTGTTCCGTCAGGACCCCCAGGGTTGACACTGTGAGGACTACCGGCGTTAGAGTATAAGGCATGCTTGATAGCGCTGCGGCGCCGGTCGCTCCAGCGACCCCCTCTTCCCCGGCGTCTCCGGTGGCTCCCGCCATTCGCCGGGGCCGCCGGATCCTGGTGGATGAGGTAGGCGTCGCCCTCGGCGGGACGCCGGTTCTGCGTAGCACCTCGATCTCGGCGGAGCCGGGCCGGACGCTGGCGATTCTCGGTCCGAGCGGATGCGGCAAGACCACCCTGCTGAGGGTGCTGGCGGGCCTGCAGCGGCTGGACTCCGGCCGCGTCGTGCTCGGCGGGAAGCTGATGTCCGGGCCCGCGGAGCCGAAGAACGGAACACCGGGCGCCGCAGCGTCGCGGAACGGGACCTCGGGTCCGGTTGTTCATGTGGCCGCCGACAAGCGGGGTGTGGGCATGGTGTTCCAGGACTGGTCGTTGTTCCCGCACCTCACCGTGGCCGCCAACGTGGCCTTCGGGCTGCCCCGCTCGGAGCGGCCCCGCACCCGCGTCCTGCCCCGGCCGGCCTCGGGCCGGGTGCGCGATCTTCTGGACCTGGTCGGCATTCCCGAGCTGGCCGACCGGCTGCCCGGCTCGTTGTCGGGCGGGCAGCAGCAGCGGGTGGCCCTGGCCCGGGCCCTCGCACCCCAGCCGTCGGTGCTGTTGCTCGACGAACCCTTCTCGTGCCTCGACACCACCCTGAGGGTGGAGGTCAGGGCCGAAGTGGCCGCGCTGCTGCGGGAACTGGAGGTCACCTGCGTCTTTGTCACTCACGACCAGGACGAGGCCTTCGTGCTCGGCGACGAGGTGGCCGTGATGCGCGACGGCGCCGTCATCCAGCAGGCCCCGCCCGCGGTGCTCTACGAGCAGCCCGTAGACCGCTGGCTGGCCGGCTTCGTGGGAGAGGCAGACACCGTGCCCGGCGAAGCCGAGGGCGACATCGCCTACACCGTGATGGGGCCCATGAAGCTCCAGTCGCCTCTCCACGGCGAAGTGGACGTGTTGTTGCGGCCCGAGGAGCTCACGCTGACCGAAGGCAACTCAGGCACCGTCGACCACATCGAGTTCTTCGGCCACGACACGCTGTACTACATCCGCCGCGGCGACGGTGACGTGCTGCGCTGCCGCACCACCGGGGCGCCCCGTTTCCGGATGGGCTCCGGGGTAGACATCGGCCACAGCGGGGTGCGCACCGTGGCCTTCCCCCGCTCCTGTTAGCTGGGGGCCTCCGCACCGGCCTCGGCTACCAGGTCGGCCAGCATCCGGCGCATCTCGAGGGTGATGCGGTCGGCTCTGGAGTGGTACTCGAGCGCGGGGATCAGGGGCACTGCCTTGGTACCGATGCGCTGCAGCAGGACACTGTCCTCGGCCGCTACCGCCTCCTGGAAGGCCACCGTGTCGGCGATGGCGCCGGGCTCGTTGTCGATGTCGTTGCGGTAGTCGGTGCAGTAGAGCCGGGTGGTGGCCGCGTCGACCGGCTGGTGACAGAAGCTGATGGTCAGCACCATGCCCTCGGCGGGGTAGCCGATGCGCAGGTACACGTGATGCGGGGCGGTGAACACGAACAGCAGCTCCCGCTCGACCACCTTGTACTCGCCGTCGGCGTCCATCGAGTCGGCCAGGGCCTTGGTGAAGTGGCGGTGGTGGGCGGTGAAACGCCAGCCGTCGCGTTCCATCTTGTAGTCCCGCACCAGCTTGTCGTCCGGGTCGCCGAACGTGCCCAGGTGCACGAACGGCAGATGGCCCAGGTCGAGGAAGTTGTCGGCCATCTGGGCTGCCCCCGCGTTCCAGTCCGACACCGGCAGCGGGCAGGTGACGAAGCTCGGGTCGTGATGCTCGGGGACCTCCGGCAGCGGCGCGATGGGATCATCGGGCGCCAGCCACACCAGGTCGAGCGCCTCGGCCACCCCCGCGGCCGCGGTGGCGCAGGCCCGGGCCGGTATGGGCAGGCCCGGATCGACTGCCGGTATCTCCACGCAGGTCCCGTCGGCCGCGAACCGGAAGCCGTGGTAGGCGCACCGCAGCGTGTCACCCTCGATGGTTCCCGCGCTGAGCGGCGAGTAGCGGTGCGGGCAAGGATCCCGCAGCGCGGTCAGCTCGCCCCCCAGCCGGACGAGGCACCAGCGCTCGCCCAGCAGATCCACCGCCACGGGCTGGTCGTCGCCGATGTCCACGCTGCGGGCCACCGGGTGCCAGCACCGCCGCAGGGCCGGGTGCTCGTTGTCGATCCAGGTTGTGTCCCAGTCCGGGTTCATCGTGCTGTTCCCCCTTGTGGCCCTAGTTGTCGGAGTTGGCGGGCTCTCCGAACGCCGGTGTAATGGCGGCCAGCCGCTCGACCGGGACGGGCTCGGCCATAGCGTGGTCGTGAACCTCGGTAAGTATGTCCACATAGCGGTCGTAGAAGGCCTGGCGATCGGGGAGGCCCTCGTGGATGCGCCTCTGCAGGTCTCGGGAGCGCTCGGCCATGGCCGCGTCGTCCACTCGTGCGGAGCTGCCCTCCAACACCACCACCTCGCCGTCGACGATCACCGTGTGCACCGACTCGCCGTGTTCGGCCAGCACCAGGCTGGCCGCCAGCCCCTCGGCGTGGACCGGCACATGGCGCTCGGTGGCCAGCAGCACGATGTCGGCCGCACTGCCAGGCTGCAGCGAGCCCAGTGGCCGGCCCAGTGCGTCTGCGCCACCCCTTAGGCACATTCTCCAGATCGCGGGGGCCTGCGGCCAGCGCAGATGCGATCCGTGGAGGGTCTGCATGAGTGTGGCGAACTTCATGGCCTCGAACATGTTCTGGTTGTCGTTGGACGCGGCACCGTCGGCGCCCAGCGCCACGCTCACCCCGCCTTCCAGCAGGTCGGCCACGGGCAGGATCCCCGACCCGCACCGCAGGTTCGACACCGGGTTGTGCACGATGGTGGCGCCGCAGCGCAGCACCGTCGAGTACTCGTCGGGGTCCATCCACACGCAGTGGGCCAGGCTTGAACCGGGGTACAGCAGCCCGAGGTCCTCCAGGTACGACACGCTCGATCGGCCGTATCGCTCGAGGTTGGCCGCGATCTGGGTCCTGGTCTCCAGCACGTGCGTGTGGAAGCCCGCGCCCCGCTCGCGGGCCAGCCGGGCCAGGCCCTCCATCAGCTCGTGGCTGCAGCGCTGTGGGGCCGACGGTCCCACCATCGGGACGAGCCGGGAGTGGGAACCCTGCCAGCGGTCGAAGAAGGTGGCCATGGCCTCCAGCAGCCCACCCGCCTCGAACGGGTCGCCCAGCGGTTCGGGCTTGGGCCCCGACGCGCCCTCGAACGACATCGTGTCGAAGATGTCGAGATCACCGATCATGGGGGCCAGCCCGGCCCGCATCCCGGCGTCGGCGTAGGCGCTCATGATGGCCTCGGAGTAGTTCTCGAAGTCCCACGGCGGCACCCAGCCGTGGTCGAGCACCGACGTGCAGCCCGACTCGAGCATCTCCAGCGCCCCGGCCATGGCCAGGGTGTAGCGGTCGTCGGCGGTGATGGAGATGTTGCCGAACACCACCCACATCAGCCACAGGTCCAGGGGCAGGTTGGGGGCCACGCCCCGGTCGAGGTTCTGTCCCGAGTGGGTATGGGCGTTGATGAGCCCCGGTGTGGCGACCATGCCATCGCCGTCGATCACCCGGGCCGATCCGGGACGCAGTCCCGGGCCGACCTCGCTGATGACGCCCCCATCGGTGCGGATGTCGGCCACCCGCAGCGGGCCGTCGGTGTCGAGGATCGTCGCCCCCCGAACCAGCAGCTCAGAGGAGCTCATGGCTGTTGGTGCATCACAGGTAGTTCATGTTGGTGCCGGGAGGCTCACGCATCACAGGTAGTTGACGTTGGTGCCGAGTTGCACGTAGCGGCGGGGCGCCATCTCGGTGATCATGCGAGCGCCCAGCGCCTCGGCTTCGTCGAGGAGCTCGTCCTCGTCGATGGTGAGCAGCCGGCCCTCGTGCATCACCAGCTGGCCGGCCACGATCGTCGACTCGGCGTCGGTCCCCACCCCGTAGCGCACCAGCGTGGCCACCGGATCCGTCGAGGGTGTGAGCCGCACGTTGTTGGCGTCGATCACCGTGATGTCGGCGGCCTTGCCCGCCTCCAGCGATCCGATCTCGTCGTCCCACAGCAGCAGCCTGGCCGCGTCGATGGTGCCCATCTCGAAGGCGTCATTGCAGGAGAACCCGTAGGGGTCGAACAGCGGCATGGCTGCCTGGTTGTGCATGATGTGCGCGATCCGCATCAGCTTCAGCACGTCGTTGATGATCGTGTCGCAGCCGAGCCCGACGGTGATGCCGCGGGATCGCATCAGCGGCACCCGGGTGACCGCGGACATGATGTCGGTGCACACCACGGGGGCGTGGGCCAGCTTGGCCCCGGCCGCGGCCATCAGATCGATCTCGCGGTCGCTGGTCAACATGGCGTGAATGGCCACCAGCCGCTCGGTCAGGGCACCGATCGAGGCCAGGTGCTCCAGGGGCCGGTGCCCGAACAGCGACACGCTCAGCTCGATCTCCTCGCGGTCACGATTGATGTGGGTCATGATGCCGGTGCCCCACTGCTGGGCCAGTTCGTCGGTGGCCAGGTAGCGCTCGTCCGAGCACGACGGGACGCCCAGGTTGTGGACCCAAGGCCGTAGCCGCCCCTGACCCCGCTCGAACCACTTGGCGAAGAACTCCTTGGTGTAGGCCAGGTCGTCGGCCAGGGCGGCCGGGTCGTCGCGGTACCAGGACTTCTCGGTGATCTGCTCGTAGTTTCCGGCCAGCCGGGACTCCCGGTCCCACATGCCGCGGGCCAAAGCGCAGCGGATGCCGGTCTCCATCACCGTCTCGGCGATGGGCTCCTCGTGGGCCAGGGTGCAGGTGGTCTCGGTCATGGTGGTCACCCCAGCCCGCAGCAGCTGGGCGAAGGCCACCCGGGCGCTGACCCGCACATCGTCGGTGCTCTGGATGTCCTCAGCCGGGATGTAGATGCGGTAGATGTTGGGGAAGTCCTCCACCGTGCTCTCCCGGCACAGGGCCTGGGCGATGTGGTTGTGGCAGTCGATCAGCCCCGGGATCACGTAGCGGCGCGGCCCGCCGAGGCGACGGGCGTCGGGGTGGCGGGTCCGCAACTCGGCGGCGTCGCCCACCTCCGCGATGCGATCGCCCGAGACGGCCACCGCGCCGTTGGCGATGATCCGCCGCTCGGCGTCCATGGTCACCACCGTGCCCTCGACCAGCATCGAGACCGGTTCGGCCGTCATGTCGTCGGCTTGGTTCGTGTCATCGGGCTCGCTCATGTCGTCGGCTTGGCTATCTGCGTCCATGGCACTCCTCCGATCGATGTCGTGCCGTCATCTTCGCCGGTGTCGAGCGCCTCGATAAAGTCGGCCAACTCGACCTCGTCGATCTGCAGCTTGTGCTCGGCGGCAGGGTAGACCCCGGCGTCCACGTCGGCCCGGTACTCGCCGTAGGCCGCCACCCGCTCGCCGTGGAGGCGCTCGTACTCAGCCCGGAAGTCGCGGTAGCGCTTGGAGTGCCGCGGGTAGTGCCCCGGGTTCGAGCCCAGAATGTCCATGCTGAACAGGTATTGGGCGTCGCACCCCGCCCCCGACCCCATCGAGATCAGGAACAGGGAGGAACGCTTGGAGATGGCGGCCGCGACGGGCTCGGGCACGAGCTCGATCTCTGCCGCGAAGGCTCCGGCGTCCTCCAGGGCCCGGGCCTGGCGCCACACCCTCAGAGCGCTCTCGGCCGTCTTGCCGGTGGCCCGGTACCCGCCGTACCAAGTCCGGTGGGTGGGGATGAACCCGATGTGGCCCACCACCGCCAGTCCCTCGGCCGCGAGCCGGGCCACGGTGTCGAGCCCCGCCGCGCAGTACACCGCGTCGGCGCCGAGGCGGTACATGGCGAAGCCCATGCGCAGGTAGTCCTCGGTGGTGGCGTGAACCCCGTAGGCCAGCGCCGCGACGATGAACGTGGTGGGGGCGGCCTCCCGGACCTCTCGGCTCATGGTCTCGTCGGGCAGGCACATCATGTCGAGGCCGGCCTCCTCCACCGCCCGGACCTCCTCGAGGGACAGGACGAATATGTCGGTCAGCTGGCGTTTCCCCTTGCCGGCGATGAGGTCGGCGACGGTGGGTTTGTCCCGCGGCACGCCCTGAAGACAATCACAAGACTTTGATAGGATCAAACACGCTTGATGCGAGATCCCCTTGACGAAGTAGCGCTTCCACGGACCGGGCTCCCGATCCGGCGCCTGGCGCTGGGAACCGCACCGCTGGCCTCGCTCTTCTGGGGAAACGACACCGCCACCGCGGTGCAGACCGCGGCCCGGGCCCTCGAGCTCGGCATCCGGTTCTTCGACACCGCTCCCTTCTACGGGTTGGGAGAGTCCGAGCGCCGGCTGGGGCGGGCGCTGGCCGGCGCGGGCGACCAGCGACCGGTCATCGCCACCAAGGCGGGCCGGATCCTGACCGTTCAGCCCGACGGGTCGGTCGACGTCCACTTCGACTTCGGCTACGACGCGGCCGTGCGATCGTTGGATTCGAGCCTGGAGCGCCTCGGGGTGGACCGGGTCGACATCGTGCACATCCACGACCCGGACGACCACATTCACGAGGCACTGGAGGGCACCTACCCGGCCCTGGCCGAACTGAGGGATCAAGGCGTGATCGGTGCGGTGTCGGTGGGCACCAACTCGGTCGGCACCGCGGCCGCCTTCCTGGAGCGGGCCGACCTCGACTGCATGCTGGTGGCGGGCCGCTACACGCTGCTCGACCGGTCGGCCGCGGATTTGATCGACGCCTGCGCCGGCAGGGGCATCGCCTACCTGTCCGCGGGCGTGTTCAACAGCGGGGTGCTCGCTCGCCCCCGGGCCGGCTCCTGGTACGACTACGGCCCGGCCCCGGACGCGATGCTCGCTCGGGCGGCCGCCCTCGACTCGGTGTGTCGGCGGCACGGTGTGACGCTGCGAGCGGCCGCGGTGAACTTCCCGCTCACCAACCCGGCCGTCGCCTCCGTCATCGTCGGGATGGCCGCGCCGGCCGAGGTGGACGAGAATCTGGCCGCTCTGCGCACCCCGGTGCCCGACGACCTGTGGCTGGAGATGGAAGGAATGGAGCTAGAAGGATGAGAATCGAGAGCGTGCGGGCGCCAGGGAGGCTGACATGAGAATCGAGAGCGTGCGGGCGCCAGGGAGGCTGACATGAGAATCGAGAGCGTGCGGGCCGTGCTGGCCGGCTACCGCAAGATCGACCCCGACATGGAGCGCAGCTTCGCGCTGGTGCGCATCGAAGCCGACGACGGCACTGTGGGCTGGGGCGAGTCGTCCACCAACTGGGGGCACTCCTATCCCACCGTGTTCCGGGCCGCGGTGGACGATGTGTGCGCCCGGCACCTGGAGGGACGCGATCCGCTGGCCATCCGCGACCGGGTGGCCGACCTGCGGGTGGCCCTCGACGGCTACCTCGGCTGGGAGGGCCTCTCCAGCCAGACCATCGGCGCGGTGGAGATCGCCCTGTGGGACATCCTCGGCAAGACCCTGGACGCGCCGGTGCACCGGCTGCTGGGCGGCAGCGCCTATGAGATCCCGCTGTACGGCACCGGCACCACCATGTTCGAGGAGAGTGCGGTGTGGCACGCCCACTACTTCGACCAGTGCATGGATCTGGGCTTCGCCGGGGTCAAAGTGCGCCTGGGGCGGACCATCGACGGCGACACTGAAGCGGTCGCCACCGTCCGCGAGCACATCGGCGCCGACAAGCTCATGGGCGTCGACTCCTACTGGTTCCACGATCCCGACTCCGCCATCGAGCTGTGCCGCCGCATCGCCCCGTACGGCATCCACTTCTTCGAAGAGCCGGTGCCCCAGTACCAGATCGAGGGCCTTGAACGGCTCCAGCACAACTCGCCGATCCGGGTGGCGGTGGGGGAGCGGGTCTACTCGCCCCGCATGTACGCCGAACTGGCCCGGCGCGACGCAGCCCGGGTCTTCGAGCCCGACGCCTCCCTCACCGGCGGGATCCTGAACTGCATGGAGATCGTGGACATCGCGGCCCGGTCCTCCATCGAGGTCATCCCCCACGTGGGCGGGCCCACGGTGGTGGGGCTGGCCGCCAACCTTCACTGGGCCACCGCAGCCCGGGTGCGGCTGTGTGAATATGACATCGACCCCCACCAGCCGATGATCACCGACATTGGCGACAACCCCGGCCTTGCTTTGACCGATCTGGGCGGCGGGCACATCACTGCCCCCACTGGGCCCGGCCTCGGCGTGGACGTGGACGAGGAGAAGCTGGCCGCCCACCCCTACCGGGAGGGCGACACCTACGCCGAGCTGTTCCCCGAGCACGAGTCGGGCCGCACCGCGGCCGGCGCCGGGCCGTCGGACGGCTCCGGCGCCTGATCGACCGAGCCACAAGTACCCTCCGCCGATGGCCGCCAGCGCACAGCCCCAGTCCCAGCCCTCGACTCGGCCGGACCATGACACCCGTGCCCTGGAGGAGCTGGGCCAGGCAGTGCGCAGCCGCCGCAACCAGCTCGGGTTGACTCTGAGCCAGGTCGCCGACCGGGCCGGCCTGTCGGTGCCGTTCCTGAGCCAGGTCGAGACCAGCTTCGCGGCCCCCAGCCTGACCTCGCTGTTCGCCATCGCCAGGGTGCTGGAGACCACGCCCGAGCGGCTGCTGGCCGGCCCGGTGTCGGCTGACGTGGTGGTCACCGGCTCCGACGAGGGCCCGCGCTACGACATCACCGACGCTCCCCAGACTGCGTTCCGCCGCCAGCTCACCGGCCTCGGTGAGCCGTTCAGCGCGGCCGAGTACGTGGTCGAGCCCGGCTCGCTACTGGGCGGGTTCTTCGCGTCGGAGGGCCGGGAGATGATCCACGTCATCGAGGGGATGCTGGCCGTCGACCTAGACGACGGTGACGGCCACATCGTCACCCACCGCCTGGCCGAGGGCGACACCATGATCTACTCCACCGCCACCCGCCACCGCTGGCACCACCTCGGCTCAGAGACCACCCGCTTCGTCCACGTCTCCGCCCCCGGCTAACCGGGCTGCGGGTCGGGCCGCGGCCCGCCTCAAAGTTCGATCAGGGGGAAGACCTCGCCGGCCACGGGGTCGCCGGTGGTAAGGCCGTGGGGCAGCTTCTTCCAGAACACCGCGGCTTGCTCGCCCAGGTCCAGGTAGCGGGTGTCGGGATGGGCGTAGCGGGTGGACAGCCGCCGGAAGGGCCGGTCGGCCACCTCGCGAATGCCGGTGGAGTGCAGCATCCGGGAGTCGATGGCCACCGCGTCGCCGGCCCTCAGATCCCATGTGGTGACCGGGAACCGCTCGCGGTCCGCGTCCACGTCGGGCACCGGCTCGAGCTCAGAGCCCCCGCCGATGGTGGTGGTCGATGACGAGAACTCGATCGGCGCGTAGGTGATGCCGGTGGCGTGGGAGCCCTCCACCACCCGCAGGGCGGCGTCGGCGGTCACGTCGTCGAGGGTTACCCACACGGTCACGAAGGGCCGGTCGAGGTTGTAGTAGGGGTGGTCCTGGTGCCACGGGCTGCGCGACACCGCGCCGGGCTCCGAGCAGAACCACTGATCCTCGATCAGCACCGCGGCGTCGGCGCCGCACAGTTCCGCTCCCAGAGCGGGCAGGTTCGATGAGTGGGTCGCCTCGGCGATGTCGGGGTCGTCGAACCAGCGGAACAGGTCGCTGTCCACTCTGAGTTCGCCGGGCGGCGACAGCACCCCATAGAACTGGCTGGGGCTGGCCTGGCAGCGCTCGATCGCCATCTGCAGCCGCTCGCACCAGTGGCGGTCCAGCAACCCCGGCACCACTACCGCGCCCCGCTCGGTGAAGGCCGTCCGGCGCTCGGCGCCCGCCTGAAGGCTCGGCTCAGAGGGCACGGGTCGCCGCCGGGGTGGTCATCAGCTTGGCGTAGTGGGCGAGGTAGCGACGCTGGGGAGCCTCCGAGGTGATCGGGCCGTAGATCGTGGCCTCGTCGCCGGCGGCGACATCATCGGGGAGCCCCCGGCTCATGTCGATCCACTCCATCTCCGGGATGGACAGGCCCCGCTGGACCCGCTCGAACATGTCGAGGTCGTCGGGGGTGCCGAAGTTCACGAAGTCCTCGTCCACCCGCAGGCGCAGCAGGTCGATCTCCGGCGGTGCGCCCGGCGCGGACGTGAGCCACAGTTGAAGCCGGGTGCGGTCCACGGCCACCGGCTCGATCACCAGCAGCTGGTTGCCGACGAAGAGCAGGTTCGGGAACAGCGACAGGTTCACCATGCTCCCGGTGGCCAGGTCGAGCATCTCGGTGGCGCCGGCGTCGACCAGCGCCGTCTCCATCGGCTCCCGGAACGGCACTTTGCGCATCGTGGCCCACGGTCCCTGCGGGATGCCCGGGCGCTGGTCCACCACCATGTGGCCGTTGCGCAGCGCCTTGGACACCATCGGTGTGGATCCCGGGTCGCGGGCCAGAACCGTCTCGGTGTCCACCATCTCACCCAGCGTGTTGTACGACTCGTGGGCGAAGGTGGCGTGCAGACCGTCGGCTGCGTTGTCCCAGGAGAGTTTCCAGTTGCCTACGAACTCCAACAGTTGGGGCGATCCCATCACCGCGATGTCGCCGCCGGGATGGCGGTCGACGATGTGGTCGAAGGCCTCGCGGGCTTCTCCGAGCCAGTACTCCAACGGCTCGGGATCGGCGTTGAGCGTGGCGAACACGAACCCGCGGTAGCTGGCTGTCGCCAGCCGCCCCAGCGACAGGGTGGAGCGGTCCTCCACGGGGTGGTCGGCCGGGAACGGGATGGCCACCAGTTGCCCGTCGGCCGCGAAGGTCCAGCCGTGGTAGGGGCACACGAAGCGCTTGGCGCATCCGCTGTCCTCCGCGGCCAGCACCGTTCCGCGGTGCGTGCAGCGGTTGAGGAGCACGTTCACCGCGCCGTCACGGGCCCGGGTCATCAGCACGGGCCGCCGACCCAGCGTGGTGGTGCGGTAGTCGCCCGGTTCGGGGATCTCGCTCTCGTGGCCCACATAGCACCACGACGCCGCGAACACGCGGGTCATCTCTAGGTCGAAGATTTGCGGGTCGGTGTAGATGCGCCGGTGCACCCGGTGCGGCTGCACCAGTTGGTCGAAGTCGGCAGGCGCAGGATGGCAGTCGATGGCGGTCACGGCGGTACCCCTATAGCAGGAAGCTCGGATTGCGGACGCCGGTGCCCAGCGCGGGCACGACGAGGATCTTGGTGCGGCGCTGAAGATCGTCACCGACCAGTTCGTGGATCTGGTAGCCGGCGAGCGCTTGGTGACGGTTGTGGCGATACTCGTCGACGACCAGGGTGGACCGGGTGATGAGGCCGTTGCCGGGTGCGGCCCAGGCCTCAATGCCTCCGACGACTCGGGTGGTGCGCGACGGCGGGTGCTGGCCCCAGGCGGAGGGCTCGCGGCGCCACTTGACTCGCTCGGCCAATCGGCGACGGTCGTCCAGAAGCAGGGACTGATCGGTGCCGGGATGCGTCGGCGCCGAGAGAGGGAGCCACAGCACGGCGTCGCTGGTCCAACCGGCCAGCCAGTCCTCGAAGCGGCCGGCGTCCAGCAGCCGGGCCTCGTGCAGGAGAGCGGGCGCGGCCGCAGCCGATAGGTCCGGGTCGGCTCGGGGGCGTCCGTCCATCCCGGAGATCAGGACGGCGAGCTCGTCGTAGCGGGCGAGCACTGCGGCCTGAGCTTCGGAGACCGTGGAGCCGGTGAGGCCGCCGCCCGGTGTGTCCGCAGCCGCGACGGTCATCGCGATATTCCCGGGGACATGCGCTCGAGAGTGCGGAGCTCGAATGCCGCCACCAGCCAGTAGCCGATCACTGCCACCAGCGTCAGCACCGCCACCGACACCCACAGCACGTTGTAGTCGTTGCGGGTGAAGGCGATGACCATGATTGCCCCTATCCCGTCGCCGGTGGCCAGCCACTCGGCCACCGTGGCGCCAAGCAGCGAGGTCGGCACCGCGATACGGGCCGAGGCGAGGAGGGCCGGTACCGCCGACGGCAGGTAGGCGTTGCGAACATTGGCCACCGAACGGGCGTCATAGGACTTGAGGACGTCGAGGATCCCCTCGGGGGTGCGACGCATGGCCGAGTAGCAGTTGACCAGCGTCGGGAAGAAGGACATGACCGCCACTATGGCCGTGGTAGTCAGCAGGCCGCGCCCGACGAACAGGATGATCACCGGAGTGGTGACGATGATGGGGATCGACCGAAGCGCCACCGCGATGGGCATCAGGGCGCGCTCCAGCCATGGGACCAGGATGAAAACCACCGCCGTCACCAAGGCACCAATTAGGCCGACCACGTAGCCGAGCGACGTGGTCCACAGTGTGGTCCCGAGAGCGCCGAAGACCGACGCACGCGTCTCGGGCGCGTCCGCGTTGGTGAACAGCTCCGCCCATACGTCGAAGGGCGTCTTGGCGAAGAAGGGCTTGATCTGGAAGACCCACAGGAACGCGTACCAGAAGACGAACACGACGAGGATCGGAGCCAGCAGCGCCACCAGCCGGTTGAGCAGGCCCGGCTCCTGCCGGGGCGTCGGGACGGCGCCGAGGTCCAGTGCGGGCGACCACGGGCACAGGTACCGTCCCAGTGCCCCGATGAGCATGTAGCCGCCGGTCGCCACGATGGTGGACATCAGCGCAATGACCCAGATCCGATCAGTCTGCAGAGCGCCGAGAGCTCGCACGGTCAGTATTCCGAGACCCTTGTGCGCCCCGGTGAACTCGCCGACCACTGCGCCGAGGAATGCGGCTGGCGCCGCGATTTGAAGACCGGCGAACAGAGCTGGCACTGATGCCCGAACGCGGACGCTGCGGAAGGCCTCCAGACGGCCCTTGCCGTAGGAGCGGACCACGTCGAGGGCGCTGCCTGGCGCCAGGTCGAAGCCGAGGAGCGCGGCCACGTAGGTGGTGAAGACCACCGCCAGCGCCGACAGCGCTATCGGGGTGCCGTTACCCGGACCGGTGATCAATCGCAGGATCGGGGCCACCGCGATGAAGGGCAAGCAGAAGATCGTTAGGGCTATGGCCCCGATGCTGCGGCGAAGAGGGGGAACGAGCGAAGCCACCGCGGCCAGGGCGATGGCGGCCAGGTTCCCCCACAGGAACCCCCATGCTGCGGTCTTCGTCGAGTGCCACAGGTTGCGCAGGTAGAGGCCGGGGTACTCGAAGAAGTCGGCCACAACAGACGTAGGGGGCGACAGCCGGTACGAGCCCGCGTACACCGTCCGGGCCAGCAGTTCCCACAGCAGGATGACCGCGACCCCGACGGCCGCGCTGAGCACCCGGGGCGGCACCCTGTCGAGCGCGCTATCGGCCCTCGAGCGGCTGCGCGTGACTGGGGCAGCCTCCGCAGTGTCGCTCAACTGGCGTCCGTCTCGAGCTGCACGACCTGACCCTCGGAGCGGTGCAGGCTGGCCGAGACGGCCTCCACTTCGGCGTGGAACTCATCGGAAAGAAGCAGGTCACGGGTTCGGGGCCGCTCGAAGCCGATGGTGCGGCGAGCCACGATCCTCCCCGGTCTGGGCGACATGACCAAGACCTCGTCGGCCGCATACACCGCCTCGGGGATCGAGTGGGTCACCAGCAGCGTGGTTGTGCCACGGGCCGTCCAGATCCGCTGAAGCTCGTCGTTGAGCTGCTGGCGGGTGAGGGCGTCGAGGGCGCCGAAGGGCTCGTCGAGCAGCAGCAGGTCGGGCTCGGTGACCAGCGAGCGAGCGATGGCCACGCGCTGGCGCATGCCCCCGGACAGCTGCGAGGGCCGGGCCTTCTCGAATCCCTGCAAGCCGACGAGCTCGATCAGGTCGCTGACCGCCTTGGTGTCGTGGCGCCGGTCGACAAGCTCAAGTGCGAGCCGGATGTTCGTCGAGACCGTCCGCCACGGCAGCAGCGACGGATCCTGGAAGGCGATGCCGATGCGTTGGCCCCGTCGCATCTCGTCGGGTGACGAGCCGTCCATGTCGATGGTGCCCTCGTCGGGCATGTCCAGCCCGGCTACGAGGCGTAGAGCGGTGGACTTGCCGCAACCCGAAGGACCGATCAGCGCGGTGAAACCGCCCGCGGGCACATGCATCTCCAGGCTGCGCAGGGCAACCACCTCGTCGTCGCCGAGGGCGAAGGTTCGTCCGACCCCGACGACATCTACCGGCGCGCCCCGCCGGGCCATCACCCGCGACGGCTGCGACTGCTATGGCGCTCCGTCATGAGAGGACGGGACCGTCGGCGTATATCTCCTCCAGCAGGGACCGGTCCCACAGGTCTGCGGTGACGCCCACGCCGAGGCCTCCCAGGGTTTCGACGTTGTCCTGTACGGATTCGTCGGTGAACCACAGGAACCCGTTCGCGTCGGTGTCCTCGCTGAACATGATCTTGAGCTGCTCGGAGGCCTGCACCTTCTGAGTCTCCAGGTCCATGCCCGCGTCCGGGAACCGGTTGACGGTCACTTCGGCTGCCGCGTCGGTGTTGCCCTTGTACTCCTGCCATCCCAGGATGTCGCCCCTGAGAAGGGCGAGCACCGTGTCGCGGTTGTTGGCCAATGAGTCCTCGGTGACGATGTAGGTCTGGCTGTGCACCGCGTATCCGAAGTCTGCGAAGAGCATGGTCGTGTTGTCGATGCCGGCGACGGTCATGGCCACGGGGAGGTCGGTGAGCCAGCACAGCAGCGAGTCGACCTCGCCGGTGACCAGCGGAGCCGGGTCGTAGTCGCTGGTGATGACCTCTATCTGGGAGATGTCGACGCCGTTGAGCGATGTCAACAGCTCGAGGTCGAGCTGGTTGTTGAAGGCCATCCCGAGCTTCGTTCCCTCCAGATCCTTGGGCTCGTTGATCGGGTTGTCGGTCAGCGACGCGATCACGAACGGGTTGCGTTGCATGGCCACACCCACGATCTTGAACGGAGCGCCGTCGGCCACGGACTGGCCGGTGAAGTTTGCGGCCGAGATGCCCATGATGGCTTGGCCTGCGGCCACCGCGGCGTCGGGTGACACGCCCGGTCCGCCGGGCACGAGCGCTACGTCGAGGCCGTAGCGCTCGTAGTAGCCCCGTTCGTGCGCGAGGTAGGAGCCTCCGAACTGCACCGAGTCGAACCAGCTCAACTGGAAGTTCACCGACGTGAGGGCCGCGGGCTCGCTGGAGCCAGAGCACGCGGTGAGCAGGCTGGTGCCGCCCAGCAGCAGGCCGGCGCCGGCTGCGGTGCCCCCGAGGAATATGCGTCTGGAGAATTGGTTGGCGGTCATGGGTCCCCCTGTTCAGGCAGCCCCCGTCGGCGAGCGCCGACGAGGAGCTGAGTTCACTTTGACCACATCAAAGTAACACGCGCCGGGAGCACGCGCGCAAGCGAGACGCTGCACAATCTGACTCGGCGCCGGCACCAGGAGGCGGGCCGCCGCGGCGGCTAGTCGGCGGCGATGACGAGGATGCGCGAGGTGGCGTAGTCGCTGAGGCCCACGGCACCGCCCTCGACGTCCAGAGTGAACGTGCCGTCGGGGGAGCGGGCCGTGACCGTGCCCGTCGAACCCGGCGTCACCCGGGCCTCCTCCAGGAACTCGAGCATCCCCGGTTGGAACTCCAGCTCCTCGGGAATGCGCTGCACCATGAACGCCCCTCCCACCTCCAGGGTGTCGAGTGTCACCATCTCGGGAGCCTCGTAGCCGGAGCCGGGGATGGGGTTGCCGTGGGGGCAGGTGGTGGGGCCCTCGAGCACCCGGACCATGGCCTTCTCCACCGCCGGGGAGATGATGTGCTCCCACTTGCCCGCCTCCTGGTGGGCCTCGGCCCATGACAGCCCCAGCATGTCGGTCAGGAAGCATTCGGCCAGCCGGTGGCGGCGAACGACCGTCTCGGCCAGCGAGTGCCCCCTGGCGGTGAGCAGGATCGTGCCCTTGCCCTCCTCGACGAGGCCCTCGGCCTGCATCCGCCGGATCATCTCCGACACCGCGGGGCGAGAGATCTCCAAGCGGTCGGCGATGCGGGCCTGGATCACGTCCAAGTCGTCCTCGGCCAGCTCGAAGATCGTCTCGCAGTACTCCTCGAAGGCCGGATGCCATTCGGGCGACTCGTACGGCTTCATATCGGCCGGGGTCGCGGTCATGCCTCCACCATATTCGCGAGCAGGGCCGCTCGCGGCTACTCGCCGTCGAGTTCTGCGATCACCGGGGCGAAGGCGGCAATGTCGTTGTTGTCCGCGCCCAGCACGATGTAGCTGAAGCCCCAGCGCTCTCGCCGCTCGCGCAGGGCATCGGCGATCTCGGGCGGCGAGCCGATCAGCAGCATCGGGATGTCGGCCACCGTCCGGGCGGGTTGACCGAACATGGCTGCAGTGGCTTCGGTGGCCTCGGTGGTGGCCCGGCCACCCTCTGTGATCTGCCACGACGCGATCAGCACGTTGAGCACCAGCTGGTCGAAGCGGTCGCCGGCCGCGTCGCGCACCCACTGGAGCTTGGTGTCGAAGCGGTCGGCGCCCAGCACATCGTTCATGGCGTCGAGTCCGATCTCGCCGGAGCGCAGGTTGGCGTTCACGCCCACGATGTCGGCATGGCGGGCGGCCAGGCTGAGCATCCGGCGTCCACCCCCGCCGATGGCCACCGGCACCGGCGACTGCACCGGCTTGGGCAGGCCCTCAAGGCCGCGGATCGTGTAGTGCTCGCCCTCGAAGGTGACCGGCCCGTCCTCGAAGAGGGCCCGGATGACCTGCAGGGACTCGACCATGCGCTCGATGCGGACACCGGGCGGGTCGTAGTCCATCCCGGCCTCTTCGTAGTCGACGCGCTTCCAGCCCGCCCCGAGGCCCAGGTCCATCCGGCCGCCGGACAGCACATCGAGGGTGGCCACCTCCTTGGCCACCATCACGGGATGGCGGTAATCGTTGCCGTACACGAAGGCGCTGAAGCGCAGGGTGGTGGTCGCCGCGGCTGCGGCGGCCAGTCCCGGGCCTACCGCGAGCTGCTCGTCGAAGTGGTCGGGCATCACGAGGTTCGAGAAGCCGAGCTCCTCCACCCTCTGCGCAGTCTGTGCCCAGGTCAGGCCGGGCAGCGGCCCCTTGAGTTCAATGCCGAAACGGAACGGATGCGTCATGGGGGTCACTGTAGGGGCGGGCACGGCGGGTACAGGCTGGCCCCCCGGAAATCGACGTAGTTGTCCACACATATTGTGGTCAACCACGTCAATTTCGGTGGGAGCCGCGGCTGTCGCAGGGGGTGGGTACGGTGGCGCGGTGGCCGCCGATCCGCTCGCCGCCTTTTCCGAGCCGACCCGGGCCTGGTTCGCGTCGGCGTTCGCTGCGCCGACCGCGCCGCAGGTAGAGGGCTGGCCGCCCATCGCCTCGGGCGACCACACCCTGGTGTGCGCGCCGACGGGCACGGGCAAGACCCTGGCCGCCTTCCTGTGGGCCATCGACCGGCTCATGTCCTCCGACCCGGCCGCATCCGGCTCCGGCACCCGTGTGCTGTATGTGTCGCCGCTGCGGGCGCTGGCCGTGGACGTTGAGAAGAACCTGAGGGCACCGCTGCACGGCATCAATCTGGCCGCCGAGCGGCTCGGCGCCACGGTGCACGTGCCCACGGTGGGAGTGCGCACCGGCGACACCTCAGCCGACGAGCGCCGGCGGCTGGTGCGAAACCCCCCGCACATCCTGATCACCACCCCCGAGTCGCTGTTCCTGATGCTGACCAGCCGGGCCCGGGAGACTCTCGCCGGCGTGCAGCATGTGATCATCGATGAGATCCATGCGGTGGCCGCCAGCAAGCGGGGCACCCACCTGATGGTGTCGCTGGAGCGTCTCGAGGAGCTGTGCGAGCACTCGCCGCAGCGCATCGCGCTGTCCGCCACCCAGAGACCCCTCGACGAGATCGCCCGCTTCCTGGGAGGTCTCGAGGCCGGACCCGAGGGATCGGCCGTCCCTCGCCCCATCACCGTGGTGGACGCCGGAGCCAGCAAGGAGCTCGATATCGAGGTGGTGGTCCCGGTAGCCGACATGGCCTCGCTGGGCGAGACGGTCGAACAGCCGGCGTCGGCCGGGGCCGCGGCCGGGCCGCTGCGGCGCAGCATCTGGCCCGCCATCCATCCCCGTCTGCTGGAGCTGGTGCAGGCCCACCGGTCCACGCTGATCTTCGCCAACGCCCGGCGGCTGGCCGAGCGCCTCGCGGCCCGGCTGAACGAACTGCACATCGACGGCGAGGAACGGGCGGCTGAACAGCCGGTCTCCAGGGCGGGGGACAGCCCCAGCACCGGCGGCCCCGTGCACGTGGGGGAGTCGATCGAGAGCCTGCTTCAAGCTCCGCCGCCGGTGCCGCTGGGCGATGAGCAGATGGGCACGGGAACGGCCGAGGGTGTCGAGCTGGTCAAGGCCCACCATGGGTCGATCTCGCGGCAGCGGCGCCTGCTGATCGAGGACGAACTCAAGCGGGGCGAGCTGCGGGGCCTGGTGGCCACGTCCACGCTGGAGCTCGGCATCGACATGGGCGCGGTGGACCTGGTTGTGCAGGTGGCTTCGCCGGGGTCGGTGGCCTCCGGCCTTCAGCGCATCGGCCGGGCCGGGCACCGGGTGGGTGAGCCGAGCCGGGGCCGGATCTTCCCCAAGCACCGGGCCGACCTGCTGGAGGCAGCCACCGTGGTCGAGCGCATGCACCTCGGGGAGGTGGAGCACACCCGCTACCTGCGCAACCCCCTCGATGTGGCCGCCCAGCAGATCGTGGCCATGTGCGCCATGGACGACTGGCCGGTCGAGCAACTGTCGGCCGTGCTGCGACGCTGCGCCGGCTTCGCCGATCTGTCCGACGAGGTGCTCCACAGCGTGCTGGAGCTGCTGTCGGGCACCTACCCGGCCGAGGAGTTCTCCGAGCTGAGGCCCCGTGTGGTGTGGGACCGGGCCGGCGGCGTGCTGCGCGGGCGGGCCGGGGCCCAACGCCTCGCCGTCACCAACGCGGGAACCATCCCCGACCGGGGCCTGTTCGGCGTGTTCCTGCCCGACGGCACCAGGGTGGGCGAGCTCGACGAGGAGATGGTCTACGAGAGCCGGGTGGGCGAGACGTTCCTCCTCGGCGCCTCCACATGGCGCATCGTCGAGATCACCTTCGAGCGGGTGGTGGTGACTCCCGCGCCCGGCGAGCTGGGCAAGATGCCGTTCTGGCACGGCGACGGACCGGGCCGCCCCATCGAGCTCGGCCGCGCCGTGGGAAGCCTGGTGCGAGAGCTGCGTTCCGAGGGCGACGACGACGCAGTCACGGACCGGCTGCGGCAACGCTGTGGCCTCGACGAGACGGCCGCGGCCAACCTCGTCGCCTACCTGGACGACCAGGCCACCGTCACCGGCGCCGTGCCCGACGACCGCACCGTGGTAGTGGAGCGCTTCCGCGACGAGATCGGCGACTGGCGGGTGTGTGTGCTCACCCCGTTCGGTGCCCAGGTGCACGCGCCCTGGGGGGTCGCGCTGCAGGCCCGGTTGCGCGAGGCCTGGGGCGTGGACGTGGACCTGATGTGGGGCGACGACGGGATCGTCTTGCGGCTTCCGGAGGCCATTGACGAACTGCCGGTTGATGATCTGCTCTTCGACCCTGAGGAGGTCCGTGACCTGGTGGTGGCGCGCCTGCCCGAGACTTCGATGTTCGCGTCCCGCTTCCGGGAATGCGCGGCTAGGGCGCTGCTGCTTCCCCGCCGGCGGCCCGACCAGCGCACGCCGCTGTGGCAGCAGCGCCAGCGGGCCGCCGACCTTCTGACGGTGGCGGCCAAGTACCCGTCGTTCCCGATACTGCTGGAGACCACCCGCGAGTGCTTGAACGACGTGTTCGACCTGCCTGCGCTGGTGGAGCTCATGGCTGATCTGCGCAGCCGCAAGATCCGGGTGGTGCCGGTGGACACCACCCAGGCCTCGCCCTTTGCCCAGTCGCTGCTGTTCTCGTGGATCGCGGTGTACATGTACGAGGGCGACGCCCCGCTGGCCGAGCGGCGGGCTGCGGCTCTGGCGCTCGACCGGGATCTGCTGCGGGATCTGCTCGGCGCTGAGGAGCTGCGGGAGCTGCTCGATGCCGGAGTCATCGCCGATGTCGAACTGGAACTGCAGCGGCTGATTGCCGACAACCAGGCCCGCGACCCGGATGAGGTCCACGACCTGTTGAGAGTGCTTGGGCCGCTGTCGCTCGACGAGCTCTCCGCCCGCTCGACAGCGCCCGATGCCGAGCGGGTCACGGGATGGGTGCGGACGCTGGTGGAGCAGCGCCGGGCTCTTGAAACCCGCCTGGCCGGGCGCGACGTGGTGGCCGACTCGGCCGACGCGGCCCGGCTGCGTGACGCGGTTGGCGCGGCCCTTCCGGTGGGTCTGCCTGCGTCCGCCACCGAGCCTGTGGACGACCCGCTCGGCGACCTGTGCGTCCGCTACGCGCGAACCCACGGCCCGTTCCTGGCCCGCGATGTCGCTCGCTGGCTGGGAATGGGCGAGCAGCCGGTCACGGCCCGGCTTGCGAGGCTGGTGGCCGAGGGCCGCCTGCTGCGGGGCGAGTTCCGTCCCGGCGGGGCCGACCGGGAGTTCTGCGACGCCGAGGTGCTGCGGCGCATCCGCCGCCGCTGCCTGGCCGCCTTGCGCCAGGAGGTCGAGCCGGTGCCGCCCGAGGCGCTGGCCAGGTTCCTGCCCGCGTGGCAGGGGGTCGGCGGCCGGCGCCGGGGTGCGGACGCCCTCGCCGACGTGGTGGCCCAGTTGCAGGGTGCGCCGGTGGCCGCGTCGGTGCTGGAGGCCGACGTGCTGGCCGGCCGAATGGCCGGGTACAAGCCAGCGAACCTGGACCAGCTGTGCACCTCCGGCGAGATCGTGTGGATCGGCGCGGGCGCGCTGGGGGCCACCGACGGCCGGGTGCGCGTCGTGTTCCGCGATCAAGCCGCCCTTCTCGTTCCCGCGGCCGAGCCCTCCGAAGGCGCGCTCCACGATGCACTGCGCAACCGGCTGCACGACCGGGGAGCGTCGTTCTGGCCGGATCTGGTGGCCGCCGCGCAGGCCGCGTCCCTGCCCTACGACACCGAGACCGTGCTGGCCGCGCTGTGGGATCTGGTGTGGGCGGGTGAGGTCACCAACGACTCCCTCGCGCCCTTGAGGGCCCGGATCGCCGGCCACCGCAGCAGCCGCACCCGCCGTCCCCCGCCCCGGGCGGGCCGGTCGCGCCGGGGCCGGCTGCGACTGGGCGGTCTCAGCGCCACCGGGCCTCCGTCGGCCGCGGGCCGCTGGTCGCTGGTCGCGCCCCTCCTGAGCCCACAGCCCGCCGCCACGGAAGCGGCTCTGGCCAGGGCCCACCAGTTGCTTGACCGCTACGGGGTGGTTACTCGCGAGACGGCTCTTGGCGAGGGTCAGGAGGGAGGGTTCGCGGGCGTCTACCCGGTGCTCAAGGCGCTGGAGGAGCGGGGCGAGGCCCGCCGGGGCTACTTCGTGGCCGGGCTGGGCGCGGCCCAGTTCGCCCTGCCCGGCGCGGTGGACCGCCTGCGGGGATCCCGGACGCCCGAGTCCGACACCGCGCCGGTGGTGCTGGCCGCCACCGACCCGGCCCAGCCCTACGGCGCCGCGCTGGCCTGGCCCGACTCTCCGGGCAGGCCCGCCCGTACCGCGGGCGCCCATGTGGTGCTGATCGACGGGCTGCCGCTGGTCATGCTCGAACGGGGCGGCCGGTCCCTGGCCACCTTCGAGGGCGCAGAGTCGAACGACGCTTGGATCGAGGCGATCATCGGCCTGGTCAAGGACGGTCGCCTCCGCAAGCTCGAGATCGCCAAGGTCGACGGCAAGCCCGTCCGGGAGACCCCGTGGGCGGCCCGTCTGGAGGAGGCCGGATTCACGTCCGCCTACAAGGGGATGCTCTACCGCAGCTGAGTCGCGCGGCGCGGCCCCTGGAGGCCGAGCGAGTAGGCGAGCGAACTCGGTCCATACGGGCGAGGCCGTGGCCCGAGCGGCCCGTGAGTAGCCCTATGTCAACCTGGGTTGGGGCAGAGGTGTTGGTGGGCTCGGTGTCGGGTGGGGTCGTAGGGGGTGTGGTCTTGCCAGATTCGCCAGATGATGTGGGTCCAGCTTCGGGCGAGGATGCGTTCGGCGTGGGGGTGGCGTTTGCCGTCGGCTCGGAGTTGTTGGTAGCGGTGCTGGGCCCAGGCGTTGGCGTGTCGGCTGTCGCCGGCGAAGTCGCAGAGGGCGTCGCGCAGGCGTTTGTCGCAGGCCCATCTGAAGGCGACGCTGCGGTGGCGTCCCGAGGATCGGGTGGAGGGTGTGACTCCGGCGAGGGCTGCGAGGGATTCGGGGTCGGGGAATCTGGCTCGGCAGTCGCCGATCTCCGCGAGCAGGGTGGCGGCTCGGATGGTTCCTGCTCTGGGCAGGGACTTGAAGATCGGGCCGTCGGGGTGGGCGTCGAGCAGTTCCGCGATGCGGCTGCCGAGTTCGCTGATCTGGGCCCCGATGGTCTCGAGGACCGCGACGTATGCCAGCGTGACGCTGCTGTGGTCTTCGCCGTCGATGCCTGGTGCTGCGGCGGTGAGGCGCCTGTGGAGCTCCTCGGCGCTGTTGCGGCCGCTGTAGTGGTTGGCTCCCAGCCACGCCGAGAGGCGCTTGGGAGAGAGCCACCGGGCGCGGGCCACAGACGGGAACCGCTGCAGGAACCGCAGCGAGATCGCGCTGTCGATGCGGCTGAACAGCCCCACCGCGGCGGGGAAGGTGACCCGCAGGTGGGCCCGCAGCTGGTTGGCGGCCGCGACGCGTGCTGTGACGAGGTCCTTGCGGGTGCGGACGTGGGCCCGCAAGGAGACCGTGGCCGGCGAGTCCGGCTCCAGAGCCGCCCAGCGGTGCCCGTCGGTGCGCAGGCAGTCCCCCAGCACGTAGGCGTCGCCGCGGTCGCATTTGTTGCCCGCGGCGCCATAGCGCACCCGCAGCGCCTTGACCGCCCGGCTGGAGACCACAACGACCTCGAAGCCGCCGGCGAGCAGCTCCTCGACCACCGGCCCGTCGGGCCGCTCGATCGCGACCCGCCGCACCGACGCCGCATCCAGGCGCCGGCACAGCTCGGCCAGCCCGGCTGCGGTGTGCTCGACGTCGAACTCGGCGAGCACCGCGCCCGCAGCGTCCACCACGCACACCGCATGGGCATCCGTCGCCCAGTCCACACCAGCGAACCGCTCACCAATATGATCCATCTCAGCCTCCTAGCTGTAACAGTTGGGAAGCACCCGATGGTCTCAGGGCGTGTCCACTGGATGCTCACTGATCGGCGCTCTGCGGCGCTCAGCCCTATCGCCAGTCGCCACGCCCTGGGCCACCGGGCCTCGCAACACTCACGGAGGCGGTCAAGCCACAAGCGCAGCAGGCGATGGCCCAGCAGACACCAGGGGTGCATCGACAGCCTCACAGCCGCCGACACAACAATGGTGCACCAGTGAGCGCAGCGAACAAGAGCGGGAGACACTCCGCCCCGACGCGACGGGCTTGTTCCTACCGGCGAACGTTCTTAGCCTGACCAGCGCCCGGTGAGCGTCGAATTCCTGGGAGGAGCCGCACCATGGAACTGCCGCCCGCGGGAGCCGTGCACGACGAGCGTGAGATCGAGGCGGTCGCCGCCGTGATGCGGGACAACCCGAAGCTGGAGATCGGCGAGGCGACTCTGGCCGTGGAGGCGCGGGTCGCGGCCAAACTGTCCAAGCGGTTCGGGCTCATGGTCAATTCGGGCTCGTCGGCCTTGCGCATCGCTATCGACCTGCTGGGCCTGGAGCCCGGCGACGAGATCATCACGTCGCCACTGACGTTCTCGACCGACATAGCGCCTATGGCCCAGTCCGGGCTCGTGCCGGTATTCGTGGACATCACCGCCGACACATACCAGATCGACGCAGAGGCAGTTGAGGACACGATCGGCCCGCGCACCAGGGCGATCCTGGTGCCCAACCTGTGCGGCAACTGCCCCGACTGGGACCGGCTGCGGGCTCTGGCCGACGCGCACGGGCTGGCCGTGGTGGAGGACTCCTGCGATGTGCTCGACAGCTACCAGCGGGGCCGCCGCACCGGCGAGCGCAGCCACATCGGCGTCACCAGCTTCGCCCGCTCCCACGCCATGACCGCGGGCGGCACCGGGGGGCTGGTGGGAATCGACGATCCTGACGCCTACGACCTGGCCCTGGGGCTTCGCCGGTGGGGTCGGCGCAGCGAGTCGTACCTGTACGGGTCGCGTCGGGGCCGCACCGACCGGTTCTCGGCCCTGGCCGACGGCACCCCCTACGACCTGGTGTTCGTGTTCGACTCGATCGGGTACAACTTCGAGCCCAACGAGCTCAGCGCGGCTTACGGGCTGGTGCAGCTCGACAAGCTGGAGGGGTTCAACGCCCGTCGCAGAGCCAACTGGCGCCGCCTCGACGACTTCATGGCCGGCCGCGGGGGCGTGACGCCGGGCCGCACCACTCCAGAGACCGACACCACCTGGATGCGGTTCTGCTTCGAGATCAAGCCGGACGCGCCATTCGACCGCGCTCAGGCCCAGGAGTTCCTGGCGTCGCGGGGCGTGTCGACCCGCATGGTGTGGACCGGCAACATCCTGCGCCAGCCCGGCTTCGCGGCCATCGAGCACCGGGCCCCGGCCGGCGGCCTGCTCAACTGCGACCGGGTGATGGACCGCTCGCTGTCGCTGCCCATCCACCACGGCCTCGGCCCGGAGCACATGGACTACATCTGCGAGCAGCTAGACGCCCTGTTCGACCGCTACTCCTAGAGATACCGCTCCGGCCCGAGGCGAGCCTGGCCCTACTCGTGGGCTATGGCGTCGAGGATGTTCATGCGCCCGGCCCGCACCGCAGGAAGGATGGCGGCCAGCAGCCCCGCGACGGCCGAGATTGCCACGAAGAACACGAGATTCAGCCACGGCACGGCCAACGTCTGCACGAACGACTCGGGCAGCGCCAGCGTGGTGGCCACGCCGAACACCGCGCCGATCGTTATCCCGAGCAGCCCACCGAAGACGGCAACGATCAGCGCCTCCCAGTAGATCGAGCGCCGCAACTGTTGGCGGGTCATGCCCACCGAGCGCAGCAGGCCTATCTCGCGGGTGCGCTCGAACACCGACAGGCTCAAGGTGTTGATGATGCCGATCAGTGCGATGAAGAACGACAGGCCGATCAGCACTTGGATCACCCTGATGAAACTGGTGATCTGGGACTCCTGGGTCTGGCGGAACTCGGCCTGGTTCTCGACCTTCACGGTGGGATAGCGGTCGATCACATCGTCGATAGCAGCCCGGCTGCTCGCCAGCAGCGCGGCCTGGTGGGCCTCGTCGGCCGCGTCTGACAGGCCGGCGATGCGGGCACTGGCGAAGGCGAGGTCGTTGCGGTTGAAATGGCGGTCCCATAGAGCGCCGTCGATCAGCCAGTTGCCGTAGATGGCAGCATCCTCGTACACCGCCACCACCGTCAGGGTCTCGGTCTGGTTGTCGGGGAAGGTGGCCTCGACGGTGTCGCCGACGACGACGCCCAGGGAGGTGGCCGAGTCGCTGTGCAGGGCCAGAGAGGTGAGGGGACCCCCGGCGGCCATGTTGCCCGAGCTCACCTGGCTGTCGAAGTGGCTGTCGGCCAGGGCCATGTCGACGGCCACGATGTCTCGCGGCTCCCCGTCGACGCTCAGCCCGCTGAACGCGAACTGGGCCCGCATCACGCTCTCGATCTCATCCAGCGCCTCGATCTCGTCGGCCACCCGCGCCGGGAAGCCAGGTGGGGGACCGAAGCCCGTGGAGGCCGACTGGATGTAGTAGTCGGCCTCCGCCGCGTTCTCGATGATGTTGACGAACGTCTTCTTCAGCGACTCGCCTACCACCGCGGCCAGCCCCATCAGGGCGAGTCCGATCAGGAGAGCACCGGCGGTTGAGGCAGTACGGCGAGGGTTCCGGGATGCGTTGTCGCGGCCCAGCCGGCCCGGCACCCCGAACAGCGCTCTCACCGGGCGGCCCAGCAGCGACGCCGCCGGCCGGGCGAACGCCGGACTCACGATGTTTATCCCCACGAAGGCGAATGCGGCCCCGGCTCCCAGCAGGGCGAACGTCGGGGTGGTGGCCAGCCCGGCCGTCATGCCCGCAGCCAGCGCGACGACGCCCGCCGCGAACACCGCTCCGCCCGCGATCAGGCGGCGGCGCAGGCCGGTGGCGCCCAGCCGGAAGTCATGGGTCAGCGCGGCCACCGGGGAGATCCGGCGGGCCCTTATCGCAGGCGCCACCGACGAGACCATCGTCACCCCCAGGCCCACGACCACCGCTAGCAGGACGGTGCGCAGCTGCAGCGTCAGCGGCCCCGGCGGAAGGGGGAAGCCGACCAGTTCCAGAATGGCACGCAACACCAGCGCGAGCACCAGGCCCAGCCCGATCCCCATGACCGTGCTGACCACGCCCACGATGGCCGACTCGGTGATCACCGACCAGCTCACCTGTCTGGGGGTTGCGCCGATGGCCCGCCACAGCCCGATCTCGCGCACCCGCTGGCCGATGATGATCTGGAACGTGTTGTTGATGATGAAGGCCGCCACGAACACGGCGATGAACGCGAACACCAGCAGGATCGTGCTGAAGATGTCGATGACCTGGTTGAAGTCCTCTTCCTGCTCTGCGGCGTCGACCTCCGCGGTGACCACGCTGTAACCGTCGCCCAGCTCGGCTGCAAGGCGGGCTTGCACCTCCGCAATCTCGGAGCCGGCCGACACCAGCACACTGATCGCCTGGAAGCCGTCCTCCATGCCGAAGAAGCGCTGGGCCTCATCCAACTCGAAGGCGGCCATCGTCTGGCCCAGGCTGGTGTGGGAGTCCGGCGCCCCGAAGTTGAACACGCCGACGAGCTCGAAGGGCTCGACGTAGAGCGGGCCGTTGATCTCGTAGGTCTCGCCGATGCGCAGCCCGTTGTTGGCCGCGGTCGCGGCGTCGGCCGCGAACTCGCCCGGCGCGGCCGGCTGTCTGCCCTCAGTTGTGAAGAACGTCGGGCTGAAGCTGAAACCCAGCGCCGGCGGACCCGGAGGCCTGATGGGTTCGCCGTCGCCGTCGACGATGAACACGTTGATGGCGGCCACCTCAGGCCGCACCCGGCCCACCCCATCGACGCCGGCTACCTGCTCGGCCACCGCCTCCGGCACGGTCGCCCGGTCGAAGTCGCCGCCGAAGTCCTGGTCCACCCGCACCGTGAGGTCGGCGCCCTTGGCGATGTCTTGGGCGAGCCCGGCGAATGTGGACCGCAGGCTGTCGGTGAGCGTGAACGAGCCGACCACGAACATCACGCCGATCACCACCACCAGGGTGGTGAGCGCGAAGCGGAGCTTCTTGTCGATCAGGCTGCGAAGGGCGAGCTTGAACATGTGCTGTGCCCTCGCCTGCTGACCGTCAGTCGCTTGCGATGGCGTCGAGCACGTTCATGCGGCCCGCCCGGTAGGAGGGAAACACGGCTGCGAGCAGGCCGAAGACCATGGCCAGCAACACGAGCAGCACTATCTGTCCTGATGGCACCGATACCCGGCTGATGATTCCGTCGGGGATCGCCACCGCGGTGGCCACTCCGAAGGCCAGGCCGAGCACCACCCCGACGAGCGCGCCATACAGGGCGATCGCCACCGCCTCCCAGCGGATCATGCGTCTCAGCTGGCGCCGGGTCATGCCCACGGCCCTCAGCAGTCCGATCTCCCGGGTGCGTTCGAACACCGACAGCGTCAGCGTGTTGACGATGCCGACCAGGGCGATGAACAGCGCGAACAGCAGGAAGACGTTCACCATCGCCAGCACAATGTCGAGGTTCGACTCAGCGGTCTCCTGGAACTGCTGCCGGTTCTCGAGGTTCGCCTGAGGGTAGGCGGCGAGCACCTCGTCGAGCAGCGCCTTGGCCTCCGCGGGCTCGCCGGCGGCCGCTCTGACCGCGACCCAGTCGTCGGCGGCCGACGTGGACACCCGGTCGTGCAGCGACTGGTCGATCAGCCACGGACCCCAGAAGGGCGCCTGAGTCTGGGAGAAGACGGCGGCAACCGTGACGGCGACCCGGTCACCGCTCACGAAGGCGAGCTCGACCTCATCGCCCGCCGTCAGGCCCCAGTCTTGAGCAGTCTCGGCGTGCACGAGCAGTCCCGTGGCGGGATCGAGGCCGCTCAGCGAGCCGTCCGTCACTCCCAGATTGGCCACGTCCTCGATGCGGGTCAGGTCGGTGGCCGTGATTCGGGTCTCGTCGATCCGGTCGGGGGCGACGTCGCTGTAAATCTCCACCCGGTCGGAGTCGAAACCGACCACGGAGCCGACGCCGGCCGAACGCAGATCCTCGGCCAGCGTCTTGGGTAGGCCGGCGTTGCTGTCGACGGTGATCACGTAGTCGGCTTCCACTGCGCTGCTGAGGCTCTCGACGAAAGTGTCCTTGAGGGATTGGCCCACCACCGACACCATCGCCACTAGCGCCAAGCCCACCGTTAGGGCTACCGCTGTGGCCGCGGTGCGTCTGGGGCTGCGGGCCGCGTTCTCGCGGGCGAGCCGCCCGGCCGTGCCGAAGATCCGCTGGAGTGGGCTGGCGAGCGCGGACACCACCGGTCCCGCGATCAGCGGGCTGAGCACGGCCACCGCCACGAACACGACCGCACCCCCGGCGGCCAGCGACAGGAGCTGCACCGTGGTGCTGTCGAAGTCGGCGAACAGCCCTCGCCAGGTGAGCACCAGTCCCACGACGGCGAAAGCGCCGCCCACGAGGGGTCGCCAAATGCGGCGGTGCCCGGCATCGGCGCCGGAGTCGTCGCGCAGACCAGCCACCGGCGACAGCCGCGACGCCTTGATGGCCGGGACCAGCGACGCGATGACGGTGAAGCCGATCCCAACCGCGGCCGCCCAGGCCACCGTGCGAGGGTTCAGCGGCAGCGGACCGTCGGGCAGCGATCCGCCGAACGCCGAGAACAGTGCCCGGATCCCAATGGCTCCGAGCATTCCCAGCCCGAGGCCCGCGACGGTGGCCACCGCGCCGATGATGACCGACTCGGTCAGCACCGATCGCCGCACCTGCCGGGGCGTGGCCCCGACGGCGCGCAGCAGCGACAGCTCTCGCACCCGCTGTCCGAGCACGATGTTGAAGGTGTTGGAGATGATGAAGGTGCTGACGAACAGCACGACGAAGGCGAACGACAGCAGGATCGTCTGGAACGGCCCGATGAAGGACTCGAACGCGTCGCCGAACTCCTCGGTGGCCTCCTCGGAGGTGATCGCCTCCACCCCGGCCGGCAGCACCGCCTCGATGCGGGCCCGCACCGCCTCTATGTCAGCATCCGGCTCGGCCTGAACCGAGATCTGGTTGAACTCGCCCGGGAAGCCGAGCACCTTCTGGGCGGTGGCCGTATCGAACACCGAGAACGTCGCGCCGATCCCGGCGTTGTCGGGGAAGCCGAACTGGATCGTGCCGGTGAGGGTGAAGGTGCGCGGGCCGGTGGGGGTGACCACCTGGTAATCGCGGCCCAGTTCGAAGTCGTAGTCGGCGAAAGT
This sequence comes from Candidatus Aldehydirespirator sp., assembly GCA_965220645.1. Taxonomy (GTDB): domain Bacteria; phylum Actinomycetota; class Acidimicrobiia; order Acidimicrobiales; family Aldehydirespiratoraceae; genus Aldehydirespirator. Next base: position 3,141,214 of record OZ244836.1, on the reverse strand, counting down.
ACCGACATCGATGGCGAATTCCGACAGCCCCCGTGGCCTCTCGCCGGTGATGAGGAAGTACTGCGAGAGCGTCTCGTCCGCTGTCCAGTTGCTGCCCGCGATGGGCCCTCCGAAGGTAGTGGGGGTCTCACCGGACCCGTCCACGGGAATGACGCCGTCCACGAAGAACCCGCCCTCGGCGGCGGACACCCCGTCCACGGCGAGAATGTCGTCCACGAGGCTGTCGGGCACTGACGGCGCGATGGAGTCGGTGATCTCGCCGAAGGGCAGCTCGCCTCGCACCGTGAAGTCGGTGCCGGTGTTGATGTCGGTGGCGAGGTCGTCGAAGGTGGAGCGCAGGGAGTCGGCCGTTACGAAGGCGGCCGTCACGAAGGCCACGCCCACAACGATGGCGATAGCGGTGAAGGCGAAGCGGATCTTGTTCGCTAGCACTGACTTGAGGGCCAGGCGGAGCATGTCGGGGCCTATGCGGGGACTGGTTGCTGGGCGGTCGGGCCGGCTAGGCGCCGAGCCGGGTCATGTGGTTTCGGATGCCCTGGGGCGTGGGATCGGCGAGCTCGTCCACGATCTTGCCGTCGACGAGGAACACCACCCGGTCGGCGTAGGAGGCCGCCACCGGGTCGTGAGTGACCATGACGACGGTCTGGCCCATCCCGTCGACCGCGCTGCGTATGAAGTCCAGGATCTCCCCGGCGGTGTTGGAGTCGACGTTGCCGGTGGGCTCGTCGGCGAAGATGATCTGCGGCCTGCCGGCCAGGGCCCGGGCCACCGCCACCCGCTGCTGCTGGCCACCCGAGAGCTCGTTGGGGCGGTGCTTCACCCGGTCGGCGAGCCCGGTGGCCCCCACCACCTCGTCGATCCAGGCTGAGTCGCCCTTCTCGCCGGCGAGGTCCATGGGCAGGGTGATGTTCTCCATGGCGGTGAGGGTGGGCACGAGGTTGTAGGCCTGGAACACGAAGCCGACGTGGTCGCGGCGCAGCAGCGTGAGGTCGCGCTCCGACAGGGTGGTCAGGTCGGTGTCGCCGATGATCACCTGGCCGGACGTGACGGTGTCGAGCCCGGCCATGCAGTGCATGAGGGTGGACTTGCCCGATCCGGATGGGCCCATGGTGGCGGTGAAGCGGCCCTGCTCGAAGGTCACGTCGATGGCATCAAGGGCCCGAACCTCGGTGTCGCCGGAGCCGTAGATCTTGGAGGCGGCCACGGCTCGTGCGGCCACCGCGAGGGTCTGTGTGGGGGAGGGGCTCACAGGTTCTCCTAGCACTGGTGGGGAAGCTCAGGCGGGACTCTACGAGCGACCCGAACTGACCCAACCGGGGACAACCCTTACTTTGCCCTGAGTGCCCCTGATCTTTCAGGGTGGGCGCCTGGGCAGCCCGCCGGGCTGGGCGTTTGCAGGTCCTCGAAATACCTCGACCTCCTCCGGCGATACTGTGACCGGCCATGCAGCCCCACAAGATCGCGACTTGGAGTGAGGTGCCCGACCGTCAGCCGGTCGGAGCGCTGGTGAGCAACGTCGACCTGGTGATCGTGCGCTTCGACGGCAACCACTCGGTGCTATATGGGCGCTGCCTTCACCGGGGGGCGCTGATGTGCGACGGCCGGATCGTGGGCGACAACATCATCTGCGGCCTTCACGGCTGGGACTACGTGTTCCACACCGGGGTATCGAGCTATGACAACGCCGAGCGGCTGGCCAAGTTCTCGTCGTGGCTCGACGTCGACGACCTGCTGGTGGACCTCGACGAGATCCTGGCCTGGGAGAAGGAGCACCCCCAGCCCTTCGACCGCGCCGCCTACCAGGGCAGCTACGCCGATCCCCACGGCGACCCGGCCGAGCCTCACGTAGCGCTGATCCGGCGCCTGGCCAACGAAGGCCTCGAGTACCTCGGCCACCACGGTCCGGTCACCTCGATGGGCGTGCCCCGCACGGAGCTGCCGAGCTGGGACGATATCCAGTTCATGACCGCCCAGCTGGCCCGGCGCCCCCGCCTCGACGACGAGCCCGTTGCCACCGAAGTGGTCATCGGCCCCCACGCCGGCCGGCCCCTGCGCCTGGAGATCCCGCTGCTGGTGAGCGATATGAGCTTCGGAGCGCTGTCGGAGGAGGCCAAGGTGGCCCTGGCCAGAGGCGCCGAGCGGTCCGGCACCGGCATCTGCTCGGGTGAGGGCGGGATGCTGCCCGAGGAGCGGGCCGAGAACTCCCGCTACTTCTACGAACTGGCCAGCGGCAAATTCGGCTGGTCGATGGACAAGGCGGCCGGCTGCCAGGCCTTCCACTTCAAGATGGGCCAGGGGGCCAAGACCGGCACCGGAGGGCACCTGCCCGGCATCAAGGTGCAGGGCAAGATCGCCGACGTGCGCGGCCTCGAGCCCGGCACCGCGGCCATCTCGCCGTCGACGTTCGTGGACTTCTGCAACGAGGACGACTACCGGCGCTTCGCCGACGAGGTGAGCGAGGCCTCCGGCGGCATACCCATCGGGGTGAAGATGTCGGCCCAGCACATCGAGGACGACATCGACGCCGCGCTGCGGGTGGGGGTGGACTACATCATCCTCGACGGCCGGGGCGGTGGCACCGGTGCGGCGCCGGTGATCTTCCGGGACAATATCTCGGTGCCCACCATCCCTGCGCTGGCTCGGGCCCGCCGCCACCTCGACGCCCGGGGGCGCCGGGATGTGACGCTGGTTGTCACCGGCGGTCTGCGCACCCCTGCCGACTTCGCCAAGGCGCTGGCGCTGGGTGCCGACGCGGTGGCGGTGTCCAACGCGGCCATGCAGGCCATCGGCTGTCTGGGCATGCGGGCCTGCTCCACCAACAACTGCCCGGTCGGCATCGCCACCCAGCGCCCGGAGCTACGGGCCCGCCTGCCGGTGGAGGAGGCCGCCGAGCGGCTCCACAAGTTCTTCTGTGCCTCAGTGGAACTCATGGCTGTGCTGGCCAGGGCCTGCGGCCACGCCCACTTGAGCGAGTTCTGCGCCGACGACCTGACGACCTTCGACCGCGACATGGCCCACCTGACAGACATCCGCTACGGCGGGGTCCGTCTCTGACATCTGACGGGGCTCCTCATCGAGCCTCCCGCCAGGGCGCCCAGCCGTCAGAGCCAGGAACTGAGAACCGGCGGGTCGCAGGGCTTGCCCGCGACGGTGGCGACCAGGTTGTCGGCGGGCCGGCCCAGCAGCCACGCCAGGATCTGCGCCGGGGCCCCATCCACGACCGTCGGGTCGCTCCCGGAGCCGAATCGCCGGTGCCCGCCGGGCAGACCCGGGTGTCGGACCTCGATGCCGGAGCCTTCGGCGTCGAGCCGGGAGGGCACCGATTCGACCGCGATCCGGGCCTGCTCGTCGGCCAACGCCTCCGGGAGGGCTTCGAGGCCCCGCCCGACGTCCAGGTCGACGGCGTGGACCTCCACCTCCTGCCAGCGCATCCGGATCGTGGCCCAGGCCGGGCCCTCCCCCCGCGGCCACACCGTCGGGCGCTCCCAGGCCTGATCGTCCATGCGGTCCCACAGCGCTTCCAGCCGGGCGAAGGAACCGTCCATGTCGTCGATCAGATCCGCCCGCGAGGCCCCCCGGCCTGCGGCGATGTCAGCGTTGCGCTTGTCCATCCCTTCGGGATACATCGCCACGATCTCGCCGTTCAGCGCCCCTTCGAGCATGCCCGACATCCCGTCGGCGTTGCGGCAGAGATGGGTGATCAACTCGGCGCGGCTCCATCCCGGCAGCAGCGACGGCCCCGCGGGCGCATCGTGGGAGAGGCCCCTAACCAGGCCCCGGAACATGGCGTGCGAAGCTCGCAGGTCGTCCAGATAGCTGGTGGCGGTCTCGTCGGAAAGGTTCACGGCCAGCGATCCTATTGGCGGAACGCGACCGCCTGGATCCTTGGCTCCGGAGTGTCAGGTTGCCGACACGGCAGTCGCCTCGATGGCTTCCTTGAGCTGGGCCAGGAACCGGCCGCTGGGGCCGCCGTCGATGATGCGATGGTCGAAGGTGGCCGACACGGTCATGGTCGGCACCTCGACGGGGGCGCCGCCGACGGCTGCCGGCGGGGACGCGGCCGCGGCCTCGACATCGGCCACCGTGATCGACCCGCCCGGACCGGTGCCGACCACCGTGCCCATGTCGGCCGGGGCGAAGATTGAGGTAACGATGACCGTCTAGGCGGCCAATGTAGGTTGGCAGCTCAACTGCAACCAGGAGCGACTGCTGTGGCCCCTACCGAAGATCCGACACCAAGCGTCGCGGAGCCGGCGCTGCCGGAGGGCGAGTTCGCCTGGCACAGGCTGGTCGGCCTCGACGAGCTCGGTGATAGCCGGGTCATGACCGTGACCGTCGGCCATGAGAGCCTGTGCGTGACCCGTACCGCCGAGGGCGGCTATGGCTGTGTGGGCAACGCCTGCCCGCACCAGGGCGGCCCGCTGGGGGAGGGTTCGATCGAGGGCGGATGGCTGCGCTGCCCGTGGCACGGCTACGACTACTCGCCCAAGAACGGCAAGCCCCCTCCGCCCTTCGACGACGCCCCGGCCGCCTTCCGCACCGAGGTGCGGGCCGACGGCGTGTACGCCGCCCTGCCGGTCGAGCAGCCACGGGACCGCACCGTGTCCGACGTGCTGGTGGAGACCATGGTGGCCTGGGGCGTGACCCACGTCTTCGGCATGGTGGGCCACTCCAACCTGGGTTTCGCCGACGCGGTGCGGGCCGCCGAGGCCCGGGGCGACCTCACCTTCGTCGGCATCCGCCACGAGGGGGCGGCCTCGTTCGCGGCCTGCGCCTACGGCAAGCTCACCGGCGGCCTGGCCGCCTGCTTCGCCATCGCCGGCCCGGGCTCCACCAACCTGCTGACCGGCCTGTACGACGCCAAGATGGACCGGGCGCCGGTGCTGGGCCTGTCGGGCCAGGTGCCCTCGGTGGTGCGGGGCCGGGGCGCGTTCCAGGACACCGACCTGTCGGCTGCCTTCGCGGACGTGGCTCGCTACTCAGCAACGGTGCAGGCTGGCTCCAACTACGCCGAGCTGATGACTCTGGCTTGCAAGACCGCGATCGTCGAGCGGGACGTCGGCCACCTGGTGCTACCCGACGAGGTGCAGGTGCTGCCCGCGCCCTCCGGCGGGGCCGGGTCGGCGGGCTCGCCGCAGGGACGCACCGCCTCTCGGGCCGTCGAGCCGCCCGCCGAGGCCCTGGCCGCCGCGGTGGAGGCGGTGGCCGCCGCCCGGCGGCCGCTGATCATCGTGGGCCACGGCGCCCGCTCGGCCATGGCCGGCATCACCGCGCTGGCCGAGCAGATCGGCGCGCCGGTGGCCACCACGTTCAAGGGCAAGGGGCTGATCGGCGACCGCCATCGGCTGGCCTGCGGCGTGCTGGGCCGCTCGGGCACCCCCATCGCCAGCTGGTTCATGAACGAGTCCGACCTGCTGTTGACCTTCGGGGTGTCGTTCGCCAACCACACCGGCATCGCCGACTACAAGCCCATCGTGCAGGTCGACTTCGACCCGATGGCGCTGGGCCGGTTCCATCCGGTGGACGTGCCGGTGCTGGCCGAGGTCGGGGTGGCGGCCCGGGCCCTCGCCGAGGCGATGCCCGAAGAGCGCCGGTGCCAGGACCTGCGGCCCGAGGTGGCCGAGCGGTGGGCCATCTGGCGGACCGAGAAGGCCCGGCGCCGGGCCGACGACCGGGGCGAGGGCCTCAACGCGGCGTCGGTGTTCGACGCGCTGAGCCGGCTGGTGCCCGCCGACGCCATCATGGCGGTGGATGTGGGCAACCACGCCTACTCCTTCGGGCGCTATTTCGAGACCAGGGGCCAGACCGTGCTGATGTCGGGCTACCTCGGATCCATCGGCTTTGCCCTGCCCGCGGCCATGGGCTGCTGGGCCGCCACCCGCAGCCAGCCCGAGCACGCCGGCCGGGCCGTGGTGTCGGTGTCGGGCGACGGCGGGTTCGGCCAGTACGCCATGGAGCTCACCACCGCGGCCAAGCACGGCATGGACATCACCCACGTGCTGTTGAACAACAACGAACTGGGCAAGATCTCCAAGGAGCAGCGGGCCGCCGAGCTCGACGTGTGGCAGACCTCGCTGAACAACCCCGACTTCGCCGCCTTCGCCGAGCTGTGCGGCGCCCGCGGCTTCCGCGTGGCCGTCCCCGATCAGCTCGACGGCGCCCTCGCCGCGGCCCTTGACCATCAGGGCCCCGCCCTAGTCGAGATCCTCACCGACGCCCTGCTCGTCTGAAACCCCGCCGGCCGCTCTTCGTGGCCGGCGGTCCGCCCCCGGCGGCGGCCCCGTCCCTCAGGGACGGTTCAGGGTCATTCCCGATTGGGAGGCGAGGCCGCGGGCCACACAGTGGACCCGTGCACACGACAGCCGCGCAGCCACAGACTGCCGGCAACAACAGAACCGGGCGGCCGTATGCTCCGCGGGTGGCCATAGTCGAGACGCAGGGGCTGACGCAGCGCTTCGGCCCCACCGTCGCCCTCGACAGCCTCGACCTCGAGATGCAGCCCGGCGTGACCGGGCTGGTGGGCGCCAACGGCGCGGGCAAGACGACCCTGCTCAACGCCATGCTCGGGCTGCGGGTCCCGACGTCGGGATCGGTCAACGTGCTGGGCCTCGACCCGCAGACGGCCGGATACCGCCTGAGGGGTCAGGTCGGCTTCGCGCCCGAGCGCAACGTGCTGCCCGACGAGATGCGGGCCGTCGACTTCGTCCGGCACCTGTCCGAGCTGCGGGGACTGCCCCGCAGCGAGGCCCGCAACCGTGCCTCCGACACCCTGTGGCTGGTCGGGCTGGGGGAGGAGCGCCAACGGACGCTGGGCACCATGTCCACCGGCCAGCGCCAGCGGGTGAAGCTGGCCCAGGCCATCGCCTCGGACCCCAGGCTCGTGCTGCTCGATGAGCCCACCGACGGCCTCGACCCGGTGCAGCGCAGCGAGATGCTCACCCTCATCGGCCAGATCAGCCGGGACTTCTCGATCAACGTGGTGCTGTCGTCGCACCAGCTCGAGGAGGTCGAACGGGTCTGCGACAACGTGGTGGCCCTCGACGCCGGCCGCCTCGTGGCCTGCGGGCCGATCAGCGAACTGGTCGGCGCGGGCGACGGGATCGCCCTCGAACTGGTGGAGGTGGCCGAGCCGGCGGGGTCGGTCGACACGGTGGAGGCCGCGCTGCGCGCCGCCGGCCTGGAGGTGCGGCGCCACGAGGCCACGCTCATGCTGCGGGGCGCGGCGTTCGAGGAGCTCTGCGACCGGTCACGCGACGCGGTGGCCGCGGCCGGTGCCCGGATCCGCCGCCTCGACACCCGGCGCCGCACGCTCGAGGACCTCTTCGAGGACGCCCCCCGATGAGCGAACCACCAGCGCCGATGAGCGACACCCCCGCCCCGACTGCGTCCTCGGCCGCCGGCGAGGCGGCCCAGATCATCGACCAGGGCTACCGGTCCTACGACGGTCCCCGCACCGGCCTGCCGGGCGCGGTCCGCTCGATGATCCGCTACTCGGTGCGCCACACCCTGGGACTCGGACGCCCGGCCCGCCACAAGATCCTGCCCTGGCTGGCGGTGGTGATCGCGCTGGTGCCGGCGGTGGTGTTCGTCGGTCTCGCGGTGGTGCTCGACGTCGATCTCATCACCGAGGAGGTTCTGCCCGACTACCACGAGTACTACGGATTCATCACCGTCGCGCTGTTCTTCTACTGCGGCATCGTCGTGCCCGACATCCTGGTCTCGGATCGCCGCAGCGGGATGCTCGAGCTGTACCTGTCGACCCCGCTTCAGCGGTGGAGCTACCTCGGCTCCAAGGCGCTGGCGGTGGCCCTCACCCTGGCCGTGCTCACCATCGGCCCGGTGCTGTTCCTGCTGGTGGCCTACACCATCGAGGGCTCCGGGCCCGACGGGATCATCGAGTGGCTCAAGATCTTCGTGCAGATCATGGTGGCCGGCGCGGCCATCTCGGCCGCGTTCACCGCGGCCAGCCTGGCCGCGGCCAGCCTCACCGACCGCCGGGCCTTCGCCTCGGTCGGCGTGATCCTGCTGCTGTGGGGCAGCGGGTTCGTGACGCTGGCGCTGGTCGAGGCGGCCGACATGAGCGCCAACATCTACGCCTTCGACCTCGGCGGGATCTCCGACGAGCTCAAGAACAGGATCTACTCCGTCGAGGGGATCGATCCCATCGGAGATGAGGGTCGCGGACCAGACGACGACTTCAATCCGGGAGCCGGACGCGAGCAGCTGTCCACGATGTTCGTGGCCGCCGCCAACCTGGCGTGGGTGGCGTTGGGCTCGGCCGTGGTGTGGTGGCGCTACCGACGACTGGCGCTGAGCCGATGAGCACACAGCCTCCCGCGCCTCCCGCGCCCCAGCCTCCCGCGCCCCAGCCTCCCGCGCCCCAGCCTCCCGCGCCCCAGCCTCCCGCGCCCGGGCCGCCGCCGCCGACCCCGCCGCCTCCTCCACCGCCCAATGGCTCGGCCATGGTCGAGGTCAACGGCGTGTCGAAGGTGTTCGGCGACGTGGTGGCGGTATCGGACGTGACCTTCTCGGTGCGGGCCGGGGTCACCGCCCTGCTCGGCCCCAACGGCGCGGGCAAGTCCACCCTGTTCAGGGTGATGTGCGGGTTGACCCCGCCCACCAACGGCACCGTGCGGGTGCTGGGCTCAGACGCCCGCCGCGACCGGGAGGTGCGGGGCCGCATCGGCCTCGTCCCCCAGCAGGACGGCCTGTTCGACCGGCTCAGCGCCCTGCAGTTCGTGACGGTGGCGGCCGCCTCGGAGGCCGTACCACAGCCCGAGCGGGCCGCCCGGCGGGCTCTGGGAGTGGTGGACCTCGACGCCGACGACTCCCGACCGGTGTCGGGGTTCTCCAAGGGCATGCGCCAGCGGGTGAAGCTGGCCGCCGCGCTGGTGCACGACCCCGAGGTGCTGATCCTCGACGAGCCCCTCGCCGGGCTCGACCCCGTGCAGCGGCGCCGCATGATCGAACTGTTCCACGGATTGGGAGACGAGGGCCGCTGCGTGCTGGTGTCGAGCCACGTGCTCGAGGAGGTCGCCCGCCTGGGGTCGAGGATCCTGGTGATCGCCCAGGGACGGCTGGCCGCCACCGGCGACTACCGCGAGCTGCGCGAGCTGATGGACGACCGCCCCCACCGGATCCGCATCGCCGTCGACCACCCCCGGAAGTTCGCGGCCGCTCTGGTCGAGTCGGGCACCGCGGTGGGAGTCAGCGTCGGTGCGGACTCCGTCGTGGTCGACACCCGCGACGTCGACCGCCTCGGCCGCGAAGTCGCACCACTGGCCCAGCGGCTCGAGGCTCGCCTGTCGAGGGTCGCCCCCCTCGACGAGGACCTCGAATCGGTGTTCCGCTACCTGGTGGAGAAGCGATGACTGCCCCTGCTGCCTCGCCGGCGCGCCGGCATGTGCCCCGACTGCGGGCCGCCACGCTGACCTATCGGGTGCTGGTCCGCCAGGTCATCACGCCGGGCCGGCTGGCCGCGCTGGGCGCGCTGGGCGCGCTGATGATCCTGGTGGGCTGGCTGGTCGGCGTCACCGCCGGCGACAGCGAACGGTCCGCGGCCGGGCTGCTGAGCGACGGCGCCAGCTACGCCGACGGCTTCGGGCTGATCATCATCGTGCCCATCGTGGCTCTGGTGTTCGGCTCGTCGGTGCTGGGCGAGACCCGCGAGGACGGCACCCTGGTGTACCTGTGGCTGCGTCCCATGGACCGGGGCCCGGTGGTGGCCGGGGCCGCGGCTGCCGCGGCCACCGCGGCGCTGCCGTTGACGGTGGTCCCGACCGCGCTGGGCGGGTGGCTGGCGGCCGACCGGGTCGCCGGGTCCGCGGATCTCGTGTGGGGCGCGGCCGCGGCGGCCGCGCTGGGCACGGCCGCCTACTCGTCGCTGTTCGTGTTGGTCGGCCTGCTGGTCCGCAAGCCGATCATGTGGGGCATCGGCTACATCCTGCTGTGGGAGGGCCTGGCCGTTGGGCTGGGAGACTTCGCGGCCCGCCTGTCGCTGAGGGGCTACACCCGGTCGGTGCTGAGCCACCTCGGCGGGATCGACTACGGCTTCGACCCCTACACCACCACCACTGCGCTGGTGGTGCTGGCCGCGGTGTCGGCTGCGGGCCTGATCCTGGCCGCGGTCAGGCTCAGCTGGCTCGACGTGGCCTAGAGCTGAACGCTGCCGCCCGGCGGCTAGCGGCCGGTGAAGGTGGCTTTGCCGGGGCCTTTCTCCAGGAAGCTGGCCACGCCGATGGCGGTGTCGTCGGTGGTGAAGCAGTCGCCGAAGTGCTCGGTCTCCCGGGCCACCGCGTCGGCGAGGGAGAGCGGCAGGCCGTCCATCACCGCCTGCTTGGCCATGCGCAGCGCAGCCGGGCCGGCCGCATAGCCCGCGGCCATCTCGACCGCGGCGTCGTAGGTCGCTTCGGAGGGATGCACCGACGAGATGAGGCCGATGGCGAGGGCCTCGTCGGGGTACACGTTCCGGCCCGTGTAGATGATCTCCTTGGCCCTGGTGACGCCGACGAGCCGGGGCAGGCGCTGGGTGCCCCCGCCGCCGGGGATGATCCCGAGAAGGATCTCGGGCTGGCCGAACGCCGCGTCGGAGGCGGCCACCCTGAAGTCGGTGGCCATGGCCAGCTCCATGCCGCCGCCGAGCGCGTAGCCGTTCACGGCCGACACCGTGATCTGGGGCATGTTCTCCACCGCCAGGAAGGCGTCGTTGAACTGCCGTGACAGCCCCTGGGCCTGGGCCGGGTCGAGGCCGGTGAAGCCGCCGATGTCGGCGCCGGCCGCGAAGATTCTCGGCCCGCCCCACACCACCGCCGCCCTCACGTCACCGTCGGCGGCGATGGAGTTGGCGGCCTCGGTCAGCTCGTCGAGCATCTGGGGGTCGAAGGCGTTCATCTTGGGCCGGTCGATGCGGATGGTGGCCACGCCACTGCTGGTCTCGACTCGAACGAAGTCGCCCACGGCTCTCTCCTCCCGTCGCGGGCCAGCAACCCTACCGGTAGCGGTTGCGCAGTATCGTCAGCAAGCATCGAGAGGAGAGCCGTGAACCCTTCCCCCGACAGTATCCTGCTCACCGACCGGGTGGCGGTGGTGACCGGCGCGGCCCGCGGCATCGGGGCGTCCACCGCGCTGGCCCTGGCCCGCTTCGGCGCCGATGTCGCCATCCTCGACAAGGACCCCACGCTGCTGCCCGACGTGGCCGCCGGGATCGAGGCAGCGGGCCGCCGCTGCCTGTCCGACATGCTCGACGCCCGCGACGACGACGCGGTGGCCGCCTTCATGCAGCGCACCCTCGACGAGCTCGGACCCATCGACGTGCTCGTCAACAACGCGGGCGGCACCTTCCGGGCCCGCTTCGACGACGTATCTCCCAAGGGGGAGCACGCCCTGATCCGCGAGAACTTCTCCACGGTCACCAACTGCGTCCGCCACGGCATCCCGTTGATGTCGGACGGCGGTGCCATCGTCAACGTGACCTCGGTGGAGGCCTACCACGCCGCCCCGGCATTCGGGGTGTACGCGGCCATGAAAGCGGCGGTGGAGCAGTTAACCAAGACCCTGGCGGTGGAGTACGGGTACCGGGGCATCCGGGTCAACTGCGTGGCCCCCGACATGATGCCCACTCCCGGCGACGTTGCCCTGGCCGAGGGCGGGACCCACGTCATCGACGGTACCTACCCCACCCCGTTGCGGCGGATGGGCGCGGCCGACGAGTGCGCGGCCGTGATCGTGTTCCTGGCCTCGGACATGGCCAGCTTCGTCAACGGGGCGTCGATCCTGGTGGACGGGGGCACGGTGGCCTCGGGCAACTGGAAGACCCGCCTCGACGGCTCCTTCGGCTTGTAGCCCGAAATTGATGTAGTTATGGCCCTCCAGGGGCAACATCTACATCAATTTGGTGAGGCCGGGTTCAGGTGACGACGTTGGGCCGGGGCAGGCCCTGGGCCTCGCACAGGGCGTAGTAGGCGGCCAGCACGCCGGGCCCGTCGGTTATCGACTCCACGTTGCCGTCGGCGTCGAGGTTGAGGTTCACGCCGTGGATCTGGAACCACACATCGGTCGGCTCGGTGTTGTCGCCGGGCGTGGTGAGGGTGTGGACGCTGCCGGCCGGCTCGAACAGGAACGACCCGGCCCGGTTGACCTCCGGGTACTCGATGTACTTCCAGGCGCCGCTGAGGGTGTGGGCGTACACCGGGCCGGTGTGGCGGTGGGTCTGTATGACCACGCCGGGAGCGAACCGGTTGCGCACGATCCACAGGCCCTCGTCCTCGCGCACCATCAGCACTTTGAGCTCGATCCCGCCGCCGGCGTCCGCCCAAGGCAACTCCTCGTCGCCCCGGTGGATGGTGGTGGGTGCGGCGATGGCGGTGACAGACATCTCCTTGCCTCCTGGCTCGGTCCGGCTCTATCAGCCGGGGTTGTCCTGCTGGCGCAGGAAGCGCTCGAACTCGGCGCCTAGATCGTCGGGACTGGGGACGCTGCGCTTGGCCCGGGCGTCGGCTCGGGCCTCGAGACGCTTCACATAGGCGATCACGTCATCGTCGGAGTTCATGGCGTCGTTGACCCGCTGCTCCCACTCTGCGGCGGCCTCGTCGAGTTCGGCCCAGCCGGTGGGGAGCCCGGTCACCCGCTCGAAGCGCTCCAGCAGCGCCCTCGCCCCCTTGGGGTTGGGGGCGCCCGAGACGTAGTGGGGCACAGCCACCCGCAGCGATGCCGCCGGGAGCCCCACCCTCCCGAAGCGTTCGTGGAGGACCCCCACGACCCCTGTGGGACCCTCGTAGGAGGGCTGGTCCAGGCCCCACGCCTCGGCCAGGCCGGTGTCCGTGGTGGAGCCGGTCACGCCGAAGGGGCGGGTGTGGGGTATGTCGGCGATGTGCGCGCCGACGGTGACCAGCGCGGCCGCCTCGCTGCGGTCGGCCAGATCGACGATCACCTCGGCGTAGGTTCGCCAGCGGAGCTGCGGCTCGGCGCCCACCACCAGCACCAGGTCGTGACGAGCATCGGGCGGGCGCAGCACGTGCACGTCACTGGAGGGCCACACGATGTCGCGCCGGCCGTGGCGCAGGCGCACGTTGGGCCGCTGCTCAGCGAAGTTGAAGAACTCCTCGGGGTCGATGTGCGCTACCCGGATCGAATCGCTGCGTTCGCTCAGCCACTCAAGAGCACCCGTCGCCGCTCCGCCCACGTCGAACCAGCCCTGGTAGGCGGTCACCAGGATCGGCGACCGGAGATCGGGCAGCGTCGCCTCCCAAACCAAGTAGCTCACCCCCCAAGCATGGCGCGGATTGCACGCCGAACGCACGCCCAAGTCCGAGTTGTTGGCCGCCATCCCGGCCGAAGTGTTGGACACCAGCGCTGAGGGAGCTAGCGTTGATTGCCGTGACCACCTTCGCCGACCTCCTGCTTCTCGTGTAGGCGAGCGCCACATATCGGTGCTCGCCGAATCCCCTCGTGCCGCCGGCCGGGGGGATTTGTGCTTTCCGGGGTCGGTTCCGCCCCAGCACACCCCAACCCGACCGCACCTCAGACGACCCCGAACATCCGCCGATCAAGGACAGAGACGATGCCCACGCCCAAGAACATGCCGTTCACCAAGTACCGGCCCTACCCCGCGGTCGACCTCGCCGACCGCACCTGGCCGGACCGGCGGCTCACCACGGCGCCGGTCTGGTGCTCCGTCGACCTGCGGGACGGCAACCAAGCCCTCGTCGACCCGATGGACATACCCCGCAAGCAGCGCATGTACGACCATCTCGTCGACATGGGCTTCAAGGAGATCGAGGTGGGCTTCCCCGCCGCCTCCCAGCCCGACTTCGACTTCTGCCGCAAGCTCATCGAAGAGGACTTGATCCCCGACGGCGTCACCATCCAGGTGCTCACCCAGGCGCGCGACGAACTCATCGACCGGACGTTCGAGGCTGTGGCCGGGGCGCCCCGGGCCATCGTGCATCTCTACAACTCCACCTCCGTCACCCAGCGGCGAGTGGTGTTCCGCACCGACCGGGCCGGCATCGTGTCGATCGCGGTGAACGGCGCCGAGCAGTGCATGCGCGGCCTCGACAGAGCCCGGCAGGCCGGAGACGCGGACGGCATCCGGTTCGAGTACTCGCCGGAGAGCTACACCGGCACCGAGCCCGACTTCACCGTGGAGGTGTGCGAGGCCGTGATGGACGTGATCGGCCCCTCTCCGGACTGGCCGCTGATCCTCAACCTGCCCGCCACCGTGGAGATGTCCTCGGCCAACATCTACGGCGACATGATCGAGCGCTTCCACCGCGACATCCGCGACCGTGACTCGATCGTGCTGTCGCTTCATCCCCACAACGACCGGGGCACCGCAGTGGCCGCGGCCGAGTTCGGCCTCATGGCCGGCGCCGACCGGGTGGAGGGCACCCTGTTCGGCAACGGCGAGCGCACCGGCAACGTGGACGTGGTCACGATCGCGCTCAACCTGTTCACCCAGGGCGTGGACCCCGAACTCGACATCAGCGACATCGAGGAGGCTCGCCGGGTGTTCGAGTACGCCAACCGCATGACGGTGCCCGAGCGCCACCCGTACGTCGGCGACCTGGTGTACACAGCCTTCTCGGGCAGCCACCAGGACGCCATCAAGAAGGGCATCGCCGCCATCTACGACGTGGCGCCGGGCGAATCCCTGGTGGGGGAGTACGACGTATGGGACGTCCCCTACCTGCCCGTCGATCCCCGTCACCTCGGTCGCAGCTACGAGGCGGTTGTGCGGGTCAACAGCCAGTCCGGCAAGGGCGGCGTGGCCTACGTGCTGCTGCACGAGTACGGCCTGGACCTGCCCCGGGGCCTGCAGGTGGACTTCTCCAAACAGATCCAGACCGTCACCGAGGACACCGGCACGGAGATCACCTCCTACGAGATCCACCGCCGGTTCGTCTCCTCCTACGTGGAGCCGGAGAGGGCCTGGGTCGAGCTGATCGGCCATCGGGCCACCACCGACACCATCGGAGCGTCCCGAACCGATCTCGAGGCCCGGCTGCGCGTGGGCGGGGAGGAGCGCACCATCGCAGGGATCGGCAACGGGCCGATCGACGCGTTCGTCACCGCTCTGCAGGCCAATGGGCTCTTCGCGGGCAAGATCCACGACTACTACGAGCACGCCATCGGGACCGGCAGCGACGCCACTGCCGCGGCCTATGTAGAGGTCGACACCGGCGACCGCTACACCACCTGGGGTGTGGGCCTGCACGAGTCGATCGTGTCGGCCTCGCTGCGAGCCGTGGTCAGCGCAATCAACCGAATGCACGCTGCCGGCATGCTCGGCTGACATCGCCCGCCGGCCCGCTCCGAGATCTCGGGTTGGTTGTGGGCCTGTAGCGCAGGTTGTGCTCCCGAGATCGGGCCGGCGCGGGGCCGAGATCTCGGGTTGGTTGTGGGCCTGTAGCGCAGGTTGTGCTCCCGAGATCGGTCGGGCCGGCGCGGCGGGAGGCTGGTGCGGGCACACTGGGGTCATGGCCTTCTCGCTGATCCGCTACAACTTCGTGTCGCCCGATCCGGCCGACGGCCAGGCCATGAGCGACCGCTACCGGGCCGGACTGGAGATCGCCCGCTACGCCGACAGCCACGGCTTCAACGCGGTGTCGCTGGAGGAGCACCACAGCTCACCCATGGCGTGGTGCCCCACGCCGCTGCTCAACGCGGCCATGATCCTGTCGAGCACCGACAACCTCATGGTCACCATCTCGGCGTTGCTGCTGCCCCTGCACGACCCGATCCGGGCCGCGGAGGACATCGCGGTGATCGACCTGGTCAGCCCGGGCCGGCTGGTGATCGTCACCGGCCTCGGCTACCGGCCGGTGGAGTACGCCGCTATGGGCAAGGACTGGAAGCGCCGCGGCAAGGTGCTCGACGAGGCGCTGGAGGTGATGCTCACCGCCTGGAAGGGCGAGCCCTTCACCCACAACGGCGAGACCGTGCAGGTGCTGCCCATGCCCCACACCCGGCCCCACCCCATGGTGCTGGTAGGGGGATCGTCGCCCGCGGCGGCCCGGCGCGCCGCCCGGTTGGGCCTGCCCATGCAGCTGCCGGGCAAGTTCGGTGAGATCGAGGCCCTGTACTACGCCGAGTGCGAGCGCCACGGCACGCAGGGCTTCTGCATAGCGCCCGACAACGTGGTGATGCTGACCGTGGCCGACGACCCCGACCGCGTGTGGGCCGAGCACGGAGACTGCTTCATGCTGGAGGCCATGACCTACAAGGGCTGGCAGCCCCCCGGCCAGACCTCGGCGGTGTGCTCGGTGGCCACCACCGTCGACGAGCTGCGAGCCGAGGGCATCTACCAGGTGCTCACCCCCGCCGAGGCGGTCGACCTGGCCCGCAGCACCGGCACCCTCGCCCTGCACCCCCTGGTGGGCGGCATGCCCATCGACCAGGCCTGGTCGAGCGTCCAGCTAACGGCCGAACAAGTGCTGCCCGCTTTGGCAGACTCCTAGAGGCCGAGCGGATGGCAATAGTCTGGGGGGACTTCGAAAGGCGTTGAGCGAGGCCGTGGCCCGAGCGGCCCGTGAGCGAAGCGAACAAGAGCGCGAAAGACACGACAGGGGAGATCTCGATGGACTACCAGAACCTGCTGTACAAGCGTGACGAGCGTTACGTGACGATCACCCTCAACCGGCCCGAGCGACGCAACTGCCTGTCGTCGGAGATGCTCGCCGAGCTCGACGACACGCTGCGGGCCACGGGCGCCGAGAGCGACGTGGCCGGGGTGGTGCTGGCCGCCAACGGGCCGGTGTTCTCCTCCGGACACGACCTGGCCGAGATGGCCGACATGACCGAGGCCGAGCTGCGCGAGCTGTTCGCGCTGTGCACCTCAGCCATGACCGCCATGGCCGAGATCCCCCAGGTGGTGGTGGCCAAGGTGCACGCCCTGGCCACCGCGGCCGGTGCCCAGCTGGCGGCGAGCGCGGATCTGATCGTGGCCAGCACCGAGGCCGCCTTCGCCACCCCCGGCGGCAAGGGAGGGCTGTTCTGCCACACCCCGATGGTGGCGGTGGCCCGGCCCCTGGGCCGCAAGCGGGCCGTGGAGATGGCTCTCACCGGCGACACCATCGACGCGTCCACCGCGCTCGAATGGGGGCTCGTCAACCGGGTGGTGCCGCCGGTGGAGCTCGACGAGGCCACCCTGGACCTGCTGGGCCGGGCCACCCGCGGCAGCCGCTACGCCAAGGGCATCGGCAAGCAGACCCTCTACGCCCAGATGGACCTGGCCGTCGGCGACGCCTACGGGCTGGCCACCGACGTGATGGCGGCCAACGCGGCCCGCGGCGACGGCGCCGAGTGGCCCAAGGCGTTCATCGAGAAGCGCCGCCCCGTCTGGACCCACACGGGGTAGCCCGCGGGCTGCGAACGGCGAAATTCTTGTAGTTGAGGGCCTGGGGCGACCTTTAGGACAAGAATTTCGGGTGGGGACGGGTTGGCAGGGTCAGCGGCCGTCTACTGACCAGTGCCAGGGCTCGCTGGGGAGGTTCTGGAGCCCCAAGGGGGGCGCTATGCGCTGTAGTGCCTGGAACACCGCGCTGTTGCGGCTGGTGATGAGCCGACCGTTGTTGGTCAAGTCGATGGCCAGGCCCCTCTCGTGGTTGCTGCGGCCCGGCCGGGCCGTCGGCGGCCGGCAGCTGCTGGACGGCTGGCTCCAGACGGCCCATTCCGACGTGCCACAGTTGGACCGGCGCAGGGTGATCTGCTCCTGGGCGGTCCGGTATCCCCAGCCGCCCAGGTTGAAGCCCTCAGCATCCATGGCTGTGACCAGGCTCCCGACCGCGTCTGCGATCTGTGTGTGCACCTCAAAGCCGCTCACCCAAACGAGCGGCAGGTTCGGATCAGTCGGGTCCACCGGCTCGGCCAGCGGCTGCCCGGCCTCCTCCGCGGCCCGCTGCCGGGCTTCCTCCTCGGCCTGCCGGCGGGCTTCCTCCTCGGCCCTGCGGCGGGCCTCCTCCGCGGCCCGCTGGCGGGCCAGCGCCGCGGCTATCCCGCGCTCGGCCGTCTCGATCTCCGCGGCGTACTGCGCGTCGATCTGCTTGAGTGTCTGGACCTCGTAGAGCCTGCGCTCCACGCGCTCCTCGGCCGCCACCGACAGCTCGGCCTCGAGGTCGGTCGCCGCCTGAAGGTCGGACAGGATAAGGATCGCCTGCTGGCGATGGGACTCGGCCTCGTCGGCGGCCTCAGCGGCCAGCAGCCGCCAGCGCTCCAGCTCCTCGCCCAGCCGGCGCAGCTCGTCGATGTCGTCGATCCGGCTCCCGGTGGCGAAACCGGCCAGAGCCTCCTCGTGGGCGTTCTGCCACGGGTCGTTGCCCAGCACGCTGAAAGTCCCGCTGGGCGCCTGGAACGACACGTACGACTCGATCACGGCCTCCCGCAGACCCTCCTGGGTGGCGAGAAGCTCCTCTTCGAGCTCGGCGATCCTCTCCTCGGCCTCGCGCACCACCGCCAGGGCGTCGGCCACGGCCCGCTCGGCCTCGTCGAGGGCCGCCTGCTGGGCGTCGACCGCGGCCTGGGCCCGGTTCAGCGCGTCGATCAGGTCCTCGGCCTCGGCGGTGGCCGCGTCTAGGCCCTCGGTCGCGGCGGCCGCAGCCCTGTCCAGCTCCTCGCGCTGGGCCTTGGTGTCCCTGATGGACTGCTTCTCCCCTTGGATGATCTCCTCGTCGCTCTGAGCGCCGGCCGAACCCGCCGCGGCCGCGACCGTCAACAGCAGCACGAGTACGACCATCCCGCGGCGTCGGCGGGCCGGAGGAAACGAGCGGCAAGGGGATCGTGTGGTCATGGGGTTGTCACCGCCCGCCCAAGAACCGCGCCCAAGCTACCAGGACCGGCGACCCGACAGCGGCGAAGCCGCGCTCTGTCTGCCCCGCCTTTGGGATGCCCGTTCTTGTTCGCTTCGCTCACGGGCCGCTCGGGCCACGGCCTCGCTCAACGCCCTCGGCATCGTCAGCTGAGCTGTCGTCGGTCCGCTCGGCCTCTGGGGCGTTAGCGTGCCGGCGTGCAGTTGGGGCTCACGCTGGGTTACTGGGCCCGGGGAATGCCCGACGGCCTGGTGGAGTTGGCCGCCGCGGCCGAGCGAGCCGGGTTCGACGCGGCCTGGACCGGCGAATCCTGGGGCTCCGACGCCTTCTCGCCTCTCGTGCTCATTGCGGCGGCCACCGAGCGGATCCGCCTCGGCACCGGCGTCGCCCAACTCGCAGCCCGCACCCCCACGGCCACAGCCATGCACGCCGTCACCCTCGACCACATCTCCGGCGGGCGGGCGATCCTCGGCCTGGGCGTCTCCGGGCCCCAAGTGGTCGAGGGCTGGTACGGCCGGCCCTCGCAGCGGCCGCTGGCCCGCACCCGCGAGTACGTCGAGATCCTGCGGCAGGTCTTCGAGCGCCGCGGCCCACTCTCCTTCGATGGCGAGCATTTCCAGCACCCCTACGCCGGCGAGGGCGCGGAAGGCCTCGGCAAGCCGTTGAAGATCATGACCCACCCGCTGCGGCCCATCCCCATCTGGATCGGCGCGGAGGGGCCTCGCAACGTGGCCCAGACCGCCGAGATCGCCGACGGTTGGCTGCCGCTGTACTACTCGCCGATGCGCCCCGACGTGTACGCCTCCCAGCTCGCCGCCGCCCCGGAGGGCTTCGAGATCGCGGTGCACACCACGCTGAAGGTCTGCGACCTCGACGGAATCACCGATGCCCTCTGGCCGGTGCGGGCCAGCCTGGGCTTCTACATCGGCGGCATGGGGGCCGAGGGCCAGAACTACCACACCAAGCTCATGGCCCGGATGGGATACGAGGAGGCCGCCTACCGGGTTCAGCGGCTGTTCCTCGAGGGACGGCGGGACGAGGCCATCGCGGCCGTGCCCGCTGAGTTCGCCGACGAGATCTCGCTGGTCGGTCCGGCCGAGCGCATCCGGGAGCGGCTGGCGGCCTGGGAGGAGTCGCCGGTCACCATGCTCAACGTGGCCGCCCGTTCCGAGCAGGAGTGCCGCCAAGCCGTGGAACTCGTCAGAGGCTGAGCCGCCACCCGGCCGGGGTGTATATCGCGCTTTGTTGCTATATCGCCAAGAAAACGCGATGAAGCCTCTGGACGTCAGTGCCGGTAGGGGATCGGCATCGACGCGCTGGGAGGCGGCGTCGTCTTGATGTCCGGCGGCGGCGTGTTCCACTCCGGGTACTTGCGCACCGCGTTGGCCCGGTACTTCTCAGTGGAGTGGACGCGGTCCTTGTCGAACTCGGGGATCACCTGGTCGCCGAAGATCTCGATCATCTCGAGGATCTCGTCGTACTCGAAGCCCTCGTTGGGCAGGCCGAACACCAGCTGGTCGGTGCCCACGGCCACGTACGACTTCTCCAGCTGCTCGCAGACCTCCTCGGGCGTGCCGCACAGCATGTAGCCGGCGTCGATGGCGAAGTCGAGGGTGGCCTCGTCGGGCAGGCCGGTGGGCGGCTCGGGCCAGGTGGGGGCGCCCTCCCGCTTGGGGATGGTGTCGTGGTAGAGGCACACCATCGAGTACAGGTAGCCCCGGCCGTGCATCAGGGCGATCTCGCGGGCCCGGTCGCGGTCCTCCAGGCAGATCACGGCGTTGGTCATCATCACGTTGTCGTTCATGTAGGAGCCGTGGGGCTCCGAGCACTCCGCGACGGCCTCCTTGTAGCTGTCGATGCGGCCCTTGAGCGCGGGCGCCGGCTCGAAGTTGAAGGCGATCGCCCCGATGCCCATGCTGCCGGCGGTGGCGAACGTGGCCGGGTTGCCGCAGGCCACCCACAGCGGCGGATGGGTGCCGTTGAGTGGCTTGGGGAGGACGTTGTGGTTGGGCGGCACCCTGAAGTGCTCGCCCTCGTAGGAGTAGTCGCGCTGGGCCCACATGCGGGGGATCTCGGCGATCACCTCGTTCCACATGGCCTTGGTCTCGGAGGTGAGGGTGCCGTTGAATGTGGCGACCTCGTGGCTGCCTGCGCCCCGGCCGGTGCCGAACTCGAATCGGCCCTCGCAGAAGTGGTCGAGCATGGCGGCCCGCTCCGCAATGCGAACCGGGTGCTCCTTGGTGGCGGGCAGGCTGGTGATGGCCGTGCCCAGGTGGATGTAGTCGGTCTGGGCCGCGATCCAGCCGATCATCACCTCGGGCGACGACATGTGGCTGTACTCGGTGAGGCAGTGGTGCTCCCCGAACCAGGCGAACTTCCAGTTGTGCTTGTCGGCCAGGATGGGGTACGACGCCTCCCGCATCAGCATGAGGTGCTCGTGCTCACAGACGTGCGCAGAGGGGCCCGGTATGTAGCCGTTCTGGAATATCCCGAACTCCATGAACCCTCCCTGGGTGGATGGCAGGCAGTAGCGGCTGTCGGTGCTGAGGCTAACGGACCGCGACGTTGCCGGGTACGGGCCCGGTTAGGGTCAGCGAGGTGAGCCGTTGGTGGGAGATCGGCGGGGCGTCGCAGAGCGACGTCTACGATGACCGCTGGCGGCGGATGGAGGCCCGGGGCGAGTGGGTCCACGGGGAGACCGACCTGGTGTGCTGGTTCGAGCCGGGCTTGGTGCTGGACGCCGGCTGCGGCACCGGCCGGGTCGCCATGGAGCTCGACCGTCGCGGCCTCGACGTCGTCGGCGTGGACATCGACACATGCATGCTCGACGAGGCCCGCAGCAAGGCCCCGCACCTCCAGTGGGTCCTGGGCGACTTGGTGGACGTGGAGATCGGTGGCCCGGAGCCGGGGGCGTCGGCGAGGCGAGAGTTCGACCTGATCGTGATGGCGGGCAACGTGATCGTGTTCGTGGAGGTCGGCACCGAGGCGGCGATCGTGGCCAACATGGCCCGGCACCTGAGCCCCGGCGGCCGGCTCGTGACCGGCTTCCGCCTGGGATTGAGCCCGCTGACCTTCGCCCACTACGACCGGTACGCGGCCGACGCCGGCCTGGAGATGGAGCATCGCTGGACCACCTGGGACCGCGAGCCCTTCGATGGCGGCAGCTACGCGGTGACCGTGCACCGCCGTCCTCCAGACGAGTGACGGACGACGGAGGCGATCACGCCTTGGCGGCTCGGCTGGCCCACGACTGCGATCACGCCCTGGCGGCTCGGCTGGCCCACGACTGCGATCACGCCCTGGCGGCTCGGCTGGCCCACGACTGCGGTCAGCGGCTGCTCGGCCTGCTGAGCGACCCGTCGGCACCGCAGGGGTGGGGATTGGAGGAGGCGGGCGACCGTCAGGCCCACGAGTTCCTGACGCAGGAGCTGAGCCGCCACCGCCCCGGCGACCCGGTGCTGTCGGAGGAGGGCCGCGACGACCGGCGAAGGCTCGACGCCGAGAGGGTCTGGATCGTCGACCCGATCGACGGCTCCTACGACTTCGGCGTGACCGGGGCATGGTCGGTGCATGTGGCGCTATGCGAGCGAGGCGTAGCGACCGCCGCTGCGGTGGCGGTACCCGCCTGGGGCACTACCTTCGCCACCGATCCGCCGTCGGAGCCCACCATGTGCCGCGTCGGGCGCCGCAGGGTGGTGGTGGCTCGGTCGCGGGGCTATAGCGACGGCCGCATGCTGGCGGAGAGGCTGGACGCCGAGGTGGTGGCCATGGGCTCTGCCGGAGTCAAGGCAATGGCGGTAGTGCGCGGCGAGATGGACGCCTATGTGCACGCCGGCGGGCTCTCCGAGTGGGACACGTGCGCCCCTGCCGCGGTGGCCCTGGCCGCCGGTCTGCACGCCTCGTGCGCCGACGGCTCGCCGCTGCGGTTCAACAACCCGCGCCCGCGCACGCCCGGGCTGGTCATCTGCCGTCCCGACTTCGCGGACGAACTGCTCGAAGTCCTCGCTCCCGTGGCTTAGAGGCTGCGCGGATAGGCGACAGCCCGTCGCGTCGCAGCGGTGTCACTCCCGCTCTTGTTCGCTGCGCTCACGGGCCGCTCGGGCCACGGCCTCGCCCGTATGGACCGAGTTCGCTCCCTATCCGCTCGGCCTCTTAGCCGGCGGCGAGCCGCAGCGCACCGGGCACGGCCTCCAGCGTGATCGGTACGGTGCCGAGTTCCTCGCCGTCGCCGACGAGGTCCATGGGCTCACCCTCGATAGTCACTGTGCGCCCCCGCAGCAGGTGAACATGGCGATGGCCGACGTGGTTGCCCTCGAACACCTTCGGGAGCAGGCGCAGCATGGTGGTCCGGCTGGCCGGGCCCACTACGCACACGTCCAGCATCCCGTCGTCGGGTTTGGCGTCGGGGCAGATGGCCATGCCGCCTCCGAAGGTCGGTGTGTTGTTCACTGCGAACAGGGCGCTACGCCACTCGGTTCGCTGCCCGTCGACGGTGACGGCCAGCTCGCGGTGGCGCAGCCCCGGCATGGTGAGCAGGGTTGCCACCGTGTAGCGGCTCGGCCCTTTGGGGAACTGAAGCCGATCGGCCCGCACATTGACATCCACGCTGAAGCCGCCGGTCACGCTGAACGTCACCCACCTCGGCCGGTCGGTGCCGATGGCGTCCACCGGCCGGGTCGGTCCCAATGCGGTGGCTGTGGCCCCCTCGACGCTGCGGCCGTGCAGTCCGAAGGCTCGGGCGAAGTCGTTCCCGGTGCCTGCGGGCACTATTCCTAGGGCGGTGTCGGTGCCGGCCACGCCCTGAACGGCGAGGTGCACGGTGCCATCACCACCCACCGCGATCACCCGCTCTGCACCCGCCGCCACCGCGGCCCGGGCCGCGGTGGCCGACTCCTCGGCGGAGCCCCCGCTGATGTCAACCGGCTTGTGGCCGGACTGCTCGATCACCCGGCGGACGATCGGGGCGGCGGCCGCGGCCCGTCCCCTGCCGCCTCGGGGGCTTACTAGCAGATGGACCTCACCCACGGCACCCGGTCTAGCACCCAGAGGCCGAGCGGACAGGCAGAAGTCCGTGAGCAAGTACGCGAGATTCCGAGCGAGGCCCCGGGCCCGAGCGGCCCGTGAGCGTAGAGAACAGGAGCGGGAGTCACGGCCCGAGCGGCCCGTGAGCGCAGCGAACAAGAGCGGGAACCCGGCCGTGCCAGACGCGTCCGGGGCCGTCTACAGACCCAGGAAGCCTCCACCGTCGGCGACGATGGTCTGGCCGGTGATGTAGCGGGCGCCTTCGGAGGCCAGGAACACCGCAACCGGGCCGATGTCGGCGGTGGGGTCGCCCAGGCGGCCCAGCGGTGTGCGGGCGACCAGGCGGGTCTCCAGGTCGGGATTGGCGGCCACGGCCGCCTCCATGGCCGGGGTGCGGGCCACCGGGGCGATGGCGTTGACCCGCACGCCGTGCGGACCCCACTCCCGGGCCAGGCTCTTGACGATCCCGCGCTGGGTGGCCTTCACCGTGGCGTAGACGGGTAGGTTGGCCGATCCCTCCACTCCTGCGGGCGACGTGAGCAGGATCAAGGTGCCCGGCCTCCGGCGGAGGTGAGGCAGCGACGCCCGGGCGCAGAGGAAGCTCGCGGTGGTGGCGGTGGCGATCTGAGGCCGGATCCGGTGGCTGCCGGTGAGATGCACCCCTCCGGGCCGCCCCGCGTGAGCAACCGCGTTGTGAACCACGATGTCCAGCCCGCCGAAGCGCTCCACCGCTTCGGCCACCGTGGCCGCCACGTCGCCGGCCTCGGTGACATCGCAGCGAACGAAGACGGCCTCATTGCCGGCGGCCCGGATCGACTCGGCGGCGGGCTCGCCGTTGGCGGCTCGGCGGGTGGCGATCACGACCGCGGCTCCCGCGGCGGCCAGCGCCGTCGCGATCCCGGCCCCGACGCCCTGCCCGGCCCCGGTCACCACCGCGACCTGACTCTCCAGCACCTGCCCGCCCGGCGCCCCGGTCATCGGATCGGTGGTCATCCGGCCATCCAGGTGCCGCCGTCCATCACCAGCGACGCGCCGGTGAGGCCAGCGGCCTTGGTGTCGGCCAGGGCGTCGATCACGGCGGCGATCTCGGCCGTCGACGGCAGGCGGCCCAGCGCGGGGTCGTGCAGGGCGGTGGACTCGGCGGCCGCGGCTGCGTGCTCGGGCGCAAGGAACATCGAAGGGTGCAGGGTCACCGCGTGGGCCCGGATCCCGTCGGCGCCCCAGCCCCGGGCCAGTGACCGGGCCAGGATCCGCAGCCCCTCGGCCAGCCCGGCCAGAGCCACGAGGCTCGCCGCGCCGGCCGCGCCGATCAGCGGCACGCAGAACACGATCGTTCCGTGCCGGGCGGCCAGATGACGGTGCGCGCCCCGGGCCAGGCGGATGGCCGCCTCCAGCGGATCGTCGCAGGCCGCGGCCCAGTCGTCGGTGCTCATCTCCTCGATGCGGGCCGGGGTTCGGCTCGCGGCCGGGTACAGGGCGTGCACCACTAGGTCGAGGCCGTCGACCGCAGAGCCGTCGGTGCGGGCCAGGCGGTCCACGAAGCCGTCGTCGATGTCGCCGGGCTCCGGATCGACCACCAGCACGTCGCCCGACAGCTCAGCAGCCAGCGCGGCCCCGGGGTCGCCCCCGCCGACGACCAGAACATCGCGGCTCATGTCGCTGCCCCGACGCGGCGCTCGGCGACATCGCGGCTCATGTCAGGGCCCCGCGGCGCTCGGCGACATCGCGGCTCATGTCAGGGCCCCGCGGCGCTCGGCGATCCTCTCCCTCAGATCGACCGCCTGCCATGCCCCGACGCCGCCGACCACGACCGCGCCGAACACCCACAGCCACCCGCCCAGCGACGGCGCGTCGAGTTGGAAGAACTCTCGCAGGGCCGGCAAGGCCATCGCCGCCCCGTAGGAGGCGGCCATGGAGGCGGCGAGGCCCACCTTCCAGGGTCTCAGCGGTCGGCTGATGAGCAGCAGGATCACTAGGCCGAGGCCCAGCAGCGTCATGGTGGCCGCCGTGCGGGCCTCATCGAGGTTCACATTGTCGAGGCGGCGAACGATCTCGTAGAGCGCGAAAGTCACCGCCGCGGCCACCGTGCCCGCAGGCAGCGAGAAGCGCAGAACGCGGCTGAGGAAGCCGGGCTTGACGAGGCGGTGGTTGGGGGCCAGGGCCAGGAAGAAGCCGGGCACGCCCACCGAGAATGTGCCGATCAGGGTCAGATGGCGGGGCAGGAACGGGAACGGCGAGCCGGCCACGCCGATCAGCACGGTGAGCAGCACCGCGTAGGCCGCCTTGGTGATGAACAGGTTGGCGACCCGCTCGATGTTGTTGATCACCCGGCGGCCCTCGGCCAGCACCCGGGGCAACGTGGCGAAGCGGTTGTCCAGCAGCACCAGCTGGGCCACGGCGCGGGCCGCGGACGATCCCGTGCCCATGGCGATGCCCATGTCTGCGTCCTTGAGGGCGAGCACGTCGTTGACGCCGTCGCCGGTCATAGCCACGGTGCGACCCCGGGACTGGAGGGCGTGGACCATGGCCCGCTTCTGGTGCGGGTCGACCCGCCCGAACACGGTGGAGGACTCCAGGATGTCGGCCAGCGCGCCGGGCTCGGTGGGAAGCCGGCGGGCGTCGAGGGCGGGCGGGTGCAGCCGTCCCGACGCCATGGCGTCACCGGGTTCTCCGGGGTCGCCGGGGTCGTCTGGGTTGCGGGTGATGCCGGCCCGGTGGGCCACCGCGGCCACGGTGGCGGGATGGTCGCCGGATATGACCTTGAGGTCGACGCCCTGGTCGCGGAAGTAGGCGAAGATCTCGGGTGCGTCGGATCGCAGCGTGTCGCCGAGATGCACCAGGCACAGCGGCTCCCGGTCATCGGGAAGGGCGTCGCCGGGCGGCTGCGCCGTGCCGGAGCGGGTCACCACCAGCACCCGCTCGCCGTCGGCGGAGGCGGCCGCAGCCTTGGACCGGGCCGCGTCGCTGGCGTCGCCGGTCCCCAGCAGCACATCGGGCGCGCCCAGGTGGTAGGTGCCCCGGCCCTCGAAACTGGCCGCCGCCCACTTGCGGGCCGACGAGAACGGCACGATGCCGGTGAGCTCCCACCCGGCGGCCGGCCGACCGACCGCATCCACGATGGTGGCCAGGGTGGCGTTGGGAGCCGGGTCGGCCGCCGCCAGCGAGGCCAGCGCCTCGGTCGCCTCGGCGCCGGTAACCGACCCCAGCGGCTCGACCCGCTCGAAGGAGATCTCCCCGGTTGTGATCGTCCCGGTCTTGTCGAGGCACAGCGTGTCCACTCTGGCCAGCAGCTCGACCGACGCGAGCTCGCGGGCCAGGGCCTGCCTCCGGGCCAGGGCGATCACTCCGGTGATGAACGACAGGCTGGTCAGCAGCACCAGCCCGTCGGGCACCATGGCCACTGCGGCGGCGACGGTGCCCCGCAGCGCCTCCTGCCAGCGGTCCTCGGTGGCCAGCAGCCTCCCGAGCAGCAGCACCGCGGCCAGCGGGATGATCCACGTCAAGCGGCGCAGGACGACGTTGACGCCGCCCCTGAGCTCGCTGCCGGCCAGCTTGAACCGGCGGGCTTCCCCCGACAGCCGGGCCGCGTAGGAGTCGGCGCCGATGGCAGTGGCGCGGTACCACCCGGCCCCGGCGTTCACGAACGACCCCGACATCACGCCGTCGCCGGGGGCCTTGTCGACCGGGTCGCTCTCGCCGGTGAGCAGCGATTCGTCGATCTCGAGGCCGCGGGCCGCCACCACCTCACCGTCCACCACTACCTGGTCGCCGGGCCGCAGCTCCAGAATGTCGTCGGCCACCACCTCGCTGGTGCCGACCTCCAGTGCCTGGGCGTCGCGAACCACCCTGGCCCGGGGGGCCGACAGCACGGCCAGCTTGCGCAGCGTGCGGCGGGCCTTCAGCTCCTGGGCGATGCCGATGACGCTGTTGGACACCACCACCCCGGCGAACAGCGCGTCGGCCGGGAAGTCGGCCACCATGATGAGCACGAACATCGAGCCGATGATGGCGTTGACCGGGGTGAGCACGTTGTTGCGCACGATCTGGCCCACGGTGCGGACCGGGGCGTCGGGCACGTCGTTGGTGCGGCCCTCGCGCCTGCGCTGCTCGACCTCGGCGGCCGTGAGTCCCTTGGGTGCCGGCGGCGCACCGCGTGCGGGGTCGATGGCGTCGCTCATGCCGTGCCGACGGTAGCGCCTGGACGCAGCCGCCCTACGCTGCGGGAGTTGCTGCCCCGCGTGGCCGACGCGTGCCCGAGCGGCCCGTGAGCGCAGCGAACAAGAGCGGGAATGACACCGCTGCGACCCGACGGAGTCTCACCTATCCGCGCAGCCCCTAAACGCGCTCGACGCGCTTGAATGCCTCGCCGTAGGTCAGGCCTGCCCTGCGCCCCGCGGCGCGGCACTTCTCGAAGATGCTGGCCCGGAACTCGGCCTTGCCGGTGCCGTCGTCCTCCGGGTCGATGCGGTGGGTGCTCACGTACTGGCTTTCGTGGGCCAGCAGGGCGCTCACCTTGGCCTCGATCTGGGCCTCGGCCACCTGCTCGACGTGATCGGGGTCCTCGCACTCGAACAGCAGCAGCTCGGCCGGGCGATGGTTGGGGACGCCGTGCTCGGGGAAGAAGTGGGCGTCGCGGGCCGCAACCAGCGCGTCCATGCACAAGAACCCGGCGGCCCGATGGTCGGGATGGAGGCGCCAGCGCGTGAACGGGTCGTGCCCCAGCACCACATCGGGGCGCAGCTCCCGGATGACCTTGGCCATCCGGCTGCGCAGAGCCATGGTCACCTCCAGCTCGCCGTCCACCTCGCCCAGGAAGCGCACCTCGCCGCGGGCACCGAGTCGGCGGGCCGACTCGGCCTGCTCCTGCTGGCGGCGGGCCACCAGGGCCGCGATGTCGGCGTCGGCGTCCCAGGTTCCCTTGGAGCCGTCGGTGCAGACCAGCAGGCTCACCTCGCAGCCGGCGTCGGCCCATTTGACCAGCGTCGCCCCGCAGCCGAACTCGATGTCGTCGGGGTGGGCGCCGATCGCGAGAGCCCGGGCGGGCACGGCCACATCGACGGTGGTCACGGGCTGACGGCGAGCCCATCGAGGCCCAGGGCGAGGCGGTCTGCGGCGGGCAGTGCCAGCAGGTCCTCGGGGTGGTCGATGTCCGCGGCCAGGGCGCCGTCCTCCACAACCGTCACGGCCAGCCCCAGCCGCTCGGCCTCGGCCACGTGCCGGCTGAAGGAGTCCGGACCGTAGGAGAAGCGGAAGCCGACCGCGGTGGGCACACACACGACATTGGAGCCGTCTCGCTGCCGGTCGGGCACGATTGTCAGCCCGGGGCCGACCGCGGGCCGCAGGGTGCGGGCCAAGGGCAGGTCGGCGTGGGCTACCACGGCGCGCTCGAATCCCGCCGAGGCCAGGTGATCGACGGCCACCGATACTGCGCTGGTCAGGCCGGGACGACCGGCGGGCACGACGGCCGCGCCCAAGCCGGCGGCCCAGGCGGCCACATTGCCGTCGTCGGTGACCACGTGTACCGGCAGCCCGTCGGCCGCGGCCACCACTCGGCTCGCCATCACGCGCATCAGATCCCGGCAGCCGGGCTGGCCGAGGATGCTGGCGAGCCGTGACAGGGCTCCGTCGAATGAGCGGATCGGCACGATCACCGCGGTCGCGGGCTCGCTAGGGACTTCCATCAATACCACCGGGTGCCTCCGGGCGTTCCGTTCGATGATCGGGGCGAGTCTATGAGCGAGCGCGAACGCGTCAGAGCCCTTCTTCTGAGTCGCTCTCCATCCGCTCGGCCTCTACGGTTGCGGTTGTGAACGTCCGGGTCTCGGTGATCGGGGGCGGGTCGTGGGGCACCACTGTCGCTCATCTCTGCGCTCACAATGCCCCCACGGTCCTGTACGCCCGCGACCCGGCCGTGGCCGACGCTGTCAACTCGATCGGCGAGAACCCCCGATACCTGCCGGGCCGGACGCTGCATCCTGATCTACGGGCTACCGCCGACATCGGCGAGGCGGTCGACGGTGCCGAAGCGGTGGTGATGGGCGTGCCCTCCCACGGGTTCCGCGAAATGCTGCGGCTGCTGCGTCCCCACGTAGGCGACCGGACACCGGTCGTGTCGCTCACCAAGGGCCTGGAAGCGCACACCCGCAAGCGAATGACCGAGGTGGTGGCGGACGAGCTCCCCGGTTGCCCGGTCGGGGTGCTGACGGGCCCGAACCTGGCCAAGGAGATCTTGGCGGGGCACGCCGCCGCGGCCGTTCTGGCCATGGCACCGGCCGACGGGCCGCTGGCCGACCAACTGCGGGACACGTTCTGCGCCGGCGACTTCCGGGTGTACACCAACACCGACGTCGTCGGGGCTGAGATCGCAGGCGCCACGAAGAACGTGATCGCTCTGGCCGCCGGCATCTCGGATGGGCTGGGGTCCGGAGACAACACCCGGGCCGCGCTCATCACGCGGGGCCTGGCCGAGGTGACCCGTCTGGGTGTGGCTCTCGGTGGAGACCCGTTGACGTTCGCGGGCCTGGCCGGGATCGGCGACATTGTGGCCACCTGCGTCAGCGCTCAGAGCCGCAACCGCCATGTGGGCGAGCGCCTGGGGCGGGGCGAGTCCATCGCTGAGATCGTGGCGTCCATGGACCAGGTGGCCGAAGGCGTGAAGTCCACCCCGGTGGTGGCGTCGCTGGCCCGCTCGCTGGGTGTGGTCATGCCGATCACCGAGGAGGTTCGGGCCGTTATCGAGGACGGCCGCCCCGCCACCGCGGCCTACCGAGCATTGCTCGACCGGCCACCCACCAGCGAAGCCCGCCGGTGACGTCGCAGGACTCTCGGCTAGAGGAGCTGCTCGGAGACCTCGACGGGCCGGTGGCCGCGGTGGACCGGTCGGGAACGGTGGCTCCGGTCGGCGCTGGGTGGCGAGTGGGCTGGGCCGTGGGAGCCGAGGATCGCTGGCATGTCGCGGCAGAGGAGACGGCGGTGCGCGCCCATCTGATCGACGACATGCCGGTCACCGCGACGCACATGAGAGTGCCCGGCGGCGATGTGGTGCTGAGGGCCGGGGCGGGGCGCGACACGGGAGGCCGGGCGGTGGTGCTGGAGTTCATGAACGACACGCCCATGCCGGTGAGTCTGGCCGTCGGTGTGACCGGGTCGATCAACACCGCCGCGGTGAAGGGATCGCGGCTGCTGGTCGATGGTCAGGTCGCGGTGAGCCTTCCACGTGCACCGGGAGGGGCGGCAGCTGTCGACGACGGTGAGGTATGGCGGGCCGTGCGGGCCGAGCCACCCGCGGGGGATTGCGAGGCCCGAAGCCGTGATGGGCTGGCCGCGGCCGCGGCGGTCGTCCCGCTGGCTCCTCAGGTGCCGTTGCGGGTAACCGTCGATGTTGCGGGCGATCCGGTGGCCGGCAGCTCACCGGAGGAGATCGCGGCCGGCTGGCGGGCTGTGGTGGAGCGGGCTGCTTCGGTGGAACTGCCCGACGACACTGCCGTGCGGGCCTGGCGGCGGGGGATCGCAGCGTCGATCCTGGTTGCGGGCTGTTCGGAGCCCGCGGCGGTGGCACGGGCCGCGGTTGTGCTCGACCGGGTGGGCCTGCCCGATGAGGCCGACAGGGCCAGGGTGGCGCTGGTAGGCGCGGCCGAACGCTCACTGCTGCCGTCGACTTCGGCCACCGCGGCGCTGCGGGCCCTGGCATCGCGCCGGCTGCGAACCGGTCGGGCCTCGGGACTGGCAGACCTGGCCGGTCCTCTGGCTGCGGCCGCGGGCGAATGCCTCGATCCGCTCACGCTGGAACAGGTGGCTGCCGTCCTGGAAACGGAGGCGCCCGCGGCGGCCCGCGACGCTCGCCGCCTGCTGGCCAGGACGCCTGCGCCGGCCTCGATGCCGCGAACAGTTGTGACCGGCGACAGCCTCACGGCCGCCGTCCGGGACGGCGTCGCGTTCGGCGGTGACGGCCTCGCCGGAGCCGAGGCCTTGCTGGATTGCCTGGTCGCTGAGGCCGCCGATCATCTCGTGATGCTGCCCGCACCGCCCGAAGCGTGGAGGGGAGCCTCCATCGACGCCCGTTCGCTGGTGACCCGC
Organism: Candidatus Aldehydirespirator sp.; assembly: GCA_965220645.1. Taxonomy (GTDB): domain Bacteria; phylum Actinomycetota; class Acidimicrobiia; order Acidimicrobiales; family Aldehydirespiratoraceae; genus Aldehydirespirator. The sequence continues at coordinate 3,109,313 of OZ244836.1, read as the reverse complement.
CACGGCGTGCTGTCGTATTCGGTGCGCTGGCACGGCACCCGACCCGCACTGCTGTGGGATCTTCAACCGGCCCAAGTCGATGACCCCGCCACGCGGCTGCGCTGCGGGTTCGACGAGTCTTGGGCATCTACGGACCTTGCCGGCGAGGCCCTGCTATCCACGGGTACACGGGAGTCTTGATGAGCCCGACAGCCACGGGTCGCCGTCGCCGTCGCCGGCGGCGGTATTGGTAGCGGCTCCTGTCTTGTGCGACACTGAACTCATGGAAACGCACGCCCTTCCCTCCGTCGCGCCAGCCATTCCAGAGGTTGACGTCCCGGTATGGGCCTGGGCGCTCGTCGCGCTCGCTGCGGTGGCCTCCTACTTCGTGATGCTCGAGAACGGCGTCGTGCTCAGCCATGTCGCCGGGACGCTCCACGAGTTCTTCCACGACGGCCGTCACTTCGCGGGCGTCCCCTGCCACTGAGCGCACGGCCCGCTCCATGAAGCGGATCCTCGGGGTCGGCTGCCTGGCCGGTCTGGCCGCCGGGGTGGCGTCGGCCCTGTTCGCGGCAACCGCCGGTCGGGGACCGATACGGGACGCCATCGCATTGGAGGACAGCATCAGCCACGCCACCAGCGGCGCCCATCACGAGGATCTCTTCGGGCGGGGCGTGCAGGAGATCGGAGGGGCGATCGGGCTGGTCGTGTTCGGGCTGGCCCTGGGTGTCATGTTCGCGGTCGTGCTCGCCGCGGTGGGGCCCCGGCTGGCCGCGTCCACGCCTCTGGCGGCCTCGGTTGGGCTGGGGTTCTTCGGGTTTGTGGCCGTGGTACTGGTGCCCTTCCTGAAGTATCCGGCCAACCCGCCGGCAGTCGGCGACCCCGACACCGTCAACGAGCGCACCCTGCTCTACTTCGCGGTGCTGGCTCTCTCGATCCTGTTGACCTGGGCCGTGTGGCGGTTCCATCGGGGAGTCGATCTGGCCCCGGTGGCGAAGGCGTGGGCGACAGCCGCGTTCTATGCCGCCGGGCTGGCGGTGATCTTCGTGGCCCTGCCCGGCAGTCCCGACCCCGTCGACGCGCCCACCGACCTGGTGTGGCGTTTCCGTCTGGCCTCGCTGGGCGGACTGGCCGCGGCCTGGGCGACGCTGGCCCTGGTCACCGGCACCCTGCTGTCCCGACCGGCTCGGAATTGATGCAGATGACGACCCGTGAGGTCCAACATCCGCATCAATTTCGGGAGGGGGCGTGCGCCTCGGCGTACAACTCCATGTGGCGTCGGGCGGTGCTGGCCCACGAGTAGCGGCCGGCGGTTGCCGCCCCGTTGGCCCGCAGCCGGCGCACCAGATCGGGGTCGTCCCGCACCCGGGCCATGCCGGCCGCCAGCGAGGCCGGGTTGGCCGCCTCGGTCAGCAACGCGTCGGTGTCGTGGGTCAGGAACTGACCGAAGACCTCGATATCAGAGGCCACCACCGGCAGCCCGGCGGCCAGAGCCTCCAGAATCACCAAACCCCAGCCTTCACTGATCGACGGGAACACGAAGCTGTCGGCGGCGCCGAACCATCCGGGCAACTCGACGTCGGGGACCGTTCCGACCAGCACCATGTCGTCTCCTAGACGCAAGCCATGGGAGTCCAGCGACCCGAGCACCTCGTCGCGGTAGGCCTGGTAGTCCTGGAAGGAGTGCCCGCCCACCACCGCCAGCATCGGGGGTGGGCCCGGCATGGCCTTGAGCAGACCCAGCGCCTCGACCAGATAGCGCGATCCCTTCCGGGGCTCGATGCCCCCCACCGTCAGGTACAGGTGGCGCCCCCCGGCGGAGATCCGGGACCGCAGGGAGTCGCGCTCGTCCGGAGACCGCGTCGCGCCGGCGAACCGCTCCACCCTCACCCCGTTGGTTACCACTGCCGCTGTCACGCCGTAGTCGTCGAGAAGGCGCCTCCTCCACGGCTCGCTCACCACCAGCACACGGTCCGGCTCGGTGATGGCCGCGTCCTGGCACTCGATCAGCGCCGGGGTTGTGAAGTCATCAATGTGGTGCACCGTGCGGAACACCCGGAACCCCGCCCCACGATCGCGAACCCGGGCCGCGGCTCTGGCCGAGATGCAGTCCTGCGTGTGCACGATGTCGAAGCGGCCCCCGAGCCCGGTCAGCCCCGATGTCAGGGCTTCGATGTGAGAGAAGACCCGGTCGGTCAGGGTTCCGGTCCGGGGTGGGGCTTCGACGATGTGCACCGGCACCGTGGTGGGACGGAAGAAGCCCTCAGCCGGGTCGCCCAGGGCGATGAGGGTCACGTCGACTCCCTCCTCCGCCAGGGCTTCGGCCAGTTCCACGCTGTGCACGGCCCCGCCACGAGGCCTGACCGAGTAGGTGGCGATGGCGATACGCGCCGGCAGGGTCACACCGTGAACGAGGTCGCCAAGTCGTGATGGACGAGCGCGGGGTCGCGGTTCACGAGCGCGGCCGCGGCCAGGGCGGCCCGGGCGTTCGTCTCGGCCACGACGCATCCCGACTCGCGCATGATTGATCGCTGCCGCTCGAAGCCTTGGGGATCCCGGTCGGTGCCCAGCACGTAGGCCACGACGGCCGCGCCCGACTTGACAATCTCCGCCGCGGTCGGAGCGAGCATGGCGGCGGGGTCCGGATGGGAGCCGTCGCCGATCACCACATCGAGCAACACGACAGCCACGCTCGGGTCCGAAGCCTGGTCACGCAGCAGTTCGAGCCTTGCCTCGGGATCGATCATGGGGTGGGGGCGCCCCCGGGTGTACTCCTCCTCACCCAGGTCGAGGCACAGGTGGCCGTCGGGGGGCGCAGGCAGCGCCCATGCCGCCTCCAGCGGCGTGTTCGAGAACACGGAGCCAATGTGGCGGCTGGTGATGGTCATTGCCTCGTAGGCCAGGGTGCCCCCGCTGAACAGCCCCACCATCCGCTTTCTGGACGGGTCGAGGTGTGTAGTCAGTGCGGCGATCTCCGCGTCGATGGAACCGAGCGGGTCTCCGCCGGGTTGAGCGAGTCGGGCCTGCGCCTCCACCACGCCCTGCTCGAGCGTGTTGCACACCGTCACGCCATCCGGTGCGGCCACCGGTGTCCCCAGCCCGATCAGCGCGGCCACGATCGGCTTGTTCCTGGGCTTGCTCAGCAGGCGCTCGGCCACGCCAGCAGCGGGCGGCTTGGACACCAGCAACGTCAACTCGGTGCCGGCGTCACCGTCTAGGGCATCCATGGCGGCCTCGGCCATCAGCCCTCCGACCGCTTCGGACAGGTCGCGGCCTCCCACTCCGACCACATGGGAGACCCCCGATCCCCAGCGGTCGAGCAGGGTCATGGCCTCCTGGGCGCCCGTGCCCGCGGCCGCGACCACCCCCACCGGCCCTGGTGCCACCCGGTTCGAGAAGCCGAGCCCAATGCCACCTAGTGCTGCAGTGCCAGCGCCCGGGCCCATCACCAGCCGGCCCAGAGAGCACGCCCGTTGCTTCAGACCGATCTCGTCGGCCAGGGGCACGTTGTCGCTGAACAGCAGAACGTCGAGGCCGCGGGTCAGGGCCTTGTGGGCCTCCAGGGCCGCATACGGACCGGGGACCGAGACGATGGCGACGTTGGCATCGGGAGCCTCGGCCAGAGCGTCGTCGAGGCTGGCAGGGCGCGTCCCCGCCGGCATTGAGTGAGCTGCGCCGCCGGGCTCGGTCGCTTCGAACAGCATGCGCCGTCCCGCCTCCAGGGCTGCGGTCAGCTCATCGCCGGATCCTCTGACTGCCAGGACCAGGTCGTTCGCCGCCGCGCCGCTGAGCTGATCGGTCAGGCCCTCGGCGGCCAGGGCATCGAGATTGGCCGGAGTGGCCATCAGCGCCCAGGCCCGGTCCACGCCGGTCGCCTCGCGCATCGCCCGGGTGGCCTCCAGCAGCCGCACACTGTCGACGTAGCAGTCCGCTACGACTTCGGTCCTCATCATGTCGACACGGGCGGGCTTTCACGGTGCCCGCGAACTTCGGTCCTCATCATGTCGACACGGGCGGGCTTTCACGGTGCCCGCGAACTTCGGTCCTCATCATGTCAATGCGGGCACCGGGTCGGGCACGATCCTCGTGCCCCGAGGACCCGCGATCACGCCGCCGGGCTCATCGAGGGTCGCGTAGACCAGTTCGGGCGTGGTTATGGCTGAAATCCGTCCCGGCGACTCCACGAACTCGATCGCGGCCTCTACCTTCGGTCCCATGCTCCCGGGAGGGAACTGCCCGTCGGCCAGATGGAGCCGGGCATCGGATGCGGTCATCTCGGTCATGATCCGCTCCTGAGGCGTACCGAAGTTGAGGCGCACCGCGTCCACCCCGGTCACCATAACCAGGGCCTGGGCGCCCACGGAGTCCGCAATCCGCTCCGCGGCGAAGTCCTTGTCGATGACGGCGTCGACGCCCCGGTAGGCGCCGTCGGCCGAGCGCGCCACCGGGATGCCGCCTCCGCCGCCGGCCACAACGATGTAGCCGAGGTCGACCAGCGCCGAGATGGCCGCGGCCTCGATGGGCGCCATCGGCCGCGGGGACGGAACCACTCGCCGGTAGCCCCGCCCAGAATCCTCGGCCATGGCCCACCCCTTCGCCGATTCCAGCGCGGCTGCCTCGGCTCGGTCGAAGAATGGGCCGATGGGCTTGGTGGGGTGTGACAGGGCCGGGTCGTCTGGGTCGACCTCGACGTGCGTGATGATCGACACCGCTCCCGCGATCTCGCGCTTGCACACCTCGTTGAGCGCCAGGCAGATGAGGCTCCCCAGTTGCCCTTGCGTCATGGCTCCCAGGGTGAACAGGGGCAGTGCGGGCACCAGGTCGGTCGAGCCCTCGTGCTGGATGGCCAGATTGCCGACCTGGGGACCGTTGCCGTGCACGATCACCACGTTCCATCCCTTGCGGATCAGCGAGCGGACCGAGTGGGCCATGGCGAGGGCGTTGGCGTACTGCTCCTCCAGGGTGCCGCGCTGGTCCTCGCGGGTGAGTGCGTTGCCTCCGAGAGCGAGAATCGCGGTCTCGGCCAAGGCTCACTCCTCTCGCCCGACCCCGCCGGGTGCGTCGGAACCGGCACGGAGCCCTCAAGTCTGCCGATAGCAGAACCGACTTTCTTATAGTAGATGAAAGGCGACGGGCCATGCCAAGCCTCGGGTCCGCCGGGGCGCCGCAGGCGACAAGGAGCGACGACGATGCCCAACGGTGTGCGCGACGCAGACCCCACTGCAGTGCTGGCCGCCCATTGGAACGAGAGCGAGCGCCGCCTCTATCCGACGGCCACCACGAATCCTGACGCCTACCAATCGGCCGTGCGGCTGGTCCGTGCGGTGGCTGACGCTCTGGCCGAGGTTTCCGATCTCGAGGAACTGTCCCAGCGCTGGGAGCATCGCGCCGCCATCCTGGACGAGGCGGCGAGGGCCACCGGCGAACCGGTCGCCTACGGCCTCACAGAGGCGACCGCAGGCTGCGGGTTCGCCGTCCGCCGCCGCGAGCTGCTGGCCGAGAGAGCCGAGCATCAGCGCCGTGAGCGCATCGCGGCGGCACGCGAGGCGGGCAGGGCGTGGGCGGTGATCCACAAGCAGGGCGATCTAGCCGCGGGGCTCGTCGACCCCTACCAGTGCGTGGAGTTGCACCTGGCCACCGGGCTGGCCGTGGTGAGCATGGTCGAGGCCGACCCCTCCACCATGACGCCCCTGTATGTGGTGACGGTCACGGAAATGGGGGACCCCGACGGCGGCAGGTCCCGCGTCGATGAGGCTTCGTTCGATGACTGCGAGTCGGGTGACCCGCAACGCTTCGCCGAGGACCGGCAAGCCATGAGGAGCCGGGTCGAGGATGCCGGAGCCTGAGGTGATGCCAACGGGTGCGGCACCCACGGCGCAATCGCGCCGGCCGGCGCGCTCAGGGCCACAGCCCGGTGACCGGTTCCTGTCTCATGTCGATCACGGCGCGGCTGGACGATCCCCGGCGCAACTCGAGGACACCGCTGGCGGTTATGGAACCGGTGACGGCTGCGGTGAGCCCCGCCGAGCGGAACAGATCGACGCAGGGGCCCGGTCGGTCCGTGGTGAGCCAGAAGGCGTAGCTAGGGAAGCAGACGAGCCAGCGGTCCAGGCTCACTCCAGCCGGTGCTGGGAGCCGGTCCAGGTCGACGGTGGCGCCGAGTCGGCCGGGCTCGAGAAGCATCGCCAGCGAGCCGACCGCACCCGCCATGCTCACGTCCTTGGCCGCGCACGCCAGGTCCTCGCGAGCGACCTCGGACAGCAGGCGCACGTCCTGGGCCAGGCGGGGTCCCTGAGGTCCGAGCGTGGTGAAGAACGGGAAGTCGGTCCGCATGCGGCCGTCCAGGCAGCAAGCGAACACGAGGTCCTGACCAGGCTGGGCCCGGCTCACCGAGAGGACCCGGTCGGCGTCCCCCACGGCGAAGGCCGACAGTGCCGGTTCGCCTCGATGCTCGCTGATGTGTCCGCCCACGATGGGGACCTCGTAGAGGGCGGCCGCGTCGGCCATGCCCCGCAGCGCCTCGGCCGCTACCGGAGCCGACGCCACGACCGTGTTGACGATGCCCCGGGGTATGGCCCCCATGGCCGCCAGGTCGTTGACGTTCGCGAGCACTGCCGCCATCCCCGCAGCCCGGGGATCGGATGCCACGAACGCAGGGTTGATCGCCTCGCCGCACACGATTACCGAGCCTCCGCGGGGCATTTCCACGACCGCGCCGTCGTCGCCGGGACCGGTGAGCGGATCCGAGGTCTCGACCACCCGGCGGACAGCGCCGATCGCTCTCTTGGCGCGCAGGCCTGCATGATCCCGAACGGCGGCGACCAGCCGGTCCAGCGATGATGACTCCGGCGATGGCGGCTCCGGGGATGGCGGCTCCGGCGACGATGGCTCCGGGGACGGCACGGCCGAACGGTACCGCAGCGGCGGGTCCAGTCTCCGCAGTCTCGGTTGGTCAGGCCGTGCTGGAGGCGACGCCGGAGGGGTTCGCCGGCCGGGTGGAGGCGGTCTTCCGTGAGGGGTTCTATGTCTCGGGCCCCTCCGGGGCGTTGTTCGCGGTGTTGGGTCCCCGATCCTGGCCGGGTCCTCTGCACCTCATCGTCGAAGAGTTGGCCAAGCTGCCTGCTCGGCACGATCCGGTGAGCGTCTCGGGAGCCGTATTGAGAGCGGGCCAGCTACATGTTCGCCTTGACCGATGCCCGCGCTGGACGCCGCGCCTGCCCGAACGGCTCACCGCCGCCTCAAGGGCATGGCGTAGTTTGGCCTCGATTGCCGACACCGAACTGGCACCTGTCTGGGAAGTGGCGACCCGCGAAGCGCGCCGCGGCGACCTGGCCGCCGTGTTCCGCCAGCTTCAGGGCCGGGGCAGCGGGCTCACCCCCAGCGGCGACGACGTGCTGGCGGGGATCCTGCTGGTCTGCGCCGTCAACCCGAGCCACCGTCGTGCCCTGAGCGACTTGGCCTCGGTCGCACGCACCACCCGGTTGAGCCGCGCCTTCCTGAGATGGGCCGCAGCCGGCCAGAGCATCCAGCCCGCACATGCTCTGCTGGACGCCGCCGCGTCCGGGGATCACCACGGGATGCGCAGTGCTGCGGCGGCACTGGCCGCAGTGGGTGCCACCTCGGGTCGGGCACTGGTGGCCGGCGTCGCTCTGGCCGCCACGGAACTGCCTCGTAGACTGGAGTTGCGGCGCACCGCGGTGTGACGCCGCACCCAGATCACACAGATGCCCACCTCCGAGTCTCCCCGGTTCCTCGAGACCGCAGCCCGAACGGCCAAGCCCCGACGCGCCGGAATAACCCACGTCATCGACAAGGGCACCTCCGTGGAGGGCATGGACGCGCGGCTGAGGGCTCATGGAGCGTTCGTAGATGTCTGGAAGTTCGGATTCGGCACCGCCTACGTGGACAGCGCCATCGCATCCAAGATCGAGTTGCTGCAGTCGCACCAGGTCAAGGCTTGCCCCGGCGGGACACTGCTCGAGGCGGCGTGGTGGCAGGGCCGCGCCGAAGAGTTCTTCGACTGGGCCCACCAACTGGAATTCGGCTGCGTGGAGGTGTCCCGTGGCGCAACCGACCTGCCGGCCGCCTCCAAGCACGACCTGATCGCCCGGGCCTGCCAGCACGGCTTCGAAGTGTTCGCCGAGGTAGGGAGCAAGGATCCCCGCGAGTCGGTTCGGCCCCACCAGTGGCTCGAAGAGGCGAAGCGCGACATCGACAGCGGCGCTTGCTGGCTGGTGGCTGAGGGCCGCGAGAGCGGGACCGTGGGCCTCTACGACGCGGACGGAGCGGTCAGGGCAGAACTCGTCGACGCCCTCGAGAGCCTTGGATCCGATGCCCCGGTGGTGTACGAGGCTCCACGCATCGATCAGCAAGCATGGCTCGTCAATCGTCTGGGAGCGAACGTCAACCTCGCGAACATCTCCGTCGTCGAAGTGCTCGGAGTGGAGGCCCTCAGGCGCGGGCTCCGGTCCGACACCCTCCGAACCCGCCTTCGGTCCGCATGTTCGACCTAGACGCCGCCGCGCCCAACATCATGCCGTCGCGGTACCGGCAGGTGTCGGTGGCGGCGGTCTCCAGTCTGTCGCCCGACGATCTTGTGGCCCACTTCACGGGACGCGAGGCCTACCGCAGGACCAGGTTCGTGGTGGCGCGACTAACGCGCGACCCCGAACGCTGCGCGCTGGTGGAGTTGGCCCGCGACACCAGCGACGACCTCTTCTCGGATCCGGTGGCTGTGCGGGTGCTGGCCTCGACCGACGAATGCGGTTACGTGCGCGACGACGACGCCGATCCCGGCATCGCCTCGCACCTGGCCCGGATGGCCCTCAGGCGTCCAGACCGGCGCTGCGTCGTGGTGGAGGGCCGGTACCGCCATGTCAGCTTCCTGCTCAACGCCGACCCGGTCCGGATCACCGTGGTGGATGTGGTGCCGCCCGAGCCGTCCAAGCTCGTCGACCAGGTGGCCAGGGTGCTGGACACCGCCGAGGACCTGCCCCCGATAGCGGTGGACGGTCGGATCGTCGACAGCCGCAGGCTGGTGACCGAGCCTCCGCCCGATGGGCTGATCGTTCCCTGCCGGGGAGGGGGGATCGATATCGAGGGCGTGGCCGTGTCCCACCTTGACGAACGACCGCCCTTCACTGGTTCGACCCTGCTCGGCTGTGAACGCTCCCAGCAGATCCACCGCTGGTTCTACGGAGTCGAGGCGCCCCGCACCATCGACTGGTGCCCTCGCCGGCTCATCGGCGCCGATGAGGCCAGCGATGGGCTCATTCTGAGCCGCTGCTGCATGCTCGAAGAGGGTCTGGAACAGCACGGGGACACGGTGACGGTGCCCTGGGGCGCCACCCTCACTGAGGTGCACCAGGCCCTGCGGGCGCTGACCGGCTCCGGGGACGGCACGTGGACGCGCACCTGATCGACTCGGCCGTCTACGGGCACGGGTGGTCCACACCGGAGTCCCTGGCCCTCTTCTCTGAACGGGCCCGGCTGTCTCGCTGGGTGCAAGTGCTCAAGGCTCTCGCAGCCGCACAGGCCGATCTTCAGATCATCCCCGAGACATCGGCGCGGGCCATTGACGGCCTCGATGCAGAGATCCTGGATCCGGCCGATTTGGGAGCCCACACCCGGCGGACCTCGCACTCCGCCGTGGGGCTCGTGGTCGAGCTGCAGGCCCAGTTGCCCGAGCAGGCTCGCGAGCACGTCTACTACGGCGCCACCGTGCAGGACGTCTCCGACACCGCAGCCGCGCTGGAGATGCGCGACGTCGGGGCGATCGTGTGGCGGGATCTGCGGGCAGTGGAGGGCTCGCTGCTCGAGCTGGCTGAGCGTCATCGCGACACGCCCATGCTGGGCCGCACGCACGGCCAGCCGGGTGCCCCGGTGACGTTCGGGCTGAAGGCCGCCTCCTGGGCTGACGAGACGGCCCGGCACATGGAGCGCTGGCTCCAGAGCCGTCCTCGCCTGCTTGTTGGCCAGCTCGCCGGCGCGGTGGGGGCGCTGGGCTTCTACGGGGACCTCGGCCCGGAGTTGCGCCGCCGCTTCTGCGAGCGCCTCGGGCTGGGCGATCCGGCCATCTCGTGGACCACGGCGCGGGACCGGCTCGCTGAGTTCGCCAGCAATGCGGCTCTGGTGTCGGCCACCATGGCTCGGATCGCCAACGAGGTGTACAACCTCCAGCGGCGCGAGATCGCAGAACTCGCCGAGGCGGCTTCGGAGGACACGGTGGGGAGCTTCACCATGCCCCACAAGCGCAACCCGGAGCGCAGCGAGCAGATGGTCACGCTGGCGCGGCTGGTGCGCTCGGCCGCGGGCGTCCTGGTCGAGACCATGGTCGGCGACCACGAGCGCGACGGCAGAACCTGGAAGACCGAGTGGGTGCTGCTGCCCGAGCTGGGCCACTACCTGCTGGCCCAGCTCAGCCTGGCCCGCGGCCTCGTGACGAGCATCGAAGTGGACACCGGCATGATGTCTGCCAACCTGGAGATGATGGGCGACTTCGGGTCCCAGGAATTGCTCAGACGCCTCTCGGTGAGGCTGGGCAAGCACCAGGCCAACGACGAGCTTCAGAAGGCGTACCGGACGGCCCGCCTCAGCGGCCGCCCGCTGGCGGAGGTACTGGAGGGGATCGCCACACCGGCAGAGTTCGAGGGCCTGGACCGCCCCGCGATCGGCAGCGCCGCGGAAATGGTCGACGCCGTGGTGGCCGCGGCCACGCAGCGGAGGGCGGCCGAGCCCGACGAGTGGGGGCAAACATAGGCCGGTGGCCCTCGGTGGCCCCGACTGGGCGCAGCCTTGGCATCGGTCGCTGGGCGCTGGCAGACTGCGCTTGGAGCCGGATGCAACGAGATGGTCCGGCGATGGTCTTCGCTTCGAGGGAGGGCGAGATGAGGCACCACGATTCATTCAGACGGCTACGGCTGATATTGCTGGCCGTGCTCGTGCTGGCGCTGGTGGCGGCTGCGTGCAGCGGCGACGACGCCGAAGATGCGGCCGCGCCTGAACCGGCGCCGGCTGTTGACCCTGAGCCGGCTGTTGACCCTGAGGCGGCAGCCGAGCCCGAACCGGCTGCAGAGCCTGAGCCCGAGCCGGCTGTTGACCCTGAGCCGGCTGCTGAGCCTGAGCCGGCTGCTGAGCCCGAGCCCGAGCCGGCTGCTGAGCCTGAGCCGGCCGCTGAGCCTGAGCCGGACGCGGCTGCGGAGCGCTGCCAGGCCAACCGCGACGCCGGCAAGATGACCTTCGTTACCGGGTTCGATTTCGCGGCCGCGGCCGGGATCATCGATGCGATCGTGGCTGATGCCCAGGGTTACTTCGAGGAACTCTGCATCGACTTCGAGATCCAGCCCGGCTTCGCTCCGTCCAACGGGGCGCTGGTCATCGAGGGGCAGGCCCAGTTCGGAGCATCCGGATCGTTCGCCGAGATGGTGGCCAACAACGTCGCCGGCGAGGGCGATCTCGTGGCCCTGATCCACTGGGGTCGCACCGCGATAGAGGCCATCGTGCTGCCAGAGGGAAGCGACATCGAGGACTTCTCCGGGCTGTGCGGCAGCCTCATAGGAATCAAGGGCGACCTGCCGTACTCGCTGCAGGCTTCCGTCGCATTGTCGGGAATCGAGCGGAGCTGCTTCGAGGAGATCCTGCTGGACGGATTCGACCCGGTGGCGCACCTAGATCTGGGCATCGACGCCCTGCCGGTGTACAAGTCCAACGAGCCCAACACTCTGACCAACAACGGCGTGGCCTTCACGATGCTCGATCCGCTCGACTTCGGCGTGCCCTCCAGCTTCGGCGTCACGTTCACGACGCAGTCGATGATCGACGACAACCCCGGCCTGGTGGCCGACGTGGTGCGGGCCCTGATCCGGGGCCAAGCCTTCGCGGCCGCGAACCCGGACATCGCCGTGGAGAACGCCTTCGATCTGATCGACGCGGCCGGCAACCCGCTGTACTTCGCCATGGAGGCGGAGCGCTACCGCTGGGGCGTGGAGTCCGCCCTGATCGCCGATCTCGCCCCGGCTGGCGCCGGTGTGGGAATCCCCGATCTCGACCTCTTCGGATCTGAGATCGACGCCTTGGTGCAGGCCGGCGTGTGGGAGTCGACTCCCGACTGGCAGTCCATGGTGGATCCGGGCTTCGCCGAGAGCGTCTACGACGGAGCGGAACTGATCTGGCCGGGGCCCTGACCCTCAGCCGGCCGGAGCATCGATCGACATAGCCGCACAAGCAGGCGGGAACGCACGGCATGTTCACGGGAATCGTCCAGGGGATGGGCCGGGTCGTCGGCATCGAGGCGGCAGAAGGCATCTGCCGTCTCACCGTCGACCTCGGCCCCCACGCTGACGTACTTCAGACCGGCGCAAGCGTGGCCAACAACGGGACGTGCCTGACCGTGTCTGACATCGACGGCTCGAAGGCGCGGTTCGATGTGATCGCGGAGACGATGCAGTGCACGAACCTTGGTGCTCTGTCGGTCGGCGACCCCGTCAACATCGAGCGTTCGCTGCGCTTCGGCGATGAACTCGGAGGGCATGTGCTGTCCGGCCATGTGTCGGGGACGGCCACCGTGTGCGAGATAGCCGCGGAAGGCGACAACCGCACGATGTGGTTCGACGTCGATGAGTCGCTCATGCCCTACCTGCTATGGAAGGGGTGGGTCGCCATTGACGGTGCCAGCCTGACCATCTCGGGAGTCGATCGCGAGAGCCACCGGATCGCGGTGAGCCTGATCCCCGAGACGCTCGAGCGGACGACGCTCGGCTTGGTGAGCGTGGGCGACTCGGTCAACATCGAGATCGACGCCCACACCCAGGCGATCGTCCACACTGTCAAAGATCTGCTCAGCGACCCCGGCTTTCGGGCCCAGATCCTGGGTGCCGATCCAGTCGCGTAGCCGTCGAGAGCCCCGACCCCCACATGGCTGACGGACTCCGGGGCCGCCGCTGTCTCGTGACCGGCGCGGCGAGAGGGATCGGCCGCCGGATCGCGGAGCGGCTGACCGAAGAAGGCATGCACGCCGTCCTGCTCGACGTCGACCCCGCCGTCGAGGATGTCGCCCGCGGCCTCGGAGCTACCAGTGTCGTCGTCGACCTGGCCGACGCCGCGGCGACCCGGCAAGCGCTGGCAGCAGATGTTGGGGACGGGCCCTACTGGCTGGTGGTGAACAACGCGGGCGTGTTCTCGAAGACACCGCTGCTGGAGATGGCGCTCGAGGAGTGGGATCGCGTCCACCGGGTGAACGTTCGCTCCATGGTGGTTGTGATCCAGGCGCTGGCGCCGGCCATGATCGCGGCCGGCGCCGGAGGTCGGATCGTGAACGTGGCATCGATGGCGGCCAAGTTGGGTACGCCGGGGGAAGCGGCCTACGCGGCGTCGAAGGCAGCGGTGGTGGCCCTCAGCCGGATCGCGGCCATGGAACTCGGTCCCCACGGCGTGACGGTCAACGCGGTCTGTCCCGGCTATGTCCTCACCGAGATGGGTGCTGACACCCGCACCGCCGACCAGATCGCGGCGTGGACGGCCAAGAGCCCGCTCGGTCGGCTCGGCGATCCCGCCGATGTAGCCTCCGCCGTTGCCTTCTTGGCCTCTGAAAGTGGGAGCTACATGACGGGTCAGGCAATCAACGTCACCGGCGGGATGTGCATGTGGTGACCGCACCGGCCGTCAGCTTCGAGTCGGTCTCGAAGTGGTTCAGACTCAAGGACCGGCTCGTGCATGCTCTGTCGAGGGTAAGCCTGGATGTGCGTCAGTCGGAGTTCGTCAGCCTGATCGGACCGTCCGGCTGCGGCAAGTCCACCATGCTGCGCCTGGCCGGGGGACTCCTGGCGCCTGACCGCGGCACGGTGGTTGTCAACGGCCAGTTGCCGGAGGATGCCCGCCGGCAGAAGCGCTACGGCTTCGTGCCCCAGCACCCGGCCCTGCTGCCGTGGCGGACGGTGCGCAGGAACGTGTCGCTGCTCGGAGACGTGAACCGCCGGCCGGACAATCCCGGCATGTCCGCCGACGACCAGCTCCAGATGCTTGACGACATCGGCCTGACGCCCTTCCTGGACTCGCTGCCTCGGGAGTTGAGCGGAGGCCTGCAGCAACGGGTCAGCATCGCACGGGCCTTCGCTCTCGGCGCGCCCGTGCTGTTGATGGACGAGCCGTTCTCGGCCCTCGATGAGATAACCCGGGCCGACATGCGGTATCTGCTGCTCGATCTGTGGGAGCGCATCGGCAGCACCGTGCTGTTCGTGACGCATTCGATTCCCGAGGCGGTGGTGCTGTCGGACCGGGTGGCTGTTCTAGGGGCCAGGCCGGGACGCGTCACCAAGATCATCGATGTCCCGCTGCCCAGACCGCGCCGCGCCGACGTGGAGGACAGTGACGACTACCACCACATCCTGGCCGAGGTCCGGGCCGCGTTGCTACACGGTTGGTCGAACTGATGGGTGGTCGCGACACTTCTTCGGGCGAGCCGCCTCGGCCGGCGCCGGATGGAGGCTCCGGCCCTCCCGACGCCCCGGACGTCGCTGATGGGCTGTTCGCTGAGGATCCGCCCGAGGTGCCCCGCCGGCCTGTGCGCCGGGCGGCCCTGCTGATTGCGCCCTTCGCCGGCCTGACCGCCTTCTTCGTGGGATGGGAGATATACGTCCAGGTCCGCAACCTGCGGCCCCTCACGCTGCCGCTTCCCTCCGACGTGATCCGACATGTGGTCGAGAATCCGGACTTCTACTGGCGAAACGGCCTTGTTACCGTGCAGGAGGCTTTCTGGGGGTTCGTCATCGCCTTTGTAGCCGCCCTTCTCGTCGCCACGGGGATGGCGCACTCTCAGTTCGTCGAGCGAGCGACCATGCCGGTGATCGTGCTCATGCAGTCGACGCCAGTGGCGGTGCTGGTGCCGATCTTCTTGCTGTGGTTCGGGTTCACGGCCTGGCCAAAGATCCTGACTGCCATGCTGTTCGCCTGGGTTCCATTCGTTGCCAACGCGCTGATCGGGCTCCGTTCAATCGACGAGGAGACCCATGAGCTGCTGCGCTCGGTGAATGCCAGCCGCTGGGAGATCTACTGGCGGCTGCGAATCCCGCACTCGCTGCCGTACCTGTTCGCCGCGGGCCGGATCTGCGTCGGCTTGGCGTTGGTCGGAGCGGTCATCGGCGAGTTCTTCAACTCCAGGGAGGGGCTGGGCAACGCGGCCCGGGTGGCCCAGTCCCGACTGCTTGTCGATCAACTCTGGGGCAGCGTCTTCGTCCTGGCCTTCATCGGCGTCGCCTTCGTCCTGCTGCTGATCGCGGTCGAGAAGCGGGTCCTGCGCTGGCATTCCTCCCAGGCTGGCGATCATCGTGGGGTGTGAGAGCCAGCACTACGCTCGCTCGGTGCGATGGCAATGAGACCGCCTTCTCCCATGCGTTCGGACCGATGACGCAGAACCGGCGAGAGGCCGGACGGGGTCCACGAGTGGCTGGGCCGTCGTCGGAGGCACCGGCCCAGGAACTGGTCGACGCCGGCTTCGCGTGGGAGATCGCCGACGCCCCGCTATTGCACCACGGCCTGAATCTCGCTGACCTCGGCCATGTACTGGACCTGCGCAGCCGGGGTCTGGTACCCCAGGCGGCGGCGGCCGACCTGCTGAAGGTGCTGCTGGACGCCTACGGCACCGACCCGGCCGATTTCCCCTACGACTCCGCCTTCGGCGAGGTCTACAACTCGCGGGAGCGCCACTTCGTTGAACGGATCGGCGATTCGGCCGGATGGCTCCACGCCGGCCGTCCCCGCCGGGAGGCCGCCCGGGTGGCGCTGCGGCTGCTGTTGCGCTCGCAGACGGCCCGCCTCATAGAGGTCGGAGCCGATTTCGCGTCGGCCGCGGCCGCGGTGGCTGCCGAACACGCTGAGACGTTCATGGGAGACCAGACCTACCTTCAGCAGGCCCAGCCCTCCACCTTCGGTCACTACCTGCTCGCCTTCGTCCCGCCCGCCCTGCGCGACGGCGAGCGGTTCTTGGCTGCCCTTGAGCAGGTGAACACCAGCCCCGCGGGCGCGGGCTGCGTTAACGGCAGCCGGCTGCTCGACGACCGGGCCGCCATCGCGGGCGAGCTGGGATTCGACGGCGTCATCGCCCACACCCGTGACGCCATGTGGCAGACCGACGTGTTCATCGACCTGCTGGCCACCTCGGCGAGCATGATCGCCAACCAGGCCAAGCTGGCCGAGGACCTTGAGATCTGGTCGAGCCAGGAGTTCGACTACGTCGACCTGGCCGGGCCGTTCACTCGGGCCTCGGTGCTGATGCCCCAGAAGCGCAACCCCTACGCGCTCTCCATCATCCGGGGAGCGAGCGGCGTGCTGATCGGCCGCATGAGCGGGTTCCTGGCCGTGGTCAAGAGTCCGTCGGCTCGTAGCGACAACCTGATCTTCGCCTACGGCGAGATTCCCCGGGCGCTGGACTTCACGATCCGGGTCAGCGCCCTGACGGCTGGGGTGGTTAGAACCCTGACGGTGAACGCCGAGCGGATGTGGTCCGAACTCGCACGCGGCTTCACCCAGGCCACCGATCTGGCCGAGTACGTGATGGTGGCCGCCGGCGTCGACTATCGCACCGCGTACCACGTGGTGGGACGGGCCGTGCGGGCAGCCAGCCGCCGGGGACTCACCGGCCTGGACATCACCTCCGAGATGCTCGACGAAGCGGCCTCCGAGGTGTGCGGGCGGCGGCTCGGACTCGACGCGGCCGCGCTGGCCGACGCCCTGGACCTGCGCCGGATCGTGGCCACCCGGAGGGCGACGGGCGGAGCGTCCCCGGGCGAGGTGAGATCGATGGCCGAGGAATTCACCGCCCGGGCTGCCCATCTGCGGGCGGGGGCGATCGAGGCGCAGGAGCGCTACTCCCGCGCCGAGGAGAGGCTGCTGACCCGAGCCCGCGAGCTGGCCGGCGCCTCTTGAGTCTTCCGATCCAGTTCCGTGCGTCAGGGCCAGGCAGTTCTGCGTTTCTCTTGCGACCTGTCACTGTCTTATAGTTGACACACCGGGCCACCGGCTGAAGAATCGACCGACGGGGAGGCTCCGATGGACGGCATACACGACATGGGGGGAATGCAGGGCTGGGGCACCGTGGCCATCGACCCCGACGAGCCGGTGTTCCGCGAGCCCTGGCACGGCAGGGCCTTCGCCATGGGGGCCATGTCGATGGGCCTGTCGGGGACCAACCTCGACGCCTTCCGCCACGGCCTCGAGCGCCTGCACCCCTACGACTACCTGGCCGACGGCTACTACGGGCGCTGGCTGGCGTGCGCCGAGACGCTGCTCGTTGACAGCGGGGTGATCCCTCCCGGCGCGGTAGAGGCCCGGGCCCGAAACCTGACGGGGGAGTCGGTCGACGAGCCGGCCGGTGTGGAAGAGAACAAGCCCGTCTACGAGCGGGGCGGCGCCGGGTCGCTGCGCGAGATCGATGACCCCCCCGCCTTCTCAGTTGGCGACCGGGTGCGGGCCAAGGACATTCACACCGACGGTCACACCCGCCTGCCGGGGTATGTGCGCGGCCGAACCGGCACGGTGCACGCCCTGCGGCCGTCGGCGCTGCTGCCCGACACCAACGCCCATTTTACGGGCGAGAACCCTCAGCACGTGTACACGGTGGAGTACGACTCGACCGAGCTGTGGGGCCCCGGCGCGGAGGCGGCCAAGCTTCGGATCGATCTGTTCGAGAGCTACCTGGAGGCGACCTAGATGGCTGACCACTCCCACACCAAGGACCGGCCACCGCCGCCGGTTCGGGCCGAGGCGCTGGAGTCACTGCTGACCGAGCGCGGCCTGGTCAAGTCCGAGGTGCTCGACGGCTTCATCAACCGCTTCGTCAACGATGTCGGCCCCATGAACGGTGCCAAGGTCGTGGCCAAGGCCTGGGTCGATGGCGAGTACCGCCAGCGCCTGCTCGCCGACGGCACCGGCGCCGTCAAGGAACTGGGATTCGCCGGCCCCCAGGGCGAGCACATCGTCGTAGTCGAGAACTCCAACGATGTGCACAACGTCGTGGTCTGCACCCTGTGCTCGTGTTACCCGTGGCCGGTTCTGGGCCTGCCGCCCGAGTGGTACAAGGACCCGGCCTACCGCAGCCGCATGGTGCGCGAGCCCCGCACCCTGCTGCGGGAGATGGGACTCGACCTTGATGACGGCGTGGACGTGCGGGTCTGGGACTCCAGCGCCGAGAACCGCTACCTGGTCCTGCCCCAGCGTCCCACCGGCACCGGGGATCTCTCCGAGGAGGATTTGGCCGCGCTGGTGACCCGCGACGCCATGGTGGGAGTGGCCACAGTCAGCGGAGGCTGAGCAGGCACCGGTGGCCCTGACGCTCGACATCGAAGGCCCGGCCGCCCCGCCCCGGCTCAACGGCGAGCTGGTGTTCGGCGCGCCCTGGGAGGGCCGGAGCTTCGCGATGGCCATGGCCCTAGTGGAGAAGGGCCTGTTCACCTGGGACGAGTTCCGCGACCACCTCATCGCCGCCGTGCAGCGCTGGGAGGCGGAGCCCTCCGGCGAGTACCGCTACTACGAGCGCTGGCAGGAGGCGCTCGAGTCGATCGTCTCGGAGCTTGCGATAGTCGCTGAGCCCGAGGTAGACGAGCTGGCCGCCACGTTCGCCGCCCGCCCGCCCGGTCACGACCACGGCGACCACGACCACGGCGACCACGACCACGATCACACCCATCACGACCACGGCGACCACGACCACGGCGCGCACGACCACGATCACACCCATCACGACCACGGCGACCACGACCACCGCGCGCACGACCACAGCGACCACGACCACCGCGCGCACGACCACAGCGTCCACCATCTCGGCAGTCTCGGGGATAAATAGCCGAGCGCGCCCCGGGCGGGTTTGACCTGCCCATGCTCAGGGTTTAGGTTGCGAGATAAGTATGTCTCATCCGAAATGTCGGATCGAGACCGATGAAAGGCTTGTTATGCCTCCTATCACCGTCGTCTTCATAGCCACTGGCTTAGTCGTGTGGCTCAATGCGCTCTACTTCCTCGGAGTGGGCGCCGACCAGAAGGAGGGTGGAACGAATCCGCTTGTCGGCATCGGCCACGCGTCCTTCCTCGTCGGTGTGCTCAACCTGGTGCAAGCCGTCTACATCATGTGGGCTCGGCCTCTGGATGACGCTTCCGTCGTCCTGGCTGGACTGATCGTGTTCTACGGCCTGTTCTTCGTGGTGCTCGGCAAGGCCGAGATGAACGGATGGGACTTGCGCGTGGTTGGCAACCTGGGCGTCCCGACGGCCATCCTTCCTCTCTTCTGGTGGGATGCCCTGCCCGGGGAGTGGATGCTCAGGTCGATCCTGATCGTCTGGCTGGTCGCCTTCCTGTCAGTGACGGCCACCACCTACGGCAAGATGCAAGCGAAGCCCTTGGGCGGGATCCTGGCCGTAACCGCGATCTACACCTTCTGGGTCCCGGCCATAGTCCTCGCCACGGGGAACAGCATTCCCTAACAGGGGAGCCATCACGAATCCCTACCGCGGCGGACACGGCGGAGCCGGCTGTCCGGTGGTAGGAATTGGGTAGTGTCGCTGGCAGAGCTCATCATCGATCTCCAGTTCAAGGGCCTACGGATAAACGCCCCCTTCGAGCGCCGACCGGGTGGCGCTGGCCCCTCGGACGCGGGGATGGTCTGGATCGAGGGCACCGCGGTCACCGTGCCCGTGGACGCCTCCTTCGTGGCCGACTCCCCCTACTCTCTGGAGCCCGAGGACGAGGGCTTCGGGATCTACGCCGACGGGATCCGCCTGGCTGGGGCCGCTCCGGCCGACCGGCCCCGCTTCTATGGCCTCACCACCGCCGACGGCGTCCCGTACTGGCAGCTAGCCCTCATGCACCTCGACTCGCTGGCCAGCACCGTGCTGCAGACCTGCGCCTACTGGGGCAACCAGGACCAGTGCCGCTTCTGCGGGATCGGGGTGTCCCTTGCCTCGGGCAGCACAGTGCTGGTCAAGCGGCCCGCGCAGCTGGCCGAGGTGGCGGTGGCGGCCAAGGAACTGGATGGCGCGGTGGACATCACCTTGACGACCGGTTCCACCTACGGCCGCGATAAGGGCGCTTTGTACGTGGCCAAGTGCGGGGAGGCCATGAAGGAGTCCTCCGGCTTGCCGGTCGAGGTGCAGTTCGAGCCGCCCGACGACCTGAGCGTGATCGACCAAGTGGCTGACCGGGGTATCGACTCAGTGGGGATCCACGTGGAGACCTTCGACCCGGCCGTGCTCGAGTGGGTTGCGCCCCCCAAGTACCGCACCGGCATCGAGCGCTACTTCGAGACTTGGGAGTATGCGGTGGAGCGCTTCGGTGAGGGCCAGGTCTCCACCTATGTGATCCTGGGCATGGGAGAGGATCCTGATCTGATGGTCGACGGCTGCCGTCGGGCGGCCGATATTGGCGTGTACCCGTTCATCGTGCCACTGCGACCGGTTCCGGGCTCGCTCATGGGCGATTGGATGCCCCCCACCTCCGACTACGTCGAGCGGGTCGCCCGGAAGGTCGCGCCCTACCTGGTGGAGCGGGGGCTGACCGCGGACAAGGTCGCCGCCGGCTGTGCCCGTTGCCAGGCCTGCTCGCCGGTCGGTGCGATGGAGAGGGAGCTGCAATCCAACGGGAACCGCAGCCTCATACCGGTGCGAGCGACGGGCTGATCGCAGTGGTCGTGAACACCCCGACGCCTCAGGCGGATCGCAGTTGAGCCCATCGGATCGGATCGTGTGCTGGCGGGCCTTGACTTCGCCTGCCCTGAGCTGGCATATGCGCATCCGTCACCGCATCTTCGTGGAGGAACAGCGGGTCATTCCGTTCACCGATGTCGACGACTGGGATCGCGACCCTGAGACAGTCCACGTTCTTGCGGGGCGGGGATCGGTGGCCGTCGGCACAGTTCGGCTGTACCGCACCGACACGGCCGGCCGATGGAAGGGCGATCGGCTAGCAGTACTGCCCGGTCACCGAGCCGGAATCGTGGGCATGCGGCTGGTTCGGTTCGCGGTCTCGACGGCGGCCGCAGCGGGCGGTGACGTGATGGACGCCTTTGTCCAACTCCAGAACGTCAACTTCTTCGAGCGGCTCGGCTGGAAGCACAACGGTCCGCCCCTTCCTTACTTCGGCCTGCCTCACCAGCCCATGACATTCGAACTCTCTGAAGCCGGCAGCCTGGCCGAGAGCGAGATTCCTGACGACGCCTGCCTGCGCTTGCCCGCCGCCCGCGACACGCCTAGCGCTCTGCTCGTCACAATGTCCTAGAGGGTCGTTGTGGAGCTGCCCGAACGGGTTTCGGTTGTCAACATCGGGCTCGAGCGGTTCGAGACGGCCGTACGGGACCAGGGCGCGCCCGCGGTCGGGGTGGACTGGCGTATCCCGGCGGGCGGCGACGCGGAGGCTGTGGCCGCGCTGGCCAGGCTGCTGGGCCCCGCCTCGGACCGCATTGACGCGGCCAACGCCGAAGTGATCGATCGCCTCGACCGCGGGGTGCCGATGCTGCTGGGGGTCGAGACTGCCGGAGCAGTTATCGATGGTTTCGAGTCCCCGACGATCCTGCACTGCGGCCCGCCCATCGGCTGGGCTGAGATGTGCGATCCGCTGCGGCGCTCGGTCAGGGCTGCGGTTGTGGCCGAGGGCTGGGCCCCGCACCGCGAAGCTGCCGACCGAATGCTGGACGCCGGAGAGGTTCGCCTCGAGGCCGCCAACGAGCACTCCACGGTGGTGCCCATGGCGAGTGCCATCGGGCCGTCCGCTCCGGTGTATGTGGTGTCGGTCGAGCAAGGCGGCACGACGGCCTACTCCAGCCTCAACCAGGGCGCGGGGGCCGTTGCCTGGTTCGGGGTGGACTCCGAGGCGGCCATCGATCGCCTCAGGTTCCTGCGCGACGCGCTCGGCCCCGCACTGGCCCGGGCCCTGGACAGGTCCGGGCCCATAGACGTCTTCTCTCTGGCCGCTCAGGGCATCACGATGGGAGATGACGTCCACATGCGGGTCCAGGCCACGACCAACCTCCTGCTGCGAGACCTGCTACCGCACCTGGTCCGTGCCGGTACGGACAGAATCGGGGAGGTGGCCGACTTCCTGAGCACCAACCACTTGATGTTCCTCAACATTGCCATGGCCGGCGCCCGCGCCCTGACCGGTTGGGCCGGGCAGGTGACCGGCTCCAGCATCGTCACGACGATGGCCCGCAACGGCACCACCTACGGCATCCGTCTGGCCGGCTGCTCCGAGACGTGGCACATCGCCCCGTCGCCTCCGGTTCAGGATGCCCTGTACCACCCAGACCAGGGACCGGACACCAGTGCGCCCGACATCGGGGACAGCGCCGTGCTGGAGCTGGTCGGGCTCGGCGGCGCCGCGGCGGCCAACTCGCCCGCGGTGGCGGGGTTCCTCGGCGGCAGGATGGCCGACGCCGCCGCGGTCACCGCGGCTATGAGCCGGATCTGTGCCGGCACCAGCACCCGGCTGCGCCTGCCCGTGCTCGACGACGCCGGCACGCCGCTGGGGGTCGACGTCCGGCGGGTCGTCGAGAGCTCGACAACGCCCGCGGTGAACACCGGGATCGTCCACGTCTCCGACGGATCGGGCCAGGTGGGCGCAGGAGTCGCCCGGGCACCCATCGAGTGCTTCAAGCAAGCCCTGCTCGACCTCGACCGCCGGCTGCCCTGAGCGTCACAGGCCCGTCAAGAACTCGGTCGAAGCGCGCCGCTTACTCCGAAGGGCTGAGCTACCAGCAGTCGAGCGCTCGCAAGACCTCCGACGCGCCATCGACGATGAATTCGGCGCTCTCCACATCTCCCACGGTGCTGCCGGGAATGAACTCCATGTACAGGCGTCCCGAGCCGGCACGACCAAGGTGCTCGGCGAATGAAGTGTCCTCTGGAGCGAACAGCCAAGATTCGACATCTTCGGAACTCCACCACGACTGCTCAGTGAAGGGTGCTGTCATGTCCTCGAACCTGTAGCGGACCGTTGAACTGTCGTAGTTGTAGTCGTTGAAGATCAGGAATGGCGTCGAGACAGAGATATAGTCGTTTGACAATGATCCTGTCGTGCTACAGACCAGAAACAGTGTAAGGCCGTACCCAGATATGTAACTAGAGTGCCATTCAGCCTCTAGAGAATAGTACTCAAATCCGCCATCGACATTTGCATCTTCGCCGAAGATCCAACCCTCTTCGGTTGAGCCGTCAGTGTAACCTCCACGATTGACGCTGGCGTCGGATCGACCACTTGCGATGCTATCGGGTCCAGCTGTGCGAAGAGACGGGATCTGATCTTGTAGCGTCGTCTCGGGGACTGCGTAGCCGATGCCTTCAACATCAGCTCCCACATGTTTGGCGATGATCATTCCTACTACATCGCCGCACTCGTCCACGAGCGGTCCTCCGCTGTTGCCGGGATTCACCGACGCGTCCGTCACGATGACCTCGCCCAAGTCCTCGTACTGCTCAACCCTGGAGAGCACACCGCTCGTGACTGACGACTCGGCTGCCTCGTACAGCGGAAAGCCGATCGCGAAAACAGTGAAGCCTGCACCAACTTCTCGCAGAGATCCGAAGCGAAGCGCTGCGATCCCGTCGCCGTTTGCTTCCAACAGGGCAAGATCCGCCATCAGATCGCCGCCCTTGACGGTGGCTGAAAGCTCTGTGGCGCCGTTTCGCAGGACGACGCTGCGCTGGTTCTCCACGACATGGGCCGCGGTTATCCACTCGTCGTTGCCGACATAGAAAGCCGTGCCGATGCCGCCCCCGGCGAACATTTGGAAGACAGCGCCTCTTACAGCGGCTGACCGGTCCGAGAATTCGCATGCCGAAGTCGTACTGCGATCCACATCGCCAGGCAAGGAGCCTCCGGTGCTCGCCTCGCTGCTGCTTGCTTCCGTAGAGGGCGTTGCTTCAACGGGAGACGAGTCTTGGGCGCTTGCCTCCTCGCATCGTTCGACCAGACTCCTGAGCGAGCTTGAGTCCTCGGGCAGGTCCCAGGTGTTGCTCGTGGCCCCGGCCGTGAGCGTGACCCTGTCGGCCTCCAGCAACGCCTCGTAGAAGTCATGCAAGACAACCGGTATTCCGTCGAGTTCATCAGGTGAGCGGCCACTCTCGCGCAGATTGTTCCGAATGTCGTCCTCCGTCAGACCGGCTGTCGCGATCCAGGCACCACTCACATCTTCTGACTCATAGTTCATCAGCCCCACAGCTTGTCCGGACGCTCCCGTGCTCGCACGCCAAGACAGTTCCACATCGGTTCCGCCGGAAGGAGTTAGTTGGGGCCAATCGAAGGCGACGCCCGGCGAACCGGAGGTGTCATCCCTATACCGGTAGCACTCGACCATGAGGAAGTCTTCCCAAAGCTCATCCGTGAGAGCTTCCTCGTCTTCTGGATCACCCGTGAAGTAGGCAATGTCCCATACGGATGTGTCTCCAGACTTGCGGAGTACCACAAAGTCGTAGTCCAGTATGTCGATGTTGGCGACAACTTCGGCTCGAACTTGATCGGCATCGTAAAAGGATTTCAAGGGCTCCCACTCATTGCCTATTCTGGCCGCTGGTCGCCACACCTCAAGATAGCTGTAGCCCACAGATGAGGTCAGAATCATGATCACGAGCACGGCTATCACTAGTCGCCAGATCGGTGCCGTAGCGACCCTCACAACTGACGTTCCGGCGAGCATATCCGGAATCGTGCGGCGCTTCTTTCTGAATACCGTGATGCAGCTTATGAGAAATATGAGTGGCAGAAGAAAGAGCAGCATTCCGACAGAACGAACGAAGGCAGCCAGGAATCGGTTGCTAGGAGAGTCGTCACCTCTGGTGATACGAATACCAAGCAGAGCCTTGCCTAAGGTGCGTCCGGTGAACGCCTGTGGAACGAATTCCCATAAGAACAGTGGCACGAGCAGGATCAACCGCGAGCTTAATTCGCCATTCAATACGTCAGATAGTTCGTAACTTGCGTATCTCGATGCTAGCGATGCGATCAGGTACAGTGCTGCTAGCAGACATAAGGAGTCGATGACTCTTGCCGTTAGTCGTCTGCCGAGCGACGCTAGCGGCGGACTGTGCGGCCCCGAGTCAGCGCCACGCGGCGGCTCAGAAGGGGGTGGTTCCGTCGCATCCGCAGAGGCGCTGACCACCGTGCTTACTTCGTCGGTCCACTGATGGCCGTCCCATAGTCGCTGCCTTGACACGTCCGCAGGGTCCGGGTACCAACCGGCAGGTGCGCTCCTCCCACCGACGGCGGAGGGAGGGTGAACAAGCGTAGGATCCAGGGACCAACCGCCCGGTGCGCTCGTCGGCGCGCCGCCTGGCTCGGTCTCCACGAGTTGATCATATTGGCCGAACTGTCAGGGGGTTCGGTCGGGGGATCGCAGCCACGCGCGGGTGGCTTGATGGGCGAAGTCGACGCGGCCGTGGCCGGTGCTGCGGATGAAGCCGGCTCGGATGAGCCGCGACCGGTAGGTGCTTATGTAGCTGGAACTGCGACCGAGGCGCTTTGAGATGTCCGCGGTCGAGGTCTCGGCGTCGTCTTGGGCCATGGCGAGGGCGAACTGGCGGTCCACTCCCGACATCGACCGCCACATAGGCGCCAGCACCAGGTGGGGGAGCCGGCGCTCGGCCTCGGCTATACCCGACGACACGTCGGCGATCTTCAGGTGCGGCGGGTCCGAGGATGCGGCCCGCCAGGAGTGGAAGCCGATGAGCTGCACCATGAAGGGGTATCCATTGCTGGCTTCAACGGCGCGACGCAGCGCGTCGTCGCTGATGCGTCCTCCATGCGCGGCTATCGGCTCAGCGAAGGCCGTCACAGTGGCCGCGTCGGACAGCTCGGCGATCTCATGGCGGGAGCAGCGCTGCAGGAACGTGATGGCTGAATCCTGTAGCACGGTGTCGTCGATGCTGGGAAGGCCCGCGCCCACGAACGCGATGGGCAGTTCCTCGCGCCGCGTGACGTGCTGAAGCGTTGTGGCAAACTCGCGCAACTCCGACGGCTTGCCGCCCTGTAGTTCGTCGAGCGTGATGAGCAGCCCTCTCCGCTCGGATGCGAGGCGGGAGCCAAGGTCGGTCAGAACGGACCGCAACCGGGCGTCGGTCGCCCCAGCGTCAACCGGGTCGGCTCGGGTGAACTCGATGCCCACGCCTAGTGCACTGATTCCCGCCAGGCGCGGCCGTCCAGTCTGCCCGTGGTCGCCACCCGACAGCTCCAGCACCGCGGCGACCAGTCTGCTGCACAGATCCCCGCTGGCGGTCTCCGCGATCACCAGCCAGCCGCGGTCGCGCGCGTCCTCCTGCACAGCGTTGAGCGTCACCGTCTTGCCCGCGCCGCGCACTCCAGTGAGCAGCGACGTGAAGTCGGGGTGACCCGCACCGCTGTCCAGGGCCTCCCCGAGCGCATCCAGCACCCCCGCGCGCCCTGCGAGCACGGGTGGCGAGGCCCCGAACGACGGCCTGAAAGGGTTGCCGCTGGCCATGCTCTACACCCGCCGCGCCCGCGGGGCCTCCAAGATGCGGCGCTCGCCGCCTGAGAGGATCGCTGCTCGTAGTGCCATTGCATCCCTGACCCTGCTTGCAGGGTGTCCAGTCTACCTCCCTTTGCTAGCTTTGGATTTTTTGCGAGCTTTGGGTTTGTTGAAGTCCATGATGATCGAGCGTATACTTGGTTGTAATTCAATTCCCCGGTGTCGCCAATGCCCTCGTGGCATGCGCCCGGGGTATTGAATTTGTAGGGGCTGTTGCTTGGCGTGTCGCTGGCCCCAGTTCGGCCGCGGGCCGTCGCTCAGGTGGGTCTGAGGGCGGTCCACACGGCACGAGCGGGGCTCCTGGCGGGGTTGCGCCAGCGATGCTCGTGGTCGGTTCGGAAATGGATCGAGTCGCCCCTGCGCAGCTGGAACGTCTGACCGGAGACGTCGACGTCGAGCCGTCCCGACAGTAGGTGGATCAGTTCCTCGCCGGCGTGGCGCAGCGGGGATTCGCCGCTGTCGCCTCCGGGCTCCACCTCGGCGATCGCGGTGGCCACGAAGTACTGCCCGTAGGGGCCCGAGATGCCCTCCAAGGTGAGGCCTTCATGGGGGGTGTAGATCGACCTGCGCTCGGCTGCCGGAGTGAACACCACGTAGGACGGTGACTCAAGCTCCTCGTCCACGAAGTACGCCACGGGCTGCTCGAGGGCTGCGGCCAGCTTCAGCAGGGTCGTGATGGTCGGCACCATGGTGCCCTACTCCACCTTGTGAATGGCCGCGGTCGACACGTCGGACCGGTCGGCGAGCTGCTGCAGCGACAGGCTCCACTGCTTTCGCAGGTGGCGGATCTTGGGTCCGATCGAGTTCACGACCGCGCTCAGGTTCTCGCCGGACACCTGGGCCGAACGCTCCGAAGCGGTCCGATCTGCGCTCTCAGTCGCAGCCTGGTGACTCATTGCTCCACCTCCGGGCGTGCATCCTAGACGACGGCCTTTTCGCTTGTGATCTACCGGTGTCGTATAGTTGACGGGCTGCGCCAGCGCTATGAGAGGCCGACCCGCCGTGAGTTCCCCGACCCTTACAGTCTCGGCTCGGTGGCTGGGCGCTTACCGCTGCGACGTGTCCAGCGGCGACTTCACGATCCCGGTGGACGAGCCCGAGAGTGTGGGCGGGACCAACGAGGGCCCCCAGCCCACCGAGTTGCTGCTGGCCGCCGTCTCATCGTGCTTCACCCTCGCGGTGGCCTACGCGGCCGGCAAGCGCGGCATCGAGTTGGCCCACCTGGGTGTGGAGGTGACCGGCACTTACGACGGTCCGAGTTTCTCGGCCCTTGAGATCCGGGTCGACGTCGGCTGCGAGGATGCCGTCAAGGACCGCCTGCTCGAAGCAGCCGCCCGGGTGTGCTATGTGACCAACACGATCCGCAACACTCCCGAGCTGTCGGTTCGGGCGGTTTGAGGGGGCGCGCGCTGGGCGCGAGCGGTTTGACACTGGTTGAGGGCGGGTTTAGGTTCCGATACGTAGTTATCTCATCCGACATTTCGGATGGCTTAGTCGCACGCCGGGAGACAGTTCTGTGACGAAAGGGTCACGATGCGGATAGCGGTGATAGGCGGCGGCGCCGCAGGCATCGGGGCTGCGGGCGCAGCCAAGGGTGTCGATCCCAACGCCGATGTCGTGGTCTACACCGCGGACACCGATGTGGCCTACAGCCCCTGCGGCATTCCCTACGTCCACGGAAAGGAGATCGACTCATTCGAGCGTCTCTTCCTGGCCACCAAGGAGCAGTACGTCGCCACCGGCATCGACGTCCACTACGAGACAACCGTGACAGCCATCGACCCGAAGTCGCGCACCCTCGCCGTCGCCGGCGAGGGTGAGGCGTCCTACGACCGGCTGGTGATCGCAACCGGGTGGAACTATGCGCAAGTGGACGTTCCCGGAGCCGGTCTCGACGGCATCTACGAGGTCAAGTACATCCGGGAGGCCATGGAGTGGGACAAGCGCCTCGACTCCTGCACCTCCGCGGTGATCATCGATGCGGGTCTCGTGGCGATGGAGATGGTCGCGGCAATGGTCCACCGAGGGATCAAGTGCACCGTCGTCGATCCGGCCCCGTGGCCCATGGCCGACGTGCTCGATCCCGACATCGTCGAGCCGGTTCGCCAGGCCTGGGAGGACGCCGGCGTCGACATGCAGTGGGGCAACCGGGTAACGGCGTTCAAGGGCGACGGGACCGTGAGCGGCGTCGAGACGCAGCAGGGCGACATCGAAGCCGACATCGTCATCATCGGCACACACAAGGTGCCCAACAATCCGCTCTCCGCCGCGGCCGGCCTCAAGCTGGGCACAACCGGCGGCCTGGTCGTCGACTCGAAGATGCAGACCTCGGATCCCAACATCTACGCCGCGGGCGACTGCACCGAGATCCCGCACGGGGTCTCCAACATTCCGATCCAGGGACTGACCGGCTCCCACGCCTACTCGCAGGGCAAAACGGCCGGCACCAACGCCGTCGGCGGGACTCGCCACTACCGGGCAGTCTTCGTTCCGTGGGGACTGCTGGCCGGCGAGTGGATGATCGGCGGGGTGTCGTTCGGGGAGACGCTGGCTACTGCGCTGGGCATTGAGCACGTTGTGGGCAAGGCCCAGGGCATCACCCGGGCCCGCTACTACCCGGGCGTCAAGCCCATCACGGTGAAGCTCCTGGCCGAGCCCGGATCGCTCCGGCTGATCGGGTCCCAGATGATCGGCGGCGAGGGGATCAAGGAGCGAGCGGACTTCCTGGCCATGGCGGTCCGGGTTGGCCTCACCATCGAGGAACTGGCCACGATGGAGAACGTGTACTCACCCGCCATAGGCGCACTCAACGAGCCGATCTCAGTGGCCGCCCAGAACCTGTTGGCCGGGCTGTAGGGGTCGGGCGGCGCCGTCATGGGATTCCCGCAGTGGCTTCGCTCCAACTCGGAGCACTACCTGGCGATCGACGCCCAGCGGCGTATCGGTGCTCGCTACGGCGCCAGGGCGCCGGAGAGGGCCCGCGGCTGGCGCGAGCGCTTCTGGATGCAAGTGTTCGCGCCGGCGTACCGTCGGCTGCCCTGGGGTGTGCGGCGGCGCGTCATCGCCGCGCTGCCGGGGTCACACCGAAAGGACTGGCCCGTCACGTCGAGCCGGCCTCGGGGACCGGCAGTCTGAGACCCATCGACCAGCGACCCACAACAACAACAAGGAGGCGAATATGCCCAAGACAGTAACCATCCCGCCGCCCCAAGAGGGCGACGTCATGCACAACATCGAGGAGAAGATCTTCCCCGACTACAAGGCCGACGAGGGCGACCAGGCATACGTGTTCATGCACACGGTGCCGTTCGAGGGCTCGGTCGGCCTGGTGAACATGCTCACCGCCACCCGCATACAGCGCAAGGGCTTCAAGCTGACGTTCGTGCTGTACGGCCCGGCCGTGCTCATGGCCAACGCCGCCCGGGGCTACCCGGCCGTGGGCCAGGAAGGCTTCCCCGGCAACCTCGGGTACAACCGCCAACTCCAGACCCTCATCAACGAGGGCGCCACCGTCTACTGCTGCCGCTTCGCCATGGGCGCTCTGTACGGCATGCGCGAGGACGACGTCATGGAGGGCGTGACCCCGTTCAACCCGCTCGACGTGCTCGACGCCACCATCCAGGCCTGGCGCGACAAGGCGCTGGTCCTCTCCACCTGGACCCTGTGACCAGAGGCCGAGCGGGCACGTCGCGGTTCACGAAGATCCGCCGAGTGCAGCCCGCGAGGCCGTGGCCCGAGCGGCCCGTAAGCGCAGCGCACAAGAGCGGGAGACACTGAGTCGGCGCGGCTACGGTCGCGTCGATGGCTGCAACTGCTCCCGCCGCCGCCCCTCTGCGGCGCGCCCTGCGGGGCCGGGCACCTGGGCTGCGGGTGGAGCGGGGCCTATGGTCCGGCGGCACCGAAGTGGTGGCGGGCGTGGACGAGGTGGGCCGGGGGTCTTGGGCCGGTCCACTGACCGTGGCGGCCGTGGTCGCCGATCCCGACAAGCGCATCTACAAGGTGCGCGACTCGAAGATGCTGACCGCGGCCGAGCGCGAGGTGCTGCACGATCGCATACGGGCCTGGGCTCGGGCTGTCTCGGTCGGTCATGCCACCGTGGAGGAGTGCACCGAGTTGGGCATGGCCGACGCCCAGCGTCTGGCGGCCCGGCGGGCTGTGGACGGGCTGGGCATCGAGGTCGACCACGTGCTCGTGGACGGGTCCTGGGACTTCATGGCCGCACCGGCGGACTCGGCCGACGGTGACGGGGCGAGCGACAGCCGGCCCGGGGTCACCACCATCGTGCGCGGTGACGCGTCGAGCCTGTCGATAGCGGCTGCGTCGGTGGTGGCCAAGGTCACTCGCGACCGCCTCATGATTGCAGCCGCGGAGCGCTGTCCGGCCTACTGGTTCGCGTCCAACAAGGGCTACCCCTGCCCCCGCCACATCGCCGCGCTGGCCGCGTGGGGTCCGTGCGCCATTCACCGCCGCCGCTGGGTGTTCATGGACGATCTGCGCTGGAGCGGCGTGCCGCGTGTCCTGCCACCGCCGGAGGATGATCATCCCCGGCTGTTCGATGCCCCCTACTGGGGCGCACCCGCGCCGGGCGGGCGGCTGTAACCTGCAGTCGCCATGGGCCAGCCCGTCACCTTCCTGCGCACCTCGTCGCCCCGACCGGGCCTCGTGCGCTTCGAGCTGAACCGTACCCTCACCGGCATGGGCCACGAGCGCTACCGGGCCGGCGAGGAGATCCTCGGCGACCGCCCCCCCGACGAGTTGGCCCGCCGGATGCTGGCCACCGGCCGGCTGTCGTCGGTGCACATACACGGTTCGGTGATCACCGCCGAGCTGGCCTCCGGCGACGGCTCCGGCCTGGGCGAGGTGATCGCCAGCCTCTACACGTATTACGTGCCCGGCGTGGAGATCCCCAGCGACGAAGAACTCATCGCCCTGGTCGAGGGCTAGACGCCACCACTTCTGAGTAATTTCACTCAAGAGCGTAGCTGTGTCTCCGCACGGCTCTAGAAGCAGGAGTGTCGCGGGCTGCGGCACAATGGCGCGGTGGACGGTGCAGGCGGCTTGGACGTAGTCGGCTGGCCCGTGGTGGCGGCGTCGCTGTCGTTAGTAGCGCTTGCGTTGGCGTTGGGGTGGGCTCTGGGCCTGCGCATCGGTCGAGACGTGGCCGTGGCCGCGGTACGGGCTGCGGTCCAGCTGCTCGCAGTGGGCGCGGTGTTGGCTCTGATCTTCGAATCGGCTGTGGCGAGCTGGCTGGCGGTGGCCTGGGTGGCGGTCATGGTCGGCGTCGGCACCGGCGTCGTCCGTCGCCGGGCCCGGCATCGCATCGCCTGGCTCCTGCCGGTCACCGGAGCGGTAGT
This sequence comes from Candidatus Aldehydirespirator sp., assembly GCA_965220645.1. GTDB lineage: Bacteria > Actinomycetota > Acidimicrobiia > Acidimicrobiales > Aldehydirespiratoraceae > Aldehydirespirator. The sequence goes on along the minus strand of OZ244836.1, from coordinate 3,077,468 downwards.
GCTGGCGTCGGCGGCCACAAGCCTGGGAGTGACGTTCGGCTTCGGCGTGCTGCCCTACGAGCCGGCGGCCTTGGTGGTGATCGCCGGCATCACCATCGGCAACGCGGTGCCCTCGGCGGTGCTGGCCGTGGACCAGGCGGTTGGGCTGTGCCGCGACCGGATCGGCGAGATCGAGGCCGCGCTCGCCCTGGGACTGAGCCGCCGCCAGGTGGTGCGCTTCGTGGCGCCGCGAGCAGCCCGCTCGGCCCTCATCCCCCAAGTGGAACGGACCAAGGTGGTGGGCCTGATCGCGCTCCCCGGTGCCACGACCGGCCTGCTGCTGGCGGGCGTCGACCCGGTGGATGCCGTCGTGATCCAGATCCTGGTGATGTACTTGGTTCTGGGAACCGCAGCCGTATGCGTGGTGGCGCTGGTCGGGACGGTCGCGGTGGCCGCCACCGACGGCCGTGGCGGCACGGCCGACTGGACGCGCCCCGGCCCGGACGTACCCAACCAGGCTGTGAGGCACCGATGGTTCGGCGGCGCCAGAGCCGGCCTGAGCAAGCGGACCCCAGCGCGGCGATAATGCGGTACCGCTTGGACGTCGACGCCCGACGGGCTCTGTCGTCTGGTGATCCCCCTAGAAAGGACTCCACCCCATGGTCAACCCCATTCCCGATGACTATCCGCGAATCACGCCGTACCTGTGCGTGGACGGTGCGGCCGAGGCCATCGACTTCTACTCGGCGGTCCTCGGGGTCACCGAGCGGCACCGCATGGTCTTCGACGGCCGTGTCGGCCACTGCGAGCTGTTGCTGGGTGACTCGGTGATCATGGTGTCCGACGAGTACCCCGAGATGGGCGTGATCGGCCCCAAGACGGTGGGCGGCTCCCCGATCTCGATGTACGTCTACGTCGAGGACGCCGACGCCACCTTCGCGGCGGCACTGGCAGCCGGGGCCACCGAGCTGAGGCCCGTGGAGGACCAGTTCCATGGTGATCGGTCCGGGCAGTTCGAGGACCCCTGGGGTCACGCTTGGGGAGTTGCCACCCACATCGAGGATGTCGACGACGAGGAAGTAGGGCGTCGCGCCGCGGAGATGATGAGCGGATCCGAGCACTAGTGCCCTCACCGTCGCAGTCCCTCGCCGTGCTCGACGTGGAGGGCGTGCTCACCCCCGAGGTTTGGATCGCGGTGGCCGAGCGCACCGGCATCGACTTCCTGCGTCGCACCACCCGCGACGAGCCCGACTACGACGTGTTGATGAAGGGCAGGATCGCAGCCCTCGACGCCGCTGGCATCACCATGACCACGATCATGGAGGTAGTTGAGGGCCTGGCCCCTCTCGATGGTGCCCTCGACTTCCTGCGGGAACTCCAGTCGCGCATGCCGGTGGTACTGCTGTCGGACACATTCGAACAGTTCGGCCGCCCGCTGATGGCCCAGCTGGGCTGGCCCGTGCTGCTGTGCCACACACTGGTTGTGGAGGGCGACCGCCTCGCCGACTACCGGCTGCGCATGCCCGATCAGAAGGCCAGGGCCGTCGAAGCCTTCCGCTCGCTCAACTACCGGGTGGCGGCGGTGGGGGACTCCTACAACGACATGACCATGCTGGCCGCGGCCGATGCCGGAGTGCTGTTCCGGGCCCCGGACAATGTGAGAGCCGAGCACCCGCAGTACCCCTGCTGCACCGCCTACGACGACCTGCTGAGCGCCATCGATAGCTGCATTCTGCATTTTTGATAAAAAATTTGCGTTGCTCTGAGCGGTGGGCTACGGTCCGCGCCGAACGCTCTCAGGCCCGTACCTGAATTCGTTCGCTACCGAACGGTCGGTGTGCTACGGTCCGCCGCCAACGCTCTCAGGAGGAGGCAATCCCATGAAATTCAAGTCAGTGATCGCGCTTGTAGCGGTCGTGGCCCTGTTCGCCGCCAGCTGCGGAGAGGACGAGGAACCAGCCCCGGCCACCGGCACGGCCGACGCCGAGGCTGCGGCTGCGGAGGCCGAGGCAGAGGCGGCTGCCGCTGCGGCTGCGGCTGCGGAAGCGGAGGCTGAGGCAGCTGCGTTGGCTGTGGAGGCCGAGGCTGCGGAGGCTGCGGCTGCGGCTGCGGCTGCGGAGGCCGAAGCGGCTGCGGCTGCGGCTGCGGAGGCTGAGGCGGCGCTGGAGGCCGCCATGGCCGAGGCCGAGGGATCGGTGGACCCGGAGGTCGTCGCGGAGCTCGAGGCACAGCTGGAGGCCGCCCAGGCCGCGGCCGAGACGGCTGCCGCTGAGGCTGAGGCGGCTGCCGCGGCTGCCGAGGCGGCGATGGCCGGTCCCGAGCCGATGGTCCAGGCCGTCGACATCAGGGCCGCGCTCAACGCCGACCTCAACAACTGCGCGGCCGCGCCGGCCGGCGAGCCGATCAGGGTCGGCATGGCCATGGACTTCAGCGATGTGGTCGGCTTCGTCGACATCCCCGGCTCCAAGCTGGTGCCCCACTTCGCCAACCTGATCAACTGCACCGGCGGCGTCAACGGATCGCCCGTCGAGGTACGGGTCGAGGACGTCGGCGGCGACGCAACCACCGCCGGTGTGGCCGCCGAGCAGCTGCTCGACTGGGGAGCGCACTTCCTCATCGGCCCGCCCTTCGCCGACTTCACCCTGCCCATCCTGCAGGCCACCGGCGGCCAGGTTCCGGTGTTCGTGGCCGCATCGACCGAGCCCACGCTGTCCGACATAGAGAACAACTCGTTCCTGGTGAGCTTCGACGACCGGGGCCAGTCCAGCGCGGCGGCCGGATGGGCCCTCGACCAGGGCCTCACCCGGGCCTTCGTGTTCACCCAGCCGGGTCCGTACACCGGCTACAACCCCGACGTCTTCAAGGAAGTCTTCGAGGCTGGGGGCGGCGAGATCGTCGGCGAGCACACCTACGAGTGGTTCGTGGACACCGACTTCTCCGCCCAGGTGGCCGAGCTTTCGGAGGTCCTCCAGAACAATGAGGCCTTCTTCTCGGCCGCGCTCGGCTACCAGGTCACCGCACTGAGGGGCCAGCTCGAGGGGGCCGGGTTCGACAACATCATCTACATCGGCACCGACGCCCTCGACGCCACCGGGATCGCCTTCGAGGCCAACAACGAGGGAATCGTCCACACCCCCCACATCAACGTGGAGCCGGGCGGGCTCAACGACCGCCTGCTGCAGGGGTACTCCGCGGCCCACGACGGCGAGGTGCTGGAGAGCCAGGGCTTTATGGGCCTCTACGTCGACTCCCTGCTGCTGGGCATCCAGGGCATCGCCAACTGCGGCTGTACCGATTCAGCGCAGATCGGCGACGCCGTGGCCCAGATCGAGGGCTTCGAGGGCTTCAGCGGCACCATCACCTACGTCGGCACCACCGGCACGCCCCCCAAGGCGGTCCCGATCAAGCGGATCGTCAACGGCCAGGATGTCCTGGTCGAGATGAGGTGAGCCGCACCGTTCGACGATTCTGACCGGAAGCGGCCGCTGACAGGGGCGAGACCCATGCTGCTCGAAGTGACCGGGTTGACCACCCGGTACGGGGCGATCTCGGCGTTGCGCGACGCAAGCCTGTCCGTCGGGGCCGGTGAGGTGATCGGCCTCATCGGCCCCAACGGGGCAGGCAAGACGACGCTGCTCAACACGGTCGCCGGGCTGCTGTCTCCAGCGGCAGGGACGGTGGTGTTCGACGGCGTCGACGTCACCGGAGCCGCACCCGAGCAGATGCTGCGGTCCGGGCTGGCTCTGGTCCCCGAGCATCGCCGCATCTTCGTCGACTTCACCGTGGCCGAGAACCTGCGGATCGGAGGCGTGACCCTGTCGGTGGCGGAGCGCGCCGAGATGCTCGAGGAAGTCGCCGAGGTGTTCCCGTTCCTCCGGAGCCGGTGGGACACGATGGCCGGCTACCTGTCGGGCGGCGAGGCCCAGCAGCTCGCCATCGCCAGGGCGCTGATGTGCCGGCCGAGGCTGCTGCTGATGGACGAGCCCTCGCTGGGGTTGGCCCCCGTGCTCGTCGACACCGTGTTCGAGTTGCTCACGGAGCTGCGCGACCGCGGCCGGACCCTGCTGGTGGTGGAGCAGAACGCAGCCCGGATGCTGGATGTCGCCGACCGTGCCTACGTGCTAAGAAGCGGCGCGGTGGTGGGTCACGGCGCCGGCTCGGGGCTTCTCACCGAGACCGACCTCTTCGACACCTTCGTACGGGGGAGCGCCGGATGACCGAGCTGGTCCAGAACCTGATCGACGGACTCGGGCGGGGCGGCATCTACGCGCTGCTGGCGCTGGGCGTGGCCGTGGTCTTCGGCGTGATGCACCTTCTGAACTTCGCCCACGGCGAGCTGATCACAGTGAGCGGCTACGCGGCCTACGCCGCGTTCAACAACGGCTGGTCGTGGTACCTGGTGGCTCCCATGATCGTGGTGGTGTCCGTGGTCACCAACGTGCTCATCGAGCGGATCGCGTTCAGCCGGGTACGGGGCTCGTCGGAGTTCACCCAGCTGCTCACCTCCTTCGGCATCCACTTCCTGGTGGCGGCCATCTTCTTGATGTACGTCGGCGCCCGGGTCCAGACGTTCGCGGAGCCGGGCTGGATCGCCGACACCTTCTTGATCGGGCCCATACGGGTGGAGCTGTTCGATACCCTCGTGATCATCGTGGCGATCGTGACGCTGGCCCTCACCGCCGCGATCCTCCAGCGCACCATGTTCGGGCTGTCGATCAGGGCCGCCGCGGCCGACTTCGACGCCGCCCGCCTGATGGGCGTCAACTCCGACCGCGTGATCCGGGGCGCCTTCGCCCTGTCGGGAGCGCTGGCCGGCATCGCCGGGATCTTCTGGCTGATGCGGGCCGGCCACACCTCGCCCACCTCGGGGATCAACCCGATGCTCAGCGGTGTGCTGGCCGCTCTCATCGGCGGACTCGGAAGCCTCAAGGGAGCGGTGATCGGGGGTCTCGCCCTGGGGCTCGCCGAGGTCATGCTGCGCACCTGGCTCCCCGGAACGGCCGCCGCCCTGACCCAGGGGGTGGTGTTCAGTTTGATCGCGCTGCTGTTCATCTTCCGACCCGGCGGCCTCGTCAACGTGGCCCACGCGGAACGAGTGTGATGTTCGCCCTCGCCGTCCGGACGGAGCGAGTGTGATGTTCGCGATCGCCGTGCCGACGGAGCGAGTGTGATGTTCGCGATCGCCGCGCCGACGGAGCGAGTGTGATGGCGGAGCGGACCCCGCTCGTGGGCGCGTGGGCGCGGAACCGGCGGCGCGAAGCCGGCCTGCTGTTCCCCGACCTGCGACGCGACGTGGCCTTCCCGCTGGCCGGCGCGGTCGTGCTGTTCGCGGCCTTCGTGGGTCTGGGGCTGCTGTACACGGTCATGGTCGAAGGGGCGTCGGCCGAGAAGCTGATCACCGCGATGTTCATCGACGCCATCATGGTGATCGGCATCCAGATCTACGTGGGCAACACCGGCGTGTTCTCCTTCGGCCACATCGGCTTCGGAGCGGTGGCCGGATACGCCTTCGCCATCTTCGCTATCGCGCCCGACGACAAGTACACCCGCATCCCGAACGCTCCGTGGGGACTGGCCGACGTCGAGACGGGACCGCCGACCGCGACGCTGGTGGCCCTGGCGGTCACGCTCCTCGTGGCGGTGGTGGTAGGGATCGGCCTGGGACGCTCCGGGGCCCGATCAGGCTCGGTGGCGGCCACGGTCATCACCCTGGCCCTGCTGTTCTTCACCCACGAGGTCGCCGCCAGCTGGACCGAGCTGACCGGCGGCGAGCGAGCCGGGCTGACCTTCGGGATCGGCGACACGCTCCAGACCCGCACGCCGATCTACCTCGTGTTGTTCGCGTCGATCGTGCTGGCCCTGCTGTTCGCTCGCAGCAGCATCGGACGGCTGAACCACGCGGCTCGCGAGGACAACCTCGCGGCCCGCGCCATGGGCATCAACCCGGTGGTCCAGCAGACGATCGCGCTCCTGCTGTCGGTAGCGGTGGTCTCGGTGGCCGCTTCGCTGCGGGTCTACGAGATCGGGAGCCTTCTCCCCGAGTTCTTCTTCTTCCAATACACGCTGCTCACGCTGGTGATGCTCGTAGTAGGCGGCCGCAACGGCGTCACCGGCGCGCTGCTCGGGGTGGCGGTCATCACCGCGGTACGCGAGAGCGCCCGCCGCATGGGCTCTGACGGCTACGAGGTGTTCGGCCTCAGTCTCGACGGTCCCCTCGACTGGGTGTTCCGGGAGGGACTGCCGACGGTCCTGCTCGGCCTGGCCATGGTGGTCTTCATGATCTGGCGCCCCAACGGCGTTGTGGACGATTGGGAGGTCGACGCCTGGCTGTGGCGCCGCTTCATCCGCCAGAACCCTCCCGCCGAGGCGGTCGAAGCCCCACACCCCGAAGCCCTGGATCTCTCCGCCAGCGGAGTGACCGTGGAGTTCGGCGGCTTCCGGGCTCTCGACGGCGCCTCGGTAGAGGTCTCCAACCGCGAGATCGTCGGGCTGATCGGCCCCAACGGGGCGGGCAAGACAACGCTGGTGAACGTGATGACCGGCATCGTGGATCCCACCACAGGGGAGGTGAACCTCGGCGAGCTTCCGCTGACGTCGGAGCCCTCCCATGCCATCGCCCGCGCCGGGCTGGTCCGGACGTTCCAGAATCTCAGGCTTTTCACGTCGCTCACGGTGCGGGAGAACGTGGAGGTGGCCGCGCTCATGGCCTCCGTCCATCGCAACGGCGGCACCCGGGCCGACATCGACGCCATCGTGGCCGGAGCCGGACTGTGGGACCAGCGCAACCGCCGAGCCGGGCAACTCGACTACGGGAACTCCCGGCGACTGGAGTTGGCCCGGGCCGCCGCGGCCGCGCCCGCCTTCCTGCTGCTCGACGAGCCGACCAGCGGGATGAGCGACACCGAGTCGCTGGCGATGGTCGAAAGCGTCAGGCGCATGGCGGCGGCGGTGGGCGCGGGGGTGCTGGTCATCGACCACGACCTCAACTTCATCACCGGGATCTGCGACCGCGTCTACTGCCTGGACCAGGGCCGGGTTATCGCCGCCGGCACGCCCGAGGAGGTGCAGGCCGACGTCGCCGTGAAGGCGGCGTACCTGGGTCAGGCTGCCCAGCAGGGCGACGACCCGGCATGAACGTCCAGTACCCGCCGGTCGATCCGCGGCGCCGGCGGCGGGGGAGCCTCGCCGACGAGGTCGTGACCTACGTCCGTGACCTCATCCTGGCCGGATCCCTCAAGCCGGGCACGAAGATCGACCAGGACGCCATCGGCGAGGCGCTCGACGTGAGCCGAAGCCCGGTGCGTGAGGCTCTCGTGATCCTCGGTCGCGAGGGCCTGGTGGAGGTCACGCCCCGCCGGGGCGCATCGGTGGCCGATCTCTCGCCCGACGACATCATCGACCACTACGAGTTGTTCGGGGTGGTGTCGGGAAGAGCCGCAGCCATGGCCGCGGTGTTGCTCAAGGACGACGAGATCGCTGAACTCGCCGCCATCCACGAACGCTTCGAGCACGACAGCGGCGAGGATCTCTCCGCGTTGAACAACGGCTTCCACCGGGTGATCAACTCCGCCGCGCCCCGCCGGACCCGATGGCTGCTGCGGCATCTGTTCCGCTCGGTGCCGTCCCGCTACTACGAGTTCATCGAGGGCTGGGACGCGCAAGCCGTCCAGCACCACGCCGAGATTCTCGAAGCGATCACCGCCCGCGACGCCGAAGGCGCCCGCCGGGCCATGGAGGAGCACCTGCACCAGAGCGGCATCGCGGCCGCCGAGTTCTTGCAGCGCCACGGCTACTGGGACGAGGAGCCGGAGAAGTGACCGCCTCTGCAGCCGCGCCCCCGCTGCCCCACACGGTCGCCACCGCCGAGGACTTCGAGATGATCCGCACCGAGGTTCGGCGCCTGTGCGACAAGTACGGCAATGCCTACTGGCGCGAACTCGAGCCCGATCGCTACCCGGAGGAGTTCGTGGCCGAGCTGACCGAGCAGGGCTGGCTCGGCGCGCTGATCCCCGAGGAGTACGGCGGTGGCGGACTCAGCCTGGCAGGAGCGTCGGTAATCCTGGAGGAGATCTCGGCCAGCGGCGGCAACCCCGCCGCGTGCCACGCCCAGATGTACGTGATGGGAACCCTGCTGCGGCACGGATCGGCCGCCCAGAAGCAGCGGTACCTGCCCAGGATCGCCGACGGCCGGCTGCGCCTCCAGGCGTTCGGCGTGACCGAGCCGGCCGCCGGGTCGGAGACCACCGCCATCCGCACCCGCGCCCAGCGCGACGGCGATACCTGGCGCATCAACGGCCAGAAGATCTGGACCTCACGGGCATTGCACTCTGACCTGATGATCCTGCTGGCCCGAACCGCTCCGCCCGGCGAGTCGGCCGACCGCACGTCGGGCCTGTCGGTGTTCATCGTCGAGTTGAGGGGCTCCGACGGGGAGCTGGTGCCGGGTCTGACCATCAACCCGATCCCCACCATGATGAACCACAACACCACCGAGGTGTTCTTCGACGACGTGGTGATCGACGCCGACGCTCTGGTCGGAACTGAGGGGATGGGGTTCTCCCACATCCTCGACGGCATGAACGCCGAGCGGATCCTGATCGCGGCCGAATGCATCGGCGACGGCCGCTTCTTCCTCGACCGGGCCAGCGAGTACGCCTGCCAGCGCGAGGTGTTCGGGCGCCCCATCGGCAAGAACCAGGGCGTGCAGTTCCCGCTGGCCAAGGCCTACGCCAACCTTCAGGCGGCCGACCTCATGCGCTGGAAGGCAGCCGACCTGTTCGACCGGGGCGAGCCGTGCGGCGCCGAGGCCAACATGGCCAAGATGCTGGCGTCGGAGGCGTCTTGGGAGGCGGGCAACGCCGCGTTGAACACTCACGGCGGCTTCGGCTTCGCGGTCGAGTACGACATCGAGCGCAAGCTGCGCGAGACCCGCCTGTACCAGGTCGCCCCGGTCAACAACAACCTTGTGCTCGCCTTCATCGCCCAGAAGTGTCTGGGCCTGCCCAAGAGCTACTAGAACGGGGATCTGGGATGAGAGCCGTCGTTCTCGAGGCGTTCAACACCGGTCTTCGCTTCGTCGGCGACCACCCTGAACCTGACCCGTCCGACGAGGTCATCGATGTCACCGCCTGCGGCGTGTGCCACTCCGACCTGCATGTCGTGGACGGAGAGTTTCCCAGTCCGGTGCCGTTGATCCTCGGCCACGAGGTGACCGGAGTGCACCCGAGCCTGGGCCCGGTGATGGTCTACGCGCCGTGGGGATGCCGCTCCTGCGAGCTGTGCGCCGAGGGCGTCGAGATGGTCTGCGTCGGCGCCCGGGAGGCGGGCATATTCTCCGACGGCGGCTACGCCGAGAAGATGCGCGTCCCCGACACCGCCTACCTGGCGCCCATCGGCGACCTCGATCCCGTCGCCAGCGCCCCGCTGGCCTGCGGCGGCCTCACCGCCTACCGGGCCGTGGCCCAGGGTCTCGACACGCTGCGCCGCCCGGGCCGGCCGCGCCGGGCACTGGTGATCGGGGCCGGTGGCCTCGGCCAGTACGCCCTCCGGTACCTGCGGCTGCTGACCGACGCCGAGGTCTCCGCCCTCGACCTGGCCGCGGCCAAGCGGGCCACCGCGCTCGAGCGCGGCGCCCACCACGCCTACGGGCCCGGTGACGAGCTTCCCCTGTTCGATTTCGTGATCGACTTCATCGGCAGCGAGGCCACGCTGGCGACGGCCGCAGGCGCGGTGGCCCGGCTCGGCCTGGTGGCGGTGGTGGGGCTCTACGGGGGCCGGATCCCGTTCGGCTTCGGCGCGGTGCCACACGAGGCCCGCTTCATGACCAGCGTGTGGGGCAGCCGGGGCCAGCTCGACGAGCTGCTCGATCTGGCCGGGCGGGAGCCCTCGGTCCTCAACCCGGTGGAGACGCTGCCCCTCGAGGACGCGCAGACCGCCCACGACCGGCTCAGGGCCGGCGACATCAAGGGACGGGTGGTGCTCACCGTTGCCTGACCCTCGCCTGACCTGATCCAAACGTCGACCAACCCAAGGAACATCGATGACCGACATCGCAGCAGCCCGCAGTTTCCAGGAGCAATGCGCCGCGGCTGGAGTGCACACCGTTGAGGTCGCCACGCCTGACACGCAGGGTCATCTCCGTGGCAAGCGCGTGCCCGTCGAGCGTTTCTTCAGCACCGTGGCGACCGCAGGCCTGGCCATCGCGGATGCCATCTTCATCATGGACGCGCAGGACGACCTGACCGACAACCCGTTCATCAACATGGACACCGGCTATCTCGACTGCAAGCTGATACCCGACCTGTCCACCGGGAGGATCTTCACCCACCAGCCCGGTTACGCGGTCGTCTTCACCGACGTGTTCGACGAGCACGGCAGCCCGCACGCGCTGGCCCCCCGGGGCGTGCTCGCCCAGCAGATCGAGCGCTGCCGGGGCCTCGGATTCGAGCCGATAGCGGCCACCGAACTCGAGTTCTACCTGTGCCACCCCGATTGGAGCCCGGTCCAGGACCACATCAAGTACTCATCGCTCACCGACGCGGTGGCTCTCGAGGACTGCATCGCGGACATGCGTGCCGGACTCCTCGGCGCCGGGCTGGACGTGGAGTCCTCCAACGCGGAGTACGGGCCGGGGCTGATCGAGGTCAACATCTCCTACGCCGACGCCATGACCGCCGCCGACGCGACCGTGATCTTCAAGAGCATCGTCAAGCAGGTGGCGGTGCGCCACGGGCTGAGGGCCACCTTCATGCCCAAGCCGTGGGCCGACCAGTCGGGCTCGGGCATGCACGTCCACACCAGCCTCAACGTCGACGGGGCCAACGCCTTCGCCGACTCCGACGGAGCCCCCAACGAGCTCATGTCGAGATGGCTGGGAGGTCTGCTGGAGCACGCCCAGAGCATGAGCCTGCTTGGAGCGCCCACCGACAACGGGGCCAAGCGGGTGAGGCCCTACACCTTCGCCCCGACCCATGTGCATTGGGGCGGGGACAACCGCACCGTGATGGCCCGCTGCATCACCGAGGCCGGCTCCTCAGGCAACCGGGTGGAGTTCCGGTCTGCGGGAGCCGATGCCGCCGCGCATTTGATGATCGCCGGGGTGCTGGCCGCCGGCTGCGACGGGCTGGAGCGCGACCTGGCGATCCCGCCGACGAGCGAGGGCGACATGTACACCAACCCCGGCGACTGCGCTCCTCTACCCGCGACACTGGCTGACGCCATAGCGGCTTACCGCGACTCCCCGCTGGCGGAGATGCTCGGCACAGAGCTCTCGACGAACTACCTGTGCACCGCCGAGCACGAGCTCGCCCTGGCCGTCGAGAACTCCCCCGACCCAGATGCTGTCAACGACTGGGAGCGAGCCCGGTTCTTGGCGCACTGCTGATCCAGAGGCCGAGCGGAAGGGAGCGACTGATGGCAATCTCCGAGGGGCCCGAGCGAGGCCGTGGCCCGAGCGGCCCGTGAGCGAAGCGAACAAGAGCGGAAGCGACGAAACCCGATCGATGAGCCCGTCAGCTGCATCCACACCGACCCTGGCCCCCGAGATCGCCGATCCGCGGCTGTACCTCGACGGCATCCCCCACGAGCGGTTCGCGCAGATCCGGGCCATCCCGGGTCTGGCCTGGCATCCCTACGGAGACAACGGGTTCTGGGCGGTGACCCGGCACACAGACGTGAGGGCGATGTCGCGCAACCCGACCGTGTTCTCATCGGCCATCGGCCACACCAACCTGTGGGACCTGGAGGCAGACGCGCTTGAGGCCCGCCGCTCGCTCATCGACACCGACGCCCCCGACCACACCCGCCTGAGGCGCATGGTTGCGGGGGCGTTCACCCCCAAGAACATCCGCCGCTGGGAGGACGCGGTGCGCGAGATCACCGTCGAGCTGCTCGACGAGTTCATGGCCCAGGGGGGCGGCGACTGGGTCGAGATGGTGGCCGCCCCGCTGCCGATCCGGGTGATCCTGGCCATGCTGGGCGTGCCCGTCGCCGACGCCGGCTACCTGGTAGAGCTGTCGAACTACCTGGTGGAGGGGACCAGCGACACCCAGTCGCTGCCGCCCGACGCGTTCGGCAACACCACCGAGCTGCGCCTGCTGCCGTTCAACAGCCCGGCCAGCCACGCCCTGTTCGAGTACGGCGATGGGATGCGGGCCAAGCGAAGCGCCGAACCCTGCGACGATCTCGTGACCCACCTGGTCGAGGCCGAAGCCGACGGCGGGCGCATCTCGCGCCACGAGTACCGCCACCTGTTCCACCTGCTGGTCTTCGCCGGCAACGAGACCACCCGGACGGCCATAAGCCACGGCGCCATGGCCCTGGCCGCCCATCCCGACCAGTGGCGGCGGGTTCTGGACGACCCCGGTCTGGTCGAGCAGGCCACCGAGGAGATCATTCGCTGGGCGACCCCCGTGCTGCACATGCGCCGGACCGCCGCCACCGACTATGAGCTGGCTGGCACCCGGATCGCGGCGGGCGACAAGGTGGTCATGTGGTACGCCTCGGCCAACCGCGACGAGGCCGAGTTTTCCGATCCTTTCCGATTCGACGTCGGCCGCGCCGGCAACGAGCACTACGCCTTCGGAGGGGGCGGGCCGCACCTGTGCCTGGGCGCATTCCTGGCCCGCCTCGAAGTGTCGGTGCTGCTGCAGGAGATGGCCGCGAGGCGGATGTCCCTCGAACAGCTGAGCGAGCCCGTGCGGGTGGCATCCAACTTCGTCCACGGCGTGCTCGCCGTGCAGATGGCCGCAGGAGGTGCGCCATGAACTCTCTGCCCAACACCGAGCGGTTGGCCGCCGAGCGGGCCCGCTGGGTAGCGGCCGGGACCGCGGGACGGCCGTTCTTCGTGGCCAGTGCCTTCGGGGCCCGCATCACCGATGTGGACGGCCGCGAGTTCATCGACTTCGTGTCGGGCATCGGCACCGTCAACCACGGGCATCGCAGCCCCGAGATCGTGGCCGCGATCTCAGAGCAGCTCGACGCCTACCTGCACCAGTGCTTCTCGCTGTCGGCCTACGAGCCCTACATCGATGTGTGCCGGCTGCTGTGCGAATGCCATCCCGGCGACTTCGCCAAGAAGGCCCTGCTGCTGAACTCGGGGGCCGAAGCCGTCGAGAACGCGGTGAAGATCGCCCGTTACTACACGGGCCGGCCGGGGATCGTGTCCCTGGACAACGGCTTCCACGGCCGCACCCTGCTGGCCATGTCGCTGACGTCGAAGGTGCGTCCCTACAAGCTGGGCTTCGGGCCCTTCGCGCCGGAGGTGTACCGGGCTCCCGGCCCCTACCGGTACCGGGGGGTGACCTCCGACGATGCCGTCGCCGGGCTGGCGCGGCTGTTCAAGAACCAGGTTGACCCGTCGAATGTGGCCGCCATCATCTTCGAGCCGGTGCAGGGCGAGGGCGGGTTCATCCCGATGCCCGGGGACTATCCGGGCCGTGTGGCCGCGATCGCGGCCGAGCACGGGATCCTGGTGATCGCCGACGAGGTCCAGTCGGGCATGGGCCGCACCGGGGTCCCAGCGGCCATCGCCCACTACGGAGTCGAGCCGGACCTGTGCACCTGGGGCAAGTCGATGGGCGGCGGGCTCCCCATCTCGGGCGTGACCGGGCGGGCCGAGATCATGGACTCGGTCCATGCCGGCGGCATCGGCGGCACCTACGGCGGCAACCCGCTGTCGTGCGCCGCCGCCGCCGTGGCCATCGCCCGGGTGTTCGACCCGGCCTTCCAGCAGGCGGCCGAGTCTCTGGGCGGCCGCCTGCGATGCCGGCTCGACGATCTGGCCCGCTCCACGCCGTCCATCGGTGAGGTGCGGGGCCTGGGCGCGATGCTGGCCATCGAGTTCGTCAGGGACCGGGCCACCAGGGAGCCGGCCCCCGAGGTGGCCTCCGCCGTGATGGACGCCGCCTTCGAGCGGGGGCTGCTACTGATGGGGGCCGGGGTCTATTCCAACTGCATCCGGGTGCTGGTGCCCCTGGTGGCCACCGACGCCGACATCGATGAGGGCCTGGGCATTCTAGCCGAGTCGCTGGCCGAGGCGGCCCCGTGAGCGGGGACCTCGTGGAGGTGGCCGTCGACTCGGAGCGGTGCATCGGCGGGGGCCAGTGCGAGATGCTGGAGCCTGAGGTCTTCCTGGTCGACGACGACGAGGCGATCTCGTCGGTGATCGGATCCGGCACGCTGCCCCGCCAGCGGGCCGAAGTGGTCGTGCACCGGTGCCCCGGCGCGGCCATCGCCATCGTGGAGCGTCCGAGGCCGAGCGGGTAGGAGGCCCAAATGCAGACCTACGACAACTGGATCGACGGGGGCTATGCCGCACCTGCCGGCGGGCGCCGCATGACCACGGCCAATCCCTTCACCGGGGACGTCTGGGCCACCGTCGCCGACGACCCTGACGCCGTGGACGCCGCGGTGACCGCGGCCCGCCGGGCCTTCACCGATGGGCCGTGGGCGCAGATGGCGGCGGCCGAACGGGCCCGGCTCATGCGACGCTTGGGCGAGATCCTCACCCGGGACGCCGACGAGCTGGCCGCCATCGAGACACGCGACAACGGCAAGATCATCCGCGAGACCTCGGTGCAGGCCAAGAGCCTCCAGAGCTACTACGACTACTTCGCCGGCCTGGCCGACAAGATCGCCGGCGAGCAGATCCCCGGTCCCACGCCCAACTTCCTCGTCTACACCGAGAAGGTGCCTGTCGGGGTGGTGGGCGCCATCATCCCCTGGAACTCGCCGCTGATGCTGCTGACGTGGAAGCTGGCGCCGCTGCTGGCCGCAGGTTGCACCGTGGTGGTCAAGCCGTCCGAGCTCACTCCGGTCACCGCGCTGCTGCTGGCCGAGCGGGCCGCGGAGGCAGGCTTCCCGCCGGGGGTGATCAACGTGGTCACCGGAGGCCCGTCGGTGGGAGCCGCGCTGACCGCACACGGCGACATCGACAAGATCACCTTCACCGGCGGCGGCGACACCGCCCGCCATGTGGCCCGGGCCGCGGCCGCCAACCTGGTGCCGACCGTGTTGGAGCTGGGCGGGAAATCGCCCCAGATCATCTTCGACGACGCCGACGCTGAAGCCGCGACCAACGGACTGCTGGCCGGGATCTTCGCGGCCAGCGGCCAGACCTGCGTGGCCGGATCGCGTGCTTACGTCCAGCGGGGCATCGCCGACGACATCGTCTCCAGGGTCACGGCTCGGGCTGCCGAACTGGTGCTGGGCGACCCGTCGGACCTCGCTACCGAGATGGGCCCGGCCGCCTCGGACACCCAGCGCGACCGCATCCTGGCCATGATCGAGCAGGCCCGGGCCGAGGGCGCCACCATCGCAGCCGGCGGGGCGGTCGACCCCCTGCTGGGCGGCCGGTTCGTGCGGCCCACCGTCATCACGGGAGCCACCAACGACACCACCATCGTGCGCACCGAGGTGTTCGGGCCGGTGCTGGCCATGATGACCTTCGACGACGAGGACGAGGTCATCAAGCTGGCCAACGACTCCGACTACGGCCTGGCCGCCGGTGTGTGGACGCTCGACGTGCGCCGGGCGTTGCGGATGTCGCGGGCACTGCATGCCGGCACCGTGTGGGTCAACACCTACCGCACCGTCAGCTACACCGCGCCCTTCGGCGGGTTCAAGCAGTCCGGCTACGGCAAGGACAACGGCCGCGAGGCCCTGGACGGCTACCTGTTGACCAAGACGGTGTGGGTGGAGCTGACCGGCGCCACCCGCGACCCCTTCGTGCTCGGTTAGTCGTGTTGTCCGAGCGGGTTGTCGCGCCGGCGGACCTTCAGGATCCGGCCACCTTCTCCCAAGGCATCCCGCAGGCGGCCTTCGCCGAGATGCGGGCCCGCCCGACGCTGAGCTGGACGCCGCCCAGTGGCGGCGACCGAACCGGCTTCTGGTCGGTCACCCGCCACGCGCCGCTGTCGGAGGTGTCCCGCGATACCGACCTGTACTCCTCGGCCGTCGGCCACATCCAGATCTACGACATCGACGAGGACGCCCTGTCGGCCCGGGCGTCGATGATCGACCTTGACCCTCCGGTTCACACCCGCCTGCGGCGGCTCGTCAGCTCGGCGTTCACGCCTCGCCACGTGCAGTCGTACGAGGCCGCGGTGCGAGCCCGGATCGCCGGACGCCTCGACGCGCTGGTGCAGGCCGGCGGTGGCGACTGGGTGGAAGCGGTGGCCGCGCCGATCCCAATCGGAGTGATCTGCGACATCATGGGCGTGCCCGAGTCGGACCACGACTACATGATCGAGCTGACGGACCATCTCGTGGCCGGCACCTCCAGCAAGCCGCTGGAGCCCACCGCCTACGCCAACACCACCGATCTGCGGCTGCTGCCTTTCAACAGCCCCGCCGCCCACGGCATCAACGAGTACGCCCGCGCCCTCGGCGAGAGACGCCGGGCCGAGCCCACAGACGATCTGGTGAGCAAGCTCATCGGGGCCGAGGTCGACGGCGAGCGCCTCACCGATGCCGAGTTCACCAACTTCTTCCGTCTGATGGTCTTCGCCGGAAACGAGACCACCAGGGCCTCCATGGCCCACCTGGCCCTGCACCTCGTCGAGTGCGCCGACCAGTTCGAGCTGGTCCGCTCCGATCCGTCGCTGATGGCCCAGGCGGCCGAGGAGGTGATCCGGTACTCGTCGCCGATCCTGTACTTCCGCCGCACCGTGACCCGCGAGACCTTGCTCCAGGACACTCCGCTGCTCGCCGGTGACAAAGTGGTGATGTGGTACGCAGCGGCCAACTTCGACGAGACGGTGTTCGACGAGCCGATGCGCTTCGACGTCACCCGGCCGCTGCGGCCGCCCAACGTCGCGTTCGGTGGCGGTGGCGCCCACTTCTGCCTGGGGGCGCCGCTGGCCCGCCTCGAGGTGGCCGTCCTCATCGAGTCGATCCTTCAACGAGGCATCGAGTTGGAGTTGGCCGGCGATCCCGTCTACGTGGACTCGAACTTCGTGAACGGCATCGAGCACCTGGAAGTCAAGGTCCATGAGCGCGGCGGGCCTGCCTGAACCCGGGCCGGTGCAGGGCCGGCCGGCCAGCGTCGACGCCTGGGAGCGCGGCTGGGAGCAATACCTCCATTACCGGGGCGACCCCGTGGCCGTGATGTCGGAGGCGGGCGCCGACGACGAGACGTTCGTGTTGGGCCCGGTGTTCGCCGCGGTCTACCGGGTGCTGGCCGGCAGTCCCCTCAGCTCGCCTGCGCTCGCCGCGGACGCCGGGCGGGCCCAGACCCGGGCGGGTGGCTCGGATTCCCGCGAGCGGCGCCATGTGCGGGCGCTCGAGCTGCTCGTCGCCGGGGAGCTCACCGCCGCGGCCCGGGCCTGGGGCGAGGTCGCCTCCGGCGAGCGAGACTTCGCGGCGGTGCGCTTCGCTCACGACCTCTACCTGCATGTCGGCGACGACGGCGGCCGGCTGGCGTCCAGTGCTCGGGCTGTCGAGGCCTGGCGGGACGAGCCGGGCTGGGGGTTCGTGGCCGGCCAGCACGCCTTCGCGCTGGAGGAGGTGGGGCGATACGACGAGGCCGAGGAACTGGGCCAGGCCGCCCTGGGTCTTGATCCCGAAGATCTCTGGTCCCGGCATGCGCTCGCCCACGTGTACGAGTCCACCGACGACACCGCGGCCGCGCTCGAGCTGCTGGAGGGATCGGTCAAGGTGTGGAACTCCCAGGAACTCCTCGCCACCCACATCTGGTGGCATCTGGCCCTGCGCCTGCTGGCCTCCGGTGATTGGGCCGGCGCGCTGGCGGTCTTCGACGAGCGCCAGCCCCATGCCAAGACCGCCTTCCAACTCTGCGACCAGACATCGCTGCTGTGGCGGCTCGAGCTGGCCGGGTGCGACCCCGGCGACCGTTGGGACTCGCTGGCCGAGCGCTGGGACAGCGTGGCCGAGCGTCACACCTGCGGCTTCCTGGACGTGCACGCCGCCTTGACTTTCGCCCGCAAGCCCGACCATCCCGGGGCAGGACGCTGGTTCAAGGGCCTCGGAGCTCGCTCGGCGGGGGCCAGCGAGAACGACAGGACGTTCAGCGGCGTTGTCGCGCCGCTCGCGGAGGCCTTCTGCAGTTACGTCCAGGAGGACTATGACCATTGCGTGCAGATCGTGGACGCACTGGGTCCGGCTACCAGGCGCATCGGCGGGAGTATCGCCCAGCGGGACCTGATCACGTTGACCGCGCAGGCGGCGGCGGCATGAGCTGGGAGCTGACGCCGGAGCAGCAGGCCCTCCAGGCCGAGGCCCGGGCCCTGGCCGGCGAGGTGATCGCGCCGCGGGCCGCCGAAGTGGACCGCAGCGAGCAGTACCCCTGGGCCAACGTCGAAGCACTGCAGCAGGCCGGTTTCACCGGCATGACCGTGCCCGCCGGCTTCGGCGGGCCGGGCCGGTCGCTGCTCGACGCGGTGTTGGTGGTGGAGGAGATGGCCAAGGTGTGCGGCGTCACCGGCCGCATTGCGGTGGAGTGCAACATGGGGGCTCTGTCCGCGGTGATGGCCTACGGCACCGACGCCCAGCGCCGCCGGGTTGCGGAGCTGGTGCTGGGCGGGGACAAGCCGGCCATCTGCATCACCGAGCCCGGCGCCGGGAGCGCGGCATCGGAGATGACCACCAGAGCCGACCGCCGCGGCGACGGCTACGTGCTCAACGGCACCAAGCACTGGATCACCGGCGGCGGCGTGTCGATCACGCATCTGGTGTTCGCCCGGGTCTTCGACGAGGGCGGCAACGAGGAGGGCATCGGCGCGTTCCTGGCCTTCCGGGACGAGACGCCCGGCCTGGAGATCGGGGTCCGCGAGCCGGCCATGGGCCTGAGGGGAATCCCCGAGACGGTGGTCAGCTTCAACGACATGGAGGTCACCGCCGACATGGCGGTGCAGCCGCCGTCGGGACTGAGACGGGGCTTCGCCGACCTGATGAATGCCTACAACACCCAGCGGGTGGGCGCAGGAACGGTGGCGCTCGGGCTGGCTTCGGGCGCCTACGAGCTCGCGCTGGAGTTCGTGAAGCAGCGGGAGCAGTTCGGGCGACCCATCGCCGAGTTCCAGGGCTTGCAATGGATGCTGGCCGACATGTCGGTGAAGCTCGAGGCGGCCCGCAGCCTCACCTACCGGGCCGCGGCCTCGCAGGGGCCCGGCAATAGCCCGTTCCCTGACCCGGCCCTGGCCGCTCAAGCCAAGATCTTCACCTCCGAGGCGGCCATCTCGGTGGTTAGCGATGCGCTGCAGGCGCACGGAGCGGCCGGTTACAGCCGCAACAACCCGCTCGAGCGCATGTACCGCGACGTGCGAATGTTCACCATCGGTGGTGGCACCGCCCAGATCCTGCGCACCGTGGTGGCGTCGCGGATACTGGACATGAGGCTGCCCCAGACCCGCGACGGCTACCTGCCTGGGGAAGAGAGGCACTGATGGGCGCGCCCCTCGAGGGCGTGATCGTGGTCGCGTTGGAGGCGGCTGTCGCCGCGCCGTTCGCCACCCGCCAGCTGGCCGACCTGGGCGCCCGCGTCCTCAAGGTGGAACGACCGGGCGAGGGCGACTTCGCCCGCCACTACGACTCGGCGATGGACGGTACGTCCGCGTTCTTCGTATGGGCCAACCGCGGCAAGCAGAGCATCGAGCTGGACCTGAAGGACCCCGGCGACCGGGCCCGTTTCGACCGGCTGGTGGCCGGCGCAGACGTGTTCGTGCAGAACCTGTCGCCGGCTGCGGCCCGACGGGCCGGGATCCTCGCCGACCAGCTCAGAGCGGACCTGCCCGGCCTGATCGCCTGCGACATCTCCGGGTACGGCTTGGGCGGACCCCGCACCGACGACAAGGCCTACGACCTGGCCGTGCAGGCCGAGGGGGGCGCGGTGGCGCTGACCGGCACCGCGGAGCAGGCCTCCAAGGTCGGCTTCTCGATCGCGGACATCGCCGCGGCCATGTACGCCTTCTCGTCGATTCTGGCCGCGCTCTACCGCAGGCAGGCCACCGGTGAGGGCGCCGCTATCGAGGTGTCGATGCTGGAGAGCATCGCCGAGTGGACCGCGGCGCCGACCTACGGCGCAGTCGGCCGGGGTTCGGTTCCGCCGCGAGCGGGGCACCGCCACACGATGATCGCCCCCTACGGCATGTACCCGATGAGCAACGGCGAGTTGGTGATGATCGGCGTGCAGAGCAACCGGGACTGGGCCGGCTTCGCCGAGCACGTCCTGTGTGACCCTGCGCTGGTCGTCGATCCCCGGTTCGCCGACAATTCCGACCGGATCGCCAACATCGACGACCTGGAGGCGCTGATCGACGCGGTGTTCACGTCGGTTCCTGCCGAGGACCTGATGGAGCGGCTGCGGGCCGGCCGGGTGGCCCACAGCTTCGTGCGAGATCCGCTGGCGCTGTGGCAGCACGAGCAGCTCAGAGCCCGCGATCGCTTCATGCCGGTGACCACCCCCACCGGGTCGACGGAGGTCTACAAGCCCCCGTTCAACCTCAGCGACGCCGGCGATCCGGACGCCACCGTTCCCGCCCTCGGCGACCACGCCCCGGACCTGCTTGCGGAACTGGAAGCCCGAGCCGCGGGCCGTCAGAGGTCGGGGTTGTAGTCGGGGTTCTCCCAGACGATCAGCGACGCCCAGCTGTCCACCGCCGGGTCGGTGATGTAGTCGGCGATCACGCCGCGGGCCTGGAAGCCGTTGGCGATCTGCATGGTGAGGGTGGCGTCGTACAGCTCGCCCGCCGACACCTTGGCCACGTAGTCGGCCGCCGACATCTCATCTTTGTGGTCGGCGTAGCCGGGAATCACCCCTCCGGCCACGATGCCGGCCAGGTTCAGGTCCCGGCAGATCTGCTTGCGCATGTCGTAGAGGCGCCGGCCGATGCCGCGGCGCCGGTAGTCGGGCAGCACCGCGATGCTGGTGCCGTAGTACCAGGGGCCGTCGGGTACGTGGCCGGTGCCGCCGTCGACCCCTACCAGGTCGCGGATCGAGTGCTGGGTGTGGCTGAAGTCGAAGTGGATGCGGATGCCCAGCCCCATGGCCACAGGGGTGTCGCCGTCGAGCACCACCACGCCGCCGTCACCGAATTCGTCGGCCAGGGCCCGCAGCTCGTCGGCCCAGTAGAGGTCCTCGCGGTCCGCGGTCGGGAACGAGGTGTGCTCGATGTGCTGTAGCGCGTCGGCCCACTCGGCCCGGATCTGCGTATAGGTCAGCTCACCCATGAGCGTCGCCCCGAATCAGGAGCGGTGGGTAGCGGCGGGTGCCAGCGAGAAGTGTTCGTATTCGTTCTCGGCGGGCTGGCCCCAGCAGGCCCAGAAGTCGCCGGTGCGGGGCCGCATGATCACCGCGCCGCTCGACTCCACCCGGTAGAGCGCGTCCGGCCAGCGGCAGATGGCGGTCGGCTCCCGGGTGACCTCCATCAACCGCTCGGCGTCCACCGGCCGGGCGGTGTCGGCGAGCATGGACGCGGCCATCTCCAGGCGCCGGCGCGAGTTGGCCATCAGCTCGTGGTACCTGTCGCCCTCGAAGGGCGCGGCTGCGGGGTCGGTCACATGGTTGGTGTGCACCAGCGGGGCGGCTTCGAGGGCCTGAACCGGACGGGCCGACGGCATGGCCTCAACGTTGAAACCTTGCCCCTCGGCGTCGAGGATCAGGTAGTTGTGCGCACCGGCGAGGTCGGCTCGCATCAGCACGTCCAGCGCGTCGGCTGCGGTCGCCTGAGCGAGCATCTCGCGGATGACCGTGGGCCAGGTCACCCCGAACCGGCCGTCGTTGCCGGTGAGGTTGTTGATTCCCACGCACACGCCCTCGGAGTTCATGCCGATCTGGCCCACACATCCGACGGTGGTGAACACCAGGCAATCGGGGCCGCTGTCGGGACGCAGCCGGGCCAGCACCACATGGTCGGTGGCCGCGTCGTGCATGTCCCAGGTCTGACCCAGCATCCCCGCCCCGGCGGCTCGCCCGTCGGGCACAACGAAGGCAGTGCAGTCGTCCTCGGTCACTGTGACGGGATGGGCCCCCAGCGTTGCAGCTCTCACCGTGTCGACGAAGTCGGTGAAGCCGCCCACCACCACCGCCTCGGCCGGGGTGATGCCCGCGGCGGACGCCATGGCCAGCATCTCGGCGTGTAGGCGAGGCGAGAACGCCTCGTGGGCGGGCAGGCAGGCCTCGGCCAACTCCAGCACCGCGCCCTGCTCCAGCGGCCCGCCGCTCCATAGGCCCTCGGCCACGAGATCCACCCGGTCGCGGGCATAGCGCCGGATCTCGGCCGCGTGGGTCCGCCCATGGGCGTCGCCCATGGCCTCGGGCGAGCCCGCGAGGTCGAGCTGCCTGATCGGCGGCCGTTGCATACCCGCAGGCTACTCGTGCCCGCTTCCCGGGAAAGAGGCATCCGCCGCTGGCGGAGGGTTCAGGATCGAACTTCCCGCAGTTGACCACCGCATGTGGGGCAAAGTCGGGGGGAAGTTCCTGGAGTCGGCCGGGCCGTTGACGTGGCGGGCGTACAGTGGCGGGATGCCCCCCGGTTCAGCCGCGGACGCCCGGTACCGCGAGCGCTCGATGTGGCTCGACACCTATCCGGGCTCGCTCGAATCCCGCCCCGCGCTGGACGGCGACCGCGACGCCGACGTGGCCATCGTCGGGGGAGGGTTCACCGGATTGTGGACGGCCTACTACCTCCTCGGGCTCGACCCGACGCTGCGGGCGACGGTCATCGAACGCGACGTGTGCGGCTTCGGGGCATCCGGCCGCAACGGCGGCTGGGCCGTCGGCGAGCTGGCCGCCGGCATCGAGAAGTACGCGGCTCTCGCCGACCTACCGGCGTCGCTGCGACTGGCCCGGGCCGTCTTCGACAGCGTCGACGAGATCGGCCGGGTGACCGCGGCCGAGGGGGTCGATTGCGGCTACCACAAGGGTGGGGTGATCCGCTTCGCCCGCAACGGCCCCCAGGCCGAGCGCCAGGCCTCCGAAGTCGCCCATCATCATGAACTCGGGCTGAACGAAGACGAGATCCGGCTGCTTAGCGCAGCCGAGGCCTGCACCCACGCCCGGGCCACCGAGGTGCGCAGCGGCATCTTCTACGCCCCCTGCGCGGCGCTGGACCCGGCCCGGCTGGTTCGAGGCCTGGCCGACGCGGTGGAGCGGCGAGGCGCGACGATCGTCGAGCAGACGGCCGCGATCGCCATCGAGCCCGGCCGGGTGCTGACCGACCGGGGGACGGTGCGAGCCGAGGTGGTGGTTCGGGCCACCGAGGCCTACACCCGGGACCTGCGGGGCCGTCGGCGCCAGCTGCTGCCCGTCTACTCGCTGATGATCGGCACCGAGCCGCTGCCTCAGTCCGTGTTCGACGAGATCGGCCTGGCCGACCGGCCTACATTCGCCGACGACCGCTACATGGTGATCTACGGCCAGCGCACCGTGGACAACCGCATCGCCTTCGGTGGCCGCGGGGTGCCCTACCTGTACGGCTCCAGGATCAGCCCGTCCGTCGAGCGCCACCACCGCTCGCACGAACGCATCCACGCCACGCTGGTGGACCTGTTCCCCGCGCTGTCCGGAGCCCGGATCACCCACCGGTGGGGCGGGGTGCTCGCCGTGCCCCGCAACTGGACCCCGTTCGTCCATTTCGACCGGACTGCGGGCACCGCCGGTGCGGGCGGGTACGTGGGTGAGGGGGTTGCCCCGTCGAACCTGGCCGGGCGCACCCTGGCCGACCTGATCACCGGCACCGACTCCGAGCGGGTCGACCTGCCCTGGGTGAACGTCCGCTACCCGAACTGGGAGCCGGAGCCGCTGCGGTGGCTGGGAGTGCGGGGCAGCCGCTGGATCCTGGCCGCGGCCGACAGCTACGAGTTCCGCACCAACCGGGAAGCGAGGACCGCGGTAGCCCTAGCCCGCAAGCTCCGCAACGACTGACCTCCCGCCGCCGGGTTGCAGTTCTAGCCGGGACTTCATTCCGGGCCGGTCCCCGGGGGACCGAATCGCCCGCCGGCGGTGGAGATGCCCCAGCACTCGATGGTGCCATCAGGTCGCAGCCCGCAGGTGTGGTGGGTACCTGTTGCGAGGGCGGTGAACTGCCCAGGTGGCGGGTCGCCCTGGCCGAAGTTGTTCCGACCCCAGCAGTCGATGGTGCCGTCGGGTCGCAGCCCGCAGGTGTGGTAGGTGCTGGCGGCGACGGCGGTGAACTGCCCGTCGGGCGGATCGGCTTGACGGTGGGCATTCCAGCCCCAGCACGTGATGGTGCTGTCGACTCCTAGCCCGCAGGAGTGAGTCCAGCCAACGGCGACGGCGGTGAACTGCCCGTCGGGCGGATCGGCTTGACGGTGGGCATTCCAGCCCCAGCACGTGATGGTGCTGTCGACTCCTAGCCCGCAGGAGTGATGGCCGCCGGTGGCGATGGCCGTGAACTGGCCGTCTGGTGCATCGGTTTGGCCGGAACTGCTGGTGGCCCCCCAGCATTCGACGGTGTTGTCAGTTCGGAGCCCGCACGTGTGGGAGCGGCCAGCAGAAACGGCGATGAACTGGCCGTCGGGAGGGTCCTGTGCAATGAATACGTCCCCGAATACGTCACCGCCCCAGCATGCGACGGTCTTGTCGGCTCGCAACCCGCAGCTGTGGCTGGAGCCACTGGAGATATCGGTGAATCGACCGTCCGGGCGGTACTTTTGCGCGTTGGCGCCCCAGCATGCGACGGTGTTGTCGGTTCGCAGGCCGCAGCTGAAGAAGTCGCCGGCTGTGATGGCAGTGAAGTCTCCGCCCGGCGGGTCGGTCTGGCCGTGGTCTTCGTAGCCCCAGCACTCGAATGCTCCGTCGGCCAATAGGCCGCACGTGTGGCGCGATCCGGCAGTCACTGCGACGAACCCGTCACCGGGTGACGGATGGGTGGCGTTGTTCAGCCTTCCCCAGCAGATGATGGCACTGTCGCTTCGCAGGCCGCAGTTGTGGAACTCGCCGGCTGTGATGGCAGCGAAGTCTCCCTCCGGTGGGTCGGCCTCGCCGACGTTGTTGCGGCCCCAGCAGGCGATGGTGTTGTCGATTCTGAGTCCGCAGCTGTGGTGGAACCCGGCCGCCACGGAGACGAACTGCCCGGCCGGTGGGTCGGTCTGGCCGTGGTCGTTACTGCCCCAGCAGGCGATGGTGCCGTCGGCTCGTACAGCGCAGTTGTGGTCTCGCCGGGCTGTGATGGTGGTGAACTGCCCGGCCGGTGGGTCGGTCTGGCCGACGTCGTTGTCGCCCCAGCAGGCGATGGTGCCGTCGGTACGTACACCGCAACTGTGCCGGCTGCCGCCCGCGACGACGGTGTAACGGCCCTCGGGCGGGTCGGCTTGACCGCTGTAGCCGCCACCCCAGCAGGCGATGGTGCCGTCGGCGCGCAGTCCGCAGGCGTGGATGCCGCCGGCCGCGACGGCGGTGAACTCGCCGTCGGCCACGGCGGTCTGGCCGTATGACTTGCTCCCCCAGCATTCGACCGTGCTGTCGGGTCGCAGCCCGCAGGTGAAGTCATAGCCCCCGGCAATGACGCCGTCGCCGTCAGCAGGCGGGTTCAAGGGGCTCGGGGTCCCGGGTTCGGGTTCGGGTTCCGATTCGGGCTTGGCCGTCGAGGGTCCGAACCGGTCTGCGGGCACATTGTTGCCCCAGCACGCGATCGTGTTGTCGGTCCGCAATCCGCACGCGTAGGCGAAGTCGGTGGCAATTGAGCGGAACTCTCCGCCGGGCGGGTCTGTCTCGCCGTACCAGCCCCGGCCCCAGCATTCGACGGTGCCGTCGACGCGGATCCCGCAGGTGTAGTGGGCGTCGGCGGAGATCTCGCTGAAGTGGCCGTCCGGGGCGTTGCTCTGGCCGTGGGTGTTGTCGCCCCAGCAGGCCACCGTCCCGTCATCCCGCAGCCCGCAGACATGGCGGTCGCCGAGCGTGAACGCCTCGAACGGACCCTCGGGGGCGTCGGTCTGGCCCTGTGAGGTGTTGCCCCAGCACTTGACGGTGCCGAATGCCAGCCCGCACGCGTAAAAGCGTCTGGTGGCGATCGCGCTGAACGTCCCCGCAGGCCGGTCGGGTCCCAGCTGCCAGCTTCCGCCCCAGCAGGCCACGGTGCGGTCGGCCCTCAGCCCGCAGGTGTATTCCAGGGCGGCGGACAGTGCACTGAACTCGCCGGCCGGCGGATCGGACTGTCCGTGAGTGTTGTTGCCCCAGCAGGCCACCGAACCGTCGGCTCGCAACCCGCATCCATGGAAATGAGAGGTTGTGATGGCCTCGAATCGCCCGCCCGGCGTGCCGCGGATGCCCCAAGTGTCGTTACCCCAGCACCGGACCGTCCCGTCGGTGGTCAACCCGCACGAATGCTCGAAGCTGAGGTCGAGGGCTGAGAATTCTCCCGGGGGTGGGTCCGCCTGTCCGAGAGAGTTGCTGCCCCAGCATGAGACGCGGCCGTCTCCGTTGAGAGAGCAGGCATGGAACACGCCCAACTCCAGGGACTCGAATGTTCCGTCGGGGGCGTCGGTGCGGCCCGTGTAGGGGCCGCCCCAACATGTGACGGTTCCGTCGGGCCGCAGGGCGCAGCTGTAGAATCCGCCGGCTGAGATCGCGGCGAATTGTCCCGGGGGAGCCTTGGTCTCGCCATGCCAGTCCACTCCCCAGCATGTGACGGTGCCATCGACGCGTAAGCCGCACGTGCGCCTGTCGCCCGCAGCGACCGCGGCGAACTCGCCCGCGGGGGGCGAAGATTCGCCGTGTTCGTTCCGGCCCCAGCACTCGACGGCACCGTCGATCCGTACCCCGCAGGTGTGCTCCCCGCCCGCGCTGACAGATACGAACTGCCCGTCCGGTGTATCGGCTCGCTCGTCCCACTCGGCTCCCCAGCAGGCAACGGTGCCGTCGGTTCCCACGGCACAGGTGTGCTTGTCGCCGCCCGAAATACTGACGAACTCGCCTTCAGGCGCAAGGCGCGAGTCGAAGGCGCCCCAACACGAGACAGTGGCGTCAGTCCCGAGTCCGCACGTGTAGTACGTGCTGGCCACGAGTGCTTGGAACTGCTCGTTAGGTGCGTCCGATTGCCCTTCGCTATTGAGGCCCCAGCAGGTGGCCGTGCCGTCAATCCGCAGCCCGCACGAGTGGCCATAGCCAGCGGTCACCGACTCGAACAGGCCTGTGGGCGCATCAGTCTGGCCATCGGGATTCTCGCCCCAGCATGCGATCGTACGGTCGATGCGCACGCCGCAGGAGTGGAATCCCCCGACCGAGACGATGCCGCCGCCGTCCACTTCAGGGCTCACGGGTTTCGGTGCCTCGGGTAGGGGCTCTGGTTCAGGTTGGGGTTCCGGCTCTGGTTGGGGTTCTGGTTCGGGTTGGGGTTGTTCAGGTTCTGGTTCTTCGGGTTCTGGCACGGGCCCGGGCTGAGTCTCAGGCCCGAACAGTTCGTCGGGTACGGCGGTGCCCCAGCACGCGATGGTTCGGTCCGTTCGCACCCCGCATGAGTGGACCCTCCCGACCGCAATGTCGATGAAGGTGCCCTCGGGAGGATCTGCCCGCCCGTAGCTGTTGGAGCCCCAGCACCTGACCGTCCGGTCGGTCTGGATTCCGCAGGTGTGGCTGAGACCGCTGGCGACGGCGATAAAGCGACCCTCGGGAGCGTCGCCCTCACCGCTCCAGTTGCTGCCCCAGCACTCGACGGATTGGTCCGTTCGGATTCCGCAGGTGTGGCCAAGACCGCTGGCGACGGCAGTGAAGCGCCCGCCGGGAGCATTGGTCTCACCGTTCCAGTTGCTGCCCCAGCATTCGACGGATTGGTC
The DNA here is from genome assembly GCA_965220645.1 of Candidatus Aldehydirespirator sp. GTDB lineage: Bacteria > Actinomycetota > Acidimicrobiia > Acidimicrobiales > Aldehydirespiratoraceae > Aldehydirespirator. The sequence continues at coordinate 3,049,739 of OZ244836.1, read as the reverse complement.
TGTTCGGATTCCGCAGGTGTGCCGGCTCCCGGCGGCGACGGCGGAGAAGTGTCCATCCGGAGGGTCGCTCTGGTTGCTGCGGTTGTCGCCCCAGCACTTGATGGTCTGGTCGGTCCTCAGAGCACAGACGTGCTCGGTGCCGGAGGAGACGGCTTCGAACTGGTCGTCAGCCTGGCCCTCCATTCTGTTTCCCCAGCATGCGATGGTCAGGTCGAACCGGAGACCGCAGCTGTGGGCATGTCCTGCGGAGACGGCCAGGAACAGTCCGCGGGGGCTCGAGGATTCATTGAATGCAGTGCCGCCCCAACAGTCGACTTCCTGGTCGACCCTGACCCCGCAGGAGTGATCCCAGCCCGCAGCGACATCTGAGAAGCGTCCGTCCGGCGCGTCGGTCTGACCTACGAAGGTTGAGCCCCAGCAGGCGATGGTCCGGTCGGAGCGGAGTCCGCAACTGTCGTCGGATCCGGCGCTGACAGCGATGAATCGCTCATCGGGTGGGTGCAATTCACCCTCAAGGTTCCAGCCCCAGCAGGTGGCGTAGTTGTCGGTTCGCAACCCGCACGCGCGGGAACCTCCCACGGTAAGCGTGAGGAAGTCCCCCGGGGGGGCGTCGTCCAAACCGTAGGAGTCGCTCCCCCAACACAGGGCGGTCCTATCGGATCCCAGCCCGCAGGTGTTGCGCTCGCCGGCGAAGATCGCCGTGAATTGAACGTCCGGGGCCTCCGTGCCGCCGTATCGATGCCTTCCCCAGCAGTCCACCGTGTGGTCCGTCAGGAGTCCGCAGGTGTGATCTCGACCGACGACCACGGAGATGAACTCGCCCGCGGGCGCGTCGGCTTCTCCGTAGTCGTTGTTGCCCCAGCAGGCGATGGTGTCGTCGGTCCGCAGAGCGCAGGAGTGCTCGCTGCCCGCGGCGACGGCGACGAACTGCCCTTCGGGAGCATCGATTTGGCCGTAGAAGTCGTGGCCCCAGCAGGTGATGGTGTAGTCGGTTCGAAGGCCGCAGGCGTGGAGATCGCCTGCCGAAACCGTTGCGAACGGTCCGTCGGGGACGTCGCCCAGGTCGTTCGAGCCCCAGCATGTGATGGTGCTGTCGATCCGCAGCCCGCACGCATAGCCGTCGCCGGACGAGATGACGCCGCCGCCGTCGAGTGTGGGGTTGAGGACCTCGAGCGTCGCGGGTTCGGGTTCTGGATCTGGCTTGGGCTCAAGTTCTTCGGGTTCTGGAGCTGGTTCGGATTGGGGTTCAGGTTCGGGCGCCTCTTCTGGTTCTCCTTCGGGCTCTGGCTCGGGTTCGGGTTCTTGGGGTTCTGGTTCTGGCTGGGATTCGGGTTCTTCGGATTCTGGCTCAACTTCAAGTTCAGGTTCAGGCTCGGGTGTTGGCTCGGGCTGGGGATCCTCCGGCTTCGGGGCTGCCACCGTGGTCTCCGTCGTGATCTCTGGGGTCGGCTCCTGCTCCGGCTCCGACGGTTCGTCAACGCTGCACGCGGAGGCGCACAGCGCCAATGCTGCGAGAGATGCGTAGATTCGGGTGGGCATCGCCATCGGTTAGCCCCAAGTCCGGCGGTAGGAGTCGGAGACTACTCCGCTTACCTACGACGCTCGGCGGGAGCGATCTGTTGCAGCCGGCCCGACCAACAGCTTCGCAACGCGCCGGGCGCCGTGCGGGCATAATCTTCGCCATGACCACAAACGCTGAACTGGCCGAGCGCTACGCCGCGGCGCTGCCCAGCTTCCTGCATCTGCTCCACGACGAGCCGGTGTCGATCGACAGGGGCGAGGGCAGCTACGTCTGGGATGTGGAGGGCCGCCGCTACCTCGACTTCTTCGGCGGGGTGCTCACCACCATGATCGGCCATGCCGAGCCCAGCGTGGTGGCCGCGGTGCAGGCACAGGCGACCAAGGTGATGCACACCTCGACGCTGTATCTGAGCGAGCCCATGATTGCCTTCGCCGAGGACGTGGCCCGGGTGTCGGGAATCGACGACGCCCGGGTGTTCCTCACCCCCTCGGGCAGCGAGGCCAACGACGCCGCCCTGCTCATGGCCACCGTGCATCGCCGCTCCAACCAGATACTGGCCATGCGCAACAGCTACCACGGCCGCACATTCTCGGCCCAGGCCATCACCGCCCACCGCAGCTGGTCGACCACCAGCCTCACCGGCCTCAACGTCACCTTCGTTCATGGCGGCTACCGGCTGCGCAGCCCGTTCCGCCACCTCGACGACGGTGCCTACACCTCGGCCTGTGTGGACGACCTCGTGCAGCTCATCGACATGACCACCTCGGGAGACGTGGCCGCCATGATCGCCGAGCCCATCCAGGGTGTGGGCGGGTTCGCGGTACCTCCGGACGGCTTCTTCGGGGCCATGGGAAAGGTCTTGTCGTCCCACGACATCCTGTTCATCTCCGACGAGGTGCAGACCGGCTGGGGCCGCACCGGCGAGCATTTCTGGGGCTACGAGGCCCACGGCATCGTGCCCGACATGCTCACCTTCGCCAAGGGCGTGGGAAACGGCATCACCCTGGCCGGCGTGGTGGGACGGGCCGAGATATTCGACTCCATCGGAGCGCTGCAGTTCTCCACCTTCGGCGGCAACCCGCTGTCGGCGGCTGCGGGCCGGGCCACGCTGCGGCGGGTGCTGGAGGACGACCTGCAGGCCAACGCGCTGGCCATGGGGCGTCGCCTGGTGGACGCGCTGACCCCTGCCGTGGAGCGAAGCGACTTCGTTGCCGAGCTGCGGGGTCGAGGACTGATGCAGGCCTTGGAGTTCGTGCACCCCGGTTCCATAGAGCCCGACGCGGCCCGGGCCGGCAAAGTGCTCGAGGAGTGCCGCCGGCGGGGCCTGCTGGTGGGCAAGGGTGGCCTCTACGGCAACGTGATCCGCATAACCCCGATGCTCAACGTCACCACCGCCGAGATAGACGAGGGCGCCGCGGCCCTAGCGGGCGCCCTGGCCGCCGCCGGCAGCTGAGCCCCGCCGGCAGTTCGCCCACCCACTACTTCCCGCCCCCGGTGGACGGAGACGACGACACCTACCGGGCTCAGACCGCCGAGCATTTCGATGGCACGATCGAAGTGGGTGACGACCTGCACCGGGTCGAGGTCCGACCTTGAGTTCCACCAGCAGCTGCACCGAAAGGGACGCCCCATGACCGAAGCGCACGTTCCGATCCCGACGTTCAGAGGCCGCATCGGCCGGACCCTGGCCGAGTCAGAGCCCCGCTTCGCCGAGCGTCCCCATCCGGGAGTCGGCCGTGACCACGGCTCGGCGGTGTCGGATCGCTACGCGGGGCCGTTCCCCTTCTCAGGCACTCTGCACGAGGTCGAGATCCGCCTGGCCCCCCGAACCCGGGTCGACAACGCCAACACGGCCCGCGCCGAGATGGCGCGCCAATGAGAGGCCGACCCGCGTTCTAGGAGGGGTCGAGGTGGGCGGTGGCGCCCCGCCCCAGCACTCGCAGGAAGGCTCCGGCTCGGGGCTTGGGATAGAAGAAGCTCGACTTCGGGGGCATCTTGCTGCCTTCGTCGGCCACCGCCAGGAGCTCGTCCACCGACAACGGGTACATCACGAAGCCGAGGCGATCGGCGGCGTCGCAGCGGCGGATCAGCTCGTCGAGGCCGGCAGTGTCGGGGACGTAGGCGACGGTGCCGGTGGCGGCCAGCTCGTCGGCACCGAGGACGGGGTCCAGCACCGCCCGGCGCAGCCGGTCCACGTCGAGCGAGTCGAGGGCGCCTGCTTCGGAGTCGGGCGGGGGCAGCGTCAGCCGGTGCCAGCTTCCCGCCGCGTACACGCCAGCCTCGCCACGATGTCTGGGCCGCGCGTCGTCTGCGGTCGGCACACGCTCCAGCTCTCCGCCCATGTAGCTGACTCTGGATTGCATTGCCCGCAGGCAGTCGTTGTGGTTGTCGTGGTGCTGGTCGGCGGCGACCCGGTGGTAGGCCTCGACATGGAGCTGGCTGTGGGGGAACACCGCGGCCAGAGTGCGGCTGAGCACCGGGCTTGCCGGTTCGTTGGCCAGGGCCCGCTGGGCGGCAGCCGAACGGTGGTGTCCGTCGGTCACGTACAGCACTTTGCCGTCCAGCGCCTGCAGCAGCTTGTCGGTCAACTCGGCCGGTACCGTCCAGATCTGGTGGCGGACCAGGTCCGAGCCGAACTCCAGATTGGCCGGCGCCGTCCCGGCGGTCTCATCGAGAAGGGTCGCGTACTCCGAGTCGGCCCACGCTCGGACCGCCAGCGCCACCGGGTGCGACGTGGCGCCCACCCCCACCAAGTGGGAGGTGAGCAGTTCGGCGCGGTCCTCGCGCACGCCCTCGTGGATGAGGATGCGGCCATCGTCGAAGCCGTTGACCGCCACTGTGCAGATCATGCCGGTCTGGGAGCCCCGGGCATGGGTCAGCCGGTACAGGTAGAGGGCGCGCCGTCCCGTCGGCGCAAAGACCTCGGCATCGAGCAGGCGGGTCAGGGCGGCCGCGCCCTGGGTGACGAGGTTGTCCAGGGACAGCTGCTCGTCGTCGAGCACGTCCTCGCTGCTGCGGGTGACGTTCACGTAGCTGTACGGGTTGTCCCTGACGATCGAGCGGCGCTGGCCGGGGGTGAGGTTGTCGTAGGCGCGGCTGATCACCCGGTCGGCCCATTCCGGCTTGACCAGCCAGCCCGAGAAGGGCTCCAGCATCGGTTGGGAAACGGTCACGTGTCGAACACCGAGACCTTGATCACGTCCGGGAGCGCCCGGACTGCGGCGAGCGTTTCTTCGCCGATGTCACCAGCCACATCGATGGTTGCGGCCGCGGCCACCGAGCCGGCAAAGATCTGGTTGCTCATGGTGGCCACGTTCAGGTTCCCGCGGCGCAGCTCCTCCAGAACCGCAGCCAACACGCCGACCCGGTCGAAGTGGCGCACGCTGAGCGTGGCTGTTCGGTGAGGGGCCTGCTCGAGGTTCACGCAGTTGGGGACGGAGCCAGTGCGGTACTCCTCGATCACCTCGACCGTGCCTTCGGCCACGGCCTCCTGGGCCTGGCGGGTGGAGGCTCCGATGTGGTGGGTTGCGATCACCTTCGGGTGGCGGGCCAGCGCGGAGTCGACCGTTCCCGCGCCGGACTGGGGCTCGTCGGCGAACACGTCGATGCCGGCTCTCATGTCGGTCGAGTCGAGAGCGGCGATCAGGGCCTCCTCGTCCACGACCTCGCCCCGGGCGGTGTTGATCAGCACGGCGTCCGGCTTCATGGCGGCCAGGAACTCGGCGTCGACCATTCCGACGGTGGCATCGCCGCCGGGGACGTGCAGGGACACGATGTCGCTCGCGGCCAGTACCGAGGCCCGGTCGGGCAGGGTCCGGACGCCGATGTCGCTCATGCGCTGGCGTACGGGACGATCCCGGGGCTTGTCCTCGGTGACGACCTGGAGCCCGCAGGCGGCAGCGCGTTGGGCCACCTCCAGGCCGATGGCGCCCATCCCGATGATGCCGAGGGTTGTGCCGTGCAGGCCGCGGGCCTTGCTGTATGCCTTCTTGTTCCACTGTCCCGCCCGCACGTCGGCGGTGGCAGAGGCGATGTGGCGGTCGATGGCGAACATCAAGCCGAGTGTCAACTCCGCCACGGCGATGGCATTGCGGCCGGGGACGTTGCAGACGAACACGCCCAACTCCGCAGCCCGGGCGCAGTCGATCGTGTTGGTGCCGGCACCGGCTCGCACCACCAAGCCGAGATCGCTGCCGGCCTCGATGGCCGCAGCCGTCACCCGGGTGCTGCGCACGACCAGCACGTCGAAGCCGGCGACATGGGCGGGAAGATCCTCGACGGTGAGGGACGGACTCAGCACGCAGGTGTCGCCGCCGGCGCGCAGTCGCTCCACGGCGGTGTCGGACAGGCCGTCGGCGAACAGGATTCTCATGCGGCTACCACCTCGGAAGTCAGGGCTGGCGATAGTGCGCAAGCGGAACCGAAAACGGAACAGTTCCGCATGTCGGAACGCTTATCGTAGGTCGGTGAGGCGTAGCCTGTCTTCGGGGTCGACTGAAAGATCCGACGGTTTTGCCGCCTGTGCAGGAGGAACGATGACGGGTTATTCCGGGCTGATTGATGTCAGGCGGGACGGTTGACCGAGCAATTCGAGTTGACCGAGGGTGGTGCCGTGCTGATGGACGGCAACCGGCTGCGGGACGAGATCGTGGCCGATCTCAACGCCGAGATCACCGCGGCGGGCGGGCCGGCCGTGTGCCTGGCTACCGTGCTCGTGGGCGACGATAAGCCCAGCCGGATCTACGTTCGCAACAAGCAGCGCAAGGCCGCTGAGGCCGCCATGGAGTCCCGGCACGTCGAACTCGGCGCCGACGCAAGGCAGTCCGAGGTGGAGGAGGCGGTCAGGGGTCTGGCCGAGGATCCAGGCGTGCACGGCATCCTCGTGCAGCTCCCGCTTCCGGAGGGGCTGGACGCCGACGCGGTTCTGGAGCTGCTACCGCCGGAGAAGGACGTGGACGGGCTCACACCCAGGTCTATGGGCCGGCTGGTCAGAGGTCAGCGGGGCCACGTGCCCTGCACGCCGCTGGGCGTGATGCGCCTACTCGACCGCTACGGGGTGGCGGCTTCCGGCAAGCGGGCGGTGGTGATCGGCCGCTCCACGCTCGTGGGGCTGCCGCTGGTGCTGCTGTTGGGCCGCAAGGGGGTGGACGCCACGCCAACTCTGGCCCACAGCCGCACCCCGGAATTGCGCGAGGTGTGCCGGCAGGCCGACATCATCGTGGCTGCAGCGGGTATGGCTCGGCTGGTGACCGCGGACCATGTGCAACCGGGCGCGGCAGTGATCGACGTGGGGATCTCCCGCACCGCCGAGGGCATCGTCGGCGACGTGGACTTCGAAGGGGTGCAGGCTGTGGCCGGCGCAGTTACGCCGATGCCGGGCGGGACCGGGCCGATGACCATCGCCTGCCTGCTGCAGAACACCCTGGCCGCGGCCCGGATGCTGGGGGCGTTCCCGAGCTAGCCCCGCCCGGCTAGTTGGTCCTGAGGTGGCGGCGGACGGCCCAGTTGAAGAGGTCCCAGCCGTAGTCGCCCCCCACGATGTCGTTGCGCGAGGCCCTGGCGGCCTCGGCTGAGATCGGTAGCCCGTGGCGGGCCTTCATCTGCACCTCGGCCACGCGCTCCATCAGCACGAACCAGCCGACGGCGTCGGCGGGACTGGATCCGACGGTGAGCAGCCCGTGGTTGGCGAGGATCACGGCCCGGCAATCGCCAAGGGCAACGGCGATGCGCTTCCCGCCGTCACAGGAGAGGATCTGTACCTCTTCGTCGTCGAAGAGGGCGTGATCCTCGAAGAACATCGTGGATTCCTGGGTGATCGGCTCGATTATGCGACGCTCGGCCGCGAACGGTGTGCCCCACTGGGTGTGCACGTGGGCGGCGACCGTTACGTCGGGCCGGGCTTCGTGAATGGGGTAGTGGATGTGGTAGGCGGTGTTGTTGATTCGGGCTGGATGTCCGTCCTGGTCGATGGCGCTGCCGTCCGGGGCGATCAGCACCATGTCTTCAGGCTGGGCCCGCTCGAAGGGGACTCGGTAGCGGAGCAGCCACATGTGGTCGGGCTGCTCGGGATCGCGGCAGGTGATGTGGCCGTCGCCCAGCTCGCCCCAGTGCAGTGCAGCGAACAGCCGGTACGACGTAGCGAGGTCGTCCAGGAGCCGAGCCCGCTCCGCCGCGGGATCGGCCAGCACCGGCTCCACCGCCGGCCACTCGCGATCCGACCTAGTCATCATCCCATTCTGCCACCAATCCGCACCCGGTGGTCAAGCACGATTAGCGAGCCTCCACCCTCGTGTCACACCCCCTTCCTACAGTGGGCATCATGGACTTCGCCGCCGTCATCATCATCGTCATCGCCATCATGCTGGTTGGATTTGCCGTGGTCACGGCCGTCCGGCGTCGGGACAGGTCGGTACAAGCGGCTGTAGAGGCCGCCGTGTCCCGCGTCGCGAGCGAAGCACGCGAGGCGTTCGACTCGCGCCTCGCGACAGGCAAGACGGAACTGGAGCAACGACACCGGGCCATCGATGAACAAGTTCGAGGATTCAAAGACGATGTCGAAACGATGCGTAATGCTTTGACGTCCATGCGGACTGATGCGGCGACGCAGCACGGCACCATCGAGCAGCGGCTCAAGGAAGCTACGAGAGGCACCTCGGAGCTATCCAAGACCACGAGTCAACTCAGGGAAGTGCTCTCCAACCCCACCGCACGCGGTAAGTGGGGCGAGCGGATGGCCGAGGACGTTCTTCGGGTCGCGGGAATGAAAGAGCACGTAAATTATGTGAAGCAAACCAAGCTTCGCACTGGCAAGATTCCTGACTACACGTTTCTGCTGCCCAAGGGCGAGAGGCTTCACATGGACGTGAAGTTCCCGCTTGCCGCCCACTCTGAGTACGTGGAGGCGTCCTCCGAGGACGAGAGGAACGAAGCCGCGAAGAAGTTGAGGGTTGCCGTACGAGTCCATGTCGATGGTCTCGTCGGACGTGACGGCTACCTCGATTCCCAGGAGACCGTCGGTTGTGTCCTGATGTTCATCCCTAACGACGGCGTGTACGCGGCCATACATGAGCACGGTCGAGACGAAGCGGACAAAGCGTTGGAGAAGGGCGTTCTGATCTGTTCGCCCTCCACGCTGCTCGCGGTGCTGGTCATAGTGCGAAAGGCGATGGACACCTTTGCTCTTGAGCGCTCAGCCCAGGAGATCCTCGATGTTCTCGGCTCGTTCGAGACCCAGTGGGAAAAGTTCACGGACGCCATAGCAACGGCGTCGAGTCGCGCTGACTTGCTCAGGAAGGGCATGGATGAGCTGATGCCGGGCGGAACCCGTCGCAGGATGATGGACAAGCAACTCGACAAGATCGACCACCTTCGTGAGTCAAGCGCCTTGAACTCCGACCAACAGGAGGAATTGGAGGACAGACCCGTCCGCTTAGCTGGGTAGTAACCCTCGCCGTCGGCCTTGACTGTCGCGGGCTGGACAGTGCTGACGTTCACTTGGGGCGACTACACCAGCCGCCCGATCACGCTGTGCGCTCAAGTTGCCACAGCCTGCGGCCTGTCAACTTCGAAATCGACTTAGATTCGCCCACTTTGCGGGCGCTCTGAGTCAATTGGTTGGCGCGGCTTGTCTTTATCTATTGAAAAGCAAGTCTAAATGTTTTAGGCTTTCTCCATAGGATAGAGAGACAAGGAAAAGAGGAGGCTTCGATGGGTTCGTGGCCTGCTGCGCAGTCGAATATCGTGACAGTTCCCAACGAACTATGGCGGAACTGGGACGAAGAGTCCACGCCGACGATCGATGTCGCCCAGACCGTGCCGCCCGAGATTGCCGACATCTCGGTGCCGGCCCTGGATGATGCGTCGGCGGACGCGATCGCTGCCGCGCTGGAGGCGACGGCTCGGTTGCGTGCCCGCAGCGGCCAGGCGCCGGGAGTGCTTGGTCATCTGAGCGCAGTGCTGATCCGCGCCGACGCGGTGGCCTCGTCGCAGATCGAGCACATCACGACCTCGGCCGAGCAACTCGCCGTCAAGCTCGCCGACCTCAGCGACGGCGATGCCAGCCCCTATCCCACCGACACGGAGCTGGTGGCAGCGAACGTTGCGACCGCCCTGTCGGCGCACCGCAGCGGCGACGCCGTGTCGGCGGACTGGTTCCATCGCCTGCACCGGGAGTTGCTCGCTGCCGACCGGGAGATCGAGCCGCGCTACCGGGGGACGTGGCGTGACGGCGCGGTGTGGGTCGGGCGGACCCGGGCTGTGGCGGCGTTCGAGGGGCCGCCACATGGGCAGGTTCCGGCGTTGATGGACGACTTGGTGCGGTTCGCCCGGCGAGTCGACGTGCATCCGGTGCTGCACGCGGCCGTCGCGCACGCCCAGTTCCTGACGATCCATCCTTACGTCGACGGCAACGGCCGCATCGGGAGGCTGCTGATTCACAAGCTGATGCCGGCCGGCGGGGCCCCGGTGCCGGTCGCTCACGGCCTGCTGTCGAATCCGGTGAGGTATGTGTCGGGTCTGACCAGCTACCGGTCGGGGGACCTCGACGCATGGGTCGGCGTGTTCGCCGACGCGATCACTGTGGCCGCGCGGGCTGCGTCGCGCCTGGTGGGGCGTCTGGATGATCTGTGGGGCGACTATCACGGCAGGGTGCGCACCCGCAGCGGGTCGAGCGTGCCGCGGGTCATCGACATGCTGCTGGACAATCCGGCGGTCACCGCACAGTCGATCGAGGACCGTCTCGGCGTGACGTCGGCCCGGGCGGGGCAGATCCTCCATGGCCTCGCCGACGCCGGGATCCTGCGGCCAAGCGAGTACAAGGCCGGGCGCTCCAGGGTTTGGATCGCCCCCGAAATCATCGACGCAGTCGACGTGATCAGCGCTCTGGCACCCCGGCGTCCGATACCCGAAGCGACATGAGCCCGTGCGTACACTTGACGCCCAACCCGGCGGAGCGCCTCCCCAACGCCGCACCGCGAGGCGCTCGCCACCTATTTGCGGACGCTCTTAAGGCGCTCGACTTGGGCTTGCTATTCGGGGGCTTGGTCGCCGATTGGGCCGTCGAAGTCGTAGAAGGTCACTTACGGGGTGGGGTCGGCGGTGGACAGCGGTGATGTCGGCGGTTGCCGCGGGGGCGACCGGGTACCTCCAGAAGGAGACCGACCGGGAACCGCTGCTGGCCGCGGTGCGGGGCGCGTACCGGGACGAGTTCGTATAGGCCCCGGTTAGCCGTGGTGGGAGGATTGCCAGGTGGCGGTGGCGGTTACCTGGTTGAACGTGAAGACGTGCAAGCCGGTCACGCCGAGTTCCGCCAGATGCGGGCTCAGGGCTGCCAGCAGATGGTCGGGGTCGTAGTTGGGTGAGGTCATCAGCTTGGTGATGGCGGCCCGATTCTTGCGGAGGTAGCGCAGGGAGGGCCCCACGCCCAGCCGGGCGCCCATGGTCAGCAGCTTGGTCCGATCCACGACCCCCGAGATCCCAAGATGGACGGGCAGTGTGAGCCCGGTGGCCCGCTCGCCTCGCAGCCAGCCCTCGATACGGTCCGGGTCGAAGCACATCTGCGTGCTGCAGTAACCCTCCACGCCAGCTTCCGCCAGCATCTCCTGCTTCGAGTGCAGCGCCTCGTGGAGCACTCCGTCGTCGATGAGCGGATGGCCGTGGGGATAGGCAGTCACCCCGATCGTGCTCAGCCCGTGGTCGCACTCCAGCAGGTCTCGCAGGAACGTGGCCGCGTCCGAGTAGGCCCCGGGCGACTCCACGTCGCCGCCGACCAGGAACATGGTCGACACCCCGGCTGAGCGCAGCCAGCCCGCCAGCTCGGACACCCGAGCCCGATCGGGAACCATCCGGGCCGAGACATGCGGGATTGCCACATGGCCCAGCTCCAGCAGCCGCTCGGTGATCTCGCAGGTTGCGTCCTGGCCCTTCACCGGTGACGCGGTCACCGACACTTGGGAGCCTGCCGGCAGCGCCTCAACCGCCGCGTCGAGGCTCTTGAGCGGGATGACCTCGAAAGTCAGGTGCCTGATGAGCTTCAACCGGTGGTGCCGGGCCGCGAGGTCCTCCGTGAACAGCGGGGCGCGCCGGAGTCTCGAACGCATCTTGGTGGGCATGCTCGTCGCCGGGCTCAGCTCAAACCGACGATGTTGCCGTCGACGTCGATGTCGATCCCCTTGGCGGCCGGCACCCGGCCCAGGCCCGGCATGGTGCGCACGTCGCCGCAGATGGGGTACACGAACCCAGCACCCACCGACGCACGCACCTCGCGCACCGGCAGCGTCCATCCGGTCGGGGCGCCCTTCAGCGTCGGGTCCGACGAGATCGACAGGTGGGTCTTGGCGATGCACACCGGCAGGTTCCCGAAGCCGGCCTCGGTGTAGGTGGCGAGCTGCTTGTCGGCAGTGCTGGAGTACTCGACCCCGTCCGCGCCGTACACCCGGGTGGCCACCGTCTCGATCTTGGACTTGAGCGACGCATCGTCGGGGTACAGGACCGCGAAGTCGCTGGGCTCGTCGGCCGCCTCGGCCACCGCCTCGGCCAGTTCCGCCGCGCCCCGACCGCCGTCGGCGAAGTGGGTGGTGACCGCCGAGCGGGCGTTGTACTCGGCCGCGATCTCCCCGATGGCGGCGATGTCGGCCGGGTGGTCCTCGGGGAACACGTTGATGGCCACCACCGGCGTGCAGCCGTGGATGCGCATGTTCTCGAGCTGCTTTCGGAGGTTGTCGCCGCCAGCGTGGACCTCATCGGGGTTCTCGGCCAGCAATGCCTCGGGCAGCGGCCGTCCGGCCACGATCCTGTGCTTGCCCGAGTGGGCTTTCAGGCCCCGCACGGTTGCCACCAGCACGGCTGCGTCGGGAGCGATCCCCGAATATCGGCACTTGATGTTGAAGAACCGTTCGGCGCCCATGTCGGCTCCGAAGCCCGCCTCGGTGAGCAGGAAGTCGGAGGTGCGGATGCCCACCTGGTCGGCCACGATCGAGGAGTTGCCGGTGGCGATGTTGCCGAACGGTCCGGTGTGCACCAGCGCCGGCGTGTTCTCGAGGGTCTGCATCAGGTTGGGCTTGATGGCTTCACGAAGGATCACGGCCATCGAGCCGGCAACCCCGATTTCCTCCGCGGTCACGGGCGTTCCCGTCTTCGTGTAGCCCACCACGATGCGGCCCAGCCGGGCCCTCAGGTCGTGGAGACCGGTGCACAGCGCCAGCGCGGCCATGACCTCCGACGCGGCTGTGATGTCGAAGCCGGACTCCCGGGGCACGCCGTCGAGCCGCCCGCCCAGTCCCAGCGTGATGTTGCGCAGCGCCCGGTCGTTCACGTCGAGCACCCGCCGCCAGGTGATGTTGTGTATGTCGAGGCCGAGATCGTTGCCGTGGTAGAGGTGGGCGTCGACCATGGCCGAACAGAGATTGTGGGCCGCGGTCACGGCATGCATATCGCCGGTGAGATGGAGGTTGAACAACTCCATCGGGACCACCTGGCTGTAGCCGCCCCCGGCGGCGCCGCCCTTGATCCCGAATGTGGGGCCCATCGACGGCTGGCGGATGGCGATGGTGGCGGTGCGCCCGATGTGCTGGAAGGCCTGGCCGAGCCCCACGGTGGTGGTGGTCTTGCCCTCACCGAGCGGGGTTGGGGTGATGGCCGACACCACGACGTAGCGAGCCCGGGGCCGGCCGGCGTCGGCCATGGCCTCGACTGCGTCGAGACGCACCTTGGCGGCGCCGACGCCGTAGGGCTCCAGCATCTCCACCGGGATCCCGGCGTCGGTGGCGATCTCTCCAAGAGGCTTCAGATTGGCCTGGGAGGCGATCTCCAGATCGGTCGGAAACGGCATCGTTGCCCTTCCTTTCACAACAGTCTTGCGCGGTCTTGATACCGGCCAGGGTGTTGGCGCGGCACCACCCCGGAGGGTAGCTTGTCGTTCCGTATCGCGGAACGATTCCGCATTACAGAACAGGATGGGGCATCTGCCTATAGGCGGACACCGCAGACTACATGGGATCCATGTCCCGCTGGCACGGCAGCACAGGAGGAATGGTTGTGAGCGATTTCCCCGCCAGCGCCAAGTGCGTGGTGATCGGGGCCGGCATCGTCGGCAACTGCCTGGTAGGCCACCTCACCAAGCTCGGCTGGAGCGATCTGGTGCTGGTGGACAAAGGACCCCTGCCCAACCCGGGCGGGTCCACCGGGCACGCATCGAACTTCATCTTCCCGGTAGACCACAACAAGGAGATGTGCCTGCTCGGTGTGCAGAGCGCCAACCAGTACCGCGACCTCGATCTGTCGGTCGACTCGGGCGGGGTCGAGGTGGCCCGCACCCCCGAGCGGATGGACGAGCTGCAACGGCGCATGACCTCGGCAACCGCCTGGGGCGTGGAGGCCCACCTGCTCACCCCCGCAGAGGTCGGCGAGCTGGTCCCCTTCGTCAACACGGACATCGTCCTCGGGGGCTTCTACTGCCCGACGGTCTCGGTGGTGGACTCGCTGGAGACGGGCACCGTCATGCGCCGCCTAGCCGTCGACAACGGCTGCCGCGTGCTGGCCAACACCGAGGTGCTCGACATTCTCACCGAGCCCGGCCCCAACCCCGGCGACCGCACCGTGACGGCCGTCGTCACCGACGCGGGCACCATCGAGGCAGAGCATGTGGTGATCGCCTGCGGCGTGTGGTCCAACCGCCTGGCCAACATGGCCGGCGCCAACATCCCGCTGGTACCGGCCGTGCACCAGATGGCCGATGTCGGTCCCATGGACATCCTGGCCGAGACCAACAACGAGATCGGCTATCCGATCGTGCGCGACATGGACACCTTCTGCTACGAGCGCCAGACCGCAGGCTCGATGGAGGTGGGCTCGTATGCCCACCGCCCCATCTTCCACCATCCCGACGACATCCCGTCCAACGAGGAGGCCGCGCTGTCGCCGACGGAGATGCCGTTCACGCCGGACGACTTCGACACCCAGATGGAGCAGGCCATCGAGCTGATGGACATGCTCGGCGACGCCGAGATCAAGTACGCCATCAACGGCCTGCTGTCGCTCACCCCCGACGCGATGCCGTGCTTGGGCGAGGTCCCCGAGGTGCGCAACCTGTGGTCGGCCGCCGCGGTGTGGGTGAAGGAGGGACCGGGAATGGCCCAGGTGGTGGCCGAGTGGATGACCTTCGGCTACCCCCGCGTGATCGACTCCCACGGGGCTGACATCGCCCGCTTCTACCCCGAGGAGCGTCCCGATGAACACATCTGGGCCCGCTCCGCGGAGCACTTCAACAAGACCTACGGCATCGTCCACCCGGCTGAGCAGTGGGAGAGCCGCCGCAATCTGCGGGTCGGGCCGTACTTCTCGCGCCAGGAGGAGCTGGGCGCCTTCTTCTTCCAGGCCCGCACCTGGGAGCGGCCCCAGTGGTTCGAGTCCAACGCCGACCTCGTCGAACGCTACGGGTTGGAGGACCGCGAGGTCGAGTGGGATGCCCGCTGGTGGAGTCCGATCACCAACGCCGAGCATCTCAACCTGCGAGACAACTGCGGTCTGGTGGATCTCAGCGCGTTCCAGATCTATGAGCTGACCGGGCCCGGCGCGGTCACCTACGCCGATCGCCTCGCGGTCAACAAGGTCGACGTGCCGGTGGGCCGATCCATCTACACGCCGTGGCTCACCCCCGACGGTGGCTTCCACTCCGACCTGACCATGATGCGCCTCGGTACCGAGCGGGTGCGGGTCGTGACCGGCGTGTTCGACGGCGGGCGCGACGAGTTCTGGGTCCGCCGCCATATGCCGACCGACGGATCCGTGTCCTTCGTCAACATCACCGACGACATCACCACTCTCGGCCTGTGGGGACCCAACGCCCCGGCGGTGCTCGGCGCCGTCTGCGATGCCGACCTGAGCCAGGCCGGCTCGTCCTACGGCTCGCTGATGGACGTGGAGCTCGACTGCGGCACCGGGCGGCCGGTGTCGGCCACGCTGTTCCGCATCTCGTACGTGGGCGACACCGGCTGGGAGATCTACGTGACCTGGGACGACGGCCCTGCAGTGTGGGACACCCTGATGCGGGTCGGCGCCGACTACGGGTTGCGGGCCACCGGCGGCGGTGTGTACGGGACCTCCGGTCGCCTGGAGAAGGGCTATCGCCTCATGGGCGCCGAGTTGGAGAGCGAGTACAACCCGCTGGAGGCCGGGCTGGCCCGGCCCCGGGTCAAGGCGGCCGACTTCATCGGCAAGGAGGCATACCTGGCGGCCCGGGAGGCCGGCGATCCCGAGGTGCAGATGTGCGTGCTCACCGTCGAGGACCTGCACGATGCCCGGGGCCGCAAGCGCTACATGCAGGGCGGCAACGAGCCGATCCTCACCCTCGACGGTGAGCGCATCGTTGACTCCCACGGCCGGGTGTCGCGGGTCACTACTGCCGGCCCCGGCCCGTCGGTTGGCAAGCACCTGCTGATGGCGTACCTGCCGTCGGAGTTGGCAGTGGCGGGCACCGACCTGCAGGTGATGTACATGAACGAGCTGTTCCCGGTGCGGGTGGCGGGAACGGGCGCGGTGTTCGATCCCGACGACTCCCGCATGAAGAGCTAGTGCCGGCGCGGACTTTGAGCATCCCGGGAGAGCGGTGACATGCGGATCCTCTGCTGCGTGAAGCGGGTGCCGGCTCCCGGCGCGAAGATCAACGTCACCGCCGACGGACAGGCCGTGGACGCGGCCCACCTCGGCTTCACCACCAGCCCTCACGAGGAGTGCGGCGTCGAGGAGGCGGTGCAGATCGCGGAGCGCGAAGGCGGCGAGGTGACCGTGCTCACCCTGGGTGCGGCGGAGGCGGCCGAGCAACTGCGCTACGCGGCGTCGGTGGGCGCCCACCACGGTGTGCTCATCCAGACCGACGGCGCGGCCTGGGACCCCCAGCGAACGGCCCGGGCGTTGACCTCGGCCATCGAGTCGCTGGAGGCCGATGAGGGAGCCTTCGATCTGATCCTGTTCGGCAACGAGTCGGCCGACTCGGGCGGCTTCCAGGTGGGCGTGCGGGTCGCTCACGCGCTGGGCCGCCCCATCGTCAACGGCATCAAGGGAATCGAGATAGACGGCCCGGTCGTGCGGGCTCGCCGGGAGATCGACGGCGGCTTCGAGGTGTACGAGTTCGACCTGCCTGCCGCGCTCGGGGTGAAGGAGGGCATCAACCTCCCCCGGTACCCGACCATGAGGGGCCGGTTGGCATCCAAGAAGCTGGCCATCACGACCCTCGAGCTCGACACGGCTGCCGGCGACCAGGCGCTGGTGCGCGTGCACCGGCCCGCTGAGACGGTGTCCCAGACGGTGATTCTCGGCGACGGTCCCGAGGCCGCTCCCGCAGCCGTCGACGTGCTCGAGGAACTAGGAGTCCTGTGATGGCTCCGATTCTTGATATTGACGCAGTTAGTGCCCTCAGAGGGCGACAACTACGTCAAGTTGCGGTGGCGGCGGCAGCGGTGCTGTGGAACGCGGGAGTCCTGTGATGTTGGTGGTGGTGCTCGAGCATGACCGGGGCACGCTCGGCGAGCCCGGCAGGGAGGCGCTCACCTTTGGACGGACACTGGCCGCAAAGATGGGCGTGGAGATGCACGCGGCCGTCATCGGCGCCGGCGCGGCCGGACCGGACTCGGCTGTGGCCGAGGCCGGCAACCATGGGGCCACCCGGGTGTACACCGTGGCCCACGAAGTGCTGAGCGACTTCGGTCCGGAGGCCTGGGGCGAATCGATTGCGCAACTGGCCCGCGGCCTCGGCCCGGGAGCCGTACTCGCCTGCGGCAGCGAGCGGGGCAACGAGGTGATGGCCCAGGCCGCGGCCCGCCTCGACTGGCCGTTCGTGGCCAACTGCACCGACATCGCCCCACCTGCCGACGGAGGCAGCCGGTGGTCCATGACCCGTATCCAGTGGGGAGGATCGCTGCTGGAGGACGCCAGCCTGGTGGCCGGCACCGCCTTGCTCACCTGCGGCCTCCACACCGTGCCTTCCGCGCCGGTTGAGGCCGCGCCCGCCGCGCCCCCCGAGGTGCTGGCCGTGGAGGTTGACCTGGACGACGAGCTGGCTCGAACCGTGGTGAAGGACCGGGTGGTGCTGGAGGCGGGCGTCACGTTGCCCACGGCACCAGTCGTGGTGGGGGGAGGCCGGGGCGTCGGCTCCGCCGAGGGCTTCGCCCCGCTGGAGGAGCTGGCCGAACTGCTGGGCGGCCGGGTCGGGTGCAGCCGGGCCGTCACCAACAACGGCTGGCGACCCCACTCCGACCAGGTCGGCCAGACCGGCACCCGCATCGCGCCGGAGATCTACATCGCCTCGGGCATCTCCGGTGCCATCCAGCACTGGGTGGGTGCCATGGGCTCCAAGCACATCCTGGCCATCAACATCGACCCCGAAGCCAACATGGTGGTGAAGGCGGACTGGGCTGTGATCGGCGACCTGCACCAGGTCATCCCGGCCATGAACGCGGAGATCCGCCGCCGACGGGACCGACCATGAACATCTCGCAGCCGCCGCGCCGGACTCGCCGCTCATCGAACGGACCGATTCCATTCAGTGAAACACTTAGAGCAAGCGCGAATTGGTGCTGGCCTGTTGCGTCGCAGCGGTGTCACTCCCGCTCTTGTTCGCTGCGCTCACGGGCCGCTCGGGCCACGGCCTCGCCCGCATGGATCGGGTTCGCTCGTCTATTCGCTCGGCCTCTTAGGCTGTCGTTGTGACGGTGCAGTCGATCAAGCGGTCGTTCGCGCTGTTGCGGGCATTGGCTCTCGGTCCGGTGGGCGTCACCGAGCTCGCCGAGCGGGTCGACCTGCCCAAGAGCACGGTGGCACGCTTGCTGGCTTCCCTCGAGGAGGAGCAGGCCGTCGAACAGACCGAGGCGGGTGGCGGGTACCGGCTGGGCTCGGGCCTGATCGATCTGGCCGGATCGGCTCCCCGGGGGCGAAACCTGGTGGCCGCGGCCCGGCCCCACTTGCTGGAGCTGGCCGAGAGCCTGGATGAGGTTGCGGGGCTGTCGATCATCGACGCTGGGCAGGTCTACTACCTCGACCAGACCGAGTCCTCCTCAAACATCCAGGTGCGGGACTGGACCGGTGAGTACGCTCCGCTGCACGCCGTGCCCTCTGGCCTGGTAATCCTCGCCCACCAGCGCCCGGACTTCATCGAGAAGTACTTGGCGGCGCCGCTGGTCCAGTGCACGCCCTGGACCATGACCGACCCCGACGAACTCCGGGATCGACTTGAGCAGATTCGCAGCATCGGATACGCCTGGGTGTATGAGGAATTCGCCGAGGAGCTCAATTCCGTGGCCGCCCCGATTTTCGAGAGCGGGGGCAACGTGGAGGCGGCCCTGCACGTCCACGGCCCCGCGTACCGGTTCCCGAACCCCGACGACACCCACGACCACGGGATGGCGGTGATCGAGGCGGCCAGCCGCCTGTCGCTTCAACTGTCGGACTGAGACACCGAAGCCCGTCAGGATCGAGCCGCCGCGAGGGTGGCAGCCATTCGGGCCGCGGCATCCTCGATGGCGACGCGCTCCGTCTCGCCCGTGGCCCGCGCCGTGAACTCGACCTCGCCGTCGGCCACCGCCCGGCCGGCGGTGATCCGCCAGGGGATGCCTACCAGCTCAGCGTCGGCGAACTTCACGCCGGCCCGGGCGTCGCGGTCGTCCAGCAGCACTTCCACGCCCTTTAGCCGCAGCTCGCCGTAGAGCTGCTCGGCCGCGGCCACCGCAGCGTCGTCGCGCATGCTGGCCACGGTGATCACCGCTTCGTAGGGCGCTACCGCCACTGGCCAGATCAGGCCGCGGGCATCGTGGTGAACCTCGGCCACCGCGGCCATGGCCCGGCCGATCCCGATGCCGTAGGAGCCCATCGTGATGGTGCGCTCCACCCCATCGGCGTCGAGCACGGTGGCACCCATGGCCTCCGCGTAACGCCGGCCCAGCTTGAAGATGTGGCCGGTCTCGATGCAGCGGACCACTTCCAACGGGCGGCCGCAGTTCACGCAGGGCTCCCCGGCCGACACTTCCCGCAGGTCGAGCCACTCGTCCACTGCGATGTCGCGATCTATGTCCACACCTGAGTAGTGCCAGTCGTCTTCGTTGGCACCGGTGGCCAGGTTTCGCCGCCCTCGCAGGGCGTGGTCGGCCACGATCCGCAGGCCCTGCACGCCGACCGCGCCCAGCGAGCCGGGATGGGCGCCCAGCCGCTCCAGGGTCTCGGCCGGCTCGGCCGGGCGGATGTCGACGGCCCGGGTGCCGTCGGCCAGCTTCTGGAGGTTGAGCTGGTGGTCGCCCCGCACCAGGGCCAGCGTCATCGCCCCGTCGAGAACCATGACCATGGTCTTGATCTGGCGGTGGGCGGGCGCTCCGCCGTCGACCGCTTCCAGAGCCGCGATGGTGCGCACTCCTGGTGTCGGGAAGCGCGTGAGCTCCTCGCTGGCATCGCCGTCCTCGACGGGCGCCAGCGTCGACGTGGCCCTCTCCACGTTGGCTGCGTAGTCACAGCCCGCGCAGCGGGCGATGTCATCCTCGCCGGCGGGGGAGGGCACCATGAACTCGACCGACCCGGTGCCGCCCATCATGCCCGACGACGCCTGAACTGCGATCGCGTCGAGCGACAGCCGCTCGAAGATGCGGGCGTAGGCCTCCCTGTGGGTTTCGAAGGCGTGGTCCAGACCGGCGTCGTTGAGGTCGAAGGAGTAGCTGTCCTTCATGGCGAACTCCCGCACCCGCAGCAGCCCCGACTTGGGCCGGGGCTCGTCGCGGAACTTCCACTGGATCTGGTACCAGATCTGCGGCAGCGACCGGTACGAGGTGATCTCCCTCGCGATCTCGCTGAACACCTCCTCATGGGTCATGCCCAGGGCCAGGTCGGCCTCCTTGCGGTCGCGCAGGCGGAACATCTCCGGTCCCACCGACTCCCAGCGCCCCGAGCGCTGCCACAGCGACGCCGGGTGCATGGCCGGCAGCAGGAACTCCTGGGCCCCGATCTTCTCCATGCCCCGGCGCACGATGTTCTCGACCTTGTCGTGCACCCGCAGCCCCATGGGCAGCAGGGAGTAATGCCCCGCATGGAGTTGGCGGATGAAACCGCCCCGCACCAGCAGCTTGTGGCTGGCCGCCTCGGCGTCGGCGGGCGCGTCGCGCAGCGTCGGAACGAAGAGCTTCGACCATCGCATGGCTCCGTCACCGTATCCACTCCTGGACGCTCGGACGTGGTTGACTCATCCCCTGATCTGAGGCAGTCCGGGAGAGACGCGAGCGGTAGGGTTGCGGCAGTGAATCGAAACCCGATCATCACCTGCGCGGTGACCGGCGCGGGCGACACCGCGGGTAGACACCCGGACCTGCCGATCACACCCTCGCAAATCGCGATCGCCGCGCTGGAGGCGGCCGACGCGGGGGCGGCCATCGTGCACATCCATGTGCGCGACCCGGCCACCGGAAGGGGCTCCCGCGATGTGGAGTTGTACCGCCAGGTACTGGAGCAGGTGAGGGCGGCCAACCCCGACGTGATCATCAACACCACCGCGGGCATGGGCGGCGACCTGCTGATCGGCGAACCTGATCCCTTCGACTTCGGACCTGACGGGACCGACCTGGTGAACGGCCTGGAGCGTCTGGCCCACGTGGAGGCCCTCAAACCCGACATGTGCAGCATCGACTGCGGCACGCTCAACTTCGGTGAGGGCAACCAGGTCTATGTGAGCACGCCGAACATGGTCCGCGACATGGCCAAGCGGGTCCGGGAGGTGGGCGTCAAACCCGAACTGGAGATCTTCGACACCGGCCACCTGTGGCTGGCCAACACTCTCGTGGACGAGGGCCTCGTCGACGACCCACCGTGGATCCAACTCTGCACCGGCATCCCCTATGGCATGCCCACCGATGTCGGTCTGCTTGCCGCGCAGACTCACCTGCTGCCGGCCGGCTCCGAGTTCACCACCTTCGCGCTCTCGGCCCAGCAGATCCCGTGGGTGGCCCAGGCGATGCTGCTCGGCGGCCACATCAGGGTGGGTCTGGAGGACAACCTCTACCTTGCCCGCGGAGTGTTCGCCTCCAACGCCGACCTAGTGAACCGGGCGCGCGAGGTGGTGGAGGCGATGGGGGGCAGAATTCAGACCTCGGACCAGGCGCGTGAGACCCTGTCACTGGGCTGAGATTCGCGAAAGTAACAGGGGATTGACGACGAAGGAGGGGCTATGGGCAAACGATCACTCAACAAGCGCCTGCCGCGGCTGACAACGCCGATGGTGCGTGACGATGGGCGACTGCGTCCCGCTACCTGGGACGAGGCGCTCGACCGGGCCGTAGACGGCTTCCAGGCCGTGCTCGACCGCCACGGGCCCAACGGCTTCGGCATGTTCAGCTGCTCCAAGGCCACCAACGAGATGAACTACGCCGCCCAGAAGTTCATCCGCACCGCCATAGGGTCGAACAACATCGACTCCTGCAACCGTACTTGACACGCTCCTTCCGTCGTCGGTCTGGCGACAGTGTTCGGAGCAGGAGGCGGCACCTCGTCGTACACAGAGGTCGAGGAGGCCGACGTCATCCTGCTGTGGGGCTCCAACGCCCGTGAGGCCCACCCGATCTTCTTTCACCACGTTCTCAAGGGCCTCGCCAACGGGGCCCGCATGTACGCCATCGACCCTCGCCGCACCTCCTCGGCCAAGTTCGCCGACCGGTGGCTGGGACTGTCGGTCGGTACCGACATCGCGCTGGCCAACGCCATGGGGCGCGAGATCATCAGCGCCGGGCTTCACAACGGTGACTTCATCGCCCATGCCACCCAGGGCTTCGAGGACTACGCCGCCCATGTCGAGTCGTACACCCTCGACTGGGCGGCGCAACAGACCGGCGTGCCCGCCGAGGCCATCCGGGAGATGGCCCACGCATACGCCACCGCACCTAAGGCCCAGATCCTGTGGACCCTGGGCATCACCGAGCACCACAACGCGGTCGACAACGTGGTGTCGCTGTGCAACCTGGCCCTGCTCACCGGCCATGTGGGCCGCTGGGGCTCGGGCCTGTGCCCCCTCCGGGGCCAGAACAACGTGCAGGGCGGCGGCGACATGGGCGCCATACCCAACAAGTTCCCCGGCTTCCAGGATGTGGCCGACGACGCGGTGCGAGCCAAATTCGAGACCGCCTACGGCACCGAACTCAACGGCGTGCCGGGCAAGCACCTGACGCTGATGTTCGAGGCGATGGAAGCCGGCGAGCTGAGAGCCTGCTACGTGATCGGCGAGAACCCGGCCGACTCCGAGGCCGATGTGGAGCACGCCCGCAAGCTGCTGGCCGGCCTCGACATCCTCGTGGTGCAGGACATCTTCATGACCCGCACCGCGGCGATGGCCGACGTGGTGCTGCCCGCCTCGGTGGCCTGGGCCGAGTCCGACGGCACGGTCACCTCCAGCGAGCGGCGAGTGCAGCGGGTGCGCCCCGCGGTGCCGCCCCCCGGCCAGGCCCGCCACGATATCGACATCATCGGCGACATGGCCCGCCGCTTGGGCTTCGACTGGGGCCATCCCAGCCCCCAGCAGCTGTGGGACGAGATGCGGTCGCTGTCGCCAATGCACACCGGCATGTCCTGGGAGCGCCTGGAGGCCACCGGGGGCATCCAGTGGCCCTGTGGCAGCGAGGACCACCCCGGCACGGAGTACCTGCACGGCTGGCTGTGGGCCGACGACCTCGAAGGCCGGGACCCGGCACCGTTCAGCGTCACCCACCATGCCCCGCCCAAGGAGCGGCTCACCGACGAGTTCCCGCTGCGTCTCACCACCGGCCGGGCGCTGGACTCCTACAACACCGGAGTCCAGTCGGGCGGCTACGCCTCGCCGATCCGCTACGGCGACGCCATCGACATCAACCCGGCCGACGCGGCCGCGCTCGGAATCACCGACGGTGAGCGGGTGCTGGTGATCTCGCCCCGCGGCTCGGTGGAGATGGACGTGCGCCTCCAGCCCGACCTGCCCGCGGGTCTCACGTTCACGACCTTCCACTTCCCCGAGCTGGTCGACGCCAACGTGCTGACCAACGACGAGTGGGACCCGCGCTCGGGAACGGCGGAGTTCAAGGCGGCCGCTATCCGCATCTCGAAACTCGAGCCCGAACCTGCCCCTGCCTAGCGCATGACCGACCTCTACCTGGGCGCGGACCGCGCCACCGAGTCCGAAGTGGCCGCGGTCGACGCCGCAATGCGTGCCCGGGGGGTGGACCCGGTGGTCCAGGCCGAGACCGAGCGGCTCTACACCTCGGGAACGGCTCGCCGCCGGGAGCGCCGCCATTTCCTGCTGCCCGCGTTGCACGCCCTCCAGAACGAGGCCGGGTGGATCAGCCCCGGCGGCATCAACTGTGTGGCCGAAGTGCTGGGCGTGCCGCCGGCCGAGGCCTTCGGCGTGGCCACGTTCTACGACCTGTTCCGCACTGAGCCGCCCGACCACGACGGCGACACCTTCCACGTTTGCGTGGACGCGGCCTGCCAGATCGCGGGCTACGACGACCTGTCCGCCTCCGTCAGGGCCTCCGGCGGCCATGTGCACCTGGGGCCGTGCCTGGGCCAGTGTGAGCGGGCACCCGCTCTGTTCGTGCAGGGGGTCGGGGGCCGGCCCGACTATGTGCCCGCCGACGCCGAGCCGTTCGAGCTTCCCCAGGCCGGTGACCCGTCGCTGCGCCTGTTGCGCCGCATCGGCGTGGCCGATCCCTCCTCTCTTGACTCCTACCTCGCCCACGGCGGTTACGAGGCGCTGAGCCGCGCCGCAGAGATGGGCGCCGAGGCGGTCATGGAGGCGGTAGCTGACTCGGGCCTGTCGGGCCGGGGCGGCGCCGCCTTCCCCACCGGCGTCAAGTGGCGGGCCGTCGCCGCTGAGACCGGGCGGCCCAAGCATGTCGTGGCCAACTGCGACGAGTCGGAGCCCGGCACCTTCAAGGATCGCATCGTCATGGAGCACGACCCGTTCGCAGTGATCGAGGCGATGACCATCGCCGGCTTGGCAACCGGGGCCAACAACGGCTGGATCTACATTCGGGGCGAGTACCCGCTGGCCACCGCCCGCCTGCAGGGCGCCATCGACGCGGCCCGGGCCGCGGGCCTTCTCGGCACCGACGTCGCCGGCACGGGTCATGACTTCGACATCGCGATCTGGCGGGGAGCAGGCGCCTACATCTGCGGCGAGGAGACTGCACTCTTCAACTCCCTGGAGGGGTTCCGGGGCGAGCCCCGCAACAAGCCACCGTTCCCTACCACCCACGGCCTGTTCGGCGAGCCGACCGCGATCAACAATCCCGAGACGCTGATCAACGTGCTCGACATCCTCCTGGAGGGCCCTGCGGCGTACAGGACGAGGGGAACGGAGCGATCGCCGGGCACCAGGCTCCTCTGCATGTCGGGGCACGTCGGCCGCCCAGGCCTCTACGAGGTGCCGTTCGGAACAACGCTGGGCGAGGTGTTGGAACTGGCCGGCGGGATTGGCGGCACCGGCAAACTGCAGGCGGTGCTGATGGGCGGGGCGGCGGGATCGTTCGTCGGCCCCGATTCGCTGGGTCTGCCGCTCACCCTGGAGGACACCCGGGCCGCGGGCACCACGCTCGGCTCGGGGGTGGTGATGGCCTTCGACACGTCGGTGGGCATGACCGACGTGGTGGTGCGCATCGCTGAGTTCTTCCGCGACGAGTCGTGCGGGCAGTGCGTGCCGTGCCGGGTCGGCGCGGTGCGCCAGCACGAGACGCTGGTGCAGATGCAGAAGCGGGGGTCGCTGTCGCCGGCCCGCCGAGCCCTGATCGACGAGATGGCCGAGGTCATGGTGGACGCCTCCATCTGTGGCCTGGGCCACACCGCGGCCTCCGCGGTCCGCTCCGCTCTCGACCTGGGCCTGATAGCGTCGGCGCCCTCCCGATGACCGACACGACGATGACCGAGACGGCCGTCACCCTCACCATCGACGGGCAGCCTGTGGAGGTAGCCGAGGGCTCAACCATCCACGCCGCCTGCGACCAGGCCGGCATCGAGACCCCCACGCTGTGCTGGGCCGAGAACCTGACTCCGGTCAACGTGTGCCGGGTCTGCGTGGTGGAACTGGAGGGGTCCCGGGTCCTGGTGCCGTCGTGCTCGCGTCCTGCCACCGACGGCATGGTCGTGCAGACCGACACCCCCCGGGTGCGCCACAGCCGCCGCATGGTGCTCGAGTTCCTGGGCTCGGGCGTCGACCTGAGCCAGGCCGACGACCTGCACCGTTGGATGAAGACATACGGCGCCGACCCCGACCGCTACAGCGATGAGGGCCACACCGTCGAGCGGGTCGACGAGCCGGTCAAGGTCCAGGACGAGCTCTACATCCGTGACTACTCCAAGTGCGTGCTGTGCTACAAGTGCGTGGAGGCCTGCGGCGACGACGCCCAGCACACGTTTGCCATCGCGGTGGCCGGACGGGGCTTCGACGCCCGGATCTCCACCGAGTTCGATGTGACCCTGCCCGACTCGGCCTGCGTGTACTGCGGCAACTGCGTCGGGGTGTGCCCCACCGGCGCGCTCCAGTTCAAGACCGAGTACGACCTGCGCCAGGTGGAGGAGTGGCGCCCGGAGGACCAGACCGTCACCCGCACGGTGTGCTCCTACTGCGGCGTCGGCTGCAACCTCGATCTTCACGTGCAGGACGAGCGGATCGTGAAGGTCACGTCGCCTGCGGACCATTCGGTCACCAGCGGCCATCTGTGCATCAAGGGGCGCTTCGGCTGGCAGTACGTCCACGGCGAGTGATCCGCCGCTGATCAGGATGGATGACGGCGAGTGACCGGGTTTCCTGAGCCTGCCGCGCTCGAGGCCGCCGCCGAGCGCCTGCGGGCCGCGATGACTGCTGGTGCGCCCTGCGAGCCGGTACGCAGCCTGCTGGGCACCTCCGCCGACCCCGCGGCCGGCTACGCGGTCCAGCAGTTGAACACCGACCACTGGCTGGCTGCCGGCCGGCGAATCAGCGGGCACAAGGTCGGGCTGACCAACAAGGCGGTTCAGGATCAGCTCGGCATGGCCGAGCCGATCTGGGGAGTGCTGTTCGCCGACAGGTGCCGCACCGACGGTGACGACATCGGCAACGCCGGGCTGATCGAGCCCCGCGTCGAGGTCGAAGTGGCGGTAGTGCTCGGTTCCGAGCTCGACAAGGGCCAGCACACCGTGGCGGACGTGATCGGCGCAACTGCCTACGTGCTCCCCGCGCTGGAGATCGTGGACAGCCGCATCTCCGGCTGGGACATCACCAACTTCGACATGATCGCCGACAACGCCGGCGCCGGGCTCTACGTGCTCGGCACCCGCCCGGTACCGCTGACCGCGGTCGATCTGCGCCGGGTGGAGATGCAGCTCACGGTCAACGGCGAGGAGGCGGCGACCGGCTCCGGTTCGGCCTGCTTAGGGAACCCGTTGAACTCGGTGCTGTGGCTGGCCGACACTATGAGTCAACGGGGCACCCCGCTGCAGGCTGGCGAGTGCATCATGACCGGGTCGCTCTGCCCGATGCGGCCGATAGCCCTCGGCGACGGACTGCATGCGGAGATCCAAGGCGTGGGCACGGTGTCGGCGGAGCTGTCTGCGCCCTAAGCAGTTATCAAGCCATGTAAGACGCTCCGGCACCTACGGCCCGCACTACAGCAGGGGTGGCGACAACCTCAGGCTGGGGCGAAGCGGGGGTCGCGGTCTCGTAGTTCGGACAGGCGGTCGCAGCCGAGTTGGTGCATGACGGTGGTGAGCTGCTGTTCAAACATCGAGGCCACGAACTCCGCGCCCCGGGTTCCGAGCGCGCACAGGCCGTACATGAACGCCCGGCCCGACAGCGTGAAGTCGGCGCCCAGGGCCAGTGCCCGGGCGATGTCCAGGCCGCTGCGCACGCCGCCATCGAAGAGCACTGGCACCCGTCCACCGATGCGTTCGACGATGGGGCCGAGGGCTTCGACAGCGGATGGCGCGGCGTCGAGCTGGCGACCTCCGTGGTTCGACACGACTACCGCGTCGGCTCCGGTGTCCACGCACCGCTCGGCGTCGTCGGGATGGAGGATCCCCTTGACCACCACCGGGCCCGGCCACAGCTCGCAGGTCTCGGCCAGGTAGTCCCACGACAGGGTGCCGCCCAGGCTGGCTCCCACGAAGCCGGCCAGTTGCCGCAGCGTCGCCCGGTCCACGTAGCGCTCCAGCGTGTGGAACCGGGGCAGGCCGTTGCGCAGCAGCCCCAAGGTCCAAGCCGGCCGGAGCGCGGCCTGGCTCACATGGCGCGGCGTGATCCGGGGTGGCATCGAGACCCGTTCGCGGGTCTGGCGCTCACGACGGGCCCGAGCCGGGACGTCGGCCGTCACCACCAGAACGCTGAAGCCTGCCTCGTGGGCGCGCTGCAGCAGGTCGCCCCGAACGTCAGCGTCTCTGGGTGGGTAGAGCTGGAACCAGCCCATGCCCTGAGCACGTGGCCCCACGTCCGACAAATCGGCTGTGTTGACCGTGCTGGCCACGTACGGGATCTTGCACCGGGCCGCGGTCTCGGCCAGGGCGGCGTCGGCGCCGGGCCAGATCAGCCCGGTCAAACCCACCGGGGCAATCCCCGCTGGCAGCGAGTAGCGCACCCCGAACAGCTCGGTGCTGACCTCAGGTTCCAGTTCGCCCTTGAGGAACCGCGGCGTGAGCAGCACCCGCTGGAGAGACTCAACGTTGCGGGCGCTGGCCCGCTCGTCGCCCTCACCGCTGTCGAGGTACTCCCACGCGAAGCGGGGAGTGCGGCGCCGGGCCCGCCGGCGCAGGTCGTCGACAGTTTGGTACTTGACGTACGGGTCAGGCACGGTTCATCGTGCCTCAGGGAGTATGGATGGGTCAGGCACGCGCCGGGCCGAGCACGTCGCCGAACAGGGCCAGCGACTGGGACCAGGCCCGCTCCGCTCCCGCCTCGTTGTAGCTCGGCGCGTCGGGCCAGGTGTAGGCGTGGTCGGCCCCGGGCAGGATGTCGACGGTGACCCGGTCGCCCAGGGCGGAGACCGCCTCGATGAACGGTGTCATGCTGGCGACGCTCATCATCCGGTCGGCCTCGCCGAAGCCCGCATAGAGGGAGCCGGCCAGCCGGTCCGCGGTCAGATGGGGTGAGTCGGGCTTGTCGTCAACCAGGAACGACGGATGCCACATGGCCCCCGCGGTGAACTGCTCGGGCAGGCGCATCATGGTGCGGAACACGGCCCGCGCCCCGAGGCAGAATCCGATGCAGCCGGCGGGCTCCAGGGATCCTGCCGGTCGGTCGGCGGCCACCGCACCCAACGCCGCGTCGAGGTCGTTCTGGATGCCCTCGTCGGTCAGCGACATCAGCAGTGACATCAACTGATCATTGGCTCCGGGGTTAACGGCCAGGTCCGCCGGGCCGTAGCCGATCATCCGTCCGTGGCGGTGGTAGAGGTCCGGCAGGATCACGTCGTAACCGTTGGCGGCCAGACGCCTTCCGAAGGCGCGGAGTGCTTGCCGGATGCCGGGCTTGTCCATGAACATCACGATCAGCGGGTGCGGCCCGTCCGATGCCGGTTGCATTCGGGGCACAGCCAGGGGCTCGCCGTCGCTCACCGTCTCGAGTATCGATTCCTGGACTTCGAGGTTGCTCATGGTCGGCCAAGCTACCGGGGCGGCCAACACCGGCGGCAGGGCATGGGTGCTCACTAGAGCCGCCCGGTACGTGATCTACCATGGGCCAGTGGGCGATCCGTTGCTTGAGCCTGGTGCGGGACTGCTTGATCAGTACGACGCAGGCCGATGGTACGACGAGGCCTTCGACGCGGACGGGTCTGTCCGGAGCACCTACAGCCGGATTGTCGAGCGGTTCCGCGATCTTGACATCGGCGAGGTGAAGCATCTGGAGAGGCTGGTCGCCGACGAGTTCCGCCGACAGGGCATCACCTTCACCGTCTACAGCGAGGAGGAGGGAACCGAGCGCATCTGGCCCATGGACCTGTTCCCGAGGCTCATCGCGGCGGCCGAGTGGGACGAATTGGCCCGAGGCCTCAGCCAGAGAGTTGCGGCCCTCAACAGCTTCCTGGCCGACCTGTACACCGGCGAGGGCGCGGCCGTGGCCGACGGAGTGGTTCCCCGATGGCTGGTGGTGTCGTCGCATGGCTTCGAGCGCAACGCCATGGGCATCCGGGTTCCCCACTCCGCGCATTGCAACATCGCCGGGATCGATGTGGTACGGGGCGCCGACGGCCGCTACCGCGTGCTGGAGGACAATCTGCGCAGCCCCAGCGGCATCTCCTATGTGATCGAGAACCGGGCGGCCATGGCCAAGGCCTGCAGCTGGCTGTTCTACGACCATCCAGTGCAGCCCACCGAGCAGTACGGGCGGATGCTGCGCGCCACGCTGGACTCGATGGCGCCCGACGGGCAGGACTCCCCGCACATCGTGGTGCTCACTCCTGGCATCTTCAACGCGGCTTACTTCGAGCACGCCTTCCTGGCCCGCTCCATGGGTGTCGAGCTGGTGGAGGGCCGGGACCTGGTGGTCGACGACCACACGGTCTACTCCCGCACCATCGAGGGTCTGGTCAAGGTGGACGTGATCTACCGGCGCATCGACGACGACTTCCTCGACCCGGTGGCCTTCCGTCCCGACTCGACGCTCGGCGTGCCGGGGCTGCTCAGCGCGCTGCGGGCCGGGACGGTGACGGTGTGCAACGCGCTCGGCAACGGAGTGGTCGACGACAAGGGCGTGTACCCCTATGTGCCCGAGCTGATCCGGTACTACCTCGGGGCCGAGCCGATCATCGACAATGTGCCTACCTACATGATGTGGGATCCCGACCAGCGGGCCGAGGCGCTGGACAGGCTGGACGAGCTGGTGGCCAAGCCGGTGGGGGAGTCCGGCGGATACGGCGTGCTCATCGGTCCCCACGCCACCGAGCAGCAGCTGGACGAAGCCCGGGCCACCATCGAGTCCGAGCCCCGCAACTGGATCGTTCAGGAGCTGGTGCAGCTGTCCACGCTTCCCTCCTTCGCAGGGGACCGACTCGAGCCCCGTCATCTCGACCTGCGGCCCTTCGTGCTGACCGGCGAGCGGACGCAGGTCTTTCCCGGCGGTCTGACGAGGGTGGCCATGCGGCGGGGCTCCCTCATCGTGAACTCCTCTCGGGGCGGCGGCTCCAAGGACACCTGGGTGCTCGCCCCCGAGACGCCATGATGTCGCCGGTTCGATCCGTGTTCGGAGAGACACGATGATCCTCGCCCGCCACGCCGAGGCGCTGCTTTGGACGGGCCGCTACCTGGAGCGGGCCGAGAACACGTCCAGGTGCCTCAGCTACGCGGCCGACTCGATCACTCACCTGCGAGCCGACGAGGCCCGCGCCGAGGGCGAGTTGCTCGTGCGGACCCTGGGCCTCCAGGAGGAGCTGGAGGCGGTCGGTCCGCTGGAGAGCCGTCCGCAGCTGATCGCCTTCCTGCTGTCGGACACCGACAACCCCGGTTCGGTCGTGTCGGCCGTCACCGCGGTCCGGGAGAACCTGCGACGGGTCCGGGACCGGATACCGATCGAGATGTGGGAAGAAACCAACGGCCTGTACCTCAGGTTCCCCTTCCCCGGTCACGCAGATGCCGCGCCGAGCGGCCTTCATGAGATTCTGCTGATGGTCCGGCGGGCCTGTCAGGCCATCTCCGGGATCCTCAACGAGGGGATGAGGCGCGACGAGGGTCACGCGTTCATGGTTGTCGGGCGGATGCTGGAACGGTCGATCTTCACGGTCGGCCTGCTGGAGGCCAGCCATTCCGACTCCCGCGGCGTGATGGACGCCACCAGGATGCTGCGCCTCACCAGCTCTCTTCAGGCCTACCACCGCCAGCACAGCAACGCTCCCGACTTCGACGGCGTGGTGCGCTACCTGCTGCACGCTCAAGATCTGCCCCGATCGGTGCTGTCGTGCCTCGTCACGGCCGAGGAGTGCCTCGCTGACCTGGGATCGTCTGCCATAGCCCTGGATCGGCCACGCCGAAAGGCCGGGCTGCTGCGGGCCCGCCTGGAACTGGGTGAGGTCGAGGAGGCGATGGCCACTGCGCCCGTGCCGACCCTCGTGAGTCTTGAGGCGGGGCTGGCGGAGCTGGCCGGTGACGTGCAGGCGGGCATCCTCCCTCCACTGGCCATGGCCACGGTGCGCTCGCAGTACGTCCGCCCCGGCCATGGCGTCGAAGGGGCGCGGCGGTGAGGCTCGGGATCGCGGTCCGGTTGGGCAGGTGCCCGCGGTGAGGCTCGGGATCGCCTACAGGATGCACTTCCGATACTCGGAGGCGGTGACCGAGTCGCAGAACGAGGTGCGGGTGCGGCCCCGAGACGACGAGCACCAGCGGGTTCTGTCATACCGGTTGACGCCACGGCCTCCGCTGAGGGTGCTCCTGGTGCCCGATTACTGGGGAACGACCGTCGAGTACGTCGGCATCCGCACGCCCCACACCGAGTTGGAGCTGCTGGCCGAGGCCGCGGTGGAGACTCAGCCGCGCCCCGTGCCGGCCGAGGCCGCGGCCGTCTCGGATCTGTCCGATGCGGACTTCCGGACGGCGCACCTCGAGTTCCTGGCTCCCTCCCAGCACGTGCAATGGGACCGCGGCGACGCCGTCGAGCGGCGGGCCGCGGCCGCGGTCGTCGGAGCCTCGTCGGTCCAGGACATGGTCGCCGCCGTAGTCGCCGAGGCGCGCGCCGCGCTCACCTACCGGCAGGGCGTCACCGACATCGGCGTCACGCTGGCGGAGTTGCTCTCGGGAGAGGAGGGCGTCTGCCAGGACTTCGCCCATGTGGCTCTCGGCATGCTGCGAAGCGCCGGTGTACCTAGCCGCTACGTCTCCGGGTACCTGTTCGCGGCGGACGAGACTTCAGCGAACTCCGAGACCGCCGACGTCGTGAGCGTGCAGACCCACGCCTGGATCGAGGCGGCCGTGCCCGGTTGGGGTTGGTGGGCCCTCGATCCCACCAACGGCGGCGCTGTCGGCGAGCGCCATGTGGTCATCGGCTGCGGTCGTGACTACGGCGACGTTCCGCCGGTGCGGGGCGCCTTCACCGGCTCGGGCACCGCGGACGTGGACGCCGAGGTGGTGATCGTCAGGCAGATCGACGGAGAACACCCTGCTGCGGCCACCGCGCCGACCCCTTTGGGTGGCGCGGTGGCACCGCCACCGGCCTCGAACTGGCGGCATCAGCAAAGCCAGCAACAGCAGCAGTGAGCCGGGCGCAGAATCTTGGGGCGAGTTCTGCGCACCTAGGACACAGAACCAACCCGAGATTCTGGGGCGAGCCGGGCGCAAGATCTTGGGGCGAGTTCTGCCTGTCTAGGACACAGGACGAGCCCGAGATTCTGGGGACGCAGAGCCGCCGCGAGCCCATAGCTGGCAGGCCAGCGCGATCGAGCTGTACACCAGGTAAGCGATGCCGATCGGCATCACCGAGCCGTCGATGGCCCCGTCGGTGAACGAGGCCAGCAGCGAGCCCAGCATCCAGGTGCTGAACCCGAGCACCGACGCGGCCGTGCCGGCCATCTCTCCCATCGGTTCCAGAGCCAGGCTTACCCCTGACGGGAAGACGGCCACGTGAATGGCGTTACACAAGCTGTACAGCAAGAGCCACACGCCGAATGGAGGCAAGCCGTCACTTGCGATCGTGACTGCGAACAGTGCGGCTGAGGCAGCTGCGAAGGCGCTGCCGGCGCCGAGCGCCAGTTGTCGAGCTTGCACCCGGTGCAGTATGCGGTTGCTGCTCAACGCCACGGCCGCCGCCACCACTCCGGCGACGGTGAAGTACGGAACGAACCAGCCCGAGCGGTCGTACACGTCGCTGAAGATCAACTCGGTGCTGCCCAAGTAGGCCAGAAAGGCCCCAAAAGCGAACGTGACCATCAGCGTGTAGCCCAGAGCGGTGCGGTTGGCAACTACGAAGCGGAAGCCCGCGAGTGCCGCCCCCAGTCTCAGGGGTCGGCGATGCCCAGGGTCGAGGGTCTCTTCGAGGCGCAGTGACCACACCACTACCGCCACCCCGGACACCACACCGAAAGCCATGACCCAGCGCCATGAGCCGATCACCACCAAGCCCTTGCCAAGACCCGGTGCCAAGATCGGCGCGACAAAGAACACCGTCTGGATGAGCGTCATCACTCGAGCCATGGCCGTGCCCGCGAAGCGATCGCGGACGATCGCCTGAGCTAGGACCCGAGGCCCGGCGGCTGCGAACCCCCAGACGAACCGGCTGACGTAGAGCACGCCGAGAGTCGGGGCCAGCGCGGCCGCCAGGGCGGCCGCGGCGTACAGCACCATGCTTCCCACGAGCGTCGGCTTGCGCCCCACCGCGTCGGCGATCGGGCCGTAGAACAGGTGCCCGACCCCCGCGCCCATCAGGAAGAGGGTCACCGTTAGGGACAGCCGGGTGGAGTCGTCGGCAAGGCCGAAGGCGGGACGCATCTCTGCGAAGGCAGGCAGCATGATGTCGATGGCCAGCGACGACATGGCGGTCATCAGCCCCATGAGCAGCACGAACTCTCTTGCGCCGATGCGGCGCGACGGCCCACTCACGGCGGCGAGTCTGCCCCGGGGGATGGTTCTGCCCGTAAGCGGGTCCTTCTATGGGCTCGAGGCTCCGCCCCGTGCCCACAGTTGGAAGCCGAGGGCCAGGACGCTGTAGCCGAGGTATGCGACGCTGATCGGCATCACCGTGTCGTCGATGGCCCGGTCGGTGAAGGAGGCCAGCAGCGAGCCGAGCAGCGAGGTGCTGAAGACGATCACGGACGTGGCTGTGCCCGCAAGCGCACCCATCGGCTCCAGGGCCAGGCTGATAACGGTCGGGAAGAGGGCCGTGTGGCAGCAGTTGGCCAGGGTGAATAGAGCCAGCCACAAGACGAGAGGAGGAAGGCCGTTGCCCGCTACGGTCACACCCAACAGAGCGGCCGACACGGCTGCGTATGCCGTACCCGCTCCGAACGCCACCCGGCGCGCTGGGATCGAGCGGAGAGCGCGATTGGTGCCCAGGGCAACCAGCGCCGCGACCACGCTCATGACGGTGAAGTACGGCACGAACCAACCGGGACGGCGATACACGGCCGAGAAGATCAACTCCGTGCTGGCCAGGAACGAGTAGAACGCCGCGAACGCGAACGTGTTGGCCAGCATGTAGCCCGTAGCGGTGCGGTTGCGGAGCACCGTGCGGAACCCGATGAGTACCGCGCCAAGCCGTATCGGCCGGCGGTTCCCCTGGGCCAGGGTCTCGCCCAGACGCAGCAACCACAGCACCACGGCCATGGCGCTGAACACTCCGAAAGCCATGACCCAGCGCCATGAGCCGATCTCTACGAGACCCTTGCCAAGAACCGGGGCGATGATCGGCCCGATGAAGAAAGCGGCCTGGATGAGGGTCATCACGCGGGCCATGGCCGTACCGGCAAAGCGGTCCCGGACGATGGCTTGAGCCAGGGTTCGGGGCCCGGCCGCAGCCATCCCCCAGGCGAAGCGGCTCGCGAACAGAACGGGCAGGGATGGCGCCAGCGCGGCTACCGCGGCAGCTCCGGCATAGAACGCCATGCTGGCCAGCAGCACCCGCTTCCGGCCCGCGGCGTCGGAGATCGGGCCGTAGAACAATGTGCCGACCGCCATGCCCATGAAGAACAGGGTCATTGTCAAGGCCAGGCTGGTGGAGTTCTCGGCGAGTCCGAACGCGGCGCGCATCTGCTCGAAGGCCGGCAGCGGCATGTCGATGGCCAAGGCAGCCATGGCGCTCACCAGCGCCATGAACAAGATGAATTCCCGCTCGCCCATGTGGTGGCCCGCTGTGATCACGGCGGCGAGTCTGCCCCGGGGCCGGTCGACAACCCTCTAGCGGCCGGCTTGTGCTGGCGACTTCTGCAGTCATCACGAGCCCGTCGGCGGGTTAGGGTGCGGCGCGCCTACGGGCACGCCGAGCCCAGAAGGGAGACCACGATGTCGGAGACGACGATGACACTGAGGCCCAACCTCCCCGGACGGCTGGGAGACCCCGACCTGACCCTGGCCACGGATCCGCGTTCGGACCCCCGGATGGTGGCGGCGTTGGAGCCGTTGGGCGTGGCCGGGCGGGCTGAACCCGTCCCGCTGTCCCCTGACTCATCGTTGGAGGACATCCGGACGCTGGCGGCGCTGGGCGAGCCGGGTTTCGAGCAGCTCTTCGACGTCCTGTTCGCAGCGTTGCCACCCGTCGAGGGCGTGGAGTCGCGCACCGAAGTGATCTCCGGCGTCGACGGCAACGACATCAGCCTGTACATCCACCGTCCGGCCGGCGACGGCGGCCCGTACCCGGGGATCCTGCACATCCACGGCGGGGGCATGGTGATTCTCTCCGCCGCGGGCGCTTCCTACCGCCGCTGGCGCGACGAGTTGGCCGCGCGCGGGCTGGTGGTAGTGGGGGTGGAGTTCCGCAACGCGGCTGGGGCGCTCGGCTGCCACCCGTTCCCAGCGGCCCTGAACGACTGCACCTCGGCCCTGGAATGGATGCACTCCCATCGGGACGACCTCGGGGTGTCGAAGCTAGTGGTGTCGGGTGAGTCCGGCGGCGGCAACCTCACGCTGGCCACCTCGCTCAAGGCTCGCCGCGAAGGTCGACTCGACAGGATCGACGGCGTGTACGCCCAGTGCCCCTACATCTCCGGCGCCTACGCCAGCCCGCCGCCGGAACTGCCCTCAATACAGGAGAACGACGGGTACTTCATCGCCAACGACGTGATGGGATTCTTCGTGGAGGCTTACGACCCGGGTGGGGACAACCTGACCAACCCCCTGGCCTGGCCCTGGCACGCCTCGGTAGAGGACCTGGCCGGCATGCCGCCCCACGTCATCTCGGTGAACGAGCTCGACCCGCTGCGCGACGAGGGTCTGGCCTACTACCGCAAGCTCGTGCGGGCGGGCGTGCCCACCCACAGCCGCACCGTCAACGGAACCTGCCACGCCGGCGACCTGCTGCTGCCGGGCGCCATGCCCGAGGTGTACGCAGCCTCGGCCCGCGATCTCGCCACCTTCGCCCACACTCTCTGAGGGGCACGCGGCCCGCTACCAGGACCGCCCCAATGGCAGCGTCTCGCACGCCATGCGTGCGTTCTGGTGCCAGTTCAGCACGCGGCCCGGCTGGGGCGCTAGTGCGTTCCGCCGGGGTGCGGTACGGGGCTGGGGTAGGGCCGGCCCGGATACCGTGAGACCGTGCGCCAGCTGATCACCGATGCCCTGATCGTCACCGGAGACGGAGCGAGTGAGCCGTACCGGGGCGACGCGCTCATCGACGGCGACGTCGTCATCCATCTGGGCGAGGTCCCGCCCAGCGATCGGGCCGGCGCGGATCGTGTCATCGATGCCGATGGCCGGGTGCTGGCTCCCGGCTTCGTGGACACCCACAACCATGGCGCTTTGGCCGGCACCCGCATCGGTGAGCACGGGATCCCGGTCAGCTGCGAGATGGCGGTGCGGGGCGGCATTACCAAGCGGATCTGCGGCGTGGACGGGCTGTCGCCCGCGCCGGTGGCATCCGACCAGCGGGCCGAGTACGCCGCCCAGCTCGCTCCCCTCGACGGCATGGCGGGCCCGCCCGGCGATCCCGACGGCGGCGATCCTGCCGGTGGCGGCCAGTGGCCATGGACGACGATGGAGGAGTTCATGCGGTGGCACGCCGGCCGGTCAGTGACCGATCTTGGGATGCACCTGGGCCACAGTGCGGTGCGGCGCACGGTGATGGGCAACCTCGACCGGACGGCCGACGACTCCCAGATCCGGGCCATGGCCGGAGTGGTGCGCCGGGAGGCGCCCTGGTGCCTGGGCCTGTCCACCGGACTCGTGTACAACCCGGCGGTGTACTCCGACCAGCGGGAGATCACCGCCCTCGTGCGGGCATTCAACGAGGTCAAGCCGGGTGCGCTGTACCCCCATCTGCGCTCGGAGAGCGACAACATCATCGAGGCTCTCACCGAGGTGATCACCGCCGCGGTCGAGGGCGGGGGCGGCTACTGCAGCGAGCATTCCAAGATCGCCGGGCGCCGCAACTGGGACCGCTTCGGCGAGGTGGAGGCCAAGCTCGACGACGCGGCCGGCTCGGTCCCCACGCTGGGCAACATGTACCCCTACACCGCGGGCAGCACCACCGCCGACGCCTTGTTCCCGCCCGAGGTCCGCTCGGGCACCCGGGCCGAGTTCATGGCCCGGTTGACCGATGACCGCGTGCGGCAGTTCGCGTTCGAGAAGATCTATGGCGACGGCGTCGGCTGGGACAACTTCGTGGCCTTCTGCGGGGGGCTGGAGGGTGTCCAGATCGCGGGGGTGCTCGAGGGGGTGGGCGACGAGTTCCTGGGCAAGCGCTTCTCGGATGTGGTGCTGGCCGCGGGGGTGACCGACATGGACTCGATCGAGGCCCACGACGCGGTCTGCGACTTCTTCCTGCACAACCGGGGCGAGGTGTCGATCATCAGCCACTACGGCAACGAGGCCACCGTGGAGAGGTTCTTCCGCCGCCCGAACATGGCGCTGTGCACCGACGGGCTCATGCCCGGCCCGGGCCAGAAGCCTCATCCCCGCTCGTTGGGGTCGTTTCCCAAGGCGCTGCGCATGGCCCGCGAGTTGGGCATTGATCTGGCCGAGATCACTTATCGGCTGGCGGTGATGCCGTGTGACTTCATGGGCCTGCCGAGCCCCGTGCTGCGAGAGGGTGCCGACGCCTCGCTGGTGCTGTTCGACTGGGACCGGGTCACCGAGCGCAACAGCTACGAGGATCCGCTGGTCCCGCCCGACGGCATCGATGCAGTGTGGGTGCACGGCGACCTGGTGCACCACGAGGGCAGGATCTACGCGCCCAAGGCTTTCGCCGGCCGCCACCTGCTCACTGCCCCGGCCTCAAATTGATGTAGTTGGCTACCTCACAGGGCATCAACTACATCACTTTGGTGACGACGGCGGGCGACGCTATTCCGGGGGCTGGTTGATCAGGTGGGTGGCTGCGTTTTCGAAGTGGTCGAACATGGCGGCTCGAATCTCGTCGGGCAGGGGCCGGCCGGTGCCGTCGGCGATGGTGGCCGCGTCGAGCGATGCGGTCATGTGCTCCATCCAGGCGTCGCGCTCGGCCGAGCCGATGGCGAAGGGCATGTGCCGCATCCGCAGGCGGGGGTGGCCACGCTCCTCGCTGTAGTGGGGAGGACCGCCCCAGTACTGGGCCAGGAAGCCGGCTAGTCGCCTTCGGGACGGTCCCATGTCCGGTGGGTACATCGGTCGCAACAACGAGTCGTCCTCGACGGCGTCGTAGAACCTGTGAACCAGTTCGTCGAAGAACCGCTGACCCCCAACGCTCTCGTACACCGTCGGCGGTGCCTGCATGGCCTCGCGCAGCGAGCCCTTGAGGCTCAACCCAGCCGAGAAACTGTCGCTCTCGTCCGCGTCCGCGGTTCTGGATTCTGATGCGGTGTTCGGGTCGCCCACGGTCGGCAGCGTACGGCTTGTCGCGTCACCTGGGCCGACCTGGGTTTGAGCGAGAGTACCGTCGATGGCTGTGGGCGCAGTACAGGAAGCCGTCGAAGCGCTTGAGACGGTTGTCTCAGCGATGTCGGGTGGAGGCGAAAGGCGACCCGGACAACAAGAAATGTGTGAGGCAGTCGCCTCTGCCCTGGACCAAGACCGGCATCTCGTAGTCGCGGCCGGCACCGGCACCGGCAAGTCGATTGCCTATCTGGTGCCGCTGGCAGTCAGCGGCAAGAAGGCGGTCGTGGCCACCGCCACCAAGGCCCTCCAGGACCAGCTCGTAAACAAGGACTTGCCTCAGCTCGCCGAAGCTCTGGGAATGCCGCTCAAGTACGCGGTGTTGAAGGGCAGGTCGAACTACATCTGCCGCAAGAAGCTCGCCGACCTGGCCGCGGCTGCCGGCCGCGAGCAGGGACAGCTGATCGCGGCGGACTCGGCCCGGGAGGCCGACCGGGTCCGCGAGGAAATCGCAAGCCTGGCCATCTGGGCGACCGAGACCCCCGACGGGGACCGGGCTGGTCTCGACGTCGAGCCGTCCGCCCGGGCCTGGGAGGCGGTGAGCGTGTCCGGGCGGGAGTGCCCCGGCGCCGCCAACTGCTCGTCGGGGTCGGAGTGTTTCGCCGAACAGGCCAGGAACAAGGCTGCTGATGTGGATGTGCTGGTGGTGAACCACCACCTCTACTGCCTTCACGTGTTCACCGACGCGGAGATCCTCCCGCCCCACGACGCGGTCGTGCTCGACGAGGCCCACACACTTGAGGACATCGCGGCCGGAGCCGCCGGGGCGTCCATCACCGGAGGCCGCTTCACGTTTGCGGCCCGGGCGGTGAGGGCCGCGATGCCGCACTCAGCGACGGCTGCCACCGTGGACGCGGCCGGCAGCATTCTCCGGGACGCTGTCAAGACCCACCGAGGCAAGCTCCTGTCGTCCCTTCCCGACGACTTGATCGAGACGGCCGCAGTTTGCCGGGGACGCCTCGACGCGGCCGGTGCCGAGATCCGCGAGGCGGACGGCGACGAGACGCGGCGGAGAATGGCTCGACGGCTCCTCGACGCCCTCAGCGAGGATCTCGCCCGAGCGTCCGACCCGAACAACACCGACGCCGTGTGGGTGGACGGCTCCGAGAGCAACCCGGCCTGGCGGACCGCTCCCGTCGACGTCGGTCCGATGCTGGAGGAGCGGCTGTGGGCGAACACTCCGGCGGTGCTGACCAGCGCGACCGTCCCCATGAACCTCGTCGACAGGCTCGGGCTTCCCGACGAACACCATGACAACCTCGATGTTGGCAGCCCGTTCGACTACGGGCACAGCGGGCTGCTGTACTGCGGCAAGCACCTACCCAGCCCCAAGGATTCCGGATGGGCGCAGGCCGTTCAGGAGCAGATCGCCCGGATGGTTGCCGCGGCCGGGGGGCGCACTCTGGCGCTGTTCACGAGCTATGCGGCCATGAGAGGCGCAGCCGAGGCCGTGCGGGAGACAACTGAGCTGCGGATCTACTGCCAGGGAGACTTGCCCCATCCCGAATTGATCAGCCGCTTCTCCTCGGAGGAAGAGAGCTGCCTGTTCGCCACCATGACCATGTGGCAGGGCGTGGACGTGCCCGGCCGGTCCCTCTCGCTGGTCGTCGTGGACCGCATCCCGTTCTCGCGGCCTGACGAGCCGCTTATGGTCGCCCGTCGCAACCGACTCGGGTCGCGTGCTTTCCGCGAGATTGACATTCCTCGGGCAGCCACGCTGCTGGCCCAGGGAGCCGGAAGGCTCATTCGATCAGCGGAGGACCGGGGCGTAGTGGCGGTGCTTGACTCGCGGCTCAACACAGCCCCATATCGTTGGGACCTGGTCAACAGCCTCCCCCCGTTCCGCCGGACCGGCGACGTGGCTGAAGTCGAGGCGTTCCTTACCGATATCCGCTGCTCTTCAGAAGCCGCCGGACCGCCGCGGTGAATCGGCTCCGTCGCCGGGACCGCGACGGACAGACCGAAGGAGACCGGGCTGTGGGCCGACCGGCTAGCGGGTCGATGAAGGCATCTCGCGGAACTTGGACGGGTCGTAGGGGGCGCCGCAGCGGTCCAGCGCCGCTCGCCATGACGGGCTGTTGCGCAGGCCCCAGCGCAGGAATCGCAGGAGCGCGGTCGCGCCCCGGCGGGCGCCGGGGCGGGCTCTCAGGCCGAGCACGCTGGTCAGCTCCGGCGGCATCGTGCTGATCGCTCCGTGCATGAGCACTGCGTAGCCGAACCGCTGGCGGGCGGGCAGGGGCGGCTGTCGCAGAAAATCCACCGCGGACCGCATGCCAGGACTGGGCGCCAGCGCGGGATTGGTGCGGACCCAGGTGTGCAGTTCTGCCGCGGTCTGGGGCAGGGGAGCGGCCCCGAGCATGGCCCCCACCTGCGACTGCTCGGCCACGAACCGGTCGGCCTCGGCCTCGGTGAGCCCTGAGCCGAACTCCCGGTACGACACCAGGAACGACTCGGTGAGGGTGTTGTGCACCCAGGCGGCCAGCTCTGGCATCGTCGCGTCGTAGGCCATCCCGCGGTGCGATGTGCCGCTCACGCCCTGATGGGCGGCGCGGACCCGCTCGACCGCCTCTTCCACCTCGGGCATGGCCCCGAAGGTCGCAGACGTCACGTAGAACGCGGTGCGGTTCAGTCGCCCCATCGGGTCGTCGCGGTAGCGGCTGTGCTCGTCGACGCCGGCCACCGCCTCGGGATGGGCGGCCTGGACCAGCAGGGCCCGGATGGCTCCCACGAACACGCTTACGTCGCCGATCGCCTTCCAACTCACCGAGCCGGGCCCGCACAGCCCGGCGTCGCCGGGATAATCAGCGGTGCTCTGAAGCGGCATCTCGCCGTGGGAGAACAGCCCGCTCACCGAGGCTCCCAGACGCGCCCGGTAGCGCTGCAGCGTGTCCATACTCGAACGCTACTGCCGACACCGGAGCCAGCGAGCCGACGACCCGCGGGCAGGAAGGCGCGGATTCTCTCGCGGAGGGTTCCTAACCTCCAGCCTTGGCCTGATTGCCGCGGCGGGCCTTCATGCGCTGGCGCATCCGGGCGTGGGCCTCGGGGGTGCCGTCGTGGAAGGTGCCGAACAGCCTGTCGAGAGGCACGGGTCGGTTGCCGTAGTTGCACTCGAAGTAGCGGTGGTGCAGATGGTGGAAGTAGTCGGCGCCCTTCATGGTGGGTCCCTCGCGCTTGCCGATCTCGTATCGCTCGAACCCTGAGTGAGTCACCGCGGTGGCCAGACTGTTGGACGACAGGGTGAGGATCACGATGAGCGGATGGGCGGGCACGACCCACCACAGCAAGAACATGCTGAGGTACATCATGTGCTCGACCGGGTGCATCGACAGGCCGCTCCACGGGCCAGGGTTGACGTTGCGGTGGTGCAGGTAGTGGACATGGTTGTACACCCAGCGCGTATGCAGCACCCGGTGGATGCAGTAGAAGTGGGTGACCGACCACAGCGACGTGAACACCGTGAGGACCGACAGGTACAGCCATGCCGAGTCCCATTCCACCTGTGGGATCCAGTCGTTGGCGTAGAACCACAGGGTGAGCGCTTCGTAGGCCGTCCACACCGAGCAGCCGCTGACCAGGCACCAGAAGATGTTGTCGCGGGTCTGGTTGGTCCACAGGAACTCGCGGCTGGTGGTGCTGAGCCACTGCCGGTTGTACTTGTAGCGTTGCTGCTGGGCGCGCCGGGCGTACAGCACCAAGTGCAGCGTTCCCGCGACCAGCGTGAACATCACCACGTTGCGGACATAGATCTCCAGAACCCACCGCGGGCTCAAAGTCGCCACGCGTTCCATCGACGGGGTGA
This sequence comes from Candidatus Aldehydirespirator sp., assembly GCA_965220645.1. GTDB lineage: Bacteria > Actinomycetota > Acidimicrobiia > Acidimicrobiales > Aldehydirespiratoraceae > Aldehydirespirator. The sequence goes on along the minus strand of OZ244836.1, from coordinate 3,006,927 downwards.
AGAAGTTCCACGCCACCGCGGCGATTCCCACCCAGAGCAGCCCTTGGGGAAGCATCATCGACGAGATGTGCTTCAGGGTTGCTATTGGCCGCGGCGGCCAGTCCAGTATCGGCGACACCGAAATCGGCACGTCCGGCTCGTAGTTCTGGGTCCCCGCGCTGGGTGACCTGCCGACGGTCGAATGCATGTCAGCCATGGCCTACGACCCCTTACCGCCAAGCGAGCCGTCGGCCCGGCTCGAGTGGTGAGGAATCCTACACAGCGCGCCAAGCTCTGCCCGTGGATCGCCGGGCTGACTGACCCGATCAGTGGCCCCCTATGCTCTCGCCATGAAATATGCCTCCCCGACGACGGTGGCCGAGGCGGTGGATCTATTGGGCTCTGAGCCGGACGCTCGCGTGTACGCGGGTGCGACCGACCTGATCCCTCAGATCCGCGCCGGCCGCCCCGAACCGACCGTGATGGTCGACCTCAAGCGCATCGAGCGGCTGTGCTCCATCAGCACCGACGGCTCGACGTACACGGTCGGCGCGGCCACTCCGACCGCCGACATCTGCGCTCACGAAGGCCTCGCCGCGGCGTTTCCCGGCCTGGTAGAGGCCAGCGGCCTGATTGGCTCCGACCAGATCCAGAGCCGCTCGAGCTGGGGCGGGAATCTGGCCAACGCCTCGCCCGCGGCCGACACGCCGCCCAGCCTCATCGTGAACGAGGCCCGCGCAGTCATCGCCGGGCCGGGCGGGGAGCGCACCGTACCTGCCTCAGAGGTCGCCACCGGCCCGGGCACCACATCGCTCGGGCCGGGCGAGATCATCGTGGAGTTCGAGCTGGACCGACCGCCGGCTGGCACCGCCGACGCATACCTGCGGCTGATCCCCCGCACCGAGATGGACATTGCGGTGGTCGGCGCGGCGGCCCGGGTCACGCTCGACGATGACGGCAAGGTGGCTGCGGCAGCCATCGCCTTGTGCGCGGTGGCCCCGACCGTGGTGCGGGTGCCGGCCGCCGAGGCCGCGCTGATCGGCAACGAGCCCTCCGGCGAGGCCCTCGCCGCGGTGGACGCAGCTGCGGCCGCGGCCGCCAACCCAATCGACGACAAGCGGGGCACCGTCGCCTACCGCCGGCAGGTTGCCGGCGTGCTGGCCCGCCGGGCGGTGTCCATCGCCGCCGAGCGAGCTAGCGAGCAAGGAGGCCAGTCATGAGCCGCGTCCACGTCACCTGCAACATCAATGGCGACCCGGCCGAGTTCCTGTGCGACGGCGGCCAGACGCTGCTCGACGCCCTGCGCGACGAGGTCGGCCTGACCGGAGCCAAGGAGGGCTGCGGTACCGGTGACTGCGGGGCCTGCTCCATCGTCATGGACGGCCGCCTGCTGTGCTCGTGCCTGGTACTGGCCCCCGAGGCCGAGGGCACAACCATCTCCACAGTGGAGGGGATGGCCATCGGCGACGACCTGCATCCCCTGCAGCAGTGCTTCCTGGAGGGCGCCGCCCTGCAGTGCGGAGTGTGCACCCCGGGGTTCCTGGTGGCGGCCAAGGCGCTGCTCGACCGCAACCCCGATCCCACCGAGACCGAGGTCCGCTACGGCCTGGCCGGCAACCTCTGCCGGTGCACCGGCTACGACAAGATCGTGCGCTCGGTGTTGACCGCGGCCGCAGCGATGAACGAGACGACCGAGAGCTAGGAGCCCCAAGTGACAGTCACCGAGTCCAAGCCCCGCTACAAGTACGTCGGCACCCGGCCCGTCCGCCACGACGGGCTCGAGAAGGTGACCGGCCGGGCCCGCTTCGCGGCCGACCTCAACATGTCGGGGCAGCTCCACGGCATCGTGGTGCGCTCACCCCACGCCCACGCCCGCATCGTGTCCATCGACACGTCGGAGGCCGCTGCCATGCCCGGCGTCAAGGCGGTGATCACCGGCGACGACTTCCCGGCCGTCGATCCCAGCCACCGCCAATACGACATGTGCATCAACGTCATCGCCCGCGACAAGGTCTTCTACGAGGGCCACGCCGTGGCTGCGGTGGCCGCCTCCACCCGCGACCAGGCCCAGGCGGCCGCGGCCGCGGTCAAGGTGGAGTACGAGGTGCTGCCGGCAGTGCTCACCATCGACCAGGCGCTGGCCCCCGGCGCCCCCGTGCTGCACGCCCACATGATGACCGCAGGCGCCAGCCCTCCCGCAGAGGAGCCCTCCAACATCAGCAGCATCACCCGGTTCTCGGGCGGCGAGCTCGACGCCGGGTTCGCCGAGGCCGACCTGGTGATCGAGAGGGAGTTCACCACCCAGCCGGTCCACCAGGGATACATCGAGCCGCACGCCTGCGTGGCCGACACCGGCCAGGACGGCCACACCACGATCTGGTGCTCCTCGCAGGGGCACTTCAACGTCCGGTCGTCCACCGCGACGCTGCTCGGCTGGGAGAACACCCGCATCAGGGTGATCCCCGCCGAGATCGGCGGCGGCTTCGGCGGCAAGACCACCATCTACCTTGAGCCACTGGCCGTGGCCATGTCGGCCAAGGCGGGCCGCCCGGTGAAGATGGTGATGACCCGCGGCGAGGTGTTCCGGGCCACCGGCCCCGCCCCGGGCACCAAGCTCAGGATCAAGCTCGGCGTTCACAGCGACGGCAACCTGGTGGCCGGGGACGCCTACCTGATCTACACCAACGGCGCCTATGCCGGCCCGGGGGGACTGCTGGGCGCCATGACCGTGTTCGAGTCCTACAACATTGGTAACTTCGACATCGAGGCGCTCGACGTCGTGATCAACACGGCCCGCTCGGCCGCCTACCGGGCCCCGGCCGCGCCCCTGACCGCCTACGCGATGGAGACCCTGCTCGACGAGGTTGCCACCGAACTCGGCATCGACCCCATGGATCTGCGGCTCAAGAACGCGGTCACCGAGGGCGACCCGTCGACGATGGGCTTCCCGTTCGCCCGAATCGGGTTCGTGGAGTGCCTCGAGGCGGTGCGCGACCACCCTCACTTCACCGCTCCCCTGGGACCCAACCAGGGCCGGGGCCTGGCCGCCGGCTATTGGTTCAATATCGGCGAGTCGTCCAGCGCCACCGTCAACCTCAACGAGGACGGCACCGCCACCGTGGTCACCGGCAGCCCCGACATCGGCGGCAGCCGAGCCTCGATGGCGCTGATGGCCGCCGAGGAGCTGGGCATCGATCCCTACGACATCCGCCCCGTTGTGGGCGACACCGAGGCGGTCGGCTTCACCGACGTCACCGAGGGCAGCCGGGCCACCTTCGCTACCGGTATGGCCGTGGTGGAGGCCTGCCGCAAGATGGTGGTCGAACTGCGGGGAAGGGCGGCCAAGATGATGGGCGTCGACGTCGACGACGTCGACTGGGTGGACGGCCAGGCCGTCTACACCGGCAGCGACGGCGAGAAGGACCCGCTGCCGGTGGCCGCTATCACCGCCAAGGCCAAGCGCACCGGCGGCCCCCTCACCACCACCGGGTCGCTGGAGGCCCACGGGGCCGGTCCCGGCTTCGCGGTTCACCTCTGCGACGTGGAGGTCGACCAGGAGACCGGCGTGGTGCGGGTGGTGCGCTACACCGCCTCGCAGGACGCGGGCACCGCCATCCATCCCAGCTACGTGGAGGGCCAGATCCAGGGCGGCGTCGCCCAGGGAGTGGGCTGGGCCCTCAACGAGGAGTACATCTACGACTCCGACGGCGTGATGGAGAACCCCAGCTTCCTGGACTACAGGGTGCCGGTGGCCTCGGACCTGCCCATGATCGACGCCATCATCGTGGAGGTCCCCAACCCGGCCCATCCCTACGGCGTGCGTGGCGTGGGCGAGACCGGCATCGTGCCCCCGATACCGGCAGTGGCCAACGCCATCTACAACGCCACCGGCTGCCGCCTCCGAGACCTGCCGATGTCACCCATCAGAGTGCTGGAGGCCATCACCGCGAGCGGCGGCTCCAACGGCTCCTAGGGCGGATCGGGCCGGCACTCGTCGCTCCGGAGCGAACACCTCGTGTCCGCGCGGGTCCACCTGAGTTCCAATCTTCGGGGTCCCACCGGAGGCATCGCCGAGGTGGAGGCGGAAGGAGCCACCGTCGGCGCCCTCATCGAGGATCTCGACAGGCGCTACCCCGGGTTGGGCGATGCCTTGCGGGCCGGCACATCGGTAGTGATCGACGGCCTGCTCATCGCCCATCCAGAGTACGAGCCGCTCGCTGACGGCGCGCAGGTCTACTTCGTCCCCCAGACTGCCGGCGGCTGACCCCACGGCGACAACTGGCAGCGTTTTGCACGGGTGGCGTGCGTATTGCTGCCAGTTCCGGTATGGGGTGGCGCCGTGCGGCGAATTGGCAGCGTTTTGCACGGGTGGCGTGCGTATTGCTGCCAGTTCCTGTTTCAGGGTGCCGGGGTTAGACCGGCTGGGCGACCTCGGCCAGGGTCGTGAGGAAGCGGTCGTTCTGGGCGGGGGTGCCGATAGTCACCCGGATTCCCACTCCCGAGAACGGGCGGACCACCACGCCCCGCCGCTCCAGGCCGATGCACACGTCGTCGGTGCGGTCGCCCAGATGCATCCATACGAAGTTGGCCTGGGTGTCGGGTATGTGCCAGCCGTCGGCGGTCAGCGCGGCCGCCACCCGACCCCGTTCGGCCTTGATCCCGTCGATGTTGGCCTGGGCCTCGGCTTCCGCGTCGCCTCCCAGCGCGGCCAGGGCCGCCGCCTGGGCCAGGCCGTTGACGTTGAAGGGGATGAGGCACTTGTCGATGGCGGACACGATCTGAGGGTGGGCCATCACGTAGCCGACCCTCAGGCTGGCCAGCCCGTAGGCCTTGGAGAAGGTGCGGGCCACGGCCACGTTGTCGAAGCGGGGAAGCAGTTCGACTACCGGGTCGCCGAGGGCAGGGTCGGCGAACTCCCGGTAGGCCTCGTCCACCAGCACCACCGCATCGTCGGGGACGCTCTCCAACAGCCTGGCGATCGCCGCGGTTGACACGGCTGTGCTTGTGGGGTTGTTGGGCGTGGCCAGGAACACGAGCTTGGTGCGTTCAGTCACGGCTGCAGCCACCGCGTCGAGATCGAACGTGTGGCCACCGGTCAGGGGCACCCTCACCAGGGTCCCGCCCATCGTCTGCACCGATATCGGGTAGGCCTCGAAGGAGATCCACGGCGTCACCGCCTCGTCGCCGGGGTCGATGTAGGCGGTGGCCAGCTGGTACAGCAGCGCCACCGAGCCCGCGCCCACGGTCACCTGCTCCACGGCCAGGCCCAGCCGGTCGGCCAGCGCCTCGCGCACCGCGGTGGCTCGATGGTCGCAGTAGAGGTTGCCGCCCCGGCAGGCCGCGGCCACCGCCTCGACCACTGCGGTAGGGGGCGGGTACGGGTTCTCGTTGGAGGCCAGCTTGATGGCCTCCGCGATGTTGTGCTCCCGCTCGGCCTGCTCGGCTGCCTTGCCGGGCTTGTAGGCGGGCAGGGCGGCCACCGCGGGCCGTACCCGCCCGCCCGCAGCCGCGAGATGCGATTCAGACGATGACATCGGAGCCAGTCTGCCCCGCACGACACCCAAACTCCGCATTCCGGGAATCGTGCCCGCTCGGCCTCTGGGTCGGGAATATCCGCGGGGCGTCAGGCGTACCCTTGGGCGTATGGGAACCGGGTCGTCGTTGAAGGTCCGGACCGACATCCGGGTGGACGGCATGACCTGTGCCGCCTGCGCAGCCCGAGTCACGTCCGCCCTGGAGGCTGTCGACGCCGTGATGGACGCCCGGGTGAACTTCGCCTCGGGCCGGGCCACCGTGCTCCACGACGGGAGCACCGATGACGCCGTGCTGAGGCGAGCCGTCGAGCAGGCCGGCTACTCCGCGCCGGAGCGCCCGGAGACGCACGGCGAGGCCGAGATGCGACGGGTGGCGACCCTGCGCCGGCGGCTGGTGGCAGCTGTTGTGCTGGGCGCGCCGGTCGTGGCCGTCTCGATGCTGCCGCCGCTGCGCTTCGAAGGTTGGCGCTGGGCCGTAATGATCGCATCAGCGGTCGTGGTGTTCGGCTCGGGTTGGGGCTTCCACCGGGCCGCGGCCCGCAATCTCCGCCACCGGGCCGCGACGATGGACACCCTGGTGTCGCTGGGCACCATCGCCGCGTGGGTCTGGTCGGCGGTGGTGCTGGTGGCCGGAGTCGACGACGGCCACGTGTACTTCGAGACCGGCACGGTGATCGTCGCCCTCGTGCTGCTGGGCAAGTGGCTGGAGGCCCGGGCTACCCGACGCTCGGGCGAGGCTTTGCGGGCCCTGGCCCGGCTGGGTGCCTCCACTGCCCGCCTCACCGACGGCACCGAGGTGCCCGTAGAGGATCTGGCGGTGGGGATGCACTTCGTCGTGCGTCCGGGCGAGCGGATCGCCACCGACGGGATGGTGGTGAGCGGCGCCTCGGCGGTGGACATGGCAATGGTGACCGGCGAGCCCGTTCCGGTGGAGGTGGCGCCGGGGGATGAAGTGATCGGCGCCACCGTCAACGCCGACGGCACGCTCGAGGTGGAGGCGACCCGGGTCGGGGCCGACACCGCCCTGGCCCAGATTGTGCGACTCGTGGATGAGGCCCAGGGAGGGCGGGCCGCGGTGCAGCGTCTGGCTGACAGGGTGGCCAGCGTCTTCGTGCCCGTGGTCATGGTCCTGGCCGCAGTGACCCTGGGCGGGTGGTTCCTGGCCGGTGGAGCGGCTTCGGAGGCGTTCACCGCCGCGGTGGCCGTTCTGATCATCTCGTGCCCGTGCGCGCTGGGTCTGGCCACCCCGCTGGCCGTGATGGTGGGCACGGGCCGGGGAGCGCAGCTCGGGGTGATCATCAAGGGCGCCGACGTGCTCGAGGACACCCGCCGTGTCGATGCGGTGGTGCTCGACAAGACCGGCACTCTCACCGAGGGCCGCCTTGAGGTGGTGGACGCGGTGGCTGCGCCCGGAATGGATGTCGCGGCCATGGGGCTGCTGGCCGCGGCCCTGGAGTCGCGCTCGGAGCACCCCGTTGGCGCGGCCATCGCCCGACGCTGGCCCTCGTCTCGCACCGTCACCGACTTCTTGAACCATCCCGGTATCGGCGTCGTCGGTCGAGTCGACGGCGCGGAGGTGTGCGTCGGCAGGCGTCCACTATTCGACGCAGTGCCCACCGAACTCGACGCTGCCATCGCCGCGGCCGAGGCCCGCGGCCACACCGCGGTGCTCGTAGGCCGCGGCGCGGCCGCCGAGGCAGTGATTGCCCTGGCCGACACGGTCAAGCCAACCTCGCGTCAGGCGGTTGAGGAACTGCGGGCGATGGGTCTGGAGGTGTCGCTCGTCACCGGCGACAACAGCCGAACGGCTGCGTGGGTGGGCGAGGCCGTCGGGGTGAGCGATGTGACGGCCGAGGTGCTGCCCGCCGACAAGGTCGATGCGGTCACGAGACTCCAGGACGCAGGCAAGCGGGTGGCGATGGTGGGCGACGGGATCAACGACGCCCCCGCGCTGGCCCAGGCCGATCTAGGCATCGCGGTCGGCACCGGAACAGACGTGGCCATGGAGGCATCCGACCTCACCATCGTCGGCGGCGACCTGCGAGCCGTGCCCGACGCCATCGCTCTGTCACGTCGCACCCTGGCCACCATCAAGGTCAACCTGTTCTGGGCCTTCGCCTACAACGTGGCCGCCATCCCCCTGGCCGCTACCGGGGTGCTGAGCCCCATGGCCGCCGCAGCCGCCATGGGACTGTCGTCGCTGTTCGTGGTGTCCAACAGCCTGCGCCTGCGCCGCTTCCGCTCCCTAAGAGCCTGATTCGGGGCGAGCAGCGTCTACAGCATCTGTTATAGGCTCTAACAGGCTGGCCTGAGTTGTGCCGGGCGTAGGAACTTTCGGTGGGAGGAACTCAGACATGACTCGCATGACCCCCAGTGAGGCGTTCGTGGAGACGATGGTCGCTCACGGCGTCGACACCATCTTCGGCATCATGGGCAGCGCGTTCATGGACGCCATGGACATCTTCGAGCCGGCCGGCATCGAGCTGGTGCCGGTGGTCCATGAACAGGGCGCGGCCCACATGGCCGACGGCTACAGCCGGGTGTCGGGCCGCCACGGCGTGGTCATCGGCCAGAACGGCCCGGGCATCTCCAACTGCGTGACCGCCATCGCCGCCGCCTTCTGGGCCCACAGCCCCGTGGTGGTCATCACCCCCGAGGCCGGGACGATGGGCATCGGCCTGGGCGGCTTCCAGGAGACCAACCAGCTGCCCATGTTCGAGGAGTTCACCAAGTACCAGGGCCACGTCAACAACGAACACCGCATGGCCGAGTACACCGCCCGCTGCTTCGACCGGGCCCTGTCCGAGATGGGTCCCACGCAGCTCAACATCCCCCGCGACCGCTTCTACGGCGACATCGACGTGGAGATCCAACAGCCCCGACTCCTCGATCGCGGCCCGGGTGGGGACCGGACCCTCAGCGAGGCCGCCGACCTGCTCGCCTCCGCCGAGTTCCCGGTGATGATCTCGGGCGGGGGAGTGGTGATGGCAGACGCCATGGCCGAGACTGTGGCATTGGCGGAGCGCCTCGGCTGCCCGGTGGTGAACAGCTACCTGCACAACGACTCGTTTCCGGCCTCGCACCCGCTGTGGTGCGGCCCGCTCGGGTACCAGGGCTCCAAGGCGGCCATGCGCCTCATCTCCAGGGCCGACGTGGTGCTGGCCCTCGGCACCCGCCTCGGACCGTTCGGCACCCTGCCCCAGCACGGCCTCGACTACTGGCCGACCGATGCCAAGGTCATCCAGGTGGACGCCGACTCCAAGATGCTGGGTCTCGTCAAGCGCATCGACGTGGGAATCTGCGGCGACGCGGGTGCGGCCGCTGCCGCGCTGGCGGCCCGCCTGGCCGGGCGGGCACTGGCCTGCGACGCAAGCCGGGTCTCCAGGGCCGCCGAGATCGCGGCTGACAAGGCCGGCTGGGAGGCCGAGCTCGACGACTGGACCGAGGAGACCGACGACTTCAGCGTGGACATGATCAAGCAGGCCGCGGCCGAGGCCGACGACTGGATGCACCCCCGCCAGGTGCTGCGCGAGCTGGAGAGGGCCATGCCGCCGCGGGTTATGGTGTCCACCGACATCGGCAACATCAACTCGGTGGCCAACAGCTACCTGCGCTTCGAGGAGCCCCGGTCGTTCTTCGCCGCCATGAGCTGGGGCAACTGCGGCTACGCCCTGCCCACCGTCATCGGCGCCAAGAAGGCCGCTCCTGACCGGCCTGCAGTGGCCTACGCCGGCGACGGAGCCTGGGCCATGAGCATGGTGGAGACCATGACCGCGGTGCGCCACAACATCCCGGTCACCGCAGTGGTGTTCCACAACCGTCAGTGGGGCGCCGAGAAGAAGAACCAGGTGGACTTCTACGGGCGCCGCTTCGTGGCCGGCGAACTGGACGCCGGCGAGGACTGGTCGGAGGTGGCCCGGGCCATGGGCGCCGACGGAGTGCGGGTCAACCAGCTCGAGGATGTCGGCCCGGCGCTGACCGCGGCCATCGACGCCCAGATGAACAGCGGGCGCACCACCGTCATCGAGGCCATGTGCACCAAGGAGCTAGGCGACCCGTTCCGCAAGGACGCCCTGAGCCGCCCCACCCGCTACCTGGACAAGTACCAGGACTACACCTGATCTTGAGCCGCTCCTGCAGACTCACGGAGCCCAGGCCCTCCAGCGAAGCCAGGTCATTCTCCGGGATGCTCGTCCTCGTGAGGTCGCTGCCGTTGATGACGTCGGCGGCGGTGCGACCCCGGCAGGTGTTTGCTACGACGCTAGTCTAAGATATATTGATATTGAGTATCGATGTATTTGAAGCAGAGAGCCGCTAGTGATGTACAGACTAGAGCCAACAAGATGTACACTTCCCGTCATGGATGTGGCAGTCACGGAGTTGCGAGCCAATCTGCGCCATTGGCTCGACCGGGTTCGGGACGGCGACGAGGTCGTGGTCACCGAGCGGGGCATGCCGGTGGCCCGGATCGTAAGGATCGACGCGATGTCGAGGATCGAGGACCTCACGGCGCGGGGCGTGATCGCAAGGCCGTTGAGCCCGCACAGATCCAAGGTCACGGGCCGGAAGCTGCCGCAAGCCGCCCGATCCCTCTCGGATCTGATCAGCGAGCAGCGACGCTGACCGGTGGCCGTCGTCTATTTCGACGCCAGCGCGCTGGTGAAGCTGCTGGTGACCGAGCCGGGCAGCGATGTTGTCGCCGCGCTCTGGGACGGTTGCGACGCCGCAGTCTCGAGCCGGCTGGCCTACCCGGAGGTGTGCGCTGCGCTGGCCGCCGCGGACCGCAACCGCGACTTGGGGGAGGAGGCTCTGGCGACGTGCCGCCAGAACTGGGAGCGCCTCTGGACGGACTTGCGGCCGGTGGAGATGACCGCTCGCGTGGCCGAGGCCGCCGGTCGGCTGGCTGAGCGCCGTCGCTTGCGGGGCGCTGACGCCGTCCACCTTGCCAGCGCCCTGGAGATCGGCACTCCCCATGTCGTGATGGCTGTGTGGGATCGGCGCCTCCACGCGGGCGCGGTGGCCGAACGCCTCCCCGTGGCGCCCCGGGACCTGTCTGACTGATTGGCCGGCAGGGGCCGAAGTAGAACCAGGTGGACTTCTACGGGCGCCGTTTCGTGGCCGGCGAGCTCGACGCCGGCGAGGACTGGTCGGAGGTGGCCCGGGCCATGGGCGCCGACGGTGTGCGGGTCAACCAGCTCGAGGATGTCGGCCCCGCGCTGACCGCGGCCATCGACGCCCAGATGAACGGGGGCCGCACCACCGTGATCGAGGCAATGTGCACCAAGGGGCTAGGCGACCCGTTCCGTAAGGACGCCCTGAGCCGTCCCGTGCGCTACCTGGCCAAGTACCAGGACTACACCTGACCCGCTCGGTCGGGCGGGGATGTGTGCCGTCAGCCGGTGGCGATGACCTCCGGGGAGTCCCACCAGACACCCGATGAGCCGCCCCAGCACTTGATGATGCCGTCGGTAGTCAACCCGCAAGCGTGTCCGCTGCCTGACGCGACTGCCTGGAACTTGCCGTTGGGAATGTTCCCGCCGGGGATGCCGTGGCCCCAGCAATCCATGGTTCCGTCAGTGCGTGTACCGCACGTGAAGGTGCCCCCCGCCGAGATCGTCGTCAATCCTTCGATGTCCAGGAGGTCCACGTACTCGGCTCCGCTGCCCCAGCAGACGACAGCGTCGTCGGTCCGCAACCCGCACGAATGGTGGTCGCCGGCAGTGATCGTTCGGAATGTCCCTGCTGGCGCTCTCGCCTGACCGAACTCCGACTGGTCCTCCCCTGTGCCCGGATTGTTGTAGCCCCAGCAGAGCACGGTGTCATCGGCCCGTATCGCACACGAGTGCCGCCATCCGCTGGCGATCGCTTTGAAGGCCGTGTTCCGGTTGCTCAGATGGCCGAGACGGATCCTGTCCCAGATTGCGAGCTGCGATGGCGCATGCGCGCCGTGGGGCACATCCGTCTGCCCGTAGTCATTGTCGCCCCAGCAGAGGACAGCCCCATCGACCCGGATCGCACAGGAATAGGTTTCGCCGGACGCGATTGCTGTGAAGGCTCCCTCGGGAGTGCTGTTCATGCGTCGGAACAGGGCGGAGTTCTCGGGCAGGTCGAGGCGTCCGCTCACGTCAGGTCCCCAGCAGTGGATCGTGCCGTCGGTCCTCAATCCGCACGGGAAGTGCGATCCGGATACGACGGCGGTGAACTCGCCGGCTGTTCCGGTTGCCGACCGGCTGTTGTCCTCGGTGATCTGGAAGCGGCCCCAGCAGTCGATGGTCCCGTCTGCTCCCAGACCGCATGTGTGACGGTCTCCGGTGGAAACTGCGACGAAGACCCTGCCCGGTCTCTCGGCCGCGCCAAAGGGCACAGGAAAGTCACTCCAGCAGACGATGGAGCCGTCGACGCGCAATCCGCATGAGTGCCCCTGACCGCCGTCCACCGCAATGAAGCCTCCTCCGGGCACCCTTGACGGCGTGTTACCGGGGCTGCCCCAGCAGGCGACGGTGCCGTCGGCCTCGATCGCGCAGTAGTGATGGCTCCCGGCAGACACCGCCTCGAACGTCCCTTCGGGCGCCTTGGTGTAGTCGGCGTGTTCCGTCCCCCAGCAGGCGATGTCGCCGTCGGTTCCTACGGCGCACAGACCGGTGTGGGTGGCTGTTATCGACTTGAAGGCCCCCCGGGGCGCGTCGAGTTGAGCGTATTCGTTGTCGCCCCAGCACTCGATGCTGCCGCCTGTCCGGATCCCACATGTGTGGCCGTAGCCCGCGGCCAGGTCGGTGAAGGTTCCCCGGGGTGCTACCGACTGCCCGTAGTAGTTGTTTCCCCAGCAGAGGACCGTGTCGTCGATCTGTAGCCCGCAGAGGTGCCCTATCCCTGCTGCGAGGGACTTGAACTTGTGGTTGTCGTTGGGAGCAGGCAGCGCTCCGTAGTCGTTCGAGCCCCAGCAGATGACCGCGCCGTCGGTTCGCAAGCCGCAGGCGTAGCGGTCCAGCGAGACATACACGTGCGAGAAGGCTCCGGGCGGCGGGTCGGCTTGCCCGGTGCTGTTGTCGCCCCAGCATGTGACGGAATCGTCATGGCGTATGGCGCAACGCACGTAGTTGCCTGCCGCGACTGCTTTGTATCGCGGGGGCGATTCGGCCTGGGCCGCTACCGACGCTGACGATGCGGCCGTCGCTGAAGTTGACGCCGTAACCGTGGCCGCGACTACCGCGGCCACGGCGATCGCGGCCGCCCACAGCCTTCGACGCCGGGAGGAGTCAGATGTCGACCGCATCCAAGAACTCCAGTGTCTTGAGGCCGTTCACCTGAAGAAGGCCCTCGGTGCTGCCGTCGCGGTAGCGGCTGTAGGGGTGGCTGAGGGTCCAGAGGTCGTCGCCGATGACGATGCTGCGCACGATCTGTCTGGCGGGGACCTCTGAGGCCGCTGGCGGGAGGCACGCCCACAGTTCCTCGGTGGCTGTGTAGTCGATCCGTTGCCGCAGCGACTCCTCCTCGGCTTCGCTGAACTCGCCGGCCTCGCATTGGAACCCGGCGATGGGCTCCTCGCTGGGTTCGCACGCCACGATGATCGCCGTTCGGGGCGTCTGCACGATCAACTCGGCGACTCTCGCTCCGAGGTCGGCCTGCGTGACGTCCACCGCGCCGATCACGTCGGCCTCGCTGAGCCGCCGGCATGAGGTCTTCCCCGCGCCCGCCCCCAGGTGGACGACCCGGCCGGCCTCGCGGATGGTGCCGTCGGCAATGTGCAGCACCACTGCACCCGACCATTCGTAGTCGACGGTGACGGGGATCACTGCCAGCCGTTCCGGCGCCCACCACAGGAAGGCGCGATGGTCCCAGCCGATCTCGTTCCAGCCGCTCGGCGCCGTCCACACCGACACCTCCCGGGGGTCGGCCAGGTCGGACACGTCGAACAGCGACACCTTGGCTCCGGTGATCCGCCCGTCCTCGTCGGCGTCGGATCCCACCCCGAGCACCAGGCCGTCGCCCAGGGGATGCAGGTAGCTGGAGAAGCCGGGGATCTTGAGTTCGCCCACCACCGCAGGTGCGGATGGGTCAGAGAGGTCGACGGTGTAGAACGGGTCGATCTGGCGGAATGTGACCACATAGCCGGTATCGCCGGCGAAGCGCACCGACTGCACCCGCTCGCCCCGGCCGATGTCGCCGACCGAGCCGACCTCCACAAGCCGGCCGTCGGACTCTGCCAGCACTCTCACCCAGCTCTCGGACGCGTTGCTCCGGCCGTCGCTCGTGGTGACCACGCGCAGGTGCCCGGCGTGCTCGGAGAGCGCGAACTGGTTGTGGATCTCCCCGGGCACGCTGCCCGAAGCGGTGTAGACGGCTATGGCCGGGTCCGAGATGTCGAAACGGTGGATGTTCGTGCGCCACTCGGCTGTGAGTTGGTCCCAGTCGATGTCGCCGGCCTCGCCGACGGCGGGATCGATCCAGGTGGCGGTGGCCACGTACATCGACCGGGTCGACGCGTAGACGGTCTCGCCGGGGGCCAGCACCGAGGTGGCCGCGGCCGGGTCGATGGCACCGGCCACCGGCACGCTCAGCACCGTGGTGACGCCGAAGCCGGAGAACACCGTCGGGGCGTGGACCTGCTCGCAAGGCGGCAGCAGGCTCTCGACCGTGGCGCCTCCGGGGCTCGTGTGCGAGTAGGCGGGCAGCCAGTCCTCCAGGCTGCTGGCCAGCATCGCGGCCCGGTTGGCCTCCTCGGCAATCGCCTCGCTGTCGGGACCGGCCGGGTTCACGAACGGGAAGTCGTCGGCCGGCCGCGACCGCACAATCACCCGGGCCACCCCGCCGACGCTGCGGGCGCTCACATAGGTGCCCTCGACTCGCAGAGTCTCTGAGATCGCAGGCACTCCGTCGCGCACGTCGATGCGGTGGACCACCGCCTGCGGGGGGTTGCCGCCACGTCCGCCGGACTGCTGGATCGCCAACAGGCTGTCGCCGGCGAGGAACAGCTCGGCCGACTCGCCGACCGGCATGAGCACGGACCCGAGCACTTCCCGCTGGGCTGCGTCGACGACCACCAGATGCCCGGCCGACATGGCGAAGATCCGCCGGCCGTCGGTCTTGACGATGTCGGCCTCGTCCACGCCGGCTTCCTGGACATTGGTGCCCGAGTAGTCCACGCCCTCGACGGGCCGCTGCCTGCGGAAGTCGGCGGCCGGTGCGGCGGGCTGGTCTGCTACCGGGGCTGGTTCGGCCATCTCCTCCTCGACCATCATGTCATCGAAGTCGTTGTAGGGGCGTCCACCGAAGCCCCACGGCCCCACCCTGTCCGCTGCCCAGTTGCGGAGTTGGTCCAGAAGCGCGTCGCAACCGTCGAAGCGGACCAGGTGGGCAGTCAGCGCGATCTCGCCGCCTCCCACATCAATGACGACTGGCTGGGCCTCCGGGCCGGGATCAACGCCTGCGCCGGGATCCCCGGCCTGGTCGGGCGCGCCCGCCGGAGCGGGGTCATCCGAACAGGACGCGACGACCAGCGCGACGATCAGCGTCAAAGTCAGAGCCTTCGTAGCTGTGGTTCGCATCGTGCGATCGAGCCCCGTCTCACCGTAGTGCCCCGCGTGTGGGGGCGTCACGGAGTAAGACGTTGCGAGAGGGGCGTTGGTTCCCGGCCCGTCGGCCGGGGAGTGTGCTGACTAACTGGAGGGCAGTTCCAGCACCCAGCCGATCTGGATCAGGTCGGGATTGGTGAGGCGACGGCCGTCGGGCTGGACCCGTTCCCGGTTGAGGTCGTAGATCTCGCGCCAGCGGTCGCCGGCACCGAGGTGGATCCGAGCCAGCCGCCACAGGCTGTCGCCTCGCTGGACGGTGACCGTGACCGGCTCGGGCTCGGCCGTCGCGGCGACGATCCTGTCGTCGCCGCCCTCGGGATAGTCCGCGGCGGTGATCGTGCCGCCGAGGTCCTCGGAGATGTAGTTGGTCAGGGCCTGCTGGTAGCTGACGCCCAGCTTGGTGAACTCGATGTCGCCCAGCGGGTAGCAGTCGCCGCCGTTGGCCAGGAAGTCGATGGTGACCAGCACCACGGGATCGCCGGGCACCACCGCGCCGTCACGCACGATCGTCGTGCCGTCGTCGAGGGTCACCTCCCGGATCCTCTTCCCCGGATCGCCGGCGAGGGAGCAGTCACCGGCCCGGTCGGTCTCTCGGGCCGGGGCCGACGGGTCGTAGGTGAACGTGAACCCCGAGACCTGCGGGAACTGGCCCCCGGCGCCCGGGATCCGGTCCACAGCCTGCTCGAGCAGCACATGGAAGGTCTCGCGGGGAACCTCGCCGACCACCACGAAGTTGCGGAACGGGGCGATGTCCCAGGTGTCGCCGGCGGTGATGGGCCCGGCCGGGATCACGGCGTCGTTGCGGATGCCGCCGCCGTTCTGGATGGCGACGTCCGGCGCTGGAGTTCCGAAGTCCCCGGCCAGGTTGGCGGCGGTGGCCCGCAGCGCGTCGGCGTGCAGGTTGCCCTGGTTGGAGGAGCCGGTGCGCACGCTGGCCCGGCGCCCGTCCAGGTCGACCTCGCTGGTGCCGATCACGTCGGCGTCGATCTCGGCCACGGCCGCGGCCAGCGGCTCTATCACGCTGGACTGGACCGCCGGGTCTGGCGTCACCGCGAAGCCGACTCCAACGGAGCGGCCCGTGTGGCTGACGATGGTGCCGTCGCCGTCGAAGCCGACGGTCAGCGCGCCGATGCAGCGGTATCCGCCGGGAGCGGTGATCACCGGCACGTCGGTGCCGGTGGAGTCGGCCACCAGCATCGGGTAGGGGCCGGCCGGCTCGTCGTCCGGCATGCAGGTGTCGCCCTCGTTGCGCAGGAGGTCGTCACCGCCGCCGGCGATGACCACGTCCACGCCGGCCAGGTTGGCCACCAGCGCGACCTCCTCCGACACCCCCTGCAGGTGGCTGACCAGGATGATCTTGTTCACCCCTGCCGCGGTCAGCGACTCGACCTCGGCCTGCACCGCCGCCAGCACGTCGGAGATCACCACATTGCGGGGAGTCGAGATGTTGGGGAGCAGGGGCGTGACCGCCCCGATCACACCGACCTGTTGACCGCTGGTCTCCACGACGGTGCTGGCGGCCAGCACGCCGTCGTCGACCAGCGCCTGCAGCACCGGCTCGCCGGAGAAGTCGGCGTTGGCCGACAGGAATGGCACGGCCGGGTCGAACCCCTCGATGAAGCGGGCGGTCACCTCCGGCCCCAGGTCGAAGTCGTGGTTGCCCAGAGCCATGGCGTCGTACAGCCCGCTGAGAGCGATCGAGTCGTAGAGAGCGCCGTCGCGAGCCAGCGAGACGTTCAGTTCCTGGGAGGCCAGGAAGTTGTCGCCCGACGTGAGGGTGATCACCCCGGCGTCGGCCGCGGCCTGCATCTGCTTCACTTGGGTCACAAAGCGGGCCACACCCGGGAATCCCGAGTCCTCGTCGGGCAGCAGCTTCGACTCCCCGTCGTTGTTGTGCAGGATCGTCAGCGTGAACGTGTCGGCGCTGATGGGCTCCGGAGTGGGCTGAGCGCCGGCCGGCAGCGACAGCGAGGCGACCATCGCGGCCACCATGGCTAGAACGGCTATCAGGACGAGCGGTTTCCTCGGGCTGGTGACTGTCATCGTGGGGCCTCCTGGCGGCATATGGGTCAGTCGAACTGGGGTGGGACCGCAACCTATCGGGTTCGGCGGGCCCCTACTAGCCCGCGCTCCGGTTGCGCTGGAGGCGCTTGCGGTGACGGCCCCGCACACCGGCGTCGAGGATCTCCTTGCGCAGCCGGATGGTCTGCGGGGTGACCTCGACACACTCGTCGCCGGCGATGAACTCGAGCGACTGCTCCAGCGACAGGATGCGGGGCGGGGTCAGGCGGACGGTGTCGTCGGAGGCCGCGGCCCGGACGTTGGTCTGCTTCTTCTCCCGGCAGATGTTGACGTCCATGTCCTCGGGGCGCGGGTTCTCGCCCACGACCATCCCCTCGTACACCTCGTCGCCGGGGCCGACGAACAGAGAGGCCCGCTCCTGCACGGCGGCCACTGCGTAGCCAGTCACCGCGCCGCGGCGGTCGGCGACGATCGAGCCTGAGCGGCGGGTGCGGAACTCGCCGATCCACGGCGTGTACCCCTCGAAGACGCTGGCCGCCAGGCCCGTGCCCCGGGTCTCGGTCAGGAATTCGGTGCGGAACCCGATGAGGCCCCGGGCCGCGACGACGTAGTCGAGCCGCACCCAGCCGGTGCCGTGGTTCGTCATGGTGACCATTTCGGCCTTGCGCTCGCCGAGGAGCTGCGTCACTGCTCCGACGAAGCCTTCGGGGATGTCGATGGTCACCCGCTCGGTGGGCTCGTGAAGCCGTCCGTCGATGGTGCGGGTCACGACTCTGGGCTTGCCCACGGTCATCTCGAAGCCCTCGCGGCGCATGATCTCCACCAGCACGGCGAGTTGGAGCTCCCCCCGCCCCTGAACCTCCCAGGTGTCGGGACGGTCGGCGTCCAGAACCCGGATCGACACGTTGCCGATCAACTCGGCGTCGAGGCGGTTCTTGATGAGGCGGGCCGTCACCTTGTCGCCCTCGAGCCCGGCCATGGGAGACGTGTTGGTGCCGATGGTGATCGCCAGGCTCGGCTCGTCCACCGTGATGCCCGGCAGCGGCACGGGGTCGGCGAGGTCTGCGAGCGTCTCGCCGATGGTGATGTCGGCGATGCCGGAGATGGCGATGATCTCTCCCGCGCCGGCCTCGGCCGCGTCCACCCGGTCGAGGCTCTCGGTGACGTACAGCTCGGTGATCTTGGCTGTGGCGGTCGTGCCGTCGGTGCGGCACCAGGCCACGCTCTGACCTCTCTTGATGGTTCCGTGCATGACCCGGCACATGGCGATGCGGCCCACATACGGGCTGGCATCGAGGTTGGTTACCCATGCCTGCAGCGGCCGCTGCGGATCGTGGCGGGGCGCGGGGACGGTCTCGAGCAGTGTCTCGAACATGGGTCGCAGGTCGGCGCCCCGCTCGGCGGGGTCGAGCGTCGCCGTGCCCTTGCGGGCGTTGGCGTACACGATCGGGAAGTCGATCTGGTCCTCGGTGGCGTCGAGGTCGAGGAAGAGCTCGTACACCTCGTCGACGACCTCGGAGATGCGGGCGTCGGGCCGGTCGATCTTGTTCACGACCAGCACGACGGGCAGCTTCAGGGCCAGCGCCTTGCGGAGCACGAACCGCGTCTGCGGCAGCGGGCCCTCGCTCGAGTCGACCAGGAGCAGGACGCCGTCGACCATCGTGAGAGCCCGCTCCACCTCACCGCCGAAGTCGGAGTGGCCCGGCGTGTCCACGATGTTGATCTTGATCTCCTCGCCGCTGTCGCGGCGATACCGGACCGCGGTGTTCTTGGCCAGGATCGTGATGCCCTTCTCGCGCTCGAGGTCCATCGAGTCCATGACTCGCTCGTTGACCGTCTCGTTGGACCGGAAGGCGCCCGACTGCCACAGCATGGCGTCGACGAGGGTCGTCTTGCCGTGGTCGACGTGGGCGATGATCGCCACGTTCCGCAGGTCGGCGCGCGCCGCCCGATACTGGGCTTGCGTCATAGTGAGCCTCAGGCCCGCTGCCGTGGCGCCGATAGCCGCGTGAGTCGTTCCGCGACCATCTGGTCACCCTCGGGCGTGCCGTCGTGGAACGCGCCGATCAACTCGTCGAGGGGCGACTCGAGCCCGCCGTAGTTGCACTCGATGAAGCGGTGATGGAGTTGGTGGTGGAAGTCGCCCAACTCGAACCGTTGGCGCTTCAGGAGCCGGACCGCGTCGTAGCCGGTGTGGCTCATCGGTGCGCCGATGGTGTGGTGCATCATCGCGAAGAGCATGTGAATCGGGTTGGACGGCACCACTAGGAACAGCAGTATGTCGCTGTACAGGACCACATGCTCCAGTGGGTGCAGGGACAGGCCCGACCACGGCCCGATGTTCATGTTGCGGTGGTGCCAGGAGTGGACGTGCTTGTACATCAGCCTCCGGTGCAGCAGCCAGTGGCCGGCACCGAAGTAGAGGACCGACCAGATGGGGATCAAACCCAGCAGCACCACGAACCAGACCGGGTTGTCGCCGAAGGACCAGTGCCGGATGGTCCCGTTGGCGTAGGCCCACCAGCCCAGGGACTCCCACGCCGTGGCCGCCAGCATCGCCGGCAGCAGGGTGAGGAACATGTTGTCCCTCACCTGGTCGTTGAACAGGAACAGGCTCTTGTTCTTGGTCAGCGGCCGACCGTCGTAGCGCAGGCTGTCGCCCTGCACCCGGTAGCGCTGCAGGAACACGTGAAGCCCACCGGCCACCACGGTGACCAGCACGACGTTGCGGACCCAGATCTCCAAGATCCAGCCCAACCGCAGCGATTCGGCCTCGGCCAGGGACGGCCTGAACCACTCCCACAGAGCGAACGCCACCGCCAGCATGAACACCCGCGAGGTGAGGGGCCTCCAGGTCTTGATGAGGTGGCGACCGATAGACGCGGGCCGCAAGGGCCAGTGCAGGAACGGAGCCGAGCGCAGCGGCAGATCGGGGTTGTAGTTCCAGGCCTGCCGCTTCCTGGCGGTCACGGCGCGCAGCGTAGCGCTAGATCAGGCTGTGGTGGACGCGCTTAGCGGGTTCGCCCAATCACGCCGTCTGGATGAACTCGACCCAGTTGCCGTCGGGGTCCTCCACCATGGCGATGGTCACACCGGGACGGATCTCACGCAGCGGCCACACGATGGGTGTGCCGGCTGCCTCGCAGTCGGCCACCGCCGCCTCGATGTCGTCCACGGCGATGGTGAAGTACCGCATGCCCGTGCCGCCGTCGATGCCGCCGCCCGGACCTGCGGGCACGTCGGCGATGGGCGTCACCAGCTTCAGCACGCTGTCGTTGCAGCGCAGGCGGTCCATCCGGGCGATCCCCACCGCCTCCAACTTCATCGTGGCCTCGAACTTGAGGCGGACGACGTCCCGGTAGAACTCGAGCATCGCGTCGCCGTTGTTGGTCACGATGCCGAGATCGAGGCCTGGTTTGGTGATGGTCCGTGCCATGTTTCTTCCTCCAGTCGCGGCGACTGCCGGCCTCCAGTGAAGCAGCGAGCCGGGCCCGGCGCTAACGAGTCCCGGTTGATGCGGGCCCTACGATGTGGCGCGGTGGTCTACCCATGCCAAGCGACGCGCCGAGCCCGTGCCCGAGCGCTCCTGCGGCGGAAGCTGTGACCGAGACACGTACGGCTCTGGTTACCGGTTCCGGATCGGGCATCGGCGCCGCCTGTGCAGGAATGTTCCTGGCTCAGGGACACGACGTCGTGGCTGTGGACCTGCAGGCCGGCCGGATGGCGTCACGCGCCGACGAATTGCAGGCCATCGTTGAGATCGACGTGTCCGACGCGTCCGCGGTGCATGCCATCGACGGCATCGACGAGATCGACATAGTGGTGCAGTGCGCGGCCATTGCCGGGCCGGTCGTTCCGCTGACCGGCGTGTCGCCAGAGGACTGGGACCGAGTCATGGCCGTCAATGTGGCGGGCGTTGTCAACGTGATGCGGGCGACCCTGCCGGGGATGGTCAGGCGAGGCTGGGGGCGTGTGGTCAACGTGGCCAGCATCGCGGGCAAGGAGGGCAACCCGTCACAGGCGGCGTACTCGGCCAGCAAGGGTGCGGTCATCGCGCTCACCAAATCGGTGGCCAAGGAACTCGCCACCACCGGCGTTCTGGTCAACTCGGTGGCCCCGACCGTCACCGACACGCCGCTGCTGGGCCCGGCGTCCGCCGAAGTGCTCGACTTCATGGTGGCCAAGATCCCGATGGGACGGATGTGCCAGCCGGAGGAGGTGGCCGCCCTGGTGGGCTGGCTGTGCTCGGAGGAGTGCTCGTTCAGCACCGGCGCCTGCTACGACATAACCGGCGGCCGGGCCACCTACTGACAACCGGATCCCTAAGGTGACGGCGATGAGGGTTCTGGTTATGGGAGGCACCCAGTTCAACGGCCGGGCGCTGGTGAGCGAGCTGGTGAGGGCCGGTCATGACGTCACCGTCTGCAACCGGGGTCGCACCCAGACCGAGCTGCCCGCCGGGGTGCGTCGCCTGATCGGGGACCGCACCGACCCCCAGTCGCTGCGCGATGCCCTCGGCGGCACCGATTGGGACTGCGTCCACGACCTCACCGCCTACCATCCGCCCGACATCGAGATCATGCTGGAGCTGCTCGACGGCCGCACCGGCCACTACGTGTTCGCCAGCTCCACCGTCATCTACGCCGCCTCCGACGCTCTGCCCGTCGGCGAGGGCGACGGCGACGAACGGGGCCCCGACCAGAACGAGTACGGCCTCCACAAGCTGCAGTGCGAGGATTTGCTGCGAGCCGCCCACGCCGAACGCGGGTTCCCGGCCACCACGGTGGTCTTCTCGATGGTCTTCGGCCCGCACAACACCCTGTACGACCGCGAGCAGCGGATGTTCGCACGACTGCTGTCCGGCCGGCCGGTCCTGGTCCCCGGTGATGGGACGACGCTGCTGCAGTTGGGCCATGTCGACGACCAGGCGAGGGCGCTTGAGCAGATGATGGGCAAACCGGTCACGTTCGGCCGCCGCTACAACCTCACCGGCCGCCAGGCGGTCACCCGCAACGGCTACATCGACTCGGCCGAGCAGGCCACCGGACGTATCGCCCAACGGGTGACCATCCCGGCAGAGACGATGGAACGGCTGTGGACCGGGGCGCTGCGCATCGGCACCGGAACATCAAGCCTGGGGATGGACATCCGTCCCTCTGCAGGATCGGACCGCTCCGCTCGCGACCCGAGGGCCGAGACGCTGCGGCGCAGGCTCCAGGTGGCACAGCTCGTGCCCCATCTAGCACCCAACATCTGGTGGTGGAACCGCAGCACGGTCTTCAGAATCGACCGGTTGCGCACCGACGTCGGCTTCCAGCCGCGGCACGACCTGGCCTCGATGTTCGAGCACACTTTCGAGTGGTACCAGCGCTCGGGCCGCGCCCAGGCCGACGCGTCCTGCCTCGACTGGTCCTTCGAGGACGCCCTCCTGCAAGAGCTCCGTTAGAGCGTCGTCCCAGCATGCTTCCGCCTGGCCGGTGCATGCTGGCGACCACCTACGATGTCGCTCCATGGCTGACACATATCGAAGCAAGCACTCGACGAGCGCGACCCGTCTCCAGAGGGCGACACGGTGACTTCGGGACGCAGAGCTCTGGTCACCGGTGCCGGGTCGGGCATTGGCGCGGCCTGTGTCGACCGGCTCCTGGCCCAGGGATGCCGGGTGGCCGCCGTGGACCTGCACGCCGGCGACATGGCCGCCCGGGCCGGCGAACTGGACGCCATACACGAGGTTGACGTGACCGACGCCGCCGCGGTGAGGGCAATCGACGGCATCGGCGAGATGGACATCGTGGTGCAGTCGGCCGGGGTCGTCGGCCCGAACGTGCCGCTGCTGGAGACGCCTCTGGACGGCTGGGAGCTCACGCTGACCGTGAACGTCACCGGAATCTTCAACGTGATGCAGGCCACGCTGGGCGGGATGGTCGAGCGGGGCTGGGGTCGGGTCGTCAACATCGCCAGCATTGCGGGCAAGGAGGGCAACCCGAACCTGAGCGCCTACTCGGCGAGCAAGGGCGCGGTCATCGCCCTCACCAAGTCGGTGGCCAAGGAACTGGCCACCACGGGCGTGACGGTCAATTCGATCGCGCCGGCGGTGATCGCCACCCCCATGAACCTGGCGACCGCCCCGGAGGTGCTGGAGTACATGCTGTCGAAGATCCCCATGGGCCGGCTGGGCCAGCCTGCCGAGGTGGCCGCGCTGGTGGGTTGGCTGTGCTCGGAGGACTGCTCGTTCAGCACCGGTGCCTGCTACGACATCTCCGGCGGGCGGGCGACCTACTGATGGCCGAGCACTTCCTTGTCACCGGCGCCGACGGCTGCATCGGCGCGTGGACGGTACGCCTCCTGCTCGACGAGGGCGCCGAGGTGACCACTTTCGACATCGGCGTGAACGACAGCCGTCACCGGCTCATCTCCGGCGGCGCCCCGCTGAGCTTCCAACGAGTGGTCGGCGACATCACCGATCGGGCCGCGGTGGTCCACGCCATGGCCGGAGTCGACCGGGTGATCCACCTGGCTGCGCTTCAGGTGCCGTTCTGCAAGGCCGATCCCAGCCGCGGCGCGGCGGTGAACGTGCAGGGCACGGTCAACGTGTTCGAGGCGGCCACCGAGCATGGCATCGCGCCGGTGTCCTACGCCTCGAGTGCCGCGATCTACGGCCCTGTCGACCTCTACCCCGAGCCCGTGCTCGGGCCGGACGCGCTCCCCAACCCCGCCACCCTGTACGGCGCCTACAAGGTGGCCAACGAGCAGACGGCCGCGGTGTACGCGGCCGACCACGGGCTGGCGACGGTGGGGCTGCGGCCCTTCACCGTGTACGGGGCCGGCCGCGATCAGGGAGTCACCTCCCAGCCCACCGCGGCCATATACAGCGCCGTGCGGGGTGAGCCGTACGAGGTGGGGTACGGAGGCGTGACCGACTTCCACTACGCGCCCGACGTGGCCCGAGCGTTCATCGCGGCCGCCCGGGTCGAGCTCGATTCGCCGGCTGCACCGGTCCGGAATCTGAGAGGCCATGTGGTGTCGGTGGAAGACTTCGTGGACCGGGTCCGCCGCATCACCGGCTTCGACGATCTGGGCGTCGGCACCGAGCCGCTGCCCTTCGCCCACGCCCTGTCGCCCGCTGGGCTGGCCGAACTGCTCGGCGACATCGAGCCCACGCCGCTGGACGACGCCATCTCCGAGACGGCCCGCATCGTGGCCAGCCTCTGAGGCACCGACTCAGTCCTGGCCGCGCTGGGCCAAGTCGCCGCACTTGACCTGTTGGGAATTGGCGGCGTTCGGCGCGTTGAGCGTGCATTGCGCTGCCAATTCGGGCTTGGGGTGGCGCTCTGCCGGGGGCGTGGCACGCTATGGCGGTGACCACGGCCGCCGATCCCGACACGTCGCACGCCGGCGCCCCGGCCCCGGCCCCGGCCGAGCGGGTCTTCAGCACCTCGGTGGTGGTGTCGGGAGTCCGCTGCTTCCTGGCCTACGTGCTGTTCCCGTGGCTGCTGCCTGCGGCTGGCATCGCCTCGGGGGTGGGCTCGGGCCTGGGCCTGGCTATCGGCGCGGTGGCCATCGTCTTCAATGGGCTCAGCATCCGGCGCTTCCAGCGGACCGGGCACCGCTACCGGTGGCTGATCACCTCCCTCAACGCCGGCATCATCGTGCTGCTGGCCGTGCTGATGGTGATCGACCTGAACGACTTGTTGGGCTGACCGCGGCAGCGACCTTCCGTGCCGGTCGGGCCTGCCGGCGCCGGATCATCGAGATTCGCGCCATCCCGTGGCCGCAGGGCGGCTAGGCGGGGCCGAGATTCGAAGATCCGGGTTGGACAAACGGTTTCACCCGGCCCTATCCTGCCGCGCAGTGACATTTTGTTGTGTTGTTTTGGGGCGATGATCCGCCGCGGCGTCGCGCCTGTTGACCACCGGCGGGCTGCGTTCCGCGCTTCCTCCGGCTTGACGTGCTGGCGGCCGGCCCTGCTGGTGGCGCTGGCTGCTGTCGCGGTGTGGATGGCCGCGTCGTGCGGCGGCGACGGCGACACCGCGGCCGTCAGCATCGAGAGCCTCGCCGTCGCCGCGAGCGAAGAGCGTGCGGCTGCCCAATCGGACGACGAGGAGCACCATCACGTCCACGACACGGCAGAAACCGACTACGACAACGCCGACATGAGCATGATCAATGCCTCCTCAGGCGAGCTTCCCGATCTGGAGATGATCGACGTCTCCTCGGGCGCCACTGTCAATCTCCAGTCGCTGGCCGGCAACACCCAGCCGCTGCTGTTCTGGTTCTGGTCTCCTCATTGACCGAAGTGCCGGAGCGAGGCTCCGCTTGTCGAGCAGTTTGCTCGTGCCCAGGCTGACCGGCTCAGAGTCGTCGGCATCGGAACCCAGGACGACTTGGACTTGGCCCGGGACTTCGTGTCCGAGACCGGCGTGACCTTCACCATGCTTTGGAGCGAGTCGAGCGAGTCGTGGCGCCACTTCGCCATTCGCAGCAACTCCGACTTCTGGCTGGTCGACAAGGACGGCAACCGGATCGACAGCAGCTCCACCCTCTACGACGAGAGCCACCTAGATGCTCACCTGGCCAGCTTGAGCAAGGGCTGAGACCGCTTCGCGACTGCTTCCAATGGGCGCCACACAGCCGCGACTGATCCTTGGCGCCGTACTCGGCCTCTTGTTCCTGGCGGCAGCCGCCTGCGGGGGCAGCGACCAGCGTCCAAGGGCGGGCGCAACGGAAGAACCTCGAATCGGCAGGACCGACGAGGATTCCCTGTCAGGGAGGCCCCGTGCGGGCATCGCGGCGACCGGCGGCCGCCTGCCACGCGGACGACCGGCCTGTCCTGAGTCCGGGGCTGAGACGGTCAAGATCGCCTGGGTCGGCCCCGATCTTGCGGAACTGGCCGACATCGGCTTGGAGTCGCTCATGCTGGACGAGCCCTCCCTCATCGTCGATGCCTACGTCAACGAGATCAACCGTCAGGGAGGGATTGGGGGCAACTGTTTCGAGCTGGTGGCCTTCTCCTGGAAGCTGTCGGACCCCGATTCCTCGTTCCAGCAGATCTGCACGCAACTGCCGCGGGAGAGCCCTCTGGCGCTCTTCAGCCTGTCGCTCAACAACACAGCGCTTCGTTGCGCCACGCTCGGCGCGGGGATTCCGACCCTCGGCGTGCTTACGGCCGTGCCCGAGGCGTCGTTGGCCGCGGCGGAAGGCGGGCTGTTGGTCGATGGCGGTTCGGTCGAATACCTGCTGTCCGCGAGTTTGAGCATCGCGAGCATCGCGGGCGAGGTCAGCGGGGACGACCGCATCGGTCTGCTGGTGGCAGACGGACAGAGCGCCGCCTCAGAGATCGAGACTGCCCGCCTGACAACCCAGTCGCTCGGGCTCCCGATGGTTGCGGTCGCCACCGCACCTGCTGAGTTCGGAACCGTGGGCGTGTCTGTCGCGGAGTCCCAGGTCCGACTGATGGAGACCGGCTTGTCCGATTCCGAGATCCAGCTGGCCGTCGACAACTTCGCTGAGCTGGCGCCTGCGCAGGTCGGCGTGCTCCGGAGCTTGGAGCGGTTCTTCCATGACACAGTGTCGGAGATGCGCGGCCTGGGGGTAACGGTCGTCGCGGCCTCGGCGAGCTCGTCGGACGTTCGCAGGCTGATGCGGGCCGCCGAGCAACTCGACTGGACACCGAGGTGGCTCACGAATGAAGCGCAGCCCGCCGTCTTGACGCTAACCAACGCTCCCAGACGGCAGGTGCAGAACCTGCTCCAGGTCAGCTCCAGGCGAGCCGCCGGCGATCCGATACCGGAGCTGGACAGGGGCTGCATCAGCCTGCGCAACACTTCCGCCTCCGCGCCGCCCTTCGCCCACCGGATCCACTCGGACGCCTGGGGTGTGACCACATCGACTTGCGACTTCCTGGATGTTGTGTTCGGCGCCATGACGCGCCTCGACGGCCCGCTCACGCATGCCGCGCTGCTCGACGCCCTGAGCATGACGGACTATGAGACGGGCCGCGGGTCGCGCATCCGCTTCGCGGCAGGCGACCCCAACGGCGCCGAACGGTTCCGGGTGATGCGCGCCGACCCTGACTGCGTGCTCAACCAATGGGGATGCATGCGCGCCACCAGCGACTGGTTCTCCGCGTACGCGGACTCGACGGATCCACTGCCGGAGCCAACTCGATAGCCCGCATCCGGCGCCCTACCCGCAACGGTTAGGCTGGGTCGATGGGCGATCCCATGCCCGCTCGTGGGATTGGCGGCGAGCTGCCCACCGTAGGGCGCAAACGAGGCCGGCTCCCCCGGGGCGCGTCGTCGTTCCGGCGGGCTGAACCGTGACTACGATCCCAGACTTCTCGCGGGTCGAGCTTCGCGACGGCGATGCTGCGGCCCGCCCGGCCGCAGACCCCATCGACGCCCCGGCGTTCGAGACGCCCGAGGGCATCGCAGTGCCGCCGCTGGCCGGCCCCGACGACCTCGAGGGCGCCGACTTCGTGTCCAGCTATCCCGGTCTACCCCCGTTCGTGAGGGGGCCGTATCCCACGATGTACGTGACCCGGCCCTGGACGATCCGCCAGTACGCGGGGTTCTCCACCGCGGAGGAGTCCAACGCCTTCTACCGCCGCAACCTGGCCGCCGGCCAGAGGGGCCTGTCGGTAGCCTTCGACCTCCCCACCCACCGGGGCTACGACTCCGACAACCCGAGGGTGGCCGGCGACGTGGGCATGGCCGGGGTGGCCATCGACTCGATCCTGGACATGCGGATCCTGTTCGACGGCATCCCCCTGGACGAGATGACGGTGTCGATGACCATGAACGGTGCGGTGCTGCCGGTGCTGGCCCTCTACGTGGTGGCCGCGGAGGAGCAGGGCGTGAGGCCGGAGCAGCTCGCCGGCACCATCCAGAACGACATCCTCAAGGAGTTCATGGTCCGCAACACGTTCATCTACCCGCCTGCGCCGTCGATGCGGATCGTGGCCGACATCATCGCCTTCACCGCCGAGCGGATGCCCCGGTTCAACTCGATCTCGGTTTCCGGCTACCACATGCAGGAGGCGGGAGCCACCCTCGACATCGAGTTGGCCTACACCCTCGCCGACGGCGTGGAATACGCCCGGGCCGGGCTCGCCGCGGGGCTGGACATCGACGAGTTCGCGCCCCGGCTCAGCTTCTTCTGGTGCGTGGGCATGAACTTCTTCATGGAGGTGGCCAAGCTGCGGGCCGCTCGGCTGCTGTGGGACCGGCTCATGAGCCAGTTCGACCCCCAGGACCCTCGCTCGCTGTGCCTGCGCACCCACTGCCAGACCAGCGGCTGGAGCCTCACCGCCCAAGATCCCTACAACAACGTGGTCCGCACCTGCGTCGAGGCCATGGCGGCCACCCAGGGCCACACCCAGTCGCTGCACACCAACGCCTTCGACGAGGCGCTGGCCCTGCCCACCGACTTCTCGGCCCGCATCGCCCGCAACACGCAGCTGTTCCTGCAGCACGAGTCGGGCATCACCCGCACCGTGGACCCCTGGGGCGGCAGCTACCACGTGGAGCGCCTCACCAAGCTCCTGGCCGAGCGGGCTTGGACCCACATCGAAGAGGTCGAGGAGCTGGGCGGGATGGCCGCGGCGATATCCGCCGGCCTTCCCAAGCTCCGGATCGAGGAGGCGGCGGCCCGGACCCAGGCCCGCATCGACTCGGGCCGCCAGGCCGTGGTCGGCGTGAACCGCTACCGCGTCGATGACGGTGCGGGCGCACCGGTGGAAGTCCGCCGCATCGACAACGCCGAGGTGCGCCGGCGGCAGATCGCCCGACTCGAACGGCTGCGGGCCGAGCGGGACACCGAACCCCTACGAGCTGCCTTGGAGGCGCTGGCCGGCGCTGCTCGCAGTGGCCGGGGCAACCTGCTGGCCCTGTCGATCGACGCGGCCCGGGCCGGCGCGACGGTCGGAGAGATCAGCGATGCCCTCGAAACCGTCTACGGTCGTCATGTGGCCGAGATCAGAGCGGTTGAGGGGGTGTACCGCACCGAGGCGCGCTCAGGGGGTTCCGGCCCGGGCAGCAGCGACTTGGGTATCGACGCCGTGCGGGCGCTGGTGGACGAGTTCGCCGATCGGCACGGCCGGCGTCCCCGGATCCTGGTGGCGAAGGTCGGGCAGGACGGTCACGACCGGGGCCAGAAGGTGATCGCGACCGCTTTCGCCGACCTTGGATTCGACGTGGATGTCGGGCCGCTGTTCGCCACTCCGGCCGAAGTGGCCCGCCAGGCCGTGGAGGCCGACGTGCACGTGGTCGGGGTGTCGTCGCTGGCGGCGGGTCATCTCACGCTCGTGCCCCAGCTGCGCGACGAGTTGGTGAAGCTGGGCCGCGACGACATTGCCATCGTGGTGGGCGGGGTTGTCCCCGCCGCCGACGTGGACGACCTGCTTTCTGCGGGCGCGGTCGCGGTCTACCCGCCCGGCACAGTGATCTCCGAGGCCGCGGCCGAGTTGCTGGGGCACCTCTAGGCATGGACGGCCTGGTCGCCGGCGTGCTGGCGGGGGACCGCACCGCCCTGGGCCGGGCCATCACGCTGGTGGAGTCGACCCGGCCCGGTGACCGCCGCGAGGCCCAGGAGCTGCTCTGGCGGCTGCTGCCCCACGCCGGGGGCGCTCACCGGGTGGGCATCAGCGGCGTGCCCGGGGCGGGCAAGTCGACGCTCATCGACAATCTGGGCACCCGGCTCACCGCCGCCGGTCACCGGGTCGGCGTGCTGGCGGTCGATCCCTCGAGCATGGTTACCGGCGGGTCGATACTGGGAGACAAGACCCGCATGGCCAGGCTGGCGACCGAGGAGAACTCCTTCATCCGACCCTCGCCGTCAGCGGGGACGCTCGGCGGCGTGACCAGCACGACCCCACACGCCATAACCGTCCTGGAAGCGGCCGGCTACGACGTCGTGCTGGTGGAGACGATGGGAGTCGGCCAGTCGGAGGCGGCCGTGCATGCGTCGGTCGACTCCCTCTGCGTGCTGGTCCTGGTCGGCGCAGGCGACGAGCTGCAGGCAGTCAAGCGGGGCCTGCTGGAGTTGGCCGATGTGCTTGTCGTGAACAAGGCCGACGGCGACAACGAGCAGGCGGCCCGGCTGGCCGCAGCCGAGTTCCGGCGCGCCCTTCCGCTGCTGGCCCCGACGGGCGAGCAGGGGCCGCCGGAAGTGATGACGGTGTCGGCCGCGACCGGCGCGGGCGTGGACGAGCTGTGGGACTGCATGGTCGAGCACCGTCGCGTACTCGATGCCTCGGGCGGCCTGGCCCGCCGCAGGGCCCGGGGCCGCCTGGCGTGGATGCGAGTGCTGCTGGAGCGCCGCCTGGTGGAGCAGTTCGAGTCGCAGACCGGCCTCGCCGACCGCCGCGCCGAACTCGAACACGCCGTCGAGCAGGGCGAGATCACCCCCGAAGCCGCCGTCGATCAGCTCCTGTCAGAGTCCTGAGCCCCGACTTGCCCGGCGGGTCTAGCGCGCCCGGAGGGTCAGGTTCTTGCGGTTCGTGATCTTGTAGTGGCGTTGGTCGTGCGTGATCCAGCCCAGTCTGACGAAGGCGTGGATCGCCTTGTTGACCCGCTCGCGGCTGGCTCCCACCATGGAGGCGAGTTCTTCCTGGGTGAGGGGCATCTCGAACTCGTCCTCGTCGCCCGCCATCTCCAGAAGACGCTTGGCGGTACGCCCCATCACGTCCAGGAACACAGTGTCGGACAGGGCTTGGTCCATAGCCCGCAACCGCCTGGCCAGGAGCATCACCGCACTCCACAGCGCTGAGGGGTTGCTCTCATACAGGAGCCTCAGCTCTGCGTAAGGGACCATCAGAACGGTCGACTCCTCCAAGGCCCGGGCCTGCGCCGACCGGGTGTAGCCGTCGAGGAACCCCATCTCTCCGAACAGCTCGCCGGGATCCAGCACCGCCAGCAGCGACTCCCGGCCGTCGTCGGACTCCTGAGCGATGGCCACCCGGCCCGACAGGACCAGGTAGAACTCGCCGGGCTCGTCTCCCTCCGCGAACAGCACGACGCCCCGCTGCAGTGACTGCACGCTGCCGGCGGCCGCAATGTGCTCGAGCTGCTCGTCGTCGAGTTCGGCGAAGAGAATCGTCTCCCGCAGAGCCTCCCGCAGCGCGTCCGGGGAAGCCTCTATGGCCATATCGGGAGCCGTGGAGGTGGTGTCGGACATAGCAACGGCCCACACTAGTGGCGGTGAGTAAGAGTGATCGAGAGCGAAGCGGCGATTCTGGTGCCGGCGTCTGGACCATCGTTGCCGCTGCCGGAGAGGGGCACCGTTTCGGCGGGGCCAAGCAGTTCAGCCGTCTCGGGGACCGGCGCGTGATCGACTGGGTGGTGCAGCGGGCCGCCCGCTGGTCCGAAGGCGTGGTCGTCGTGCTGTCCGAGGCCCGCACCGCCGGCGAGGAAGCCTGGATGCCCTACTCCCACGGCCGATGTGGAGGGAAGGTGGTCGTGGTGGTCGGCGGGGTGTTGCGCTCCGACTCGGTGCGCTGCGGGCTCAACCGGGTGCCCCATGATGCCGAGATCGTGCTGGTGCACGATGGCGCCCGCCCGCTGGCCACCGACGGCGTGTTCGAGCGGGTCATACAGGCTGTGCGTTCCGGTGCCGACGCCGCCATTCCGGTGATCGACCTGACCGACACGATCCGCTGGCGGCGCGGCGGCACTGCCGACCGCCGCGAGCTCGCGGCGGTGCAGACGCCTCAAGCCTTTCGAGCCGGCGCGCTGCGGGCCGCCCACGCCGGCGGCGCCGACGCCACCGACGACGCCACGCTGGTGGAAGCGGCCGGTGCGACGGTAGTCACGGTGGACGGGGACAGCCGCAACCTCAAGATCACCGAGCCCCACGACCTGCTGGTGGCCGAGGCTCTGCTGGAGGCCTGTTCGGGATCCGGCGACACCGGTGACAGCCATGGCTGAGGTCGGGATGCGGGTCGGGCAGGGGTTCGACGTGCACCGCTACAGCGACGACCTCGGGCGGACGCTGGTCCTGGGCGGCGTGCGCTTCGACGGCGAGCGCGGCCTGCACGGACACTCCGATGCGGACGTGGTTGCCCACGCCTGCATCGAGGCGCTGCTGGCCGCCGCCGGCCTTCCCGACATAGGCCAGATGTTCAGCGACCGCGATCCGGCCTGGGCCGGAGCCGACAGCCTCGATCTGCTCCGGCGAGCCGCCGAGGCGGTGCGGGAGGCGGGATGGGATCCCGTGAACCTGTCGTGTACTGCGGTGCTCGACTCGCCCAAGCTGGCCCCTCACCGGGAGATCATGCAGCGGCGTCTCAGTACCGCAGCCGGCGCGCCCGTGGCCGTGACCGGCCGCAGGAGCGAGGGCGTTGGGGCCTTGGGCCGCGGCGAGGGCGTGGCCGCTTGGGCGGTAGCGCTGGTGGCTCGACGGTCCGACGATCCGGACGGGATCTCCGCCGGTGGGCCGTCCTAACCGGTCGCGCCGGCCGCGTCAGGGGCCTGCACCTCGGCCCCGTTCGTCGTCGGGCAGCCGGTCCCGTTCGTCGAGGTCGTCGGGAAAGGACCGCAGCGGCCTGGGCGGGGAGCAGGTAGAGGGCCGCCAAGCGGTTCGGGAGCTCCTGCTGGCGGGCCGGCGGAGGACTCGTACCGTCATGATCGCCAAGGGCCTCGATCCCGCTCCCATCGTTGAGCACATCGTTGAGCTGGCCCGGGAGCAGCGAGCCGCGATCCGCGAGATCAGCCGCTCCGAACTGGATGCCACTGCCCGGACCGAGTCGCCCCAGGGCGTCGTCGCCCTCGCCGATCCGCTGCCCGAGGTCGGATTGGCCGAGCTGGCCGAATCGCCGCCCGAAGGCGCTACCGGTCGTGATGGCCGTCCCGCCGGCGCGCCCTTCCTTCTGGCTCTGGACGGCCTCACCGACCCGGGCAACTTCGGCGCCGTGCTGCGCACCGCCGAGTGCGCAGGGGTGACCGGGGTTGTGTTGCCCCGCCATCGCTCCGCCCGGGTCACGCCCACGGTGGCCAAGGCGGCCGCTGGGGCGGTGGAGCATCTGCGGTTCGCGGTCGTGCCCGGCATCCCGTCCGCGCTGCGCACTCTGAGCAGCCACGACGTGTGGACGGTCGGGCTCGATGCGGCGGGCCCCCGTCCCCTTCACGAACTTGAGCTGTCGGACGAGGCGGTGGCCCTGGTTCTGGGCTCCGAGGGCAGGGGCCTGTCCCGGCTCGTGGCCCAGCGCTGCGATGTGCTGGCCTCCATCCCTCTGCGCGGGATGCTGGGGTCGCTCAACGTCGCGGCGGCCGCCGCGGTGGCCTGCTTCGAGATTTCCCGCCGCCGCTAACCCGCACTGGCTGGCTCCTTGTCGAAATTCCGGTGGTTCTGGGCGATGTGTGACCACAACTCCCGGGAATTCGAGCGTCAGCCGCTGATGTCGGCCAGGGCGGTCGCTGCCTCCGCAGGACGGCCTGCGATCACGCCGTCCACGCCCAGCGCGAACAGATCTGCATAGAACTGTCGGGTCTCCACCACATCGGTCCCGCTCAGCCAAACCCACACTTCCAGACCCTCGTCGTGGGCCCGGGCCACGGTGTCGGGAGTCACGACCTCGATCCCCGCGTAGGTGAAGGGCACCTGCACGACGGTGTGCCGGGGATCCAGGGCCTCGCCGGCCGCGAACCAGCCGAGCAGGGCCGCCTCGCCCGGGGTGGTCGCCACTGAGGGGGCGAGACGGCTGAAGGCGGCCAGCACGTCGTCGTTGAAGCAGGCCACGATCACTGAGTCCTCCCGGCCCAGCTCTGCGATCTCGGCCGCGAGCACCTCGGCCGCGGCTATGCCGGTAGCGGGGTCCTCCTCGCCGTCGGGGCCCCGCTGGAGCTTGATCTCCACGTCGAGGGCGTGGTGGGGAAACCGCTCGGCCACTTCCCGGAAGGTCGCCACCCTGAAGTCGTCGGCCTCGAAGCCGGGCGGCGGCTCTACCGCTCCGATGCGCACGCCCCGGAACTCGTACTCGGAAGCGGGCCGGGTCTGGTCGCCCCACAGCCCGGCCACGAACCAGTGGGCGCTGTCGAGGGCCTGTATCCCGGCCAGTGTCAGCTCGGCCACCGGACCGGTGACCTCGGTGGTGCGGTCCACGGTGTCGTCGTGCTGGACGATCAGCACGCCATCGGCGGTGAGCTGCACGTCCAGTTCGAGGATGTCGGCACCGGCGAGGGCGGACTGGGTGTACGCGTAGATCGTGGAGTGGGGATGGTCCTGGTCGCCGCCCGCGTGGGCGATCACCAGAGGCCGGTCGAGGGCTATCAGGTCCTCGACGGTTGAAGCCTCCGGTCGGGGCGCGGCGGTGGTGGTAGTGGTCGGCGGCGCCGCGGAGGTTGTTGGTGCCGCCGTCGTTGTCGGGGCGGTCGTGGTCGGTGGCACGGTTGTTGTCGGTGGCACGGTTGTTGTCGGCGGGCTCGTGGTCGGCGTAGCGGATGTCGTTGGCGCGATCGTGGTGGCTGAGGTGGTCGGTGTTGCTGGGCTCGCGGTCGGGGCGGCCGCGCTGGAAGTGGTCGCCGCGGCGATGGTCGACGTCGCAGCACCCGCCGACGGCGCTGTGCCGGTGCCCGATTCTCCGCAGCTCGCGATCACAAGTCCAGAAACGGCGAGCAGCCCGCCGACCAGCGTGCGGAGCCTCGCGTGGCGCCGGCGGGCGCTGGCCTGGTCGCGATCGGCCGCCATCGTCGCTGACCCTAGAGCATGAGCGAACGGGCGACGAGCCGTCGCGGGCGAAGCACGGTTTTTTTCCGCTCTTGTTCGCTGCGCTCGCAGGCGTACCGGCCACGCTCGACGAAATGTGTGGAGAAACCCGTCATATGGGAGAAATACCCGTGCAGATTTGAGGCGAGCTTGACACCGGGCGCTCGGCCACGGCCTCGCTCAGTGCCTTGCCAAGGTCCTCATGAACTGCTCTCTATCCGCTCGGCCGCTGAGTTCCGTGGTGTCACCAGAGTGCGTGCGGGTCGCTCTCGCCTGCAAAGATGGCGGCCCAGCCGCGAGCCGGAGCCCAACACGGAGGAACCCGAACCATGCCGATGAACACCGACCGCTTGACCGAACTGTTCGGGCTCGAAGGCAAGTCGGCTGTGGTGACCGGCGGCAGCCGCGGCCTTGGCTACATGATCGCCGGGGGCCTGCTCGACGCGGGCTGCCGGGTGATCATCTCGGCCCGCAAGGTGGAGCAGGTGGCGGCCGCGGCCGCCCAGTTAGCGGCCCGGGGCCCGTGCGAGGCCATACCGGCCGACCTGTCCACCCCGGAGGGCTGCGAAGCGCTGGCCGCCGCGGTCGGCGAGAAATGGGACTCGCTGGACATCCTCGTCAACAACGCCGGAGCGAGCTGGGGGGCGGACCTCGACGAGTTCCCGGTGCACGGCTGGAACAAGGTCATCGACACCAACCTTGGGGGCCCGTTCTTTCTCACACAGAAGCTGCTGGGACTGCTGCGGGCGTCTGCCGGCCCGAACGATCCGGCCCGGGTGATCAACGTCGCCTCGGTGGACGGGCTGAAGGTGCCGGACCTGGAGACCTACTCGTACTCGGCCTCCAAGGCGGGGGTCATGCACCTCACCCGCCATCTCGCCAAGCGACTGGCGCCCGAGCACATCACAGTCAATGCCATCGCGCCCGGTCCCTTCGACTCCAAGATGATGGCGTTCATCCTTGACAACCCCAAGGCTCGGACCGCGCTGGCGGCTCAGGTGCCGCTGGGCCGGATCGGTGAGCCCGACGACCTGGCCGGCGCGGCGGTGTACCTCGCATCGCGGGCCGGGTCGTACCTGACCGGTGCCACCGTGCCTGTCGGCGGCGGCCTCGCCTGCGCCGAGTAAGCCGCAGTCCCTGCCGGCCCGGCCGGAGTTAGGCCAGCACCACGGGCAACGCCTTCAGGGCGTTGTTGAGGTTCGAGCGCTGGCGCCGGGGGTGGCCCGCGAGCTCGATGTGCTCGAAGCGGCCCAGAAGCTCCTCGAAGAACACCCGGCCTTCGAGCCGGGCGAGATGCACGCCCAGGCAGAAGTGGGTGCCGATGCCGAACGACAGGTGCGGGTTCGGGTTCCTGGTGATGTCGAACGACTGCGGACCATCGAAGACGGCCTCGTCGCGATTGGCCGACGTGTAGATCATCGCCACCTTGTCGCCCGCCGCTATCGGCTGGCCCGCGATCTCGGTGTCTGCCACCGCGGTGCGCCGGAAGTAATGCAGCGGGTTGGACCAGCGAATCACCTCCTCCACCATGGTCGGTATCACCTCCGGGTGCCGGCGCACCGCTTCCATCGGTTCGGGATGCTGCAGCAGGGCCAGCAGCCCGCTCGACAGCATCGTGCGGGTGGTGTCGTTGCCGGCCGTGACCAGTTGGACGAAGAAGCGGCCGAAGTCCACGTCGGTCATCAGGCGTCCGTCGAAATGGCTGCCGAGCAGCACGTCGGTCAGGTCCCCCTGAAGAGGCATGGCCCGCCGCCGGGCCGCGAAGCCCATGGCGTAGATGGCCATCTCCACGCTGGACGATCCCCGCTCGGATGCGTCCGCTATGTCGGGGTCCTGGCCTCCGGAGTTGCGTTCGGCCAGCGCATGGATGGCCGGCCAGTCCCCGCGGGGCAGCCCGAGCAGTTGGCCGACCACTTCGCTGGGCAGATGAGCGCACACGTCATGAACGAACTCCACCTCGCCGCCCGCGTCGGTGCGGTCGAGTATCCCGACCGTGATGGCCCGGATCTGATCCTCCATCCCGTTGATCACACGCGCCTTGAACTCGGGCGACACCGGTTTGCGGTAGGCGGTGTGACGGGGCGGGTCCATGGCCAGGAGCATGTCGCGCATGGCTTCGAGGCTGGCCGGTTCGAGGTCCTCGATGACCACCCCGCCCTCGGAGGCCGAGAACACCTCGGGATGGCGGGACACATGGACCACGTCGGCGTGGCGCAGCACCGCCCAGTAGCCGTCTTGATCGGGCACTGCCTGCCAGCACACCGGGCGCTCGCGGCGCAGCCGGGCGAAGAACTCGTGTGGCGGGCCGTCGACGTAAGCGTCCGGCGAGTAGATGTCCACGGCGGCGGTGTCGGGCATAGACGGGCTCCTGCCGCTGGCGGCGCGAGCGCGTCGCACGGGGTAGCTGTAGAAGATGGTAACGGCCTGGCTCAGGGCGAGCCTGGGATGGAAAAGGCGGCCGGTGGGCCTACCCTCGTATGTTGGCAAAGAGCCGACAAAGAGCCAACGCCCATTCACGGAGGCTGATCCCAGTGGCAACCGGACGATCCAGCTTCGCGAAGCGTCAAAGGGACATGGCCAAGAAGGCCCGCGCCGAGGCCAAGCGCCAGAAGCGTCTGGGTCGGGGCGAACTCTACGAACTGGAGCACGCCCGGCGAGACGAAGACAGCGACGAGACGCCGTCGCAGGGCCCCTCCCTCAGCAACGACGAGATCATGGCAAGGGTGGAGGATCTGCACCGCCGTTACGACGACGGTCAACTGGACCTCGAAGCCTTCGATGAGCAGCGGACCACGCTGATGGCCCAGATCTCCGTCGACTGAGCTGCCCGGACGCCGGCCGTAGCAGCCGATACCCGGCCCACCATTGACGCGTCTTGTAGCGTGGCCGTGCCTATGGGACTGGAACATCTGCGCACCGGGTTCACCTTCGACGACGTCCTCATCGTCCCTCGGCGATCGTCGATCCGTTCGCGCCAGGACGTGTCGGTGCGGACACGGCTGTCGCGTCGCGTCGAGCTCGACCTGCCGGTCGTGGCCGCCAACATGGACACCGTCTGCGAGCACGAGATGGCCATCGCCATGGCCCGGCTGGGTGGTATCGGCATCGTGCACCGCTTCATGCCGGCCGACACGCAGGCCGATGAGATCTACAAGGTGAAGGAGGCGGGCGACGACCTCGTCGTCGGTGCGGCGGTTGGCACCGATCGCGACATGGTCGAACGGACCAAAGCGCTGGTGGCGGCCGGAGCTGACGTGCTGGTGCTGGACATCGCCCACGGCCACTCCGACCATGCCATCGACGGTGTTCGCACCCTCAAGGACCACTTCGCAGACATCGACGTGCTGGCGGGCAACGTGGCCACACTCGAAGGGGCCGCCGACCTGGTGGACGCGGGTGCCGATGCGGTGAAGGTGGGTGTCGGGCCCGGGGGCGTGTGCACCACCCGCACCGTTGCCGGTGTCGGCGTCCCTCAGCTGACGGCCATAGCCGACGTCGCCTCCGTTGGTGTGCCGGTCATAGCCGACGGGGGGATCCGCAGCTCCGGCGACATCGCCAAGGCCCTGGCCGCGGGCGCCTCCACGGTGATGGTCGGCAGCATGCTGGCCGGCACCAAGGAGAGCCCCGGCGAGTTGGAGCAGGGGCCTAAGGGTCTCCAGAAGCGCATCCGGGGCATGGCCAGCTTCGAAGCGGTCCAGGCTCGGGCCGACCGCTCCGGCGAGGACCTGGACGAGGAGTACCTGTCATACCGGGCCCCCGAGGGCGTCGAGGGCACCGTCCCTTACAAGGGGGAGGTGTCCAAGCTGGTGCTGAAGCTGATGGCGGGCCTGCGCAGCGCCATGAGCTACACCAACGCCCGGACGCTCGATGAGTTCTCGGAGTTGGCCGAGTTCATGGCAGTGACGCCTCAGGGCGTCATCGAGAGCTTGCCCCACGCCACCCTCGGCCCTCGCTAGCCGCAGCCCCCTCCGGGGAATTGGCAGCGCTCTGCACGGATGGCGTGCATTCTGCTGCCAGTTCCGGGCGGCTCAGCGGGCGAGCTCGGCGACGCGCGCCAGGGTGGCCGGATCACCGCTGATCAGAAGCGTGGTCACGACCGACGACCGCCACGCTTCCAGGTCCTCTGCGATCTTGGCCCACGGGCCGATCAGCGCGATCTCCTCGCACATCTGGGTGGTCACCGCCGCGGTCGCCGCGGCCTTGTCACCGGACAGGTACAGGTCCTGAATGGTGTCGCACTGGGCCTCGTAACCCATGCGGTCGAACACGGCTCGGTGGAAGTTGGCTCCCTTGGCGCCCATGCCCCCCACATAGAGCGAGATCACCGGCCGCACGAAGTCGGCGCAAGCCTCGACGTCGTCGCCGGGGACCAGGATCGTGGATGCCACCACCTCGAAGTCGTCGGGGCCTCGCCGGGCGCCGGGGCGGCCGAAGCCCTCGGCCAGGAAGCCGCGGTACATGGCGTCATGGCGGGGCGAGAACAGCCAGGCCAGCCAGCCGTCGCAGATCTCGGCTGCGAGGGCGACGTTCTTCGGCCCTTCCGCGCCCAAGAAGATGGGGATGTCTGACCGCAGCGGGTGCACGGTGCTCTTGAGGGCCTTGCCCAGCCCCGTGCTTCCCTCTCCGCGGTAGGGAAGTTGGTAGAACTCCCCGTCGTAGGCGACAGGACCGGCCCGGCCCACCACCTGCCTCACGATGTCCACGTACTCCCGGGTCCGGGCCAGCGGCCGCGAGTAGGGCCGCCCGTACCAGCCCTCCACCACCTGCGGGCCGGAAGCGCCGACACCCAGCACGAAACGACCGCCCGACAGGTGATCGAGGCTCATCGCGGCCATGGCCGTGGCGACCGGTGTGCGGGCCGACATCTGGGTAATTGACGTGCCGAGGCGCACCCGCTCGGTGGCCGCGCCCCACCAGGCCAGAGGGGTGAGGCAGTCGGACCCGTAGGCCTCGGCGGTCCAGATCGAGTCGAATCCGAGCCGGTCCGCGGC
Source organism: Candidatus Aldehydirespirator sp. (assembly GCA_965220645.1). GTDB lineage: Bacteria > Actinomycetota > Acidimicrobiia > Acidimicrobiales > Aldehydirespiratoraceae > Aldehydirespirator. The sequence continues at coordinate 2,967,129 of OZ244836.1, read as the reverse complement.
CGCGATCTGCTCCTCCACCCCCGCGGGAGGCCCTGCCGACCAGTATCCGGTGTTGAGTCCCAGCTTCATTTGTGGCCTCCTGCTGTCATTGGGCTTGCCGAGCCGGTCCAGCCGGTTCGCCGCACCGTATCGGCCCCGCCCTCCGGGCCATTAGGCCGCGGGTGTCGATCCTGGTGCCGGCATCGCCGGGCCGCGGTTGCGAGTGCGCACCGATGCGGCGAGAGTGGGGTCTCGATGGACTTCGATCTTCCCATTGACGACGACCCGCGGCGCGTGGCCGTGCGGCGCTGGCTCCAGGAACATCCCAAGCCCACCGGGCGACAGCTGGCCGAGGCCGGCTACGTGGTCCCCCACTGGCCCCGGCCGTGGGGGCTGGAGGCTGACGGGCTGCACCAGCTCGTCATCGATGAGGAGCTGGCCGCGGCGGGAGTCAAGCGGCCCGACAACCTGATCGGGATCGGCTGGGCTGCGCCCACCATCTTCGCCGCCGGCACTGTTGAGCAGAAGGACCGCTACCTGTGGCCCATCTTCACCGGCGAGGAGTACTGGTGCCAGCTCTTCAGCGAGCCCGACTCGGGATCGGACCTGGCCTCGCTGTCCACCCGGGCCGTGCGCGACGGCGACACCTACGTGGTGAACGGTTCCAAGATCTGGTCGAGCGGGGCCCACCACAGCAAGTTCGGGATCCTCATCGCCCGCACCAACCCTGATGTCCCCAAACACAAGGGCATCTCCTACTTCATCTGCCCCATGGACGCTCCCGGCGTGTCGATGCAGCCGATCGTCGACATGACCACCGCCCACTCGTTCAACCAGGTGTTCTTCGACGACGTACGGCTGCCGGCCAGCCTCCGGGTCGGTGACGTGGGCGATGGCTGGCGCCTGGCAAAGGTGACGCTGGCCAACGAGCGGGTCGGACTGTCCTCGGGCGGGGTGCTGTGGAGCCTCGGCCCGACCGCACAGAAGTTGATCGAGCTCGTGAAGGGCAACGGCGGGGTGTCCGACCCGGTGCTGCGCGACCAACTGGCCTCGGTGTACTGCGAGGCAGAGGTGCTGCGGCTCAATCAGCTGCGCACGCTCAGCGCTCGCTTGGCCGGACGCACGCCGGGGCCGGAGGCGTCGATCCAGAAGATCATGTCCGACGACCACGGCCAGCGGGTGATGGAGTTGGCCGCAGCCACGGTGGGCGCAGCCGGGATGCTGACCGGGGCGGGTCCTGCCGGCGAGATCCCCAAGTCCATGCAGACCGGCGCCACCGAGGTCAACTTCCCACGAGGCGGCGGACAGTTCCCCAAAGCCGATCCCATCTGGCACTACGGGCTGCTGTTCTCGCCGGCATTGACACTGGGTGGCGGCACGTTCGCGGTGCAGCGCAATATCGTGGCCGAGCACGTTCTGGGCCTGCCCCGCGAGCCCAACGTGGAGGCCGGCCTCACCTGGAGCGAATCACAGCGGAGGCGCGCATAACGTGGAGAGCGTGGAGGCTGGTCTCACCCGGATCCGGACGCCGAGGAGGCGCATGTGAAGACCCGCATCACCGACATGCTGGGAATCGAGTTCCCCATCCTTGCCTTCAGCCACTGCCGCGATGTGGTGGCCGCGGTGTCCAAGGCGGGTGGGATGGGCGTGCTCGGCGCGGTGGCCCACTCGCCCGAGACCCTCGAGATCGACCTGGACTGGATCGAGGCCGAGGTCGGCGACAAGCCCTACGGCGTGGATGTGATCATCCCCGCCAGCCTCGCGGGCGGCCCCGATGGGGGCTTCACGCTCGACGACGTCCGCCAGTTGATCCCGGCCGCGCATGCCGACTTCGTGGACGACATCCTGGCCCGCTACGACGTGCCGCCGCTTCCCGACGACGACGGCTCGGACTCGCTTACGTCCTTCGGCAGCCTGGGCGACGCGACACCGTTCTCAGCCGACGCCGCCGGCGCGCAGTTGGAGATCGCCCTGGCTCACCGGGGGGCCTTCGTTGCCAACGCGCTGGGCCCGCCGCCGCAGCACATGATCGATGCGGCCAAGGACGCCGGCAAGCTTGTCGGCGCCCTGGCGGGCCGGGCTGTGCACGCGGAGCGCCACCAGCAGGCGGGCGTGGACATCATCATCGCCCAGGGGTACGAGGCGGGCGGCCATACCGGTGAGATCGGCTCGATGGTGCTGATCCCGGAGATTGTCGACGCGGTGGATCTGCCCGTGCTCGGTGCCGGCGGCATCGGCCGGGGCCGCCAGATGGCCGCGGCCATGGCTCTCGGTGCGGAGGGCGTGTGGTGCGGGTCGGTGTGGCTCACAACTGTCGAGGCCGAGACCCATCCGGTGGTGAAGGACAAGATGCTGACCGCGGCGTCGTCGGACACGATGCGATCGCGCTCCCTCACCGGCAAGCCGGCCCGGATGCTCAAGTCGGCATGGACCGAGGAGTGGCACCGTGACGACACGCCGGATCCGCTGGGCATGCCGCTACAGCCGGTGCTGACCCGCGCCGCCCAGCGCCGCATCGAGCGGGCCGCGCACACGGCGGGGTCGGGAGCGGAGAAGCTGGCCAACTACTTCGTCGGTCAGATCGTTGGCACGATGAACCAGTCCAAGTCCAGTGCCCAGGTGGTGTTCGAGATGATCGAGGAGTTCATCGACTCGGTGGAGTCTCTGGCCGCCCGGCTGGAGACCTGAGCGCGGCCGCTCGTCCAACGTCCGGAGGTGAGGCTGTGACTGGAGGGCCACGCAGCGTGGGGGGCCGGTACTTCGTTCAGAATCCTGGGCCTACCAACATTCCCGACCGGGTGCTGGAAGCCTTCCGCCGCCCTGCGATCGACTTCGCCGACCCGGAGTTCATCGCACTCGCCGACAGCATCTGGGAGGAGTTGCCTGAGGCCTTCGGCGGAGCCGACGAGGTCGTGGTGCTGACCACCGTGGGGCATGGTGCCTGGGAATCGGCGTTGACCAACACGCTCGACCCCGGCGACGCGGTACTCATTCCTGACTGCGGCCTGTTCGGTCGGCGCTGGGCGATGATGGCTCGCGACCTCGGCTACGAGGTGGTGTCGACGGCGGAGCATCTTCGCAGTCCGACCGATCCGGCTGAGATCGCCGACATCCTGGCCGCCGACACCGCTCACCGGATCCGCAACGTGTGCATCGTCCACACCGAGACCTCTACCGGCGCGGTCACCGATCTTGCCGCCATGCGGGCCGCCATAGACGCGGCCGACCATCCGGCATTGTTCGTGGTGGACGGGGTTTGCTCGGTGGGCATCGAGCCGCTGCGTATGCGCGACTGGGGGATCGACGTGGTCGTGGCGGCCGCCCAGAAGGGACTGATGATGCCGCCGGGCCTGTCGTTCTGCGCGCTCAGCGAGAGGGCCCTGGAGCGCAACCGGTCGGCGGCCACGCCCCGCTTCCACCTGTCGTGGGCCCCCCGCTTCGAGGCCGGCCACATCTACAAGCGCTTCGGCGGCACCCCGCCCATCCAGCACATGTTCGCCCTGAGGACTGCGCTCGACATGATCGCCGAGACCGGCGGGATCGACGCCTCGGTGGCTCGCCACCGCCGCTGGGCCGCAGCGGTGCACGCTGCGGTGGGCGGCTGGGCGTCGGGAGGGCCGTGGGAGATCAACATCGCCGAACCCAAGCACCGCACCGCCGCCATCACGTGCGTGCGCACCGGCGGAATCGCGGCCGATCCGCTGATCGCTATGGCCCGGGACCGTTTCAGTGTCAGCGTCGGATCGGGGATGATGACCGAGATGGAGGGCCGGGCCTTCCGTATCGGGCACCTGGGCGACCTGAACGAGCCGATGCTGCTCGGCGCTCTGGGCGGCCTCGAGACGGCGATGACGGTGCTCGGACTGCCCCACGGTCACGGCCTGCCCGCCGCAGTGGCCTCCCTGGCCGCCACCTCCGACCCGTAGTTCGGGTCTTCAGGGATTCTCGGGCGAGAATTGTGCGCCACAGGCACAAGACTCGCACTAAGAAACCGGTAGCAGCTTCGGCCTAGCCGGTCCCCTGGGACTTGAGCAGGGCATTCACGAGCGCCCGCAGTTCACCGATGCCGGTGCCCTTGGCGGCGCTGGTCCAGTGGACATTGCCCCGGTCGGCGCCGAGCTTGGCCGCGACCTCGGACCGGCGGGCGCCGCGACGGGAGGGGCCCACCTTGTCGGCCTTGGTGGCCACGTAGGTCACGGGAAGGCCCAGGCTGTCGAGCCAGCCGACGGTCTGCAGGTCGAGGCGCGTGGGTCCGATCTCGCCGTCGATGAGGTGCAGCACACCCCGCAGCGGCTCCCGGTGAGCGAGATAGCCCTCAGCCATGGAGCTCCAACGGCGCAACTCGGCCTTGGACGCCTTGGCGTAGCCGTACCCGGGCAGGTCAACCAGCCAGAGTCCTGAGCCCTCCACGCCCAGTTCGAACGCGTTGATCAGCCGGGTGGCGCCGGGTGTCTTGGAGGTGCGGGCCAGCTGCTTTCGCTGGGCCAGGGCGTTCAGCAGCGACGACTTGCCCACATTGGACCGTCCCACCAGAGCGATCTCGGCCACAGTGGCGGGCATATCCCGGGCGCGGGGATACGACGACACGAAGCGCAACGCCAGAGGCCCGGCCATCCGTTCAGGCTACGACGGCCGGACCGGTCAGAGCCGCGTGTGGAAGTGTCTTACTCCTGGTGGTCCGGACACCAGTAGGTGGTGCGTCCTCCCACCTGGTCGCGCCGCAGCGCGGTCTCGTCGCGGGGACAGCAGCCGCCCCGAACCCGGGCGGGCTGGAGGTCGCCGGTATGGGATCCGCCCCGCTGGCCGAGGACCCTCAGCGTGGTCCGGATGGCCCTATGGAGCCGCGCCCTCTCCGAGGCGTCCAGCGATCGTGATTCCCGGAGGGGCGACAGCCGGGCCCGCCACAGCGCCTCGTCCACCAGCAGGTTGCCGAGTCCGGCCACGCGCCGCTGGTCGAGCAGCCGGGCCTTCAGCGTCACCGTCGATCCGGTGAGCGCCTTGCGCAGCTGGCCCAGTGTCAGCGACAGCGCGTCCGGACCCAGCCTGTCCTCGTCGGGGTCGAGCTGGACACCGCCGAGTCTCCGGGGATCGCGCAGCACCATGGTGCCCCCGCCCTCGAACTCCAGCCCGAACCGGTCCCAGGCCGGCTCATGGCGGGGGCTGTCGTACAGGAGATGGTCGATGGGCATGGCCCCGTCGACGACGATCTTGCCGGTCATGCCGAACCGCAGACCGAGCCGCGGGCCGTCGGTGTCGACGATGACCAGCTTGCCGGTGCGCCTCACAGCCTCGATCCGCGCCCCGGTCAGCTCGGAGCGGAGGGCGTCGGTGGTCGTGTTGCCTCTCGCGAACCACTCGTCGGGAGCGTGGACACGAGCCACCGTCCGTCCCACCGTGGCCGCAATGGCCGCCCGGTAGGCCTCAACCTCGATTATCTCCGGCACCGGTGCGGCCCTGCGAGGGTCCAGCCGGTCAGCTGCTGGCGAGCCAGGCGTTGATGGCCTCGGCCAGGGCTGGGCCCTGGTCCTCCTGTATGAAGTGGCTGGCCGGCTCGAACTGCGCGTGGGGCTGCCCGGCCGCACCCGGGATGCGCTCGGTCATGAAGGGCTGCAGGCCCCCCAGCACCGGATCCCCCGGTGCCCAGAGGGTGAGCACGGGCTTGGTCCACTGTTCCAGAGCCTTCCAGGCGGCCTTGTTGGCACCAACGGCCGGATCGTCCGGCGACACCGGCACAAGCAGCGGGAACTGGCGGGCGCCGGCCAGGTGCAGCTCATCGGGGAACGGCGCCCGGTAGGCGTCGACCGCGGCCTCGCTCAGCTCGTTGGCGGTTGCGTTGTCAACCAGGCGGCCGCAGTCGAGGAAGGGGACGTCCTGGCTGAACTGGAGCCAGAAGTCGAAGCCGGCACCGGGGGACTCGCCCACCGGCAGGGCGGTGTTGGCCAGGATCAGCCGGTCGATCAGGTCGGGGTGCTCGGCGGCCATCCGCAGGCCGATCAGGCCGCCCCAGTCCTGGCCGAACAGGTGCAGCGGCCCTGAGCCCCTCTCGGCCGCGGTCGCTTCCAGGAAGCTGCGCATCCACTCGACGTGGCCCGCATAGGTATAGGCCGTGCGCTCGATGGGCTTGTCGGAGCGGCCGAAGCCGATGAGATCGGGGACCGCTACCCGGTGGCCGGCGCGGGCCAGAACCGGGATCATCTTGCGGTACAGATAGCCCCAGGTCGGCTCGCCGTGCAGCAGCAGGATGGTGGCCGCGCCTTCGTCCGATGCGTCCGGCCCCGCCGTCACGTAGGCCATGCGCAGGCCGTCCACGGTCGCGTACCGGGGCTCGTAGGGGTAGTCGTCGATGGCGGCGAAGCGCTCTTCGGGGGTGCGAACGAACACGGTGCCGTCCCGGGTGGTGAGAGTCTCGGTGTCGGTCATGGCTTCACGCTAGAGCCGGCGCGGACGGGCGCGAGCCCGTGGTGTGGCAGCGTTGTCACTCCCGCTCTTGTTCGCTTCGCTCACGGGCCGCTCGGGCCACGGCCTCGCTGTACGTCTCACGGACTCGTTCACTGGTCGCGGCCTTCACCGCTCGGCCTCTGGGAGCCGTCCACCCAGACGTGGCTGATGTCATCGGCGGTGGCCAGGCGGACAACCTTCTCGAAGGCTCGGGCCTCGTCGTCGATGCCGTCCCACAGCCGGATAGCGCCGCCCGGCCGATCGGTGCGCACCGCCATGGCGTCGAAGCGGCGGCCCGGCTCGATCAGCCCGACCGGCAGGTCGATCAGCTCGGCTCCACCCGCAGTCGCCAGCCAGAAGGCGGTGACGGTGTCGATGCGCGACTCGGGGACACCCCGACCGGCCGCGTCGAGCGCCGGGTCGACACCGTCCTCCAGCATGCGGGACACGGTGACCGCGTCCTGGCAGACGCCCAGCAGGCCGGGGCGGGCACCACCGGCGATGTCGCTGCCCAGGCCGACGCCTACGCCGGCGCCCAGCGCCCGCCGCACCCCGAAGACTGCATTGGCGAAGTAGGCGTTGGACAGCGGGCAGTGGGCCACGCCGGCACCCCGTCCCGACACCATGGCCATCTCGTCAGCGGCCAGGTGGTCGCTGTGGGCCAGCACCGTTCGGGGGCGCAGCAGGCCGAAACGGTCGAGCGCGGCGGGGTCAGCAGCGCCGAAGCGGTCGAGGGCGTAGTCGCAGTGCCAGTCCGACTCCGCGCAATGCGTCTGTACCCGCACCCCGGTGGCCTCGGCCAGCTCGCCCAGTCCCTCGAGCAGGGTGTCGGTGCAGGCCGGAGTGAAGCGGGGCGTGATGATCGACTCGACCAGCGGGCTTCCGAGGGCAGCCACGGCCTCGATGGACGCGGCCGACGCCTCCACGCCCGCCGAGGCGGTCGCGTCCCGGTACCACTCGGGGGTGCCGGTCGGGTGGTCCATGGCCACCCGGCCAACCAGCGCCCTCTGACCGTGGCGGGCGCAGGCTCCGGCCAGGGCCGTGGTGGCCTCCAGATGGTTCGACGAGAAGTAGACCGCGGTGGTCGTACCCATAGCCAACAATGACGGCACAAGGTCGTCCCACACGGTCGAGGCGAAGGTGGTGTCGGCGTAGCGGGCCTCGAGCGGGAAGGTGTAGTCGAACAGCCAGCGCTCCAGGGGCAGGTCGAGCCCGGTGCCAAGCTGGGGCCATTGGGGCGCATGGATGTGAAGGTCCACCAGACCGGGCATCAGGAACGTGCCCGGTGCCAGGTCCACCCGGTCGGCTGCCGAGTCCAGCGCGGCCCGCCCCGCGGCTGCGCCCTCGGAGGTGGCTCGGTCATGCACGGCAGCGATGACCCCGGCCCGCACTTCCACCACGGCATCGGTCACTGAGAGACGGTCAGGTGCCGGTGTCTGCATCAAGGTTCCGGCCACGGCCAGCGTCATGGCGCCACCGTACTCGTCTCGGGTTTTCAGGCCATCAGGTTGGCGAATGCGTCGATAGCGGTCTCGATGTCGTCTGCGGAGACATCCAGATGGGTGACAAGACGGGACCGCGAGCCGTTCCAACGGGTGAGGATGCCGCGGTCGGCTAGTTCGTCGCGCGGGGCCGGACCCTCGCCGAGAACCTCGTCGTCGAGGCGGATGAACACCATGTTGGTAGCGCAGGAGTCGATCTTCACGCCGTCTATCGCGGCCAGACCGTCGGCCAGGCGGGCCGCGTTGGCGTGGTCGTCGGCGAGGCGCTCGATGTGATGATCCAGCGCGTACAGCCCGGCGGCCGCGACGATGCCTGCTTGGCGCAGCCCGCCGCCGAGCATCTTTCGCCACTTGTGGGCCTCGTCGATCAGGTCCGCCGGTCCGACCAGCACAGATCCCATTGGCGTGCCGAGACCCTTCGACAGGCACACCGACACCGAGTCGAACGGCGCGGCCACCGCCTGCGGCGTCACCCCCAGCGCCACGGCCGCGTTCCACATTCGGGCCCCATCGAGGTGGTGGGACAAGCCGTGGCGGGCGGCCAGCGCGGCGGAGTCCTCCATCTGGGTCAGCGTGAGCACCTTGCCGTCCCGCGTGTTCTCCAGGCACAGCAGCCGGGTGCGGGCGAAGTGATGGTCGGGGGACTTGACGGACGCCTCGGCCGCGGCCAGGTCGATCATGCCGTCGTCGCCGGTGGGCACGGGCTGGGGCTGGATGGACCCGAGCACCGCGGCGCCGCCGCCCTCGTACATGTAGGTGTGGGCATGGTCACCGACGATGTACTCGTCACCGCGCCCGCAGTGGGCGAGCAGCCCGCAGAGGTTTCCCTGGGTGCCGCTGGTCACGAACAGCGCGGTCTCCTTGCCGAGCAGCGCGGCTACGGCCTCCTGGAGTTCATTGACGGTCGGATCCTCGCCGTACACGTCGTCGCCTACATCGGCTGCGGCCATGGCGGCCCGCATGGCCGGCGTGGGCTGGGTGACGGTGTCGGAGCGAAGGTCGATCACGACGCCAGGCTACGGTCCCGCGTCTCCCGCCCGAAATTCTTGTGGCTAGGGGCTTGGGGCGACCATTTCCACAAGAAATTGGGTTGGGCAGCCGTCTAGAGCTCGGTGACGCCTATGGCGTGCTCGCCCGACGCTGCGTAGAACAGCCAGCGCCGGCCGTCGTCCTCGAGCACGCACGGGTCGCGCAGGCCGTTCTGCGGCGAGGCCGCCAAGCCTCTCGCCACCGGCTTGATCGGCTCGTCGGCGCCCTCCCACGGCTCGGTGGGCCGCATGACCTCGCGGACCGGGCCCGGCGTCCACTGGCGCCAATCGCCCGAGGTGTCGATCACCGTGCGGTAGATGCGCTCCGGCGCCTCGAAACAGCGGGTGAACAACATCTCCAGCTCCCGGGGGTCCGGCCGGTAGGACACGCAGCAGTGGCGGATCTCGTCGTCGTCGAAGAGCATCGGTCCGTACTCGAAGCCCCGGATCCCGTCGGCCGAGCGCACCACCTGCGACGGCATGGCCACCCCGTACCAGGCATCGCGGGCGTGAAACATCCGCAAGTAACTCGGAGACACGGCCACACCAGGCTCGACCAGCGTGAAGCTCCGTCCACTGTCGGAGGTCGCCACCATGGTCTTCTGGTTCAACGACGGGTAGGTCCCCCAGCACGGCAGGTGGCCGCCCACCGAGTCGGGGACCATCCCGTGGAAGTACATGACGAAGCGCTGCCGCCGGTGGTCGGCGTGCACGTCGGGTGAGGCGATGTGGGGCTGGCGGTCCGACGGTGTGTCGTCCACGTTGAGCACGTCCGGCTCGACCATGCGCCATGGCCCGGTCGGCTCGTCGGCGGCAGCCAGGCGGATGGACTGGCCGGCGTGGTGCGCGAAGTACATCAGATAGCGGCCCGGCCGATCCGGCATCCACTCGGGAGCGGGCAGCACCGATGGCCCGTTCACGTTGAACCGGCCGTGATCGCGAGGGATGCCTGCTGTGTCGATATCGATGATGCAGGTGCGGGTCTGGGTCATGGAAACCTCATCGTCGCCCCGCGCTCAGCGGCTGTCGCCATAGCCGTGGGAACCGATGAGCGGCACGAAGCGGACGGACGTGAGCCATTCCTCGCGGTACTCCTCGTCCAGCGGTCGGGGTCCGTCCCCCTGCGGGTCCGCGGCGCCGCGGCGGGTGTAGCGCATGAGTTGCTGGTGGCCGTACCGCGCGCCGATGGGTATCACCAGACGGCCGCCGAGCGCGAGCTGCTCCAGCAGGGGAGGCGGGGGCGCCGGACCGGCCGCGGTCACGACGATGGCGTCGTAGGGGGCTTCGTCGGGCCAGCCCAGCGTGCCGTCACCGACCACGACCGTCACCTCTCCCAGACCGTGCTCGGCGAGAGCGGCCCGGGCCTTCTCCGCCAGCGCCGGACGTCGTTCGATGGTCACCACTCGGGCGGCCAGGGCTCGCAGCACCAGCGCGCCGTACCCGGAGCCTGCGCCGACCTCGAGCACACGGTCGTGGGGGCCCAACTGAGCCGCTTCGGCCATCAACGCCACCATGGCGGGCTGGCTGATGGTCTGGCCCTCACCGATGGGCAGCGGTCCGTCGTCGAAGGCGGCCGCCGCGAACCGTCGGGGGACGAAGCGCTGGCGCGGCACCCGGCCGATGGCCTCCAGCACGGCCTCGTCGCGCACTCCGTAGCGGCGGGCCTGGGCGACGAGGTCCGACAACTGCCGCGTCGAACCAGACATCGAAGTCTTAGGGGGTACCGCCCGCCGCGGCCGAGGCCAGCCGCCGCAGCGGCGGCTCGTTGCGCAGCGGCGTCCGGCGGGGCGGCAGGGTGGCCAGCAGGTCGGCGGTGGCGTCGGCGACGAGGGAGACAGCCTGCTCGAAGGCGGCTTCGGTGGCGGCGGATGTCTTCTGCACGCCGCTGACCTTGCGGACGTACTGCCGGGCGGCGGCCTCGATCTCCGCGGCCGTGGCTGGAGGGGCCAGGCCCCGCAGGGTTGTGATGTTGCGACACATGGCCGCGACTCTACGCCGCCGGTTCGGCCGCCATCAGCAGCGGAATCCCGGGTTGGCGAAAGGGCGGCTAACTACTTGATGGATCGGCTTGGCGCGGTAGTGTGCCCGGGTCGCCCGGAAGCACCGACAGGAGGACCGAGAAATGCCCCAGACCGTGCGTGGAGTGGTGTCGATGGCGGTAGGCGAGCCCGTCACGATCACCGATGTCGTGGTACCCGACCCCGGTCCGGGAGAGGCGGTGGTGGCCATTCAGGCGTGCGGCGTCTGCCACACCGACCTGCACTACCGGGAGGGCGGCATCAACGACGAATTTCCGTTCCTGCTGGGCCATGAGGCCGCCGGGGTGGTGGAGTCCGTCGGTGACGGGGTGACCGAGGTTGCCCCGGGCGATTATGTGATCCTCAACTGGCGGGCGGTGTGCGGCCAGTGCCGCTCGTGCCTGCGGGGCCGGCCCCACATCTGCTTCAGCACCCACAACGCGTCCCAGAAGATGACCCTGGCCGACGGCACCGAGCTGTCGCCCGCGCTGGGCATCGGGGCCTTCGTCGAGAAGACGCTGGTGGCTGCGGGCCAGTGCACCAAGGTCGACTCGGCCGCCCCGGCCACCGCGGCGGGACTGCTCGGCTGCGGTGTGATGGCCGGCATCGGCGCGGCGATCAACACCGGCGGCGTCGGCCGGGGCGACAGCGTGGCCGTGTTCGGTTGCGGGGGAGTGGGCGACGCCGCCATCGCCGGTTCCAAGCTGGCCGGCGCCTCGACGATCATCGGCGTGGACATCGACGACCGCAAGCTCGAGTGGGCCACGCGCTTCGGCGCCACCCACACGATCAACTCGTCCGAGACCGATCCGGTGGAGGCGATCCAGGCTCTCACCGGCGGCAACGGCGTCGATGTGGCCATCGAGGCGGTCGGCCTGCCCGTCACCTACCGCCAGGCCTTCGAGGCCCGCGACCTGGCCGGCACCGTGGTGCTGGTGGGTGTGCCCCGACCCGACATGACCATCGAGCTGCCCTTCATCGAGGTGTTCGGCCGGGGCGGCGCCCTCAAGTCCAGCTGGTACGGCGACTGCCTGCCGAGCCGCGACTTCCCCATGCTGATCGACCTGTACCTCCAGGGCCGCTTGGACCTCGACGGGTTTGTGTCGGAGACGATCGGCCTTGGCGACGTGGAGGAGGCCTTCCACAAGATGGAGCGGGGCGAGGTGCTGCGCTCCGTCGTCGTCCTCTGATCGGGACTGGAACCGAGGTCATGCCCATCGAGTTGGTCACCACTGACGGCATCTTCGCCCTCGACGGCGGCGAGTGGGAGGTCACCAACAACATCTGGCTCGTCGGCGACGACCGCGAGGTGCTGATCTTCGACGCGGCCCACGACCATGAGCCCATCGCGGCCGCGGTGGCGGGACGGCGGGTGGCAGCCATCGTGTGCACCCACGGCCACAACGACCACATCAACGCCGCGGTGGCCCTGCGCGATGCCGTGGACGCGCCCGTGCTGCTGCATCCCAGCGACCGCATGCTGTGGGACGTGGTCCATCCCGGCGACTCGCCCGACCGCGAGCTGCAGCCGGGCTCGGTGCTCGCCGCGGGCGGCCATGAACTCGGGGTGATCCACACGCCGGGCCACTCACCGGGCTGCTGCTGCTTCCACGACGCAGCCGACGGCAGGGTGCTGTCGGGCGACACGCTGTTCTGCGGAGGGCCGGGGGCAACCGGACGCAGCTACAGCGACGAGCCCACCATCCTGCGCAGCATCCGCGACCGCCTGTTGACGCTGCCCTCTGACACGGTCGTGCACACCGGACACGGCGACAACACCACCATCGGGGCCGAGACCGAGAGGGTGCTGGACCGCATGTCGGAGCTGGGCCTGGCCTGAGAGGGGAGTTCCACGCGCAGGGCGCTCGCGGCTGGGGTCGGGCTCGCGCTGTGGTGCGCTGCCTGTGGTGGCGCGAGCACCGTGACCGAGGACGAGCCGGATACTCCTACAGTCAGCGGAGCCGACGCTGAGATGCTGAGCGAGCCGCAAATACGGAGGCTCCTAGCGGGATTCGTGGATGACGATCGCCAGAGCGTCGGCGTTGTAGCCGGCGTTGTGGCCGGCGGCGAGCGCATCGTCGTCGGGCACGGACAGCTGTCGGCAGACGATCCCAGACAGCCCGACGGTGACACTGTGTTCGAGATCGCCTCAATAACCAAGGTCTTCACATCGACCGTCCTTGCCGACTTAGCATCGAGTCAGGGTCTGAGCCTCGACACGCCAGTCCAGAGCCTCTTGGGAGTTGAGGCAGGCATGCCGACCCGAGACGGAGCGAGGATCACGCTCGAACATCTGGCCACCCACAGCTCCGGTCTGCCCCGACTTCCCGACAATCTCGACCCGGCCGATGACGCCAACCCGTATGTGGACTACACCGTCGAGCGCCTCTACGCGTTCTTGGCGGACCACGAGCTGGAACGGGACATCGGCGAGACGGTCGAGTACTCGAACCTCGGCTACGGCCTCTTGGGCCACGCTCTAGCTCTTCGAGATGGCATCGGCTTTCAGGCGCTCATCACGGAGCGGATCCTCGAACCACTACGGATGTCCGACACCGCTGTCGAGCTGACGCCGCCGCTTCGGGAGCGGTTGGCCCCTGGTCACGACGCCCGGCTCCAACCGGCCGCCAATTGGGATTTCGCGGTTCTCGCTGGGGCGGGAGCGCTGCGATCTACCGTCAATGACCTTCTGATATTCCTTGAAGCGAATCTCGGTCTGCGTGAGACTCCTCTACGGGAGGCGATGGAACTCGCTCGCACGCCCCGGCGGCGGGACCCAGCCTTGGGCATGGACATCGGGCTGGGGTGGATAATCGCCGAAGAGGGAGGCCGCGAGTTCGTGTGGCACAACGGTGCAACCGGCGGCTACGCGTCGTTCATCGGCTTCGATGCTCAGGCAGGGGAAGGAGTCGTCATCCTGTCCAACTCAGGGGTGAGTGTTGACAATCTGGCCTACCGCCTGTTCACTCGCGACTTCGACGCGTGAGTCGGCTGACGCAAGGGGCGAGGGTGGGCCGCGATCTCAGTTCAGTGATGGAACAGCTCGAAGTCGCGGGCACGGCTCAGAACCGCAAGGTCTATGCCCGTCACGGCGCGGCCGAGCCCATGTTCGGGGTCAGTTACGCCGAGTTGGGCCGGATCGCGAAGCCGATCAAGACCGACCACACGCTGGCCCAGGAGCTCTGGGACAGCGGCAACCACGATGCCCGGGTGCTGGCGCTGCGGGTGGCGGATGCGGCCGTGCTGGAGGAGTCTCTGGCCGGCCGGTGGCTGCGCGATGTCGACAACTACATCCTGGCCGAGGGCCTCGGCGGGCTGTGCGCCCAGACGTCGCACGCACGGGCGTTGAGCGACTCGTGGCGGGACCGACCCGATGAGTGGCCCGCGTCGGTCGGGTGGTTCATTGTCATGTGCACCGCCGAGGATCCGGGTGTCTGGTCGGTTGAGGAACTCCGGGGCTTGCTGGGCCGAATCGAGGCCGAGATCGACCAGCGACCCAACCGGGTGCGCCACGAGATGAACGGCGCCATGATCGTCATGGCGCTGCGCGACGCCCGCTTGCGCCGCTCGGTGCTGGCCGCTGCTCGCCGCATCGGTCCCGTAGAAGTGGACCACGGACAGACCGGCTGCAAGACCCCCGAAGTGGCCCCTTACGTAGAGCGCACCCTGGCCCACCGGGCCGCCAAGACCAAGCGCAGATGAAGTGACGGCCCGCCGCGTCGCAGCGTTGTCACTCCCGCTCTTGTTCGCTCTGCTCACGGGCCGCTCGGGCCCAGGGGCAGCCCGGCAAGCCGAGCGAGCCGCGAAGCGGAGCGCGAGCTAGATGCGGCTGATGTCGAAGCGTGTCGGGGCGGGGTGGTGCCTCGGCGGGCCGATGCCAGCCGCCTTGACCAGGCGGACGACCCGGCCCCGGTGGCCGGCGTAGGGCTCCAGCAGCTCCAGCATCGAGTCGTCGTCTCCGTCGACGGCGCCGCTCAAGGCGTAGGTCACCAGCCTCGGAACATGCAGGTCACCCACTGGCACCGCGTCGGGGTCGCCCGCGGCCGCGCCCGTCGTGCGGGCCGCGGTCCAGGGGCCCACGCCCGGCAGGCGCTGGAGCCACTGGCGGGCCTCGCCTGCGGGTCGCTTGTCCAACTCTTCGAGGCGCTCGGCGTGCTTGGCGGCGACGCGGATCACCCGAGTGCGCCCCCGGTCGACACCGGCCCGATGAAAGCCGTGGTCCGGGATCCGCAACACCGCCTCCGGGCCGGGGAAAAGCGGCAACGGCCCCCCTGCGGGCACCTCAGCTCCGAAGAGCCGACCCACACGAGCGACGGCCGTCCTGGCGTCGGCGCTCACCACCCTCTGATAGACCGCGGCTGTGGCCATGGCCTCGAACCAGCGGCCCGTGGCGCCCAACCGGGGTACGCCCAGCCGGGCCGTGAGGTCCCGCACCACCGGATCCAGGGGACGGAACTCGCTGGGGTCGTCGTCGCGGCCGAGTAGGGCCGGGAACCGGTTGATGGCCCACTCGGCGCCCGGGCCCCAAGCGTCGGCAAGAACCTCGTCGCCGACCGCCCGAAAGGCCACCGACGCCGACCCTTCGGGCGTCTCGGTGGCCCACCATCCGACACCCTGCCGCCGCCGAGACGTCTTCACCCACATCAACGTCACCTTCAGGTTCAGGCCATGTTGAGGCCGGTAGACCGTCGAGCAGTCCGGCGTGCGGCTCGGAGCGGCCGGTGCGGTGTCGCCGGGGAGCGGCATCTCAGGGCCCCGGTGCGTCCGAGCTGGATGCGGTACTGAGGGCCTCCAGGGCGGCCTCGAGGGTTTCGAGCAGTCGGCGGTCCGAGGCTTCTGCCAATCCCAGGTCGGTCTTGGCCTCGCTAATGGCCTGTCGGGTCAATTCTCCCCTGATGCCGTCGATCGGACCGGGGTTGAAGCCGAGCTGCGTGAGCGCGCCCTGCAGTTCGGCCACCTCGTTGCCGTCGAGTGGTTCGTTCTGCTCCCGTGCACGGTCGGCGTCGGCCGGGTCGGCCACCTCCAGCCGCGCTCGGGCCACGATCGCCCCGTCCTCGCCGAACACCGCGCTGTCCAGGACCGGGACGGCCCAGCTCAGCGTCCACCAGAAGAGGAGCAGCAGCACGATCAGCAGGAACGTGCCCTGCAAGTGGGTGCGCATCGCTGTCCCCGGCGCCAGTCCCTCGCTGGTCAGTTGAACGCCCGTTTGCGAAGTCGCTCCCGGATCTTGGCGCACTCCGGGCAGACCGGGTATCGAGACGGGTCTCGGCTGGGAACCCAGACCTTGCCGCACAGGGCGCGCACCGGCGTGCCCTCGACATAGGCCCGGTTGGCGTCGGCCCTGCGGGTGTAGTGAGCGAAGCGGTCATGGTCCCCGTCATCGGTGACCGGCCGAATGTCGGGCTCGGTGATCGTGGAGGTCCCAGGGGTCGGAGTCGTCTCGGCCCCGGGGTCGCTGGCGGTGCTGACTGTGCCGGTCATGGCCCTGAGCCTATAGATCCCGCCGGGTCCGGCAGGAGGCCGCGCACTGCGGCGATGGTGTCGGCTTCGCCGGCGGACTTGTCGGGGCGGTAGCGCAGCACCCGGGCGAAGCGCAGAGCCACGCCGCCCGGGTAGCGGCTCGACCGCTGGACGCCGTCAACTGCGATCTCCACCACCTGAACGGGCTCCAACCTCACCACGTGGGCTGTGCGGTTGATGGCCAACTCGTCGAAGCGTCGGGTCTGCCACTCCAGCATCTCGTCGGTCATGCCCTTGAACGTCTTGCCCACCATCACGAAGCCCCCGTCGGGGTCGCGTGCTCCCAGGTGGATGTTGGACAGCCAGCCTCGGCGGCGTCCGCTCCCGGGCTCTACCGCCAGCACCACCAAGTCGACGTGGTGCACCGGCTTCACCTTGCGCCAGGCCTTGCCCCGGCGGCCCGCCGCGTAGGGCGAGTCGGCGGC
This sequence comes from Candidatus Aldehydirespirator sp., assembly GCA_965220645.1. Classification (GTDB taxonomy): domain Bacteria; phylum Actinomycetota; class Acidimicrobiia; order Acidimicrobiales; family Aldehydirespiratoraceae; genus Aldehydirespirator. The sequence goes on along the minus strand of OZ244836.1, from coordinate 2,950,219 downwards.
CTTCACCATCACGCCCTCGTGGCCGGCTTCGACCGCGGAAGCGAACACCTGCTCAGCTTCGTCGGGATCGTCGGTGACGATGCCGGGAACGCGGTGATCGGCGGCCACCTCCTGCAGGCACTCCAGCCGGGCCTCCAGGGGAGCGTCCAGCAGGTCGCGCCCGTCGAGGTGCAGGACGTCGAAGAACACTGGCGCGACGCGCAGCGGCCCCGCCGCGGCCGGCGGGGTTTCGCCGGTTGGCCTCGTGCCGACCCGGCCCATCGTGTCCTGGAACGCGGCCGGCGCGAGATCGTCGGCCAGTCCCATCACCTCCCCGTCGAGAGCCGCAACGTGCACTGGAAGGCTGCGCATGATGTCGGCCACCTCGCGGAGGCGGTCGCTCACGTCGTTCAGGTTGCGGGTCCAGATCCGGACGTCGTCGCCTCTCCGGTGGACTTGGATGCGGATCCCGTCCAGCTTCCATTCCACCGAGCACCGGCCCAGTTCGGCCACCGCTGAGGCCGCGTCCTCGGCGGTGGAGGCCAGCATGGGCCGGATCGGTCGAAAGACCTGGAACCGGGCCGCCTCCAGTCCGTGCCCTCTCTCCGTGAGCGCGAGGCTGGCAGTAACACCCAGGTCACCGACCAGCATCAAGGCCCGACGGACGGAGGATCCCGCGACGCCGGCGGCGCGGGCCACGGCCTCCACCACCACTCCCTCGCTGGCCCCCTGGCGCAGCTCTCCAACGAGCAGCCGCCTCACGAAGTCGGCCTCCGCGGCCGTGGCTCGGGCCAGGAACCCCTCGAGAAGGTCGAGACGCCGCTGGGTCGATCCGTCACCGGATGCATCCGCTACCTCACCGAGCATCGCGTCGAGCTCGGCCACCGTCAGGGTCGGCTCCCTGGCTGGGTCGGCCTGCAGCGCGGCCACCGTGGCCCAGCCGACGCCGATGCGTCCCTGGCGCGGATCACCCGCCACCAGCGCGGCCACCGCGCCGGCCTCGTGGCCGCCCGCGCCCCGCAACAGTTCGGCCAGGGACTCGATCTTTGCCTTGCGCGCCGACGTGGCGGCCACCGCGTCGGCGCAGGCAACGAGGTCCGCTAGGAGCATTCGGCCGGTTCTAGTTCAGCGCCTCGAGCTCGGCCAACGATGTCTCCCATTCAGCCAGCAGGGAGGAGGCTCGCGTGGCCGCCTCCTCGTGGGCCGCAGCCAGGGCGTGGACCTCCTCAGGACGCTCGTAGATCGACGGGTCGCTCAGGCGGCGGTGCATCTCGGCCACCTCGGTGTCGGCCTCCGCCCAGGCCCGCTCCAGGTCCGCTACCCGCTGGCGGAGCTGGCTGGTGGCGGCTCGGGCCTTGGCGCCGGCCCGCCTGCGTTCAGCCCGATCGGTGCCGGAGCCGGCTCGCCGCGCCTCGGGATCTGTCGGTTCCCGGCGTGACAACATCGTCGGGACAGCCGAGTCGTCCGGGTACAGCACCGACTCGTCCGCTCCCAGATGCCACACGGCCCGTCCATGGCGAACCTCGATCAGCACGTCGGCCACGGCGCGGATGAGGTGACGGTCGTGGGTCACGAGCAGAACGGTGCCGGGATAGGCGGTCAGGGCGTCCTCGAGAATGTCGCAGCTGGGCAGGTCGAGGTGGTTGGTGGGCTCGTCGAGCACCAGCAGGTTCACCGGCTCCACCATCAGTCGGGCCAGAGCCAGGCGGGTGCGCTCACCACCGGACAGCTCTGCTACCCGCCGGTCGGCGTCGTCCCCGGTGAAGCCGAATGCTCCGAGCACGGTGCGCAGGTTGCGCCGCCCTGGATCGATGCCGGCCGAGAACACTTCGATCGCTCGCTTGCTGCCGTGCAGCTCGTCGGCCTGGTGCTGACCGAAGGCGGCCACGCGCACGTTGGCACCGATCCGGACGGTGCCGGAAGTGGGGGACAGCTCGCCCAGCATGAGCTTCAGGAGGGTGGTCTTTCCGGCTCCGTTCGGTCCGACCAGAGCCACCGTCTGACCCCGTTCAACCGCCAGGGTCGCACCGGACACGACCGGACCGTCGCCGTCGGGATAGCCGACCGTGGCGTCGGTGAGTTCGGCCACCACCCGGCTGGAGCGCGGCGGCGCACCGAAGGCGAAGCGGGCGGCCGACTCGGACGGGCTGGGGACTTGAATCCGCTCCAGCTTCCGGAGGGTCTTGACCCTGCTCTGCACCTGGCGGGCCTTGGAGGCCTTGTAGCGGAAGCGCTCCACGAAGCGCTCGATGCGGGCCAACTCGCGGGTTTGGCGGGCTGCGGCCGCCTCGATGCGCTCCAGGCGTTCGGTGCGGGCCACGACGAACTCCGCGAACCCTCCCTCATACGCGGTCACCGTGCCGGAGGCCAGCTCGACGATGCGGTCCGCCACCGCATCGATGAAGTCGCGGTCGTGGCTGACGAAGAGCAGCGAACCGGGCCATGCAGCCAGGCGCCGCTCCAGCCATGCCATCGAGTCGACGTCCAGGTGGTTGGTGGGCTCGTCGAGCAGCAGGATGTCCGGCTCGGACAGCAGCAGGCGGGCCAGGGCGGCCCTCATCCGCCAGCCGCCCGAAAGCTCCGTCACCGGTCGATCCGAGTCTGCGGGGGAGAAGCCGAGACCGGCCAGAACCTTGGCTGCTTCGGCCTCCAGGGAGTATCCGCCGAGCTGCTCGAACTGGGCTTGGGCCTCGCCGTAGCGGGCGACAAGGTCGTCCTGGCGGTCCGCCCGCCGTACGAGTCGGCGCTCGAGCTCCTTCAGTGTCCGGGCGAGCTTCCACAGGTGCCCGGCACCGCCGATCACATGCTCGTGGACGGTTCCCTCGGAAACGTCGCGCAGATCCTGGGGGAGGTACCCGATCCGGGCATCGCGGGGTTTGGTGACGGTGCCGGCGTCGGGCTCGATCAGGCCGGCCATGATCTCCAGGAGCGTCGTCTTGCCCGTGCCGTTGCCGCCCACGAGAGCGACGCGCCGACCCACCGGCAGGTGCAGGGTGACGCTCTCGAAGAGCCGGCGGGCGCCGTAGGCCTTGGCCAGACCGGACGCGGCAAGAGTCACCGTCCAACGCTACGGCCGTGGCCGCCGCGGGACTTGGCGTTGAGTACGTTCTCTGCGTGCGTCTGAAGGGACTCCACACCTCGGGTGTAGCTGCGCTGGCCGTGCCGTCCCGGCAGCAGCGAGCCGAGCTGGCTGCTCGTCCGCTGGGCGAGCACGCCGATCTGCTGATCGGGCTCGACCTGAACCGGGTGGAGGTTCGACCTCCGCCGAGGGCCGAACCGCTCGGGGTCGCCGCTCGGGTGGTGGCCTGGAATCTCCAGCGGGGCAAGCACCTGGACGCCGCGTCTGTACTGCTGGAGCAGACCGGAGCAGACGTGATGCTGCTGTCCGAACTCGATTGGGGCATGGCCCGATCTGGACAGCATCACACCGCGGCCGCCCTCGCGGATCGCCTGGACTGCGGCTATGGGTACGCGGTCGAGTACCTGGAGCTCGGCCTGGGTGACGACGACGAACGCGAACGCTACGCGGGCCAACTGAACGAGGTCGGATACCACGGCAACGCCATCTTGAGCCGAGCGCCGCTGATCCGCCCGGCTCTCGTGCGCCTGGAAGCCGACGGCGGCTGGTTCGACGGCCGTAGGGGGGAGCGGCGCATCGGGGGCCGCACGGCCGTGCTGGCGACCATCCCGATGGGCGGGCACGATGTGGTGTTCGCTTCCGTGCACCTGGAGAGCCACAGCCATCCCGACCAGCGGGCCGCCCAGATCGAAGCGCTGCTGACCGGGCTGGAGTCCTACGGCCCCGGCACGCCGGTGCTGGTGGGAGGCGACCTGAACACCTTCTCTCTGGACCCAGCCGACGTCGGCGATGCTGAGCTGATGAGGAGGATCTTCGAGGAAGACCCAGCGCGTCTAGGCCATCCCGTTCCCCACGAGCCGCTGTTCGCGCTGGCCGCAAGCCGCGGGTACGACTGGCGCGCCTGCAACGAGGTTGGCGAGCCCACCCAGCGGCTGGCTGAGCCCCGGCCGTCTCGCCGCGGCGAGATGAAGATCGACTGGTTCCTGAGCCGGGGCCTGCGGGCTTCGCAGCCAACCGTGCTCAGCGCGGCCGATGCCGAGGGCGTTGCCCTGTCAGACCACGAGCCGATCGCGGTGCGAGTCGAGCTGTAGCGCCGACCTGTGCGTCAGGTCAGCAGCTTGTCGAGCCGGGACTCGGTCTCGGAGACCCCGGCGAAGTCCGGTTCGGTCGCTTCGAGGCGGCCCAGCCATCCGATCGACACCCAGCCGGCCATCACCGCGCCACCGTCGGTGTACTCGGGCAACTCGATGGCCTCACCCCAGTCCATCTTCACCCGGAACGCGTCGGTGTGGCCGGGCCTGGGCTCGAGCTCTGCCGTGGCCATGGAGCGGGGCGGTTCGATACCGACCTCGGTGCGCTTCCAGCCCTTGATGTCGCCAAGTTCCCGGTCGGGGACGTTGATGTTGAGCACCACCGGCTCGGGGGGCAGTGCAGCCGCCAGGCCCTCCACGGCCGTGGCGGCCACGGTGGCGGCGGTCTCCCAGTGCTGGTGGGCGAGCATCTCCTCCCAGCCCTGGCCCTCCACCCCGAAGGACTCCACGGTCTGGCTCACGGCCACGCCGCTCACCCCGCCGTTGCGGGCCGTCAGGCAGGCTCCGACCGTGCCGGAGTGGTACACCGAGCGGCCCACGTTGGCTCCGGGGTTGATGCCGGCCACCACGAGGTCGTAGTGCCCGAAGAGGTCCAGGCGGCCGAACATCACGCACAGTGCCGGAGGCCCCGTCACCGACCACACGTCGTCCACCCCGTCTATGCGGGAGCGGTGCACTTCGGGCTTGATCAGGTGCAGTGGCCCGAAGGCTGCGCCGTAGCCGGAGTACTCCTTGTCGGGAGCCACCACCACCACATCGCCGATCTCGTTCATGGCCCGGGCCAGCACGTGCAGCCCGATGGAGTCGATGCCGTCATCGTTGGTGACAAGAATGCGCACCAACCGACCCTAGCCGTCTTGATGCACCCCCAAGCCCGCCGGTCGAGGTTCTAACCTGATGTTCACTTTGCGGGGCCACAATGTGAAGGTGCAGTCCGCAGAAGGGGGAGAGGCCGCGGCCACCATCCTGATCGCAGAGGACGATCGCCGGGTGCGCGACTCGCTCGACCGGTACCTGCGGCTGGAGGGCTACGAAGTAGTGGCCGTGCCCGACGGGGCCGCCGCGCTGACCGCTCACGACGCGCACCAGCCCGACCTTCTGGTGCTGGACGTCTCGATGCCCAACGCCGACGGGCTCAGCGTGTGCCGGATGCTGCGCCAGAAGGGTTGCGACACCCAGATCCTTATGCTCACCGCTCGCCACGAGGTGGACGACCGGGTGGCCGGGCTCGACGCCGGAGCCGACGACTACCTCGTCAAGCCGTTCGCCATCGAGGAGCTCCTGGCCCGGGTGCGGGCCCGGCTGAGGGCCGCGGCCGACGAAGGAGAGCATGCCGGCCGGATCGGCTGGAGCGCGACCCCATCGCGCCGCGACAGCGTGCTGCGCCTCGGTGATCTCGAGATCGACGTCGAGGGCCGGCTGGTGCTGCGGGCCGGCCGGCCCATCGGCTTGTCGGTGAAGGAGTTCGACCTGCTCGAGTTGCTGGTGCGCAACGCCGGCGTCGTCCTGAGCCGTTTCGACATCTACGAGCACGTTTGGGAGGGGACCCTCGACGCTGGGTCAAAGACCCTCGACGTGTACGTCGGGTACCTGCGCCGCAAGACCGAGACTGAAGGCGCGCCCAGGATCATCCACACCGTGCGCGGAGTCGGTTACGTGGCCAGGATCGACCAGTGAGCGGGCGCGGGGTCGGCTACGCGGCCAGGATCATCCACACCGTGCGCGGGGTCGGCTACGTGGCCAGGATCATCCACACCGTGCGCGGGGTCGGCTACGTGGCCAGGATCGACCAGTGAGCGGGCGCGGGGTCGGCTACGCGGCCAGGATCGACCAGTGACACTCCGGGTCCGGGTTGCGCTGCTGGTGGCCGCGGTGGTGACGGTGGTGGTGGCCGCGGTGGGCTGGACCGCGGTGCGCTCGGCCAGGGCAGAGTTGACGGAGGAAGTTGATCAAGACCTGCTGGAACGGGCGGCGCTGGTGTTCGCCGAGCCCCGCGGCGATTTCTGGGCCGGCAGCCTGGCCCGGCGCACGACGGGCATCGGGTCGCTGCTGCGGGCCGATCCGCTGGGCTCGCTGGTGTCACTGGACGCTTACGCCCGAGTCGTCGTCACCGACCTGGACGCCGGTGCCGACGGCGTGATCCGGGGCCAGGTCATCGTCGCCCTCGACGATGACATCGGAACCGTTCCCGACCTGGACCGCTTGGAGCGGGCCCGGCGGCGAGGTCCGGTGGTGGAGACGATCATCGCCGACGGGCTCAGCCTGCGGCTCATGACCGTGCGGGCCGCAGACGGCGTGTTCGTCCAGGTGGCCCGTCCGCTGGACGAGGTGGAGAACGCAGTGGAGGATCTCCGCCGGCAGGTGCTGCTGTTCGGAGCGCTGGCGGTGGCGGTCGCCGCGGCCGGGGCCTGGTTCCTGGCCGGGCGAGCGGTGCGCCCCATCGTAAGGCTGACGGAGACAGCCGAGCAGATCGCCGAGACGGGTGATGTGGACCGTCCGGTGGAGGGCTCGGAGGCGGGCGAGGTGGGACGTTTGGCCCGCAGCTTCCGCACCATGCTCGCGGCCCTGTCTGCGAGCCGCCGCCAGCAGCATCGACTGGTGATGGACGCCAGCCACGAACTGCGCACCCCGCTGACCAGCTTGCGCACGAACGTGGACCTGCTGCGACGATCCTCGGAACTGCTGCCCGAGGATCGAGACTCCGTGCTCGAGGATCTGGATGCGGAACTGGGCGAGCTGACCGACCTGGTGACCGAACTGGTGGACCTGGCCGTCGACGTCCAAGCCGACGAAGCGCTCCAGTTGATCGAGTTGGCCGACGTGGTCGAACCGGTGGCGGAGAGGGCGCGGCGCCGCAGCGGGCGTGACATCGTGATGCGGGTGGATCGGGGTGTTGCTGTCGAGGGCCGCCCGGAGTCGTTGACCCGAGCGATGCGCAACCTGGTGGACAATGCGGTGAAGTTCAGTGAGCAAGGGCCGGTTGAGGTGGTCGTGGACGGCGGCACAGTGACCGTGCATGACGCGGGTCCGGGTGTGCCCGAGGCCGACCGCGAGCGCATCTTCGAACGCTTCCACCGCATGGAGGCCGACCGGGACCGGCCCGGCTCCGGCCTCGGCCTTGCCATCGTGCGCCAGGTGGCCGAGGCCCACGGCGGGACCGTGACGGTGGGGGAGTCACCGCTGGGAGGCGCAGCCTTCTCCCTGCGGATCCCCGAGATCGACGACTAGGACGAGACCGAGTGAGGGCGGGGGAGTTGGCTGGCTACGGACTGGGCCGCCGGGGGTTCATCAAGGCAGGGCTGGGGGCGCTGGGGCTGGGCGCGGCCGCGCCCCTTGCAGCGGCCTGCAGCGGCCGCGGCGCCGGTGATGCCCCCGCAGCGGCCGATGAGCGGATCGTCATCGTCGGCGCCGGCATCGCGGCTTTGGCTGCGGCCGATGAACTCCAGATCCGGGGGTTCGAGAACGTCGTCATTCTCGAGGCTCGCGACCGCGTCGGCGGCAGGATCTGGACTTCGAGCATCGGCGACGGCATCCCCGTCGAACTGGGCGCCACCTGGATTCACGGCATCCGCAGCAACCCGGTCTCCGAGATCGTCGAGAGCCACGGCATCGAGACACTCCCGTCGGACTACGACAACTCGATCCTCTACAACCGCGACGGCCAGCAGATCGGACCGGTCAACGAAGCGCGGTGGCGGGACTACATGAGGCTGGCCCACGAGATGCCCGATGAGTCCCTTCGGGAGGTCTTCGAGCAGTTCGCGGCCACCAACGGCTTCGACGATGACGACCGGCGCCTCTGGCTGCACTCGCTCTCCTCGATGTTCGAGCACGAGCTGGGCGCGGACATCTCCGAGCTCTCGATCATGAGCTACGACGGGCCCAGCACGTTTCGCGGCGGCGACGTCGTGTTCCCCGGCGGGTACGGCCAGGTCGTCGATGTGCTGGCCGCCGGCCGGGACATCAGGCTCAACCACGCGGTGGCCGAGATCGACCACGCCGGGGCCGAGGTCGTGGTCACAACCGGCTCGGGCACGAGGTTCGGGGCCGACCGGGTGATCGTCACCGTTCCTCTCGGCGTTCTCAAGGCTGGGACGATCGCGTTCAGCCCCGCGCTGCCGTCTGGAATGCAGCAAGCGATGGATGCTCTGGACATGGGGATCCTCAACCGGACGTGCCTGCTGTTCGATGAAGCCTTCTGGGATCGGGATGTCGAATGGATCGGCTACGCGGGCGAACCGGCGGGCCGGTGGTCCGAGACGCTCAACCTGCATCCGTACCTGGGCCGGCCGGTGCTCTCCATGTTCAACCCCGGATCGTTCGGGGCCGAGATCGAGCAGTACTCCGACTCCGAGCTGGCGGCGCGGGCCGTTCAGACCCTCGAGGCCATCTTCGGCGACGTGCCCGAGCCTGCTGACACGGTCAGCACCCGCTGGGGATCGGACCCCTGGACGAGGGGTTCGTATTCATACCTGCCGGCGGGCGTCCCGTTCGAGACCTACCGGGAGATGTCGAGACCGGTCGGTGAGCGGCTGTTCTTCGCCGGCGAGGCCACCCACAGCCGGTTCCCGTCCACCGTGCACGGCGCCCTGCTGTCGGGCCGCCGCGCTGCCCGCCAGATCTACGGCCTGCTTCGCTGAGCCGTCCCCTCGGGAATTGGCAGCGTCTTGCGCGCTATGCGTGCGTTCTGCTGCCAGTTCGGGGAGCTAAGCGGCTGCCTCGGGAGTTAGCTCGCAGGCCACCGACAGCTCGGGTCCTTCGGCGGTTACCAGATCGGCTATGCGACCCGCGGCGCAGACATCGGCGGCCACCTGCTGCAGCACCGCGATCCGCTCGGCGGTGTCAGTCACCGTGGCCCGCTCCACCTCGGTGCGCAGCGGTCGCTTGGCCTCGGACTTGGCCCGCCGGACCTCGCCCAGCACCGCCGCGGCCACCACGCCGGGCAGCGGTCCGGCGTCGCCTGCGGCCGCCCGCAGACGGCTGGACTCGGGCCACGCCGACGTATGGACCGATGAGGCGTGCCACCAGCGCCAGACCTCCTCGGCCACGAAGGGCGTGAAGGGGGCGAACAGCTGCTGCAGCACCGCCAGCGCGGTCCGCAGTGCCCGGCGGGCCGAGGCCGATGAAGCCGGGCCGTGTTCTCCGTAGGCCCGGGCCTTCACCAGCTCCAGATGGTCGTCGGTGAAGGCCCAGAAGAACGATTCGGTGCGCTCCAGGGCCCGGGCGTAGTCGAAGGCGTCCAGGGCTCGGGTGGCGTCGTCCACGAGGTCCGCTAGACGATGCAGCATCGAGCGGTCGAGCGTCTCGGTGATGTCTCCCTCACCGGGGTCATCGAAGCGCAGCACGAACTTGGAGGCGTTGAGCAGCTTGACGGCCAGGCGCCGGCCGATGCGGAACTGCTGGTCGTCGAAGGCGGTGTCGGTGCCGGGTCGGCCGCACGCGGCCCAGTAGCGCACCGCGTCGGCGCCGTAGCGGTCGAGCAGGTCGGTGGGCACCTGCACGTTGCCCCGGGACTTGGACATCTTCTTGCGGTCGGGGTCGAGGATCCAGCCCGACAGGGCGCAGTTGTGCCAGGGCACGGTTCCGGCGTCGAAGTGGGCCCTCACCACGGTGGAGAACAGCCAGGTGCGGATGATGTCGTGGGCCTGGGGCCGCATGTCCATCGGGAAGGTGGCCGCGTGCAGGGCCTCGTCGGTGCGCCAGCCGGTGGCGATCTGGGGCGTGAGCGAGGAGGTGGCCCAGGTGTCCATCACGTCGGGGTCGCTCGCGAAGCCCCCGGGTCGGCCCCGCTGGGACTCGTCGTAGCCGGGCGGGCAGTCCGAGGACGGATCCACCGGCAGAGCTGCGGGATCGGGCCGGATCGGGTCGTGGTAGTCGGGTGACCCGTCGGCGTCGAGGTGGTACCACAGCGGTATGGGCACCCCGAAGAAGCGCTGGCGGCTGATGAGCCAGTCGCCGCTGAGCCCCGCGATCCAGCTCTCGTAGCGGGCCCGCATGTAGCCCGGCACCCAGTTCATCTGGGTGCCCCGGTCGATCAGGGCCTGGCGCAGATCGTCGTCGCGCCCGCCGTTGCGGATGTACCACTGGCGGCTGGACACGATCTCCAGCGGCTTGTCGCCCTTCTCGAAGAACTTGACGGGATGGGTGATGGGGCGGGGCTCGCCGTCGATGTCGCCGGACTCGGCGAAGACGGCCGCGATCTCGGTGCGGGCCTGCACCGCGGTCTTGCCGGCGATGCGGTTGTAGGCGGTCCGGCCCGCGGCTGACTCGATGGCCGCGGGCGGCTCGGCGGCGAAACGGCCGTCGCGGCCTATCACGGTTCGTACCGGGAGGTTGAGCTCGCGCCACCAGGTCACGTCGGCGGTGTCGCCGAAGGTGCAGATCATGGCGATTCCGGTGCCCTTGCCGGGGTCGGCGAGCTCGTGGGCCAGCACCGGAACTTCTACGTCGAACACGGGGGTGCGCACCGTCGATCCGAACCGCGGCCGGTAGCGGCTGTCATCGGGATGGGCCACCAGGGCCACGCACGACGGCACCAGTTCGGGCCGGGTGGTGTCGATCCAGATGTCGTCGCCGTCGCGGCTCGAACTGTGGAAACGCAGCTTGTGGTAGGCGCCGGGCATCTCCCGGTCGTCGAGCTCGGCCTGGGCCACCGCGGTCTGGAACGACACGTCCCACAGCGACGGCGCCTCGATCTGGTAGGCCTCGCCCCGCTCGAGGTTCTCCAGGAAGGCGAGCTGCGACACCCGCCGGCAGTGGGCGTCGATGGTCGCGTAGGTGCGAGTCCAGTCCACCGACAGCCCGATGCGCCGGAACAGGTCCTCGAAGGCCTGCTCGTCAGAGGCGGTGAGCTCCTCGCACAGCTCGATGAAGTTGGGCCGGCTGATGGCGATGGTCTTGCGCTTGGCCACGGCCGAGGGCCGGCCCGCGTCGGGCGGGGGAGCGAAGCCACCGTCGTAGGGCAGCGACGGGTCGCAGCGCACCCCGTAGTAGTTCTGCACCCGGCGCTCGGTGGGCAGCCCGTTGTCGTCCCAGCCCATGGGGTAGAAGACGGCCAGGCCGGCCATGCGCTGGTAGCGGGCGATGATGTCGGTGTGGGTATAGCTGAACACGTGCCCGACGTGCAGCGAACCGCTGACGGTGGGCGGGGGTGTGTCGATGGAGAACACCTCGGCCCGTGGGCGGGTGTCATCGAAGCGGTAGATCCCGGACGCCTCCCAGTCGGCGTCCCACTTGGCTTCGAGACCTTCGAGGACAGGCTTGTCGGGTACCGCGGCCGGGTGCGGCGTCTCGTCGGCGGATCGGCTCATGCGGGCGCCAACGCTACCGCTCACCGTCCCAGCCCGGCGACCCGCCAGGCGGGTTAGAAGCGGCTTGGGGGCGCCATCTCGAACTTGAGCCCGGGTTCGAGCGTCCCGGAGGGTTCGCCGATGTGGCCGTATCGTCGGGCTGATGCTCTTGAACTACTACGCGATAGCGGCCGCCGTCATTGTTGGCACGGCTTCGGGCATGGCTGCCGTGTGGTCGATTCGTGGGAGGGTCCGCAACAGCTTGGTGGTCATTCGTGCCGCCACCGCCGGGATCGTTGGCTCACTTCTGTTCGGCGCCGGCGCGTTTCTCATTACTGGACTCGATGGGTTCACGATGATCCACGTTGTGTACGTTGTTCTCACGATTGGAGTCCCGCTGGCCGGCGGGATCATATTGCTCCTCGCGCGTGGGCGTTCTCGAGTCATTACGGCTCTCTGTCTGGTGGCCCAGCTCGCGATCCCGGTGGGAATCTATGCGACTCACATCGAGCCGTTCTGGCTGAGGACGGAGTCCGTGCAGCTAGCCGTCGATGGCGTCGGGGAGGAAATCCGGGTTGGCGTGCTGTCTGATCTTCAGACCACAGAGGTCGGCTCCTACGAGAACGAGGCGGTGGACCGCTTGATCGCGTTGGCTCCCGACATGGTCCTCGTTCCGGGAGACCTGTACCAGTTCGATTCAGACTTGTTCGACGAGCGTGCGCCGCAATTCTCCGAACTGATCCGGCGGCTGGTCGACGAGGTGTCGATTGTCTATTTGGTGAGCGGCAACACCGATACGGTCACAGGCCTTCTGCGCATCACCGAAGGAACAGGCGCCAAAGTACTCGACAACGAGATCGACACCCTCGCGCTCAAGGGCAGCGTCGTGCGCATCGGAGGAATAACGCTGTTCGGCGATGAGAGGGCCGCACAACGGGTTGCTGAACGACTTCCAGACGACGATCTCGCCGACGTGCGCATACTCCTCGCTCACAAGCCGGATGCGGTCGAGTTGCTTGAAGGAAGGTCCGTCGATCTAATGGTCTCGGGCCATACGCACGGCGGACAGGTCTCGTTGCCGTTCTTCGGGCCTCCTCTGACGCTCTCGAGCGTGCCGAGGCATGTCGCAGCAGGCGGGCTGCATGAGTTGGACGGAACAGCCGCCTATGTCTCTACCGGAGTGGGCCGCGAACGGGGAAATGCCCCTCAGATGCGATTCGGCGTCCGGCCATCGATCGGAATCATCGACCTGGTCGGCACCAACTAGCTCGACCAGGGCCTACTGCGGTTCCACCCCGGTTGGGGCCGTGAGGTAATCGTCGAGCGCGGCGAGGTAGGCCTGCTTGCGCGTGTCGGTCGTCCAGCTCATGGCGAAGGCGTTGCGCATGAGTTGTCCGACCTCTTCCGCAGAGAGGTCGCCGTCACGTCGGGCCACCGCCAGATTGTCGTTCATGTAGCCCCGGAAATAGGCCGGGTCGTCGCTGTTGACGGTCGGGAGCATTCCCTCGTCGAGCATGCGTTTGATGTCGCGTGAGCGGCTGTCCGCCACGACGTAGCGATTCGAGATCGGACAGATCGTCTGCCCGATCCGCCGGCTGGCCATCTGTTGGGCCAGCGCCCGCTCGTCGAGCGCGTTCACGCCGTGGTCGATGCGCTCGACGCCGATGTCGTCGATTGCCTGCCAGATGTGGGCGACCGAGTTCTGTTGGTCGACGTCGCAGTGCATGGTGAGCCGGTAGCCCTCGCCCGCGGCCGCGGCGAACACGTCGGCGAACTTCGACGGCGGGTTCTGATGCTCGTCGGAGTCGAGACCCACGCCGATGATCCAGTCGCGGTAGGGGGAGGCCTGTTCCAACGCCTCCCGGGCCGACTCGGCGCTCAGGTCCCGCAGGAAGCACATGATGAGGTGCGACTCGATCCCCAGCCGAGCCTCGGCGTCGACCTGGGCTCGGTGCAGGCCCTCGATCACCGTTGAGAACCCGACCCCTCGTGTGGTGTGGGCCTGCGGGTCGAAGAAGATCTCGGCGTACACGAGGTTCTCGTGGGCAACGGTGGTGAAGTAGGCCATGCCGAGGTCGTAGAAGTCGGTCTCGGTGATCAGTACCGTGTCTCCCTCGTAGCGGGCGTCGAGGAACGTTGACAGGTCGTTGAAGTCGTACACAGCGGCCGGGTCGTCAACGGAGTCGTAGGGAAGCTCGAGGCCGTTGCGGGCCGCCATCTCGAACTTGAGCTCGGGTTCGAGCACGCCCTCGATGTGCATGTGGAGCTCAGCCTTGGGCATCTGCTCGATGAATGCGGCCATGTCCTGCACGGAGACCCTCCTGCCTATGCGGCGGTCGCCCAGACGGCTGAGAGGGCTTCGGCCTGCTCCAGTACGGTCTGGGTGGCCTTCTCCTGTTTGTCGGGCGGATAGCCGTGTCGGCGCAGGATGCGGCGGACGTAACTGCGGAGTTTGGCTCTGACGTTCTCGCGCATAGTCCAGTCGATGGTGACGTTCTTGCGTACCGTCTCGACCAACTCGCAGGCAATGGCCCGTAGGGTCTCGTCGCCCAGGACCTTGACCGCGCTGTCGTTCGTCTCTAGGGCGTCGTAGAAGGCTAGTTCTTCGTCGCTGAGGCCGAGTTGCTCGCCTCGGGCGTCGGCCTCTCGGATCTCTTCAGCCAGGCCGATCAGTTCTTCGATCACTTGGGCGGCCTCGATGGCCCGGTTCTGGTAGCGGAGAATGGACTGCTCCAGCATCTCTGCGAACGATCGGGCCTGTACGACGTTGCGTCCCCGGCGGCGGTTCACCTCGCCTTCCAGCAGACGGCGCAGTGCCTCAACGGCCAGGTTGCGTTGGGGCAGGCCCCGTACCTCGGCCAGGAACTCCTCTGACAGCACTGAGATGTCGGGCTTGTCGAGGCCGGCCGCCGCGAAGATATCGAGCACGCCTTGAGGGGTGACGGCCCGGGAGATGATCTGGCGGACGGCGTGGTCGAGGTCCTCTTCGAGGCGGGCCTCGCCGGGAGTGGGCTTGGACAGCGCCGCGGCCACGGCCTGGAAGAAGGCCACGTCATCCCGGATGGACATAGCGGCCGGATCGGGCACGGCCAGCGCGAACGCCTGGGACAGTTCGCGCACCGCGGCTGTGCAGCGATCCTTGCCGTCCTCCTGGGCCAGGATGTGCTCAAACGCCGCTGGCAGCAGGCCTAGGCGCGCCTGAGCATCGCCCCCGGCCCATGCCGACCAGTCGAATCCCCAGAACAGGCCGCGGCAGATCTCATACTTCTCCTGCATGACGGCCACGGCCTCGGCCTGGTCGAGCGCGGTCTCGCCCCGGCCGCCGCTCTCGGTGTAGGTGGCCAGTGCCTTCTTGAGCTCGTGGGCGAGCCCGAGGTAGTCCACCACCAGCCCGCCGGGCTTGTCGCGGAACACCCGGTTGACCCGGGCGATGGCCTGCATCAGCCCGTGGCCCCGCATGGGCTTGTCCACGTACATGGTATGCAGGCTGGGCGCGTCGAAGCCGGTGAGCCACATGTCGCGCACCAGCACCACCCGCAGCGGGTCGTCGGGGTCGCGGAACCGGTTGGCCAGCGTCTCGCGGCGGGGCTTGTTGCGGATGTGGGGCTGCCACTTGAGCGGGTCCGAGGCTGAGCCGGTCATCACCACCTTGATGGCGCCTTGGTCGTCGTCGGGGTGGCGCCAGTCGGGGCGCAACCGCACGAGTTCGTTGTGGAGGTCGACGCAGATGCGCCGGCTCATGCACACCACCATGGCCTTGCCGTCCATGGCGTCGAGACGGGTCTCGTAGTGCTCGACGATGTCGGCGGCTACTTGGCGGATCCGTCCTGCGGCGCCCACGACCGCTTCGAGCTGGGCCCACTTGGTCTTGAGCTTCTCCTTGCGTTCGACCTCCTCGCCCTCGGTGGCCTCCTCGAAGTCGTCGTCGATGTGGGGCCGCCGGCGGTCGTCGAGGGTCAGGCGGGCCAGGCGGCTCTCGTAGTAGATGGGCACGGTCGCCTTGTCCTGCACGGAGCGCTGGATGTCGTAGACGCTGATGTGGTCGCCGAACACGGCCCGGGTGTTGGCGTCCTGCTTCTCGATGGGGGTGCCGGTGAAGCCGATGAACGAGGCGTTGGGCAGCGCGTCGCGCATGTGGGCCGCGAAGCCGTCGATGAAGTCGTACTGGCTGCGATGGGCCTCATCGGCGATCACGACGACGTTGCGCCGCTCCGACAGCCGTGGATGCCGGTCGCCCTTCTGCTCTGGGAAGAACTTCTGGATGGTGGTGAACACCACGCCGCCCGAAGCGGTGTCGAGCAGCTGCCGGAGATCGGTCCGGGTCTGGGCCTGAACCGGGGGTTGGCGCAGCACCTCCGCGCAGCGAGAGAAGGTGGAGAACAGCTGGTCGTCGAGGTCGTTGCGGTCGGTGAGCACGACCACGGTGGGGTTGGACATGGCCGTCTCGCGGATGATCCGCCCGGCGTAGAAGGCCATGGTGAGGCTCTTTCCGGAGCCCTGGGTGTGCCACACGACCCCGATGCGCCGATCGCCCGGCTCACCGCCTGGCCTGCGACCGCCATGTGCGGGCCTGCTCGCGGCTTGCTGGAGCGCAGCCGCCCGCAGCGTCTCGTCCACCGCGGCCTGCACGGCGTGGAATTGGTGGTAGCCGGCGATCTTCTTGTCGAGCCTGCCGCTGCCGTCGTCCTCGAACACGACGAAATCCCGCACCAGGTCGAGGAACCTTCGCTGGCCGCACACACCCTGTAGTAGTACTTGAAGTTGGGGCAGGTGCTTGTCGGCGAGTTCCTCGCCGCCGATGGTGCGCCATGGCTTGAACCATTCCCGTCCTGCGGTGAGGGTGCCCAGCCGGGCCTCCAGGCCGTCGGACACGATCATCACCGCGTTCATCGAGAACAGTCCAGGCAGGTCGGCCTTGTAGGTCTGGAGCTGTTGCCAGGCGGTCCAGATGGTGGCGTCGGCGTCGGTGGGGTTCTTGAGTTCGATCATGCCGAGCGGCAGCCCGTTCACGAACAGCACTACATCGGGGCGCCGCTCGATCTTGTTCTCCACAGCGGTGAACTGGTTGACGGCCAGCCAGTCATTGTTGGACGGATCGTCGAAGTCGATGACTCGGGCCTGCGCGCCCCGCACCCTCCCACCGTCGCGGTATTCCACGGTCACGCCGTCGACGACCATGCGATGGAACGCCCGATTGCGGGCCTCCAGCGTCGTCCCCTCGGGGTGAGTCAGCCGCCGAACGGCGTTGCCGAGCGCCTCGCCTGGCAACTGCGGGTTGAGCCTCGTCAGCGCCTCCCGCAGAGTCGCAGCAAGCACGACCGCGCTGTAGTCGGCCCGCTCCGCTGGCGCAGCATCCGGGTTGACCTCCGACCCATGGGCAACGCTCCAGCCCAATCCCGCCAGCCAGCCAACCGCAGCCGCCTCAACGTCGGCCTCATTCAGACCGGTCACGAGGGATCCGGCAGACGATACGAAGGTCGGACATGGACATCATGAGAGCCCGTACGGATTCGTCCATCGTAGAGCTCACTGCACCGATGGGGCGCTTGTGGCCCGGCCTCGATTGCTCAGCGTGTTGATACGACTGCGCGCCGTGCCGAGGTGCCGGCGGCCGCTCCGCCGTCTTCTAGAGTTGACGCGTGACCGGTGACGAGCTGTTGCACCAAGGAGTAACGATGGCGAGCCATTCGCGGTGGGAAGACATCAAGAGCCGGCTTGGCGAGCCCTCCGAGGAGGTTCGGGTTGGTGTCGAGCGGGATCTCGCCCTTGGGCAACTCGTCTACGATCTGCGCATCGACGTCGGGCTGAGCCAAGGCGATCTGGCGGAGCGGATGGGCACCACGCAGTCGATGATCTTCCGGCTGGAGGAGGGCGACGGTGCCCCTAACCGCATCGACACGCTCGCCCGGGTGGCGACGGCCCTGGGCCAGCATGCCTGAGAGCAGTCGTTTCCTCGGCCGGAGGCTCCGTCGACTCGGTATACAAATCGACCCCTTCGAGCAGCGCCAAGTGGTCCTAAATCGCTGGAAGCATCGGCTGGGAGAGCCCGTTCACGTATAGTCCGCTACCAAACTCGTCGAGGCACGGTGCGATCATGGATGACAGGCATGCACTCTCTGCTCGCGTCAATGCCGCGTTTGAGGGATGCTACGAAGGGCCGCGTGCCGCTGCCCTTTCAGGTGTTCCGGTTTCCACGGTGTATCTGTGGGCCCGCTCCGGGATAGTCGAGCCTTCGGTGTCGCCGACGAGAATCAAGCTCTGGTCCTACGCCGATCTCATGGCGCTACGCATCGTCTATTGGCTCCGCCATCCCAAGGAGGGACGGGGTAGCGAGATTGCCGCCAGTCCCATGCAGCGCGTACGCGAGGCGCTCGGGGAGTTGGAGCGACGGGGGCTAGATATCTGGGACGACAGTGGGGAACGGCCCGGCTCACCGTTGCGGGTCGACTCGTCCGCGAACATCTTCGTGCTCGACGACGATGTGTCCCGAGTTGATGGACAACGACCCCTTGCTGGCATGTTGGATCTGCTCGGACCCTTCGAATGCGACGGTCAGCGAGGGCCTGACCTCCTCCGTCCGCGGCCAAACCTGCGAATCATCCCGGGGAGGGTGTCGGGCGAGCCCCATCTCGCTGGCTCCCGCATCACGACGCAGGTTGCCGCAGCTCTGCATCGCCACATCGCGGATGTAGAGAAGATCGCAGCCCTCTACCCCGGCTTCGGTGCCAGCGTCTTCGAGGAGGCGATCGAGTTCGAGTACTCGCTCGCGGCCTGATGCGCCTGCCGTTAGACCAGAACTTCCCGGAGCCGATCCTCAAAGGGCTGGAGCCGTGGATGGGGGACGTGCAGCTAGTGCCGCTGCGCACGATCGATCACAGGCTGACGACGCTCGATGATCGAGATCTGTTGATTGCGCTCAAACAACTCGGATACGAAGGCCTGGTGACATTGAACTACAGGATGCTGCGCAATCCCAAGGAGTTGGCGGCTGTTCTCAAGACGAAGCTCGCGATCTTCGCGGTAGAGGGTGTCGGAGACGATCCGATACGTGCAACTGGAGCACTGCTCCTTGATCTCCAGCCCGCCATAAGCGCCATCAGGTCGGGTAGATCTGGAGTGTTCTGGCTGCGACCTCGGGCACCGAAGCCTCAAGACCCGTGGGAGCTGTTCAAGCGTGTGGCAGACAACCACGGCAAGGACGCGGCGACGCTCTATGAGGAGGTCAAGGTGTCTAACGCAGAGTTCGAGGCCGCCATTCTCTGATTTGCAGCGCTTGATGGGACAGTAGCAAACCGGCAGGCTGGACGGGTTCGGAGCGTGGGGTGAGCTGGCTGGCCGCCAAGCATGCTCGCAACCGAGGTGTCTCTTCGATGACAGCTCGCGAGCGGCCTACATCCAAGCTCGTGCGTATGGTCGATGTCGTCGATATCGGGGTCGGCGGGGCCTTCGATAGCGCGTGGCGTAACCGTGATTTGTTCGGCCGGACCTGCGACGGCTTCGGGGGCGCCTTCGCCGCGTTGGGGAGCTTGAACCGCCGTCGAGTAGAGAGCCGAGGTCTTCAGCTCCGTCTTCGAACAGCCATCCTACGAGGGCAATCACGGCGAGAACTGCCAGCACAATTGCTGTTGCCCACAAGGGCGGCACCCAACAGCCAGGTAAGGATCACGGCGATGGCTCCCATGCCGACAATCGGCGAACTCTTGGATCTGTTCATGGGGACTCCTTTCAGTCAGGAACAGGTAGGGATCTCGAGTGCTGATGCAACCAGCAGGGTGAGACGTCGAGAGCCCAGGGGTTCTCAGCGGACGCTTCTCCAGCGATGATCGGCCTCCGCGCCTCATGAGGTCGAGTAGCGCACTGGTAGGCGCTTGAGTGGGCCGGACGCCAGTCGGCCTTGGCATTCGGGGCAGTCGGAGTCACGGCGTGGGACTTCGATCGCCGGCTTCGGGTTGAGGGGACGGTGCTTCGTCCAAGTGACTTCTGGATCGTCATCGTCTGCACCTGGTAGCCCCACGGTGGCAGAGAGGTAGTCGTTCACGGCGTGTGCAGTTGCTACGGCGTTGAGGGTGATGACGCTTGGGGCAGGGATCTCGTCGATGTAGCGCTGTGCCTCGCGTTGCTCGGGTGAGGCGGCCTCCTCCGCCAGCCGCGTGGAGTCCACGAGTTCATTGCACCACAGGCACGTATCGCCCGGGACGAGTTGTCGGACCACGGAGAAGATGTCGTGGACCTCGCCCGAGTCCTCGTCGACTTGCACCTTCGCACCCACCTGCCACGTCGGGATCAGGTACTGATGGCAAATGGCGTTCACCACGAGGCGTGCTCTCATGCTGTCGGCTGGCAAGAAGATGGCGTCACAGTCGAGCAGTTGTTCGACCATCGCTGGCTCCACGACGTCGCCTGCGACGGCATCGAATCTGACGCGGGGATTCGCCTCACGTGCTATTCGCTCGGCGATGCCGACCTTGAGCGCAGCGCGCATCCGCAGAATTCGAGCCAGCCGACGCGGCAACCACTGCGGTGGCAGATCGCTTGGACGAGTGCCCACCAGTCTTGGGCAGTTGGTGGTGTCGACTCGATCGGGGTCGACGACCACATGATGCCCGACGCCGAGTCGGGCGAGGTAGGCGTTGAGGAGAGAGCCGGCTCCTCCGGCTCCCACGATGCCGACCTTCTGGGTGGAGAGGATGTCCTGTCCCCGGTCCCCGAATAGTTGCACCTGTCGGTCGTACTGCGGGTCGGCATCGGCTGGTTTGCGTGGTGAGGGATAGAGGATCTGCTGTGATCGGCCGACAACGACTGCACGATCGAGTACCGCTTGGTGGCTCGGTGATAGCCAGATGTCGCCGGCCACGGCCCGACGAGCAAAAACGAGTGCGCCCACTGGCGGACCGTTGAGAATGTCTAGGAGGGCCGGGTAGCCCCGGCGATGCGACGCCATGTCGTCACCCGAGAAGGCGACGTCGTTGGCGCCAGGATGGTTGTGGATGGCGAGATACGCGAGTCCCTCGTCTGCACAGGCGAGGGCGCAGCGCCTGACGAAGTCGGGGGTGAGCATGCGGTAGCCGCGCTGGCCAGGCACATAGTCGGTTCCGTCGGTTGCACGGAACAGCTTGCGGCCCAGAAGCCGGCATCCGCGAGCGGTGTCGACGACTGCGGCACCGATGACGGCTCCATGCTCGTCCTGGTCGCCGGGGAAGAGGTGCTGCTCGAGTTCTGCCCACATCGCCTGCGTGAGCCGGAGGCTGAACGGGCTGCTCAGTGTGCCCACAGCCATTGGAGGACCTTCGCGACCTTGAGAGCGGCGGTGTCTGTGGCTGGATTGAGGCGGTTGCTCCGTCTAGACAGTTGCAGAGCGGGAGCTCCTTGGAACGAACGCAAAGAGATGCCTTCGCCATGAGGCTCGCCGTCAACGCGGGTCAGGTCGGGGGACGCGAACAGCGGGTAGATGTCGGCGCTGGGGTATAGGTAGCTGATGGTGAAACCCATCCATGTCTCGCGCTGGACGTACGCGGGCCCCGGACCTACACGGGCGATGGTGACGGTGGCGCCACCATCGCCCGTGCCGACGGCGTCGACCTCGGTGTCGGGGAAGCGGGTCCGGAGTTCCTCGACCGCCTTCTCTACCTCCGGGGTCATGGCAGGCTCCATCAGGAGTTGTCGTCGCCGGCAGTGGCGAAGAACACCGACTTGTCGGTCACCTCGACGCTGTCCGCGTCGCCGATGATCTTCTGCTTGCCGTCCGATGTCTCTTCGGCCAGCTGGAAGTCCAGCTCGATGGCCAGGCCCTGCTCGATGGCTGCCTCCTTGATCTCCAGGCCGCTGACCTTCGGGCCGTCGACCTTGACTTCCTTCCTGTTGACGGTGATGAAGACGGACCTCGTTGGGGTCTCCGCCACCCCTGTGGTCACTGCTGTGCTCATTGGCTAACCTCGCATTTGCAATTGCTCTCTCGGCGGCACGTTGCCACCGAGCGATTGCAGTTTAGACTGTCGATTGTTAGCAAGCAACTACCTTCGGAGGGAACATGCCAGAAAAGTTCGGCCGGTTCGACAGCGATGCTCTCTACGAGGCGCTCAACGCCCAGCGGCAAGCGAGGGACCTGACTTGGAAGCAGGTCGCCGCCGAGTCAGGGGTGAGCGCTTCCACCCTGACCCGAATGGCCCAGGGTCGGCGTCCCGATCTCGACAGCTTGGCCGCGCTATCGGCCTGGTCCGGCCTCCGGGCTGACGACTATGTCAGGTCCGGAGGCCACCGGCCCGAAGCCGAGCCCCTAGCGATGATCTCCACCTACCTACGTGCTGACAAGAACCTGACCCCAGAGGCCGCTACCGCTCTCGATGGGGTCATCAGGGCGGCCTATGAGCACCTGAGGACCAAGGAGTGAGCGATGGCGGTGCGTAGGGGCTTCAAGTCGGAGGCGGCTGATCTGGCCGGCGAGGTCAGGGCTGAACTCGGGCTCGGCCTATTCGACTGCTTTGATCCGCGCCAACTCGCGCAGCACCTCGATGTCCCCATCGTGCCTCTGAGTGATCTTGCGCCCGCCTGCAGCGGAGCCCTCTACTTTCTCTCGGCGGAACTGGAGACCTTCTCGGCTCTCACGGTGTTTGAGGGCCACCGCAGAATCATCATCCACAACGACGCCCATAGCCGCGCGCGCCAGAACAGCAACTTGGCGCACGAACTCGCCCATAGCCTTCTGCTCCACGAGCCCCAACCAGCTCTCGACGCGACGACCGGATGCAGGCTCTGTAATTCCACGAACGAAGACGAGGCCAACTGGCTCGCTGGCGAGCTACTCGTGACTAGCGACATGGCTCTAGATGTGGCCCGAGGACGGTTCACGCGACAGGAAGCGATGGAGCGACTCGGTGTGAGTTCCCAGATGCTGACATGGCGCCTGAACATGACCGGTGCCGTCAGGAGAGCGAAGTCGGAGCGCGCGAAGCGAAGAGCTCTATAGGCGCTCCTGCCGAAGGTTCTTGTCCCGATTCAACGCGCGGGTTCACATCCGTACAAGAAGCGTGGCGCCCGCATTCGGCCATCAGCCTTACGCCGCGCCGAGGGGCGAAGAAGAACGCATGTTCGTGGCACTATGCTCGTGACCCGAAGCGCGACACGATTCGGCGGCGACGAAGAGAGGTGAGATCACCCATGCGTATGCGCCCACGCCCATTTGTGGTGCCCAAGTCGGGGGATCCCTTCGCCAACGACAGCTGACCAAGGCGATGATGACTATCCTGCGACTGTTGTTAACGACGCTGCACAAGTAGTGACAGGAGTCGAGGTGCGGGAGTTCATGAGAGTGTTATCGCTTATCGAAATGATTACTTACGATCCAGCAAGCGACTCATAGGCTGGCTAACCGCTGCCATCTGTAGGAATCCTCAATCTCCCATCAACAAGTCGAGCCAACATGGCGGTCCTGAGAGAGGCCAGGTTCCTAGCTTCGATCGCGGTTTCTGTGGCGCGTTCGACTAGAGGCGCTATGACCTCGTCGAAACTGGCGAGTACGTCTTGCGGTGGCAAGACCTGTTTGGCATCCGATAGGTGATGTCGTTGAATGTGTCCCATCGTGGTGGCCTTTCCCGCCGCAATGGCGCGGAAGTCACGCAGGTGATTCTGAATCGCTAGGTAGCACAACCACTTGGGTGTACCATTCGGAACTACCTTGAATAGGTGTTGGTTGAGTGCCCCTCTACCACCTGTCCACAGTCGACATTCTAGGGATCCAGACCACGAAAAGAGGATGTCACCATCCTCGACTATGTATCTTGAGTCTATATCTGCACTTGCTGGATCGGCTCCCTGGAAGTTGCCAGCTCGCAGCTGAGCAATCTTGACTATTGGTAGAGAGCCTGTGGGAGTGGGCGGATACTTCTGAAGTACTAACCCGTTCACAAAGCTAGCAATCTCATCAAGGCTGCGGATGCACCAACCGTCAGGGATTGGACCTAGCTCAGATGCGACAAAGTAGTTTGGGAATAGACTGGCTAGATGGGCAGGCAGTGAGGGCTCACGACCGTCTGCTATGGCTCGGACAGGATCGAAGTCGATGAACCATGACTTGAACAGCGCAGTTGCTACCTCTTCTAGACTCTTGTGCATTCTATGATTCAAATCAATTCTGTCATCTAGGGTCCCCAAGACGTGAGCGATTCGCTCTTGCATCTTAATCGGTGGGATCGGAATCCGCACTTGTCGTAGTTGTGATTGGCGGATTCCCTGGGCGGTCGTGCCAGTAGCTCGTGACAACAAATCGTGCCGTACAATCCCAGACTGCAGTGCGTAATGGAGGAATCGCCCATGGAGCTTTTCTTTGGTGGTTCGTATTCCGAACAGCCTCTGTCCTAGACACCAATCCACATCGTGAGGAAGATAGGCAGTCTCGCCCACGGGGGCTTCTGATGTTAGAAGTACATCGTCTGCTCTTAGAGGTGTGTTCATCCAACGGCCATACGTATGGTCATTGACGAATCGAGATTGGTCATTGGAGAGATCTACCCGGTTGCTCTTGATTGCTTTCGCTGAGATCACACGATGGCCATGATCCACGAAGGCAGAGCCGAGCTTGGTCGGAGTGACACCTCGACGGTCGAGAATCTCATCGACCAAGTCATCAAGTACGATGTTGCTCCACTCACGTCCCATAGTCGAGGGCCTCGAAGTTCTTCTCGATCTGGGCGTCTAGCTTTGCTGCTTCTGCTTGCTGCTTTCGCCATTGGGCGACCAGGCGGCGCATCTTGTCTTCGAAGGGCTCGTCGTCTTCCTCTTCGGGCTCCATGCCTACGTAGCGGCCGGGAGTGAGTGCGTAGTCGTGGCTTTGAGCGTCCTCCAGCGAGGCGCTCTTGCAGAAGCCAGGCACATCGGCGTACTCGCCGTCTGCTGAGTCTCGCCAGGCGTGGTAGGTGTCGGCTATACGGGCTATGTCGTCGTCGCTGAACTCGCGGTGGGTGCGGTCGATCATGTGGCCGAGCTTGCGGGCGTCGATGAACAGCAACTCGCCGCGGCGGTCGCGGAACCGGCCCCCGGCCCGGCCCCTCGCCAGGAACCACAAGCAGGCCGGGATCTGTGTGGAGTAGAAGAGCTGCCCCGGCAGCGCCACCATGCAGTCCACCAGATCGGCCTCGATGAGACTCTTACGGATGTCGCCCTCGCCGGACTGCTTCGACGACATCGAGCCGTTGGCCAGCACGAACCCGGCGATCCCCGACGGCGACAGGTGGTGCACCATGTGCTGCACCCAGGCGAAGTTGGCGTTGCGCGGCGGCGGCACGCCGAACTGCCAGCGCTTGTCGTCGGTAAGGCGCTCGCCGCCCCAGTCCTTCACGTTGAACGGGGGATTAGCCAGGATGAAGTCGGCCTTGAGATCGGGATGGCGGTCGTTGTGGAACGTGTCGCCGTGGGTGATCTGACCCTCGATGCCCCTGATCGCCAGGTTCATCTTCGCCAGCCGCCAGGTGGTGTAGTTCGACTCCTGGCCGTAGATCGAGATGTCGGCCCTGGCCCCCGCCGACGGCTGGCCGCCGTTGCCGTTGCCGGTGGCGTGGGCCCGGATGAACTCGACCGACTGCACGAACATGCCCGATGACCCGCAGCAGGGGTCGTACACCCGGCCGTTGTAAGGCTCCAACATCTCCACCAGCAGCTTCACCACGCATCTCGGCGTGTAGAACTCGCCGCCTCGCTTGCCCTCGGCGCTGGCGAACTGGGACAGGAAGTACTCGTACACCCGGCCCAGCACGTCCTTGGAGCGGGCCTCGGCGTCGCCCACCCGGATGTTGCCCACCATGTCGATGAGCTGGCCCAGGCGCACCTTGTCGAGCTCGGGGCGGGCGTAGTCCTTGGGCAGCACCCCGGCCAGCACCGGGTTGTCGTGCTCGATGGCCTGCATGGCGTCATCCAGCATCTCGCCGATGTCCGGCTGGCGAGCCGCATCCTGCAAACCCACCCAGCGGGCCTCATGCGGCACCCAGAACACGTTCTCGGCCCGGTACTCGTCGGGATCCTCGGGATCGGCGCCCACGGCCTGCTCGGCGGTGAGCTGGGCATGGCGCTCCTCGAACGCGTCGGAGATGTACTTCAGGAAGATCAGGCCCAGCACCACATGCTTGTACTCCGAGGCGTCCATGCTTCCCCGCAGCGCGTCGGCCATGCCCCACAACTCGGCCTCATAGCCGGTGATGGCGCCCTGATCAGCCGCCCCGCCGACGGCCGGCTTCGCCTTCTTGGGTCGTCCTCTTGCCATGTCCCCTTCTTCTAGCGCCCTGCAGGCTTCATCTTGGCGGCGCTGCCCGCCTCGCGGGCAGCGCCGCCAAGCCTGCCACACGGGGATGACAGACGAACGACTCCTAGAGCACGCCTGAGTGCCTGTGCACTGCCGCGCAGCAGTCTTCGAACGACGGGCGAGGAGCGGACGGCCAGAGCAACTGGCCGAGCACGATCGAGTCGAATGCCGATCTTGCCGGTCCCGACGCGGCCGGGTCGAAGGCTGGAGATGAGGCGAATCCTCCCGTTGGTCGAGTGCTCGTGCCCATCTCTGGTGCCGCCGTGAAGGTGACGACCTCGTGAGCGAGAACATCCGCAGGAGCGGCCTTGAGTGCCTGGACGGGGTGCTCGTCGTTGATCAGGGCCATCGGTATTCCGGTCGCCCTTGCCACTCGTGCGGCGCCGGCCGTCAGCGGGTCGGGCGACTCGCGCAGAGGCCAACTCACGGAGTGGGCACCAACCCGGATCGCGATCGGCAGAGTTCAGACCACCGGGCTCGGGTGCCGCGATGGGGTTCATCGTTCGCCGCGGCGTCCAGAGCGGCCGGGCGCACATGGCCGTCCTCGGCGAGCTGGGCGACTACTTCGCCAAGCCGGTCCCAGCCAGCCTCAACGACTGCGGGACCGGAGCGCAGCACCTCCAGCACTGCGACCTCCGACGGCGACATGCCCGCCAGCAGTCTCCCGACCGGACGCTGCGTGAACCGCACCTGTTGCCACGGCGCCGGCGCCCGGCCCGGCACGGCGGCCAGGTACGTCGATGGAACTTGCGAGGTGAGGCCCAGCCAATGCGCCGCCGCAACACCCGCCGGACCAGAGCCCGGGCCGCCGAGCGCCAGAGCGACCTCCTCCGCACGCGGCAGCGAGATGCCCCAGGGGGTGGAGGCGCCCTTCCAATAGGTGCCTTTGCGGACACGGGCCAGCCTCCCGCTGGCGGCCAGACGAGAAAAGGCCGACTCGACTGCGCTACGCGACCCGCTGACATCGCGCACCGCAACGAACGAACCCTCCGGCAAGGCTGTCACATACTCTGCGACATACTGCGACACCGAACCCTTCATGCTAGTAAAGTGTAACGTATTACTAGCAGAAACGCATAACGGAATCCCAGACTCGAATTCTTCTTGTGCGTTTGACTTCGTGTGAACGCGACAACTTGGCAGGACGATCCGTGGAACATGTTCTGTGCGTTTGGATTCGCGTGAACTCGACAACTGGTTCGTGGTTCGTCGGAAAGGATTCTTCGCAAATTTGTTCTGTATATTTGAATTCGCATGAACTCGACAACTTAGGCCACAACAGACAGAAATCTTGGTATTCTTCAGTGTATGAACGAGAATCTCGGAGCTGCCGCACCCCGAGGCCGGGGCCGTCCGACTCACCGAGACCTGTACAACCGGCTCCGCGTCCAAGTCGACGAGCTACGGGACCGTATGGGCGGACTGCCTCTGCCCGAGGAGGCCGATGGCATCTGGCAGGCCATTTGGTACGAGGAGGCCCACCACTCCACTGCCATCGAAGGCAACACGCTGGTCCTCAAGCAGGTGGAGCGGCTGCTTGGCGAGGGCAGGGCCGTCGGGAACAAGGAGCTGAGCCAGTACCTGGAGGTGAAGGGCTACGCGGCCGCCGCCGAGTGGGTGTACCAGCAGGCGCTTCGGCCCGAGGGGCTCTCAGAGCACGGCAAAGTGGTAACGGTGGCTGAGGTGCGCGAGATCCACCGTGCTGCGATGGCCCCGGTGTGGGAGGTGGCGCCCCATCCCCAAGCCACTGATCGAGAAGCGTCCGGCCGCTACCGCGAGCACGAGATCCATCCATTTCCCGGTGGCATGGAGCCCGTGTCGTGGCCGCTCGTTTCCGGCGAGCTGACCGCATGGGAAGACCAGGTCAACTCGCTCGATCGAGACGCGCTGGTATTGCCCGAGGCGCTTGCGTCCGTCCATTGCCATTTCGAGCGGATTCACCCCTTCATTGACGGCAACGGCCGCACTGGCCGGCTCGTGCTCAACCTGATCCTGGTGCGCCTGGGATTTCCGCCCGTGGTGATCTACAAGCGTGACCGGTCGAGATATCTCAGCGCGCTCCAGAAGGCCGATGACGGCTACTTCAGCCCGCTAGGCGAGATGCTCGCTCGGGCCATACTCCACAGCCTCTACCGGTTCGTGCTGCCCGCAGTCGCAGGACCTGCCCGGTTGGTGCCGCTTGAGGCTCTGGCCACGCCGGAGCTGAACGCGGCTGCCTTGCGAGGGGCGGCGAGTCGGGGCCGGCTCCAGGCCACCCGGGGAAGCGACGGCCGCTGGCGCAGTTCCAAGAGCTGGGTGGAGGAGTACAAGGAGTCCCGCTACCAGCGGGCCTGAGCCCGGCGTCTCCTTCCAGGATGGATCGAACTGGTCGGCGCTAGGTCTCCGAAGCGGGTGGCGATGCCCAGCGGCGGATCCAGGCGTGCATGGCTATTCCGGCGGCCACGCCGGCGTTGATGGAGCGGGTGGAGCCGAACTGGGCGATCGACACCACCTGGGTTGCGGCCGCCCTGGCGGCGGCCGACAAGCCGGGGCCCTCCTGACCGAACAGCAGCACGCACCGCTCGGGCAGTTCGGCCGTCTCCAGCGGCACCGCACCGGGCAGGTTGTCCACGCCCACCACCGGCAGTCCCTCTTCTTCGGCCCAGGCGGCCAGCTCCTCCAACGTGGCGTGGTGGCGGACGTGCTGGTACACGTCGGTCATCATCGCCCCCCGCCGGTTCCAGCGCCGCCGGCCCACGATGTGCACCGCGGCCGCGGCGAAGGCGTTGGCCGTGCGCACCACCGTGCCGATGTTGCGGTCGTGCTCCCAGTTCTCGATGGCCACATGGAACGGGTGCCGCCGGGCATCGAGGTCGGCCTTGATGGCGTCGACTGCCCAGTAGCGGTAGCCGTCGATCACGTTGCGCCGGTCGCCGTGGAGCAACAGCTCGGGATCGAAGTGGTTGCCCTCAGGCCACGGCTCAGGATGAGGCCCGACGCCGACCGGCTCGCTCACTGCGCTCTCTGCTGACCGCCGCCCCCAGCCACAGCATCCACCGTACAAGGGGTCCGTACAGCCGGACCCGGTCCATCTAGTCTTGGCCTCGTGAAGTTCCGGTTCGGCTCCCGCCCCCGAGGCGGTTCGCCCCACCTGGCCAGAGGCGCTCCCAAGGACCCCTGGGGCCGTTTCTGGGCGGGCTTGGGTCTGCTGGCCGTCGTAATCGCCGGAGGCACCTTCGGCTACTACAGGCTCGGCCTGACGGTGGGGGAGGCCCTATATCAGACCGTCATCACCATCACCACGGTGGGCTATCAGGAGATCGGAACTGTCACCGACAGTTACCGGGTGTTCACGATCCTGCTGATCCTTCTCGGAGTGGGCACGGCCCTGTACACGTTGGGTGTTGCCATAGAGTCGCTGTTCGAGGGCCGGCTCGATGACCAGATTCGGAGGCGGCGCATGCAGAAGCGAATCGATCGGCTGAGCGGCCATGTCGTGCTGTGCGGCTTCGGGCAGGTCGGCCGGGCCATCTACCGTGAGCTGTCCACCGCGGGCCGCAAGGTGGTGGTGGTCGACCGGCGCGGGCTCGACGACGAGGGGCTGCCGCTCAACGTCGTCGGCGAGGCCACCGACGACAGCGTGCTCGTGTCGGCCGGCCTGCAGCGGGCCAGCGTGCTGGTCCTGGCCCTCGACTCCGACGTCGACAACCTCTACGTGGCCCTCACGGCCCGCTCGATGTGCCCGGGCCTGTTCATCGTGGCTCGCTCAAACGTCTCCGGCGCGGAGCCGAAGCTCCGCCAGGCCGGGGTGGACCGTGTGGTCAACACGCACGAGATCGGCGGATCGAGGATGGCCGCTCTGGTGCTGGAGCCCGACGTGGTCGATTTCCTCGGCGTGGTCATGCACGACGAGCAGCTCTCGGTGCGCCTCGCTGAGGCCAAGGTCACCGCCGGCGGCCCGTTCGCCGGGATGGCCCTGTCGGCGTGCGGGATTGCCGAGTCCACCGGGGCGACTGTGCTGGCGGTGCGCCGCGATGAGTCCTTCGTGACCAACCCACCGGACGATTTCGTGCTGGCGGCCGGCGACGTGCTGATCGCGCTGGGCACCAAGGGGCAGCTCGCCGAACTATCCAAGGCGGGTGCCTAGGCCTCACGCCGGCGGCGTCCAGGCCTCACGGCGACGGTTGCGTCCAGCTCGCCCCCGTGGTGGCGCTGGCCCTGTCGGCTATCGTGAGCGACGCTCTCGGGGATGGTGTAATCGGTAACACAGCTGGTTCTGGTCCAGCCATTGGGGGTTCAAGTCCTCCTCCCCGAACCCTCCGATAAGCTGCCCGCCCGCGCCACCGCGGCGCTTACCTGCCCCGTTCGTCTAGCGGCCTAGGACGCCACCCTCTCAAGGTGGTAGCACGGGTTCAAATCCCGTACGGGGTGCTCCGAGTCTCGCCTGTTGCCGCGTCGCTCAAGCTGGCTGGTTGATTTCGATCATGTTGCCGGCCGGATCGAAGAAGAACGTCTGGCGGGCCGGCGTTCCCGGCAGCGGCTTGGGGTCGTCCACCTCCACACCCTGATCCCTCAGCTCCGCCACTGCGGCGTCGATGTCGGCGACCTTGAAGGCCCAGTGCTGGCCGGCGGGCGGCACCCAGCCCTCGACCTCGATGAGGTGGACCTCGCCCCCGCCGGGGGTGCGCAGCCAGCGCCCGTTGAAGCCGAAGTCGGGCCGGGGCAGCACGGCCATGCCCAGCACGTCGGTGTAGAACGGCGCCGCCGCCTCCACGTCAGGCACGTTGATCGAAACGTGGTGCACCGCCCCGAGTTCCATCAACGACAAGTTAGCGCTGCTGGTGTTGTGCTGCGGGTGTCGGTGTCGCGGGAGTTAGCGCCGCTGGCAGGTTGGGCACCATGTGGTGCCCCGGGCGTCGATGATCCGGCGGCGCAGCTCGGTGCCGCAGCGCTCGCACGGCTCGCCCGCCTGCCCGTAGCAGCGCAGATTGTGCTGGTTGCGCCCCGACGATCCGTCCAGCGCGGCGTAGTCGCGCAGCGTGGTGCCGCCGTGGCGGAGTCCCGACGTGAGCGCCACGCGGATGGCATCGGCCAGCCGGCGAGCCCGGGGCCTCGACACGTATCGCACCGCAGGGTTGATCTGCGCCAGCCACAGCGCCTCGTCCGCGTAGATGTTCCCCACACCCGCCACCGGTCGCTGCGACAGCAACTGGGTCTTCACGCAACGCCGGCTGGCGCCGAGTGCCCGCCAGAGCCCGTCGCCGGTGAACTCTTCGCTGAAAGGCTCGGGACCGAGGCGGTAGAGCGTTGCGATCGTCTCGTAGCAGCCGGCATCCACCACATGCACCCGCCCGAACCGCCGCACATCATGCAGCGAGAGCACATCATGGTCGTCGAGGCGCCACCAGGCTCGCAGGTGGGGGTGGGCCCGGTCGACATCGCCTGCGATGGAGAGCCTGCCGGTCATCCCGAGATGGATGACCAACTCGCAACCGGACTCGCTGGAGTCGTCGAGGGCGAGAATCAGGTACTTGCCGCGGCGGCCGACGGCCGAGATCTCGCAGCCAACCGCGTCCATCGCAGGCGAGAACTTCGCCGACGGATGGGAGCCTGCATCGGTGATCGTGCGCCCCGACAGCCGGGGGTGCAACTGGACACGGATGGTCTCGACCTCGGGAAGCTCGGGCACCGGCCGCACCGTACCGGAGCCGGCCTCCGGCCGGTGAGACACTTGGGTCGAGGTGGAGGCGTCAGGCCGCGGCGGTCGCTCCGTTGGCGCCTCGCACGATCATGTCGATCGCGTCGATCAGGTCGGGGCGGCTCCTGAAGTACTCGGCCTGCTCACCGGCCCAGGGCTGCACGAGCGCCTCAGGCTCGAATCCGGCCCGCTGCCAGGCGGTGGCCACCATCCGAAGGGCCTGGTCCACCTCTGGAGAAGCAGCCGTGATCGCGGCGGCCGCCATGGCGTCCACATCGACCGTCTCGCTGCTAACCAGCGGACGGCGGATGGTGGAGATACGGAATCTGATCGCTTCGGCAGCGATTTGAGCGTGATTCATGATCAGGTGCTAGAACCGTGGCCTCTTCCTGGAATTGCTTTCCGGTACCGCCTAGTCGCGCTAGATGACAACCATGCAATTTACTGTTTTCCACAGGGAGAGTGGTGGACCGCGTGAGTCAGGAACCGTCGGCGCGGTGGACTGTCGGGATCGGCGTCAGGATCGGCGCGGGCAGCAGCCGGCCGGGCACGTGTCGGGGCCGACGCCGAGACGGCCCAGCGAGCGGCGGGCGGTACCGGGGTAGAGGCGCTCGGCGATCAACTCCTGCCACATGGCCACGAAGCGATCGTCGGGACCGGTGCCGGGAGTGGCAGCCCGGACCAGCCGGATGCCCAGTGCATCGGCGTTGCCGGCCGCCACCACGTCGAGGTCCCACATGACCTCCATGTGGTCGGTGACGAAGCCGATTGGGGCCAGCACCACAGCCTCGGCGCCGTGGTCTCGGGACAGGTGCTCGAGGCAGTCGTTCACGTCGGGCTCCAACCACGGCACCGACGGCGGGCCGCTCCGGCTCTGCCAGGCCATGGTCCAGGCGTCGAAGCCGGCCCCGGCCGCCACCAGCCGGGCGGCTTCGTCCAGCTGGCGCTCGTAGTCGCAGCCTGCAGCCATGGACTCCGGGATGGAGTGGGCTGTGAACACCAGCCGAGCGTCGTGACGAAGCTCCTCAGGCAGGCTCTCACGGGCTGCCGTGACCGTTTCGGCGAAGGGTGAGATGAAGCCGGGATGGTCGTAGTAGGCGCGCACCTTGTCGATGGACGGCGCGGCCTCACCCACCGCGGCCCGGGCCGCCTCGATGTCGTCGAGGTACTGGCGGCAGCCCGAGTACGACGAGTACGCGGAGGTGACCACGGCCAGCGCCCGTCGATGTCCCGCCGAGGCCATCTCCGCCACGGCGTCGGCCAGGTACGGGACCCAGTTGCGGTTCCCCCAATACACCGGCAGGTCGTGACCCTCGGCTGCGAGCTCTCGCGCCAGGGCAGTGCGCAGCCGGCGGCATTGGGCGTTGAGCGGGCTGACTCCGCCGAAGTGGTGGTACTGGCGAGCCACCGCAGCAAGCCGCTGTGCGGGGATCTCGCGTCCCGCGGTGACGTTGGCCAGGAACGGCTCGACCTCCGATGGGCCCTCGGGACCCCCGAACGACACGATCAGTATGGCGTCGTAAGCGGCGGCCATCCCCAACTCATCCACAGGTCTCCGAACTTGTCCACAGTCTCCCGGCACAGTTGTCCACAGCCCGAGATCCGCTCCGCCCGACCGCGCTCAGTCCAGTACGCCGAAGCTCTCCAGGTCCTCGTCGAGCGTCGACAGGATGTGGTCGATGGTCGCCTGCCGGGTGCTGCGGCGGGTCTGCGCGAACGCAGTCCGGCGCACATGGGCGGCCAGCGCTCCGGCCCGCTGCATCGCGGCCTCGTACAGCTCGTCGGCTGCGACCACTTCGTCGAGGTAGCCGGCCCCGGCCGCGCCATGCGGTGAGTACGCCGTGGCCAGAGCGGTCGCGGCAGTGAAGTGCTGGGGGCTGAGCCGATCCCGGGCCAGCTCCACCGCGAAGATGGGCAGCGGCATGCCGATGGACACCTCGATCAGCCCGATCTTGGCGTCGATGTCGGCCCCGAGGCGCACGTCGCTCGACAGCAGCATGATCGCGCCGAAAGCGAGAGCGTGGCCCGTGCATGCGACCACCACGGGAATCTTCGCCCCGTAGATTCGCATGGCGGCGCGGGCCCCCGCGGCCACCATGGGTCGGGCTGCCTCGGGGCCCTGGCCCATCACGCTGAGATCGAATCCGGCGCTGAAACGGCCCTCCCGGCCCACGATCACCAGCGCCTTGGCGTTGTCCTCCGCGTGTTCGACGGCAGCATCGATAGCCGCGATCGTGTCGTAGCCCACGGCGTTGGCCTTGCCGTCGTCGAGACGCAATACCGCTATGCCGTCGGTGACTTCATAGGAGGTCTTCGATGTCATGGGATTCACCGTATCGCAGCCCTCCGGTCCGCCGCGCGTCCGCCTCACCGCGAGGCGATCATCCATCGGTACGGCTCGTCGGTAGGCTCGGATGTATGACCGACACCGCCGCTGCCCCAGCCGACGCACGGGTGGAGTCCACCGACGAGGTGCTCATGGTCACCGACGTGGCCCGGACGGCCGTGCTGGACATCCGCGATCGTGAGGACGACGCCGAGACCCTGGGGCTGAGGGTCGAGGTGACCGGTACCGCGGGCATCGACTACACCTACGACCTGGCTCTCGACCCGGTGTCCGAAGCGGCCGCCGACGACCACATTCACACTGAGGGCGGCTTGATGGTGATCGTTCCCGACGCCAGCGTCAGCCGGCTCCGGGGCTCCACCCTGGATGTGCCGTCGATGCCCGGGGAGGGCGGGCTCGTCATCCGCAACCCCAACCGCCCCAACCCGCTCGGAGACATGGGCCGCCTCGAGCTGACCGGCGGGATCGCCGAGAAGGTGCAGCAACTGCTCGATGTGAGCATCAACCCGGCCCTGGCCTCGCACGGTGGCTACGCCAGCCTGGTGGAGGTGCGGGACGACGACACGGTCGTGGTGACCATGGGCGGCGGCTGTCAGGGCTGCGCCATGAGCCAGGCCACGCTGTCCGACGGCATCAAGCTGGCCATCATGGAGGCCATCGGTGAAGTTCGCGAGGTGGTCGACGTCACCGACCACGACGCCGGGGAGAACCCCTACTTCAGCTAGCCGGCCCCTCGCCGCCTTGTGCAGCGAACCGTCTGCTGGAGATCTGGCCTACAGCAGTTCCTGCTTGACCGTGGCTGCGATCCCCGCCGCGTCCAGTCCCAGGTCGGCCAGGATGGCGTCGGGCTTGCCGTGGGGTAGGTAGTCGAGCGGCACCCCCAGCACCCGAATGCTGGGAGCATCCCGTCCCGCGGCCGCGGCTCCCTCCAGCAACGCGTCGCGTATGGCCGTGCCCGCGCCGCCGGTGCGCAGCCCATCCTCCGCGGTTACCACCAAGCCGTGTTCGGCCGCGTCGGCGAGCATCTGCTCGCACAGCGGGCTAACGGCACGGGGATCCCACACTGTGGCTTCCACCCCGTCTGCGGAGAGCAGCTCGGCGGCCTGCTTGCATGCCTCCAGCATCTTTCCCACACCGACAAGGCAGAGCCGACCGTCGCCCGCTCTGGCCTGGCGAGCCCGCAGGCCCGAGCCCACCTCGTCCCTGCCGACACTGGGGGCTGCAGTCTTGGGCCAGCGGATGGCAACCGGGCCGCCGGTCATGTCCATGGTGTCGAGCATCATCCGCTCCAGTTCCTGGAGGGAGGACGGGGCGAACACCACCATTCCCGGAACCTTGGTGAGCAGCACCATGTCGAGCACACCGTGGTGCGATGGCCCGTCGTTGCCGGTGATCCCGGCCCGGTCGATGCAGAACACCACCGGCGCCCGATGCAGCCCGCAGTCCAGGTTGATTTGGTCGAAGGCCCGGCTCAGGAAGGTGCTGTACACCGCGAAGAACGGCCGGAGCCCCCCCATCGCCATGCCCACGGCGGACGTGACCGCGTGCTGCTCGGCGATGCCCACGTCGATGCAGCGGTCTCCGAAGTGCTCCCGGAACGGCAGCAAGCCCGTCGAGTCGGGCATGGCGGCGGTGATGGCCACGATCTCGGGGTGCAACCCGCCCAGCTTGACCATCATCTCGGAGAACATGCCGGTGTAGGTGCCGGGTTTGACCTTGCCCGGGTCGTGCATGTGCTTGACCGTGTCCTCCTCGGCCGGTCCGTAGCCCCGACCCTTCTGGGTCAGCACGTGAACCACCACCGGCCCGTCGAACTGGGCCGCGTTGGACAGCGCCTCTTCCAGATCACCGATGTCGTGGCCGTCGTATGGCCCCAGGTAGCGGACTCCGAGGTTCTCGAAGAAACCGGCCGAGTCCCACAGCTCGCGTAGGGCAGCCGTCGACATCTTCATGCCGCGTTGGATCGCCTCGCCCACCCACGGGATGCGCTCGGCCAGACCCTCCAGCTGGTCCTTGCGGCGCATGATCTTGGGATTGGAGCGGAAGCGCACCAGGCTCTCGCTCAGCCGTGAGACGGTGGGGGCGTAGCTCCGACCGTTGTCGTTGAACACGATGATCACGTTGCGGCCGCTGTGGCCGATGTTGTTGAGTCCCTCGAAGGCCATGCCTCCGGTCAGGGCGCCGTCGCCGACAACGGCCACCACTCGTCGGCGAGTGTCGGAGGACTCGAACGCGGTGGCCATGCCGTGCGCGTAGGACAGAACCGTGGAGGCGTGGCTGTTCTCGATCCAGTCATGGGGGGACTCGACCTGTGAGGGATAGCCCGACAGTCCGCCGGCCAGGCGCAGGCTGTCGAAGTCGGCGCTCCGGCCGGTGAGCATCTTGTGGACGTAGGCCTGGTGGCCGGTGTCCCACAGGATCACGTCGTGGGGGGAGCGGAACACCCGGTGCAGCGCCACCGTGAGTTCGACCAAGCCGAGGTTGGAGCCGAGATGCCCATCGCCGCGGGCGGTGACGGCCTCGATGATCCGAGCGCGGATCTGCCCGCACAGGTCGTCGAGCTCCTCGTGGGAGCGCTCGCGCAGATCGTCGGGGCTTGTGATTGCGTCGAGTTGCATCGTCGTCACTCCTTCGGGATGACAGAACTGGCCGGTCGGGGTGCCAGCCACGCTGGGAGCCTCCGGGCCAGCAGCACCCCCGCGGGATAGGCGACCACCACGGCCAGCAGGCCCCCCACGGCGTCGAGCCAATAGTGATTGCCGGTGACCATCACTGCGAACAGTGTAAGCCACGGGTAGGCCAGCAACGCCAGGCGCACCCAGCGGCGGCGCAGCACCGGCAGGGAGGCGACCACGCACCACACCGACCAGGCGATGTGCAGGCTGGGCATGGCCGCGTACTGGTTGGAGATATCCATCATCGCGCTCGAGTTGAACGACCAGAACCCTCCCGGGTTCACGAGGGTGTCCACGTAGGAGTAGTTGAGGTCGCAGGCGCCGAATGGACTGCAGTCGTTGAGAAGGCGGGGCGGCATCAGCGGGTAGAGGGAGAAGCCGACCAGCGCCAGCGCGGTGGTGAACGCCAGGACGGTGCGGTGCACCCCGTAGCGCACGGGATGGCGAAGGAACAGCAGCACCATCACGCTGATGGTGACTGCGAAGTGGCAGAACCCGTAGAAGATGTTCCAGAACTGGATGAAGAAGTCCCATTCGATGAACAGGTCCTGGATGCCCTTCTCGCCGAAGAGATGCACGGCCCGCTCCCAGGCGATTATGTCGTAGGCGTTGTCGATGGCGGTTTGCTTCACCGACAGGCCCAAGTCGGACCCGAACTGGTTGCGGATGAAGGTGTACACGCCGTAGAAGGCACCAACGATGATGACTTCGCTCCACCAGTGCAG
The DNA here is from genome assembly GCA_965220645.1 of Candidatus Aldehydirespirator sp. Lineage (GTDB taxonomy): Bacteria > Actinomycetota > Acidimicrobiia > Acidimicrobiales > Aldehydirespiratoraceae > Aldehydirespirator. The sequence goes on along the minus strand of OZ244836.1, from coordinate 2,913,070 downwards.
CGAGCCACGCGCCGCGCCGGTTGGCGAACTCGCCGTCAGGTCGGTGTCAGCGCCAGCGACCGTCGAATCCATCGCGTTACAGTAGTCGTCCATGCTTGATGCCGACCTTGTCAATCGCACCCTGGCCGCAGCGATGCGCACCGGAGCGGACTTTGCCGAGATCTTCGCAGAGGACAGGCGTTCAGCGTCGGCGATCCTCGACGATGGCCGTGTAGAGGAGGTCGTCTCGGGGCGCGACCGGGGCGCGGGGATACGGGTCGTGGCCGGCGACACCACCGGTTTCGCCCACACCGCGGATCTGAGCGCGGCCGGCCTGGCCGCAGCTGCGGATGCGGCTGCCGCGGCAGCCCGCCGGGGCGGCGGTGGCACCCAGGCCGTTGCCGTGTCGGCCCTGCGGACCCCCGGGCGCCTCAAGGTTCGCGTTCCTCCCGAGGAGGTGCCCAAGGATCGCAAGGTGGCACTGCTCACCGCCGCGGACGCGGCGGCCCGCTCCGCCGGTGGTGCCATCACCCAGGTATCGGCCCGCTACGGCGACGGTCGCCGGAGGATCCTGGTGGCCGACAGCGACGGCCTGTTCACCAGCGACGACCAGGTGCGCACGCTGTTCTCGGTGTCGTGTGTGGCCACCGGCGACACCGGCATGCAGACCGGCCGCGAGTCGGCGGGCCGGACCGTCGGCTTCGAGCTCTTCGACCTCTACGACGTGGAGGAGATGGCCCGCCGGGCTGCGCAGCGGGCCCTTACCAAGCTCACGGCCCGTCCCGCGCCGAGTGGGGCAATGCCGGTGGTAGTCGGACCCGGCGGCGGCGGGGTTCTGTTCCACGAGGCGTGCGGTCACGGTTTGGAGGCCGATCTGGTGGCCAAGTCGGCTTCGGTGTTCGCGGGGCGTGTCGGGGAGACAGTGGCCGCGCCGATGGTCACGCTGATCGACGATGGCACCATGGCAGGCGAGTGGGGCCACTACGGCATTGATGACGAGGGAAAGCCGGCGGCTCGCAACGTGCTCATATCCGACGGGGTGCTGACCGACTACATGTGGGACCGGCTCCGGGCTCGCAAGGAGGGCCGGGCCAGCTCGGGCAACGGCCGGCGCCAGAGCTACCAGCATCTGCCCATGGTGCGTATGACCAATACCTACATCGACAACGGCGAGGCCGACCCCGGCGACATCGTGGCGGACACGTCCCACGGCGTGTACGTGGCGCAGCTGGGCGGAGGCCAGGTCAATACCGCAACCGGCGACTTCGTGTTCGGAATGACCGAGGCATACCTGATCGAGAACGGCCGGATCACCGCCCCGATCCGCGAGGGCAACCTCATCGGCAACGGTCCCGAGGTGCTCACCCGGATAGACGCCCTCGGCAACGACTTCGCGATGGGATCACCGGGCACGTGCGGCAAGGACGGCCAGGGCGTTCCGGTGGGAGACGGCACGCCCACGCTGAGGGTCACGTCCCTCACCGTCGGCGGCACCGCCGCGTGAGCCGCGACATCTCCGCTCGGCCCGTGCTGGGAGCAGGGGCCTGAGCGTGGCGGGCCCGAGCCTGCTGGAGGTTGCCGAGCGCGTCGTCGGCTGGGCCGGCGCCGGCATCGATGTCGAGGCCTTCGTGGCCCACGAGCAAGAGACCGAGATAAGGGCCTACCAGAGCGAGGTCGAGTCGCTCACGGTTGCGACGTCGGTAGGGATCGGCGTGCGGGTTGTGCGCGACGGCCGGCAGGGCTTCGCCTACGCCGCGGCCCTGGATGATGAGACCGTGCGGGAGACCTTCGACGAGGCGCTCGACAACTCCCGCTTCGGCAGCGTCGACGAGTTCGCAGGAGTGGCCGAGCCCGACGGCGTCGAGCCCGCATCCCTCGACCTGTACCGGTCCGAGCTGGTCGATTTCCCCACCGACAGCAAGGTGGCGCTGGCGCTCGAGCTCGAGCGGGCCACTCTGGCCGCGGACCCGCGTGTGACCGGCGTGGAGTCGGCCGACTACGCCGATTCGGTGTACGAGGCGGCGGTGGCCACCTCGCGTGGCGTGGCGGCCTCGGCCCGCGAGACCGGCTGCTATCTGGCCGCCTACAGCTTGGCGTCGGACACCGACGAGACCCAGACCGGGTTCGGGTTCTCGGTGGGCCGCCATCCCGGCGAGTTGTCGGCCGAGGAGGCCGGCACCGACGCGGCCGAGCGGGCCACTCGCCTCCTGGGCGCGGCCAAGGCCCCCAGCCGCCGGCTGACCGTCGTGCTCGATCCCTACGTGACGGCTCGGCTCCTCGGCATCGTGGGAGCGACGTTGAGCGGAGACGCCGTGCTGAAGGGCCGGTCGCTGTTCGCCGACCGGATGCACGAGGCGGTGGGGGCGTCGTCACTCACGCTCGTCGACGACGCCACCGACCCCGAGGCCTTCACGGCCTCGGCCATCGACGCCGAGGGCCTCGCCACCCGCCGCGTGCCGCTGATATGCGACGGGGTGCTCCAGGCCTTCCTCTATGACACCTACACCGCCAGGCGGGCCGGGGTCTTCTCCACCGGGTCGGCGGTGAGAGGCGGGTTCAAGGGCACCCCCGGAGTCGGCGCCCACGCCCTGAGACTCACGCCCGGAGACCGCTCTCAGAGCGAGATCGTGTCCGACGTCGGCGACGGCTTGCTGGTGCAGGGCGTCACCGGACTGCACAGCGGCGTGAACGCGGTGTCGGGTGACTTCTCGGTGGGAGCAGAGGGCCTGCGCATACGCGACGGCGAGACCGCAGAGCCGATCAGGGAGGTGACCATCGCCAGCACTATTCAGCGGCTGCTGATGGACGTGATCGAGGTGGGATCGGATCTGGAGTGGCTGCCCATGAGCGCGGCCGGGGTGACTCTGGCTATCGCCGACGTGACCATGTCCGGCACCTGAGCCCTTCCGTCGGAGTTGCAGTGCCGATCCTCCACGCCATTGTGCTGGGCATCGTCCAGGGCCTGTCGGAGTTCCTGCCGATCTCGTCCAGTGGCCATCTGATCCTGGTCCGCTGGCTCTTCGGTTGGGACGAGCTCTCGGGCGACGCCGCGACTGCGTTCGATGTGGCTGTGCACGTCGGGACCTTGATCGGCGCGGCCGCTTATCTGCGGCGAGACATTGCCACCTACGCGGGATCGGCTCTCGCGCCGATGCTGGGCCGCGGGCCGCTAGGACCTGACGGCCGCATCGGCTGGGCTTTGGTGGCGTCAGCCGTGCCGGCAGGCGTGGTGGGTGTGGTAGCGGGCGATGCTCTGAGAGGCTCGGGCGGGGTCGTGTCCGTAGCCGTGGCTCTGATCGTGTTCGGGCTGCTGCTGGAGGCTTCGGATCGGCTGGCCGAGCGGCGGACCGCGTCCGATTTTGGCTTCGTGCACGCGCTGGTCATGGGGGCCGGCCAGGCCCTCGCCCTCCAGCCGGGGGTGTCGCGCTCGGGTGTGACCATGACCGCGGCTCGAGCCCTCGGTTATGGCCGGGAGGCCGCGGTGCGCTTGGCGTTCCTGATGAGCTTGCCCGTCATCGCCGGCGCCGGTGTCTACGGCCTGTTCGGCTTGAGTGTCCCATCGTCGCTGTGGCCCGCGATGGCTTGGGGAGCAGCATCGTCGATGGTCACCGGGTGGATCGCCGTCTGGGTGACGACGCGGATCGTGGTTCGCGTCGGTCTGCGGCCCTTCGTCGCCTATCGGGTGCTGGCCGGCCTCGCAGTTCTGGCTCTAGCCGCCACCGGATTGCGCTGAGGGCACGAGCACCAGCATCACCCCTCCGGTCGCGAGCGCGTCGACGGTCGCGTCCACGTGCTCGGCGGGCACCGCGACCACCACCTCGTCCTCGCCGGCTTCGACGATCAGCGCCCCGTCCACGACCATCGCACCGTCGAACACGGCGTGGACGTCCACCGAGTCGCCTGCGCCGAACACTGGGCTGTCGACGGGCACGGGAACGCCGCGGGTCCCAGGTGGGAGCAGGCCCGCAGGCCCCGGCGACGTGATCTCGATGGGCGCGGGTGCCGGCTCTGGTGCATTGCCGCTGAGAGCGACCAGTACGGCCAGGCCTGCACCGCCCGCGGCAGCCCAGCGAAGCCACCGCCGACGGTACAGCATTGCCTGAATCCGCCCGACCGCGCTGCGGCCGTCGCGGGTGGCGGGTCTGACGGGCAACATCGGATCTCCTGGGCGACGGCGGGCGCGTCCCGTCGGCAACTGGCCGGCCTCGAGCCCGAGTTGCTCCGGCCAGGACGGGACCGGTCGCCGGTGGCGACGAGCCGCCTAGTGGCGGCGGTGGGTCGCTAGTCGCGACGAGTCGTCCGTCAGCTGGACGGGGAGGACGACGAGGCGCCGGCCTCAGCCTTGGACGTCTTCGAATCCGAGCTCGAGCTCGAATCCGAGGACGATTCCTTGGCCGACGAGTCCTTGGCCGACGAGTCCTTGGCCGACGATTCCTTGGAGGGCGACGAGCCGTTGGCCGAGGAGTCCTTGGAGGACACGGCCTCCTTCTCCTTCCGTCGGCCCTTGGCGTTGGCGCCGTGGTCGTTCTTGTAGAAGCCGTCCCCCTTGAAGGAGATGGCCACTCCGCTGAACACCTTCTTGACGGGGCCCTCACCCGGCGCGACGCATGAGGTTGGTCCGCCCTCGGGCAGGCACAACGTCAGCGTGTCGTCGCTGAACGACTGCCGCACCTCGAACTGCGTGGCGCAGCGTTCGCAGCGGTAGTCGTACATCGGCACGGCGGCGAAGGATACCCGGCCCGCGCTGTCCATCCGCTCGGCCTCTACTATTCGGGCGTGTCACTGTGGATGGTGGTGGTCTTCGTTGCCGCCTACGGGGCGGGCATGTTCCCGACGGCCGCGCTGGTGGGGCACAAGATCGGCCACGATCCCACCGCCGAGGGATCGGGCAACCCGGGCGCCACCAACGTCTACCGCATCGGCGGGCGCCTGGCCGGCGTGGTGGTCGCCCTCGGCGACATGGCCAAGGGAGCGGCGCCGGTCGGAGCGGCCCTGCTGCTGTGGGACCGGCCCGAGGCGATGGTGGCATGGATCGGCGCGGTGGCCGGCCATGTGTGGCCGGCAATCAGGCGGTTCAGGGGCGGCAAGGGAATGGCCACTGCGGGCGGCGGCGGGATCGTGCTCGACCCGATGATCGGACTGATCTGCGTGGTGGTGTTCTTCGGCATGGTGCGGTTGACGAAGGTCGCCGCGCTCGGCTCCCTGAGCGTGGGCGTGGTCTACCCGGTGCTGGCGCTGTTGTTCGGCTGGCCGGCGCCCGAGGTAATCGTGGCTGTGGTGGTGATGGGGGTGATGGCCATGCGCCACCACGGCAATATCGTGCGACTATTGCGCGGCACCGAGAGGAAGCTGAAGAATTGATCTCGCTCCAGGAAGCTCGCGACCACCTGCTGGCGAGGGTCGACGCCCTGCCTGCCCGCCGGATCCCCTTGGAGCAGGCGCTGGGAGTCGTGCTGGCCGAGCCCGTCCTGTCGGCTGAGCCGATCCCCGCCTTCGCCAACACCGCCATGGACGGGTATGCCGTGCGGGCGGACGACACTCGGGGCGCGCCGGTCGAATTGGAGGTGGTGGGCACCATCGGAGCCGGTTACGACGGCGACCTCCGTGTGGGCTCGGGCCAGGCGGCTCGCATCATGACCGGAGCGCCCATTCCCGACGGCGCCGACGCCGTGGTGAAGGTGGAGTTGACGAGCCGCGTCGACGGTTCCGGCGATCGTGTCAGCGTGGAGGCAAGGGTCAAGCCCGGCAACCACATCCGCCATCCCGGCGAGGACGTGGCCGCGGGCGAGCGGGTGCTCGAGGCTGGCACGGTGGTCACGCCAGGCCGCATGGGCCTGCTGGCTGGGGTGGGTGCCTACGAGGTGGCGGTCCACGGTCGCCTCCGGGTGGGGGTGCTCTCCACCGGGGACGAGCTCGCCGATGGAGCCGGCCCGTTGCGCCGGGGGCAGATCCGCGACACCAATCGCCGCACGCTGCTGGGCCTCGTGTCGCAGGCCGGCTTCGAAGGGGTGGACCTGGGCATCGCACGCGATCGTCCCGACGACATCGAGCGGGCCTTCCGGGCCGGCACCGCCGACTGCGATGCCGTGCTGTCATCGGGGGGAGTGTCCATGGGCGACTTCGACTACGTGAAGGTGGTGCTCGACCGGATCGGCGTCATGCGGTGGATGCAGATCGCGATCAAGCCGGCCAAGCCGTTCGCCTTCGGGATCGTCGACGGCACTCCGGTGTTCGGCCTGCCGGGCAATCCGGTGTCGTCGATGGTGAGCTTCGAGTTGCTCGCCAAGCCGGCGATGCGGGCCATGGCGGGCTTCCCGCAGTCAGACCTCGGCCCGGCGATGGTGAGGGCGATCAGTGACGGCGACCTCAGCCACCGCGGCGACGGCAAGACCCACTTTGTGAGGGTGGCGGCGACGCGAGACCCCCACGGCGTCCTTCATGTGGCCCGTTCCGGCGGCCAGGGCTCGCATCAGCTCGCGGCGATGACCCGAGCAGATGCCCTGGCCGCAGTGCCGGACGGCGCGGTGGTCGGTGTTGGCGATCCGGTCGATGTGATAGTGCTCTGAGCGGGGCGATAGTCTCCGAGGTGATGGCAGCACAACTCGTGGACAGCTTCGGGCGGATCCACCGCGACCTCAGGATCTCGGTCACGGACCGGTGCAACTTCCGCTGCACCTACTGCATGCCCGCCGAGGGTCTGGAGTGGGTGCCCCGCGACGACCTGCTGACCTTCGAGGAGATCACCCGGTTGGCTCGCATCATGGTCGAGCGCTACGGCGTCAACGGGATCCGACTGACCGGCGGCGAGCCCACCGTGAGGGCCAACCTGCCTGTGCTGGTGAAGATGCTGGCCGATCTCGACACCGATCTCGCCTTGACCACCAACGGGGTGGCGCTGCCGCTGCTCGCCGGCAAGTTGCGCGACGCGGGCCTGCGCCGAGTGAACGTGTCGTGCGACTCGCTACGAGCGGATCGCTTCGCCGAGCTCACCCGGCGCGACGGCCTGACCAGAGTGCTGGAAGGCATCGACGCCGCTCTTGCAGCGGGCTTCGACCCCGTGAAGGTCAACTGCGTGATCATGCGGGGCGTCAACGATGACGAGATCGCGGACTTCGTCGCCTTCGGCCGGCACAAGGGAGTGGAGGTCCGCTTCATCGAGTTCATGCCGCTCGACGCCGACGGCATCTGGACCAACGACCTTGTGGTCGGGGTGGATCAGATCCTTGCCCGCGTCAACGAGGCCAGTCCGGTGGAGCCGGTTGAGCGGACGTCGGCGCCCGCGACCCGCTACCGGTTCGCAGACGGCGTAGGCGCGGTGGGCATCGTGGCCTCAGTCAGCGACTCGTTCTGCTCGACCTGCGACCGTGTGCGCCTCACCGCCGACGGACAGTTCCGCAACTGCCTGTTCGCGGTGACCGAGACGGACGTGCGCGCGCTGCTGCGGTCCGGTGCCGGCGACGATGAGGTGGCGGCCGCACTGGAGGGGTCCGTCGCGGCGAAATGGGCGGGGCACCAGATCAACCGGGTCAACTTCATCAGGCCCCGTCGCTCCATGTCGCAGATCGGCGGCTGAGGGGCCGCGCGGCCGGCGATGCGTTCCGTCGTGGGCACTCCGCAGATCGGCGGCTGAGCATTGGCCTTCACCCATCTTGATCGACAGGGCCGGGCTCGGATGGTGGACGTGTCGTCGAAGGAGCCGACCCATCGTCGTGCTGTCGCCCGGGGCCGGGTGTGCATGCAGCCTGGTGTGGCCGGAGCGTTGCGCTCCGGAGAGATCGGCAAGGGCGACGTTCTGGCGGTGGCCCGGGTGGCCGGGATTCAGGCCGCCAAGCGGACCTCTGAACTCGTTCCCCTGTGCCACGGCCTGTCGGTGAGCTCGGTCGCAGTGGACTTCGAGGTCGGCGAGGACTGGGTCGGGATCGAGGCGCGGGTGGAGACCGTCGACCGCACCGGCGTGGAGATGGAGGCGCTGACCGCGTGCAGCGTGGCCGCTCTGACCATTTACGACATGTGCAAGTCGATGGACCGGTCGATGACGATCACCGACATTGCCTTGTGGGAGAAATCCGGTGGCCGGTCCGGTACCTACCGCCGCGATCATTCCTGACCGTTTCTGCTAGATATCCACCACTTGGCTAGTCATGGGTGACATTCTTGTTCTGCCGTCGTCTGCATGTACGGGTCATCGAAGCGGCGTGCGGTGCGCCTCTGGCGCACTTGGCGGCGGCGGCGTTGACCTGATTCGTGCGCACGAGGAGGACAATCGACCCGTGACTCTGATCGTACTGACGGTGTTGGCGGCGGCATGGCTGGGCTACTTCGCGCTGTGGTTCCGCGATAGGCGGGCATCCCGGCCGCTGCGCGGCGACGGCGTCGTCGGTTTAACCCCATCCTTCGATGCCTCGGGCCGCGAGGCGGCTTCATTCGGGAGCGTCGGCGAGGGCGCAAGACCACTGCTGGAGTATCCCCGAACTCGCCAGCAGGCCCTTCGCCGTCGTCGCCATGTGGCGACGGTGCTCATCGCGTTGGCCCTCGCGTCGTTGATGGTCGTCCCCGTATTGGGAGCGACTGCCCTGGCAGTGCATGTGCTGGCCGACGTAGGCCTGCTGCTGTTCGCCTTCGGAGTCCAGCGCCAGCAGGCGCCGTCCATGAGCCTGGCCGGTGTCCGAGTGCTCTATCCCGACCGGCCCGAGCAGAGCGACGCCATGGCCATGCCTCTGAGGCGCGTCGCCAACGGCTGACGCGTCGTCAGGTGATCCAGGTCTAACCGCGGCGGTTCGGTGTGGGGGACGTGCCGGTAAACTCGCTGGCTGCGGGGGTGTAGCTCAGTTGGCTAGAGCGCCTCGGTCGCATCGAGGAGGCCAGGGGTTCGAGTCCCCTCACCTCCACCCGCAGAGCCCTCCGCCGGTCACGGTCTGGTGCCGGCGGCGACAAGGTCGGCGACGCTGCGAACCTGGGTCGTGTGCAGCGCGAGCAGTGTCTCGGTTCGGCCCCAAGCCCCAGGACTGGACCGTCCCTGAGCCCGCGCCCCGGGCGGCAGCGGCCTGAGGCCCGACTAGCAGGAAGTGTTCAGTAGATGCCGGGGAAGATCCGGTACGGCACTCGCTCCTGGTACTCGGCCCACTTCTCGGGGCCGTACTTCTCGGCACACGCCTTCTCGTCGAAACGCTGGCGGACGGTGAAGAACGAGACCACGAAGATGGAGTAGGTCCAGGCCCAAAGATTGCCGAAGTGACCGAACACCAATGCGAACGACACGGCCAGGATCCCCTCGCCCATGTAGTTGAAATGTCGGGCGTATCCCCACCATCCGCTGCACAGGATCAGGCGATCGCCGGCCTTGATGTGCTTGGGCTCGAAGATCCCGAGGAACTTGCGGTCCGGCCACCGCTTGAAGGTGTACTTCTGCAGGTTGGCGCCCCGACCGATGGTCCACCCGACCAGGAACAGCACCCCGGTCCCGATCAGCCAGAAGTACGTCCATCCGGTCGAGAACCCGGGGTCCGGGTGGGCGGCCATGCCCCACAGCGGCAGGATGAACAGCCACCCGTAGGCCACCAGGCCGCCCCACCACAGCTTGAAGCCGATGTGCTCGTGGATCAGGTCGTAGGTGTAGAGCTGCACCCGCTCGAAGATGAAGTAGTCGAAGGTGTAGAACGTCCAGAAGGCGGCGTACAGGTAGATGCCCGGGTTGGCGTTGTCACCGAATTGGTCGTGGTGCCACGCCGCCCCTGACAGGGCGTTGAGCGACAGCATGGTCCCGCCGACCACGTACCACCACATCTTTATGTCGATGCGGTTGTTGAAGAGTTGCAGCTCCTGGGACCGGCCCTCCCACAGCGCCAGCCACGGGTTCTGTATCTCGCCCTTGGGCTGGGTGAACACCGACCAGACGGCGAAGATGGTGCAGAAGACTGTGCCCCCGACCACCGCCCAGAGCGTCGACCGGTAGAACCAGTCGCGGGGTATGAGCCCCAATGCCCACACCAGGTGTGCGAGCACGAATACCGGCAGGCCATTGAGCCGGTAGTTGCGGGGCTCGCCGGTCTCGCGGTCCTTGACGTAGCCGGTGACCCGCCTCGCGGGCAGGATGAGTTGTGCCGCGAAGAACACGGCGAAGATGATCAGTGGTGTGAAGAACGCCGCGACGGCCTCGCCCGTGGACAGGTCGGTGAGGTGGTCGATGCCTAGCCATTCAGCCATGACCGGATACTAGTTGAACGGTCGGGGCTGGCCGATCAGTCGTCGTCGCCGAACTCCTCGGGCATGAGGACGAACTCGGGATAGGTCTCGATGCCCAGCTCGGCGGTGTCATGGCCGAGCCGCTCGGCCTCGGCCGACACCCTCAGTCCCATGACCAAGTCGAGGAGCTTCCACACGATCAGCGAGGCGACGAATGAGAACGCGCCAACCGTCACGATGCCGAGCAGCTGGATATGGAACTTGGCGCCACCCGCGATGGAGGCAGCGAGGGTTCCCCAGATTCCGCACACGAGGTGGGCAGGGATCGCGCCGACCACATCGTCGATCTTGAGCTTCTCCAGGCCCTTGATGGCCAGGGTGCACATCACGCCGCCGATGGCGCCGATGATGATCGCCCACCAGTGCTCAGTGATGTCGGGGGCGGCGGTTATCGATACCAGTCCGGCCAGGGCCCCGTTGAGCCCCGCGAACAGGTCCATGCGGCCGAAGATCGGGCGGGAAACGGCCAGAGCGGCCACCACGCCGGCCGCGGCCGCCAGGTTGGTGTTCACCAAGATGTTGCTCATGGCCACCGCGTCGGCCGCGCTGCCCAGAGCCAGCTGCGACCCGCCGTTGAAGCCGAACCAGCCCAGCCACAGGATCAGCACGCCCAGCGTCACCACCAGCACATTGGACGGGGGAGTGGCCTTCACGGTGCCGTCGGAGCGGTACTTCCCGAGCCGCGGCCCGATGATCAGCAAACCGGCCAGGGCGGCCCAGCCGCCCGTGCTGTGAACGATGGTGGATCCGGCGAAGTCCACGAAACCCTGCTCGGCCAGCCAGCCGCCGCCCCAGTGCCAGGAGCCCACGATCGGGTAGATGAAGGCGGTCAGGATCAGCGTGAACGCGAAGAACGCCCACATCTTGACCCGCTCGGCGATGGCGCCCGACACGATCGAGGCCGCAGTGGCCACGAAGACCATCTGGAAGAACCAGTCCGACATGACCGCGTAGCCGTTGCCGACCACCTCGCCGAGGTTCTCAGCCGCGCCGTCGAGCAGACCGATCTCCGCGTCGGACGGTCCATAGAGGAACTGGAACGAGCCGACCACATCGCCGACGTCGACGTACATGAGGTTGTAGCCGATCAAGTAGTAGGCCAGGCCGGCGATCGAGTAGACGCCGATGTTCTTGAGACAGATCATCGAGGCGTTCTTGGTGCGCACCGCACCCGACTCCAGCATCGTGAAGCCGGCGCACATCCACATCACCAGCGCCCCCCAGATCAGGAAGGCGAAGGTGTTGAGGATGAATTGGGTCTCGTCGCTGACGCCAGCCGGTGCTTGCTCCTCGGCCAGCGCCACCGCCGGCAGAGCCACTAGGAACGCAGTCGCTGCAAGCGCGATTGCGGCCGCCTTCAGACCGCGCCGTCGTATGGGATTCATGCGGGGGTCTCCTCGTGTCGAGGATTAGGCCAAATCGGCCGCGACCCTAGCCTTAGGAACAATCGCAGCAATAGTCGAATGAACAGGTTGTTCGCCTGAAGCTGCGGCAGCTTCGAATGACGCGGCAGACCCGGAACGTTGCTCAGGGAGCCGGATCTATTGCGGTGTGAGCGTGCAGCGGCGCGTAGAAGTCCCGGTTGGCCGCCAGCAGGTCGAAGACGGTCTCTTCGCAAGCCGGTAGCTCCACATCGCAGCGGCCGAGCGGCTCCACCCGATCGCCCCAGCGCGTGACAGTGGACCCCCATGTGACGCCGCCGCCGAAGGCGGTCTGCACCACGACGGAGCCCGGCCCGATGAGCCCGGCCTCCAGGGCGTCGGCCAGAGCCATGGGCACCGACGCGGCCGCGGAGTTGCCGTGGGTGGCGATGTTGAGCATGACGCGGTCGGGGTCTATTCCGAGACGTCTGCCCGCAGCCGAGATGATCCGTTCGTTGGCCTGGTGGGGGATCACAGCATCGACGTCGTCGAGGCCCAGCCCGGCACGGTCGACCGCCCGGCGCACGGACCCCTCAATGCCGCGGACCGCGATCCTGAACACGGCCTGGCCGTCGAAGTGCAGGCGGTGCAGGAACGGGTCGCGGATCTGGCTCAACTGGCCGCGGGTGCCCAATGTCGGGAACACCATCGTCCGTCCGGCTGCTCCGTCGGCGCCGAGGTCGGCGGCGAGCACGCCGTCGCCGGCGTCCGACGGCTCCAGCACCGCGGCGCCGGCGCCGTCCCCGAAGAGGATGCAGGTGGCCCGGTCCCAGTAGTCCATGACCCAGTGCAGCTTCTCGGCCCCCACCAGCAGCACCCGCTCAGCCACGCCCCCCGTGATCATCGACGATGCGGTGGCCGTACCGTAGATCCAGCCGCTGCACGCCGCGTTGAGGTCGAACGCAGCCGCGTTTACCGCCCCCAGACGCTCCTGAAGCACGCACGCGTTGCTCGGGCAGGTGATCTCGGGGGTGACCGTGGCCAGGATCAGCATGTCGATGTCGGTGGGCTCGAGGCCGGCCGCGGCCAGCGCCTTCAGGGCTGCAACCTCGGCGAGGTCGGTGGTCTCCACGTGGGAGATGCCGCGCTCGTGGATGCCGGTGCGCGCCACGATCCAGTCGTGGTCGGTATTGACCAGTATCTCTAGGTCGGCGTTGGTGAGCTTCACCGGGGGAACGCACTTGCCCCAGCCCGTGAACGTCGCTCGAACGGGCATGGCTCGGGCCTCAGACTCCCTCAGTGGCCAGAGCGAGCACCGTGTTGAGCAGCACGTTGGACCCGGCGACGAGATCGTCGGGCTCGGTGTACTCGGCCGGATTGTGGCTGATGCCCTTCACGCTGGGAACGAACACCATGCCGGCCGGGCACACGTCGGCCAGGATCTGCGCGTCGTGGCCTGCTCCCGACGGCATCCTTCGCACCGACAGGCCGAGGGACGACGCGGTGGACTCGACCAGGTCGACGACGCGGGGATCGAACACCACCGGTTCGAAGCGGGCTACCCACTTGGTGTCGATGTCGACGTCCTCCGACTTGGCGATCCTCTTCACCTCGGCCAGCAGCCGCCGTTCGGCTGACTGCAGATCGTCGTCGTCGGTGTTGCGCAGGTCGATGATGAGTCTGGCCCTCGCGGCCACCACGTTCACGAGGTCGGGGTGCAGCCTCAGGGCGCCCACCGTCCCCACCTGAGTGCCGCCCATCTCGGATGCTATGCGCCGCACCGCCACCACCAACTCACCCGCGGCCAGTCCTGCGTCGCGGCGCATGCTCATCGGCGTGGTGCCGGCGTGGTTCGACTGGCCTGTGATGTTCACCTCGGTCCACGAGATCCCCTGGACGCCGGTTACCGCGCCGATGCGCATGCCGTCGCGTTCCAGCACCGGTCCCTGCTCGATGTGGAGCTCGACGAAGGCGTACGGCTTCGGCCCGGGGCACGGCATGGGGCCCCGGTAGCCGATGCGGTCCAACTCGTCGCCGACCGACACCCCGTCGGCGTCGGTGGTCGACATGGCCTCCTCGACCGTGAGTCCGCCCGCGTAGCAGAGGCTGCCCATCATGTCGGGCGGGAAGCGGGAGCCCTCCTCATTGGTGAAGAAGGCGGCGGCCAGGGGCCGCTCCAGCTCGATGCCGCTCTCGATCGCGGTCTCTATCACTTCCAGCGCGGCCAGCACGCCGAGGTTGCCGTCGTACTTGCCGCCGGTGGCGACCGTGTCGATGTGGGACCCCATCATCACCGGCGGGCCGCTGCCCACATCGTGCTGGACGGCCATGACGTTGCCGATCGTGTCGATGCTCACGTCGAGGCCTAGGTCGCGCATCCAGGTGACGACCAGGTCGCGGCCTTCCTTGTCCGCGTCGGTCAGAGCCAGGCGGTTGTTGCCCCCTCCGGGGATCGGGCCTATCTCGGCCAGATCCCACAGCCGCTGGAGCAGGCGCTGGCCGTTGATCTCCAAGAGCGGCCGTTGGTGGTTGGGCCCCGCCATGGCCGGCGAGGCTAGCCGCGACCGGGGGATCAGCGCCCCTGCAGGAATCCGATGATCGCGGCGAGCGACTCCTCCTGCTGCTCGATGTAGTGCCCGTGGCCGCTGCCCTCGAAGACCACGAGCCGGGCATTGGGCAGGTTCTCGGCGACATACCGCGCGCCGGCCCCGCCCGGTCCCGCGTCCAGCGGCGTGAGCACGTCCTCCGATCCAACCATCACCAGCGTCGGCGCGGTCACGTCGCCCAGCCGGGCGGTGACATCGGTGTCGATCATGGCCTGGCAGGCATCGATGAACACGGCGGTGCCCACGTTGCGGGCCGTGACCTCCTGCATCTGGTCCAGGGCCTGGTCGCCGCCGTTGGGCCCGTCGAGGTAGGTGCGCGAGAAGGCGTGGGTGAGCATCTGCTCGGCCAGCTCCCGCGACGCCACCCCGCACGCTCGGGCCAGGCTCTGCCAGACCCGGAACTGGAGCACTCCCATGCGGTCGCACCGGCCCACGGCACCCGCTCCGAGGAGCAGCTTGTCGACCCTTGAGGGGTAGCGCGCCGCGAAGTTGACGGCGATGAAGCTGCCCATCGATCCGCCGTGGATGTGGGCTCGCTCGAGCCCCACCGCGGTCATCAGGGCGGCGAGGTCGTCGCTCCACGTGTCGAGCGTGTAGCGCTGGGCGGGGCGATCGCTGCTTCCGTAGCCGCGGTGGTCGTAGTCGAGCACGCGGTAGTGCTGCGACAGGCCGGGCGTGATGGTGGCGTACCCCTCGTGGGCGCTGACGGCTCCGCCGATCTGAACGACGGTCTCGCCCTTGCCGCTGAACTCGTACCAGAGGTCGACTCCGTTGACGTTGACCTTGGGCATCGGCGGCCTCCCGGACGAGTCGCTCCAGCGTCGGCTTCAGGCCAGGCCGGCTGGGGATGCTGACAAGGTGGCAGCCTATATTGGCCGCCGTGACGCCGAATGTCCCGTTGACGGATGGGCCGTCAACGGAATCCGATCCGATGGCCACGGACGTTGTGCCAATGGATGCCGTGGTTGACGTGGCGGGGCTGTGCCCGCCGCCCGAGCCGTACTCCTACGCAGTGCGAGCCGGCGACACGATCTACCTGGCCGGCCAGGTGGCACTCGACGCGGCCGGCGAGGTGGTGGGCACCACCGTCGCCGAGCAGGCCCGGCAAGTGTGGGACAACATCGCCCGCGTGCTGGCCGCCTCGGGCACTTCTATCGCCGATGTGGTGAAGGTCACCTACTTCATGCAGGACGTGCGCGAGATCGCCGAGGAGATTGAGGTCCGCCGCGAGGTGTTTGCGGGCCGTCCGTTTCCCGCCGTCACAGCGTGTCAGGCCGCGGCCCTCGGCTTGCCCGGCCTCAAGATGGAGGTGGACGTGATAGCGGTGATCGGCGCAGGCCGTGGGTGACGGCGTCCACGGCGATCCGGTGGACAACGGCGATCCGGTGGAGCTGACCGCGGCCCGGATGCTCGCCCTTGGTCTCGACCACGAGGTCTTCGACCCGGGGGCAACATGGGCCGACCTGGCCCAGCGGATCGAGCAGAGTGCGAGCCTCGACGCACTGCTGTCGGAGCGCGGCGGGCTGGATCCCACCGCCTTCGACCCGAGTTGGCCGACCGACGCCGGTGCTTCGGGCGATCGTCGCATAGAGATGTGACGACGATCCCCGAGGCCGCGAGGGCTCTGCGCTCAGGCCGAGCCACCAGCCGCGAACTCACTGAGGCGAGCCTGGCGGCGGCGGCCGCGCTCGACGGCGACCTGTCAGCTTTCGTACTGATCGACCCGGACGGTGCCCTGGAAGCGGCCGACCGGGCCGACGAGGCGATCGCGGCAGGACGCGACCTCGGACCGCTCATGGGCGTGCCGGTGGGGATCAAGGACATCGTCGATGTGGCCGGCCTGCCCACACGGTGCGGTTCGCCCGCATATGCCGCGACACCGGCTACCAACGACGCCACGCTGGTGCGGCGGCTGCGCCGCGGCGGTGCGGTCATCGTCGGCAAGACGACCACCCACGAGCTCGCCTGCGGCGTCTACAGCGCGCCGGCGTCCAACCCGTGGGACCTCAGCCGTGTCCCGGGCGGGTCCAGCGGCGGGTCGGCCGCGGCGGTGGCGGCCGGGATCGTGCCCATGGCCATCGGCAGTGACACGGGCGGCTCAATCCGTATCCCGGCGTCGTTGTGCGGCACCGTGGGGCTCAAGGCCACCTACGGGCGGGTGTCCCGCGCCGGCGTGGCTGCGCTGGCGTGGTCGCTTGACCACCTCGGACCCCTCACCGCCACCGTGGAAGGCTGTGCCGCCGCCCTGGAAGTCTTGGCCGGCCCCGACCCGTTCGATCCCTCAGCCTCCACCCGGACAGTTCCACGGTATGCGCGCGGCCTGGACCGGGGAGTCGACGGGCTGAGGATCGGCGTGCTCGGTGGTGCACCGCTCGAGCCCATGCAGCCGGACGTCGCTGAGGCGTTCGCGGCCGCGGCTGACCTGCTCGGGGGGCAGGGCGCGGCCATGGTGGGCGTGGAGGTGCCCGATCTGGAGCACGGACTCGCCGCCGAGTTCGGCATCGTTGCCCCCGAGGCCGGTGCGTACCACCGCCAACTCCTACGGCGCTGCCCCGATCTGATCGATCCCGGCATCCGCACGCTGCTCGTCGCTGGCCTGATGATGGAGCCGGAGCACTACTTCAAGGCGTTGCAGGCCCGGCGGGCCATCGCCGACGCCGTAGGCCGCGTCTTCGTGAAGAACAGGCTGGACGCGCTGCTCACGCCGACCCTGCCTGCTACCGCCGCGCCCAAAGGGGAGGACGACTTCTGCTTCGGCGCGGTCACCGAGCCAGTCGTCATGGCCTACGTGCGGACCACGGGCCCCTTCAACCTGTCGGGCTTGCCCGCGCTGTCGGTGCCGGCGGGCTTCGATCGCGACGGCCTGCCCATCGGGCTGCAGATCGCGGCCGCGCCGTTCGACGAGGAGACCGCGCTGCGGATCGGCGCTAGTTTCGAATCGGCGGTCGCGGTGTCGCAGAGACGGCCGCCGACACACCCAGCCGGCGTCGCCGCCGACAACTGAGCCGAGAATCATGGGAGTGCCGAGATGACATTCGCCCACCTGCCGACGGGAGTCGATGTCTACTACGAGATCGAGGGCTCAGGCGACCCGCTGCTGCTCATCATGGGAACCAGCGCCGACCACACGACATGGGCCGCCCAGGTGGAGGCGTACCGCGACCACTACACGGTCATCACCTACGACGCTCGGGGGACGGGCCAGTCCACCCATCCGGAGGACGTGAGCGACTACTCGATGCGCATCCTCGCCGACGATGCCGCCGCTCTCCTCGACCGGATCGGAGTGAAGCGAGCCCACGTCTCGGGCCTGTCATTGGGCTCGGCCACCGCCCAGGAGCTGGCGGTGAACCACCCGGCCAAGGTGGCCACCCTTCAGCTGCATTGCACCTGGGGCCGGTCCGACGAGTGGTTCATCCGCATGATCGAGACACTCGAGACGCACATACTCCACGACGACCTCGCCGGCTACATTCGCGCTGGCCTGCTGTGGGTGGCCAGCCCCACCTTCATCAATGACCAGCCCGACGCGGTGGAGGCCTTCGAGCGCGGCGTCATCCTCGAGAACCCCCATCCACCCTCGAAGGCCGGACTTCTCGGTCACTTCCACGCTGACAAGACCCACGACTCGCTCGGCCGGCTCGGGTCCATAGAGGTGCCCACCCTCATAACGTCGGGTGAGGTGGACTGGCAGGTACCGACCCGCTACGGACTCGATGTTCAGCGCGCCATTCCGGGCTCAACCATGCACGTGTTCCGCGGCCCCCACGCCAGCCACATCGCCTTCCACGAGATGGTCGACGAGTGGAACGCATTCACGCTCGGCTGGCTCAACCGCCAGGCCCGCATCGCCGGCTGAGCCCGCCGTCGTGACGCCCAGGCGCCGACGGCTCGACCTTGAGTTGGTGCGCCGGGACCTGGCCGGCAGCCGCAGCGAGGCCCGCCGCCTCATCGAGGGAGGGCGGGTGACGGTGGGGGGAGCGCCGACGGTCAAAGCGTCGCGCCTCGTCGACCCGGGCGAGCCCGTGGTGGTGGCGGCCGACCCGCCCCGCTACGTGTCCCGGGGCGGGCACAAGCTTGAAGCCGCGTTGTCCGGCTTCGACATCTCCGCGACCGGATGCCGAACCATCGACGTGGGCGCGTCGACGGGTGGCTTCACCGATTGCCTGCTGCAGCACGGCGCGACGGAGGTGGCTGCCATTGATGTGGGCCGCAATCAGCTTCATGAGCGCTTGCGGGTCGACCCGCGGGTGGCGTCGTTCGAACGCACCGATGTGCGCGACATCGCCGAGGCTGCTATCGGCGGGCCGGCCCCGCTCGTCGTGGCCGACGTTTCGTTCATCTCGCTGCGCCTGATAATGGCCGATGTCTGCCGGCTGGCAACGGCCGACATCGTGGTATTGGTGAAGCCTCAGTTCGAGGCGGGCCGGGCCGAGGCCGACCGCGGCCGGGGCGTGATCCGTGACCCGGAAGTGTGGCGGCGGGCGCTGCTCGGAGTGTGCCGCGCCGTTGTTGGCGCCGGAGCGGCCATCATGGGGGTCATGGTCTCGCCTCTGACCGGCGCCGAGGGCAACGTCGAATTCCTGCTGCACGCCGATGTGCGCCGTGACGCCCACGGTCTCGCCGACGTCGACGGCGCCGTTGACGAAGCGGTAGCCGAGGCCACTCGGATTGGGGGAGCCTGAGTTCCATGGCGATCATCGGCTTGATCGTGCACCAGGGTCGTCCAGAGGCCGCCGCGGCGGCGCGCGACCTATCGGTGTGGCTCGACCAGCAGGGCCATCGGGCCTGCATGCCTCCCGAGGAGGCGGTCGCGACAACGTGCCCCGACCTGCAGGTTGATCCCGCACAGTTCGCGGCGGGCCTGGACGCGGTGGTGACCCTCGGCGGAGACGGTTCGATCCTGCGGGCGGTCGAGCTCGTCGGCGAGGCGGGCGTTCCGATCCTGGGCGTCAACTTCGGGCGGATGGCCTACCTCACGGAGGTGACACCGGCTGACGCCCACGCCGCCATCGACCGGGTACTGGCCGGCGATTATCGGGTGTCCGAGCGGATGCTGCTAACGGTGGAGTTCGACGCCAACGACGGGCGGGGCCCGCAACGGAGGGTCGCTCTCAACGAAGCGGTCGTGGAACGGCCCGCGGCCTCCTATGCCCTGCGGCTGGGAGTGTCGTTCAATGGCGAGCAGTTCACCACCTACGCAGCCGACGGACTCATCGTGTCCACTCCCACCGGATCCACGGCCTACTCGCTGTCCGCCGGAGGACCCGTAATCGATCCCACCCATCGGGCCCTGCTGCTCACCCCGGTCTCGCCCCACATGCTCTTCGACCGGTCCGTGGTGGTGGCGGCCGACACCCAGTTGCAGCTCGAGGTCCTCTCGGACCGGGGTGCGGTGCTCTCGGTGGATGGCCGCCGGCTGGCGGAACTGCACCATCACGACGTCGTGGTTTCTTCCGGATCGTCCCATCCGGCCCGTCTGGTGACCTTCGGAACCCGCCGGTTCCATCAGGTGCTCAAGACGAAGTTCGGGCTCAATGACCGCTGACATCGCAGGGGGGTTCGCTTGCTGACTGAGCTTGCCGTGCGTGACCTCGGCGTGATCGATGAGCTGTGCATTGTCTTGGGCGAGGGCATGACTGCCGTCACCGGTGAGACCGGCGCGGGCAAGACGTTGGTGGTCGGCGCCATCGATCTACTCACCGGTGGCCGGGCCGACGCCACGCTGGTGCGGCCCGGCGCATCCCAGGCCGAGATCGAGGGCCGCTTCGTCACCGGTGACGCCGAGGTCGTGGTGCGCCGGGTCATTCCCGTCCACGGCCGGTCCCGGGCCTACATCGACGGTCATCTGGCCACAGTGGGCGCTCTCGGCGACTTGGGCCGGGACCTGATCGACCTGCATGGCCAGCACGCCCACCAGTCGCTGTTGCGGGGCGGCGTGCAGCGGGCCGCCCTCGATCGGTTCGGAGGCATCGACACCGTCAGGCTGGAGAGCCTCGTCGACGATCTCAGAGCCATCGATGCCGGGCTTGCGGAGCTCGGCGGCGATGCCCGGGCTCGCTTCCGGGAGATGGACCTGCTGCGCCATCAACTCGCGGAGATCGACGGCGCCGCCATCTCTGACCCCGACGAGGACGAGCGCCTGGACCGCGACGAGTCGATGCTGGCCGACGCGGCCGCGCACCGGGATGCTGCCGCGCAGGCGATCGGGCTGCTCGGCGCCGACGGTTCGGTATCGGAGGGATTGGGCCGGGCCCAGGCGGCTCTCGCCGATCGGGAGCCGTTCGCCGATCTGGTGGGTCGCATTGCCGACGCATCCGCGGAGGTCGCCGACATTGCAGCCGAAGCCAGGACTCGCTCGGAGGCGATTGATGACGATCCGGCCGCTCTTGTCGCGCTGCGCGACCGGCGGCAGCTTCTGGCCGCCTTGCGGCGCAAGTACGGCTCGACGCTGGGCGAGGTGCTCGACTTCCGTTCGCAGGCCGCTGATCGCCTCGCCGAGCTGGAGGCCCACGAGGAGCGGGCCCTCTCGTTGGAGCGGCGCAGATCCGATGTGCTCGAGCGCCTCGCGGCTGAGAGGTCACGCGTGCTGAGCGAGCGCACCGCCACCGCGCCCCGGCTGGCGGCCGCGGTCGAGGGGCACCTGGCCGAGCTGGCCATGACCGCCGCCCGTGTGGATATTGCCGTCGACGGCGACGCGGGGGAGCGGGTCTCGTTCCGGTTGGCGGCCAATCCGGGCCACGAGCCCCTTCCCTTGAGTGGAGTGGCCAGCGGAGGTGAGCTGGCCCGGACCATGCTCGCGCTGAGGCTGGTGCTCACGTCGGGGCCTCCGACACTGGTCTTCGACGAGGTCGATGCAGGCATCGGTGGAGCCGCCGCGCGGGCCGTCGGCCGCAGCCTGGCTCACTTGACCGGTGACCATCAGGTGATCGTCGTGACCCATCTCCCGCAGGTGGCGGCCTACGCCGACCACCACGTTGCGCTGGAGAAGTCCGAGGTTGACGGGTCTGTAGCGGTGGGCCTGCGAGCTCTGGAGGGTGAAGATCGGCTCATCGAGCTGTCGAGGATGCTCTCGGGGTCGCCACAGTCGGCCTCGGCCCGCCAGCACGCCGAGGAGCTGCTCTCGACGGCTTCCGCGCGCCGCCATGGCTGATCGGGCGAACAAGATCAGCAAGCACAGGGTCCGCCGAGTTCCGTCCCCGGCGGGGTAGGGTGAGATCCCGATGACAAAGCACGTCTTCGTCACCGGCGGTGTCGTCAGCGGCCTGGGCAAGGGGCTGACCGGGGCATCGTTGGGCCGTCTGCTGAAGGCCAGGGGCCTGCGAGTGACGATGCTCAAGCTCGATCCCTACCTGAACGTCGACCCGGGCACCATGAACCCGTTCGAGCACGGCGAGGTCTTCGTCACCGACGACGGCGGTGAGACCGACCTCGATCTCGGCCACTATGAGCGCTTCATCGACGAGAGCCTCACCCGCAAATCCAACGGCACCACCGGATCGATCTACTCGGACGTGATCGCCGCGGAGCGTCGCGGCGACTATCTCGGCCGAACCGTGCAGGTGATCCCCCATGTCACCGACGAGATCAAGCGCCGCATCGCCCGTCTCGCCGGAGACGACGTCGACGTCGTGATCACCGAGGTCGGGGGCACCGTCGGCGACATCGAGATTCTCCCGTTTCTTGAGGCCATCCGGCAGTTCCGCCTAGACGTTGGCCGAGGCAACGTCTGCTATGTGCACGTCACGCTGGTGCCGTTCATCGGGCCTTCCGGCGAGCAGAAGACCAAGCCGACCCAGCACTCCGTCACCGAGCTTCGGTCTCGGGGCGTGCAGCCTGACGCCATCGTGTGCCGCTGCGAGACCCCTCTAACCAAAGAGCTGGAGCTGAAGATCTCCAACCTGTGCGACGTGTCGCCGGAGGCGGTGATCACATGCGCCGACGCGGCCAGCCTCTACGAGATTCCCTTAATCCTGCGGGCCGAAGGACTCGACAAGGTCGTGTGCCGGCAGCTCGGGCTGGACGCCCGGGCCGTGGATCTGGCCGAGTGGGAGGCCCTGGTCGGCCGCATCCGGGAGGCTTCGGTGCCGGTGAGGATCGGGCTCGTCGGCAAGTACGTGAGCCTGCCGGACGCCTACCTGTCGGTGATTGAAGCTCTCAACCATGCCGGCATTCACCACGGTGCCGACATCGACATCGAGTGGGTCCAGGCCGAGGAGGTGGAGGGGCTCCTCGTTGCCGGGCGCCTGCGCGACCTGGACGGCATCGTCATTCCGGGAGGCTTCGGCGAGCGGGGCATCGAGGGCAAGATCGCGGCGGTGGGTTACGCCCGCGAGCATCTGATCCCGTGCCTCGGCCTGTGCCTGGGCATGCAGGTGATGACCATCGAGTACGCCCGCAACGCGCTCGGACTCACCGACGCCAACTCCACCGAGTTCGATGCGCTGACGCCGCATCCCGTAATCGACCTCATGGACAGTCAGCGAGGCGTGACCGACTACGGCGGCACTATGCGCCTGGGTGCGTACGTGGCGCAGCTCCTTCCGGGTTCGCAGGTTGCCCGCGCCTACGGCGAGGAGGTGGTGTCGGAGCGGCACCGCCACCGCTACGAGTTCAATCCCCGCTACCGGACCCGCTTCGAAGCCTCCGACGTGGTGCTCAGCGGCGAGTCGCCCGATGGCAGGCTGGTGGAGTTCATGGAGTTGGACGGCCACCCATTCTGGGTCGGCACGCAGGCCCACCCGGAGTTCAAGAGCCGCCCCAACCGGCCCGCCCCCCTCTTCAGCGGGCTGATGGCCGCGGCGATCGTGCGGGCCGCAGGCCGCAATCCTCGTCTGCCCGAGATGAGCGACTTCACCGCGGAGCCCACGGCTCCGGCGTGACATCTGTGTCCGAGGAGCCGAGGGGCGGCTTTCGGAAGGTCAGCGAGCGCGAGATCCACTCCGGCCGGGTTGTGCGCCTGACCGAGAGCGTCTTCACCACCCCCGACGGCGGCCGGATGACGAGGGACGTGGTGCACCACCGCGGCGCGGTGGCGGTGGTGGCCGTCGACGGCGACGAGATCGTGCTGTTGCGGCAGTACCGCACGCCGGTGGAGAGCGAACTGCTCGAGATCCCAGCCGGCACCCGCGATATAGGCGGGGAGGATCCCGCGAGCACTGCCCGCCGCGAGCTCGCCGAGGAGGCCGGTCTGGCCTGTGACTCGCTGGAGGAGTTGGGGACGTTCTTCAACTCGCCCGGCTTCTGCGACGAGCTTTCCCACGTTTTTCTGGCCACCGGGCTTCGCTCCGTGCCCCGCGCGCCCGACGGGGCCGAGGAGGAGTGGATGACCATCGAGCGAATCGGTCTGGCCGAGGCCGAGGCCATGATCGACCGGGGCGAGATCCGCGACGCCAAGACAATCGTCGGCGTGCTCCTCGCGTTGCGCCGGTTGGAGCGATGAGCGCCACGTCCTCGCCGCTCGCGCCGCCGTCCGAGGCGGTTCTCGATGTCAGGGCCGAGGAGTTTCTCGCCTGGCTCGCAGTTGAGCGGGGCCGGTCCCCTCGCACGATCGAGGCCTACCGGCGTGACCTGCTGCGCTACCGGGGTCACCTCGAGGCCACCGAGCGGAGCCTCGACGATGTCGGGACAGGCGATGTGGTCGCGTTCGTCCGCGCCCTGCAGGAAGAGGGACTGGCCCCGGCCTCCGTCACCCGGATGCTGGTGTCGGTCAGGGGCCTGCACCGCTTTCTCGTCGCCGAGGGCCACCGGGGCGACGACCCGGCTGTTGACGTCGAGATCCCGAGCCTTCCCCGGGGCCTCCCCAAGGCCCTGTCGGTCGCGCAGGTGATCTCGCTGATGGACGTCGTCGTGGGTGACGATCCGCCGGCCCGCCGCGACCGGGCCGTGCTGGAGCTGCTCTATGGCACCGGCTGCCGGATCTCGGAGGCTGGGTCGCTGTCGCTGCCCGACGTGGACCTGCACGACGGTCTGGTGCGTGTCACCGGCAAGGGAGCCAAGG
The DNA here is from genome assembly GCA_965220645.1 of Candidatus Aldehydirespirator sp. Lineage (GTDB taxonomy): Bacteria > Actinomycetota > Acidimicrobiia > Acidimicrobiales > Aldehydirespiratoraceae > Aldehydirespirator. The sequence continues at coordinate 2,888,882 of OZ244836.1, read as the reverse complement.
AGCGGATCGTGCCGCTGGGCCGATGCGCCGCGGAGGCACTGGAGCGGTGGCTGGCGCCTGCCGGCCGAGGGGCGCTGGAGCCGGACCGCTGGGCCCGCCGCGGCGACGCCGAGGCGGTGTTCCTGAACCGTCGGGGCGGGCGTCTCAGCCGCCAGGGGCTGTGGCTGATCGTGCGGCGCCACGGCGAAACGGCCGGGATCGGGTCGCTGCTGACCCCCCACGTGCTTCGCCATTCCTGCGCAACCCACATGCTCGACGGCGGTGCCGACATACGCATAGTGCAGGAGATGCTGGGCCACGCCTCGATCTCGACCACCCAGGTCTACACCCGAGTGTCGACGGAGCGCCTCAGAGCGGTCTACCGGGCCGCCCACCCCCGCGCCGCCGCTTGACCCGGGGCCGCAGCGGGGCCCGCTTCGTGATTCCCGCCATATTTTTTCGGCCTGTCTGTCAGTACTCGTCTAAGATGGCTTCAAATCAGGGTAAACCCTGTTTCATTGACTCAAATTCAGTCTTGAACCATCTGCTGCCGGTGGAGGGGATGTCCTGTGGCCACTATCACATACTCAGAACTGGAGAGGCTCGCAGCCGCCGGCGGATACGAGGCTCGAGGACGCGACATCAGCCGCATAACGGTGGCGGGCGTCCACCAAGTCTATGCCGGCCTGGCGAGACGCGGGGGCGAGGAGGTGCAGCGGGCCATGTTGGCGGCGTCCAAGCTTCGCCGCTGGTTCCTCCACGGTGACGGCAGGCCGCCCCCGGTGCGCGGCGCGGGCTTCGTGCACAGCAACAGGGAAATCTGGATGGCGTACACGCTGTATGAGGACCCCGCTCTCGTTCGTGGCAACAGCAAGACCCTGTCTGAGCTGCGTAGTTACCTGGCGATGGCCATCACTCCCGACTACGACGGGTCTTTGCGGGCCAAGACCAATCCGCCGGTCAGTGTCGATGCAGTTGACGGCAAGGTGGTCCTGCGGTCGAAACTCGGTCACGTTCCGCTCGACCTGCAGGGAGCACAGCATGTCGAGCGCTGGCTCTCTATCACCATGCGACCCAGGGACCGGCGCGGCATTCTCTGCCTGCCGTCCTCGTGGGCCAGCGACTAGCCCTGCACCACGACCAACTCGCGGCTACACATCGTCGAAGTCCTCGGGCGTGAGCACGTACTCGGGGAGCGACTCGATTCCGAGCTCGCCCACGTCCTGACCGACCTGCTCGACCTCCGGGGACACCCGCAGGCCCAGAATCAGGTCCATGACCTTCCACACGACGAGAGAACTGACGAAGGTGAAGAGCCCGACCGAGAAGATCCCGACGGCCTGAGTGTTGAGGTCGGCGCCGGCCGCGATGCTGGCCGCCAGCGTTCCCCAGATGCCGCCCACCAGGTGCACGGGAACCGCCCCGACCACATCGTCGATCCTCACCTTCTCCAGCAGCCAAATCGCGAGCATGCACAGCAGGCCGCCGACCGCCCCGATGACGAGGGCCAACCGGTGGTCGGTGATGTTCGGGCCGGCCGTGATCGAGACCAGCCCGGCGAGGCCTCCGTTGAGACAGGCCGCCAGGTCCAGCCGGCCGAAGATCGGGCGGACCAAGACGACCGCGACGATCAAACCCGCGGCCCCGGCCAGGTTGGTGTTGACGAGGACCCCGCTCATCGCCGCCGCGTCGGACGCGCTCCCCAGTGCCAGTTGCGAGCCACCATTGAAGCCGAACCAGCCGAACCACAGGATCATTACGCCGAGAGTGACCAGAAGAACGTTCGACGGAGGGGTGGCCTTCACGGTCCCGTCGCGGCGGAACTTGCCGAGACGGGGGCCGATGACAATCAGGCCGGCCAGAGCCGCCCATCCCCCTGTGCTGTGGACGACGGTCGAGCCGGCGAAGTCCTGGAAGCCCATATCGTCGAGCCAGCCACCGCCCCAGGTCCATGCGCCTACGACCGGGTAGATGAAGGCGGTCAGGATCAGCGTGAAGGCGAAGAACATCCAGAGTTTCACCCTCCCCGCGATGGCGCCGGACACTATCGAGGCGGCGGTGGCCACGAACACCATCTGGAAGAACCAGAAAGACGTGCTGGAATATCCGTTCTGGACGCTGGCGGAAACCGACGCATCGGACCCTTCGAGCATCGCCGTCTCCGCGGCCGGCGGCTCGTAGAAGAGCCTGAACGCTCCGATCGCCCCGCCGTCGACATCGAGGTGCATCAGGTTGTAGCCGATGACGAAGTAGGCGATCCCTGCGATGGAGTAGAGGCCGATGTTCTTCAGGCAGATCATCGAGGCGTTCTTGGTCCGGACCGAGCCCGACTCGAGCATCGTGAAGCCGGCGCACATCCACATCACCAGCGCGCCCCACACCAGGAAGGCGAAGGTGTTGAAGACGAACTGGGCTTCTTCGCTTATCCCGACCGGGATCGCGTCGGTCTGGGCTGCGTGGGCGACCGAGGGAACGGCGAGCAGCAGTCCGACGGCCGCGAGCACGGCACCGGCCGGTCCGAAGATCTTCCTGGTTTCTCCAGGCATGGGTCAACTCCCTTGTGCAAGACAGAACAGACGACAACGGTGTTCAAGATGGACAGAAGGCCCCGGACGATAGCAATCAAGAACCGGGACGTGTCAAGCATCGCCCCACTGGCCGTGTCCCGAGGATGTCCTCCCGGGGCGGCGTCAGGGGGCTAGCAGGCCGATGTTGGAGCGGGCTCGTTCGAGGGTGACGGCCGCGATGGCCCGGGCCTTGTCGGCGCCGATCTGCAGGAGCCGCGACGTCTCCGCCGGGTCGGCCTCGAGCTCCGCGAAGCGGGTCTGGATGGGTCGCAGGAGTTCGACCACCGCTTCGGCCGTGTCCGCCTTGAGCGGCCCGTACATGGAGTAGCCCTCAGCGACTTCCTCCGGTGTGCGCCCGGTGGCCGCCCCCAGTATCGACAGCAGGTTCGAGACTCCCGGCTTGGCCCCGGCGTCGTAGTGGACCTCGGAGTCGCTGTCGGTGACCGCCGTCTTGATCTTGCGGGTGATGACGGCCGGGTCGTCGAGGAGGTCCACGGTGCCGCGGGGCGAGTCCAGTGACTTCGACATCTTGTTGGTCGGGCTTTGCAGGTCCATGACCCTGGCCCCGGCCGCGGGGACCACCGCGGCCGGCAGCTTGAAGGTCGGCCCGTAGCGGGAGTTGAACCGCTCTGCGATGTCGCGGGTAAGTTCGATGTGCTGGCGCTGATCGGCGCCCACCGGTACTTCGTCGGCGTCGTACAGCAAGATGTCGGCCGCTTGCAGTGCGGGGTACGTGAACAGCCCGGCCGAGATGAACTGCTGCTGGCCCGACTTGTCCTTGAACTGGGTCATGCGGCTCAGCTCCCCGAATGACACGGTGCACTCCAGCAGCCAGGCGCACTCGGTGTGCTCCCGCACGTGGCTCTGCACGAAGATCGTGCATACGTCGGGATCGAGGCCGGCGGCCATCAGCATCTGTGACATCCGCAGTGTCGCCCTCCCCAACTCCCCGGGCGGCTGAGGCACGGTCACCGCGTGGAGGTCCACGACGGGGTGGAAGGCATCGGCGGTGTGCTGGATCCTTGCCCAGTTGCGGATCGCCCCCAGGAAGTTGCCTAGGTGCAGGTCGCCGCTGGGCTGGATGCCGGAGAGGACCCTGGTCATGGCCCGCCAGCGTACATATCCGCTGTTGTTCGCTGCGCTCACGGGCCGCTCGGGCCACGGCCTCGCTCAACGCCTGCGATCGTCGAGACCCCTGACCCGGCGCTCGGCCTCTGGGGACTAGTGTCGTATCGATGGCCTACCAGGTGTCCACGCCCGCTTTCAGCGGGCCGTTCGAGTTGCTGCTGCAGCTCATCCTGCGTGAGCAGGTGGAGATCTACGACATTCCAATCGCCCGCATCACAGACGCCTTCATGGCGGAGATCGAGCAAATGTCTGAGTGCGACCTTGACGAAGCCACCGAATTCCTGCTGATCGCCGCGACCCTCGTCGAGATGAAGGTCAAGCGCCTGCTGCCGACCGAGGCTGCGGTGGACATCGACGACGAATTCGACGCGATCTCGGAGCGGGACCTGCTGCTGGCCCGCCTCCTGGAGTGCAACACTTTCCGCGAAGCGTCGCAGAAGCTGCGCCGGCTGTTCGAGGCGGCAGCCCGCAGTCACCCCCGCATCGCCGGCATCACCGAGGAACGCTGGCTCATGCTGGCTCCAGCCGTGTTGGAGGGAGTGTCTCCCTTCGACGTTCGCACCGCCTACCTGCGGGCCGCGGCTCCCCGTGTGGCGCCGCGCGTCGACACAACCCACATCACGCCTATCTCGTTGACCGTGGGAGACGCCGTGGCTGAGCTGATCGAGGAGCTGACCAGGGCGGGACGGGCCACGTTCCGGCGCCTCACCGTCGACATCGACGATCGACTCGGCCTGGTCGTGCGGTTCCTTGCCGTGCTCGAGCTGGTCAAGCAGGGACTGGCCGACGTCCAGCAGGCGACCACGTTCGGAGACATCGTCATCTCATGGACCGGAAGCGACGAGGCCGGCCTTCGGGAGGTCGCACTGGCCGGTGTCGACACCTACGACGGCTGAGACGGTGTGCCGATGACCAGCTACCCAGGCCGCGTGACCTTGCCCGACCCCTCGATGGAGGCCGCGCTCGAAGCCGTGCTGCTGCTGGCCGACGAGCCCGTGTCGCCGCAAGTATTGGCGGCTGTCGTCCAGACCTCGACCGAGCAAGTGCGGGCCACCTGCGATGCGCTTGCGGCCGAGTACGAGGCACAGGGACGGGGCTTCGTGCTGGCGCGGGTGGCGGGCGGCTATCGCTACCAGACGGCGCCCAGCCAGGACGTCTACGTGGAGCGGTTCGTGCGGGAGGGACACGGCGCCCGGCTCTCGGCCGCGGCCCTCGAGACGCTGGCCGTCGTGGCCTACAAGCAGCCGGTGTCGCGCCACCAGGTCGCCGAGATCCGGGGAGTGAACGTCGACGGCGTGATGCGGACGTTGAGACGCCGCGGCTACATCGACGAGATCGCTCGGCTCCCGGGACCGGGCCAGGCGGTGCTGTACGGAACTACGTCCCAGTTCCTGGAGCATCTGGGCCTCGACTCGCTCGACGATCTGCCCCCGCTCGGAGAGTTCGTCCCCGACCCCGATGCGGTCGAGGCCATGGAGCGCCGTTTGAGGGTGGTGCCTGAGACCGACCGGCTGGACCCTGGCGGTGACGACGAACGACGGTGAACGCCTGCAGAAGGTGCTGGCCCGGTGCGGGTTCGGGAGTCGCCGCGCCTGCGAGTCCCTGATCTCGGATCGTCGGGTGCGGGTGGACGGGACCGTGGTCCGGCTGGGCGCCCGCATCGATGCGACCCGCGCCGTGGTGGAGGTGGACGGCGTGGTGGTGGGCGTGCGGCCCGACCTGGTCCACTATCTCCTCAACAAGCCCACCGGAGTCGTGACCACTGCGCACGATCCGCAGGGGCGCCCCATCGTCACCAGTCTCGTCCCCTCGGAGCCGCGCGTCTTTCCGGTCGGACGCCTCGATCTGATGACTGAGGGTCTGCTGCTACTAACCAACGACGGCGATCTCGCCCATCGGCTCGCGCACCCGTCATTCGGCATCCCCAAGGAATACCTGGCCCATGTGTCGGGGACGCCGAGGCCCGCAGCGGTCAGGGCCCTGCGCCAGGGTGTGGTGCTCGACGACGGGCCGACTGGACCCGCCAGAGTGGCATTGGTGGCGCCTGACGTGCTGCGCATCACAGTCCACGAGGGGCGTAACCGGCTGGTTCGCAGGATGTGCGAGGCGGTGGGCCATCCGGTGCGCCGCCTCGTACGTACCAGGATCGGTCCTCTGGCCGACCGGCGCCTGGCTCCTGGCAACTGGCGATCGCTGACACCCGCCGAGACCCGGCTCCTCGAGAAGGCCGCTGCGGCCTCCACCCGGACGGGGGAGGCTGGCGGGTCACACCGGTAGCATCGCCATCCATGGCCCCAACCCGCAGCGCCATCATTGCCGGCACGGGCCTCATCGGGGGCTCGGTGGGGATGGCGCTGCGCAAGCTCGGGTGGCACGTGACCGGGATCGAGCCGGACGCCCAGCGAGCCTCCTCGGCGGTGGCCGCGGGCGCGGTGGAATGCATCGGCGAGCCCGGGCCGTGCGACCTTGCCGTCGTTGCCACCCCACCCTCGGCGCTGGCCGCGGTTGCGCAGCAACTTCTCGATGCCGGCGCGGCGGTCGTCACCGACGTAGGCAGCGTGAAGGCGCCCGTGGCCGCAGCGGTCAACGATCCCCGGTTCGTGGGCGGCCATCCGATGGCCGGCAACGAGCAGGATGGCCTCGCCGGTGCCGATCCCGACCTGTTCCGGGACGCGGTCTGGGTGCTCACTCCCACCGCGATAACCGACGACGCGGCTCTGGCCGAGGTACGCGAGATCACTTCGCAGATGGGCGCGCAACCGATCGCCTTGGCGCCGGACCGTCATGACGCGCTCGTGGCCGTTGTCTCTCATGTCCCGCACCTCACCGCGGCCGTCCTGATGCGCATCGCGGAGGGGCGCTCGACCGAGCACCGCGCCCTGCTGCGGCTCACGGCCGGCGGCTTCCGTGACATGACCCGAGTGGCCGCGGGCCATCCCGCCATCTGGCCCGAGATCTGCGTTGAGAACCGAGTCGCAATCACCGATGTCCTCGACGAGCTGCTGGATGAGCTGGTCGAGATGCGCCTGATCGTCTCCGGGGGTGATCGTGAGGAGCTGCTTGCCCGGCTGGAGGCGGCTCGCGACAGCCGGCGGAGCCTGTCGGTCGGAGCCCCCGAGCCCTCGCGCCTGGCCGAGGTCCGCATCGCGATCCGCGACCAGAAGGGGGAGCTGGCCCGGATCACAACCCTTGCCGCCGACCTCGACGTGAACCTCTACGACCTTGAGATAGCGCACTCCGCGGAGGGTCCCCGCGGCGTGGTGCTGGCCCTGGTCGACAGCGACCTGGCAGAGCGATTCGCCCACGGCCTGGCCGAGGCCGGCTATCGCCCGTCACTGAATCCCCTCGAATGATGGGGCAGCTCCCCCCGGCTCTGAACATCGCCCCGCTGGAGGCCCCGCCGAACGCGACGGTGAGGCTGCCGGGTTCCAAGAGCATCACGAACCGGGCTCTCCTCTGCGCCGCGCTGGCCGCGGGCGAGACCACACTGACCGGGGCCCTCTTCGCCGACGACACCGAAGCCATGGTCGAGGCGGTCAGGTTGCTGGGCGCCGAGGTCAGCTGCCGTCCTGGAGAGGCGACCATGCGGATCCGCGGCACCAAGGGCGCAGTTCGAGCGACTCCAGGTGCGGTGATCGACGCCCGCATGTCGGGCACAACGGGACGCTTCCTTGCACCGGTGCTGGCGCTGTCGGAACAACCGGTGACCCTGGACGGCCGTCCGCAGTTGAGGGCCCGGCCCTTCGGTGACATGGCCGACGTGCTGCGACGGCTCGGCGCGCGCGTGGAGTTCCCGTCGGGTGGTGACGGCCTCCCGATTCGGATCTGTGGGCCCATCCGCTCCCGCGACGCGGCTGTGGCCACCGATCGTTCCAGCCAGTTCCTCTCCGGTCTGATGCTGGCCGGGCCGCTCGTGCCCGGCGGACTGACGCTGAGAGTCGACGGGTTGGCAGTGAGCCGGTCCTACGTGGAGATGACCGCCGCAGTGATGAGATCGTTCGGGGCGGCTGTCGAAATCGGGCCGGACGTGGTGCGTGTCTTCGGCGACGGGTACACGCCGGTCGAGCATTTCGCGGTAGAACCCGACGCCTCGTCAGCGTCCTACTTCTGGGCTGCTGCCGCGATCACATCCGGGACGGTGGTTGTCGAGGGTCTCGGGGCCGATTCGATCCAGGGCGACGCCCGATTCGCCTCGCTACTGCAGACGATGGGCGCGACGATGGAAGAGGTGGCGGGATGCACCCGGGTGACCGGCGGCCCTCTGCAGGGCGTGGAGGTTGATATGGCCGACATGTCCGACACCGCTCCCACGCTGGCCGTGGCCGCATCGCTGGCTGCAACGCCGACGACCGTGAGGGGCATCGGGTTCGTGCGGGGCAAGGAGAGCGACCGGATAGCCGCCGTGGTCTCCGAACTTCGCCGGTGCGGCGTGGAGGCACGCGAGCTGGTCGATGGCTTCTCGGTGGCAGGAGGCTCATCTCCAGCGGGTGCCCGGGTTCGCACCTACGACGACCATCGCATAGCGATGGCGTTCGCGGTGCTGGGCCTGGTGGTGCCGGGAATGCAGATCGAGAACCCCGGATGCGTGGCCAAGACGTTCCCCGGCTTCTACGACGCGCTGGACGCCCTGAGAGGCGGCGCGAGCGAAGCGCGAGGATAAGGGCTCCAGGATGAGGGTCATTGCCATCGACGGCCCGGCCGGCTCAGGCAAGTCGAGCGTCGCTCAGGCGCTGGCCGAACGGCTCGGTCTCGAGTGCCTGGACACGGGGGCCATGTATCGGGCGGTCGCATTTGCCGTGCTGCGAGCTGGTGGCGACCCCGCCGACGACAACTTCACCGCAGCCGTGGCCCGCACAATAGACGTGCGGGTTGAGGGAGAGCAGGTGCTCGTCGACGGGATTGACGCCACGGTGGAGATCCGGGGCCCGGCGGTGGACCGGGCGGTGAGCGTCGTGGCGGCCAATGCCGCGGTGCGTACCGAACTGGTGGCCCGCCAGCGCGAATGGGCTCGCCGACGGGGCGGGGGAGTGCTGGAGGGACGCGACATCGGCACGGTGGTGTTCCCCGACGCCGAGGTCAAGGTCCACCTGGTAGCCGACCCGGCCGTGAGGGCGGTGCGCCGAGCCCGTCAGAGCGGCCTGTACACCGGCGGGTCTGCCGACGACGGCCGGGTCCCACCCCCGGCGGGAGCCGTCGAATCTGTGGCCGCGGACCTCGCCCGGCGCGACACGGTCGACTCCACTCGCCGTGCCGACCCCCTGTCGGTGGCGCCCGGCGCGGTGGTGATCGACACCACGGAGCTGACCTTCGACGAGACCGTCGAGCAGATACTGAGCCTGTTGTGAGCAGAAGCGCAATGGTCGAGCGGAGCCTGATGTGAGCAGAAGCACCTGGGTCGAGCGGAGCCTGATGTGAGCAGAAGCGCAATGGTCGAGCGGAGCCTGTTGTGAGCAGAAGCGCAATGGTCGAGCGGAGCCTGATGTGAGCAGAAGCACCTGGGTCGAGCGGAGCCTGATGTGAGCAGAAGCACCTACGGACGCCGGCGCAGGGACAGCGCTTCCGGCGATGACGCCCTGCACCGGAGCCGCCAGCCCTGGTGGGGGCGCCTCACTTATCGCGTCATGTGGAGCGCCGTCTTCGCGCTGATAAAGATGCTGTTCAGACTGCGGGTGGAGGGGAGTGAGAACATCCCGCCGGGCCCGTTCATCCTCTCGCCCGTGCACCGGTCGTTCATCGACACGCCGGTCGCCGGGATGGTCACGAGCCGACGGCTGCGATTCATGGGAAAGGAGAGCCTGTGGGAGATCAGGCCTCTGGGCGCCCTTCTCTCGTTGCTGGGCGGCTTTCCGGTCGAGAGGGGAACAGCTGATCGCACTGCGCTGCGCGCCGCCACCGACGTGCTGGCACTCGGTGAGCCGCTGGTGATGTTCCCCGAGGGGACGCGACGCACCGGGGATCGGGTGCGGCGCGACGACATGCTGGACGGACCAGCGTTCGTGGCCGCCCGCGCCGGGGTCCCGATCGTTCCGGTCGGGCTGGGCGGCACGGTCCGAGCCCTCCCCGTGGGTTCGTTCGTGCCTCGCCTGCGGCGGGTGGTAGCCGTCGTCGGCGATCCGATCCCACCGCCTCCCAAGGTCGACGGGCGGGTGCCGCGCCGCGCTGTGCGCGAGGTCACCGACCGCCTCTTTGTCGAGTTGGGCGACCTCTATGTGGAGGCCCGTGTGCTGGCCGGCCAGGAACCGCCCCAAGCCTGATTCAGGCGGCCGTGCGCGGGCTGAGCCTGTCGAGCAGATCGCTGGCGTCGATGAGGCGGTCGTTCAAGGGCTCCCGGTCCTGAGCGCGGGATCCGAGAGTCACGATCGCGGCCGCCTCCACGGCGGCTAGCAGCTCACGGAGGTTGCGCGGTGGCGGGAAGTACTCGTCCTCGTCGATGACGGTCACTTCCTGAACGCCCTGAGCCGGCGCAAGCCGCTGGATGACCCCCCGGACGAGATCCTCGGGCGCAGAGGCGCCCGCAGTCACCCCGATCGTGCCCTTGAGGTCGGAGGGGATGTCGTCGGCGTCGTTGATCCTCAGCACCCGGCGGCAACCCGCCTCCGCCGCCAGGTCCACCAGGGATTGGGTGTTGGACGAGTTGGCCGAGCCGATCACCAGCACGGCGTCGCACTCGGGCGCGATCTCCATCATCGCCGTCTGCCGGTTGGTGGTCGCGAAGCACAGGTCGCTGATGCTCGGCTGCCACAAGTCGGGGAAGCGCCGGCGGGTGTATTCCAGAACGCCCTCCCACTCACGGTGAGACAGGGTGGTCTGGGCCAGGACGGCCACCGGTTCCTTGAACTCGGGCAAGGCGGCCACACCTCTGGCATTGTCCACTCGGTGAATGGCCTCCGGGGCGACGGCCATAGTTCCCACCGCCTCCTCGTGGTCCTCGTGGCCCACATACACGATCTGGTAGCCCTTGGCCGCTCGGGTCTTGACCTCGTGGTGGACCTTGGTGACCAGGGGGCACACGGCGTCCACGACGTAGCCGCCGCGGTCGCGGGCCGCTTGAACCACCTCCGGGGCCGAACCGTGGGCCGAGAGCATGATGGGCTCTCCCGGCGGCACCTCGGCGACGTGGTCGACGAAGATGACGCCCGCGTCCTCGAAGCGCTTCACCACCTTCTGGTTGTGGATGATCTCGTGGTAGCAGTACACGGGCGGATCGAAGGCCTGGATCATCCAGGTCAGCGCCTTGATCGCCATGTCCACTCCGGCGCAGAAACCTCGGGGCGAGGCCAGCAGAACCCGATCGATCACCCTCTCAAGGCTAGTCGTTGACAAGCGCGAAGGGGGCCGGTTGTGCGGCCAGGTCCCCGGCGCGGGAGGCGCTGGCCAATCGCATTCGGACCTCCGCCGCGAGAGGGCGGACCAGCGACGAGAGCTGGGGCAGGCCGTTGTGCCTGGCACGCCCGATGGAGCTTCGCTCCGCGATGAGCACCGGATCACCGGCTTCGAAGGGGGCACTGCTCGCCAGCAGACGGCCTATCTCCGCCGCTGCGGCGGACCTGCGCTTGAAGCTGCGGGGGAGACGGTTGACCACCGGAAGAATCCGATCAGCGCCGGCCAACCCGGTCAGCGCCTCGATGGTATGCACGAGCGAGCGAACGCCCCTTGCGTCTCCGGTGCCCACCACAACGATCAGATCCGATCGACGCAGGGTTGCCCATGCCAGCCCGGTGTCGTCTGTGGCGCCGGCCGACTCCGTGCCCAGAACTCGTTGTGCGTCCGCTTCGACGTCGGCCACAACGAAGCGGTAGGCGCCCAGGAGGGCCTCGAGCACGGCCTCATGGGGACCGTCCTGGCTGCCGGCGGCGTCCTCGCGGCTGAGCAGGCCGATCAGCAGGTCGTATGCGGCGAGGTCGGCGAGCAGCACCAATCCCCGGTTGGAGGCATCGCTGGCCAAGTCTGCGGCCAGACACATGGCCAGCAGTGACGATCCTGTTCCGCGGGCACCGACAACGCCCACCAGGAAGCCACGCCAAGCATCGGGCCGCGACACCGCAGTTTCAGACTGCGGGCCGCCGTTGGCGGTGACGGCCTTCTCGCGGTCGATCCGTCCCAACGGGATGGGTATGTATCCACCTTCTACTGCGGTCATTGCCATAGACTCTCCTTCGATCTCTTCGTAGGGCATGCCGTCCATGCGATGAGCTTCGATTTCCATGGATCATCACAAGAAGTATCGAAAGGCAACTATAGCCATGATCGATGAAGAACAACCCGAGCAGACTCAGATTGAGTGGCTTGGCACGACCGCGGCGGCCAAGCGCCTCGGCATCACGACGCGAACGCTGTATCGCTTCATTGATGAGGGGTACATAGCGGCCTACCGGATGGGCCGGGTCATCCGTGTGAAGGGCACCGATGTTGACGCGTACATCGAGGCGTGCCGGATCGAGCCGGGCACGATCTCCCACCTCTATCCCGAGGTGGCGCCTCGGGCCTCGCAGACCGATTCCGGCGACGAATAGAGCTGATCCAGTACCTGGTACCGGAAAGCGTCAGAGCCGGATCTCGTAGTACCAGTTGGTCGGGTCCAGTTCGACGTCATGTCGGGTGAAGCGGGTGAATCCTGCGCCCCTGACCATCTCCTCCAGTCGGGCCGGGTAGAGCCCCAGCGTCCCCAGGCCCTCGCCGCCCGGTTCTGACAGGGCAGAGGACATGCAGTAGAAGACGGACATCGCGTACATGTAGGGCAGCACCGGGATCTTGCGGTTGGACTCCAAGTCGCCGCGCCCCTTGATGTCGGCCACCAGCCACCAGCCGCCGGCGGCGAGGTTGCGCATGGCGGCAGCCACCGCGTCCTGCGGGCGTGGCAGGTCGTGCAGCACGTCAAGGGTCACGAGCAGGTCCGCAGGTCCGAAGCGGTCCAGATCGTCGAACGTCCCGTTCTCAAAGGTCAGGTTGTCAAGGCCGGCCGCCTGCGCCCCGGCTCGGGCCGCGGTGATCGCCCTTTCGGAAGGGTCGACGCCCACCACGGACGCCTCGGGGAAGTTCGATGCCAGCTGCCTGGCCGCGACACCGGCCCCGCAGCCCACATCCACGATGCGAGCGCCGCCGGCGCGCAGCCGGTCGATCGCTCCGTCGAAGGAGGCAAGAACCACTGGCACGAGAAAGGTCTGTTGGCGCGCCGCTGACATGGCGCACTGCATGTGGCAGGCATGGTCGCCGTGCTCGGCCCAAGTCATTCCCACTCCGGTTCGGAAGGCCTCCGCAGTGCGCTCGATCTCGTCGTGCGTCATCGGAGGCCCGAACACCCCGGGCATGAAGGACCAGTGTTCGCTGTCGGTCAGCGCCACCCGGGCCTCGGGCGTGAGTGCGAATCGGCCATCGTCGTGTTGCACGAGCTCGGTGGCAGCCAGACCATGCAGCCACTCTCGCACCCATCGTTCCTGGAGCCCGGTCGCCTCGGCCAGTCGGGCGCTCGTGCACGGTTCCGAGTCCCGGAGGGCCTCCCAAAGGCCCAGACGGGTTCCCAAGTGCATCAGGGCTGAGACCATCTCGCCCTGCTTGATCCTGAACAGCTCCAGGATCGTCAGGGGCAGCCGGTCGGGATCGAACTCGGTCCGCACCGCCATCAGTCCGGCTCCTGGCCGCGCCCGGAGAGGGCTTCGGAGGTGCGCGACGCGTCCCGGTACAGGCCCCGGGCCATGAGCGAGAGCTCGCTCTCGCGCCGGGTCCGGTAAACCTCCGGCGCCGGGCGGCCCCGTCCTTCGGCGTCTTCGAGAAACGTGCCGGCGCCGCTCACATGGTCCACATGGCCGTGCGTGTAGATGATCGTGCCGACCGGAGTGGGCCGCCAACGACGCAAGTGCTCGACCGCGACCGAGGCGTATCCCGGAAGCGAGGTGTCACAAACGACGAGGCCGTCGCCGGTGTCGAGCGTCCAGATGTGCGAGAACCCGCACACCATGGCAAGGCCGTCGGCGATCTCGTGGAACGAGCCGTCGATGGGGTTGATCGTGCGCGGACCCTCATAGACGGACCCGTCGATGTAGCGCGTCGAGCGCTCGAGCAGCGACTCAGCCATGTCGTGTCCTGGTGTTCGTGATGGTTCGCATGATTACGAGCGGGCGACCGGAATCGAACCGGCATCATCAGCTTGGAAGGCTGAGGTTCTAGCCGTTGAACTACGCCCGCGGGCCCCTCACGGTAGAGGCCGCGCCAGTGGGTGACACCGCCGCGCGTCGAAGCGCCTCGCTTCCTGCCGCCCCCCGGCTCCCAGCCGGCCGCACGGGCTGAACTTCCCGTAGTGCCGCGGAACCGCACCGGTACACTCGCTGCCGTGCGCAGCAGCGTCGAGACGCTCACCGACAACCGGGTCAAGCTGACCGTCGAGTTGGAGGAGGCAGAGTTCGAGACAGAGGTCGAGGCAGCCTTCAAGCGCATCGCCCGCGAGGTGCGGATTCCGGGATTTCGTCCGGGACGGGCCCCCCGCCGCCTGCTGGAGGCGCAGTTGGGCCCGCTGGCGGGCCGGGCGGAAGCGCTGCGGGCGTCCCTGCCCGACTACTACGCGCGTGCCGTGGTCGAGCACGATGTCGACGTCATCGACGCGCCCCAAATCGAGATAACCGAGGGCTCGGAGTCCGGGCTCGTCTGCTTCGACGCCGTGGTCGATGTGCGGCCGGCAATCCTGGTGTCGGGCTACGGCGACCTGAGCGTGCAGGTCCCCAATCCCGCCGTCGACCAGGCAGAGATCCTGGCCGAGATCGACCGGTTCCTCCAGCAGTTCGCAGAGCTCTCGCCGGTTAGCCGGGCCGCGGTCGACGGCGACCATCTCAGGATCGACATCACCGGCACCCTGGGAGGCGACACCATCGACGGCCTCACTACCTCCGACTACGACTACCTGCTCGGCACCGGCGCCGTCGTGCCCGAGATCGACGACAATCTTCGCGGTGCCACCGCCGGAGACATCCTGGAGTTCGCGGCCTCCCATCCCGATCCTGACGAGGACCGGAAGCTTGGCTTCCGGGTGCTGGTCAAGGAGGTCCAGGAATCCGTTCTGCCCGATCTCGACGATGAGTTCGTGGCGGCCAACACCGAGTTCGAGACCGCCGGGGAATTCCGAGCCGCCCTGGAGGACGGGCAGGCCCGGACCAGGGTGATGTACGCCGAGTCGGTGCGCCGGGAGGCCATCGCCGACGCCATCGCCGGTCTGGTGACAGAGGAGGCTCCCGAGGCGATGATCATGTCGGAGATGGAGGCCCTACGCGAGAACCTGGCCGGCGACCTTTCCCGGCGGGGATTCGAGCTCGCCGACTACCTGGCGGGCATCGGGCAGTCCCAAGAGGAGTTCGAGGCTGGTCTTCGGCTCAGCGCCGACCGCAGTGTCAAACTGGATCTCGCATTGCGAGCAGTGGCCGCGGCGGAGGGACTAGACGCCGACACCGATGCGGTGGATGCGGAGTTGCAGCGCGCCGTGCTCGCGGCCAGCAACGGTGCCGACGTCGATGCGGCTGCCGAGGCGGAACGGCTACGCGAGGCTCTGGCGTCGTCGGGGCGGCTGTCAGACGTGCGGTCCCAGATCTCCAAGCAGGCCGCCCTGGAGTGGATCACCGAGCGGGTCGAGCTCGTCGATCCCGACGGGGAAGTCGTTGATCCGGAACTGCTGAGACTTCCCACCGACGTTGGCGACGGCGCTGAGAACCCTCAGGATGTAGACATCGATCAGGATGTAGCCACCGATCAAGCACAGGACGAATCATGAGCATCATCAGCCCTCGCAACTATCTGGTGCCGACCGTGGTCGAGCAGACCAACCGCGGCGAGCGTGCCTTCGACCTGTACAGCCGCCTCCTCAAGGAGAACATCGTCTTTCTGGGCACGCCTATTGACGACGTAGTGGCCAACCTGATCTGCGCGCAACTCCTGCACCTCGAGTCGGAGGATCCCGACAAGGACATAAACCTCTACATCAACAGCCCCGGCGGGGACATCAACTCGCTCTTCGCGATCTACGACACGATGCAGTACATCAAGCCCGACATCACCACCATCTGCTTCGGCCAGGCAGCATCGGCGGCTGCGGTACTGCTGGCGGCCGGAACCAAGGGCAAGCGTCTGGCCCTCCGACACGCCAGGATTCTCATCCACCAGCCCTACGCGGGGGCCCACGGCGATGCCAGCGACATCGAGCGGATCGCCTCCGAGGTGGCACGGCTCAAGAAGTCCCTGGAGGAGGTGCTGTCGGTGCACACCGGCCAGCCCATCGAGCGGATCGCCACCGACACCGACCGTGACTTCGTGATGACCGCCGACCAGGCTCAGGAGTATGGGATCATCGACGAGGTGATAGAAGCGCGTAATGTGGTCGACAACAGCAGCGCCATCAGGGCGATCAGCTGACACTTGAGAGGGAGACGACTGCGTGGCCAAGCTCGGTGAAGGGGGTGAGCTTCTCAAGTGCTCGTTCTGCGGCAAGTCGCAGAAGCAGGTCAAGAAGCTGATCGCCGGCCCGGGCGTCTACATCTGCGACGAGTGCATCGATCTCTGCAACGAGATCATCGACGAGGAGCTGGCCGGACCGTCCGACGACCCCGACGGCGAGCTTCCCGCTCCTCGTGAGATCTACGCCTTCCTCGATGACTACATCGTCGGGCAGGACGGCGCCAAGCGCATCCTGTCCGTCGCCGTCTACAACCACTACAAGCGGGTGCAGCTCGGCGAGAGCCAGGATCCCGAGGTCGAGCTGCAGAAGTCGAACATCCTCCTCATAGGCCCCACCGGCTGCGGCAAGACGCTGATGGCTCAGACTCTCGCCAGGATGCTCAACGTGCCCTTCGCCATCGCCGACGCCACCGCGTTGACGGAGGCCGGCTATGTGGGTGAGGACGTGGAGAACATCCTGCTCAAGCTGATCCAGGCTGCCGACTACGACGTGAAGAAGGCCGAGAAGGGCATCATCTACATAGACGAGATCGACAAGATCGCCCGCAAGAGCGAGAACCCGTCGATCACGCGTGACGTTTCGGGCGAGGGAGTGCAGCAGGCTCTGCTGAAGATCTTGGAGGGCACGTCCGCCTCAGTGCCCCCGCAGGGAGGGCGCAAGCACCCCCACCAGGAGTTCATCCAGATCGACACGACCAACGTCCTGTTCATCTGCGGGGGCGCGTTCGCCGGCATCGAGAAGATCGTGGAGCGTCGCGCCGGCACCCGGGGCGTGGGGTTCGGTGCCGACATCCGCCGGCCCGAGGACAAGGATCTGGGAGTCATCTTCGCTGAGGTGCTCCCGGAGGATCTCACCAAGTACGGGCTGATCCCCGAGTTCATTGGTCGGCTGCCGGTCATGGGAGCGGTCGGCAGTCTTGAGCGCGACGCCTTGATGCGAATCCTGGTGGAGCCTCGCAACGCGCTCGTCAAGCAGTACCAGAAGATGTTCCGGTTCGAGAACGTCGAACTGGTTTTCGAAGAGGACGCATTGGAGGCGATAGCCGACGAGGCCATCAAGCGGGCCTCGGGGGCCCGGGGGCTGCGGGCTGTGCTTGAGGAGGTCCTGCTCGACATCATGTACGACCTCCCCGGCCGCGAGGACATCTCCACCGTGGCCATCAACCGCGAGGCCGTTTGCCGGAACGTGAACCCCACGCTTGTGCCCCGCGCCGACGAGGGCGACACCCGCTCCCGGCGGGCCAGCTGACGCCCAGAGGAAGCCTCTCCGTGGACTACGGCGCGGCCTTGGATCACCTTGAGACCCTGATCAATCACGAGGTCAGGCCACGAGCGGGCCGCGTTGCCGGCCTGAGCCTGGAGTCAGCCCGACGACTCACTGCCGAGATGGGCGACCCGCAGCGGTGCTACCGGGTGATCCACGTCACGGGAACCAACGGCAAGGGATCGACGGTTCGCATCACATCCCGTCTCTTGCAGGAGATGGGGCTGCGCGTCGGCGCCTACACGAGCCCTCACCTCGTGGCCCCTACCGAGCGGATCTCAGTGGACTCCGAGCCCATCGACTCCGAGGCCTTCGGAGCGGCGATAGGGGATGTGGCTCGCTTCACCGACCACTTGCAGATGCGGGCCACTTGGTTCGAGACGGTGACTGCGGCTGCCTTGCAGCACTTCGCCGATGTGGGCGTGGACGTGGCTGTGGTCGAGGTAGGGATGCTGGGCCGCTTCGACGCCACCAACGTGGTCGACGCACAGGTCGCGACGATCACCAACGTCGGGCTGGACCACACCGACGGCGCCGGCAACTGGCGCCTTGCCGTGGCCGGCGAGAAGGCCGGCATCATCAAGCCCACCTCGACGGTGGTGTGCGGAGAGACGGATCCCGGCACGCGCGACGTGTTCCGGGCCGAGCCCCATGCCGCCATGTTCGAGCGCGGCCGCGACTTCGGAACTGACCGGGAGAGCTTGGCGGTGGGTGGCTGGCTGGCCGACCTTCGCACTCCCTACGGACTCCACACCGACATGCTCGTGTCTTTGCACGGCCGACACCAACTGGACAACGCCTCGCTGGCCGTGGCTACGGCTGAGGCCTTCTTCGAGGCGCAACTGTCCGATGAGGTGATAGGCGCGGCCCTCGCCAACGTCAAGGTTCCCGGACGCTTCGAGATCGTCGGCCGCGAGCCTCTGATCGTGCTGGACGGCGCTCACAACCCCGATGGCGCTCGCTCCGCCGCAGTCACGCTCAGCGAGGACTTTGCGCCGTCGGGACGCCGCTTCCTCGTGGTCGGGATGCAGTCGGGCCGCGACGTTGCCGGCGTGCTTCAGGGCCTCGAAGCCGACCAAGCCGAGAGGGTCATTTGCTGCACTGCTCCCACGACTCGCGGCATCCCGGCCGCGGAGGTGGCCGCCGCGGCCGCCTCGATCGGCGCGTCCGCCGAGGCGGCCGGAGATGTGGAGGCGGCCCTCGACCGCGCGCTCGAACTCGCCGGCGCCGACGACGTCGTCACCGTGACCGGCTCCTTCACCGTGGTCGGCGCAGCCAAGGTGGTCCTCAACCCGAGTGAGCCGTAGCATCCCGGCCGTGGATCGCACGCTGATCATCTGCAAGCCCGACTCGGTCGAGCGCGGCCTCGTGGGCGACATCATCGGTCGCTTCGAGAACAAGGGCTTAAGGCTTGTAGCGGCCGAACTCCGCACCCTCGACTCCGACGTGCTTGCCCGCCACTACGCCGAGCACGTGGGCAAGGGCTTCTACGACGATCTCGTCGCCTTCATGGGCCGGGGCCCCGTGCTCGTCGCGGTTGTGGAAGGGCCGCGTGACACATGGAGCGTGGTGCGTCAGATGATGGGTGCCACCGATCCGATGAATGCCGCAGCCGGAACCATCCGGGGAGACTTTGGTACTCTGGTGACCGAGAATCTGGTTCATGGCAGCGACTCGACCGAATCGGCTCGCCGGGAAGTGGCCATCTTTTTTCCTGATTTATAGTAGAAGTATGCGAAAATTGTTGAATATCTTGACTTCGAGGTCCATCTACCTGAACCGTGTGCCGAGGCTCGCCGTCGTCTACACTCCGGCTAGCGGTCGGCCGGGTCCTCCGGCGTTGTGATAACGTCCCCAACCTGATCGAGGCATCACAACAATGAGCACAGCGAGCATGCTTTCGGGGCTGGGGTGGGTCATGGGCCGGGACATGGCCTTGGACCTCGGTACCGCGAACACCGTCGTGTACGTGCGCGGCGAGGGGATCGTGCTGGACGCGCCGTCGGTGGTGGCTGTCAACACTCGCACCCGCAAGGTGCTGGCCGTCGGCTCCGAAGCGAAGAGCATGATCGGCCGCACGCCTGCGCACATCCAGGCTGTCCGCCCCCTCAAGGACGGGGTGATCGCCGACTTCGACATGTGTGAGGAGATGCTGCGCTTCTTCATCGAGCGCGTCCATCAGAGGCGCTGGACCAAGCCGCGGATGGTCATTGCCGTGCCCTCGGGGATAACGGGCGTCGAGCAGCGGGCCGTGCAGGAAGCGGCCGAGTCCGCCGGTGCCCGGAAGCCGACCCACATCATCGAGGAGCCCATGGCCGCTGCGATCGGCACCGGGCTTCAGGTGTGGGAGCCGACCGGCAACATGATCGTCGATGTCGGCGGGGGCACGACCGAGGTGGCCGTCATCTCGCTCGGCGGCATTGTGTCCAGCCAGTCGATCCGGGTGGGGGGCGACGAGTTCGACAACGTCATCGCTCAGTTCGTCAAGAAGGAGCACTCGCTGCTGATCGGGGAGCGCACCGCCGAGGAGATCAAGATCGCGCTCGGGTCGGCCTACCCACTGGCCCGGGAGGCGAGGGCCGAGATCCGGGGCCGCGATCTGGTGAGCGGGCTGCCCCGGGTGGTCTCGGTCACCACGGACGACATCCGCGAAGGCTTGGAGGAGTCGGTCACCGCCATTACCGACGCTGTGCGAGGCACGCTGGACCACACCCCACCGGAGTTGGCTGCCGACATCATGGAGGCGGGCATCATGCTCGCGGGCGGAGGCGCTCTGCTGAGGAATCTGGACCAGCGGATGGCCAACGAGACCGGCATGCCGATCACGGTCGCCGACGATCCGCTGCATGCCGTGGTGAGGGGCTGTGGCCAGGTACTCGACAACTTGGACCAGCGGTGACCGTTTCGAGCAATCTCTAACGCTGGGCGATGGCAGTCGCCCAGCGCAGCGGGCGGTCCCGCTACCGCTTGCTGCTGCTGATCCTCACCGCCGCCACGCTACTCACCCTCGACTTCCGTGGCTTCGGGCCCCTTGAGACAGCCCAGAGCCGGGTGCGCGACGTACTCGAGCCGGTGGTCGCCGCGGTCGATGTAGTGCTCGGACCGGTGGCGGAGGTCTGGACGGTGATGTTCTCCTACAACGACCTCCAGGAAGAGAACGCAAGGCTCGCCGATGAGGTCGACCGGCTCGCCAGCGCCGACATACGCGCTGCCGCAGAGCGAGACGCTCTCGAAAGGCTCCTGACCGCGACCGGCGTGACGTATGTCGACGACGTGGAACGGCTGACCGCGACGGTGCTACGCAATTCTCCCGGCAACTTCGACGACGACGTGATGTCTATCGATGTTGGACACCGTGACGGGGTGGCTGCGGGCATGGCCGTCGTCACCTCGGCCGGTTTCGTGGGTCGGGTCGAGACCGTGGACGCGGCGTTGAGCACAGTCACCGTCGTGAGCGATCCCGACTTGGTGATCGGGGTCCGCCTGTTGGACACCGGCGACGTGGGTCTTGGTCATGGTATGGCCGGCGACCCGACCAATTTCGTGGTGGACGCTGGCTTGCGCTGGCCCGAGACCGGCGATCTGTCGGAACTGCCGGCGATCGGGAGCCCGGTGGTGACCGCGGCCGGTAGCCGCTATCCGGCCGACATACCGGTGGGGCGGGTGGCGTCCGTCGAGCCGGCGGAGGCAGGGCTGGCGCAGTTGGTGACCGTCGACCTGGCCGCGGATGTGCAGGATCTCGGATATGTGACCGTGCTGCTGCAGGTGCCCAAGGACGAGGCGCCGGTCGGTCCGGACTCCCCGTTCCCGGAGCCTTCGCCGTGACGGTGCCGCGGTCGGCCCCGACGGTGCTGCGGCTACGGCCGCGCCGCCTGCTGGCCGGGAGCAGTGTGAGCGTTACCGCTCTGCGGCTCATCATCGTCTACCTGTTGGCTCTCCTGTTGCAGTTGACGTTCTTCTCGGAGGTAAGGGTGGCCGGGGTCGCGCCGGAGCTGCCCGCGCTCGTGGCCATCCTGGCCGGCCTCTTCGCCGGCCCCCGTCACGGTTCGATGATCGCCTTCTGGGCCGGCCTGATGTGGGACATCTACCTGTCCACTCCGCTCGGGCTGGCTGCAGCCGCCTTCGCGGTCGTGGCCTACGCGTTGGGCGGCATCACTGAGGACCTGTTCCACGACACGCGCATCCAGACAATGGTGATGGTGTTTGCCGGCACGGCGGCCACGGTTACGGCCTACGCGCTCCTGGGTGAGGTGGTCGGACAGCGTGGCCTGGTCGACGAACGCCTGCTGCGGGTGGTGCTCATCGCGTCGGGCTTGAATGCGGTGCTCTCGCTGGTCGTGGCGCCCGCGATGAGGTGGGCTGTCGGTAGCGGCCCTGCCCGGAACCGGGCGCGACGCAGCGAAGCTGCAGCCTCGCCCATGCCTGCAGCCTCGCCCATGAAGGACCGCTGATGGCCTCGAACGGCGCCGATGTGGGCGAGCGCCAGGGATTCCGGCTCTACGTCATAGGCATCGTGGCCGTGTGCCTGGTGGCCGCTCTGTTCGCCCGGCTCTGGTACCTGCAGGTTCTTGAGAGAGAGGAGCTGCAGACTGCCGCGGCCGCCAACATCCTGCGAGTCGTGTACACGGAAGCGCCGAGAGGCCGCATCTTCGACGCCAAGGGCCGGATTCTCGTCGACAACCGGGTGGTCCAGGTCGTGACGATCGATCGCCTGGAGTTCCAGGGTGCGCTCGATCAGTCCGAGCAGCAGGAGGTGCTGCTCGAGTTGGCCGAGATTGTCAGCCGCTCAGGCCGTCTGACGAAAGTTCGCCACATCGAGGAGCGGCTCTCCAGTCTGGAGTTCGGTCCGTTCGACAAGGTTCCCGTGGCGTTCGACATAGACCCCGACCTGCTGCTTTACCTGGGCGAGCGCCCTGACCTGTTCCCCGGAGTCTCGGTGGAGGAGCGCACCGTGCGCAGCTACCCGTACGGGGAGCTGGCCGCGCATCTGCTCGGCTACGTGGGTCCGCTCACCCAGTCGGAGTACCGGGGTCAGAACGCGCAGATCAACCCGGCCGACCCCTACGCCAAGACGTACCAGCCCGGCGACGAGATCGGGAAGTCCGGAGTGGAGCGGATCTTCGAGAACGAGCTGCGGGGTGTCCCCGGCGTGCGTGTCTTCGAGGTGAACCGCCTCGACGAGATCGTAAAGGTCCACCACGACAAGGGCCGCCTGCCGGTACCCGGCAGCGATGTGCACCTCACTGTCGACCTCGACATCCAGAGTCTCGTGGAGCGCGAGCTGCGCCGAGGCCTCGACGAGGCCCGACGGCAGGAGCTGCCGGAGGAGGATCCCGATGCTCCCGACTTTGTGGCTTCGGCAGGAGCGGCCGTGGCTCTCGACCCCCGGGACGGCTCGATCCTGGCCATGGCATCGTTCCCCACCTTCGATCCCCGCGACTTCGTGAACGGCATCTCGCAGCGCCAGTTCAACGACTTGACCGCTGAGGAGAACTTCTCCCCGATCCTCAACCGCGCCATCCAGGGCCTGTACGCACCCGGCTCGACGTTCAAGGTGGTAACGGCCTATGCAGCCATCGCCCAGGGTGTGATCGGCGCCGATGTGTCCTCGCTGACCGAGGTGGACGAGTTCTACAACGACACGGGAACGTACCGGTATCCCTTCTGCGTGGAGGAGTCCGACACGTGCGTGTTCGAGAGCCCCTATTGCTGTGAGCGCGGTGTCGATCTGAGAGACGCCATCACGGTGTCGAGCGACACCTACTTCTACCGGCTGGCCGGCGAGGGCTTCTTCCGGCGGCGGCAGCCGCTCGACGAGGGCATCCAAGAGTCGGCGCGGGCGTTCGGGTTGGGCTCCTCCACCGGCATTCCGCTGCCTCATGAGCGCGCCGGGGTAGTGCCCGACCGGGAGTACTACGACTACCAGTTCGATCAGGGAGTGTTCCTGCGCAGCGGCGCGCAGTGGTTCGCCGGAGACACGATCAACCTCGCGATCGGCCAGGGCAACCTCCTGACGACGCCGCTGCAGGTGGCCAACGTCTACGCAGCGCTGGCCAGCGAGGGGAGGGTTCATCAGCCGAACATCGCGACCAGGATCACCGATCGCAACGGCCAGGTCATCGAAGAGTTCGGCCCCAGGCTGCTGCGCGAGCTCGACTGGACCGCCGAGATCGCGTCGCCCCTGCTCGATGGGATGAACGGTGTGACGGCCTACAACCTTCCGAGCCGCTCCGGCGGCGAGGCGCTGTTGCGGGGTACGGCCTACGAGGCCTTCAATCTCCCCGGGGAGGGAGGGGTCAACTTCCCGCTGGACGCATGGCCCGTCGCGGGCAAGACGGGCACCGCGGAGAAGCAGGGGAAGGCCGACTTCGCCTGGTTCGCGGCGTTCGGCCCGGCCTCCTGGCCCGAACGCGGCTACCGCCACACCCCCGAAGTGGTGGTGGCGATGGTGCTGGAGGAGGCGGGTTTCGGCGGTGACGTGGCCGCGCCGGCGGTGGCAAGGGTGCTCCTTCCCATCGCCACCCACACGGTCGACAGGGCCCGTACGGCCAAGGAAGTGGATGCCTGTTACGCAGAGGTCAAGCAACTGGCCTCGTTCCTGGAGGGTGTCCGCACGGGCGAGATCAAGGTGGACCACGACGGCGTGCCCATCTCGGAGACGCGCCCCATGCTCTCGGAGGACTGCTCCGAGCTGGTAGGCGGCGAAGAGGCGGTCGAACAGCGAGGACTGGACGCCCTGCTATGACCGCGACCCGCAGGAAGACTGGACGCCCTGGTATGACCGCGACCACAGGAAGACTGGACGCCCTGCCATGACCGCGACCGCTGTTGAATCGGCGCGCAAGAAGGCCGCCCCCGATCCTTGGTGGCTGCTGGTCGACCCATTCCTGATCCTCTCGGCTCTCGCCGTTGCGGCCATGGGGTCGGTGCTGGTGTATTCCGCGACCAGGGGCGTCGTCGGTGACTTCACCGAACCCAGCACCGAGTTTCTTGAGCGCCAGGTGTTGTTCATCGTGATGGGCGTGGTTGTGGGAACCTCGGCCGCATTCGTGTCCCCCAAGCTCATGAGGAGGCTCTATCCGCTGGCCTTCGCGGCAATGATGGTCGCGCTGTGGCTGGTGCTGCAGATCGGCGTCGAGGTCAACGGCACGAAGGGCTGGTTCTCCCTCGGCACGTTCAGGATGCAGCCGTCGGAGCCCGGCAAGCTCGTGGTGATCATCGGGCTGGCCCTTCTGCTGTCCCCCCGCCAGGGCGAGGTCGGCCTTCGAAGGGTGTTGCTGGGCCTGGCCCTGACCGCCGCGCCCATCGCCCTCATTCGGCTTCAGCCCGACCTCGGGACCCTGCTGGTGTACCTGGTGATCGCTCTGATCACGGTGATCGTCAGCGGGATCAAGGCTCGCTGGATTGTCCTGCTGGCGATCGTCGCGGTGGCAGGGACCGTCGGCGTCTACCGCTCGGATGCACTGGCCGAATTCCAGGAGGCCCGCCTGCGTGTGTACCTGTTCGAGTCCGACGTCAGCGATGACGCGGCCAGCTACGCCTTCAATGTCGAGCAGGCCCAGATCGCAATCGGCAACGGGGGACTGCGGGGACAAGGGTTGTTCGAGGGAACGCAGACCAGGTCCGATCTCGTGCCGCAGCAGCAGACCGACTTCATCTTCACCGTCGCGGGCGAG
This sequence comes from Candidatus Aldehydirespirator sp., assembly GCA_965220645.1. Classification (GTDB taxonomy): domain Bacteria; phylum Actinomycetota; class Acidimicrobiia; order Acidimicrobiales; family Aldehydirespiratoraceae; genus Aldehydirespirator. Next base: position 2,863,836 of record OZ244836.1, on the reverse strand, counting down.
GAATTGGGGCTGCGCGGCGCGTCGTTGCTGCTCGGGCTGCTCGGCATCCTGCTGTTCCGGGTCTGGCGGACGGCCCAGCTGGCCTTGACGCAGTTCGAGCGGATGATGTGCACCGGAATCTTCGCCATGCTGCTGTTCCAGACGTTCCAGTCGGTCGGCATGACGATGGGGATGATGCCCGTCACCGGCATTCCCCTCCCGCTGGTCAGCTACGGCGGATCCTCGATGCTCACAACGATGGCCTCTCTCGGGCTCGTCGCCGGTGTCTACCGGCGCCGCCTCGACATCGAAGGGATGATCAACTAGCAGTTGTAGGCTGGTGAAGTGAGAAGTCTGTGGCATCGTCTTGAGCCGTTGTTGCCGCAGGTGTCCAAGCCGGCTCGCTACGTCGGTGGCGAGGACGGGATGCAGGCTCCCCGCCATGGGCCCGGAATCGTGTCTTGGCTGCTCACCTATCCGGACACATATGAGATAGGCCTGCCGAACCAAGGGCTGCAGATCCTCTACGAGATTCTCAACGAGCGTCCTGACGCTGCCGCCGAGCGCGCCTATGCGCCGTGGGTCGACCTCGAAGCCCTGATGAGGGCCGAGGGGCTGCCGCTGTTCTCGCTCGACACTCACCGTCCGGCTCCGCTGTTCGACGTCATTGCCTTCAACCTCTCGGCCGAGCTCACCTACACGAACGTGCTGAACTGCATCGATCTTGCGGGCGTGGCCGTCCGGGCTGCCAACAGGCACGACTCGGATCCGCTGATCGGCGCCGGGGGGCACTGCACCTACAATCCCGAGCCGCTGGCAGACTTCCTCGACTTCGCCGTCCTGGGCGATGGGGAGGAGGCGGTGGGCGACATAACGGATGTGTTGCACCACTGGAAGGCGTCGGGCCGGCCCGGCGGCCGCAGCGGAGTCCTGCGAGCGCTCGCCCGCGTGCCGGGCGTCTATGTGCCGTCCATGTACAAGGCCGTCTACGACGGAGAGCGGCTCGTGGCCGTCGAGCCGCGGTACCCCGACGTGCCCGCGGTCGTCGAGAAGCGCACGGTGGCCGATCTGGCCGATTGGCCCTATCCCAAGCAGCAACTCGTGCCGCTCACCGAGGTGGTGCACGATCGTCTCAACGTGGAGGTCTTCCGGGGCTGCACCCGCGGCTGCCGGTTCTGCCAGGCCGGGATGATCACCCGTCCGGTGCGCGAGCGGCCGGCCGAGCAGGTGCGCACCATGGTCAGCGAGGGCCTGCGGCGCACCGGCTACGACGAGGTCGCTCTCACCTCGCTGAGTACTGCTGACTTCAGCGGCATCGAGAAGGTCGTCGCCGACACCGTCGACGGCGCAGGCTGCAGCCAGGTATCGGTATCGCTGCCCAGCCTGCGGGTCGATGCCTTCACTGTGGGCATTGCCGCCCAGATCCAGCGGGCACGCCGGACCGGGCTGACGTTCGCACCGGAGGCCGGCACCTGGCGGATGCGCCAGGTGATCAACAAGCTCATCACCAACGACGACCTCTACTCCGCGGTCGAATCGGCCTACTCGCAGGGGTGGCGCCGGATGAAGCTCTACTTCCTCACCGGCCTGCCCACCGAGACCGATTCCGACACGCTCGGCATCGCGGAGCTGGTCCGCAACTGCGTCGCCCTGGGTCGGACCCATGTGCGCTCGCCATCGGTCACCGTGTCGGTGGGCGGATTCGTGCCCAAGCCGTTCACTCCCTTCCAGTGGTTCGGCCAGAACACCGTGGTGGAGTTGCGTCGCAAGATCAACCTGCTGCGCGACGACCTGCGCCGGGCCAAGGGCGTCCAGCTCAAGTGGCACGACCCTGCTGCCACTCTGGCTGAGGGGTTGGTCACCCGCGGCGACCGTCGACTCGGGCCGGTGATCGAGCACGTCTGGCGCCACGGGGGCACGTTCCAGGAGTGGTCGGAGCACTTTGACTTCGGGCGATGGCAGGCGGCGGCGGAGGCCTGCGGCATCGACATCGACACCTACGTCCACCGGCACCGCACCTTCGACGAGGTGCTGCCGTGGGACCATCTGTCCGCGGGGCTCCACAAGGACTTCCTGTGGCAGGACTGGCGTGACGCTCTAGACGAGGTTGGTCTGGAGGATTGCCGCTGGACGCCGTGCTACGACTGCGGTGCCTGCACCGGCTACGGCATCGAGCACGTGGTGGCGTCCGCAGTCCCGCCCGCGGGAGGGAGCCAGGGCACCGGTGTCGACATCTCGCGCGGCGCGGCGGTCCCAGTGCGCCTGCTCGAGCGGCGTCTGGTGGGGGCGGCGACGTGACCGGGTCGCGGATGAGGATCCGATTCTCGAAGCACGGGAAGGTGCGCTTCACGTCACACCGCGACGTGGCTCGCATCTGGGAGCGGTCACTGCGTCGCGCCGGAGTTCCGGTCGTGTACTCGGCCGGGTTCAGCCCCCGGCCGAAGATCGCGTTCGGGCTGGCCCTTCCCACCGGGTACAGCTCCGACGCCGAGTATCTCGACGTCGAGATCGATCCGGTGTGGATGGCCGGGATCGACAGCGAGACCCTCGTCGGCGCGCTGACCGCGTCGCTGCCGACGGGCATGACAGCGCTGGCCGCGGCCGGCATCGCCTCCGGCGGGCCGTCGCTCCAGCACGCGGTGACTAGCTGTACTTGGAGGATCGACGCAGCCGGCGCCGACGCTCGGGAGGCGTCGGACGCGGTGTCGCGGGCCATGGATGGCAGCGAGCTGCTCGCGCAACGCGAGCGCAAGGGGCGGCTCACCATCGACAACATCCGGCCCGCCGTGCATGCAGTCGAGGTGCAGGGGAACATCACAGACGGCGTGAGGCTCATCGTCGAGCTGGCCACGCAACCGCGGGCCGCGCGTCCCGTGGAGCTGGTGGCGAGCCTCCGCCCGCCGCTCAGCCTCTTGCGGGCGTGCCGTCTTCACCAATGGATCACAACCGACGCAGGAGAGCGCCATGCACCGCTGGCGGTCGCCGAATCTGGCGAGCGCAGTGAAGTGCTGGCGGTCGCCGAGCTGTCGGTCGCAAGAGCGGGAGTCGAGCCATGAGGACCCCGTTCACGTACTTGAAGGAACACAATGACCAACGAACGCCAACCGGCGCGCGCCTCACGCGGCGCCGACAAGAAAGAACAAGCCCCTAGGAAGGCGGGCGGCAAGGAATCGAAGTCCTCTGGCCCGTCTTCGGGCAGGACGCCCAAACCGGCGAATCCGAACCGTCCACCCGGCCGAAAGCCGCAGATCGGTGATACCCGTCCAGCGCCGTCGGCGCCGGCGCGTGACTCCGGTGGCCGGGGCTCCGAGGGCGGATCCACCTCTGGGGGTGGGAGGAGACGGCGGCGCCGGCGCGGCGGCCGGGGCGGCGGGCAGAAGCCTCAAGCCGCTCCGGTGGTGGAGGCCGTCACCTACGACGAGCCGGTAGAGCTCGACGAGAAGAGCATGCGGGGGCGGCGCGGCCGCACCCGCAAGGGTCAGGCTCTGGGCCGGTATCTCATGTGCGTTCACGTTGCCGAGCGCGCCACGCAGATAGCGGTGCTCGAGGGGCGTCGCCTTATCGAGTTCAGGGTTTCCCGGCCGGCCGACGACGTCAGCCAGATTCACGGCAACATCTACCTGGGCCGGGTCCAGAATGTTCTACCCGGGATGGAGACGGCCTTCGTCGACATCGGCACGCCCAAGAACGCGGTGCTGTACCGGGGCGATGTCCAGTACGACCCCGAGGAGATCGAGTCGGGTGGCGGGGATCAGGCCAAGCCGCGGATCGAGGATCTGCTCCGGCCCAAGCAGTCGATCCTGTGCCAGGTCACCAAGAACCCCATAGGCGAGAAGGGCGCCCGCCTCACCCAGGACGTATCGCTGGCCGGGCGGTTCGTCGTGCTGGTGCCCAACTCGTCCGGCTTCGGGATATCGAAGCGGCTGCCCGACTCCGAGCGCAAGCGCCTGCGATCGATCCTCGAACGGGTCAAGCCCGACGGCCACGGCCTCATCATGCGCACCGCGGCCGAGAAGGTCACCGCGGCCGAGATCGAGCGGGACGTGGCTCGCCTCGTGGGCCAGTGGAACGACATCTCCAAGCTGGCCAAGTCCACCCCCGCACCGGCGCTGCTGTACCGGGAGCCGGAGGCACCCCTGCGGCTCATCCGCGAGGAGCTCAACGCCGACTATCGGGGAGTGATAATCGACGACCGTGAGCTCTATTCCGAGGTGTCGGGCTATGTCTCGTCCATCATCCGGCCGCTTGCCGACCGGGTGGAGCACTACGACGCGGCCAACGAGAAGCTGCCGCTCTTCGAGCGCTACTACGTCACCGAGCAGCTCAAGAAGGCGCTCGAGCCCAAGGTGTGGTTGCCCTCGGGCGGTTCACTCATCATCGAGCACACCGAGGCTCTCACCGTGGTGGACGTCAACACGGGCAAGAACGTCGGCAAGTCCAGCCTCGAGGAGACGGTGCTGGCCAACAACCTGGAGGCCGCCGATGAGCTGGCCCGCCAGCTGCGGCTGCGCGACATCGGCGGGATCATCGTCGTGGACTTCGTCGACATGGAGCTGGCCGCCAACCGGGCTCAGGTCACCAAACGCTTCCGCGATGCGCTGGCCCGAGACAAGACCCGCACTCAGGTCTTGGACATCAGTGGCCTCGGGTTGATGGAGATGACCCGCAAGCGCAGTGGGGAAGGGCTCCTCGAGTCGCTGTCGGACATCTGCGGCGACTGCTCGGGCCGGGGCTACCGGCTGCTGGCCGAGCTCGTGGACTAGAGGCTGAGCGGATAGGCCGCGACGCTGTGGAGGGTGAGCCGTGCGACGTTACCCTCTGGTGCCTATGTACGCAGTGGTAGAGACCGGCGGGAAGCAGTACCTCGTCGAGCAGGGCTCCACCATCGAGGTGGAGCGCGTCGGGGAGCCCGGCTCGGAGATCTCCCTGCGTCCCGTGCTCGTGGTGGACGGTGAGGCGGTGCTGGCCACACCGGACGACCTCGCCGGCACCAGCGTGACGGCGGTAGTGGTCGACGAGCACCGCGGTCCCAAGATCCGCGGCTTCACCTACAAGAACAAGAGCAACCAGCGGCGCCGCTGGGGCCACCGCCAGACGCTGGCCACCCTGGAGATCACCGGCATCCGGAAGGACTGATTCGACATGTCCAAGACCAAGGGCGGAGGGTCCACTCGCAACGGTCGAGACTCGAACGCGCAGCGCCTCGGCGTGAAGGTGTACGACGGCGGTCAGGTGCTGGCCGGCGCCATCATCGTGCGTCAGAGGGGCACGAGGATCCATCCGGGAACCAATGTGGGGCGCGGCGGCGACGACACCTTGTTCGCCAAGGCCGACGGCGTGGTGCGCTTCGGCTCCCGCCATGGCCGCAAACTGGTCGCAGTAGTCCCCGCCGAGGTCTGATCAACTGTCGGCCGGCCCGGTCGGCCCTAACCTGACTGGGTGTCCGGGTTCGTTGACGAGTGCAACCTGCATTTGACCGCTGGTGATGGCGGGGCGGGGTGCGTTGCCTTCCGCAGGGAGGCTCACGTGTCTCGGGGCGGGCCGTCCGGTGGCGACGGCGGCCGCGGCGGGGAGGTCTGGCTGGTAGCGGACCGCAACGTTGCCTCCCTTCTCGCTTTTCGCGATCACCCGCACCGTCGGGCCACCAACGGCAAGCACGGCTCGGGCAACAATCGCCACGGGGCGCGGGGCGACGATCTGGATGTGAAGGTTCCCGTGGGCACGGTCGTGCTCGACCACGACGACCACTCACAGCTCGCCGACCTGTCGGCTCACGGCGAGCGCTGGCTGGCAGCCGCCGCCGGTGAGGGCGGCAGGGGCAACGCTCGCTTCCTGTCCAACCGGCGACGCGCTCCTGCCTTCGCCGAGCAGGGCGAGTTCGGCGAGCGGCACTGGCTTCGCCTGGAGCTGAAGCTGCTGGCCGACGTGGCCATCGTCGGCTTCCCCAACGTCGGCAAGTCGACGTTCATCAGCCGGGTGTCCGCGGCCAAGCCGAAGATCGCCGACTATCCCTTCACGACGCTGGAACCCAACCTCGGCGTGGTCCGGGTCGATGACGAATTCGAGATGGTGCTGGCTGATATTCCGGGCCTCATCGAGGGCGCGAGCGAAGGTCGCGGCCTGGGCCACCGCTTCCTGCGCCATGTGGAGCGGGCCCGGGTGCTGCTCGTGCTGATCGACCTGTGCGAGCTGGCCGATTGCTCCCCTGACGATCAGCTGACCGTGCTCCTGGAGGAGCTCGGTCGTTACCGCCCGGAACTGTTGGAGAGGCCGCGGCTGGCGGTGGGCAGCCGGGCCGACACCGCGGCCGGAGAGGCGTTCAGCTCGGGATCGACGGGCGGTGCGGGACCGGTCGGGCGCCTGTCGTCGGTCACCGGCGAGGGCGTGCCCGAGGTGCTCGGCGAGCTGAGCCGGATGGTGACCGGGGCTCGCTCCAGCGAGCCGGTATTCGAAGCCCCCGTAGTCCACCGGCCTCTGTCGCCTGCGCAAGAGGTGACCGTCCGGCGCATCGATGCCCGCGTTTGGGCCATTGAGGGACGGGCCGCGGCGCGGGCGGTGGCTCTGAGCGATCTCACCGATCCCACTGCTGTGTCGTATGTCCAGGATCGTCTGCGCAGCCTCGGCGTGGAGCGGGCCCTGGCCCGGGCCGGCGCGGCCTATGGCGACGAGGTTCGCATCGGCGACTTCAGCTTTACCTACCTCGACGACGCCGAGGCCGCCGTCATCGGCACGCGCACCAGGAGCGACCGGTGACCGCCGCGGGTGAGGCGACTGTCGACGCCGGCACGCCTGCAGCCGGCCGCACGATCGTGGCCAAGATCGGCACGTCCTCCATCACCGACGCGGCCGGCGCCATCGCTCGCAGCTCCATTGAGAAGTTCTGTTCCGAAGTGGCCGACCTCCGATCACACGGCAATCGTGTTGTTGTGGTCACCAGCGGGGCCATCGCGGCCGGGCTGCCCGAGTTGGGCATGGGCGGCGATCGGCGGCCGGGGAGCATGGAGACGCTTCAGGCGGTGGCCACCGTCGGCCAGAGCGCGCTCATGGGCATGTACCGGGAGGTGTTCGCCGGCTTGGGGGTGGTGGCGGGCCAGGTGCTGCTGGTGCCGCTCGACTTCGTGATCCGCACCCAGTACGTGCATGCGTCGGCCACCTTGCGCAAGCTCTTGGACCTGGCCGTGGTGCCCATCGTCAACGAGAACGATGCGGTGGCCGACGACGAGATCCGGTGGGGCGACAATGACCGGTTGGCCGCGCTGGTGGCCAATCTGGTCCAGGCCGACCTGCTCGTGCTGCTGACCGACACCGCGGGAGTGCTCACCGAGGATCCCCGCCGCAACTCGAACGCTTCGCTCATCGAGGAGATCGTCGAGTTCGATCACAATCTCACCAGGCGCGCCGGCGGCGCTGGCACCCAGCGGGGCAGCGGGGGCATGGCGTCCAAGCTCACCGCGGCCCGGGTGGCGTCGCTGTCGGGCGTGCCCACCGTGATCGCCGACGCCAAGCGGCCCGGCGTGCTGGCCGACGCCGCCACCGGGGTTGCCGGGGTGGGCACGCTGGTGCGGGCGTCAGCCCAGCGGCTACCGGCCCGAAAGCTGTGGATCGGCTTCGCGGTGGGCTCGCAGGGCGAGATCGTGGTGGACTCGGGAGCGAGGGCCGCGCTCGAGCTGGGCAAGTCGCTGCTGGCCATCGGGGTCAGGTCCGTGTCGGGCTCCTTTGACGCCGGAGCGCCCGTGGAAGTGCGCGAGGCGGATGGCGAGGTGTTTGCCAAGGGTCTGGCCCGCCACAGCAGCGACGACCTGCGCACCGCAGCCGGCCGCCGGCGCGAGGACCTCCCGTCGGGCGCCCCTCACGTGGTGATCCACGCCAACGACCTAGTGGTCCTGCCCAGCTCCTGAACGCTACGGCCTGAGTCGCCTCGGGTTCAGTCCTCGTCGGATGTGGGCGCTTCGGCGTCGGCGGACTCGACCACCGTAGCCTCCATGATCTCGTCCATTGCCGGCGCGGGAAGGCCCAGGTTCTCCCTCATCTGGTTCAGGCGAGCCTTCGCGTCCTGGTTGCGGGCCGCCTCCTCGATCTCGAGCATGCTCACCTCGGGTCCGCCCTCGGCCAACTCGGCCATGCCCTTGGCCTTGGCGTAGCGGGCCTCGATCTTGTCGCGGATCTCGTTGAAGGTTGGCAACTCCTCGCCTACCGCCTCCGACAGCGAGGTCATGGCCTCGTTCATCTGCTCCTGCATGCGAGCCTGGTCGAGCTGACCGAGCAGCCGCTGGCGGTGTCGCAGCTTCTCCTGGAGACTCAACGAGTTATGGGTCACGGCCGCCTTGGCCTCATCGGATGCCTGCGACGTCTGCAGGTAGAGGCTCTTCAGGCTCTCGATTTCCTGTTCGAGGGTGATCATGCGGCCGGCCAGCTGCTCGGCTGCGGAGTTGTACGACTTGGCCTTGGACTGGTCCCCGTCCGAGATCGACTCCTGGGACATCATGAGTGCCCGGCGAGCGTTGACGTTCACTCTCTCCAGCTCCGAGATGGCCCGGTTCAGCCGCATCTCGGTCTGCTTCTGGTTGGCGATCACGTTGGCCGCCTGGTCCTTGAGTCGACGATGCTGGTCGCGGGCCTCGGCGATGGCCTGCTCGAGCTGGGTCTTGGGGTCGGCGCTCTCCTCGAGCCGGCCGGCCAGCCGGGCGGTCAGGTACTTCCAGCGGCGCTTGAGGAGCTTCCACATGGCTCAGACTCTAGTCCCGCGACATCCACAGCGCCCTTCGCACAGGTTGAAGCAGCAGGTGAGCCTCTGTAACGCCGCGGCGGTAGGCGACCACTGCGTAGACACTCACCGCGGCTGCTGTCGCCAGGGGGGCCGACAGCAGCAGGGGCCAGTCACCGATTAGGAGCTTGAGAGCCGCAGTTGCCGTGAAGGCCGCCGCCGCGGCTGTCGCTGGGGAGGCCAGAGCCGAACGGACCGCCTCTTCGAAGCGGAGCCGGCGGGCAAGCAGGACGATCTCCGTCCAAGCGGCCACGGCCGACCCGAGAGCCAGCCCGACCGCACCCAGCCGCACGGCATCGCCCAATGCTCGCTCGGCCTCAGGCAATGCCCACGCAAGTCCGAGGCTGTCGGCGGCGATCAGGCCGTCGGGGCCCACCACTACACGGTCGAGAGGGAACATGACGGCCATGCCGACCACCGCGGCCACCACCACCCGGACCGTGGCGATGCGGGCCGGGCCGGCGGTGTCGCCGCGGGCGTAGCAGACGTTCTGCAGCACCCGGCTCACACCGGTGGCCGGCAGTCCCAGCGCGTAAGCCCCGACCACGAACCACACCAGCACGGTGTCGGCCTCCGAGAACTCACCGCCCTGGAACAGCAGGCCCACCACCAGGTCACCGGCGGCGGTGTACACCGCCGCGGCCAGCAGCATCCAGAAAGCCACCTTGCGCATGGCAGAGCGAGAGCGCGTCGCCAACGCCACCGGGTCGTCCGCCTGGCGGGACATCTCCGGCAGTTCGGCGGCCGCCACGCTCATGGCGAACAGGCTCACGGGCAGCATGTAGAGGATCTGGCCCCGGTACAGGGCCGCCATTGCGCCCGTTGCCAGCAGCGACGCCAGCACCAAGTCGACGTACGCGGACACCTGCACCACACCGCGGCCCAGCACCGCTGGGCCGAACCGGCGCCGGATCTCGCGTAGACCGGCGTGGCCCCGCATCCATCGCAGCCGCAGTCCTTGGGCCAGGCGCACAGCCAGCGGCAGCTGCACCAGCAACTGGGCCAGTCCTCCACCGGCCACGCCCCAGGCCAGGGCTCGGGCCACCCCGTCGAGGTCGAAGGCGAGGATCCATGCCGCTACCAGCGCCCCGACCTGCACAGCGTTCCACAGCACCGGAGCGGCGTAGGCCACGAAGAAGCGCCGGTGGCTGTTGAGCACTCCGAGGCACCATGCCGACAGCACTGCGAACCCCGTGCCCAGCGCGGTGATGCGCACGAGCGACACGGCCAGTTCGAAGCGGTCGCCCGTGAGTCCCGGCGCCAGCACGAAGGTGATGGGACGAGCCAGGGTGACGATCAGGGCAACCGACAACCCCACAACGGTCATGAGCGCGGCCGCGACCGCACCCGCCACCTGGCCCGGGTCGGTGCGGTCGCCCTTCTTGCGGGCGCTTTCGTCGAGCATCTGGCTGTACACCGGCACGAAGCTGGCCGATAGCACGCCCTCGCCGAGCAGGTTCTGGATCATGTTCGGTATGCGCATCGCGACCACGAAAGCGTCGCCGGCCGCGGTGTTGCCCAGCAGCCGGGAAGCGACAGTCTCGCGGCCGAGGCCGGCCAGGCGGCTGGCGGCGATACCCAGCGCCACCATCACCGAGCCCGAAGCCCGGCGAGGCCGCCTCGGCTCAGTCACTGCCATAAGAGTCCATCACACGTCCGCCCTGTTCCCGCTCTTGTTCGCTGCGCTCACGGGCCGCTCGGGCCACGGCCGCGCTCGGCATCCTGCGAAGATCCTCATGAAGCTGCCCATCCGCTCGGCCTCTGGGCGAGGCTAGCCGCGCCGTGCCTATAGCCTGAGGCGATGACCAGCGCCGCAACCACTGTCATGCCGTCCGCCGCGCCCACAGTCTCCGAAACTCCGGACGGAGCCGGGTCCGTGCCGGAGCCTTCGGCGACGCCGGTGGCTGAGCTGGCCGCCCGGGCCAAGGCAGCGTCCAGGGCGATGGCGGCGGCGTCCACTGCAGCCAAGGACGCCGCCCTGCAGGCGGCAGCCGACCGGTTGGTGGCCCGAGCCGACCAGATCTGCGCGGCCAACGCCGCCGACGTGGAGCGGGTCATCGCGGCCGGCACCCCGGCCCCCCTGGTCGACCGTCTCCGGCTGTCGCCGTCCCGGATCGACGCCATGGCCGATGGCCTCAGGCAGATCGCGGCCCGTCCCGATCCCATCGGCGAGGTGGCCGACGGCTGGATGAGGCCCAACGGGCTGCACATCTCCAGGGTCCGAGTGCCCCTCGGGGTGGTTGCCATCATCTACGAGAGCCGGCCCAACGTCACTTCGGACGCGGCCGGCCTGTGCCTCAAGTCGGGCAACGCCGCCTTCCTTCGGGGGTCGTCCTCGGCCATCCAGTCCAACCTGGCCATCGCCGCCGCCATCCGCGAGGCCATCGAGTCGGTTGGCCTGCCTGCCGACGCCCTGATCCTGGTGGAGGACACGTCGAGGGCTGCGGCGGTGGAGTTCATGCAGCAGAACGAGTACGTCGACTGCCTGATCCCCCGGGGCGGGCCGTCGCTCATCGAGTCCGTCCTCGAGCATGCCACCGTGCCCGTAGTCATCGACGGTGCCGGCAACTGCCACGCCTATGTGGACGCCTCAGCGGATCTCGACGCTGCCCTCGACATCGTCGTCAACGGCAAGACTCAGCGACCGGGGGTGTGCAACGCCCTGGAGTCGCTGGTGGTCCACTCCGCAGTGGCCGCGGAGTTCCTGCCCCGGGCGGCGGCCGCGCTGAGCGGTGTGGAGCTGCTAGGCGATGAGCGGGCCCGGCAAGCTGTTCCGTCGATGGGGAAGGCAACCCCCGCCGACCACGCCACAGAGTTCTTGGACCTGAAGATGTCGGTGAAGGTGGTCAACACGCTCGACGAGGCCATCGCCCATGTGAACGACAACGGATCAGGCCACTCCGAGGCCATCATCACCTCTGATCTCGCCGCCGCTGACCGCTTCACCAAGCAGGTGGACGCCGCGGCCGTGCTCGTGAACGCCTCCACCCGGTTCGTGGACGGCGAGGAGTTCGGGTTCGGGGCCGAGATCGGGATCAGCACCCAGAAGCTCCACGCGAGGGGTCCGATGGGGCTCGACCAACTCACCACCCTCAAGTTCGTCGTGCGCGGCGAAGGCCACATCCGCTGATCGGCAGCCAGAGGCCGAGCGGGTAGGAGGCGATCGATATGCGGATTCCGGAGCGGCGCTTAGCGAGGCCGTGGCCCGAGCGGCCCGTGAGCGCAGCGAACAAGAGCGGGTTCTAGGGCCTATCGCCATGTCGCATCGCTTCACTGACGTCGACGCGGTCCGCGAGGACCTCTCGAAGGTCGACTACCTGTGCGACTCCGGCCTCGCTGGGGTCGTCTACCTGGCCGACCGCCTCGACAAGCCCGTACTCGTCGAGGGTCCGGCCGGCACCGGAAAGACCCAGCTGGCCAAGAGCGTGGCCGAGATGACCGGCAGCCGCTTGATCCGCCTGCAGTGCTACGAGGGCCTCGACGAGGCCAAGGCGCTCTATGAGTGGAACTACAAGAAGCAACTGCTGCGCATCCAGACCGAGCGCGACGCCGACGTGGCCTGGGACGACATCTCCGACGACATCTTCTCCGACGAGTTCCTGCTGGCGCGGCCGCTGCTGGAGGCCATCAGGGCCACTGACCCGATCGTGCTGCTGATCGACGAGGTCGACCGGGTTGAGGTGGAGACCGAGGCCCTGCTGCTGGAGATCCTCAGCGAGTATCAGGTCTCGATCCCGGAACTGGGAACCATGGAGGCGTTGCAGGTGCCGCTGGTGTTCCTCACCTCCAACAACACCCGCGAGCTGAGCGAGGCCCTGAAGCGTCGCTGCCTGTATCTCCACATCGACTACCCGTCGATGGAGCGGGAGAAGGAGATCGTGCTGGCCAAGGTTCCCGACATCGCCGAGAACCTGGCCGACCAGGTGGCCCGGGTGGTCAGATCCATCCGCCGGCTGGAGCTCAAGAAGCCGCCGTCGGTGTCGGAGACGCTTGACTGGGCCCGCACCCTGGTCTTGCTCGGCGTGCAGCACATCGACGCCGATGTGGCCACCGAGACTGTCAACATCCTGCTGAAGTACCAGAGCGACATCGCCAGGGCGAACAAGGAACTGGCGACCGTCGACGGCATCGACTCATAGAGGCCGAGCTTGCGAGGCCGTGGCCCGAGCGGCCCGTGAGCGAGGCGAACATGACCGGGAACACGGGGACCAGGAGGCAAGCGTGGGGGGACTCGGCAATGACGGTCTCCGAGACTGACTTCCCCACGCTTCCGGTAGAGGCGGGGGACCCCCTCCTGGACCTGCTCAACGGCTTCATCGCCGAGCTTCGGGCCGTCGGCATTCCGGCCAGCCTCACCGAGAACCTCGATGCCATGGAGGCGGTGAAGCACGTCCCCATCACCGATCGCGAGACGTTCAAGTACGCGCTGGCCGCCACTCTGGTGAAGAACCAGGCTCACTGGAAGGCCTTCGAAACGGTTTTCGAGGTCTATTTCTCCCTGAGAGGCGCGCAGTACGAGATCGCCGCGGAGGAACTGGAGGAGGCCGACCCGGATGACGGCGAGATCGCGGCGGAGGGCAACCGCGGATCAGCCGGCGACACGCTCAGCCCGGAGGAGCTGGCCGAGATGCTCTACCGGGCGCTGATGCGCGGCAACTCCGAGATGCTCCGCGCCGCAGCCCGCGAGGCGGTGCGCCGCTACGCGGGGATGGAGCCGGGCCGCCCCGTCGGGGGCACCTACTACCTGTATCGCACCCTGCGCAACCTCGACCTCGACGGCGTGCTGGAGCGCCTCATGGAGGTGGCGCAGGAGACCGAAGGCGACGTCGACGACTTCGACCTGCGCTTGAGGCGCGACGAGTTCGAGCTGCGCATTGCCGAGCTCAAGCGCCAGATCGAAGCCGAGATACGGCGGCGGCTGGTGGCCGACCGCGGCGTCGAGGCCATGGCCAAGACCCTGCGCAAGCCCCTGCCGTCCGACATCGACTTCATGCATGCCTCCCGTGAGGAGATGGCCAGCCTCCGCAAGGCCATCTACCCGCTGACCCGCAAGCTGGCCGCCCGGCTGGTCCGCAAGCGCCGCCACGGGCGGTCCGGGCCGCTCGACTTCCGCTCGACGGTGCGCCACTCGCTGTCCTACGGGGGCGTGCCCGTGGAGCCGAAGTTCCGTCACCCGCGGCCCCACAAGCCCGACATCATGGTGGTGGCCGATGTGTCGGGCTCGGTGGCCGCCTTCGCCCGGTTCACGCTGCACCTCGTGTACGCCATTTCCAGCCAGTTCTCCAAGGTCCGGTCGTTCGTGTTCATCGACGGACTCGACGAGGTGACCAGCTTCTTCGAGGGCACCGACGACATCGCGGAGGCCGTGCACCGGGTCAACACCGAGGCCGACGTGGTGTGGGTGGACGGCCACTCCGACTACGGCCACGCCCTCGGCGTGTTCTGGGACAACTACGCCGACGGCGTCGGCCCCCGTACCACCGTGCTGATCCTCGGCGACGCCCGCAACAACTACCACGCCCCCGAGAGTTGGATCATCAAGGCCCTGCAGAAGAAGGCCCGTCACGTGTTCTGGCTCAACCCCGAGCCTCGCAGCTACTGGGACACCGGCGATTCGATCGTGGGGGAGTACGCCCCCTACTGCGACGGGGTGTTCGAGGTCCGCAACCTGCGCCAGCTAGAGGCCTTCGTAGACCGCCTGGCCTGACGCCTAGCTCCGGTCGGAAAGCATCTCGGCCACGCGGAAGGCAAGATCGACGGACTGGCGGCCGTTGAGACGCGGGTCGCACAGCGTCTCGAAGGCTCGTTCCAGATCGGCGTCGATGATCTTGTCCGCACCGCCGACGCACTCCGTGACCGCGTCACCGGTCAACTCGACATGCACACCGCCGGGCCAGGTTCCGCACGCGGTGTGCGCCGCGAAGAAGCCGCTGATCTCGGCCAGCACGTCATCGAAGTCGCGAGTCTTGCGCCCCGACGTCGAGGTGTAGGTGTTGCCGTGCATCGGGTCGCAGGCCCAAGCCACCGGGTGGCCGGAGTCCCGCACGGCCTCCAGTAGTGGCGGCAGCAGGGTCTCCACCTTCTTGGCACCCATCCTGGTGATGAAGGTGAGTCGACCCGGCACGCGCTGCGGGTTGAGCAACTCGCACAAGGCCACTGCTTCGTCCGGTGTCGCGGTTGGCCCGATCTTGCAGCCGAGCGGATTGCTCACTCCTCGCAGGAACTCGACGTGGGCACCGTCGAGCTGGCGGGTGCGCTCGCCGATCCACAGCATGTGGGCCGAGCAGTCGTACCAGTCGCCGGTGGTCGAGTCCTCGCGGGTGAGCGCCTCCTCGTAGTCCAGCACCAGGGCCTCGTGGCTGGTGTAGAACTCCACCTCGTGCAGCTGCGAGGTGTTGGCGGTGGTCACGCCGCACGCGGTCATGAACCTCAGGGCCCGGTCGATGTCGGTGGCCATACGGGCGTAGCGCCGCCCCGCGGGTGAGGTGGCCACGAACTCCCGGTTCCAGCTGGCCACCCTCGACAGGTCGGCGTAACCGCCCCGGGTGAACGCCCTGAGCAGGTTGAGGGTGGACGCGGCCCGGTGGTACGCGGTGAGCAGGCGGCGCGGGTCGGGCAGCCGCTCGGCCTCACTGAAGCCGATGTCGTTGACCATGTGGCCCAGGAACGAAGGCAACTCCACCTCGTCCTTGGTCTCGGTGGGACTGGACCGGGGCTTGGCGAACTGCCCCGCGATCCTGCCGACCTTCACCAGCGGCACGCCCCCCGAGTAGGTCAGCACGATGGCCATCTGCAGGATCACCCGCAGCCTGTCGCGGATCGAGTCGGCCGAGGAGTCGAAGGACTCCGCGCAGTCGCCCGCCTGAAGCAGGAATGCCTCGCCGTCGGCCACCCTTCCGAGGTGGCTCATCAACGAGCGGGACTCACCCGCGAAGACCAGCGGGGGCAGGTCGCGCAGGGCCTTGGTCGCCTGCTCGACTTCGGCCTCGTCGGGCCAAACCGGCTGATGACGCGCCGTCTTGGCCCTCCAGGACGAGGGCGACCAACCGCTTCCGCCGGCGAACAGGGTCAGGTCTCCGGCGGACATGAGTTAGGCCGCGTCGACCGTCTCGGCCAGGCTCAGCTCCTCGGCGTGCTCGCGCACCGCGTTGATGGCGCGCTTCACCAGACGCCGGGCCGCCTCGGCGGTGACGCCCAGTTCCTCGCCGACTTCTCGGTAGGAGCGCTTGATGCCGTCGGAGAGACCGAAGCGCTGCTCGACGGCGTACTTGGCCCGGGGCTCGAGGATGTCGAGCAGGCCGGTCACCATCTCCTCCTCGGCCTTGGCCATGACCTCGACCTCGGGGCCCGGGTTGGCGTCGGGGAGCAGGTCGATCAGCTCGTTGCTGTCGTCGTCGCCGATCGTGCGGTCGAGAGAGGTCGGTGTGGTCAGCCGGTGCAGCCGGGCATGGTCGTCGTCCAGCTCGTCGCCGTCGCCGGACACCTGCCGCAGCGCGGCGCGCAAGGACGCGGACCGGTCGCCGGGCAGTCGCACCAGGCTCGCCTTCTGGTCGAGGGCCCGCCCGATGGACTGGCGGATCCAGAACGTCGCGTAGGTCGAGAACTTGAAGCCCTTGCGCCAGTCGAACTTGTCGACGGCGTGCTCGAGGCCCAGGTTGCCCTCCTGGATCAGGTCGAGCAGTTCCATGCCCGGGGGAAGGGGATAGCGGCGGGCGACGCTCACCACCAGGCGCAGGTTGGCCCGGATGAAGCGGTCCTTGGCTGCGGCGGCCTCGCGGATCGCCTTGTCGATCTCACGGCCCTTCTCGCCCTGCTCCTTGCGGAGGCGGGCCTCTACGCCGCGCTCGATGGCCTGTGACAGCTCGCGCTCCTCTTGAGCGTTGAGCAGCGCCACCGCACCGATTTCGTTGAGATACTGTCCTACTGAGTCGCTCATGATTCACCTGACCGGCCCCGCTCGCGTTGGCAGGGGCGGCCTTCTCGCTTTCTTTGTGGGGAGGATTGGTGCCGGGCGCACACCCTCCAAGTGCGCTACTCCAGCCCAGACGAACCAATATAGATTACGCGTTTGTTCCCGGCAAGTCAAGATATGCGCCCGCGCGGAGTGTGACATTCGTCACGCTCGCATTGGCCCGAACTGCAAGTGAGCGTACCGAACAAGAGCGGGAAACGCAGTGCAGCTAGCCGTCACATCATAGACTTTCGTGGTGCAGCGACCCGACTCCCCCTGCATAGGCGTGCTGGGAGGGACGTTCGATCCGCCGCATTTCGGGCACCTCGCCGCGGGGTTGGAGGTGCGCCACCGTCTGAGACTGTCGACAGTGCTGTTCGTGGTGGCCAACGATCCGTGGCAGAAGTCTGGCCTGCATCCGGTAACGCCGGCGTCTCTGCGTCTGGAGATGGTGCGGGCCGCTGTCAGCGATCTCGACGGGCTCGAGGCGAGCGCCCTCGAGATCGATCGCGGCGGCGAGAGCTACACGGCCGACACCCTCCAAGAGTTGCGCGTTCTGCATCCGGGGGCGGAACTGATGCTGGTGGTGGGTTCGGACGTTGCGCAGGGCCTGGACACCTGGAAACGCCCCGAGGAGCTGCGGGACCTGGCGACCACGGTCGTGGTTGACAGGGCAGGACGACCCGGCGGGCGTCCCCCCGCCGGATGGCCGGCCGTAGTGGTGGAGATCCCCGCGCTGGACATCTCGTCGTGCGACATCCGGGCCCGATTCGCAGAGGGCCGCCCGGTCGAGGCGCTCGTGCCCGCGGCGGTGACCGGTGTTGTCAGATCCAGGGGCCTGTACGGGTGCGGTCGCTAGTGCCTCGCTGGCGCCATCGCCAGCCCGCGCCTCGAGCCCACTACTTCTGGAGGCTCGTATTTCCGGGGGTGGTGATGGCCGCGGGGATAGCGGTCCTGGTGCTGGCCCTAACGGGTGGCCGTGCTGTTCTCACCCAGAGGGTGGACCCGGTGCAGGAACACGTCGTCCTGGAGCCCGACGAGCCCGGATACCTGGAACTCGTGGAGGCCACGCCCACGCTGCTGTCGCTCCACACCCACGACGGCGGCCTGACCGGGGTTGCCTTCATGGCCCGGACCGGGATCAATGCGGGTGGCGGCGTAGTGCTGCTGCCGGCCGACCTGCTGGTTGTGCCCCAGGGAGGTGGGCAGGAGCAGGGTGAGCTGCTCTCCGACACCTTCGCCCGCGGCGGAGTCCAGGCGGTCCAGCAGGTGGCCGAAGACATGTTCGGCCTCGGGTTCGACCAGGTGGCCGAGGTGTCCACCGAGTCGCTCGCCCACAGCATGGGCCCCGCGGGGCCGCTGCCCTATCTCCTGGTGGATGATCTCATCGAAGTGGGTCCCGACGGCGTGCAGCGGATCGTTTATGAGGCTGGACGCCATGACCTGACCGCGGCTGACGCGGCCGCGGTGTACGCCCACCGCAACCCCGACGAGGCCGACGGCAACCGGGTGCAGCGCCAGCGAGCCATGTGGGAGTCGTGGCTGACAGTGATCAGGAGGGCGCAGGACCGCGAGGCGGCCATCCCCCCGGCCGACTCGCCCCTGACCCCCTTCATGAAGGCACTGGGGGCGGGCACGACAGTGGTCGAGGTCGTTCCCTTCGAGTCGGTCACGTCCGATCCCGGCGTCGTCCCGGTCCAGCTGCTGGGCGCGGAGAGCCGGTCGTGGCTGAGGGCCGAGGCTTTGGAGCTGGTTCCCTGGCCCGAGCAGCCGGAGTCGTTCCTGCGGCCCCGGGTCCATCTGCTCGACGGCACCGGTGACTCAACGATCCGGGATGCGCTCGCGGACGACGTGGTCGCGGCCGGGGGAGTGATCACCGCGATAGGCAACGCGGATGCATTCGGTGTGGAGGCCACCCATTTCGCCTACCATCGCGAGGAACTCGTGAACGACCCCATCACCAACTCCATCGCCATCGCACTCGGCGTCGACATGACCCTCATCGAGCTGGGCGAGGGCGGAGCCGATGTGGTCGACATAACCGTGACGGTCGGACTCGACCAGGCGGCGCGGTGACGGCAGGAACCAGCTCGGCCGACTTTGCCGGTTCGGCCGACGTTGTTGGCTCGGCCGGCCTGGCCGCTTCCGCCGGTTCTCCCGCAACGGTCAATGGTGCCTACGCGCGGCGTTGGGCCGTCGCTGCGGCTGAGGCCGCGGATGAGCGCAAAGGGGTCGACACCGTGGTCATCGATGTCGGCGACGTGCTGGTGGTCACCGATCTGTTCGTGATCACCCACGGCAACAGTGCCCGCCAGGTGCGCTCGATCGCAGAGGGGGTCGAGGAGTTGGTGAAGGAGGCGGGCGGTCCCTCGCCGCTGCGCACCGAGGGCACCGACGACCGCCAGTGGATTCTCCTCGACTACGGGCCGTTCGTCGTGCATGTGTTCGACGCGGAGCGGCGCGCCCTGTATCAACTCGAGCGGCTGTGGGGCGACTGCCCCCTGCTCGACTGGCGGACCACCGACGACGGGTCGGTGCCGGTGGCCCTATCGGAGGATCCGAGCCGCTAGCGGTTGCGCAGCTTCACCGGGGTGGACACCTCGGCGAAGAAGTCGTTCCCCTTGTCATCGATCACTATGAACGCGGGAAAGTCCTCCACCTCGATGCGCCACACCGCCTCCATCCCCAACTCGGGGTAGTCGAGCACTTCCACCCGGCGGATCGAGTCCCGGGCCAGGCGGGCGGCTGGTCCGCCGATCGAGCCGAGATAGAAGCCCCCGTGGCGCGCGCAGGCCTCGGTCACCTCCGACGAGCGGTTGCCCTTGGCCAGCATCACCATCGATCCGCCGGCCGCTTGGAACTGGTCGACGTAGGAGTCCATGCGGCCCGCGGTCGTGGGGCCGAAGGAGCCGGAGGCGTATCCCTGCGGGGTCTTCGCCGGGCCGGCGTAGTACACCGGGTGGTCGCGCAGGTACTGCGGCATCGGCTCGCCCGCATCGAGGCGTTGCTTGATCCTGGCGTGAGCGATGTCGCGGCCCACCACCAGAGTGCCGGTTAGCGCGAGTCGGGTCTTGACCGGGTAACGGGTCAGCCGGGCCAGGATCTCGCCCATGGGCTGGTCGAGGTCCACCGACACGACCTCGCTCGTGAGTTCATCGGTGCTGGCCTCGGGAAGGAAGCGGGCCGGGTCGGTCTCCAAGCGCTCGAGGAACAGGCCCTCGGAAGTGATCTTGGCCCGGGCCTGGCGGTCGGCCGAGCAGCTCACCGCGATCCCGACCGGGTTGGACGCCCCATGCCGGGGCAGGCGAACCACCCGCACGTCGTGGCAGAAGTACTTGCCGCCGAACTGCGCGCCGATGCCGAAGGCCTGGGTCAGCTCCAGGATCCGCTTCTCCCATTCGAGGTCCCGGAACCCGTGGCCGGTGGCAGGGTCACCGGAAGTGGGCAGGGAGTCGAGGTACTTGGCCGAGGCGAGCTTGGCCACCTTCAGGTTGTATTCCGCTGAGGTGCCGCCCACCACCAGCGCCAGGTGGTAGGGCGGGCAGGCCGCGGTGCCGAGCAGGCGCAGGGTCTCGTCGCAGAAGTCGATGAGCGACTGCTCGTTGAGCAGGGCCTTGGTCTTCTGGTACAGGAACGACTTGTTGGCCGAGCCGCCGCCCTTGGCCATGTAGAACAGCTCGTAGACGTCGCCGGGCTTGGAGTGGACCTCGATCTGCGCCGGCAGGTTGTTCTGAGTGTTGACCTCCGTGAACATGTCGAGCGGGGCGAGCTGCGAGTAGCGCAGGTTGGATGTGAGGTACGTGTCGTACACGCCCCGGGAGATGGCCTCGGCGTCATCGTCGAAGGTGAGCACCTGCTCGCCCTTGCGGCCCACGATCACCGCAGTGCCGGTGTCCTGGCACATCGGCAGGATCCCACCGGCGGCGATGTTGGCGTTCTGGAGCAGTTCGGTGGCTACGAAGTGGTCGTTGTCGGAGGCTTCGGGATCATCGAGGATGTTGCGGAGCTGCCGGAGGTGGTCGGACCGCAGGTAGTGGTTGATGTCGTGCATGGCCACCGACGTGAGCAGCGTCAGTGCTTCCGGCTCGACCTTCAGGAACGTCCGGCCCGCGGTCTCGATGGTGGACACGCCCTCGGTCGACACCAGCCGGTAGTCGGTGGTGTCGGTGCCGAGCGGCAGCATGTCCGAGTAGGCGAAATCCCTCAGGTTCTCGGAGTCTGTCATCTCATCTCCAGCTCCTGCTCCGGGCCGATCAGGGCCGCGCCGGCGTTCCCGGGAACGCGACCGGGTCCTGCCCGTCGCCGATCACCGGGCGCTGCCAGTGCGTGAACTCCGAGACGGTGTCAGCGACATCTCTCCACTCCACGGCGTTCCAGCCCTGCGCGGCCGCGGCGACCGAGCCGTTCGGGAGCACGAACGCGAATGCGGGCAGGGTGTCGAGCCCGAGCGCGGCGGGCACCCGGCGGTCGGGGTCGGCGAAGGTGAGGATCTCCTCGGCGTAGGGGCCGAGAAAGCGTCGGGCGTCGTCGGGGCCGCAGGCCATCACCCAGCAGGTCCGGCACCCGGCCTCGGCGTAGGTGACCAGGATCCGCCGGGCGGTGTGCAGGATCCAGGAGCTCTCGTTGGTGTAGGGGTCGAGCAGGACCGGTAGGAGCGGGAAGGTCGTCAGCCAGTCCCCCAGGGGTCTGGCCTCGGCTCCGAGGGGGTCCAGTTCCAAGTCGAGCGAGACGGTCGTCACGAAGCCCAAGCTAGCGCGACCCAATGCTGTCCTGGCGCCGGTCGGATTCCCCGGTCGGCGGTTCCTGTCACGTGCATTCGTGCTGGCGCCGCAAGCGGCGCCATTCCTTGCCCCGGCGCCACCCCCCGGCCTGGCTGGTTGTGTCACCGGCGCGGCCGGGTGACGGTTGCGTACGCTCGGAGGGTGCATCCGATTGAGCGATTGCGGTATGTGGCGCGGGCTGGGGTTGTGCCGGTGGAGCCGCTGGTCCGGGAGTCGGCCTCGGCGCTGTCGTCCTTCGCCGACGATCCCAAGGGTCTGCTCACGTCGTGCCGGCGGCTGCTGGCCCGCCGCGGCGATTGTGCACCGCTGGTATGGCTGGCGGCCCGGATGCTCACGGCCATGGATCCCCGTTCCGAAGCGGTCAAAGTGGTGGAGGCGCTCGGTAGCGACACCACCGGACGGGCATTGCAGCGCGGCCTGGACTCGTTGCCCGCCTCCTCGAGCGTGTTGGCGGTGGGGGAGTTGGGGGTCTACGCCGCCGCACTGGACGACCGCCCGGATCTGCGGTGGATCGAGCCGGACGATCTCGAGGCCGCGGGCTCAGCCGGCCTGGTGCTCATGACCAGCGACTGTGCGGGGCCGTCGAAGGCGCTGGTGGTGGCCGAGACCGTCGCCGTGGCTGAGATGGCCCGCGGGTGGGGAACGCCGGTGTGGCTCATCGCGGGCGCGGGGCGGATACTGCCCGAGCGCATGTGGGACCTTCTGAGCGATCGTCACCGTCCCGATGACCCGGCAATGCGGGGCTTGGCCGTGCTTGACCTCGACCGGTTCGTCACCAGGGCGGTCACCCCCTCGGGCCTGCGGACTCCTGCCGAGGCCGCTCGCCAGTCGGACTGTCCGATCGTCCCCGAGCTGTTCGCGCCGTGACCGGCCCGTTCCCGCGGCGGAGCCTGCGAGTGCGACGACCATGACCGGGCTGGACCGGTTCGAGGGCCGGCCGGGGGCCCGGGACGGGTACTGGCCCTCGGCGTGGCCGGCCGAGTGCGGGGGCAACCGGCGCCAGAAGGCAGCCACCGGCCGCCTCGATGCCGCCGCGGGCATGGCTTCGGTGTCCGGCCGGCGCAACGGCCGCTGGAATGTGATGTTCGTGGAGCGCGAGCCGGACCAGTGGTACCTGGGCGGGACCATGCCCGCCTTCAGCGGTCCCGAGCCCTACGGATGGGTGGAGCGGTTGGACCTGAGCGCGGGCAGCGCCGACCCCGAGACCTTGGAGCCGGTGGCGACCTCACCCCAGCTCCCGTGCGGCGGGCACGTGTGGTGCGGGTCGATCCTGGTCCACGCCAACGGCGCCGTCTACAGCGTCAACGGCTCGTACCTGCACAAACTCGACCCCGACGACCTGTCGGTGCTGGCCGAGCGGCGGCTGCCCGCCGACCGCTCCCACAACGGGATGCTGGCGCTGCGCGACGGCACCATCGTCACCAAGGACCTGCGGCTCGAAGGCCAGGGCGGCACCACGCTGACCCGCCTGGAGCCCGACTCGCTCGAGATGGCGGGTGAGCCTCTGGTACTGCCCGAGGGCTCCATGGGACGCATCGCGGCCGACGTCGTCGACATCGACGGCTCGACGGTGGAGCTGGTCTACGTGCCGGGCACCGAGCACCTGTGGCGCCTCTTCGTGGGCGAGCCCGCTGGTTCCGGTGGCGGCGGGTGCGGCCTGGAGATCGATGCGAGCTGGAGGCCCCGATACCGCGCCGCCGGAGGCGAATGGGGACTGTCCTGGGACTCGTGCCTCTCGGACGGGTACTGCTGGATCATGGACTGCGGCGACATCGAGTCGGTCCGGGCCATCCACACCGCCGAGCCCAACGGCCGCTTCGACGAGCCGCCCGGCAACCGGCTGTCGTGGCGCCGTCCCGCACCGTGGCCCGGGGCCCAGCGGCTGCTGCGGTTCAGCCTGGCCGACGACCGCGACGGCGGCGAGATCGAGCCCTTCGGCACACCCGGCGGCGGGATCATCGCGCCTCCGGTCCACATACCGGACGTAAGGCCAGGCGTCGGCATGGCCATCGCCTGGGACTCCGTGAACGGCGGCCTGGCGGGGATCGAGGTCCCGGCTGATCAGCCGCCCCGCCAGATGAGGGTGGCCTGGCATCTGGACGTGCGCCCGTCGATGCAGCCGGTGGTGTACCCCGAATCGGGTGAGCTCGTCATCAACGACTTCAACCCAGGCGGCGGCGGCGGCCCACCGTCCGACGACCTCGTGGTGTTGGACATCGCCACCGGGAGCCTCATCGACCGGGTCGCCACCGGTTCGCGGGTGGCCAACGGGATGTTCCTCAGCGCGGCGAGCGACCGCAGAGTGCTCTACGCCAGCACCACCGCAGTGGCCCTGGCCGCCTGGTCCTAGGGGCCTACCAGGGCTTGGACCAGCTCGTCGAAGGCGGCATCGGCTATGGCCACCATCTCGTCGTCGGTGCGGTCCTGGATGGGGTGGCGGGTGAGCACTGAGGATGCGTCGAAGCCCAGGGACTCGGACTGCGATGTCACCGCCGAGGCGAAGTGGACGGTGGACACGAACACGCCGGGCACGCCGCGCCGCTCGATGTCGCTGATGTCGTGCACACTGCACGACACGCAGGAGCCTCAATCGGCGAGGGCCTCGATGACCGCGCCGCACTCGGTGGCGATCTGGTGGCGCAGGTCCACCGGGGCAGGCTTGGTGAAGGTGGGCTTGGTGTAGCGATTGACTGTCACTCCCAATCCGGTCAGGCGCTCCGAGACGCGGTCGAGGAACACGTTGCCGCGTGGCTTGGAGATGTCGAGCAGGCCGACGGTCAGCCCGGCAAGGGACTCGGGTCGGGTTGCCCGCTCCCGCTGCGCCGGGGTCCGCTCCGAGGTGGGATCGAGGACGGTGGTCATGTTGCAGCCTCCCTGGGCTCGTGACAGTAGCGACCGGCGGGCGTCACGGCACGATCTCGCGGGTGACGGGGTCGCTGCCCCTCGGTCCGTTGGCCCAGCCGCCGATGATGGCTGAGAACAGCCCGGCTGCGCCGCCGGCATGCACGACCAGCAGCCCGCCGGGTCGGAACTTGGGGACCTTCTGGCCCGCCGCCGCCGCAGGCAGGCCCGCGGCGACGCCCCTGACACCGGCCAGCAACTCGTCGGCATCGCAGAGCAGCTCAGCCGACAGCTCCTCCATGAAGCGGTCCCGGTTCCAGCCGGCGTCGGCGCAGCGGGCCATGTGCTCGGGCGACAGCACCAGCATGGCGTCCATCCCCAGCATCATCCGGGGCGACACCGTCGCCTGCAGGGCCTGGGCCAAGTGCTTGGTCAACGACTCCGGGGTGCGGGACTTCTCATCGGCGAAGATCCTGGGCGACTCGCCGGCGAACACGGTGACGGTCGACTGGTCCGCTCGCCAGCCTCGGCTCTCGGCCAGGGAGGTCCACACCGATCCCACTTCATCCTCGGCGAAGCAGAAGCCCACCTTGGCCGGTGAGCCGAACGTGGCCCGGTCCACCTCCCCGGGGCGCCCGCCGCCGACATTGCGAACCACGAGTTGCAGCGCCCGACCGATGGTCGAGTTGGCCCGGTTGCCCTGGCCCAGCGAGTTGAGCCCGCTGTTCATGCCGATGCGCTCGGCTGCCGGTCCGTTCACCACCAGCACCGGCCCGACGCTCATGGTGGTGGCCAGCACGCCGTGCATGTTGAACTCGTCGGTGCACACCGCCTCCAGCGCCGCGATCACCACCGGCAGGTGCTCGGGTGCGCAGCCGGCCATCACCGCGTTGACGGCCACCTTCTCGACGGTGCACTCGACCAGGCTGGGCGGCACCACCGCCACCACTTCGGTCCGGTCGCGGGACGTGCCCTCCAGCATCCGGAGCACTCTCGCCTCGGTGGGCGGCACAACGGGCAGCCCGTCGGACCAGCCCCGGTCCCACATCGCCTCCCAGGTGTCCTCCATCGAGGCCAGCTCCACCCGGCGGCTGAGCAAGCGGGAGCCGGAGAAGCGAACCGCCAGCTCGCTCGCATGGGCGGGGTCCACGCTGAGGGACCCGCAGCCCGGACGCCAGTCCGGAAGCTCCTCGCCCAGCCCGTCCAACCCCGACAGCTGCTCCCACTCGGAGCGGGACCATCCCACCGTGCGCGGCTCGCCGACGCCCGCGGAAACGCGCAGCAGCGTGGGCACGGTCTCGATGTCGTGATGCCAGGACAGGGCCAGATCAGCGTCGTGGTGCACCCAGTCGGCGTCGGCGGGGAAGTGCGGGTCGTCCTGGGTGATCACGGTCAGGCCGGCCCGGTCGTGAAGGTCGGCCAACACGGGAGCCACCAGCTCACAGGTCGGGCAGTCGCGCTTGACCACGGCCACCAGCCCATCGGGGAGGGGCGGCGCTGCGGGCAGACCAGAGCTCATCAAGCGATTGTGCCACTGTTACCCTCGCGATGCGATGACGAGTGGTGACGGCGACTCGATAGACGGCCGCGAGTTCCGCCGGGTGCTGGGCCACTACCCGACGGGCGTGACGGTGGTGACCGCGGCCTGCCCCGGCGGTCTGGACGGATTGACCATCGGATCGTTCACCAGCGTCTCGTTGGATCCGCCGCTGGTGTCGTTCTGTGCGGGTCATGATTCCGACTCGTGGGCCCAGATGCGCGATGTGGGCAGCTTCTGCGTGAATGTGCTCGCTGACGATCAGGCCGACCTTTCCGGCACCTTTGCCAGCAGGACTGGGGACAAGTTCCGGGATGTGGGCACCAGGGTCGAGGCCACCGGCGCCCCGGTCATAGAGGGATGCCTGGCCTGGATCGACTGCCGCGTCGAGACAGTCCATGTTGCCGGCGACCATGACATCGTGGTGGGCCGGGTCGTAGCCCTCGGCACCGCTGACGGCGCCGCAGATTCTGGTTCGACAACGAACGGGCCGCTGGTGTTCTTCACAGGCAGCTACAGCCGGATCGCGGGGCTGTAGGTGGCCGTCTACGCGCTCGGCGACCTGGAGCCACGCATCCATCCCACCGCTTATGTCCATCCCCTCGCGGTGGTGATCGGAAACGTCGAGCTCGGACCGGAGGCCTCCGTGTGGCCATACGCGGTACTGCGCGGCGACGACGGCGCAATCCGCATCGGCGCCCGCAGCAACGTCCAGGACGGGGCGGTGATCCACTGCACGCCCAACCATCCCACCATCGTCGGGGACGACTGCACGATCGGCCATCAGGCCCACCTCGAGGGCTGCACAGTGCTGGACGGATCATTGATCGGCGTGGGGTCGGTGGTGATGCACGATGCCCGCATCGGCCCCCACGCCCTGGTCGGCGCCAATGCCACCGTGACCGGCGGGACAGTCGTGCCGGTCCAGGCCATGGCGCTGGGAACCCCGGCCCGCATCCGCGAGAACGCCCTCGAGCCAGGTCACAGCCAGCGCAACGCCGACGTCTACGCCGAGCGCGGCCACCACTACCGGGCCGAGCTCCGCCGCATTGACTGAGGCCCCCCCGGCGGCACGATGCAATATTGTCGCCCAGAGTGGCGTTGTGCATGCAAAGCACCGCGGTTCGGGTCGGTGGCTCGGTTCGGTGCAGTCCGCGCTATCGGATTGTCGCAGCGAGCGGTTAGGGTGGAACCCGACAGATTCCACCGGGAGGTCAGGCCATGACGACAGCTGACATCGGCGTCGACCTCGGTCGCTACCAGCTTGGCTGGAGCGACGTGGAGGACTACGTCTTCAAGCCCAAGAAGGGCCTCGACGACGACATCATCACCGAGATGTCGTGGCTCAAGGGCGAGCCCCAGTGGATGCTCGACTTCCGCCTCAAGTCGCACCGCCGTTTCGAGCGCCGGCCCCGCCCGACGTGGGGAGGCGACACCAGCGGCATCAACTTCGACAACATCTACTACTACATCAAGCCCACCGACACGCTGGTCAACGACTGGGACATGGTCCCCGAGTCGATCAAGAACACCTACGAGCGCCTGGGCATCCCGGAGGCCGAGCGCAAGTACCTGGCCGGCGTCACCGCTCAGTACGAGAGCGAGGTCGTGTACCACCGCAATCGTGAGGACCTCGAGGCTCAGGGGGTTCTCTTCTGCGACATGGACACCGCCCTGCGCGAGTACCCGCAGCTGCTCAAGCGGTACTTCGGCACGGTGATCCCGCCCAACGACAACAAGTTCTCCGCGCTCAACTCGTCGGTGTGGTCGGGCGGGTCGTTCATCTACGTGCCGCCCGGCGTTGAGGTGGCGGCGCCGCTTCAGGCCTACTTCCGAATCAACGCCGAGAACATGGGCCAGTTCGAGCGCACCCTGATCATCGCCGACGAGGGGTCCAAGGTCCACTACATCGAGGGCTGCTCCGCGCCCACCTACTCCACCGACTCGCTGCACTCCGCGGTGGTCGAGATCATTGTGGGCCGGTCTGCCCGGGTCACCTACACCACCATCCAGAACTGGTCCGACAACGTCTACAACCTGGTCACCAAGCGGGCCAGGGTGGAGGCCGAGGGCCACATGGAGTGGATCGACGGCAACATCGGCTCCAAGCTCACGATGAAGTACCCCGCAGTGGTGATGGTGGGGCCGAAGGCGTCGGGCGAGGTGCTGTCGGTGGCCTACGGCGGGCCCGGACAGCATCAGGACACCGGGGCCAAGATGACCCACGCCGCACCGGAGACCACCTCGAAGATCGTCTCCAAGTCGATCTCCTCGGGCGGCGGGCGCACCTCGTACCGGGGGCTGGTGCGGGTCGAGGACGACGCCTACGGGTGCAAGAGCCACGTCCAGTGTGATGCCCTGATCCTTGATGAGGACTCGGTGTCCGACACTTATCCCTACATGGAGGTCGGCTCCGGCGATGCCGTGATCGGACATGAGGCCACCGTGTCCAGGGTGGCCGACGACCAGCTCTTCTACCTGAAGAGCCGGGGCCTCACCGAGGAGCAGGCCATGGGGCTGATCGTGAACGGCTTCATCGAGCCGGTCACCCGCACCCTGCCCATGGAGTACGCGGTCGAGTGGAGCCGCCTGATCGAACTCCAGATGGAGGGCAGCGTCGGCTGAGGTGATCGGTACTCCGGCTGGGCGACGCGAACGCCCGGCGGGCTGCCACAATGTCAGTCATGCCGATGCGCCAGGACTGCAAGTACTTCGAGTCGCGCACCTATCCGAACGGCGAGACGGTAAGGAAGTGCGATCTTGACTTGGCTCCCGAGGCTCCTTGGCGCTGTCCCGACGACTGCCCCAAGTACACCCGGCGACTGGCCGACGTGAACTGGAGCTACGGGTCGCTCGTCACGCCGGAGACCCCACCCGAGCCCGAGAGCCTCGGGTCCGATGACAGCATCGGGGCGTTGCTCGACGCGGCCGAGGACATCGTCAACGCGGCCGCCCCCGACGCGATCGCCGAAGTGGAGGCCGAGCGCGGCAAGCGCCGGGGCGGCAGGAAGGGCCGGGCTCCGAAGGCCAAGGGCAAGAAGGGCAAGGGCGGCCGCGGGCCCTCCTCCGGTGGGGGCGGGCTGGGCGAGCGCTTCCGCAGGCGGTACCGCGACGGCGGCTGACTCTTAATGCACTCCTTCACTGTCGACGCGGCCCGCAGCCTGCCGGGCCCCCGCTGGCTGGCGGAACGCCGGGCCGCGGCGGCTGAGCGCTTCGCGGCCGCGGATCCGCCCACGGCGGCCGAGGAGGAGTGGCGGTACAGCGCGATCGCCGACTTCGATCTGGCTGCCTACCAGTTGGCGGGCACCGATGCTCCGTTCCCCCAGGACGGGTCGTGGGCCGGCCTCGACGCCGCGGCCGACGGCTCGGTAGCCGCGGTCCTCGACGTTGCCGACGGTCGCATTGTGGCCTCGGCGGGACTGGACCGACTGTCCGAACAAGGAGTCCGCGTGGGCCCGCTGGTCGACTCGGCCGAGGGTGCCGAGCTTCTCGGCTTGGTCGCGGACGGAGCCAGCGACTACTTCACCGTGCTGAACGACGCCTTCGCGGGCTGCCCCATCGTGGTGGACGTCCCCGCGGGAGTGGCCGTCGACGGGGTTGTCGCGGTGCGCCACCACGCCGGCGAGGTCGGTGCGGCCACCTTCCCCCGGCTTGTGGTGAGGGTCGGGCGGGACGGGTCGGCCAAGGTGCTCGACATGCAGCGCTCCGCCGGGCCGGCCCTGGTGGTTCCGGTGGTTGAGCTCGATGTCGGCCAGGCCGGCCGGCTCGGCTACGTGAACCTGCAACAGCATGACCAGCGGACCTGGCAGATCGCGGCCCACACTGCACGGGTGGATCGCGACGCCGCACTGGTGGCTGCCTCGGTCGCGCTGGGCGGTGGCTACGCCCGCACCCGGACCGACATCCGCCTGGTGGGCCGGGGAGCCAGCGGCGACCTGCTGTCGGCGTACTTCGGATCGGGCGACCAGATCCTCGACTTCCGCACCTACCAGGACCACGCCGCGCCCGACACCACCTCCAACCTGCTCTACAAGGGCGCGGTGGGCGACTCGGCCCGCAGCGTGTACACCGGCATGATCCGGGTGCGGCCCAACGCCCGGGGCACCAACGCCTACCAGACCAACCGCAACCTCAAGCTCAGCGACGATGCCTGGGCCGAGTCGGTGCCCAACCTCGAGATCGAGAACAACGACGTCCGCTGCAGCCATGCCTCTGCGGTAGGGCCGGTGGACCCAGACCAGGTCTTCTACCTGGAGAGCCGGGGAGTCCCGACCCCGGTGGCCGAGCGCCTGATCGTGGCCGGGTTCTTCGATGAGGTGATCGACGGGCTGCCCGTCCGGGCTATCGCGGGCGCGGCCCGCGAGGCCGTGGCCCTAAAGCTCAATCAGATGTTGAGAGCGGCGGGGTGATGCCGTGAACGCGCAAGCAGGCTCCTCACGATCGGAGACTCAACGATGACGACCCACGAACTGTTCCCCCTGGATGACCTGGAGCCCGACTCCGCCCGGCGTATCGAGGTGGCGGGCCATGACGTCGCCGTGGTCCGCATCGGTGACGATGTCTACGCCATCGGCGACACGTGCACCCACGCCGAGGTGTCGTTGTCGGAGGGCTGGGTTGAAGCCGACGACTGCGCCATCGAGTGCGTCGCCCACGGCGCCATGTTCGATCTGGAGACCGGCGAGCCATTGTCGCTGCCGGCTACCCGGGCCGTGCCCGTCTACGAGGCATCGGTGGTGGACGGCATGGTCGTGCTGAAACTCGATGCGAACACCGGTGGGGGCGCTTCGTGAGTTCTCTGGTGATCGAGGTCGGGGGTGCTTCGTGAGTTCTCTGGTGATCGAGGGCCTGCGGGCCTCGGTGGCGGGTCGCGAGATCCTGACCGGCGTCGACCTGGAGGTCGCCTCGGGCGAGGTGCACGCGGTGATGGGACCCAACGGGTCGGGCAAGTCGACTCTGGCCCATGTGATCGCAGGGCGCGGCGGCTACGAGGTGCTCGACGGCTCGGTCCGCCTCGACGGCACGGAGCTAATGGGAATGCCGGCGTGGCGGCGGGCCGAGGCGGGCCTGTTCCTGGCCATGCAGTACCCCACCGAGGTTCCGGGCGTTTCGCTGCTCGACATGCTCACGGAGTCGGTGTGCACCCCGGAGGGTGCCGCGGTTGCCGAACAGATGCGCCGGGAGGCCGCCCGCATCGGCTTCGACGAGAAGTTCTTGGAGCGCCCCGTGAATGTCGACCTGTCGGGCGGTGAGCGCAAGCGCAATGAGGCGCTTCAGCTCGGCGTCCTCGCGCCCGCGTTCGCGGTCATCGACGAGCTCGACTCCGGCCTCGACATCGACGCGCTGCGATTCGTGGGCGCCAGGATCGAGGATGCCACCACTCATGACGGCCTTGGGGTGCTGGCCATCACCCACTCGAGCCGCGTGTTCGACCACTTGCGGCCCGACGCCGTGCACGTTTTTTCCGGTGGCCGCATCCAGCAGTCCGGCGGCCCCGAGTTGGCCGACGAGCTGGAGGCCGAGGGCTATGAGCGCTGGACCGCGCCCCTCCCACAGCCGGCGTCGGACGCCGGGACCACCCCCTTCACCGACCCGTTCGGAGACCCGTTCGCGGATCTGCTGAGCTGAGCTCGGCAACGCATTCGACGGGGTCAGCCGGGAATCGCTCAGTGTGGTCGTCACCGTCATCGACCTCGACGAGCCCGGCAAGGTGACCCTTGACGCGGTGCAGCCCCAGGTGGGCACCCGACTGACGGCGAAGCTGGCTGATCCTGACCGCGGCCAGAGCGGTCTGGCTTGGGATTGGGAGAGCGGCCCGAGTCGATCCGGCCCCTGGACCATCATCGATGGCGCAGAGTCGCAGTCCTACACACCGGTGGACTCCGACGTGGGTGACTACTTGCGGGTGACCGCCTCCTACGGCGACACCCACGGGACGGGTAAGACGGTGCGAGCCGTGTCGGCTAGAGCGGTTCAGGCCAAGCCGGTAGTGCCCAACACCGCCCCGGAGTTTCCGGTCACCGAGGACGGCATGCGCAGCGTGGATGAGAACACGGCCCAGGACACGAACACCGGCCGCTTAGTCGGAACGGCCGTGACAGCAGACGACGCGGACAACGACCAATTGACGTATTCGCTGATCGGATCGGATGCCTTCGTCATCGATCCCGTGACGGGCCAGATCGAGACCAAGACCCAGCTCAACTATGAGGCCAGGTCGACCCATTCGGTGACGGTCACTGCTACCGATCCTTCGAACGCGAGTGACTCCATCGGGGTCACCATCAGCGTCACCAACCTCGAGGAGGACGGCGCGGTGACGTTCTCATCGGAGTTTCCCGCGCTTGGGCAGACGCTGACCGCGACTGTGACTGATCCCGACGGCGGGGTCTCCAACGACTCATGGGAGTGGTACCGCTCCACGAGCCGATTCGGCGGGTGGGCCCTCATAGACGGTGCCGACTCGCGAACGTACCGGTCGGTCGACGCCGACTTGGATCATCATCTGCAGGCCCGGGTCCGTTACACCGACCGCCATGAGCCGCTCATCGAGGAGACCGCAGAGGGATCCACCGTCGGCACAGTGTCCGAAACCACTGGTCCCCGCAACGTCATCATCGGCCCCGGAGGCGGTGGCGGCGGCGGTGGTGGCGGTGGAGGCGGAGGTGGCGGGGGAGCGCCGGTAGAGCGGAACCCGGCCGAGGAGTTCTCCGACCTGGACGAGGCCGGGGTTCATTCCGCGGCGGTGCTGGAGTTGGCGAGCGAGGGGGTTATGGCTCGCACTGGCTGCCGGCGGGGCGTGTTGTGCCCGCATGAGCCGATCCGCCGCTGGGAGATAGCGGTGTGGCTGGTGCGGGTGATCGACGGCGACGACCCCGGCCGGCCCCCTCGGTCGCGTTTTGAGGATGTGATTGTGGGCCGGTGGTGGGCCGGCCATGTTGAGCGGTTGGCGCAGTTGCGGATCACGTTGGGGTGCTCGACCGAGCCGCGGCTGTTCTGCCCCAACGACCCGGTCACCCGCGGACAGATGGCCAGCTTCCTAGTCAGAGCCTTCGAGCTGGCTGACGCCGATCCAGTGGGCTTTGACGACACCGCCAACAGCGGCCATGACGCCGACATCGACGCCCTGTACGCCGCAGAGATCACCGTCGGCTGTGGCACTGATCCGCTGCTGTACTGCCCGCAGGGGCCGACCACCAGGGCTGAGATGGCCAGCTTCCTCACCCGCGCCCTCGAATTCCAGGAGTCCGGCTAGAACCCGTCGGGCCGCCCAAGAACGGATCTGCTCGGCGTAGCATCACCTCCATGAGCAAAGACGATCTGTTGACCGAGGCCGAGATCGCCGAACTCCTGGTCGCCCATCCCGAGTGGCGCCGCGACGGCGACGTGCTGCGCCGCTCGTATGTGTTCACCGACTTCCGGGCCGCGTTCGCGTTCATGGCCCATGTGGCCCTCATCGCTGAGCGGCTCTTCCACCACCCCGAGTGGTCCAACGTCTACAACAAGGTGGAGCTGGCCGTCACCAGCCACGATGTAGGCGGCCTCTCAGCCCGCGACCACGACTTCATCGAGCGCGTCGACGCCGCGCTTGGCTAGAGGGGCTGGGCGGCCGGTAGCAAGAACCTCGTGAACGGCGGCCCGCACCCGCGATGAGGCTGCACGGCGTGGTCAACGCCTCGCCGGACTCGCTGGCCGACTTCTCGGTGGCCACCACGGTGGAGGGCGCAACAGCCCGGGCCGCCCAACTGCTGGACCAGGGCTGCGTCGGCATCGACCTCGGCGGTGCGGGCTCCACCCAGTTCGCCGACCGGGTGGACGTCGAAGCCGAATGGCGGCGACTCGATGGCAAGGTCCAGGCGCTCGCTGCGCTGTGCGGGTCACGCGGGGCCCAACTCTCGGTGGACTCGTGGCAGCCCGAGATCATGCGACGGGCTCTCGACTGCGGCGCCACCATGATCAACGCGGCCGACGGGCTCCAGAACCCGGCCATGGTGCGGCTCGCGGCCGAGCGGGCGGTGCCGGTGGTGGCGCCGTTCGTGTGGGGCGTCGACCCCAAGGCCTCCCGGCATGTCATGGGCGATCCGATCGAGGTGATCTGCGACTGGTTCCGGCGGTCGCTGCATCGCTGGGAGAGCGCCGGTGTCGAGCGCAGCCGGCTGATTCTCGACCCCGGAACCGGATTCGGCCCGCCCGGGTGGGAGTGGTCCGACCGCTACCGGTACCAGAGGCGGGTCTACGAGAACCTCGAAGCGCTCAGTGCCTTCGGGCTGCCGATCTACCTGCCCCTGCCCTGGAAGCGGACCGAGCAGCACGACGAGCTGCTGGAGACCTGCATCCGGGCCGGCTTCGACTACGGCCGCTGCCACCGTCCCGACCGGGTGCGTGAGGCGATGCAGCGCCTCGGCACCGGACTGCGCCCGTGAGCCCTGTCTCCCACCCGAGACTTGGCAGTGTCTCGCGCCGGATGTGGGGCGTTCTGCTGCCAGTTCCGAGGGGATGGTGATCCCCCCGATGCCTGAGACTGAACCGGTCTACGACGCCGACCGCGCAGCCGGACCGGACTGCCTGGGCCGCAGCGTGCTGGTGTCGCCGGGACAGCCGCCGCCCGCCCCGTGGGCGCAGGCGCCGCGACTGACGGTGCGCACGAATGACCCCCAAGCCGAAGCCGGTCGCCGCCTGCGGTCCGCTTGGAGCAGCCGGGAGCGGCTCGTCATCGAGGTGGACGGACCGGTGCCCAACGGCGAGCCGGTTCTCGAGGCGCCATGGTGGAATGTCCACCCCGGAGTCACCCTCGGAGACGAGGTCTGGCATCACCTGCTGACGGCCAACGCGGTGGACGCGCGTGATCCCGGTCAGCTGCGCTTCGCCCCGCGTGAGCGGGCCCTGGCGCTGGGGGCCCGGGCTGCGGCCGAAGGACAACCAGGAGACGTCGTGTCAACCTCCGGCGGTCCCGGGTGGTGCGACGGCGGTCCCCTGGACTGTCTCGATGCTGGCGACCTTCACGGCGCTGCGCTGATCCCGGCAGCCAACCTGACGGCAGGCAGTCTCGCAGTGCTGCGGCCCTGCGAGCCCGTCGCCGATCTGGCGCCCGACCAGCGGCGGGCGGTGGGTCACCTCGGCGGAGGGGCCTGCATCGTGGCCCCGGCCGGATCGGGCAAGACCCGGGTGCTCACCGAGCGGGCCCGGTGGCTGGTCCGCGACCTGGGCGTGTCGCCGTCAGCGGTGTGCCTGGTGGCCTACAACGTGCGGGCCCGCGCCGAGATGCAGGCGCGCACCACCGATCTCGAGGGCTTGGAGGTGCGCACCCTCAACAGCCTGGCGCTGGCGGTGTGCAACGGCACCGGTCCCTTCGCACGCCCCGCACACCATGGTCGCGTGGACGTGATTGACGAGCGGGAAGTGCGGGACTTGGTGCACGCGCTGGTAGGGGAGCGGGCGCCGCGCCGCCGGCGCCGGGCCATGACCGACCCGCTGGCGGCGTGGCTGGAGGCGCTCAGCGCGTCGCGGCTGGGCTTGCGGGATCCTGCCGCAGTCGAGCTGGACTACGCCCCCGACGTCGCGGGCTTCGCCGAGTTGGCTCCGGCCTACGCCGACGCCCTCGACGAGCGCGGCGCCGTCGATTTCGACCAACAGATCGTCCGGGCCATCGACGTGCTGCTGACCGACCCAGTCGCCCGGGCCGCAGCCCGCAGGACATGTGGCGTGCTGCTGGTGGACGAATTCCAGGACCTGACGCCCGCTCACCTGCTGATGATCCGTCTGCTGGCCGGTCCGAGGGCCGATGTCTTCGGCGTGGGCGACGACGACCAGACCAT
Source organism: Candidatus Aldehydirespirator sp. (assembly GCA_965220645.1). Taxonomy (GTDB): domain Bacteria; phylum Actinomycetota; class Acidimicrobiia; order Acidimicrobiales; family Aldehydirespiratoraceae; genus Aldehydirespirator. Next base: position 2,828,168 of record OZ244836.1, on the reverse strand, counting down.
CTACGGCTATTCGGGGGCCTCGCCCCGCTGGCTGATCGAGTACGAGCGCTGGTTCCCGGGCGCGGCCCGGCACCTGCTGCGGGTGAACTACCGCTGCCCGCCCGCGGTCGTGGCGGCCGCGTCCAACCTGCTGACTCACAACCTCCACCGCATCGCCAAGGACATCGAGCCGGGTAGCGCCTCCGCCTCAGACCCGGAGGATCGGCCGCTCGAGGTGGAGGTTGCCGCCGACGGCGGCGCGGCGGTCGTGGAACGGGTCAGAACCCTGATGGGCGGGGGTGCTGATGCCCATGACATCGCTGTCCTGACCAGGGTCAACAGCACCTTGCTGGCACCTCAGGTCTTGCTGTCGGAGGCGGGCATCGACTGCATGGCCCCGGTCGGGCCGTGGTTCCTGGAGCGCACCGGGGTGGCCGCCGCGCTCGCGTGGCTGAGGCTGGCCACCTCCGGGACGGCCCGGCTGCCCGCCGAGGCCCTTTCCGCCGCCGCCCGGCGCCCACCTCGGGGCATCTCCCCCCGGGTGGTTGAATGGATCGCGGAGCAGCGCAATGTGGGTGCTCTGAGGGGCCTGGCCGGGCGCATCTCCGACGAGCGGACCTCCGAGCGGGTGGCCGACTTCGCCGACGAGGTCGAGCGTCTCGGCGACATGGCTCGCGACAGCGCCGACACCTTGCGACTGCTGGAGGCGATTCAGCACGGCACCCGGCTGGGAGCCAGCCTCGACGAGCGCCTCGACGCCTCCCGCCGCTCGGTGGACCGCTCTGCCCACGGCGACGACCTGCGGGCCCTGCTGTCGGTGGGTCCGCACTGCGCTGACCCGTCAGCGTTCGAGGACTGGCTGCGGAGCCGCCTCACTGCGGGCCGTCGCGGCGACAGCGAGGGCGATCCCCGCGGGGGTCGCCCCTCCTGGGGCCGGGGGGTGCGCCTGGCCACCGTGCACCGGGTCAAGGGTCTGGAGTGGCCCCATGTGATCGTCCTGTCGGCCACCGAGGGCTTGATGCCGCACCGCTTGGCCGGCGATGTCGAGGAGGAGCGCCGCGTGTTCCACGTCGCCCTCACGCGGTGCTCGCAGTCGGTGCTGATCGTCGCCGACGGCCCGAGGTCGCCCTTCGTCGACGAGATGTCTTGGCGCTCCAAGCTCGAGCCCACAGCCCCGGTTGTTCCCGCGGCGAGGCCCCGCCGCCCAGAAGCGGCCAAACCGGCCTCCCCGGTGTCCAGAGCCCAGAGCCCGCCCATCGACGAGGCCACCGAACCCGGGGCCGCGGCCGCCTTCCAGCGCCTGCGGGAATGGCGCCTGGAGCGAAGCAGGGCCGACGGAGTGCCTGCCTACGTTGTCTTCCCTGATGCCACGCTGCGCGAGCTGGCCCGCTGCCTCCCCACCACCGACGCGGCTCTGCTGGCCGTGCCCGGCATCGGTCCGGCCAGGCTGGCCTCCTACGCAGAAGCCCTCAAGCCCCTCCTGGCCGGTATTGTGCGGGGTCAGGAAGACGGACGGGAAGAGTCCACGCCGGCGACCGGGGAGGATCCGTGATAGCAAGCTTGTCTGAGATCATCTTCGAGGTCAGTGAGGACGAGATCGACGGCGGGTACTCTGCCAGCGCTCTGGGGTACGGCATCCATACCGAGGGCGAGACGATCGACGAGGTTCGTAGCAACGTCCGCGAGGCCGTTGAGTGCTACTTCGATGAAGGGGAGGCTCGCCCCGGGCGTATTCGGTTGCACTTCGTCCGCGATGAGGTCCTGAAGAGCGTTGCTTCTCACCACGATCTGAACGTCGAGGAACTGCTGGAGCACCTCGGTTTGCGCTAGCCGGCGGCTGGCTCAGGCGGCTGGTGGGACGGCCGGGTCGGCGGACTCGCCGCCGAGGTCGTGATAGACGGTGAAGAAGGCGATGCTGGACAGCACTTCAGGGAACACGCTCAGCACGACGAGGACCACGCGTGCGAGCGGGTCACTGAAGAGTCCGGCCACCTCGCCGACGACCACCACCGGGATGGTCGCGGCTATCGACAGGGCGAAGAGCAAGGCAATGCGGCCGAGGGTCGCCCAATAGGTGCCCCTCAGGAGATCGCGGGCGTAACGCATCGACGGCGTGGCCGGACCCGCGGCGGCAGTCATTGCGGTGAGGAGCGCCAGAGGAACCGCGCCCACCATCATCACCAGCACCGCCAGGATCAGTACTAGCGCCAGCACACCTGAAGCCAGGCTCAGCAATCCCGCCACGAGGGAGGCCGCCATCATCGCGGCGCACCACATCGCCAGCAGCATCAAGCCCACTCCGATGATGCGCAGCAGGCGGCCCAGGCCGGCCCGCAACGCCTGGGCCGCGTCCATGCGTCGGTCACTCAGCCGGGCCGTCGTAAACTGCCCGAACGCGGCGAACTCGACGATGTTGATTGCGACCACGGCCACGCCCCCCACCACCATCAGCAGCACCCCAGCGACCAGAGTCGACGAGCCCAGGCCTCTCAGGCGGTCCGTCAGGTCGTTCCAGCTGCCCTCCAACACCGCTCCGGTCTCCTCGGCCTCGGCGTTGGGGTCGAGTGACTCCAAATCGCTTATCAGAACTCCCAGCGTGTCGCCGAACACGTCGCCATATCCCACCCTGACCGCTTGCTCACCGGCCAAGTACACGATGGCGACCACCGCGTAGATGATCAGCAGCGGGCGCCAGTTCTGGGTTGCCATCCTCCAAGTGCCCGTAAGCAGATTGCGGATGCTGCGATGTCTGGAGGGGCTGCTGCCTTCGGAGGGGCTGCTGCCTTCGGAGGGACTGCTGTGACGGGGCGCCCGATGGTCGGTCCACTGCGAGCCGTCCCAGTACCGGTACTGGGCGGCGTCCTCGGGGTCTGTGTACCAGTCGGGCGGCGGCAGGTCCGTCACGAACTAGACGGTAACAGCCCCCCAGAGGCCGCGATGTCAGGCGAAGGTCTCGTCGAGGGCCTGCACCAGGGTGTTCCACGACAGCGTGGCGCACTTGATGCGCACCGGGAACTTGACCACGCCGCGCAGGGCCTCCAGATCGCCGAGCTTCACCTCGCCGGTTCCGTTGCCGCTGCCGGGCTCGTCGTCCAGATCGTCTCCGGTGCCGCCGATCCCGCTGCCGTGGATGGACATCATGTGCTTGAAGGCTCGTACCAGCCGCCGCACCTCCGCCACCGTGCGACCCTTGACCGCGGTCGACATCATCGATGCCGACGACTGGCTGATGGAGCACCCCTGGCCGCCGGTCGACACCTCGACTATCACACCGTCGCGAACTTTCAGGTAGACGATCACCTCGTCACCGCACAGCGGGTTGAACCCCACCGCCTGAACCGCGGGCGGTACCTCGAGTTCGCCACGGTTGCGGGGGTTGCGGTAGTGGTCGAGGATGATCTCGCGGTACAGGTCCTCCAGACCGGCCATGGTCTACTCCCCTTAGAGCACGCGCGGGCAGGTGACGCCGCCTCGCGGTGAAGCGTCGTGTTTCCCGCTCTTGTTCGCTGCGCTCACGGGCCGTTCGGGCCACGGCCTCGCTGAGCGCCTCACCAGGATTCTCACCACTCGCCGCCCATCCGCTCGGCCGCTACCTCGAGAAGAACTCGCCGGCGACGCTGAGCGCTTCGGCGAGGGCGTCCACGTCGGAAGTGTCGTTGTAAACGTAGAGCGACGCCCGGGCGGTGGCCGGCACCCCGAGATGTCGCATCAGCGGTTTGGCGCAGTGATGGCCGGCCCGCACGCACACGCCGCGGTCGTCGAGCACCTGCGACAGGTCGTGCGGGTGGATGTCCCGGTAGCTCATCGACAGCACGCCGCCCCGGCAGGCCGGCTCCGCGGGTCCATGCACCGCGAGGTCCGAGCCGTAGCGCTCCTCCAGCGTGCGCAGCGCGTAGGCCGTGAGGCCGACCTCGTGCTCGCGCACCCGGTCCATTCCCAGCCCGTCGAGGTACCGGACGGCGGCGCCGAGTCCGACGATCTCGGCAATGGGCGGGGTCCCGGCCTCGAACTTGTGGGGGATGTGATTGGGCAGGAAGCCGTCCTTGCGCACGTCGAGGATCATCTCGCCGCCCCCGAGGAACGGCGGCATCGCCTCCAGCAGTTCGGCTCTGGCCCACAACACCCCGATGCCTGTGGGCCCGCACATCTTGTGGCCGGTGAAGCCCAGGAAGTCGGCCCCGAGAGCCTGCACGTCGGTCGGCAAGTGAGGCACGTACTGGGCCGCGTCCACCAGCACCAGCGCCCCGGCGTCGTGGGCGGCGTCGGCGAGGCGGCGTATCGGGTTGAGCGTGCCCAGCACGTTGCTCATGGCGGTCACGCCCAGCAGCCTGGCCCCGTCGAGGAGCCGGTCCAGGTTGCTCAGGTCGAGCTGGCCGTCGGCGCCGACACCGATCCAGCGAAGCTCGAAGCCCTTCTCGGCTGCCATTATGTGCCAGGGAACGATGTTGGCGTGGTGCTCCATGTCGGTGATCACCACTGCGTCGCCCGGTCCGAGGTTGGCCCCTCCCCACGAGCGGGCCACGAGGTTGATGGCCTCGGTGACGTTCTTGGTGAAGACGATCTCGTCAGCGGAGGGCGCGTTCACGAACCGGGCCACTTCGGCCCGGGCCGCTTCCATGGCCTCGGTGGCCTGGGCCGCGATCTCATAGGCGCCCCGGTGCACGTTGGCATTGATCGTCTCGTAGTAGGTGTTCATGGCCTCGAGCACGCAGCGGGGCTTCTGCGACGAGGCGGCCGAGTCGAGGTAGACGATGGGCCGGCCGTGCACCTCCCGGGCCAGAAGGGGAAACTCCGCCTTCGTCGCCGGCCCGAGCGGCTCGCCTCCCTGGACGCTCATGACGCGTACCGCTCGTAGCCGTCGCGCTCAAGCCGGTCGGCCAGCTCGGGACCGCCGCTCTCGACGATGCGGCCGTCCAGGAGCACATGCACCCTGTCGGGTTGAAGCCCGGAGGTGAGGATGCGCTGGAAGTGGGTGATGGCCAGCACTCCTAGCTCGGGCCGTTCGGCTCGCACCTCCTGCAGCCCGGTGGCCACTATGCGCAGCGCGTCGATGTCGAGGCCGGTGTCGGTCTCGTCGAGGATGGCCATGTCGGGCTCAAGAACGGCCATCTGCAGGATCTCGTTGCGCTTCTTCTCACCGCCGGAGAACTTCTCGTTGAGGTGGCGGTCCATGAGCGCCGAGTCGATGGAAAGGCGCTCCATCCACTCGACCATGGTCATGTAGGTCTCGATGGAGCTGACATCGGTGCCCTTGCGGGCCTGCAGAGCCTGGGTGAGGAAGTTGCGCACCGACACGCCCGGGATCTCCTGGGGGTACTGGAAGGCCAGGAACAGTCCGGCCTTGCCCCGCACCTCCGGGGGCCAGGAGGTGATGTCCTCGCCCTTAAAGCGGATCGAGCCGCTGGTGACCTCGTACTCGGGGCTGCCGAGCAGGGCCGCGGCCAGGGTGGACTTCCCCGACCCGTTCGGCCCCATCAGGGCGTGCAGCTCGCCCGCGCCCACCACCAGGTCCACACCGCGCAGGATCTCGGTGACGCCGTCGACCGTTGCCACATGCAGGCTGTCGATCTCGAAGAGCGGTGCTGCGGGCACGACCCGATCCTACGGCCCGCAGCGGGCACTACGGCCGTTCAAGGCACGATCCGCCCCGATAGCTTGGCCCCCACACGGTTTGGCCCTCACACGACTGCTAGGAGTGTCCCCACGTGAACTTCGCATTCACCGACGAGCAGGAGCAGCTCAGAGAATTCGTCCGCGCCTTCCTCGAGGAGAAGTCGCCCGAGTCGGCGGTGCGCGAGCAGATGGACACCGAGCGTGGCTTCGATTCCGACGTCTGGGCCCAGCTGTCGGAGCAGATGGGCCTCCCCGCCCTGACCATTCCCGAGGCCTACGGCGGCCAGGGCTTCACCTGCGTGGAGCAGGTCGTCGTGCTCGAGGAGATGGGCCGGGCCCTGTTGTGCGCGCCGTACTTCTCCTCCGCGGTGCTGGCCGCCAACACGCTGATGCACTGCGGCGACGAGGACGCCAAGCACGCCCACCTCGGCGGCATCGCCTCCGGCGAGACCAGAGGCACGCTTGCGTTCACCGAGCAGAACGGCCGCTGGGACGAGCCCGGGATCACCATGGTGGCCTCGCCCGACAACGGCTCATGGAGGCTCGACGGCGTCAAGATGTACGTGCTCGACGGCCATACTGCCAACCTGATAATCGTCGCGGCCCGCACCGCCGCCGGCATCTCCCTGTTCACCGTCGATCCCGACGCTCCCGGCCTTACCCGCACGCCGCTGTCGACCATGGACCAGACCCGCAAGCAGGCCAAGCTCACCTTCGAGGGCACCGAGGCGACGCTCATCGGAACCGACGGTGAGGGCTGGCCGGTGCTGGAGACCATCCTCGATCTGGCTGCAGTGGCCCTGGCGGCCGAGCAGGTGGGCGGGGCGCAGCGCTGTCTGGACATGTCGGTGGAGTACGCCAAGGTCCGGGTGCAGTTCGGCCGGCCCATCGGCTCGTTCCAGGCGATCAAGCACAAGTGCGCAGACATGCTCCTGGAGGTCGAGTCGGCCAAGTCAGCCGCCTACTACGCGGGCTGGTGCGCATCCGAGATGAACGATGAGCTGCCCCAGGTCGCGTCGCTGGCCAAGAGCTACTGCTCGGAGGCCTACTTTCACGCGGCCGCCGAGAACATCCAGATTCACGGAGGGATCGGCTTTACCTGGGAGCATCCCGCGCACCTGTACTTCAAGCGGGCCAAGAGCTCTGAACTCATCTTCGGCGATCCCACCTACCACCGGGAGCTGCTGGCCCAGCGCATCGGCCTCTAGAGGCCGAGCGTAGGCGCCGTGATCTGGCTGATCGCCGCGGTCGGGTTGGCCGCCGTCGTTGCGATCGCCTTCGTCTCCGTCGGGATCGCGGTCGGGCGCCTCGAGCAGGAGACTGCCCCGTCGGTGTACCGGCTGTCGGAGGCGGTCACCTATGTGGCCGACCGCCTGCCTGACGAAGTGACCGCCAGGGTGAGCTACGACGAAGTCAGGGCCGTGCTCGGTTGGCATCTCGACTGGTTTGCCGCCGTGGGCCTCGCGACCTCCTACGGCCAGGAGTTGGGTGATCCCGCAGTGTCCGTCGGCGACATGGCCGTGGCTGACACCGATGCGGCGTGCGACGCGGTGGTGGCCCGATCGCTGGAGGAGGGGGGCCCCGACCCGGTGGACGTCGTGTGCATCCTCGAAGTGCAGCTCGCGTATCTCTCCGAGATCGGCGCCTTCAGCGCAGGCGAGCCTCCCGGCCGGCGGACGAGCGGATAGATCGCAGTTCACGAAAGCGTGGCATAGCGGGCCCTCTTGTGGTTGACTGTTGTCACCAAGGAAAGGAGGTGGTCCAACTGAGTGCTAAACGCTTTGTGACCTTGGAGGTGGCTGGCCGCTAGCTACGGCAAGCTGGACCGACTGGCGAATCCCCGCCAGCTCCACCCCCGGACCCGAGTCGCCGGACCTCGTCACATCCGGCCAGGCACCGCGGCCATTGCAGCTGCGAGTGTGCGAGGCTCGCCCGGGATTTCCGGCAGAAACGACTAGTGGGGCGGGTCCTCGGGCCCGCCCCACTGCGCGTCGGTGCACCGAGATACGGTGGCTCCGATGGACAGGCAGTTCGCCGTCGACTCGAACGTTCTGGAGGCCTATCTAGCCCGCCCGGCCCGACCTCCTGCCGTGCAGCCTGCGGCGGTGATCGTCCACGGCTTCCCATCCGAACCGGGCGGGGGCATCAACTCCACGCTGACCATGCCGGCGCTCGCCGACCTGATCGCCGCGGAGGCCGGTTTCGCCGTGCTGACCTTCGCCTCAAGGGGAGTGGCCGGCTCCTCGGGAGACTTCTCGCTCGACGGCTGGAGACGCGACCTGGCCGGAGCAGTCGACTTCCTGACGTCGGAGGTGCCGTGCGCCGGCGTCTGGCTGATCGGCTTCGGAACCGGGGGCGCCCTCGCGGTCGTGGTGGCCAGCCGCGACGAGCGGGTGCGGGGTGTGGCCGCAGTGGCCGCGCCGGCCGATTTCGAGGACTGGGCCCGCAACCCTCGCAAGCTGCTGGTCTGGGCCCGGGAGGTTGGCGTGGTGCGTGATCCGGCGTTCCCCCTGCGTTTTGATCGGTGGGCTGCGGAGATCAAGGCCGTGCGAGCCGTGGAGGCCGCGGAGTCGCTCGGAGACCGGTCCCTGCTGGTGCTCCACGGCAGCGACGACGAGACGGTCCCGGTGTTCGACGCCCGGGTCCTGGCCGATGCCCATCCCGGTGCCGATCTGCGCGTCATCAGCGGCGCCGGGCACCACCTGCGCCACGACCCCAGGGCGGTCGCCGTCCTGCTGGGCTGGCTCGAGCGGCAGCGCCAGTCGCTTCTGGCTTCGGCTGCTGGGGCTGGCGACGGGAGCGCCAACCTCTAGTAGCAGTTGCTCAGTCGCCGTTGTCGAGGGGGAGTTCGAGGGTGAACTGGGCTCCGAGGCCCTCCCGCGAGGCCACGCTCACGTCGCCTCCGTGGTACAGCGCCGCGTGGCGCACGATCGACAGCCCCAGCCCGGTGCCGCCCGTGCTGCGGCTGCGAGCCCGGTCGACCCGGTAGAAGCGCTCGAAGATCCGGGACCGCTCGGCCGCGGGGATGCCGATGCCCTCGTCGGTTACCGAGAGGGTCAAGGTGTGCCGGTCGGCCTCGACTTCGACATCGACCCGTCCGCCGGGTTCGCTGAACTTCACCGCGTTGTCGAGAAGGTTGAACACGGCCGACTCGAGATGAAGCCGGGAGCCTCGCATCGGTGCGAGGTCGGCGGGTATCGACACCACCACCTTGACGTCCCATTGCTCGGCGGTCTCCGAGATGCGGTCGGCAGCCGTCGCCACCACGGCCGCGATGTCGACCTGCTCGCCGGGGCGGCCGCTTTCGTCCTCGAGCGTGGCCAGGGTCAGCAGGTCGTCGATTGTGTTGGCCACCCGCTGTACCTCGAACTGCATCCGGCCCGCGAGACGGGCCACCACCTCCGGCTCGGAGTCCGCGGCCAGCGAGTCCGCCAGCAGGCTCAGAGCTCCGATCGGGGTCTTGAGCTCGTGGCTGACGTTGGCCACGAAGTCCCTTCTCACGGACTCGATGCGGTCGTGCTCGGTGATGTCGTGCACCAGCGCGACGGCGCCCAGCATCTCACCCTCGCGCTCGACGGGACCGGCCGTCACCTCGTAGCTGCGGCGGGGCTCGACGTGCAGCTCGACCCTGGTGGTGACCCGCTCACCGAACCGGGCCTGCTCGAGCAGATCCTTGATCACCCTGGCCACGAGGGCCTCGCCGTGGCGGGCTTGCAGGAACTGCGTCGCTGCGGTGTTCTGTGCGACCACCCGACCGTTGCGGTCGCACAGCACGAGCCCGGCCGGCAGCGCGTCCAGGCTCGCTTCCACCCGCCGGGATTCGGTCTCAGTTGAGAGTTGGCGGGCCTCGGCCTGCTGCAACCGCCGGTCGGCATCCTCGACGACCTGACGGGCTGACCGTCTCTGGTTGTGGAGAGCCCCGATCGGAGCGGCGTGGTGGTATCGCTGCGGGCCGCGCTTGCGGATCCATCGCCGCAAGCGCACCCGGTCTATGGCGATTCCCGCCATCGCACCGCCCACCACCAGCAGAACTCCGATGATGAGCGGGGTCATCAACTCGCGACTCTAGTCAACCTTGTCGTCGCCGTTGGAGGACATCTCCGCCGGGTCGGCGGGCAGTTCTTGCAGTGTTGGCTCTTCGCGCAAGCGGTGCCGGGCCATGCCGGCTCGCCAAGGCATAACGCCCGAGACCATGTAGCGGACCCGGTCGCTGATGTTCACGGCATGGTCACCGATGCGCTCGTAGTAGCGGGCTATCAGGGCCAGTTGCACGGACGGCTGGATGTCGAGATCGTGCGTGCGGCTCGACTCGAGGAGGGTCTTGACGAAGGTGCGGTGCAGGCTGTCGAGCCGGTCGTCGATGTCGTCGAGGGCTCCGGCCAAGGCCGCGTCGTGTTCGGAGTAGGAGTCCACCGACAACCGGATCAGCCGGATCGCCTCCTCGTTCATCTCCGCGATGAGGCCGCGCAGTCTCGGCGGCAGCTCCGTGGGGAACATCCGGCGGGCTCCCTTGCAGATGTTGCAGGCGAGACCTCCGGTCCGCTCGAGTTCGCCGGTGATCCACATGGCAGCCAGGATCTGGCGGAGGTCACCGGCCATGGGCTGTTGCAGCGCCAGCAGGCTCTGGCACTTCTCCTCGACCTCTATGGCGGCTACGTCGATTTGGTCGTCGTCGTCGATGATCTGTTGGGCCTCGACCAGGTCGTACTTCAACAAGGCGTCGGTGGCCCTCGCCACGGCGTCGCTGGCTCGGGCCGCCAGCTGGACGATCAGGTCGCTGATCTCGTCGATCTCGGCGTGAAAGCCTCTACGGGTCTGCTCGGTCATGCTGGGGTCCTTGGGTCAAGAGCCATGCCGCTCGGCCTCTAGCCGAATCGTCCGGTTACGTAGTTCTCGGTGCGTTCGTCGGAGGGATTGGAGAAGATCTTCTGGGTGGTGGCCACCTCGACGAGAATGCCGGTGCGGGTGTCGTTCTCGGAGTGGATGTCGGCGGTGAAGAACGCCGTGGTGTCGCTCACCCGGGCGGCCTGCTGCATGTTGTGGGTCACTATCATGATCGTGTAGTCCTGCTTGATCTCCTGCATCAGGTCCTCGATGCGGGCGGTGGCTATCGGGTCGAGAGCCGAGCACGGCTCGTCCATCAGCAGCACGTCGGGGCCGACTGCGATGGCCCGAGCAATGCACAGGCGCTGCTGCTGGCCGCCCGAGAGTTCGAAGGCGGAGTCTTTGAGGCGGTCGCTCACTTCCTCCCACAGGGCCGCCTTGCGCAGCGAGTTCTCCACGATGTCGTCGAGGCCCTTCTTCTGGCCGGCCACCCTGGGCCCGTAGGCGACGTTGTCGTAGATCGACTTGGGGAAGGGGTTGGGCTTCTGGAACACCATGCCGATGCGGCGTCTCACCTCGACGGGGTCGACACGCTCGTTGTACAGGTCGGTGCCGCGGTACGTGATGGAGCCGGTAACCCGGGCGTCCCTGATGAGGTCGTTCATCCGGTTGTAACAGCGCAGCACCGTGGACTTGCCGCAGCCCGAGGGGCCGATGAGAGCCATGATCTCGTTCTTGCGCACGTCGAAGGTCACGTCGCGCACCGCACGGAAGGCGCCGTAGTAGACGTTGACGTCTCGGGAGCGGAACACGACATCTCGTTCGGTCGCCAGCGAGGCCATCTCCGGTGTCGAACTCGTCTCGCCTGCGGTGGCGACCGGGCGTTCGAACACGCGGGGAGATTCGTCTGTCATCGACACTTCAGCCTCTCTTGTTCTCGAATCGGTTCCGCAACAGGATCGCGGCGGAGTTCATCAATAGCACGAACACGAGCAGTACGACGATGGCGCCGGCTGCGGCGTTGGTGAAGCCGACGTCCCGGCCCGACTGCACAGTCCAGCTGGTGATGACTATGGGCAGCGCAGTGAACTGATCGGTGAGGGCGCCGATGTCGAACAGCCCGGGATTGTGTCCGAGCCGCCCGGAGATGGCGCCCACCAGGATCAGCGGGGCGGCCTCTCCCACCGCCCTGGCCATCGACAGCAGCGTGCCGGTGAGGATGCCCGGCGCGGCGTAGGGCAGCACCTGGGTGCGGATCATCTCCCACTTGGTGGCCCCGACGCCGTAGGCGCCTTCCCGCAGCGAGGCAGGCACGGCCCGGAAGGCTTCGCCGGAGGTGATGATCACTATGGGGAGGACCAGGATGGCCAGCGTGATCCCGCCCGACAGGGTCGAGCTCCCGCCGGTGAGGCGGTCCAATCCGAAGATCTGGCCGTTGAGCAGCAGCGCCAACCCCAGCAAGCCGTACACGACCGACGGCACGCCGGCCAGGTTCCGGATGTTGACCTCGATGAACGAGGTGAAGCGGTTCCTGGGCGCATACTCCTCGAGGTAGACCGCGGCGCCTATGCCTATGGGGAAGGCCAGCACGGCCACGATGATCGCGATCCACATCGAGCCGTAGATGCCCTGGTGGATGCCGAGACGCTCGTCTTCGGACCGGGAGCGCAGCGTGCCCTGCAGGAAATCCCACAAGCGGGTGCCGATCTGATCGGTGCTGTCCAATGCGACGGTGATCAGCAGCACGGCCAGCAGGGCCAGCGTGATCAGCAGGGACGCCTGCAGCACCGTCTTGAACAGCAGACCCCGGGTGTCCACCCGGCGCCTCTCGATGGAGGCGGCGATGGCAGCCCGGGACTTGTCGTCTGAGAGGCGGCTGATCATTGTTCTGAGCGCACTTCTAGTAGGCCTCGCGGACCTTCGACACGAAGCGGGAGGCGACGATGTTGAGGCTCAGGGTGATCAGGAACAGGAGCAGGCCCACGAAGTACAGGCTCTGGAACGTCAGGCCCTCGCCCACGACGCTGTCGGTGCCCGAGGCCAGCGAGGCCATGGCCGCGGTCATGGTCAGGCCGCCGTCGAAGGGGGAGTCGGTGAACCGGGCCGCGTCGGCCGCGCCACCGGCCATGAAGACCACCATCGTCTCGCCGATGGCCCTGGAGACGGCCACGATGAAGGCGGCCACGATGCCAGAGATGGCCGCGGGCAGCACGACGGTGGTGGCGGTGGTCATCTTGCGGGCCCCGAGCCCCGCTGACGCCTCGCGCAGCGAGGAGGGAACCGCGGTCATGGCGTCCTCGGAGATGGAGGCCACCAGCGGGATGGTGAGGATCCCCACGCCGATTCCGGCCGCGGCCAGCGATCCGGCGTTGTTGGGGGCGAAGTCCAGCCAGACATTGAGGGCCCAGGCCACCGCGAGCACGAAGACGCCGCACAGCATTGCTATTGACGCCACCGCGCCGATGCGGGCCGAGGGATCGGCTGCTCCCTCCCGGTACTGCTTGATCTTGGATCGTGCAATACCCGCGGACATCACCGCGTAGCCCAACACGATCGCCGCGCCCAGCACCAGCAAGGTGTTCCTGCCGATTCGCCCGACCAGGTTCGGCGCGATCCAGGTGAGGGCGAAGAAGCCCAGCACGACCGAGGGGATGCCGGCCAGGATCTCCAGCGCGGGCTTCAGCCAGGACCGCACCCTCCGGTTGGCGTACTCGGACAGGTACACGGCGGCGCCCAGCCCCAGCGGTCCGGCCACCATCATGGCGACTCCGGTGACGATCAGGGAGGGGACGACGATGGTGGGAATGTCGTAGAGACCTCGCCGGGGGAACCATCCCTGCTGTCCCCATGTGTCAGCCCAGACCACCTGGGTGATGAAGGTCCACGCCTCCCGCAGGAGGCTCCACACGATCAGTGTGCTCACCAGGACTGACACGAGCGCCGTCATGACCAGGGTGTACCTGATGATCACTTCACGGTGCCTGCGGGAAGGCGCTATCTGAAGCTGATCGACGGTTAGAAGCTCTGGGTGTACGACGCTCGTGTCGGTCATGGCTGTGGAGGATCTTCCTGAGTCAGACCCGGGTGTGGCCGCCCGGTGTTCTAGCTGATGAGGGTGCGGCCATGCCAGCGCTCAGCGGTCTCGGCGTGGGATGCGTCGGTGAGGGGCACGTAGCCGACCTCGCTGACGGCTTGGCTGAGGGCATCCGAGACGTAGAAGTCGACGTAGGCGACGACTGCGGGGTTGGCGGCGGCCTTGCCGGCGTTGACGTAGATCCACAGGTCGCGGCTGATCGGGTACTTGTTGGACGCGATGGTGTCGGGGGTGGGCGACACGCATCCGTCGCCGCCGTCCACCTCGAGCAGCTTGACGCCTGAGGAGTTGATGGTGAAGGCGAAGCCGAGCCAGCCCAGGCTGGTGTCGCTGGACTGGATGCCTTGCAGGATGACGTTGTCGTCTCCTGAGGGGCTGTAGTCGGTGCGGGTGGTGGCGTCCACTCCGGCCTCTTCGGCCAGGTCCTCGAGGACGATCTCGATGAAGGAGTCGAAGGTGCCGGACTCCTCGCCGGGTCCGAAGATTGACAGCGGCGCGTCGGGCAGGCCCGTAGACGCCTCGGCCCAGGTGCTGGTGCCTTCGCCGTTGGGGCCGATGAGGTCGAAGAGCTGGTGGAAGCTCAAGCACTCGACCGTGTCGTTGTTGGCGTTGGTCATCACCGCGATGCCGTCGACGCCCACCTTGAGCTCGACGATGTTGGTGATGCCGGCCTCGAAGCAGGCTTCCTTCTCGGCGTCCCTGATCTGGCGGGAGGCGTCGGAGATGTCGGTGTCGCCTGCGCAGAACAGCTTGAAGCCGTCGCCGGTGCCGGGACCGTCCACGGTCACCGACACATCCGGCGCCACATCCTCGAACAGCTCGGCCACACGGATCGAGATCGGCTCAACCGTCGACGAACCAGAGATATTCACCTCACCCGAGACAGAGGCCATCTCTTCCTCGGGCATGGCCGCGGCTGTCGTGGTCGGCGCGGTGTCGGCGGTGCCAGTGTCGGCCGATGGCGTAGAGGCGTCTTCTTCATCGTCACCGCATGCCGCGGCCACGAGCGAGAAGCTCACGAGAATCACCGGCAGCCACAATCGGCCGCGCCAACGGGTGACAGCCTTCGAGGTGAGCCGCGGTGTTCCCCGCTCTTGTTCGCTGCGCTCACGGGCCGCTCGGGCCACGGCCTCGCTCCGTGCGTCGAGATGTCCTTGTGAACTGCGTTCCGTCCGCTCGGCCTCTGGGAACCGGCGCCATGAATTGCGCACTCAGGTATCCCTCCCTTGGGAATATGGCATGGCAAGACCAGCGCCTGTAGCGGGCCGCAGGCAAGCTACGCGCAGCAAGGTTTCAGGCAGCCAGGTAGACCGTGAACCGACGGTGAATGTCGGGTGAATTATCTAGACCAGCGAATTGTCAGCGACTGATCTAGGCCAGTTCGGCCAACTGCTCCTCGATCCGACGCTCGTCGAAGTGGCTGGGCCCGTCGTCGATCACGTTCCCGCCGCTGTCCAATAGCAGGACGGTCGAGTTCCTTCTGATGTTGAAGTGGTTCCAGGAGGCGAAGGAGTCGCTCCACAGCATGGTGAACGCGACGCCGGTCCTGGAGACGAAGCGCTCGGCGTAGGCGAGGTCGTCCTGGGCGCCGACGCCCACGACTCGCACTCTTTCGATGTTGTCTCGAGCGAACTGCTCGACCACAGGGCCGTCTGCCCTGCAGATCGGTCAATGCGGCGCCCAGAACCAGAACAGCAAGGGTGTCGAGCCGTCAACGAGAGACTGGAGGTTGACCTGGGCACCGCTGGACACGTCGACCATCACGAGGTCGGGCACATCACCCGGCCCGGCAGGGGTGGCGGGTGCTGCCGTGGTGGTGGGCGCGACCGTTGTCGTTGGTGCTGCGGTGGTGGTTGGTGCTGCGGTGGTGGTTGCCTCGGCTTGGGCGGCTGCTTCGGCCTCCGCTGCGGCTGCTTCGGCTGCGGCTTGGGCTTGGGCGGCTGCTTCGGCTGCGGCTTGGGCTTGGGCGGCTGCTTCGGCCTCCGCTGCGGCTGCTTCGGCCTCGGCTTGGGCTTGGGCGGCTGCTTGGGCTTGGGCGGCGGCTTGGGCTTCAGCCTCGGCCGCGGCGGCCGCGGCGGCTGCTTCGGCTGCGGCTTGGGCGGCTGCTTCGGCTTGGGCTTGGGCGGCTGCTTCGGCTTCGGCCCGGGCCTGTTGCAGTTCCTCCTCAAGCTCGGCGACCAGCCCGGGATCTGCGGCTCCCTCAGAGTCGGCCTCGGCAGCCTCGAGTGCGAGCTCTGCTTCAGCGGCGGCTTGGGCGGCGGCTTCGGCCTCAGCGGCGGCTGCTTGGGCTTCGGCTTCGGCTTGGGCGGCGGCGGCGGCTTGGGCTTCGGCTTCGGCCTCAGCGGCGGCTGCTTCAGCTTCCGCCGCGGCGGCTTCGGCTTGGGCGGCGGCTTCGGCCTCTGCGGCTTCAGCTTGAGCGCGCTCGAGGGCGTCGTCAGTCGCGGCGCTGGTAGCGGGGGTCTCGACGGTGCTGAGGCTGCCGGAACTCGGTTCGGTCTCGCTGCCGCAGGCGGCGGCCGCCAGAGCGACCGTGAAGAGCACTGCGACAGTTCGGGCGCCGTACGGCATCTTCATCGGTCAGGCCAGTTGCGAGAATCGTTCGCTGAGATCCTCGGCGTCGAACCTGCCAGGCCGGTCGTCGGCCTTGCCCCCGCCGTCGAGAACGAGAATGCTCGAGTTGCTGGTAATACCGAAGTGGCGCCAGGGCTCGATGGAGTCGCTCCACAGCATCGTGAACGTGGTTCCGGTGCGGGTCACGAAGTCCTCGGCGAAGGCGAGATCGTCCTTGGCGCCGATGCCCACCACTCTCACTAGGTCTGGATTGGCTTGAGCGAACTGCTCAATGAAGGGGCCCTCCCTCCTGCAGACCGGTCAATGAGGTGCCCAGAACCAGAAGAGCAGAGGCGTCGAGCCGTCCACCACCGACTGGAGATTGACCGGAGTGCCTGTATGGACATCGATCATCTCGAAGTCGGGCACGTCGCCGGGATCCACGGGCGCGGCTGCGGTGGTGTCCTCGCTGGCCATCGGTTCGGCGTCGCTCAATGTCGGTTCGGGCTCTGGTTCCGCCTCGGGGGCGGCGGGGGACTCCGCTTTGTCGGCGGCGTCGGAAGGCTCCGGTTGAGAGGGGTCGGGGCTCGCAGCGTCAACGGCGTCCGTGGTGGTCGGCTCGGACGTCGTCGTGGCGTCATCGGACCCGCACGCTGCCGCCACGAGGGCGACGATCACAGCGCAGACGATGAGTCGGATTCTCATTCGTCCTTCTTCTTGCCGCGGGCCCTCTGGTCTTTCTTCCAGGACCGGACCCGCTGCAGCGCCTCCGCACTGTCGATGTCGGCCACCGAGCGGGGATCGCTGTCGGAGAAGGCTCCGGCCTGCTCCTCCCAGCCCTCGGGACACACGCCGAAGCGCTTGGCGAGAACAGCGGTCAGGATGCGGGCCTTCTCGTCGCCGTAGCCGGGCAGGTCCCGCAGCCTCGCGAAGAGCTCCTTCCCGGTCTGCGCGCCATCCCAAACCGCGGCGGCGTCGCCGTCGTAGTTGTCGGCCAGATGCCGGCACAGCGTCTGGATTCGCTTTGCCATCGATGCCGGGAATCTATGCAGAGCCGGCTTGACCCGCACCAACTCCGCGAAGGCATCGGGATCCCGCTCGGCGATGTCGTGGGCGTCCAACTCGGCACCGAGCCGCTCGGTCAGGCGGTGGGCCCCATGAACGCCCACTCCATTGGGATCTGCTGGTCGAGCAGCATCCCGAGCAGCAGCGCCAGCGGGTCGGTGTTGAGCAAGCGGTCGGCGCCCTCGTGTCCGGTTACAGCCATGGTGCCTGTCGCCGTTTGCACTCGCTCTACCTGCTTCACCGGTCGGAGGATAGCCGTGCACCCGTGTCGGGATGGCCGGGATCGTCACGGTCCGACTCGATGCCGTACCGGGCCATGGCCGCCGACACCTCATCCGCTGACACCTCGTCCGATTCCACCAGTGCCGACAGCACTGCCAGGACTATGTGGGCGGCGTCCACCTCGAAGAATCGTCGCAGAGCCTCGCGAGTGTCCGAGCGGCCGAATCCGTCGGTGCCCAACACGTGCAGGGTCCTCGGGGTGAAGCGGGCGATCTGGTCGGGCACCAGGGTCATGAAGTCGGTCACGGCCACGATGGGCCCGTCGGAGTCGGACAGCCTGCGGGTGACCAGCGGCACGACCGGCTCGGATGAGGGGTGCAGGCGGTTGCGACGCTCTATGTCCAGGGCCTCGCGTCGCAGCCGCTGGTAGGAGGTTGCGCTCCACAGCTCGGCCGACGTGTCGTGGTGCTCGGCCAGCAGCGCCTGAGCCTCGAGCGCCGCGCCCACCGACGCGCCCGAGAACAGGATCGTGGCGTTTCGGCCGCGGGTGCCCGGACCGTCGTCGAACTTGTACAGGCCGCTGGTGATGTCGGCTTCGGTCACATGATCGGGACGGGGCGGCTGCTCGTAGTTCTCGTTGTAGATGGTGATGTAGTAGAAGACGTCGGTGCCGTTCTCGGCCTCCGACGGGTACATCCGGTGCAGGCCCTCGTCGATGATGGCTCCAAGCTCGTAGGCGAAGGCCGGGTCGTAGGCCTCGCACGCCGGCACCGTGGATGCCAGGACGTGGCTGTGGCCGTCCTGGTGCTGGAGTCCCTCGCCCGGCAGCGTCGTGCGCCCCGCGGTTGCGCCGATCAAGAAGCCGCGGGCCCGGGCGTCGGCCGCGGCCCAGATCGAGTCGCCCACCCGCTGGAAGCCGAACATCGAGTAGAAGGCGAAGAAGGGAACCATGGGCACGCCGAGGTTGGCGTAGGAGGTGGCCGCGGCCAGCCAGCTGGCCAGCGAGCCGCACTCCGTGATGCCCTCCTCGAGGATCTGGCCGTCGGTCGACTCGCTGTAGCTCAGCAGTAGATCATGGTCCACCGGCTCGTAGAGCTGGCCGTGGGGCGCGTAGATGCGGAACTCCCGGAATAGCGAGTCCATGCCGAAGGTGCGGGCCTCGTCGGGCACTATCGGCACGACCCGCCGGCCGAAGTGCTGGTCCCGCATCAGGTCGCGCAGCAAGGCCGTGAATGCCATCGTTGTGGAGACCTCGCGCCCGCCCGAGCCCTTGCGCATGTCCAGGAAGGGTCCGTCGGCCGGGGGCGTGATGGGGCGGCGGTCCCGCACCACCCGGCGGGGCACCGCGCCGTCGAGGGCCCGGCGGCGGTCCATCATGTAGCGCATCTCCACCGAGTCGGGTGGCGGCCGGTAGTAGGGCGGGATCCCGTCGGCGAGGTCCTCCTCGGCGATCTCGGTCTCCATGTGCAGGCGTGTCCGCAGCTCCATCAGCTGCGACGTTGTCATCTTCTTGATCTGGTGGGTGGCGTTGCGGCCCTCGAACCCCTCGCCCAGCGTCCATCCCTTGATGGTCTTGGCCAGGATCACGGTGGGCTGGCCCTTCACCTCAGTGGCGGCCTTGAACGCGGCGTACACCTTCTGGTAGTCGTGGCCTCCCCGAGGCAGGACCCGCAGATCCTCGTCGCTGAGGTGGTCGACGAGCTTGCGCAGGCGGGGGTCCGGGCCGAAGAAGTGTTCCCGGATGTAGGCGCCCGTCTCAACCGCATAGCGCTGGTACTCGCCGTCAACGGTCGTTGCCATCTTGTTGAGCAGGGCCCCGTCGGTGTCGCGCATCAGCAGCTCGTCCCACCTGGTGCCCCAGATCACCTTGATGACGTTCCAGCCCGCGCCCCGGAACACGCCCTCCAGTTCCTGGATGATCTTGCCGTTGCCCCTGACCGGGCCGTCGAGGCGCTGGAGGTTGCAGTTGACCACCCAGTTGAGGTTGTCGAGGCCGTTGCGGCCGGCCAGGGCGATGGCGCCCAGGGTCTCGGGCTCATCGCACTCGCCGTCGCCCAGGAAGCACCACACGATGCTGTCGGAGGTGTCGTCGATGCGGCGGTGATGCATGTAGCGGTTGAAGCGGGCGTGGTAGATGGAGTTGATCGGCCCGAGACCCATCGACACGGTCGGGTACTCCCAGAAGTCGGGCATGAGCCGGGGGTGGGGGTAGCTCGACAGCCCATTGCCGCCCACCTCCATGCGGAAGTTGTCGAGCTCCTGCTCGGTGAGGCGGCCCTCCAGGTAGGCCCGGGCGTACACGCCGGGGGCGGCGTGGCCCTGGAAGTAGATGTGATCGCCGACCAGGCCGTCGTCCTTGCCCTTGAAGAAGTGATTGAAGCCCACTTCGTACAGGGAGGCCGACGAGGCGAAGGTGGACAGATGGCCGCCGATTCCGTCGGCGGTCTTGTTGGCCCGGATGACCATGGCCGCCGCGTTCCAGCGGATGAAGCGGCGGATGCGCCGCTCGACCTGCTCGTTGCCGGGGAAGAAGGGCTGCTCGGAGGCGGGGATGGTGTTGATGTAGGGCGTGAACGTGGTCGGGGGCACGCCCACCTGCTGCTCGTTGGAGCGTTCCAGGAGCTTGGCCACGATGTAGCGGGCCCGCTCCCGGCCGCCGGCCGCGATGATGGCATCGAGCGAGTCGATCCACTCCTGGGTCTCGGCCGGGTCGATATCGGGGAGTTGGCGCAGGAAGTTGTCGGCCACTACCCCCCATGATGGCAGGAAAGGATGGATTCGCGACCTTGGGGCGCCGATGCGCGACTATTCGGGGCGTGCCCGCCGAACCGCTCTTCGAGCCCGAACCGCTCTTCGAGCCCGAACCGCACGCCGGATCCACGGTCGTGTACACCGACGGCGCCTGCCTGGGCAATCCCGGACCGGGAGGCTGGGCCTGGGCCGTTCCCGGCGGTGTTTGGGCGTGCGGCGCCGAGCCGGCCACCACCAACCAGCGGATGGAGTTGCAGGCGGCATTGGAGGCGCTGCGGGAGCTGGATGGTCCGGTTGAGGTGGTGTCCGACTCCACCTACGTCGTCAACTGCTTCCGCGACCGATGGTATGACGGCTGGAAGAGGCGTGGGTGGCGAAACTCCAAGAAGAAGCCGGTAGCCAACCGCGACCTCTGGGAGCCACTCATCCAGCTCTATGAGGACCGCCCCGGGGAAATCTCATTCCGATGGGTCAAGGGCCACTCCGGCGACGAATGGAACGAGATCGTGGACCAGTTGGCGGTGGGTGCAGCCTCAGACCAGCGCTCCCGGCGCGGTCCCTAGGCGAGCACTTCGTCGAGGCCGGTGGCGATGTCGGGATGGGCGAACCGGAACCCGCGGCGTACAAGCAGAGCCGGCTCCACCCGGGCGCTGCTGTAGAGCAGGGCCTCGGTGAGTTCACGGCCGAGGCGAGCCCACAGGGCGGGCTTGGGCGTGGGCAGCAGCGTGGGGCGGTGCAGGGCCCGCCCAAGGGCTGCCGTCAGCTGACGGTTGGTGACCGGCTCGGGCGCAGTGAGGTTCACCGGTCCCTCCACGTCTGCCGTCAGCAGCCAGAGCAGGACCTCGACCTCGTCATGCAGCGTGATCCAGCTCACCCACTGGCGGCCGCGGCCGATGCGACCCCCCAGACCCAGCCGGAAGAAGGGGAGCATCTCGGCCAAGGCACCGCCCGACTGGCTCAGCACCATGCCGGTACGGGGGTGGGCGACCCGGATGCCGGCGTCGCGGGCCGGATCCGCAGCTTCCTCCCAGGCTCGGCACACGTCGGCCAGGAAGCCGTCACCTCCGCTTGACGCTTCGTCGACGAGCTCGTCGCCCCGGTCGCCGTAGTAGCCGATGGCCGATGCGGACACCAGCACGCCGGGCGGCTGGTCGAGGCGGGCCAGCGCGCCGGCCAGCAATGCCGTGCCCTGCGTTCGGCTGTTCACGATCCGCTGTTTCTGCTCGTCCGACCACCGCCGGGCCGCGATGGGCTCGCCGGCCAGATGCACCACCGCGTCGAGGCCCTCCAAGCCCTCCAGATCGATCTGGCCATGCAAGGGATCCCACCCGATGGCGCTGGTGCCGGGCGGGTCGCTGGAGCCGGATGGCCTTACCACCCGAACCGCCTGGTGGCCTTCGGCTTCGAGCCGCTCGACGACGGCGCGGCCGATGAGCCCCGTCGATCCCGTGACTGCTACCCGCATAGTTGTTCCATGACCGTTGGTCTAGCATCGCCGCCGCCGAAGCAGGCGCGCCTGCTTGGGCGGCATTCCCGGCCGGACCCGTACCGGATTATCTAGCGGAAGCAACTGCAGTGCAAGAAGAAATGACACCAGTAGACCCCCAACCCGGAGGCGACTCTCAACGGAGTCCGGCGGGCCGCAAGTTGTCGGTGCGGCCCGGGGTGGTGATCGCCGTTCTCGTCGCGGCCGCTCTGATCGTCTTCGTCGTCCAGAACAACACCGAAGTCCCAGTGAGGTGGCTGTTCGTCAACGTGAATCAGCCGCTGTGGGCGGTGATCATCGCGGCTGCCGTGGCGGGAGCGGTGCTCAGCGAAGTACTCGGCTGGGTGGTCCGCAGGACCCGGCGCCGCCGGCGTCGGCGCTGACGGTGAGCACTCGCAGGCTGATTCTCACCGCGCTGGTGTGCGGTTTGGCCATCCTGGTGGCCTTCACCGTTCAGGTACTGATGGGCAGGTTCTGACGTCAACCTAACCCGGTAGGGTTTCGCCCGCGACCGGGGAGAACTCTGTGAGCGACTCAGTACACGATGTGATCGTCATAGGCGGTGGACCCGGCGGCTACGCGGCGGCCCTGTATGGCGCCAGCGCCGGCCTCGACGTCGCCGTGGTGGAGAAGGGCAAGGTAGGCGGCACG
Source organism: Candidatus Aldehydirespirator sp. (assembly GCA_965220645.1). Lineage (GTDB taxonomy): Bacteria > Actinomycetota > Acidimicrobiia > Acidimicrobiales > Aldehydirespiratoraceae > Aldehydirespirator. The sequence goes on along the minus strand of OZ244836.1, from coordinate 2,805,933 downwards.
TGCCTGCACGTCGGCTGCATTCCGGCCAAGGAGCTCCTGGAGGCGGCCTCGGTGTACCGCACCGTGGCCAGGGCAGCCGAGTTCGGGGTGGATGCCGGTGAGCCGAGCCTCGACTGGTCTGCGGTGCTGGACCGCAAGCAGCAGGTGATCGACAAGATGATGGCCGGGCTGTCCTCGGTGATGCGACAGCGCAAAGTGACCGTCTACCCGGGTGTCGGCTCCCTCGGCCCTTCCGGGACGGTGCAAGTTGCTGCCGACGACGGCTCTGCGCTCACGCTGTCGTCGGGGTCGATCATCGTGGCCTCGGGCTCGACGCCCCGGACCATCGGGGGCTTCGACATCGACGGCGAGCTGGTGGTCACCTCGGACGAGTTGTTCTCGATAAGCCGCCTGCCGGCTTCGGCTGCCGTCATCGGCGGTGGCGCCATCGGCTGCGAGTTCGCGTCGATGATGGGTGACTTGGGCACCGAAGTCACGATTCTGGAGGCGCTCCCCAACATCCTGACCGGATGCGACGCCGAGGTGGCCAAGGCGGTGAGGCGATCGTTCCGCAAGCGGGGCATCGACGTGCACACCGGCGTGATGGTGCACTCTCACGAGCCCCGTCCGGATCGCTCCGGCACCGTGGTCTCCTTCGGGGAGGGCAAGCAGGTCGACGTGGAGATGGTCGTGGTGGCTGTCGGCCGCCGGCCCCGGACGGAGGGCTTGGGACTCGACGCCGCCGGTGTGGAGCTCGACGCCCGCGGCTTCGTTGCCGTCGACAACCGGTGCCGGACGACCGCCGAGGGCGTTTGGGCCGTTGGCGACGTGGTCGACACTCCGCAGCTGGCTCACACCGCGTTCGCCGAGGGCATGCTCGTCATCTGCGACATCCTCGGAGAGGACCCCGAGCCTCTCGACTACCTCGGCACGCCCTGGTGCATCTACTGCCATCCCGAGGTGGCCTTCGCCGGGCACACCGAGCAGAGCGCGACCGAGGCCGGCTTCGATGTGGTTACCGAGACACACCGCTACATGGCCAACGGCCGGGCGCAGATTCTCGGCGAGACGGAAGGCCTGGTGAAGGTAGTTGCCGAGAAGCAGGCCGACGGCACGGGCGGACGGATCCTTGGCGTGCACATGGCCGGGCCGTGGGTCACCGAGCAGTTGGGCCAGGCCTACCTTGCCGTGAACTGGGAGGCGACCATCGACGATGTTGCCCGCCTCATCCAACCCCATCCGACCATGAGCGAGCTGTTCGGTGAGACGGTCCTGTCGCTGACGGGTCGCTCGCTGCACGGCTGACATACAGCCGGAAGGACTGCTGATGGCCGACGTCACGATGCCGCAACTGGGAGAGACCGTCACAGAGGGGACCATCACCCGATGGTTCAAGCAAGCCGGGGATGAGGTCGCCCTCGACGAGGCGCTATTCGAGGTATCCACCGACAAGGTCGACACCGAGGTGCCGTCGCCGGTGGCGGGCGTGCTGGCCGAGATCCTTGCCAATGAGGGTGACCTTGTGGAGGTCGGACAGGTCCTGGCCCGCATCGGCGAGGGCACCGAGGCCCTGCCTGTTGAGCCGGCAGCGGCCGAGCCCGCGCAGGAAGCCGTGGAGCCGCCGGCCGCCGAGCCCGCGCGGGAAGCTGCTGAGCCGCCGGCAGCGGCCGAGCCCGCGGAGGAAGCCGTGGAGCCCCAGGCCGCCGCCGAGCCTGCCCCCCGGGAGCCTGAGCCGCCGCCCACCGCGGTTGAGACCCCTGCGCAGCCCGAGGATTCTCAAGCCGCCGCGGCGCCCTCGGCTGGGGGGATAGTGCTGTCGCCGGTCGTGCGCCGGCTCATCAGTGAGAACAACATCGATCCGTCCACGCTGACCGGCACCGGCCTGGGCGGCCGCATCACCCGCGCCGACGTGGAACAGGCGATCCGGGCTCGCGCCTCGGCCGAGAGCGACGCCGGCGCCCCGGAGACCCCGCCCGTGCCTCCATCACCGTCCGCTGCTCCTGCTGAGCCGCCCCCCGCCGCTCCCGGTGAGTCACGGCCCTCCCGGCGGGCCCGGCGATCGTCGGTGCCCGCGGTCGTCGTCCGCAGCGGCGACAGCGTGGTTCCCCTCAACAACATCCGAAGGCGCACCGCGGAGCACATGGTGATGTCCAAGCAGACGTCGCCTCACGTCCTCACGGCCATAGAGGTCGACTACGAGGGCGTGGAGATGGTCCGTCGGGCCGCCAAGCAGGCATGGAAGGCCGAGGAGGGCTTCAGCCTGACCTACTTGCCCTTCATCGCCAGAGCCGTGATCGACGGCCTGCGCGACTATCCGCATCTCAATGCCAGCTTCGGTGGCGACGAGATTGTGGTCCACGCCGGCGTGAACCTCGCCATCGCGGTGGATATCGACTTCCAGGGCCTGTTGGCGCCGGTGATCCACGGCGCCGAGGGCAAACGCCTCCGTCAGGTCGCCCGTGACATCGTGGATCTGGCCAACCGGGCCCGCAGCCGCAAGCTCGGGCCCGACGACCTGGCCGGGGGCACGTTCACCCTCACGAACGCGGGCCAGTACGGGACGATGATGCAGTTCCCGATCATCAACCAGCCCCAGGTGGCCATACTGAGCACCGACGGCGTCTCCCGCAAGCCGGTGGTGGTGACCGACTCCTACGGCAACGAATCCATAGCCATCCACTCAGTGGGCGTGCTCGCCATGGCCTGGGACCACCGGGCCTTCGACGGCGCCTACGCGGCCGCATTCCTTCACCGTGTGAAGGAGATCATCGAGACCCGCGACTGGGAGGCTGAGATCCGCTGAGCTCGTCGCTGGTGGCCGCCAACCGGCCCGTGCTGCGTATCCGCTGGCTCGGCCGTGTGGCCTACCACGATGCCCTGAGCCTCCAGCGCCGCCTTCACCGCCACTCCGGCGACGACCACCTTCTCCTGCTTGAGCACCCCCACGTGGTGACGCTGGGCCGCCGGGGCCGGCGCGAGCATCTGCTGGTCGATGTGGAGGCGCTGGGCGGCACGGTGGTGGAGACCGATCGCGGCGGCGAGGTCACCTACCACGGACCCGGGCAACTGGTGGGCTATCCGATCCTGACCGTGCCCGGCCGGCGCGGCGGCGGCATGGCCGACACCGCCGCCTACGTGGGCGGCGTGGAGCGGTTGCTGATCGGCGTGCTTGCCAACATGGGCCTGGCGGCGGGACGCCTGGACCGTCACACCGGGGTGTGGATCGAACCCGACGGCGTGCGGCCCCGCAAGATCGCCGCCATCGGCGTCCGGCTGTCGCGAGCCCGCTCCATGCACGGCTTCGCTCTCAACATCGATCCCGATCTAGGTTGGTTCGGCCGGATCGTGCCTTGCGGCATCACCGGTCTGGGAGTCACGTCCCTGGCGGCTGAGGGGATCGACGTGTCGATGCGGGAGGTCGTGGACCTCGTGGCGCAGCGAGCCGGGGAGGTCTGGGGGTCTCATGGGCGCATCGACCGGGCCGATGTGGCCCATCGTGTGGCTCCAGCCGACATGGCTCAGTTCACCCGGGATGCCGCCAACGGGTCGGCTGACAGCCGGGCCGGCGGCGCACCGGCGAACGCCGCGGCTGAGGGCGTGTCACCCCGCCTGCTGGGCCGCCTGTCCGCGGCCCGCCTCGAAGGCGACGACCGCAGCGAGCCGTTGCCGTACCGGTCGCGCAAGCCGGAGTGGATGCGCGTGCCGCTGAGCACCGGGCCAACATTCCACGAGGTGCGCTCCACGCTGCGCGGGCTCGACCTGGTGACCGTCTGCGAGGAGGCCGGCTGCCCCAACATCTCGGAGTGCTGGAACGACGGCACCGCAACCTTCATGATCCTCGGAGAGCGCTGCACCCGGGCCTGTGGCTTCTGCCTGGTTGACACCCGGCGGCCCGGGCCGGTCGACACAGCAGAGCCGGGGCGGGTGGCTGAGGCTGCGGTTCGGATGAGCCTAGAGCATGTCGTGGTGACGATGGTGGCCCGCGACGACCTTGATGACGGGGGCGCGGCCGCGGTGGCCGACACGGTGGCTGCTGTGCGACACCGGCTGCCCCACGCCCGGGTCGAGACCCTGATCAGCGACCTCGGCGGCGAGGATGCCGCCCTGCAGACGGTCTTCGATGCCCGCCCCGACGTGTTGAATCACAACATCGAGACCGTGGCCCGGCTGCAGCGGGCCGTGCGGCCGTCGGCCGGCTACGCCCGCAGCCTCTCGGTGCTGGCCCGGGCCGCCGACGCCGGGCTGACCACCAAGTCGTCGATCATCGCGGGCATGGGCGAGACCCACGATGAGGTGGTGCAGACCCTGGCCGACCTGCACGCGGCCGGCACTGACATCGTGACCATCGGCCAGTACCTGCGACCCAGCGCCGGCCACCTGCCGGTGGATCGCTGGTGGCCGCCGGAGGCCTTCGAGCGGTGGAAGGAGATCGGCGAGTCGATGGGTATCAGCCACGTAGAGGCCTCGCCCCTCACCCGGTCCAGCTACCACGCCCGCCAGGCCGCCGACGACGCCGTCGAGGCCAGCACGGTACGAACCTAGGCTTGCCCCCATGTTCGCGGATCGGTTGGACCGGGCCCGGACGCTGATGGCCGAGCAGGGCGTCGATGTGCTCATGCTCTCGGTCGGAGCGGACCTGCCCTACTTCTGCGGCTACGAGGCCATGCCCTTGGAGCGTCTGACCATGCTGGTCGTGCCCCGCGACGCGGCAGCCACCCTGGTCGTGCCCCGCCTGGAGGCTCCCCGGGTGACCGAGCGCCCGGATGTGTTCAGTATCAGGCCGTGGGACGAGACCGAGGATCCGGTGGCCATCGTGGCCGGGTTGACCGGCCCGGCAGGAACGGCCGCGGTGGGCGACCAGATGTGGGCCCGGTTCCTGGTGGAGCTGATGGGCGCCATGCCGGACGCAGTTTGGCGGCGAGCCTCGGAGGTCACCACCCCCATCCGCTCGGTGAAGACCGCCGACGAGATCGAGCGCCTGCGGTCCGCGGGAGCCGCGGTGGACCGGATCGCGGGCCGGCTTCAGCGGGGCGAGATCGAGTTGGTGGGACGGACCGAGGCCGAGGTCTCGGCAGAGCTGGGTCGCCAGATCCTGGCCGAGGGCCACGACCGGATCAACTTCGCCATCGTGGCCGCCGGCCCCAATGCGGCCAGCCCCCACCACGAGCCCGGTGGCCACCTGATCGGCCCGGGCGAGGTCGTGCTGTGCGACTTCGGGGGCACGATGGTCGGCGACGACGGTGTGGGGTACTGCTCCGACATCACCCGCTGCGTGTACACGGGCCAGCCGCCTGTCGAGTTCAGCGAGCTCTACGACGTGCTGTTCGAGGCCCAGTCGGCCGGGGTGGCCGCGGTAGCCGTAGGCACGCCGGCCCAGGACGTGGACCGGGCGGCCCGGTCCGTCATCGCCGCGGCCGGCTACGGCGGCTTCTTCGTGCACCGCACCGGCCACGGGATAGGCACCGAGGCCCATGAGGATCCCTACATCGTGGAGGGCAACCGCGAGCCCCTGGCGGCCGGCAATGCCTTCTCGGTGGAGCCGGGCATCTACGTGCCCGGCCGATGGGGGGCCCGCCTGGAGGACATCGTGGCCGCGTCGCCGGCCGGACCCGACCCCCTCAACCGCGCCGACCACCGCCTGGCCGTAGTCGCCTGAGCCGTCGGCCCTGCCGCCATGATCGAACTCGAAGCCGCCACCCTGCTGGTGGGCTGGGCCGCGGGCGGATGGTTCTTCCTGTGGGTCACTACCCGGCGGCGCGAGGTAGGACTCGGCTACGGCTGGCTGATGCGCGGGGTCTTTCTCGCTCTGGCCGCAGGCTCGCTGATCATTGGCGCGATCGGCGAGTCGACTTGGTCCGACGACTGGGCGGCAATGGCTCGCAGCGTCACCACGACGGCACTTCTGGGTGCGGGTGCCGTGACGTTGGTCCAGTCGATCCGCCTCCGGTCGGCGGGTGTGGCGGGCCAGCGAGCTGAGGTTCAGCGCCGGTCGGCCCGGGTGGCCGCGATGATCGGGATGGACAGGGCGGAGACCCGCTTCGATCCCGACGTGCCCGAGTTCCCGCCCGTCCTCGACCTGTACACGGCCGCAGTGGGTTTGACCGCGACTGTCTTCGGCGCATTGGCCGCCGGCGGCCCGACGGGACTGGCCGTGGCCCGCACGCTGGTGGGCGCCCTGTTCGTCGGCGCGGTCACCAGCGCCATGCTGCTGGGCCACTGGTATCTGGTGCAGCCCGGCCTGGCCCGCGGGCCGCTGCTGGAGATGCTGCGGGCCGCAGCCGTGCTATGGCTGCCGGAGACAGTGGTGATGCTGTGGCCCACCGGGATGGTCTCGGTGCTCAACGGGACCATCGACGACGGCTACAACGGCCTGCTCGGCTGGTTCTGGGTTGCCAGCACGGCCATGACCATCGTGCTCGTGGTGGTAGCTAGAGCCGCGCTGCGCGAGCGCCAGTACGCCGCTGTGATGGCCGCCACCGGCCTGGTGTACCTGGCCATCGTCACCGCCTTCGGCCAGGACTTGGTGGCCCGCATCCTGCTTGCCCCATAGAGGCCGAGCGGTGCTTCGTCGCAGCGAGAGCCAAGCGACGGGTCGAGCGAGGCCGTGGCCCGAGCGGCCCGTGAGCGAAGCGAACAAGAGCGGGGAACCATAGACTCACCTAGGCGGTGCGGAGGCCTGCGTGCCGAGCCCTGGCTGTGCCGGGCTCGTGCCGGAGCGAGGAGGCCGGTGGTGCCGAGAGTTATCTGGAAGGGATCGATCAGCTTCGGGCTCGTGACGATTCCCGTGCAGCTGTTCAGCGCGGTGAGCCGCAAGAACGTGCGCTTCAACCAGCTCGACGGCGAGACGGGGGCCCGGGTGCGCTACAAGAAGGTGTCGGCAGCCGACGATACGGAGCTCCCGCCGGGGCGGATCGTCAAGGGCTATGAGCTGTCGTCGGGCGACTATGTCACCGTCACCGACCGCGAGCTAGAGGAGCTGGCCCCGGTCGCAGCCCGCACCATCGACATCGACGCCTTCATCGACCTCGCCGACATCGATCCGGTGTTCTACGACAGCGCCTACCACCTGGTGCCCGACGAGGCCACGGCCAAGCCATACAAGCTGCTGGCCGAGGCCATGGGTGAGGCCGACAAGGTAGGGATCTGTCACTTCGTCATGCGCTCCAAGCAGTACCTCGCCGCGATCCGTCCCGTCGACGGGCGGCTGATGCTGTCGACCATGGTCTACGCCGACGAGTTGGTGGCATCGGACGAGATCGACGGCTTCGACGGGCTCGGCGACATCGAGGTGGACGAGCGTGAGACGGCCATGGCCCGCCAGCTCATCGCCGCCCTCGAGGCCGACTTCGAACCGGGCCGGTACAGCGACTCCTACCGGGAGGCTGTGCTGGAGCTGATCGAGCGGAAGGCTTCGGGCGACACCACAACCACGGTGGCCTCCCCGGCTCCGGCGTCCGACACCGTCGTTGACCTCATGGCTGCCCTGGAGGCCTCGGTGGCCGCGGCCAAGGAGGCCCGTAAGCGCCATCCGACCACAGGCAAGGCCGCCGCGGGCGACGCCGCCGACGCCGCGCCGGAATCCGGAGCCGAGCAGAAGGAACCGGCCGCGAAGATCCGCAAGTCGGCGTAGGAGGCCGAGCGGTCAGGCAGCGATTCATGAGGACGCCACTGGAGTGCCGAGCGAGGCTGTGGCCCGAGCGGCCCCGAACTTCAAGCAGTTGACCACCTCTGAGGTGGCTAACTGCTTGAAGTTCCGGCCGGACTCCCTGCGGGGGTCGGGGTGAGCGCACCAGAGCGCGTGCCTGTCACCATTGACGGCCGCCGGTTGTCGGTCAGCAACCTTGAGAAGGTGCTGTACCCGTTGACCGGGTTCACCAAGGCCCAGGTGATCGACTACTACGTGCGGGTGGCGCCGGTGATGCTGGCCCACGTCGGCGACCGCGGCGTGACCCTGCGGCGCTGGCCCGACGGCGTGACCGGCGAGTCCTTCTTCGAGAAGCGCTGCCCCAAGCACCGCCCCGACTGGGTGGGAACCTGCCGGGGTCCGGGGGACAGGGGAGGGCCGATCGACTACTGCCGGCTCGACTCGGTGGCCGCGCTGGCATGGTCGGCCAATCTCGCCGCGCTGGAGATCCACGCCCCGATGGCCCGCTGCGGCGACCTCGACTCGCCCACCATGGTCGTGTTCGACCTCGATCCGGGCAGGCCGGCAACCATTATCGAGTGCTGCCGGGTGGCTCTGCACGTCCGCGACGTCCTGGAATCGGTCGGACTGGCCGGCTGGGCCAAGACGTCGGGCAGCAAGGGGATGCAGCTCTACGTGCCCCTCAACCGGCCCCACTCCCACGACCACGCCGCCGGCTTCGCCCTGGCGGTGGCCCAACTGCTCACCAAGCGCCTGCCCGAGCTGGTGGTGTCGGTGATGAAGCGCAGCCTCAGGCCGGGGAAGGTGTTCATCGACTGGAGCCAGAACGCCCGCTTCAAGACCACCATCGCCCCCTACTCGCTCAGGGGTCTAGATCGCCCGACTGCCTCGGTGCCCATCACCTGGGACGAGGTGTCCGACGGCGCCGACGGCGAGCCGCTGACGTTCACGGCCCCCGAAGTGCTCGACCGGGTGGACGACTTAGGAGACCTGTTCGAGCCCACGCTCACAGTCGAGCAGGACCTCCCCGCCCCCTCGTCCTAGCTCTGGGAGCGAATTGGCAGCGCCGGAGCCCCATTCGGGCGTTCTCGGCTGCCAGTTCGTGGACGGTCGGTGCGGGGTGGGGGAATTGCAGCGCCGGAGTCCCGATTGGGCCTCCTTGGCTGCCAGATTCGCGGCTGCGAGGGTGACCGTCGCGCAGTTAGCCTGACCGGATGCCGATCACAGTCCATGCAGTGCGTTCAGTGCCCAAGGCGACCAACACCACCGTCGCCCTCGTCACTACCGAGGACGTTGAAGCCGGCGTCGGCGGCTTCGATGCTGCGGTCCTGGACGCGTCCGGGTTCGAGGGCAAGGCGGAGCAGGTCCATCTGCAGCCGGTTGACGGCGGCTTCGCCGGGTTGGTCGGCGTGGGCCCGGCCTCCGATGTGACCGAGGCCACGATCCGCCGGGCGGGCGCGGTGACGGCTCGCTCATGCTCACGCCACGCGCGGGTGGCCGTGCGGTTGCCCGGCGACTCCGGGGTGGACGGCGCCGCAGCCCGCCAGGCGCTGGCCGAGGGTGCGATCCTCGGCGGCTACCGCTACACCGCCTTCAAGTCGTCCCCCGACGGCTCCAACGGCGCCCCCAAGCTGGCCCGGGTCGACATCGTGGGCAGCACGTCGGCGGCAGCCAAGGAAGCGCTGGCCCGCGGTTCGGCCATCGCCGCGGGCGTGTGCGTGGCCCGCGACCTCTCCAACGAGCCCGGCGGCTCGCTGACCGCCCCGGCTTTCGCCCGCAAGGCCGCGGCCATCGCCCGCAAAGCCGGTTTGAAGTCGAAGGTCTGGACCGTCGCGGAGATCAAGAAGGAGCGACTCGGAGGGCTGCTCGGCGTCAACCGGGGCAGCACCCAGCCGCCCCGCTTCGTGGAGTTGACCTACGAGCCCGCCGCAGACCCCACCGCGACGCTCGCCTACGTGGGCAAGGGGATCACCTTCGATGCCGGCGGCCTGTCCATCAAGACCGCGCAGGGAATGATGGCCATGAAGATGGACATGTGCGGAGCGGCCGCCGTCATCGGGGCTATGTCAGTGCTGCCGGTGGTGGGCGCGCCGGTCAGGGTCAAGGGGTACCTGCCGATGACCGACAACATGCTCGGCGGCGACGCCACCCGGCCCGGCGACGTCCTGACCATCCGCAACGGCAAGACCATCGAGGTGCTCAACACCGACGCCGAGGGCCGCCTGATCTTGGCCGATGCCCTGTCGCTGGCGTCGGAGGACGAGCCCGACGGCATCGTGGACCTGGCTACCCTGACCGGTGCCTGCATGGTGGCTCTGGGGCCGTCCATCGCCGGGCTGATGGGCAACGACGAGCCGCTCATCGACGAGATCCGTGCCGCCGCGGACCGCGCCGGGGAGCGGGTGTGGCCACTGCCCCTGCCGGCCGACTACGCCAAGCAGTTCGAGTCGAACGTGGCCGACATGAAGAACATCGGCGGCAACCACGGCGGCGCGCTCACCGCGGGGCTCATCCTGCAGCAGTTCGTGGCCGACGGCATCCCGTGGGCCCACCTCGACATCGCCGGTCCAGCCCGGGCCGAGTCCGACGACGGCGAGATCACCAAGGGCGGCACCGGCTTCGGCGTGCGCACCCTGGTCGAGCTGGCCTTGTCGTACCAACCGACCGGCTGAGCCGGACGGCGACCGAGACTCAGAGCAGGTCGGGCAGGCTCAGCTCGTCGGCGGCCCGCTCGAAGCGTTCGAAGGTGGCCGCGAGGAGCCCTCGCTGGCGCTCGTCGGTGAGGTCCATCCCCGCCCCTGCGATCATCGGGTAGCAGACGCAGAACAGCACCGCGCCTCGATAGGTATCCCACATCCCGTCGGTCTCCGACTCGGGTACGCCCTCGGACGCGAGTGCTCGCAGCCAGCGCTCGTACAGGCCCTGCTCGATCTCCGAGGCGGTGGCGGGGGCGAGGCTCCCGGTGACGAAGTAGGCCAGGTCGCCCACCGGCATGGACTCTCCGATGACCTGGAAGTCGAGCAGCACGACCCGACCGTCGTCGTCGAAGAACATGTTGTCGGCCCGGTAGTCGCCGTGGACCAGGGTGCTCGGCGTGGTGCCCAGCGACCCAAGCATCTGGGGTAGGGCCTCCACCCAGCCGTCGGCGACCATCTCGACGGATCGGGGGACGCTCATGGCGCCCCGTACCTTGGCCCAGCCGTCGGAGAACACCGGCGGCAGCAGCATCGGGTAGATGGGATCGCGGATGCTCACCGCGGTGCCCCGCTCCACGATCGGATCGGCCGCGCCCCACCAGTGTGCGTGCCAGGCAGCCAGCTCGTCGACGGCCTGCTCGGCGTCGGCCCGGCCCATGCCCTCGATCTGGCTGACGGCCCGGTACGAGCCCACGTCTTCGAGCACCAGCACGAACTGGTGGGTCTCAGGATCGACGGCGCCGAAGTGGCAGTGGGGAACCCGGATGGGGCTCTCGGCAGCCAGCTCGCGATAGAAGCCGACCTCGCGGATGTTGAGGCGCAGGATCTGGGCCGTGAAGCGGGCCGTCTCGTCGAGTCCGGGCAGCTTGACGACCACGCTGCCGGGACCGTCGCCCTCCAGCGTTGCCCGGTAGAGGGCGCCGATCATCCCGACACCGGTCCCGATGTCGGTGATGTCGGCGATCCGCACGGGCGAACCCATGGCCTGCGACAGCCAGTCGTCGTCGATGCCGTCGATGCCGTCGGGTATTGCGGGCTCCATGTCCACCCCCTGGCCAGCCCCGACGCTACATCACTCTGAACTCCTGGCGCGGGCCCGTCCGAGCCCACTCGTGGAGCGCAAGGTTGAGTCAGGCGGCCTCTGGTGAAGTCTGACCGTATTGAAGGCTCCAAGCCCATCGGACCGCTTCGGCAACGATGGCTGGATGGAACCGCATCCGAACCAGGTGCCGTTCCGCGTCGCCGATGTTGTCGCCGCATTCGATCAGGCACGCGGCGAGCCGCCGGGCCCGCAGTTGCTGCCCGCACCATTCGTTGGAGTTCAGGTTGGCCGCTACGAACTCCTCGTGACGTTGCTGCACAGACTTGGGCAGGCGTTGCACTTGGCGGTGGCTGACGTGTGGCAGCCGACGCCGGACGGCCAGGGTTGTCGGTCCCACCGTGCGGGCCGCTCGGAACCGGCAGGCTCGCGCCACCGTTTTGGCCATGGCGCTGCGCGCGCCGCCCTCGTGCCCGATGCCGAGGGCGCAGGCGGTCTCGCGCAGATTGATGGCCGTGTCTTGAGTGTCGTCGAGCAGGGTGGCGCAATGGCGCAGGAACCAGGTGGTGGAGGGCCCCAGCGTCCCGAGCCAGAACTGTTCGACATAGCTCGATCGTGGATCGTGACCGAAGGCATCGGCGCGGTTGTCGATCCATGGGATCAGCGTGATCGCTTCAGAGCTGGCGATGGTCGGCGGGAGGTTGATGGACGATGTCATAGTTGTTTCTCCAAGATGAAACGCCTATTGGCGCTTAAACGGTAAAATAATGGGGGGAAGAGTGGTGTTTGAAAATATGTGACTAGGGCGCGTGTGTCAAACAGAAATTTCAAGTGATCGCCATGCCGGCGCTACGCTGGTGGGGTGCTCGCGGATGCTGCGGCCGCGGTGGCTGCGGCCCGCCGGATGGTCGACGGCGCCGAGCGCGTCACGGTGCTCACCGGCGCGGGGATCTCCACCGACAGCGGCCTGCCCGACTTCCGGGGGCCCAAGGGCCTGTGGACGCGTGACCCCGCGGCCGAGCGGGCCTCGAACATCAACGTCTACGCGTCGGATTCCGAGGTGCGCCAGCGGAACTGGGCTCGTCGGGCCGCAGGAGCGCTGTGGGCCGACGTCGACCCCAACCCGGGCCATAGGGCCCTGGTCCACCTGGAGCGGCGGGGCAAGCTGCACCTGCTCATCACCCAGAATGTGGACGAGCTCCACCAGAGCGCCGGCAACTCCCCGGAGCTCGTGGTGGAGATACACGGCACCACCCGCAAGGTGCAGTGCCTGTCGTGCGACTACCGCGACGACATCGAAGTTGCGCTGGAACGGGTGCGAGCTGGAGAGGTCGACCCCGAATGCCCCCGCTGCGGGTGGCTCCTCAAGGCGGCCACAGTGTCGTTCGGCCAGAGCCTCAACCCGATTGATCTGACCCGGGCCGAGCGGGCTGCCGTCGAATGCGACCTGTTCGTTGCGGTGGGCACGACGCTGGCCGTGTCGCCCATCAACATGACCGCCCCTCTGGCCGCCCAGTCGGGAGCCGGCCTCGTCATCGTGAACGGCGAGCCCACCGAGTTCGACGCGCTGGCCGATGTGCTGGTGGGCGGCTCAATCAGCGAAGTCCTGCCCATCATCTGCGGGATGGACGAGGTGGACGAGTCCGCCTGACCCTCGGCCTCTGGGGTGGCTAAATCCTGACAAGACGGGTAGGGTTTAGCCAGAGGCCGAGCTTGCGAGGCCGTGGCCCGAGCGGTCCGTGAGCGGAGCGAACAGGAGCGGGACAGGGGTCCCGCGTGGCGAAATCCCAAGACAGGCAAGGATCTAGCGATGGCGAGTTTCCGAGAACTATTGCGGCAGGCCAAGGCCGAGATCCGCGAGGTCGACACCGCGGCCGGCGAGCAGCTGCTGGCCGAGGGCTGGACCCTGCTCGATGTGCGCGAACCCGACGAGTACGAGCAGGGCGCAATACCCGGCTCGGTGCACATCCCCCGGGGCCAGCTCGAGTCGAGCATCGAGAACCGGGTAGCCGACCGGTCCACCCCGCTGGTGGCCATGTGCGCGGGCGGGGTGCGCTCCGCCTTCGCGGCCGTGACCCTCGAGCAGATGGGCTACACCGACGTGGTGTCCATGGACGGCGGCTTCAACAAGTGGAAGGACGAGGGCCGCGCCTGGCAGCGCCCCCGCACCCTGTCGCCCGACCAGCGCAACCGCTACCAGCGCCACCTGCTGGTGCCCGAGGTGGGCGAGGAGGGGCAGCTCAAGCTGCTCGACGCCAAGGTCCTGCTGCTCGGCGCGGGCGGCCTCGGCTCCCCGGCGGCCCTGTACCTCGCGGCCGCGGGGGTGGGCACCATCGGCATCATCGACATGGACGTCGTGGACGAGTCGAACCTCCAGCGCCAGATACTCCACAACGTCGACCGGGTGGGGGACCGCAAGGTGGACTCGGCCAAGAAGACCCTGACCGCGCTGAACCCCGACGTGAATGTGGTCACCTACGACACCCGGCTCGGCGCCGACAACGTGATGGAGATCCTCGACGGCTACGACGTGGTGGTTGACGGGGCCGACAACTTCCCGAGCCGCTACCTGCTCAACGACGCCTCCGTGAAGCTCGGCATACCGGTGGTGCACGGGTCGATCTTCCGCTTCGAGGGTCAGGTCACCGTGTTCGACCCCCGCAACGGGCCCACCTACCGAGACATGCTGCCCGAGCCCCCGCCGCCGGAGATGGCGCCGAGCTGCGCCGAGGCCGGGGTGCTGGGCGTGCTGCCCGGCATCGTCGGCAGTGTGCAGGCCCTGGAGGCCATCAAGTTGCTCCTGGGAGTGGGGGACTCGCTGAGTGGCCGCCTGGTGGCCTTCGACGCGCTGGAGATGAGCTTCCGCGAGTTCAAGCTGAGGCCCGACCCTTCCAACGAGGTCACCTACGCCAACCGGGACCGCATCGAGGTCGGCGAACTCGACGGTCTCTGCATGCCCACCCTGTCGCAGCCGTAGCTACCCGAAGAGGCCGAGCGAACAATTGAGCGAATCCGCCCCATACGGGCGAGGCCGTGGCCCGAGCGGCCCGTGAGCGAAGCGAACAAGAGCGGGAGTGGCACCGCTGCGACACCACGGGCTCTCACCTAGTTGCGGACGCTCTAAGCCTCGTCGCAATCTAGACTCCAGGGGCCCAAGTTCCTGGAAGGACCGCGTCATCGGACAGAGATGTTGAACGATCTCCGAGGGCGCCTCCGGAGCCTTCTCCCGCTCGGCACCTCCTGGATTCTGTGGGGGCTGGTCTTCAACGGGCTCACCACCTACGGATACCTGGTGGTGGCCCAGCGCGCCCTCGGCGACGACGGCTACGGCGGCCTCGCCGTGCTGTGGGCGCTCGTCAACATCGGCGGCTTCGGCCTGTTCCAGCCCCTCGAGCAGGAAGTGGCCCGGGTCACCGCTGACCGGGCCAGCCGGGGAGTGGGCAGCGCCCCGGTCCTGCGCCGCGCTGGAGTGCTGGGGGCGGCACAGTTCGTGCTGGTGGGCGCGGGCCTGCTCGTGGCCTGGCCGCTGGGACTCGACAGCCTGCTCGACGGCCGGCCCGAGCTGCTCCTGGCCCTCGTTCTCGCCCTGGGTGCCTTTGCCGGTTCCCAGCTGGTGCGGGGCATTCTCGGCGGCCGCCACATGTTCGACCGTTACGCCTGGTACTTCGTGGTTGAAGGTGGATCCCGCGTGGCTCTGGCCGTGGTTCTGTTGGTCGCCGGAGTCGTCGCGGTGGGCGCCTACGGCCTGGCCATCGCCTTCGCGCTGGTGGTCGCCACGGTCGCCGCGGCCGGCCCCCACCGGCCCTTCGTAAGACCGGGACCACCGGCCTCGTACCGGGATCTCACTCCGGCTTTGGGCTTCCTGCTCATCGCCGCCATCGGCGAGGCCTTCATTCTCAATGTCGGGCCGGTGGCGGTGGACATCGTGGGGGGCGACGAGCTGGGTGCCGAGGCTCCCGGGGTGTTCCTCAACGGCATGCTCATCGCCCGCATCCCGCTGTTCTTCTTCCAGGCGGTGAAGGCCAGCCTGCTGCCCAGCCTGGCCACCCTGGCCGGCCGCGGCGACCTCGTCGGGTTCCGCAACATGCAGCTCAAGATCGTGGCCGCGGTAGCCACCGTGGCCGGGGCGACAACCGTGGTGGCCGGAGTGGTGGGGCCGCCGATCGTGCGCCTGGTGTTCGGTGACGAGCTGGGCCGCAGCGACATGGCGCTGCTGGCCGCCAGCGGTGGAGGCCTGATGCTGATGCTGTCGCTGACGCTGGGCCTGGTCGCGCTGGGCCACACCCGGCTGGCGGTGGCCGGATGGATCGCCGGGATCGTCGCCTTCGCGACTGTGGTCAGCTTCGACTTCGAGCCGTTCCTTCGGGTGGAGCTGTCCCTGGTGGCCGCGGTGCTGGCCGGCTCGCTGGTGGCCGGTGGTCTACTGCGGCTGGAGTACGCGGCCCACGCCCGGGTGGCGTAAGCGGGGATGCAGATACGGCTGGAGGTTCCTCGCCCGGGCTGCACCTCCTGTTCCTACCCGGCAGCCTCGATCAGCCAGGCCTGACCGACAAACCAGCATAGCAATCGCCTCCCACCCGGGGCGGCGCAGTCGTCGTGGTCGTCGTCGTAGGTGCTGGGTTGGCCCCTATGTTTGATGGCAGGTCAGGGTGTTGAGCGAAGACAGCACACCGTCGATCTCAAAGGAAGCGCCTATGGTCTCAGTGCCATCTCTGACGACGATACGGAGATCGCCAGTGCCGGCGCTCCTCAGTTGACGGGCAAACGAGCCTGGGTCGTCCGATTCTAGTATTGTAAAAGAGACCTCATCACCGTGTTCATCGATGTAGGAGTCTGCGGATACATTCCAGCGTTCCTTGATGACTTGTCCGCCTTGGAGACGATAGTCGACGCCCACCTGTTCAAAGTCGTCGGGTGATAGGGCGACATCATCGAACCAGATCGTGATTCTCGATTCGGGGTCACGATCACCCGATGTAATGCACTCCAGCGACATGTCCGTATAGCCCGCATCAGTCCGGTAAGCTTCTAGCCAATAGCCCTCTTCATGGTAGCCCTCTTCATAAGAGGACCAGTACGACCATTGTCCGAAATCGCTCGGTGTGCCTCCTGGGAGGCCCGATAGGTATCCGAGTTTGTGGAGGCAGTTGATTGCGCCGCGGGTGAAGGCACCGGCGCTGCCAAGATCGTCGAAACGGTCCAGCTCCTGTTTGGCATCTGACCTGCAGGCCCCGATCGTGTCCGGAGCATGGTCTCGCAGAATCTTGTAAGTCGTGACGGCCACGTACTGTTTCGACATCCTGTAGTCCGGCTCAAACGTACGGCCCGTCGCGCCAGCCGCCCCTGATGTTTGATGGCAGGTCAGGGTGTTGAGCGAAGACAGCACACCGTCGATCTCAAAGGAAGCGCCTATGGTCTCAGTGCCATCTCTGACGACGATACGGAGATCGCCAGTGCCGGCGCTCCTCAGTTGACGGGCAAACGAGCCTGGGTCGTCCGATTCTAGTATTGTAAAAGAGACCTCATCACCGTGTTCATCGATGTAGGAGTCAGAGTCTGCGGATACATTCCAGCGTTCCTTGATGACTTGTCCGCCTTGGAGACGATAGTCGACGCCCACCTGTTCAAAGTCGTCGGGTGATAGGGCGACATCATAGAACCAGATGATGATTTTCGATTCGGGGTCACGATCACCCGATGTAATGCAATCCAGCGACATTCCCGTATAGCCCGCATCAGTCCGGTAAGCTTCTAGCCAATAGCCCTCGTCATGGAAGCCCTCTTCATAAGAGGCCCCCCAGTACGACCATTGTCCGAAATCGCTCGGTGTGCCTCCTGGGAGGCCCGATAGGTATCCGAGTTTGTGGAGGCAGTTGATTGCGCCGCGGGTGAAGGCACCGGCGCTGCCAAGATCGTCGAAACGGTCCAGCTCCTGTTTGGCATCTGACCTGCAGGCCCCGATCGTGTCCGGAGCATGGTCTCGCAGAATCTTGTAAGTCGTGACGGCCACGTACTGTTTCGACATCCTGTAGTCCGGCTCAAACGTACGGCCCGTCGCGCCAGCCGCCGTTCCAACAGCGACGGTCGCCGAGCCTCCAATTATGGCGGCCACCAGCGCCGCCGCCCATAGCTTTCTTCGCATGTCCGTACTTCCGATCCGCTGAAGCGATCCGCCGAAGAACTTCAACCTTACGCTATATCACGCCATCTGGATGGCGATCAAGCTCGCCTCGGTCCCGAGTATGGCGGGTTGATGGGGTGTTGGTGATGGGGGATGGCCGCTGACGTGGGGATTTGTGTCTCGGGGTGGCGTTCCGGCTGGGGTTTGGAGGCTGAGAACGAGGAGCTCAAGGCGGCGCTGGGCGAGGCGCACGTTCAGCTGCGGGTGTGTCTTGGCTGATCGAGGCTGCCGGGTAGGAACAAGAGGTGCAGCCCGGGCGAGGAACCTCCAGCCGTATCTGCATCCCCGCTCACGCCACCAGTACGGAGCCCACGCCCGCGACGCCGTACCGGCTCAGTCGAAGCCCGCGTAGGAGAAGTCGAGGCCGTCGCGCGTGTCGCTGGCTCGGCCCAGGAAGTGGCTGTCGTCGACGGTCCAGGTGTGCTCGTCGCCGTGTCGCACGCGCAGGTATCCGGCACCGTGGGTCCAGTAGATCCTGCCTCCCACCGCGGCGACATCCTGGGCGAGGGCGATGTCGACCCGGCGCGGGACGCGGCGCCAGCCGCCTGCGGCACCAAGATCGTGCCGCGCGATGATCAGTACGCCTCCGGACACGCCGATGAACGGTATGAAGCTTTCCGAGAACCTTTGACGGTGGGCATCGCGCACCGTCTTGTCGAGTCTCTCCAAGTACACGTACTCGGCTGACTTCCCTACCAGCTCGGCCCGGGAGTACTCGTGGGCCAGCACCAGATCCCAGACGTGCTCGCGGGCGTAGAAGTCGTCGTCGTCCATCTTGGTAAGCAGCGCGCCCGAAGATGCTTCGACGGCCGCGTTGAGAACGGACCCGAGGGGCTCGTCTGCGTCCACTCGGACCACCCGCACCGGATGTTGCAGGGTGCCGGTCAGCGCCGCGATCTCCGAATCGCCACCGAAGCCGTCACCGTGGAGGGCGAGCACCAACTCCAAGCGCGGGTAGGTCTGGGACCGCACCGCGTCGATGACCGCGCTCACTCTCTCGGGTCGCCTCGTCGGCGCGAGGATCGAGACCTCTGGCGCCGGAGCGCTCATGCCGGCCGCGCTCAGGATCTGTCGGGCACGGCTGCGCAGCGAGTGGTCTCGCAGCGCGCAGCGTCGTATGGCGATGCTCAACAGCTCCCGATCATGGGTGGAGGCATGCGCGACGGACTGGCCGGCCAGCAGGTCGTGCAACTGCTCGCCGAGGCACTCCTTCAGGTCGGCGTCGGGGTCGGGGACGCTGACCAGGACGCCGGCCGCGGCGAGCGCCGCCAGAGCGGCCGCCCGCTGCGGAACGCTCCTGTGGAATGTCGCCCGATCCTCCAGGTGGTGCAGGGAACGCAACCCGTCCAGAGAGTCGCCACCAATCCGGTGGCTGAAGATCCCCCGCCCGGCGGAGGGAAGCTGGGACCGCAGCGTCGCGGATGCGGGCTCGTGAGCCGCCGACCAGCCGATGGGGTTCACGGCCTCTGCATCGAATGCTTGAACGGAGAGTTGGGGACTCAACTCGTCCAGCACCGCCACCGCTGGGCGGGGGCCGACGGACGACCTGCTCGCGACGGCGCGCGCTGCTTGGGGTGAGTCGACGAGCACGATGTCCACATGGTGATCGCCGGCGGGAGCGGCGACCCTGGCCGACGCCGCCAGCACGGCCGACGCGACCCTCCCGGCGGCAGTTATCTCGGCGCCGAGCGGATAGCGGGCCAGTCGGGGGACGTAACGGCGGCTCTTGGCCTGCAGGCCCAGCCAGATCTTCAGGCGCTTCCGAACCCGCCGCAACCTCCAGCGGATGTTTCGGAGCCGCCACCAGACGGCCCGGACGATCATCGCTACGAAGCGGCCCACATCCCCCGGACTGCGGATACGCAGCGCAGCGCCGAACACGGTCGCCAGGTGCCGCCGGAATCGAGTCCATACTTTCAGCAGGGTCTTGACCGGTCCCTGCAGCCGGGCGGCCAGCCGGCTCTGGGGTTGCGGTTCCTGGATGACCTTGAGCGAGTCCACATCCAGCTCGGCGACGTCCCCGACATCGGATATGGTCAGGTTGCCGCGCCGAGCCCGATTGAGTGCCCAGGCCCTGGTGATGGTGACCCGGTGTCCCGAGGCGAGGTCGGACTGGCCCGAGGCGGCCGTTCCGAGCTGCTGGCGCAACCGCCCGATCATCCTGGGGGTGACTTCGGCGCCGGCGGGAACCGTGACGAAGAACGCAGCTCCCGGGTGGGCGCCCGCTGCGCCTCCAGCCGCCCCGACTTCTGTCCGCGGGTCCGGGTCGAGCAGCCGATGAAGCCTCTCGAAGCGCTCTGCTGGACGCTCCTCGACCCAGACGAACAGGTCGTGCACGTCGCTTGCCAGAACCTGCTCGACGGTTGCCAGGATGATGTCGGGCTCAGCGTCGCCCGGGTCCACCGCGACCACGATCTCCGGAACCGTGAACGACCGTCCCGGCGCGGCGGAGCGCAGCCTCCGGTCGGGGATGAGATGCGACACCTTGTCGCGCTGCTGCTCCAGGCTGACGGTCTCGCTCTCAGTGAGCACCGCGCCCGGACCCTGGTGCCAGCACAGGGCGCCGCGCTCGGGGACCAGCACCGCTCCGAGGGCGTAGGCCCGCCAGCCGAACTCGATGTCCTCAGCCCCCCACTGCGTGAACGACTCGTCGAACATTCCCACCTCGGTGAAGAACGCGGCCGACATGCCGAAGTTCCCGCCGGTTACGACTCTGAAGATGTCGTCGGAGTCGGCCGTGAGGTCGTCGGTGCCAGCCATCCGGCGCTCTATCCATTCCGGGCGCTGCACCGGTCGCTCTGCGAGGAGCTCTTCGAGTGAACCCGGCCGACCTCTGACCGCGTCGGCGTCGATGCCCTCGAAGTCGACATGCCGGCGGAACCCGAGAGTCACGAGATCGCAGGCCGCGTGGTGCCAGCGGGCGTGAGAGGCCAGCCATTCGGCTTCGGGCACCATGTCGCAGTCGAGGAACACGAGGATGTCTCCGGTCGCCGCTCGTGCTCCGTTGTTTCGGGCTCGAGCCAGCCCGAAGCCCAGGTCCTCCTGGTGGATCACCCGCACCCGCAACGACGTCGGCTTCTCCAGCTCCAGCGGCGGATCCGAGCCGTCATCCACGACGACCACCTCGAAGAGCTCCCGCGGGTAGGTCTGACCCTCCAGCCCGGCGAGGGTGAGGGCCAGCGCCTCGGGCGCCTCGAAGTAGGGGATTACGACGGTGACGACCATGTCAGGCTCGAAGAACTCGACCGGCGCGACTGGGAGAGAGCGCCAGTCGTTTCCGCGCACTGGTGCAGGAGGCGGAGCGGTCATCTGCCCGCGCCCGATGGCTCTCGGTGGAGCGCGGCTGCGGCCAATTTATGCGCAGCGGCAGGAGCCGGTCGGAGAGAAGCGGCCATCAGCAGCACCCAGATGTAGGAGAACCACAGGACGAAGCTCTCCGTGAGGTTCTCCACAATCAGGAAGGCTACGAGGGCGGCACCGAACCATGTGTCGGGCCCGGGGCGCCGCCACAGGGCCGAGCCCGCGTTGCGAACAGCCAGCAAAACGATCACCGTGAACGGCACCGCGCCCAGCAGCCCCAGCCCGAGGCCCACCTCGACGAGGCTGTTGTGGGCGCTGCCCCGGCGCAGGAGCGCGTGCTGGGTCAATTCTTCGATGTCCCAGAAGGTGAAGAAGCCGTGCCCGAGCACCGGGCGTTGCACAATCCGGTCCCAGACCAGGCCCCATATCTCGCGCCGCTGGCTGAACGTGGGCACGTCCCACTGCACGACTACCGCCGCGGCCGTGGCCCCGGTGGCCAGAACCGCCGCCGCGGCCGTGGCTGTCCTGGCAGCAGCCGCGCCGCAGCGTTTGCTGAGCCAGTGGTGAGACCCGACCACGGTCGCGGCAACGGTCGCAACCGCCAGCGAGATCCATGCGGTGCGACTTCCAGCGCCGACGAGCGCCGCGACCGCGGCGGCAGCACCGCCGGCCGCTGCGACCCGTGGCCAACCTCGGGACGCCAGCAGGTAACGGACACTGACCAGGACTCCCACCGCGGCCAACGGTCCGAGCGAGTTGCGGTTGGTGTAGACGCCCTTCCAGCTGCCGTCAGGATGGAGTCCCAGGTCGGGGCGCAGCCATACCAACAGGAGGCTCGCGGCCACGGCGGCGCCCGCCACCGCGGCCACGACCGCGGCTGTCTCGTCGTAGTCGAAGCCGGCGATCGCCCAGGCCAGCAGGGCCATCCCCACATAGACGGACGAGCGCCACGCCGTGGCCGCGGGATCAACGCTCCACAGCGTGGACGCCACCGCGGCCAACGTGAAGCAGCCCACCGCAGCCGCCGCAACCCGCGAGGAACGATCCCGCGGCCGGCTCGTGGCGCCCAGCACCCGGTGTGCGGCCAACGCCGCACCGCATGCCGCGGCTGCTGCCAGCACCGGCCAGACCGCGTGGTCCTCCCATCGGCCGGTGCGATCCAGCACATGCTTGGAGAACAGCAGGACCGGGCCGTTGGTGAACACGAGCACCGCTCCGGCGGCGACGGACGCGGTCCCCCAGTGAAATCGGGTCGCGCGCCCACCGGTTTCGGATGGTGTTCTCCGGCGTGACGAGGTGGCGCTCCCGGTGGCTTCAGATGACGCCGGCGAAGCGGAGGTCGCAGCCGTCGTGAACCTCGACAGCCTGCTCCAGGAAATACTCATCGTCAACCTCCCAGGTGTGCCCGTCAGCATGCCGCACCAGCAGGTAGCCGCGTCCGTGCGTGCGGTAGAGCTGGCCCCCGCCGTCGACGACGTCCTTCATGAGGGCTCTGTCGACGCCTGAGGGCACCGGCTGCCACCCCACCACCGCATCGAGGTCGCTGCGGGCGATGATCATCGCGCCGCCGGCCAGCGTCAGCTTCGACCCGAAGCGCTCGGCGCCGCCGCGGAACCTGCGCAGGGTGCGGTCCGCTCCCTCCAGGTACACGTACTCGGCCGCCTTGCCGACCAGCGAGGCTCTGGAGTACTCGTGGGCCAGCACCAGGTCCCAGATGTGCTCTGGCCCGTAGAAGTCGTCGTCGTCGAACTTGGTGACCAACTCGCCCCGGCTGTGCTCCAGCGCCTCGTTGAGCACCTCGCCGAGCACGCGCCCCGCGGGCACGAGCAGCACGCGGGCGTCCGCGCCGCTGCCGGAGGCCAGTGCCTCGATCCGAGCGCGGTCGAATCCGTCGCCGTGCGCGGCCAGCACAAGCTCGACGCGGGGGTAGGTCTGGGCTGTCACCGAAGCGATCGCCTCAGCAACACGATCCGGCCGTCGGGTGGCCAGCAGCACCGACACCAGCGGCAGGCCCCCCACCTTCAACGACGCGGCTTCGCACAGCTGACGGGCTCGCGCCCGCAGAGAGTGCGTGCGCAGCGCCTCACGTCGCATCTCTACGCTCAAGGCTTCGCGCTCAGCTTCTGAAGCGGTCCCGATGCGGGGATCGGTGAGCAGGGCGAAGAGCCTCTCGCCCAGGAGTCCGGCCACCTCGACGCCGCCGTCGCAGAGGCGGACCACCGCGCCGCTGGCCGCCATTGCCGCCACGGCGCCCGCCCTGGCCTGCGCGTCGGCGTGATATGCGGCCACATCGACTAAGTGGTGGTAGCGGCGCGCTCTCGCGAGGTTGGCCGCGTCCACCCTCCTGGAGGCGGTGTGCCCGGTCGGCAGCAGCTTCTTGGGCCCGAGAGCGGCTGCCCGCTTCAAGGCCACGGGCCAGTGGGCGGGATTGACCTGCTCGGCGTCGAAGGCCGGCGTGGCCGCGGCCGGCGCCACGTCGCCCAGCGAGATCACCGCGGCGCCGGCTCTGGGCTTCCATGTGCTCGGAAGGGGCATGTCGTCGCACAGCACGACTTGGGCGGGGGCCGAGGACTTGGTGTGGAGCCTCATCCAGGCAGCGAACACAGCCGCGGACCGCGGACCGCACGCTGCGATGGACGGACCGAGGCGATAGGTGGCCGGCCGTATTGTCGTCGAGCGAGGCCGCCCTTTGATGCCTCTGCCGACCGCGTGGGCACTTCGGCGGGCCGTTCTGCGTACTTGCAACGCGATCCTGCGTATCCGCCACCAGGCCCTGCGTACGAGCCACCTGACCCTGCGTATCCGCCACCAGGCCCTGCGTACGAGCCACCTGACCCTGCGTAGCCGCAACGCGATCCGTCTCAGGCGCCAGCCCGCGGCTCGGATGATCCACGCTCCGACAGTGAGCGCCAGCCGTGTGGCATCGCCTGGGCTGCGCACCGAGCGCGCCTCGGTAGCGGTGTGGGCGGCGATGCGTCCCAACTTCCGCAGCCTCGGCAGCCGCCCTTCATTCGCAACGCGCGCCGATTCCCGGACTACGGCCGGGGTGTTCGCTGGGCGACTCTCGGTGTCTCGCGGGCGTCGCCGTCGTGAGGGGTCCGGCTCGTCCGACTCGTCGAGTTCTCGAGGCGCATCAGCCGAGTTTGTCGACGCGCCATCCGGGGCGGAGGGCACCCCCGAAGCCGCCTGGACGTCGTCGGGGAGGCTTTGCTCGGGGATGAGGATCGACGCCGCCTGGTGCCGCAGCAGCCTCGGTGCCAGGGCGGCCGCAGTGATCGATTCTCCGTCGAGTCCCCGGCGCAGTTCGCGGTGCAGCCTCCTGGCCCTCACCAGCATGGCGACGCTGCCGTCGCGCTGCGATGCAGCCGCGAATTCCGCGGTGCCCAGCTGCTTGCGGAGCCCGGACACAAGGTCGGTGGCGACGGGCGTGCCGGCTTGCACGAAGAGGTGGAACTGTGATGCGGAGAACGCGCCCGGTGCGCCGCCCCGCGGACCGAAGCGCACCCTCGGGTCGCCCCCGAGGAGGCGTCTGACGATCTCGGCCGCGTGAGCCTCCTCGGTGTCGGCCGGTTGCCGCTGCTCGATCCAGACGACCAGGTCGTGGACGTCGCCCTCCAGGAGGCTCTCGACGGTGCCGAGCAGGGCGTCGGTGTCGGCCCCGTCGGTCGCCACGCTGACCACGTACTGGGGGACTGTGAAGCTGCGGCCCGGCTTGGCTCTCCTGAAGCCGTGGTGGGCGATCAACTGCGACAGTTTGGCCCGCTGCTGTTCAAGGCTGCGCACCTCCGCGGAGCTGGGTGTGGCGCCCTCTCCTTGGTGCCAGCACAGCGCCCGGCGCTCGGGAACTACAAGCGCGCCGAGAGTGAAGGCCCGGTAGCCGAATTCGACGTCCTCAGCGCCCCACTGGGTGAACGACTCATCGTTGCCTCCGACCTCCCAGTAGAAGTCGCGCGACATCCCGAGGTTCCCGCCCGAGGCCACGCGGAACAAGTCGTCGTCGTCGGAGGTCAACTCCGCGGTGCGGGCCATGTGGGACTCGATCCATTCGGGTCGGTGGAAGGGCCGGTCGGCGAACATCTCGTCGAGCGTTCCGCCGTAGTTGCGCACATCGGCGGCCGAGACGCCGGTGACGTCGAGGTGTCGCCGGAAGCCGATCGACATCGCGTCGCTGGCGGCGTGATGCCACCGGGCGTGGGCGGCGAGCCACTCGCGGGCGGGAATCATGTCGCAGTCGAGGAAGACAACGATGTCGCCTTGAGCGACGCGGGCGCCGTTGTTGCGGGCACGGGCCAGGCCGAACCCGAGATCGGGCTGATGGATCACACGGACGTTCAACGGCGACGGCTCGGACAGCTCCAACGGCGGGTCCGACCCGTCGTCCACCACGATCACCTCGAATAGGTCACGCGGGTAGCTCTGGCGCTCCAGACCGGCCAGGGTGAGGGCCAGCGCGTCCGGCGCCTGATAGTAGGGAACCACCACCGTGGCCCTCAGACGGGGCTCGAATCGCTCCAGGGGGGTCGTGTCGAGGGATTTCCAGTCGTTGCCCTCGACCTTCGCCGGCCCCGGCGCAAGGGGTGTCGCCAGCGCGGCTACGGCGCGTTCGCCGTGCCCGGCGGGATCAGTCATGGCGGCATCTCAGTGTTGGCGGCGGTGCTCGCGGTCAGCGCGAGAAGGCGGTCGGCGCTGATCAGACGATAGTCGCCCTGCGATACGAGGGCCTGACGGAGCGCGTCGTCGGGGAAGTACTCGGGGATGCGGTCGGTGCGTAACAGCACCAGATCCGACGGGAGCACCTCGACGAGGCGGTCCTGGTCCAGAGCGAACACCGGCGCATCCAAGTAGTAGGACACCCACCGGGGAGTGGAGATTCCTGGGGTCGTCCAAACGACTTCGGGGCTCGCCTCGCCGCGGGCCTCCTCCAGTACCGCTCCCGCTTCGGCGGGGTCTGAGAGGTAGTAGTCGCGGGTGCCACCGGTTATCACCAGCACCAGAGTGGCGACCGCACCCAGGCCGGCCAGGACGCCCAGAGGCAAGCACAGCCCTGGCGCTCTGGATGCGAGGAGCCTTCGCACCGCGTCGGCAAGCGCGGCCAGACCGATGGTCGCGGGCGCCAGCCAAGGGAAGTTCCAGAGGCGGTGGATCCAGGCGCCTTGCTGGAAGCCGAAGGTGAGCGTCGCCGCGACGGCGAGAGTCATCAGCACTGGCACGCGAGTGCGCCGGTCGGCGATGCCCGCAACCAGCGCGGGAACGAGCAACGCCCGCAGCCAGGGCGGCGCCAGCAGCTCGTGGCCGGCGAATCGCCACTGCCGGCTCAGGAATTCGCCAAACGTGAAGGTGGTGGTCTCGATGGCGGTGTCCACATCGCGGCCGACCCGGAAGCTGACGCGGTCGCTCAACTCTGCCAGGTCGGTCGCGTTGAGGAGCCAGCCTGCAGTGACCGCGGCGCCGACAGCGGCTCCGACCAGCATCGCGGTAAGAGCGGGAGACCATCCCCGCGACGCCAGCGCGGCGAGCCTCGCCGTCGCGCTCTGCTGGGTGCGGTCCTGCTCGGGATGAGAGGGAGGTGTTGGGCGCTGCCGCGCCAGCGTGCCGGTGAACAGCCAAGGCGCCAGAAGCCCCAGCGTCACCAAGGCGATCCACGACTGCATGGCGGCGCCGGCGGCAAGGCACGCCATGACGGCGAGCGCCCACCGCGGCGGTTCGCTCTGCGCGCGCAGCCACGCCACCACGGCCGTCGATGCAACCAGCAGCGAGTAGCCAACCCCGATACGCCCGTACACGTAGAAGAACCCGGTGCAGACCATGGCCGTTACCGCCAGCAGCGTCGGTCCCCAGCTGACGCGCTGCACACGCAGCAGCAGCGCCATCGCGGCCACCGTGGCCGCGCCCATAACGAACGGGACTATCCGCAGCGCGGCCACGGTGTCGCCGAGCAGTCCGACCGAGGCGACCGCGACGAAGATGGCCAGTGGAGGATGGTGGGCGTAGGTGACCGCCGCCGCCGGGGCCGCCGTCCGCGGCGCCACGCCGTACTCATCGCGCACGAACGGCTCGATCACCGCGCCGAAGCCCGACTCTATGGGGCCGAGTTCCCAGAAGTTGCGGGCCTGCAGACCGAAGAGGCCCAGGATGCGCCCGTCGTCGCTGTTGCCGAGAGGCAAGGTCAGGTCAGGCAGCCACAGCGCCAGCACACCGACGCAGACCAGCGTCACCGTGCCCCACCCCCACCCGATGCGCCGGGCGGCGGTGCGGAGCCGGCCGAGCGGCGGTCCGGGCGATCTCGGCGGGGTCACGCCCGGCAACGCGCCGAACTCCATCGCTGCATTTCGGCGATGTCGGCCGGTCGCATTTCCTCGAGGTGTGCCAGCACCCGCTCACGGATCATCGGACGCCATCGTGGATCGCAGAACTCGAACGTCGCCGGGTGGGTGCGAAGCGGCCACTGTGACTCGATCTCAGGCAGGTCCGCGGTCGTGTCACTGATGAAGTTGGGGAGGCCGCTCACTGTGCGCCGTGAGTACGAGAAGACATGGCCCTCCGGCAGCGGGTCGCGGTCGAGGTGCTCATGAATGTCGGGACGGTCGTAGGCCTCCCATCGTACGGTGTGAGTCGGATCGACCGCGGCACGGGCCAGGTCCTTTCGGAGACACTTCGAGCACCGCATGCACGGCGCGCCATGGTCGAGCGCGCACGAGAAGACGCGCCCAGACCTGATCATCCGAAGCGAGAGCTGCGAGGTGGCGAAAGTACTCGCTCCGCACACCGGCGAGAACACCGGCAGGCCCACCGCATTGAAGGCCGACTGCCAGTAGTTGCCCGTGAATCCGTGCCAGCGTCTCGCCTCGAACCGGTCGAAGTACCCGGTGCCGGTCTTGAGCAGCGTCGCCTCCAGCCCGGAGCCCATCAGGATCATCCCGAAGCCGTGGTCGGTGGCCATGAGCAGGGTCGTCGCAAACGCGCACGGCCAACTGTGCCACCCCCCGGGCCTGGAGACGTACCGCTGGTTGGACGGGACCACCCTGGCGCGGTCCGACCCCATCTCGCGCACCACCCGGTGGGTGAAGGACGGCACGACGCGCCCAGCGCGAACATGGGCCTCGTGTACTACGAAGGCCTCAGGGAACATGGAGAGCACCGCGCTAGAGTCGGTTCCGCCCCCGAACGCGAGCGCCATGCGCGAGCCGATGTAGGGCTTGAGGCTCGCATCGACATTGTCGAAGCGGATCCGCCGGTCGAAGGCACTGCTTCGGAACGCCGCCTCCAAGCGGGGCGATACCGGTGTGGGGAACACTGCCCGCTCGCCGATGAAGGGATAGTAGATGATCAACAGCAGCAGGCCGAGCAGATCCGGATGGATCTCGTCGGGAACGTAGTCGAACTCGATGACCTCGCCTGAGTACGTGATCGGCGTGCCCGTACCCTCCTGGCGCCGGCCCGTGTGGCAGTCGCCGGACTCGAATGACGCCCGAAGGACTGTCCTAGGACCTGAGAAGTCGGCCTCGAACCTCACGTCCCATACCTGCGGGGCGTCGAGCCGTTGTGCGGTAGGTGTAGTCCTGCGAGGTGCCGGCTTCGAGCCACGGTTGCATTATTGCCGCGACGGACGATCGTAGGATCGTAGTCGTGAGCGATCCCGAGCAGCCGTTAGTCGACCTCACGCGGCCCTCCCCGCCCGCCGTCTATCTCGGCGAAGTCTGGCGGAGACGGGACTTTGCCATCCTGGTCCCCGTCCAGGACCTGCGGGCCCAGAACATGGGATCCGCGTTGGGCCAGCTCTGGCACCTGCTGAACCCAGCGTTGATGGTCGCGGTCTACTTCCTGATCTTTGGTGTGATCCTCGACACCAGCCGCGGCGTGGACAACTTCTTGGGCTTCCTGATCGTCGGGGTGGTCTGGTTCCATCTCACCCAGCGGGTCGTGCAGGACGCCGCGGTGTGCATCCCCCGCAATCTGGGACTGATCCGATCCGTGCAGTTCCCGCGCATCCTGCTGCCCGCGGCAACCGTCAACGGCCAGACCGCCGCGTTCGCGCCCGCGCTCGTGTTGGCGCTCGCAGCTGTGATCGCCACCGGTGAGCGTCCGTCACTGCGGTGGCTGGCGCTGATCGGGGTGCTGGCCGCGCAGTTCGTGTTCAACTTCGGGGCCGCGCTTCTGGTGGCCCGCATCGGGGCGGCTGTGCCAGATCTGCGCCAGTTGCTGCCGCATGTGTTCAGGCTGCTGTTCTACGCCTCGGGCGTGATCTTCAGCGTCGATGCGTTCGTCACGAGCGAGTCCTGGCGGCGGGCGTTCGCCCTGAACCCGCTCTACGACGTGATCACCTGCGCCCGCTGGTGCCTGCTCGGTGAACCGGTCGATTCCTGGGTGGTGGCTGGAATGCTGGCGTGGGGCGCCATTCTGCTGGTGGTCGGATTCGTGGTCTTCTGGAGATCCGACCAGCGGCTGGGGGCATGATGGATCTTGGTTGGGTTGTGATGGCACGCGACAGGGCCACCTTGTCGTCGGTGCTGTCGAGGACGGCGTGATGGATTCGGGTCGGGCTGTGACGGTGCGCGTGGACAACGCCCACGTGTACTACCGGGTGTATGAGGATCCGGCCGCGGGCGTCAAGCAGTTGTTCTCGAGCGGGCGGACCGGACGGCGTTACCAGACGATCCGGGCCGTGAGCGGCGTTAGCCTGGATCTCCACGAGTCCGAGACGTTGGGCCTCATCGGGGCCAACGGGTCGGGCAAGTCGACGCTGCTGGCGGCCATGACCGGTCTGCTGCCGCTGCAGTCGGGCAAGATTCTCGGCCGGAGCAGGCCATCGCTGCTGGGGGTGTCCGCGGCGCTGCGCTCTGCTCTGTCCGGCAGGCGCAACATCCTGATCGGTGGGCTCGCCCTGGGCTTCACCCGGGCCGAAGTGGAGAGCCGCATGGACGAGATCATCGACTTCGCCGGACTCCGCTTCGCCATAGACCGGCCGCTGCGCACCTACTCGTCGGGGATGAGGGCCCGGCTGAACTTCGCGATCGCCACCGCTCGGATCCCCGACATCCTGTTGATCGACGAGGCTCTGTCGGTAGGGGACGAGGGTTTCCGAGCCCGCAGCGCTGAGCGCATCGATGAGGTCCGCTCGGCGGCCGGGTCGGTGGTCCTGGTGTCGCACAACATGGCGGAGATCGAGGGGTCTTGCGACCGGGTGGCATGGCTCGATGCTGGCACTCTTCGGGCGGTGGGTGAGCCGGAGGAGGTCGTGGCCGCCTACCTGGCCTCCGACGCGGCCCGCTGAGAGGCCGAGCGAACAGGCGAGCGAATCCGCCCCATACGGGCGAGGCCGTGGCCCGCGCGGCCCGTGAGCGAAGCGAACAAGAGCGGGAGTGACACCGCTGTGACACCACGGGCTCTCACCTATTCGCGGACGCTCTGAGCACCTGGTTTCCGAGTGCGGGTCCGTCCCACCAGGAAGCCCGCCCCCCAGGCAATGTGCATCACCGTGAAAGCGGCTGCGGCCCGCGCCCGGTCGAGCCGGCCGCGAAGCGCGCCACGCAGACGCGTGGCGGCCACCGCGCAGGCCCCGGCATACAGCACGGGCAGGACCGCGCCCCTCCAGCGTCCCAGGGCCAGTTCGACCGCGGACACCACCAGACCGGCGACCAGCGCCGGGGGGGCGAGCTGGCGGATGCGAAGTGACCGGGGATGGCGCATCAGCACGGTGCGCTTCCATGCGCCGTACGAGAAGTACTGGCGGGCGAGCCCCCAGTAGTCCGAGCGGGGCACGTAGTCGACCACGAGGCTCGGATCGAGCCACACGGTGTGGCCCTGCTCGCGAAGGCGCCAGTTGAGCTCATAGTCCTGGTTGCGCCCGAGGGTCTCGTCGAAGCCGCCGACCGATGCCAGAGCGTCGCGGTCGAACACTCCCAGGTACACGGTGTCGGCCGGTCCGGAGTGCCTGCCCTGACGGAAGGCCGCGGGTCCACCGCCGAAGGACGACCCCATGGCGGCTGCGATGGGGCCCGTCCGCCCGCCGGCGCCGACGGGGCGCTGCACACCGCCCACGTTGGCTGCCCCTGTGCGCGTCAGCGTGGACACTGCCTGCTCCAGGTAGTCGGGCGGAATCCGTGACTGGGCGTCTACCCGAGCGACGATCGGGCCCTTCGATGCGGCCACTGCGATGTTGAGGCCCGCCGCGGCTGTGCCTGCGGGGTTGTGAACCACCTGCAAGGGGATCCCAAGGTCGGTGCCGGCGACCACCCGCTCGGTGTCGTCGCGGCTGGGAGCCACCGCCACCGTGACGTCGACGACCCCGCGATATGTCTGGGATGCGACGGCTGCGAGGCACTCCGGAATCAGCGCGGCGCAGTCCCGGGCCGGCACCACCACTGAGATGAGCGGTAGGCGGTCGCGGGCGGCCGTGGGGCTGTTCGATGGCAGGCCGTCACGGGGCACAGCGGAGCTGTTCACTGGCCCGAGCGGCGGGCCATCACGACGAGGCTCTTCACCATGATCTCCCAGTCGAGCAGCGGCGACCAGTTCACAACGTATTGCAAATCGTGACCCAACTTGTAGGCGGCGTCCGTCTGGTAGTGACCCTGCGTCTGGGCCAGGCCGGTGATGCCCGGAGGGATGTCGTGGCGCCGGCCGTAGCCGGCGATCTGCTCCTCGAGCCGGGCCACCAGCGCGGGTCGCTCGGCCCGGGGGCCGACCAGCGACATCTCACCAGTGAGGACATTCCACAGCTGCGGCAACTCGTCGAGCCGGGTCCGGCGGAGCCAGGCCACGCCCTCGATGACTCTGGGGTCGTCGGGCAGGGCCAACTCCGGCCCGGTTCGCTCCGCATCCGGAGTCATGGTCCGGAACTTCAGCATGACGAAGGGCCGGCCCTCCATACCCACCCGTTCCTGGCGGTAGAGCACCCCCGGGCCGGCCCGCAGGCGCGCGTACAGGGCGACCGCGAGCGTAAGGGGGACCGCGAAAGGGGCCAGCACCAGCAGGTAGACGAGGTCGAGGAGGCGCTTGAAGCGCAGCCGGCACGCGGGTAGGGCATGGGCTCGCAGTGCGACGAAGGGCATTCCGCCGATCTGACGGGTCCTCTGCAGTCCGAGCAGCGTGTCCGAGGGTGTGATTCGCCGGTAGACGCCCACCTGCCGTCCTTCGAGTTCGGCGAGCGGCTCCGGATAGATGATGTCCAGCGACTGGCTCGAGAGCAGCAGCAGATCGGTGGCTGCGGTCCGGTCGACCTCTGCGACGCTGTCCGACGGCACATCGGACTGCCCGGCGATCTCCACCGCGGGCTCCGCCTCGCCCAGGTGGCGCTGAGCCGACTCCACCTCGGTCGCGTTGCCCACCAGCAGCACCCGGCACCGCCCGAAACGGCGCAGCCTCACCCGCCGGGCCAGCCAGCGGTTGAACGACACCACGAGGCTCGCGGCGACGGCCAGTATCACCAGGTTGGCCCGGGGCATCAGGTAGCGGCCGCTCAGCAGGCTCACGGTGGCGTCGGCGCCGGTAGCCAGCAGGGTGAGCATCGTGGCCCGCGGCAGCCACGGCGGCCGGCCGAGCCGCTGCTGGTACTCGTAGAGGCCGCCGAAGTAGTAGACGGCCATGTGCAGGGCTGTCGCCACCGCGAAGCCCACCGTGTAGTGCGACAACGGGTAGGTGGGCCAGTCGAATCCGAAGCGGGCCGTGGTGATCGCAGCCATGAGCCCGAACAGCGTGGTCGCGTCGATCAGGTACAGATAGCGAAATCCCAGCCGGCGCAGGATGGAGGCTGTTCGTGGTGTGCCGTCTCCGGTCCTCACGGGGATCGCATCAGAGGCGGCAACGCCACGTCGAGGTCGAATGCGCCCGGCGCCGCGGCCAGGTTCCACACCAGCATGGCCATCCGGGCCCGGTCCACGTTGTCGCTGGGCTTGAAGTCCGTCGGGTCGGTGCCGGGCGGCTGGAAGTCCTCGTCCAGCCACAGGCGGTGCTCCACCAGCCAGCGGGCAGCCTCCAGGTAGTAGTCGTTGATCCCGATGTCGCGGAACGGCACGGGATGGTTGCTGTAGGTGCGTCCGGCGAAGCGCCACAGGAACGCCGACAGATGATGGGTCTTGAGCCGCTTGTTGGGGCAGAACAGCACAGGGTCAACGCTGCATCCCAGGGTGATGTTCTGGTCCACCATCCATCCCACCGCTTCCGAGTAGTAGCTGTCCGGCTCCACGTCCTCGAAGGTCAGGGCTCCGTCGACGGACTGCGGCTCTCCCGCGAAGCGCCACAGGAACGTGGCGAACTGGGCTCGAGTCAGCGAGCGCTCGGGAGAGAACGTGGTGGGAGTCGTGCCCTGCGTGATCTCCGCGTCGAGCATCCACAGCACCGCCTCGGCGTAGGGAGCGTTCCAGGGGACGTCGGTGAAGGGAAGGGTGTGGACGGTGTAACCGTCGTCGGTGTGCGCGCCCAACAGCGTCAGCTTGGTTGACAGCAGGGGCCGGCAGCCGGGAGTCCCGCGGCAGCCCAGCACCAGCGCGTAGTAGAAGCGATAGCCGTACGGCTCGTCGTCCTCGTTGCGCACTTCGAGCGTGCGATCGGATCCCACCAGGGTGACCAGTGCATCGTCGATGTGGCCCGAGGGGCCGGCGCCCGCGATGTAGATCTCGACGATCTCGCCCACATCCAGGTCGGCGAAGGGGTACTCGGCAAGCCAGGTGCGGATCTGGTCGGCTGTGTAGGTGCGCTCCCAGGAGTGGGTGGGGTTCTTGGGATCGCCGTTGGAATCGGGAGCGGCGTCGAAGGGGTCCGGTTTGGCCAGCAGGTAGGGCACCTGGTCCCGCCGGGGCTCCTCGTTGGCCGCGGTGTGCCCTCCGTTGGAGGAGCTGTAGTAGGCGACAATCACTTCGCTCCCGCTGGCGCCGGCCGGCAGGTAGGTGAGCACGGTGTCGTCGGTGGCGTCCACCTGGTTCGTCCACTGGTCGCGGCCCGGCTCCTGCTCCAAGTCCGAGGCCCTGAACTCCTGGTCGCGCGTCGACGCGTACAGGTCGAACGGCGAGGGCCAGCCGGCCCGGTCGGCGATGATGGCCGTCGCGTAGCTGCGGGCCGCGATGGCCTGGGACTTCAGGGCTTCCGCCGGCCAGGAGTGGGGAACCTCGTCTAGACCGTAGAGGTACTGCTGCATGGTCATATCGCCGATCACGAGGCAGTACTGGTTCGAGCCGGCACTTCCGCAGTTGGCGACGCCACCTGCGGCAGGAGTGAGTTGGAACTGCCCGTGCGTGTAGCGCTCGGCGCCGTTCGATGTGTTGGAGACCCTGACGGCCTCGCCGGCGTTGAAGCTCACCGTCAACACGGTCCCGCTGCAGAAGCCGCGACACCAGTCGATGTTGCTGGAGTTGATGTGCCAGCCGCCGTCGCCGCGGCGCACGGTGAGCGTGTTGACGGTGGTGTCCAGGAACCGGCCGTCCATGGCCACGGTCAACAGCCCGCTCGGTCTGAACACGGTGGTGTTGTGGACGGCGAGGCGCACATCGATGTCGTCGGGCACCAGGCCGGGATCGGTCCTCAGCTCAGCCCCGTCGTAGTAGAAGGCGAGGATCTCCTCATGGGTGTGACCCGCTTCGGCCCGTCCGAGGGCCCCGTACTGGCTCAAGCCGGTTCCGTGTCCCCAGCCCCCGCCGATGAAGGTGAACTCGTCGTTGTTGGAGCCATGGGGGTGGGCCGCGGCGGGCGTGGCGAATGTCGTGGCCGCCACTGCGGCGGCAACCAGCAGGCCTAGGAGCGAACGAATGGGACGGGAGGGCATAGAGAAACCACCGGATTGCGGTACCCGCCCGCCGGCGCGAGAGGCTAGCGCCTGCCCGCGGTGTCCGGGTGGAGGCGTCGCCGCGTCGACGGCTGGGCTCACCATCTCACTCCTGGGGGCCTTCACTGCCGGCCGAGTCAGCGGTCACAGGACGGATCCTAAGAGGCCGAGGGGGCACCGAGCAGTATTGCTAAGGCTTCGCGTGCTGTGAGCATCCATTCAGTGGATGACCGCGATGGTGTCCCCGCCTCCTACCGAGTCGCCCACACCGACCCGGATCTCGGCGACCGTGCCGGAACGGCCCGCCGCGATGTTGTTCTCCATCTTCATGGCCTCGAGCACCGCGACCGGCTGGCCCGCCTCCACCTGGTCGCCCACCTCGACCAGCAGCTTGATGATCGTTCCCTGCATCGGGACGGTGACCTCCGCCGTGCCGCCGCCCAGGCTTGACGGCCCGCGAGCCCTCCGGCGCGCCGCGCTGGGCTGCCCGGATTCTCCGCCGCCGGCCTGCGGCGCCCAGAGAGCCACGCGGAAGCGCTTTCCGTCCACCTCCGCCTCGAACTCGCGGCGGACCATGGAGTCGGCGTCGCCGCCGTCAGCGTCCCCCGTCCCCTCCGTCGATGCGGCCACGGACGTGAAGTCGAGCCGTTCCTCCACCCAGCGTGTGGAGTGGGCCACCGCCGCGAAGTCCGGGTGAGCGAGGATGGCCTGGGCAGCCGGGACGGTGGTGGCCACGCCCGTGACGCGCATCTCCGAGAGGGCCCGCAGAGCGCGGCTGATGGCAACGTCTCGATCGCGTCCCCAGACGACGAGCTTGCCGATGAGGTTGTCGTAGTAGGGGCTGATCTTGTCGCCGGCCTCGTAGCCGCCGTCCCAGCGGGTGGCGTATCCCTGGGCGGGCTTCAGATCGGTGACCGGGCCGGGGCAGGGGAGGAACGCGCCCCCGGTTGGATCCTCGGCGTTGACCCGGACCTCGATGGAGCATCCGTCGATCGCGATGTCGGCCTGAGTGAGGGCCAGAGGCTCGCCGGCCGCGACCCGCAGCTGCTGCTCCACGAGGTCCACGCCGGTCACCATCTCGGTGACGGGATGCTCCACTTGCAGCCTGGTGTTCATCTCCAGGTAGTAGAAGCCGCCGTCGGCATAGAGGAACTCGACGGTGCCGGCGTTCACGTAGTCGCAGCCGACCGCTACTGCCACCGCCGCTTCGCCCATTGCCTCCAGAACGGAGGGATCGATCCGGGGCGCGGGCGCCTCCTCGATGAGCTTCTGATGCCGGCGCTGGGCCGAGCAGTCGCGGGTACCGAGGTGCACGCAGTTGCCGTGGGCGTCGGCGAGCACTTGCACCTCGACGTGGCGGGCGGCTTCGAAGTAGCGCTCCATGTACAGCTCGTCGCGCCCGAAGTAGGCAAGGGCCTCCCGTTGGGCCGACTCAACGGCGTCCGCCGCGTCCGCGGCCTCCCTGACGACCTTCATGCCCCGACCCCCGCCCCCGTAGGCGGCCTTGACGGCCACGGGCCAGCCGTGGGCCGCGCCGAAGGCCTCGACCTCTTCGGGGTCGACGATCGGCTCGGTGGTGCCCGGGACCGGCTCCACCCCGGCCCGGATGGCCGCGTCCCGGGCTGAGATCTTGTCTCCCATCACCTCGAGCGCTTCCGGCGGCGGTCCGATGAAGGTGACGCCCTTGGCGGCAACTGCTCGAGCGAAGTCAGCGTTCTCGCTGAAGAACCCGTAGCCGGGATGAACCGCGTCGGCACCGCTCCGCTCGATTGCGGCCACGATGGCGTCGGTGCGCAGGTAGCTCTCCGCGGCCGCTGCGCCACCCAAACAGTAGGCCTCGTCCGCCAGCCGCACGTGCATCGCACCGCGGTCCTCGTCGGAGTAGACGGCGGCCGCGGTGACGCCCATCTCGCGGCAGGCTCGGATCACGCGGACCGCGATCTCGCCCCGATTGGCCACCAGCACCTTCGCGAACATGACCGCATTGGATAGCCGATCGCGGCCCGGATCGCACAGAATGTCTTCCGATGTCCTTCGCGGGATCGGTCATTCCGCGGTCGCGGTCGCCCCACAAGCACCCCTAGACCTGGTGTTCACCGGGAAACTCTAGACTGCGGCGCGTGAGCGCCTCCGACGGCTGCCTATCGGTGGTAATGCCCTGCTACAACGAGGTCGCTACCGTCGACGAGATCGTCTCCAGGGTGCTTGCCAGTCGCTTCACCGGCGAGCTGATAGTGGTGGACGACGGTTCAACCGACGGGACGCGCCGTCGGCTGTCCCAATACGACGATCCGCGTGTGAGGGTCCTGCTACAGCCCGAGAATCGCGGGAAGGGCGCCGCGGTGAGGCGGGGCTTCGTCGAGGCAAGCCGCGAATTCGTGGTGATCCAGGACGCCGACCTTGAGTACGACCCCGGTGACTGGGACGCGCTGCTGGCGCCTCTGGCGCGCGGAGACGCCGACGTGGTGTACGGAACCCGTACGCAGGAAGGCCCGTCGCATAGGGCGCCGTACTACTGGCACATGATCTGCAACCGAATGCTGACACTGCTGTCGAACATGCTTACCGGCGTGTGCCTGTCCGATGTGGCGACCTGCTACAAGGCGTTCCGCCTCGAGGTCGTGCGATCCCTCGACCTGCGCGAGAACCGCTTCGGGATTGACACGGAGATCACCGCGAAGGTGGCCGCCGGAGGTTGGCGCATCTGGCAGACTGGCATCTCTTACACGAGCAGAAACTATGCTGAAGGCAAGAAAATCACATGGAAAGATGGCATCGCTGCCTTCGTGTGCATCTTTCGCTACGGGATTTCCGTACGCGTTCGCAAACTCTCCAGGCACGCCTAACCGGGCCGCCGGGCGACTCCCCGGCGACAGACTCGGCGCTGTGTCGGCTCGGCGTGCAACCTCGGCCGCCTCACGGGTTGGGCGATCCGACCTGCCCCACGCTTCAGCCGTCGACCCAATCGGCGAGAACTTCGAGAATCTCCTGAGACGGGCTTGACTGCGGCAGCCTCCGAGCGCGTCGGCAGCGTTCGGGGTCTGCCAGGAACGCTTCTACCACCCCGGGGTCATAGCGGCTCAGCATGGCGTTCTCACCGAGGCCGTCGGCCCGGTCGGTTCGGTCTCGCCACAGCAGCACGGGCACCCCCAGAAGCGCGCACTCCTCCTGGATGGAGCCTCCGTCGGTGATCGCGAACGGCGCCCGTGCGAGCGCCCTCACGAACTCGGCGTAAGGGACCATCGGCACAAGCTCCACGCCGGAGGCTTCAAGGCCGGCTTGACCTGCGGACCCGAGCGCCCGTCGTGTGGGCTCGTGCACATACCAGCGCACCGGGGTCGTCTGCGCCAGCCGCGTGATCATATGCACCAGCGCCTGTCTCCGCCGTCGCCGGTGCAGGTTCTCCACCCGGTGCATGGTCACCACCACGGAGCGTGGCCGGCGCGGCGAGCTGTGCGAGCGAGCGCCTCCCGACATGTCGAGCGTGGTCGGCGTACCTGCAGCGCCCGACTCCAGGGCAGCGCGGAGCGCATCGCTGACCGTGTTGGACGATCCAGTGATGATCCGCCCTCTCACGCGGCGCTTGCGCAGCTCCTCGGCTGCTGCGCCGCTGGGCGCGAAGAGCAGGTCGGCGAGCCGGTCGACGACAACCCGGACGATCTCCTCCGGAAAGGGATGCAGCCACCGGTGGGTGCGAAGGCCCGCCTCGACATGCGCCAGTGCTAGCCCGGCGCGTTTCGCCATGAGCGCGCCGATTAGCGTCGTTGGAGTGTCGCCGTGAACCACGCAGATCCCCGGGCACCCGCCGAAGACGATTCGATCGAGCCGCCGGGGCAGCGCCAGCTTGCGGCCCAGTCCCGCCGCCCACCACAAAGCCGCAGGCACCGAGTCGACGCTGCGCGTGCCTCCCATCGCGTAGTCGGGCATCCGCAAGCCCAGCTCATCGCGGAACGCTTCCGACCCGTCAGCGTGCTGTCCAGAGTCGATTAGACGGTAGGGGAGGCCGGCCGACTCCATGCGCCACAGCAGCGGCGACATCTTGATGTACTCGGCTCGGGTGCCGACGAAGACGTGGATCAAGGCTCCGTGCCATCCGAACGCCGCACCGGACCCGCTTCGACCGTCGTGTGCCTCGCCGCGAGGAGCTCCGAGACGGCCGCGGCCAGCAGGTCGCGCAGCAGCAACACCAGCCTGAAGCCGAATATCAATAGGCCGAGAGCCAGGGGATCGGCTGCGCCGAGCAGTGACGGAACGGTTACCTCCACCACGCCGATTCCCTGTGGCGCGATCACAGAAAGGAATCGCAGGCCTCCCCAAGTGAGCACGAAAGCACCGGCGAGGCGCGCCGCTCCGAAGCCGTCGGCGGCCTCGAATGCGCGCATGTACAGGCAGAACACGGCGGCTGCCCAAGTCCAGTAGCAGCCCGATGCCGCGATCATGTGCAGATAGCCCGGCCACGTGAATCCACTGACCGGGGCCAGGCTGTCTATGCCGCGTCGTCGCGCCACCGCCGCGACGGCACGTCCCGCCACCGACGGCGAAGCGGCGACGATTACCCCGACCGCGGAGACGAACGGGATTGCGAGGCCTCCGGGCAGCCCGCCAGCCCAGCCGAGCAGCACCAGGCCATAAGCCACCGAGACGGCGAGGCTCACCGCCATCTCGAGCGCAGCGGTAAGAGCGAGAGGCCCCCCCGGAACGCCGCGGCGCTGCATCAGAGCCACGCGGCTGATCGCGAACGTGACCATCAGCGGCACGTACCTGGCCGGCAGGGAACGAGCCGCGGTGACGGTCAGATCACGGAAGCGCGGGCGCTGGCCGAGCAGGCGCAGGCTTACGAGCCAGAAGTAAGCACTTAGCGCTATCAGCACGAACCCCGTCGCGAACGACGCCGCCACGAGCACATGCCTTGCGCCCGCGAGGTCTCCGAGAAGGTCGGCCACTTCGTGCCGGCGCGCTAACACGAGCACGGGCACGGCGGCGGCGAGCAGGGCGAGGTATGCGATTCTCAGCCATCTCAGAAGGCGTCGCTGCCACGGGCGGCCCGTCATCGGACTAGCAGCACGACGCCCGCGGGGAGTTGCGCGACGCGTGGCCGAGACAGTAGCCGACGGTTTGACGCGTCTCATTCAAGCGGCTGGGGCGACGGGTCGGACGGGCTGCCGCGACTGGCTCGACGTGGCTCGACGCTCCGTCAGCAGGTCACTGGATCCGCTCGAGCACATCGTCGAGCGCGGCGTCGTTGATCTTCAGGCGCTCACGCAGCAAGCCACGTGCCTCGGCTGTCCGGTGCGACTTGTCCTGCGCCTCGTTCGCCGCGTCAATCAGCGTGCGGGGCTCGAAGCGCCGAGCGTCGAGCGGAGCCAAATCGACGAGTGAGGCCCAGCCTCCGCCTTCGGCGGCAAGCGATCTCATTTTCGGAGAGTAGTCCAGCACCACCGCCGCCTGATCGTTGAGCAGAGCTGCGATGGCGCCGTGATAGCGCATGGTGACCACGAAGCGACTTCGGGCGACCTCGGCGAGCACATTGTCGATGTTGAGCGTGACCAGCTCTGCGTCCGTTCTCATCCTCTGTCGCAGCGCCACGAGCATGGGGGTGTCCTGGCTTGGCTGAAAGGGCAACAGGCGCAACGTCATGCCGCTGCGCTCGGCCAGCGCGTCCAGAGATCGCGCCAGTTGACCCATCCATGGCTGCCAAGACGTGCGGGCCTTCGCCGCAGCCGTGCGGATGCCTCGGCGATTTGGGGGGCGCAGGATCACGCAGATCGTGTCCCCGGAGTCGCTGCGAGAGCGCGTCAAGCCCATCAGCCTCGGGGGGCGCGAGTGCGGCGGTCGGGTCGCAGCCGCCGGGCTCGAAACGAGCGCGGTGTCTCCGGCGAGCACCGGGTCGGCGCCGATCGCCACGTCGGGCACGCCCCAGTCGCGCAGGCGCCGCGCCGAGGCGGCGTCTCTCGTCACGACGTGACAGGCCCGGCGCATCTCTGAGACCGCCATGCGCCGGCCACCGGCGCCCCGGACGTGTCCCGCTCCCAGGCCGATGGCCGCGACCACGGCCCGCTCTCGCCTGTGAGTGGACGGCGCCGACACCGACCGCCTGTAGGCGCGAAGGCGCGACATATGAAACCACATGTTCCACGGCGACGTCTCCGACTGCACCACGCCTCCAGAGAGGACCATGGCGTGCGCGCGGGACAGCGACCGGCGCAGCGCCGCGCTGGGAAGGGGCGAGCGATGAGCCACCGCCTCAACGCCATGGACGGCGGCAGTCCGCTCGGGATCGATTGACACCGCGATCGGCTCCACCCCCCGGGCACGTAGGGCGGCGGCCATGCAACTCAGAATCATCTCATCTCCCAGGTTGTCCGACCCGTACCAACCGGCAAGGGCGATCCTCAGGGCCATAGCAGGCGTGCCGGTGTGATCGCTGCCGACGCGGTCAGTCGACGACGGCGACCACGTCACCGCGGCCGACCTTGTCACCCACCGGGACGCGGACTTCCGAGACGGCGCTGGCACGGTCCGCGGCTGAGCCGGGTCGGATCACCATCAGGACCGATTGTGGGATTTCATGTGAGAACAGTCCACGGCCAGCCAGTTTACAAGTACTTCAAGTAGGAGTAACGCGACACAAAGGTGACACAGATTGGGAAGCACCTCTGAGAACATGGGGGCACTTGGATAGCCGATCGCGGCCCGGATCGCACAGAATGTGTCGCGTGGGATCGGTCACGCCACGGTCGCGGTCGGCCTGGAAGCACCTGCCGCTCAGCTGCGCGGCATCCCGGCGAGCAGGGCTGGGCGAGCTGCGTCACACCGTCGCGACGGGCTCCACGAACGACGATCTGGCTCGGGAGGCCCGCCTCGGGGATCGGTCGCCGGCGGTTCTGATTGCCGATCATCAGACCGCGGGAAAGGGTCGCCTGGGCCGGCGCTGGTCCGACGCCGCCACCGGGCCGCACGCCGCTGAAGCGTCTCTACTGGTCAGTTTCCGCCTCGTGGCGCCGGTTGCGGCCGCGTTCGACCGCACCGCCGCGGTCTCAGCCGCCGCGCTGGCCGCCGCATCGGGCACTCTCGCAGGTGGGGGAGCGGTCGTGCGGGCCAAGTGGCCCAACGACCTGCTGATCGACTCCCGTGACGCCTCCGGGAAGCTGGCGGGCGTGCTGTCGGAGATAGTCGACGGCGATCCGCCGTTGGTGGTGGTGGGTCTGGGATTGAACATCGCTGAAGCGCCCGGCGTGCCCGGGGCGGTCTCGTTGGCTTCCGCGGGCGGCGTTGCCTCCCGCGACGAGCTGCTGGCGTGGATGATCGGCCGGTTGCCCGGCTATCTGGCCGACCCCCGGAGGGCCCGTGCGGAGCTGAGGGCTGCGTCGGCGACGCTGGGGAGCGCAGTGAGGGTGCAGTGCACCGACGGAACGTCGGTGGTGGGCACTGCGGTCGATATTGACGGCACCGGCCGACTGGTCGTGGCCGGCGAGGAGGGCGAGGTCCTGATCGACGCCGGAGACGTGTTTCATCTCCGATCCTGAACACCGCGGTCG
This sequence comes from Candidatus Aldehydirespirator sp., assembly GCA_965220645.1. Taxonomy (GTDB): domain Bacteria; phylum Actinomycetota; class Acidimicrobiia; order Acidimicrobiales; family Aldehydirespiratoraceae; genus Aldehydirespirator. The sequence continues at coordinate 2,763,799 of OZ244836.1, read as the reverse complement.
CCGCTGGATGCCCGGTCCATCCAGCAGCAAAGGCCGGGCGGACCGGCGGTACGCTTGCCGTCGGTGACCGGCCAGAGCAAGGAGCGCTTGAGGCGTAGTTGGCCTCAGCGCCTGGTGGTGGTCGCGAGTCTCCTGGTGATCGTCTCGGCGGTGGCGTCGGCAAGGACTGTGCAGTACGTCGAGGAAGTCTGGGAGGAGGTCGATCGGGTGAGAATCGTCGACACCGTCCAGTACGGCCATGAACTGCTCCGGACCGACACCGAGCCGGGTGAGCCCGTCAATTTCTTGCTCGTAGGCACCGACAGCGGTACTGACGTTGCCGGCCAGGCGGACGCATCGCAGGCGAGCGGGGTTGCCACGAGCGGCAAGAGCCTGGCCGACGTGATCATGCTGCTGCGCCTCGACCCGAAGGCGAAGTCGGCGTGGGTTCTGTCGATTCCCCGGGACCTGTGGGCCGAGATTCCGGGCGCCCAGGACCACAAGATCAACTCCGCCTTCTTCATTGGCGGTGCCCCACTGCTGGTGGAGACCGTCACCTCGATGTTGGACGTAGAGATCAACCACTATGTCCAAGCCGACTTCGCAGGCTTCCAGCAGGTTGTGGACACGCTCGGGGGAGTGCCGGTGTGGTTCCCCTATCCGGCGCGTGATCCCAAGTCGCATCTGAACATCACCGAGCCGGGCTGTCATGTGCTCGACGGCGAGCAGGCGCTGCAGTACGTGAGGAGCCGCACGTACACCGAGCTGATCGACGGACGCTGGAGGATCACCGGTGGTGACGATTTCAGCCGCATCGCTCGCCAGCAGGATTTTCTGGTTCTCGCCCTCGACCGGGCCATCAGCCGCGGGGCCAGGAATCCAACGACCATTGCCGGCATGATCAAAGCGGGTGCGTCCTTCGTGACAATCGATCAGGACCTGACCCTTGGCGAGTTGGTCTCCGTGGCCCAGGCGTTCTCCGATTTCAATCCGGAAGACCTGCAGCGGCAGCGGCTCGAGGTTTACACCCTGTTTTGGCCCGACGGCCGCTACAAGGGCGAGGCTGCATTCAAGCATGCGAACGAGCCGATGCTGGACATCTTCAGGGGGGCGGCGGATTCTGAGAGTGCTTCGGGGCCTTCGTCGACCGGCGCTGGATCCGCATTGGCGCCGCTGGGTTCGGGCACCGCGTTGGTCGGGGGTCCGGTCGGTGCGAGCACCGCGTCGATCAGGGCGCCGCTGGGTTTGGGCGCCGCGTTGGTCGGGGATCTTGTGGGTGCGAGCGTCAACCTCGCTGCCGCCCAGGCGAGCGAGACCGATCCCGAGCCGGTCGTCATCCTGGGCCGTCCGCCCGAGGGCGAGCCCTGTGGCTGATCGGGCCGTCCCGCCGGATCCCGTCGGCGGCCCCGAGCGGTCGGCCGCGCCCGCGGTCGTGGCGGTGGTCGGGGCGGGCTACGTCGGTCTCACCACTGCGGCCTGTCTGGCTCAGCTGGGCCACCGCGTGACCTGCACCGATGTGGATGGGCCCAGAATCACCCGGCTGCAGCGCGGCGAGATCCCGATCCATGAACCCGGGCTGCCCGAACTGGTCAGGGCCGGGCTTGATGCGGCCCGACTCTCCTTCGTGTGCGGCTCCGCTGAGGCTGCGGCCCGGGCCGGCTTCGTCTTCTTGTGCGTACCCACCCCGTCGGGCCCCGACGGCGGCACCGACCTCAGCTACCTAGAGGCCGCGGTCTCCGAGATAGGCCCGAGCTTGCGGCCGGGGGCGGTGGTAGTCAACAAGTCCACTGCTCCCGCGGGCACCGTACAGATGCTGGACCGCGTGCTGGGACGCAGTGACGTCTCGGTGGCGTCCAATCCCGAGTTCCTGAGACAGGGCTCGGCCGTTCAGGACTTCCTCAACCCCGACCGGTTGGTGGTAGGTGCGGCCGACGGCGCGGTGGCCGAGCGGGTCGCCGGGCTGTATGCGGGCATCGATGCGCCCGTTCTCGTCACCGATCCAGCCTCCGCTGAGACCGTGAAGTACGCAGCTAACGCCTTCCTGGCCACGAAGCTGTCGTTCTCCAACGCGGTGGCGGCGCTGTGCGAGGCGGTGGGTGCTGATGTTGACGATGTGCTGGAGGGCATGGGCTACGACCGGCGCATCGGCCGCGACTACCTGAGGCCCGGGCCGGGATGGGGGGGCTCGTGCCTGCCCAAGGACACGCGTTCGCTGATCGCGGGAGCCTCCGCAGCCGGCTACGACTTCGCGCTGCTGCGCAGCGTGGTGGAAGCCAATGAAGCGCAGTTCGCCAGGATTGTCGACAAGGTCGCATGCCGGGTGGCGCTGTCCGGAGCCCGCATCGCGCTGCTCGGCCTGGCCTTCAAGGCCGGAACCGACGACCTGCGCGACTCGCCCGCCCTCGAGATTGCCCGGCGCCTGGTCCGGGCCGGGGCGGAGGTCCATGCCTACGATCCGGCGATCCGCGCCAGCGCGGCGACCGAGGAGGCCGGTGTCGTTGTGACGGATGACGCTTATGCGGCCTGCGACGGCGCCTCCGCACTGGTCGTCGCGACCGAGTGGGACGAGTTCCGGGCACTCGATTTCGACCGGGTGTCCGGGGTCATGGCCGAACTGCACGTGATCGACGCTCGCAATCTGCTGGACCGCGAAGATCTGAAGGGCCGTGGCTTCACCTACAGCGGTGTCGGAGCGTGAGGCCTCGCGGCCGAGGTCATCACTTGCTCGCGCGGCCTACAAGTGCGAGCCGATAGCGTGACGGCCCGTGGCCAAGCCGAGTTCGTCGAAGAAGGTCCAGCGAGCCGCTAGAGGGGCGGCCGCGTCGAAGGGCGCCCGCGAGCGGCGGGAGATCGTCTTCCCGCTGGCTTTGGCGGTTGTCGTGATCCTCGGCGTGGCCCTCGTGGTCTTCGCCCGGTCCTCGCGCGAGCCGGTGGCGGCTCCGAGGGTCGGAAACGATCACTGGCACTCGGCCTACGCGATATACGACTGCGACCGGTTCCTGCCCGCTTTCACCAGCGCCGCGGATCCCGACGGCATCCACTCCCACCAGGACGGCGTGGTCCACATCCACCCGTGGAACAGCTCCGCGGCCGGCGATCGGGCTGATCTCGACGTGTTCTTCGAGGCTATGGGGGCGAGGATTAGAGACGACGAGATCAGCGGCCCCGGCATCGGCGTGCTCGAGGCCGGCTCTGACTGCAACGGCGAGCCGACCGTGATCCGGGCCGTGCGCTTCACCCGCATCGATCCCGACCCCGACGCTCCCGGCGCCGACGAGCCCATCAGCACGCTGTCCGAGATCTACGAGGCAACCGACACCTACAGCGACGACTTCGGCGACGTCCGCCTGCTGGGAGACCTGGAGGCGTTCACGTTCGCCCGGGTCCCGGCCGGTGCCGATGTCCCACCGCCGCCCGAGGACCGGCTCCAAACCGCCCTCGGGGCCTCGGCTGGGAACCTGATCTCCACCGGGCCGGAAACCGATCTCGATCCGACGGACGCCCCGCCCGAGGAATAGGGCGGGGCGCCGGGGTGCAGGCGATCCTGCTCGTCGGAGGTCTCGGGACTCGGCTGCGGCCGCTGACGCTGACCACACCCAAGCAGATGCTGCCGATGCTGCACCGGCCCATGATCGAGCATGTCGTGTCCGGTCTGGCCCGTCACGGAGTGGAGCGGGTGGTGCTGGCCCTGGGCTATCACGACGACGCATTCCGCGCCGCCTACCCCGACGGCCGCTGCGCAGGGATTGAGCTGTGCTGCGTTGTGGAGCCTGAGCCGCTCGACACCGCCGGCGCTATCCGCTTCGCCTACGAGGCCTCGGGCATGGGCGCCGACCCGGGCACGTTCCTGGCGGCCAACGGGGACGTGATCACCGACCTCGACGTGGGTGAGATGCTGCGCCTCCATCGCTCGTCCGGAGCCGAGGCCACAATCCATCTGATCGAGGTTGAGGACCCGTCCCGCTTCGGGGTGGTGGTGACCGATCCCGATGGGCTGGCGCTCGACTTCGTGGAGAAGCCGCAACCGCCTGCGCCCAGCAATTGGATCAACGCGGGGACCTATCTGATGGAGCCATCGGTGATCGGGCGCATCGACGGGGGGCGCCCGGTGTCGGTGGAGCGCGAGGTGTTCCCGGCCATGGTCGAGGCCGGAAACCTGTGGGCCCTGCGCCGCAACACCTACTGGATCGACGCCGGCACTCCCCAGACCTACCTGCAGGCCCAGCTCGACCTGCTTGACGGCCGGCGCGGCCCGGCTGCTGCCGGGGTGTCCCCGGACGCCTCGGTCGATCCCGGAGCAGTGGTGGAGCGCAGCGTCGTCATGGCGGGCGCGGTCGTGGGGCCGGGCACGGTGGTGCGGGGCTCGGCCGTGCATTCGAGCGCGGTGATCGAGGCCGGCGCGAGGGTGCTCGACTCGGTCGTGGGAGCGGGAGCGACGGTGGGGCGGGACGCGCTCTTGACCGGCGGGACTCTCATTGGCGAGGATTGCGCAGTCCCGCCCGGGGCGGCCCTGGAGGATGCCAGGGTGCCGGAGGCGGCCTGATGGCGACCCTGGTCACCGGAGGAGCCGGGTACGTCGGCAGCCACACCACCGTCGCGCTGCACGACGCCGGCCGCGACGTGGTGATCCTCGACGACTTCTCCAACGCTTCTCGCGGGGTGATCGACGCCATGCGCGGCCTCACCAGCTCGGATCTGGTGGTCGTGGAGGGCGACGCCGGCGACCCGGACGTTCTGGATCCGGTCTTCAGTAGCCATCAGATCGATTCGGTGGTCCACTTCGCGGCCCTCAAGAGCGTGGCCGAGTCGGTCGGCGATCCACTCGGCTACTACCGGAGCAACCTCGGATCGGTGATCGCGCTGGCCGCCGCGGCCGTCGAGCGGGGCGTCGAACGGCTGGTGTTCAGCTCCTCGGCGACCGTCTACGGGACGACGTCGACGCTTCCGGTCACCGAAGACGCGCCGACCGTCCCCGAGAGCCCCTACGGCGAGACCAAGCTGATGGGCGAGCGCATCCTGGCCGACGCGGCTGCGGCGTCGGGACTGCGGGCCGTCATGTTGCGCTACTTCAACCCGGTGGGCGCTCATCCCTCCGGCTTGATCGGGGAGGATCCGGTCGGCGAGCCGGAGAACCTCGTGCCGAGGATCATGCAGGTCGCGTTGGGCCGGCTCGACCAGCTCCGGGTGTTCGGAGGCGACTACGCCACCGCCGACGGCACCACGGTGCGGGACTACGTGCACGTCATGGACCTGGCTGAGGGGCATGTGGCCGCCCTCGATGCAGACATCGCCCCGGCCCGCAGCCGGGTCTACAACCTGGGAACCGGCTCGGGAACCACTGTGCTGCAGGTTGTGGCCGCGGCCTCTGAGGTGGTCGGCTCGCCCATTCCCCACGAGATGGCCGAGCGCCGCCCCGGTGACCTCGAGGCCTCCTGGGCCGACTGCACCCGAGCCCGCGACGAACTCGGCTGGCAGGCCCGCCGCAGCCTGGCGCAGATGCTGGCAGACCACTGGAACTTCGTCCGTTCACATCCCGACGGCTGACGGAACCCGACGGCTAGCGGAAGAGGTCGTCGGCGGGGGAGCGGACTATCTCCTCGGACACCGAGCCGGCGCGGAACCAGGACCGCTCGAGGCCCCGCACCACCGCGACGGGCACGCCTTTGGCTTTACCCATGACAAGGTCCGCGGCGGCGGCGATCTCGTCGGCCACCGCTACCTCGGTCACCTTGAGCTCGCGGCCCAGCGCGTCGGTGCTGCCCCGCAGGTCCACCACCGCGGCGATTCCCGCGCACCCGATGGCGGTGTCGGTCACGCCCCGCCGCCAGGGTCGGCCGAAGGTGTCGGAGATCACCACCGCGACTTCTACGCCGCCGAGGGCTCGGATGCGGTCGCGGATTCGGCGGGCCGAGCGGTCGGAGTCGACCGGCAGCAGGGCCGCATACCCCTCCTCGACGTTGCTGAGGTCTACGCCGGCGTTGGCGCACACGAAACCGTGGACGGTCTCGGAGATCACCAGGTCGCCCCGCCGGCGCAACACCCGCACCGACTCGGCCTCCACCAGCGGCTTGTGGCTCGTCGGGTCGGCGGGGTCGACAGCTGCGAGCCGTCCCTCGGCCTTGGACACGACCTTCTGGGTGACCACCACGCAGTCGCGGTCGCGCAGCGGGTCGGGTCCGGTCGCGGCGACGATCAGCTCGGCCAGGTCGTCGCCGGGACGCACCTCGCCGATGCCCCCGACACCGAGGATCTCCAGGCTCACGGCGACACCGCGGCCAAATCTGTAGCGATAGGCATCACCCATCGACAAAGTCCATGCAGATTTGGGGATGGGCTCGACACGGGACTGCTCATCACGCCACCGCAGCCATCGTGCGGCGGGCCAGTTCGGCTGCGGCCTCCGGCGAGGACATGATCGTGGGGGCGACCACGGCCCGCACCCCGGCGTCGGCTACCGCGGCGGCCATGTCGGAGTCGGCCTCGTCGATCACCAGGGTGCCGACCACGTCCCGGTAGCGCCGGGCCACGCCCACTACGCTCGACTCCTCGCCCAGCTCGCGAAGCATCCGAGCGGCGGGACCCTTGAGGGCCGCGCCCGCCACGATGGGCGACACGGCCACATTGCGCTCCCGGCGGGCGGCGAGAGCCTCCGGTACGCCCCCAACGGCCAGCACCGGGCCGATCGACACCACCGGGTTGGACGGTGCGATAACTACCACGTCCGCTGATGCGATGGCGTCCAGGACCCCTGGAGCCGGCTGAGCCTCGTCCACTCCCGCGAATCGCACTCCGGATATGGCCACGTTGTGGGCGAGGCGCACGAAGTACTCCTGGAAGCCGATCTCGCCCCCGGAGGCCAGCGTCACCCGGGTCTCGATCCGCTGGTCGCTCACCGGCACCACGCGGCAGCGCAGGCCGCGGGCCGAAGCCAGACGGGCGGTCACCTCGCTGAGGCTCACCCCTTCGCGCAGCAGGGTGGTGCGGAACAGATGGGTGCCGATGTCGCGGTCTCCGAGGTTGAACCAGGCATCGAGCCCCAGTGCCCTCAGCTCACTCAGAGCGTTCCACGTCTCGTCGGCCAAGCCCCAGCCGCGAGCGGTGTCGATGGCGCCCGACAGCGTGTAGATGACGGTGTCGATGTCCGGGCTGACGTGCAGCCCGTGCAACTCGACATCGTCGGCGACATTCACCACCGCCGTCACGCCGGTGGCGGGGGTCACCAGCAACTGGCCGGCCAGGTAGCGGGCCGCGCCCACACCGCCGGCCAGAACCGTGATCACCGGCCCGTATCCCTGATGGTCCCGCCGACAGCGTCCGGACGTCTCTGGAGCAGGGCCAGGTCGGCGTCCACCATCAACCTGACCAGTTCCGGAAACGATGTCTTGGGACCCCAGCCGAAAGCCGCGGCGGCCTTGGACGAGTCCCCGACCAGCAGGTCGACCTCCGCGGGGCGCATGAACCGCTCGTCCATCACGACGTGGTCGCGATAGTCCAATCCCACGTAGGTGAAGGCCAGCTCGCACAGCGTCCTCACCGAATGGGTCTTGCCCGTGCAGATCACGTAGTCGCCGGGTTCGTCCTGTTGCAGCATGCGCCACATTGCCTCGACGTAGTCGGCTGCGTAACCCCAGTCGCGCTGCGAGTCGAGGTTGCCGAGGCGCAGCTCGTCCGCGAGGCCGAGCTTGACGCTGGCCGCGGCGTGGGTGATCTTGCGGGTCACGAACTCCATGCCCCGGCGCGGGCTCTCGTGGTTGAAGAGGATCCCCGACGTCGCGTGCAGCCCGTAGGACTCCCGGTAGTTGACCGTGATCCAGTGGCCGTAGACCTTGGCCACCCCGTAGGGGCTTCGGGGGTGGAACGGCGTCTTCTCGTTCTGGGGAACCTCGCGCACCTTCCCGAACATCTCCGACGAGCTGGCCTGGTAGAAGCGGATGTCGCCGTCCACGAGCCGGACGGCGTCGAGGATCCTCGTCACTCCCAGCGCCGTGGTCTCGCCGGTGAGCACCGGCTGGCTGAAGGAGGTCTGCACGAAGGACTGCGCAGCCAGGTTGTACACCTCGTCGGGCCGGTAGGTCCGCAGGATCTCGATCATCGAGACCTGGTCGAGCAGGTCCCCGGTCACGATCCGGACGCGGTCCTGGATGTGGGCGATGCGCTCGTAGTTGAGGATGCTGGAGCGGCGCACCATGCCGATGACCTCGTAGCCCTTGGCGAGGAGCAGCTCGGCCAGGTACGAGCCGTCCTGGCCGGTGATGCCGGTGATCAGAGCGCGTCGGGCCATGGCGCTACTGGCTATCGCCCTGGTCGCCCGGATGCGACTCCGCCGTCCTGTCGCTCAGGTCGTGCGCGCTCGACTCCGTGATCCGGCACCGCCAGTAGTCCAGAAGGTCGTCGAGGGTCTGCTCCAGCGGCACCTCGGGACGCCATCCGGTGGCGCCGCGCAGCTTCGACGGGTCGCCCCTGGCCTCGACCACGTCCACGGGGCGCAGCAGTTCGCCGTCGGCGACGAGGCGCATCGGGTGCCGGGCTCTGGCGATCAGCGCCGACGCCAGCTCCGAGACGGCGCGGGCGGTGCCGCTGCACACGTTGTAGGCCTCACCCGCGTCGCCGTTGGTGGCCAGCAGCCGGTAGGCCCTCACGACGTCGCGCACATCGGTGAAGTCCCGCTTCGCCGCCAGGTTCCCGACCCGTACGACCTCCGAGCCGGTGCGCTCGTTGGCCGCGACCTGCGATGCCAGCGCGGCGGCCACGAAGCGGTCGTCCTGGCCCGGACCGAGATTGTTGAAGGCCCTGGCCCGGACCACGTCGAGCCCGCGGCCCAGTCCGGCCTGCACGCAGACCATCTCGGCCGCGGCCTTGCTGGCGCCGTAGGGCGTCACCGGGGCCACCGCGGTGGCCTCATCGACGGGAAGGTCCTCGGGCTCGACTCGCCCGTAGACGTCGGCGCTGCTGATCGCCACCACCCGGCCGGCACCGGCCCGCCGGGCTGCCTCGAGCACGTTGAACGTTCCCTCCACGTTGATGCGCAGCGTCGCGGCCGGATCGACGAAGCTCGCCTGCACGTCGGCCTGCGCGGCCAGGTGGTACACGACATCGGGACGGCTGCCGTCGAAATCGGCCTCCAGCGCCGCGGGCTCTACTATCTCGGCCTCGCTGATCGACACCTCGTCGCCGGCCGCGACCAGGTGGGCCACCAGGTGGCGACCCACGAAACCCGTGGCACCGGTCACCAGGGCCCGCACCGGTGCCTACCCGACGGTGCCTACACAGCGCATCACCGCGCACACTAACTGGCTGCACCACAAGGCGACGCCGTCGCCGGATACCGCACTTGGTTCTATGTCGCGCCGTCGCCGGATGCCGCACTTGGTTCTATGTCGCCCCGTCGCCGCATGCCACACTGGGTTGCATGGCGACGGCATCGGACCGGGAGCGGACGGCCCTGGCGGGGTTGGTCGATCCGGCCTCGACTGCGGTGCTCACCATGGAGCTGCAGAGGGGAGTGGTCGGTCCCGACGCCATGATGGGGGCCCTCGCCGAGCAGGTGGCCGCGGCTGGAACGGTTCGGGCCGCGGCTGCGGTGTGCGACGCGGCCCGCGATGTGGGAGCGCGCGTGGTCCACTGCGTCGTGCACACCCGAGCAGACGGAGCCGGCACCGCGGTCAACTGCCGGATCCTGGGGCTGGCCGACAAACTCCGCCGCGAGCAGGGGATCGTTCCGACCCTCGCCGGCAGCGACGGGGCCCGGCTCATGCCCGAGCTGGGGGACGATGACCGGGACCTGATCGCGGCCCGCGGTCACGGGCTGACCCCGTTCACGGCCACCTCTCTCGACCAGACCCTGAGGAATCTCGGCGTGACCACCGTGGTGGCCACAGGCGTATCGGTGAATGTGGGCATCATGGGCTTGTGCCTGAGCGCTGTCGATCTCGGCTACCAGGTGGTGCTGGTGCGCGATGCGGTGGCCGGCGTCCCTGTGGACTACGCGGAGTCCGCGATCAAGCACAGTCTGGCGATGGTGGCCACCGTGGTCACGTCCACAGAGCTGCTGCAGGCATGGCACGTGGCACCCCCGTAGCAGGGGCGGCCATTAGCCTCGGCTGATCGAAGCTCCCGCCGACAACACCCCGCCCACCGGGAACGGATCCGGCCTGCCCGGCCCGGGCGCCCCGACGGTGCTGGCTGTCGTGGTCGCCCATGACCCTGGCGACTGGTTCGTCGAGACGCTCGAATCGCTGTCCCTGCAGGACTACCCGTTCCTGAGCACAGCCGTCGTCGATGCATCCGGGTCGGGGATCGGCGCGCACCTGTCCGAGGCCATGCCCGATGCAGCCGTCATCGACGGCACCGGGGCCGCCGGGTTCTCCCAAGCGGCCAACGCCGTGCTGGATGCAGGGATCGAAGCCGATTTCCTGCTGGTGTGCCACGACGACGTGGCGTTGGCGCCCGACGCGGTCACAGCCCTCGTGGCCGAGGCGCTGAGGAGCAACGCAGGGATAGTCGGTCCCAAGATCGTCGATTGGGACCGGCCCGAGATCATCCAGCACGCCGGCTACGACGTCGACCGCTTCGGCGTGCCTGCGGAGCGGGTCGGTGCAGAGGAGCTGGACCAGGAGCAGCAGGACGGCGTGAGCGACGTGTTCGCCCTTCCCTCAGCGGTCTTGCTGATCCGCACGGAGCTGTTCGTGCGCCTCGGCGGTTTCGACGGGGGCATGAATTTCCGGGGCGAGGACGTGGATCTGTGCTGGCGGGCCCAGATGGCCGGAGCCCGGGTGATGTTCGTCGGCGGTGCGGTGGCCCGGCACAGAGAAGGGCTCGTCTCCCGCACGGGCGTTGACGACACGAGGCTCACCGAGACCCGCCACGCGCTGCGGGCCATGCTGGTCAACCACGGCCGCCTCTCGCTGACCGTGTTCGTGCCGGCGGCGCTGATGATGGCGATCTTCGAGGTCGTGCTGGCTGCCTTCACCGCCCGGTTCGGCTGGGCGCGCGACGTGATCTCGGCGTGGATCTGGAACATCTCGCGGCTTGACGTGGTGGCACAGCGCCGCCAGGCCAACGCCCTGGTGCGCAGGGTGCGCCAGGCTGACGTGACCGCGCTCCAGTACTTCGGCAGCGTTCGGCTCGTGTCCTTCTTCAGGAGGCAGTCCGGCGGCGAGTCGTCCGGTTTGCTCAGCACCGCCGGCCGGGGCGTGTTCTCCGGACTGCGGACCGGCACCAACCGGTTGGCATGGATCGCCTGGATCGTGGTGCTCGGGGTCGTTCTGTTCGGCTCGCGAAAGCTCCTCTCCGGCGGCGTCCCGGCAGTGGGGGACTTCGTCACGCTTGGAGAGAACGCCTCCGACCTGCTCAAGACCTGGTGGGGCGGGTGGAGCGAGCGCCATGCGGGGGCGCCGTCCTCGAACCTGGGGATTCTCGTGTACCTCGGCCTGCTCGGCTGGGTGCTCGGCAGCATGGCCCTGGTTCGCACGCTGGCAGTCATCGCGCTGATCGTTGCCGGCCTCGTCGGGTCCTACCGGCTGCTCGACGCAACCGGCTCGCGCCGGGCCCAGGCGAGCGCTCTCGTCGCCTACCTTCTGGTCCCTCTGGCACCGGTGTCGGTGGCCAGCGGGTCGTTGGCCGGTCTCGTCGGGTACGCAGCCGCCCCATGGATGCTGCGAGAGTTGCTGCGGGCCTCGCGGGCCGCACCGTTCCGGCACGACTCCCGCGGGTTCAGGAACCACGTCACCGTTGCCGTGTCGCTGGGGGCGGCTGCCGGCGCCGCGGCGCTGGTCGTTCCGGCCGCGGCCGGACTCGTGGCTCTGCTGGCCGCCGGCTTGGTGGCAGGCAGCCTGCTCGCCGGTCGCCCCGAGGGGGTTCCCCGCCTGCTGACCGCCACCGCGCTGGCCGTGCCGGTAGCCGCATTCGTGGCCTTCGGCACGGTCGTGGACGTGCTGGCGTCAGGCCCGCACTGGGGGTTCGTGGCCGATGGGCGCGACGGGTCCGCCGGCGTGGTCTCCTTCCCCGAGATCCTGCGATTCGCGGTCGGTGGAAACGACACCGGAACGGTGGTCTGGCTGTTCGCCGTTCCGATGACCGTGCCCCTGCTGCTCGGGAGAGGATGGCGCCTGGAGCAGTCAGTGCGCCTCTGGATGGTGGCCATGGTCGCCTGGGCCGTCGCTCTCGGAGCCGAGCGGGGAGTAGTGCCGTTCGGGCTTCCCGATCTGCATCTCCTGCTGGCTCCGGCCGCGGTTTCGGTAGCCGGACTGTGCGGCATGGCCGTGCTGTCCATCGAGCACGACCTGCGCTTCAGCCACTTCGGCTGGCGGCAGGCACTGGTGCCGGTGACGGTCGCGGCCTCGTTGCTGCTGGTTGTGAGCAGCATCGGCTCGCTGGAGGACGGGCGATGGGGCCTGGTCCCCAGCGATCATCATTCGGCCCTGCGCTTCGAGCCCCCGGTCCTGGAGGGTGCCTACCGCGTGATGTGGATCGGCGCGCCCGAGTTCCTGCCCGCCGAAGGGCACAGTCTCGCCCCCGGCGTCGCTTGGGCGGCAACTGCAGGCGACTCGGTGACGCTCCTCGATCGCGCCGTTCCGCTTGATCAGGGTCGAGCCGACCTCTTCGAGACAGTGATCGAAGAGATCGAAGAGGGCCGCACTGCCCGTGGTGGTCGCCTCCTGGCCGGCTTGGGCGTGCGTTACGTGGTGCTGCTGCACCGGCTCGCACCCGCGCCGTTCATCGGAGAGGACGATTCCCGGCCAGTGCCTGCAGACCTCACCGCAGCGATGCGCGACCAGCTCGATCTCGAATTGGTCGAAGGCACTAACAGCGCGGTGGACATGTTCGTGAACACGGCATGGGTACCGATGCGCGCTCTCTATCCGCCGGGGTTCGACGAGGGGATCGAAGACTTCGCCGATCTTGAGGCCCGCCCACTGACCACCGGAGCGTCGCTGTTCTCCACCGACCGCCCGCCGTGGATCGCAAGGATTGGTGAAGGCGCGCAGATCCTGGTCAGCCACACGCCACGACCGGGCTGGGAACTGACCGTGGACGGCGAGCCCGCTCCCAGGCGCGGGGCGCTGTCGTGGACGAGGGTCTATCAGCCGACCTCTTCCGGAGAGGCGCAACTGTCCTACTCGTCGCCCTGGTGGCGACAAGCGGGCCAGCTGGTCGGTGCGGCCGCGCCCGTTGTGCTGATGCTCGCGTGGCTGCGCCGGCGGATGGACCGGTCCTGATGCGCTCGATGCGGGTGCTCGCCATCGTGGCGATAGCCGGCCTGCTGGTGGCCGGTGTGCTCATCGACCTGGTGGATCGCCCGGAGTTGGACCGCTCCGATCAGCACACGTCGGCGCTTGTAGCCCCGACCGGCGTCGTGAACACGTGGTTCTGTCCGGGCGGCAGCGGTCCCGCAGGGGTGGCGGAGTTGACCGTTCAGATGGTCAACGGATCCGATGAGCAGCGGGCGGTTACGGTGTCGGTGCTGCCCGGGGGGTCCATCCCCCAGGATGTGTCGACGGTCGAGATCGACATCGAGCCCCGCGGCCGCGTGCTGCTCCAGCCCTCCGAGGCGGTCGGCGGCGCGGAGTGGGTCGGAGTGATGGTCGAGACAAGAGGTGCCGATGTGGTCGTGGAGCAGATCCTCACCGCGGCGCAGGGCGGGGTTGGCCGATCGCTGTGCCTCACCGAGACGGCCGACAGCTGGGTCGTCTCGAACGGCGCAACCCGCTCGGCGGTAGAGGGGGAGCGCTTTGTCGTGATGCTCCTCAACCCGTTCCCCGACGTCGCGGTGGCCGACATCGAGTTGGTGGCCGATGTGGGCCGCGATTCGATTGACGGGCTCGTAGTGCCCGCCCAGAGGGTGGTGGCCGTGGATATAACCGCCGAGGTCACGGTGGCGGCCACCGTCGCAGCCTTCATCAATGTCGTCTCAGGCCGGGTGGCGGCGTCGTGGATCCAGATCGTCGACGGCCCCATCGCCGGCCGCGGCACCCGCACTGCGCCGGCTGTTCCCGGTGCCGCGGAACTGTGGCATCTTCCGGTTGCGGCCGTCGGGGCTGCCCGGGCAGATGTCGTCGCTGTCTCCAATCCGTCGGCCACCGACACCGCCGAGGTCGACGTGGAGATCATTCCCGAGGATCCGGAACTCCAGGTGAGTCCGATCGAAATCACGGTCCGGCCGGGCCGGACCGCTCTGGTAGACCTGTCCCGTCAGGCGCGACTGAACGGCATCGGCCACTTCAGCGTGGCCGTTCGCTCGCTGACGCCCGTGCCGGTGGCGGCGTCGGTCACCAGCGTCACCTCTACTCCGGCCGACTCCGACGGCACCGAGGCCGCGGCGGTGAGCGGGTCAACGGCGACGATCGGCGCTGACGGTGCCGCTCGCCGCTGGCTGGTGCCGGCGGAAGTTCCCGCTTCGAACGGCGGCTCGGGTTCGAACGGCGGCTCGGGTTCGAACGGCGACTCGGGTTCGAACGGCGGCTCGGGTTCGAACGGCGACTCGGGTTCGAACGGCGACTCGGGTTCGAACGGCGGCTCGGGTTTGAACGGCGACTCGGGAGCTCTGGTGATCGTCAACCCGTCGGCCGTGGGGATTGCAGAGGTCGACGTCAGCGTCGACGGCAGCCTGGTCCGCTCAGTGGAGATCGGACCCCTGCGGATGAGGAGGCTGTCGTTGGCATCGCTGGGCTCTGGCAACTTCGTGGTGGAGGTCGACTCGTCGGCGGCGGTGGTCGTCGGCCGCGAGGTCGTCGGGCTCACCTCCCGATCGGCCTCGCTGGGTGTGGCCGTGGAGCGACCGGTGCCGTTCGCTGGGGTCGGCTGACTCTCGCCGGCTCAGGCTGCGGGTGTGGGCACGTCGGCAGGAGCACCCGAGCCGTTGCCTGTAACCGGCGGGGGGTCGGTGTCGGACTTCGTGTCGCGGTTCGGCGCGCTGTCGGTGGTGTCGCCCGCCGGGGAGCCGCCGCGGGACACGGAGATGAGGCGGTCGACTTCCTCACCGCCGATGGTCTCGTGCTCGAGCAGAGCCCGGGCCACGAGGTCGAGCCCACGGCGGTACTCGGTGAGGGTCGTCCGGCATCGTTCCTGCTGCTCTCGCAGGATGCGTTCAATCTCCTCGTCGATGACTCGGGCCGTCTCATCGCTGTAGTCCCGGGTCTGCATCAGATCCTCGCCCAGGAACACCTGGTTCTGTGATCCCCAGGCCATGGGGCCGATCTCGGTGGACATGCCCCACTCCCGGACCATGGACCGTGCCAACGCGGTGGCTCTCATCAGGTCATCGGCGGCGCCGGTGCTGCTGATGCCGAACACGAGCTCCTCTGCGATGCGGCCGCCGAACATCACCACGAGGCGGTCGAGGATGTAGTCGCTCCGGTAGATGTGGCGATCCTCCTCGGGCAGCTGCATGGTGACGCCCAGCGCCATCCCGCTGGGGATGATCGTCACCTTGTGGAGCGGGTCGGCCGTCGGGAGCACGGCCGCGCACACCGCGTGGCCTGCCTCGTGATAGGCGATGGCCTCCTTCTCCTCGTCGGACAGGGCCAGCGACTCGCGCTTCTGGCCCATGATCACCCGGTCGCGGGCCAGCTCAACATGACGGGCTCCGATCGCTTCGGCGCCCTCGCGCACGGCGTACAGGGCCGCCTCGTTGATCAGGTTGGCCAGGTCGGCGCCGCTCATCCCGGGTGTGCCCCGGGCTACCACGTTGAGGTCCAAGTCCTCCGCGGTGCGTTTGCCCTTGACGTGCACCTCGAGGATGGCGAACCGGTCCGACAGCTCCGGCAGCGGCACCACGACCTGGCGGTCGAAGCGTCCCGGACGCAGTAGAGCGGGGTCGAGGATGTCCGGCCGGTTGGTCGCGGCCATCATCACGATGCCCTCGGTCCCCTCGAATCCGTCCATCTCCGAGAGCATCTGGTTGAGGGTCTGCTCGCGCTCGTCGTGGCCTCCTCCGAGACCTGCGCCCCGCTTGCGGCCGATCGAGTCGACCTCGTCGATGAAGATGATGGCCTTGCCCATCTTGCGGGCCGACTGGAACAGGTCGCGCACCCGGCTGGCGCCGACTCCCACGAACATCTCCATGAAGTCGGAGCCGGTCACCGAGAGGAACGGCACGCCGGCCTCGCCCGCCACCGCCTTGGCGATCAGTGTCTTTCCTGTTCCCGGCGGACCTACCAGCAGCACGCCCTTGGGCACTCGGGCTCCGATCTCCGCGAAGCGCTCCGGCGTCTTGAGGAAGTCGACGATCTCGGTGATCTCCTGTTTGACGCCCTCGTAGCCGGCCACGTCGTCGAAGGTGGTGCCGGGCCGCTCGGTGGTGTAGGTCTTGGCCTTGCTCCGCCCGATCGACATGATGCTGCCCATCTGCCCCTGGGCCCGTCGCTGCATCCACCAGAAGAACAGGATGAGCAGGCCGATGGGGAGCAGGAGCGGCAGTATCGACAGGAAGAAGTTGGTTTGGGGGGTCTCGTAGCGGAACTCCGGGACGTGCTCGTTGATCAGCGCGGTGTCGGCATCGGGTAGCGGCAGCGGGCCGTTGGAGGTGTATTCGGTACCGTCGCTGGCCGTCGTCTTGATGCTCCCGCTGTTGTTGTTGTAGGTGCCCTGGACGATCCCGCCTTCGGTGACTCGTTCAAGGAAGTCTGGATAGGAGATCTCGTTGCCGGACTCGTTGGGGAGCATCGTGGTGGCCAGGAAGACAGCGATGACCGCACCGATCATCAGCCAGACCACCAGGCGTGAGCGACGCTGCGATTCCGGAGCGGGCCGCAGCGGCGACCGCGGCCGCTTGCCGTCGGGCGGGGTCGGCGGAGGCGGAGGCGGAGGTGTGCTGTCTGCCACGCACTCAGGCTAGTCGCGCGCCGCCTGAGTGCACGCGGCGCCGGACGGCACGCCCAGTGCCGTCAAAGGGTGCGCTGTACCGAGTCGGTCTCGGCAACGTTCTGATGGATGTAGTCTCGCCCACGATGCGGCTGCAACCGAGCATTCTGAAGAAGCCCCTCCTGCATGTCGCTGGACCTTCAGCGCTGGTGATGGCTCCGTTGTTGGGGCTGACCTTCCACAGTGATCAGCGAATCATGATGTACTGGTTGACAGGCGAATTCGGCGCTGATCCGTTCGCGATCGTGAATCAGAATCTCGCTGAGATTGACGAATTTCTTAGGCAAGGAAACTTCCGTCCGTTGGGCCGGTTCATCATCTATATGGAGCAGACATCCATCTTTGAGATTGCTGTCGGAACTGGTGTAGCACCTCATGTCATCCAGGGAGTTCTTCGCCTCATCATGGTGTCTGCCTTGGCTGTAGCTGCGACGTGTTTCGTCTTTGCGCTCTACAGGTCCGCGAGATCTGAGTCGATGGAAGTCGCAAAGAATGCGAGACATGCATCCGCCATACTGTCAACACCGGTGCCACCAATATTGGCTGCATTCCCTTTGGTCCTGGCTTCGACGGTCGTCGTTAGCGGTGCATTGCATCCCGTGTCCTTCTTCCCGTTCTTCTTTGTCTCCATGGCGATATATCTGTTGCTGGTACCGCTGTACGTCTGTTCAGACACAGCCATGATCCAGAGGGGCATGAGGTTCCGGCACGCAGCCCTATGCGCTGTTCTGGGAATGATCAGCGCCATGACATCCGAGATCCTCTACCTCGTACCGGTCGTCTGCCTGCTCACCATCGCCGCCCGCGGGTGGCTATCGCGCCTAGCTCCCCGAGAACTCATGCGAAGCTCGGCTTTTTCCAGGCTCATCGCGTTGTCGGCCGGCTTCGTTGCGGTGTTCGTGCCCAGCCGGCTTGCGATAGCGGCTGAGTGCTCCCGCAGCGACTGCTACGAGGGCTCTGAGTTGGCTCTGTCGACTCTGTCCGTCGAACAGTGGCTCGGCAGGGCAGTCGCCGGGCTCCAGTTCGAGACGCTGTCATCGACCGTCCAAGGCGAGTACGACAACCTGTCTTCGGCTCGCAATGCCATGGACTTCGCGACCAGTGTCTGGCTGTTGTTCATTGTCGTGTCACTGGGTTTCTTCGCAGTTGCTGCCGCACTTCGACTGTCCCGAGTTCCCGGATCCGACGACAATCTGCCCTCCGAGGCAACGCGCCGGTTGGGTGCAGTGCTGTGTGGATTCGGTGCCGTCCTAGCGCTGGTGTCATCGCTGATGGTCAGCCTCTCACAGGGATTGCAAGGATGGCGTGACCGAGGCTTCGGGTTGGATCAGTGGCGTGACTCGCTGTTGGTTCAGGTCTCATGGGCCTTCATCTTCTATGGCCTGGCTGTGATAGCGCTGTCGTTCATGAGTGGTCGGTACCAAGAGGGACCGGTGCGACGAAAGTGGATGTTCGCAGCCGTGGCGGCGGTCGTGCTGGTCATGTCGATGAACGCATTCATCGCTAACGACAAGTTCTCGATTTGGAGGAGATCCGGCTCTGACGGCAGCGTTGTCAATCTCATATCCACTGCCAGCATTGACTTCGACCGGTCAGAGAGCGGTCAGGCCATACGGTGCGAACTCATGGCGGCGTACACCGACCGGAACTGTACCGGTTGCTGGCATTCCGGAGTCCGAGTGCTTGAGGAACTGAACCAGTTGTCGAGGTCGAAGTACGGCGCGGACTTCTGCCCCGTTGAGAACTGAGGGGGCCGCATGTCGTTGATGATGCCGGCCAATACCCGGCTGAAGTGGGCCGTGGTCGGATGGACAGCGGGGTTCTTGGGGAGCCTGGTCGGCGTGGTCGCGGTCGTGGTCCTGCTCGGCGTGGACCTCGGCGGGGAGGGATCGGGGTTGGAGTTGGGCTGGCTGGTCCTTCTGCAGGTTCCGGTGTGGATCGGGCTGTTCGGGACGCCGCTGCTGGCCAGGACCCGCGGCCTGCGCTGGAAGGAGCAGTTGGGGTGGCGAATGCGGCCGGCCGATGTGCCCATGGGCATTGCAGTGGGCCTCTTGCTGCAGTTCGTGGTGCTCCCGCTTCTCTATCTCCCGATCCTGGAGGTGTTCGAGGACCTCGACGTGGAGGCGCCGGCCCGGGAGCTCACCGAAATGGCCGCATCGCCCCTAGAGGTCGCGATGTTGGTGTTCATGACCGTGGTCGCGGCTCCCCTCACGGAGGAGGTGTTCTTCCGGGGTCTGCTGCAGGGAGCTGTTCGCGATCAGCTCGGTCCGGTGCGTGCGGTAGCCATTTCCTCGCTCGCGTTCGCAGTGGTTCACTTCCAGGTCGTGCAGTTCCCGGCCCTGCTGGTGATCGGGGTCGTGCACGCTCTGCTGGTACTGGCCACCGGACGACTCGGTGCCGCCCTGTGGTCTCACGTCGCCTTCAACGCGGCCACCGTCATCGTGCTGCTGGCCTGACGCGGAGGCCGAGCGGGTGGGGCGTGATGCGTGCGGCTTCCGGCGGCGCTCGCAGCGAGGCCGTGGCCCGAGCGGCCCGTGAGCGCAGCGAACAAGAGCGGAAGACACGCCCTGCCCTGGCCTCTCAAGCCCCCTGCTGGGTCGTTGGGACGGGCGCGCAGAAGGGTTCCCCGTGGCGTTCGAGCATCAGCGTGTCCAGTGCAGCCCGGAATTGCCTGGTCTCCTCCTCCCAGTTGGACCTGCCCCGGATCCCGGCGAAGGCCTCAAGCAGGTTACAGCGGTTCGCATTGCCGGAGCCGCCGCGATCAAAGTGGATTGTGGCTGTCGCGATCTGATTGTTGATGGCTGAGAGTGAGGTCTCCTGGTCGATCTCGTTCAACTGCTGATTTGCGAGCAAGGTGGCTGTGCAGCCCGCAGCGAGCACTGCCGCGACGGCCCAGGTCGCGATCCTCCGCCCGCCAGCGGATCGTATGGCTTCGGTGACTACCACCAGAACGGCAGTGATCATCAGCGACCAGCCCGTCTGGACCAGGACCGTGTCGCGCCAAGCTTCGCCCACCGCGTAGTCCATGGCGTGCATGTATCTCGACATGCTCACGAGCAGCGCCGGAAGGACCGCGAGCGCTAGTCCGAACAGTCCGAGACTGGCGGCGAGGCGAGGCCAGTCGGTTGTCCTCTCCTCGGTTGACGGGCGCAAGCGGGAGGCTCGCCGGCCCGTCGCGACGGCTATGAGCGCGATCACGATGACAAGGGCCATCAGCAGTGCGTTGGCAGCCAGGTCGGCCATGCCGAATCCATACCGGTCGCCCCGGCGGGCGAGTTCTGCCACGTGGGACCATCCGGCCGGCGGCATTCCGGTGGCGACGCGGTCGACGGCCTGCGGGATGATGTTGCCGGACAGGTACAGATCCGACGCCGCGTTGCAGTCGGCTTCACTGCACCGCTGAGCAACGACGATTCGCACCGGCACGAACGCGATCGCGAAGCCAATGGCCAGAAACATGAGACGTCGGGTGGCAGCGGTGTGAAGCGCCTCCCGCGCGGGCATGCCGGCGGCCGCGCCCCGAGTGATGATTAGGGCCGCGGCCAGAGGCGCAGCTATGTATGCCAGATCGTAGGTGACAACCGCGATCGCACCCAGCAGCAACATCGCCAGCGCTTCTCGCCTGCGGACCGGTCTGTCGGTCATGGCCGAGTCTCTGGCAACTAGCAGCGCAATGGCCAGTACGAGTATGGAAGTGCCCACGATCGTGAACGGATAGAAGATGAGCGCTCCGTCGGCGTCACCGGCCACGAGAGTCATCGCCAATACGAGGGGATAGAGCACGACGACCGGGTGGCCCGACGGGGTTCTTCGAGCCGAGCGCAATATCGCGCACAAGACCTGCGTAGCGACCAGCGCCAGCAGCCCGACGACCGCAATCCGGAGCACTCCGTGGACAACATTGGGCGAGATGCCGGTCGCCTCCGCGGCTTCGAATACGAATCCATCAGAAATGGCTTCAAGGAAGCGGCCGAGCGGGCGGAAGTTGCCGCGGCTCAAGAACTCGTCGATGCCGTCTGCGGCGTGGCGAGCGGCCAGCAGAGGATTGACCAGACCGTCGGCTGCGCTGCGATAGACCGCCTTGCGCTGGTCGAGTTGGAACGCGAATCCGGCGAGGGGAACTGCAACGATCATGCTGGGCACGGCCACGGCCAACCTGTGCCCAACTGAGCAACGCATGAGCGCCTTATGCTAGTTCGCCGTGCTCTCATCGATTGCCGCCGCGCGGCTGACACGGGCGGCTTGCGAGCGTGATACCGGCGCAGCCGCGCCCCGATGAGGTGGAGCCTGCCGGCCGCGATCCGGTGAGCGTTCGCCGCCTGGGGCCTGTCCTCGGCGTGGCGGTGCTCGTAGTCGTAGTCGGCTTCGTCGTAGTCAACCTGAGGCCGTGGCTGTGGTTCCTGGACACCACCCCCACCGGCGGCGACCTCGGAGCCCATGTCTGGGCGCCCGCCTACCTGCGTGATGTCCTGATAGGCGAGCTGAGGCTCACCGGCTGGACCCACGACTGGTACGCGGGCTTCCCCGCCTTCACGTTCTACATGGTGGTCCCGTCACTGCTGGTCGTGATGATCGACGCGGGCATCGACCTTCACGAAGCCGTCTTCGCCTACCTCGCGGTGGCCTCTGCGGCCGGCGCGGTCGCATTGGTGATCATGCGGCGGACAGGTCGCCCCGCCAGCCAGTGCTGGACCGTCGCATTGGCCGTCGTCGCGATGTCCGGGGCGGCCAAGCTGTTCGTCGACGACCCTGTGGCGAACCGCGCCCTCGCCGGGCTGCTGCTGCCCGCCGCCGCGGCCTGGTGGGCGTGGTACGGCCTGCGGCGGCAACCCCGCTGGCGGGCGGGGGCGCCAGCGGCCGCAGCCACCCTGGCCCTGCTCGTCGTCCCGATGCCGTACGGCGTGTCTCTGAAGCTGGTGGCGATAGCGGGGGTGGTCGCGTTGCCGGTCGCCGCGTGGGCGATGACGCGTCTGGGCGGGGTCTCCGCTGAGGGTCAGGCGCTGGCTTCAGTGGCCACGCTGCTGTTCCTGTTCGATCGCTCGTTCAACATCTACGGCGGGAACCTCATGTCCACGATGGCGGGCGAGTTCGCCTACTCGCTGGGCCTGGCTTGCGCGGTCCTCTACATCGGAGTGGCGACCCGAGGCATGCAGACACAGCAGCACCGCGTCCTGGCCGGAGCGCTGCTGGCGCTCACGGGCCTGCTGCACCTCTTCTCTGCCTTCTTCGCCCTGGCTGCGGCGGCCGCGCTGCTGCTCGTTCTGCCGTGGCGCAAGGCCGAATGGCGGGGACGGTTGATGTGGACCGCCTCGAGCGGGGCGCTGGCCGCGGCGCTCAGCGCATGGTGGGTCCTGCCGTTCTGGTGGAATAGGGACCTTCTCAACGACATGGGTTGGGGCAAGGAGCGCCGCTACCTGTCCTCGCTCTGGTCCCGCAGCTCCTTCGACTACAGCTTCTTGGCGAACGACCCGCCGCTGCAACTGTTCATCGTGCTGGCGCTGGCCGGCGCGGTGCTGCTGATCCTCCGGCGGGCACGGCTACCTATGGCGCTGGCGCTGGCGGGGGCGATCGTCGCCGCCGGCTTCCTGATCCTCCCCGAGGGGCGCCTGTGGAACGTCCGGATCCTGCCCTTCTACTACCTCACCGTGTACTTGACCGCAGCTCTCGGCCTGGGCGAGGCGATCCGGCTGGGGCGCTCGGCCATCGAGCGGCGACAGGCCGCCCGCGCCGCCGGCGAGGACGAGGTTGGTCGCATCCGGTCGTCGGCGGGCGCTGTCTTCGCCGGAGGCTCGGTGGCGCTGGGCGCGGCCGCGGTACTCGTGATGGTGGGACTGCCCCTGCGGTCGCTGCCCGGTGGACAACTCGGCGACGATGGCGTCTACCGGTGGGGACCGTTCAGCTCCAGTGAGTCCAACCTCGGGCCGTACTGGGTCGAGTACAACTTCGAGGGTTACGAGGGCAGGGGCCCCACCGCCGACGGCGGGGGCAGCTCCGAGTACTGGGATCTCGTCGAGACCATGGACCGGATCGGCGAGCGCCACGGCTGCGGCCCGGCCCTCTGGGAGTACGAATCCGGCCGGCTCGGGTCCTACGGAACGCCCATGGCGCCCATGCTCCTGCCGTACTGGACCGACCGGTGCATCGCCTCCATGGAGGGCCTCTACTTCGAGGCCTCCGCCACCGTCCCCTACCATTTCCTTATGCAGTCGGAGTTGTCGGCCGCGCCGTCGCGAGCCCAGCGGGACCTGCCCTATTCGGGATTGGACGTGGCCGCCGGCGTCGACCATCTGCAGCTCATGGGGGTTCGCTACTACATGGCGTTCTCTCAGGACGCGGTGACTCAGGCCCGGGCCGCGGAGGGTCTCACCGAGATCGGCGCGACCGCGCTGGGTCCCTGGGTCGTGTTCGAGGTGTCCGACAGCGCGCCGGTGGTCGGGCTGTCGAGGCTGCCGGTGGTGGTTGAGGGCCTTGACCTCTCGGGCGACGAATGGCTCGAGGCATCGGTCGGCGCCTTCCTCGCGACCGGCCAGGACGGGCCGTTGCTAGCCGCCCGCGGCCCCGAGAACTGGCCCCGGATGGTCCTGCCCGGCGTTCGGCGCAGCGACGGGGCGTCGGACGTCGGATTGGGCCGGCAGGAGGTGATGCGGCGGCTGTCGGAGGCCCTACCTGCCGCCGCGCCCACCGCCGGCATCGAGCCGGCGGCAGTGAGCAACCTGTCCCGTCTCCAACACTCGATCTCGTTCACGGTCGATCGCGTCGGGTCGCCGGTGCTGGTGCGAACCTCGTACTTCCCGAACTGGTCGGTCTCCGGCGCGCAGGGCCCCTACCGGGTGACGCCCAACTTCATGGTGGTGGTGCCCACCGGCAACGAGGTCCGCCTGACCTACGGCCGCAGCGGTGTGGAGTGGTTCTCGATGGTCGTAACGCTTATTGGCCTGGCCGCGGCCGTTTGGCTCATGCTGCGCTGGAGGCAGGCTCGGGATGTTGAAGCCGACGCTGCGGAGTCATCCGCCGAGCCGGAGGAGCCTGCGGAGCCGGAGGAGCCTGCGGAGCGGGAGGAGCCTGCGGAGCGGGAGGAGCCTGCGGAGCGGGAGGAGCCTGCGGAGCGGGAGGAGCCTGCGGAGCGGGAGGAGCCTGCGGAGCGGGAGGAGCCCGCCGAACCGGAGGAGCCGTGAGGTTCTCGGTGGTTGTGCCGTCCTACTGCGAGGCGGGCCGCATCGGCGACACGGTGGGTGCGCTGCGTGCCGCCCTCGCGGGGGTCGACGGCTCCGGCGGCGTGGAGATCGTGGTGGTCGACGACGGCTCCGACGACGGCACCGCCGATGCCGCTCGAGCTGCGGATGCCGATGTCGTGGTTGAACTCGGAGTGAACCGGGGCAAGGGAGAGGCGGTGAGGGCCGGGATGCGGGCCGCTTCGGGACAGGTGGTGGCGTTCACGGATGCCGACCTGGCGTACGCGCCGAACCAGCTCGTTGCGCTGCTCGATGAGGTGGAGCGGGGAGCCGACCTGGCGGTCGGCAACCGCCGGCACCCCGACTCGGTGGCCGTGACCGACCCGTCCAGGCTGCGGCGAGCAGGAAGCCTTATCGTGGGCCTGGTGCGTGGGATGCTGAGGCTCGGCCACGGCCGCGACACCCAATGCGGCTTGAAGGCGTTCTCCCGAAAGGCCGCCTGCACGGTGCTGGATGCGTCGGTGATGGACAGGTTCTCATTCGATGTGGAGGTGCTCTTCCTGGCCGACCGTCTCGGCATGGAAGTGCGCCAGGTCCCCGTCGAGGTCGTGAACAGCAAGGTGTCGTCGGTGCGGGTCGTCAGCGACGGCTGGGAGCTGGTGCTCGACATGGGCCGCATCCGGGCGCGGGCGTTGCTGGGCCGCTACCCGGGGAGACAGAGGCCGAGCTTGCGAGGCCCCAGGGCCCGAGGGGCCCGTGAGCGCAGCGAACAAGAGCGG
The DNA here is from genome assembly GCA_965220645.1 of Candidatus Aldehydirespirator sp. Lineage (GTDB taxonomy): Bacteria > Actinomycetota > Acidimicrobiia > Acidimicrobiales > Aldehydirespiratoraceae > Aldehydirespirator. Next base: position 2,739,009 of record OZ244836.1, on the reverse strand, counting down.
GAAACAGGCCCGAGCGGCCCGTGAGCGCAGCGAACAAGAGTGGGAAACACAGAGCAAATGGGTGACCGTGGCTGATCTCGACGCCATCTTCAAGGCCTACGACATCCGCGGGATCGTGGGATCCGAGATCGACGCCGAAGGGTGCTTCGCCATCGGCGCTGCCTTCGGCGGTCACGGGCGCGATCACGGAGCGGCGCGTGTCGTGGTCGGCCGCGACATGCGTCCCGACGGTGCCGAGCTGTCGGCCGCCTTCTGCCGGGGCGCGACCGCGGCAGGTGTCGATGTGGTGGACATCGGCATGTGCGCGACGGAGATGGTGTACTTCGCCTCAGGGCTCCTTGACATCCCCGGGGCGATGTTCACCGCGTCGCACAACCCGGTCGGCTACAACGGCATCAAGCTCTGCGGCCCGGGCGCGTCTCCTATGGGGACCGGCACCGGACTGGAGGAGATCAAGGCTCGGGCTCTCTCGGGGGCGCCGCGGGCGGCCACCTCAGGAACGGCCACGCAGCGCGACATCCTGGATCGGTACGTCGAACATGTCCTGTCCTTCGTGAGCATCAGCGCCCTGCAGCCGTTGCGGCTGGCGGTGGACAGCGCCAACGGCATGGGTGGTCTCGTTGCTCCCGCCGTGTTCGATCCGCTGCCCTTCGAGGTCGACTATCTCCATCCTGAGCTCGACGGCACGTTTCCCAACCACCCGGCCGATCCCCTCAAACCCGAGAACCTGCGGGATGTGCAGGACAGGGTCAAGACCATCTCGGCCGACGCCGGACTGGCCTTCGACGGCGATGCCGACCGGGTGTTCGTGGTGGACGAGTTGTCCCAGCCGCTGTCCGGCTCGCTGACCACGGCGCTCGTCGCGGCCGTGATGCTCGAGCGGGAGCCCGGCGCGATGATCGTGCACAACGTGATCTGCTCCAGGGCCCTCCCGCAGATTGTCTCGGAGTTGGGGGGTCGAACCGTGCGGACGCGAGTGGGGCACTCGTTCATGAAGCAGGCGATGGCCTCCAGCGGAGCGCTGTTCGGAGGAGAGCACTCGGGTCACTACTACTTCCGGGACAACTACGGAGCCGACAGCGCCATGATCGCGGTCATGATCGTGTTGGAGGCGCTCAGCCGCCACGACGGCAACCTCAGCGACCTGTGCGCTCCGCTGGAGCGCTATGCCGCGTCGGGCGAGATCAACACTGAAGTGCCGGACCAGACTGGGGTCATCGAGCGGGTGGCGGCCGAGTTCGCGGGCTGCGAGCAGGATCGCCTCGACGGTCTGACGGTCGATTGCGGCGACTGGTGGTTCAATCTCAGGCCGTCGAACACCGAGCCGCTGCTGCGCCTGAACCTGGAGTCCCTCGGCGCTGACGACGTCCGCAGCCGGGTCGCGGAGGTGCTGGCCCTGTGCACTCCGTAGCATCTGGGGTGACCACGGTCGAGGAGGTGGACCTGCGGTGACACTCGATGCCCGCCTGCTGGAGATTCTCGCCTGTCCCAGCGACAAGGGACCGCTGCTCTATTTCGCTGATGAGGACAGCCTGTACAACCCTCGGCTGCGCCTCCGCTACAGGGTGGAGGACGGGATTCCCGTGATGCTGATGGACGAGGCCGACCCGGTGGACGACGAGGAGCACGGGCGCCTGCTGGCCAGAGCAGAAGCCGACGGAATCGGTCCCACTTTCGAAGCCGGCGGCGACGGCGCGAGCTGAGCGAGAGGCGCGCCGATGGCCACCGACGACCTGTTCGAAGCGCTCCGGCACCTGCCCGACCAGGTACGAGACGCCGCAGTGGCGGCCGCGGACACCGAGGGCCTGCCCGCGGCCGGCGACATCTCCGAAGTGGTGATCGTGGGCGCCGGCGGGGGAGGGGTGGCCGGCGACGTGGTGGAGTCGGTAGCGCACTTGCAGGGCTTGGTGCCGGTTCTTGCCACGGGCGGCATCAGCCCGGCCTGGCTCTCGGAGTCCTCGCTGGTGGTGGCCGTGTCGCAGTCGGGCAATGACTGGCCGACCGTGGCCGCGGCCCGCGTCGCGGTGGCCAGCGGTGCGCGCATGGTGGCCGTCACCTCCGGCGGTGAGCTGATGGAGCTGTGCGCACAGTGGGGCGTTCCGATAGCTCGAGTGGACCCCAGGGCCGGACCGGAGGCTGGACTCGGCGTGGTGATCGTCCCGGTGCTCGTACTGCTCGAGCGCGTCGGCGTGCTGGACGGCATGAACAGGCTGATCTCCGACAGCGCAGAGCAGATCGAGGCCCGTCGCAGGCTCATGGACGCCGATCCTGCACCGGTGCAGGCCCTGGCCGCGAGCGTGCAGGACCGGATGGCGGTGGTCTGCGGCGCCGGGGGCGTGGGCAAGCACGCGGCCCGCCGCTGGGTTCACCGATTGGACCGGATCGGCGGCGTGTCGTCGGTGCGACGCAACCTCCCGGCCGACGAGGCTGAGGCCGCGTCCTGGGGAACGTTGGCCCAATGGATCCCATCCGGCGTCACCACGATCGTGCTGCGCCACGACTTCGAGCCCCCGGGGCTCGCCGACCGCATCGACCTGCTCGAAGGCGCCCTGACCACCGTCCAAGAGGTGAGGGCGGCCGGAGAGGGGGCGCTGGCGCAGTTGCTGGATCTCGTGCTGGTGGCTGACGCGGTCGCAGGTTTGGCGTCGCAGCGCCGCGGCGAACCGTCGGCCCATTCCTGACAACAGGCCGAGCGGGTAGGCGGCGATTCGTGAGCACTTCTGCGTGGGAATAGCCGCGGCATGGAGCTGATCGAGGGAGCGGTTCGCCACTACGACTGGGGTTCGCTGACCGCTATTCCCGATCTGCTGGGCCGCCCCGCCACCGGGGAGCCCTGGGCCGAGCTGTGGCTCGGTGCGCATCCGGCCGCGCCGGCCACGGTGGGAGCCCGGGCCGAGCCGCTCGACCGCTTGATCGCCGCCGACCCGGTGGCCGCGCTGGGACCGGCCGTGGCATCGCGGCACGGCCGGCTGCCGTTTCTGTTCAAGGTGCTGGCCGCGGCCGCGCCCCTGTCGCTCCAAGCCCACCCGTCGACTGAGCAGGCTGAGGCAGGATTCGAGCGCGAGGAGTCCCTGGCGATCCCTCTCGACGCGCCCCAGCGGACATTCAGGGACCGCTCGGCCAAGCCCGAGCTGATCTGCGCGCTGGCCCGCTTCGAGGCGCTCTGCGGCTTCCGCGATCCACAGCGGACCGCGGCCCTGCTCGACACCCTCGACGCGCCGGCCCTCGATCCCCTCAGGCATCGCCTCGCCGGGGTGTCGGGATCACAGATGCGCGATGTCCTCGCATGGTTGCTGGCTCTCGATCAGCCCGCATCGACAACCCTGGCTGAAGCTGTGGCTGAGGCCTGCGAGGGGTCAGCCGCTGACGACGAGTGGTCTCCGATCCGATCCGCGTTGGCCGATCTGGGAGCCCGCTATCCGGGCGACGCCGCGGTCGCGGCGGCACTGCTGTTGAACCATGTCGTGCTGGCTCCGGGCGAGGCCCTGTTCCTGGAGGCGGGATGCCTCCACGCCTACCTGGGCGGCACCGCGGTGGAACTCATGGCCGAGTCGGACAACGTCGTGCGCGGCGGTCTCACTTCCAAGCACGTGGACCCGGCCGCGCTGATGGAGATCGTGGACGGAACCGCGACGAGCGCTGCGGTCCTGCGGCCGGAGCCGGTGGATGGGGTCGTCACCTACAGCACGAAGGAGGCGGGGTTCTTGCTGCGACGCTTCGAGGCTGACGGCTCGTCGACGGTCACTGCGGGACCCGCGGTGCTGCTGTGCGTCGACGGGTGCGTGGAAGCGAACGGGTTGACCCTGGACCGCGGCGCCGCCGCCTGGTGCGGCGCGGACGAGCCCGAGGCGGCGCTGGTGGGCCGGGGCACGGTCTTCTGCGCCAGTCCGGGCGACTAGGGATAGCTTCTGATCTCTATGGATATGCGTGTCGCCGATCTCTCGCTGGCCTCGCTGGGGCGCGCCGAGATCCGCCTGGCCGAGCACGAGATGCCCGGACTGATGGCTCTGCGGGGCCGCTACACCGACGATCAACCCCTGGCCGGCGCCCGGATCGCCGGATCGCTGCACATGACGGTCCAGACCGCCGTGCTGATCGAGACGCTGGTCGCGTTGGGCGCGCGGGTCCGGTGGGCGAGCTGCAACATCTTCTCCACTCAGGACCACGCCGCCGCGGCCGTGGCCGTCGGCCCCGGCGGCACCGTCGACGAGCCCCGGGGGGTGCCGGTGTTCGCCTGGAAGGGCGAGACCCTGGAGGAGTACTGGTGGGCCACCGAGCGGATCTTCCGGTGGCCCGACGGCCGGGGGCCCAACCTCATTCTCGACGACGGCGGTGACGCCACCCTGCTGGTCCACAAGGGGCTCGAGTTTGAGCGGGCCGGAGCGGTGCCGAATGCCAAGGACGCCGACCCCGAGGAGTGGGCGGTGATCCTCGATCGGCTGCGGTCGATCGCGGCCGACGACGCTGGGTTCTTCTCCCGGATCGTGCCGTCCATCCGGGGGGTGTCGGAGGAGACGACCACGGGCGTGATGAGGCTGCAGCAGATGCTCGAGCGGGGCGAGCTGCTGTTCCCGGCAGTGAACGTGAACGACTCGGTCACCAAGTCCAAGTTCGACAACTACTACGGCTGCCGTCACTCGCTGCTCGACGGGATCAACCGGGCCACCGACGTGATGATCGGCGGGAAGGTGGCTGTGGTGTGCGGCTTCGGCGACGTCGGCAAGGGCTGCGCGGCGGCACTGCGGGGCCAGGGAGCCCGAGTGATCATCACCGAGATCGACCCGATCTGCGCGCTGCAGGCCGCCATGGAGGGCTACGAGGTGAACACCCTGGAGGCCGTGGTGTCCATCGGCGACATCTTCGTCACCGCTACCGGCAATGCGGGCGTGATCAGCGCCGGGCACATGGCCCGCATGAAGCACCAGGCCGTCGTGGGCAACATCGGCCACTTCGACAACGAGGTGGACATCGCGGGGCTGAACCGAATGTCGGACGTCCAGAGGGTCAACATCAAGCCTCAGGTGGACGAATTCGTCTTCGGCGACGGCCACTCGGTGATCCTGCTCTCGGAGGGCCGCCTGCTGAATCTAGGCAACGCCACCGGACATCCCAGCTTCGTGATGTCGTGCAGCTTCACCAACCAGGTCCTGGCCCAGATGGACCTGCATGCCAACGGCGACTCGATGGAGATCGGGGTGACCACGCTGCCCCGCCGTCTCGACGAGGAGGTGGCCCGCCTGCACCTCGACGCGTTGGGCGTCCGGCTGACGAGGCTCACCGCCGGCCAGGCCGACTACCTCGGCGTGGACGTCGACGGGCCCTTCAAGCCCGACCACTACCGCTACTGACCGCACAGCCGTTCACGTGCGGTGCCATCGGGATCACGGCGCATCCTCGAACCGCTACCGTAATCCGGCAGCGAGCTGAAGGAGGCACGAATGGCGGTTGAACGGGGGTGCTGGACCGCTCCTGAGGCGCTCAGCGGGTCCGACGTGGCTTCCTTCGCCAGGAGCGTGGAAGAACTGGGCTATGCGCAGCTGTGGGTGGGGGAGACCTTCGGGCGCGATCCCTTCGCGCTGGCCGCGCATTTGGGTGCGGTCACGTCGACGCTCCGGCTGGCAACCGGGATCGCCAATGTCTACAACCGGCATGCGGGCGTGATGAAGCAGGGCGCGTACACGGTTGCCGAGCAGACGGGAGGCCGGTTCACGCTGGGCCTCGGCGTCTCGAGCCCGGTGATCGTGAGCAAGATTCGCGGCATCCCCTACGACAAGCCGCTGTCGTTCATGCGGTCCTTCCTGGACGCCATGGACGCGGCCCGCTACACATCGGTGCCCCCGCCCGGGCCGGTGCCGGTGGTCCTGGCCGCCCTCGGCCCCCGGATGCTGGAGCTCGCCGCGGAGCGCACGGCCGGCGCCCACCCCTACAACACGACACCGGAGCACACCGCCTTCGCCCGCTCGGTCATGGGCCCCGACCCGCAGCTGTGCGTGGAGCAGAAGGTGATGCTCACCACCGACGCCGAGCAGGCCCGGGCCACCGGCGGCAAGGTCATGAAGTTCTACACCCGGGCCCCCGGCTACCGGAACTGCTGGAAGCGACTCGGGTTCGACGACGACGACATCGACGGCCTCTCCGACCGCTTCGTGGACGCCATGGTGGCCTGGGGCGACGCCGACGCCATCGAGCGCCGGCTGGCCGAGCACGCCGACGCCGGGGCCACCCAGGTGTGCATCCAGGTGCTGCACCCCTCCGCCGGATCCACCGCCGTCGACTACGACGCCCTGGCCGCCCTAGCCCCGTGAAGGACCTTGCCGGCCGGGTGGCGGTGATCACTGGGGGTGCCAGCGGCATCGGGCGGGGGATGGCCGAGCGCTTCGCGGCCGAGTCGATGCGGGTGGTGGTGGCCGACATCGAGGAGCCGCCCCTGCGCGAGACGGTTCAGTCCATCCGGGCCGCCGGGGGAGAGGCGCTCGCGGTCACCTGCGACGTGTCGTCGTGGCCGTCGGTGGAAGCGCTGCGCGACGCCTGCACCGACGCCTACGGCCCCGCCGACGTGCTGTGCAACAACGCCGGTGTGGCCGCCACCGGCACGGTCGCAGAGCTGTCCCTCAAGTCCTGGGAGTGGTGCCTCGGGGTCAACCTCTGGGGTGTGATTCACGGCTGTCGCGCCTTCCTGGACGCCATGATCGAGCGAGGCTCGGGCCACATCGTCAACACCGCGTCGGTACTGGGTCACATCACGTCGGCCGGCCTCAGCCCCTACAACGTGTCCAAGCACGGTGTGGCTGCGTTCAGTGAGACCTTGCACGCCGAGATGCTGGCGGACTCCACCGGCGTGGGTGTCACCTGTCTGTGCCCCGGGCTGGTCTCCACCAACATCCTGGACTCCGAGCGCAACCGGCCCGAGCGTCTGCAAGACCATCCAGGGGTCGACGGGACATGGGACTCCGACATGGTCGCGGGTGGCGCCGAGTCCGAGACCAGGGCCGCGATACGCGATCTCTACGCGCAGTCTCTGCGCCCATCGGCGGTGGCCGACATGGTCGTGAGGGCAATCCTGGTCGAGCAGCTCTGGCTGTTCACCGACGGCGACTTCGACGCGGCCATCGCGACCCGCCACCGCGACATCGAGGCCCGGCGCACGCCGCAGAGCGCTGCATCCCTGGCCTCGGCCCTCTTGGAGGAGGAGAGCCCATGAGGATGCCCTCGGCTACGGGGAGCGATCGGCCATGAAGGTCCTGGTGACGGGCGCAACCGGCTTCGTGGGGTCCCACGCGGCCAAAGCCCTCCAGGACGCGGGCCACACCGTGCGAGCCTTCGTGCGCACGCCGTCCAAGCTCGAGGCGGTGACCGCCCGGGTGGGGGTCGACCTCGCCTCGCTGGAGACGGTCGAGGGGGATATAGCCGACGCGGTGGCGGTCACGGCCGCGGTCAACGGCTGCGACGCGGTGGTGCACGCGGCCGCCGTGGTGGGGACCGATCCGAGCTCCGAGGCCGAAATCGAGGCCTGCAACTTCGCGGGCGCTCTCAACGTGCTCGTAGCGGCTGCGGACGCCGGTTGCGACCCGATCGTGCATGTGTCCAGCGCCGCGGCCCTGTTCCCGTTCACAACCGACCCGGTGACCGGCGACCATCCTGTGGGCAGCGCCCGGATGCCCTACGCGCGGTCCAAGGCGGAGTCCGAGCATCTGGCCCGGCGACTCCAGGCCTCGGAGCGAGGCGTTGTCACCATCTACCCCGGCGGGGTGTTCGGACCCGGCGACTACGGCGAGTCGACCCAGGTCAAGCCGCTCGAGATGTGGCTGACCAAGCCCTTCCTGCGTTCGTCCGGCTACACGCTCAACGTGGTCGACGTGCGCGACATAGCGGCGGTGATCGCAGCGTCGATGCAGGCCGGCCGCGGTCCCAAGCGCTACGTGATGTTCGGCCATCACTTCACCTCCGACGAGCTGCTGTCGCTGCTCTGCGAGGTCACCGGCCGGGATCTGAGGTCGGTGTCGATGCCCAAGGCAGTGTTCCTGGCGTGGGGCCGGGTCGGCGACCTCGCCCGCCGCGTCGGCCGTGACCTGATCCTCACCTCCGAGGGCACCGAGTACATGTACAACACCTGCGCCGGCGACAACTCCCTGACCGAGCGGGACACCGGCATCACCCTGCGCACAGCGGCTGACTGCCTGGCCGACGCCATCGCATGGATGCGGGATGAGGGGTATGTCACCGCGGCCGAGGCCGGGGCTGTCCCCTGACGGTCACAGCTCTGAATTGTCAATACTTTTCATTATTCTATAGTCATTGTCAGCGCCGGGATGGTAGGTTGCTGGGATGCAGCCCGTACAGATCGACGGCTTGGACGCGCTGTGGGCCGGCTGGCGTCATGAGGGCGCTGCGGCCGAGATGGTGCGCGCTCTCAAGTACGGCCGGGTCACCGCGGCAGTGACTCCGATCGCCGACCGGATGGCGTCGGTCATTCCCGCAGCGCAGCCTGCGGACCTGGTCACCTGGGTCCCCTGCAGTCCGACGCGCCGCTCAGAGCGCGGCTTCGATCCCGCCGAACTGCTCGCTCGTGCCCTAGCCCGCCGGCTGCGGCTGCGGGTTCGCCCTTCGTTGCGCCGATTGGACGACGAGCCCCAGACGGCCCGAACCCGCGAGGGCCGCCTGGCCGGCCCCAGGATGGCGGTGCGGCGTGGCCGCGTGCCGGGCGTGGTCATGGTTGTCGACGACGTGTGCACCACCGGCTCGACCCTGCGGGTCGCGGCCACGGCGCTGCGGGCCGGCGGCGCGGCCTCGGTGGTGGCTGCGGTGGCCACGGTGGCGCCCGCGGCGCCGCGGCAGCCAGTCGCGCTACCTCTACCATGAGGGCGCATCGAACTAGCCAGGGAGGTTGGAAGTGGAGATCTCGATCAGCAGCCGGCACACGCCCATCACGCCGGGTCTCGAGGAGGCCGTGCGAACCAAGATCGGGCAGCTCGACCGGTACCTGGACGATCTCGACACCGCCGAAGTCCACTTCGACGAGGCCCGCAATCCCCGCATCGTCGATCGCGAGACATGCGAGGTGACCCTGACCGGCCATGGCCACCGCCTCCGCTGCAAGGTGAACGCCCCCGACGCGCTCACCGCCGTAGACCTTGCCGAGGCCAAGCTGGAACGCCAGATCCGCAAGCTGCGGACCAAGCTCCAGAACCGCCACCGCGGCCGGGGTGACTCGATACGGACCGGAAGTGTTGCCGAGCTGCAGCCGATCCCCGATTCAGTCGGAGGCTCCAGCGCGGTCGACGTCGTCGATGACGAACCCGAGCTTCGAATCGTCAAGACCAAGCGGTTCCACCTCGGCCCGCTCACTCCCGCTGAGGCTGCGCTGAAGATGGATCTGATGGGCCACGGCTTCTTCTTCTTCATCAACTCGACCACGGGACGCTCCGCGGTCGTGTACCGCCGCGACGACGGCGCGGTGGGCCTCATCGACGAGGCCGGCTGAGACGAGCGCGGGTCTGGGTCGATGTCGCTGCTGAGGAGGGTTCTGCGTTCCGGCGAGGGGCGCAAGCTCAGGGATCTCCAGGCGCTCGTCCCCGACATCAACGCGCTCGAACCGGAGATGCAGCGCCTCGACGACGATGGGCTGCGGGCCCGCACCGGCGAGTTCCGCAGCCGCCTGGAGCGCGGCGAGTCACCCGACGAACTGTTGCTGGAGGCCTTCGCGGTGGTCCGCGAGTCCGCGGTCAGGGTGCTGGGCCAGCGCCCCTACGACGTGCAGCTCGTGGGCGGGGCGGCCCTGCACTGGGGCGCGGTGGCGGAAATGCGCACCGGCGAGGGCAAGACCCTCACCTCCACGCTTCCCGTCTACCTCACCGGGCTGACCGGTCGGGGTGTGCACGTGGTGACGGTCAACGACTACCTGGCCGGGCGGGACGCGGAGTGGATGGGGCAGCTCTACGAGTGGCTCGGCCTGACCGTCGGGCTGATCATCCCCGGCAACCGGGGTTGGGAGCACAAGCGACGCCAGTACGCCTGCGACGTGACCTACGGGACCAACAACGAGCTCGGCTTCGACTATCTGCGCGACAACATGGCCATGTCGCGCCCCGAGCAGGTGCAGCGCGGCCATCACTACTGCATCGTCGACGAGATCGACTCGATCCTCATCGACGAGGCCCGCACGCCGCTGATCATCAGTGGCCAGGTGGCCGACGCGGCCAAGCTCTACACCCGCTTCGCGGGAATCGCCCGGGGGCTGCGGCGCGACGTCCACTACGAGGTGGACGAGGAGAAGCGCTCCGTCGCCCCCCTCGAGGAGGGCGTGCACGCGGTCGAGCGAATGCTCGGCATCGACAACCTCTACGACATGGTGGCCCAGAACCTCGTGCACCAACTGCAGGCCGCGCTGCGGGCCAAGGAGCTGTACCGGCGGGACCGCGACTACATCGTGCAACACAACCAGGTGAAGATCGTCGACGAGTTCACCGGCCGGATCCTGGAGGGACGGCGCTGGTCCGACGGCCTGCACCAGGCCGTCGAGGCCAAGGAGGGGGTGGCCATCAAGGAGGAGAACCAGACGCTGGCCACCATCACGTTGCAGAACTACTACCGGATGTACGAGCGCTTGGCCGGCATGACGGGAACGGCTGAGACCGAGGCCAGTGAGTTCGCCTCCACCTACAACCTGCACGTGGTCTGTGTGCCCACCCATCGCCCCACGATCCGTGGCGACCGGGCCGACCTGATCTACAAGACCGAGGACGCCAAGTTCGCAGCTTGTGTGGAGGACATCACCGAGCGGAACGAGCGCGGCCAACCGGTGCTGGTCGGCACCGTCTCGGTCGAGAACTCCGAGAAGCTGTCCCGCCTGCTCGACAAGGAGGGCGTCGCCCACGAGGTGCTCAACGCCAAGCAGCACCACCGCGAGGCCGAGATCGTGACCCAGGCGGGGCGGCTCGGCTCGGTGACCGTGGCCACCAACATGGCCGGGCGCGGCGTCGACATCCTCCTCGGCGGCAATCCCGAGGGACTGGCCCGGCGGGACCTGAGGTCCGAGGGACTCGACCCGGTCATGCCGGAGGGCGCCCAGCGTCTGGCCGAGCTGACCGCCAAGCACGCTGCGGCCACCGACGCCGAGCGCGAGGAGGTGCTCAAGTTCGGAGGGCTCTACGTGCTCGGCACCGAGCGCCACGAGAGCCGCCGCATCGACAACCAGCTCAGGGGCCGTTCAGGGCGCCAGGGCGATCCGGGCGAGAGCCGCTTCTACCTGTCCCTGCAGGACGAGCTGATGAACCGGTTCGCCACCGGCGCCATGAACTGGGTGATGGACAAGGCCCTGCCCGAGGACGTGCCGATCGAAGCGGGCATGGTCACCAAGGCGATCGAGCGGGCCCAGAACACGGTGGAGCAGCGCAACGCCGAGACCCGCAAGAACGTCCTCAAGTACGACGAGGTGATGAACGAGCAGCGCAAGGTCGTGTACCGGCGCCGCTCCCAGATCCTCGACGGCACGGACTTGCGCGCCGAGGCTTTGGAGCACCGGGAGGCGGCGGTCGCGGCCGCCATCGGCAGCCACTGCGACTCCGAGCACCCCGAGGAGTGGGACCGCGAGGGGTTGGCCACGGAGCTGTCGGGGCTGTGGCCTGGAGGGGTCGAGGTGGCCCGGCTCGAGGCGACCGCCTCGCACGAGGAGCTCTCCACCGTTGTCAACCAGGCTGCCCTGGACCACTACGGCGAGCGGGAGCAGGAGCTCGGCGAAGACGTCATGCGCCAGGTCGAGCGCCAGGTGATGCTTCGCCTGATCGACCAGAAGTGGCGGTCTCACCTGCACGAGATGGACCTGTTGCGAGAGGGCATCCATCTGCGGGCTATGGGGCAGAAGGACCCGGCCACCGAGTGGCAGCGCGAGGGCTTCGAGATGTTCGGGCAGATGATGGACAGCATCGCGGTGGACTTCGTGCGCTACGTGATGCACGTGCAACTCGCCGAGCGCGTTCCCGATGACGCCCAGCGCCTCGTGGGTGTGACCGCCAACAAGAGCGAGGCCGCGTCCGGGGCCCTGGTGGGCGCGGGCGTCTCGGCGGCGCAGTCCGTCCCGGCCGCGCCGGCATCGTCGGGCGCGTCCCCCGCCGCCGCTCCGAATCGGCCGGCAAGCCGGGTGCCGGTGGTGAAGAGCGAGTTCGAGAAGGTCGGACGCAACCAGCCTTGCCCCTGCGGCAGCGGCAAGAAACACAAGATGTGCCACGGCCGCCCCGGCGCGAGCTGAGCGGGCGTGCAGGACTTCTCCGACGATCTGCGCCGGCTGCGCGGCCGCCTCGGCGAGGCTGAGACCTACCTTCGCGTCGAGGTGTTGAGGGCCCGGCTTCCCCAGCTCGAGGCCGAGTCGTCCCGACCGGATCTCTGGGATCAGCCCGAGCGGGCCCGGGCCGTGACCTCCGAGTTGTCCTCGATCAGCGACGACCTGGCGATTATCGACCGCCTCGCAGCCGAGATCTCCGACGCGGAGACCCTCAACCAGCTCGCTGTGGAGGAGGGTGACGCCTCCGAGGAGGCTGAGATCGAGCGGCTTGTGGCCGGCATCGCGGCCCGCTTCGACGAGCTCGAGCTGCGCTCGCTGTTCACCGGCGAGTTCGACGAGCGGGATGCGGTCTGCCAGATCAAGTCCGGGGAGGGCGGTACCGACTCGCAGGACTGGGCTGAGATGCTGCTGCGGATGTACCGCCGATGGGCCGAGCGACGCGGCTTCGAGCTGGAGGTGACCGCCCTGTCGGAAGGCACTGAGGCCGGGTACTCCAGTGTGGACTTCCTGGTCAAGGGCCGCTGCGCCTACGGCTGGATGCGCTCCGAGCACGGCGTGCACCGCCTGGTGCGCATCTCGCCGTTCAACAACGAGGGCAAGCGCCAGACGGCCTTCACCGCGGTCGATGTCGCTCCCTTCTTCGAGGAAGTCGCCGATGAGGTGACCATTGACGAGAAGGACCTGCGCATCGACACCTACCGCTCCTCGGGAGCTGGCGGCCAGCATGTCAACGTCACCGACTCGGCGGTGCGGATCACTCATCTGCCCACCGGGATCGTGACCAGTTGCCAGAACGAGCGCAGCCAGCACCAGAACAAGGAAAGGGCCATGCAGATGCTGGCCGCGAAGCTGCTCAACCTGGAGCGCAAGCGGCTCGCCGATGAGATCGCCGGCATCAAGGGCGAGCAGCGCAAGGTTGGCTTCGGCAGCCAGATCCGCAGCTATGTGATGCAGCCATACCAGATGGTGAAGGACCAGCGAACCCGCTTCGAGACCCCCAACATCGACGCCGTGCTCGGCGGGGACCTCGATCCATTCATGGAGGCCTGGCTCCGCTGGAGCCGGGCCTCGGGTGCCGCGGGGCCACCGGAGGGGGCTGGTACTGTCGCCACGCCGGGCCAGGTGGTTGGAGGTGACGCCTGATGATCAAGATGGAGAAGGTCACCAAGGTGTTCAAGGGCGACGTGGTGGCCCTGCGCGACGTGACCATCGACATCGGCAAGGGGGAATTCGTCTTCCTGGTGGGCCCGTCCGGCTCGGGCAAGTCCACATTCATCCGCCTGCTCAACCGCGAGGACGTGCCCGAGCACGGCCGGATATTCGTGGCCGGCCGCGACATCGGCGGGCTCAGCGGGTGGAGGGTGCCCTACCTGCGGCGCAACATCGGCTACGTGTTCCAGGACTTCAAGCTCCTCCAGAAGAAGACAGTGTCGGAGAACGTGGCCTTCGCGCTGGAGGTGATCGGCAAGGGGCCCCAGGTCATCAACCGCCAGGTTCCCGCCATCCTGGAGTTGGTCGGGCTGTCCCGCAAGATGGACCGCTTTCCCCATGAGCTCTCAGGGGGCGAGCAGCAGCGGGTGTCGATCGCGCGGGCCTTCGTCAACCGGCCATTGATCCTGCTGGCCGACGAGCCCACCGGGAACCTCGATCCCACGACGTCGGTGGGCATCATGCGCCTGCTGGGGCGGATCAACGAGATTGGCACGACCGTCGTGATGGCCACCCACGACAGCAGCATCGTGGACAGCATGCGGCAGCGGGTGGTGGAACTCGACCGGGGAATGGTCGTGCGCGACCAGGCCCGAGGCGTCTACGAGTAAGCCCCCTTGATGTTCAGCTTCGCCCCCTGTCGCGAGTAGGCCCGAGATGTTCAGCTTCCGTTATGTGATGCGTGAGACGGGGCAGAACCTGTGGCGCAACATCCTGCTCGCGGTGGCCACCGTGGTCACGGTGGGGGTGTCGCTGGCCATGTTCGGCGGGTTCATGCTGTTCCAGGTGGCGGTGGACAGCGCCACCGCCCGGTGGCAGGACGGCGTCGAGTTCATCGTGTGGATGAACACCGACGTCGGCACGGACGAGGACTCCAGCGTCCAGAACCAGCTCGATGAGAGCCCGGGCGTGGAGAGATGGGAGTACGTGGACCGCCAGCAGTCCTACGAGGAGTTCAAGGAGTTCTTCGAGGACACGCCCGAGGTGTTGGAGATCTTCACCGCCGGGGGTGTTCCCCCGTACTACCGGGTGGTGCCGACCGACCCCGACCCTGACGTGGTGGAGGAGCTCGGCAGCCAGTTCAAGGGGAAGCCCGGCGTTCGCACGGTCACCTTCGCCGGGGACGTGATCCGCGATGTGCAGAACCTGTCGAACCGGGCCGGACGCGTGCTCTTCATCGGCTCCATCATCCTGCTCGGCGCCTCGACCCTCTTGATTCTCAACACGTTGGCCGTGGCCATCGGCAACCGGCGCGCCGAGATAGAGATAATGCGCCTGGTGGGGGCCACGAAGTGGTTCATCCGTGTGCCGTTCATGCTTGAGGGGCTGGTGCAGGGCCTGCTCGGCGCCGCCGTGGCCATGACCAGCAACTCGCTGTTGCGGAACTACGTGATCGACCAGTTCAGCGACGCCGACGGCCTGCAGCTGCTGGCCGGGTTCAAGGTTGACGACGGCGCCATGCTGCAGGTCAACCTGCTCGTGGTGGCGATCGCAGTAGGGGTCGCGGTGGTCGGATCAAATCTGGCCGTGGCCATGCACCTGAGCGAGTAGCCGCGCCCGGCGGCCCCCGGCAAGTCGAGGATCGCGTCCGGTTGCCCGGTAGGGTAGGGCGCAGCTTGGCCGGGATGTCCGGCCGGCAGGTTCGCAGTCGGGTGTTGGTTCTTCCGGTTTTCGTGAGCCAAACCCTTGAGACCGCCGCCCTCATTCCCTTTCGAGGCGGCGCCGAACCCATGAGACGCCCGCTCGACGCGGGCAAGGAGAACAATGTCCCCCACCTTCGCCCACTTGGGCGTACCCGATTTCATCTGCCGCGCCCTGGGAACGCGCGGCATCACCCAACCCTTCGACATCCAAGCGGCGGCGATGGCCGACGCCCTCGACGGGCGCGACATCTGCGGCCGCGCTCCGACCGGGTCCGGCAAGACCCTGGCCTTCGGTATCCCGCTGGTGGCCAATGCCAACGGAGCCCGGCCCCATCGACCGGAGGCGCTGGTCCTGGCGCCCACCCGTGAGCTTGCCGACCAGATAATGACCGAACTGCGATCCTTCTCCGGACGGGTCCGGGTCGCCGTCGTCTACGGCGGCGTGGGCTACGGCAACCAGATCCAGTCCCTCCGCCGAGGCGTCGACATCCTGGTGGCGTGCCCCGGCCGCCTCGAGGACTTGATCGAGCAGGGCGTGGTCAGCCTGCACGAGGTGGACATGGTCGTCGTCGATGAGGCCGACCGCATGGCCGACATGGGGTTCATCCCGGCCGTACGGCGCCTTCTCGACCAGACCCGGCCCAACCGGCAGACGATGCTGTTCTCAGCCACGCTCGACGGCGACGTGGCGTCGCTCACCCGCGACTACCAGCACGACCCGGTGCGCTGCGAGGTCGGCGATGAGACCCCCGACGTGATCTCGGCCGACCACGTCTTCTGGAACGTGGCCCGCCCGGAGCGCATCGAGGTTGCAGCCGACGCCATCAGCGCGGCCGGACCTGCGATCGTGTTCTGCCGGACCCGTCACGGCTGTGACCGGCTGGCCCGCCAGCTCGATCGAATGGGCCTCCGTACCGCGGCGATCCACGGTGGCCGCAGCCAGAACCAGCGCACCAGAGCGCTGGGGGCGTTCGCGACCGGGCAGGTCGAGGCGCTGATCGCGACCGATGTCGCCGCCCGTGGGATTCACGTCGAGGGTGTCGGCGCGGTGATCCACTTCGACGCTCCCGAAGACCACAAGACGTATCTGCACCGGTCGGGGCGCACCGCCCGAGCCGGCCGGGGCGGCGTTGTGGTCTCGCTGGTCCCGCCCGAGCAGGCCAAGCAGTGGGGCCGGATGCAGCGTGAGCTGGGCCTCGAACAGCCGATCACTCAGGTGGATCTGGCCGCGATCGCGCGTGCTGGCCAGCCGGAGTACCGTCCCGAGCCTCGCCAGCCCGTTGCCGAGTCGAGCCCGCAGCACGAGGGCCAGCAGCACGAGGGCCGGCCGCACGAGGGCCAGCAGCCGCGCCGCCCCTCGAAGCGTTCCGCCAACGGACATCAGTCTCGTTCCCGGCGGAGCGGCAGGCCGACGAGGTCCAAGAACCGCAACCGGCGCCGCCCACCGGCCCGGTCAGCCGCCTGAGCGGACCGTCCCCCGTGGGGAGGGAGTCGCTCGTTGTCCCGCGGGCGCTTCCTCAGCCTGCGGTATGGCCGCGCAGGACGCAAGGGTGCTACTGTTGCGTCTGCTTCTTGGGTATCGCTAAGCGATGGGTCGTGCCTTCGGAGTTGATCACAGTCATTTCTAGCAACGTAGGGGGCCGCTAGTGGATTCTGGTGACACTGCTTGGGTTCTTGTCGCAACAGTCTTGGTCTTGTTCATGACCTTGCCGGGTCTTGCGATGTTCTACGCCGGCCTTGTGAGGGCGAAATCAGCATTGTCAGTGATCATGCAATGCGTCGCCATCACTGCTGTAGCCAGCGTCCTGTGGATGGTCGTGGGCTACACGTTGGCGTTCGGCGACAGTCAAGGCGGCGTGGTCGGCGGGCTGGGGAAGGCCTTCTTCGCCGGCTTGAGGGACGCGCAGAGCGGTTCGATACCCGAGATTGTGTTTGCCGTCTTCCAGATGACCTTCGCCATCATCACACCGGCGCTGATCGTTGGCGCCTATGTGGAGCGGATCAAGTTCTCGGCCATGCTCCTGGTGAGCGGCGCATGGGTGCTGCTTGTCTATTCGCCCATCTGTCATTGGGTCTGGGGCGGCGGTTGGCTCGGCGAGATGGGTGTCATGGACTTCGCCGGCGGCTTGGTGGTCCATGCGAGCGCGGGATCGGCAGCGCTTGTCGCGGCCGCGGTCCTGGGCTCAAGGCAGGGCTTCCCCAACCAGATCCAGCCTCCCCACAATCCTGGAATGACCGCGGCAGGCGCGGCAATGCTGTGGGTGGGCTGGTTCGGTTTCAATGGAGGCAGCCAGCTCGCCGCCGACGGCGGCGCCGGCATGGCAATTGCAGTGACGCACCTCGCCGCAGTCAGCGCGGCCATCGTCTGGGCGGCCATCGAATGGAAGAAGCACGGCAAGCCAACGCTGGTCGGTGCCGTTACCGGGGTGATCGCGGGTCTTGCGACCGTGACCCCGGCTTCCGGCTTCGTCGGCCCTGTCGGCGGGCTGATCCTGGGCGCGGCCAGCGGCGTCTTGTGCTACCTCGCAGTGGACCTGGTCAAGGCAAAATGGAATATCGACGATTCGCTGGACGTGTTCGCGGTTCATGGCGTCGGCGGGGTGCTGGGCACTCTGATGGTCGCAGTTCTGGCCGTGGACGACCTCGGCGGAGTCGGCGTGTCGGTCTCGAACGGCAACGTCGGCACCCAACTCGGCGTGCAGGCGCTGGGTGTGCTCGTGACTCTGGTTTGGTCGGGCGGCCTCACGTTCATCATCGTGAAGGTCGTTGCCCGCCTCACCGGCGGGCTCAGGGTAAGCGCCGAAGACGAGGCAGCCGGCCTCGACCTGGTCATCCACGGCGAGCGGGCCTACGACTTGTAGATCCCGACCGGCCGCCTAGGAAGTTTCCGATGGCTGGCGAGGCGTGGACCGGTCCGCGACGGGTTCGAGGGAGGCGGTCGCCTCAACGGGCCGCGGCGCGCTGGGTCAGCCCAGGGTGTCGAGCGGCTCGGTGTAGTCCAGGTCCAGGGCGTCGGCCACTGCGGGCTCGGTAATCCGGCCGCGACGTACGCTGAGACCGTCCTGCAGGCCCTTGTCGGACGCGATGGCCCCGGCGATGCCCTGGTCGGCCAGCTTGATCACGTAGGGGAGGGTCGCGTTGTTGAGGGCCTGCGTCGAAGTGCGCGGCACCGCCCCGGGCATGTTGGCCACGCAGTAATGGACCACGTCGTCAACCACGTAGGTCGGTTCGGCGTGGGTGGTGGGCCTGGAGGTCTCGGCACAGCCGCCCTGGTCGATGGCCACATCCACGATCACCGTGCCGGGTCGCATGATCTTCACCATCTGCCTGGTGATCAACCGGGGCGCCCGCGCGCCGGGCAGCAACACAGCCCCTATCACCAGATCGGCGGTGAACACCGCTTGGGCCAGCCGGCTGTGGCTGGAGTACAGAGTGCGCAGCGCTGGTCCGAAGCGAGCGGCCAGCGACTCGAGCACGGCCATGTCGCGGTCCAGGACGGTCACGTCGGCACCGAGTCCCAGGGCCATCTCCACCGCGTTGGTGCCGACCACGCCGCCACCGATGACCGTGACCGGAGCGGCGGCCACGCCGGGAACTCCGCCCAGGAGCACTCCCCGGCCGCCGGCGGATGCCTCCAGGCAGCGGGCGCCGGCCTGGATGGCCAGGCGACCCGCCACCTGGGACATGGGGGCGAGCAGTGGGAGCCGGCCCCTGCGGTCGGTGACCGACTCGTAGGCGATGGCGGTGGCCCCACTGGCCAGCAGGTCGCTGGCCTGGTCGGGATCGGGGGCAAGGTGCAGGTAGGTGAACAGGGTGTGGCCGGCCCTCAGGCGGGCCCGCTCCGGGGCCATGGGCTCCTTGACCTTCACGATCAGTTCGGCAACCTCGAAGAGCTCCTCGGCGGTGGGCATCATGATGGCACCACGGCCCTTGTACTCGTCGTCGTCAAACCCGGCGCCGTCGCCCGCGCCGCACTCCACGTACACCTCGTGGCCGCGGTCGGTGACTTCGCGCACGCTGTCGGGCGTAAGGCCGACGCGGCGCTCCTCGCTCTTAATCTCCTTGGGCACCCCTATGCGCATGCTGGACCCCTCCACCTGCGGTTCGTGAGATACTACACGCGTAGGTGAGACTCATTCTGAGCAATGTTGCTTTGTGTTGCAGCTGTGACGCTCATTACTTGCGCGGGATCGCCGATTCTGCGCAAAATATTCTCATGTCTGATATCGATTCAACGGATCGTCTCATCCTCAACGAGTTGCAGCTCGACGGGCGCGTCTCGCACGCCGAACTCGCATCGCGCATAGGTCTGTCCACATCCGCTTGCCACCGGCGGGTGCGCCGGCTGGAGGCCGACGGCGTCATTGCCGGCTATGCCATGATCCTCGACTCCGGGGCCATCGGCCGCGACTTGGACGTCTTCGTGGAGGTCTCCCTGGTCAGCCAGAGCGAGGAGTCTCTCCGTCGCTTCGAGGAGGAGGTGCGCGGCTGCCCGGAGGTCATGTCATGTCACCTGGTGGCGGGCGACGCCGACTACCTGGTCCACCTGGCCGTGCAGGACCACCGCGACGGGAACTATATAGATGAGTAACAAAGCCGAGGTCACGACACATATTCGATGTCACACCCCACTGCTACTGTGGCGTCATGACGACACAGAACGCACCGGGCAAACACTGGCGACAGGGGATCACTCTGGCCCAGTTGTTCACGCTGTTCCCCGACGACGACGCAGCCGAGGCGTGGTTCGCCCGGTTGCGTTGGCCGGACGGGCCGACCTGCCCGCACTGCAACTGCGACAACGTTCAGCATCCGACGACCCATCCGTCGATGCCGTACCGCTGCCGCGGGTGCCGCCGGTTCTTCTCGGTGCGAGTCGGCACCGTCATGCAGGACAGCAAGCTCGGCTACCAGGTGTGGGCCATCGCCATCTACCAGATGACCACCAACCTAAAGTCGGTGTCGTCGATGAAGCTGCACCGCGACCTCGGGGTGACCCAGAAGACGGCGTGGTTCCTGGCCCACCGACTGAGGGAGACATGGTGCGACAAGCTGCCGGAGATGTTCACCGGCCCGGTCGAGGTGGACGAGACCTACGTCGGCGGACTCGAACGCAACAAGCACCACGATCGGCGGCTCGGCTCCCGTCACCCGGAGGGCAAGACCCCCGTGATCGGCATGAGGGACCGGGCTTCGGGCAGAGTCTCAGCCCAGCCCGTAGCCCACGCCGACAGTCCAACAGCCCGAGCGTTCATCGCGGAGCGGACACGGCCCCGCACGATGGTCTACACCGACGAGTCCAACATCTACGACCGGGTGTTCCCCCACCGCACCGTGGCCCACACCCGCGGCCAGTACACCGACGGCCAGGCCCACACCAACGGCATCGAGAGCTTCTGGGCCGTGTTGAAACGAGCACACAAGGGCACGTTCCACGTCCTGTCAGCGAAACATCTGCACCGCTACGTCAACGAGTTCGCCGGACGACACAACACCCGGCCATTGGACACCGACAAGCAGATGGCGAGCATCGCCCGCGGCCTAGAGGGCAAGCGGCTCACCTACCGGGAGCTGGTCAGCGATGACCGTCGGCTATGAGGAAGTGGGGTTTGATGCGGCGGCGGACGTGGCCCGCGACGCTGCCGCTGCCTTCGAGGCTGAGGGCTTTGCTCCAGAGACCGCGCGCGAAGTGCTCTGGGAGACTTGCTTGGCGCTCATAGATGCGCGCCCATTTGACCGCTTTTTCTCGGTCAGTACGGTTGTTGTGGACGGGGCACCGGACCTGGAGCGCCACACTTTCTTGGCGGATGATTTCAGGGAAGCGCTCACAGAGGCTGCACACAAGCGTTTTGTCGAGCTCGGCCACGAGCCTCAACAGTAACCCGAATGCACCCGGAGCGGCCATCTGGTCTAAGGTCGATGCCGCCAACTGAACATCGGGGCGTTCGCCGCGTCCCGCAAGCGATCGAACATCGTGGTTTCGAGAGTCGTCATGGCTCCCTTCGGGTTCGGTTGCACGGTGTTCAGTTGGCAAACGACACTCGACCACTCCGAAGGGAGCCACCATGATTTTCAAGTACCTGCTCACCCTGCTGCTGCTGTTCGTCGCACCCCACGACACCGCGCTCGACCCGGTGATCGACGACGACGACTGGATTCTGTGCGCCGACGATTGGGGCTGGGAGGACATCGAACCGGACTACTACCTCTGGGAGCACTGCCTGTTCGTCTACAGCGGCACCTACGACGACGACCCCACACTGTCACGCAACGACCATCAGGCGTTGATGCATCTCGTGTGGAGCGACTACATGGGCGACACCGACCCGCCCAGGCTGCGCCGCGGCACGGCCGCCGTCGAGGACGTCTGCAAGCCCTCCGACGACGGCACCTACCCGTGGGGCTGCTCCACGTTCGACTGGGAGGACTGCGGACCGTGGCGGCAGTGTCGGGTGGCCGACACCATCGCCGTCAAGAACAGGACACAGCGGATACTGCTGCACGAGGTCGCCCACGCCATCTACACCACCACCACCTGGCATCCCTTCTACGGCGAACCCCAAGCGGGAGCCCAACTAGGCACCGACGGCCACTCCATCGGGTTCCGGTGCTTCCTGCTGGAGATCTACTACGGGTACGCCTACGACGCGGACACCGACACGTTCACCGTGGCCCTCGACGCCTACGACATGCTCCACAATGTGTGTGTCGCCAACGGCTGGGCCGACTAGCCGACAACCGGATGACCGCGGAGCGTGCATCCTACAGATAGGGTGTCCAGGTATGGACAGCCAGATCGCGGTGAAGATCAGCGACCGGGTGACCGAACTGCATAATATGGTTCACGGACTCAAGAGCCATGTCGCGGAGCGCGACGACGAGATCGCCCAAGACCTCGACCAGATACGCGACGCGATCCGGATGCTGTTCGAGTTGGTGCTGGTAGTGATGGAGGAACTGGAGGTGGAGACCGAATGACGCGAGTTGTCAAGCACACCAAGATCGACTTGGAGGACAGCTACTCGGACTTCGCTTCTGCGTGGGCTGCTGTTCAGGAGATGGTCGAGGATTTCGCTCGAACGCAGCGTGGGCTGAAGATCCGTGTCGATGACAGCACCGGCAGGGTCCTTGTCATAACGCTCAGCGGCTCTCGTGGGCGACGCCACAGCAGCTCGGAGGACTTCGACCAGAACCTGAGATCGTTCCTCGCGTAACGTCGATGAGTTTCTAAGGGGATCATGGCCGCGGGAGATAAGAAGCGCCGTCGTAGGCGCAAGATGCCGGAGCCGATCCCGGACACCCCCGAGAATGTTGCTCGGGCGTTGTTGAGAACCCCGCCGAGGGCCTCTGATGATTGGCGGTTCATCCAAGAGGACGACGACGAATGCCCGTAGCGTGTGCATTCAGATTTGCGGAACGGACAATGATCGGGTTACGGTCATGTGTGGAGCTGAGGGGGATCGAACCCCTTGCGAGTAGGTTCACAGCCGGTCGCAGCCACCAGGCCAGCCCCAAGGAAAGGCGAGATCTTCGCCGTGGAGAGCCGGGGGCCAGTCCTCCGGCTCTCCCATTTGAAGCATGACAGACAGCTGTTCAGAACACCACTTTGTCACTGGCAGTGACGGGGATCTCTCACAGACCCCGGTTACTCAGGTATGTAGTTCCCACCGCGACTTCGAGCGCATCCACAACGAGCACCTGTCCCGGCTTGCCGGCGTGGCCCGGCTGCGCTCCAACTTCGCCATCCGCACCGTGTACCGGACGACCCGCTATCTGCTGTAGGGCCCGAGCGGCCCGTGAGCGCAGCGAACAGGAGCGGGAGTTCCGGGCCCGAGCGGCCCGTGAGCGCAGCGAACAGGAGCGGGAGTTCCGGGCCCGAGCGGCCCGTGAGCGCAGCGAACAGGAGCGGGAGTTCCGGGCCCGAGCGGCCCGTGAGCGCAGCGAACAGGAGCGGGAGTTCCGGGGGCTGCCGGATCAGTTCGTCTGGGTGCCGACCTTCAGGTCCTTGAAGGGCACGGCCCGGTCGACGCTGATGTCTCGGGGCAGTCCCAGCACCCGGTCACCGATGATGTTGCGCTGGATCTCGGAGGTCCCGCCAGCAATGCCGGCCTGAAGCGATGTGAGGGCCTGGCGCTGCCAGAGGGCATCGGCCTCGTCCTCCCAGGCCACCCCGGAGGCGCCTGCTATGGCCATGGACACCTCCGTGTGCAGGTCCGCGATCTGGACAGTGGCCAGCTTTCCGATCGAGCCCCCCGGCCCCGGTGTGCGCCCCGCCTGGAGCTCCGCCCGGGTGCGCATGGCCACCAGCGAGAGGCAGGTCTCCAGGATGCGCAGCCGCATCAGCTTCTGGCGCAGGGCCGGGTCGCGGTCGAGGCCGCGCTTGCGGGCCACTGCGATCAGGCGGTCGGCGCGGTCGGTGGCTATTCCGCCGGTATTGCCCGAACCGATGGCGACTCTCTCGTACATCAACATGGCCGTGGCCATCCGCCAGCCGTTGTTCAGATCGCCGAGCACGCTGTCGGCGCTGATGTGCACGTCCGTGAAGAACACCTCGTTGAAGTGGGTGCCGCCGTCGATCTGGTGGATGGGACGCACCTCCACGCCCTCGGCGTCCATGGGCACGATGAACATCGAGATCCCCGCGTGCTTGGGCACATCGGGGTCGGTGCGGGCGATGATGATCCCGTAGGCGCACAAGTGCGCGAGCGTGGTCCACACCTTCTGGCCGTTGATGGTCCAGGTGTCGCCGTCACGATCGGCCCGGGTCTGCAAGCTGGCCACGTCGGAGCCGGCACCGGGCTCGGAGAACATCTGGCACCACACGTCCTCCGCGGAGATGATGCGGGCCAGGTAGGCCGACTTCTGGGAATGGGTGCCGTACTCGGCCATCATGGGCAGGCACATCCCGTGTGAGATGATCAGGTCGTAGGTCATGTTGGGGTAGCGGCTGTACTCCTCGCGCCACGCCCTCTCATGCGCCTTGGTCAGCCCGGCGCCGCCGTAGTCGACGGGATAGGTAAGCCCTGCCAGCCCCGCGTCGGCCAGGGCCTGCTGGAATCGCTGGGCTGCCCGCAGCCTCAGCTCGCCCCGGGAATCGGGTCGCCCGTCCAGCGAGATGCCAGTGGCGTGCTCGTCGAGGAAGGCCCGGCAGCGGGCCCGGAACGCCTCGTCTTCCTCGGGAGCTAGGACATCGTCGGCCACAGCGTGCAGCGTAGTGGCGACGCTGGGTCAGAACTCGGTGACGACGGCCACGCCGCTGCCTCCGAATCCCTCCATCGTGGTGAATGCCCCGGGGAGTTCATCCAGGCTCATGGTGCGCTGCACGAGCAGACCGAGGTCAATGCTTGCGTCCGCGATCAGGGCCATCAGAGCGGGGTACTGCCGGGCCGACATCCCCTTGGTGCCGAGTACCTCCAATTCCTTCGCAACCACGGTGGCCATCGGCAGCGCGGTGGCTCGTGCCGACAGCAGTCCGGCCTGCACGTGACGGCCCTGCTTGCGCAGGCCGCGCACCGAGTTGGCGGCCACCTCGGGGTTGCCGAGCGCGTCGACTGACACGTGCGCGCCCCCTCCGGTCGCGTCGCGCACCCCACCCACCGTCGCCCGGCCGTTGTCGGGATCGGCGGAGACGGTTGCGGTCGCGCCCATGGAGGACGCCAGCGTCAGGGCTCGTTCATCGATGTCGACGGCCACGACCCGGGCACCTGCGGCCGCGCCGATCATCACCATGCACAGCCCGAGCCCGCCGCAACCGTGCACCGCCAGCCACTCCCCGGCCGCGAGCCGGGCCCGCTCGATCAAGGCCCGGTAGGCCGTGATCATGCGGCAGCCCAGGATCGAGCCGTGCTCGAAGGAGAGGTCGTCGGGAAGCGCAGCCAGGTTGGTGTCGGCGCCAGCGATGGCGCAGTAGCGGGCGAAGGAGCCCCAGTGTGTGAAGCCGGGCTGGAAGTAGTTGTCGCAGATCTGCTCGTTGCCTGCGTGACACTGCTCGCATGCGCCGCATCCGCAGCAGAACGGCGCGGTCACCCGGTCACCCGCCGACCAGTGGGCGGTGTGCGGCCCGGCCTCGACCACCACGCCCGCCAGTTCGTGGCCGGGCACATGCGGCAGTGCAAGTCCTGGATCGTGGCCATGCCAGGCGAACAGGTCGCTGCGGCACAGTCCGGATGCTCGAACCTCGATCACGACGCCGTCACGGGGCACGGTCGGGTCAGGCAGATCCTCGACTGTGATCGGTCCGTTGAACTCCTTGTAGATCGCGCCTCGCACTTTCAAACGGTACAACGCGGTTGGCACAGGTGCCTAGCGCTCCACGCCCAACGCCAATCGACGTGGCGGTGTTCGATCCGAGGAGTCAACCGTGATAGAGAATCGCAACGGCCGGAAGCCGTCCGCGAAGTAGCATTGACCCCTATATGAGAAAGAGCGCTGCAGAGGCGGACAGGCAGATCGGCAGGAGAGAGCAGCAGGAGAGAGTCATGCGAACCAGCGGGCGCTCGGCGCACCACGTAATCGTTCCGGACGAGTCCACGTCCGCTCAGGCGGCCCACGCCGCCCACACGGTCAACGAGTTTCTGGAGCAGCATCTGGAAGCCTCAACGGCGCGGCTCTCGCTGGGCGGGGACGACGGCGCGGGATGCGAGGTACCGGTCGATGTTCTTGGCCTGCTTGCCCGAGTCCTGGCTCAAACCGCCGCAGGCGACGCGGTCGCTGTCTCAACCGTCAAGGCAGAGTTGACGACCCAGCAGGCCGCGGACCTGCTCAACGTGTCCCGTCCGTACCTCGTCAAGCTGCTGGACCAGCGCCGGATCCCGTTTCGCCGCGTCGGAAATCGTCGCAGGCTCCTGCTGTCAGACGTTGTGGCCTTCCAGCACGCCGATGAAGCGGAGCGTCGCGCCATCGCGGCCGAGTTGACGGCCGAAGTCCAAGGTGGCGACGAGGACGTCTGACGCCGCGAGACGCCCCATGGCGTGATCGCCATGCAGCCACCGTCGCTGAGCTGCGGCATGGTGTCGTGATGATCGCGGTGGCGACCACCGAGGACGAGCTCGCCGGGGTGTGCAACCGGCTTCGAGCACTAGGTGCGCGCCCGGTAGAGGTTGTGGCTCCCGGCGACACCCGGCGGGTGGTGCTGGCTGCGGTGGATGACGAGTGGAGGGTGGCCGGCCTGGTCGTATCGCTCAGGGCCGAGGGCGCGATGGCGGTGGCGAGGCCCGACGGAGGTGCTCCACTCCAGGCGTGGCATCGGGACACTCGCCCCGTCACGTTCGGCGAACGACTCAGCGTCTGCCTCGCGTGGTCAGAGCACGATCGCAGGGATCTCCCGGCGTTGATCGAGCTCGGGGCGGGTGGATTCGGAAGCGGCCACCACCCGACCACACAGCAGATCGTCCACGAGCTGGTGAATCGAATCGGTGGAGGTGAGCGCGTATTCGACGTCGGCTGCGGAAGTGGCATCCTCGGACTCTGTGCGGTCAGACTCGGCGCGGCGACCGTCGTGGCGGTCGACATCAAGCCCGATGCTGTCGAGGCGGCGCGACGCAATGCACGACTCAACGGCATGGGCGGTCGCCTGGAGGCGATGCTCGCTCCAGTAGGTCAAATCGACGGCACCTTCGACGTGGTCTTGGCGAACATCGCCAGGGCCGGGATCGTCGAACTCGCCTCGGAGCTGGTCTCGCGCGTGTCGCTGGGCGGATGGCTCGCGGTGGGTGGGATCTCACCGTCGCAGTGCTCACAGGTTGTCGACTTCCTTCACCCTCTCGTCGAAGTCGGGCGCCGGACCCTCGGAGAGTGGTCAACCGTCGTGCTCGAGCGAGCGTCACTGACGTGACTCATTGGCAGCGCGCGCCGCTGACGCTCCATAGCATCCGGCCGGCCCACCCGGGACCATGCCGGCCGAGGTGGGGTCAGGCGAAGGCTGGCATCACCTCGTCGTGGATGAGTTGCAGCTGGCCCTTGACGTCGGGCACCTCGATGTCTCGTCCGGTGAACGCGTTCAGCAGGAACGAGTCGGTGATGCAGGCGATGAAGTGGTTGACGCCGCTGGGCTCAATGTCCGACTGGATCTTGTCGACCACCTCTTCGGGGGTGCCCGCCACCGAGAGCTTCTCGGCTATCTCGGGCGTCATATTGTCGATGGCTCCCTGCACGTCTCCGTCTCCGAAGGCGTCGAGGATCGGCTGCACGTCGGCCTGCGAGACGCCGTGGCGCTCCATCTGCTCCACCGCCATCGCCGGGATGTAGAACGCTCCGATGGTCTGGGCTGCGGCCTTGGCCTTGGCCGAGTCGGGCCCGATGGCGAACACGTTCCACACCGCGATGTCGAGGTCCTGCCAATTGCGCCCGGCCCGCTCGGCGCCGATCCTGAGGTGCTTCACCATGTAGCTGCATGCCTCCTGGGAGTATTGGGCGAAGGCATGGGTGCCGTCTGAGAGCTCGCCCGCGGCCTGGAATGACTTCGGGCCGCGCAACGCGCCGATCAGCAGGGGCAGGTGCTCCTGAACCGGGCGGGCGAAGGTGAAGAGACCCTCGTAGTTGAAGAACTCACCGTCGAAGGTCAGTGCGCCGGTGTCGAGGAAGGTGCGCATCACGTGGTGGGCCTCCTTCACGCGGGACAGCGGCTTTATTCCCGTCCAGTCCGTGGCGTACTGGGCGAGCAGGCTGAAGTTCCCGCTGGAAATGACGCATTCGGCCCGGCCGCCGGTCAGCTCGTCGAGGGTGGCCACCGCCTGGGCGACCAGGGTCGGCTCGCGCAGGGCGATCGGGGCCAGGCTGGGACCCATGCGGATCTGGGTGGTCTCCGACGCCGCCGCCGCGAACAGCACGTACAGGTCCTTGTGCCAGGTCTCATCCGCGGCGTAGCACCCGTAGAAGCCGAGTTCGTCGGCGGTCTTGATGTGCTCCACGGACTCCGACAGCGGGTAGTCGGGCAGGGTTACGAAACTGAACCTCATCACTCCTCCTTGGCGAACCGATGGGGAACCGCGAACCTAGACCACAATGGGTCTGTCGTCGAAATGGGCGCTCCGGGCCGGACAGCCCGGCGAGCAGGGAGGCGTGCTGCCATGATGAGCCAGGAGTCATTGGCCGCCGCCGAGGGCAACATCGTGCGCTGGTTCGAGCAGGACTTCGGCGGCACGGTCGTCGATCTCGCCCGCCAGACACGCTGGCGGCCGGTCTGGTTCGCGACGGTGGACCGCGGCGCCACCCGGCATGAGTTGGTGGTGCGGGGCGACCGCACGGACATGCCGCTCATCTTCCCCCTCGAACACGAGATGACATTCCAGAGACTGCTGGGCGAGCACGGCATTCCCGTGGCGACGGTGCGGGGATGCACGATCCAGAGGTTCTGATCGGCGATCGCGAGCGTTCGCGGTCGGGTCGCGAGTCTCCTAGCCCCCGGGAGGATCGGCGACGGGCTCCAGCTCGAAGACGCGCAACTCGCGCTCGGTCATGATCTCGTAGTCGGTCCAGTGCGGATACCAGGCCACCGCGGTCTGCCACCGTCGCTCACGCTCCGCGCCCTCGAGGAGTCGAGCCCGCACGGGCCTGCGTTCACCTCGGAACAAGACCTCAGCATCGGGGTTGGCGATGAGGTTGGCAGACCAGGCAGGGTGGCGCTGGCGCGCAAAGTTGCTGCCCACGACCAGGAAGCGACCCCCTTCGAGGCGGACGGCGGCGAGGGGGGTCTCGCGGATCTGACCGGTCCTGGCGCCCTTCGAGGTGAGGATGAGCAAGGGCTGCGCGGCGGAATCGAGCAGCGTTCGCCCCCCGGTGAGCCGGTTGATCGCCCGGTGGAACGGCGGGATGACGCGCGGGCCGATGGCGCGGAAGGGCCGCGAGAGCACGACGCGGTCGGGCATGCGCAACCCCTTCGGCGGTGCCGGCGCCTCGCTCGGGTCGGCTTCACCGAGTTCGCCACTCATCGATGAACCCCGTTTCCCCTGTCATCATCACTCGCACGGTACACCTCCCGTCTTCGACGGACTAGGAGCTACCTGCCATCACGGCTGGTTGGCGGCGCCCGGCGTGGGGGCAAGCCCGAACACGCCCGAGAAGGTGCCCGCTATGGCCGCGCCGGGCGTCGTCCCCGCGCTCGTCAGCTCCAGTGTGCCCTCGGTGACGGGTGAGAACCTGTCCGGCTCCGACGCTCCGGGCGGGATGATCCAGGTCACCCCGGCGACGGCATCTGCACCGATGACGAGAGCCGTTCCATCCGCCAGCAGGCCCACGTCCACCGCCAGCGTCACTCCGCTGAGAGAGCCGTCGTCGTTGACGCTCACGATCACTATGGATGCGAGCGTGTCAACGTCTGGAAGCAGGCCCCTCTCCTCCGGGCTGGAGTGACCGGCGAAGACTCCCATGCTGTCGACCGGTTCCTCGGACCCGTTCAGCACCAGCCGGTCGATCGTCCCGGCCTCCAGAGGGTTGGCGCTCAGGTTGCTGCCCCAAGTCGTCTCGAAGGTGATCTCCAGAGTTCCCGACCCCGCATCCAACGGCACGGATGCGGCTGGCTCGGGCCAGTCGGGCGGCTCGGGGGTGAGATCGGCCAGGATCTCGCCTCGCCGCTTGAGGATGAACTTGCGCACCCGCTCGGTGTCCTCGGCGGCGGCCTCCCTCGTCTCCGGGAGGGCGTGCTGCTGCACGATGGCGGCCATCTCGTCCACCGCAGCCGACATCTCGTCGGTGTCCCAGACGGCTTCCAGGATCTCCTTGAGCCGTTCGGTGTACTTGGTTCGCCAGTCGGGGTGGTTGTACAGGCGGTTCGGGATGGCGGTGAGGGCCAGCACCGACGGGGGAGGGTTGCTGATGTTGTCGAAGGGATTGGGGTCGTCCTTCAGGTGGAAGGTGTCGTCGGTTCCCCACGGTATGAACACGAACCGGCCGCCGGGCTCGCGGTAGAACCAGTAGTTGTTGCGGTCGCCGGCGTACCCGTCCCAGTGTCCCACCAGCACTTCGGTCGCCCAGAACGACAGGAACCGGTCCAGGTCCACGATCTCACCCAGCGCTTCCAGCCCGATGTCGGACCGGTCCTGCAGGGCCGCCACCACCGTGTCTATGTCCGACCAGTCGGCGGCGTCCTCGTTGTTCTTCTTCTCGATGGTGCCGCGATAGGTCGGCGTGAAGTCACTGACCGTGCCCTCGTACAGGTTGCCGTCAGCACTGTCGAAGTGGCGCGACAGGAACGGGGCCTTGATCTCCTCGACGTGGACGTACAGCCCCAGGTTCTTGCCGTTCACCGACACGGTGGCGAAGTTGCATCGGGGCGCGGGACTGCCGGCCGCGGCGAACACCCGGTACGACAGGCAGGTGTTGACCATCGAGGTGTCCTGGACGCTGTTGTTCAGGGTCATCCGCTCCATGACCCCGCCGAGGGACTGGTCGTCGACGTACTTGTCGAAGCGCAGCTTGAGCGACGGCTTGGTGTCGCTCTGGGAGCCCAGGAACCCCTTCTTGCGCACACCGACGTCAGCATGGGTCTCGCCGTCGACGGTCACGGTGGCGCCGAACCAGGAGTAGATGCCGGCGAAGGGCCGGGACAGGCCGTACTCCTGGATCTCGGCAATCACGTCCTCGAATGTTCGGGTCTGGTGACGCAGGGTGTCCCAGTCCTCGACCGCGATCTCGATGCTGATGTCCAGCACGCGGTCGAGGGCGAAGTAGGCGTCGCTGGGATCGGCCTCGGCGGTGTCCGCCGGCTCGGGAGCGTCCGCCGGCTCAGCGGTGTCTGCCGGCTCGGGAGCGTCCACCGGCTCAGCGGTGTCTGCCGGCTCGAGTGCTGGTTCTTCCGGCGTCGTGCCGGTGGTCTCAGCGTAAGTCGGGTCGCCGCTGTCCTCTGGGGTCGGGGCCGCGACGGTCGTGGTGGGGGCGGCCGCCACCGCTGCGGGGGTCTCGGTCGGGGATTCGCCGGTGTCGTCGGTGTCGCCCCCGCAACCAACCGAGATGATCGCAGTCGCCACCAGCACCGCGGCCAGTCGCCAGTGCATGGCCGCAGGATACGCAGGCGAGGTTCCTCTGGTAGTTAGCGGACCCCTCTAGCGGCGGAGCAGTTGCTTGAGTCGCCGGACGGCAGGCGTCCACAGCCACTCGGGCTCGGTGAACCGGTGATGGTTCTCGCCGGGCAGCCCCGTGGGGTCGTAGAAGCTCTTGTCGGTGGTCTTGCGCAGGTGGTTCGTCCGCTTCAGCACCTGCAATGAGGCATAGGCCGTCCCCTTGTGGGTCCAACCTTGCCGCTGGTAGTTCCAGTTGTCGGGTGCCAACTCCTGCGCGGCGGCGAAGTGCTTCAAGGCACGCTCGCTGTCGCCTACGGCCTCGAAGTGCAACGCCAGCTTGAACGTCGCCTCTGCCAGCAGCTTGTCGTCGTCGACAGGCTTGAGCCGCTCGGCTAGTTCCCTGCTCGACCAGACGTGCTCGCTGTCGGCTCCCCGCTCGATCCAGTCGCGGGTCGCCTCGGCGAATGAGTTGTCGCCCATGCGGACCTTGCCCAGGCCGAACCCGATGGTCGTCTCAGCCGGGTAGACCCCTTCGTTGCTGCGAACGATTTGCCCGTTCTCGTCGATCCACGCGGCCGACGGCACGTTCACCCAGCCGAACAGCGAGCTGATCTCGTGTGTCGGGTCGACGACGCACCGGTAGGTCGGCGAGGCCCGGTCGAGCCACTTGTCCACCGCGGTGGGGCCCCCCGAGTCCTGAGCCACGCTGACCAGCTCGAACCGGTCCGGACCGATGGATTCGTACAACTCCTGCCAGACCGGCAGGCTGAAGCGGCAGCCTCACCACGATGACCAGGTGAACAGCACCACCTTGTGGCCACGGAAGTCCGAGAGCCTCAACGTGTCGCCGTTGCGCTCGGTCACCTCGAAGTCGGGGGCAATTGCCGATTCCAGCCCCGAGCGACGGACCTCGGGCACCGAGCCCAGGCTCCACACGTCGCCGTCACGCACATACTTCTGACCCATCATGTCCGCGAATTCCGAGTAGCAGAACCACACCCAGTCGTCGGCGTCGGCGATCCACTCCGCACGCTTGTCCTCCGGCAGCGGCACGCACAGCTCGCCCAGGCACGCGCCTTGCGGCTTCATCTGCCAGCCGGTGGCCGCTGGGAGTTCGCCGAGTCGCACCCACAGAGCCCCGTTGGCGTCGGTCCGCTGGGGGACCTCGTTCGTCTTGCCGTTTGCGAGGATGATCACGATTTCTCCGCGAGAGCCGCTTCGCCCGGCCGGTGAGCGCTTAGCTGTGCGTCATGCCCGAGCAGCACCTGACCGTAGTGCTCGCAGGCGACGAAGGCCAGTACGCCGACGGACCGGTGACGACTTCTACTTGGCCAACGTCGACGCCGGTCTCGGAGTCGCCTGGGCAGCCCGCACCGGGCGGGGTCACAGTCCGAGCAGGTCGGCGATGAGTTCTCGAATCTGTTGCAGCGCGACGGGCCCGATGTTCGTGCCCGTCGTCTCGACGACGCGGTCGACGCTGATGGTTGTCGGCAGGTGCGCCTGGGCGACACCGAATCCGGTGACGTCAACCTCGCTCAACCATCCTCGCCTCGTGGTCGTGCAAGGTACGACCACGATCGCGTGCTGCCGGAATTCGAGCACATCATCGGAGGTAATGACGATGGCCGGCCGGAGGAACCCCGGCTCGCCCCGCGCCGGCGTTCCGAAATCGCAGCGGACGACGTCACCCGCTCGCATCAGCGACATCGCTCACAGACGCATCGAGCAAAGCCTCGTCGCCGGCGTCGAGTGGGGCGCTTGCGAGCTGAGCCCCGATGATGCGACGACGTTCCCGTCGGACCAGTTTCTCGATCTGTGCGTCGAAGGTGAGCCCCTCGCGATCGGCGAGTTCACGCAAGGCATCCCGAGTCCGGGTTGAGACCTTGATGGTAGTCGAGTCGGGCATACCTTGGAGTATACCATCTGGTGGTTCCGTTCCAAAGTGGTGGGCTGTTCCACACCTCTGAGAGCAGGTCGCGGAACTGCTAGCCGCCCGTGGCGGCTTTGAGCGTCTGGCAGGCCTCTTCGAGCCGGGCGTGGCCGAGCGTGGCTACTCGGCGGCGGAACGCTTCCCGGGGCAGAGTGTGGATGGTGTCGAAGTTGACGACACAGTCGGAAGGGACTCCGTCGGAGGCAGCGGTCAGCGGCAGCTCTGAGGCTACGCCTCGGTGGGTTCTGGTGAGCGCTGCGACTACCACTGCCCCGATGCGGTCAGCGACGGGGTCGCGGGTGAGTACCAGCACCGGCCGATCGCCGGCGGGTGAAGCGGCGAACCAGATTTCACCGCGTTGCATCGGCCCAGTCGGACCAGTCTTCAGCTGGCGCCCAACGCTCGATCTCGCTCAGTGACAGCTCCTGCGGGCTTAGCGGGTTCGCCTCATAGGCGGCGGCGTCTCGTTGCGCTGCGAGCGTATTGAGATGGCGACGCAGCGCTTCGCGGATCATCTCTGATCGGGGGATGCCGAGGGCGTCGGCCATTTCCTGGGCCCGGGCCGCTTCTTCGGGCTCGACCCTGAAACTCAACATTGTCATACACAAAGCATATCATGTATGACAACTATCCAGCCCATCGTGAGTGTGCCGATCCGCAGAGTGTCTGTGCCCATGTCGAGGCGCTCCTATGGGTTTCGGGTCATCGCGCTGCTGATGCGTGAAGTGCTATCCCAGGAACAGCATCGATGTCACGCAGCAGTACCGAGGCCTAGTTCTCGGGCGATCACCAGACGTTGGATCTCGCTGGTGCCCTCGCCGATCTCGAGGATCTTTGCGTCGCGGTAGAAGCGGGCTACGGGGGTTTCGTCGATGAAGCCGTAACCGCCGAAGATCTGGGTGGCTTCTCTGGTGGCTGCCACGGCCGCTTCGGTGGCGTAGAGCTTGGCTATTGCTGCTTCCTTCTTGAAGGGTTGGCCGGCGTCTTTAAGGGCGGCGGCGGTGTAGGTCATTTGGCGGGCGGTCTCGGCGGCCACGGCCATGTCGGCGCACTTGAAGGCCACGGCCTGGTAGCTGCCGATGCTCTTGCCGAAGGCCTGGCGCACCTTGGCGTAGGCGGCGCATTCGTCGAGGCAGGCCTGGATAAGGCCAACTGCCAGCGCGGCGATGGCTATGCGGCCGTCGTCGAGGGTAGCCAGGAACTGCCGGAAGCCCTGTCCGGCCCGGCCGAGGAGGTTCGACTCGGGCACCCGGCAATCGTCGAAGACCAGACCGTGGGTGTCGGAGGCGTGCCAGCCCATCTTGCGGTATGGGGGCTCCACCATGAAGCCCGGTGTTCCCGCCGGCACGAGGATCGACGACACGCCCGCATCGGTAAGGGCAGTGACCGTGACGAGGCTGGTGATGTCGGTGCCGGAGTTGGTGATGAACGTCTTGGCCCCGTCGATCACCCACTGCGGCTCAGCGCCGGAGCGGTCCAAAGCGGCTCGTGTCTTGGTGGCACCCGCGTCTGAGCCGCCGTCGGGCTCAGTCAGTCCGAAGCCTGCCAGTGCTCGGCCCGCGACTAGGTCGGGCAGGTAGGCGTCCTTCTGGTCCTGTGAACCGAACTCCGCGATCGGTTTGGCTCCCAAGCAGACGCCCGCTTCCAGGGTGATGCCCATCGACTGGTCGGCGCGGCCTATCTCCTCGATTGCGATGCACAGTGTCGTGAAGTCGGCGCCGGCACCGCCGTACCCCTCGTCAAACACCAGCCCGAACAGACCTAGGTCGCCCATCGCCTTGACTGTGTCGGTGGGGAAGACATGGTCGCGGTCCCAAGCTTCGGCGTGGGGGGCTATCTCCGCATTGGCAAAATCACGCAACACGGCGCGGAAATCGAGTTGCTCTTGAGTGAGGCTCATCGTGCTAGGCGCTCCGCACTTCGGCTGCGTCCTCAAGACCCAGCTCGGCTATCGAGGTCTCGCGCATCTTGAACTTCTGGATCTTGCCGGTAATGGTCATCGGGAACGAATCGGTGAACTTGATGTAGCGGGGCACCTTGTAGTGGGCGATAGTTCCCCGGCAGAAGTCCTTGATTTCTGCGGCGGCGGTGTCGGCTCCGTCCTGGAGCTGGATCCAGGCCATGATCTCTTCTCCGTAGCGCACGTCGGGCACGCCGATGACTTGGACTTCCACAACGTCGGGGTGGGTGTATAGAAACTCCTCGACCTCGCGGGGATACACGTTCTCGCCGCCGCGGATGATCATGTCCTTGATCCGGCCGACGATGTTCACATAGCCCTCGTCATCCATGACGGCGAGGTCACCGGTGTGCATCCATCCGTCGGTGTCGATGGCTTCTGAGGTGCGCTCGGCGTCGTTCCAGTAGCCCAGCATCACCGAGTAGCCCCGCGTCTGGAACTCGCCGCTGGTGCCGCGGGGCACGATCTCGCCGGTCGCAGGGTCAACGATTCGGATCTCAACGTGGGGATGGACCCGCCCGACGGTGGTGACCCGCTTTGCGAGGGGGTCGTCGGCTGAGGTCTGGGTGGACACCGGGGAGGTCTCGGTCATGCCGTAGGCGATGGTCACCTCTGCCATGTTCATGCGCTCGACCACTTGACGCATCACCTCGATTGGGCACGGCGAGCCGGCCATGATCCCGGTCCGCAGCGACGACAGGTCATAGCCGCCCAGATCGGGTTCACCGAGCTCGGCAATGAACATCGTCGGCACCCCGTAGAGGCTCGTGCAACGCTCCTGAGCGACGGCGTGCAGAGTGGCCGAGGCGTCGAATCCAGCCGCGGGGATCACCATGGCGGAGCCGTGGGTGGTACAGGCCAGGTTGCCCAGCACCATCCCGAAGCAGTGATAGAACGGCACCGGGATGCACACCCGGTCGGCGGCGGTGTACTGGCAGGCCTCGCCGATGAAGAAGCCGTTGTTCAAGATGTTGCTGTGGCTCAGCGTTGCGCCCTTGGGGAACCCGGTGGTGCCGCTGGTGTACTGGATGTTGATGGCGTCGCCCGCCGCGAGTTGCGCGGTACGCTCGTCCAACTGCTGCGGCGACACCGCCTCGGCGGCCTCCAGCAAGTCATCCCAATCCGATGTATGGATGTAGATGACCCGCTCAGCGGGAACCCGGTCCCACACCTCGTCGATCATTGAGCGGTAGTCGCTGGTCACAAACGACTCCACCGCCACGAGCACCGAAATCCCGGACTGCTTAAGCACGTATTCGAGCTCTGAGGACCGGTACGCGGGGTTGATCGTCACGAGGATCGCGCCGATACGGGCCGTGGCGAACTGCACCAGCACCCACTCCGCGTAGTTGGGGCTCCAGATCCCCACCCGGTCGCCTTTGCTCACCCCGATCCCCATCAGCCCTCGGGCGACCTGATCAACCTCGTCGGAGAACTCCGCGTAGGTGAAGCGCAGTCCTTGCTCCACAGAAACCAACGCATCACGCTCGGCGTGTGCTGCGACTGTTCGGGCCAGGTTCTCGGGGATCGTCTCCTCCAGTAGCGGCACCGCGGTTGGCCCCGAGTCCGATGACGGCTTCATGGTGTGTGCTCCTTCACTTGTGTTGTGCTTTGGTCTGGTGTTTGCCGGTGCGGGTTGGGCCGGCCGGGTCGGGTCGGGCTAGAGCGCCAAGTACTTCCTCTGGAGGGCGCGATCGCCGCGTAGTTCCGCGGTCGCCACTTCGGCGATGATCTCGCCCTTCTCCAAGATGAGGCAGCGTCGGGCGATGCGGGCCGCGAAGTCGAGGTTCTGTTCCACTGCGAGCACTGCGATGCCCCGTTCGGCGTTGATCCGGCCGATCACCTCGGCGATCTCGTCAAGGACCGAGGGCTGGATGCCCTCTGACGGCTCGTCCAGCAGGAGCAGGCGGGGTGCGGTCACCAGCGCTCTGGCCAGCGCCAGGAGTTGCTGTTGGCCCCCTGAGAGGCTCCCGCCGCGGGCGCGCCTGCGTTGCGCGAGCATGGGGAACTCCTCGAGGATCCTGTCGACGGCGTCGCTTCTGCGGTCCCGGCGGGCCGCTGTCCCGACCCGGAGGTTCTCCAGCACTGTCAGCTTGGGGAAGATGTCGCGCCCCTGCGGTACGTGGGAGATCCCGAGCCGGGCCCGTTCGTGTGCCTTCAGCGGACCGAGGTCGATCCCGTCGAACTGGATCGAGCCTCCGGTGATGGAGACGGCTCCGGTGATGGCCCGCATCAGGGTTGTCTTGCCGACCCCGTTGCGGCCCAGCACCGCCGCGCACTCCGAAGGACCCAGCTTGAGATCAATGCCGTGCAGCACCGGCGTGGCGCTGTAGCCGGCTCGTAGGCCGCTAAGCGTCAGCATCAGTCGACCCTCCGCCGGTGCTGGCGCCGTCCGCTACGTCGCTGTCGGCGTCTATGGTGCCGCTGGGTGCAGATCCGCGGTCGTCTGCGGGGCCGCCGTTGCCGTGGTGAACGCCCAGGTAGATGTCGATCACGCGATCGTCTCCGGAGAGTTCCTCGAAGGTTCCTTGCACGAACATCGAGCCCATGTGCAACACGGTTATCGGCGCGTCCAGTTGGCGCACGAAGTCCATGTCGTGCTCAACGACGATGACTGACGCCGTCTCGCCGAGTTCTCTGACGAGGTTGGCGGTGCGCGCTGTCTCCTCGCGGGTCATGCCCGCGGTGGGTTCGTCCAGCAGCACGATCGAGGGATTGGTGGATACGACCATGCCGATCTCGAGCCATTGCTTCTTGCCGTGCGAGAGGGTCCCGGCGGCCCGCTCCGCCTCGTCTCGCAGGTCCAGCCACTCCAGCAGGCGCGCAGCCCGCCGATCGGCCTCCTCGGTGTCGCGCGGCATGGCATAGCTGGCCAGCCACAGGTTCTCTCTGACCGTCAGCGACTCGTAGACCGAGGCGACTTGCAGTTTTGTGCCCACACCCCCACGAGCGCGAAGGAACGGCTCGCGGCTCGTGAGGTCCTGGCCGTCGAGCGTCACCGCTCCCGCGGTGGGTCGCTGGCGGCCCGACAGCAAGTCGAGCAGTGTGCTCTTTCCCGCGCCGTTGGGGCCGATCAGGCACGAGACCCCGCGCGGGAACTCCAGAGTCACGGCGTCCACGGCGGCCAGCCCGCCGTATCGCTTCGTCACCGCTTCGGTAGCGATCAGCCTGGCCCTCCGCTGCACGTCTTCTGGGGTCGGGGCGGCTCGGTACGGCTCAGGCGTGTGATCAACGGTCTCAGCGTCTGCACCGAGTCTGTTGGCGCTTAGCGAGATGCGGCTCGTCGCCCACTGCCTCAGCCTTGAGACGTTGGTGACGATCCCTCCGGGCAGCAGCAGAACAATCAACACGAGGATCACTCCCAGCACGATGGGTTCGTTGTCGCCGCTAGCGCCCCCGAACCAGGAGGAGAACCCCTTGACGACCAGTACGCCGACGAAGGCCCCAGAGACGCTGCTGCGGCCACCGACCAGCACCCAGATCACCACCAGAGCGGCGGGCGTAAGCGAGAAGACCGGCGGGCTCATGAACCGCCCCCACGCCGCGAAGAGGGCACCCGCGAACGCGGCGATCGCGCCGCCGAGTGTGAACACCGCCAGCTTGTGCCGTCTGACGTCGTAGCCCAACAGCCCGGTCCGTAACTCGTTGTGCTGCAGTGCCACCGCGATCCGGCCGAAGGGGCGACGCGACAGAACGCGTATGAGCACCGCTATCAGCAGGCCCGCGGCCACGCAGAACAACAAGAACTGGGTTCTGGTGAGTTCGTGGCTCTCGCCTCCGGGCAGGCGCCAAGTGAGCCGGGGAATGCGGGGCATGCCGTTGTAGCCACCGAATGGCGCGTCGCCGATGCGGTAGGCGCGGCCCGAGGTTGAGTTCACGAAGGCGAACAGCACCAGGCTGGTGGCCAGCGTGATGATGGCCACGTACACGTCGGTGACGTTCCCGTAGAACATGAAGTAGCCCAGCAGGGCCGCGAACACCGCGCCCACAACCACCGCGACGAGTACCGCAGTGAGTGACTCGCCGGTGTTGTCGGCCAGGTTGATGGCCCAGAAGCCGTAGGTGTAGCCGCCGATGCCGTATATGGCGGCCTGGCCGAGGCTGAAGATCCCTCCGTAGCCCCACACCAGCGTCAGCGAAAGGGCGAGGATGGCCTGCACGGCCCACAGCGACCACTCGAAGGCGGTGAACTCCTCCACCCAGTTGCCTAGAACGGCGGCTGCCGCGAACGCCAGCACGGCGCCGCCCAGGTCCCGTTGCACGCTGCCGGTGGCAGGCTGTGCGCCGGAGCCGGAGACCCGAGACAGCATCTCTCTCATCGCCGGAACCGGGTCCCTGTGAGACCCTGCGGCAAGAACCGCAGGATCACGATCGCGGCCATGAGCAGCATCGCCTGGCCTATGACGGGCGTGAACCAGTTGGTGCCCACGTTCTCGATGAAGCCCAGCAGCCCGCTGGCCGACACGGTCCCAGCCACGAACGACGGCCCGCCCACAATGACGGTCATGAACGCCCGTGCCACGAAGGTCTGGCCCATAGTGGGGATTACCCCCACGACGGGAGCGAGCAGCGCGCCAGCCGCGCCGGTCAGCGCGGAGCCGAGCCCGAAGGTCCACATGTTCACACCGGAGGTGTTCACCCCGAGCCCCTCCGCCATCGTTGCCGACTGGGTCGCGGCCCTCGCCAGAAGGCCGTAGCGGGTGCGGCGCATGATCGTGTAGGTCGCCAGCACACCCACGGCGGCCGCTGATATGAGTACGAAGTTGTACTTCGACATCGAGAACTCGCCGACGGTGAAGTTCCCGACCGGCACCGAGATGCCCTCAGTGACCGACCCGTAGCGATTCTGCACCGCCTGGACCATGATCAGCGACAGCCCCCAGGTGGCCAGCATGGTGTCCGCCAGCCTCCCGTAGAGGTGCCGGATGATCAGCCGCTCAACGACGATCCCGAACAGCCCCACCACCGCCGCGGCGACCACCATCGCCACCCAGATGTTGAGGCCGCTGCGCACCCCGGTGAGCGTCGCGAACGCTCCCAGCATGATGAACTCGCCGTGCGCGAGGTTGATCACACCGCGCATCCCGAAGATGACCGCGAGACCCAAAGACACCAAAGCCAGGATCGAGATCGTGGAAGCGAGGTCGAATCCGAGGTTGAAGAGTCGGTCGGGAGCCATCGGGCTCTCCCTTGCTAGCCCGCACAAGATGCGGATCGGGTGACTGGTTGCGGGAGGGCGTCGCTGCTGTTTGACGCCTTCCCGCAACCCCATGCGTTGCTAGCCGTGAGGGTCGGCTAGCCGGGAGACCGGACCGTTACAGGCTCGCCTCCCTTGTTGACGGCCGGGACATGTCGTTATGGAGTGAACTGCTCATTGGTGTCGGGGTTGGCGATCAGGTCACAGCTCTGCTGCTCGAACGACGGCGGAATGTTCTCGAACGTCTCGATCACGTCGAAGCCGTTGCTGTCGTTGGCCCGGGCCAAACTCACCGGCTGCACCAGATGATGCGAAGGCCCATCCAGCGTGACCGGTCCCTTGGGGCTGTCGAAGCCGACGGTGCCGGTCTCGAGTTCGGCGATCACCGCCTCACGGTCGAGGGTGCCGGCACTGTTGACCGCGTCAGCCCACAGGTGCCAGCCCTCCCACACGTACACAGCCAAGTCGGTGATGTACGGGTAGTCCTCGCCGAAGGCTTCGTGCCAGGCTGCGGTGAACTCGGCGTTGGCGGCGTTGGCGAGTTCCTGGAAGTACGGGTAGGCCACGATGATGCCCTCTGAGGAGGCCGCATCTAGGGCCACCTGCTCGCTCCCGAGTCCGAACGATGTCGACACCACCGGGATCGCGGCTCCGGTGGCCGCGTACTGGCTGTAGAAGGACATGTGGGCGCCCCCCACCAGCACCGACACCACCACGT
This sequence comes from Candidatus Aldehydirespirator sp., assembly GCA_965220645.1. Lineage (GTDB taxonomy): Bacteria > Actinomycetota > Acidimicrobiia > Acidimicrobiales > Aldehydirespiratoraceae > Aldehydirespirator. Next base: position 2,698,080 of record OZ244836.1, on the reverse strand, counting down.
CGGGATCGGCGCTCTGCACCTCGGAGATGGTCGTGCCGAACTCGGCCACGTCCAGGGGGAAGAAGTCCTCCCCGACAACCTCACCGCCGGACTCGGCCGCGTAGTGGCGCACCCAGTCCGCGGAGATCTGCCCGTAGTTGTAGTCTGCGGCCAGGACATACAGGCGCGGCCCGTAGTTCTCGACCGCCCACGGGATCAGTACCTGCAGCTGCTGGGTGGGCACAACGCCAGTCACGAAGGTGTTGCGATCGCAGACGCCGCCCTCGTAGAGGACGTTGTAGAAGTACAGCAGCTCTGCCTCACCGAACGTCGGCCGGATCGCCTCGCGTGACGCGCTGGTGATCCCGGCATGGACCACGGCGAGATCCTCGGCCACGAGCTGGTCGGCTCCGGCGATGTACTCGTTCTGGTCCGACTTCGAGTCGAGCGCCACCAGCTCCAGCTGGCGCCCGAGCACGCCTCCGGAGGCGTTGATGTCCGCAATGGCTAGCCGGGTGGCGTCGGCCATCGGCGTGCCGTAGATGTTGAGCGGGCCGGTCTCGTCGAGGAGGCTGCCTACTCGGATCGGTTCGCTGGTCTCGGGGGCCGCTTCAGTCGGCTCGGGTGCCTCTTCGGGCTCGTCGCTGGTGTCCGCAGCGGTGGTTGCCGGTGCCTCGTCGGGCTCTTCGGTGGGTGTGGCGTCTGTGTCGGGCGTGCTGTCGGGCTCCGCCGGAGTGCTGTCCTGCTCCGTGGCCGCAGCAGGTGCCGGCTCGTCGGTGTCGTCGTCGCCGCAGCCCGCGGCGAGCAGCGCAAGCGCCATAGTCGCCGCGGCGAGTCCCGTCCAGGTCGGGCGAACTCGGCGAAGAATCGAAGTCCTCGGTGGACTCATGGGTGTATCCCCCTTCGTTGGACCCTCGGGCGCCGGCTCTCGACGCCGCGGGCGGCGGCTCCGCAGTTAATTGAGAATCCGCGGAGTCGCCTGTGCCCGGACTAGTGGTGGCCCGAGCGGGCGTACACACGCGAATGCAGGGTCAGCCCCGAAGTACACGCGAATGCAGGTCCCGCGTCCGGCGTTCTTCGACCGGCCCCGGCCCGGAAGGCAGAGGGCCCGGTCCTGTGGGTTACAGCAGCCGCAGATCGCGCGCCCTCGCCAAGGCCTCGATCCGGTTGCGGGCGTGCAGCTTGGTCAGCAGCGACTGGGTGTAGCTGCGCACGGTGTTCTCGGCCAGAAAGAGCTCCGCCGCGATCTCCTTGCTGGTGCGCCCGAGCGCCATCACACACAGCACCTCGTATTCCCTCTGCGTGAGCGACTCGTACATGCCGCCATCCTCGCCCAGACGCAGGGCACGAGCCCTCGGATCCTCAACCAAGGAGAGGTCCACGTACAGTTCGCCGGCCAACACCCGTCTGAGTGCCTCGACCAGGTTGCTGGCGTCCTTTAGCACGATGCCCACCGCCCCCGCGTTGAGACAGGCGCGCAGCGGCTCGCGATCATCGAAGGCGGTGTGAATCACCACCCGAGAGCTCCCGGATGCATCCTGAAGCGACCGGCACAGATGCGGCGCGAAGTTGTCGCCTAGCTTGAGGTCGAGCACCACTACATCCGGTGCCAGGCGCCTGGCCAGGTCGACGCCCTCCTCTCCGGTCGTGGCCTCGCCCACGAGCTTGAAGTCCGTCTCAGCCGCCAGCAGCTGGCGGACCCCGTCGATCACCACCGGGTGGTCGTCGATCACCAGGACCGACGCCGCGGTGTCTTGACCTGGTTCAGGCGTGGCTCTGTGCATCGGGGGGTCTGCTCATGGTGTTGCCTAGCTGGTGGCTCCGGCGCTCATTCGGCTTCGCCAATGGGCAAGGTGATGCGAACCGTCGTGCCCCCATCCTCGCCGGGCCTCACCTCTAGATCTCCTCCCTGGCGCTGGGCCTGGCGCAGTATCGACGCCAGACCCCAGTGCCGGTCGCCGCGGGGCACCGCGGCCAGCTCGAACTCATCGGGCAGCCCGCAGCCGTCGTCCTGGATCACCAGCGACACCTCCGATGCGCCGAAGTGCAGGGTCGCCACCACCAGCGACGCGTCGGCATGCCGCTCGATGTTGAACAGCGCCTGGCGCGCCGCTCCCAGCAGCGCCGCCTCCGCTCGTGACGGCAGTGGACGGGCCACGCCGCGCACCACGAAGTGAGTTGCGACATCCGAGCGGGCGGTCAGGTCGTCGATCTCTCTCTGCAGCGCTGTGGCTGCGGCTTCGTCGGAGGAGGTGGGCCCCAGCACCTTGAACGCTTGACGCATGCGCTGCGCGGCCTCCTGCGCTTGGTGTTCGATGCGCTCTGCGACCGCAACCAGGCTCTGGTCCCCGCCGTCGCGCAGACGCTGCGCCGCGCAGCTGATCGAGAACAGCAACTGCCCCACATCGTCGTGCAGATCATTCGCGATGCGCTGGCGTTCAGCGTCGACACGGTGCCGGATGGTGGCTGAGGCATGGATCGACGCGGCCATCATCGGTGCCACATCCCGGGCAGCCCTCTCAAGCACGAGCTTGGCCCTATCGCCGATCGAGCCGATGGAGCGCAACCCGCCGTACAGCAGTCCCACCATCTCCTTGTCATGCTCTACGGGCACTGCCACCATTCCGCCGAGGCCCTCGGCGCTGACCACGTCGATGAAGTGGTTGGTGATGCGCGGGTCATCAAGGTAGCTCTGGACCTCGACCGGCCGGCGCTCCACCATCACCCGGCCGCCCAATCCCTCGCCGGTGGACACCTGCACCTGGCGGAATCGCTCGGTGCGGGCCCCGTGCACGCCTCTCATGGCGAAGTTCGAGGAGCCCTCCCGGACCGCCACTGACACCAGAGGAAGTCCCAGCATGCGGTACAGGTCCAGCGCAGTGCGCTGTGCGAGAGCGGCGGGGTCCAAGAACCCGACCAGGGTATGGCTCAGGTCAGCAAGCCGCTCCAGGTCGTCGGTATCGACGAGTTCGATGACGCTCTCGAAGCGGCGACCTACTTCTGAGTCAGCCATGGCCCGACCACCTTCCGAGATCGACGGCCCCGCCGGTAGTCAAGCACGGATCTGTGTGACGGTTCCGGCCGCAGGCCTAACCGTTGACCCTTGCCTTGGCCATGGGGGACAGGGCGAACCCTCCGACGAGCTTCTCATAGGCCCGGCCCACCCGCAGGACGGTGGACTCGTCCCACTGCCGCCCGACGATGCTCATTCCAACGGGCATGCCCTCCCCGCCGTCCACCGGGATCGTCAGGTCGGGATTGCCGGTGACGTTGGAGACCGCGGTGTTGGGAATCATCTCCAGAGCACGGGCCACGTACTCGTCGACAGTGGCGTCCGAGGACGGGATCTCCTTGGCCGGGAACGGCAGGGTGGGGTAGCACAGCACGTCATGGTCAGCCAAGGCTGCGTCCACGGCGGCGTTGATCAGGGGCCGCACATTGGAGGCCCGGGCGTATGTCGCGCCACCGGCATAGTCGAAGGCGTGCTCCGCGCAAAGCATGACGAACTTCAGTGTCTGAGAGGTCAGATGGGCGTTCGTGCGCCAGCCCCGCATGGTCTGTTCCATGAGTTCGGGATCGAACAGGCCCCGGTAATTCATGCCGTAACCGTTGCCGCGGATCATCTGCCACATGGCGCCGTCGGTGGCAATCACGTTCCAGACGTGCAGAGCGTCGCGGTGCTCGGGAATCGATATCGTCTCCACCACCGCCCCGGCGTCGGCCAGGCGGTTGGCGGCCGTCTCGACCAAGGCGTCGGAGTCCGGTTCGCTCAAGCCTTCGAATCCGAACCCTTCGGCCACCACGCCGACTCTGAGACCCTCAATGCCGTCGTCGAGTCCTGCTGTGTAGTCGATCCCGGAGGGAGCGTGGGACTGGCGTGGGTCGTTGCCGTCGGGGCCGGCGATCACGGTGAGGAACGTGGCCAGGTCGGTCATGTTGCGGGCCATCGGGCCGAGATGGTCGATGGTCCACTCAATCGGGTAGGCGCCGGTGTAGGGCACCAGTCCGAAGGTTGGCTTCAACCCGGCGTTGCCGCACCAGGCCGAGGGCATACGGATCGATCCGCCCTGATCGCCGGCTATGGCCATGTCCACCTCACCGGCGGCCACCAGGGCGCCGCTTCCGCCCGAGGAGCCGCCCGCGGTGCGGCTGGTGTCCCACGGGTTGCGGATCGGGCCGGTGGCGCAGGTATGGCTCGCGCCGGAGAAGCACAAGTCCTCACACGCCGACTTGCCCAGGATCCTGCCGCCAGCCTCGAGGATTCGTGTAACCACGGTGGCGTCGCGCAAGGGCACATAGCCCTCGACAATGCGGGACCCGTTCATCATGGGAACCCCAGCGACGGTGGAGTTGTCCTTGATGGCGAGCGTCTTGCCGGCCAACGGGCCGGAGTCGGACTCCCGAATGTCGCAGCGGTAGTACCAGGCGCCCAACTCGTTGTCGGCGTCGGCGGGCCGGTAGCTCGACCGCTCGGGCACCGAGGGCTTGGAGGCGTCGTACATGGCATCCACGTGCTGGTAGGACCCCAAAGCACCCTCGATCAACATCTGGAAGATCGTCAAGTCGCCGTCGCCGATCCCCAGGCTCCACCTCTGCGATAGAGCCCGAAGCTCGTCCAGTTCAGGTGCAGGAATCGGCATCGTCTTCCCCTTCGTTGCTGGCTGAGGCGACTAGCACCGCGTCGGCTCGCGCCGCCGCCGGTGACACTAGGTTGCGGCCTCGGAGTCGTTGACCTGCAAATGCAGGTATCTACCTTGCGACTTCTCCCGACGGAATCTGGAGCTGACCCGGTTTCGTTGACACGCTGATCCTGGGGTCCTTGGAGGGTCCAGAGGGGAGTCAGCTATTGGAGGACGGCAGTGTGGGCGTCTGCACCACCACAACCGGCCAGCCGGGTTCACCACACGCCACACCGCGCGCGCTGTCACGTTCGATCTAGCGCTTGGAGCCTCGCCGTTGGCGCGGGTGAGGCCAGGTTCGTGATCGAGCGGGCAGAGGCCTGCGCAGCCGGTTGAGGAATGACGCGCCCTCGACGAAGCCTCGGAGGTCTCTCATGACGGTGACGGGTACGCCGTCGAAGGCGACTTTGGCGATGTGTTCCCGGTAGTCGTCTTTGTAGGCGGCGCGGGCGGCGGATGACAGCAGCTTGGCGGCGACCGCTCGCGAGTCGAAGGGTTGCAGGGTCATGAAGTCGAGGTCGTGGCTGTGGCGGTGCCGCAGCACCATGGCGACGGCGGTGCCGCCCATCAGCGCGCAGTCGAGGCCCTCCAGGGCGGCGGCCACGCGGGGCCACGCCGCGATCATGTTGTCGTTGAGGACGTCGCTGTAGTCCCCGATGGCGGTCAAGTCAGCGCCTCGATGGCCGCGGCGATCAGCTCAGGGGCTTCTGAGCTGGGGTCGGGATAGCGGTCGTGGCAGGCGGCGAGCTGCTCGACGGTGAAGCTCGACAGCACCCAGGATCGGGCCTCGGAGTCGAACGATTCGATGAGGCGGCAGCCCACCAGGGTGGTGTCGCGGGGCAGGCGCAGCTCGGCGGGGTCCGATCCCGAACAGAAGTGGTGCCAGAACTCATCGGGCACCGGTCCTTGAGGGCCGCGACGCTGGGCGGGATCGGGTTGGGGCACATCCGCCATGAGCGCGGCGGTGGCCGAGGCGCCGGCGAGGCGCCAGAACACGATGCGCTGGTGATGGCGCCGCGCTGGCGGGGTCTCCTCGCTGGACACGACGAGCCCCGCATCGAGGAGCCGGCGCAGCGCCGCGGCCGCGGTTGTGGTGTCGAGGCCGGCGCGGTGCGCAACCGCGGCTTCGGCGGCACCGCGTGGCCAGAGGCGCAGCACCGACAGGATCGCTCTCTCGCAGGGCTCCAGAGCCTCAACCGCAGAAGCCGCGGGGGCGGTGATCGTCGTGATGGTGGGAGGGCTGGCCACAGCGTCGAGAGTAGTTGCCGCGGGTGACAGCGGCGATGGCGGTTCCGACACCGGATGCCGGGGTTCGGCCGCGTCCTTGTGCGGCGTGGCCGTTCGTGCTTCCTGGATGACCGTTTCGGGCTTGGGCATCCGATCACGCCTGGGGGCGTTCTGCGAGCCATTCGTAGATGTCGTGGGCGTGCCAGCCGACGGCGTTGGCACTGAGTCGGATGGGCTGCGGGAACTCGCCTGCTCGCCGAAAGCGCCAGATTGTTGTTCTTGACCCTCTCAATAGTGACACTGTAAACAATATTGCAGTTGTTTGAGCCCGCAATTTATTCCCTGTGACCTGCGGTTATATGGTTTTGAGTGGTGGAGCTGGGGAGAATCGAACTCCCGTCCGTCAGGCGGATGCCGGGCTTGCTACGACCATTCCCGAGTCTGCGGCTTGCGGCTGCCGCTACGCCGGGTCGTGCGGATCCGAGGATCCGGCCGCCGGATCTTTCTCCGGTGCCAGCGGTCTTTGCCTGCTGTCAGCGGGTCTCTCCCTGCCGTCCACCACTGCTTCTGGTGCCAGGCTGCAGCGGTCTGGCCCCGCGTGCCATTGCTGGTCGCGATGATTCTCCACTGCTAGATCAGAACTGATCAGGCGGCGAGAACGAGAGCGTCGTCTTCGGCGTCTCTTTGGGTGCCCCGTTTAAGGAGTCTGAGCAACTCCGGTCGCACTCCGCGGCTTCCTAGTCCCGACGTCGAAACCGGTCAGCCCCCTTGTGCAGTCTCTTTTCAAGCTGCGGCCCCCGAAGGGACCCATCATGATACTCAGGCCGCCGACACTCAGGGTGCAGCTGGGGACCTTCCACCCTCGAAGTGGGCCCGATCAGCCGCAGCCAACCCCTCCGGCCCGTGGCTCAGGAAGGCGCCGAGAGCGCCCCCTCCAAGGCGGCGATGCGCTCGCCGTGGCCCATCACCCGTTCCAGCTGCTTGCCGTGCGCCGCCAGCGTCGCAGTGTGGGAGGCAAGGATCGCCTTGATCTCCCCGAGCGTCTCTTTGATCTCCGCCGTCTCGCCACGGAGCGCGCCCATCTCCTCCCGGTGGGCGACCTCCAGCCGGTCGATGCGGCCGTCGAGGCGGCGGATGTCGGCGCGCAGGGCCTGCAGAAAATAACCGAGCAGGCCCAATAGGCCGACGCCCAGCACGCTGATCACAGCCGCAGTGGCTGACATGTCCATCAATGTATCTCCTTGTCCCACATCATGCAAGATGCCAGTACAGTCGGCGGCCCTCGTGCGGCAGTCCGCAAACCGGTCTACAACAACGTATATCAGAATAGAGTGCGAACCCCTACAGCTGATCGAGGTGCAACCCTCAGTCCGTGCGAGTGATCTCGGCCCGGATCCGGTCGCGGGTCATCCACAGCCGCAGCAGCACCCCAGCCGCCAGCAGCATCGCGGTCGATCCGTACACCACGATCGGCACCGCGGCCACCAGCACGCCGTAGAGGCCCCACTTGAAGCCCTCCAACACGGTCAGCCACCAAGTGCCGGGGGACACTCCCGCCGGGGCGTACTCGCGCCACGCCGCGATCAACGCGGGACCGAGATACAGCCCGTTGGACAGACCCAGCACCGTGCCCAGCACCGTCCAGCCCGCAGCCTGCTGGATCCCCACGCTGCCCACCGCCACCACTGCGCTCATCATCAGGGCGGCGCGAACGCTCACACCGTTGCGGTGCAACAGGAACAGCGCCAATCCGAAGCTGGAGATGGCGGCGATGATCGACGGGATCGTCTCCCAGAACTCGTTCTCCACCACGTAGGTGAGCCAGCCGACGTTGATGGTCATGCCGACCGCGGCCCAGACCGGCGACACACCCTCGGTGTGACCCGTGCGCACCAGCCTGACGATCTGGGGAACGATCTGCACGAAAGTCACCCCGTTGGCGACGACGGCCACCCAGAACGCGATCTCTAGACGGCTCATGGCCGATCCCTGGAGATGCGGCGACGGCGACCCGCGGCCATCGAGCGGGCCGCCTCCGCGTCAGCGTCGCGCTGGGCGATGTCGCGGCGACGGTCGCCCCGGGTGCGACCCCGAGCCAGGGCCAGAGCGAGCTTGGCCCGACCCTGGCTGAAGTAGAGGGCCAGCGGCACCAGTGCCAGCCGCTCCTGGTCGACCCGGGATCCCAGCCGCTGGATCTCGCGCCGGTGGGCCAGCAGCTTGCGGACCCGGTCCGGCTCCGAGCGGAACGGCGCCGCCGCGTGCGAGTACGGCGAGATGTGCAGGTTGTGCAGCCACAGCTCGCCCCGGTCGATGCGGGCCCAGCTCTCCGCGATCTGCACGTTGCCCTCTCGCAGCGACTTGACCTCGCTGCCCTCGAGCACCAAGCCGACCTCGAGAGTCTCCAAGACGTCGAAATTTCTGCGGGCGCGGCGATTGGTCGCAACCACCGACGCCCCGTCCGGGACGTCACGAGGCTTCTGCGACTTGGCCATCGGTGCTCACGGTACCGGTGCGCCATACCGCTGGTCCCGCTCTTGTTCGCTTCGCTCACGGGCCGCTCGGGCCACGGCCTCACTCAGTGCTCGCTAGACACCGGCGCACTGCGGCCTGCCCGCTCGGCCTCGGACGCTCTGCCGGCCCGCCGGTAGGGTGCGGGACGATGCTGGAGATGTCAGCGGAGATGCACGCTGCGATGTTGGCCCATGCCATCGCCGGGCTTCCCCACGAGGCCTGTGGCCTGTTCGCCGGCCTGCCCGGCTCGAACCGGGTCGAGCGGTTCTTCGCTATGCGCAACGCGGCCGAGTCCCGCGAGATCTACGTCCTCGACGGCCTGGAGATGATGGACGTGGAGCGCACCGCCGACGAGGCTGGCCTGACGGTCATGGGCGTGATGCACTCCCACACCCACACCACCAACTACCCGTCGCCCACCGACATCGCCGACGCGGCCCGCTTCGATCCCTTCGGGATGTGGCACTTCGTGATCGTGTCGCTGCGCCACCCCGAGCCGTCGCTGCGGTCGTTCCGCATCCTCGACGGCGAGGTGACCGAGGAGCCTGTGACGATCGACGGCGCCGTCTAGTGGTCCGTCGCTGACTCGCCGCCGATTCGAAATTGACGACATTTTGGACACTGGACGCCCATTATCGCCATCGATTTGGAGACAGGACGGAGGCGACTCGCCTCGGCCCCTAGCCGACGTCCAACAGGTCGCTGATCGCCGCCGAGGCCACCACCCCGGGCGCCTCCAGCGGACCGAAGTGTCCCAGGTTCTCGAAGCTGCGGAAGCGTCCCTGGGGCAGTGCCTCGGCGATCGCGGGTCCGAAAACCCCGGGGTTGGACACCGCGGTGACCACCGTTCCCGCCGCCACGGTGGCGGGAACGCTGATCGAGGACGCTTCCTCCGTCGGCAGCCCGCCGCTGGCCTCGAACGTGCGGGCCTCGGTCTCGGCCGAGCAAGCCAGGCGCACCCGCCCCTCGGGGAGGTCGACGAAACCGCCCTCCACGTAGGCGGCCAGCGCGTCGGCTCGCATCACTGCGAGCGGCGACCGGTTCGAGTAGCGGGCCAGGGCCTCGGCGCGCGAGTTGAAGACCTCGCGGCGGTTGCGAGCCCCCGCCGCCAGCGGGTTGGCGCTGGCCCCGTCGAAGAAGCCTCTCGGCAGCACGATCGGCTCGTAGAGGAACAGCTTGGCGAACGTGCCCGGCAGCGACCGCTCGGCCAGCAGTAGCGCGGCCCCGCCCATCGAGTGGCCGAACCCGTACAGCCCCTCGGCGCCGATCGCGGCCGCGCAAGCAGCCACATCCGCGCCCATGCCGCTCCACGCGTAGTCGTCGCCCGGCGCAGGACCCGAGCAGCCGTGCCCGCGGAAGTCCAGGGCCCAGACCCTGAACTCCTCCGCGAGGCACTGCGCCAGGGGCCGGTAGGCCAGCCCATGAAATCCGGTGGCGTGACAAACCAGCAGGTCAGGGCCAGATCCACCCATGAGTCTCAACTTCAGCTTCACGCCGTCCTCGGAGGTGACGTCGATCGCTTCGGGGGTCGGGGCAGGCTGGTTGTCGGCGGCAGTGGCTTCGTTCAACGGGTGGCGACGGCCGATCAGGCCCCGTCCGTGCGCGGTGAACACGACCCGGCCGTGCTGGTTGGTCATCGTGCAGCCGATGAAGACCGTCCCCCGGTCCGCATGCCGAGCCGACGGTCGGGCGTCGAGGATCTCCACGGTCGCGGTCAGGGCGTCGCCGGGCCGCACCGGCTCCAGCCAGCGGACCTCCTGCATGCCACCGGAGCCTCGGCTGTCGGCTCGGCTCATCATGCTGTCGATCCACAGACGGGCCCATACGGCGCAGGTGTGCCAGCCGCTGGCGATCAGCCCCCCGAAGGGTGAGTCGAGCGCCGCCTCCGGGTCGGTGTGGAAGTACTGGGGGTCGAAGCGCCGGCCGAAGTCGATGATCTCCGCCTCGGTCATCTCGTAGGTGCCGAGCTCGACGACATCGCCGGGGGTGAAGTCCTCGAAGAAGAGGGTCGGCTCGTGCATCGCGTATTTCTATCGGCTGCTCCTCGCCGATAGTTTCGGGTGGTGACACGCGCTCGGGCCCACGGCCTATTGGGTCCCAAGTACCGGGCTGCGTCGCTGGCGCTGATGGCCGCGGTGGCCATGGCCTCCTACAACAACCTGTCGGTCACGGCCGCCCTGCCCGACATCGGTGACGACCTCGGTCGCGTGGCACTGCTTCCCTGGGTAGTGACGGTGGAGCTCCTGTCGGCCGCGATCGCAGTTCTCGCCGTGGGGCCGTTCATTGACGGCGCCGGGGCCCGCCGTGCCTTCCGGCTCACGGTCGTGGCCTTTCTGGCCACGTCCGCGATGTGTGTGGTCGCCCCCACCATGGAGCTGCTGGTGGTGGCCCGCGTGTTCCAGGGCTTGGGAAGCGGGGCCCTGATCGGTACCGCGCTCACATGCATAGGGCTGGTGTTCGATGAGGCCGTGCGGCCCTGGGCCTACGCGCTGATGTCCTCAGTGTGGGGGATCATGGGCATCGGCGGGCCGGCGCTGGCCGCGGTGCTGGTGAGCACGCTGGGTTGGCGGGCCGTGTTCGCCCTCAACCTCCCCGTGGGGGTGGCCGCGGCCGCGGTGGGGTGGAGACGGCTGCCGGTAGAGGCCCGATCCGCAGCCGAGCGCCTCGATCGGCGGGGCCTCGTGCTGCTCAGCGCGCTCAGCGTCGCGCTGTTGCTGGCGACCGCAGACCTCAATTGGTCCAGTGCCGTACTCGTGTTGGCCGGCGCCGTCCTTGCCGGGCTCTACGTCCGGCACGCCCGCGGCGCTGCGGCGCCCATCGTGCGGCTGCCGCACATCACCTCCAGACGCTGGCGCCACATTCACATCCTCGCGGTCATGGCGGTGTCGGGCGGCACCGGCTCCAGCGTCTTCCTGCCCCTGTACCTCAAGGGTGCCCGAGGCTCATCCGCCGCGTTCGCGGCCTTCGCGGTGCTGTGGCCCACGCTGGGGTGGTCCACGGCGTCCTGGTTCTCCGGCGCGCTCCAGCAGCGCTTCCGGGCCCAGGCCGTCGCCCTCATCGGCGCCATCATCATCGCTTTCGGGGGCATCGCAGTCACCGTGGCTGCCTGGGCCGCCGCTCCGATCCCGTGGCTGCTGGCCGCATTCGCGTGCGTGGGCTGGGGCATCGGCACGATCAGCACCTCGAGCCTCGCGCTGCTGCAGGGCCGAGCCGATCTGCGCGAGATGGGGAGGGTGAGCTCGGCGCACCACTTCATCCGCTCGCTCGGGTTCGCCTATGGAGCCGCCGTCGCGGGTCTGGTGATGTTCTGGCTGGTCGACCGCCGCACCGGCGACGCCGAACTGGTCCGCGGCCTGCTCGGCGAGGCTGAGATTGTCGTCGACGCCGGCGTGGCCGACGCGCTGGCCTCGGCCTACACCTGGTCGCTGGCAGTCATGGCCGTGCTGTGTGCAATGACTGTGCCCGCCGCGTTGGCGCTGTTCCAACGGTATAATCCTGATCGAATTAGTCGGGATTAGGGACTACAACAGGACCCCCAAGATGGCGCTCAAGCGGGATGCACTGGATCTCATCGGGAACACGCCGGCTGTGGACGTCACGCAGCTGAGCCCCAACCCCGGCGTCCGGCTGGTGGCCAAGCTCGAGAGCGCCAACCCCACCGGCTCGGTGAAGGACCGCATCGCCAAGGCCATGGTGCTCGACGCCGAGGCCGACGGCACCCTCGGACCCGGCAAGCGGATACTGGAGCCGTCCTCGGGCAACACCGGCATCGCGTTGGCCATGATCGCCCGGATCCGGGGTTACCCGATAACGGTGGTGATGCCCGAGAACACCTCGCCGGAGCGCCGCCAGATGCTGGAGGTGTTCGGAGCGGACATCGTGCCGTCGCCCGGCGCCGAAGGGTCGAACGGGGCGGTGAGCCTGGCCCGCCGGATGGCTCTGGAGAACCCCGACTGGGTGTTCCTGTACCAGTACGCCAACGAGGCCAACCCCCGGGTCCACTACGAGACCACCGGACCCGAGATCCTGCGCGATGTGCCCGGCGTGACCCACTTCGTGGCCGGCCTGGGCACCAGCGGCACCCTCATGGGCGTCGGGACTTTCCTCAAGGAGGCGCACCCCGACATCGAGGTGCTCGCGGTGGAGCCCCCCGCCGGCGAGATGGTCGACGGCCTGCGCAACCTCGACGACGGCTTCATCCCGCCGGTCTACGAGAAGTGGGGAGGAGCCGACCTGCTCAGCGGCAAGCGCATCGTGCGGCCCCGCGAGTCGGTGGAATACACCCGCCGGCTGGCCGATGCCGGCATCTTCGCGGGCCTGTCGTCGGGCGCGGCCCTGGCCGGGGCCGTTCGGGTGGCCGAGCGGATCGACGCCGGCACAGTGGTGTTCATCGTGTGCGACGGCGGCTGGAAGTACCTGTCGAGCCAGGCCTGGACCGGCGACCTCGACGAGGTGTCTGAGCGGGCCTCGGAGATCATCTACTTCTAGTGGTCCCAGGCCCGCGGCCCTTCATCCACTTCTAGTGGAGAGCGGGTCCTGGCTCGCTACCCTTTCTCAAATGTCCAAGATCTGCCAGGTCACCGGCAAAACGCCGCAGTTCGGCAAGCAGCTCTCGCATTCACATCGCCGCTCCAGCCGCCGCTGGGACCCCAACGTCCAGACCAAGCGCTACTACCTGCCCAGCGAGAAGCGCTGGATCAAGCTGCGTCTGAGCACCAAGGCCATCAAGACGATCGACAGACGGGGCATCGAGAGCGTAGTGGCCGAGATGCGCCGCAACGGCCGCAAGGTCTAGAGCAAGGAGAGGGCGATGGCCAGCGACAAGCGTCCCATCATCAAGCTCCGGTCCACCGCCGGCACCGGCTACACCTACGTGACCACCAAGAACAAGACCAACACGCGTCACCGCATCGAGCTCAAGAAATACGACCCGGTGATCCGCAAGCACGTCGTCTTCAAGGAGGAGCGCTAGAGCAGCGCCAAGAGGCCGAGCGGACAGGCCACGGTCTGTGGACGACTTAGCGATGGGCGGAGCGAGGCCGTGGCCCGAGCGGCCCGTGAGCGAAGCGAACAAGAGCGGGCATGACGGCGCTCGACCCGGAGGACTCCGGTGGCGCTGACGGTGACGGTCCTCGGGTGCAGCGGCAGCTACGCCGCGCCCGGGAACCCCTGCACCGGCTACCTGGTGCGAAGTCCCGGCGCCTCCGTGCTGCTCGATTGCGGCCCCGGGACGCTGGGACCGCTGCAGCAGAACATCGATCTGGCCGATCTCAGCGCGATCATCACCACCCACTGCCATCCCGACCACTGGCTGGAGCTGCCGGTGATCCGCAACGTCTTCATCTGGTTCGTGCCCCGCAGCAACGTTCCCGTCTACGGAACGGCCGAGACCCGGGCCATGGACCGGGCCATCACGGTGCTGCGCTCGGGCAGCCAGGATCCGCTGGCCTGGACGGTGATCGACGCGTCCTCTGAGGTGACCGTCGGCGATCAGAGATGGAGCTTCGCCACCACTGATCATCCGGTGGAGACGCTGGCCGTGCGGGTGGACTCAGGCGGCCGATCCTTCGCGTTCAGCTCCGACTCCGGACCCGGTTGGGACTTTCGCTCGCTGGGCGAGGGAATACACGTCGCCATGTGCGATGCCAGCCACAGCCGTGACTCTGAGGGCCAGGGCATCCCTCACATGAGCGCCCGGGAGGCCGCGGGCGCCGCGGGCGTCGCCGGGGCCGGGCGGCTGGTGTTGACTCATCTGGCACCGGGCTGTGACCCCGAAGCGCAGTCGGCCGAGGCCGCCGCGGTGTTCGACGGTGACGTTGACGTGGCTCGTCCGGGCCTGCGGATCACGGTGTGACGGGGGAGACGTGACCCCGATCGATGCCGCCGGGCGCCGCGGCGACGGGCGCCGGACCGACGAGCTGCGCCCGCTGGAGTTCCGCCGCGACTACACGGTGATGGCCGACGGCTCGGCTCTGGCTGTCTTCGGCAACACCCGGGTGCTGTGCACGGCGTCGGTCGACACCAATGTGCCCAGGTGGTTGCGCGAGCGGGGCACGGGCTGGCTGACGGCCGAGTACTCGATGCTGCCCGGATCCTCGCCGGAGAGGGTGGCGCGCCGGGTGGGCGGGCGGACCAAGGAGATCCAGCGACTCATCGGCCGGTCGCTGCGCACCGTGGTCGACCTGAAGTCGCTCGGACCGCGCCAGGTGATCGTCGACTGCGACGTTCTGCAGGCCGACGGAGGCACCCGCACCGCGGCCATCTGCGGTGGATACCTGGCCCTGCACGACGCCGTGACCCGGCTGGTGCAGGCCGGAGAGCTGGAGGCGTCGCCCATCATCGACGAGTGCGCCGCGGTGAGCGTCGGGCTCATCGACGGGGTCGCGCTGCTGGACTTGCCCTACACCGAGGACGCAGGTGCCGATGTGGACTTCAACGTCGTGATGACCGGCTTGGGGGAGTTCGTGGAGGTGCAGGGGACCGCCGAGGGCAGGCCCTTCGGGCGGGCCCAGCTCAACGAGTTGCTCGACTTGGCCGCCAAGGGGATCTCTGAGATCGTCGCCGCCCAGCGTGCCGTGCTGGCCACCCCTCCCGCTTCGAGGTGAAGTCTGCCTCGACCGCGCTGCGGCCCGTGCTGTGGCCATGATCGAGCTGGTCTGCGCTAGCGCCAATCCCGACAAGGTGGCCGAGATGGCCGAAGTGCTGGAGGGACACGCCTTGCTGCTGCCCCGACCGGCTGCCATGGGCGAGGTTGCTGAGGACGCCGACACCCTGATGGGCAACGCCATGCTCAAGGCCCGCGCCGTGTGCGACTTCGCGGGCGCGGCTGCCCTGGCGGACGACACCGGACTGGAGGTGGACGCTCTCGGCGGCGCCCCAGGGGTTTGGTCGGCCCGCTACGCAGGCCCCGGCGCGAGCTATGCCGACAACCTGGCCCGGCTGCTGGCCGAGATGGGTGATGTGCCGCCGCAGCAGCGGACCGCCCGGTTCCGCACCGTGGCCGCGGTCTGCTTCCCGGACGGCACCAGCCTCTCGGCTGAGGGCGTCGTCGACGGGGCAATCACGACCGAGCCGCGAGGCACGGGCGGCTTCGGCTATGACCCGGTGTTCGCTCCGGGCGAGGCCGGCGGCCTCACCTTCTCCGAGATGGGCCCGGCCGCCAAGAACGCCATGAGCCACCGCGCCCGGGCCCTGCGAGCGCTGCTGGAGTTGCTGAGGAGCTAGCCGAGGGCGGTGGTTGGCCCTTCAGCGTCCAGCAGCGCATGCTCTAATGGCAGAAGGCGCCCCCGTTCACCACGATGTTCTGGCCGGTCACGAAGTCTGAGCCGCGGCCGGCGAGGTACAGGAGCGTGCCGACCATGTCATCGGGTACCTGGGTGCGCTTGATGGCACGCCCGGCAACCACGAACTGATCGCTGGCGGCGTCCGAGGGACGCAGCGACGGATCGGGGATCAGGTCAGGGGTCACGGTGTTGACCGTTATCCCGTCCGGACCGAGCTCTTGGGCCAGGCAACGGGTCAAGCCGACTATCGCGCTCTTGCTCGCCACGTAGTGAGGGAAGCCGACCGTGCCCTTGAAGCACGTGGTGGAGGAGATGTTGATGATCTTGCCCGATCCTTGCTTCTTCATGTAGGGGTAGACGGCGCAGCAGGCAAGCCAGGCGCCTCGAACGTTGATCTCGAAGGTCCGGTCCCAGTCCTGTAGGGACACCTCGTTGAACGGGCCACGGGTGATCTGTGAGTAGTACGCGGCGTTGTTGATCAGAACGTCGATCGTGCCGAACGCGTCGGCTGCGGCTGCGGCCAGAGCTTCGTTGTCTGCCGCGGAGCTGATGTCGGTGCGGCAACTGATCGCCCGGCCGCCGCCGGCGTCGATCTCGTCGACGGCCTCTTGGGAGTCGAGCAGGTCGGCCACGACGATGTCGAACCCTGCGCCGGCCAGCGCCACGCAGTAGACCCGGCCGAGTCCTCTAGCTCCTCCGGTCACGATTGCAGTCGGCACTGGGCTGCCTCCAACGTCGGTGGTCCCCAAGTCAAATGTACGACACGCGACAGGAAGGAGCCGTGCGATCGGCGCATGCCGTGGATTGAATGGCCAGCACATGTTGGTTTCGCTGACCTCGACGACGCCTGTCGCCACCGACTTGGGTTACTTGCTGCACAAGCACCCCGATCGTGTGCGCTCGATCGATGTCGGGTTCGGGCGCGCCCATGTCTTCTACCCGGAGGCCACTGCGCAGCGTTGCACGGCGACGACGTATGTCGAGGTCGACCCTCTCGGCGGAACACGCCATCGCAAGCCCGGCCGGGCCCAGGGCCTGGAGCCCTACTTGAATGATCGGCCGTATGCGGCATCGTCGATGTTGAGCGTTGCGCTCGGCCGCCTGTTTCGCACGGCATTGAGAGGCACCTGTCACGATCGGCCCGAACTGGTTGCGCAGCCGCTCGCTCTTGAGATCGGCCTGCCGGTGCTGCCCCTGCGGCGCGGCGGGCAGGAAGTACTGCGGCGCCTGTTCAGCCCGTTGGGCTACGAGGTGGAGTGCGCGCCCATCGCGCTGGACTCCGAATTTCCTGCGTGGGGAGACAGCCCCTACGTGTCGGCTCGATTGATCGGCCGGCAAACCGTGCGGTCCGCCTTGGAGCATCTCTTCGTGCTGCTTCCGGTGCTCGACGACGCCAAGCACTACTGGATCGGTCCCGACGAGGTCGACAAGCTGCTGCTACGAGGTGGCGACTGGCTCGGGTCCCATCCCGAGTCCGACCTGATCACGCGCCGGTACCTGCGTCTTCCCGAATTCACCCGGGAGGCTCTGGCCCGACTTGCCGACGCTGGCGAGGACACCGACCTCCTCGACGCCCAACGCGACGAGGCCGAGCAGGCGACCGAACTGCCGATCCGCCTGGGCGAACAGCGGCTCGACGCAGTGCTCGAGGCTGTCCGCCGCGTCGGGGCGGGAAGGGTTGTCGATCTCGGATGCGGCGAAGGCCGGCTGCTTCAGCGGCTGACCGTCGAGCCCGCAGTGACGCACACAGTGGGAGTCGACGCATCGATCGGGGCGCTCAAGCGAGCCGAGAAGCGCCTGAAGCTCGACAGGATGTCTGAGCGCCGCCGGGAACAGGTCCAACTGTTGCAGGGGGCATTGACGTACACCGATTCCCGATTGCAGGGCTTCGATGTAGCGACGGTTGTGGAGGTCGTCGAGCACCTCGACAGTGAACGCCTCGATGTGTTCGCCGAAGTCGTGTTCGGCCACATCTCCGCAGCGTCAGTTGTGCTGACCACTCCGAATCGCGAGTACAACGCGAACTTCGACCACCTCGACGCCAGGGGCTTGCGCCACGACGATCATCGCTTCGAATGGACCCGCAGCGAGTTCCAAGCGTGGACCAGCGGCATCTCGGAGCGTTTCGGCTACGGCGTCGAGATCAGCGGCATCGGCCCGGTCGACCCGGTCCACGGGCCACCGACACAGATGGCGGTGTTCAGCCGATGAGATGGTTCCCGTGAGACGCTCACTCACCCGCATCGAGGTTCCCGAAGTCGGGCTCGTAGCGCTCTGCGGCGCATCCGGCTCGGGCAAGTCGACGTTCGCCCGCAAGCACTTCGCCTCCACTGAAGTCGTGTCGAGCGACCAATGCCGAGCCCTTGTCAGCGACGACGAGACCGACCAATCAGTCACCGCGGCAGCCTTCGAGCTGCTTCACTCCATTGTCGACAAGCGCCTCGAGATCGGCCGTCTCACCGTGATCGACGCAACCAACGCGAAGCCCGAGGACCGCAAGTCCATCGTCGAGCTCGCACGCCGATGGGACGTGCTCGCGACCGCCATCGTCTTCGATCTTCCCCTGGCCGCGTGCCTCGAACACAACGAACATCGCCAAGATCGTCGAACACCCCCGCACGCCATAAAGCGTCAGCACGACACGCTCCGCCGCAGCGCCAAGCGGCTGCGCAAGGAACGCTTCACGAGGGTCTACACGCTCGGCTCGACAGAAGAACTCGACTCAGTCGAGGTGGTTCGCACCAGGATCTGGAGCGATCGCCGCGACGACAGCGGCCCGTTCGACATCATCGGCGATGTTCATGGCTGCCATGCCGAACTGTTGAGTCTGCTCGATCGGTTGGGCTACGACACGGCTGTCGACCCCGTCGCACATCCAGAGGGTCGCCGAGCGATCTTTCTCGGCGATCTTGTCGACCGCGGCCCCGGTGTCGCCGAAGTGCTCGACCTTGTCATGTCCATGGTGGCTGCGGGCAGTGCTCTCTGCATCGCGGGCAACCATGAGGTCAAGCTGCGTCGGGCCATCGCGGGACGCAACGTCACGGTCAGCCACGGGCTGGCCGAGTCTCTCGAACAGCTTCAACTCAGCGCCCCAGAGTTCACAGAACGAGTCGCCGAGTTCATCGACAGCCTCATCAGCCACTACGTGCTCGATGGCGGCCGCTTGGTGGTTGCTCACGCCGGCCTCCCCGAGCGGTATCACGGGCGCTCCTCGGGACGCGTGCGAGACCTCGCCCTGTACGGCGACACGGATGGCGAGACCGACGAGTTCGGGCTGCCGGTGCGGTACCCGTGGGCCGAGGACTACCGCGGCGAAGCCGCCGTCGTCTACGGCCACACGCCGGTGCCAGTGCCGGCATGGGTCAACAACACGATCTGCGTCGACACCGGAGCGGTCTTCGGAGGGGAGCTGACGGCACTGCGCTGGCCGGAGCGCGACCTGGTCTCGGTGCCCGCAGTCGCCCAGCACTATGAGCCGATCCGGCCAGTCGACTCCGCAGCGAACGCGCCGTCGCGGCTATCGCTGCTGCTCGATGTCAGCGACGTGCTGGGCAAGCATCATGTCGAGACGACGCTGGCGGGTCGTGTGAGGATCGAGGCTGAGCGGTCAAGCGCCGCCCTCGAAGTCATGAGCCGCTTCGCGGCCGACCCGCGATGGCTTGTCCACCTGCCTCCGACCATGGCACCCGCGGCTGCCTCGGGCCGCGACGACTGTCTCGAGCATCCCGACGAGGTGTTCTCGTACTTCCGCCGAGCCGGTGTCGACGAAGTCGTGGTCCAAGAAAAGCACATGGGTTCGCGAGCTGTGCTCGTTGTCGCCCGGAACGCCGACGCAGCCCATTCGCGCTTCGGCATCACCAATGCCGAGGCCGGCGTCATCGTCACTCGCACCGGCAGGCCCTTCTTCGGCGAGGCTGCGCTGACGGGTGCCCTTCTCGATCGCGTCCGCGGGGCGGCTGCCGAGACGGGGCTATGGGATCGCCTCAGCACCGATTGGCTCGTTCTCGATGCAGAGGTATTGCCGTGGTCGGCCAAAGCAGCCTCTCTGATCCATCAGCTGTACGCCGCAACCGGCGCCGCGGGCACGGCAGCGCTCGAGGCCGCAGGCACGTTGATGGCCGACGCGACGAGGCGCGGCGCGGACGTCGAGGATCTTGCAACGCGCACCGCCAGCCGAGCCAGGAATGTCGAGGCCTTCATCGATGCGTACCGGCACTACTGCTGGGATGTGGACGGCACAGACGGCATCGAAATCGCCCCGTTCCAGATCCTCGCGGCGGAGGGGGAGGTGCTGGCTCGCCGACCCCATCGCTGGCATCTCGAACAGATAGATCCGCTTGTGGACGTCGAACCCGAGACACTTCGCCGCACCGACCGGCTGTTCGTCGACCTGAGCGACGACACGTCGGTGCAGCAGGCTACGAACTGGTGGCATTCGCTGACCGATGGCGGCAGCGAAGGGGTGGTCGTCAAGCCCGCGCAACCGGTCGTGAGCACCAAGCGTGGGTTCGTCCTGCCCGGCGTCAAGTGCCGGGGCCGCGAGTACCTGCGCATCATCTACGGCCCCGAGTATCTCGAACCTGCGAATCTCAACCGGCTGCGACAGCGGTCGCTCGGCCGCAAGTCGTCACTGGCCCGACGCGAGTTCGCTCTCGGAATCGAGGCCCTCGACCGGTTCGTAGCCAACGAGCACCTCGCCCGCGTGCACGAGTGCGTCTTCGGCGTGCTCGCACTCGAGAGCGAGCCCATCGACCCTCGTCTCTAGTCGCGACCGCGCTGGCCGCGTGGTGCGGACGGCCAGCGCCACGCAGTAGATCCGACCAAGTCCTCTAGCTCCTCCGGTCACGATCGCGGTTGGTACTCAACTGCCTCCCTCGCTGTGAACCTCAACGCTGGGCCAGGGGGCACTAGGCGGCGGCTGGAAGCCTCCGCGAACCTCGGCGAGGAGTTCGGCGAACTTGATGGTGGCTTGGTCGTCAAGGTAGTCACCGATGATCTGCACGTTCACCGGCAGGCCCTCCGGAGTGACTCCGACGGGTGCGCTGGTGGCGGGAAGGTAGGCAGTGGTGGCGAGTGCGGTCCAGGAGAGATGGTCAGTGTAGGGGCGCCGCTTGTCGTCGACCCGGAGTGACCGCGTGTACTTGTTGCCCGTGGTGTGGTGATGGGGTGCTGCGAACGCCGCCACTGGCGTGAGCAGCACGTCGACTTCGCTGAACAGCTTGCGGCACGCCCACCGCAGCCTCGTACGGCGCTCGTCGAGAGCGAGCCAACCTCGATGCGACAGTCCCGCCCCGGCTAGTGAGCCCGCTCGTACCGGGTCGAGGCTGTACCCCAGCCGCTTGCACAGCCTCAAGACGGGGAGGGCGGCACCGGCCGCTCTCGCGAGATACCGAACCGGTGCCGGCTCTACTTCGGAGAAGATCGGCACCAGGAGTGGAACGTAGATCTCGAGGATCTCGTCGAGGGTGAAGGGGATGTCGATCTCCACGACGTTCGTCCTGGAGTCGAGCGCCTCGACGGTTGCTTCGAGCTCGGCGCGTACGGCTCCCTCCAGCGGAGACCGCGGATCGTCGAACCAGTATCCAATGCGCAGATCTGTGAGGTCGCGTCCACGCGGCTGAGTCAACTCTCGGCCCCAACCAGTTGAGTTCAAGGTGTCGGCCCCGGCGGTCAACTCCAGCGCAAGGCTGAGGTCCTGCGGCGAGCGCGCCATCGGGCCGGCCACGAGGAGGTCGGGAGCTGGGAGTCTCCCCGGCGGACCCAATAGGTGTCCGCCCAGCGGGACGATGCCGTGTGACGACTTGTGGCCGTACACGCCGCAGAAGTGAGCCGGTATGCGGATGGAGCCGCCGACATCGCTGCCGATTTCGAGAGGGACAAGTCCTGCTGCCAGTGCAGCCGCCGCGCCACCGGAGGAGCCACCTACGGTCCGTTCTGGCTCCCATGGGTTCCTGGTCAGTCCGTAGACGTCGTTGTGGCTCTGCCAGTCGGCTAGGAACCGCGGGACGTTGGTCTTGCCCAAGACGATGGCACCGGCTGCGGCGAGGCGTTCCACTGCCACCGCGTCGGCCTCCGGCACGTGGTCGCGGAGCTCCGCTGCTCCGCAGGTCGTTACCAGGCCGGATGTCTCGAACGAGTCCTTGACGGTGATCGGCAAGCCGTGGAGCGGACCGACAGGGTGGCTAGCAAGCAGTGCCTCATCAGCGGCAATTGCTTTCGAGCGGGCCCGCTCGAAGTCGGAAGCCACCACGATGTTGAAGCGAGGATTCACGGCCTCGATGCGGGCAATGGCAGCATCGACGAGTTCGATGGAGCTGACGTCGCCGCGACGCAGGGCAGTCACGCACTCAGTAGCGGACCAGTAACGACTATCGCTCATGTCCTGCCGCTCATTCGAGGCACGCGACGGAGATCCGGTGGGTTCTCCAACCTAGGTCGTCGCCCCGAAGCGCCCGATCACCGATGCCTTAGGCCGGCCCGGCGAATTGCTCAGTCATCGGCCTGTGCAGCTTTCCGCTCCGCTCCTGGCTGAGCTCGCTCCTTGCTGGACTGCCTTCGCTGGGCACTGTTCCGCCGAGCCCGGCCGATCTCAAGATCCATCTCCGCATCCATCTGCCGAGGGGGCTTCTCAAACAGCCGCCGTATTCTGTCGAGCGCCTCAATCTTGATGAAGACCATGACCACCTCGCAGATCGTGGTTGCAGCGTTGTGGCAATGAGAGTATCCGACCGGCCGCCCAACCTCCCCGTACACCGGTTCAGCTCTTCGTGATGGGTGCGCAGATCCATACCTCAAGATCCGTTGAGATTCCAAGGCACTCTCGCGCCCGTCTTGCAGAAGGTCTACCCGTTGAACTACTGGTTCCAGAGGGTCGCGCATGTCCCCAGAGGGTCGCGCATGTCCTTAGGCTTGGCAGCGTCCCATCTCTCCTATGTGTCAAGCAGCTAGGAGTTGGGGGTCCTGGAGGTGGGCGGCGTCGGCGTTGAGGGCTCGGTAGACGACGTCGGAGAGTCGGCGTTTGAGGACTCTCATGGCTTCTTTGGTGGTGTTGCCGCCGGTGGTTCGCCGGTCCAGCAAGCGGCGTGCTGGGGGGTGGTTGCTGGCCTGGGTGAGCGCGATGCGGTGTATGGCGGCGTTGAGTTGGCGGTTGCCGGCTCGGCTGAGTCGGTGCCGGTGGGTGTTGGCAGACCAGACCGGCAGCGGGGCGGTGCCGTTGTGGCGGGCGTATGCGTGCCGGGAGCGGAACCGGCCGATGCCGGCGGTCTCGCCGATGATCTTGGCTGCTGTGAGCGGGCCCACGCCGTGCACTGAGCGCAGGTTCGGCGCGGCGTGGGCGGTTCGGGCGTCGAGTTCGTCGCCGAGGCTGGCGATGATGGCGTTGAGGCTGCGGATTCGCTCGATGATCTCTGCGGCGATGCGCGCCACGACTGTGTCGAGGCCCTGGACGCGCTTGTGGGCGGCGTCGAGGTGCTTGCGGGTCGTCAACGCGCCCGCTGGAGGGTCGAATGCGGGGTCGATGTCATGGAGGTGCCAGCGCAGCCGGTTTATGCAGCGTGTGCGCTCGGCCACGAGGTCATCTCGGTGATCGACCAGCAGCCGGATCTCCCGGGAAGCAGCGTCGAGGTGCGCGGCGGGAAGATCGGGCTCGCGCTGCGCGGCGCGGGCCACCGCGAGCGCGTCTATGGGGTCTGACTTGCCATAGGTGCGGGCCGCGTCGCGGGCGTGGGCCATCAGCTTGGGCGGGACCCGCACGATGCGCTCGCCTGCTGCGAGCATGTCGGCCTCGAGGCGGCGCGACAGCTGCCGGCAGTCCTCGACTGCCCAGGTGCGCTCCGCTCCGAACCCCTGTGCCCAGCCGATCAGCGCCCGATGATCGGCGGTGGTGGTGCCACCGGTGGTGCGGCAGCCGAGCTGGCGGCCCAGCTCGTCGACCGCGACAACAGTGTGGGTGCGCTTGTGCGCGTCGATTCCCAATGTGATCATGATGTCGTTGCCTTTCGTAGGTGAACGGTGCAAGGACCGGTCGGCGGGCACAGCTCAGTGGGGGCGATGCCACGCTCCTATCAAGCCACACCGGCCGGTCCGCATCGTGTCGCCGGCCGCAAGACGGGACCTGGCCATGACGGCATCGAGTGGTAGAGCGAGCCGGCAACACCCGCCAATCATGCACTGAACCGAGTGGTGGGGTTTGAGGTAGTCGGAGGGGTCCACCTGTAGGGGGGCCATCGGCGTGATCCTCGGTGAGAAGAAGTCACCGACTCATCGAGGAGGACACACCGATGACCCTGTCTGATTCTGCCACGGCGCAGCTGTGGGAGACCTTCCGCGCCGGAGGTGGCGCGGGTTTGATCCGCGAGGCGGTGGAGCTGGTGCTCCAGGAGCTGATCGAGGCCGAGGCCGCCGAGGCGATCGGCGCGGGCCGCTATGAGCGCAGCGAGCACCGCCGCACCGAGCGCAACGGGCACCGCGGCCGCTTGTTGGCCACCCAGGCGGGGGACGTGGAGCTGAAGATCCCCAAGCTGAGAAAGGGCAGCTTCTTTCCGTCGATGCTCGAGCCGCGCCGGCGCATCGACAAGGCGCTGTACGCGGTGATCATGGAGGCATATGTGGCTGGGGTGTCAACGCGCTCAGTCGATGACCTGGTGGCCGCTTTGTTGGTGCGGACGGGGGGATTCGAACCCCCACACCCTTGTGGGTACTGGGACCTAAACCCAGCGCGTCTGCCAGATTCCGCCACGTCCGCGAGTCCGCTCAGGGTAGCCCGCGGGGGAGGGGCCTCAGGTCGTCAGGATTGGGTTGCGCTGCGGGCTGGGTGTCGTGCCGTGTCTCGGCGACGGCGTACTTGGGGGCCGGAGGCGGTGTTGCCGCTTCTCGCGGTTTAGTTGCCATCCGTCGTCGTGGGTGAGGTGGTGGCAGCGTTCGCACAACAAGGCGAGGTTGGTGATGTCGGTGGGACCGCCGCGGCTGTGCCATCTGATGTGGTGGGGTTCGCCGGCTTCTGCGGGGGCGGCGCAGTTGACGCAGCCGCCGTCGCGGGCTGCCAGCACGATGCGCTGACCGAAGCTGGCGTCGCGTTTGGATCGGCCCAGCCACAGCGGGTCGCCGTCGGTGTTGAAGATGGCGGGCAGGATCTCGGCTTCGGCTGCGAGCTTGGCGATCTGGTCCGCCGCGACGGGCAGGCCGTCGTCATAGCGCAGGTTCTTGAGTTCGCGGGTCACGGTGTCGTAGTCGGCGATCACCAACAGCGTCGTCTTGGGGCGCCGGTGCGGGCCCTCACCGGTGATCAGGTTGGCCAGCGCGTCGGCCCGACGCTGGCGGGCAGTGTCCCCTTGAATGGGGCCGGACCCGTACACGGTGGTGCCCGTGCGGTGGGTTCGCACCATGGCGTTGAAGGCCACGCTGACGCGCTTGCCGTCGTCGGCGTCGAAGTACGCCGACAGCCGCCAGGATCCGTCGGGGTTCTGAACCAGCGACGCCCACCGGTTCTCGTGCTGGCGGTTGCGCTCCTGAGCCGACGTGCCGGGCTTCATGATGTGCCGGGTCATGCGGGCGAACATGTCCACCGGATAGCCCCGGGCCATCTCCAACAGAGCCGACTCATCAGCATGGTCGGGATCGGCGGCCACCCGAGCGATCACCCGGGCATGACCCGCAGTGATCTCCCCAGCCCGCCAGCCTCCATCGTCGCAGGGAACGGGCCAAGCGACGCGGCCAGTTCGGTGTCGGCGGTTGCCTGACGAGCTGAGACGTTCAGCCGCTCGCGCATCATCGCCGCCGTGGCTCGACCACCATCGCGCCGGTGCATCTCCGCGGCGGCTTCTGCCAGCAACGCCTCCACCCGCGACCGCTCTCGCCCCAACAACGCCATCCGCTCAACCAGCTCGCCGTCGCTCAACGAGCCCACATCGGCATCAGTCATGCAAACCCCGATACCGTTCGACCGGTCAGAGCCAACCATGAATTCCATGCATGTAACTATACAACCAGGGTGTGACAGACACTACTGAATAATCATGAAATATCAGAAAAAGCTTGTCTGGATCCAAGCCGGTCGGGATCACCAGACAGCACCGGTAGCCTCGTCTCCATGAGCTCGCATTCATTGCCGCCCCGACCTCGTCCCGAACCCGACGAGGTCGGCTTCGAGACGCCGACCACCGCCGCCAACCGTCACAACGAGGTCTACAACCGGCTGCTGCAGGACCGCATCGTGCTGCTCGGATCCGACGTCAACGACGAGATCGCCAACTTCATCATGGCCCAGCTGCTGTACCTGGAGGGCCAGGACGCCGCCAAGCCCATCTGGCTCTACATCAACAGCCCCGGCGGCTCGGTCACCTCCGGCATGGCCATCTACGACACCATGCAGTTCATCCAGCCCGAAGTGGGCACGATCTGCATCGGCCTCGGGGCGTCAATGGGGCAGTTCCTGCTGTGCGCGGGGGCTCCGGGCAAGCGCTACGCCCTGCCCCATGCCCGGATCATGATGCACCAGCCCCTCGGCGGCGTACGGGGCCAGGCCACCGACATCGCCATCCAGGCTGAGCAGATGGCCTACACCAAGAAGCTCCTGCAGGAGCGCATCGCCCACCACACCGGCCAGAGCGTCGATCAGATCGAGGCCGACTCCGACCGGGACCGCTGGTTCACCGCGTCGGAGGCCAAGGACTACGGCATCATCGACCACGTCATCGTCAAGCGCGGGGAGATGCTCTAGCGCCGTGTGTCGCGGTCGCGGAGCAGCTGCGGTCGGAACTGGCAGCGCTGCGCACCGATAGCGGGCGTTCTGCTGCCAATTCGCCTTACAGCCCGGGCCCCGCGCCCGACTCAGACGCTGGCCAACAGCTCCTTGATGGCAATTGCCGGGCCCTCGCGGTGGCCGAACACCGCGGATCCGGCCACCAGCACGTTCGCCCCGGCCCCCACCGCGGCAGGAGCGGTCGCCGCCGTGATGCCCCCGTCGACCTCCAAGTCGATGCTGCGGCCCGAGTCCTCGATCATCTGTCGCACCGCGGCGATCTTCGACTCGACGGAGGCGATGTAGCGCTGTCCACCGAAGCCGGGGTTCACCGTCATCACGAGCACCTCGTCGATCATCGGCATGACCTCGGTAATGCTCGACGCGGGCGTGTGCGGGTTGAGCACCACTCCGCAGCGGGCGCCGGCCTCGGAGATGGCGGAAAGGGAGCGGTGCAGGTGGGGGCAGGTCTCGGCGTGGATCAGCACGGTGTCGCAGCCGGCCTCGATGTAGAGAGGGGCCAACTCGTCGGGCTTGACCACCATGAGGTGGGCCTCGAAGTGCAGGTCCACCAGCGGCCGGCATGCCGCCACCACGTCGGGTCCGAAGGTGAGGTTGGGCACGAACACCCCGTCCATGACGTCCCAGTGGACCCGGTGGGCCCCCGCCTCGGCGATGGCCTGGCACTCCTCGCCCAGGCGTGAAGCGTCGGCCGCCAGCACCGAGGGCGCTATCTCCACAGCCACGTTTGAACCCTAACCGCGCCTGCACCGCTCGAGGAGGTTCGTGGCGGCGGCTCCAGGAGGATCGAGCCTGGACGCCGATCAGGAGGTTGGTCGCTAACGCCGGCGGCGCCGATACCGTCGCGGCGTGGAGTTGCGGGTCACGGCCACAGCGCGTGACGGCGTCGGGGTGGCTCGGGGCAGCGATGGGCGAGTTGTCTTCGTCGAGGGGGCCCTTCCCGGAGAGCTGGTCACCGCCGAGATCCATACCGTCGATCGGCGGTGGGCCAGGGCGAGGGTCATCGAGGTGCTCGAGGAGTCACCTCACCGTGTTCCGGTGGCGTGCGAACATCACCTCGAGGGCTGCGGCGGGTGCGACATGCTCCACGTCGACTCTCGGGCCCAGATGCAGATGAAGGCATCCATCGTCGTGGACCAGCTCACCCGCCACGGCGTGGACGCGCCGACCCCGGCCCTGCGGATGCTCGACGCCGACCGGGGCCGCACCACAGTGCGGGCCAAAGTGGTGGACGGGCGGGCCGGGTTCATGACCCGCTCCAGCCACGAGGTAGTCATACCCGAGGACTGCGGAGCGGTGGACGACGGCGCCGAGGAGCTGCTGGTGGAGGGCCGCTACGGACCCGCCGACGGGGTGTTCATCCGGGTGGGCTCCCGCACCGGTGAACGGTTGGTGGTGGTGACCCCCACCGTGGAGGAGGTAGCGGTCCCCGACGACGTGATGGTGGTGGGAACCGATGAACTCGACAGCGACCGGCGGGCCTGGATACATGAGGAGTTGTCGGGCCGGCGGTGGAGGATCTCGGCCCGGTCGTTCTTCCAGAACCGGCCGGCGGGCGCGGAGGCGCTCATAGACGAGGTGGACGAGATGGTGGAGGCCCTAGCCGACGACGGGCCGATGGTGGACGCCTACGCCGGGGTGGGGCTGTTCGCGGGCACAGTCGGGACCGGCCGCAAGGTCACCGCAATCGAGCGAAGCGTCGACGCCGCGGCCGACGCCCGGGTCAACCTGGGAGAGGGCGCCAAAGTGCTGCGGATCCCGGTGGAGAAGTGGCGGGCGTCGCCAGCCAGCATCGTGGTGGCCGATCCGGCCCGCTCGGGGCTCGGCGAAGCGGCCGTTCGACCGCTGCTGTCGTGCAAGCCCCGCCTGGTGGTGCTGGTGAGCTGCGACCCGTCGTCGTTCGCCAAGGACGCCCGCCGCCTCATCGACTGCGGCTACGCCCTCGACCGCTGGACCGTGGTCGACCTGTTCCCCCTCACCTCCCACATAGAGACCGTCGCCGCCTTCGTCGCGCCGACATAATCCGGTCTACTGTGGCGGTCGGGAGCGACGGCCCTCAGTAGTGCCAGTCGAAGGGTGACCAGTCGGGGGGACGCTTGTGCAGGAAGGCGTCGCGGCCCTCGGCGGCCTCGTCAGTCATGTAGGCCAGCCGGGTGGCCTCGCCTGCGAACACCTGCTGTCCGATGAGCCCGTCGTCGACGAGGTTCAGCGCGAACTTCACCATCCGCTGCGCGGTCGGGCTCTTGGCGTTGATCTCGCGCGCCCACTCCAATGCCACCGGCTCGAGCTCGGCGTGGGGGACCACCTTGTTGACCATGCCCATCTCGAAGGCCTCCTGGGCCGAGTAGGTGCGTCCCAGAAAGAAGATCTCGCGGGCCCGCTTCTGGCCGATCAGCCTGGCCAGGTAGGCCGAGCCGAAGCCGCCGTCGAAGCTGGCCACGTCGGTGTCGGTCTGCTTGAACAGGCCCTGCTCGGCGCTGGCCAGGGTCAGATCGGCCACCGCGTGCAGGCTGTGGCCCCCGCCCACGGCCCAGCCCGGCACCACTGCGATCACCACCTTGGGCATCATGCGGACCAGGCGCTGCACCTCCAGGATGTGCAGCCGCCCCGAACGCCCGCCGTCGATGGTGTCGCCGGTCTCGCCGGAGGCGTACCGGTAGCCGTCGCGGCCCCGGATCCGCTGGTCCCCGCCCGAGCAGAAGGCCCAACCCCCGTCGCGGGGAGACGGGCCGTTGCCGGTCAGCAGCACGCAGCCCACATCGCTTGTCATCCGGGCGTGGTCGAGGCAGCGGTACAGCTCGTCCACGGTGTGGGGACGGAAGGCGTTGCGCACCTCGGGACGGTTGAAGGCCACCCGCGCCGTTCCCTGATCCACGGCCCGGTGGTAGGTGATGTCGGTGAGGTCGTCGAAGCCGTCGACAGCCCTCCAGGCTTCGGGGTCGAAGAGCTCGGAGACCATGACCGCACACTACAGTGACCGGCTCAGAGGGCGCGGAGGGCGACGAGAGGGCTGCGCCGGAGTGGGGCCGCGTCCTGCAGACCGGCTCGGAGGGCGATGCTGCTGACGATCGGGGACTTGGTCGAGGAGCTCGTGGTCGAGCTTCCCGACGGGATGCGCCGGGGCCACGTCGCGGAGGCGCGCACGCTGAGGGTGAGGGGAGGCTCGGCGGCCAACGTTGCGGCCATCACCTGTGAGCGGGGCGGAACGGCCCGCTTTGTCGGCCAGGTCGGCGCCGATGCTCTGGGCGACGCGCTGACAGCCGACTTGCGGCAGCGGGGGGTGGACACCCACGTGATCGTCCACGGTGTCACCGGAGTCACCGTCAACCTGCTGCAGCAGGGGTATCGCACGACGCTGGTGGACAGGGGCGCCTCGGTCCGGCTGGCGAAGGCCGATCCCGAGGTGCTCGTGGGAGCGGTGCAGCTGTTCGTCCCGGCCCGGTCACTCATGGCCGATCCCCTCGCGACCGTGGTGGAGGGCGTCGTTGCCGGGGCATTGGAACGTCGGGTGCCGGTAACCCTCACCGGGCTGTCCGCCGACGAGGTCGCGCATTTCGGCGCGGCGGCTTTCGCCGAGCTGGTGACGGCGGTGCAGCCCGACACGGTGATCTTCACCAGGCGCGACCACGCTCGCCTGGGCCTCGGCACTGACCGGCCCATCGAGGGAAGCGGCTGCACGATCGTGATGGGACCGGAGCGCACCGCGGTGATCACCGCCGAGGGCTCGCACTACCGCGAGCCGTCGCTTCCGGCCACTGTTGTTGATCGCACCGGTGCGACCGACGGGTTCGTGGCCGGCTATCTGATGTCGCGGCGGGCCGGGGCCGCCCCGGTAGCGGCCGTCGACGCGGCCCACCGGGTGATGTCGCTGGTGCTGGCCAGGGTGGGTCCCACCACCCGCGGCGGACCGTTCGAGGTCTAGCAAGATCTGATTGCGAAGTAGGGTTGGCGCCCTGTGAGAGCCGCCCTGTTGACCGATCCGGGTTCCCCGCTGGAGATCGTGGACGATCTCGACCTGGCCGATCCCCGGCCGGGCGAGGTGTGCGTGGCCGTGAGCCACAGCGGCGTCTGCCACAGCGACCTCACCATCGTCGAGGGGGGCTACATGTTCCCGGCGGTGCTCGGCCACGAGGCGGCCGGAGTGGTGGCCGCGGTGGGTGACGGGGTGAGCCATGTGGCAGAGGGCGACAAGGTGATGATCACGCCGCTGGCGCCGTGCGGGCACTGCGAAGGCTGCGCCCGCCAGCAGGCCAGCCGCTGCCCGCAGGCCATGAGCTTCGTGGCCGGCACCCGCCCCGACAGCACGTCGCCGTTCTCGCGCCAGGGCCAGCTCGTGCACCGGGGTCTGGGCGTGGGCGCGTTCGCGCAGCGCACCGTGGTTCCGGCCTCGGGCGTGGTGCGCCTCGACGATGACGTCCCCCTCGAAGTGGCCTGCCTGATCGGCTGCGCGGTGCAGACCGGGGTGGGCGCGGTGCTCAACACCGCGGCTGTCGAGCGGGGCTCCACGGTGGTGGTCACCGGACTGGGGGGTGTGGGGATCTCCGCGGTGCAGGGAGCCCGCATCGCGGGAGCGGCCCGCATCGTGGCCTCCGACCCGGTGGCATCGCGCCGCTCAGCGGCTTTGAGCCTTGGTGCCACTGACGCCGTGGGTGGCGAGGCCGCCGAACTGCGTGCTGCGGTGGTCGACGCCACCGGCGGCCGCGGCGCCGACTACGCCTTCGAGACGGCCGGCGTGGCCGACCTCGTGCAACTCGGCCTAGAGGTAACCGGCGCCGGGGGCACCACCGTGGTGGTCGGCGCGCCCCCGCCCGAGCACACCGTGGACATCGGCTCAGCGACGCTGTTCATGCTGCAGCAGAAGCGGCTGGTGGGCAGCTTGCTGGGCGACTGCTGGCCGAGTCGCGACATCCCGCGGCTGGTGGGACTGTGGCAGCGCGGCGAACTGGACCTGGAGTCCATGATCACCCACCGGGTACCGCTGGACGGCGTGAACGAGGGCTTCGACCGGCTTCGCTCCGCCGAGGGCGTGCGGACAGTGGTGGAGGTGGCCGCTCCGACCTAGACGAAGGCCGAGGCGAACACCAGCGACACGATCGTCATCACCTTGATGAGAATGTTCATCGACGGCCCCGCAGTGTCCTTGAACGGGTCGCCGACGGTGTCGCCGACCACCGCAGCCTTGTGCTGGTCGGACCCCTTGCCACCGTGGGCACCGGCCTCAATGTACTTCTTGGCGTTGTCCCAGGCTCCGCCGGCGTTGGCCATGAAGATGGCCAACGCGAAACCGGTCACCAGTGCTCCGGCCAGGAAGCCGCCCAGCGCGTCCACATCGATGAACCCGATCACCAGCGGCACGACCACGGCCAGCGCGCCCGGCGCCAGCATCTCGCGCAGCGATGCCTGCGTGGAGATGGCCACGCATGCCGCGGAGTCCGGCTGGACACCGGGGGTGCCCTCGCGCAGCCCCGGGATCTCGCGGAACTGCCGGCGCACCTCCTCGATCATCTTGTTGGCAGCCCGGCCTACGGCATCGATGGTGAGGGCCGCGAAGAGGAACGGGACCATGGCCCCCAGGAACAGCCCGATGAACACGTCAACCGAGCCGATGTCGAGGCTCAACTCAAAGAACTTGCCTTCGGCGTCGGCCGCGCTGGCCAGGGCGACCTCGAAGGTCTTGAACAGGGCCAGCGCGGTGAGCGCGGCCGAGCCGACCGCGAAGCCCTTGGCCACCGCGGCGGTGGTGTTGCCCAGCGAGTCGAGCGCATCGGTCACCTCCCGCACGCTCGGGTCGAGCTCGGCCATCTCGGCGATCCCGCCCGCGTTGTCGGCGATCGGCCCGTAGGCGTCGACCGACACGACCACGCCGGTGGTGGCCAGCATCCCCACCGCGGCCACTGCGATGCCGTACACGCCGCCGAAAGTGGAGTCACCCAGGGTCTGCTGGCCGCCCCAGTAGGCGACCAGGACGCCGGCGGAGATCAGCCCGACCGAGGCCGCCACCGACACCATCCCGGCCGATATCCCCGACAGCACGGTGGTGGCCGGACCGGTCTCGGTCTGGGCGGCGATGCGCCGCACCGGCGGGAAGTGGTCGCTGGTCCAGATCTCGGCCACCTTGCCGATGCCCCAGCCCGCGGCCAGCCCGCCGATCACCGACAGCGGCAGCCCGTACCACGCCTCGAACAGGTCGCCGTCACCGAAGAAGATCCTTCCCATGATGAGGGTCCCGATGACGGTGAGGATCATGGCCAGGGTGGTGCCCCGGTGGAGTTGCTTGGCAAGCGCCTTGACATCGGTGCTCGTGCCACCACGCACCGCGAAGGAACCGACGATGGCCCCGATCATGCCGACGAAAGCGATGGCCATGGGGAACATCAGCAACTGCACGACGGGCTGTTGGCTGGCCGCCTCCGCGGTCAGGCCCAAGCTGAAGGCGGTCAAGGCAACCGGCGCGATAATCGAGCCCGAGTAGCTCTCGAAGAGGTCTGCACCCATCCCGGCGACATCGCCGACGTTGTCGCCCACGGCGTCGGCGATCGTGGCCGGGTTGCGGGGGTCGTCCTCTGGGATCCCGGCCTCGACCTTGCCCACCAGATCGCCGCCCACATCGGCGGCCTTGGTGTAGATGCCTCCGCCAACCCTGGAGAACAGGGCGATGGAACTGGCACCGAGGCCGAAGGCGGTGAAGATCTCGAAGGCGTCGTCAGTGCCGATCCACTCGACGAACAGCAGGTAGCTCAGGGTCAGGCCGAGCAGTGACAGGCCGGCCACGCAGAAGCCCATCACCGCGCCGCCCCGGAACGCGAGCGGCAAGGCCTTGGCGGGCCCCTCGATGGCCGCGTTGGTGGTGCGGGCGTTGGCCATGGTGGCCACGGTCATGCCCGCGTAACCCGCTCCCGCGGAGAGGACTGCTCCGAGCAGGTAGCTGAGGAACGACAGGGTCACGCCGGTGATCACCGGTATCAGGATGGCCATCACCACGACGAAGCCTGCGACCCAGGTGTACTCCTGGCGCAGGAAGGCTCGCGCCCCGGCCTGGATCTGCTTCATGATCGACACCATGAGGTCGTTGCCGGGGGAGGCGGACTTGACGTCCCTGTAAAAGAAGGCCGCGAGCACGAGAGCGGCCACCGCCGACGCCATCGCGATGTAGGGGATTGCTTGCAAGGGTCTGCTCCTCTGCTGGGGGCACGAACGGCGGTCGAGCCTACTCTTGGGCGGTGACATCGGTGTCGGAGGCCAAGGCTCGGCTCCGGGCCGCCATGCGGGCCCGCCGAGCCGCGTTGACCTCAGCGGCTGTCGCCGAGGCCGGCGCAGCGGTGGCGCGGAGGCTGGAATCATTGTCGGCGATTGCTGAAGCCCGTCGCGTGGCCGCGTACCGGGCCGTGAGGGGGGAGGTCCCCCTCGCTGATCTCCTGGACGGGGCGCGCCGCGAGGTGTTCACGCTTCCCCGCGTGGTGAGCAACGATCTGGAGTTCGTGGCCTGGTGCGAGGGGCAGTCGTTCGCGCCGGGGTCATTCGGCATCCCCGAGCCGGTCGACGGTGAGGTGGTGGCCTTCGCCGACCACGACGCGGTGCTGGTGCCCCTGACCGCGTTCGACGAGCACTGTCGCCGGCTGGGGCAGGGCGGGGGGTTCTACGACCGGGCCCTGGCGTCGCTTCCCGCCGGTCCCGGCGTCGGCCGGCCTGCGGCCATCGGGGTCGCCTACTCGTTCCAGCAGGTCGCCTTGGTCCCTCAGGACCGGTGGGACGTGCCACTGGACGCAGTGGTCACCGACACCGGCGTCGTGATCGCCGAGGGCGGGCTGCTGGCCTGATCACGCAGGGTGGTGGCCTGAGGCGATAGAAAATAGTCGTGCATGTCATCGTTGTGGGGGCAGGCGAGGTCGGGTCCTACGTGGCTGCTCGCCTCAGCCACGAGCGCCACAATGTCTCGGTGGTCGACATCGACGCCAACCGACTCCGTCAACTCGGAGCCGAACTCGACGTGCTCACCGTGGAGGGCAGCGGCACCCATCCCAGCGTGCTCTCCGACGCCGGACTGGACAAGTGCGAGCTGGTGGTGGCCGTCACCAGCAAGGACGAGGTCAACCTGGTGACGTCGCTGATCGCCAAGCGGCGGGGCGTGGACAAGACGATCGTTCGCATCGAGGCCGAGGAGCTGCGCAGCCGGTCCTCGGCCGAGTTGCGCCAGACGTTCGGTGCCGACCTCGTCATCGACCCCGACTACGAGACCGCGGAGCGGATCCTCGATCTGCTCGACTACCCGGGGGCATCGGAGATCGCCGTCATGGCCCAGGGCGAGGCCATCGTGATCGGTGCCCGCCTCGAGGCCGACGCTCCCATCGTGGGGCGGCGCCTGTCGGAGATCGCGGCCGAGTACGAGCCCGACTGGGAGTTCATGGTCGGGTCGATCTCCCGGGGAGAGCAGACCTACATTCCCCGCACCGACTACATGCTGATGGAGGACGACCTGGTGCGGGTGGTCTGCAAGCGGCGGGCCCGCCGACGGGTGGCCCGGCTCCTGGGCCTGGGCAGCGGCTCGGTACGCCACGTTCTGCTACTGGGCGGGGGCCGCACCGCCGAGATCCTCGCGGCCCGCCTGGTGTCGAGGGGAGTTGAGGTGGTGATCGTCGAGCGCGACCCCGAGCGGGCCCTGGAGTTGGCCGAGGACCTCGCCGATGTGCAGATCTTCGAGGGCGACATAACCGACGCCGACCTCCTCGAGGAGACCAACCTCGGTCGGTTCGACGCGGTGGCCGCGCTGACCGGCGAGGACGAGTCGAACATCCTGGCCTGCCTCTACGCCAAGTCGGTGGGGGCGTCGGAGACGATCGCAGTGGTGCACAAGCTGGCCCTGCTGTCGCTGCTGGACTCCGCGGGTGTCGATGTGGCCCTGTCGCCCCGCACCGCCACCGCCGACGGCGTGATGCGCTTCGTGCGCGGCGATGTGGCCGCGGTGGCGACCTTCCTGGAGTCCGACGCCGAGGCGCTGGAGCTGGAGGTGGAGCAGGGCTGCCCCGCCGATGGCTCGCTGGTGAAGGACCTCAAACTGCCCAAGGGTGTGCTCATCGGGGCCATAGTGCGCGACGGCAAGCCGCAGATCGCTCGCGGCCGGAGCCGGCTGCGCGGACGCGACCATGTGGTCGCCTTCGCCACTCCGGGCTCGGTGCGGGAGGTCCATCGGCTGTTGACGTGCGGCGATTAGGCAGTGCGGGGGGTCGACCGGCTGTCGGCTTGAGGCGCTTGGGCGGTCTACGGCGCACCCGTCCGCTGACGGCAGGTGCGACGGAGCAGGCACCCGTCCGGATCGTGTCCTGGGCACTCGCTTCGATCGTCGATGCGGGCCTCATCCTCGGCGTGGCCACCATGCTGTGCGGCCTGGCCGGTATCGGTGATGACAATGTCGACGCAGCCGCTTTCGCGTGCGTGGGGGCGGTCTGCGCGGTCGTCTCTGCCGTTGCGAGGCGGCGGGTCGCGCCACCGAACCGGCCCGGAGCGGGCCGCGTGTTCGCGGGCATCGGCCTCCTCTGGACGGTGCTGGTGCTCTTCGGCACGGCCCTCTATTCGGGCACCGGCGCTGTGGCCCGGCTCGATGACGCCCTAGTCGAGTCCGCAGCCGGCTTCACCACCACCTCGCTCACCCTCCTGGACGCCGCCGAGGTGTCGCGAACGGTCCTGCTGTTCCGGTCCGCCACCAGCTGGGTGGGGGGTCTGATGGCGATCTTGATCGGAGTCGTGACCCTCCCGGCCGTGCTGCGGACTACGGCACTGATCGGCTACACCAGTGGGCGCAGGGGGCTGGACCTCGTGCCCAGCGCCGAGACGGGCAGGCGCCGGGTGCTCATCCTCTACTCGGGCTTCACCGCGGTCTGCGTGGTCGCCTACCTGCTGACCGGGCTGGAGGTCACCGAGGCGCTGGTCGTGGGCCTGGGAACCGTCTCCACCGGGGGTTTCACCGGTCGGGCCGACTCGCTGGCCGGCTTCGGCGGTGCCACCCATGCGGTTGCCGGGGTCGGGATGTTCCTGGCCGGGGCGGGGATCTTCGTGATCTGGTGGATCGCCCGGGGCAGGCTCCGTCCTCTCTGGCGCTCCCAGGAACTCAGAACGTTCGTGCTGTTGCTGGCGGCGGCAACGGTGGTAATGGCGCTGCACCGGGGCGTCGGCTGGGGCGAGGCCGGCTTCATGGCGGTGTCGGCGATGAGCACCACAGGGTTCGCGGTCAGCGACTGGACGGGCTGGGGGACGGCGACCACGGTGGTGATGCTCGTCGCGGCCGGAATCGGCTCCATGATGGGCTCGGCAGGAGGAGGCATGCGGGTCATGCGGGCCCAGCTGCTCATGGGCTCAGCCGGGGGAGAACTGCGCCGCCAGCTGGACCCCTACGCGGTTGTCCTGGTGCGGCGCGACCACGAGACCCTCTCCCAGCGCACTCTGGACCGGCTGGGCGGTCACCAGGTCGCCTACGTGATGCTGGTGGGGGTCGGGGCCATGCTGCTGGGCGTCTCGGGTGTTTCGCTGCTGGGCAGCGTGTGGGGGTCGGTGAGCGCGGTTACCACGTTCGGTCCTGCGGTGGGGGAGATCGGCTCCTTCGGCCTGCTCGAAGGCGTGGACCGGGCGGAGCGGCTGGCGCTGGTGCCGTTGATGATGGGTGGCCGGATGTCGATACCCCCGGTGTTGGCGGGTGTCGGCCTGGTCCTGAACTGGTACAAGGCCGCGGAGCGGAAGGTTCGCTTCTCTGCCCGGCTGGCATCCCGTCGCCGCGAGACCCTGGCCGAATCCACATCCGACGATGGCTAGCGATCGGGTTGCCGGGGCGACGCCGATCGGTCTGAGCCCCTTCAGGGACCGGTTCGCCTCCACGACGCTGCACATCCTCGGCATCGCCCTGGCTGCAGTGTCGCTCGGGATGCTGGGCTGCACGCTGCTGGAGGCGGTCACCAGCGGGCGGGACACGATGGCGTTGGGGGTGTCGGCGCTGCTGGCGGGCACGGCCGGAGGGTTGTTGTGGTATGTCACCCGTCCGGGCACGATCCGCAAGCGGCAGGTCTTCGCCACCGTTGCCTGGACGTGGATCCTGACAACGGTTGCGGGAGCTCTTCCCTTCGTGCTGGCTGGCACCTTCGCCGCTGGTGGCGTGGGTTTCGCCGAGCAGGTCGTCAACAGTCTGTTCGAGTCGGTATCGGGCTTCTCGGCCAGCGGCTCCACTGTCCTGTCCGACTTCGAGTCCCCGGGGCGCGGCCTGATGATGTACCGCCAGCTCACCCATTGGTACGGGGGCATGGGCGTGGTGGTGCTGGCGGTCGCGGTGCTGCCGTTCCTCGGCGTCGGCGGTCTGGAACTCATCACGGCCGAGTTGCCGGGCACGTCCTCGGACCGTCTCGCACCGAGGGTGAGCGAGACGGCTCGGAGGCTGTGGATGGTCTACATCGGCTTCACGGCCTGCGCGGCGCTGGCGTTCTACGCGGCCGACGGCTTCTCCTCTCTCTACGACGCGGTGGCCCACGCATTCACGGTCGCGGCCACTGGAGGCTTCTCGGTGCACGCAGACTCGATCGGGCACTACGACAGCGTGGCCGTGGAGACGGTGGCCATCGTGTTCATGATCCTGGGCGGCACCAGCTTCTCGTTGCACTGGCGCTTGGTTGCCACCCGCACCCTGCCCTACCACCGGAACAGCGAGTTCCGGACGTACCTGACGACGCTGGGCTTGGCCTCGGCCGTCATCGTGCTTCTCCTGTGGTTGGAGAACGGCCTACCCCTGGGCTCGTCGATCCGGGCCGCGGTGTTCACCGTGGCGTCGTTGGGAACCAGCACTGGGTTGTCCAATGCGACGGGAGCAGGCTCTCCCGGCGACTACGTCACGTGGGTAGCCGGAGCGCAGTTGATCCTGCTGTTGTTGATGGTGATGGGCGGTTGCACGGGCTCGACGTCGGGCGGCATCAAGGTGATGCGCATGAGGGTGCTGGGACTGATGATGCTCCGGTCGGTCCAGCACACCCAGACGCCCCGGGCCATCATCCCGATCCGGCTCGGCCCCGACAACATCCGTGAGACCGTGGTGTCGCGGGCGACCGGGTTCTTCCTGCTGCACTTCCTGCTGGTGATGGTCGGGCTGCTGGCCGTGACCTCGCTCGGCGGAGAACTGGAGACCTCGCTGGGCGCGGTCGTCTCGGCGCTCGGGAACATGGGACCGGCGCTGGGTGAGGCTGGCCCGACCTCCAATTACGCGGTCGCATTCACCCAGCCGGCCAGGCTGGTGCTGGCGCTGCTGATGGTGATCGGCCGGCTGGAGATCTTCCCGATCCTGCTGACAGGCGCGGGCCTGGTCTCGAGCATCTACCGGGCGGCGGTGCGGCAGAGCCGGCTCACTGCGCGGTCGTCGACGCACCGACTGGAGGCCTTCACCGAGTCCAGATCCGACGATGTATAGGTTCCCGACCCCCTCCGCAGTGGGGCTCGGGCAAGGCACGCACAGGCGGAGGTTCGCCTCCACCACCCTGCATGTCACCGGCATCTCGCTGGCTGCGGTGTCGCTCGGGCTGCTGGCCTGCACGCTTCTGGAGGCGCTGGCCACCGGCCGCGACACGGCCGCGTTGGCGGTCTCGACGCTAGTGGCCGGCACGGTCGGTGGGCTGCTCTGGTACCTCACCCGGCCCGGGACCGTCCGCAAGCGCCAGATCTTCGCCACCGTCGGCTGGACCTGGATCCTCACCACGCTGGTGGGGGCATTGCCCTACGTGCTGGGCGGTACGTTCGCGACTGGCGGTGCCGGCTTCGTCGAGCAGGTCGTCAACAGCGTGTTCGAGTCGGCTTCGGGCTTCTCCTGCACCGGCTCCACGGTGATGGTCGACTTCGACAACGCGGGGCGGGGCTTGATGATGTACCGCCAGCTCACCCAGTGGTACGGCGGCATGGGCGTGGTCGTGCTGGCGGTGGCGGTGCTCCCATTCCTGGGCGTGGGCGGCCTGGAGCTGATCACGGCCGAGGCGCCGGGCACGTCGTCGGACCGCCTCACTCCGAGGGTGAGCGAGACGGCTAGGAGACTCTGGATCGTGTACGCCGGCTTCACCGCCCTCGCGGCGGTGGCGCTGTTCGCGGCGGACAGCTTCTCCTCGGTCTACGACGCGCTGGCCCACGCGTTCACGGTCGCGTCCACCGGAGGATTCTCGGTGCACCCGGACTCGATCGGCCACTACGGCAGCGTGGCGGTGGAGACGGTGGTGATCGTGTTCATGATCCTGGGCGGCACCAGCTTCACGCTGCACTGGCGGGCGGTGGCAACCCGCACCCTGCCGTACTATCGCAACAGCGAGTTCCGCTCCTATCTGTTCCTGCTGGGACTGTTCTCGGCGGCCGTCGTTGCCCTGCTGTGGATCAAGGGCGGCCTGTCGCTGGGATCGTCGATCCGGGCCGGCGTGTTCAATGTGGTTTCGCTGGGCACCAGCACCGGCTTCGGCAACGCCACCGGAGCAGGCTCGGCCGGGGACTACGTCATCTGGGTGGCCGGAGCGCAGCTGATCCTGCTGTTCCTGATGGTGGTGGGCGGCTGCACCGGCTCCACCGCAGGGGGAATCAAGGTCATGCGGATGCAGGTGCTGGGCGCGGTGATGGTTCGCTCCTTGCGGCAGGCCCAGGCGCCCCGGGCAGTGATACCGATGCGCTTGGGCCGGGAGATCATCAGCGAGAGCGTGGTGTCGCGGGTGGCCGGGTTCTTCCTGCTGCACTTCCTGCTGGTCCTCGGTGGCCTGCTGGTGGTCACCGCGCTGGGAGGAGAGTTGGAGACCTCCCTGGGCGCGGTGGTGTCGGCACTGGGCAACATGGGACCGGCGCTGGGCGAGGCCGGCCCGACCGCCAGCTACGCGGCCGCGTTCAGCCAGCCGGCCCGGCTGGCACTGGCCCTGCTGATGATCATCGGCCGCCTGGAAATACTGCCCATCCTGTTGGCGTTCGTGCCCCACGTGTACCGGGCCAGGGCCCTAGCCCGGCTAGTTCACCACTGACTTCGAGGCGACCGCGGAGAGGTGGGGCGAGCCCCGGCTTGACGCAGTGAGGGGATCGTTCGGTAGGTTGTCTGTGACGCGTTTCGAGCGGTGATCGGCCAATGACGTCCGACCCGCTGCCGTGCTTGTTGCGGATCGGGCCCAACACTTCCGCCTGAGAAACGCCGAACACGACTATCCAGCCTCCGCGAGGAGACCGATGGCTGCCGACGCCGCACAGCGCCAGGGCCTCTACGACCCGCAGAACGAGCACGACGCCTGTGGCGTCAGCTTCGTGTGCAACATCAGCGGGAAGGCCTCCCACGACGTGGTGTCCCTCGGCGTGCGGGCCCTGTGCAACCTCGAGCACCGGGGCGCGCTGGGAGCAGACCCCCTCACCGGCGACGGCGCCGGCATCCTGATCCAGATACCGGACCGCTTCCTGCGCGACGTTGTTGACTACGAGCTGCCGCCCGCGGGGCAGTACGCCACCGGCATCGGCTTCCTGCCGGCGGCGCGGGATGACGCCGAGAAGGCGGCGTCGCAAGTGGAGCGCATCGTGCAGTCCGAGGGCCTCCATGTGATCGGGTGGCGCGAGGTCCCCGTTGACATCTCGGTCCTGGGCTCGGGATCGCGGGCCGCGATGCCCAGCTTCCGCCAGGTGTTCATCGCCGGAGACGACCTCGCGGGCATCGATCTGGACCGGCGGGTGTACATCGTGCGCAAGCGCATAGAGCACGAGATCGGACCGGGAGGTGCGGGCTACGCGGCGGCCGAGGACGACGAGGCGGCCATGGGCAACGCGGCGCCGCCTCACAGCGGCGTGTACTTCCCGAGCCTCAGCGCCCGGACTCTCGTCTACAAGGGAATGCTCATCTCCCGACAACTCACGTCCTTCTACCTGGACCTGAGCGATGAGCGGATCGAGAGCGCGCTGGCGCTGGTCCACTCCCGCTTCTCCACCAACACCTTCCCGTCGTGGCCTCTGGCCCACCCCTACCGGATGATTGCCCACAACGGCGAGATCAACACCATCGCCGGCAACCGCAACTGGATGAGGGCACGCGAGACGCTGCTGTCGTCACCGTCGCTGGAGAGCTTGGAGCGGGCCTTCCCGATCTGCACTCCCGGCGCCAGCGACACCGCTGGCTTCGACGAGGTGCTCGAACTCCTGACGCTGGGCGGCTACTCGCTGGCCGAGGCCGTGCTGATGATGATTCCCGAGCCCTGGGAGCATCACGCCGAGATGAATTCCGAACGCAAGGCCTTCTACCGGTACAACGCCACCCGCATGGAGCCTTGGGACGGTCCGGCCTCGATCGCCTTCACCGATGGGACCGTCATCGGCGCGGTGCTCGACCGCAACGGCCTGCGCCCGTCGCGCTACATGGTCACCAACGACGGTCTGGTTGTGATGGCGTCGGAGACGGGAGTGATCGACGTGCCCCAGAGCTCGGTGGTCGAGAAGGGGCGCCTTCAGCCCGGGCGCATGTTCCTGATCGACACCGCCGAGGGCCGCGTAATCCGCGACGACGAGATCAAGGACCGCCTGGCCTCGGCCCGCCCGTACGGCCACTGGTTGGACCAGAACCTGGTGCACCTCGCCGATCTTCGGAGGCGCGAGGTGATCCACCGCGACGAGGGGTCGCTGATCCAGCGCCAGCAGATGTTCGGGCACACCCACGAGGAGCACCGGCTGCTGCTGGCCCCAATGTCCATCGACGGCAAGGAGGCGTTGGGCTCGATGGGCACCGACACCCCGCCCGCGGTGCTGTCGGATCGCAATCGGCCCATCTACGACTTCTTCAAGCAGCTCTTCGCTCAAGTCACGAACCCGCCGCTGGACGCCATCCGCGAGGAGCTCGTCACGTCGCTGTACGCCAGGGTCGGCCCCGAGGGCAACCTCTTCGACCCGCAGCCCTCGTCGTGCCGGAACGTTCACCTTGACAGCCCGGTGATCACCGACGAGGAGTTGGCCCGGCTGGTGGGGATTGACGGGCCCGGAGGGCTCGGGGACTTCCAGACCGAGGTCCTCTCCGCGCTCTATGTGGTCGCCGACGGCGGCGAGGGTCTGCGACGGGCATTGGACGGGCTGTGCGAGGCGGCCTCGGCCGCGATAGCCGCCGGAGCCAACATCCTGGTCGTGTCCGACCGCGGCAGCGACGAACGCATGGCCCCGATCCCGTCGCTGCTGGCAGTCTCGGCTGTGCACCAGCACTTGGTGCGGGAGCGCACCCGCACCCGGGTGGGGCTGGTGTCGGAGTCCGGCGACGCCCGCGAAGTCCACCACCTGTGCCTTCACCTCGGCTACGGCGCCAACGCGGTCAACCCCTACCTGGCTTTCGAGACCATCTCGCAGATGGTGTCGGAGGGACTCCACGGGCTGGACCGGGCGATGGGGGTCGAGCCCGCCCACCGCAACTTCGTGAAGGCTGCGTCCGTCGGGATTCTGAAGGTGATGTCCAAGATGGGCATCTCCACGGTGGCCTCCTACACCGGTGCCCAGATCTTCGAGGCC
Source organism: Candidatus Aldehydirespirator sp. (assembly GCA_965220645.1). Classification (GTDB taxonomy): domain Bacteria; phylum Actinomycetota; class Acidimicrobiia; order Acidimicrobiales; family Aldehydirespiratoraceae; genus Aldehydirespirator. The sequence goes on along the minus strand of OZ244836.1, from coordinate 2,655,142 downwards.
ATCGGACTCGGACCGGAACTGGTGGACAAGCACTTCACCGGCACGTCCAGCCGCCTCGGCGGGATCGGCACCGACGAGATCGCGGCTGCGGTGGCGGCACGCCACCGCCGGGCCTTCCCGGCGAACCCGACGCAGCGATCCCACCGCACCATCAAGGCCGGCGGGGAGTACCAGTGGCGGCGCGAGGGCGAGTACCACCTCTTCAACCCTGAGACCGTGTTCAAGCTGCAGCACGCCACCCGCGACCGGCGCTTCGACATCTTCGGGGAGTACACCAGCCGCGTGGACGACCAGTCCGAGCGGCTGGGCACGTTGCGAGGCCTGTTCCGCCTTCGGACCGGGGTGCGGCCGCCCGTGCCGCTCGAAGAGGTTGAGCCGGTCGCCGAGATCGTCAAGCGCTTCGCCACCGGGGCCATGAGCTACGGATCGATCTCCAAGGAGGCCCACGAGACCCTGGCCATCGCCATGAACCGCATCGGGGGCAAGTCCAACACCGGCGAGGGTGGCGAGGACGCCGACCGCTACATCGCAGACCCCAATGGCGATCTGAGGCGAAGCGCGGTCAAGCAGGCCGCGTCGGGGCGCTTCGGTGTGACCAGCGAGTACCTGGTCAACTCGGACGACATCCAGATCAAGATGGCCCAGGGGGCCAAGCCCGGCGAGGGGGGCCAGCTGCCCGGCCACAAGGTGTATCCGTGGATCGCCAAGACCCGCCATTCCACCCCCGGCGTGGGGCTCATCTCCCCGCCGCCGCACCACGACATCTACTCCATCGAGGACCTCGCCCAACTGATCCACGACCTCAAGAACGCCAACCCCGCAGCCCGCATCCACGTCAAGCTGGTGGCCGAGGTGGGGGTGGGCACGGTAGCTGCCGGGGTGTCCAAGGCCCACGCCGATGTGGTGCTCATCTCCGGCCACGACGGCGGCACGGGAGCGTCGCCGCTGACCTCCATCAAGCACGCCGGCGCGCCGTGGGAGCTGGGACTGGCCGAGACCCAGCAGACGCTGCTGCTCAACGACCTGCGTGACCGCATAGTGGTGCAGGTCGACGGCCAGCTCAAGACCGGTCGTGACGTGGTGATCGCCGCGCTGCTCGGGGCCGAGGAGTTCGGCTTCGCCACCGCGCCCCTGGTGGTGATGGGCTGCGTGATGATGCGGGTCTGCCACCTCGACACCTGTCCGGTGGGGGTGGCCACGCAGAACCCCGAACTGCGCAAGAAGTTCTCGGGACGCGCCGAGTTCGTGGTCAACTTCTTCGAGTTCATCGCCGAAGAGGTCCGCGTCCTGCTGGCGGAGTTGGGTTTCCGCAGCATCGAGGAGGCTGTGGGGCAGGTGGAGATGCTCGACGTGGCCGACGCGGTGGAGCACTGGAAGGCCTCGGGGTTGGACCTCACGCCCATCCTGCACCTGCCGCCGGTCGCGCCCGGCGCAGTCCGCCACCAGCGGATGGACCAGGATCACGGTTTGGATCGCGCCCTCGACCAGATGCTGATCCAACTGGCCGAGGGCGCGTTGTCCGACAGCCGTCCGGTGACCATCGACATTCCCATCCGCAACACCAACCGCACGGTGGGAACGCTGCTGGGCAGCGAGGTCACCCAGCGCTACGGTGCCGTGGGCCTGCCCGACGACACCGTCGTCGTGAACTTCACCGGCTCGGCGGGCACGTCCTTCGGGGCGTTCATGCCCCGGGGCATAACCCTGCGCCTCGAGGGCGACGCCAACGACTATGTCGGCAAGGGCCTGTCGGGTGGGCGCATCGTCATCCGTCCACCGGCCGACGCCAACTTCGCGGCGGAGCGCAACGTCATCGCGGGCAACGTCATCGGCTACGGGGCGACCTCAGGCGAGATGTACCTGCGGGGCCTGGTGGGGGAGCGGTTCTGCGTGCGCAACTCCGGGGCCATCGCAGTGGTCGAGGGCGTCGGCGACCACGGGTGCGAGTACATGACCGGCGGTAGGACGGTCGTGCTCGGTCCCGTCGGCCGCAACTTCGCGGCAGGCATGTCGGGCGGGGTCGCTTTCGTCTACGACCCCAAGGGAAAGCTGCCGGTGCGGGTGAATCCCGAGATGGTTGAGCTGGAGGCTCTCGACGCCGAGGACTTCGTGTGGCTGCGTCACCGGGTGGAGTGTCATCGCCATGAGACCGGCAGCGAGGTGGCGGCCCGGCTGCTCGCGGACTGGGCCACAACCTCGAAGCGGTTCGTCAAGGTGATGCCCATCGACTACAAGCGGGTCGTGCTGGCGGCGGAGCAGGCCAGGGCCGAGGGCATCGACGAAGTGGCTGCGGTGATGGCCGCGGCCCACGGGTGAGTTGCACCCGCCGGTGTTCTGATGGCTGATCCGCGGGGATTCCTGGTGCATGGCAGGGAGTTGCCGACCCGACGGCCGGTGCCGGTGCGGCTGCGCGACTGGCGCGAGGTGTACGAGGACTTCCCGGCGGGCAAGCTCCAGCAGCAGGCGTCGCGCTGCATGGACTGCGGAATCCCGTTCTGCAACAGCGGCTGCCCCCTCGGCAACCTGATTCCCGACTGGAACGACCTGGTGTACCGGGGGCATTGGCGGCGGGCCATCGAGCGCTTGCACGCCACCAACAATTTTCCCGAGTTCACCGGCCGGCTGTGCCCCGCACCGTGCGAGGAGGCCTGTGTGCTGGGCATCCACGAGCCGCCGGTCACGATCAAGCAGGTTGAGGTAGAGATAGTCGACCGGGCCTGGGCCGAGGGATGGATCGTGCCCCAGCCTCCTGCGGTTCGCACCGGTCACAGCGTGGCCGTGGTGGGATCAGGACCGGCCGGGCTGGCCGCGGCCCAGCAGCTGACCAGGGCCGGCCACCGTGTGGTCACCTTCGAGCGGGCCGACCGCATCGGCGGCCTGCTGCGTTACGGCATCCCCGAGTTCAAGATGGAGAAGCGCCATATCGAGCGCCGCCTGGCCCAGATGGAGGCCGAGGGAACCGAGTTCCGGGCAGGTGTCGATGTGGGCACCGACGTGACCGCGGCGGAACTGCAGGAAGACTTTGATGCGGTCGTGCTGGCGTGCGGGGCCACGGCCTGGCGCGAGCTGCCCATCGGTGGCCGGGAACTGCGGGGCGTGTACCAGGCCATGGAGTACCTGCCGCTGGCCAACCGGGTGCAGGAGGGCGATCTCGATTCCTCTCCCATCACCGCGGAGGGCAAGCGGGTGGTGATCATCGGCGGGGGCGACACCGGGGCAGACTGCCTCGGCACCGCCCACCGCCAGCGGGCCGCCTCGATCCGTCAGTTCGAGATCATGCCCCGCCCGCCCGACGAGCGCCCGGACGTCAACCCGTGGCCCACATGGCCCATGATCTACCGGGTGTCGTCGGCCCACGAGGAGGGTGGCGAGCGCGACTACGCCATCAACACCACCGGGTTCATCGGCGACGGCAACGGCAACCTGGCCGCGCTGGCCACAGTGCGGGTGGAACAGTCCTTCCGCGACGGCCGGATGCACTTCGATCCGATTCCGGGCACCGAAGAGGAAATTCCCGCGGAGATGGTCCTGTTGGCCATGGGTTTCGTGGGTCCCGAGCGGGGGCCGCTGATCGAGCAGTTCGGGGTGGAGTTCGACGCCCGGGGCAATGTGGCCCGTGACGATGACTGGGCCACGAACGTTGATGGCGTGTATGTGTGCGGCGACATGGGCCGGGGTCAGAGCCTCATCGTGTGGGCCATCGCCGAAGGTCGGGCCTGCGCAGCGGCTGTGGACGCCCACCTGACCGGCTGTACCGACCTGCCCGCGGTGGTTGAGCCGACCTCGATGCCGTTGAGGTAGGTCTGGCACGAAACATCCTGAAACAGTCTGATATAGTGCATGCGGCAGTCGGGATCGGCTTCGCCGTCGGCGAGAAAGGCTTCCCCTCGAAGCTGGCGACGACGACAGGGGCCACGATGGCTGTCACAGAGGTAGAGCGCCACAGCCTGGTGCAAGGATTGATCGACTCGCTCGGGGAGGAGCGCACGGAGATTCTGATGAAGTGCATTCTGCCCGAGGGTTGGGACCAGTTGGCCACCAAGCAGGACGTCGAACTCGTCGAGGAACGGCTGCGCGCCGGGTTCGGCGAGAAGTTCGGTGAGCTGCAGGGCGAGTTCGGCGAGAAGTTCGGTGAGCTGCGAGGTGAGTTCGGCGAGCTGCGCGGGGAGGTCAAGGAGCTCAAGGGCTACGTCGATTCGGCTCTGGCCAAGCAGACGCGCGTCTACCTGGTGGCAATGGTCGGCTTCGTGATAATGGTGTGGGCATCTACCCTCGCGCCCCAGTTCCTCTAGGCGTAGGAAGCTCGGCCCAGCGCTCGGCCCGTCTGATTGCAATGGCGGCTGTCGCAGCCTTGTCGATGCTTGCCGCCAGTTGCGGGTCGGAAGAGGATGAGCACGCCTCGGTGACGCCCGCCGGAGATGTTGTGCCCGCGCAGGAACCGGTCGAAGGTGAGCCCGAAGGCGGAGCGGATGTTGAGATCGGGGGCGGTGAGGAGGGGGGTTCTGAGGCGCCGGTGACGGCCGGGGCCGTTACGGAGGAGACGGAGCCCCCAGTCGGGGTTGAGGTCGAGGACGTTGCGGACGAGGCCGTTGAGTATGGGGCGGTTCGGTTCGTCAGCCAGAACATCTTGCATGGGGTGGGGTGTGCGGCGGACAGCGACTCGTGCGCGGTTACGGAGCGGGTGGCGCTGTTCATGAACCAGCTCGCCGCGGCGGGGTGTCCTGAGCTGGTGTCGATCCAGGAGGCCAACCAGCGGATCGTCAACCTAGTCGAGGCTGAAGTTGCTGGCTGCGGCTACGAGATCGTGTGGGATGACGATCCCGGGCTCGACCGGGAGGTTGTGCTGACCACCCTGGAGGTGGTGGGCGCGCAGCGACGGGTGCTGGCCGACCGGTTCCGCTCGGCCTACCTGGTACGGGTGGCGTCGCCCATCGGTGTGGTCGACTTCCTGACCACTCATCTGGCCTCGGGGAGCGACGACCGGGCCTGCAGCGTCGAGCTGTGCCCGCCGCCGTGCGACCCGGCCGGGAGCCTGCGAGCGTGCCAGGCCCGGCAGGTGCTCGAGTTCGCCCGCGAGGCGGCCGTGCCCGGCGGCGTGACTGTCGTCGGGGGCGACCTGAACGACGTGTCCGGCAGCCCCACGGTGGCGCTATTCGTCGAGGCCGGGTTCGTCGACTCGCACCTGGCTGCCGGCCACGCGGAGTGCGATCCGGCCACCGGTGCGGGTTGCACGGCTGGCCGCGACGATGTGACTCTGTCCGACATGCGGGATGCGGCCAGCCTCCAGCGGAGCCGCATCGACTACCTGCTCTACTCGGCGCCGGGTCGGGACTGCGCGGTGTCCGACGGCACCGGGCTGTTCAACGCCGAGCCCGCGCCCGGCGCGCTGGCGTTCCCGTCCGATCACACCGGCGTAGCCCTCGCCTTGAGGTGCGATAGAGCCGGGGTCGATCGGGCCGCGGCGGATTTGGCCCTGCCCGATGAGCCCGAGCCACCTGCCGAGCCGGAGGGCCAGTTCGTGGATTCGGTCGCGGCCGAGGCAATCACGGCGGCGTTCGAGATCTTCTTCGACGGGTCCATCGTCGACATCGAGGCGCGCATTGACCAGATCGAGGACTTCGCCGGAATGCGGGAGGCCGCCCGCCTCACGTTCGAGAGCTCCGGTGACGCCGGCGCCGCCGTCCGCGGCCGGGTCGACTCGATCTCGCGGACCTCAAACACCACCGCCGAGGTCGCCTACTCGATCCTGTTGAACGACCAGGTCATCTTCGACGGCCGGATCGGCGAGGCGGTCCTGGTCGACGGTCGGTGGCTCGTCGCCAAGGCGACGTTCTGCGACCTTGTGGCTCTCTCACCGGCCGCTTCGGAGATCGCGGTCTGTTGATCAGGTCTCTCCCGCTCTTGTTCGCTGCGCTCACGGGCCGCTCGGGCCACGGCCTCGCTGCACATCTCACAGAGTCGTCGGTCGCGTCCTACCCGCTCGGCCTCAGGCCAGCGAGGCGAAGACGATGACGTTTTCTTCGTAGGTCCTCACGTCGAAGTCGAAGTCGCCGCCGCAGGTGACCAGCCTCAGCGTCGGCTGTTCCGTGGGCCCGTAGACCGCGTCGGTGGGGAATTCGTCCTTGTCGTGGCGCTCGGTTGACTCGACCACGTAGGTGATGGTCGATCCGTCCACACGATCGATGTGGATCTTGTCGCCGACCTCCATGTACCGCAGGTGGAAGAAGACGGCCGGCCCTTCCTCCTGGGAGTCCACATGTCCGAGAATCACAGCCGGCCCCATCTCACCCGGTTCGGGGCCGCCCAGCCACCAGCCTGCCTGCTCGGGGTTCTCCGGTACCTCTATCGAACCGTCTTCTTCAAGACCGAGGGGGATGATCGACGCTTCCACATCGAGCCGCGGGATGCGTATGGTGGCCGGGTTGGGCGCCTGCATCCGGGCGTCGTTGACGCTGTCGTAGCTCAAGTGGTCCGACAGAGGCGAGTAGTCCCAGGACGGTGTCGTGACACCGGTGACGCTGGCTGAAGTGGTCGGCGCGGCGACTGCGATCAACGACTCCGATGTACTTGTCGTCACTGTGCTTGTCGTCGTTTCGGTTGCGATCGTCGTATCGGCCGCGACGGTCGGTGTCGATGCTGTGCTGGCCGAAGTCGAAGGACTGGTGGCTTCGTCACCGGAGGCCGTTGATGTCGAACTGGTGGCAGCCGGGACGCTCTCGACCGGGCGGTCGGAACTGCATGACGCGACTGCGGCAGCGGCGATAAGGGCCGCTGCCGCAGTGCGCAGTATTGCCGCTAAGGGCTTGGCGTTCACCATGAACTCCCGCCCCCAGCGGGTTGGTTGGTCGTTAGGCGTGACGTCGGGAAACCAGCGCAGCACCACCGAACAGAGTCAAGGCGGCGAGCGTCGCGGCCAAGGGCACGGCCACGCTGTTGCCGTCGGAGCCGGCCATGCCGCCGAAGCCCGTTTCCGCGGCGCCCTCGGGAGCCATGTCGTCGCCCATGTCCTCCGCGATGAAGAGCACCGGGGCCGCGCTGGCCTCGGTACTACCGGCATCGCCGGCACCGAACGCGAAGTTGCCCGGTACGTCGTGGGTGACCTCGACGGTGAAGGTGCCATCAGCTCCTACCGGTGCCGAACCCATGGGGCTGAGGACGCACGCGTCCTCTGCAAGGGTTCCCAGGACAGCCGCCATGTCCTCTACTGGTGTGGCGGTTGTGAGCTGGTCGCCGGAATAGGTGCACGGCACGATGAACACCAGCAAGCCTGGCGTCCAGCCGGATCCAGTGAGCGTGAATGAATACGTTCCTGGGCCAGCTACGGCCGGCGGATCCGCCGAGAGCGATGGCCCGTCCTGAGCCGACGCCTGGCTGGTAAGCACAAACAGGGCCAACACGCTCACGATGGCCGTCAGTGCCATGATTCTTTTCATCGGTTCTGTCCTTTCGTGGAGCTAGCAGCTCTACCGGTACCTATCCGAGCTCCCGTTGCACGCGCCGTAGGCGCACGCAACCGCAACTGCGGCTGAGTATACACACGCCTGCCCAACGGGTGAGGTAAACGCGACTGCGGCAGCGACCAGGAGGGCCGCTGCCGCAGTGCGCAGTTCTTGCCGCCTAGGGCTTGGCGTTCGTTACGAACTCCGCCCCCAGCGGGTTGGTTGGTTGTTAGCTGTGGCGTCGAGTGACCAGCGCAGCACCGCCGAGCAGAACCACTGCGGCGAGCGTTGCGGCCAATGGGACGGCCACGCTGTTGCCGTCGGAGCCGGCCGTGCCACCGAAGCCGGTGTCAGCGCCGCCCTCCGGAACCATGTCGTCGGCCATGTCGTCGCCCATGTCGTCGGCCATGTCATCAGCCATGTCGTCGCCCATGTCGTCGGCCATGTCATCAGCCATGTCGTCGGCCATGTCGTCGGCCATGTCGTCGTCGGCTGCCTCTTCCTCAGCAGGGGCCTCTTCCTCAGCAGGGGCCTCTTCCTCAGCAGGGGCCTCTTCCTCAGCAGGGGCCTCTTCCTCAGCAGGGGCCTCTTCCTCAGCAGGGGCCTCTTCCTCAGCAGGGGCCTCTTCCTCAGCAGGGGCCTCTTCCTCAGCAGGGGCCTCTTCCTCAGCAGGGGCCTCTTCCTCAGCAGGGGCCTCTTCCTCAGCAGGGGCCTCTTCCTCAGCAGGGGCCTCTTCCTCGGCGGCTTCCTCTTCTTGAGCGGGTGCCTCTTCTTGAGCGGGTGCCTCTTCCTCGGCGGCTTCCTCTTCTTGAGCGGGCTCCTCAGCAGGTTCTTCGGCGATGAAGAGGATCGGAACAGAAGCGCTCTGCGTTGCAGTGGCGTCGCCGGAGCCGAACGCGAAATTCGCCGGGACGTTGTGGGTGACCTCAACGGTGAAAGTGCCGTCACCGCCGGCAATCCCAGGGGCACCGATGGGGTTTCGGGTGCAGTCGCCAGGAGTAATGGCCCCCGTAGCGGCCTCTACTTCATCCGCTGACATGGCGGTCGTAAGCTGCTCGCCGGGAACGGTGCATGGCACGATGAACACGAAGGTGCCTGGGCTGAAGCCCGAGCCCGTGAGCGTGAAGGTGTGCGTTCCCGGGCCGTCCACGGCCGGCGGATCTGCCGAGAGCGATTGCCCGCCTTGCGCGTTCGCCTGGGTTGTCAGCACGAACAGGGCCAGGATGCTCACTGCGGCTGTCAGTGCCATGATTCTCTTCATCGGTGCTGTCCTCTCATGGTTGTAGTTGATCGCATTGTGCCTGCCAAAAGCTCCCCGCGGCGCGCACGTTGCACTGTGCACAACCGCGACTGCGGGCGAGTATACACATTCGCAGGACGGCGGGTCAGGAAGTCCGGAGTGCGTCTCGGAGCGGCCGCGTCCGAGTCTGACGGACCACCGGCAGGGGCGGTTTCAGAGCCGATCCCAGCTGGGACGCGACGGAGCCCCGAGTAGCCTCCCGGCTTGCGCCGCTCAACTTCTCGGGGCTCCGATTGCGCCTATCCACCGACCGCATTCTCCCGTCGGATCTTGCGGTACTCCGGAGCACATCTCCGTATCCGGATCTGTGCCCTGCCCCCCGCCCCGGACGGCTCCGTGACGTGAGACTGAATCACCCGGTGATGCCCGTCGGCACCGCTTGAGACTCCGGTTCTTCCCCGTTCCCCGTCGGGATCGGACTCGATCCGATGCCTCGGCGACACCCTCACCCGGAGGCGGATCCGGTGACTCCCTCCCACACCCGACGGTGTGTTCGGTTGTCGCCAGGCTTCCCGGCGAGGCGACCCTTCTTCGACCTTGCGATCATCCTCCCCCGTCGGGGATTCCTACCGCTTGCTCGGAGTAGGACCTCCGTGTCCCCGGCTGACCCACCGGCTCCATGGGAACCGGCCTGGTTGGCTGGGTGTCCTCTGCGGACCGCTTCATTGACTCCGCTCCGCTGCCTCGGGCCGGGGCCCTCGACTGCTGATCCGGTGTCTCTGTCGCTGCTCACTTCGGACGCTGGGCATCTTGCGGGGTTGCCGACGGGTTGTCAACCCCAAAACGCGAAATCCCCATCGAAATCCCGAGCATTCTCCGGAAATCCCCAGCCGCGACCGAGTTATGCACAGTTCGAACACAACTATGTGTCGCCAGAGGGCTCATCTTGCCGCTCTCGGCGGGTTACTCAGGCCGCCCAGTGGCCCCGCTCGATCATCACCCGGCGCAGCACTGAGGGCCGGTCGGTCATGATGCCGTCCACGCCCATGTCGAATAGGCGGTGCATCTCGGCCGGCTCGTCGATGGTCCAGACGTGGACCGCGACGCCATGGCGATGGGCCGCGGCCAGCACCGCGGGCCGCACCAGCGTCAGGCCCCTGGACCGGACGGGCACCTGGGCGGCGTGGAAGTCGAATGACGCCGGTGCCGGAAGAGGGGTCGAGGCCGCCAGCAGGCGTGCGATACCTCGGGGCCCGGCACCCACGCACAGTGAGTCCCCGATCTGGTCGCGCACTTGCCTCGTGCGCCGATCCGAGAACGAGCACACGCAGACCCGCTCGACAGCACCGGTACGCCGGAGCACCTCCACCAGCGGCCCGACCGCGCCGTCGCTCTTGGGATCGATGTTGATGCGGGTGTCCGGCAGTTCCTCGAGGAGCTCGTCGAGGCGCAGGATCGGGTCGGTGCCGGCCACCTGGGCCCGCCGAACCTGGCTCCAGTCGAGGTCGCCGACTGCGCCGCGACCGTCGGTGACCCGGTCGAGGGAGTCGTCGTGGAACGCCACCGCGACTCCGTCTGCGGTGGAGTGGACGTCGGTCTCCAGATGGGTGTAGCCCAAATCGACTGCGTGGCGAAAGGCTCGCAGCGTGTTCTCGGGGAACTCCTCAGCCCCGCCGCGATGGGCGAAGGCGATGGGGCCGTCCACGTCCAGGTAGGGATGGCGCGCCATGGCGGCACAGTAGTGGGCGCCGGCACCCTTGCCGGCCGCAACCCCGAAGTTATCCACAGGAACAAGCGGCTGGCGATAGCGTTATGCGCATGCAGCGCCGTACGAAGATCGTTGCCACCATCGGTCCGGCCAGCGAGGACGAGTCCACGCTGCGGGACCTGATGGCCGCGGGAATGGACGTGGCCCGCATCGGCTTGGCCCACGGAAGCCTCGACGAGGCCATCGAGCGCTACCGGCGCGTCCGGCAGGTCTCCGAGCAGGAGGGCCGGCCGGTGGGGATCCTCGTGGACCTTCCGGGACCCAAGGTGAGGGCCGCCAGCTTCGGCGAGGATCCCGTGCGGTTCCGCTCAGACAGCACCGTCGAGCTGGTGGTCGGCAGCGGCCGCTCGACCGACAGCGTCGTAGAGGTGGACTACGAGAGCCTGATGGACGACGTGCTGGTGGGGGACAACCTTGACGTGGGCGACGGTCGGGTGGTGCTCGACGTCATCGACAAGGGCGGCGACCGCCTCAAGGTCCGCGTCGTTCACGGCGGCGTCCTGTCGGGCTGTCCCGGTGTGCACATCCCCTCCGATCGGCTGCGGATCTCCACGCCAACCGCCAGCGACTTCGTGGCGCTCGACGCCTTCACCGAGATCGGTGTGGACATGGTGGCCATATCGTTCGTGCGCTCGGCGCACGACGTCCGCCGCGTCGGCACCGAGCCCCATCCTCGGGGCCCGCTGGTGGTGGCCAAGATCGAGACCAGAGCGGCCGTGCAGAACCTGGCCGGCATCATCGACACCGCCGGGGCGATCATGGTGGCCCGAGGCGACCTCGGCAGCGAGTGCAGCATCGAGGAACTGCCCCACCTGCAGAAGCAGATAATCCAGCAGTGCATCGCGGGCGGCCGTCCCGTCATAACCGCCACACAGATGCTGGAGTCGATGGTGTCGCGCCCGTCACCCACCCGGGCCGAGGCCAGCGATGTGGCCAACGCCGTGTTCGACGGCTCCTCCGCGCTGATGCTGTCGGGGGAGACCGCGATTGGCATCGACCCCGCCAACGTCGTGCGCACCATGGTCCGGATCGCCCAACGAGCCGACGAGGAGTTCGACTACGAGCTGTGGGCCGAGCGCCTCGCCGAGTTGCGCATGACCGACGACTCGACCCACGACGCGGCCTCGATCACCGATGCCATGACCATGGCTGCCTGGCGGGCCGCCGACGGGCTCGGGATCTCCACCATCCTGGCCATATCCGGCACCGGATTCACGGTGCGGTCCATGGCTCGATTCCGGCCCCAGGCCCGGATCATCGGCATGTCCCACAACGAGCGGACCGTGCAGCAGCTCACGATGAGCTGGGGCACTACGCCGGTGCTGGTCAAGGACCGGGGCTCCAACGAGGAGATGGTTCACCAGGCGGTGACAGTGGCCCGCGAGCGGGACTTTGCCCGCTCCGGCGAGATCGTTGCGATACTAGCCGGCGCGGACAACCGGTCCCGCAGCGCCAACGTTCTCCGCTTGGAACGCGTCCCCTAGAAGCGTCCCGTGCCACCCCCGGCCTGGCCCGTTGGGCTAGTTGCAGCTGGGATTGGCGTCGGCCGGAACGGTGACGTCCTGGCCGAAGAGCTGGCACGAGCATGTCGCCGCGCAGTCCTGAAGATCGGCGCGTTGCAGCCACAGGCTCGCGGCCAGCGCCGCCATGAGTGCGATCAGCACCAGACGCAGCAGCAGCTTGCGCACGACCCGCATCACCAGCACGGCGAGAACTCCCAGCGCGACGATCGCTCCCACGATCACGTGCTGCAGCGACTCGGCGTCGGCCCATTCACCTATCACCGGCGCGCAGGGTAGTTAGAGGCCGAGCGAGAAGGCGGCATACCCGCGCACGCCACTTGTAGCCTCGGCCGTGATGAGTGACGCCGGTGTATCCCTTCTGCCGCACGGTCCCCCCGAGACGGTTCTCGACCCTGAGCCCTCCGACGTGCGGGCTGCGCTGGCCGCGGCAGCCGGGAGCGACGACCCCATAGCCGAACTGGGTGCGGTGTGCGAACGCTGGCCGGGCAGCCTGGAGGCCTGGGCCTCGCTGGGCGAGACCCTGGAGTCGAGCGGCGTGACACCGGCGCTGGCCTACGCCGCGTTCCGCACGGGATACCACCGCGGCCTGGACCGGCTGCGGGCCAGCGGCTGGCGCGGCTCGGGCTACGTGCGCTGGACCCATCCGTCCAACCGCGGGTTCTTGCGCGCCCTCGGTGGGCTTCAGCGCGTCGCGGGCCGGATCGGAGAGACCGGCGAGGCCGAGCGGTGCGGGTTGTTCCTGATCCAACTCGACCCTGACTGGCCGCCGGGAGACACCTCGGGGCCGCATGGGTAGGCCCGGGCCGACCCCCCGCTGTCTGGGTGCGGTGCTGGCCGGTGGAGCCAGCTCCAGAATGGGCACCGACAAGGCGTTCATCGAGATCGAAGGGCTGCCGATGGTGGTTCGCGCCGCGGAAGCGCTACAGGCCGCCGGAGCCGCCCCCACGCTGGTGGTAGGCGGCGACGATGCCCGCCTCAATGCCCTCGGCCTCGACGTTGTCGAGGACCGTTACCCCGGCGAGGGTCCGCTGGGAGGAGTGATCACCGCCCTCGGGGCTATCGACTCGCACGGCGGCGGCATCGACGCGGTGGTGACCCTGCCTTGCGACGTGATCTCACCCGACGCGGCCGCGGTGTGCCGCGTGCTCGACGGGCTGGGGGCCGCTGGCGGCGACGTGGCGGTCGGCTCGCCCGCGGCGGACGTGGCCGTCCCGATCGGTGCCGGGGTTCCGCAGTGGGCGCATGCGGCCTGGCGGCGCCACTGCCTGCGGCCATTGTTGGAGGCGTTCGAAAGGGGAGTGAGGGCGCCGCGCGAGGCTGCCCGGCAACTGCACACCGTCGAGGTCGAAGTGCCGGGAGAGGGCTGGTATCGCGACGCGGACCGGCCCGAGGACCTTCCCGCCACTACGATTGACGGCGGCCACACAACAGAGGCGGGTATGGAAGTCGCCGACATCCCCGAGATAGACATCGACGAATTCGAGCGCCGCCGAGCGGGCGGCGCGGCCGTGTTCGACGTGCGAGAACCCGACGAGTACATCGAAGTGCGCATACCCGGTGCCGTCCTGGTGCCGTTGGCGTCGGTCCCAGAGGCGGTCGAGGAGTTCCGGACGGCCGCGGCGGGCCAAGCCGTTTGCGTGGTGTGCGCGGTCGGCGGCCGCAGCGGCCAGGCTGTCGGATTCCTCCGGTCCCTGGGTGTGGACGCGGTCAACGTCGCCGGCGGAACCAACGCCTGGCACCAGTCGGGCCGACCGGTAGAGACGGGCCCCGCGTCCACCTGACGGTCCCTGTGCGCCGCGATCGCCAAGCCCGCTCCAGCGGCCGCGCCGCGGCGTCGTATCGCTACATCGACTCCGACCAGGGGCTGCGAGACGTGGTGGGCGCCCTGACCGCCGAGCCTCGATTCGCCCTCGACACTGAGTTCCACCGGGAGCGGACCTACCGGCCTCAGGCCGCGCTGATCCAGATTGCCTGGCCCGGCGACCTGGTGCTGATCGATCCGCTGGCTGTAGACGTGTCGCCTCTCGCCGACGTGTTCGGATCGGGCGGCCTGATGGTCGCTCACGCGGCAGGACAGGATCTGGAGGTGCTGGAGCACTACTGCGGGACCGTTCCGGAGCGCATCTTCGACACTCAGATTGCGGCGGGCTTCCTCGGTCTCGGCACCCCCGCGCTGTCGTCGCTGTACGAGAGCGAGATCGGATGGAAGCCCCCCAAGGCCGACCGGCTCACCGACTGGCTGGTACGGCCGCTCAAGCCTTCGCAACTCAACTACGCGGCCAGCGATGTCATGCACCTGCTGGAGATCCACGACAGGCTCGCGGCCCGGCTCGAGGAGTTGGGCCGGAGCGTCTGGGCCGAGGCGGAATTCGAGCTGCTGCTCGAGCGCAACCGCCGGGGGCAGCGGCCCGAGGAGGCCTGGTCCCGGCTCAAGGAGGTACGGCATCTGAGGCGCCGCGACCTCCCCGTGGTCCGATCGGTGGCGATGTGGCGCGAACTGCGGGCGTCCAGGGTCAACCAGCCCGTCCGCCATGTTCTGTCAGACGTAGCGGTGGTGTCGATCGCGCAGGCCGCGCCCCGAACGGCCGAGGAGTTGGCGGCGGTGCGGGGCGTGGGCGAGGGCGTTGCCCGCGGCCGGCTGGGGCCGCACATTCTCAAGGCGGTCGCCGAAGGACTCGCGTCCGATTGGCGCCCGCCCCCGAAGCGCGCGGCCCGCTCCGATGCCGTCGACCGCCTTCGCCCGGCGGTGGGCCTGGTGACCTCCTGGGTGAGCCAACTCGCCCGCGACCGCATGATCGAGCCGTCGCTGCTGGCCACGCGGGCCGACATCGAAGCCCTGATCCGCGGTGACGCGGATGCCCGACTGGCCCGGGGATGGCGTTCGGAGATGGTGGGCGAACCGCTGCGACGGCTCGTCGCGGGCGAGGCAGCCCTGGCCTTCGACAACGGCAAGCTCGTCCTCGAGGAACGCAGCCACCGACCGCTGGGCCGGTAGGGCGAAATATGTGGTCCAGCGGCACCAGGCCGGTACACTGAGAGCTCTGCGAATCCGTCAAAACCGGGAGTTGGGCCGTGAAGAAGGGGCGACACCGAAGGTATGAGGAAGCCCGCAAGTTCAAGCGCTCCCAGGTCGATGATCTCCAGGGGCTGATCGAATCCTTCGACGAGCCGGAGGACTACATCAAGCCCGAGCACGCTTCCTGGGCCGAGGAGTTCGCCGAGGAGGAGTTGGCCGCCGACGACGACTGACCTGCGGCTGGCCATGGATCGCTAGCCAAGTCCGAGGCCGGGACGGGACTTGATGTCATATTCCAATGGGAGTATGAGGAAAGCCCGCAAGACACAGGGCACATCAAGGCTATCTGAGGAGCGGTGCTGAGATCCCAGCTCGTCGGAGGAGGTCTGAGGTCCTTGCTGCTGCCTCATCCATGATCGACTGCTCGTCGACCAACAAGCACCTTCCATCCTCGTAGATGATGTCACCGCCCACGATGGTCATGTCGACATCCGAGCCTCGCGCCGCGTAGGCAAGAGTCGCAATGGGATCAGACAAGGGCTGAAGGTGCGGCCGATTCACCCCAACCACAGCAATGTCCGCCAGCAGGCCGGGTGCCAAGACGCCTGCATCGATCCCCATGTATTCGGCGCCGGTCTTCGTTGCCATCTCAAGCGCTTCGCGAGCATTGGACACGAGCGGGTTCAAGGTGTGGGCCCGTTGCAGGAGGATTCCATGTTTCATGCACTCGAACAGGTCCTGTCGATGACCGGCCGCAGGACCGTCAGTGCCGAGACCCACCACCGCGCCAGAGTCCCTGAGGCTCCGCAGGCGCATGATGCCGAGCGGAAGATACTGATGTGAAACCGGACAGTACGCGACTCCGGTGGACGTAGTCCCCAGCCTCTCGACCTCCTGATCGTCTAGCCAGATGCCATGTGCGATCGTGCCGTGCGATTCGAGCAGGCCCTCTCGGTGCAACCATTCGATCGGTCGGAGGCCGAATGCTTCCAAATAGACCTGCGGATCAAGCTCAATCTCTGAACAGTGCGTGTGCCAACCGGTTCCCATCTCAATCGCAAGCTCCACCGAGCGGCGAACCAATTCTTGGTCAACGTAGGCAATCATGATGGCAGATGGCCATATCTCTACCCTGCTGCCGGAGGGCCGTGTATTGATGCCGTCCCGAGTCATGTCCAACTCATCGGCGATGGAGTACTTGAAGAGCGACTCGGCGAGGTGCTTGCGCGCGATGTCAGTAAGCGGACCCCACATGCCTCGAGCCACCGCGCCCCGGAGTCCTACGGTCTCAATCGCGTGCGCCACTGAGAGCGTTGTCTCGAGGTCAGCGGGCGCGTAGTGATTGTCCAGGACGGTCGTCGTTCCTGACCTGGCGGCTTCTACAGCTCCTAGCTGAGCGGCAACGGTGGCGTCCTCGGATGTAATCGCCGCGGCGTACGGCCACATGAACTCCCTAATCCAAGAGACGAGCGACAGGCCCTCTCCGAGGCCGCGTCCAAGACTCTGGAAGAGGTGGTTATGACAGTCGATCAAGCCTGGCATCACAATCTTGTCGGTACAGTCGACTCTCCGCTTCGCTGAGATAGAGACTTCGCTCGAGTCGCCGACGGCCACGATTGTCTCGCCACTGATGGCTACGGTCCCGCGAGGGATCAGGGGGCGCGATTCGGCCATCGTGACGACTATCCCACCATCGAGTACGAGGTCACACTCTGCCGGGACGGGATGATTCATGAGGGTGAGACCTCCATCAACGGGGGATGCTTGGTGTCGCGAGGCTGTTTCAAGTCAGAAACGGCTGACGCTAGATTCGCGGACGCTCTCGCTTGGGGTCGTAGATCGGAAGAATGTGGACGGCCGCTCGGAGGCGTTCCCCATCGCCCGCTACGACATCGAGCTGATTCCCCTCGTGGGCTGCCTCTGAGTCCAGGATTGCCAACCCGATGACGCCATAGTCGGGGCTGAGAGTCGGACTTGTCAGCGTCCCCACCGGCGTATCGCCCTTGAGCACCGTGGCATTGGCATCTGGTACACGGTCCCCTTCGACCTTGAGCGTCTTCATCCTTCGAGGCGGATTGTCGGCCACACCCTCGAGGGCCTCGCGACCGAGGAAATCCCGGCTCAGCGCGACCAGACGATCCCACGACACGTCGTATGGGGTGAGAGCCCCAGGAGCGTAGTCCTCCTCGTAGACCACGATCCCCGATTCGATGCGTTGGATATTGGCAGCCGCCGTTCCATAGGGTGTCGCGCCGGCCTCGACCACAGTCGACCAGAGCCCAGGTGCATCCTCGGGTGACACGAACAACTCGTAGCCCAATTCTCCCGTGAAACCGGTGCGTGAGATCCACACTGGAACTCCGCCGATCTCGACCTTCTCGGGTATGAACCGGAAGTACTTCAGAGGAGCGAGGTCGATCGGGGTCAGCTTGGACAAGAGTTCGCGTGATCGAGGACCCTGCACCTGGATCAGAGGCATCTCGAGAGTGACGTCCTTGATTGTCACGTCCAGTCCATGGGTAACTTCGGCGAAGTGCTCTTGGAGGTCCCACCGGTTTGTCATTACCCAGCACCGATCATCGGCCAACCGGAAGACCGTGGCATCGTCGATCATCTTGCCATTTGCGTCTAGGAATGGCCCGTAACGGATCTGGCCGACACTGAGGCCCAAGATGTCGTTGGTGCATGCACGTTGGGCCGCCACGAGGGAGTCCGGCCCGGTCCACTCCCATTCGATCAAGGAAGACACGTCCGCGGCGCCAACGCCCTCCCGAATGGCGCGGTGCTCTCCTATGACATCCCCGAAGCTCTCGGTCCAGATCCAGCCCCAGAAGCTCGTGAAAGTGGCCCCCATGGCTGCCTGCACGTCGTACATCGCTGATCTTGCAAGCGCTTGGTCTGTCATCGCTGTGTGTCCTTCTATCCCAGGTCAGGCCCAGCGACCGTTTCGAGTGGGTCTGACGTAATACGTCAGATGATAACCGCCAATGGCCTGTAGTGGAGGGTCGTGGGGTTCGCCTGAACCCAATCAGGATCCTCGACCACGCCCCCTTCGCAGGATTGCGCGCCTGGTCAGGCCTTGCACGGATGTGACCCCCCTGTTAGGTTCAACGTCTGACGTCAGATGATAACGGATGAGGGGGGCACGTTATGACGGCACGCCTTTGGCGCTGCGGTGGAACTCCTTCGCGGAGAACAGAGCCGGACGAGACTGGAGTCTGGCCCTTCGAGCGTGTGACGAACACCCGCAATCAGTTGACGCCTTGGGACTCGAGCCACGCGACATGGAGCGGCTCAGGACAGGGTCCCAAAGCCCAGTGCCCCTCCGCGTAGGAGAGGGAGAAAGGAGTCCAAATGCACATGAGATATAGGCGAGGAGGATGGAGGCTGCTGTTGGCGCTGACCACGGCGCTGGCGTTGGTTGCGGCAGCGTGCGGCGATGACAGCGAGACGACGACCAGCCCAACGACCACGGTCGCTGAGGAGCCCGAGCCTGTGGTCGAGGACCCTGAGCCCGTGGTCGAGGAGCCTGAGCCTGTGGTCGAGGAACCAGAGGCTGAGGGTATCCAGGTAGCTCTGCTGGTTGCCGGGGTGGTGACGGACCTGGGGTTCTTCCAGGTTGTCTATGAAGCGGCTGTCGCAGCGACGGATGCGGGCGGTCACGAACTTGCAGTCACGG
Organism: Candidatus Aldehydirespirator sp.; assembly: GCA_965220645.1. GTDB lineage: Bacteria > Actinomycetota > Acidimicrobiia > Acidimicrobiales > Aldehydirespiratoraceae > Aldehydirespirator. The sequence continues at coordinate 2,636,477 of OZ244836.1, read as the reverse complement.
AGCGGGTAGAGGCCGCCCAGACCGTAGAGGCATTGCGCGGGTACGCCCGGGATGGATTCGATCTCGTCATCGGGGCGGGTGAGGAGTTCACCGCGCCCGCCATAGAGGTGGGACCCGAGTTCCCAGATACGTTCTTTGGGGTAATCAACGGCAACAATTCGGCCGACAACGTCGCCAGTTTCGTGATCGACCAGAAGGCGTTGGGGTATCTGAGCGGTGTCCTCGCCGCGATCGAGTCCGAGACCAGGACCGTCGGCGTGATCAATGCCCTCGAGTTCGAATCGACCTCTAGGCTGCTCGCCGGATTCGAAGAGGCCGTCGCCGCCACGGCATCCGATGTCAACGTCTTGTCCGTGTACACGGGCGACTTCAACGATCCGGCGCTGGGCAAGGCGGCAGCCGCCGCAATGATCGACGAAGGCGCCGATGTGCTCGTCAACGCCCTCGATCTCGGAGCTCAAGGCGTGATCGAGGCAGCCCAGGAAGCGGGCAATGTGCACCTCATCGGGTTCTTCTCCGATCAAGCTGCGGGCTTTGAGGTTCCGGAGTTGTACTTCACGAGCGCGATCGCCAGCTGGCCGGCGGCGACGAAGAACCTGATCGACATCGCTGCGAGCGGTGAACTTCAAGGTCAGGTCTACGTGCTGGATGTGAAGGACGAGCGCTTTGCCTACCTCGCCCCGTACGGACCGGACGTATCTGAGGAGGCCCAAGCGGAAGTAGACGCGCAGCTCGCCGAAATCCGCGCCGGAAATATCACCTTTCCGTAGTCCAGCATTCTGAGCTCCAAGCATTGGAGCGAGAGAGGAAATCAACATGGTGGCCTCCGCCGCCCGACCGCGCTCGGTTCTCGTATGCTTGCCGGGACCGGCCGACGACAAGAGTTGGTCCGAGGCAGCGGCGCGGGGGGCGGAGGCCGCCCTCAAAGGCAACGCGGAGTACAGCATCGTGGAATCCCTGGCGCCGGACTTCGGCGATTGGTCTGTTGTTCTGGGGCACGGGATCGCGTACGAGAAACTGCTTGCTCGCGCGGCATCGGAATTCCCAGAGAAGACGTTCGTATTGTCCGACGACCCAGGACCCGGCAATCGAGCCCATCAAACCAACATCACGTACGTCGACTGGCAGTGGGGGCAAGCCACCTACCTCGGTGGAGTGCTGGCGGCCCGACTATCCAGATCGGCCCGCGTCGGGTTCATTGCCGGCACCTCAGCCCTGACGCAAAGGCGAACGTTCGCTGGATTCGCGGCCGGAGCTGAGGACGCCAACCAGGACATCGCGGTCCTGGGCGCTTATGCCGGTGCCTTCGAGGACCGCGAGCGAGGCAAGCGGCTAGCGGCCGCCCTTCTGAACGAGGGTGTCGACGTAATCGCTCACACCGCGGACATCACCGGCGCTGGCGCGATCGATGCAGTAGAAGAGGCTGATGAACTCGGCATCGGATTCCTGAACCGCGGAGAGGGCGAGCGGCGCGCCATCGCTGGATTCATCGACACCGACATCGAGAACTGCATAGAGCACATATTGACCACGATTCTCAGCGGAACAGAGCTGCCAGCCGTATTCGAATTCGGGGCTGCCAGTGGATTCCTCGAATTCAAAATCAACCCTAGTCTCGTCCCTGCTGACGTCATTTCCGAGATCAAGTCGATCCACAACCAAATCGCCGCCTCAGAGTTCAGATACGGTTCTCATATGCGCCCGGAGGAACAGGAATGACCGCTACAACGCGACGTGGTCGCCTAGAGAACTTCGCTTCGAAGCACCCCAGCGCCTGGTCGGCTCTCGCTCGTGTGCTCTCTCCATTGGAACACGTCATAAAGAAGCCTCTCTGGGGTTGTGAAATGTGCGGACAGTGCATTCTTCACGAGACCGGGCTCACTTGCCCAATGGGATGTCCCAAGTCGATGAGGAATGGTCCCTGCGGTGGCCTCGGACCCAGCGGCGAGTGTGAAGTTATACCAGATATGAAGTGCGTCTGGCTGAAGGCACATCGTCGCGATCCGAAACTGCCATGGAAGGGTCACATCAAGGCCCTCCAGCCACCGGTCGATTGGTCCCTGAAAGGATCTTCATCTTGGCTGAACTTCCTTTCAGGTCGTGACAACCATGTGGCAGTCGAGTTTCCACAAACGCGGCCGCGACCGCCTGAGCGAGCGAGAACTGACGGGAACTTCGAGAAATACCTGAACGACAAGAATAGATGGGTCGTGGTCGGCGAGATCAATCCACCAGATAGCGCCAATGTCGATCAACTTGTGAAGTTCGGAAAAGGGCTCAGCGAAGTAGTCGATGTCGTCTCCGTAACGGAGCATCCCAGCGCTCGAAATCACATGTCAAGCCTGCCTGCCGCCGCCGCGCTGGAGCGGGCAGGGGTGGAGACCATATGTACGTTTACGTGCCGCGACAGGAACCGTATCTCGCTCCAAGGCGACCTCCTCGGTGCTGCCGCGCTGGGGATTCGAAACGTGTTGCTTGTTACTGGCAACCATATGGTGGTGGGCGATCATCCAAACGCGAAACCCGTGTTCGACCTTGACTCGATCAACCTGCTCCGCACAGCCAGACGGCTCCGGGACGAGGGAACCTATGAGAGTGGACGTGCGCTGGACACGCCACCCCATCTGTTGTTGGGCGCGGTCGCAGCACCGTTCGCAGCTCCAAGAGAAGACCGACCATCGAGAGTCAGGAAGAAGGTATCAGCTGGCGCAGACTTCGTCATTACTCAACACGTGTTTGAGATCGATGTCTTCCGTGATTTTGTCCGCCGACTTGTTGACCTCGGGCTGACTGAGACGATTGGCCTCCTGGCCGGAATTGCTGTTCTGCCCTCACCCGATGTCGCCCACCGGTTGAACAAGGTGCTGACCGGTTTCACGATTCCGGACAAGACCGTACGCCGTCTTGAACAGGCCAAGGATCCTCAGGCGACTGGAATCGAAATCTCGATCGAAACGATCCAGCAACTTCAGGAGATTCCCGGCTTGAGAGGGAATCTCATCGCTGCTCTGGCATCAGGAACCCACGTGATGACTTCAGGAATCGAGGAAGTTGAAATCACCAGGGCCGTCGTTGCCGGGGTTGGGACGCTGGATACCGCCGAGGTGAAGACTCTCGATCAGGCAGAGAGGGGAGGACACTCGTGAGTGTCATCACTGTCCTTGGCGAGATTGATGATTCAGAACTCGGTGTCGTGTTACCTCACGAGCACCTGCTCTCCAACGCAACGATGCAATGGATGAAACCCGAGGATTCGGACGAGTTGCTCGCTTCTCTCCAGCCGCTTTCGCCCGAGCATCGTGTCCGTTCACAGATGGAGCCGTTCTTCTATCGGGACGTGCTGTCATCACTGGATCCGCTGGAGGCGATCGGCGGACTTCAGCCGTTTCGCGAAGCCGGGGGGAGAACGATTGTCGACGTCAGCCCCCCCGCGTTCGGCCGCGACCCTATGGCACTCAAGGCCATCTCCGAGGTGTCGGGCCTGAATGTCGTCATGGGATGCGGTGAATATGTCGAGAGCGCGCATTCGCAGTACGTGGCGGTCTGCAGTATCGGGCAGATTCGAGACAGTTTGATCGGCGAGATCATCGAAGGGGTTGGAAACACCGGTATTCGTGCCGGAATCATCGGCGAAATCGGATCGGGCAACCCTGTCACAGCGGCAGAGGAGAAGGTTCTGCGAGCAGCCGCGCAGGCACAGCTGGCGACCGGCGTTGCGCTGAACATACATCGCTCCGTATTTCCAGACCCCGATGCGGGAATCGACGCGCTACGGGTCGTCCTCGATGAAGGCGTGGACCCAGGCCGCGTCGTCATGAGTCACTGCGATGAGAGGCCCGAACCGGAGTTCTCGTTGGAAGTTGGAAGTCATGGGGCGTTCATTGAGCTTGACACTTTCGGTATGGAGCACTGGGCTGCCAACTGCATACAACGGGGTCGACCTATTCAACGCGCCTTCGACCGTGATCGCGTAGACTTGGCAAAGACCATCGTCGAGGCCGGATACTTGGAGCAACTATTGATATCGCAGGACGTGTCCATGAAGACCCAGCGCCTGACCTACGGGGGCGCAGGTTATGCTCACATTTCCAGGAACATCGAGCCTGTGCTGCTACAAGAAGGTTTCACACCGGAAGAACTGACCGTTATTCGCGTGGACAACCCGCGTCGGATGCTCCGCATCAGTCGCTGAGAGATCGAAAAGAACGGCACGGACCTATGCCCCCGAACGACGCCCGTCTCCCCAACGTAAAGGCTGAACGCTCACAGCTGGCGGTGAGCAGCCAACGACGATCACCGCGGCGCCCTCTCTATGCCACCACTGCCGAAGATATATCAAGGCTGATTCACGAGAACGAGTTGGCTCCAGGCCACCAGCTTCCAGCCGAGGAGGAACTGGCAAGACTCTTGGCCGTATCCCGTCCAACGGTTCGCGAAGCACTGCGGGAGCTTGAAGTGTCGGGAGTGATTATCAGGTTTCGAGGTCGACGGGGAACGGTGGTGGCGGATCCGCAGCCCATCGTTGCAGGCTTGACGACTCTCGAGAGCATAGAAGCGCTTGCCGCTCGGCAAGGTTGGCAGTGCGAAACGACTGATGCAGTAATCGACCTTAGGCGATTGACAGATGCGCAAGCATGCCTCTTAGGGGTTCCAGCTGACACCAACGCCACGTACTTGAAGCGGAAAAAGCTTAAGAACGGTGAGCCCGTGAGCATCATGACAACTTGGATTCCGTCGCACTTAGTGTCGCCCCAGGAACTCCGAGAGAGATTTGGCACATCGATCACTGAGTTCTTCCTCGATGATGCGGATCACAAACTTGTCTCAGCGACCGCACGGGTCTCAGCGGCAGGAGCAGACAAGGACGAGGCCGCCGATCTTGGCGTGGAGGTCGGCTCACCGCTGGTCGTCCTGAAGGAGATCTTCTTCGACGCAAGCGGGAAAGCTCTGTGCGAGTGTCGCAACGTGTTCGTCTCGGACTCGATCGAGCTCGCGGTCGATCGCCAGCCGCGGGACACAAGGACGAGGGGCTGAAGCGAGAAATCGAGTCCTGGCTTCGCGTCGGCGGTTGAATCAGGTTCTGCTCGGCACCGCGTCTCCGGCCGGCGCACGTCTGCTCCGCTTGGTGCGGTCCGGCACGAAGGCGACGGCTACGGCCTTCGGGGCCTGCGATCGCCCGACCAGCCCGACCAGCGCCAGCAGCGCCAGAATGTAGGGCACGGCAACCATCAACTCGAACGGCGCCGAGAAACCGAGTGTCTGCATACGGAGTTGAAGGGCGTCGCCCACCCCGAAGAGCACGCACGCGGTAAGCGTCCCCAACGGCCGCCACTTGCCGAAGGTATAAGCCGCTAGCGCCAGGAAGCCGCGCCCGGATGTGATGCCTTCCACGAAGATGTGAATATTGGACATGGACAGAACGGCCCCTCCGGCGGCTGCCAGCATCCCTCCGACGACTACGGCCTCGTAGCGAATCCGAACCACGTTGAGCCCCAAGGCGTCAACTGATTGCGGGTGGTCGCCGCACGCCCGAAGGGCCAAACCCCAGTTCGTCCTGTACAACGCCCACCAGACCACGGGCACGAGCGCGAATCCCAAGAACACCGGAGGTGTTTGATTCACGATGCTGCCCCACTCAACAGCATCCGCTAAGCCACCGAACAGTCGACCAAAGCCTGGCACATCGGTCGGGCTGCCAGTCTCGGGGAAGCGATTGAGCAGGTATCCGGTGGCTCCGAGGGCAACGATGTTGAGTCCGAGACCCACGACGACCTGGTTCGCGGCACAAGACACCGTCAGATACGCAAAGCCAAGTCCCAGGATGGCCCCGACCCCGATCGCGGCCAGGAAACCTATCCATGGAGAGCCCGAGGTGGCTCCCACGGCTGCTCCGCAGAAGGCACCGAACAGCATCAGTCCCTCCAGCCCGATGTTGAGCACTCCCGACCGCTCCGAGATCAGACCCCCAAGAGCTGGGTAGAGAATCGGGGCGGCGAGCGCTATGCCGGCACCGGTCACCCCGATCCAGAAGCTGAATTCAAGCATCTGCTGACTCCGCCAATTCGATGACCTTCGTATCGGACGAGACGATGTCGGGTGTTGTCGCGCCGTCCTGGCCGGGCGAGGCGGACCGTCGCCGCCGAGTGCGTGTGCCAGCAATTACGAGAAAGATGAAACCTTGGATAATGAACACGAACGCGATAGGTACGCCGGTGTTTCGCTGCATCTCCTCGCCCCCACTGCGAAGTCCGCCAATCAGGATTGAGAAGACGGTTGTAGTTATGGCGTCACCGTTCGCCAAGATCGCGGCAATCAACCCCTCGAATCCGAAACCCGGCGAGAAGCCAGGGAATAGCCGGTGATGCAGCCCGAGCACCTCGACAGCCCCCCCGAGACCGGCGAGACCTCCGGAGATGAGCATTGCCCAAACGATCGAGCGGCGATCATTGACACCCACATACCTGGCTGCCAGTGGATTCCCGCCTACGGCCCTCATCCGAAGGCCTTGATGGGTTCTTGTCGTGTACCACCAGACAAGCGCAGTCAAGGCGACGGCTATCATGAAACCGTAGTGAGCACTAGTGTTGGGAATGAGTATCGGGAGGTCGTGCGGGAGGCGTTCGCTCTGCGGTGAGATTGCATCTGGCTCCTCGAGCGGCCCGTTTACCGCATATGCGACCATTTGGATTGCGACGAAGTTCAAGAGAACGGTCGAAATGATCTCGTTGACGCCTCGGTACGCCTTCAGATACCCGGGAAGGCCTGACCACAGCGCGCCGCCGACGAAACCGGCGACAAGGGCCACCGAGATGCTGAGCGCGGCTGGATCTGGCACCACTAGGGCACCCACGGTTCCGCAGAGGCCGCCAACGAATAGCTGACCCTCAGCGCCTACATTGAAGACGCCGGCCCGATATGCCACCGCTACGCCAAGGCCGGTGAAGATCACGGGAGTTGACCGAAGGATTGCTGATCCGAGACCGAGAATAGAGCCGAATGAGCCTTTCCATAGACCGTCGAAGCCTTCGAATGGACTGATCCCGGAAATCACCATCAATAGTCCTCCGACGATGATGATCAGGAGTAGTCCGGCCACAGCACGAACAATCTGGCGTCGAGCTTCGGCCCAAAGATCGGCTGTCCGGCGTCTGCGACTGTCTACGAGGGTTGGCGTCATGGCTGTTCGCCGCCCATCAGCAAGCCGAGGCGGACGACCTCTGCATCTTGGTTAGACGTCTCACCGATGATCTCGCCTCTGAACATGACCGCGATGCGGTCTGCGAGGGCCAGAATCTCGTCGAGTTCCGTGGACACGAGCAGAATCGCCGCACCCTCGACCCGCAGCGTGTCAAGAGTCGTGCGAACGAATTGAGTACCCGCGATATCGAGCCCACGGGTGGGTTGTGCCGCGATGATGACACTCGGTGCTCCAGCCAACTCTCGAGCTAGCAGCACTCTCTGCTGCATGCCTCCCGACAGCATGGATGGCAGCAAGTCGGCCACGTCCCGCTGTATGCCAAAAGTTGCGACATCGGATGAGGTCGCCTTGCGCGCTGATTCCCTTCGCACTACACCGTTCTTGGTGAGGAATCGTGGGTCGCCTGCCCTTCCGAGGAGGAGGTTCTGCCAGATCGTCATGTTGGGGATGAGGCCCTTGGCAACCCGGTCATCGGGGATATGGGCCACCCTGCTCCGGCCATTCAGCTGACTCTCGCCGCGCAGCTCCACTGACCCCTCCGCGGGCTTCCGATGTCCCAGGATGACGTCGACGAGTTCAGATTGCCCGTTGCCGTCGACGCCTGCAATTCCCAAGATCTCCCCTGGGAACACTTCGAGACTGACATTTCGAAGCTGCACGCTCTCCGGGTCATCATTCGTTGTGACTTCTCGAACGGCCAGAGCCGGCTCAGCCCGTGGCGGAATGTTGGAATCCCCCGTGACGAAGGATCTCTCGACGATGGGTCTCCCAACCATTGCCTCGCTCAGGTTCTCGGCGGTCGCCTTGTCGCCATCGATCGTCATGATGTGCCGACCGCCGCGCAGTACCGAGATTCGATCTGAGATCTCCATGACTTCCGATAGCTTGTGGCTGATAAATATGATGGAAACGCCAGTAGCGGTGAGTTGTCGCATTAGTCGAAAGAGGTCAGTCGTCTCGTGCGGTGTGAGCACAGATGTTGGCTCGTCGAGAATCAGCACATCGGCTTGAAGTAGTAGAGCGCGCGCAATCTCAACTCGTTGTTGGGAACCAACCGAGAGGTTTGCGACGAGCGCATCCGGCTCAACTGGGAGTCGGTGAGTCTTGCTGAGTTTCCGAATTTCGCGACGGAGTTCCTGCAGATCGAGGCGTCGATAGACGTTCGTAATCTGGGCAAGATGCAAGTTCTCTGTGACCGTCAATGTGTCGATCAATGCAAAATGCTGATGGACCATCTGGATTCCGAGTTCCGATGCATGGAGCGGGTCGCGAATACTCACTGGTTGGCCGCGGAGTGAGATCGATCCTTTGTCAGGCGTAATCAAGCCCGCGATGATCCTCATCAGGGTCGTCTTGCCCGCTCCGTTTTCTCCGAGGATGCTATGAACTTCACCGGACCGGACTGTCAGTGAGATGTTGTCGTTGGCCCGGACGGGGCCGAATGCCTTGCATATCCCCTGGAACTCGAGAGCATTTGAAGGCGTATGCCGACTTCGTGCGGTCGGCTCACCCATGGCTATCACCCCTCGGTTCGCCAAGCGATCGCGAAGGAGGGCCGCCGCAGCACCTTAGGCCTGCCATCAAAGCGTGCCCCCCATCCGTCATCATCTGACGTCAGACGTTGAACTTAACAGGGGGGTCAGATCCGTGCAAGGCTTGAGCGGGCGCGAATTCCTGGAGAGGGGGCGTGGTTGAGCGTGTAAAGCAGGGGTTCAGGCGAACCGGCGGTTCGAATGACCGCGGCTCTATGGGTTCACCCCTCGGTCTCCTCGAGGATCTCGCCGAGCCGCACGACATCGTCCTCGGTGACGACGCCGATGAAGTTGCCGGCGCTGTCGGTCACGGCCAGCACCTCGATGTCAGCCGCTTCCATCGCCACCACCGCGTCGCGCACCGTCCAGGACGGCGACCCGGCCGGGAGGTCCGTCGTCATCATGGACGCGACCGAGGTGGTGTCCCAGTCGTCGCGGCTGACCGAGGACAGCTGGGAGAGTTGGGCCATACCCATATAGGCGCTGCCGGAAACGACCGGCACCACCCGTTCGCGCCGGCCCAGGACGTGCATGTACACGAACTCGGACACGGTGGCATCGGGTGGGACCGTCAGCACGTCTGTAGTGAGAATCGAGCTGAGGGGCAGGGTGAAGCGCTGCTCGAGATGGCCTAGCCGTTTGGATCGCTGGTAATCGGTGACCGAGGACGGGCCTCCCACGACCTGGCTCACCGCCGCGGCTACCAGGGCAGGAACTACGAATGCGGCTGCGCCGGTGGACTCGGCCACGAACATCACCGCTGCGATCGGGGCCCGGTAGCCGGCGCCGAGGAACGCGGCGAGGCCCAGCGTGGCGTACAGGCCGGTGGACTCCGCGTCCAGGGCCACGCCGACGAATTGACCCACGATCACCCCGAGAGTGGCGAGAGGGATGAACAGACCCCCGACACCATCACTCAGCACCGTGGCCAGCGTGGCCGCGACCCTGACCCCGAACAGCAGGGCGATCAACTCCAGCGCATTCTGCTCCACGACCCATTCCATGGCCTTGGTGCCCGGCCCGAGGCTGAGGACCTCGTCGAAGGCGGCATCGGCCAGCAGGGCGAGACCGGCCATGACCACTGCGGCTGCCGCGGCCCTCCTCGGCCAGGAGACCGTGTGGGTGGCGTGCTTGGCCTGGCGCACCAGCCACGCGAAGCCCCGGCCGCCGAGCCCGGCGGCGATCCCCAGGATGAGCGCTCCCAGCAGGTCCCCGATCTGCACGTCCAACATCGCGGCGGCGCCGTTGACGTCGATGGGACCCTCCCCCAGGAACGGGACGACGGGAGTGCTGCCGACGAGGAACACGAACGTGACGTAGCTCGCGGCCGACGCGATCAGCGAGGGGAGCAGAGCCTGGGGGGTCACGTCGTCGCGGTAGGGGGCCTCAATGGCGAATATGACCCCCGTGGCCGGGGTCTTGAACACCGCGGCCACCCCGGCCGCGGCCCCGGCTGTGAGCAGCAGACGAGCCTCGTCGCGCCGGAAGAAGCGTCCCAGGCGTCGGTGGACGAACAACCCCACCGATGATCCGGCGTACAGCGAAGGACCCTCGAGGCCCACCGCGCCACCCCCGCCGATGGTGGCAATGCCGGCCAGCAGCTTGGCGGGCAGGTACCGGATGGGGATGGTGGGGTGGCGCTCATGGAACGCTCTGACGTACTCGTCGGAGGTGGAGCCCGACGTGCCGCCGCCGACGGTGCGCAGCAACAGCTTGGAGGCTGCGATGCCGACAACGGGAGCCAGCGCCAGCACGGCGAGATGCTGGTCCAGGACTCGCTCCAGCACGATGTGGAGCGCCACCGTCTCGAAGGCGGCCACGACCAGCGCCACGATCACGCCGGTGGCCGCCGAGGCAGCCAGCAGGCGCGGGTTGCGGGCCTGGCGCAGGGTCTTAGTGAGCGGCCGCATCCGTCGGAGGGGCTATTAGGGTGTCAGGCATGGTTGATAAGCGTCATGATATTTCAGAGCGGCTCTCGGCGATCGCCGAGGAGATCGCGGATCTGGCACTTGAGAGCTTGCGGGATTCCATCGAGGCGGGTGAGACGAAGTCGTCGGACGAAGAGAAGCGCCTCGCTCGGGCCCGGCGAGCCGTCGAGAAGGCCGCGCACCTGCTTCGGTCCGATCTGTCACCGCCCGCGTGAGTCGGAGGCTACCGCTTGGTCAGCGCCATGCGGCACCCGGCGAGTCGCACTCCGGGGGTCGGATCCGCCTCAGAACCTCACCCACGACCTGGGCCGCGGCGCTGCCGACATCGGTCGAGGCGGTGTCGATGCGGAGCTCAGCTGCCTCGGGAGGCTCGTAGGGAGCGTTCACGCCCGTCACGGCCGCGACGGCTCCGGACCGGGCCTTGGCGTAGAGGCCCTTGGGATCACGCTGCTCGCACACCTCCAGCGGTGCGTCCACGAACACTTCGACGAAGGCACCCTCAGGGTGCAGGCTGCGCACCCGGTCCCGATCTTGACGGTACGGCGAGATGAACGCGGCCAGCACCACTGCCCCCGCGTCGCGCAACAGGGCGCTCACCTCGCCGGCCCGGCGGATGTTCTCGGCCCGGTCCTCGGGGGAGAAGGCGAGGTCCGAGTTGAGGCCGAACCTGAGATTGTCGCCGTCGAGCACGTAGGACAGCACGCCGTCGGCGGCCAGTTCTGCCTCCACGGACCGGGCCAGCGTGGACTTGCCGGAGCCCGGCAGCCCCGTGAACCACACCGTGACCGCGCCGTGCCCGAGCAGCCGGGCCCGAGCGTCCGACGTCACCTCGCCCGGACTCCACACGACGTTGGCCTCAGCCACAGCCGTCTGGTCGGGATGAGGCCGCCCGTCAGGATCAGCCGTCTGGTCGGGATGAGGCCGCCCGTCAGGATCAGCCGTCTGGTCGGGATGAGGCCGCCCGTCAGGATCAGCCGTCTGGTCGGGATGAGGCGTCACGGCCGTTGCCGGTCGGCGGGCGGGATGAAGCTGCGTTCGGACAGCCAGGTCGCGATGGCGTTCACACACGCGTCCACGTCGAGCTGGGAGGTGTCGAGCACCAGGTCGGCGTCGTCGGGTTTGTCGTAGGGGGCGGACACGCCGGGGAAGTACCGGATGTCGCCCCGGTCGGCTGCGGCGTAGAGCCCGGCCCGGTCGCGGGCGCGGCAGACCTCCAGGGGCGGGTCGAGAAAGACCTCCACGAAGCGCTCGGCACCGATGAGGCTTCGAGCCCGGGTCCTCACTGCGGCGTTGGGGGCGACCAGGGCCGCGATGGCGATCAGCCCCTGGTCGTTCACCAGGCGGGCCAGCTCGGCGGTGCGACGCACATTCTCGGAGCGATCCCGGCTGGAGAAGCCGAGGTCCTTGCTCACACCGAGCCGCATGTTCTCGCCGTCGAGCCTCACCGTGGTCCGCCCCCGGTCGAACAGCTCCCGCTCCAACGCGGCCGCGATCGTCGACTTTCCGGCCCCCGTGAGCCCGGTCAAGAAAACCGTTACCGGACGCTGGCCGAGCCGTTCGGCCCGCTCGTCGACGCTCACCGAGCTCCGCTGGCGCTCGAGCGTGGATCCGGGCACCGTGTCCCAGGCTTCGAGCGGGCCGGTCTCGGAGATCATGCCAGCGGCCACGGTGGCGTTGTCGGACCGGTCGACGAGGATGAACGAGCCGGTGATGCGGTTGTGCCCATAGAGGTCGAACAGGATCTCGGTCTGGGTCCGGACCCTGACTCTGGCTATCTCGTTGAGCCTCAGCGATGCGGTCGGATCCCACTCCAGGGTGTCGACGTCGAGGCGGCCGATCACCTCCGACACCCGGCAGTTCGACGTTCTACCCGCCTGCTGCAGCAGGTACTCCCGACCTATCACACCGTCGGTCTCGGACATCCACACCAGCGTGGCTGTCACCTCGAGGCCGCGCTGCATCCGGTGGCCGGGATCGACGATCACATCTCCCCGGCCGATGTCGATCTCGTCGGCTGTGGTGATCATCACGGCCCGGCCCGCACCGGCCTCGTCAAGGTCGCCGTCGAAGGTGATGATCCGGTCGATCACGGTGGTGCGACCCGAGGGTTCCACCAGCACTTCGTCCCCCGCCCGCAGCCGCCCCTCGCAGATCGTTCCCGCGAAGCCGCGGAACCGGTGGTCGGGCCGGATGACCAGCTGGACCGGCAGCCGCAGCCTCGGGCCCGGGGGCGCGCCGGTGCCGGATGCCGCCTCGTCGGTGGCCACCTGCTCGAGATGCTCCATGAGACAGGGTCCGTCGTACCAGTGCATGCTTGCGCCCCGTTCAACGACGCAGTCACCATGCAGCGCGGACATGGGGATGCACACCGGTGCGGGCAGTCCCAGCGCGGCCCCAAGATCGGAGGCCTCCGCCGCGATCGCGTCGAACCGTTCCTCGGCGTAGCCGACGAGGTCCATCTTGTTGACTGCCACGACGACCGCCTTGATGCCCAGCAGGCTCACTATGGCGCTGTGGCGCCGGGTCTGGGTGGTCACGCCCTTGGCTGCGTCGACGAGGATCACGGCCAGGTCCGCGGTGGAGGCGCCCGTGACCATGTTGCGGGTGTACTGCTCGTGGCCGGGAGCGTCGGCGATGATGAAGCTTCGCCGGGAGGTTGAGAAGTAGAGGTGGGCGACGTCGATGGTGATGCCTTGCTCCCGCTCCGCCTTCAGGCCGTCGGCCAGCAGGGCCAAGTCGACCTGCCCACCGGCGTGGCCCGAGACGGCCGAGTCCTTGCGCACCGCAGCCAGGTGGTCGTCGTAGAGAAGGTCCGAGTCGTGCAGGAGCCGCCCGATGAGCGTCGACTTGCCGTCGTCCACCGAGCCGCACGTGAGCAGGCGCAGGAGATCGCGGGGGAGTGGTGAGCCACGGTCCGCAGCTCGCGCCGGGTCCATCAGAAGTAGCCCTCCCGCTTCTTCTCCTCCATGGAGCCGGACTGGTCGTGGTCGATCACCCGGCCCTCCCGTTCGGATCGGGTGGCCCCGGCCATCTCGGCCGTTACCTCGGACACCGTCGTGGCGGTCGATTCGATGGCCCCGGTCAGGGGGTAGCACCCCAGCGTGCGGAAGCGCACCGAGCGCACTTCGGGGTGCTCGCCCGCCTCGAACCTGAACCGGTGGTCGTCCACCATGATCAGGGTGCCGTCCCGCTCGACCACGGGCCGCGGCGCGGCGAAGTACAGGGGCACGACTTCGATGCCGGTGGCCGCGATGTAGTGCCACACGTCCAGCTCGGTCCAGTTGCTCAGCGGGAACACCCGGATGCTCTCGCCCGTGGAGATCCTGCCGTTGTAGTGGCTCCACAGCTCGGGCCGCTGATTCCTCGGATCCCAGCGGTGGAGCCGGTCTCTGAAGCTGAAGACCCGCTCCTTGGACCGCGAGCGCTCCTCGTCGCGCCGGGCTCCGCCGAAGGCAGCGTCGTAGCGGCCGGCGTCGAGTGCCTGCTTGAGGGCCTGGGTCTTCATCACGTCGGTGTAGTGCTGTGACGTGTGGTCGAACGGGTTGATCTGGGCGGCGAGCCCCTCCGGGTTGGTGTGCACCACCAGTTCGAAGCCGATCTCCTCGGCCATCCGGTTCCGGAAGGCGATCATCTCTGAGAACTTCCAGGTCGTGTCGATGTGCAGCAACGGGAAGGGGATCGGGCCGGGATGGAACGCCTTGCGGGCCAGATGCAGCAGCACCGAGCTGTCCTTGCCGATCGAGTACAGCATCGCGGGATTGCTGAACTGCGCTCGGACCTCGCGGATGATGTGGATGCTCTCGTCCTCGAGGCGCTGCAGCCGGTCCCGCGCCCCCTCCATCGTCGCGGCCGGGCCCGAAGCGGCCCGGGCCTTGGCCGTCGCGGACACGGCCGGCCGGTTACCGGCAGCCGGAGGCAGCCTGGAGGTCGTCGGCCTTGTCACCTAGCACCACCAGAAGCTCATCGAAGCTCTTGGCGAACGCGGCGACGCCCTCATCCTCGAGCTGGGCGGTGACGGCTTCGAGGTCGACGCCCACGGCTGCGATCCGGTCGAGCACCCCGACGGCCCCGTCGATCCCCGACCCGAGCGTGGGCTCCACGGTGCCGTGATGCTCGAAGGCCTCCAGGGTGGCGTCGGGAAGGGTGTTCACCGTGCCGGGACCGATCAGCTCGTCGACGTAGAGCGTGTCGGGATAGGCCGGGTTCTTGGTCGATGTGCTCGCCCACAGCAGGCGCTGGGGCCGGGCCCGGCGCGCGGCCAGCGCCTTCCAGCGCGGCTCGGAGCAGAGCCTCTGGAAGTGGGCGTATGCGACCTTGGCGTTGGCGATGGCCGCCTTGCCCCGAAGCTGCAGCGCCGCCTCGGTGCCGATGGCCTCGAGGCGCCGGTCCACCTCTGTGTCGATCCTCGACACGAAGAACGACGCCACGCTGGACACTCTCGACAGGTCTCCGGTCCTTTGCTCGAGCCCGGACATGTAGGCGTCGGCCACCTCGAGATAACGCTCAACGCTGAAGATCAAGGTGACATTGATGCTGTTGCCCTCTGCGATCATCTGGGAGATGGGCGCCAGACCCTCAGCCGTTCCTGGAATCTTCACATACAGGTTGGGTAGCGCGAGCTGCTCGTGCAGATTCCGGGCGGCTTCGGCGGTGGCCTCGCCGTCCCGGGCAAGATCGGGCGCGACCTCCACCGACACATACCCGTCCAGGCCGTCGGACTCGTCGTAGACCCCTCGCAGGACCGCGGCCGCAGCCGATATGTCGGAGGTGACCAGGCGCCAGTAGGACGACTCGACGTCGAGCCCGGCATCGATAGAGGACCGGAACTCGTCGTCGTAGTCGGCGGTGGCGGTGATGGCCTTCTGGAATATGGACGGGTTCGAGGTCAGGCCGCGGACACCCTGCTGGACCCATCTCTGGAGGTCCCCGCCGGTGATCCAGCCTCTGCGGATGTTGTCCAGCCAGGGACTCTGGCCACAACGCCCGTAGAGCTCGTGCAGTCTGGTGGTCGCAGTCATCTTGAACTCGTCCTCCTCGACATCAAAGGGCGGCCCTCGGCCGCGCGCCGGCCAGCAGAGCCCGGGCCCGGTCGGCCACGTTGGGGGCGGAGATCCCGAGCTTCTCCATCACCACCGCGCCGGGTGCCGACGCGCCGAAGCGGTCGATGCCGACGGCTTCGTCGGTCCAGCGGCTCCAACCCATGGTGCTCCCCGCCTCCACCGCCAAGGACGGAAGGTCGGGCCGCAGCACCCGGACCTGCTCGGAGTAGGACTGCTCGTCGAACAGCTCCCATGAGGGCATCGATACCACGCGGGCCGCGACTCCGTCGGCGGCCAGGATCGCCGCGGCGTCGCAACACAGTGACACCTCGCTGCCCGTTCCTACCAGCGTCAGGCTGGGCTCGTCGGGCTCACGCAGCGCGTAGCCCCCCGTCGCGACCGCGTCGGCCCGGGTGCCCTCGAGCACGGGCACACCCTGGCGGGTGAGGATCAAGGCGGTCGGACCCGCGGATTCCACCGCCACCCGCCAGGCCCCGACCGTCTCGGTGCCGTCGGCGGGCCTGATCACCCGCAGGCCCGGTATGGCCCGGAGCGAGGCGAGATGCTCAACCGGCTGGTGAGTGGGGCCGTCCTCTCCCACGCCCACCGAATCGTGGCTCCACACGAAGACCACCTTGGCTTCCGACAGAGCGGCGAGCCGCACTGCGGGCCGCATGTAGTCGGCGAACACCAGGAACGTGCCAACCACCGGTATGGCGCCGCCGTGCAGGGCCATGCCGTTGGCGATCGCCCCCATGGCGTGCTCGCGCACCCCGAAGTAGATCTGGCGACCTCCGGGGCCCTGGGCTGAGAACACCCCGGAATCGGCCATGACCGTGCCGGTGTTGCCGGTGAGGTCGGCACCCCCGCCAGTGAGTCCGGGCACGACGGGCAGCAAGGCCTGCAGGGTGACATTGGAGGCCTTGCGGGTGGCGACCGCCTGGCCCGGCTCCCATGACGGCAGCGAGTCCTCCCAGCCGGCGCGGCCGGTCGAGGCCAGGCACGCCTCCAGGTCGCTGCGGTCGCCATCGAAGGCGGCGGCGCGGGCCTCCCAGGAGAAGCGTTCGGCCTGGCCCGCGGTCCCCGCGGCGCGGTAGTAGTCGACCACCTCGGAGGGCACGTGGAACGACTCGGTGGCGGGCAGTCCCATCAGAACCTTGGTGGCTGCGATCTCTTCATCGAAGATGACGTAGCCGTGCGCGGCCGGCGTTCCCGATGCCTGGGGAGCGGGCGCGGCGATCACCGAGCGGAGGATCACCAGCGAAGGGCGGTCCTCGGTGGCGATCGCGTCGCGCAACCCGGCTTCCAGCGCGTCGAGGTCTTCAGCCGCCTCACCCATCTCGATGACATGCCAGCCGTAGGCGCGGAAGCGGCCCGCGGCGTCGTCGGAGAGGGCCAGGTCGGTGCCGCCGTCGATGGTGACTTCGTTGTCGTCGTAGACCACCACCAGCCGACCCAGGCCCAGGTGTCCCGCCACCGAAGCGGCTTCGTGGCTGACCCCCTCGGACAGGTCGCCGTCGCCTGCGATCACGAAGATGCGGTGGTCGCAGACATCGGCGCCGTAGCGGGTTCGCATCTGGCTCTCCGTGATGGCCATACCCACCGCGTTGGCTAAGCCCTGCCCGAGCGGACCGGTCGTGACCTCCACCCCCGGGGTGCAGCCGACCTCGGGATGTCCGGGCGTGGGCGACCCCCACTGCCGGAAGCTGCGCAGATCTTCGAGGGTGAGGCCATGGCCCGTCAGATACAGCATGGCGTACTGCAGGATCGAGGCGTGGCCGGCTGAGAGCACGAATCGGTCGCGGTCGGGCCAGTCCGGACGCTGGGCGTCGTAGCGCATGATCCTGGTCCACAGCACGTGAGCCAGCGGAGCCAGGGCCATGGCAGTGCCCTGATGGCCCGAGCGCGCCGCGTGAGGCGCGTCCATCGCCAGCCCCTTGATGACGTTGATTCCAAGCCTCTCGATGGAAGTCACCGACCCTCCGACCGCTCGCACTCGCACTCGCGCGGCTCACCATAGCGATTGCTGCGGACCTGAAGGGGGAGGACTGGCCCGGCGCGGCGCGCCAGCCCGCTACTCCGGGGGAGGCAGCAGCGTGTAGGGGATGACCATCACCGGTCCGGCGTCGATGCGAGCCCGGGCCTCGACCGTGTCGTAGTCGGTGAACTCGAGTTCGGCCCGCACCAACCGGTAGTTGAACTTCCCCGGTTCCACCTGAAGCGGCTGCACGTTGCGGGCGATCCGTTCCTCCCCGCGGAAGTAGGTGACCTCGAGCGCGCCGGCACCCGATTCGTCGGGCGCGCAGCGAACGATCACCACCAGGTGGGGCGCCCACACCAGCGGCACCTCCTGGGGAGCGGCTGCCGAGAACTGCACGCCGGTCAGGTCGATGCGGGTGGAGGGCCCCGGCACCTGGCGGAGTTCGATTTCGTCAATGAACAGGGCGGCCACGATGTCCATGGGCAAGTCCTCGCGTTGGGCGGCTAAGGGGTTCCCCGACGCTACCGAGACAATCCACGAGCCTGGTCGAGCGGCGTACGATGGCGAGGATGCGTCGAATCCTGGTGTCGATCCTGCTGGCCGCGCTGGCGACCACCGCAATCGGATCGTATGTCCAGGCGCGGCGCATCGACGCCGACTCCGATCCGGGCTGGGTCTCCGACACCGGCCCCCCTGAAATGGTGGTGTCCACGCCGTTGCTGAGCGTGCGCCGGACGCCGTCGTGGCTGTCGAGTCCGGTAACCGAGGCCCGCCTGTTCGAGCGGCTCTCCGGCGTGGCTGCGCTACCCGCCGCTCCGCCGCAGACGTGTCTGGCCGTCTACCGCAACGGCGAGCCCATCATGCGGGAGCAGGCCGACGCGCCGCTGGTGCCGTCCTCGCTGATGAAGATCGTCACCGCGGCCGTGATCCTCGAGACAGCGGGACCCGCGGCCACCTTCAGCACCGAGACGTTCGTGCGGACCGAGGACCTGAACGCTGCCGCCGACGGCGTGCTTACCGGCGACATCTATCTGGTGGGTCGGGGCGATCCGGTCCTGTCGACGCTCTCCTACATACGGCGCTTCCCCGAGCCCATTGCCTACACCGACTTCACGGACCTGGCCGTCCAGGCGGCCGCGAGCCTGCGCGACCGGGGCATTGCCAGGGTTGAGGGCAGCGTCCTCGCCGACGAGTCGCGATTCCCCGAGGCGGAGCGGGACTACTCCAGCCAAGTCGTCCAACCCGACAACCAGCCCATCTGGAAGCAGTCCTACGTCAACAGCAACCAGGTCGGTCCTCTATCCGCACTGCTGCTCAATGACGGATACGTGTCCTTCCCGGCGTCGGCGGACTATGCCAGCCGGCGCGAGAACGTGCGGGCCACCGATCCGGCCCTGCACGCGGCACAGGTGTTGGATGGATTGATCGAGGCCCGCGGCGTCGGCGTCTCGGCGCAGGCCGACAAGGGCACCGCGCCGCCGCGGTCGGAACTGCACTCCCTGGGGAGCGTCCAGTCGCCACCGATGGCGGAGATCGTGGCTCGGATGCTGCGCTACTCCGACAACACCACCGCCGAGATGCTCCTCAAGGACATCGGCAGACGCTTTCACGGCTCGGCGCGCGCCGAGGCAGTTACCGATGTCCACGACGTGCTGGAGCGACTGCTGGGCATCCCGACTGAGGGGATCGTCATCGCCGACGGCTCGGGACTCTCACTGCACAATCGGCTGACGTGCGACCTGATCACCCGACTGCTGCTGCGAGCCGGTCCCGACTCGCCTCTGGTCACGGGTCTGGCCGTGGTGGGGGAGAGCGGCACCCTGCGGGACTGCGAGGCAGAATCGGAGGCCTCCGCCGAGGCCGACTCCGAAACCCTCACCGACGGCGTGGCGGACGGCCCGGTGTGGGCCAAGAGCGGGACTCTGAACGATGTGTCGGCCCTGGCCGGGGTGACCGTGGCTCGTAACGGCGACGTGCTCACGTTCGCGCTGATCACCAACCGCGAGGGACTCATCTTCGACCTCGGCTTCTGCAACGAGTTGCAGCGCGGCCTGATCGCGGCCGCGGCCGGCCACCCGTACGGACCGTCCTCGGCCGACGCCCTGCTCCATCCGCAGCCCGCGAGGACACCGGTAGTCGACACCGCCCCCGACCTTGATGGCGGCTCGTAGAAGCGATGGTCTCAACGGCTACGCCGATGTTCGCGTTGCAGTCGGTGCTGCTGCCCGGATCGGCGCTGCCGCTGCACGTCTTCGAGCCGCGCTATGTGGCCATGCTCGACACCGTCATGTCGACCGACCAGGAGATGGGCGTGGTGCTGATCGAGCGGGGCCGGGAGGTCGGGGGAGGCGATGTTCGATGCGATGTGGCCACCATGGCCAGCGTCGTGGAGGCCCGGCAGTTGGCCGACGGCCGGCTGCTGGTGATGGCGCTGGGAGTCCGTCGCATCCGGGTGCGGCGGTGGCTGCCCGACGATCCGCATCCCTGTGCCGAGACCGAGGACTGGCCCGACGAGCCCGAAGCCGATTCGCCGCGGGATGACGAGGTGTTGCGGCAACTGGCCGGGCTGGTCTCGGAAGCCCGCACCCTGGCCAGGCGTCTCGAGTTCGCGCCCGGGCCGCCGCCCGAGGTGGCCGAACCGGATCCCGTCGATCTGGGTCGCAATCTGGCCCAGGCCTCCTACCGGGCCGCGGCTCTTGCCCCGCTCGGTCCGCTCGACCGCTACGAGGTGCTGCGCGCGCCGGGCGCCAACCAGCGGCTCGCCGTCGCGCACCGTGTCGTGGCCGACGCCGTCGAGCTGTTGAGGGCTCGGATCGAGCTCGGCGCCCGGTAGCGTGAGAGCCCGCTGGGCCGTGAGGGTCAAGCGGGGCAGCCAGGGCCCGAGCGGCCCGTGAGCGCAGCGAACAAGAGCGGGAACAGAGCCCGCTAGGGCCGGAGGATCCGGGTTTGGCACGTAAGCAGGGCGTAGCAGAAGTCGTGGACCTGGTTAAGGCCTATGTGCGCCAGGAGTTGCTGGGTCCGCTGCGAGGCGCCGGGCGATGGGTGTCGATGGGCCTCGCCGGAAGCGTCGCGCTTGTCGTGGGGGTCATCCTGCTGCTGCTCTCGTTGCTGCGGGCCCTACAGACTGAGACGGGCGGCACCTTCGACGGGAACCAGTCGTGGATCCCCTACGTGATCGCGATCGCCGCGCTCGGCGCAGTCATCGCGCTGCTGTTGCGCCAGGTCGGCAAGCGAGGACTGCGATGAGCGGGCCCAGAGCACGAGCGGGGGATGGGTTGTGAGCGAGGACAACGAGCGGATCACCCGCGAGTCGCTGGAGGACGCCCTGCGCGATCTTCAGGCCGACATCGATCGGGACACCCAGCCGCTGCTCGTCAGGGTCGCCTATGGAGCGACTGCGGCGGCCAGCGTCCTGATCGGCCTGGCGTACGTCTTCGGACGCCGCGCCGGCCGGCGCCGCGCCACCGTGGTGGAAGTAAGGCGGATCTGACCGATGGCTGCGGGGGTGTCGGGCTCGGCGGGCGCTTGGATTGCCCGTCAAGCGTTGCGGCGGGGACTGTTGGGCAGCTCGAGGGCGTGGTTTGCCGTGTTCGTGGCCACCACCGCGGCCAAGGGGCTGCGGCGGGTGCTGCGCCCCCGCGAGCCTTCGACGGTGTTGTCGCAAAGGCTTGAGCCGGGTGCTGGAATCGAGGTCCGGCACTTGAAGAGGGACAGCGGCTGAGCCACGCTGCTCCGATGCGAGTCGTGCTGCGCAACCCGACCAGGGAGGTGGACGTCGAGGGTCCTATGACGGTCCACGACCACACTGTCGACCTGCTGGAGGCCCACGGCTTCGATGTCGCTGGAGGCGCCCGGGCCGCCAAGAGGGCACCCTGCTCGGCTTGTGGCCTGTCGAAGCGGCATCTCTTCGACGAGGCGGCCCGCCGCGGCGCCTACGACGCCCTCGCCACCGGTCACAACCTCGACGACGAGGCGGCTGTGCTGATGGGCAACACGTTGAGGTGGCAGACCGAGTACCTGGGCCGGCAACTCCCCGTGCTGGAGGCCCGCGACGGCTTTCCCCGCAAGGTGAAGCCCCTGGTCCGGCTAAGCGAGCGCGAGACCGCGGCCTACTGCATCCTGAGGGGGATCGACTACATCGTCGAGGAGTGCCCTATGGCGGCCGGCAACAAGCACCTCGCCTACAAGGCCGCTCTCAACGACATCGAAGTGCAGTCGCCCGGCGCCAAGCACGACTTCTATTTCGGCTTCCTCGAGAGGGTCTCCGAGCGCTTCCGGGCCGAGGTCGAGCGGGATCGGGGCGAGCTGGCGCCATGCGACCGGTGCGGGTCGCCCACCGACGCCGGCGTGTGCGCGTTCTGCCGTTTGACCGAGCGGGCGACGGCTCCGGTCCACTTCTCCGGCCGCGGCAGTCCATGACCGCCGGACCGTTCGAGCCTGGTGAGCCGGTGCTGCTCATCGACCGCAAGAACCGCCGCTACCTCGTCGACCTGGCCGCGGGCCGCGAGTTCCACACCCACGCCGGCGTGATCGCTCACGACGACGTCATCGGCGCAGCCGAGGGCACCAGGCTCAAGTCCTCGCGCGGTGGTGCCTTCCTGGCTGTGCGTCCCACTCTGGCCGACGCGGTGCTCAAGATGCCCCGGGGAGCCCAGGTGGTGTACCCCAAGGACACCGGTGCGATCCTCATGCTCGCCGACATCTTCCCGGGTGCCAGGGTGCTTGAGGCCGGCGTCGGCTCGGGGGCTCTGTCGATGGCGCTGCTGCGCGCCGGCGCGGTGGTGTCGGGGTACGAGCGGCGCGAGGACTTCTGTGCACGGGCCCGGGCCAATGTCGAACGCTTCTGCGGCGCCGAGGCGCTGGAGCGGTACCGAACCGAGATCCGCGACGTGTACGAGGGCATCGACGAGACCGATCTCGACCGGGTGGTGCTGGACCTTCCCGAGCCGTGGCAGGTCGTTCCTCACGCTGCGCTGGCGCTGCGTACCGGCGGCATCCTGCTGGCGTACGTGCCGAGCATCGTGCAGGTCCAGAGGTTGCGCCGGGCGCTGGACGACTCGCCGTTCGACCTGCACGACACCGTTGAGGTGCTCCATCGGGGCTGGCACGTCGAGGGGGACGCGGTGCGCCCCAACCACCGGATGGTGGCCCACACCGGCTTTCTGACGGTGAGCCGGCTCATCGCTTCGTGAGACGGTTTGGGCGTTGGCGTGCGACCGCCGCGGCCGCGGCCGCGGTGGCGGTGGGCGCGGGAGTAGCGCTGGCCGTCTCGGCGATCTGGGGCGCAGCGACAGAGTCTGAGCCGGGCAGGGGAGTGTCAGCGCCAGTCGACTCTGGTTCCATGCCCGATCCCGGTCCCACGTCCACCCGTCCACCCCTGGACGACCCTCCCGACCCGGGCCCGGTACCCGACGATCACGGCCTTTCGGAGGCGGATCTGGCCGGCGCCGTCGAGTCGTCGGTGCGGGTCGTGGGGCCGGCATGCCGGGGGATCGTGCGCGAGGGCAGCGGGTTCGGGGTCCGAGACGGTGACCTCGTCGTGACCATCGCGCATCTGATGGTCGGCATGGAGGAGCCCGAGGTCGAGCTGGCGGACGGTCGCAGGCTGGTAGCAGTGCTGGTGGCCTTCGATCCCGCCAACGACCTGGCCGTGCTGCGGGTGCCCGGTGCGGGCCTTGCGCCGCTCCCCCTCAGTGAGGCGGCGCCCGACGGAACCCTCGGCGCGGTGCTGGCCTGGGAGGAGGAGGGCGCGCCCGACCCGACGCCGTTCCGCATCGACCGGCCGGTGACGGTGCGTACCGAGCCGGTGGGCGGAGGCGATCTCATCGAGCGCCCCTCGTGGCTGCTGGCCGCCGACACCGAGGTGGGCGACTCCGGCGCCGCGCTGGTGGCCGAGCTGGACGGCCGGATCACCGCGCTGGGCGTCGCCTGGGGAGCCTCTCGCCGTGGAGGGGGCGGCGTCGCCTATGCCACCCGGGCCGGCGCGTTGGAAGAACTCTTGGCGTCGTCCGATCTCGACATTCCGGCGGAAGTGCCCGACTGCGGTTGATCCGCTCGCCAGGTCAGCGCCGGACGGGGCTCACACCTCTATGAAGATGCACTCCCCGGGGCATTCCTCGGCCGACTCGATCGTGGCTTCCTCCTGGCCCGCCGGCACCGCGGCCAGCCCATCGGGGCCACCAGGATCGGAGAACACATTGCCGTCCTCCACCACGTACGCGAGCCCGTCGTCAAGCAGGGTGAAGACATCGGGAGCGATCTCCTCGCACAAGCCGTCTCCCGTGCACAAGTCCTGATCAATCCAGACCTTCATGTCGGTCGAGTTACCTCTCTTCAAGTGGGGCGCTCTAGTGGGGGCAAGCCCGATTCGGTCGGAGCGGCCGCAGCGAACTGCTCCTGTTTGCAGCATAGCGGCCTTTGGCTGTTTAGGTTGCCAGGTGATTCCAACTATTGCCAACATCCCCGGCCGGGGGCCTCCCGGTTCGGCACCGAGCAGCACCCGCTGAACAGTATGGATGCAGGGTCTGGATGGATGCGCGGTCTGCGTGGATGCACGTTCGAAGCCTCGTGCCGTCTATGGTGTCGTCTTGGAGCGGCCGACGGAGCAGCGCAGGAGGTGAGCCGTGAGCGCGGCTGGCATCGGTGATTCACCCCAAGATCTCGAGCGTCTGCGTCAACTCGCGTCCGAGCTCGAAGGGGAAGTGGCCTCCCTGCGGCGCCGCCTGCACGACGCCCCCAAGCGGGTGCGGATGCTCGAGGAGCGGCTGGCCGACACCAAGGGTCGCCTGACCCAGGCCGTATCGCAGAACGAGCGGCTCACGACCATGCTGCGCGACGCGCGCGAGCACATCGGCGCCCTGCGCGAGGAAGTCGAGAAGCTCACCCAGCCGCCCAGCGGGTACGGCACGGTTCTCGGGTGCAACGACGACGGCACCGTGGACGTGCGGGCCGGGGGCCGCAAGATGCGGGTTGCGGTCCATCCCGACCTCGCCGACGACCTGAGGGCCGGTGAGGAGGTTGCTCTCAACGAGTCGTTCAGCGTGGTGCTGGCCCGCCGGCCGGACCGCACCGGCGAGGTCGCCACGGTCAAGGAGCTGCTGCCGGGGGGCGACCGGGCCGTGGTGCTGGGCAGGGCCGACGAGGAGCGGGTTGTAGAGCTAAGTGCGGTCGTCTCGGCCGAGCCGATCCGCAGCGGCGACAACGTGCTCATCGACGCCTCGGGCGACCTCGTCATCGAGCGCCTGCCCCGCCCCGAGGTTGAGGATCTCATCCTGGAAGAGGTGCCCGACACCTGTTACGAAGATGTCGGCGGCCTCGACACCCAGATCGAGCAGATCACCGACGCGGTCGAGTTGCCGTTCGTGCACCACACCCTGTTCGCCGAGTACGACCTGCCCGCGCCCAAGGGCGTGCTGCTCTACGGGCCACCGGGCTGCGGCAAGACCCTCATCGCCAAGGCGGTGGCCAACAGTCTGGCCAGCAAGGTGTCGGAGCTGTCCGGCGATGCGCGGGCCCGCAGCTTCTTCTTGAACATCAAGGGCCCGGAGCTGCTCAACAAGTACGTGGGGGAGACCGAGCGCCAGATCCGCCTGGTATTCCAGCGAGCCCGGGAGAAGAGCGAGCAGGGCTGGCCCGTCATCGTCTTCTTCGACGAGATGGAGTCGCTGTTCCGCACCCGCGGCTCCGGCATCAGCTCCGACATCGAGTCGACCATCGTCCCCCAGCTCCTGGCCGAGATCGACGGGGTGGAGGCCCTGCGCAACGTCATCGTCATCGGAGCCTCCAACCGTGAGGACCTCATAGACCCCGCCATCCTGCGTCCCGGCCGCCTCGACGTGAAGATCAAGATCGAGCGGCCCGACGCCGAGGCGGCCGCGTCCATCTTCGCCCGCTACCTGATTCCGAGCCTGCCCATCGCGGCCGAGATGGTCGACACCGTCGGCGGGGGCGACTCCGACAAGGCGGTAAGGGGAATGATCGAGCAGACCGTGGAGGACATGTACCGGCCCGCGGACGCCAACCGCTTCCTGGAGGTCACCTACCAGAACGGTGACAAGGAGGTCATGTACTACCGGGACTTCGCCTCGGGAGCGATGATCGAGAACGTGGTCCGGCGGGCCAAGAAGCTGGCCATCAAGCGGGAGATCGCCGGCGGGGAGCGCGGCATCATGACCGCCGACCTGCTCGCCTCGGTGCGCCAGGAGTTCAAGGAGCACGAGGACCTGCCCAACACCACCAACCCCGACGACTGGGCCCGGATCTCGGGAAAGAAGGGCGAGCGCATCGTGTTCGTGCGCACGCTCGTGTCCAGCGACGAAGAGGACATCGCCTCAGGCGGCCGCTCCATCGAGAGGGTGCAGACCGGCCAGTACCTGTAGGGGCTCGGCGGGGCCTTCATGTCCAGCGCACGACTGTCGGTGGCGCTGGTCGCGGCCGCGATCGCACTCGGGTCGTGCGGAGGCTCCGACGATGCCGGCGGCCCGGTGATCGAGGAGGCGACCACCTCCGAAGCCGCCGAGGCCACCACGACGGAGGTGACGTCGCCCGACTTTCATGTGGACCGCTTCCCAACTGACATGCTCGACAAGGTCGTCGACCGCGGCGAGCTGGTGTGCGGCGTGTCCGGCACGAGGGTGATCTTCTCCGAAACCCAGCCCGACGGAAGTGTCGTCGGCGTCGACGCCGACTACTGCCGCGTTGTAGCCGCAGCGCTGTTCGGCGATGCCGATGCGGTGGAGTTCGTGTCGCTCACCACGGGGGAGCGCTTCGCGGCCCTTCAATCCGGCCACATCGACGTGCTCATTCGCAGCACCACCTGGACGCAGAGCCGCGACACCGCCGTGGGCTTGGATTTTGGACCGGTGATCTACTACGACGGCCAGCAGCTCATGGCCAGGGCCGCCGACGGATACTCGCCCTCCTCCGGAGTGGCCGACCTCGCCGGCGCCGTCGTGTGCGCCCTGGCCGGGACTACGACAGAGCAGAACGTCTCCGATGCCGCCGACGCGGCCGGGATCGACATCACCCTCACCACCCTCGAGGACTTCGACGCCATCATCGAGAACTTCATCAAGGGCTCCTGCGACGTGGCCACCGCCGACGGCTCGGCCCTGGCAGGGCGCAAGGCCAAGCAGCAGCCCACCGACCAGGAGTGGGTGATCTTCCCGGCCACTCCGATCTCCAAGGAGCCGCTGGCCCCGGTGTACCCGCAGAACCAATCGCGCTTCGGCGACGTCGTGAATTGGGCGGTGTACGCCACGATCATCGCGGACGAGAAGGGGATCACCCAGGCCAACGTCGACGCCATGGTGTCCGATCCGCCCGACGCGGAGGCCGCCCGGCTGCTGGGCGTCTCTGACGACGAGCAGCAATCGAACATGGGCCTGGCCCCCGACGCCTTCTACCAGGCAATCTCCCAGGTGGGGAACTACGGCGAGATCCTCGCCCGCCATCTTGATCCGGTCGGCCTTGCCCGCACCGGCTCACCGAACGCGGGCTGGCAGGATGGCGGCCTGATATACGCCCCTCCTGCTCGGTGAGGTGTGGATCCAGTATCGAGTAAGAACTACCACATAAACCTCAATGTCAGAGAGCTTCAAGCTTGAAACGGGCAGCCCAGGCCAGATACGGTGGCACCGTCACTCAACCACTCACCCATGGAGGGAAACTGTGACTCACCACAAATCTCTGGTCTGGCGCGTGCTCGCCGTTCTATGCGCCGTCACGCTTCTTGCGGCGGCGTGCGGCGATGACGACGACGTCGACACCACGGCGGCGCCTGATGACGCGACCGCCCCGGAGACGACCGCGGCCCCGGAGGAGACCACCCCGGCCCCGGAGGACACCATCGCGGACACCCAGGATGGGGACCTGCTCGACACGGTCCTGGCGCGCGGCGAGCTGAACTGCGGCGTGTCCGGATCGGCGGTGGCGTTCTCCGAGACCCAGCCGGACGGCTCGCAGACCGGCTTCGACGCCGACTACTGCCGGGCGGTGGCCGCGGCGCTGTTCGGCGACGCCGACGCGGTCGTCTTCACCCCGCTGACTGCGGCTGAGCGGTTCACCGCGGTGCAGACGGGCGAAGTTGACGTGCTGATGCGCAACACCACCTGGACCCAGAGCCGCGACACCGAGGTGGGCATGGACTTCGGTCCCACCACCTACTACGACGGCCAGCAGCTCATGGCCCGCGAGTCCGCCGGCTTCTCGGGATCCTCCCAGGTGGCCGACATCGCGGGAGCCGTCGTCTGCACCAACGCGGGCACCACCACCGAGCAGAACATCGCCGACGCGGCCGACGCCGCCGGGGTCCCCATCAACCTCACGACGTTCGAGGACTTCGACCAGGTCACCGAGAACTTCATCAACGGTGCCTGCGACGTCATCACGACGGACGGCTCGGCCCTGGTCGGCCGCAAGGCCAACCAGCAGCCTGCGGGTGAGAACTGGGTGATCTTCCCGGCCACGCCCATCTCCAAGGAGCCACTCGGCCCGACCTACGGCCAGAATCAGTCCCGCTTCGCGGACGTGGTGAACTGGACCGTGTACGCAACGATCATTGCGGACGAGAAGGGCATCAACTCGGGCAACGTCGACGACATGGCGGCCAGCCCGCCCGACGCTGAGGCCGCCCGCCTGCTGGGTGCCGCTGACGACGAGCAGCAGTCGAACATGGACCTGGCCCCCGACGCCTTCCGCCAGGTGATCGCCCAGGTCGGCAACTACGACGAGATCTACTCCCGCCACCTGAACCCGGTCGGCCTGACCCGCGAGGGCTCGGCCAACGCCGGCTGGCTGGACGGCGGCCTGATCTACGCTCCTCCGGCCCGATAGAGGAGCGGTCAAAGACTGCGTCCAAAGACTGCGTCTAGAGGACGCACTCGTCTAGGTTGACGGGGGTCCGGGGCATGAGTCCCGGACCCCCGTTGCTCGTTTAGCCACCAAGAACCCGCGACCGACCGCCCTGGAGGCGCCCTGGCGTGTCCAACACTGATCAAGCCACGCTGGCCGCGACCCAGTCGCAGCGTCCGCCCTTCTACCGCGACGCCACCGTCGTCAAGTGGCTGGCGCAGGTCTTCACGCTGGTGCTGGTCGTCTTCGCCCTGTTCTTCCTGACCACGCAGGCCCTCGAGAACCTGAACCGCCAGGGAATCGAGATCAGGTACGACTTCCTGGGTATCGGCCTTGGGAGCGACCTCCGGGAGGGCATCGACACCGATCCCGACACCGCCGGCCGGGCGCTGTGGGCCGGTGCGGTCAACACGCTCCGCATCGCCGCGGGCGGGATCGTGGCCGCCACCATCCTCGGGGTGCTGATCGGTGTCGGGCGGCTGTCGAGCAACTGGATCGTCAGCCGCATGTGCAGCGTCTTCGTCGAGACGATGCGCAACATCCCCCTGCTGGTTCAGATCGTCTTCATCTGGGCCCTCGTCGCCACTCTTCCCGACGTCCAGTTGGATCAGGGGCCCATCAACGGCCTTCTGCACCTCTCCAACAAGGGGCTGTCAGTGCCGCGGCTGCACATCGACGACGGCTTCTACCAGTGGCTGATCTTCCTCGCGGCCGGCTGCCTCGTCGGCTGGTTCGTCAAGCGCCGCCAGGATCGCCGTCACGATGCCACCGGGCGCGACACCTACCCGGTGCTGAGCTTGCTGGCGGTGCTGGCCGTCTTCGGCGCGGTGGGCTGGGTCGCGCACCCGATCTTCGGCTGGGTGGGCGCCATCTTCGACTTCATCGGCGACGGATTCTCCTCGTTGACGCCGGTCGTCGTGCAGGTCGTGCTGTCGCTGGCCGCGCTGGCGGCAGCGGCATGGTGGATCCGTCGCTTCCTGGCGCGGCGTCGCACGCCTGCGGGGCTCATGAAGCTCACCGACGACGATCGGTTCCGCATCATCTTCGCCGGGGTGGGCGCTCTGGCGGTGATCGCCTTCGTGCTGGTGGGCTGGCCCGGCCTGTCGAGCTGGATCATCAACTCCGGCACCGACCTGCTCGGAGTGATCGCCGACAAGTTCGGAGACGGCCGCACCGGCAAGCCCGTCGACATCAAGGCGCCCGACGTCGAGCAGCTCGGCAACTTCCCCAACCCCGGTCCGGCCGGGTTGAACCTCACCCAGGGCGGCGCCGCGGTGTTCTTCGGTGTCGTGCTGTACACCGCGTCGTTCATCGCCGAGATCGTGCGGGGCGGCATCCTGGCTGTTCCGAAGGGCCAGACCGAGGCCGCCCAGGCGGTCGGACTGCGGCGGTTGTCGATGCTGCGCCGCGTCATCCTGCCCCAGGCCTTCAGGGTGGTACTCCCGCCGCTGGGCAATCAGTACCTGAACCTCACCAAGAACACCTCCCTGGCGATCGCGGTGGGCTACAGCGACTTCGTCCAGGTGGGCCAGATCGTCTACAACCAGACCGGCAAGACGCTCGAAGTGATCTCACTGTGGATGCTGTTCTACCTGGCCTGCTCGTTGACGATCTCCGTGGTGATCAACTTCTTCAACATCCGGATGAAGATCGTGGAGCGCTGAGATGCCTGGAGTGCTGAAGATGCCTGGAGTGCTGAGATGACTGCGCCGTGGGGTGATCCGGCGGCAATGGCCGCCGGTCCTCAGAAGCCGTGGGCCGGCGAGCGCGAGCCTGCCCAGAAGCCCGATGAGCCGAGCCTGTCGGCGGGTGAGTGGCTCGGCAGGAACCTGTTCTCCTCTCCGGTCAACGCGCTGCTCAGCGCGGTCTTCTCGCTGCTCGTGTTCCTGGTGGTGCGCGGCCTGCTCAACTTCATGTTCAGCGAGGAGCGAACCTGGCGGGCCGTCAAGACCAACATGCGGTTCTTGTTCACCCACGCCTACCCGCAGGAGCAGTACGCCCGCATCTGGGTCTGCGTCGGTGCCATCGCAGTGCTCTCCGGGCTGTCGATTGGGCTGCTGGCCCGAGTCGGCCGCGGCATGTCGATGAAGAAGCTGTCGATGAACCTGATGGCTGCAGGCGGCGTGATCGCGTCGGGGATCGTGCTGCGGGAGCCCTCAGCAGTCGTCGACGCCGAGGGCCGGGCCCTGCACCGCGACGCCTCGGAGGCCGTCGGCGACTCCTTAGTCGAATGGCTGGACGCCAACGCCTTCGCGGTGCTGGCCGTGCTGGTGCTGGCCAACGTCGCGGTCGCCCTGTGGTTCCACTTCCAGGGCACCTATCTGCGCGGCAGATCAGAGCCGAGGATCGCTCATGGGCTGCTCGTATTGGCGAGCTTCGGGGTGCTGATCGTGCAGCAGTACGCAACGGGTGAGATCGTTCGGGAGTCGTTCGCCGACGCCATGGCGGACCGGGCTTGGTGGTGGCTGGCCGTGGTCGTGCTCGCCGGCGCGGGCGCGGCGCTGTGGTTCGGGCTGGGCGACGTCCGCCGGCGCCACACCTTCGTGCCGGCCATTCACGTGTGCTTCGCGGCTGCCGCGGTGATGGTGCTCTCGGCGTGGGTGTACCCGTGGGGGCACTACGCGTTCCTGGAGGGCGAGTTCATCGCCGAGCCCGGCAGCACGGTCGCGATGACCACGAAGCTGCCGTGGACGGTCATGTTGGTCCTGCTGGTGGCCACCTACCAACTGGGGCGAGTGCTGCGGGCGGCCCGAGCCGGCCCGAAGCTGCGGGTTCCGCTGAACCTGCTGTGGGTGCTGACCCCCTTCGTCCTGTACTGGGCCGTGTTGCGCGACCCGGACCTCGACTGGGACCACGTGCTGTCCACCGACCTCCCGATGGCGCTGTTCTTCGCCGCCTTAGGGGGTGTGGTGGTGTGGTTCCTGACTCACCCCCGCATCGGCGAGGCCGGCAGGGTGATGGCCGTCGTGCTGGTGGCGGTTGCCGTACTCAACTGGGCGGCCGCCTTCTTCGGGTGGTACCCGATGCTTCAGAAGGCTCGGATCAGCTTCCTGCTGCTGGCGGTGATCGCCCTGCTGGCCCACCACTTCGCCGGGGACCGCTCCCAACGGATGAAGCTGGTGGCCGCATGGGTCGCGACCATGGCCGTGTTCCACTGGCTGGTCACCTTGGTCAACTCGCCTTCCACCGTCGACACGCCCACCGACGCCCTGATCGGCGGCTTCGGCATCACCCTCATCGTGGCCGTGTTCACGCTCCTGCTAGCGTTCCCGATGGGCGTGCTCCTCGCGTTGGCCCGCACGTCCAAGCTGCCGATCTTCCGGGTTCTGTCCACTGCCTACATCGAGGTGTTCCGGGGCGTGCCGCTGATCACGGTGCTGTTCTTCTTCACCCTGATCTTCAACCTGTTCCTTCCCCAGAACATGTCCCTGGTGGACATCGCCGGGGCCACGATCGGCTTCGCGCTGTTCTCGGCTGCCTACCTCGCCGAGAACGTCCGCGGCGGCCTGCAGGCCGTCCGCCGCGGCCAGTACGAGGCCTCCGACGCGGTCGGGCTGACCACCGTGCAGCGCACCCTGTTCATCGTGCTGCCCCAGGCCCTGCGGGTTTCGATCCCGCCTCTGGTCGGCCAGGTCATCGCCACGTTCAAGGAGACTTCGCTGCTGGCTATCGTCGGGATCTTCGACTTCCTGCGGATTGCCGACAAAGTCATTTCCGCCCAGTCGGAGTTCCTCGGCGTCAAGCGCGAGGGTCTGCTGTTCGCGTCGTTCATCTACTGGTTGTTCGCCTACAACATGTCCAAGCACAGCCAGCGTCTCGAGAAGCGGCTAGGAGTGGGGGAGCGGTGATTCCGGACTTTTACACGACTGAGAACATGGGGGACACGAGATGAGTGTCAGCGACGTGGCCACAGGGGGGACTGCATCATGAGTGTCAGCGACGCCACTACTGCCTTGACCGAGGAGCTCGCCGCCCGCGACGACATGATCGTGTGCGAGGGGGTCAACAAGTGGTTCGGGGACTTCCAGGCCCTGGACAGGATCACCGCTGTCATCAAGGAACGCGAGGTGGTGGTGGTGCTCGGCCCGTCCGGCTCGGGCAAGTCCACCTGGATCCGCTGCATCAATCGCCTGGAAGCCCATCAGGAGGGTCGCATCGTTGTCGACGGGGTAGAACTCACCAACGACGTGCGCAACATCGAGAGGATTCGCTCCGAGGTCGGCATGGTGTTCCAGCAGTTCAACCTGTTCCCTCACCTCACCGTTCTCGACAACATCACCCTGGCGCCTATCTGGGTTCGCAAGCGACCCCGGCGCGAGGCTGAGGAACTGGCCGGCGCCCTGCTGGAACGGGTCGGCATCCCCGAGCAGGCCGAGAAGTATCCGGGCCAGCTCTCCGGAGGGCAGCAGCAGCGGGTGGCCATTGCGCGGGCCCTGGCCATGGAGCCCCGCATCATGCTCTTCGACGAGCCCACCTCGGCGCTCGACCCCGAGATGATCTCTGAAGTGCTCGACGTGATGAAGGAACTGGCCCGTTCCGGCATGACCATGATGGTGGTGACCCACGAGATGGGGTTCGCCCGGGAGGTCGCCGACCGGGTCATCTTCATGGAGGAAGGCCAGATCGTGGAGACAGGCACCCCCGAGCACTTCTTCACCAATCCCCGCGAAGAGCGCACCAAGCTGTTCCTCTCGCAGATCCTTTAGCCCGAACCACACCACTGATCGCTAGCGTCCGGCCCGATGGCTGTCCCCAAGACGCTCGGCCTCGAGACCGAGTACGGCATCGTCCACCGGGGCGCGCCGGATCCCAACCCGATCTCGGCTTCCTCGCTGCTGATCAACGCCTACCTGATCGCCGCCCATCAGCCGCCCGAGTCGGGTCGGGCTGCGGTCGGCTGGGACTTCACCGACGAGTCACCGGGCAACGATGCCCGGGGCGGCGTTCCCGGGGGCTCACTCGCACCCGAGATCGAGACCCACCTCGTGAACGCAGTGCTCACCAACGGCGCCCGCTACTACGTCGACCACGCCCATCCCGAGTTGTCCACCCCCGAGTGCGCCGACGCCCGCTCGGTGGTCACCTACGACCGGGCCGCCGAACTGATCGCGGCCCGCTCCATGGAGGCTGCGCAGATGATTCTGCCGCCGGGCGAGGAGATCGTGGTCTACAAGAACAACTCCGACGGCAAGGGCAACACCTACGGCTGCCACGAGAACTATCTGATGAGCCGGTCGGTGCCGTTCTCCCGCATCGTCACCCACGCCACCGCGCACTTCGTGACCCGCCAGATCTTCTGCGGTGCCGGCAAGATGGGCAGCGAGACCTCGGGGATGCGCCTGGACGAGGCCGGCTACCAGATGTCTCAGCGAGCCGACTTCATCGAGGAGGAGGTCGGCCTGGAGACCACCCTCAAGCGTCCCATCGTCAACACCCGCGACGAGCCTCATGCCGATGCAGCCAAGTATCGGCGACTTCACGTGATCGTGGGCGATGCCAACATGTCGCAGGTGGCGACCTTCCTGAAGGTGGGCACAACTGCTCTGGTCATGGCCATGACCGAGGATGATGCCGTGCCCCGAGAACTGCGCTTCGCCTCGCCGGTGGCCGCGCTTCGCCAGGTGAGCCGCGACCTGTCGCTGCGGGAGCCGCTGGAACTGGCCGACGGCTCCACGATCACGGCGCTGGGCGCCCAGTGGGAGCTGCTGGCCGCGGCCCGCGCCTACGTGGACACGAGGGGAGCGGACGCGGTCGGCGGCGTGGTCGCCCAGCAGGTGCTGACCCGCTGGGAGGATGTGCTCGGTGGCTTGGAGCGCGATCCGATGGGGCTGTCCGCACAGATCGACTGGGTGGCCAAGCTCCGGTTGCTGGAGGGCTTCCGGGAGCGTCATGGCCTCGACTTCCAGGACGCCCGGCTCAGGGCCCTCGACATCCAGTACCACGACCTGCGCCCAGCGAAGTCCCTGGCGGCCAGAGCCGGGCTCGAGACGCTGGTGGACGAGGCCGAAGCAGAGCAGGCCATGACCGAGCCCCCGCCCGACACCCGCGCTTTCTTCAGGGGTCGCTGCCTGCAACGGTTCGCGGCGGAGGTGGTCGCGGCCAACTGGGACTCGATCGTTTTCGACGTGGGCGAGGGCTCTCTGCGCCGGGTCTCGATGGCCGAGCCGACGCGGGGAACCATCGCCCACGTGGGCGCCATGTTCGACGAGTGCGACTCCGCGATCGACCTCCTGCGCCGCTTGGGCGCTGCGGGCGCCTAACCTTCCTTTCCGACAAGCTGACGCAAGAAGGCTGACGCAACCAGAGTCCAGCATCGAGCCCGGAGGAACGCAATGGCCGAACGAGAGCAGATCCGCAAGCCGGCGCCGACGACCCGCGAGCAGTCCGTGGAGGAGGTGCCGCCCGCGTCCGAGCGGGGCTCGGACATCAAGGACCAGCTCGACGACCTGCTCGACGAGATCGACGAGGTGCTCGAGACCAACGCCGAGGACTTCGTGAAGAGCTACATCCAAAAGGGCGGCGAATGAACGGGGACGGCCGGATCATGAGTCCGTCCGGTGACGAGGGGTGCCGAGTCGCAGAGGTCCGAGCGTGAGCCTGCCCCGCTTCGGACCGCACGACGATCCCGGACCGAACTTTGCCGCGCTGCTGCGCCGTACTCGCTCCGGCACCGACGCAACTCCGCTCGGCGCCGCCACCGGGCACCTACCGGCGGTATCGCCGGTGGAGATCCCCTACGGCACCACCTGCGTAGCCGTCCGGTACGGCTCGGGGGTGGTGCTGGCCGGTGACCGGCGGGCGACCGCGGGGCATCTGATCAGCAACCACCGCATCGAGAAGGTCTTCCCTGCCGATCGGCATTCGGGCGTGGCCATCGCGGGGGCGGCCGGGCCCTCCACGGAGATGGTGCGGCTGTTCCAGCTCCAGCTCGAGCACTACGAGAAGGTGGAGGGCACCCAGATCAGCCTCGAGGGCAAGGCCAACCAGCTGGGCCAGATGGTGAGGGCCAACCTGCCCGCGGCCATGCAGGGTCTGGTAGTGGTGCCGATCTTCGCCGGCTACGACCTGAGTGCCTCCAGGGGTCGGATCTTCGAGTACGACGTGACCGGCGGGCGTTACGAGGAGCGCGACCACGCCGCGACCGGCTCGGGCTCGCTTCACGCCAACACTGTGGTGAAGCTGGGGTTCCGTCCGTCGCTGGCGAGGGCCGCGGCCACTGATCTGGTGCTGGACGGCCTGTATGTGGCCGCCGACGCCGACTCGGCCACCGGCGGCCCCGACCCGGTGCGCGACGTGTTCCCGGTGGTGGCCGTGATCGACGCCGACGGCTACCGGCGACTAGACGACGCCGAGCTGCGCCGGCGCACCGAGCGGCTGCTGCGCCGCCACCGCAGCCGCCGGGAGGGCAAGGGGGGCGCGTCGTGACGATGCCCTTCTGCGTGGTGCGTGAGAGGAAGGCTGATTCGCGATGACGATGCCGTTCTACGTGGTGCGTGAGAGGAAGGCTGATTCGCGATGACGATGCCGTTCTACGCGCCGCCCGAGCAGATGATGAAGGACAAGGCCGACTACGCCCGCAAGGGCATTGCCCGGGGTCGCAGCCTCGTCGCGTTCCGTTACATCGGCGGCATCGCCATCGTGGCCGAGAATGCCTCCAGCACGCTGCGCAAGGTGAGCGAGATCTACGACCGGATCGCCTTCGCGGGGGTGGGACGCTACAACGAGTTCGACCAGCTGCGCATTGCCGGAGTGCGCCACGCCGATCTGAAGGGCTTCTCCTTCAGCCGCGAGGACGTCGACGCCCGCAGCCTGGCCAACGCCTACGCCCAGAGCCTCGGTCACGTCTTCACCCACGAGTTCAAGCCAATGGAAGTGGAGATACTCGTGGCCGAGATCGGCCTGGATGATGACGGCCGCGGTGACCAGCTGTTCCACATCCTCTATGACGGCACCGTGGCCGACGAGGACGACTGGGTGGTGCTCGGCGGTGAGACCGAGGAGATATCGGAGCACTTCGCCGCGGCGTTGCCGGACTCGCCGCGCTCGCTGGCCGACGGCGTGCGGGCCGCAGTGGCCGCCCTGTCCGGCCCCGATCGCACCCTTGGCGCCGAGAGCCTCGAGGCTGCTGTTCTGGACCGCAGCAACGACCGTCGAGCCTTCCGCCGCCTGAGCGACGCAGAGGTCGCCGCCATCCTCACCAACTAACCGCTACGGCTCAAGCGTCTCGGCGTCTTGAAGACGATGTCCAGCATTTATAGCCCTTTATCTGATGTTATAGACAATATAGCTATAGTATCTGCAATACAGGTCTCGCAAGCGGGGCACCGTGTCAGGCGAATTCATGCATTCCAAGGGTCAGATCGACCGCGCTGGAAAGACACTGCGCCGCGCTCTGACCAGGGACGAGCCCCTGCCGTCAGCCGATGATCTCGCGGCCGCGAGCGATATCGCGGAGGCATTCCGAAGGGCTCACCGCGCCCCCACTGTGAGCGCACGCATGGGGCTCAAGTCCTGCATCGCCTCAACAGGCCTAGAAGTGATCGAGTTGTCCCAGCGCCTGAAGCGATTGCCGACGGTGATCGACAAGCTGCGGCGCCTACCGACAATAAAGCTGTCGAACATGGGAGACATCGGAGGCTGTCGAGCCGTCTTCGACACTCAAGAGGAAGTCGCCCGAGTTCAGGAGCGCTTCATGGCCAACAGCGCCGAGCGCAACGGTGCCGAGGACACAGTGCGCGACTACGTCACCCAGCCGCGCGAATCCGGGTATCGGGCGGTGCATCTCTGGACCCGCTACGGCGACCGCCGCATAGAGCTTCAACTCCGAACGCGCATGCAGCATGACTGGGCGTTGCTCGTCGAGGACATCACCGTACGGACTGGAATCGACTACAAGAGCGGCGGCGGCTCCGATGACGTTCACCGCTGGCTCCAACTCCTCTCGGCCGCCGCCTCCTTCGAGGAGGCTGGCCTATCGTGGAGCAGCGGCTTCGAGCAGGACTACGCTGTGGCTCGGCTCCGGGCGCAGTTGCGCCTGGACGCGGAGGTTCGGATAGGGAGGCAGCGACATGGATGAGGACACGACGATCTACTTCCTGTTGACTTACGACCGCTCCAAGCTCCGACTAATCGACATCGAGCGGTACCAGGACGGAGACAAGGCCGTGGACCTGTACGGCGAGCGGGAGCGGCAGTACGCGGACCAGCCGCAAATGGAGGTGGTGCTGCTTGGGGCCGACTCCGAGGAAGCCATCCGAGCCACCCATGCGACCTACTTCCGCGACTTTGAGGCCGAGCCCTTGTCACTGGACGAAGTCGAGCGCCACCTCCCGTGGCTGACGCCCGAGCGCGCCGCCGGCTGAACGGAGGCGGGACGAGTCTCTCGGCGACTGAGCGGCTGACGCTGCAGCAACTGCGGCTTCGCGAGTGGATCGGCCGATCCACCGGGAGCGCTGAGGCGGAGGAATCGCGCCGCCTGGAGCCCGAGGGGCCGGAGGTCGCGATTCTGCCTCAAGTCTGGGAGATGACCCGGAGTCTCGACCTGCACCCGTGGCAGGAGTCCGCTTGTGACGCGTGGTTTCGAGGGGATCGAAGGGGCACCATCAAGGTCGTCACCGGCGCGGGCAAGACCGTCGTCGCGCTGGCGATCATCGAACGCCTCCAGCGGCACGATCCTGAACTTCGTGTCGCCATCGTCGTGCCCACGATCGTCCTAATGAACCAATGGTACGACGTGATGCGTGGGCACTCCAATCTTCCAGAGCATGCCCTCGGGCGGCTGGGAGGCGGCCATTCCGACACGTTTGGCGATGTGACTCGCGTTCTGATCGCCGTACTCGCGTCGGCCCGCAAAGAACTGCCGCGAGTTGTCGATGAGGACTCGGGGCGGCACCTGCTGCTGGTCGGAGACGAATGCCATCGTGTCGGCGCACCCGAGATGTCGCGCGTTCTTCAAACGCGTAGGGCTTACAGCCTCGGTCTATCCGCGACGCCCGAGCGCGCCGACGACGGAGATGACAAAGCGACCGGCGCACCTGTTGAGCGGGCGCGAGACGGGTTCGGCCCGATCGCGTATGAGATGAGCTTCGCTCAGGCACTCGACCTCGACGTTCTTCCGCCTTTCGGGATTGACCACTTCGGTTTGCCGCTGACCACGAGCGAACAACATCAATACGCCATGCTGTCCACATCGATCACTGACACAAGAAGAGAACTTCTCAACTCATCCACGACGGCACGAAACAAGGGGGGCGGAGAGCCCCTGCTGGCATGGGCGAGACGGATTGCCTCCAGATCCGGCGACCTCGCTGGAGTCGCGTCACGGTTCGTCAACGACATGACCCGGCGCAAACACCTGCTGTACCGGGCACAGAGCAGGAGGGACGCGACGCTAGCTCTCGTGCGGGAGACTCTGGAGACCCGTTCCGGCGCGCGCGTGATTCTCTTCCACGAGAGCATCGACGAAGTCATCCGACTCTTCGAACTGCTGGAGTCCGAAGGCGTGCCGGCCGTCATGGAGCACAGCCAGCTACCGGCTGAGTTGCGTGACACGAGCCTGGAGCTCTTTCGAAGCGGTGTAGCCCAAGTTGTCGTATCGGCACGATCGCTTATTGAGGGATTCAACGTTCCGGAAGCGGATCTTGGCGTCATCGTTGCTTCGTCGAGTTCGCCGCGCCAACGGATTCAGAGTATTGGTCGCGTCTTGCGGCGCCATCGCGGGTCCGAGGGCGATGAGAAGACATCGCGGATCTGTGTCCTGTACATCCGAGACACCGTTGACGAGGCGATCTACGAACGGCAGAA
This sequence comes from Candidatus Aldehydirespirator sp., assembly GCA_965220645.1. GTDB lineage: Bacteria > Actinomycetota > Acidimicrobiia > Acidimicrobiales > Aldehydirespiratoraceae > Aldehydirespirator. The sequence goes on along the minus strand of OZ244836.1, from coordinate 2,597,145 downwards.
CTGGGACAAGCTCATCGGACTCGACCGCAACCGCTACCTCGCATGGGATCCTCCGGCGGAGGCAGTGGAACGCGACGGCCCGCCCCGTACCGCGATTCCGGCTGAACGTGACATCGACGTCACGGTCCTAGCTCTCGGCGATGTGTGGCCGGGGCGCTACGACGGCGAAGAGTTCTCAAGCGACGCGCTCGGCAACGTGTCCACCCTTGATGGACGGATCGCCGTGAATCCTCAGGATGCCCCGGAGAGAATCCGCAAGTTGAAGGGGCGACCGGGCCGATTCAAGGTGACGCCGCAGCAGCAAGTCATCCTGGTGCGCTCCCAAGGCGAGGACAGAGCGTGGATCACACAGTTCGGTGGTCGGCTGGAGGAACGGTTCGACTTCGTCGCTGCCCAGGCGTCAGATCGAGTCGATGTGAGCGCGTCGCATCCGGGTGATCATTATGCCGGTCCGCTCGAGCCCGCTGAGAGACTCCGGTTCCGCAAACGCCGCGGCGGCCTCATCGCGAAGCCGCGTCGCGGGGGCGAGAGCTTCGCCTCCGGTGATCGGGCGCAGAGGCTCGTCAAGATCCTTTGGGAACTCAACCGCGCTCATGGTCCGGTATCAACATTCTTCGTCAACGAACTCGGACACGCATTCTGGCGCGAGAAAGGCGAGGCGCGCTTCATCACCGATGATGCAGGGGGTCTGTTCCCTGACGACGAGCATTCGTCATGACTCGGCTCGAAGTCGCCCCTGTCGCTCCGCGAGTATGGTCGGGACGCTACGCAAGGATCCCGGGTGGGTCTGCCGCGTCCATGTGCGGCTTTCAGATGGACGGTGGAGGCCAGTCGTCGATTGGGTCGTGAATGACACGACCGCCGAGTGTCCGATGGTTGCCTCTGACGGTGCCGCGGCGCTTGCCGCCGCCGTCAACGCGGGTAAGGCATTCCTCAGCGGAGAGCGAGGCGGCTCCTTCCTCATCAACGAACGCGGCCAGATCCTGGTGCCGGCCTTCAGTCCGAACGACTACCGCGTCGCGATCGTGGGCGAGTGCTCAGGGTCGCTCAAATTCGAGAACAGCACAGTGGGTCGCGGGGTTTTCGATCTGGCAGATGACTCTGGCCTGAGCGTCGGCGGCGTCTGGGATCGCCCGTACGTCGGCGTGCCCCATCAGTTGAGTAGTCGGGGTGAGCTCTACTTCTGGAAGGAGGATGCCGCTGGCGGTGAGAAGATGCTTCCGCTGGCGCAGGACCGCGCACAGATTGGAGCGCTTCGCCAACTCCGAAGTTATGGCCCTGTCCGCTTTGTGGCAGCCTACGGTGGATTCGCGTTGACGAAGGTCCCCCTCGGAGACTGGCCTCGACAGCGCTGGGAACCTCGCTATGTCGGTCGCATCGACTCCAGGAAGTGGTTCCGAAAGGAGAACTGAGATGAACGATTTCCCGGTGTTCAAGGGAAACTGTCCGAAGAACGTGAGCAAGGACGCGAAGTACGCCGTCCGCACGATCAGCGGCAGTCCGGTCATTGCGCTTCGCTACCTGAGCGCAGACGGCGAGGAGTGGCTCGCCACCACCGAGGGCCACCCCGATCTCGTGAAGATGGTGAACGCCGTCAAGATCTCTATGGGCGAAGCTCCCAACGGACCGTTCTACATCAACGAGTACCGCCAAGTCATCGTCCCAGTCGCCGACGGCACCTACTACTTCGCCGGTGACTATGGCACGCCGCTTCGATTCGAGTTTGAAGGAACGACGCTGTCGGGGGAGGGGGTCGATCTGACCGGACGGCCGCTCACGCCCGGTGACACCTGGGGCGGGCCGCATCCCGGAGTCCCCTATGTCCTCAAGGCCGGAGGCGGTGATGTCTACTACAAGGCGCAACTGCGTCCGAACGTGACAAAGAAGGTCGAGTTGAGCTCCGAAGTCGGGCCGTCCGTGGCACGCGGCTTCGCAGACCGCATCCACGCCGTGAAGGGTTGGCAGGGAGGACGCTTCTACATCAACGAGTGGCGCGAGATCTTCGCCCCGGTCAACCAAAGCCACGATCTCACCTATGTCTACATCGGGCCCCTCGGCGAGGACGATCCTTGGTACCCGAAGCCGTCAGTGGCTCTCCGCGAATGAGGTCAGAGTGGCCTCGGGGGTCGCATCGGTGGTCATCTGCCGCCCTGTCCGACTCGCCGCGATCTCTCGTTGACGGCGTGCGAGCCGCGGTGGTGGCCATGGCCTGACCCTGAGCCAAACCTCGGCGCCGAGAACCGGATCAACTTCAAGGTTGGGGGCGACGGACACTACGTCGGCGACGGCGCCGGCAGCCGCTGAAAGGCCATGGTGGGGAGTCCGAGCCGGAGCCGGGTTCGTAGGCGCGAGGCCTGGCAGTCGTGGACTCAGGTGCGATCACGAGATCGACCTGGTGGTGGAGTTCGGGCGCCGGGTTGCTGCCTTCGAGGTCAAGTCGTCGAGCGCGCCGACCCGGAGCGACGCCCGCCACATCATCTGGCTGCGAGACAGGCTGGCGTCGGAGATGTTCGCGGGAGGGGTCGTGTTCAACACCGGGCCGCGCCTCTACGGCCTCGACGACGGCATTGAGGCCGTTCCCATTGCCGGTCTCTGGGGCTGACCGGGCGCAGCCAAGCCGGAGGCGGCCGGGCCGGTCCGTCGCCGTGAGGCTGCGGGGGGTACGGTGGCGGGGTGCAGCGGCGCATCTTCGGCATTGAGAACGAGTACGGCGTCACCTGCACGCTGAGGGGTCAGCGTCGCCTCAGTCCCGACGAGGTCGCCCGCTACCTGTTCCGCAAGGTGGTGTCGTGGGGACGCAGCAGCAACGTGTTCCTGGGCAACGGCTCCCGGCTGTACCTCGACGTCGGCAGCCATCCCGAGTACGCCACCCCCGAGTGCGACTCGGCCCACGACCTCGTCGTCCACGACAAGGCGGGGGAGCGCATCGTCGAGCGCCTGCTGGGCGACGCCGAGGAGCGCCTGGCCGAGGAGGGCATCCGCGGCGACGTCTTCCTGTTCAAGAACAACACCGACTCCGCCGGCAACAGCTACGGCTGTCACGAGAACTACCTCACCAGCCGCCGCGAGGACCTCAGCGACTACGCCGAGGTGCTGATCCCGTTCCTGGTCAGCCGCCAGATATACGCGGGGGCGGGCAAGGTGCTTCAGACCGCCCGGGGCGCCATGTACTGCATCAGCCAGCGGGCCGAGCACATCTGGGAGGGCGTGTCGTCGGCCACCACCCGGTCGCGCCCGATCATCAACACCCGCGACGAGCCCCACGCCGACGCGGAGCGGTTCCGGCGTCTGCACGTGATCGTGGGCGACTCCAACATGAGCGAGTACACGACCTTCCTCAAGGTCGGGACGTGCGCGCTGATGCTGCGAATGCTGGAGGACCCCCGCGTCGTGCTGCGAGACATGACGCTGGAGAACCCGATCAGGGCCATTCGCGAGATCAGCCACGACACCACCTGCCGGCGCCGGGTGCGGCTCGCCACCGGCCGCGAGGTCAGCGCGCTGGAGATCCAGTCGGAGTACCTGAACCGAGCCATGCGCTACGCCGAGCACCATGACCTCTCTGACGAGGAGAAGAAGGCTCTCACCATGTGGGAGTACTGCCTGACCGCCATCGAGCAGGACCCGCTCCAACTCGACCGGGAGCTCGACTGGGTGATCAAGCACCATCTGGTGGAGTCGTACCGCGAGCGACACGGTCTGGAGCTGGCCGATCCCCGCGTCGCCCTCGTGGACCTTCAGTACCACGACGTGAGCCAGAGCCGCGGCCTCTACTACTGCATGCAGCATCGGGGGATGGTGGAGACGCTGGTCACCGAGGCCGAGATCCATCACGCGGTTGAGCATCCACCGTCCACCACCCGGGCCCGCCTGCGGGGCGAGTTCATCCGGCGGGCCAAGGAGCGCAGGAGGGACTACACCGTCGACTGGGTCCACCTGAAGCTCAACGACCAGTCCCAGCGAACCGTGCTGTGCAAGGATCCCTTCAAGTCCCACGACGAGCGGGTGGAGAAGCTGATCGCCTCCCTTTAGCGGGTTGAGCCGGTAGCGTCGCGGTCGGTCGGCTCACCGCATCTCGCCATGGACAAGTTCGAACGGCTCTTGAATCTCACCGCGGCACTGCTCCACACGTCGCGGCCGCTCAGCGCCAGCGAGCTGCGCAAGCGCATGGCCGGCGCCTACTCGGAGGACAAGGCGGCCTTCAGACGGATGTTCGAGCGCGACAAGGCCGACCTCAGGGCGATCGGGGTGCCCATCGAGGTATCCACCCTCTACCGCCTCGACCCGCCGGTGGAGGGCTATCGCATCCCGGCCGCAAGGTACGCCGGTCGTGACCTGCGCTTCGACCCGGACGAGCTCGCCGCCCTGCACCTGGCCACGAACCTCGTGCGGCTCGAGGGCGGCGCGGGCGCGGGCCTTGCCCGCCTCGGCGGGGCGGCGCCGGTTGACGGCGCTCCCGAGCCGGTCGAGGCGGTGGGCGAGCTTCCCTTCCACGACTCCCTGTCGAAGCTCGTAGCGGCTGCAATCGGACGCCGGGTGGTCTCGTTCGCGTACCGGGGAACCGAGCGGCGCATCGAGCCGTGGCGCCTCTCGTTCCACCGCGGCCACTGGTACCTCGTGGGCTGGGACGTACATCAGTCCAGCGAGCGCCTGTTCCGCGTGGACCGCATCGACGGCGAGGTCACCGAGTTGGGCGAGGCATGCCACCCGGTGGGGAAGGGTCTTGATCCCCGCACCTTCAGGCCCTGGGAGTTCGGCGTAGGCGAACCGGTCGAGGTCCGGGTGCTGGTGGACGCCGATCAGGCCAGCTGGGCCTGCCACCGTGCCGGCGTCGACGGTGAGCGCCAGCCCGACGGCTCGGTCGTGCTCACGCTCGAAGTGCGCGACACCGCGTCGTTGAGGGCCTTCGTGGTGGAATTCCTCGAGCACGCCGAGGTGCTCGATCCCCAGTGGCTGCGCGACGAGTTGGTGGCCTGGCTGGAGGCACTGGCCTAAGGGGCTGGGCCTCTAGGGTGGTGTGGTGACGTCGGCGACCGCGGAGAACGGGACCAGGCTCTCGGTGGCCGAGCGGATGGCCCGTTTGCTCGGGGTCGTCCCCTGGGTGGTCAAGCAGGGTGGCGCCCATCTCGACGACATCGCGGCGCGTTTCGACTACCCCCGCGAGCAACTGCTGGAGGATCTGACCCAGAGGCTGTTCTTCGTGGGCGTGCACCCGTTCACTCCGGACACCCTGGTCGAGGTCCACATCACCGACGGCGTCGTCGATATCCAGTACGCCGACTGGTTCTCGCAGCCGATGCGGCTCACGAGTGAGGAGGCGACCCGGCTGCTGGCCGCGGGCCGCACCGTGCTCGCCATGTCGGAGGAGCGCGGTTCTAGCGGAGGCGGCGACGAGTCAGCGGCCGCCCCGCTGATGAGGGCTCTCACCAAGCTGAGCCTCTCGCTGGGGTCGGAAGGCTCAGGCGCTGTCGACCGGATCGACGTGTGCCTGGGCCAGGCGCCGACCGACACCCTCGATGACCTGCGGCGGGCCATCAGCGAGCGGCTGCAGATCGAGATCGAGTACTACTCGCAGGGGCGCGACGCGATGACGTCCCGGGCCGTGGACCCGGCCCGGCTGTTGAGCCATGACGGCGTCTGGTACCTGTCCGGCTGGTGCCACCGCGCTGGGGCGGAGCGGGTCTTTCGCGTGGACAGGATCCGCGCATTGACAGTGACGGACTCGGCCGCGGAGGTCGATCTGCCGCATGACGGGTCGCCCGCGCTGAAGGTGGACACTGTCGATCGAACCGCCACGATCCGGCTGGCGCCGCAGGCCGCCTGGGCCGCCGACTACTACCCGGCACGGGAGCGAACGGAGCAACCCGACGGCGCCGTCGATGCGGTGTTCGCGGTGGCCAGCGAGTCGTGGCTCGCCCGGCTGCTGGTGCAACTCGGACCGCACGGCGAGATGATCGACAGTCACGAGGCCATTGACCCGGAACTGCGGGCTGCTACCGCGGCGCGGATGCTGGAGCGATACCGCCGGTGACCGGGCAAGCAGCGGCCCGACCCGACAAGCCCGCGGAACCGGCGCCCCCGGAGCCCGCGTTGCGGAGCGCGGCTGACACCGAGATTGGGGACCAGGGGCCCGACACGCCCGTTGAGGATGCCGATGGGCCACCACCGACTCACCGGCAGCGTGCGCTGCCCGTGGTCATCGAGTGGCTCGTCGTGCTGGTGTGTGCTCTGGGCCTGGCCCTGCTGCTCAAGGCCTTCCTGGTGGAGGTCTTCGTCATCCCGTCGGGTTCGATGGAGCCCACCTTGATGGTCGACAACCGGGTGGTCGTCTACAAGCTTGGATACCGCATGCACGACGTGAACCGGGGCGATGTGGTCGTGTTCGACAATCCGGGCCGCGATTCGGGTGTCGACGACCTGATCAAGCGGGTCGTCGCCCTAGGCGGCGAGACCTTCGAGATACGGGACGGCCGGGTCTACATCGACGGCACCCGGCTGGAGGAGCCATACCTCGAACCTGGTGAGTCGACGTTTCCCAAAGCGCCCATCCCAGGCTGCCTGAACGAGGCCGACTCCATGCGCTGCGAGGTGCCCGAGGGCAAGGTCCTCGTACTGGGCGACAGCCGCGAGGACAGCCGCGACGGCCGCTTCTTCGGACCCGTAGACGTCGACGACGTCGTGGGCAGGGCCTTCATGAAGATCTGGCCCCCAACCGACATAGGCGGCCTGTAGCCGCCGCCGGCGGGCCGGTTGGTCGCGTGATACTGGCCTGATGCCGACCCGCATACCGGCTCTGATGGCGCCGCCCATCGCTTTCGCCCATCGCGGGGCCAGGGCCCATGCCCGGGAGAACACGCTCGAAGCGTTCGCGCTGGCCCACGAGATGGGAGCCACCGGCATCGAGACCGACGCCTGGATCACCGCCGACGGCGAGATCGTGTTGAACCACGACGAAGCCGTCGGAGGACTGCCCACGTTCTCGACCCGCCGGATCCTCGGTCGGCCCATCGCGAGCCTGCCCCGGTCCCGGCTGCCCGGCCACATTCCCACTCTCGGCGAGTACTTCGAGCACTGCCGCGCCGATCTCCCCCTGAGCGTCGACGTGAAGGACGAGTCCGCCTTTGTGGGACTGATCGCCGTGGCCCGGGACCACGGCGCAGCCGAGCGGCTGTGGGTCTGCCACTACGACGCCGACGTGCTGGGGGCCTGGCGGGCCGCCGTGCCAGAGGTGCGGCTGGTGCACTCGACGCGCCTGGACCGGCTCCGGTGGGGCCCCGAGCGCCATGCTGCCGACCTCGCTGAGGGCGGCATCGACGCGGTGAACTTCCACCGCGAAGACTGGAACGGCGGCCTCACCACGCTGTACCACCGCTTCGGCTTGTTCGCCTTCGGCTGGGACGCACAGCAGGTCCGTCAAATCGCGGAGTTGGTCGACGCCGGCATCGATGCCGTGTACAGCGACCACGTCGATCGGATGGTGGAGACCCTGGCCCGGTTCGCGGACGACGCCCGCTCTTGAGCGGTTGTTGCCCATGGGAGCCGCCCGCGGGTTCGCGGTATCGTGCGAAGCATGTGGATGCTGGCACCGGCTGCGGCTACCGTCATCGCCGTCGTCGGGCTGATTGCCGGTCTGCGAACCGTGGCGCTGGCCGCTGCGGAGTTGAGTGGGGCGCTGAGGAAGTCGTCATCGGCGGCTGTGGCCGGAGACGAGCTCTCGCGCGTCGCGGCCCGACTGGGTGATCACGCCGAGGCAACCAGGGCCGCGGCCGACCAGTTGCCTGTCCCGGGGCGCGGTGGCAGCCGCCGACAGCCTCATAGCTAGGCTGCCAAGGTGGGAAATCTAGGCGGGGCAGAGATTCTCGTCATCCTGCTTGTCGCCCTTATTGTGCTGGGGCCGACCAAGCTGCCCCCGGCCGTCCGGCAGGTCGGCAAGTTCGTAGGAGAGATCCGCCGCATCGGGCAGGGCTTCCAGCAGGAGCTGCGCGAGGCGGCCCAGCCGCTCGCCGAGACCACCGCGACGATCAAGGCCGCCGATCCGCGCAAGGTGATCGCCCCGCCGCCCGAGACCAAGGGCAAGGGCGGCGACGTCGCAAAGGGCAAGGACCCATCAGGCAAGGGCAGCGTCGCATCGGGCAGCGTCCCGCCGGGCCCCGCTTCATGGGGCACCGCCGCGGCGAGTGTCAGCCCTCCGCCCGCGCCGGCCAGCGAGGAGACTGACACTCCGGCCAGCGGTGAGGACACGGACGCCGCAGCAGGCGCCCGAAGCGCCGCTGAACCGGATGCCGGCGAACCGGATGCTGCTGAACCGGATGCTGCTGGGTCGGATGCTGCTGGGTCGGGCGCTGCTGAACCGGATGCTGCTGAACCGGATGCTGCTGAACCGGATGCTGCTGAACCGGATGCTGCTGAACCGGATGCTGCTGGGTCGGGCGCTGCTGAACCGGATGCTGCTGGGTCGGGCGCTGCTGAACCGGATGCTGCTGGACCGGATGCCGTTGGGTCGGATGCCGTTGAGTCGGACAAGGCCGAGTCGGATCCCGAGTCCCGGGCCGATACCGCCTGACTAGCACTCCGCAACGTTCCCGATGACCGACGCAGACGCCAACAACGGAGCAGAGTCCCCGGAGCAGGACTCGGGTGGCCAAATGACGCTCATGGAGCATCTGGCCGAGCTCCGCAACCGCCTGATCAAGTCGGCCATCGCAGTAGCGGTGGCCGGCATCGCCTGCTGGGTCCTCTATCCCTTCATCCTGGACTTCCTGCTCGAGCCGTACTGCAGGACCTTCCCCATCCAGGATCGGATCGACTCCCGCTTGTTCGGTCCCGAGGGTGGCTGCAACCTGTACGTGACCGATCCCCTCGAGCCCTTCAGAGTGCGCCTGACCGTGGCCGGATACGCGGGCATGTCCGCGGCCATGCCGATCCTGCTGTGGCAGGGGTGGCGCTTCATCGCGCCCGGCCTGTACCGCCATGAGAAGCGCTACGCGATCCCGTTTGTGGCCGCGGGCGTGCTGCTGTTCTTCCTGGGTGCCGGGCTGGCCTACTGGAGCCTGCCCCGAGCCCTCGACTTCCTGGTCAGCATCGGAGGCCCCGATCTGGTGTCGCTGTTCAGTCCGCAGCGTTATCTGAGCTTCGTGGTGAAGATGATGGTGGCCTTCGGCGTCGCCTTCCAGTTCCCGATCGCGCTCATCGGGCTGCAGGCCATGGGCGTCGTCGAGAACCGGACCCTCCGCAGGGTCCGCTCCTACTCCGTCGTCGGGATCGTGGTGCTGGTGGCGGTGATAACCCCCAGCGGCGACCCCTTCACGCTCATGGCGCTGTCGGTGCCGATGTACGCCTTCTACGAGCTCTCGATCCTTTGGGGCGTCCTCGCCAGTCGCCGGCAGCGAAAGCGCGAAGCAGCCGAGCGGTGACCGACCCGGCGGGGCGCGACGCGGCCCGGCCATGACCGACCCGGCGGGGCGCGACGCGGCCCGGCCATGACCGACCCGGCGGGGCGCGACGCGGCCCGGCCATGACCGACCCGGCGGGGCGCGACGCGGCCCGGCCATGACCGACCCGGCTTGGCGCGACGCGGCCCGGCCATGACCGACCCGGCGGGGGCTGGCTTCGTGCTCGACAAGTTCCAGCGCCGTGCCATCGAGCACCTTGATGCCGGGCGCTCAGTGCTGGTGAGCGCGCCCACTGGCTCGGGCAAGACGGTGGTGGCCGACCATGCCGTCGACCGGGCTCTCGCCGCGGGCCGGCGGGCCTTCTACACCACGCCCATCAAGGCCCTGTCCAACCAGAAGTACCGGGACCTGCGGCAGAGGCTCGGCCCGCAGCGGGTGGGGCTGCTGACGGGTGACAACGTCATCGCCGGTGACGCCGATGTCGTCGTCATGACCACCGAGGTGCTGCGCAACATGCTCTACGCGGGAGCGGTGGACGGCGGTGAGGCGGCCGAGACCGCGGGAGCGGTGGACGGCCGGCTCGGCGCGGTGGTGCTCGACGAGGTGCACTACCTGGAGGACCCCTACCGCGGACCGGTGTGGGAGGAGGTGATCCTGCACCTGCCCCCCACTGTCGTGCTGGTGTGCCTGTCGGCCACGGTCTCCAACCACCAGGAGCTGGGCGGCTGGCTCAAGCAAGTGCGTGGCCCGACCGCGGTGGTGGTCGAGTCGAGGCGACCGGTCCCGCTGACCAATCTCTACGCCGTGGGGCGCCGCCGTTCCGACGCGGTGCAGATCGTGCCCACCCTCCTCGAGGGCAGGCCCAACCCCGAGGGAGGCCGATTCGACGCACCGGCAGCCTCGACGAGCCGTCGTGGTCCGGGCCGTTCGGCAGCCTCGACGGGCCGTCGTGGTCCGGGCCGTTCGGCAGCCTCGACGGGCCGTCGTGGTCCGGGCCGTTCGGCAGCCTCGACGGGCCGTGGTCCGGGCCGTTCGGGTGGTTCGGGTGGTTCGGATCGCCGAGGGCAGCGCCGGAGCGTGTTGTGGCGACCGCCCCGGCGCGTCGATCTGGTGGAAGAGCTGGAGGAGCGAGGCCTGCTGCCGGTGATCTGGTTCGTGTTCAGCCGCAAGGGATGCGACCAGGCCGCAGCTCGACTCGCCCGCGACGGGGCTTGCTTCACCGGTGACACCGAGGCTGCCCGCATCGACGAGCTGGTCGAGGCTCGCCTCGGCCTCCTCGACCGCGCCGATCTCGCCGCGCTCGGAGCCCAGCGCTTCACCGACCGGCTGCGATTGGGCATCGCCTCGCACCATGCCGGCATGGTGCCGGTGTTCAAGGAGGTCGTGGAGCAGTGCTTTGCCGAGGGCCTGGTGAAGGTGGTGTTCGCCACCGAGACCCTGGCGCTGGGCGTGAACATGCCCGCCCGCAGCGTCGTGATCGACAAGCCCGTCAAGTACGACGGCCGGAGCACCGTCCCGCTCAGCGCCGCCCAGTACACGCAGTTCAGCGGCCGGGCCGGGCGCCGTGGCATCGATGACGCGGGATGGGCGGTGGCTCTGTGGTCACCGGACTGCACCTTCGAGCAGGTGGCCCGGCTGGCCTCGAGCCGTTCGTTCGAGCTGCGCTCGGCCTTCCGACCCACCTACAACATGGTGGCCGGGCTGTTGAGCCGCATGTCCTCTGACGAGGCCCGCGACCTGATGGGTCGCTCCTTCGCCCAGTACCAGGCTGAGGCCGCGTCGTCGCATATCGACCTGGCCCGTCGCTTCGAAGCCGTGGCCGGGGTGCTGCGTGAGCGGGGTCATCTGGACGGGTGGACTCCCACGACCTCGGGATCGCTGGTGTCGCGCATCTTCCACGAGGCCGACCTGGCCGTGGCCGAGGCCTTGTCCGGCGGGCTGCTCGATGGCCTGTCGCCGCCCGAGCTGGCTTCAGTGCTGTCTGCGTTCACGTACGAGCATCGCTCGCCGGGTCCCCGGCCTGAGGTGTGGATCCCCTCAGGCACGGCCTACCGCCGCCTGCGCCGCATCGGCACAGCCCTCGACGGCCTGCACCGCACGGAACGGGGCTTCGGTGTAGAGGAGACCCGACCGTTGGAGCTCGGCTTCGGGCCTGTGGCCCATCGCTGGGCGGCCGGGGAGTCGTTCGAGGCCCTGCAGGACGAGGGATTCTCGGCCGGCGATTTCGTGCGCAATGTCAAGCAGGTGATCGATCTGGCTCGCCGGATCGCCGTGGTGGCTCCAGTCTCCGGCACCTCCGCCACGGCCCGGCGGACGGTGAAGGACCTCAACAGGGGAGTGGTGGCCCTCTCGGGTGCGGTGCACGAGGCGGCCTCGTGATCGGCGGCCGCGGGCCCGGTTGGGGCCTCGACTATGGCGAGGTGGGAGAGATCCCGCGGGACGCGCTAACCGCCGACGGCGACGCGGCCGCGGGCAAGATCGTGGCTGAAGCCCGCAGGAACAATCGTGCGATCCGCCCGGTGGTGCTGACCGGAGGCGACCTGGCCCGCACACTCGGCCTGGCTCCGGTCCGTACCAGGTCGTCACAGCCGGTGGCCGCGACCGGCGCCCGTTTCGCGATCGATGTGGGCGCTGCCCTGGTGGACGGTCGCCTGCACTGGTTCGTGGCCCATCTCGTCGCCCGCAGATCCTGGTGGCGGGGGCGGCTGCTGGTGGCCGCCAATGCGTCGTTCATCGGTCGCTGGAACGCGGCACCCCGATCCCATCCCGGAGACGGCCGCCTGGATGTGTTCGATGCCGACCCTCCGTTGCGGGTGCGGCTGGCGGCCCGTCGCCGGCTGCCCTCGGGCACCCACGTCCCCCATCCGGAGATCACCCAGCGCCGCTCGGCCGCCTCCCAATTCGACCTGGATCCAGCCCTCGACGTGTACCTGGACGGAGTCCGCCTTCCTCGGGCACGCGCGCTCAGCCTTAGAGTCGAGACCGGTGCTCTTGAGGTCTGGATCCCGGCGAGCACACCGGCGAGCCCATAGTCGTGCCGGTCGCGCCCGATCCCGAGCGGGCCTAGGATCGCTGTCATGGAGATAACTGAAGCCAAGCGTCGGGTCTGCGAGGAGATCGACCGTCTGACCCCCGAGCTGCTAGAGGTGTCGCACCGCATCCACGAGCGGCCCGAACTGGGCTTCGAGGAGCACCACGCCCACGACCTGCTCACTGGGGTGCTGGACGATCACGGGCTGGCCGTGGTGCGCGGGGCCTACGGAGTCGAGACCGCCTTCGAGGCGCGGGCCGGCGACGGAGACGGAGCGCTGGTGGCCGTCGTGTGCGAGTACGACGCCCTGCCGGGTATCGGCCATGCCTGCGGCCACAACATCATCGCCGCCTCCGGACTGGGTGCGGGCCTGGCCCTGGCCTCGGTGGCCGGCGAGACCGGCGGGCGGGTCGCGGTAATGGGCACCCCCGCGGAGGAGGGCGGGGGCGGCAAGGAGTTCATGCTGAGGGGGGGAGCGTTCTCCGACATGGACGCGGCCATGATGGTGCACCCGGCCAACCACGAGCTGAGCGTATTCCACGCGGTGGCGGTGCACCGGGTGAACGCCCGCTACACCGGCGCGGCTGCCCACGCGGCCGCCGCGCCCGAGAAGGGTCTCAACGCTCTCGACGCGGCCGTGCTCGGCTACAACGCCGTCGCCGCGCTGCGCCAGCACATCCGCGTCGACGAGCGCATTCACGGCGTGTTCACCGACGGAGGCGCCAAGCCCAACATCGTGCCGGTGACGGCTGCGGCCGAGTGGTACGTGCGCTCAACCAACCTCACATCACTGGAGGCGCTCAAGGAGCGGGTGGCCGCCTGCCTGCAGGCCGGGGCCGACGCGGCCGGTTGCGAGGTCGACCTTGAATGGGCCGACCCCGCCTACGCCGACATGAACGACAATCCCACCCTGCTGGATCGCTATCTCGGCAATCTCGGCACCCTGGGCCGCACGGTGACCACCGATCCCGGGGCACGGGTAGTGGGCAGCACCGACATGGGCAACGTGAGCTACGTCGTTCCGTCCATACATCCCATGATCAAGGTCGCGCCCGAGGACGTGCCCATCCACACCCCGGACTTCGCCCTGCACGCTCGAGGTCCCTCCGGCGACGCGGCCGTGATCGACGGGGCCAAGGTCCTGGCCATGACCGCGCTGGACTGTTGGCTGGACGATGCCGTGCTCCCCGCGGTCCGGGCCGAGTTCGCCGCTTCCTGATCGATCGCGCGATCCGCGCCCCGCGCCGGTCGCGCCTCTAACCTCTCGCCCCGTGAACCTGTACACGGCGGAGTCCTTCTCCTCCGAGGAAGCCGACGTCCTTCGCCGGTACTTCACCAACCTGGAGCAGCCGGTGTTCGCGCTGGTCAACCTGCCCGAGGTCGTCAAGGGCGCCCTGTTCGCCCGCTACTCGCGGTCGATGTCCAGCCTTCGCCGGCTGTTCCTCGACGAGTTCGTCGACGACCTCGACATCACCGGCGATGTGACGATCGACGCCACCGTCGGCCTGCGGCGGGCCGAGCAGCTGTACGACCGGGTCTTCTTCGAGTACGGAGACGATTCCGTGGCCCAGCTCGGCGGCGTGCACCTGGCCTGCGAGCAGGCCTCCAACCTGCTGACCAAGGTGCTGGAGTGGGGCCGGCTGATGGCCTACCTGGAGCAGAGCACCCGGTACATCGCCTACGACCAGCGGCTGGGAGGACGCTACCGCTACTACCGCGACTCCCAGGTGCTGAACTCATCGCTGGGCACCCGCTACGTGGGCGATATCGACCGTATGTTCTCGACCTACTCGGAGCTGGTGCCGATCATGCAGGACTTCTTCCGGGCCAACGTGCCCAAGGAGCCCAGCGACTCCGACTTCGCGTACCGGCAGGCAATCAAGGCCAGGGCCCTGGACTCGATCCGCGGGCTGCTCCCGGCCGCGTCGCTGAGCAATGTCGGCATCTACGGGACCGGTCAGTCCTACGAGGCGCTGCTGCTGCGGATGCGGGCCCATCCTCTGCCCGAGGCCCGCTCCTACGCCGACATGATGCTCACCGAGCTGCGCAAGGTGATCCCCTCGTTCCTCAAGCGGGTGGACCTGCCCGACCGCGGCGGCCTCACCGCGCGCTACCTGGCCGACAACCGGGTCGCCATGGACGATGTAACCGCCCGCACCTTCGGCGACGCGGTGGGAGGGCCGGTCACCGACGATTCGGTCGAGCTGGTGGACTTCGACCCCGACGGCGAGACCAAGATGATCGCGGCCATGCTCTACCCCTACACCTCGCTGGCGGACCGTACCGTCGAGGCCAGGGTCACAGCCATGTCGGAGGCTGAGCGCGTCGCGGTGGTACGGGCCTACTGCGGCAGCCGTCAGAACCGTCGCCACCGCCCCGGCCGGGCACTTGAACGCGTCTACTACCGTTTCGACGTGCTGTCCGACTACGGGGCGTTTCGAGACCTCCAGCGCCACCGGATGCTGACCATCGAATGGCAGCCGCTGTCCACCCGCCACGGTTATGTGCGGCCCTCCGCAGTGGACGCGGCCGGCGAGGAAGAGCAGTTCGATGCGGTGATGGCCCGCTCGGCCCGGCTCTACGAGGCTCTGAGTGCCGAGTTTGAGGACCAGGCCTCCTATGCCGTCGCCCTCGCCTACCGGATCCGGTATTCGATGCAGATGAATGCCCGCGAGGCGATGCACATGGTGGAGTTGCGGACGACGCCCCAGGGCCATCCGGCCTACCGGAGGGTGTGCCAGCGGATGCACACGCTCATCGCGGAGAAGGCGGGCCATGCCGCTGTTGCCGAACTGATGTCTTTCGTGAACCACGCCACCGATCCCGGGTTGGGTCGCCTGGACGCGGAGAAGCGGGTGGAGAGGCTCCGGACCGCTCAGTCTCATCCGTCATCGGATCTGTCTGCCGGCCGTAACGGCACCGACGACGGGGGCCTGGCCCAGGGTTGAGCGAAGTGCACCAGCGGATGACCGGAATGCGGTTGCGCCTCGCCGATCTGTGTCTATGATCCGCTCCACATCCGGTGCCGATCGACCCTTCAGTTGGAGCGATGACCCAGACACACCCTCTTGACGGCGATGATCTCGACAGCGCCGACGACTTCGATGACTCGAGTGATTTCGAAGGCGATCTGAGCGACGACTTCGCCGACGATTTCGAGGAGGGTGACGACTTCGAGGGCGAAGAAGTCTTCGCTGATGGAGAGGACTTCGGCGGCGACAAAGTCTCGAAGGGCGACGCCGACCCAAAAGACGATGGCGACGAAGATGAGCCGGAGGAGGAGGACGACGACGACGATGTGCCCGTGCCGGTCGATGACGACGATGACGAGGATGTCCATCCCAGCGATGTCGAGGCCGACCTGGAGGAGATCCTTCGGGACCGCATTGCAGCCAGCGACGACGACGAGGACGACGACGAGGAGGAAGCGGGCGAGGCGAAGGCCACCTCGGTGGTTGCGCCGCCCCGCTCGGACGAGTGGACTTGCGGCCAGTGCTTCCTGATCGTGAGCGTCACCCAGTTCGGCTTGCGCTCCAATCCGGTGTGCCCGTCGGGCGAGGAGCCCTGCGAGTCGATCGAGAGGATTCTCGGAGGCTGAGGGGCCCGCCAACTGCCATGCTCGTTACCCACCCCGTCCGATGACTTCGATCGATGAGGGGGCGAGACGGGCGGCTGAAGCCGACGTCGCCAGCGTCGCCGGCCTGGCCGAGGAGGCGACGGCAGAGATGGCGCCACTGCGCGGCGGCGCTGTGTGGTCACGGTTGGAGGCTCGGCCCGATCCCCAGCTGGAGACTCTGCTCCGAGACCTGCGATCCGACGACGCGCTGGTGGTGGTGGGAACCATCGACGACGCCGTCGTCGGCTACGGAGCGGTCCGCCTGGTGGCGCTTCACGACGGCTCGACCCTGGGGCGCGTGAGCGACATCTACGTGCTCCCCGACGCCCGCGGCGTGGGAGTCGGCGAGGCCATGATGGAGATGCTGATGGCCTGGGCCGCCCGGCGCGGCTGTATTGGCGTGGACAGCCTGGCGCTGCCCGGAGATCGCAACACCAAGAACTTCTTCGAGACTCACGGCCTGGTAGCCCGGGCAATAACTGTCCACCGCAAGCTCCCGCGGTGATCGAGCGGGCTGAGGTCGCGGTGGGCGCCGTCGTCCGCCGCTCCGACGAGTTGCTGCTCGTGCGCCGGGGCCGCGCGCCGGCAGTGGGGGAGTGGTCCGTGCCCGGAGGCCGGGTCGAGCCGGGGGAGTTGTTGATGGAAGCGGTGGTGCGCGAGCTGTCCGAGGAGACCGGGCTGCGAGGCGTGTGCGGACCCCTGGTCGGGTGGGTGGAACGCATCAGCGAAGACCATCACTTCGTGATCTTCGACTTCGAAGCGACCGTGACGGGCGATCTCACCCCCACCGCCGGCGGGGACGCTTCCGAGGCCCGGTGGTGGCCCGTTTCAGAGGTGGCCGCGCTGCCACTCGTTGAGGGCCTGGCGGAATTCCTCTACGACCACGGGGTCATCCCCACGATCGTGTAGAGGCGGAGCGCCGCGAGGCCGTGGCCCGAGCGGCCCGTGAGCGCAGCGAACTAGAGCGGAGGCCGTGGCCCGAGCGGCCCGTGAGCGCAGCGAACTAGAGCGGAGGCCGTGGCCCGAGCGGCCCGTGAGCGCAGCGAACTAGAGCGGAGGCCGTGGCCCGAGCGGCCCGTGAGCGCAGCGAACTAGAGCGGACATGACGCTCAGCGGCCCTTCCAGACGGGGGGCCGCTTCTCGATGAAGGCCAGAGGACCCTCGCGGAAGTCCTCGGTGTGGCGCAGACCCATCTGGGCGTTTCCCGCCGCAAGGACTGCCTCGGCATCGGTCTGGGTGAAGCTCTCGAGCACGAGCCGGCGGGACTCCCGCACCGCGAGGGGCCCGTTGGCGTTGACACGGGCGGCCAGACGCCGGGCCCCGTCGAGCGCTCCGCCCGGTTCGCACAGCTCGTTGATGAGTCCGAGCTCCAGAGCGCGCTCGGCGCTGATCGGATCGCCGGTGAGGACCACCTCCATGGCTATCGCCGGCGGAATCGCACGGGGCAGGCGCACCAGCCCGCCCGCGGCCGCTATCAACGACCGCTTCACCTCTGGAAGGCCGAAGCGGGCCGCGGTCGAGGCCACTCGCAGATCGCACGTGAGCGCGATCTCGGTACCGCCGGCCAGGGCGGGGCCGTCGATGGCCGCGATCAGCGGCTTGGTCCTCTCCCGAAGCACGATGCCGCCGAAGCCGCCCCGCTTGGTGGACAGCTCCGAGAAGCGTCCCTCCGATATGGCCTTCAGGTCGGCGCCGGCGCAGAACACCGGGCCGGTGTGGGTGAGGATGCCCAGCCACAGCGAGTCGTCCGCCTCCAGCCGGTCGATGGCATCCTCGAGACCGCTGGAGATCGAGCCGTTGACGGCGTTGCGAGCCTCGGGCCGGTTCATGGTGATGAGGGCGACGTTGCCCTCAGTCCCAAAGTCGATCATCAGGCGTCTTCGGGGCCTGTGGCCGCTTCTGCTTCCGTGTCCGTGTCGGTGGGTTGTGCTTGTGCGGCCGGTTCTGGTTCTGTGTCGGTGGGTTGCTCGGTCGGTTTGTCGACCTCGGCCGTGGGTGGGGGAGGGGGAGGTAGCCGGCTCCCCCGCCTCGGTGGCTGGGGCTCGATTCCGAAGAGAGCCGCGATCTGCGGAACCCGGTCGGCCAGCCGGCGGACGGTGGACAGCAGATCCTCCGTCGGCCTGTCCGGCACACCGAGCGGGATCACCTGGGTGCGCACAGGGGAGACGGCCACCGAGTCCATCACCGTCGACCACCGCTGCTGGTTGGCGGTGGGGTTGAGGTCTGCGGCCGCCATGTTGGCGAGCCGCTCGGCCATGTCCAGAGGCAGCGGGGTGCCCGCCTTGGGCGGGCGAGAACTCAGGCGCAGTGCTCTGATGGTGCGGCCCTCGGCGATGGTGTTGGCCAGCTCGTCCAACCATTGGCGTTGGTCCACTTCCAAGCGCTGAGCCAGACCGGCGCGAAGGCTCTCGGCGAGAGCCCGGGTCTCCTCGGTTCGGGCCGCCCGATCAGCGGCGGCAATGACCGAGCGAATGTCTCGCAGGTCGATCTTGGATATGCCGGCAAGGGCTGCGTCGGCCCGGTCGTGCCATTCCGCGGCCTTCAACACGGGAGCAAGCTGCTCGGCCAGCGTCAGGATCGGCTCCGACTTGATCTGGGGGAGACTCCCGGCTGCCGCTTTGGCATTCATCCGGTCGATCGACTTCCGGACTCCCGGCACGCCGGCCCTGAGCACCTCGCGAGCCAAGTGCTGCTGGTCATCGGGAAGGGCGGCCAACGCGGCCTTGCGGTGGACCCGCTTGGCCTTGAGGCCGGGCGTTCTCGGCCGGGGTCTCTCGGATCTCTTGCCGTCCTGGGAGCGACGGTCGTCCGAGCGTTGGCCGCGCCGATCGGAGCGCTGGGCCCCGCGGTCGCGGTCGGAGCCGGAATCGTCGCGACGGGAGCGATTCTTGGAATCGTCGCCCCGGCGCGGCCTCCGATTCTTGCGCTCGGGGTCATCGCCTGCTTCGGTGTCGCGCCGTCTGCGATTCCGGGGACCCCTGTCGTCGCGGGCGCCCTTGCGGGGGCGGCCCCGGGACCGGTCGCCGTCGGGAGCACGCCGATCGCCCCGGTCGCCGCGGCGAGACTTCTGCACCAGCGTGGTCGTGACCAGCGGGCCGTCGCCCCCGGTTATCAACTCAAGACGATCCGCGGGGGTGGATCGGACCCGCGGACCAAACACCGCGGTGATCTCCAGGCCGTCGAGCCCGCCGTCGGCCTCGGCCTTGAGCACGGTGCCGACGGCCGCAGTGTCGGGAACGAGGTCGGATTTGACTTCGCCCTTGGGTTGACGTGCCCCGGCCGCCCGCCACGTCCACGTGCCGTCAGCACGCTGGCTGGTGAGTTCGATCTCTAGTCGACGGGACACGGCCCACAAAGCTACACGGCCCAGCGGCAGAGCGAAATTGGGAGTGTTGCAATCGAATCATCGCGAGAATCCGAACGATGCCGGGGCCCGAGCGGCCCGTGAGCGAAACGAGCAAGAGCGGGAGTGGCGCCCTAGCAAAGCCCTGGGATGCCGCCGGAAATATACATTATGTAAAGTAAACTTTACCTAATGTGAGTCGGGCCGGGCCTTGGGGTTGGGTCTGCGGTGCCCGGGGACGCTGTGGGATACTGGGCCGGGGCCGTTTAGTTTCCATGCTGCGGATGCCTCTATGGCCGAGCGCACGAACCGGCCGGCGTCGGCAACGGCGCGTTCCAGATCAGCGCCGAGGGCGAGTCCGGCCGCCAGCGCGGCTGAGAACGTGCAGCCGCTGCCGCGGACGTTTCTGGTGTGGACGCGCTGACCGGGCTCGACCCAGGCATCGCCGTCCGCGGTGATGACCACATCGTCGGGCTTGCCCTCGAAGGCACCCCCGGTAACCACCACAGCGTCCGATCCGAGCATCCGGAACGTCTCGGCGCAGTCGAGCACGGCCGCAGGGCCGGGCAGGGACGTGCCGGCCAGCAACTCGGCCTCACGGCGGTTCGGCGTGATCACCCGGGCCAAGGGGAACAGGCGCTCGCGGTAGGCCTGCTCGACTTCGTCGGCCACGAAGAGAACCCCCCTGCCGTCCACCATGACCGGATCGACCACGGGCGCGGGCAGGACGCCGCGCTCGATCCGCTCCGCCACCAGCTCTACCACCTCGCGCCGGCGCAGCAGTCCTGTCTTGGCGCCGGCCACGCCCAACTCGGACGCCACCGAGTCGATCTGGCGCGCCACCAGGTCGGCCTGGACCGGCTCGACGGCGGTGACCGCGGTCAGGGACTGCGCGGTGACGGTCGTGAGAGCGCTGGCTCCGTGGACCCCGAAGGCCGCGAATGTGGCCAGATCGGCTTGCACGCCCGCACCACCCAGAGGGTCCGAAGCGGCTATCGTGAGCAGCACGGGCGGCATGGTCGACACCACAACCCTAGATCGTGCCACATAGCCACCTCGTCACACCGCCATCGCTTGGGGTCGCCGGATTTGCCACCGTGCCGCTCCCCATCCGTCCGCAACCTGGAAGACCCACGAATGGAATCGACCCGCGGGAAGCTTCTTGTGGCTACGCCGAGTCTGTCCGATCCGAATTTCCGCCAGACAGTGCTGCTGATGCTCGAGCACAGTGACGAGGGTGCGCTGGGCGTGGTTCTCAACCGGCCCAGCGAGCTGACCGTCAGCAGCGCTATTGGAGACTGGGCGGCGGCGGTGAGCGAGCCGCCCGTGGTGTTCGTCGGCGGTCCGGTGAGCCAGTCCTCGGTCATAGCGCTGGCGTCGGTGGCACTCGACGATGCCGACGAGAACTGGTCCCAGGTCATAGGGCGGATCGGCACCGTCGATCTGGAGCGCAACCCTGACGAGGTCGGCGGGCTGGATGAGGTGCGCATCTTCGCCGGCTACGCAGCGTGGGCGCCGGGACAGCTCGAGGCTGAACTGGCCGAGGACGCCTGGTTCGTGCTCGACCTCGACGGGTCCGATCCGTTCTCGGAGGACCCCAACGAGCTGTGGTGGCAGGTGTTCGCTCGCCAGCAGGGGGATCTAAGGCGCCTTCGCCTGTACCCGCGCAACCCCACCGACAACTGACCCGTGTAACAGGCTTGTCGTGCGAACAGATGTTCGCTAATGTTCATTCATGGGGATCTCCCGGTCGGGCACGCACGCCGAGGTGGGACCGCGGCAAGGCGACCTCTTCGCTCAGGGTCCACCGGCCCTCGACCCCACCGCGACCGTCGAGCGGCTGCACCTGGACGACCGCAGCTGGACAGACAGGTCGTCGAGGTGGCTGCGCGGCGGCGATGAGCTGCTGGAACTGCTGGCGACCCGCCTGCGCTGGACCCGAGCCAAGCGTCCCATGTACGGGCAGATGGTTGACGAGCCGCGCCTCGGGGCGTTCGTGCGGCCTGGCTCGGCGGGCTCGGTGCCGCTGATCGATGACATGGCGGGGACCCTGGCGGCTCGCTACCGCGACGGCTTCAACTCGGTGTGGGTGAACTACTACCGGGGCGGTGACGACTCCGTGGCCTGGCACAGCGACCGGATCGGGATCGACCCTGCCGACGCCGTGGTCGCCATCGTGTCGCTGGGAGGCCCCCGGCGATTCCTGCTGCGGCCTGCCGGCGGAGGCCGCAGCCGCTCGCTCACCCTGGCGTCGGGCGACCTGCTCGTGATGGGAGGTGCCTGCCAGCAGAGTTGGGAGCACTCGGTGCCCAAGGTCGCGGCCGCTCCGCCCCGGATGAGCGTCACTTTCCGCCGCACCGCCCCACAATCCGGCCGGTAGCCTCCGCGTCTGCGCAGAGGGCCGACTCAGACGGGTGGTAGTCCATGGGGAGATTCGACGGCAAGGTGGCGCTGATCACCGGAGCGGCCTCGGGCATGGGGCGGGCGGTGTCCATCCGTTTGGCCACGGAGGGCGCGGCGGTGTTCGGAGTGGACGTGAACGACGAGGGTCTGGCCGAGACTGCGTCCCAGATCACCGGATCGGGGGGACGGATCGAGACCCAGCGCGGTGACCTGTCGTCGGTGGCCGACTGCGAGGCGGCCGCGGCCGCGTGCGTGGACGCTTTCGGGCGCATCGACGTGCTCGGCAACATCGCCGGGCTCTCATGGCAGGACCGGGTGGAGGACGTCACCGAGGATGGCTGGGACCGCATGTTCGACGTGAACGTCAAGGGCATGTTCTTCCTGACCCAGGCCGCGCTCCCCCACCTGCTCGCCTCGGGCGGCAACATCGTCAACTTCGCCTCCAACGCCGGGATCCAGGGGATGGCCTACCTGACCACGTATTGCGCCACCAAGGGAGCGGTGGTGCAGCTGACCAAGGCGCTGGCCATGGAGCTGTCCAAGACGCCGGTGCGGGTCAACGCCATCGCTCCCGGCGGGGTGGACACCCCAATGACCCGCAACTACAGGCAAGTCGACGACCCCGACCGGCACTTCGTCCGGCGCATGATGGCGTTCAAGCCGATGAGCCAGCCCGAGCACATCGCTGCGCTGTTCGCCTTCGTGGCCTCCGATGACTGCCCCGGCATACACGGCGCCATCCTCAGCGCCGATGGGGGCCTGACCACCGGCTAGCGCGGAACACCACTTTCCGACTCGTAACCGGCTAGTGCTGTGTCGTCCAAATGGCTGGGGCAGCGTGGAAGGCCCAAGCCCCAGCTTGGCACCACTCCGAGCGCTCCAATCAATTCCGCGACGGACCGGCTAGTCGACCTGTCGGGCTCGGCGGCCCTCGATCTCGCCGAAGAACTGGGCCGCAGCCTTCTGCACTCCGCTCGACCAGGTCGGGTAGGCGTGCGAGGCCTGGGCCAGACGGCCGGCAAAGGCGCCGGTGCGCATGGCCAGCACGATCTCGGCGATCATCTCTCCGGCCCGGGGCGCGACGATGGTGGCGCCCAGGATCCGGCCGCCGCCCGCGTTGCGCAGCAGGCGGCGAGGCCCGGCGACGATGGCGATGAAGCCGGCGGTGCGTCCGTCGGTGACCGCCCGGTCCACCTCGGCCAACGGAAGGTAAGCCACCCGGCTGCCCGGCGGCGCGTGTGCCGGGGTCACGCCCACCGAGGCGACCTCGGGGTCGGTGAACACCACTCTGGGCACGAGATTGCCGCGGAACTGTCCCCGAAGGCCCTTGCCCAGCGCGTTGCTGGCCGCGATCCGGCCCATCTCGTCGGCCGCATGTGACAGGTTCAACGCCGCATAGTGCTGCCGCTGGTGCCGCCGCGCCCGGTCGCGCGCCGGGATGCGCCGGACCCGACGCCCGGTACGGCGTAGCAGCCTCCGGCGGGATGGGTGCAGCTCATCGATCTTGTCGATCTTGAACAAGGGCATCGGCCGGATTCGCTGCCGGATGGAGCGCCTCAGCCGCCAGGCGGCAACGTCGCCGGCTGCATAGACGCCCCTCACCGACGTCTCGAGCCGTTCGTCGGTGACAACGTGGCCGCTCCACTCGCCGAGCTTGAGTCTCATCTCCTCGAGCCCCAGCCCCTCGGTCGCAGGCGTCCGGCCGGTGGCCACCAGCAGCCGGTCCACCGTGACACGCCCTCCTATCCCGCCGGAGCGGGAGAGCCGGTAGAGGAGCGAGTAGGGCCCAGCGCCGGGCGAATCCCGCCGGGCCGGGGTGACGCGGGCGACACGGGCACAGCGCAGCACTCTCACCCCGTCGGCCTGGAGCGCCTCTCTCACCGCCGCCGCGGCTTCGGGCTCCTCGTTGGGCAACAGCTGCTGCTGGTACTCGAACAGGGTCACGTCCACACCAAGGATGGCGAAGGCTTGGGCCAGTTCGCAGCCGGTCGGGCCGCCGCCGATGATGCCCAGCGACTTGGGTGGCTCGGTCAGGTCGAAGACTGTCTCGTTGGTCAGCGGCCGCGCTTCGGCCAGACCCGGGATGTCGTCGGGCAGCGACGGCCGCGAGCCGGTGGCCAGCACGATGCGGGGCGCGGTGATGCGCCGCTCCCCCACCGCGACCGTGTCGTGCGTGACAAGGCGGGCCCGGCCCTCGATGACGGTGACTCCCTCGGCCTCCAGCACCTCGGCCGACTCGGTGGCCGCGATGTGCTCGATGGTTGAGCGCACCCGGGCCATCGCGTCGTTGAAGCCCAGCCCGTCGCGGGCTGCGGCCAGCAGCGCCTTGGAGGGCACGCAGCCGGTGAACGTGCAGTCCCCGCCCGGTGCCGAGTCGGTGACCATGGCCGCACCCGCGCCCGCCCAGAGCGCGGCGCGCACTGCGCCCAGTCCGGCCGCACCGCCGCCCACCACGATCAGGTCGTGGTCCATCATCCGGGCGCGTCGAGCCACCTGCTGGAGCGTACGGTCGGGGCGTCCTATCCGTGGGCTGCGTCCAGAGCGGCGCGGAAGTCGGCCACCAGCCCGGCCACGCCCTCCGGTCCGGCGCCCTCCAGCATCCTTGTGACGATGGCCGAGCCGACGACCGCCCCATCGGCCACCTCGCACACCTCGGCCGCTTGGGCGGGAGTGCCGACCCCCACCCCCACCAGGACGGGCCGGTCGGTGACCGCCTTGAGACGGGCCGCCGTGCGGGTGGCGCTGGCGGCCAGTTCCTCGCGGACTCCGGTGATCCCCATCAGGCCTACGCTGTACACGAAGCCCCGGGACCGGGCGCAGATGCGGGGCAGGCGCTCGTCGGGCGCGGTGGGCGCGGCCAGCAGCACCGTCTCCACGCCGGCCGCGTCCGCGCACTCCGACCACTCCCCCACTTCCTCGAGGGGCAGGTCGGGCAGGATGCAGCCGCTCACACCGGCTTCTGCCAGCGACGAGGCGAACCGCTCGTAGCCCATGTGGTGGGCGATGTTCACGTAGGTCATCACCACGGTGGGCACGCCGACGTCGGCCGCCGCGCCCCGCACCGCGGCCAGGATCGACTGCGGCGTGGCGCCGTCGGCCAGGGCCCGGTCGTTGGCCTGCTGGATGACGGTGCCGTCTATCACTGGGTCCGAGAACGGAACGCCGATCTCGATGGCGTCGGCTCCGGCTGCGGCGACCGCGCAGATTGTCTCCAGCCAGTCGTCGCCCAGACCGCCGGTGACGTAGGGCACGAAGCACTTGCCTCCGGCGCCGCGACGGCTCCGCAGCGCAGTCTCGAGCCGTCCCGAGGTGTCTGCCCCGCCGGGTGCGGCGGTGTCTTTGGCCGTGGTCACCCGAGGATGCCCATCATCTGGTCGACGTCCTTGTCGCCCCGGCCGCTGAGATTCAACAGCACGGTGCGGCCGGCCAACTCGGCGCGGGCCCGCGACACCCAGGCCAGCGCGTGGGCGCACTCCAGGGCGGGAATGATGCCCTCGGCCCGCGACAGCAGGCTGAACGCCTCGATCACCTCGGCGTCGGTGACCTGCTCGTAGACGGCCCGCCCGGTGGCGGCCAGATGCGAGTGCTCCGGGCCGACGCCCGGATAGTCGAGTCCGGCCGAGATCGACTCGGCCTCCAGCACTTGGCCCCACTCGTCCTGCATCAGGTACGACCGCGAACCGTGGACTATGCCGGGCACGGACCGGCCGATGGCCGCGCCCCCGGCCGGCTCCACCCCGACTAGCGCGGCGGAGGTGTTTGCGAAGCCCGCGAAGATCCCGGCTGCGTTGGAGCCCCCTCCCACCGCGGCCGTGACGATGTCGGGCACCCCGCCGTCGAGGATCTCGGCGCACTGGCGGCGGGCCTCCTCCCCCACCACCCTCTGGAACTCGCGGACCATCCACGGGTACGGGTGCGGGCCCATCACCGAGCCCAGGCAGTAGTGGGTGGTGTCGACCACCGCCACCCAGTGGCGCATGGCCTCGTTGACGGCGTCCTTGAGAGTGCATGATCCGGTCTCCGCCGCCCGGACCTCGGCGCCCAGCAAACGCATGCGGAACACGTTGAGCTCCTGCCGGGCGATGTCGACGGTGCCCATGTACACCAGGCAGTCCATGCCGAACAGGGCGGCCGCGGTGGCCGTGGCCACGCCGTGCTGGCCCGCACCGGTCTCGGCCACCAGGCTGGCCTTGCCCATTCGTTGGGCCAGCAGGGCCTGGCCGAGCACGTTGTTGATCTTGTGGCTGCCGGTGTGGTTGAGGTCCTCGCGCTTCAACAGGATGCGCACTCCCAACTCCTCGGACAGGTTCTCGCACTCGGTGAGGGGTGAGGGCCGGCCGGCGTAGTCGCGCAGCAGCCGGTCGAGTTCGTTCCGGAAGGCGGGGTCCCCCCACGCGGCGCGGAAGGCCCGGTCGAGCTCTTGGCAGGCCGGCACCAGGGTCTCGGGCACGAACATGCCACCGAACTCGCCGAAGCGCCCATCAGCGCTGGGCTCGCCCATGAACTCGCCTGATGCTGCGGCGATTGTGGGCTCGCCCATGAACTCGCCTGATGCTGCGGCGATTGTGGGCTCGCCCATGAACTCGCCTGATGCTGAGCCCGCCGTCACGCTCACTGGTCCTGTTCCCAGTCGTAGGGGCCGGGTCCGGCCGGGTGCCCGCGCACCTCGTCCGCAGACGCCACCTGCTGCCTGGCGGTCTCGGCTCCGGCCGCTTTGGCCTC
Source organism: Candidatus Aldehydirespirator sp. (assembly GCA_965220645.1). Classification (GTDB taxonomy): domain Bacteria; phylum Actinomycetota; class Acidimicrobiia; order Acidimicrobiales; family Aldehydirespiratoraceae; genus Aldehydirespirator. The sequence continues at coordinate 2,570,638 of OZ244836.1, read as the reverse complement.
ATTCAGGAAGGCCCGCAGCCGGGCCGGGTCCTTGCGGCCCGGCCTGCTCTCCACGCCGCTGGCCACGTCCACCCCCCACGGCCGGACCCTCTGGATGGCCGCGGCCACATTGCCGGCGTCGAGGCCGCCCGCCAGGAGCAGCCGGTGGCCGGCCAGCGGCGCGCCCTCGGCCAGGGACCAGTCGAACACCTGGCCGGAGCCGGGCCGTTCGTTGTCGAGCATCACCACGTCTGCGCCGTAGTCGGCCAGGTGCTCCAGGCCCTCATGACCGGCCGGAAAGGCCTTGATGGTGGCGGGCACTCTCTCGGCCACCCAGGCCGTGTCCTCGGGCGATTCGTGGCCGCTGAGCTGGGCCGCCCCCAGACGCGCATTAGAGGTGATCTCCACCACGCGGGCCGGCATCTCGTTGCGGAACACGCCCACGCTGAGCACGTCGCTGGGCAGGCGGCGCACGATGTCCCGGACCCGGTCCATCGACACCTGGCGGGGTGACGGGGCGAAGATGAATCCCACCGCGTCGGCCCCCATGGCCACGGCCAGCAGCGCGTCATCCTCGGTAGTGGTACCGCAGATCTTGACGAACACGCCTCGACGCTAGTGGGTTGGAGCCTGACGCGGCCTGATTGCCGGTCCTCCCGGAGCCGGCAGCCCTAGGAGCCGGCGGCGACCAGGGCCCGCACGGCCGCTGCCGCATCGGCAGAACGAACCAGCGACTCCCCCACCAGCACCCCGCCGTAGCCGGCCTCGGCGAGGCGAGCCATGTCGGCCGGACCCGCGATGCCGGACTCGGCCACCGACACGACGCCGTCGGGGATCAAGGGAGCCAGGCGGGCGGCCCGGGCCCGGTCCACCTCGAAGGTCACCAGGTCGCGCTGGTTCACGCCGACGAGGTCGGCTCCTGCCGACAGGGCCCGGTGCAGTTCGGCATCGTCATGAACCTCCACTAGAGCGTCAAGGCCGATGTCCCGGGCCAGGGCGCAGAACCGGGTCAGCTCGTCGTCGTCCAGCGCGGCCACGATCAACAGCACGCAGTCGGCCCCCATGATGCGGGCGTCGAGCACGTCACGCTCGTCGACCGTGAAGTCCTTGCGCAGGGCGGGCAGGCTCGTCGCGTCGCGGGCTGCCTGCAGGTCCGAGGCCGAACCGCCGAACCAATCGGAGTCGGTGAGCACCGACAGGCACGCGGCCCCGCCCGACTCGTACTGCCAAGCCAGCGCAGCGGGGTCCAGATCGGATCGCAGGTCGCCCTTGGACGGGGAGCGCCGCTTCACCTCCGCGATGACGGCGGTGCCGTTCGAAGATGCCAGCCGGGAGCGAAAGCCCCGAGCCGGCAGGCAGGAACGGGCCGGTTCCAGCAGGTCGGCCGGGTTGCGCCGATCGGCTCGGGCCGCATCGCGGTGCGCGGCCACGATCCGGTCGAGGTAGGTGGCAGCCATCAGCGCCTCGGCCCGGTCCGGACTGGACGGGTGGTAGCCATCACCGCAACGGTCCGCCGCGGCTGCGTATCAGCACCACGAAGGGCGACAGCAGGAACAGCAGGGCCGACAGCCCCAGCAACAAGAGGCCGAGGCGTACCAGCACGAACCCACCCGCCAGTACGCCGAAGATGACGGCAAAGATGCCCAGCACGAAGGCGAGCGGCGAGCCCAGACGCATCCAGGCGGGAAGGTGGCCCTCGGTGAGGGGCCGGTCGTCGCCGTCGAAGTCGTCGTGGCCCAGGTCGAACTCGGCCTCGTGAGGGCGTGCTGCGGGCTCGGGCGCGGGAGCATATTGCGAGGCCGGCGGCGTTTGCGGCCTCTGCGTCAGGCGACGGTCTACAGCCGTCCGTGAGTCGGCATCCGACAGCATCTCCCAAGCCAGGTTGATGCGGCGCATCTGCTCGGCGGCATCGGGGTCGTCGCCCCGCACGTCGGGATGGGTGCTTCGGGCCAGGGTCACGTAGGCCCTCCTGATCTCGGATGCGGGAGCATCGCGGGCCACACCCAGCACCGCGTACGGGTCCATCCCGCCATCGTAGGTGCGAGCCGGAGGCACCGGCCCAAGTTGATGACGAAAACGCCCCTGGAGATCCGTTCTCCGGCGCCTATTCGCTCGGCCTCTGAGCCGGTGTGGCCAGCACCGTGGCCGGCATGCCGTTCACTTCCGCGGATGCGGGAGGCTCGACCCGGCGGTGCACCGGTCCAAGTGCCACCGTTGTCACCGAGGACGGGTCCGCCGCGGCTGAAGTGACCGCTCCGACCGTCTTGCCGTCGACGGTGATCGCGGCACCGGGCGCCACGCCGTCGCCGCGGATCTCGAGGAGCCTCACCGGACGGGGCACATTCCCGCCCCGGCTGTCGATGCGGGCCACCAGCTCCTGGCCCGTGAAGCACCCCTTGGTGAAGCTCACCGAGGACTCGACCAGACCTGCTATCTCGGCTGGGATGGTGCGCTCGGTCAACTCGTGGCCCATGGCCGGCCAGCCGGCCCTGATACGGGCGGCCTCCAGGTCGCCCGGACCGCCGACAAGCAGGCCCGGTGGCGGCGCTGGGCCCGGGCCGAGCAGGTCGATCCCGCAGAAGCCGGGCCAGTCGAGGTGGGCTCGCACCTCGGCATCGACGGTGTCGAGATCCTCATCGGCGGCCCGCGGCCCCCGCACCGCCAGCATCTTCCAGCCGGCGAGGACCTCGAAGGACACGTCGACCCTGAGCCGGAAGCGCTCCAGACGGGCTATGAGCCTCTCGCCGAATCCGGCGTCGAGGTCGAGCACGAAGCTGCCGTCTTCGCGGCGGGTGAGGCGGAACCAGGCGTCCACCTTGCCCTGGGGCGCCAGCACTAGCGACCACGCCGAGGTCCCCACGTCCACCGCATCGACGTCCTGGGAGATCTGGCCCTGCAGGTACGACGCCGCGTCGTTGCCGGTGACCAGCACCGCGTCCCTCGGCACCAGAGCCGCGACCACTCCGGTTGTCATCGTCGGCCCGCTCTCCTTCGGGCTTCGGTCATGAGCCGAGCCGCGGGGACCGCGGCCAGCAGAGCCCGGGCCTTGTTCTCGCACTCGGCGTGTTCCTCCGCGGGCACCGAGTCGGCGACTATGCCCGCACCGGCCTGCACCGAGGCCCGGCCGTCGTGCACCAGCATGGTTCGGATGGTGATGGCGGTGTCGATGTTGCCCGAGAAGTCGATGTAGCCGACCACGCCCGCGTACGGGCCGCGCTTGACCGGCTCCAACTCGTCGATGATCTCCATGGCTCTGACCTTCGGCGCGCCCGACACGGTGCCCGCCGGCAACGTGGCCCGCAGCACGTCTATGGGAGTGGCCGACGGTGAGAGCCTTCCCGACACTTGCGACGTCAAGTGCATCACGTGGCTGTAGCGCTCAAGGGTCATCATCTCATCGAGGTTGAGGGATCCGAACTCCACGACCCGACCGACATCGTTGCGAGCCAAGTCGACAAGCATCACGTGCTCGGCGACCTCCTTCGGATGCTCGGTCAGCTCGGCGGCCAGGCGGCGGTCCTCGGCGTCGGTGCGTCCCCGGCGCCTGGTGCCGGCGATGGGTCGGCTGATGACCTTGCCGTCGAGCAACTGGACCATGGGCTCGGGCGAGCCGCCGACGACTTCCAGCCCGTCGTGGCGCAGGAAGTACATGTACGGGCTGGGGTTGACTTGGCGCAGCACGCGGTAGGCGTCGAAGGCGTCGGCGCCCAGCTCGAAGTCGAAGCGCTGGGACAGCACCACCTGGAACACGTCGCCGGCGAAGATGTACTCCCGGGCCGCCTCCACCGCGCGCGAATAGAGCTCGAGACCCATGGTCGAAGTGGTCTCGACCGGTTCCGCTCCCCCGCCGGCGAACGGGTCGGGCGGGGCTACCAACGGTTCGTCGAGAGGCTTGGCCCCCTCGGCCGCGATGGCCTCGACCCGCAGGACGGCCTCGTAGTAGAGCCGGTCAATGGTCCGATCATCGGCCCCGGCGGGAACGAGCACGTTGGAGATGAGGGTGGCCCGCTGGCGCCAGTGGTCATAGACCGCGAGCTCGCCGATCAGCGACATCACTGCGTCCGGATGGCCCGAGTCGTCAACCGGGACGTCGGGCAGGTGCTCCACCTCGCGCACAATGTCGTAGCCGAGGTATCCGACCAAGCCCCCGTGCAGAGGCGGCAACCCCTCGATCGACGGAGCTCGATAGTGGTCCAGCAGCACTTCCAGCGCGGCGAGCATGCCCTCATGCCGGGGGATGTTCACACCGAGGTGGCCGGTGACCTCGACCTGCCGGCCCCGGGCTACCAGGGTCGCTATGGGGTTGCGGCCCATGAACGACCAGCGGCTCCAGCGTTCACCGTGCTCCACCGACTCCAGCAGGAAACCGTTTCCCGACCCCACCACCCGGGCGAATGCGGCCACCGGCGTGGTCAGGTCGGCCAGTACCTCCCGCCACACCGGAACTACGCGGTAGGCGCGGGCCAGCTCCCGGAACTCCTCCTGGGTGGGCTGAAGCATGGCCGTGCTCGGCCGTCAGCCGCCGCCAGCCGAAGCAGGGCTATCGAAGGACCGGTAGAAGCACGAGTAGTTGCCGGTGTGGCAGGCGCCGTCACCGTCCTGGTCCACCACGAACAGCAAGGCGTCGCCGTCGCAGTCGTAGCAGGCCTCTCGTAGCCACTGGCGTTCGCCGGAAGTCTCGCCCTTGCGCCATACCTCCTGGCGTGAACGGCTCCAGAACACGGTCCGGCCCTCAGCCAGCGTGAGCTCCAGGGTCTCGGCGTTCATCCACGCCATCATCAGCACGGCCCGGGTGGAGGCGTCCTGCACGATGGCGGCCACCAGCCCGTCGGAGTTGTACTTGACGGCGGCGAGGGCTTCGTCGCTGGCCGTGATTCGCACCCCAGTCACGCCTGCCAGCCTATGGGATGTGGGGCGAGGCTCACTGGGGTTCGCCAGACACAGAGCGACCGGGTGGGAGTCGGCCGGCGTCGTCGCGGCAGGCTGGAGCGATCAGGTTGGTCGGCGCCGCAGCCCCATTATGAACACAATGGTGGGTTCGGGGATTGTGCGGGCTCGGGGATTATGCGGGATCGTGCCGAAGAACACACGACCGCGATGTCGTGTGCGAATCCCCCTGCATGTCTCGCTGTGCCCGTGGGGTGTGTCGAGCGCTGGTCGGGGCGGCGCGATGTCGTGTGCGAGCCCGGCGCACGCTAATGGTTGGTTAGAGATTTTCATTATAAGTTGGTAGCGCTATTATGGATGCATGCCGACGATCCAGATTCGTAACATCCCCGAGCCGGTGCACGACGAGATCCGTCGCCGCGCCCGTATCCGCAACCAGTCGATCCAGCAGTACATGCTGGCCGAGGTCCACCGCTTGACGCAGCGCCCCGACAAGGAGGAGCTAGTGCAGAGGATCGAGCGGTTCAAGGCCTCCCACGGCATTGAGGTGGACGTTGAAGCGATGCTGGACGGCATCGACGCCGACCGGCGGTAACGACAGTGGACTTGGTGGCCGACGCCTCGGCCTTGGTGCTGGCTGTGACCGACACCTCGCAACATGGCGTCCAGGTCCTTGAGCATGTCCGGGCAGCGACTGTCCACGCTCCACACCTGGTTGATGTGGAGGTGGGTTCAGCTCTCCGGCGGATGGTGATGCACGATGGCCTTCAACGGGCGGCTGCAAGCGACATGGGGCGATTCGCCGTTGGTCTGGTCGACGAGAGATATCCACACGGCCCAGAGCTGTGCGATTGGGCATGGGAGAATCACACCGTGCTGACCTTCTACGACGCGCAATACGCTGCTTTGGCTCTGATCCTGGGCTGCACCCTGTTGACAGCCGATGCCCGCATCGGGCGGGCCCCTCTGCGGGGTCTGCAGGTCGAGGTCTGCTGACCTGCGCGGGCTTCGGCCCGGTCGACTACAAGTACAGGCCGGTGCTGCCCTTGTCGAGGCGTTCGGCGGCCACCGCGTGGACATCTCGCTCGCGCAGGATGATGTAGTCGCGGCCCCTGACCTCCACCTCGTAGCGGTCCTCGGGATTGAACAGCACCCGGTCGCCCTTCTCCATGTTGCGGACGTTGGGTCCAACCGCCACCACCTCGGCCCAAGTCAGGCGCTTGCCAACCTGGGCGGTGGCCGGGATCAGGATGCCTCCGGTCGAGCGACGCTCGCCCTCGGCCTCACCCACGGCCACCAGGATCCGGTCGTTGAGCATCTTGACCGGCAGCCGGTCATCGTCGTGAGGGCCTGGCGCGGAGTCGTTGCGGGAAATCGCGTCGGAGCGGGGCTCGGTTGCGGTCACAAGCCCCAACGGTACCGGGCGGCTCGAGAGTTGGGCGACGGCGCTGACGTCCCCGCCGGCCATCAGCAGGCCGACGGCGCTGGCGTCGCCCTATTGCTGCGTGTCTTTCCGCGTGTCGGTCTGAGTCCTCAAGAATGGGAGGGTGACCACGATGAGCCAAGACGGCATACTCTGGGTCAGACGGTTTGTCGATGCTTGGGTGATGCAACGTTGAGCGATGCAGTGGACAGGGAGTTGGGATGACCGCGCCGAGTGATGCGGATCGTGTTGGCTGGGGGCGCGTGCTTCGCTTGTTCGGACCTCACCGAGGCCGGGTGCTTGTGGTCGTTGCTCTGGTGTTGGTGGTGTCGATCCTGGGGATCGTCAATCCGCTGCTGATCCAGGTTGTTTTTGACCGCGCCCTGTTCCCTGCCGGTGGCGTCGATCTGGATATGGTGGTGTGGCTGTCGGTGGTGATGTTGGCCGTCACCGTGGTTGGGGGCTGGCTCTCGGTCGTGCAGACCGTGCTCACCAACCGGCTGGGCCAGAACGTGTTGCGGGACCTCCGCAATCGTCTGTATGCCCATCTGCAGCGGCTCTCGCTCGGGTTCTACACGTCGACTCGAACAGGGGAGCTTCAGTCCCGCATCACCAGCGATGTGGGAGGGATCCAGACCGCGGTCACCACGACTATCTCGAACATCCTGTTCAATGCGATCACCTTCGTCTCCTCCCTGGCCGCCATGGCGGTCCTGTCGTGGCAGCTGACGGTGCTGTCGCTGGGCACGGTCCCGCTGTTCGTGTGGTCGACCCGGTGGGTCGGCCGCCGCCGGGAGCGCCACACCGACGAAGCCCAGGTAGCCATCGCAGACATGAGCGCCATCACCCAGGAGACGCTGTCAGTGTCGGGGATCACTCTGGCCAAGCTCTTCGGCCGCCAAGACCGCGAGATCGAGCGATTCGGGATCGTGAACGAGCGCCTGTCGGCCGCGGCGACCGCACAGCAGGTGATCGGTCAAGCCTTCTTCACAGTGGTCGGGACGTTCCTGTCGGCGCTGCCGATCCTGGTCTATCTCGCCGTGGGCCTGTTGTTGGATCGCGGCGCCGGTGGCCTCACCGCTGGGACCGTTGTGGCCGTCACGACATTGCAGAGCCGGCTGTTCTTTCCTGTCGCGCGGCTGTTGGAGACAACCGTCGAGCTCCAGTCCTCGCGTGCACTGTTCCGGCGAGTGTTCGCCTACCTCGACACCGAACCGGACATGGTCAAAGCCCCCGGCGCGGTGGAGATGGACCTCGAACGGCTCAAGGGCGAGCTCACCTTCGACCACGTAGGTTTCTCATACCGGTCCGACCCCGGCCACGAGGCGCTCCACTCGGTGACCTTCAGCGCCGGTCCGGGCCAGCTTGTGGCTTTCGTCGGACCATCGGGCAGCGGCAAGTCGACAGTGTTGAGCCTGGCCGCCCGGCTCTATGACGTCACCGCAGGACAGGTCCGCATCGACGGGGTCGACGTGCGGGATCTGAGCCAGGCCTCGATGGCCCGCCTGATCGGGTTCGTCACCCAGGAGAGCTATCTGTTCGCCGGCACCCTTCGAGCCAACCTCGTCTACGGAGACCCCGACGCCTCGGACGCCGACATGGAGAGCGCCTGCCGGGCGGCCGCCATCCACGACAGGATCCTTGAGCTCCCCGACGGCTATGACACCGTCGTGGGCGAGCGGGGCTCGCGGCTGTCTGGCGGCGAACGCCAGCGCATCGCCATCGCCCGAGTCCTACTGCACGACCCCCGGCTCCTGGTCCTCGATGAGGCAACCTCGGCCCTCGACACCGCCTCGGAGCGCCGCATCCAGCAGGCGCTGGGAGAGCTGATCGCCAGCAGGACCACCCTGGCAGTGGCCCACCGGCTGTCCACCATCCAGGCCGCCGATGTCATCCACGTTGTCGAGGCGGGTCGGATCGTCGAGTCGGGCGACCACGACACCCTCCTCGACCGCGGCCATGCCTACGCGAGGCTGTATCGAGAGCAGTTCGGCGGCGGCCTGATCGAGACCACCTGCGCAGACGGCGTCGTGTTCGCCAATGGTCAGTGCGTGCTCGATGAGAGCCTGGACTCGACCGGTCGACGGGCCGTCCTACGTGACCGGGTCAAGGCTCGATCCAACTAGCAAACGGTACCGGGCTGGCCTGAAGCTCCCGCTAGGCAGCTTCGGTCTCGCCCCCTCCGGCCATCAGCAGGCCCAGCCCACCGACGGTGCAGTCGGCTCGGGGAACCACCGCCACAATCCTGCCCTCGAACATCACGGCCACATCGTCGGAGAGAGCCATCACCTCGTCGAGGTCCTCGGATATGACCAGGATGGCCGTGCCCCGTTCTCGCTGGGCGACGAGGCGTTCGTGTATGTATTCCGCGGCGCCGATGTCAACCCCGCGGGTGGGCTGGGAGGCTAGCAGCACGGGCGGCTCTCCGTCGAGCTCCCGGGCCAGAATCAGCTTCTGGATGTTGCCACCCGACAGCGAGCTGGTGGTGGTCGTGAGGTCAGGCGTCTTGACCGCGTACTCCTCCACGAGGCTCTCGCCGTGAGTCTTGATCGCGTTGGACCTGAGTACGCCGCGGCTGGAGAACCGGGGCTCGGCGTGGGCCAGCAGCATGAGGTTCTCGGACACGGTGAAGCTGCCGACGGCGCCGTCGCGCATGCGCTCCTCGGGTATGAAGGCCAGCCCGGCGCTACGCACCTGTCTCGGCTCGGCCCCGGTTACGTCGGTGCCGTCGATCGACACGCTGCCCGCGGCCACGGGCCGCAGACCGGCGACTGCCTCGGCCAGCTCCCGCTGGCCATTGCCCGAGACGCCCGCAATGCCGAGGATTCGTCCGCCCCGAACGTCGAGGTCGAGGTCTTTGATGGCGTCGGTTTCCCTGTCCCCGACCACCGTGAGTCCCCTGATGCTGAGCCGCACCCCCCGGTCTTCGGTCTCGGCCATGTCCGGGGCCAGCCTCACGGGCCGTCCCACCATCATGTGGGCCAGTCCCTCCCGGTCGGTCTCAGCGGGGACGGTCGTGCCCACGACGCAGCCGTCGCGCAGCACCGTGATCCGGTCGGCTAGGGCCAGCACCTCGTGCAGCTTGTGCGAGATGAAGATCAGGCCGCGGCCGTCGTTGGCCATCCGGCGCAGCGTGACGAACAGGTCGTCGACCTCGCCCGGGGTCAGCACCGCGGTGGGCTCGTCCAGTACCAGCAGGCGGGCGTCGCGCAGCAGGGCCTTGATGATCTCGACCCGCTGGCGCTCACCCACCGCGAGTTGCCACAGGTAAGAGTCGGGCTGCACGTCCAGCCCGTAGGTCTTGGAGAGTTCCACGATGCGGGCCCTCACGTCCGCGAGATCGGGCCGGCCCTTGCGGTGAGACCTCAGTCCGAGGGCCACGTTCTCGGTGACGGTGAGCGTCGGGACCAGCATGAAGTGCTGGTGGATCATGCCGATCCCCGAGGCGATGGCCGTCGCCGGTGAGCGCACCCGGGAGCGCTCACCGTCCAGGAAGACCTCGCCTCCGTCGGGCGCGTAGAGCCCGAACAGGATCTTCATGAGCGTGCTCTTGCCCGCTCCGTTCTCGCCCAGCAGAGCGTGGATCTCTCCAGCCTGGACGTCGAAGTCGATTGAGTCGTTGGCGAGCACCCCGGGGAAGCGCTTGGTGATGCCGCGCATCTCCAGCAGCGGCATCTCCTTACGCTCCCCCGGGGTGTCTGTCATCTGATGGCCTCTAGCCCATTCGGCGTCCGGATGCGGCTCAGCCGACGCCGGTCGACAGCGAGCCGTCCGTGAAGCCCGCTACCGCGCCCTCGATGGCCGCGCGGGCATCCGCGGACAGGTCGTAGGCGTCGTTGTACTCGATCACGAGCCCGCCGTTGGCGAATTCGATCGTGTACGAGCTTCCGCCCATCGAGCCCCTCTGGATGTCGCGCACCAGATCGTCGAGGACCACGTCCCACTTGTAGACCTGGTTGGCCACCACCACTTCGGGGCCTACCGAGGTCTGGTTGGACTGGGTGCCGAACCAGGGGACGCTGCTCTCGCGGGCGACGCCGATGGCGCCGACCGTCATCTGGGCCGTGCCGGTGAGCACCGCGTGGCCGTTGTCGATGAAGGACTGGGCCGCCTCCGCGGCCAGCTGCACATCGGCGAAGGAGTCGGTGTACACCGCGTTGGCGGTGCCCCCGCCGGCCTCCACACCGGCTCTGAAGCCGTCCACGTACAGCTTGGCGTCGCCCACCTCGATCGGGCCGACGATCCCAACCGGGGAGCCGCCCGCGATCACGGCCGCGGCGAGTCCCATGGCGTAGCCGCCCTGGTCCGATCTTGTGGTGTAGGCCGAGATGTTGGCCTGGCCGAAGGTCTCCACCGAGGTTCCCCACGCGAAGGCGGTGTCGGGGAAGTTGGGTGCGATCTCCTCGAGCAGGCCGCCGTACTGGGAGCCGTGGGCGATGACCAGGTCATAGCCCTCCTCGGCGTAGTTGCGCAGCGCTACCCCGGCGTCCTCGACGATGAAGGTGCCCGGCGTGATCGCGACCTCGCTCAGCAGCCCCGCCTCGGCCATGCGGTGCAGGGCGTCGACGATGGACTGGCTGAAGGCCAGGTCGTTCTCCGCGCTGGGTGTAACCACCGCAGCCCGCAGCGGTTCGGCGTCGAGGACCTCTTCGCCGGCTGCTCCGCCGGCCGTGAAGTTGGCCACGGCCGCGTCGCCGACGGCTCGCACGTCGTCACCCAGGTTGTAGGCGTCGTTGTACTCGATCACGAGCCCGCCGTTGGCGAAGTCGATGGTGTACGAGCTTCCGCCCATCGAGCCTTGCTGGATGTCGCGCACCAGGTCGTCGAGGACCACGTCCCACTTGTAGACCTGGTTGGCCACCACGATCTCGGGCGCCACGCTGGTCTGGTTGGACTGGGTGCCGAACCACGGGATGTTGTTCTCGCGGGCGACGCCGATGGCGCCAACCGTCATCTGGGCCGTGCCGGTGAGCACCGCGTGGCCGTTGTCGATGAAGGACTGGGCCGCCTCGGCAGCCAGTTGCACGTCGGCGAAGGAGTCGGTGTACACCGCGCTGGCGGTACCGCCGCCGGCCTCCACACCGGCTGCGAAGCCGTCCACGAACAGCTTGGCGTCGCCGACCTCGATCGGGCCGACGATCCCAATCGGGGCGCCACCGGCGAGCCTGGCTGCCATGAGCCCCATGGCGTAGCCGCCCTGGTCCGATCTGGTGGTGTAGGCCGAGATGTTGGCCTGGCCGAAGGTCTCCACCGAGGTTCCCCACGCGAAGGCGGTGTCGGGGAAGTTGGGTGCGATCTCCTCGAGCAGGCCGCCGTACTGGGAGCCGTGGGCGATGACCAGGTCATAGCCCTCCTCGGCGTAGTTGCGCAGCGCTACACCGGCGTCCTCGACGATGAAGGTGCCCGGCGTGATCGCGACCTCGCTCAGCAGCCCGGCGTCCTGCATGCGGTGCAGGGCGTCGACGATGGACTGGCTGAAGGCCAGGTCGTTCTCCGCGCTGGGTGTCACCACCGCAGCCCGCAACGGCCCTGCCTCAGTCTCTGCCGGTTCGGCTGCGGCTGCTGCGGCGGCAGCAGCGGCCTCCTCTGCCGCGGCTGCGGCTGCGGCTGCCTCGGCCTCGGCTGCGGCTGCTTCGGCCTCAGCTGCTTCCAGTGCCGCCTCGAGTTCGGCGACGACCTCGGGGTCCACTGTCCCCTCGGCCGCAGCCATGGCCTCATCTAGGGCTGCTTCGGCCGCGGCTGCGGCATCAGCAGCCTCCTCGGCCCTGGCGGCCGCGGCATCGGCCTCTGCCTGAGCGGCGGCGGCCGCGGCATCGGCGGCTGCGGCTTCTGCTTCGGCCTCGGCGGCGGCTGCTTCTGCTTCGGCCTGAGCGGCTGCGGTGTCAGCGTCCGCAGCGTCGTCATCGTCGTCGCCGCATGAGGCTGCGATCAGCCCGAATACAGCGAACACGATGACTACCCATCGCAATCGTTTCGTCATTGTCAGTTGTCCCTCCTGGGTTACGGTCCCGATTGATCGGGCATCTTTCTCTTGGGTGACTTTATGGCCTGGCGTCGCGGGATGCCGGGGCTGCCATCAGTGGCCCCTCACGAACGGCAGTGTGAGCGCCGCGGGCTGGGCGGCAGTGCGGCGCGCGATCACCACCAACGCGATGATGGTGAGCAACGCGGGAGCCATGGTCGTGAAGCTGGAGGCCGCGCCGGTCACGAGGCCCGCGGTCTTCCACTGGTTGACGGTCGAGGTGACCAACCCGTACAGGAGCGATCCGGCCACCACACCGGTGGGTCGCCACGCTCCGAAGTACACGAGGGCGATGGCGATGAAGCCGATCTGGTTGGTGAGGTTGTGCTGGAAGATCCCGATCTCGATGGCCAGCGCGGCTCCGGCCAGCCCGGCCAGCCCGTTGCCGATGAGGATGCAGGTGGCGCGGGTCCAAGCCACGGAGACGCCGAGGCTGTCGGCGGCTTCGGGTGTCTCGCCCACGGCGCGGACGTTGAGTCCGAAGGTGGTGCGGTTCACCAGCAGGGTCAGTCCCGGCACCAGCAGCATCGACACGTAGACGAGCAGGTTGTGGTTGAAGAACATGTCGCCGATCTTCGGGATGTCCGACAGCAGCGGGATGGCCAGTTTGTCGAAGCTCGAGATGGGACGCGGCGTGCCCACCCACTCCTCGAACAGCAACGCGCTCATGCCCAGCCCGAAGAGGAATATCCCGATCCCGCTGATGCCCTGCTCGGCCCGGAACACCACAGTGACAGTGGCGTACACGACACCCATCAGCAGGCCCGTTCCGATCCCGACGAGCAGCCCCACGGTGATGCTGTCGGTCTGGAGCACGGCCCAGTAGGAGAAGAACGCGCCCAGCAGCATCACACCGTCCACGCCGAGGTTCAGCACGCCGCTGCGTTGTCCGAGCGTCTCGCCCAGAGCCGCGAGCAGGTAGGGGGTGGCCAGCCTGACGCCCGAGGCGAATGTGGCCACCGTGAACGTGACGGTGATGAAGTCGGTCACGGTTCGCTCTCCAGGGTGCCGCTCGAGTCGTCCCCCTCCGCCGGCGCGCCTGCGCTTGCGGGTTCGGACGGAGCGGCTTCACCGGCGGCCGCGGCCTCGTGCCCGGCCGCATCCTCGTGCTCGGCCGCCTCGCCGGCTATGGACATGTAGCGCGACAGCCGCTCGCGCAGCGTGTTGCTGCTCACCACGAACACGACGATCAGGCCGTTGAGCCCGATCACGAGGTCCACTGGGATCTGGATGGCCCGCTGCATCGCGTTGGCCCCGACCAGCAGGCCGCCGAACAGGAACGACGACGGGATCGTGAACAGCGGGTGCAGGCCGCCGAACAGCGCAGCCACGATGCCGTTGAAGCCGGCCGAGCCGGTGAAGCCGGTGGCGAAGCCCTCGGTCTGCAGGCGGTGGGTCTCGCTCCCGAACACCAGGCAGGCTCCGGCCAGGCCGCACAGCGCACCGCTGATCGTGAGCGCGAGCATGGTCATGCGCTTCACCGGCATCCCCGCGTAGCGGGCCGCAGGAGCGCTTGCGCCCACGGCGCGCACCCGGTAGCCGGTGGTGGTGCGCCACAGGAAGAACCAGGCGACGGCCGCTGCGATGAGGGCCACGACCACACCCAGGTGCAGGCGGGTGCCCTCGATCAGTATCGGCAGGTCTGCGTTCTCCGACAGGCGCTTGGTCTGGGGGATTCTGGTGCCGAGCTCGATCTGCTTGGGATCCATCAGCGGGGCCCGGAGCAGGTAGTTGAACAGCTGCACGGCCACGAGGTTGAGCATGATCGTGGACAGGATCTCGTTTACGCCCAGATAAGCCTTGAGCGCGCCGGGAATGCCGCCCCAGATGGCGCCACCTACCAGTCCCATGAAGAGCACCAGCGGGATGAGGATGATCGCCGGCAGATCGGGAACCGCCAGCGCGGTGATGGTGGACAGCAACCCGCCGGCGATGATCTGGCCCTCGCCGCCGATGTTGATCACCTTGGCCCGGAAGGCGACGCAGATTCCGGTGCCCACCAGCAGCAGAGGCATGGCTTTGGCGGCTGATTCGGAGAGCTCCTGCGTGCCTCCGAACGCGCCGGCAAGCAACTCCTTGTAGCCCTCGAGCGGGTTGGCGCCCAGGCCGAGGATCATGGCCGCCCCGATCAGCAGGGCGAGGAGAACCGCCGACCCGCCGACGGTGATCCCGCCCACGCGAGCGAGCGTGGCCCGGCGCGACCTCACACTCGTGCTACTGGGCATCCGGCAGAATACAGGGCATTGGAGAAGCTCTTAAGTGAGGGACAAACGTTTGGGCATCCGCCAATGCTTGACGCGCGACGGCGTGGCTGTCAACACAGAGACCCGTCGCCACCCTAGCAACCGTGGGTACTAGCCCTCGGCGTTGGGGGACTCCGACAGCAAATCCCCTGCGGTAGCCAGCACCTCGGCGAGCTTGGCGGTGTTCTCGTACACGGCTCTCAGGTAGTACTCGCTGACGGCCTCATGGCCGGGGAACGGGGGCCGGCCCAAGGATCGGACCACCGCGGATGGATCGGTCGAGACCGTCACTTCCTCCACCGAGGGCAGCTTCTCTGCGGAGCCCCAGAAGTCGCTGGAGGTCTTGGCTGATCCCGGGGCCGTGCCCTTGCCCCTACCTCGCCGGGACCGCCTGCGAGCGTCGGCGCCGTTGGTCGCAGTCACGCGCGATCCCGGGTCTCGTGGGACCCGTTGTCACCGTTCTCGTCGATGAGCAGCAGGTCTGGATCGATGCCGAGCGCGGCCCGCAACTGGTCGCTGTTGAGGTCGCCCACAGAGGAGGACTTGGGCAGCACCATGTCGGCGATGCGACGCTTGCCCGCCAC
This sequence comes from Candidatus Aldehydirespirator sp., assembly GCA_965220645.1. GTDB lineage: Bacteria > Actinomycetota > Acidimicrobiia > Acidimicrobiales > Aldehydirespiratoraceae > Aldehydirespirator. The sequence continues at coordinate 2,555,500 of OZ244836.1, read as the reverse complement.
GACCTCCTCGACCCGCTCGTCCACGGTCCCGGGGCATACCAAGCGGTGGCACACCACCGTGTTGCGCTGACCGATGCGCCATGCCCGGTCGCGGGCCTGGTCCTCCACTGCTGGGTTCCACCAGCGGTCATAGAGCACGACATGGTTGGCCGCGGTCAGGTTCAGTCCGGTGCCGCCGGCCTTCAGCGACAGCACCAACGCCCCGGGTCCACGTTCCTTCTGGAACGACTGCACCAACCGGTCGCGGGCGCCGCGAGCCAAGCCGCCGTGGTAGCACCTGATGTTCAGTCCGGCGCGCTCGCTGAGATGGGCCGCCAGCCGCTCTCCCCAGGTGGCGAAGTGGGTGAAGATCAGCATCCGCTCCCCCGCCGCGAAAACCTGGGCCATGATCTGCTCCAGCCGGGCCAGCTTGCCCGATCGTCCGTCCAGGGCACCGCCGTCGTCTTCGTAGTTGACCGGGTGGTTGCAGATCTGCTTCAGAGCGGTGATGGCGGCCAAGACCGCTCCCTTGCGCTCCGGTCCGGCCTCGGCTCCCTGCACCTCGGTGCGGGCCACCAGCTCATCGAGCACCGCCTGGTAGAGCCCGATCTGCTCCGCAGTCAACGTGCAGTCGTCGAGCTCGTCGATGCGGTCGGGCAACTCGGCGGCGATGGCCGGTTCGGCCTTGGTCCGGCGGAACACGAGAATGCCGTTGAGCGCGGCCAGCGCGCCCTCGCCGGCCGCGGCAGCCTTGGGAGTTGCTGCCGTCTGAGACGCGGTGAGGGCCTGTGACCCGTTTGACGACTGCGAACCGTTGGATCCCGCGGCATCGTCGGGGCTGGTGGCAGGCTTCTTGGAAACCCTCGACATTTCGGCGATGAAGCGATTGCGCGCTCCGAGCAGGCCCGGATTGCAGAAGTCCATGATGGACCACAGGTCGCCCAGGCCGTTCTCGATCGGGGTGCCGGTCAACGTGACCCGGCAGCGGGCATCGAGCCGGCGGAGCTGCTGCGCGGTCTCGCTGGCCGGGTTCTTGATGGCCTGGGCCTCGTCCAGGACGACTGTTGACCATGGGACCTTCTCGAGCACGTCCAGGTCGCGCATGGCCGTGCCGTAGGTCGAGATCACCAGATCGGCGCTCTCGACCATGGCCGGCACCCCGTCAGCGGGCGTGCGGTTGGGGCCGTGATGTACGACCACGCGCAGATCCGGCACGAACCGGCGCGCCTCGGTGGCCCAGTTGCCTACAACCGCAGGGGGCGCGGCCACCAGCGAAGGGCCGTTGCCGCGAGTCAGATAGATGTGGGCCAGCATGGTCGGCGTCTTGCCCAGGCCCATGTCCAGGGCCAGGCAGCCGCCCAGGCCGGCCTGCTCCAGGAAGCCGAGCCAGATCAGGGCGTCGGCCTGGTAGGTCCGTAGCGTCCCGTTGAAGCCGTCCGGCTTGGTGGGGAGCTCGGCCGGTATGTGGCGAGCAACGCGGACCAGCTCCGCGGCCCAGCCCTCACCCGCGAGCATCGTGCCCCCGGCCAGGGGCGATCCCTCCAGGCCGAGGGCGTGGCGCAGCATGTCGGCGCCGGTCAGCCGGGTCATGTCGGCTCGCTCGGCCAGCGCGGCTGCGGCCTCGTTCAGGTCGACGCGGTCCAACTCCACCCACCGTCCCCGGCTCTTCACCAGAGGCCGGGCCTGGGTGGCCAGCTCGCGGATCTCAGCTGCGGTCAGCTCCACGTCGTCGAAGGCGACCGACCAGCGGACATCTGCGAGTTGGCGGGCTCCCACGGCGGTTTCCTGGGCCTCCAGCGACGTGAGGCGCAGGGACGGCGTGGGCCGGCGGCGCGACAGCGCCGGGACCCGCACGTCGTATCCGACGGCTTGCAGGACGTGCCCTGTCTCGGTCATGAGCTCCCAGGCCTCGTCCGCGTTGAGGATCACCTCTCCGCGGCGGCGGCCCCCCAGCCGCACCAGTTCGGGGTAGAGACGCTCCAGCCGCGACATCTGGTGCTTCACCGCCTGGCGTCTCGTCCGCGACGCAATCACCAGGGCTCGCTCAACCGGTTGGAGCTCGCCCACGCTCGACTCCGACAGCACCGACAGGTGCCAGGCCCCGATGTCGTCGGGAGGATCGAGCTGCACGATCAGGCGCAGACGGCGATCGTAGGACTCCGTTGCCGGTCGAGCCCACTGGTCCAGGCGGCGGGTCAGGTCCGAGGCATGCCGGCTCGGCACGTCGAAGGGAGTGCCGTCGAGCCGGGCCAGGGCCGTCTCGGCCACGTCGGCCTTCGTGCGCGGGACGGGTGGCGGCGCGGGGGCCTCGAGCCGCTCGGCCGCCTCCGTGGCGATGGCGTTGACGATGTCGGCCAGAGCGGCCTGGGTGAACGCGGTCGCGTCTCGCTGGTTCTCGAATGCTGCTGCGGCCCCCGGCAGCGACTCCGCCAGCGCGGCGACCACGTCGGACTCCACCAGCGCCGGGGTCCAGCGCACCACGTAGGTGGCGCTGTCGGCGCGCGCTGCGGCAGTACCGTTGGAGCCGTCCTCTTCGGCCTCTTCGAGGCGGTAACGGCGACGGACCTTCTTGAGCTGGGGAACCATTCGTCCCTGCGCTGCGAGCCTCACCGCTCGCGCGGCCACTAGGCCCAGCCACGAGACGCTGGCTCCGATGCCGTCCTCCTCGGCTGCCTCGCCCAGGGCGACGAGCCACCCGAGGCAACTCTCGATCGGAGCCGACACCGCCTCGGCCCGCCCGCCACCGGGGACCTTCACTGGGCGATGCTGGCTCCACTCGACCGTGCCGGCACCGGTGTCGCGCAGCCGCCGGAGCACGTCGGGACCGCTGTCGGTCGATCGGCCCGGCCCCGCGACCCAGGCGATGATCCGGCCCGGCACCCACGACAGCTGCAGCTCGAGGTGGCCGGCGTCGCGCGACTCGCCACCGGCGCCGTTCTCCAACGGCGTCCGTGGCGGTCCCACGAGGGTTGTCAGCACAGCGTCGATGGTGCGGTAGTCCGCCTCCAGATCGGTGACAATCACGGCGCGCTGGTGCCCCCTTACCGTGGCCCTGACGGCGTCGATGGACTCAGCGACGTCGTCGAGCAGTCGGTAGAGGGCTCGAACCCACAACCTGGTGTTGGCCTTCAGGAGCGCCAAGTCCGCGTCGCTGGCCAGGCCATCGACATGGCGGCGCACAGCTTCGGTGAAGTCCGTGGACAACGCCAAGTGTGGGTCCAAGGTGGCGGTAGCAGTCGTCGTCACCATTGGGTTGGGAACGAGCCTATCAACTCCATTTCGATCGGCGACACCCTGGTAGGCGGCACCTAGATGCTTGCGGCCGGATCAGGCTCGCTTCAGCTCGGATCGCATCTGTTCGACGCCGGCCGTCTTGATGTGCTCATAGCCCCGCACGACCTCGGGCAGAGCGGCTCGGGTCAGCACCGCGTCGTACACGCGGGGGTTCAACCGCTGCAAGTCAGACTCGACCGCATCCCGGTACTCGCCCGGCAATGAGCGTTCCGCACGCCGCGCCGCGGTGTAGGAGAACACGTCGAGGACGGTGCCGCGCAACCGGCGCATTGAGGCCAGAAGTCGTATCGCCGGCGTCCACGAGACCGGCACCGCGATCTTCGACCTCATGCCCAGAGCTCGCAGGGTCGGCGGATGCAGCTTCCAGGCCAACCGTCCACCGGTGGCCGCGGCCAGCTCCCGGGCCTCGGCGGTGGCTTCGGTGTCGAGCATCAGCCTGGGCACCTCGTACTCGTCCTTGTAGGCCAGCAGCTTGAAATAGCCGCGGGCCGCGGCCGCGGTGAGCCGCCCCGATCCGTCGCCCCGCTCGGCGTCGGCCGCGGCCACGGCCTCCACGAAGTCCAGGTGGGTGCGAGCCAGCTGCGGGGACTGATAGGCGCACAGTTCTGCGGCCATCAACTCCAGGTCGACCGGACCGCGGTAACCACCGCCGTCCTGGGGTCCGTCGACGTCGCTAGTCCCGTCGGCGCCTGGCGCGCCGCGGTCGAAGCCGGCCGCGGCGGCCACCGCCCTCACCCGCGCCGCGGTCTGGGGATCGAGGTCGGAATGCCCCGGAGGTCCGGAATGCCTGTCGGAGCGGCCATGCCCGGCGGTGATCGCGTCTGACACCGTCGCAGGCCTGGCCACCATCGTCCGGCCCCACCGGAGCGCCTCAAGGTTGCTCTGCACGGCCACGCCGTTGAGTTCGATGGCCTGCTCCACCGACTGGGGCGAGAGAGGCAGCACCCCCGCCTGCACCGCCATGCCGACCACGAATACGTTGGCCGTGACCGAGTTGCCGAACAGCGCCTCAGTGACTCCCTGGGCGTCGGCCCAGTGCTGGCAATCGGCCCGGGTGGCGGCCGCGATGACCGCTTCCAACTCCGCCGGCGAGGGCATGGTGCGCTCCGGGTGCGCGATCATCGCCCCGGTGGGGGTCCGCGACACCGACCCGACGACTGCGGTGCGTTCCGGGTGAGCCGTGTCCAGGCCGGAGGGCGATGCCGCCCCCAACTGGTCGAAAGCCAGAAGCACATCGGCCTGGGCGGCGCCGAGCCGGTTGCTGTCCGCCTCGCTGTCCTGGCTCAGCCGCAGGTCGCTGACGACGGGCCCGGCCTTCTGGGAAAGGCCGATCTGGTCGAGGCCGCGCACCTCGTATCCATCGAACATGGCCGCAGTGCCGATGATCTGGCTGACAGTCACCACCCCGGTGCCCCCGATTCCCACGATGCGGACCGACAGCTCGTCGGTTGGCACGACCGGCACGGGGTCGTCCAGGTCGGCAGGAGCTGCGGGCGCCGCATTCGTGCGTTCCGGCTCGCCGCGGCCGCGGTCGGTGATGCCCCGCAGCCATGACCTGAGGCGTCCCGGCTGCTTCACCGTCATGAACGACGGGCAGTCCCCCTCCAGGCACGAGAAGTCAAGGTTGCAGGTGGTCTGGTCGATGCGGGTCTTGCGCCCGAAGGCCGTCTCGACCGGCTGCACCGACAGGCAGTTGCTGATCTGCGAGCAGTCGCCGCAGCCCTCGCAGATCCGTTCGTTGATGAAGACCCGCTGGCGTGGCACGGACACCGTGCCCCGCTTGCGACCCCGGCGGGCCTCGGCCGCGCACTGCTGGTCGTGGAGCAGCACGGTCACGCCCTTGGTCTCAGCCAGCACCTCCTGGGCCTCGATGAGCCTGGTGCGGGGCCACACGTCCACACCGGCGGGCAGATCCGCAGCGTGATAGCGGGCGACATCCTCGGTGGTGATCAGCACGCGGGCCACTCCCTGGGCCAGAAGCACTCTGCACACCTCGGCCACACCAATCAGGCCCTGCGGATCCTGGCCGCCGGTCATGGCCACGGTGCGGTTCCAGAGCAGCTTGTACGTCACGTCGACGCCAGCTGCGATCGCGCCCTGGATGGCTAGCTGACCGCTGTGGAAGTACGTGCCGTCCCCGATGTTCTGGAAGATGTGGGGCGTGTCCACGAAGGGTGCCATGCCGATCCACTGAGCGCCCTCCTGGCCCATGCAGGTCAGTCCGATCATGTCGCCGAAGCCGTCGGAGTCCATGAGCAGGGTCATGGTGTGGCAGCCGATGCCGGCCCCGACCGCGGCCCCATCAGGAACCTTGGTGGAGCGGTTGTGGGGACATCCCGAGCAGAAGTACGGGGTGCGGGCCACCTTGGAGTTGAGCGCAATCAGTTCCCGCGGGGGCTTACTTGGTGTGAGCCGATGACCGATGCGCTGGCCCAGACGGCGGCGCAGCGGATCCAGCAAGTCATCCGCGCTCAGGCCACCGTGGCCCACCAGGAGCATGGCGTCCTGCTCATCGAACTTGCCGGTCACCCGGGGGCGCCGGGCCTCGTTGTACAGGGCGTCCTTGATGAGCGACTCGATGTTGGGCTGCTTCTCCTCCACCACGAACACCTCTTCGAGGCCCCGGGCGAAGTTGCGGGCCCGCTCGGGACTGAACGGGATCGGCATCTGCATGCACATGAGCCGGATGCCTGTCGCCGCGATGTCGGTGTCGTGGGCCAACCCGAGCCGGCGCAATGCCTCCCGAAGCTCCCGGTAGGTGATGCCCGAGGCCACGATGCCGATCCAGGCGTCGGCCGGGTTGACGGTTGCATGGTTCAGGCGGTTGAGCGCCGCGTACTCGATGGCCAACGGATGCCGGACCTCACAGATCTCACGCTCGGTGGCCACGGTGTGCGGAGTAAGGAGCCGGCCGTCGGGAGTGTGGACGTAGCGCTCACCGTCGATGGTCGGGAGCTGCGGCTCGATCCTGGTCGGGTGGAGGTGGACGGTGCCGCTGCCGTCGGCGACGTCCGCCACGATCTTCAGGCTGGTCCACAGCCCGGTGGCCCTCGACAGGTAGACGGCATGACGGCCCAGATCCAGCGCCTCGCCGGGTGTGCCCGGGTAGAGCACCGGTATGTGCATGTCGGCGAGGGTCCCGGCCGATGACGACGGGATGGTAGAGCTCTTGGCGTGGGGGTCGTCGCCGGCGATCACCAGCGCGCCGCCGCCGGGGTCGGTGCCCGCGAACACGGCGTGGCGGAGGGCGTCGCCGGCCCGGTCCACGCCGGGTGCCTTGGCGTAGAAGATGCCGACCACGCCGTCATGGCGGGCATCGGGGCGGAGGGCTGCCAGCTGCGACCCCATGACGGCGGTGACAGCCTGCTCCTCGTTCAGGGCGGGGGCCAGGACGATGGGAAGATCCGGGGCCTGGGCGATCGCCCGGGCGACGTCAGCGTCGTAGCCACCCACCGGCGAGCCCGGGTAGCCGCTGATGAAAGCGGCGGTGTGCAGCCCCGCGAGACGGTCGGCCCGGAGCTGCTCGATGGGCAGCCGGGCCAGAGCCTGGAGGCCTGTCATGAACACCGTGCCGGAGTCGTCGGTGTACCGGGAGGAGAGGCGGTACGTGTCAGCGACAGTCAAAGGCGACCTCCGGGCGTCAGCGGTCTATGCGGTGGCGCAGCGGCGACACTAGTGCGCTTGTTGCTCCCAGGGAAGAGGCGTCCCGCGAACCGTCTCTCGCTGCGTTGGGCGTTTCGCCCCATGTGACGGTCCGTCCCGGCCGGCGGGTTGCCCTTCGCTGCGTTCAGGCGGGGCGGACGGTTATTCCGGCTTGGGCCATGCGGGCTTTGGCTTCGGCGATCGTGTGCTCTCCGTAGTGGAAGATGCTGGCGGCCAGCACCGCGTCGGCCTTTCCCTCGATGACACCCTCCACCAGATGGTCGAGATTGCCCACTCCCCCGCTGGCAATGACCGGTATGCCCACCGCGCCGGCAACCTTCGATGTCAAGTTCAGCTCAAAGCCCTTCTTGGTGCCGTCCCGGTCCATTGACGTGAGGAGGATCTCGCCGGCGCCCAGACGCTCGGCCTCGGCTGCCCACACCAGCGCGTCGATGCCGGTCCGGGTGCGGCCTCCGTGAGTGAAGACTTCGTAGCCGCTTAGCGCCTCGGTCGAGCTGCGGGCGTCGATGGCGACCACGCAGCACTGGGCGCCGAACTCGCGGCTGATATCCCGCACCAACTCGGGGCGGCGGACTGCGGCCGTGTTGACGCTGACCTTGTCGGCTCCCGCTCGCAGCAGAAGTCGGGCGTCGTCGAGGGTGCGGATGCCACCGCCGATGGTGAACGGTATGAACACCTCGTCGGCTACCGCCCGGGCCATGGTCACGGTGGTGTCTCGGCGGTCAGACGAGGCGGTGATGTCCAGGAACACGAGCTCGTCGGCACCCTCGGAGTCGTAGCGGGCGGCCAGCTCGACCGGGTCGCCGGCGTCGCGGATGTCCACGAAGTTGATCCCCTTGACCACCCGTCCGGCGTCCACGTCGAGGCACGGGATGACCCGAGCTACCCGCACGTCAGCGGCTCCTGCCGGTCCCGGCCAGCGCGGCCACCGCCTGGGCAACCGTGAAGCGGCCCTCGTAGAGCGCCGTGCCCACGACGACACCGCTCAACCGGCGACCGTCGCGACCTTCGAGCCCGGCCAGGGCCGTCAGATCCGCGAGCCGTCCCACGCCGCCCGAAGCGATGACGTCCACCGGCACCGCAGCGAGCACAGACTCGAGCCCCTCGATGTCGGGTCCCCCCAGCGTCCCGTCGCGGCTGATGTCGGTGACCACGAAGGCGTCCACACCGTCGGTGGCGAAGCTGCGGGCCACATCCAGCACCGACCGCCCCGAGCCCTGAAGCCAGCCGTCGGTGGCGACGTCGCCGGCCCGGGCGTCGAGACCGACCGCGATGCGGTGCGATCGGGCCAGATCCCGCACCAGGACGGGGTCGCGCAGCGCGGCAGTGCCCAGCACTACCCGATCGACGCCGGCCGCGAACCACGCCTCGGCGGTCGCGGCGGTCCGCACCCCTCCACCGGCCTGGACCGGAACGTCGACCGCGCCGGCGATGGCTGCCACGACGGCCGCGTTGTCGGGTTGCCCCGACCGGGCCCCGTCGAGGTCCACGACATGGATCCAGCCGGCGCCCTGGCCCGCGAAGTCAACGGCCCGCGCGACCGGGTCGTCGTCGTAGACGGTCTCGGCGCCGTAGTCGCCCTGGTGCAGGCGCACGCAACGACCGCCGCGGATGTCCACTGCACCGAACAGCTGCATGATGCTCAGGCGCTCAGAGGCTGAGCGGCCGAGGCCGTCACGAAGTTGGCCAGGATCTGCAGGCCCACCCCGGATGACTTCTCGGGGTGGAATTGAGCGGCCCACACGTTGTCGCGGGCCACGGCGGCCACCACGGGGCCGCCGTAGTCGCATGTGGCGACAACGTCGGATGCGTCTGGAATCTCCGGTGCCAGCGAGTGGACGAAGTAAGCCCAGATCGGATCATCCAGACCGGCCAGCATCCGGTGGTCGCGGCTGCGCTGGAGCACATTCCACTGCATCTGAGGACGCTTCACCGGTCCCGGAATCCAGCGCACCATGTGGTCGAACACGCCCAGTCCTGAGACCCCCCGGGCCTCGTCGGAGCCGGCGAAGAGCACTTGCATCCCCACGCAGATTCCCATGAACGGCCGACCCGACTGCACCGCGTCGACCGCGGCCCCGTCCAGGCCGGTGTGGCCCAGCGCGGCCATGCAAGGCGCGAAGGCTCCCACACCCGGGAGCACCACTCCGTCGGCGGCCTTGATGAGACCGAGGTCCGCGGTGAGCCGGGCGTCGGCCCCGGCGTGCTCGAAGCCCTTCTGCGCGGAGTGCAGGTTGCCGATGCCGTAGTCGAGGATTGCGATCAGGGGCCTGGAGTGCCCGCCAACAGGTGTGAGTCGTTTGCGTCGCAGCGGTGTCACTCCCGCTCTTGTTCGCTTGCGCTCACGGGCCGCTCGGGCCACGGCCTCGCTCGGCGCCTCGCGAAGACCTGCATGAGCGGCGCTCGGTGCGCTCGGCCTCTGGCTGTCACAGCGTGCCCTTGGTGGAGGGCAGGGCCCCGCCCTCCACCCGCACCGCGTCGCGGATGGCCCGGGCCACGCCCTTGAAGGACGCCTCCACGATGTGGTGGGTGTTGCGACCCCGCCGCAGCACGATGTGCAGCGTGATCGCTGCCGCGGTGGCGAAGGCCCGCCAGAACTCCTCGGCCAGCTGCGGGTCGAAGGGAGGGTCGCCGAGGATCTTCTCGCCGGGGAAGTCCACGTCGTAGTGCAGGAACGGCCGTCCCGACAGGTCGAGCACCACCTCGACCGCGGCTTCGTCCAGCGGCACCGTGATGCTGGCGAAGCGACGCACCCCGGCCTTGTCGCCCAGAGCCTCGCGGAAGGCCTCTCCCAGCACGATGCCGGTGTCCTCGACGGTGTGGTGCGCGTCCACTTCGAGGTCGCCCCGGGCGTGCACAGCCAACCCGAGACCGCCGTGGCGTCCGAGCTGGTCGAGCATGTGGTCGAAGAACGGCAGGCCGGTGGAAACCTCGGTCGCGCCGTCGCCATCCAGGTCGAGGCTCAACTCGACGACGGTTTCCTTGGTGGAGCGGGAGCGGGTGGATGAGCGGCTCATGTCCGGATCTCCTTGAGTTGCGCTCCTTGAGGGTAAGGGCCGCTGCACATCGCGGCACGCCACGCGGGGAGGTCGCTCATAGCAGTATCTCCTCCAGGGCGGCGAGGAAGAGGTCGTCCTCGTCCTGGGTGCCCACCGTCACCCTCAGACACCCCTCCAGGCGCGGCCACGAAGCGCAGTTCCGCACCAGTACCGAGCGGTTCACCAGTTGCTGCCAGACGTCGGCGCCGTCGCGGTGCAGGGGCCGTATTAGCACGAAGTTGGCCCCCGACGGCCACACGTCCACCGGCAACTCGCCCAACCGGGCCGTCAGCCGCGAGCGCTCGGCCACGATCGCGTCCACGCGGGCTTGCATCTCGTCGACGTAGTCGAGCGCGATGAGGCCGACGGCCTGCTTGAGGGCGTCGAGGTGGTAGGGCAGCGCCACCTTCTCCAGCTCCGCGACCAGCCACGCCGGCCCGACCATGTAACCGAGTCGGGCTCCGGCCATGGCCCAGGTCTTCGAGTAGGTGCGGGTGACCGCGACCGGCGTCTCATCGTCGACGAGCTCCATCGCACTGTGGGGGGAGAACTCGGCGTAGGCCTCGTCCACGCACAGCAGGCCTCCGGCCGATCGGACCGCGTCGAGCATCGCGGCGACCGTCGCTTGGGATGCCACCGTGCCGGTGGGGTTGTTGGGCGAGCACAGGAACGTGACGGAGGGCCGGGTCGAAGAGATCAGCGTTGTCGCGGCGTCGGGATCGAGGGTGAAGTCCTGGTTGCACTCGCCTTCGACGACCGCTGTGCCGGTTACGCGGGCGAAGTGCGAGTGCAACGCGTAGGTGGGCTCGAAGACCGCCGCGCTGCGTCCCGGGCCGCCGTAGGCGAGGAGCAGGCACTGCAGCACCTCGTTGGACCCGTTGGCTGCGAAGACCCGATCGGTGCCCACCCCGTGGCGCGCCCCGATACGGGTCCTGAGCTCGCTGGCTGCCCGGTCCGGGTAGCGGTTCCAGACCACCGAACGGGCCGAGGCCGCTACCGCTTCGGCGAACGCGGGCGGGGGCGGCAGCGGGCTCTCGTTGGTGTTGAGGCGCACGGCCACATCGAGCTGCGGCGAGTGGTATCCCGCCATCAGGGCGATGTCGTCGCGGGGGCGCACCACGCCGGGGCCGACCTCTGCCGGGTTCAATGGCGCCCCGTCCACCGCCGACTCCAGAGACGTTTCCTGCGTAGCGGCATCTGGCGCGGCGAGCCGCAGCCGCACCGACTCGGCGTGTGCGGTGAGTCCCTCGGCTTCTGCCAGTGCGATCACATGGGGTGCCAGGCGCTGGAGTCCCGGCCGGTCGGTGGTCACGATGTGCATGCTCTTGAGGAAGTCGCGCACTCCCAGGGCGCCCGCGAAGCGGGCCGTCCCGTCGGTGGGCAGTACGTGGTTGGGGCCGGCTGCGTAGTCGCCGACCGAAGCGGGCGCCCACGGCCCGCAGAACACCGCGCCGGCATTGCGGACCAGCGGCACGAGAGCCTCGGGATCGGCGACCATGAGCTCCAGATGCTCGGGGGCTATCTCATTGACCACCTCGAGGGCCTGCTCGGCGCTCGAGCACAGCACGCTGTAGCCGGAGCGCCTCAACGTCGCCTCGATCTCGGACCGCCGTTCGGCACCGGCCGCCAGCCGGGAGACCTCGGCCTCCACCGCATCGGCGGTGGTGGTGTCCCACGTCACCAGCCACGCCAGCCCGTCGGGGCCGTGCTCGGCCTGCAGGATCACGTCGGCCGCGGCGAAAGTGGCATCGGCGCCGGCGTCGGCCACCACCACCACTTCCGACGGGCCCGCAAACCCGGCAGGCACGCCCACCACCCCGGCCACCTCCCGCTGGGCCAGCGCGACGTACGCGTTGCCCGGTCCGGCGATCACGTCGACGGCGCGTATCGACTCCGTCCCGTAGGCCAGCGCGGCGATGGCCTGGGCCCCGCCCACGGGGTGGACCTCGGTCACGCCCGCGGCCGCGGCCGCGGCCAGGGTCACGGCGGCGATGTGACCGTCGGGTCCCGGCGGCACGCACACCGCGATCTCGTCCACACCGGCCACGCGGGCCGGTATGGCGGTCATGATCAGGGTTGATGGGTAGGCGGCTCGCCCTCCGGGCACGTAACAGCCGGCACGCTGCACGGGCAGGTGGCGCTCCCGTACGGCAACGCCGTCCCGCTCGTGCAGCACATCGTCAAGGAGCTGGTGGCGGTGGTAGGCCTCGACGTTGGCCACCGCGGCGGCGAGGGCCTGGCGCACCTCGAGCGGCACGCGGGTCGCGGCATGGGCGATCTCGGCCGGCTCAATCGTGAGACTGGCCGGTTCGACACCGTCGAAGCGAGCGGTCAACTCTCGTAGAGCGTCGTCGCCGCGCTCCCGGACGGCCGCGATTATGGCCCGCACTTCCTCCCGGGGGCCCGCGGACGCGGGTTCGGGCCGGGGCAGCCGGGAGGCGACGGGACCGCCGTCGCCGCGTAGGTCGAGGCGGGTCAGCACCCCTCAACGCTACCGGTTGGCGCTGCAGCCAGGAACCGGCTCAGACCGTGCTGGAGGGGCAGAAGTCGTTGAGGACGCAGTCCTCGCAGCGGGGCCGGCGGGCCACGCACACCCGGCGGCCGTGGAGGATCATCCGCAGGCTGAAGTCTCCCCGCTCGGTCGCCGGGATCATCGGGTTGAGCTCCGACTCGATCCTGACCGGGTCGGTCTCGGACGTGAGGCCGAGCAGGTTCGAAAGCCTGGTGACATGGGTGTCAACCGGCAGACCCGGCAGTCCGAGGGCCACGCTGCGGATCACGTTCGCCGTCTTGCGACCCACCCCGGGCAGCCGCACGAGGTCGTGCATGGCGCCGGGAACCTCGCCCCCGTAGTCGTCAATCAGCATCCGGGCCATGCCCACCAGGCTCTTGGACTTGTTGCGGAACAGCCCGATGGTGCTGATGTACGGCTGGATGTCCTCCGGCTCGGCCTCGGCCAGCGCCTCGGCGTCCGGGAACTGAGCGAACAGGGCGGGCGTGGCCTTGTTGACTCCGACGTCGGTGGCCTGCGCCGACAGGATGGTGGCCACCAGCAGCTCGAAGGCGTTGCCGTGGTCGAGCTCGCACACCGCGTCGGGGTACTCGGAGGTCAGGCGCTCATGGGTGCGACGGGCGCGGCCTTTGGGTGTTCGGGGGCGGGCCACCGGACGTGAAGCTAGCGGCCCGTCGCTGAAACAGTTGGAGCTGCCGTCGCGCCCCAAGCTGGGCTTGGGCCTGCGGCACCGCCCTGGCCATTTCGCCGACGCAGCACTAGCGGCACCTGGCCAATGCGCTCAGCATCTTTGCGGTGAGGCGGGGCCGAGGCGGGTGGACGGGCGGTTGATCGCGCTCACTCCCCCACCGCGCTAGCGGTACCCTCGGCTCAGTGCGCTACGAGGTCAATGCATCGGCCACCGACGGCGGCGAGCCGCAGATTGTGGTGTACGAGGGTCGAGATGCCGGCGACGCTGAGCGGGTGCTGGCAGAGGCTCTGGCCGGACTGGCTGAAGACTCCCCCGCCCAGCTGTGGATCAGGGAGGTCGCGCCGGGCGACGACGCCGCAGCGAGCCTCCACGGCTTCGAGCCCTATCGAGACCTGTGGCAGTTGCGCTGCGATCTGCCGTCCGAGCCGTCGGAGCTGACCACCAGAGCCTTCACGCTCGATGACCTCGATGAGTTCGTGTCGGTGAACAATCGGGCCTTTCACTGGCATCCCGAACAGGGCGGGCTGACCGCCGCCGACGTGCGCGACCGTATGGCCGAGCCGTGGTTCGACGCCGACGGGTTCCGCCTGCACCACCGTCACGGCCGCTTGGCCGGCTTCTGCTGGACCAAGGTCCACGCGCAACACGATCCTCCGCTGGGCGAGATCTACGTGATCGCGGTCGATCCCGACTTCTCGGGCCGGGGGTTGGGCGGCTCCATCACCCTGGCCGGGCTGGAGTGGCTGTCGGGGCAGGGGCTGGCCGTCGGGATGCTCTATGTGGAGTCCGACAACCACCCCGCCAACGCCGTCTATGAGCGCATCGGCTTCGAGCGCCACCACACCGACCGCGCCTATCGCCGCCAACCCGCCTAGGGAGCCTGCATACTGGGGGCATGCAGCCCCGTGTGTGGGTCAACCCCCGGCAGCCCCAGACGCTGTACATCGCCCAGTTGCTGATGTACTTCCAGGGCGGCTTCTCGCTGGTGTTCGGGATACTTGGCGCCCGATCTCTGACCCTCTACGCGCTGGCGATCGCGGTGGGAAAGGTGATGGCCGCCTTCGGAATCGCCAACGAGAGACGGTGGGGCTACAAGCTCGGCGTTGCCGTGGCCGCGATTCCCATCGTGCGGGTGTTGCTGTTGGCTGTGACCGACACGCCGCGCTGGCTGTGGGCCGACGTGATCGGCCTGTTGTTCGACATTGCGTTGATCGCCCTGCTGCTGCATCCCATGAGCCGCGGCTACCAGCGGTACTGGCCCAATCGACAGCGCGGGCAGCGCGGACAGGACGCGTGAGCGAACTGCCCTCCGGCGCGGCCAAGCGCCGGGCCGTGCGCGAGATGTTCGACAGCATCGCACCTCGCTACGACCTGGTGAACCGCATCATGACCCTGCGGCTCGACGTGGCCTGGCGGCGACGGACCGTGAGAGAGCTGGCCCTGCCGGCGGGATCGCTGGTGGCAGACTTGGCTTGCGGCACCGGAGACTTCTGCCGGGAGCTCGCCCGGCTCGGCCATCGTCGGATCGGCTATGACTTCTCGATGGGAATGCTGAGGGCCGCTCCCGCCGGTGTCAGTGACGGCGGGGCTCCGCTGGTCAACGCCGATGTGCTGGAGCTGCCGCTTCGGGACGGCGCGCTCGACGGCGCGACCTGCGGGTTCGCCCTGCGAAACCTGACCGCGATCTCGCCACTGTTCACCGAGCTGACCAGGGTGCTGCGACCAGGGGGACGTGTGGGCCTGCTGGAGGTCGACTCCCCCACCAATCCCGTCCTGCGCTGGGGCCACGGTCTGTACTTCGGCCGGTTGGTGCCCCTGATCGGCGCGGTGTTGTCGGATCGGGACGCCTACCGCTATCTGCCCGAGTCGGTTGCCTACCTGCCGCCGCCGGAGGAGCTGCTGGGCGGGCTGCGGTCCGCCGGATTCATCGATGTGCATCACATCAAGCTCAGCGCGGGCATCGCCCAGTTGATCACCGCCACGCGCGACTGACCCAGCGCCCCACCGTTGCTCGAATTGGCAGCGTTTCGCTCGGTATGCGTGCGTTGTGCTGCCAATTCCCGGGCAGGCTCAACCCGCAGTCGGAATTGGCAGCGTTTCGCTCGGTATGCGTGCGTTGTGCTGCCAATTCCCGGGCTGGGCCGATCCCGACGACGGTCGGCGGCCGGGCTGCTCAGCCGAGCCTGAAGTTGACTCTGCCGACGGCGTCACACATCACGGCCAGCTTGCTGCGGGCCAGATCCCGCCCGAGATAGCCGAGCCCGCAGTCGGGCGCGGCTACCAGACGCTCGGATGGGATGTACGACAGTGCCTCCCTGAGGCGACCCTCGACCGCCGCGACCGTCTCGGTTTGGCTGCGGGCTATGGCCAGCACCCCGAGGATCACGGTGGTCCGGGCAAAGCGGGGCAGCAGCGTGCCTAGGTCGTTAGGCCGGTGGGCGTCCTCGATACTCACCGCGTCGATGGCGGCCGCGTCCAGGGCCTCGGCCAACGCCACGTACGCGCCGGGATCGGCCTTCGGGTAGTCGTCCTGATCGAGACGCTCGGGATAGCCGCAGCAGCAGTGCACGACCCGGGTCACATCGTCGGGCACCCCGGCGAGACAGCGCTCGAGGTGGTCGATGCCGTGGGCCAGCGCGATTTCGGGCTTGCGGGCCATGACCGGTTCGTCCACCTGGATGTTACGGCATCCGGCTTCCACCAGATCGAGGATCTGGGCGTTGACGGCGGTGGCCAGGTCGGCGCCGAGGGCGACCTCGTCGCCGTAGTGAGCGTCCGCGGTGGTGTCGATGATGGTCATTGGGCCCGGGATGGTCATCTTGACAGGCTTGGGCGACAGTGACCGGGCCACCTCGTAGTCGTGCACCAGTGGGGAGGATCCGAGATAGTGCACTTCGCCCGTCACGGTGGGCAGTCGAGCGGCGGTGACGCCCCTGATCGTGGCTTCGGTCAGGACGTCGAAGTCGAAGCCCGCGAAGTGGCGGCACTGGTAGTGCACATAGTTGTCGCGCCGCACCTCCCCGTCGGTGACGATGTCGATGCCTGCAGCGACCTGGTCGCTGATGACCTCGGCAGCGGCCCGCCGGAACAACTCCTCGCGCTCTTCGCCGGCCCGAGCCATCTGTCCGGCGAACGCCGACGTGTAGTCGGCGGCCTCGCCGCCGGGCGCGGCCGCGAACCAGTCGGAGATCGGCACGTAGCCGGGCTTCGGGTAGGAGCCGATGGTGGTCGTGCGGATCACGGCATTGGCGTTGGGTCTTGCCGTGAGGCTGGTCACGCCCGCGGCGGGGCGCAGTGTTTCCCGCTCCTGTTCGCTTCGCTCACGGGCCGCTCGGGCCCCGGCCTCGCTCGCGGCATCGCGAGAATCCTCACTGATTGCGCACTATTCGCTCGGCCTCTTGGCCAGGTCGTCGACCACCTCCGCGCCGTCGATGGCGAGCAGCGAGGCGGGCGGGCACAGGATCTTGCAGTCCCGCGAGCCGCCACCCACGATCACCTGGTCGCACTCCATGACCTGGGCGTCGATCCACACCGGCAGTCCTTCGGGCAACCCGAACGGTGTGACCCCGCCGATCACCATCCCGGTGCGCTCGGTCGTGGTGGCCCCATCGGCGAAGGACGCTTTGCGAGTGCCGAGCCGGCGGCGCACGACCCCGTTCACGTCCAGCCTCATGGAGGCCAGCACGACGCAGCACACCATCGGGCGGTCCGCCGACTTGCCGACTACGCAGATGGCGTTGGCCGACGCGTCCATCGGGTACCCGTAGCGCTCGCAGAACCGGGCGGTATCGGCGAAGTCGGGATCACACTCCACCATCTCGTACGGCACGCCCAGCGCCTCCAGGTGGCCGATGACCGCTTCCCTGCTCATGGCCGACAGTCTGCTCAGCCAGAGGCCGAGCGGCAAGCCGCTGCTCGTTGAGAGTGTCCGCGAGTAGATGAGCGAGCCAGGGGCCGGAGCGGCCCGTGAGCGAAGCGAACAAGAGCGGGAGCCAGGGGCCCGAGCGGCCCGTGAGCGAAGCGAACAAGAGCGGGAGCCAGGGGCCCGAGCGGCCCGTGAGCGAAGCGAACAAGAGCGGGAGCCAGGGGCCCGAGCGGCCCGTGAGCGAAGCGAACAAGAGCGGGAACTACGTGAGGGCGATGCCTACCGCCATGGCCAGCCCCGAGACGAACTGGACCCGTGCGGTTGCACCCAGCACCGGAATGAGGGCGGGACCGGATGCTCCCCGCAGGACGGTGCGCGCCGCGCCCACCGCGAAGGGCGCGCCCAACACTGCGGCAGCCGCAGCCCGACCCGTGATCGACGCGGCCAGCGCCGCTGCGTAGGAGGCCTCCAGCACAGCCATGTAGCAGAGTCGGCTGCGGCGCTCACCAAGCCGCACGGTCAGAGTCTGCTTGCCCGCAGCGGCGTCGCCGGTGATGTCGCGCAGGTTGTTGGCCACCAGTAGGGCCACTGCCCACAGCCCGACCGGCACGCCGCACAGCACCGCGAACCAGTCCAGCCGTTCCAGCAGCACATACGCCGTGCCCGCGGTAGCCACCAGGCCGAAGAACACGAACACGAAGACCTCGCCCAGCCCCAGATAGCCGTACGGCTTGGGTCCGCCCGTATATGCCCAGCCGGCAGCCAGGCACAGGACCCCCGCGGCCAGCAGTTCCCATCCCGCGACCGAAGCCAGTACCGCGCCGGCGGCCGCAGCCACGGTGAAGGCCCCCAGCGCGGCCCACTTGACCGTGCGGGCCTCGACCAGCCCGGAACCCACCAGCCGTCGGGGGCCGATCCGGGTGGAGTCGTCGGTGCCCCGCACGCCGTCGGAGTAGTCGTTGGCGAAGTTGACACCCACCTGCAGCGCCATCGCCACCAGCAGCGCGACACCGGCCCGCCACCACGCGGTCTGCGAACCTTCCCCTACGGCCACGGCAGTGCCCACGGCTACCGGGACCAGCGCGGCGCTCAGGGTCCGGGGGCGGGCCCCGGCCAGCCATATCCGGATCCCTGCCATGTTCGGACGCTGCCTGTGCTGAGGCTCTGAGCGCCGTTTCAGGGCGCTACGTACTTGTAGCCGAGACCCCTGATCGTGACGATGCGCTCAGGGTCGGCCGGGTCGCGCTCTATTCGGGATCGGAGCCGCTTGATGTGCACGTCGAGGGTCTTGGTGTTGCCCACATAGTCGAATCCCCAGACTCTGTCGATGAGGGTCTGGCGGGTAACCACGAACCCGGCGTTCTCCATGAGCAGGGCCAGCACCTCGAATTCCTTGAGCGGCAGGCGCTCCAGCTGGCCGCCGATGGTCACCTCGTGGCGGTCGCGGTCCACGGTGACATCGCCGTGGTTCAGGGTGGCCGCGTCGCTGTAGGAGTTGATCGGCCGGGTCTGGCTGCGGCGCATCACGGTGCGCATCCGGGCCACTAGCTCTCGTACCCGGTAGGGCTTGGCCACGTAGTCGTCCGCGCCGACCTCCAAACCAACCACGGTGTCGATCTCCTCGCGGCGGGCCGAGACCATGATCACAGGCGTGTCGGCGAGGGCACGGATGCGGCGGCACACGTCGATACCTGACAATCGGGGCAGCATCACGTCGAGCAGCACGATCTCGGGCTCGAGGGCCTCGAACATGGCTAGGGCCTCCTCGCCGTCGGCGGCCACATCGACGAGGAACCCCTCGGCCCCCAACGCGACCTGCAGGCCATCCCGATACGAGGGCTCGTCGTCGACGACCAGAACCCGGACTCCAGCACTCACCTACGCCAGTCTGCCCCACCGTCACCCCGAACACTCATCGCAGCCGCGAAGGCCGTGTGTCCCGCTCGTGTTCGCTGCGTTCACGGGCCGCTCGGGCCCGGGGCCTCGCCCGCTCGGCCTCGTAGGCTCGGACCGATGAACCGACTCAGCGACGAGACCAGCCCGTACCTGCGCCAGCATCGCGACAACCCGGTGGACTGGTACCCGTGGGGTCCCGAGGCTTTCGCGGCGGCCGCGGAGCGAGACCGGCCGTTGCTGCTGTCGGTGGGCTACTCCAGCTGCCACTGGTGCCACGTGATGGCTCACGAGTCTTTCGAGGACCAGGACACCGCGGCGGTGATGAACCGGCTGTTCGTCAACGTCAAGGTCGACCGGGAGGAGCGTCCGGACGTGGACGCCATCTATATGGACTCGGTGCAGGCCATGACCGGTCGGGGCGGCTGGCCCATGACCGTGTTCCTCACTCCCGACGGCAGACCCTTCTTCGGCGGCACCTACTACCCCGATCGGCCTCGGGGTCAAATGGCCTCGTTCCGCCAGGTGATGGAGGCCATCGACGAAGCCTGGACCAACCGCCGGGCCGACGTCCACAGTCAGGCCGACCAGCTCGTCGCGCTGATCGACCGGACATCGCGCGCCGCCGCGTCGCTGAGCACGGAGGCTGCCGAGGGCGCCAACGAGCACCGGATGCTGGGCCGGGCCGGGGACGCAATCCTCGCCTCATTCGACCCCGAGTGGGGAGGCTTCGGCGGCGCACCCAAGTTCCCCGCTGCCATGACCCTGGCATCCGCACTGCGCATCCACCATCGCGACAACCGCCCTGAGCTGCTGCGGGCCGTGCGGACCAGCCTCGACGCGATGGCCTCCGGCGGCATCTACGACCACCTGGGTGGCGGATTCGCCCGCTACTCGGTGGACCGGCGGTGGCTCGTGCCCCACTTCGAGAAGATGCTCTACGACAACGCCTTGCTGATCAGGGCGTACCTGCATGCCTGGATGGTGACCGATGAGCCGGTGTACCGCCAGGTTGTCGACGAGACGATCGGCTACGTGCTGAGGGACCTGTGCCACTCCGACGGCGGCTTCTACTCAGCCGAGGACGCCGACTCCGAGGGTGTCGAGGGCAAGTTCTACGTGTGGTCCGAGCCCGAATTGCGAGCGGTGGTGCACAACGCGGCGGGTGCCGAGGCCGCCGATGCGGCTGCAGCCTGGTGGGGGGTGACCGCGGCCGGCAACTTCGAGGGGTCCAACATCTTGAACCGGCCCGTGCGCGGTGACCTGATCCGGTCCGAGGAGGTTGAATCCGCCCGGCAGGGCTTGTTCGCATGCCGGGAGAGCCGGGTGCGGCCCGGCCTCGACGACAAGGTCCTGACGGAGTGGAACGGGCTGATGCTGTCCGCTCTGGCTGAGGCCGCCGCGGCCACCGGCGACCCGGTGTGGCGGGACGCGGCACTGGCCAACGGAGAGTTCCTGGTGCGCAACCTGAGACGCACCGACGGTCGATGGCTGCGCTCCTGGCAGGCCGGCGATGCCGAGCGCCCGGCGCAGGCTCGCCACCTGGCCTACGCCCAGGACTACGCGGCCCTGATCGACGCCTTCACCAGGCTGGGCGAGCTGTCGGGCCAGGCCCGCTGGATCGACGAGGCCCGGGCCGCGGCCGACGGTCTACTGGAGCTGTTCTGGGACGACGCGGCGGGAGGGGTCTTCACGACCGGCAACGATGCCGAGAAGCTGGTGACCCGACCGAAGGACCTTATGGACAACGCCACCCCGTCGGCCCAGTCTCTGGCTGCCTGCGGCCTGCTCCGGCTCGGCGCGCTGACCGGCGAGTCCCGCTTCGACGAGCACGCCCGCCGCATCGTTGCGTTGTTCGGTCCCGCCGCGGCCCAGCACCCCACCGCCTTCGGGCGGGCGCTCGAGGCCGTCGACATGGCGGCCCACGGACTCGATGAGATCGCTGTGGTGGGCGAGCGGGCGGACCTGGTGGCCGCGGTGCAGGCGCGCTACCTGCCCAGTGCGGTCCTGGCCTGGGGTGAGCCTTACGACTCCCCGCTCTGGCAGGGCCGCGCCGAGGGCCTCGCCTACGTGTGCCGCGACTTTGCCTGCCAGTCCCCCGCGGCCACCACCGAGGAGCTACTCGCCCAACTCGAAGTCTGAGGGCCGAACCCTGGTGGCCGTTGCCGGCAAAGAGCAAGGGTTCGGCTGCTGGATGTTGATCCATCGCCGCTGAGAGCAGAACCGTGGTCGCCCTCTGCCGGTAGCAGTCCTACCTCCGGCGCCGGGCCGGGACAGGCCGGTCCTTCGCCAGAGGTAGCCAGTGCGCTGGCTGAGGAATGCTCAGGCGGCGGCCTTCTCCAGGATGTGGACTCCGCAGGCTGAGGCCAGGCCGATGACGTGGGCCAGCCCGACGGTGGCGCCCTCAACCTGGCGATCGCCGGCCTCACCCCGCAGGTGGGTGGTGACCTCGTAGACGTTGGCCACGCCCGTGGCCCCTATGGGATGGCCCTTGGAGATCAGCCCGCCGGAGACATTCACCGGGGTGGCACCGTCGCGGAATGGCCCGCCCGAGTCGATGAACTCCCCTGCCCCGCCTCGCTCGCACAGGCCCAGGTTGTCGTAGTGGATCAACTCGGCGGTGGCGAAGCAGTCATGGAGCTCCACCAAGTCGAGGTCCTCGGGGCCGACCCCGGCCGCCTCGTAGGCCGCCGTCGCGGCATTGCGGGTGAGGGTGTTCACGTCCGGTTGCACCTGGCAGTCCTCGGTGAACGGGTCCGAGGTGAGAACTGATGCCGACACCTTCACAGCCCGCCGCTGAACCTCAGACGGCATCGACGCCAGCCGCTCCCCCGAGGCCAGCACCACCGCGGCTGCGCCATCACCTGTCGGGCAGCACATCAGCAGGGTGTTGGGGTAGCTCATCATGGGCGACTCCATGACCTCGTCCATGGAGAACTCCTTCTGGTACTGGGCCAGCGGGTTCAGGGTCGAGTGGAGGTGGTTCTTGTAGGCCACCCGGGCGAACTGCTCGAAGCCGACGCCGTCGTGGTCATGGGCGTAGGCCATGCCGGCCTGGGCGAACACCCCGGGCATGGTCTCGGTGCCTAGATGGCCGTCCACGCCGGTGACCGCGCCGTAGCGGCCCGAGGGCTCGAAGACCTTCTTCTCCTTCTTGGTGGCGCCGCCGCCCAGCAGGCCCATCTTGCCCATCTTCTCGGCTCCCACGGCCAAGCCGATCTCAGCCTCGCCGGAGCGGATGGCCATCATGACGGTGCGAATGGCCGTGGCTCCGGTGGCGCAGGCATTGGCGACGTTGTAGACGGGCACACCCGTCTGGCCGATCTGCTTCTGGATCCGCTGACCCACCGAACCCGAAGCCTGGAACAGCGATCCGCAGGCCAGAATGTCGATGTCGGCCACCGTGACCTCCCCGTCGGCCAGCGCGCTCATGGCGCTCTCGGAGGCCAGGTCGATCAGGTCCCGGTCACCGTAGCGGGCGAAGCGGGTCATGTGGGCGCCGAGCACCCACACGCTGTCTGGAGAGATCTGTGCCATTGTCGTGCTGTCTCCTTGGTGCGTCTATGCAGGCCGGTCCGCCGCCGGCCTCAGCAGGGTTCGTAGCCGAAGGCGACGGCTTCGGTGCCGTCGTCGTCGGTGCCGATCGGGTAGGTGGTGAGCTGCACCCTCATGCCCAGCTTGACCGCTTCGGGCGTCGGGTCGCAGTTGACCACGTTGGATCGCACCCAGGTGCCGTCGTCGGTCTGGACGATGGCCGACACGTACGGCACCGGGATGCCGGGCGCGGCCCGGTGGACGATCGTGAACGACTGCAGCTCGCCCGCGCCGTCGACCGCAGCCGACGCGAAGTCGGTCCGGCCGCAGCGGGCGCAGGCGTTGCGCCGGTCAAAGAAGCGGGCCCCGCAGTTGCCGCATTCGTATGCCACCAAGTGCGGTTCGGGCTCAAGATGCAGGTATTCGACGAGGGGAACTCGAGCCAATGCCATCGCGGCGCAGGCTAACAGCGATGCCTGCTGCATACGGCTACCAGCAGCCCCGGTGGATCACTTCGTCGAGGGCGGGCCGGTTCCGGCCGGCCGAGTGGCTGGGACGGTCGTCTTCGGCCGGCGGGCCGATGGCGACGGTGCCCACACCCCGCCGGTCACCGGGCACTCCGAAGCGCTGCCGGACAGTCTCCTCGTGCTCGAAGATCCCGAAGAAGGCCGCACCCAGTCCTCGATCCCGGGCGGCCAGGAGCATGGTCATCACCGCGGCCCCCCCGTCGACGAACCAGTAGGGCACGGGCCAGGCTTCCTCCGCGTCGCCGAGACCGGTGCGGATCTTGTCCGGCTCGCGGTAGCGGCGCAGGTACGCGCCGGGGTTTGTCCAAACCACCACCAACACCGGCGCGGCCAGAAGACCGGGCCAGGCGAAGCTGTCCCGCCGCTCGGGCGGCAGCGTAACGTTCCAGTAGCCCCCGACTTCGTCGCCCTCGAGCACCAGGAACTCCACGCCGGCGGTGTTGCCCGCGGTCGGTGCCCGCCGGGCCAGGTCGCACAGCTCGTCGATCACCGCCGGCGGCACCGGCTCACCGGTGAAGGAGCGCACCATGCGGCGCCTCCGGACTGCCTGCTCGAACTCCATGCCGGCTCCGCCCCGCGGTTCTGGGGGCGCGATCGCCTCGCTACAGCAGCTTCTCGAGCTCCTCGGCCATCACCCAGCCGTGCACGATGAGCGTGTCACCGTCGTCCTCGACGACGCTGTCCAGCAGGTCGGTGACGTCGGCTGGTATCTGCTTCGGCTTGAGGCTGGCGTGGTCGAGCACTACCGGGGGCCCGCCCTTGCCGCGGGTTGTGAAGACGCGATCCTCGTAGCTGAGCGTCCCGATGCCGAAGCGCTTGGCGAGGCGTCGGCCCCAGGCCCGCTCCTCACCGGTCGCCTTGTGGCCCGGTCGGGGCACGACGTCGTGGAGGTTCTTGAATGCCTCGAAGGCGCCCGGATCGTTGATCTGCATACCGACCAGCACGTCCTCGTCGGGGAACGACAGGGCGGCCCGGCGGAGCTGGTCGGTGACGATCCCTCGCAGGACCGTGTCGCGGCGGGTGGTACGGCAGGTGTGGCCGGCGCCGATGAGAACACAGGGCGTTCCGCCGATGCGCTCCAGGGTGCAGAACGAGAAGCCCCGAAGCTTGCCGTTGTCGCGGGCCTCCGTTACCAACACCCAGGCCTCGGCCTGCTTGGAGAGGGAGCCCACCTCGTATGCGTTGGAGGAGACGGCGCATAGATCAGCCAGCTCGGCCAGATCGGAATCCCCCAATGCGGTGCAATCCCTGGTCTCGATCGCGATTGCCATGGCGGCTCCCACCCCTATCGCTCGCCCTTACCGTCCACTCCAGTCTCAGGGGCGCGGGGCGGTTTCACAACCTTTCGGGCGTCGTTTCGCTCCCGGCGCGAGAACCGCGTTTCCGCTTGGTCTAGGCCCCGGCGATGGCCGCGGCGCCCAGGAGCTCGCGTAGTTCGGCCGGAAGGCCGTTGGCCGTGTCCACCGCAAAATCCTCGGATAGGCGCATCAACCGACGGCCGTCCAGCATCAGCTCCACCGGCGAGTCGCCGGGGTGGGCGCAAAGCACCGACTTGAGCTCCCGTAGCTGCCGGTCGTTCTGGTGCTCGAGCGGCAGGTTGACTCGCATCGGAGCATCCTTCTCGGTGCTCTCCACGAGGTGTACATCGTTGGCGAAGAACCTGAGTGTGTCCTCCCTGGTGTCGAGCCGTCCTCGCACCACCACCACCGCGTCTTCAGCCAGTTTCGGACCGTGCTCGGACATCGCCCTCGGGAACACCAGCACCTCGATCTTGTCCTCGAGGTCCTCGAGCGCGAACGATGCCATCAGCTCGCCCTTGCGAGTCCAGCGTCGCTGCAGGCCGGTGACCACCCCCCCGACCGACCAATAGCCGGCGTCGTCGCTGACGGCTCCGGAGGAGGCGAGATCACCGATGGTGCAGTCGGCGAGCCGACGGACCCTGGCCTCCATCCCCTTGAGCGGATGGTCGGAGATGTAGAGGCCGAGCATCTCCTTCTCGTGGGCCAGCTTCTGCATCCGCTCGTACTCGGCTTCACCGATTTCCGGCCGGTCATCGAAGGAGGGGCCCTCACTCTGTTCCCCGAACAGCGACATGACACCGGCCTCGTGCTCGCGGCGCTTGCGCACGGTCATGTCGATGATGGCCTCGTGCACTTGCAGCAGGCCCTTGCGGGGGTGGCCCAGCGAGTCGAAGGCCCCGGCCTTTATCAACGACTCGATCGTGCGCTTGTTCAGCGCCTCGATGTCCACCCGCTCCGCGAAGTCGACGAACGAGGTGTAAGGGCCGTTGACCTCGCGCTCGGCGATCACACGCTCAACCATCCCCTCCCCCACGTTGCGCACCGCGGAGAGGCCGTACACGACGCGGCCCGGTCCGTGACCGGCCTCCTGGTCATCGCCGTGGGGCACCGGAGTGAAGTCGGATGCGGACTGGTTGATGTCGGGGACCCGCACCTCGATCCCCCGCAGGCGGCACTCGTGGAGATAGACCGACGCGTTCTCCAGCTTGCTCTTGACGCTGGTCAGCAGCGCGGCCAGGTACTCCACCGGGTAGTTCGCCTTGAGGAAGGCGGTCTGGTAGGCGACCAGGCCGTAGCCGTAGCTGTGGCTCTTGTTGAAGGCGTAGTCGGCGAACTGCTCGATGATCTTGAACAGCTCGGTGCCGAGACCCTCTTCGTAGCCGTTGGCAGCCACCCCCGCGACGAACTTCTCCTCCTCGGCCGCCATGGCGGCGCGGATCTTCTTGCCCATGGCCTTGCGCAGCGAGTCGGCCTCAGCCAACGAATAGCCCGCGAAGCGCTGGGCCACCCGCATGACGCTCTCCTGGTAGATCATCAGCCCGTAGGTGTCGGCCAGGATGTCGGCCGCGTCATCGTGGAAGTACTCGACGCGTCGCCTTCCGTTCTTGCGGTCGGCGTAGTCGTGGTGCATGTTGGCCGCCATCGGCCCCGGTCGGTACAGCGCGACCAGCGCGCAGACGTCGTCGAACGAGTTAGGGGCAAGGGAGCGGACCAGGGAGCGCACCTGGGGATTCTCAAGCTGGAACACCCCGATGGTGTCCCCTTCCTGCAGCATCTTGAACGTGGCGTCGTCGTCCAGCGGGATGGCGTCGATGTCGACGGTGATTCCCCGGGTGCGTTGGATCAATTGGGCGGTGTCGGTGATCACGTCGAGGTTGCGCAGACCGAGGAAGTCCATCTTGAGAAGGCCGAGGTCCTCCACACCGTGCATCTCGTACTGGGTGACGAGGGGTGCTTCGGCGGGGTCTCGCCCATGCTCCGGCTTGCGCTGGATCGGCATGTACTCGGTGAGCGGCTCCGGGGTGATGACCACAGCCGCGGCGTGGATGCCGTCCTGGCGCCTCATGCCCTCCAGGCCCCGAGCCACATCCACGACCTTGGCCACCTCGCTGTCGGTGTCGTACATCTGGCGCAGCTCGGCTGCGGCCATATACCCGTCGCGGTGGGTCTCGGAGTCCTCGAAGCAGTACTGCAGAGGGGTGTCGCGGCCCAGGATGAGCGGCGGCATGGCCTTGGCGATGCGGTCCCCCAGCGAGTGGGGGTAGCCCAGCACGCGGGCCGCGTCGCGCACTGCGGCCCGGGCCTTGATCCGGCCGAAGGTGATGATCTGGGCCACATGGTCGCGCCCGTAGCGCTCAGCCGCGTAGTTGATCATCTCATCGCGGTGTCGCGAGTCGAAGTCCATGTCGATGTCGGGCATCGACACCCGCGAAGGATTGAGGAATCGCTCGAACAGCAGGTCGTAGCGGATGGGATCCAAGTCGGTGATGCGCAGGCTGTAGGCCACCGCACACCCAGCGGCCGAACCCCGCCCCGGACCGACCCGGATGCCTCTGCGCCGCGCGTAGGCGATGAGGTCCCAGGTGATTAGGAAGTAGGAGGCGAACCCCATGTTGTTGATGACCTCGAGCTCGTAGGCCAGCCGCTCGGCCACTTCGGCGGGCAGGGGGTCGCCCCAACGCTCGTGGGCCCCGGAAAGGGTCAGGTGCTCCAGGTACTCGCGGTCGCTGCCGAAGCCGTCGGGCACCTCGAAGTGAGGCAGCCGGGGCGTGCCGAACTCGATGTTGACGTCGGCCCGCTCCGCGATCAGCAGCGTGTTGTCGCAGGCTTGTGGGATGTCGGAGAAGAGATGCCGCATCTCCGTCGCAGACTTGAGATAGTGGTCGTCCCCGTGGAACTTGAGCCGGTCGGTGTCGGACAGCAGCGACCCGGTCTGCACGCACAGCAGCGCGTCGTGGGCGGCGGCATCGTGGCGGTGGGTGTAGTGGCTGTCGTTGGTGGCCAGCAAGGGGGCCTTTAGCCGGTTGGCGATTTCCAGCAGTTGCGGCTTGATGCGGTGCTGCTCACCGATGCCGTGGTCCTGCATCTCTATGTAGAAGTTGTCGCGGCCGAATATGTCCTGGAAGCGGGCCGCCTTGTCGAGGGCTTCGGCCATGTTGTCCCGCAGCAGGGCCTGGGGCACCTGGCCGCCCAGGCAGCCGGTGGTGGCGATCAGGCCGGCGCTGTGGTCGCTGAGAGTCTCCCAGTCGCAGCGGGGCTTGTAGTAGTAGCCCTCCATGAATGCCCGGCTTGCGACCTTTATGAGGTTCTTGTAGCCGGTGTCGTCCATGGCCAGCAGGGTCAGGTGGTAGTAGAGCTTGCCGCCGCCCTCTATGTCTCCGCCGGAGTCGTCGACCCGCCCCCGGCGCGGCGGCCGCTCATGCCGGGAGTTCTGGGCCATGTAGGCCTCGATGCCGATGATGGGCTTGATGTCGCGATCTGAGCACTTGCGGTAGAAGTCCAGGACCCCGTACATGTTGCCGTGGTCGGTGATACCGAGGGCTGGCTGGTCGTCGGCGGCCGACGCCGCGATCAGCTCGTCGAGCCGGGAAGCGCCGTCGAGTATCGAGTACTCGGTGTGGGTGTGGAGGTGGACGAAGGAGTCAGCCACCGCGCCTCCTGTGGACACTGTGGACCGGTGTTGAAGAGGCTGTGGATGAACTACACAGCTGTGATTCGCACCATAGTGCGCTCTCCGACGTCGCGCGCAACTGTCTTATTCCGTCCGGCCGGCGGGTCCTGTCACCGGCGCGGCCTGACGCCGCAAGCGGCGCCATTCCTTGCCCCGGCGCCACCCCCGGCCTAGCCATGAGGCTCCGACCCGGCCGCGCCATGAGGCTCCGACCCGGCCGCGCCATGAGGCTCCGACCCGGCCTCGCCGTCTTGCTCCAAGTCGGGGCTGCAGAGCTAGAGGTATGTGCCGTGGCGGCTTCCGGTGTCGGTTCCGGGGTGTGCTATCGGGTACGGGTCCGCTCCCGGTGGCAGCTCGCCCCGTATCGACTGGAGTTGCTGGTGGGCCGTCATCTGCTGGGCGAGCAGCATCGCCTTCATGCCCTGGATGAGGCCTTCCAGCCACCCCACCAGCTGGGCTTTGGCGATCTGGAGCTCCACCGCGGATGGGGGCTCGGGCTGGTCGAACGGCGACGCCAGCCTCGTCAACTCCTCGCGCAGATCCGACGACAGGGCCGAACCGACCTCGCCCACCGACGTCTCATAGATCTCGCGCAGCCGCTGCCGGCTGGCCTCGTCCAGTTCGGTGGAGCGGACCTCAGCCAGCAACTGCTTGAGCATCGTGCCGATACGCATGACCTTGGCCGGGTGGTCGATGGTCTCATTGATCTCGTCGTCGGCGTCGCTGTGTGCGGCGTCGACAACCTCTGGAGCAAGTACCTCGCGTAGCTCGGCGCCACCGTCGTTGCCGTCCACGATGTAACCCTAGGAGACGTGCACGAGAAGCGGCACGAGCATCTCGGCGGGAGTCAGAGAGCCGTGACGGCCGATGATCTTGGGCGCGCCGTCGTCTGGATGGCTGAACGCCCAGTCGTCCCGGGCCACCAGCGCCACGTCTCCCAGGCGGGACCGGGCTGCGTCGGTGACGACCGGTCCGAGCCATCCGCCGTCGATTATCTCCTCGGCGGTATGGACCCAGGCCTGCTGGCTGTGGGCGCTGGCGGCGGCCTCGTACAGGTCGCGGTCTCGACCCCGCCGGGCGTGGAGCCAGCGGAATCGGGCCTCGCCCGACTCAGCATGGGCGCAGTCGAGCACGGAGCGGTCAATTGCCAGCAGGCCGTTGGAGCAGTCCACCAGACCGTGGTCGGATGTGGCGACCACCGCCGTTCCCCGGGGAAGGTCGGTGAGCAGATCGGCCATCAGCCGGTCGCAGGCCCGCAGCTCGGCCTCGTAGTGTTCGCCGAAGGCGTGCTCGTGGGCCACGATGTCCAGACCCTCGTAGTAGGCGTAGACGAAGGACTCCCCCGCGGCCAGCAGGCGCCGCACCTCCACAGCCAGACTCGACAGCATCTTGAACCCGAACCGGCGGGCGTCGCGCAGATAGGCGCGGCTGAAGCCCGACTTGCGGTACGCCTCCTTCTGCAGCGCGGGCGGACGTTGGCCGCCGAAGGACGCGACGGTTTGGAACCGCTCGGGCGGGTACCGGTCCAGGCCGTCACCCTGCGGAGTTCTCCATCTCAGGATGTTGAGATTGCCGTCATCGGTTCGGATCCGGTATCCCACGATTCCGTGCTCGCCCACCCCGACGCCGGTGGCTATGGAGGTGAGGGCGGATGCGGTCGTGCTCGGAGCGACGGTCGTGATCGTGGATGCCTGGATCTCGTGCAGCGTGGGAGCGACCCGTTGCCGTGTCGCGAGCTGCTCGGCGCCGAGCCCGTCGAGGACAAGCACCACCACTGCCCGGGCTTCGAGGACCTCGGGGGGCAGCGGGCCCGGCAGTCCAGCTCGCCCGGGCTCCAGGAGCGCCGGCACGATGTCGGCCACGCAGCCGCCTCCGTACGCGGGCAGGACCGGCTCTTGCCGCGCGGGGATCGGTTCTGGGCGGGCCACGGCATCTAGGATGCCAGCATGAGGGTGTCGACACGCGGCGACTACGCCTCGCGGGCCCTGCTGTCCTTGGCGCTGCACGGCGAGAACGCGCCGACGTCGGTGCGGGAGATCGCGGAGCGCACTGCCCTCCCCCAGCCGTACCTGGAGCAGATACTGCTGGCCCTCAAGGGAGCCGGGCTGGTCCGCTCCAAGCGGGGTGTGGGCGGCGGGTACGTGCTGGCCCGCGATCCCGCCGACATCAAGCTGTCAGAGATCGTGCGGGCCGTTGACGGCCCCATCGCCGCGGGCGACTTCGGAGAGCCCCACACCGACGGGGCCTGCGATCACGAGGGGCAGTGCGTGCTGCTGGCGATCTGGTCGGCCTCGGGCTCCCACATGCGCCGGTTCCTCGACTCCTTCAGCCTGGCCCAGATCACCGCCATGGCCCAGGGCGAGGCCCCGTGGCCGGCGGACGGAGAGCCCACTTGACCAGGCTCAACAATCGAGACCGGGCTCGTTTACCGGCAGGAGGACAACAACGCGGCCAGTTCCGGGGGCAGGGGCGACTCCACTCGCACTGTCTCGCCGCTGACCGGATGGCGAAACGCCAGGGAGCGGGCGTGCAGGAACGGCCGCGACAGTCCGAAGGTGTCGCCGCCGCGCCCCGCGCCGTAGGTCGGATCTCCGACCACGGGGTGGTTGATGGCCTGCAGATGAACCCTGATCTGGTGGGTGCGACCGGTTTCGAGCCGGCAGGTGAGCAGTGCGACCTGCGCCGGCTCGGCGTAGTGCCGCTCCACCGTGTAGCGGGTACGGGCAGGACGGCCCCGCTCGGTCACGGTCATGCGCATAGGGTTGCGGCTCGACCGGCCCACGGGAGCGTCGACAACCCCTGACGAGGCTTCAGGGCGTCCCCACACCAGCGCGCAGTAGAGCCGCTCGGGCTCATGGGATCGCATCTGCTCGACCAGCGACCGGTAGGCCCGCTCGGTGCGGGCCACCGCCAGTAGCCCGGACGTGCCCCGATCGAGCCGGTGCACGATCCCGGGACGGTAGGGGTCACCGACGCCCGCGATCTCCGGATACCGGGCCAGCAGTCCGTTGACGAGGGTGGCGCGGTCGTGCCCCGCGCCCGGGTGCACCACCAGGCCCGCGGGCTTGTCCACCACGATCACGTCCGGATCCTCGAAGACGGGAGTGAAGTCCACGTCGACATCCGGTGACGGAGCGGGATCGTGGTGGGATTCGATGTCCACGGCCAGCGCCTCTCCGGCCGCGACGCGCCGGGCGCCGGACGTGATGACTGCCCCGTCGAGGCGGACACTGCCTTCCGCCACCAGCCGGGCCGCCACTGAGCGACTCACGTCGGCCACTAGCGCCACCGCCCGGTCGAGTCTGAGGCCGTCGAGGGCCGTGCCCACGACCTCCCCCGCAGAGGTCATCTCGCTCGCCGGTAGGCGTGCCACACCAGGGCCGCGCCTCCCAGAACGACCCCCATGTCGGCCACGTTCCACACCGGCCACCATTGGACGTCGATGAAGTCGACTACCGCGCCGTCCAAGAATCCACCGCTGGACCGGAAGAGACGGTCGGCGAGGTTGCCGAGCGCTCCGCCGGCGATGCATCCGGCTGCGGTGGCCGACCACCGGTCCGAGACCAGTCTCCGGTTGAGCAGCAGGACGGCTGCGACCGCCACCGCGGCGATCCCCAGCAACGGCCCGAGTCCCTGGAAGCTGCTGAAGGCCGCGCCGGTGTTGAATACGAGGCGCAGTCGCAGCGTCCACACCAGGTCGATGACCCGGCCGTCGTCGAGCGCCTCCAGCGCCCACCACTTGGTGAGCTGGTCGGCTGCGACCACCGACGCGGCCACAAGCACAGCCCTGAGAGCGTGGCGGGATGCGGGCCCGGTGTCTACCGGGGCGGTCACGGGTCCGGTCGCTCTACCGGCGACCGAGGCCGCCCGCCTTCACCTCGACGCGCTCAGCAGCCCACGGGATGGCCCGGAGGCGGGCTATGGGAATGGGCGCGCCCGACGTGACGCAGTAGCCGTAAGTGCCGTTGTCGATGCGCTCCAACGCGGCGTCGATCTGGCTCACGGTGTGGCGGGCTTGACTGGACAGGGCGAGGTCGCGCTCGCGCTCGACGGCCACCGTGTTGCCTTCGCCCCCCTCCTCATCGAACTGCACGTCGCCCGGCTCCCGCGTGGCCAGCAACGACTCGGCCTCAGCCTGGTACTCCTCGGCCGAGTGCAGGTACTTGGCCCGCTCCTTGAGCAGCTTCCCGCGCATCTCATCGAGGAATTTCTGATTGAAGCGGGCCTTGGGAGGCTTTGCGGTCTCTGTCTTGGCCCCCGCAGCGCGCGATGCAGATGACGGCGCCTTGGCGCCGGAGGACTTCTTGGGGCCGGATCTGGCGGATTGCGTGCTCTTGGCCTTGGCCATGTCTCTCACACTCCGGTGCCGCCGCGGGAGGAGAACTCCCGGTTGCGGCGGTGGTTCAGACGATTTGTGTTGGTCAAGCCCGAGGGCCGAGCCTACCGCCGCGGCCCGATGACCCACTGCGCGTGCCGGGGATCCCGCTCCTGCTCGCTCCGCTCACGGGCCGCTCGGTCCCGGCCTCCTCGTCGTGATCGAAGAAGGCGGCCATGGCCGCGTCGGTATCGGGCAACGGCGCATCGCCGCTGACAACCTGCCGGAGTTGTTCGATGAACTCGTCGTCCTCCTCGGCATCCATGTCGAAGAGTTCCGGGCTGTCAATTCCGAACGGCATGGTCGCCGGTCCGGCGGAAGCGGCCTCATCGCCGTGGTGGGGATCGCCCTGCTCCCGGTACGCCGATCCGTTGCCGCCGGCTGAGGGCTCCACGCGAACTACAGCCGACGCGGCAGGTTCAGGCTCCGCTGTGTCGATCCCGTGCAATCGATCGGACTCCGCTTCTTCTTGCCACGCGACCACTGGCAACTCGGGGACGGTGTCGATGTCGACGGCGTCCGAGGCCAGGGCCGCCAGGAGAGCGCCTTCAGGCTTCTGGTCGGTCTCGTCGCCGGCAGCATCCAGTTGAGCTTCCTGGTCCTCCGCGGGTTCCACGGTCTCGGCCGGGTCACCGTCAGCGCTAGCCGCATCCCCGGCCGGTTCGCCGTCGGCCACGTCCACGCTCGGCGCGACGGCACGCTCCTCGGCCTCGGGCTCGGCCACGGACTCTTCGATGCCGACGATCAGCTCTTCGGCGGACTCCTCGAGACCGGCGACGGGCTCGAACTTCTCTACGAACGACTGAAACGAGATCGAGAGGCTGCGGAGCATGTCCCGCTCACCGTCAAGCCTGGCTTGAATCTCGGCCACGACCGCCTCGAGCGCTTCCTTGCTCGTCTCGAGTTTCTGCAACTCCTTCTGTGCCCGTTCCCGCTCGGAGGCCAGTTCGACTGCCGCCGTTCGCTTCGCCTCCGCGAGGATGGCCTGGCCGCTCTCTTCGGACTCGGCCAGCATCCGGGCAGCGCGCTCCTCCGCCGAGCGCAGGCGCTCGTTGGCGGCCGTCTCAGCCTCGGCGACGGTCTTGGCCGCGCGCTCCTTTGCCGAGTCCGTTATCGACTTGGCCTCGGATCGGGCTTCCGACACCGCCGAGTCGGCGGTGCGCTGTGCCAGTACGAGTGTGCGCAGCAGGGTCTCGCGGATCTCCGTGGCATCCTCGTCCTGGGCGGGTCGGGACTCGAGCTGCGTCAAGCGATGCTCAAGCTCTGCGATCCGCTCCTTGGCTTGGGCGGCCGCGCGGTTGACCGTCTTTACGTAGTTGTCAACTTCTTCGTAGTCGTAGCCGCGCATCCGCTCGCGAAACTTGACCTCGGTGAGGAGGTCGCTGAGTGCGTTCATGCGGGCGATAATGCCACGGACACCATCTCGGTTGGTGGATGCCGAAGGGGCGGGCGGCTCCTAGCAGATTCCCAACGCCCCGAGCATCCTCTGAAGGAAGAAGATCCCGAAGATCACGATCACCGGCGAGAAGTCGAGCGCCATCCCCCCGAACCGTGCCGCGGGCAGCAAGCGGCGCACTGGCCTCATGACCGGGTCGGTCACCATGAAGAGGAATCCCGCAACGGTGGCCATCGCTCCTTGAGGGTTGAGCGGGAACCAACTCAGCAGCACGCGACCGAAGATCGCGAACACATAGAGCTGCAGCAGCAGGCAGAGAATCCAGAGCATGGGCCTATCCGCCGGACTCTAGGATCTGGTCAGCCGCGCTTGCGGCGGGCGGTACCTCGCGACACCTCCACCTCGGCCGGGGTAAGCAGGTATACCTGATCGGCTACACGGTCCATCTTGCCGCCCATGGCGTAACAGAGGCCGCTGGAGAAGTCCACCAGGCGACGTCTCAGGTCCCGGTCGACCGTCTGCAGATTCACGATCACGGGTTGGCCCGACTTGAACCGATCCCCGATCTCCTGAGCGTCGTTGAACGCGTCGGGAGAGACGGCGTGAGGCTTCATCGCCTTGGAGGGCATCGAATGCACGACCCGAACCGCACCCCCGGTCTCAAATTCGTCCATCGGTGTTCCGTCTTCGGCCGATGCGAGGTTGATCGGTCTCACTGTCCGGCCCATCACGGCGCTGTCCGGGGCCGGACCCGATGCGACCGACACTCCTGGCCCGGGGGTTGTCTCGGCTCCGGCCGCATAGCGGCCCGGCGCGGCGGTCGGGGATTGGGACGGGCGGATCGGGTCCTCGTAGCTTTCGTAGTGCTCATCGGGACCGAGCCCGAGGTAGATCATCGCCTTCTTCAGCATCGAAATCGTCGCTCCTTGAGCAGACTGTAGCGCGTCACGCCCGTCATCGACCCACCGTTCGTGCGTGCCATTGTGGCACGCTCAGCACTCCACGGCGGGGACGTTCGCCGAAGAGGCTCCTGCCGATTCGCACCATGGTCGCGCCCTCGCCCACAGCGACCTCAAGATCGTCAGTCATCCCCATCGAGCAGTGCACCAGACCCAGGGAGTCGGCCATCTGTCGCAGAGCCCTGAAGCTACTCCGAGCGTCTTCGGGCGGCCCGAGCGGGCCGATGCCCATCAGGCCCACCAGGTTCAGCCCAGCGTCAGCGACTACGGAGGCCAGCCGCTCTGTCTCAGTGCCCGGGCAGCCCCCCTTGCCCTCCTCGCCGGAGATGTTGACCTGGATCATCACTTCCGCCCCCGGGGCGCGGCGGCCGATCTCGCGGGCCACCTCTGCTCGGTCGACCGTCTGCCACACGTCGACGCAACCGGCCAGCATCTTGACCTTGTTGCGTTGAACCCGCCCGACGAAGTGGACACGGGGCCTGGGCACCGCGGTCACATCGGCCAGCTTGGCCACGCACTCCTGGGCGTAGTTCTCTCCGATGTGGCCGATCCCGCAGGCGACTGCGGCATCGATGGCCCATGAGCCGAGGGCCTTGGTCACCGCGATCACGGTGACGTCGTGGGCACCCGCACGCGCCATCCGGCTTCTCACGGCCTCGTAGCGTGCGCTGATCACGGACGAGATCTCCGCTGGCGCGCTCATGGGCCTTCCAACCGTTCCAATCGGACGGTCGTCGCTTGCCGGGCGAGTTCGCCGCGGACCCGGTGGGAGAAGAAGCCATCGTGGGCGGTGTCGAATCCCAGGTCCTCGACGTGGCCGACGCCCGCCGTGCTCAGCGCACCCCTCACCGCAGCGACGAGATCGAGGGCGGGCGCACCCCAGGAGGTGACGCCGCTGACGTCACGGCGGGCCGCGTCGGCAACCGCGGCGAGTTCGGTCGGGCCGAATTCGTAGGCCGAAGGCCTGATGACCGGGCCCACCACCGCCCGGAGACTGGATTCGCCCGAACAAGCCGGCAGGCTGCGCATGGTCTGAACGACGCGGCCGAGGACACCGGCCACGATGCCCCGCCAGCCGGTGTGGGCCACCCCCACCGCGCCGTTGCCCACCACGACGACCGGAGCGCAGTCGGCCGTGTGCAGCGCGAGGACAGCCGCAGGCACGGCGGTCACCGCGCCGTCGGCCACGGATCCGGCGGCACCGCCCGGCTCGGTCACCACCACGACCTCGGCGCCGTGGACCTGCTTGAGCCATGTCCATGGCCCGTCCATCAGAGCTTGGCGCCTGCGCTCGAGGCGGGTGTTGGGGTCGGGGCTGAAGTTCCCGGCGTTGACGCAGCGAAAGTCACCGTCGGATCTCACAGAGCAGCGGATCCTGGCGACCCAGCCCTCACCCGCCGGAACCAGCCGCTCGATCACGCGACTCCCGTTCGATCACAGACCAGCCGCTCGATCATTCGACTCCCGTTCGATCACAGACCAGCCGCTCGATCATTCGACCCCCGCTCGAGAAGGCCGCTACCGCTTGTGGCTTCTGGCTGGCGTCGAACTCACTTCAGGAAGTCGGGGACATCGAACTCGTCGTTGAGGTCGACGCCGACCGGAGCGTGCGAGTCGCTGGTCGCGAAGACATCGGCGATCTGCATCCCATCCCCGGAAGCAGCTCGCGCTCCGGAGCGGTCTTCTCGCCGGGGTCGGCGCTGGGCGGCGCTGCCTCCGTAGCTCTGCCGGTCGCTCTCGAATCCCGCGGCTATCACGGTGACCCTGACCTCGTCTCCGAGAGCGTCGTCGATCACCGTTCCAAAGATGATGTTCGCTTCCTGGTGAGCAACGGATCGCACTACCTCGGCCGCTTCGTTGACCTCCATCAGACCGAGGTTCGAGGCACCCGAGATGTTGAGCAGCACGCCCTGGGACCGGTCGATCGAGGACTCGAGCAGTGGGCTGGAGATGGCGGCGCGTGCCGCGGCGACGGCCCGCCCCTCGCCGCTTGAGGTCCCCATTCCCATCAGGGCGCTTCCCGCCTCGGTCAGCACGGTCCGGACATCGGCGAAGTCCGTGTTGATGAGCCCGGGGGTTGTGATGAGGTTGGTTATCCCCCCCACGCCCTGCATCAGGACCTCGTCGGCCATGCGGAAGGCATTGAGCATCGAGGTCTTCTCGTCGGCGATCGCGATCAGGCGGTCGTTGGGGATGACGATCAGGGTGTCGACCTTCTCCTTGAGGCGTTGGATGCCCTCCTCGGCCTGCATCGAGCGCCGCGACCCCTCGAAGCTGAACGGCCGCGTCACCACCCCGATCGTGAGCGCGCCGGAGCTCTTGGCCACTTCGGCTACCACGGGCGCGGCGCCGGTGCCGGTTCCTCCACCCTTGCCCACGGTGATGAACACCATGTCCGATCCATTGAGAGCCTCGCGGATCTCGTCGATGTGCTCTTCGGCCGCCTGCTTGCCGACTTCGGGATTGCTTCCCGCTCCGAGGCCTCGTGTCAAGTTCTTGCCCAGGTCGATCCTGACGTCGGCGTCGCTCATGGCCAGAGCCTGTGCATCGGTGTTGGCCGCGATGAACTCGACGCCCCGGAGTTCGGCATCGATCATGCGGTTGACGGCATTGACGCCACCGCCGCCGACTCCTATCACTCTTATGACGGCGAGGTAGTTGTGCGGGTCGGCCATTGTTGCGTCAACCTCCCTGTCTTGAACCTTCACTTCATCTTAGGGGAGACAACCGCGATGACGGTCCACCCGGGGGTATCTCGGTTTAGGGCTGACAGGGATGATGGCGGGTCACGGTGGCGATGTCGGGCATGGTCACGTCGATGGTTGTGACGCACTCCAGATCAGCGGTCGCGAGCACAGCTCGCAGCGCGCTCATCTTGTCGTCGATCAGAACCGGTTCACCCAGCATGACGGTGGCGCCGCCTACCAGCGCCAGGCCCATTCGGTCGTGGCCCGCCTCAAGGGTGACAGTCTGCACCCAGGCGCGGAGATCGTCGGGCATGGCGGAGACGACGGCAAGCGGCCCATCGGCGGCCGTGTGGATGTCGCCGAGCTGTCCCGAGAACGGCACCGACACATGGGGAAGGGCGGGTAGTGGCGCGTCCGAGTCGGCCGGTGCGGGGCCCCAGCCGATCGCGTACCCGTAACGGTCGATCAGAGCCGTCCGGCCTCCCGCGGCAGGAACCACTGCGGCCGGCACGCGGGGGTCTACCGCAATGCGCACGGTGGACGGCCAGTCCCTCCACACCCGGGCCGACCTGACCCACGGCAAAGACGCGACGGAGCTCTGCACCTCGTCGACGTCTAGGAACAGCATCGGCATGCCGACCGACACGTTCGAGCTCGCAAGGATGTCGGCGCGGTTGGCGGTGTCTATGCCGGTGACGGTGACCCGGTCCACGTCCACCAGCGGCGTGCGGCTGATGCCCCAGGCGGCTGCCGCGGCCAGAGCGATGCCCGACACCACCGCGAGCAGCTGCAGGCGCCGGCGTCCCTGGGCTCGCAGCACCGCGACGCGGCGCGCCCTCATGCGCGGGTCAACGGCCACGGTCGAGGCGCTCACGGCAACTCCGAGGGCTCGAAGCCCACGAGATGGGTCTCCGCAGACAGCTCGATGCCGTACCGGTCCTTCACGCGACGGCGCACCTCACGCATCACCTCGACGATGTCTGCGGCATGTCCCCTCTCGTCTGACTGGATGAAGTTGGCGTGCTTGTGAGATACCTCGGCGGTGCCGATGCGCAGGCCTTTGGCACCGACGGACTCGATGAGTTCACCGGCGGCCGCCGCGTGCTCGGGATTGGTGAACACCGACCCGGCATTGCGTCCTCCCGGTTGGTTCGTGCGGCGCCAATGCACTATCTCGGTCAGTTCGTCTCGGGAAGCCTCGACATCCCCCAACCTCAACTTCAGCCTTACTGATGCGACGACCTGGTGGGGACTGATGCTGCTGGTCCGGTATCCGAGATGCAGATCGGCCGCGACCACCACGGTGGTGTCGCCCCGGTGAAGGTCGACGACGACGGCGTCGACGAGCGACTCGGACATGTCCGAGCCGTGACCGCCGGCGTTCATCCTGACCGCTCCGCCTACGGTGCCGGGAACCCCCACCGCCCACTCAAAACCGGTCAACCCGGCCTCGACCGAGGCGCGGGCGACCACGGGAAGCAGAGCGCCTCCCCAGGCCTTGATGGCCGGACCTTCGATCTCGAACCGTGTCAGCCGGGAGCCGAGGGCGACGGCCAGGCCGTCGAAGCCGCGGTCGGCCACCAACAGGTTGGATCCCCGCCCCACCACCAGCACCGGGACGGGCGGGGCGTTGCCGGTGGAGTCCGAGACGATGGCGGCGAGCATCTCGAGCTCCGCGAGGTCGGTGACGGTGACGAAGAGTCGAGCGGGTCCGCCGACCCGGTAGGTGGTGTGCGAAGCCAGCCCGTAGTCCCTCCTCACCGACGGGCCCAGTGGCGAGGAGGCCAGGCGCCGGTCGAGGGCGGCCAGCACATGGCGCACACCTGCGCTCACCCTACGACCTCCGAGTCCCGGGCCTCCAGGCGCTCGATCACCACGTCGGGTGTCGAGGTCAGGTCGCCGGCTCCCAACGTGAGACACAGGTCGCCGGGGCGCAGCCGGGCCTCCAGCCAGTCGGCAACCTCATCGAGCCGTGGAAGCCAGGTCACCGACGACCAGGGATGCGCGTCGAGTACCGCGTCAAGGACGATCTTGGAGGTCACCCCCGGTCGGGGTGCCTCGCCCGACGGGTAGATCCCGGTCAGCACGAGGTGGTCGGCCTCGACAAAGGAATGGGCGAAGTCTGAGCCGATAAAGGCGACGCGGCTGTATCGGTGAGGCTGGAACACGCAGACCACCCTGTTCCAGTCACCGGTTCGAGTTGCGGCGAGCGCGGCCGCGGCCTCGCTGGGCAAGTGGGCATAGTCGTCGACGAATGTGATGCCGGCCACATCGCCGCGGAACTCGAAGCGCCGGGCCACGCCTCCGAAGCGGGCCAGTGCTCGGGCCGCGTCGGCGAAGGACGCTCCGGCCGTCAGGGCGGCCACGATCGCGGCGGTTGCGTTGAGTGCGTTGTGCAGGCCGGGGGTCGGCAGCCGGATAGCTCCGAGTCTCGTGTCTCCGGTCCACAGCTCGAACTCGGAGGAGGGCATCTTCAGTGAGACGTTCACCATGCGGAAGTCGGCGTCAGGGTGTGTGCCGTAGGTGGTGGCGCCGACAGCAGCGCCGAGCCGGGCTGCGCCCTGATCATCGGAGCACACGATCCGGTGGCGGGCCGGAGCCAGGAACTCTTCGAAGGCCGCGGCCAGGGCCGCCGGCGCGCCCTGGTAGTTCTCGAGGTGGTCAGACTCGACGCTGGTCACCACGGCCACCTCGGGGTCGAGGGACAGGAAGGTGTGATCGTTCTCGTCCGCCTCCACCACGAACCACTCGCCGGTGTCCCACATTGCGCCGGTGCCGATCTCGTTGACATCGCCGCCGATGATGAATGAGGGCTTGAGGCCGGCCTCCACCAGCACAAGGGCCAGCATGGAACTGGTCGTGGTCTTGCCGTGAGTGCCCGCCACTGCGATGGTCCTGCGGTTCGACGCGATGGCGGGCAGGATCTCGCTGCGCCGCACCACCGGTACGCCATTCGCCCGCGCCGCGCGGATCTCGGGATTGCTGTCGCGGATGGCCGACGAGATGGTGACGAGGGCGGCGTTGCCGAGGTTGGCCGGATCGTGTCCGATGGCGACCGGCACTCCCTCAGCGCGGAGTCTGGCTACCACCGGACCATCGCGTAGGTCCGAGCCCGTCACCTGGTGTCCCATGGACCGCAGCACCGACGCGATGGCGGACATCCCAGCACCACCGGCACCGATCACATGGACGGCGGTGGGTGTGGAGAGGTCCACCGGGTTCATCCTGCGGCCTCCAGGTCGCCAGGCCTCCGAAATCGTGCCCGGCTCTCCAGCAGGTCCACCACGGCCCCCGCCGCGTCGGGTCGGGCCAGCGACCGGGCTGCGTCGGCCATGGACTCGAGCCGGTCGGAGTCCTCCAGCAGGGCGTCCACTTCGACCATCAGCCGGGCCGCGTCGAATTCCCTGTCGTTGATCAGCACGGCACCGCCTGCGGCCTGGAGTCCTCGGGCGTTTGCGGTCTGGTGGTCGCCGGGCGCGCCCGGCAGCGGTACCAGCACCGCCGGCACGCCCGCTGCGGCCAGTTCGGCCACGGTGGTGGCGCCCGCCCGGCTCACCACCAGATCAGCCGCGGCATACACGGTTGCCATGTCGTCGTCGTATGCGACTAGGTCGTAGTGGAGAGCGCGCTCGGAATCGGCAGACACGCGGCGCGCCAGCTCCTCGTAGTCGCGGTGTCCCGCCATGTGGCGGATGTGGAGATCGCGTCGATCCTGCCAGACGTCCAAGGCTCCAGCCACCGCATCGTTGATGGTGCGGGCGCCGAGCGAGCCTCCGAACACCGCCACCAGCCGACGCCCCTCGTTGACTCCCAAGGCGGCCCGGGCCGCGGGCCGCCCCGCGGAACGGTCCACTTCCAGAACCTCAGTCCGTACGGGATTGCCCGTCCAGGTGGCACGGGGCAGTTCGGTGGCCTCGAAGGCAGTGGCCGCACCGGCTGCGAGCCGGCTCAGAAGGCGGTTGGCCAGGCCGGGAACTGCGTTCTGCTCCGTGATCACGAGAGGCACGCGCAATAGGGCCGCGGCCACTCCACAGGCGGCCGAGGCGTAGCCCCCCAGCCCCACCACGACGGCCGGCTTGCGGCGCCTGAGCACGAATAGCGCCTGGACAAAGGCTCGGCCGAGTTCGATGGCTGCCATCACATTCGCGGCCAAGCTCGAGAGGGTTGCCCTGCGTTGCAGGCCCCTCCCGGGAAGCGCGGTGAGCGTGAACCCGGCGGAGGGGACCAGCCGGGTCTCGACCCCGCGTGCACTGCCGACGAAGTGGACGGCCCGGCGCGGGGCGCCCCGCCTGACGATCTCCCCGCCGATGCTGATGCCCGGCAACACGTGGCCCGCGGTGCCACCGCCCGCGATGAGGGCCCAGGTTGTTCCTGCCGGGGCGACCGGCCGACTACGTTCTGCGGTCGAGGCCGCCGCCGACCGGCCTCTCCGCAGGAAGGGCGCGGGCCTCACCGGATCTGCCTAGCCACGTTGAGCAGCACCCCCATCGCGGCCAGCGTCGCCACTAGGGACGTTCCGCCGAAGGACAGCAGGGGCAGGGTGATTCCCACGACGGGAAAGATGGCAAGGACGGCACCCATGTTGAGCGCGGCCTGCAGGACTATCCATGCCGTGACTCCCACCGCGAGGAGCATTCCGAATCGGTCGGGCGCCCGTAGCGCCACACCGAGGCCGGCCGCGGCTATCGCCACGAACAGGATCACGACGAACAGCGAGCCGATCATTCCGAGTTCCTCGCCGATGACGGCGAAGATGAAGTCCGTGTGGGCGTAGGGCAGGAACCCCCATTTGGCTCGCCCGGCGCCGAGCCCCACCCCGTCGAAGCCGCCGGAGGCCATGGCGTGCAGGGACTTGAGCGTCTGGTAGCCGTTGCCGAACGGGTCCGCCCATGGATCCAGGAAGCCGAGCATGCGGGCTCTGCGCCACGGCGAGTAGACGATCAGCAGCGCCGTAATCGCGGCCCCGACCGTGGTCACGGCGATCAGATGGCTGAACCGGGCCCCGGCGAAGTACAGCATCGTCAGGGCCACGCCGGTGACGAGAAGGGTTGCTCCCAGATGGGGCTGCAGCATCAGCAACCCAGCCATCACCGCGGTCACAACCAGGACGGGCTGAAGGGTCGACCGGCTGTCCTCCATGTGGCGGTCCGGCCGGGACAGCAGGTCGGCCACGAAGACCACGAGGGCGATCTTGGCTAGCTCCGACGGCTGGAAGACGACGGAGCCCACGCCGAGCCAGCGCCGGGCGCCGTTGGCACTCAGGCCCACGCTGGGAACGGCGGTGAGCGCCAGCAGCACGAGGGACACGCCGAGACCCATGGGCGCGAGCCGCTTCCAATGGTGGTAGTCGATTCGCAGCAGCACCAGGAGAGCCACCACGCCGACGCCCAGCCACATGGCCTGGCTCTTGAACAAGGACCAGGCCGAGTTCGTGCCCGACAGGCTCGGAGCGGCCGTGGCCGACAACGCCATCACGAGCCCCAGCAGCACTAGGGAGATGACCGACAGGAACAGAACGAGGAAGAGCCCGGTACGCCTTCCCATCGGTGGTCGGGGACCGCGACCGTCGGGTGGGACTCTGGCGGTGGCGTGGCGGGCGCGGGCTTCCACGACCGCCTGCTGGCGGGTACGGGAGCGCTCGATCACGATCATTCCGGCACCGTCGCCGGGGCCGAGCGCCGGGCCCGAGCCTTGACGACGCGGGCAAAGTCCTCGCCTCGAGCCGCATAGCCCGAGTAGCTGTCGAAGGAGGCACATGCGGGCGACAGGAGAACCGTTGAGCCTGGCTCGGCTGCGGTCATGGCGAGATCCACGGCCTCGGTCATGTCGCCCGCCATCAACACCGGCCTGTCGGCGGCAAAGACCCTGGCCACCTCGTCGGCGGCCTCGCCGAAGGCTACGACGCAACTCACTCGCTCAACCGCGTCGCGCAACTCCTGCAGGTCGAGGCCCTTGTTGCGGCCGCCGGCGATGAGCACAGCCTTCTCGAAGGAGCGCAGGGCTGCGACGGTGGCGTGTGGGGTCGTCGCCTTCGAGTCGTCGTAGAAGGTCACGTCGTCGATGGTCGCGACCCTCCGGACGCGATGATCCCCGGGTTCGAAGGAGCGCAGAGCGTCGCCCAGTCCATCGGCGGTGGCCCCCACCACCGCGGCGGTGGCGGCGGCCGCGAGGGCATTGGCGATGTCATGGGGCATGGCGCGGCGCAGTTCGCGAACCTCGATCATCGGTCCGAGGGGACCCGTCAGGACATCGGAATCGCGGTACCAGTCGGCATGACCGTCATGGGAGAACGTCCATGCGGCCCGGTCATCGCGCAGGTGGCTCATGACGGTCCGATCCCGACGATTGGCGATCGCGGTCGCGCCGGGCGGCAGGCATTGCCACAGCCGGGCCTTGGCCGCCTCGTACGAGGCGAGGTCCCGATGCACGTCGAGGTGGTCGGGCGCGAAGTTGAGCCAGCAGGCGGCGTCCGCCGCGAAGCTGCGACTGTGCCCGAGACGGAACGATGACGCCTCGGCCACGAACACCTTGACGTCCGTCCGCTCGATGGCGCTGACCAGGGGGAGCTCGTTGTTGCCGGCGGCCACCGCGGCTACACCCGAGGATTCCAGCGCGGCCACC
This sequence comes from Candidatus Aldehydirespirator sp., assembly GCA_965220645.1. Taxonomy (GTDB): domain Bacteria; phylum Actinomycetota; class Acidimicrobiia; order Acidimicrobiales; family Aldehydirespiratoraceae; genus Aldehydirespirator. Next base: position 2,511,495 of record OZ244836.1, on the reverse strand, counting down.
ACCATTCCGGTGACCGTGGTCTTGCCGCTCGTTCCGGTGACAGCCGCGATCGGGCGCGAGTCCCACGCGGCAGCCAGGTCGAACTCGCTGGCGATGGGCACGCCAAGAGTCATGGCTGCAGCCATGACCGGATGTTGCTCGGGCATCCCCGGCGTGGGTATGACCGCGTCGGCCGAGCGGACCAGCCGGTCAAGCCGGCGAGCGTCGGGGGCGACCTCCAGGTCCAGCCCGAGAGCCTCGGCCACCGTGGCCGAGGCCGTCTCAGCGCGGTCGTCGAAGACCATCACGTTGTGGTCCCTCGCCATCAGTGCCCGGGCCACAGCCTGGTTGGCCGCGCCGAACCCGGCCAAGAGCAGCGAGGGGGGTACCTCGAACCTCATGGCGTGAGCCTCGAGATCGAGTCGACTATGCCGGTGTTGACCGCATCGCCGTAGAACAGCCCCAGTCCGAGGCCGGTGCACAGGCCCGACAGGATCCACAGGCGCACGATGACGGTTGGCTCAGGCCAGCCTCGCAGTTCGAAGTGGTGGTGCAGCGGGGCCATGCGGAACAGGCGCCGGCCGAAGCCCCTGAACGAGATGATCTGAAGTATCACTGAGAGGGTCTCGATGACGAACAGCCCGCCGATGATGGGCAGCAGCAGTTGCGTGTTGGTGGCCAGGGCCAGGGCAGCCAGCCCGCTGCCCAGCGCCAGCGAGCCGGTGTCGCCCATGAATATGCGCGCCGGCGCGGCATTCCACCACAGGAACCCGATGATCGCGCCGACCATGGCCGCGCTCACCACCGCAAGGTCAAGGGCGTGGGCCACCTTGTAGGAGTCGTAGTGGTCGAACTGCCAGAAGCCGATGATCATGAAGGCGCCGTAGCCGACTCCGCTGGCTCCCGCGGCCAGCCCGTCGAGCCCGTCGGTCAGGTTCACCGCGTTGGTGGTCGCGAGGATGAGGAGGATGGCCCATACCGACCAGCCCAGCCTGCCCAGCTCGAGGCCGGGGCTGTCGAAGCGGGTAAAGGACACGGTGGTGTGAGCCGACGTGAACTCGGTCATGGCCCACGCGAAGGCGATCCCGACGATGAGCAGACCGATTATCTTGGTCTTCTTGTTGAGGCCCAGGTTTCGGGCGGCGACGACCTTGATCCAGTCGTCCAGCAGGCCCACGATGCCAGCGGCGATGATGGTGAGCATCACGATGATGCCGGATCGGGTGTAGATGCCGCCGAACACATCGCTGACCACGTATCCGGCGGTGGCTGCGAAGACCACGGCGACTCCGCCCATCGTCGGCGTCCCCGACTTGAGCCGGTGTTCGGAGGGGCCGTCGTCGCGGATGGGCTGGCCTATTCCGTAGTGCACGAGCACCCGAATCAGGATCCAGCAGCCCAGCAACGACACGAACATCGCGATGCAGCCCGCGATCAGCAGTCGGATCATCCCTCGGCCTCCACGGGGCTGCGGTCCGTCAAACGCTCGAGCTCCTCGCCTGCCACGTGCCGGTCGTCGAAGGCGAGCCTGCGGTTCCCGATGATCTGGGCGCTCTCGTGACCCTTGCCGGCAATCACCACGGTGTCACCCGGTCGGGCCGTAGCCACGGCATGGCGCACGGCCCGACGGCGGTCGGACTCTCTCAGGTCGGGGGCTCGGCTCATGCCTTCGATGATGTCGTCGATGATCTGCTCGGGGTCTTCAGAGCGCGGGTTGTCGCTCGTGATGATCACCCGGTCAGCCAGTCTCTCGGCCGTGGCGCCCATTTCCGGGCGCTTGCCACGGTCCCGGTCACCGCCCGCGCCGAACACCACGGTGAGGCTGTGCTCGGTGAGGCTCCGGGCAGCCTGCAGCAACGCGGCGAGACTGTCGGGGCTATGGGCGTAGTCGACAATGACCGCGAAGTCCTGCCCGGCGTAGACCGGCTCGAACCGTCCCGCGACCGGAGCGGCATCGGCCAGGCTCGCCGCGATCGCGCCGGGGCTCAAGCCGAGAGACACCGCGATCTCGGCCGCGAGCACGGCGTTGGCCCGGTTGAAGGCCCCGGGCAACCGCAGGGTCACCACCTGGTCTCGCCATCGGAACACGCTGGAGTGGGCGTCGGCCTCCAGGAGCTCGACATCGCGCTGGTCCACCGTCACCAACGGCACCTCGGATGACATCTCCTCCGCGAGTCGGCGGCCCCACGAGGTGGTGACGTCCACCACCGCGCGCTCGGTGAGATCGCTCGTGAACAGCCCGGCCTTGGTCTCGAAGTAGTCGTCCATCGAGCCGTAGTAGTCGAGGTGGTCGTGGCCGAGATTCGTGAACGCGGCCACACGGAACCGGCACCCGTTCACCCGGTGCTTGGTCAGAGCGTGGGACGAGACTTCGACGACCCCGGCACTTGCGCCGCGGCCCGCTGCCTCGGCTAGGGCGCGCTGCAGATCGGTGGCTTCGGGAGTGGTCAGTGTTCCGGTGAGGGTGTTGATCTCGACCGGATCGCGACCGGCGGCCCGCAGCAGGCCTGCGGTCAGCCGGACCGTCGTCGTCTTGCCGTTGGTGCCGGTGACACCGACGAGGTCGAGACGCTGCGCGGGGTTGCCGTGCACTGCGGCTGCGGCGGGTCCCACCGCCCGGCGGACAGATCCCACGAGCAGGCACGCCACCGTCGCTGGCACGGGCCGCTCAACCAGCAGGGCGGTCGCTCCGGCTGCTACCGCGTCGCCCGAGAACAGGTGTCCGTCGCAGGTGGCGCCCGGAATGCACGCGAACAGATCGCCGGGCTCGACGCGCCGGCTGTCGTGCTCCACGTTGTCGACGCGGGTCGCGGCCGCTTCCGAGATGTCCTGCTTCCGGCCGGCGTGGCCGGCCGGAAGCAGACGGGCCTGCAGCGATTGGGCCAGCTCGCCGAGGCGCGTCATGTCGCTGCTTCCCTGCTGGGGTCGGCCGAACCGTCGCGACCAGTGTTGGGACTCGACTGGTCCTCAACCAGCGTGGGCGGCGGCGGCGGCTCCACTGCCGGGTCGGCTCGGCGCCGCTGACCGGGCAGGGTGTTCAACTCTGCAGGGATCCGCAACTGGCGCAACGCGTACTCGGCGATCTTGCTCACGGTCGGCGCGGCCAGCCTCCCTCCCGATATGCGTTCGCCCTTGGGCTCGTCGATCATCACCACGACGACCAGTGCCGGACCGTCATCGTTGCTGACGATCCCTGCGAACGTGGCGGTGTGATGGCGGCCGATCAGCTCGTTCGTCTCATTGACGCACTGGTATCCCACATCGCAGGGCTGCCATGCGGTGCCGGTCTTGCCGGCCATCGAAAAGCCTTCCACCACGGCCTCTCTACCCGTACCCTCCTCCACGACCGACGCCAGCATCCGCATCAAGGTTGCAGTCACGTCGGAACTGAGGACCCGCACCGGCGCGGGCTCCTCCGATCCGTTTGCGCCGGTGTCTTCGACGATCAGCTTCAGCGGCACCCGGATCCCACCATTTGCGATCGTGCTGTAGGCCTGAAGCAACTGCAGCGGAGTGACCGCCAGGCCCTGGCCGATGGCCATATTGGGAAGGCTGAGGCCGCTCCACTGGCTCAGCGGGAGCAGGATTCCCCTGGATTCTCCCTTGAAGTCGAGAGCGGTGCGGGACCCGAATCCGAAGGAGCGTATGGTCCGGTACAGCCGCTCCTGGCCAGTCAGCTGCGCCATCCTGATGGTGCCGATGTTCGAGGACCGGGCGACTATCTCGACAGGAGTCCACTGCATGTCCGGATGGGTGGGAGTGTCCTCGAAGCGATGGTCCCAGATGGTGAGGTACGACGGCACGTCGATGGCCACATACTCGGACACCGCCCCGCTTGAGAGCGCCGCGGCCGCAGTCACCGGCTTGAAGACCGAACCGGGCTCGTAGCTCCAGGTGGCGGCCAGGTTGTGTCGCGTGCAGTCGACGATGCCGTTGGAGCCTCGGGCCACATTGGCCATGGCAACGATCTCGCCGGTCGCCGGAAGCGCGACCAGCGCCACTCCTGCAGAAGCCCCGGCATCAGCGACTGCATCAAGCATCATTGCCTCGGCCTGGTACTGGATGTTGCGGTCCAGGGTCACGGTGATGTCCCGTCCCTCCGTGGGCGCGATCACTTCTTGGAGGCCCCCTGGGATGGTCGTGCCGTCCACGCCAACCTCTTTCATTATCCGGCCGGCAACGCCCGAGAGATGGCTGTCGTAGCTCTCCTCGATGCCGCTCATCCCGACATGGTCGATGTTGACCCGTCCCACTACGGCCAGCGCGGAACACTCGCCGTTGGGATGTTCGCGCCGCGGCTCGGAGATGACCTTGATCCCCTCGACTCCGAGATCGCTGATCTGTTCGCCGACCTCTGCATCGACTTGGCGCGCCACATACCGAAACGCGACGTCGCCCGACAGTCTGTCGACCAGTGCCTCCGCCTCGACTCCCATCACCTCCGAGAGAGCGGCAGCTGTGGCCCGGGGGTCAGCGATCGTCCGGGGGTCTGACACCACGGTGGCTGCCGGTAGCGAGAGGGCGATGGTGCGCCCGTTGCGATCGAACACCGTCCCGCGGGGCGCGGGCACAATGATCTCGCCCAAGGGGTTCGAGACCTCCTCGAGAACGCGTGGATCGGGGGTGGCCTGCACGTCGACGACGCGGTAGATGAGACCTGACAGGGCCAGCGCCAGCACCACCAACGCGGTCACCACCCTGCGGCGGGCGACCAGCGGCAGCGGTGCCGCGGGCCGGGCTGAGCCGGTCGAGCCCGAGCGGCTGGGATGCCGCGCCGACGCATCGAAGCGCCGCCGGGTCGGCTTCATCCGGTGGACTTCCCACGCTCTGAGTCTCCCGTGGCCGTCCACGGTGACGACCTCCCGCGTTCGTCCAACTCTGGGGCCGGTGCGATCGGGTTCAGCTTCGGGGTTTCAATGGTTGCGGGCGGCGTCCAGCCCGATGACTGGAGGTCGAAGGGATCGGTGTCTGGCGGCGGAAGCCGATCCGGGCCGACAGGGGTGAGGACGACTAGCTCGGCTGATGGGACGAGCCCGGCGAGATTCGCCTGCTCGGCCAGGCCCTCCGGGGAGTCGAGGTAGGCGATCTCCGCCTGCAGCTGGTCGATCTGCTCGTACCGCTGCTGGTTGCGCTCGAGGAGGTCATCGAGGGAGGCTTGGTTCTCGACGAGCACCGCGTGCAGCGCGGCGAGAGCGAGACACACCGCGAACAAGCCCAATGCCAGCAGCGTCCCGATGCCGCCGATCGAGCGTCGAGCCGGTGATCGGGCGACCTTGAGGTCTGGTGACGGCCGCTCGGACTTCGGAGCGGGCGCACCGGCGGTTCGCTGAGAAGCGCTCCGCTGAGACTGCGGTGCCATCAGTCATCCCTAGTCAGGCGTTCCACCGCTCGTAGGCGTGCCGCGCTCGCCCTGTGGTTGCCGGCCTTCTCCGATTCGGTCGGCGTGCGGCCGCGCCGTCCCAGCAGCCGCACGGTGGCGACATAGCCGGGTGACGGTGGCAGGCCTGGTCGTGGCGGCGGGGCCTCCCCGGCGGATCGCCTGAACACGGACTTGACGATCCGGTCCTCTCCGGAATGGTAGGAGAGCACGACGCAGCGTCCGGAGCCGGCAAGGCGCTCGATGGCGGTGGTCAGGGCATCCTCGAGGATCTCCAACTCATGGTTCACCTCGATGCGCAGGGCTTGAAAGGTGCGTCGGGCGGGATGGACGCGACGGCGGGCTGGGGCGGGCACGGCCCCGGCCACGACTCGGGCTAGCTGAGTGGTGGTGGCGAAGGGCCGTCCCGCGACGATGGCGGCCGCAATGCGACGGCAGTGCCGCTCATCGGCATTGTGGCGAAGGATCGAGGCGAGAGTGCGCTCATCGGCGTGATTGACGACGTCGGCCGCGGTCACGTCGGCGGTGGGGTCCATCCGCATGTCGAGCGGGCCGTCGAGGCGGTAGCTGAAGCCGCGTTCGGGCCGGTCGAGCTGTGCAGAGCTCACCCCGAGGTCGAACAGGCAGCCTGAGATCTCGGATTGCCCGATCTCGTCCAGCACGTCACCGAGCGCATCGAATCGGGCGTGATGCAGCTCAACTCGGTCGCCGTGGTCTGCGAGGCGCTCCGTCGCGGCTCCCAGCGCATCGGGGTCGCGGTCAAGGCCAACCAGGCGGAGGTGGGGGGCGTGCGCGAGAAGGGCGGCCGCATGGCCGCCCCCTCCGATCGTGGCGTCGACGACGACGCCGTCGGGCACCTGGGCCAGAACCTCCACCACCTCTCGGCACATGACCGGTAGGTGGTAGGCACTTCGGCTCTCCCCACTACCGGCTGTCATCTCGGCCGGGCTGGCTGTGTGCTCGCAAGCGGTCGGACCGAATGATGCCCGGCCATCTGCAGTTCCCCGACCGACGGCGCACGTCGGGATTTCTCCCCCGATCGAGCTAATGGCAAGCGGGCGGAGTACGGGTCTTCCATCTGCCAATCGGGGAACTGCACATGACCGGGCAGCACTTCGACGGCTGCTGCGGTCCGGGTGGTTGGTCTGGTCTTGGGGTGGGTTTGGGTGGTTGGTTTGGTCTTGGGGGTTGGGGCGGGTCCGTCGGAGTAGGAGCGCGATGCGATCAGACACTTGTGATCCCCCGTCCGTGAGTGATGGCGTCGGCGAGACGCTCGGTGCCCACGGACCGGACCTCGGCCCAGCGGTCGGGGTTCCAGATCTCGATGCGGCGGATCATGCCGGTGACGATCACCTTGCGCTCTAGTTCGGCGGCCTCTCGCAGGTGGGGCAGGATCCTCATGCGTCCCTGGGCGTCGGGAACTACGAAGTCGGCCTGGGCTGCGAAGCTTCGCAGCGCATTGATGTCCACCTGCTCGGTGCCCACCTGCGACCGGAGCTGCTTGGCGGTGTCGGCGAACTCGTCGATCGGCAGGATGCCCACGCAGGAGTCGAGCGCGGTGATGTAGGCACCGCCAGCCAGGTGGCTGCGAAACCCCGAGGGAAGGATGAGCCGGCCCTTGCCGTCCAGGGTGTGCTCGTGGACGCCGACGAATAGAGTCTGATGGGCAGTCATGGTCGACGCTCACGCCCTTGGTCCGAGACGGGTTCCGAAGCGGCGCGACGTTGACGGGACCACCCATCCACATCGTGCCGGGGCCCTCTCCGGCGCATCCAAAGCGACTCCCAAGCACTCCACAGCAAGCCACTATACTCCCTTTCCCTCCACCGCGCAAGTCAGGCACGCCAAAATTCGCCCGCGCGAGCCGCTCGGGCGGGAGACCTGGTTGTCGACGTCGTTGTGCGGCCGCTATCGGCTGCCTGTCCCCCGGGCCTCCAGGGCTTCGAGCAGGGCTTCGGTCAGGTCGGCCTCGGTCGCGGCGATGGAGCCACAGCGACTCGCCATCACCGCCCGGCCCGCGACCCGTTCAGCCGGAGTGACGTCCAGGAGTTCAAGCTCGTCGAGACTGCGGTCGGCGGCATCGCCGCCGATGGGCGCGGGCGGAGGCCGCAGCCGGGCCGTGGTCTGAATCCGGACTCGTTGACGGCTGCGGCGCTGACTGACCCCCACGACCTTGAGCCCGTCCACGAAGACCTCCCCGGGACCGGCGCCCGCGAAGCACACCAGCCTCCCCCACCGGTCGGCCACGAGCCGGCCCGAGTGGACCGAAGTCGGTTCGGCAACGAAGGGTTCGATCACCGCGGACCACAGCTCGCCCGCCCATCGCGCCGCGTGCGCCACATCGTCGCTCCAGAGCGGATCGCAGGCTGGAATGAAGAAGTCCACCCATACCTGGCTTCCGGGAGACAGCAGCACTGCTCCCCCACCGCTGCGACGTCGCGAGACCTCTGCGCCCGCGGCCGCGGCCCGGCTCTGATCCGCAGTCTCGAGCCTTTGCGTGCTGCCCAGCACGAGGCCCGGCATCTCAACAACGTGGATCCTGGCCACACGGACCGTGTCCACCGGGGGCTCGGCCCACTCGAGCAAGTCTGCGACCGGGCCGTGCAGACGCTCCACCGTCCACCGGCAGGCACCCTGCGTTCCCGAGTCGGTCCCGGCGCCGGCTGGCCCGCCAGGCCGGCTCACGCGGTGCGGAGGCCGCTTTGCGGTTGCAGGTAGGGCGTCCAGACCTCGGGCACGCCTCCGGCGGCGATCTCGACCCAGGTCGACGGCGAGGGTGGCTCGGGACGTCGCCGCAGCCGCATGGCGCTCTCGCTGGGCAGTCGGTCCCGCTTCCTGGCGTTGCACCGCCGGCAGGCCGCCACGACATTCTCCCAGGTGTGCTTTCCGCCGCGGCTGCGGGGAACCACGTGATCCATGGTCTCGGCCCGGTCTCCGCAGTACTGGCAGGAGTCTCGGTCCCGCGCGAACACCGCCCGCCGGTTTGGAGAGCGGTGGCGGGGACGGGGCACGCTCACAAAGTGGCTCAGCCGCACGACCGAGGGCACCTCCACCGATCGCCGCTCGGACCGGAAGGCCCGGCCCGTGGCGTGCAACATCTCCACCTTCTGGGCCAGCATCAGGCACACGGCGCGTCGCGCGCTCACCACCGCCAGCGGCTCGAAGGTGGCGTTGAGAACGAGCACCCCGGACATCGGGGGAAGGCTAGCCGCGTCGCCGGTCATGAGAGACCGCGCGGGCGTTACGAGCCTTGCCGTCGGTCCTGGGCTCGGCACCACTCCAGCCAGACGACCATGTCGGCCGGCGAGGGCGCGACGTCGGGATTGCCATACATGGTCTCAGACCTGAAGCGGGCGAGTTCGGCCGGAGGCAGCGGCATGAACGGGGGCCGGTGCCACCAGCGGTCGGGGGCGAAGCGAGCTAGCTGAGCGAGGGCTGAAAGCCACAGTCGGGGCCGAACGGCCACAGCCCCGGCCGACCGCAGGACCACCCTGGCTGCGAACACGGCGCCCACGCCCAAAGCCTAGAGGCGCCGCCGGGTGCGAACATCCCGCGACGGTACGCTGGCTTGGCGATGGGACACTTCGACGAGCAGTTCAAGACCATCCACCAGAACATTGAGCTTGCCGTCAAAGGCAAGGGCGAAGTCATTGATTTGCTGATTCTGGCCCTGGTGTGCGGTGGCCACGTGCTCATCGAGGACGTGCCCGGAGTGGGCAAGACCACCCTGGGCAAGGCGCTGGCCCGCAGCGTTGACGTGAGCTTCGGCCGGATCCAGTTCACTCCCGACCTGCTGCCGGTCGACATCACCGGAACGTCGGTGTTCAACCGGGCCAGCGGAACTTTCGAGTTCCGGCCCGGACCGGTCTTCTCGAACATCGTGTTGGCCGACGAGATCAACCGCGCTTCTCCCAAGGCCCAGTCGGCGCTCCTGGAGGCCATGGGCGAGCAGCAGGTGACGCTCGACGGCGTGACCAGGCACCTCGAGTCGCCGTTCACGGTCATCGCCACCCAGAATCCACTGGAGTACGAGGGCACATACCCGCTTCCCGAGAGTCAACTGGACCGCTTCCTCATGCGCCTCGAGGTGGGCTACCCGGATCGCGGGTCCGAGGACTCGATCCTGATGGACAGGGGCGCTCGGGAGCCTGTCGACCTCATCGGGCCGGTCGTCGACGCATCGGTCGTGCGGTGGATGTCCGACCGGCTGGAGGAGGTCCACGTCTCGGGCCCGCTGCGCTCCTATCTCCTTGAGGTAGCCAGCGCCACTCGGCGACATCCGGGCCTGGCGCTGGGTCTGTCGCCGAGAGGGGTGCTGGCCGTCCTGCGAGTGGCGCGGGCCCGGGCCGCCTCGTTGAACCGTGACTACGTAACCCCCGACGACATCAAGGCGCTGGCTCCAGCGATGCTCCCGCACCGGCTCCTGCCCAAGCCCGACAGCCGTGTGCGGGGCTTGCGGTCCAGCGACATCGTCACCGAGATCATCGACTCCGTGCCGGTGCCCCGCAAGGGCGCCTAGAGGTGCCGACCTCCATCGGCTGGAAGCTGCTGGCCCTCGGCGTCGCCGTGGTCGTCGCCGGGCGGGCATTCGGGATCCTTGAGTTCTATGTCGTCGGGGCCGCGGCCTCCACGGCGGTGGTGATGGCCCTGGCCGTGCGCCTCGTCCATCCTTCACGTCTGTCGATCACGCGTCGGGTCTCCTCGACGATGGTGGCCGTGTCCGAACCGCTGGAGGTGCGGCTGGAGGTGGCGAACCGGGCGCACTTGATGTCCCCGACCGTGCGAGTCTCAGAACAGGTGAGCGGTGCGGGCAACGTTCGCTTCGGCGTCGCGCCGGTGCCGGGCGGCACTGCTGTGGCAAGGAACTATCGCCTGCAGCCGGCGCGTCGAGGGGTCCTGGAGATCGGTCCGACGATCGTTGAGGACATCGACGGTCTGGGGCTGGCCCGCCGGCGCCGGACCCTCGATAGCCGCACCCGCGTGATCGTGCATCCGCCGATCGAGCAGTTGGCTTCGCCCCGCCTGCCGGTCGGCGGCGATGTTTCTGTGCCCATCGAGTTCCGCCGCCGGTCGCTCGGACTCGCCAGTGAGGAGTTCGACGTCCTGCGTCCCTACGCCGAGGGTGACGACCTCCGCCACATCCATTGGCGCTCGACGGCCCGGCTCGACGAGCTCATCGTCCGCCGGTTCCAGCCTTCTCGTCCGGGCCGCCTCACGGTGGTGATCGACACCCGTCCACCCGGTGACTCAGCGGCTGTGCAGGATCACACCACGTCGGTGGCTGCGTCCATCGTCAGCGCGGTGCTGCGCTCCGGCGACGAGACCCGGATCCTCACGACCGACGGCCGCGGCACTCCCATATTCGCCAACCGATACGACATCGGTGCGGCGCTTGAGTTCCTGGCAAGGCTGGAAGGCGGGCGGCCCACCATCGACATCGAGTCGATGGACGGCGCGTCCGTCGTGGTGGCGGTGACGGCGTCCCCTGACGCGATAGACGACAATGGCTCGCGCCATGGGCTGGCCCGGCGCCTTGGTGCCTCGCTGGTCATCACCCACGGCACCGGACATCGCGGCCCCACCGCGCCGGCCGTGGATGTTGAGGGCGGCTGGATACATGTGGCCGGCCCCGGTCAGCTTCCCGGCCTGTGGCGGTTGGCCACACTGGTGGGTCGCAGGGTCACAGCCCACCCATGAGCCCCGCTTCGGGGCAGGCTCCGGGGAGGGCTTCGGGCCGGTCCCGCGGCGCTGCGTACGACTGGCTCTCGGAGGCCGCTCTCGTCTCGGTGACTGTCGTAGTCGCCGTCGGAATGTCGCGGCTGTTCACCGACTGGTCCTTCCTGCGGGATGTCCTGGCCCTGGCGGTGGTCGCTCACGTCATCGGTGCTGCGGCCCGGCGGGCCCGGTTGTCCACGCCCTCGGCTGCGCTGCTCTGCGGCGGCAGTCTGGTCCTGACCGCCACCGTGCTGCTCTACGCGGAGACGGCCTGGATTGTTCTGCCCACCCTTGACACCGTCCAAGCGGCACGCGATCACTTGGTGGACTCCTGGAGCGTGATAAGCGCATCGGTGGCGCCGGTCGTGCCGGTACCGGGGCTGGTGCTCTGCGCCGGCGGGGCGCTGGGCTTGAGCGCGTTCTTGGCCGACACGGCTGCCTTCCGTATGCGCGCCGCGGTGACCGCTGTCGTTCCGGCCTCGGCGGTGTACGGGTTCACGGTGGCGGCCGGCACCGGTGATGGGGCGGTCAAGCATGGAGCGCTCTTCAGCGGGGCGGTCGGGGCGAGCCTGGTCGCGCTGTGGCTGCGGAACCGGCGGGGCGATGCGTGGGTCGAGTCCAGACCGGGACGGGGCGCGCTGGCGATGGCCCGGGCCGGAACCGCGGCGTTGATGCTGGCCGTGGTGTCGGGTGCCCTCGCCGGGCCCTGGTTGCCGGGAGCGAGCGCGGAGCCGTGGGTCGATCTTGCCCGGTTCGAGGTCACCGATGCGGCTCCGTGGGTCGACAGCCCCACCCCAGAGCCGGAGCCGTGGGCCGACTTCCGGGCCCAGCCGACGGCCGCCGAATCGACTTCCGATACAGATGGCGCCGTTGACGAGGATGGTCCGAGGGTTCTTGTCAGCCCGCTGGTCCAGGTTCGGAGCCGCCTCATCGAACTGTCCGGCCGGGAGCTGTTCACGGTGGCCGTGCTCCAGGATGAGCGCCAGTACTGGAGGCTCACGTCGCTTGACGAGTTCGACGGGAACGGGTGGAGGGCACGTTCGAACTACGAGGACGCGTCCGGACAATTGTTGGCCACCGGAGATCCGGCGGTGGCCGGATCCCCCGTCACCCAGACGGTGTCGCTGTCGGGCCTGGGCAATTCCTACCTTCCGGCGGCCTACGAGCCGCGAAGGGTCATCGACGACGGCGGGGTGGCCATGGAGTACGAGGCCGCGTCGGGCTCGCTCATCAAGTCGCGGCGCGCCGCGCTGGATGGGCCGGGCCGATTCTCTTACACAGTGGAGTCGGTCGTGCCCGTGATCGATGATCCCGACCGGCTCCGCCGCGTCGACACGTCGGTACTCGACCCCGACTTCCTGGCGTTCAACACCCGGTTGCCGGACGAGGCGCGCGCGGTCGTGCTGCCTGAGGCGCAGCGGGTCACCGCCGGCGGCCGTTCGGACTACCACCGGGCTCTGCTGCTGCAGGACTACTTCCGGCTGGACGGCGGATTCCGATACGACTTGCAGGCGCATTCCGGTCACGGCATCGACAGCCTGGAGGAGTTCCTCTTCGACGTCCGCGCCGGCTACTGCCAGCAGTTCGCGTCGGCCTTCTCGGCGATGGCCCGCAGCATCGGCCTGCCGACGAGGGTGGCCGTCGGCTTCACTTGGGGCGAGTGGGACCCCGGACGGGGCGAGCAGGGGTCCTACGTTGTGCGGGGCGAGCATGCGCACGCCTGGCCGGAGGTGTACTTCGCGGGCACGGGCTGGGTTCGCTTCGAGCCGACGCCGGGCAGGGGCGCTCCTGGAGACTTCGCGATCACCGGCCATGTCGCCAACCAGGCCGGCCTCGAACCAACCGGAGCGTTGAGCTCCCCCCAGCAGGACTTCACGTCGCCACAGGCGGCCGGCGACGCGGACGGGTCGGGCTTTGCGGGGTTGAGGAGCCCGTCCGATCAGGGTGCGGGATCGGACGCTGACGGGGGGTCGGGTGCCGACGATTCCGGCTCGGCCGGTCCCTTCGGCCTAGAGGTCCCGAGCCTGGTGGCGGCGGGTGTCCTGACGCTGGTTGCCGTGGGGTTGCTGCTCGGATCCGTGCCCTTGCTGCGCCGCCTGGATCGCATCCGGAGCCGGGCCCGCCTGGCCGGCGATCCGGCTGGTCTGATCGAGGAGTGGTGGAGTGACGCGGTCGAGGCCCTGGCGTTGGCGCGGCTCGCCCCCAGGTCATTCGAGACGCCTCTCGAGCTGGCCCAGCGGGTCGCGGCGGCCGGGCCCGCGGTTGGTCCCATCACCGAACTAGCGACTCTGGCCACCCATGGGCGCTACGCCGGAAGCACGCCTGAGTCGATGGCCGTCCGGGCCGCCGTGGTCGGGACGCGGGTGTTGGACGCGTGCCGTCGCCAGGCGAGCGTGTCGAGCCGGTTGATTGCGGCGCTCGACCCGTCGACTCTCTACCGGCGGCGCCGAACCCCCTAGCAAAGCGCTTAGAAACCTGCGCGGGCAGGTGCAAACCGGTCGCGTCGGGGCCCGGTGTTTCCCGTTCTTGTTCGCTGCGCTCACGGGCCGCTCGGGCCACGGCCTCGCCCGTATGAACCGGATTCGCTCGCCTACCCGCTCGGCCTCTCGCCGGCTTGGGCGCGGCGCGGGGTCAGTCGCCGTTGCGGTCGTCGCGGTCGTAGCGGTCTCTCATGCGGGAGCCGGCACCGCCGACTACGTGACGCAGCCTTCCGCCCCGCATGGACTGGCTCATCTGTCCGAGCCCTGCCTTGCCGGCCCGCCGCGCGTTGCGCTCCAGGAACAGCAGCGATATGAGCATGACCAGGAATCCGCCGAACGACAGCAAGTACGAGATGGACAGCAGCCAGACCATCAGCGCGATGCCGACCAGGAGCCCGAGCGCCGCCCACTTGATGTTGCGGAACGCGTGGCTGTAGACGGTGGTCTCCGCTACCTCGCGGGCCAGTTCCGGGTCGCTCTCATAGAGGTGCGACTCGATCTCGCTGAGGATGCGCTTTTCGTCCTCTGACAACGGCACGCCATCACCTCCGGCACCGTTGGCATGTGCAACAGCCTTGCATATCTGCCTTGACGATAGCCGGATTCCGATGCGCCGCGTCAAGCGACCTCCGGTCTATTCGGACTGCGGCTCCGGAGTGCCGGGTCCCCAGCGCTGATTGGCGTCCAGGGGCGACTGAAGGCCTCTGCCGCCGCGGATGGTCGCGGCGGGGCCTATTGCCGACGAACCGAAGCGGTTTCTGATCTGATCAGCGACTTGGTCGGCGGCATCGTGAGTCTGGGAACCGTCGGTGAGGGACAGCTGCTGGGTGGAGGCGTCGACCAGCCCCGACGCTCCTACTCCCAGCAGGCGCACGCCCGGCGTGACGTCGACCACCGACAGGAGATGGCGCGCTGCGGCCACCACATCGCGGGCGCCGTCGGTGGCATCGGGCAGCGTCACCGAGCGGGTGATGGTCTTAAAGTCGCCGAAGCGAACCTTCAGCACGATGGTGCGAGCCACCAGGTTGGACGCTCGCAGCCGTCGGGCCACGGCGTCGCCAAGCCGGGTCACCTCAGCTTCGAGTGCCGACTCGGTGTGAAGGTCGCGGCTGAAGGTCTCCTCGTGACTGATCGACCGGGGAGGGCGGTTCACCACCACTGGCCGGTCGTCGATGCCGTTGGACAGTTGATGGAGCTGGCGGCCGGCCGCCGCACCCAGCGCGGCCACGAGCGACGATTCGGGCATCGAGGCCAGGTCGCCCACTGTTTCGACGCCGAGCCGCGTCAAGCGCCGCGCGGTGGCCGGCCCCACACCGAAGAGCGCCGTTACCGGCAGGGGGTGCAGAAAGCCGAGTTCGGCGCCGGCCTCGACGACGTGAACCCCCGGACCCCATACGGGCCCCGACGGCTCGACGCGAGGCTTGGCCCGTTCGGTGGCGAGCTTGGCCACGAACTTGCTGGAGGCCACTCCCACTGAGCATGTGAGCCGTTCCTGCTCCAGGATCCGCGCCCGGATCTGGGCAGCCAGCTCCGGGGCCGGACCGAGCAGCCGGGCCGCGCCCCGCACGTCGAGAAAGGCCTCGTCCAGCGAGAGGGGCTCCACCAGCGGGGTCACATCGGCGAGGATGGCCATCACCCGCTCCGACACCTCGCCGTAGTGGGAGTGGTCCCCGGGCAGGAACACGGCATGGGCGCACAGCCGGCGGGCCCGGGTCGAGGGCATGGCCGAGTGGATGCCGAAGACGCGGGCCTCGTAGCTGGCCGCGGCTACGACACCGCGGCTGCCGGTGCCGCCCACGACGACCGGCTTGCCCCGCAGTTCGGGACGGCGTCTCACCTCGACCGCCGCATAGAAGGCGTCCATGTCCACATGGAGGAACCCGACTGTCCCGTCGGGAGGGCGACCCCGGGTCTCCGCAGTCACAAGCTGTCTCGCGCTCTGTCTCGCGCCCCGCCACGCACAGTCTCAGTCTGCCAGCCCAGTGCGACGCGATTCGACGAGCGGGCCGTGAGCGCAGCGAAAAAGAGCGGAAATGACCACGCCGGACCGCGATGGGCTGGTATCTGTGAGCGCCCGCTCTTAGGCTTCTGTATGGTGCTGGACCAGCGCGGCACGGTGCCGCCCGACTCTTCGCCCTCGCTTCTGGCCCGGGTGCTGGCGTTCTCGGCCATCATTGTGGCCGGCGTGTGTGGTGGCCTGATTGGCTTCGCGGTGATCGACCTGGGGTGCGAGGGCGGCTGCAGCACCCCTGCCGGTCTGGTCGGGCTCGGCTCTGCGATCGGCGCGGCGGTAGGGACGGGAATCGTGGCCGTGCTGACCCTGAGGGCGGCCGCCGAGTGGCGGGCCCAGCAACCTCAGGACACGGCCGGCCCGAGGCTCGGGGAGTCCTGGAGGAGTCGAGGCTCGTGACCACTCGCATTCTCACCGTGGAGGACGACGAGCGCATCCGCACCGCGCTCCGGCTGGCGCTCGAGGACGAGGGCTGGGAAGTCGACGAGGTTGCCTCCGGCGAGGAGGCGCTCGAGGCCTTCAACCGTGTGCCTGCCGATGTGGTTCTGGTCGACATCATGCTGCCGGGAGTCGACGGGTTCGATATCTGCCGTGCCATTCGCAAGTCGAGCGATGTTCCCATTGTCATGATCACGGCCCGCTCCGACACGCACGATGTTGTGGCGGGTCTTGAAGCCGGTGCCGACGACTATCTCACCAAGCCCTTCGCTCCCAAGGAGCTCTCGGCCCGTATCCGGGCCCTGCTCCGGAGGGTCCGGACCTCGGACGGTGGTGCTAGCGAGATCGTCTTCAACGACCTGCAGATCGTTCCCGACGAGGGAGTCGTTCGGGTCTCCGGCGTCGAGGCCCACCTCACCAAGACCGAATTCCGGCTGCTGGTGGAGCTGGCGTCCAGCCCGGGTCGCATCTTCAGCCGAGAGGTGCTGCTGGAACGAGTGTGGGGCCTCGGCTACTTCGGGGACGGCAGGCTGGTCGATGTCCACGTGCGCAGGCTGCGAACCAAGATCGAGCCCGACCCGGCCAACCCGCGCCATGTAGTGACGGTGCGCGGCCGCGGCTACAAGCTTCAGCCGTAGAGGCAGTCTTGAAACTGCGGGCACCCAGACCGTCCTTCTCGTTTCGGCGTGGTCTGCGGACTCGCATCACCTTGGCCTTCGCCATCGGTGGGCTGCTGCTGGCTTCGACGATCTCCTTCGCCACGCTTGCCCTGGCCCGCCAGAACCTCCTGGATGAGCGAGACGAGACGGCCTTCTCGGTGTTCGCCAACAACGGTAGGCGGGTACGCAACGAGCTCACGGCCGAGACCGACGACGAAGGCCGGCGGGCCATCGTCGAGCGGCTCAGACAGACGTCGGGCACGTTCCCGCTGCTGCGGGTCGGCGACGAGTGGACCTCAGCCGATCCGCTGGTCTTCAACCAACAGGCAGTACCGGCCTCGCTGCTCGAGTTGGTGGAGTCGGGGACGCCGGCGAAGATGCGCGCCACGATCGGCAGCAGCACAGCCATCGTCTCAGCGGTTCCCATACCCGGCACACCCACCGACGCGATCTACTTCGAGGCCGCCCCCCTCGACGACATCGAGGAGACCCTGGACACACTGGCCTTCATCCTCTTCGGTGTTGCCGCGGTGACCACGCTGTTCGCGGCAGCTTTCGGCTGGTGGGCGGCGGGCCGGCTCCTCAATCCGCTGTTCAAGGTGCGGACCGCGGCGGAGGCCTTGGCCGCAGGCGCGCTGGACACTCGCTTGACACCGCCCGAGGACGCCGACCTGGCCTCCTTGACCGATTCGTTCAACAAGATGGCCCGGGCCCTCGAGGAGAGAATCGCTCGCGACGCCCGCTTCGCGTCGGAGGTCAGCCACGAGCTGCGGTCCCCGCTCATGACCCTCACGGCATCGGTGGAGGTCCTCTACAACATCGCCGACGAACTCGGTGAGCGGGGCCGCACCGCGCTGGATCTCCTGAGCGACGACATCTCCCGCTTCCGGCGATTGGTGGAGGATCTGCTGGAGATCAACCGCTACGACGTGGGCACCGCTGACTTGGAGGCCGAGGAGGTCCACATCGTCGAGTTCGTGCAGCACGCGATCTTCCAGTTCGGGCTCGATTCGACCGCAGTGGTCGACTTCGAGGCGGCCCCCGGCATGGAGGACACGGTTCTGTTGGCCGACAAGCGCCGCCTCGGCCGGGTGGTGTCGAACCTGGTCGACAATGCTTCCAAGTACGGCGACGGGATGGTGCGCGTGAGCCTCGACCGGCTGGGCGGCTTGGTGCGGATTGGCGTTGAGGACAACGGACCGGGGGTCATCCCGGCGGAGCGCAAGCTGATCTTCGACCGTTTCCACCGGGGTCGGGCCGGCGGGCGCCGCGGCCGTGACTCGGGCTCGGGCCTCGGACTGGCCCTCGTGGCCGAGCACGTGGGACTTCACGGCGGCCGCGTCTGGGTGGAGGATCGCCCGCCCGCCACGCGAGGTGCCCGCTTCGTGGTTGAGCTGCCGGTGTCGAACACGTTCGACGACATGATCGACGTCGAGACGGAACGGGCCCTGGCGCCGTGAGGCGGTTGCTCCGCCTCGAGGGCCGGGTGGGTCTCCAGCTTTGTTGGGTGGCTCTGATCTTGGCCGCGGCCGCGGTCTCCGGTTGCGGGCTGCCGACCGACGAGAACGCGGAGGCCATCGATCCCGATGATCTGCCCGAGACTCTCAGACCTGGGTTCACGGCGTCCACAACCACGACCGTTCCCGCCCCCCTGACCGAGGCTCGCTCCGTCTATCTCCTTACCAACCCCCAGGACATCGAGCGCACGATCGTCGTGGATGTGGAGCGCCAGGTAAGTCGCAACGCCACCCTGGCAGACGTGCTGGCGACCCTGTTCGGAGAGGCCACCTCGGCCGAGGAATCGGATGCCGGCTACTTCAACACCCTGGAGCTGTTCGAGATCCTGAGCGCCACCGTGATCGACGGAGTGGCCATCGTCGACATCGTCCACCTGTCGCCGGAGGGCGAGGATCAGCCACCCTCTGCCGACGAGCTGCGCTTCGCAGCGGCTCAGCTGGTGTTCACCGCCTCCCAGGCTGAGGGTGTCGAGGGGGTCAGGATCCTGCTGGACGGCGAAGAGGTGTCTGTCCCCACCAGCGATGCCGACGCGGAGCCCGGGTCAGTGCTTCGAACGAGCGCCTACGAGCAGTTCCAGCCCGACTTTGCGCCGGCAACCACCACTACCACGTCGCCCGCCGACGACGGCTCCGACGAGGGCTCCGACGACGGCTCCGACGAGGGCTCCGACGACGGCTAGGGGCTGCTCAGGCGAAGAACGTGTGGGCCACGTCGAGCAGGTCCCGGCCCACCGGCTTGAGTCGGGCCGTCGCTTCCTGCAACGTCACCAACTCGATCGTATCGCCCCGCAGGGCCACCATGTGACCGAAGCGGCCATCGTGGACCGCGTCGATCGCCGCCACCCCGAATCGGGTGGCCAGCACGCGGTCGAACGCGCTGGGCGAACCTCCCCGCTGCACGTGCCCGAGGATGGTGACCCGGGTCTCGAGGCCGGTCCGGGCCTCCACCTCGGCCGCGATCACGGTGGCGATACCGCCGAGGCGCTTGTGCCCGTATGCGTCGACCGGAGGCTCGGCGACGTCCAGCGTCCCCGGTCGGGGCCTCGCGCCCTCGGCTACCACCACTATGGATGCGTAGCGGCCACGGGTGTGGCGACGGAGCAACGCCTTACACAGATCGTCGAGGTCGAAAGGCTCCTCGGGCACGAGGATGTACGTCGCGCCCCCCGCGATCCCGGCCCAGGTGGCGATGTGGCCCACATTGCGGCCCATCACCTCCACGAAGATGACGCGGTCGTGGCTCTCAGCGGTGGTGTGGAGCCGGTCGATGGCCTCCGTGGCCACGGTTACGGCGGTGTCGAAGCCGAAAGTCCGCTCCGTCATGCCCACATCGTTGTCGATCGTCTTGGGCACACCGAGGACGGGGAAGCCGCGGTCCGCCATCTCGGACGCGCACGACAGGGTGCCTTCACCTCCTATTGCGATCAGCCCGTCGAGCTCGAGGCCCCGGATCGTCTCGGTGGCTCGAGACATGCCGTCGGGAAGGTTGAACGGCGTGCGACGTGATGTGCCCAGCATCGTTCCCCCCTTCGGCAGCAAGCCACGGCAGGCCTGAACGTCGAGTTGCACCCAATCGTCTTCCACGACTCCCCGCCAGCCGTCAAGGAACCCGATCACCTCGTCGCCGTAGTGGCGCTCCGCCTTGCGAACAACTGCCCTGATCACGGCATTGAGACCCGGGCAGTCGCCGCCCCCGGTGAGGATCCCGATCCGCTTCATGCCGCGTCCGATGCGAGCAGGGCGGCGCCGATCGCGCCGGCCTGGCTGCCGAGTTGGGCCGGGACCACCTGCACCCTTCGCCGGTGGTCGCCGCCGAGCACTAGCCGGTGCGTCCACCTCTCAATGCGCTGCACCAGCGGCTCGCCGATGTCGATCAGGCCCCCTGCGATGACCACCACCTCCGGGTCGAGCACATGCACGAGATTGGCCACGCCGACCGCGGCCCACCGGCAGAACTCGTCGAGTACGGCAAGGGCGTCGGGATCTCCCTTGGCGATCAGGGCGTGGACATGCTCGCCCCTGATGGCGCTGACCGAGCCGGCCTCGCAGACGGCACCGTCGAAGTCGCCCTGTACCGCGGCCTGGCGGGCCAGGCGGCCGAGGCCGGTACCGGATGCGTAGTACTCCCACGGGCCGGGCGCTCCGGTGACGTGCTCGGGACCCGACATCTCGATTGTCATGTGGCCCGACTCGCCCGCGAAGCCGTTCCAACCCCGGTACAGCTTCCCGTCGAATACGAACCCCGTTCCCAGCCCGGTGCCCAGCGCCACCAGGGCAACATGCCGGGAGCCGCGGCCCGCTCCGTAGAGCGACTCCGCCCAGGCCGCGGCAGTTGCCTCGTTCTCGACCACCACGGGTCGCCGCCACTCCGAGCGCAGGCGCCGGCGAAGGTCGAGATCCAGTACGCCGTCGATGTTGGGCGAGTACTTGAGCACGCCGTTGGAGTCGACCAGCCCGGCGATTCCCACGCCGACGGCTGAGAACCGGGTATCGCATTCGTATTCGAGGGCGGCGACCATCCGTGTGATCGTCTCGATCAGAGCGTCGCTGTCGGCTGTGGTCGCGTCGCGCCGCACGGCGACGGGTTTCGTGAGGTCGCCGGGGTCAACGGCCACCCCCAGGACCTTCGTGCCGCCGATGTCTAAACCGCAGAACATGTTGCTTCGTGTGGCCGGATTCAGGACCCGGCGCCGGCTTCCACGTAAGCCTTCAACTCGTCGAGCGCCGTTTGCATGATGCGCGACTCGGCCCGCCGCTTGACGAAGCCGGGCAGTGGCACGGCAAGCTCGACGGCCAGTTGGTACGACACCTCGGTGGTGTCGGTCTCGCCACCGACCGCGACGAAGGTGTACTCGCCGTCGAGACGGGTGGTGGCGTCGCCTCGGAGGAGCCGCCAGGCCAGGCGCAGCGGATCGGATCCGTAGAAGTACCTGAGCGTGTAGGTCGTGGAGCGGCCCATGGCGGTCACCCGGTACTCCACGTCGACGGCGCGGCCGTCGCGGTCCCGGGCGACGATCCGGGCCTCCTTGATGTCGCGTGCCCATCGGGGATACTGCTCGAAGTCGATCGCCGCGTCGAAGCATCGCTCCGGAGAGGCCATGATCGTGGTGCGCTGGGTTGCCTGATCGACCACGCGGACGCCGTTCCTTGGATTCCTCAGCCATGACGGGCACCGTCAGGTGCCGCCTCGCCTGACACTAACAATGTTGTCTTCGGTTGCGGCAGGCCGCTCGGACAGCTGACCGGTTGGGGCAGGTGCCGGGACAGATGCGCTTGAGCGGCGATCAGCGGTTCTCGATACCGTTGACGCTGACATTGCCTCACATGCCAGAATCACTACATTCCCGGCTCGCTCGAGAGCGCGAGGAGGTGCCGGCGGCGGCGACTCGAACCGGAGGAGAAGTGCGCGATGGCCGACAAGGTTGACCAGATGGAGCCGCAGTTCGATCTATACACAGCGGGTGACGGGACCGTCGACAGGTCACGTCTCGATCACCTGACCGAGATCTTCCGCCCTACGACGCAGGCTTTGCTTGACCGCGTCGGCGTCGGGCGAGGCACCGCTTGCCTGGATGTGGGCTGCGGGACTGCCGACGTGACGTTCGATCTTGCCCGGCGCGTCGGTCCGGAAGGCCGCGTCGTCGGTTTGGACATGGACGACGTCCGGATCGAGGAGGGGCGAAGAGAAGCGTCGGCGCGGGGACTGCCGAACGTCGACTTCCAGTTGGCCGACATCCGGACTCTTTCACCCGCCCGGGGGGAGTTCGACTTGGTATGGTCGCGGTTTCTGCTTGACCATGTCGCGCATCCTGCTGAGGTTGTGAGCACGATATGCCGAATGCTCAAGCCGGGCGGCACTCTTGTGGCGGAGTGCACCGACTACACCGGTTGGTACTGCTATCCCGGTCTCGCTGCCTTCGACAGGGCCGTGGAACTCGTTTCGCAAGAGCGGCAGCGCACCGGCGGGTGCCCGGACATTGGAGCAAGGCTGCCCGTCCTCTTCCTGGACGCCGGACTCGTCGAGGTGCAGATGAACATCTTCCAGCATATGGAGCTTGCGGGAGCGTTCAAGCCATGGATGCTCTCGGCATTGACACCGGATCGTGCGCAGTGGATCGCCGCTCTGGGAATCGCGGACGAAGCTGAGGTCGAGCACGTCCTGGCCGAGGTCACGAAGCACATCGAGAACCCGAGGACAACGATGGGGACGCCGCGCTTCGTGCAGTGCTGGGGCTCCAAGCCAGACCTGTCGAATGACATCTAGTGAGGCACCCTGGTTTTCTTGGAGGGTCTGGTGTGCAGTGGATCCAAGCTCAGCTTGACGATTGGCGGGCCATCTCGCTGATGGCCACGCGGAGCCGGCGAGCCAGCACGTCGTAGGAGAAGTCGGACTCGATCCGCCGGCGCGCCGCGTCGCCCATCTCCTTCTGCTGATCGGGGTCATCGAGAAGGGCACCGATGGCCGCGGCCGCGCTCCGCGGCGTGGCCTCATCGAGCACGACTCCGGTCTCGCCGTCGACCACCGCTTCATGGGCGCCGCCGCTGCGACCGGCGACTTGGGGCACTCCGGCCGCGGCCGCCTCCAAGAATACGATCCCGAACCCCTCCTGCTCCAAGCCCCGCCAACGAGTGCGGCACAGCATGGCGAAGACGTCCGCGCAGCTGTAGAGGTCGGCCAAGTCGTCGTCGCCGAGGCGTCCCGCGAGTTGGACCGGGGCGCCGACCCTCGCCGCCAGGCGGGTCAGGCGGCGCCGGTCGCGACCCTTCCCGGCAATGACAACTTGTAGGTCGTGATGGACGCCCGCCAGCCGGGCCGATGCCCGTATGAGGGTGTCCATCCCCTTGCGGGGCACGAGTCTCGACACGCTCACCACGGTCGGGGCGCCGGGCCGAAGCTGTAGCCGTCTGCGGACCTGCGCCCGCTCGGACCCGGTGCGAGGCTTGAACCGGTCAACGTCCACGCCGGGAGGTATCACGAACGTCGTGAGAGCCCTGCCGAGGGCTCGCTCACACTCGCGGGCGGCGTAGCCACCGGCGGCTATCACCCCCGCGGCGCCGTCCAGCACCCCTCTCAGCAGATGACGGGTGCCGGGCAGCCGGCCGGGGATGGCCGTCTCGGCGCCGTGAACGATCACCGCGTAGGGGCGGTCCAGGCGCGGCCCGATCAGTCCCGCCGGAAGGGCGGGATCGATCACCACCAGATCAACGTCGTAACGGCGGGCCAGGCGCCGCACCCTGCGGGCCAGATGGGGCCCCGGCAACAGCCACGGCTCTCGGGACCGGATCACGGTGAAGGGTTGGGCCGCGTCGAAGGCGCCCGCTCCCTCATACGGGGTTGTGTGGACCACGACGTCGTCGGGCGGCAGCCGGCGCCACAGCTCCCACAGGTAGTTCTGGATGCCCCCCACCTTGGGCGGGAAGTCGTTGGTGACCAGCAGGTGACGGGTCACGCCGCAACTCCTCGAGCCGGCACCGGCCGCTCCAGCTCGGCCCTGACCAGTGGATCGTCGTGCTCGGTTAGCGCTTCGAGGCTGAGACCGAGGCGGCGGGCGCACCACACCGCGTGAGCCCGGATGAGAGGATCGGAGTCGCGCAGCGCCCGGTCTACCGCGGCCCGTACCCGCGGCTCGGACGGCTCGCCCACGTTGGCCAGCACTACAAGGGCGTTGCGCCGCAGGTAGCGGGGCTGGCGCTTGGGGATGTACCAGCGTCCCAAGGCGGCCATCAGCTCGGAGTCCGAGGCATCCAGCAAGTCCAGCACCGGAACCCATGTCTGTTGATCCTGGGTCTGTTGATCCTGGGTCTGTTGATCCTGGGTCTGTTGATCCTGGGTCTGTTGATCCTGCGGCCGGGCGGCGCGGGGCCGGTGGCGAACGCGCACTCGGTTGGGCGGGCACACCTCGGAGCAGTCGTCGCAGCCATAGATGCGGTCCCCGAGCGCCACTCGATACTCGGGGTCGAACACCCCGTCGGCTTGCACCAGCCAGGCCAGGCAGCGGCGGGCGTCCACGGTGCCGGGGGCGACGATGGCACCCGTCGGGCAGCCGTCCAGGCACTGGCGACAGGATCCGCAGCCGTCTTCGATGCCGGTCTCGGGGTCGGCGGAGACGATGGGAGCGTCGGTCACCACCGCTCCGAGCACGACCAGGCTGCCAAAGTCGGGCAACAGGATGTTGGAGTTCTTGCCCCACCAGCCGAGGGCGGCTCGATGAGCCGTGGCCCGGTCGACGAGGCCGTTCTCGTCGGCCGACACCACAGCCCGGTGGCCTTCGTCCCGCAGTGCTCCGGCGATGGCTTCAAGGGCGACTCTCAGGGGTGTGTAGTAGTCGGCCCGGGCGTAGGCCGCCACCCGTGCATAGGGGTTGCCGTCGTCGGGTCGCTCGCAGGGCTCGGCGCTGAATTCGAGGGCCCCGACCACCAGCGCGGTCGCCCCGGGCACCAGGCGCTCAGGCTCGGTGGAGCGTTCGGGGTTGCGGTACGTGAACTGCATCCCGGCGTGCAGTCCGGCCTGCTTTCGGTCTCGCAGGACCTGAGCAGTCTTCGTGAACGGCTCGGCCCGGCAGAAGCCGACCGCGCACAGACCCGCCTGCTGGCCTATGGCGGCCAGCTTGGAGGTGTCGAGGCTCATCCGGCTGCCGTGTTTCCCGCTCTTGTTCGCTGCGCTCACGGGCCGCTCGGGCCCAGAGGGCCTCGCTGAACGCCTCGCCGAAGTGTTCACGAGTCGCCGCCTAGCCGCTCGGCCTCTCGGTCACCTCGTCGAACTTCTGGGCGGCCCGCCCGTCGTCGATGGCGGCTGCGGCTGCTTCCACGCCTTCGGCGAGGTCCTCGGCGATCCCTCCCACCACCAGTCCCGCGGCTGCATTGAGCACTACGACGTCGCGCTTGGGCCCCGGCTCGCCCGCCAGGATGCCGGCCAGGATCCGCGCGTTGGCCACCGGGTCGCCGCCCCGCAGTTCGTCGGGCGTTGCCTCCGAGAGCCCCACGTCGGCCGCGTCGACGCGGAACTCGGTCATCTTGCCCTCCCTCAGATCGACCACCAGGTTCGGTCCGGTGGTGGTGAGCTCGTCGAACCGGCCGTCCCCGTGCACCACCAGCGACCGCACGGAGCCGGTGGCTTGCAACACCGCAGCCATGGTGGGCGCCAGCGGTTGTTCGAGCACGCCGAGCACCTGGCGCTGTATGTGGCCGGGATGGGACAGGGGTCCCAGCAGGTTGAAGATCGTCGATATGCCGACCTGCGATCGCACGCCGGCCACATGGCGCATCGCCGGATGAAAGGTCTTGGCGAAAGCGAATCCGAGCCCCACGGTGCGCACCGCTTCTGCGACTTCGTGGGGTGCGGCGCCTATGGGCACGCCGATGGCGTCGAGCAGGTCGAAGCTGCCCGATGTGGACGAGGCCTTGACGCTGCCGTGCTTGCAGACGGTGGCGCCTGCACCGGCGGCCACGAAGCAGGCCATGGTCGACACGTTGAGTGCGTGGGCCTTGCGGCCGGCGGTGCCGCCGGTGCCCACGATGTCGATGGCGTCCGCGGGGATGTCCAAAGGCGTGGCCGCGTCGCGCATGGCCTCCACAAGCCCGAGAAGCTCTCCGACGGCGGGTCCCTTGAGTCGCAGGGCCACGATGAACGCTGCCACCTGAGCGTCGGTCGCCTCGCCCGCGAGGATCGCCCCGAGCGCGGCCCGAGCCTCGCCGGGCCCGATGTCTCGGCCCGCGGCGAGAGTGGCGAGCACGCCGGGCCAGCCGCCGTAGTCGTGGAGCGTGGTCATGGTTTCCTCCGAGCCCGCGCCGGCACGTGGACTGTCGCTGCCGCGTCGAGGCTCAGGCTAACTAGCCTTCTAGCGGTGGCGGGGAGCCGGCCGGATGGCCGCGGTCCGCTGAGGCGGATCGAGGAAGGTCGGGACTCCGCAGGGCAGGGTGCTGGCTGGCAGCCAGTCGAGGCGACTCGCAGGAAAGTGCCACAGAGAACAGACCGCCGGCCCCCGGGTCGGCAAGGGTGAAACGGTGCGGTAAGAGCGCACCAGCGCTCCGGGCGACCGGAGTGGCTAGGCAAACCCCACCCGGAGCAAGATCGAGCAGGGAGAGGGCGGCCCGTCCGCAGACACTCCCGGGTAGATCGCAAAGATGGATGGTCATCCAGGGAGACCCCGGCAACGGGCTCCCGGACAGAATCCCGCCTACAGGCCGACTCCCCGCCACCGCCCTGTCATTTCGTCTGGGGTCGGCGGATCAGGTCGTTGGACGAGTCAGGCGGCCGGTGGTCAGGAGTGTTTGGCGGCGTTGGGGGTCTGACAGGCCGAAGCGGCGGGCGGTCCAGGCCAGGGCGGCGATTCCGGCGAGTTCGAGGACGATCAGGATGATCAGGGGCCGGTCGAACTCTGGGGGGACTCCCTGGCCCACTCCCCCGCTGCCCGTTGCCGGCCACCAGAACAGGGCCGTGCGCGACCATGCTCCGCTGGCCACCAGGAACACCAGCGTGCCGATGGGTAGCCCGATCCAGCGCCGCCGCCGCAATCGTCGGCCCCTGCCGGCGGTGAGGGCCATTACACCCACGAGCAGGACGGCGCTGCCGGCCAGCGTGTGCAGCACCCAGGGCGACCCGCTCAGGTTCTCCGCCAGGGGCAGCACCGCGCCCAGCGCCACGACCCGGTAATCCACCCCGCTGCTGCCGAACACCAGCGCCACGACCACCACCGCGCAGGCCGCGAACCAGAAGAACATGGGCGTCAGGTCCGCGGCCCGAAGCTCCGGCGGGGACGGTGCTCCACTTCAGCGCAGCACGAGTCGCCCGCACTCGGCGCAGTCCTGCACCTCCCCCACGGCGCAGCGCTTGATGCGGGCCACCTCGACCGCGGGCATCTGATGGGGGCATCCGCAGCCGGACGACGGATCGAACGCCACGGCCGTGCTCGGCCCGAACGCTTGGCGCATGCTCTCGTACTTGGCCACCGCGGCCGTCTCGGAGCGGGCCGCGACCTCGGTCCTGGTCGCCGACAGCCCGGCTAGCTGCTCGTCTATTGCCGCTTCCTCCGCGGCCAACTCAGCCTCCAGCACCGTCACCCGCTCGACGCCGACGGCTCGCTGCTCCTCCAGCGACTCGGCCTTCCCGCTCAACTCCTCTGCCTCCATGAGTGCCTCGATGGCCCGTTCTTCCAGCACACCCTGGCGGGAGCGCAGTCCGGCGATCTCGTCCTGCAGGGCCTGAAGGTCTCTGATGGCGGTGATCTCACCGGAGTAGAGACGGTTGTCGTCCTTGTCGGCCTTGGCCTGGATGATTGCGGCTTCGTCCTCCAGGCGCTTCTGGCGGGTGAGCACCTCGATGCGTTGCAGACCTACCGTGTCGATCTGGTGCTGCAGCTCTCGCTGCTCAGACTGGGCCGCGGCCAGGTCCCGGTGCAGAGGGTGGGTCGCCCGCCTGTGCTGGAGTTGCTCCGTCTCGGTGTCGATCTCCTGGATTCTCAGCAGCGGATGAACGCTCTGCTCGGCCTCGTCGCGGTCATCGGGATTCTCGTCGGCGGGCGGTCCAGCATCGGGCACGGCGAGACCCTAACGGCTCGGAGTCCGCCCAACTAGGCAGGCAATGGCTCAGATCCCGCAGTGCAGGCTGCTCTGCAGTCCCCCGGTCACGGCGACTGTGGAACGATGCGGGGGTGACGTCAGTGGGAATCGTGGGCGCGGGTCGCGCCGCCACCCTCCACGCCGAGGCTGTCTGCGCCACGCGAGGTGTGCGCCTGGCGGGGGTGGCCGCGCTGTCGACGACTTCGCCGAGGGCCGCGGCTCTTGCGGGTGCGCTGGACTGTCCGGTGCTGACAATGCGGGAGTTGGCCCGCGCCTGCGATATGGCTGTCGTCGCCACTCCCCCGGCTGCCCGTGCCGAGGCGCTGGTCGAGCTGGCGTCGTCCCAGCGGCTGCGGGCCGTGTTGGTCGAGTCGCCTGCGGCCACCACCCTCCACGGCATCGCAGAGTTGAGTGACGCGTTTGCGAGCCGGCCGGTGATGGCGGGGGTGAACCTGCTGCACGCGCCGGCCGTGCGCGTGATGCTGGACGCGGTTGCGGCCATGGACCCACACCACTTGGAGTTGAGGCTGGCCGTGCCCGACCCCGCTCGGGGCCCCGACGGCCGAGGGGCCTTCGGGGGAGGTGTGACGATGGATCCGGCGGCCGGATTCTGGCCCGCCGTGATGGTGGCCATGGGCGCTGCAGTTCGGTCCGTGGCCGCGGCGCGTCTTGCGATCGTCGACGGGATCGACCGCGCCGCGGAGGTGGTGCTCCGGTCCGCCAACGGACGCACGGCCCGAGCCGAGCTGCAGTGGGGTGCCCGAGTGGCCGAAGCCGCCCTCGAGGCAGCCGACTCGGCCCATGTGGCCCGGGTCGACGTATGGCCCGCGCCGATCGCAGAGATCGATGGCGCACCGGCTGGTCCGCCGGCGGGCTCGGTACACCCTCTGGCCGCTCTCGGTTTCGTGGCTCAGATCGAGCGGCTGGTCGCTGTCGGCAACGGCGAGGCCCAGCCTTGGCCCGACCTGGCGGTCGCCTCATCGGCTCTTGCGATCGCGGCCGCGGCTGCGCTGTCGTCTCAGCGCGACGGGATCCCCGTCAGTGTCTCCGAAGTGCCGCGCGGCCTCTCACCGTTCGAAATCCTGCGCGGATGAGTTCTACCCGTCCTCGGTCACCGGCCGGGCTGGTGCTCCGGCAGACCGTCGTATGGCCAGCCGATCCGTGCCCGCGTCCATTCCCGGAAGCTGCGCCTGCACTCCAGCGGCACCTCTCCACACCGTGAATCGCTCCATCACGAGTTGCTCCACCTGCTGCCAGGTGCTGGCCCTCGGATCTGCCTCGTCGCGGTTGTAAGGCTGGTCGAACACGATCACATCGTTGCCGCTGGCTCGCAGGGCGGCGATGTTGTGGGGAGCATCGTCCACGTAACAGTCGGCCTCCACCTCCGGCTTGTTGCCCAGAAAGCAGATGTCGCGATACGGGATGCGCTCGGCGTCCAGCCACTGCACTGTGTCTGCCACCGCCTCGGCATGACCCCAGTTGACGTAGAGGCGATGGGTGATCACCCGGATCCACACCCCTGCATCCGAAAGACGCCACAGAGCCTCGGCCGCTCCCTCGATGGATGGCAGCTTCGCCAACATCCGGTGCTCGGTGACGGCTGAGCCGTGGTACCGCTCGAAGTCGCTCGGACTCAGGCCCCATTCGCTGAAGTCGTAGGAGCGCTCCTCGGGTAGCGACGCCGGGTCTATGCCTCTCAATGCGGCGATGAACGCCGCGAACCCCGCCGTGTAGTCGGCGACGACCCCGTCGAGGTCCACGCCGAAGACGAACTGCGATGTCATGTCGCAGCCAAATCGGGCGCGGCCCGGTCTCGACTCACTCTTGCGTGCTCCGCCCCGGCGGGCCGGGGACCCGCTCGGCCCCTAGGGCAACGCGGCGTCGAGTGCCTCCACGGAGGGAACGAAGTAGAACGAGCCCGACGCCGGCGTGGAGTAGTGGGTTATGGCGTCGGTTACCTGGCCGTTGATGCCGTACATGGCCTCCATGCGCTCGCGCATCGGGGCCTGGGTCTTGCAGAAGCCCAGGAAATAGAGGCCGACCGTGCCGTCGTGGAAGGCGTAGGGCGTGGATCGGCGCACCATCTCGCCCCGCTTGGGAGTGGACTCGTCGGCGGTAGCGCCCTCGCGCAGCTCCACGTGAGACAGGTGCGAGGTCGGCACCTGCACGTCGAGCTTGACCGAGTCGGGCTTGGTGCGGCCGAAGGTGTTCTCCTCCTGCTCCAGCGACAGCGTCGCCCAGTAGTCCATATCGTGGACCCAGCGCTGGGCGATGCAGAACGAGCCGCCCTCGCCGGGCTCGCCGTCGTCGACGATGGCCCGGTCGCGCTGGTCCTCGGGCTCGGGGTTGCCGGTGCCGTCGACGTGGCCGGTGAGGTCGAGGCTGTTCTTGTAGATGAACGTCGGGGTCTCGCGGGCCACGGACATGTGGCCGGCCACGGCCCGCCGGAAGGTGTGCTGTACCTCCCAGCACAGGTCCTTTTCGGCGTGGTGCACCCATATGAGCAACTCCTCCTGGGTGCCCTTGGCCACCCGGGAGCCGTCGGGCGACCCGTAGCCGGGATAGGACTGAAAGTCGTCGCCGGTCTCGATGCCAAGATCGTCGGCCAGGGTCGGACCGAGCATGACGCCGAGGTTCACGCCCTGCGCCTCGGCATCGGCGCGGCAGTCGCTAAGCGCCTGACGGATCACGTCCAGGTCGGCGCCGTCGACCCGGCTCATGTGCGTGTACCACTGGTACTTCTCCAAATCGGTGAGAATCGCCGCCTGCGGTGTTGCCATCGGTTGGCCCTTCTTTCTTGTCGTGGGGGTGTGTCTCTGGTGGGCGGGCGGGGTCCGCCAGCCGGGTTGACCGGGTGTCGAGCGGTGGGTCGAGCGGTCCCCCGCACTCTAGACACTAGACAACCCATACCGCCCGCCTGCAAACAGGAGCGGTGCGTTCTCGGCGCTGGCGGTGGGCTGTGCTCAGGCGTCGCGCAGCTCGCGGCGCAGGATCTTGCCGGACGCGCTCTTGGGAATGGCCTCCAGCACCTCGAGGACCCGGACCTGCTTGTAGCTGGCCAGATGCTCGCCCACATGCTCCTGGAGGTCGGCGAGGGTCGGTGCGCCGGCACCGGGCGCCAGCGATATGAAGGCCTTGGGAAGCTCTCCCGCCTCCTCGTCGGGAATGCCGATCACCGCTGCGTCAGCCACCGCCGGATGGGTGACCAGCACCGCCTCCAGCTCCGCGGGGGGCACCTGGAAGGCCTTGTACTTGATCAGCTCCTTGATGCGGTCGACGATCGACACGTGGTCCTCGGCGTCGATGATGGCCACGTCTCCGGTGTGCAGCCAGCCGTCGGAGTCGAGGGTCTCGGCGGTGGCCGCGGCATTGTTGAGGTATCCCTTCATCACCTGCGGTCCTCGCACCAGCAGCTCGCCCCGGCCTCCCACGTCCTGGTCGGCGCCGGATTCGGGGTCGACGATGCGGATCTCGGTATTGGAGATGGTCACGCCGCTGGTTCCCGGCCGGAACTGTCCCTCCGGCGTGCAGTGGCTCACCGGGCTCAGCTCCGTCATCCCGTAGCCCTGAACCACCTCGCAGCCCACCCGGTCGGCGGCCGCGGCGGCCAGGTCCGCCCCCAGAGGGGCCGCCCCCGAGAAGATCTGCTTGATCGACGACAGGTCGAAGTTGTCCACCACGGGGTGCTTGGCCAGCCCCAGCACCATGGGCGGCACCGCGAAGAACCGGGTGATCCGCTGTTCCTGCACCAGCTCCAAGGCTCTCACCATGTCGAAGCGGGGCATGGTCACCACCCGAACCCCGAAGGCGAGCAGCATGTTCATCAGCACCTGCATCCCGTAGATGTGGAAGAAGGGCAGCACGGCCAGGGCCACTTCCCCATCGGAGGGCATGAAAGTGTGCTCCATCTGGGCGATGTTGGCGACCAGGTTGCGGTGGGTGAGCATCACGCCCTTGGGCAGCCCGGTCGTGCCCGAGGAGTAAGGGAGCACCACCACATGCTCGGCGTAGTCCAGCGGCACCTGGTCGATCGGGTCGCCGAAGAGCGAGGTCAGCGGGGTAGCCCCCTCTGCCTCCCCTATCACCACGATGTGCTCCACACCGGTGCCTGCCGCGGCGGCTCGGGCCGTCTCCAGGAACATTGGGATCGTCACCAGCCATGACGCTGAGCCGTCGGTCAACTGGAAGCGGACCTCCTCGGCGTTGTAGGTGGGGTTGACCGTCGTGACGGTGCCGCCCGCCAGCGCGATGCCGTGGAAGACGATGGCGTACTCACAGATGTTGGGAGCGAGGATGGCGACCGTGGTGCCGGGGCCGACTCCCCGGGAGCGGAGCCCGCCGCCGAGGCTGCGCACTGCGTCGTGCAATTCCGAGAACGTGTACGACGAGGAGGCTCCGTCGGTGATGGCCACCTCGTCGGCGCGGTCGGCGACCGACGCGAAGACGCACTCCGTGATCGACTGGTCAGGGACTTCCACGTCGGGCAGGGGGCTGGTGTGGATGATGGTGCTCACGGTCACCTCGCACGGTCGCTGATGTTCGAGCGGAGATTATCCCGGCTGGGGCCGCGTCCTCGGTCGTCGGGTCCGAGTCCCGCAGCGCACAAGTTGAGGCGCTGGCGGCGCTAGCCTCCCGTATTCGTGCGCCTGGGTCTGCTGCGAGAAGCCACGCCGAGGGAGAATCGCGTTGCTCTCGTCCCCGACGGCGTGGAGGCGATGGTGCAGCACGGATGCGACGTGCTGGTCGAGCGGGGCGCTGGATCGGCGGCCGGAATCGACGACGACGCCTACCGCGGTGCCGGTGCCTCCATCGTCGATGCCGCAGAGGCCAGCGCCACCGACATGGTCGTCTCGGTGCGCGATCTGCCCGCCGACCAGGGTCGTGACGGCCGCGCCTCCGACCCTCCAGTCACGTTCGTCGGCTTGTTCGATCCCCTGTGGATGCCGCAGAGGGCGCAGCGTCACGCCGCCGAGGGCACCAGCGCGTTCTCGATGGACCTGGTGCCTCGCATCACCCGCGCCCAGACCATGGACGTGCTGTCGTCGATGGGCACCATCGCCGGCTACGAGGCGGTGCTGCTGGCCGCGACCCGCCTGCCCCAGATGTTCCCGCTGATGATGACCGCGGCCGGAACACTCGCCCCGGCGCGGGTGCTGGTGCTGGGCGCGGGCGTGGCCGGGCTGCAGGCCATCGCCACCTCACGGCGCCTTGGCGCGGTGGTCGAGGGCTACGACGTGCGGCCGGCCGCGGTGGAGCAGATCCGCTCGATGGGTGCCCGAGCGGTGGAGTTCGACCACTCCGGGACAGACTCGGCAGATGTCGAGGACTCCGGCGGATATGCCCAGGCTCAGAGCGATGTGGTCGCGGCCCGGCAGCGGGAGTTGCTCACCCCCCATGTGGCCGCCTCGGATGTGGTGATCACCACGGCGGCCATCCCCGGCAGGGCTTCACCCTTGCTCGTCACCGCCGAGATGGTCGACGCCATGGAGCCCGGCTCGATCGTCGTTGACCTGGCCTCCGAGCGGGGCGGCAACTGTGCCGTAGCGCAGTCCGACACCGAGGTGGATCGGGGTGGCGTGACGGTGCTGGCTCCCACTGACCTGGTGTCGCGGTGTGCCCGCCATGCCAGCCAGATGTTCTCTCGGAACCTGGTGGAGTTTCTGCGCCATCTCGCCCCCGGCGGCGAGATCGAGGTCCGCGACGACGAGATTCTGGAGGCCATGCTCGTTGCCCGCGACGGTGCTGTAGTGCATCCGGGCGTGTCGGCCGCGCTGGCGCAGACCGGCGACGCGAGCGAAGCGACCCCGGAGAGTTAGAGCCATGGAGCTGTTGGTGGCGGTCACGCTGTTCGTGCTGGCCGTGTTTCTCGGTGTCGAACTGATCACAAAGGTTCCCCCCACGCTCCACACGCCGCTGATGTCTGGGTCGAACGCCATCTCGGGCATAACCGTCGTGGGCGCGCTGCTGGCGGCCGGAGCCGACCACCGCACCTTCACCGCGGTGCTCGGCTTCGTTGCGGTCACGATGGCGATGATCAACGTTGTGGGCGGGTTCCTGGTGACTCATCGGATGCTGCACATGTTCAGTCCCAAGCGCCGCGCTCAACGGTCGGGTGGGGAGAGTTCGGGTTCCTCATCAGGGAAGGCCGCGACCGGAGGCGCCGCCACGGACGGCGCTGGCTCGTGATGGACGACTGGACCACGCTCGGTTACCTCGTCGCAGCGGTCTTGTTCATACTGGGGCTCAAGCGGTTGAGCCGGCCCCGTACCGCGGTGAGGGGCAATCAGTTCGGTGCGACCGGGATGCTCATCGCGGTAGTGGTCACCCTTGCCGACAACGCCATCCTGAGCTTCGAGTGGGTTGTCGCCGGACTGGTGCTGGGAACGGCGGTGGGAGTGCTGCTGGCCGTGCGGGTGCAGATGACGTCCATGCCCGAACTGGTGGCCCTCTTCAACGGCTTCGGTGGCGGCGCCTCGGTACTGGTCGCGGCTGCGTCGTACATACAGGCCACCGACCTGGCGACCGACACTGCCCGGCTGTCGGCCGCGGCCGCGCTGGCGTCGCTGATCGGCGCAGTCACGTTCACCGGCAGCCTCATTGCCTTCGGCAAGTTGCAGGAGGCGCTGCGATGGTCGGGATTCCCGGGAATGCGCGTCGTGAGCGTGGCCGGTGCCGCCGCCGCGGCGACCTTCGGGACGTTGATGGTCGTCGACGCGGGCAATGCGCTGTGGCTGTGGCTCCTCGTCGGGTTGGGGGCTGTGCTCGGCGTGCTGGTGGTGTCGCCCATCGGCGGCGCCGACATGCCGGTGGTGATCGCGCTGCTCAACTCGCTGTCGGGAATGGCCGCGGTGGCGGCCGGCTTCGTGCTCGACAATTCGCTGCTGATCATTGCGGGCTCGCTGGTGGGCGCGAGCGGCTTGATCCTCACGCAGATCATGTGCGTGGCCATGAACCGGTCGCTGCTGTCGGTGATGTTCAGTCCCGCCCCGTCCGGCGCGGGAGGCCCCAGCGCTGACGACGTCTACGCGGGCAAGGTTCGCTCCACGTCCCCCGACGATGTGGCCATGCTGCTCGAGTCGGCTGAGCGGGTCGCCATCGTTCCGGGCTACGGGCTGGCTGTTGCCCAGGCCCAGCACGCCGTGCGCGATCTGGCTCGGCGCCTTGAGGACCGTGGCGCCGAGGTTGTGTTCGGCATCCATCCGGTCGCGGGCCGGATGCCCGGCCACATGAACGTGCTGCTGGCTGAGGCGGAGATCTCCTACGAGCGCCTGGTGGAGATGGACGACATCAATCCGACCTTCGAGCAGACCGACGTGACGATCGTCATCGGGGCCAACGATGTGGTCAACCCGATCGCTCGCACCGACCCGTCCAGCCCGATCGCGGGGATGCCCATCCTCGACGTCGACAAGAGCGACGTCGTCGTGATCATCAAACGCAGCCTCAGCCCCGGCTTCGCCGGCATCCCCAACCCCCTGTTCGCGGCGGACAACTCGCTGATGCTCTTTGGCGACGGCCGCGAGGCCGTGGTCGAAATAACCAAGGCCCTCCAGCAGATCTGAGCGCCCGGGCGCGGGATCTGTTTCCCGCTCTTGTTCGCTTCGCTCACGGGCCGCTCGGGCCACGGCCTCGCTTCGCGCCTGGCGAACTTCCCGTGAAACTGCCGTGTATCCGCTCGGCCTCTAGGGCAGGGCGGGGATGGCCTGCATCGATTGGGCCAGGGCCTCGGCCGACAGGTCGAGGTCGGCTATGGCGCCGGAGATGTAGTCCTCGTAGGCGCCGAGGTCGAGATGGCCGTGGCCGCACAGCGCGGTGAGGATGGTCTTTGACTCCCCGGACTCCTTGCACGCCAGCGCCTCGCGGATGGTCGCGGCCAGGGCGTGGGTCGGCTCGGGCGCGGGCACGATCCCCTCGGTGCGGGCGAACTGCAGCGCGGCCGCGAAGCACTCCATCTGGCCGATGGCCACCGCCTCGGTGAGGCCCAGCTCGTAGATGTGGGAGATGAGCGGGGACATGCCGTGGTAGCGAAGGCCGCCGGCGTGGATCGGCTCGGGGATGAACCCGTGGCCGAGGGTGTGCATCTTCAGCAGCGGCGTGGTGCAGGCGGTGTCGCCGAAGTCGTAGCGGTACTCGCCCCGGGTGAGCGACGGGCAGGCTGCCGGCTCCACGCAGCGGATCACCGGCGACATGTTCCCGGCCAGCTTCTCGCGCAGGAACGGCAGGGCCAGGCCGCCGAAGTTGGAACCGCCGCCGGTGCAGCCCACCAGCACGTCGGGGGTCTCCCCCACCATGGCCAGCTGGCGCAGGGTCTCCTCGCCGATGATGGTCTGGTGCAGGATCACATGGTTGAGCACGCTGCCCAGCGAGTAGCGGATGGCGGGGTCGGCAGCCGCCACCGAGATCGCCTCGGAGATGGCGATGCCCAAGGAGCCGGGATGGTCGGGATCCTCCGCCAGCAGGCTGCGGCCGTACTCGGTGACCGGCGACGGGCTGGGATGCACGGTGGCCCCCCAGACCTCCATCATCGTCTTGCGGTACGGCTTCTGGCGGTAGGAGGCGGCCACCTGCCACACCTCGCACTCCATGCCGTACTGGGCGCAGGCGAAGGCCAGAGCACTGCCCCACTGGCCCGCGCCGGTCTCAGTGGTGAGCTTGGTGATGCCCTCGGAGTGGTTGTAGAAGGCCTGGGCCACGGCCGTGTTGGGCTTGTGGGAGCCGGCCGGGCTGACGCCCTCGTACTTGTAGAAGATCTTGGCCGGAGTGTCGAGGGCCTGCTCCAGGCGGCGGGCCCTGAACAGCGGGCTCGGCCGCCACAGGCGCAGCACGTCGATCACCCCTCCGGGGATGTCGATGAACGAGTCGCCGCTCACCTCCTGCAGGATCAGGCCCATCGGGAACAGCGGGGCCAGGTCGTCGGGCCCGGCCGGCTCCAGGGTGCCGGGATGCAGCGGCGGGGGTGGCGGAGCGGGCAGGTCGGGAATCACGTTGTACCACTGGGTCGGCATCTCGGATTCCGGGAGCATCACGCGGTAGTAGTCGTCGGCCATCGCCTGGGTCCTTTCGCTGCGGCGTTGGGAGTGGGGCGCCGAGAATAGCGCCGACGACGGCGTCAAGCCTCGCCCAGGGCCCGAGCGGCCCGTGAGCGCAGCGAACAAGAGCGGGGCTCGGGGCCCGAGCGGCCCGTGAGCGCAGCGAACAAGAGCGGGAACTAAGGCGTGAAGTCGGCTTCGCGGCCCTCCGCGAAGGCTTCACGGGCCTCGGCGGAGTCAGCCATCAGGTAGGCCTCGAAGGTGAAGCCCTGCTCCCATCGGTACTTGTCCTCCAGGCTGCCGTCCTCCACTCCGTTTAGGGACCGCTTGGCGATGCCGATCATCTGGGGGGACTTCGAGGCCATCCGGCCGGCGAGCTGGAGGGCTGTGGGCCGGAGCTCCGCCCGCTGGACCACCCGCTCCACCGCTCCGAGCCGGTAGGCCTCGGCCGCGTCGACGGTGTCGCCGGTGAAGTACATGTAGCGCACCTTCTGGATGCTGAACATGCGTTGCAGGTGGGCGCCCATGCCCATGCCGCCCCGGTCGATCTCGGGCACGCCGAAGTAGGCGTCGTCGGCGGCCACTACGACGTCAGCCGCGCCCGCGATGCCGATGCCGCCTCCCAGCACGTAGCCGTGCACCGCCGCGATCACGGGCTTCGGGTTTAGGTGAATGGCCGCGAAGGTGTCGTAGTTGGCCCGGTTGGCGGGGACTATGCGGCTGGGGTCGGCCGCCATCTCCTTGATGTCGAGCCCGGCGAAGAAGCCCTTGCCCACCGCGGCGATGATGATCACCCGCACGTCGTCGCGCCGCCCGAGGGCCTCGATCTCCGCGGCCAGGGCGAACTGGGCTTCCACGCCGAACGCGTTCACCGGAGGATTGCAGAGCTCGAGCTCGGCTATGCCGTCGGCAACTTCGGTCCTGAAGGGCCTGGTCATGGTGGGCGCGGAGGGACTTGAACCCCCGGCCTCTTCCTTGTAAGGGAAGCGCTCTACACCGCCTGAGCTACGCGCCCGCGTGCCGAGAGCCTAACCCCGACTCTCCTCCTGATTATGCGCTCAAGAATCCCGACCCGCTGACGGCTGCGGTGTAATGTGGCTTCCGTGAGTTACCCCGCCACATTCGAAGTCGAACGCCCCGAGCGGATGGCCAACTGGCGTCCCCTCGTGCAATACATCATGTCGATCCCTACCTGGATCGTGCTGCACACCGCGTTGAACATTGTTGCCACCATCACGGTGATCTACGCCTGGCTCTCCGTCCTCGTGACCGGCAAGCAGCCTCCGGGGCTCGTCGCGTTCCATGCGACCTACGTGCGCTTCCGGGCCCGCACGTTCTCCTACGTGTGGAGCCTCACCGACAAGTATCCACCCTTCGACTTCGCGCCCTCTGCCAGCGATCCGGGCGGCGCTGGGGTCGTGGTGAACATCTCGCCCAGGCTCGAGGGAATGAACCGGCTCAACGTGCTTTTCCGGTGCATCGGGCCCTTCGCATGGCTGTCCATCATGCGCATACTCGAGCTCATCTTCGGGTTCGAGATCTTCGCCCCGTGGGTCTGGTTCATCGGTCTCGTGCTGGGAGCCGTGTTGATTCCCGCAGCCGTCTACTCCGTCATCGTCTGGATCATCGCCAATGTTGCCGCCATATTCGGCCTGCTGGCGGTTACCTTCACCGGCCGCTGGCCCGAGAGCATGTACCGGGTGTGTGCGGGCTGGGTGCGCGTCGATGCCCGGCTGTGGGCCTACGCGATGCTGCTCACCGACGACTACCCGCCATTCTCGTTGGACTGATCCCGCTCACCACCTCCGCGGCTCTGATTCACGGCCGCTCGGGCGAGGTGCCAGTCCCAGTCAGACGGCCGTAGGCGTCCATCACTTGCTTCAGCAGTAGCGGCGGAGCGGCGACGGGTGCTCGCCTCGCCGCATGCTCGATGGTGACCAGTTGGCGTCCGAGGGCGTCGACAACCGCGACGCCTGCCTCCCGGCACACCAGCAGACCGCCCAGATAGTCCCACGATCCCAAGCCGCCGGAGGAGAAGTCGATATAGCCGTCGAGGCGCCCGGCGGCCACTGCGCACAGCTCCAACGCGGCCGCGCCCAGTGTGCGGACCTGTGCCCATCCGCCCCAACCGGGTGCCTGCCCGTTGACGGCCACCACGGCCGAATGCAGCGGTCGTTCCTCCCTTGGAGCCAGCCTCACTCCATCAAGCTGGACGCCGCCGCCCCGCACCGCCTCGAAGCGCTCACCGTTGCCGTGGTCGTGCACCACTGCGGCCAGCGGTTCCTCGCCCTCCACTACGCAGATGCTGGTCGCGAAGTAGCGAATCCCTCTGGACGCGTTGGTCGAGCCGTCAACCGGGTCCAGAACCGCCACGGGACCGTCGCCCTCCTCCAGCCCGGTCTCCTCGCTGAGCACGCGCAGTCCGCCGTCGCGCAGCGCGGCGGTTGCAGCCGCGTCGGCGGCCATGTCGAAGCCGTACTGGCCCGGCTTTTGGCCGGTTGGACCCCAGTCGGTGCATTCGGCCAGAGCGTCGACCGCGGCGTCGGCTGCGGCGTTGAGCACGTCTAGAAGGTCGCGGGACATCCTCGCCAGTGAACCAGGCCGGCCGCCCGAGTCACACCCCCGGCAGCCGCACGGCACGATACAGTGCCGCCCAGTCCCACGGATCGGGTACATACGACCGGAAGCGGGAACAGTCGCGGGGAACAGTTTCGCTATGTCCGTAGGTCGTGGCACGCTGTTGTTGGAGCCAACGTCCGATACGGAAGGGGATCCGCGTGTCGCTGATCGATCTGCACGGGTTCGTCGCCAATCTCAAGGACCACGTGTCCGAGCACGGCTTCCATGTCCACGGCGACCGGCACTTCGTGGAGACGTACTCCAACCGCCAGACGTGGGAGGTCGATCTGCACCCCGACCACGCCTGCGGGGGGCCGCTCGACATGGTCCTATGCGTCGAGGCCGAGTCGCGCACCCTGTTGACGTTCGAGGACGACGTGAACAGCCGCCCCGAGGACGAAGACCCCGACGACGCCATCACCGTGCCGATGACTCTGAGCTTCGTGCTGCCGCCACTGCATCTGGGTCCGGACCTCCTGGTTCTCGCCACCGACCTGGCCGCCGTCGGAGGTACCGACCTGCCGCTGCAGGTGTCGTCGGTGGACCGGGTGGCGGCGGTGACCGACGCCGCTGAGCGGACCGTGAACATCGACGGGCGCGTCGAACTGGCGTTGAGCCGGATCTATCTCGGACAGGACCTGGAAGTGCTGTGCGAGATGCTCGACCGGGCCCGCAGTGTCTGCGAGTTCCTGCTCGACCGGGCCCCGGCCTGGTTGGGAGAGATGTAAGGGCCGAGTCGGGTCGCCGGCGCCCCGCCGTCAGGCGCCGGTCGTCTTCCGCAGCGTCTCCAGCGCCCGGTCGGCGTGGATGCGCATGTTCAGCTCGGAGCGCACCGTCGTCAGCACCGAGCCGCCGCTACCGATCACAAGGGTTCTTCGCTTGTTCGGAAGGATGCCTCTTCGGACCATGCCGAAGCTGCGGGCGATGCGGCGGTCCGGGTCTGACAGCAGCGGGAAGCCCAAGGCGTTCGCGTCGGCGAACTCGAGTTGCCGATCAACCTGATCGGCGCTGATTCCCACGACGCTGGCTCCGAGTGCGGCGAACTCCGCCGACAGGTCGCGGAAACGGCAGCTCTGGCGCGTTCAACCGGCTGTCATGGCCTTGGGGTAGAAGTACATCACGACGGGGCCGACGTCGAGCAGGTCCCGCAGGGCAACGGTGTTGCCGTGCTGATCGGCTGCTTCAAAGTCGGGAACGCTTTCACCAATCCTCACCATTGTCCTCCTCTGATCACAACACGCCCGCTGCCGCTGGGGCGGGACCCAGTATCGCGCGTCGATCTGAGTCCTATCGCGTCCTACAGTCCAATCGAGGCGGCGACTCGGTCGGCGTGGAAGTCGGCCCCTCCCCAGGTGCGGGCCAGCGCCCATGAACGCTTCAAGTAGAGGTGCAGGTCGTACTCGGTGGTGTAGCCGATGGCGCCGTGGCACTGGAGGGCGGCCCGGCCCGTCACCGCGGCCGCACTCCCCGCCAGCCATTTGGCCTGCGACACGGCGCGGCCGGCGTCGGCGAGGCCACGGGCCGTCGCATAGGCGGCAAAGAGCACCGCTGGGCCGGCGAACTCGATCTGGATCCGGGCGTTGGCCAAGTGGTGCTTCACGGCTTGGAAGCTCCCGATCGGCTTGCCGAACTGGTGGCGTTGAGCCGCGTAGCCCGCGGTGAGTTCCAGCATTGCCCGGCTCAGTCCGAGCAGTTCGGCCGCTGTGCCTAGCACTCCCCTGTCGAAGGCGGCCTCCACTGCTGCCGCGTCGTCGGTCACCAGCTCCCCCGGCGCGAGGGGGCGTACCCGAGCGCAGCGCCTGGAGGCGTCCACGGTCTCCACCGGCTCGATCTCCACCTCATCGGTTGCGTAGAGCCGCAGCCCGTCGTCTGAACCAAGCAGGAAGGACTCGGCGAAAGTGGCCGCGGGAACAATCCCGCCGGGGACTCCGAGGTCCGTCGCCACCATGGAGCCCACGACGCCCAGCGGCGCAGCCACCAGCGCGGTCGCCGTCAGCGGGTGGGGCAGTGCTACCCGGCCGGCTTCCTCCACCACCGGCACCAGGTATGTCTCATCGAGCCCCAGGCCGCCCTCGGCCTCCGGCACCAACACCGAGAGCGCGCCCGCGTCGGCCAGGGCCCGCCACGGAGCGGGGTCCGGCGTCTGCGTCCAGGCCTCCCTGACAGCCGCCGGCGGGCACAGCTGGGCTAGAAGATCCCGGGCCGTCGAGCGCAGCGCGTCGCGGTCGTCGTCGAGCGCGAACCTCATCGGGGCAGGCCTAGGACGCGCTCGGCCACGATGTTGCGCTGAACCTCGTTCGTGCCCGCATAGATGGGACCGGCCAGCGAGAATTGATGCCCCTTGCTCCAGGACCCCTCCAGTTCGGCGTCGGGGCCGAGCAGG
Source organism: Candidatus Aldehydirespirator sp. (assembly GCA_965220645.1). Lineage (GTDB taxonomy): Bacteria > Actinomycetota > Acidimicrobiia > Acidimicrobiales > Aldehydirespiratoraceae > Aldehydirespirator. Next base: position 2,469,730 of record OZ244836.1, on the reverse strand, counting down.
TCGAGGGCTATCTCGTGCAGTTCGATGTCGAGTTCCGACCACCAGACCTTGGCCAAGCTCGCCTCCGAGCCGAGGTCGCGGCCGTCTAGGAGCGCCGTGACGGTTTGCAGGGTCTGGAGGCGGTAGGCGTCCACTCGCATCCAGGCTGCCGTGATGCGGCGGCGCATTGCTGCATCCGCTCCCCGCTCCGAGCACAGGTCGAGCAGGCTGGTGACGGTGGCCTGGTAGCGGCCCGGCGAGCGCAGCAACCCGCGTTCGGTGCTGGCCGCCGACACCGCGACGCGCCAGCCCCGGCCCACTTCGCCGAGGACCACCCCTCCCCCGACGGCGTCGTCGGGCAGGAACGCTTCGGTGAAGAACACCTCGGCGAAACCCTCGTCGCCGTCGAGTCGGCCGAACCCCCGCACAACGATCCCGTCGAGATCGAGGGGCACCAGCAGGTATGTCAGCCCCCGGTGCCGCTCCGAGGCCGGGTCGGAACGGAACAGGCCGAAGAGGTGGGTGCAGAAAGCGCCCCTGGTGGTCCACGTCTTCTGGCCGTCGAGCACCCAGCCGCCCTGCACGCGCCGGGCTCGGCTGGACACCCCGGCCAGGTCGCTGCCCGCGTTGGGCTCGGACCAGCCTTGACACCACAGGTCCTGAGCCGCGGCGATGCGAGGCAGCAGAAGATCCTTCTGGGCCTGCGTGCCGTGCTCGAAGATGGACGGCGCCAGGATCTGGATCCCGTTCTGGGTCACCCGCTGGGGTGCGCCGGCCCGCCAATATTCCTCCTCGAAGATGAGCCAGTCCCACAGCGTGCCGTCGCGGCCTCCGTAGGCCTCGGGCCACGCCACGGCCGACCACCCCGCCTCGAACAGCCGCTGCTCCCACAGGAGCTGCTGGGCGAATCCCTGGCGGGTGTCGCCGGACAGTTCAGTGCCGATCTCGGCCCGCCACTCGGCCAGATTGCGCTCCAGCCAGCCCCGCAGCTCCAGGCGCGTCTCGTCTTGTGCCGCGCTCCAGTTCAGATCCACCGCGACTCCCGGTTCTTGCCTGCACCTGCGCCGCTGGTGGGCTCGGTGGGGATCGAACCCACGACCAAGGGATTATGAGTCCCCTGCTCTGACCACTGAGCTACGAGCCCGCATCGACCCTACCGGCCCTTCGCAACCGAGCCGTGGGCGAGGGGCGGTGGCTCCGGGGCGACAAGGAATGCGGACCTTCTTCTTGCCCTCTTGCATGAAGTCGTGCTTCTTGCCGGACCGCGGGCCTTCCCAGCCGAGCTTCCGGAAGCGCTTGATGAGTTCGCCTCTAGAGACCGGTATCAACCGGCGACTCATGGGGCTGTGACTAGATGTACGCCCTCCATGCTGGGGATGTCGTCGTCGCCGTCCTCAAGTTTGAGGCTCGCCCAGTCCACGAGCACGGACCTCAAGTCATCCAGCGCTTCATCCTCCGATTGGCCGAAGCCCCACGCTCCGTCGATTCCCGCCACCGTTGCGATAAGGCCAGCGGGGTCATTGATGGTTCGGACGATTGCCTGCGACACGGCTACCTCCGCCCATCGTTCGACGAATCTCTCACGAGCGGTTCCATCGTCTGCCGGAGACTCGAGGACCTCGGTAGCGTCAATCTGACCCTGCCCAGGGACACCGATACGCCTCTCTCGCTCCATGACTGACCTCCGCCTATAGCCCCATCCGGTGGCTCCGGGGGTGGGAGTGTTGGACAAGTTTCACGCCGTTTCTCAGTGTGTCGCCATGTAACAAATCCCCAGGTCAGACCGCTATTTACTTGTACACGGCGTTTCACTTCGTTACCCTCTGTTTCGTCCGAGTGTTGGACACGAAGATGGACAAAAACGAGGTGGGAGTCGAACCCTAATGAAGCTGACAGCGACAAAAGTCCGGTCGATCAGCGAGCCCGGCAAGTACATCGATCAGCACGGTCTCATCCTACGCGTCGCCCCCGGAGGATCGAAGCAATGGGTCTGGCGAGGCACCATCCACGGCAAGCGCCGGGACATCGGCCTGGGGGCGGTGGCCTACACGCCGTTGGCCGAGGCCCGCGAGATCGCGTTCGAGTACCGGCGCATCTCCCGCCGCGGGGGCGACCCCAGAAGTACGCGGACCAACTCCGGCGTACCGACCTTCAACGAGGCCGTAGAGGCCGTCATCGACGGCCACCGCGGAGGCTGGAAGAACGGCCGCTCCGAGACGAACTGGCGACGACCCCTCACCTACGCCGTGTCGCTCGGCAGGGTTCCGGTCGATCAGATCACCACCAGCGACCTAGCTCGCGTGTTGCGCCCGGTCTGGCACGACAAGCCCGAGACCGCTCGCAAGCTCCGTACCCGTCTCGGCATGGTCATGCGCTGGGCCATCGCCGAGGGCCACCGCACCGCCGACCCCGCCGGCCCCGCGCTCACCGCAGCGCTCCCCAAGCACACCGCCCCGCCCAAGCACCACCGGAGCCTCCCCCACGGCGAGATCGCCGAGGCGCTGCGGATCGTGGACGGCTCCGCTCGGGCGTGGCCCGTGTCGAAGGCGTGCCTCCGGTTCATCGTCGCCACCGCCTGCCGCTCGGGCGAGGCCCGGCTGGCGCGCTGGGATGAGATCGACCGCGACGCCGAGACGTGGACCATCCCCGGCGAGCGCAGCAAGACTCAGCGGCCCCACGTCGTGCCACTGTCGAAGATGGCGCTGGCGGCGCTGGCCGAGGCCCACCGCTACGCCGACGGCAGCGGACATGTCTTCCCCGCCCCGACCGGCCGCGGGCGCGCACTCTCGGACTCGGGCCTGTCGAAGCTATTGCGCGAGAACGACATCCCCGGCACCGTCCACGGGATGCGGGCGAGCTTCCGAAGCTGGGCAGCCGAGCAGGGCATCCCCCGCGAGATCGCCGAAGCTCAACTCGGGCATGTCGCCGGGAAGATCGAGCGGGCCTACCAGCGGTCGGATCTGCTTGATGCCCGCCGCAAGGTCATGGATGACTGGTCAGAGTGTCTTTCGGCCACGTAAGTCAGCCCGTCAGGTCCGCGCCCGAAGTGCGCTGTTGGCCGCTTCTGAGGATTCGGTGAAACGGGCTGGACGGCAGCGGCCACGGTTGCCACTGGATGGAATGAGCAGCGAGGAGGCCACACCCCAATGCTCGGCCGTCCACGGTTCTCAGGACTCACCAGTGGCCTAGTGACCCGGTGCCTACTCGTGCGCACCGAATAAGGCGCGCATAGCGCGGTACGACACGCCCCGCCCGCTACCGCCTGGGCGACACTCCCCCATCATTTGCGAGTGTCCCCTCCGACACCGCACATGCACCAGAAACACCCTTTGAACTTCGAAAATTTGGGGCCTGTCAGGAATATTGTGTATCGGGCGTGATCTGAGGGGTCCGCAGCTGGCTGCTGGATGCTCTTGAGGGGACGGTGCGACCGCTGAAGGCCTCGGTCACAGGGCGGGGGGTTAGAGGCTGAGGCCTCCGTCATGTCGGCTGCGGCGGCGGACGGGGTTGTTGCGGTGGGTTTGGAGGGGGTCGCGTTCGGCGACCGCGCGAGCGACATCGTTGATGAAGTCTTCGATCTCGGCGGGGATGACGTTGTGGTAGTAGGCGTCGTCGATTAGTTGGAGCATTGTCTCAACGGAGGTGATGTCTGTTTCGGTGCTGAGCCGCACGGCGTCGTCGAAGTCCCGGTTGCGGGCTGCGAACAGTTTCATGGCCAACAGGTAGCGGTCATCAGGGCTGTAGGCGGAGAAGTTCTCCCCGACATACAGCGGCCGCGGTTTGGGTTCGAGCGCGGGAGCGCCCACGGTGCCACCGTCGTTGACCCAGTTCCATTCCAGGTCGTTGCGATCCGCGACGGTGGCGACGGCCCGGCGAAAATCGGCAGGAAAGTCCCCGCCGATGAGGTCCACGTCGTAGGTGCTGCGGTCGCTCCATTTGAACGCGAGCGCCGCGCCGCCGGCTACAAGAACCTCAATCGGCTCGCGCCGGCCGGCCAGCTCGGCGTCGAGTTCAGCAAACAGCACACCCAACCGCTGCGCGTCGAGTTCGTCGAAGCGTTCAGGCTCCACAGCATCAGGCGTCTAAGAGATCGGCGCTGAACCAAACACCGTGGACGGCGCACACCCGCGGCGAGCGGCCGCGTATGCGCTGGCCATACGGGGTGTGGAGATACGCGCCGAACAGAGCGATCTCGGGTTCAGTCCGACACCGGTGCACCCAATCGGGCACCGTGACGTGGTCACGGTCACACAGAGCATGAACCACCGCAGCCATCTTGGCTTGCACCAACTCGCTCGTTGCAGGCGGCGGAACCGTCGCCAGGACCGCGTCGCGCTGTTCGGGATAGCGGCGCCAGTCCATGACGAACTGAACCAACGGCCGATCCGCGTCACGCCAACTCGGGTCGACGAGCTCGGCCGCGAGCCGCTGCACCGTCATGGCCGTGCTGCGGGGTTTGGTCCTGGGCCTGCTCACAGCACCAGTGTAGGTGCCCGGCCCACAGCCTGGCCCTTGACACACACGGTCGAGGTGCTCCTGGAGCGAACGTGCTACAGCAGCCCTAGACGCCCAGGTCGGTTCAGATCGCTCGTGGCTGGCCATTGGTTCATCGGCAGATGTCCCACAAGACACCGTGAACTGGGTCGACTTCGCGGCACGCGGCATACACCGTCGCCGCGACAGCAGTCGCGTGAGCGTTCCTCAGCGTTCCTGTGCGTTCACCCTCACGACACCCCGAGATCCGGCGAAGAGCACGGCGGATTGACTAACGAGCGAAAGGCAGTGAGATAGACCGTTGTCGCCGCAGCGTTCGCTAGCGTTCGGTCGCGTTCACCCCCGCGTTCGCTTGCGTTCACCCCGCCAACGGCAAGCGTCTTGAGGCCTCCGAAATGGCCGAAGCGCACCCCTTCTGGCCTGGGCGAGCTCTTTAGTGCAAACGTGTGGCGCCCAAACCGCCCCCGAACGCCCAAAGCGAACGCACCCCCCGGAACGCCCCCGGCCATCCCCTCTCAGACCCTCCCCGCTCCACCGCCAAACGACAACCGAACGCACCTTCCGCACAGACCGAACGCATGCCAACAGACCCCCAGAAGGCCCCGAACGCACTCACCGCCAGCCCTACAACGCTCCCGCCGCCCGCCACGCCGGCTGACCGCAGCCCGCGTCCCGGCTCCCTGCAGCGGCCCCAGCACCCAGGGCCTTCTCGGGAAGCTCGTCGCTTGTAGCGGCCGATGGCATCGCCGTGGCCTGTTGTAGTTGCTCGGCTGCAACGCGCGTCGGCTACTGGATGGCCACGGGGATGGCACGCGAACACGAGCCCGAAGAACACAATGAGCCGGAACTGGTCGGCGGCCACCCCCAGCGGGTCGGCCACCACCAGCGCCGCTACTAACGCCAGCACCCGGGCCGAGCACAGAGCCGGCACCGTGTCGGCTCCTTCGAATCGGCGGAGTAGCACGATCAGCAGGGCGAGCAGGAATGCCAGCACCACGGCCCGCAGGTTGGCGTCGAGGTCGCCGGGCCCCAGGTTCCCTGCCACGGTGGGGGTCACGCCGGCTATGGCCACCGCGGTTGCCATCACCGTCGAGCGCCGTACACGCTCCCGCAGGATCAGCCACGCCAGTCTGGCGGCCAGGAGCGGCACGGTGGCCGAGATCACGGTGACGTTGGCCACCTCGATCCTCTACAGCGCGTCGATGTAGAGGATCATCGACACCGCGGCCGGCACGAGCAGCAGCAGGCCCTGCGGGCCGAGGGTCGCACGGATCCGCAGACCGGGCGGCGGGCTGCCGACTCGGCTCCGCACACACACCTAGACCAGCGCGCCGGTTCCGCCGATCAGGCCCCGCCAGCTGGCGATCTGCCTGGCGCCGGTGTCGATGCTGCGGGAGATGGCACCGGTGGCGCCGAACCCGAACCCGGACACGAGCATCGTCGCCCCGCCGAGCCGCCGGGACCGCGGTGTGGGCAGTCCGCGGTCTGGAGCCCTCGTCGGTGGTTGACTCAGGGTTGTCAGCCCGCCGGGACTTGCAGCTTGCCCTCGGCGGTGTCGGCTGCTACAGCGGCCCCGCAAGTCGCGGGCACCTCGCCTGAACGGTGCCTGCGGGCATGGCTGTGGGGTCGCGTTTAGGCAGGTCAGCAGGGGTGCGTTCGCGAGCGTTCGCGAGCGTTCGTGTCTCGTCTCTAGGTTGCGGGCATGGCTTGGCACTGCCTTACACACACAACGGGCGGGCTCGCAGCTGGCGTCGAGGCGCCAACGGCTGCGCGGCGACTGCAGCGGGTCTGGGCACTTGTGGTGTTGATCTGGCGTGGGTCGACGACGGCGATCCGCCCGATGACCTGCGCCGGTGACGAGCGGCGGACCGCAGAGTCCGAGGCGGAACGGTTGCGCAATTCTGGTTGGTGGCGAGGGATCAACCGTGACGAGCGCGACGCCACGGCGCGGCCGCAGGCAGTGAGCTGTACAGACAGCAGTGTGTCGACGCGCCAGATCGTCGCGGTAGCCAGCTGGCTGAGATCACCCCTACAACAGATCCCCAGACACTCGCTGGAGTGCTCAAGACCATCGCGTATCCCTACAGGGCAACCCTGGGGAACTCCACGTCTTGGGCAGCCCGGGAGGATTCTGCGCAATCCGCTTTCGGGCACCCCTCCCGAGTGACTAACGCTCCCACCGGAGGCTCCCCATGCTCGTGACCGCACGACCCGAACGCCAGATTCTGCGGGTCGCCGACCTCGAAGCCCAGCTAGGGCTGTCAAGAACAACCATCTGGCGCCTTCGGCGAGCGGGCGAGTTCCCCCAGCCCATCCGACTCAGCGCCAACGCCGTCGGCTGGCCCGTCCACGTCATCGACGAATGGCTAGCAACGCGCCCCGGGGCGTGATCGGAAGCACAGCCTGCGCAATGCCCGCTGAGAGCTCGAAGCCGATGCCGGGCCCGACGGGGACCGAGGCCACGGCATGAGATCCGCGTTGATGATTTGGGTCTAGTCGAAGATCTCCAGACGCCCGCTGCCGAGTAGTCGCTCGGCGGCCTGGAGTACGCCCCGGGCGGTGTCGAGCGCCCTGCGGGCGTCATCGTCGTTGACGCCCGGCGACTCATCGTCGGGATACTCGGTGCGGTTGCGGCGTCGACGCAGAGCGTGCAAGCGCCCGAAGATCGCCATCCCGCCCTCATCGTTGAACTGGGCGCGGACGGCATCGATCACAGCGATGTGGCCCCCTCGGGTGGTGGCTCGCAGCCCCTGCGCCGCGAGGAGGGCGGTCGCCGCCTTGCGGGCGGCGTCGTAGCAAAGCTGAAGTGCGCCGGCGGGATCCTCTTCAATGCCTTTCGAAGCGAGGCTGACGTGCGCGCTGGCATCCGCAAGCAGGCGGGCCGCCACCTCGACAGAGGGCCTCACCCGCTCTAGCTCGCCGTCGGTGATCAACCGCTCCACATCTGCGCGCCCGCGCGCCCAGCTCACCGGGCTTTGCCTCCTCCAGGCTCAAGCGCACCGAGTTCAGGGGTGAATGGCTGTTCGACGCCCGCGAGGACGGGCAGCATCGTTCGCGACTTGATCTCGCGGATGAAGCTCTCTCGGCCGGATTCCCACTGCGAGCGAGTCCGCACGGTGGCCTGCACCGGCATGCCGATCCGTCGCTCGACTCGTTCCGCGGCCTCGTCCACGACATCGCGGTCGGCGCTGCCGACGACGAGCACGTCAACATCGTTGGGCGCTCGGCCGGGCTCGCCCGCATACCGTGCGGCCCATGAGCCGAACAGCACGACGGCATCGGCGCCCTCCACGTCTGCGAACTCCTCGGCCACCACGATCGGCGGGCCGTAGGTGGCAAGGATGATCCGGCGCACGGAGCTGTACAGAGGATGGTCGACCCCGGCGCGCACAAACCGGATGGGGCCGACCTTCTCGGTGATCACTATGCCAGCCTCCTCGGCTCGCCGGACCTCGCGTGTGACCGTGGGCATGGAGGTCTTCGACCAGGTGACCAACTCCGACAGGCTGTAGCTTTTCTCGGGATCGGCGAGCACCCGCGCCAGGATGCGGCCTTGCGCATTCGAGCGCAGGATCGGTGCGAGCGACGGAGCCGGAACTTTCATAAACCGTATACAACTATACGCTTAAAAGAAGCTATCTCCTCGACCCGCCCTGTGCTGGATCGATATAAGCGCCTCGCAAGGTGGCACAGCGACAGCGGGCCTGCTAGCCGCCAGATTCTAGGATCTTCTGGCCCAGATGAAGAAGAGACCGGCGATGAAGAGCATCACGACGAGTCGCGCTGCACTCGAAGGGTCAGCAGGGTTGGACAGACTGTTGGACAAGACGAAAGAGGATCGGCCCAGAAATAGACTCTGACCTGAGCTTATATTGGCATCGGCTGGCTCCGGGGGTGGGACTCGAACCCACAACCTAGCGGTTAACAGCCGCTTGCTCTGCCAGTTGAGCTACCCCGGATCAGCCCGCGAGGCTACCAGCGCCCCGGATCCGGACCCCTCAGAATGGAGTCCGTGCTCGACCAGCCAGGGAAGCAGGCCCGCCAGCGCCTCGGCGCGAGTGTTCCGCTCGTCGAGCCGCTCCGACTGCGACTTGAGCCAGGCGACGCTGGTGCTGTACTGCTGGCGCATTGCGGGGTCGTCGGCGGAGGCCGCCATGCGGCGCAGGTCGTTCATGGCGCGGCGGGCCGAGAGCCGCGCCACCCGGGCGAGCACGTCCTCCACAGTCGCGTGGCCCTCGTCCACGGCCAGCCGGTGCAGGAGCCTCGCCGCTTGCGGTGACACTCGGTCGGACGCGGCGACCACTCCCCCCTCGTCCATGAGCGCCTCGAATGCCTCGCGTCGCGCCGGGTCGCCGAACAGCGTCGCGTGCAGGGCGCCGGCCACCTCATCGGGACGGTGGATCGCCAATTGCAGGGCTTCGTCCTCGGGCGTGAGCCGCTCAACCTCGCCCGTCACATCGCCGCCGTCGTCGAGCCGGGGAACCATGCTCGGACCCCCGGCCGCGAAGCGGCGCAGATGGTCGGGATCCACACGGCATCGGTCCGCGATCTTCATCACGTGGGGGTCGCGCTTCATCGGGTCGGGGTGCTCGTTGGCCACCGTGACGGCTCGTTCTGCGGTCCGGGCCCGGCTCTCGATGGTGGACAGGTCGGCGCCTTCCAGCGCGCGGTCGACGCGGAACTGCAGCAGCGGCACTGCGTCGTCGACGGCGCGGCGCAACTCGTCGGGGTCGGAGCGGCCCAAGTCTCCGGGATCCTTGCCAGGGGGTAGGTCGGCTACCAGCACCTCCAGCTCGAACTGGCGCTCCCAGGCATAGACGCGGCCTGCGGCGGCCGCGCCCGCGGCGTCGGCGTCGAAGGCCAGCACGAGCCGGTCGGCCGAGAACCGCTTCAGCAGCCGCACGTGCTCCTCGGTGAGGGCGGTGCCGCAGGTGGCCACGGCCAGCTCGATTCCAGCCTCGGCGCACCCGATGACGTCGGTGTAGCCCTCGCACACCACCGCCTGCCCCGCCTTGACGATCTGCTTGCGGTGCTCGTACAGCCCGTAGAGGACTCTGCTCTTGTCGTATGTCTTGGCGTCGGTGGAGGTGTTCAGGTACTTGGGCCCGTCGGCATCGGGCATCACCCGGCCGCCGAAGCCGACGACGTCGCCGCGCTCATCGCTGATGGGGAACAGGATGCGACCCCGGAAGAAGTCCTGCTGGCGGCCGCCGCGGTTCACGAACCCGAGGCCAGAGTCCCTTAGGTCCTCGTCGGACAGGCCCAGGTACTTCGCTAGACGGTCCCAGTCGTCAGGTGCCCATCCGAGTTTCCAGCGACGCACAAGATCACCGTCGTAGCCCCGCGACCTGAGGTAGTGCCGGGCCGGTCCGGCGTCGCGGCCGTCCAGCAGCCGCTGGTGGTAGAAGTCGCGGGCCTTGTTGACCGACTCGAGCAGCCGCTTGCGCCGGCTGCGGGCCGCGGTCTCGTCCGTGCTGGTGTAGTGCAGCCGGATTCCCGCTCGACCGGCCAGCAGTTCCACTGCCCCTGCGAAGTCGAGCCCCTCGATCTCCTGCACGAAGGTGATGACATCGCCGCTGCGCTGGCAGCCGAAGCAGTAGTACACGCCCTTGCCGGGAGACACCGACAGCGACGGCGTGCGCTCGCCGTGCAGCGGGCAGCGGGCCATCCACTGCCGCCCGGAGCGCTTGATCTCGGTGTGCTCCGCGATGATCGCGACGATGTCGGTGGCCGCCCGAACCCGGGCGATGTCGTCCGCCATGATCCCCATCCCGGCCGAACCTACCAGTCCGGCGGGTGCCCGATTCAGGCCAACCGGTCGGTGAGGTAGTCGCCCAGGCGGTCGATGCTGACGCGGTCCTGGGCCATGGAGTCGCGGTCGCGCACGGTCACCGCGTCGTCGTCGAGAGTGTCGAAGTCGACGGTCACGCACAGAGGGGTGCCGATCTCGTCCTGGCGCCGGTAGCGGCGCCCGATGGCCTGAGTCTCGTCGTAGTCGCAGCTCCAGCGACCCTTGAGCAGATCGAACACCCGCTGCGCCACCGGCACCAGCACGTCCTTGCGCGACAGCGGCAGAACCGCCACCTGGTACGGCGCCAGCCGGCGGTCGAGCCGGAGCACGACGCGTTCCGCGTCGTTGACCTCTTCGACGTCGTAAGCGGACATGAGGAAGGCCATGGCGGCCCGCGTCGCGCCTGCGGCCGGTTCGATCACGTGGGGCACGTAGTGCTCTTCGGTGGCGGGGTCGAAGAACTCGAGCCGCTCGCCGGATCGCTCGGAGTGGCAGCGCAGGTCGTAATCACCCCGGTTGGCGATGCCCTCGAGCTCGTCCCAGCCCCACGGGAACCGGAATTCCACGTCCGAGGTGGCCGACGAGTAGTGGCTCAACTCGCCGGCTTCGTGGGCTCGCAGCCGCAGCATCTCGGGCCTGATGCCCAGGTCCAGGTACCACTTCAGGCGGGCTTCGCACCAATGCTCGAACCAGGCCGTGGCCTCGTCGGGCGGGACGAAGTACTCCATCTCCATCTGCTCGAACTCGCGGGTGCGGAACACGAAGTTGCCCGGCGTTATCTCGTTGCGGAACGACTTTCCGATCTGGGCGATGCCGAACGGCGGGCGCTTGCGGCTGGCTCGCTGGACGTTGGCGAAGTTGATGAACATGCCCTGGGCCGTCTCGGGTCTCAGGTAGACCTGAGCCGCGGAGTCGGCCACGGGACCTGCGTGGGTGGAGAACATGAGGTTGAACTGCCGCGGCTCGGTCAGGGTCCCCCGCTCTCCGCATTCCGGGCAGGCTTCCGGATCCTCGAGCTTGTCGGAGCGGTGGCGGGTCCTGCAGGAGCGGCAGTCCACCATGGGGTCTGTGAAGTTCTCCAGGTGACCCGAGGCCTCCCAGACCGCGGGCGGTGAGAGGATCGACGCGTCCAGGCCGACCACGTCGTGGCGCAGCTGAACCATCGACCGCCACCACTGCTCCTTGACGTTGCGAAGCAGCAGCACTCCCAGCGGCCCGTAGTCGTACGCCGAGCGAAACCCGCCGTAGATCTCCGCGGAGCGGAACACGAAGCCGCGTCGCACACACAGGTTGACGATCGAGTCGAACAGTTCCGGGCTGGGGCGGGGCTCTGTCACAGACGCCAAGGTTAAGAGCTAACCCCGGTCCAGCACGGTTACTGATCGCAGTCGCCGTTCCAGATGGGCCTCGATCGCGGCGGTGGCGACGGCCGAGACCTCCGCGGTGGCGTCGGTGGCCGGCCGGCGCAGCACCTCGCCGAGCTGACCGCCGAGAATCTGGCGCAGCATCTTCAGCGCCTCCCGGCTGATCGGGCGGCCCTGGCGGCACTGGTGGCACAGAACCCCGCCTGCGACGATGTCGAGAGCTTCGAACGGCTCACCCGCCCCGCAGGCCACGCACCTGTCGAGTTCGGGCTGCACCCCCTCCAGTGCGAGGAGCTTCATGAAGAAGCCTGCGACGACGACGTCGCTGTCGATCCGGTCGAGAGTGGCCAGGGCCCGAACGAGCATCACGTGGCGATCGGGGTCGCCCCCGCTCTCGGGCGCGAGCTGATCGACGGCCTCCAGCATCGCCGAGGCTCGGGCGAACCTGTTGGGATCCGACCTGAGGCTCGAGAAGCGGTCGATAGTCTCTGCCTGGGTGAGGGTGTCGAGTTCGCCGCGGCCCCGGTACAGCTGTACCGCGACGTGGCAGGCCGGCTCCAGGCGGGCGCCGAACTTCGAGCGGGTGCGTCGCACACCCTTGGCCACGGCACGGACCTTGCCATGGGCCACGGTGTGCAGGCTCACGATGCGGTCGGCTTCGCCCAGCTTCCAGGTGCGCAGCACGACCGCCTCGTCGCGGTAGAGGGCCACGGCTACCTGCTCGGCCTCGTGCTAGCCGTCGCCGTTGGAGTTGATGTTCGGGCCGGCTCCGTTGGGCGAGACCCGCCCGAATCGCCGCTCGCGGTCCTGGTAGACCTTGATCGCCTCGTAGAGGTCGCTGCGCCGGAAGTCGGGCCACGCCGTGTCGGTGAAGTACAACTCGCTGTAGGCCAGTTCCCAGAGCAGGAAGTTGGAGGTGCGGAACTCCCCGGAGGTGCGGATCATCAGGTCGGGCTCCGGCATCTCGGGGTCGTACAGGCGGCAGGCGATGGTTCGCTCGGTGATCCTGTCGGCCGCGATCCCAGCGTTCACCACGGCTCGGACCGCGTCGACTATCTCGGCTCGCCCCCCGTAATTGAAGGCGATGGTGAGGGTCATCCGGCGGTTGCGCCTGGTCAGTTCGACGGCGTCGTCCATGAGTTTGAGCAGCTTGCCGGGCACGCGCCGGTCGCGGCGGCCCACGAACCGGATCCGTACGCCTCGCTCGTGCAACTCGTCGCGGCGCCGCAGCAGTATCTCCTCGTTGAATTCGAGCAGGAAGCGGACCTCGTCGGCGGGACGACGCCAATTCTCAGTGCTGAACGCGTACACGGTCAGCCACTCGACACCGATGTCGAGGGCCCCTTCCACCACGTCGAACAGCGCCTCCTCCCCGGCCCGATGCCCCTCGGTGCGGGGCAGGCCACGAGACTGGGCCCAGCGGCCGTTGCCGTCCATCACGCACGCGACGTGAGAGGGGACGCGGTCCAGGTCCAACGCCGCGGTGATCATCACTGTGAAGCTACCGCGTGACCCGCCGACGTGGCACGCCTATCCGGCGCGTCTTATGTGGCGCGTCGCTGCCAGTTCTTGTCAACTCTGACTGCGAGTTGCAGGTAGGCGCCCTCGGGGAGCTGCGATCGGACCGCAGTTCCGACCGCCTTGAGCATCGATCCGCCCTTGCCGATCACGATCGCCTTCTGGGAAGGGCGCTCCACGATGATCTCGCAGCGAATCAGGGGCCAGTCCCAATCCGTGACTCGGGTTGCGATCGAGTGGGGAAGCTCGTCGCGGGCGGCCGACAGGAGCCGTTCCCGCACGAGCTCGGCTACCTGGAAGGCTTCCGAGGCGTCCGACACGGTGTCGGGTGGGTAAAGGGCGGGGCCCTCAGGCAGGCGGGCGACGAGGTGTTCCACCAGCGCCCCCACTCCCCGGCCGGTGCGTCCGCTCACCGGAAAGTAGGCCTCGAAGTCCAGCTCTCCGAGCGCTGCGAGCTGCTTCAGCATGGCGTTCGGCCCCACAAGGTCGGACTTGGTCACGACCACCACCGAGTCTGCCGGCAACGACTGGGCGATGAAGGCGTCGCCCCGACCGTAGGGGGCCGATGCGTCGATCACCAGGCACGTCACGTCGATGCCGTGGAGCGCCTCCGACGCCGTGGCGTTCATGCGGCGCCCGAGGGCGGTTCGAGGCTTGTGGATGCCAGGCGTGTCGACCAGGACCATCTGGGCGTCGGGACTTGTGAGCACTCCCCGCAGTTCGGTGCGCGTGGTCTGGGGCTTGTCGGAGACGATCGACACCTTCTTTCCGACGATCCTGTTGACCAGCGTCGACTTGCCCGCATTGGGGCGACCCGCCATTCCGACGATCCCGCACCGGTGAGCGGCCGAGCCCGAATGCTCCACCTCGTAAGCGTTCATGTCCCGGTGAGCCTCACCGGTCCTCGCAGCCAAGGGGGTGTCATGTCTTGGTGAGCCTCACCCGGGTGATGCGGCGGCCCTCCATGTGCTCCACCCGCAGCCTGAGGCCGTCGACCTCGACCGTCTCGCCCACATCGGGCACATGGCCCAGCGTGCTGAAGATCAGGCCGCCGACCGTGTCCCAATCGTCATCGGGCAGGGCGGCTCCGACGAGGGCGTTCAGCTGGTCCACCGGCATTCGGCCGTGCACCAGCGCTTCGCCGCCCGCCAGGGGCTCCACGAGCGGCTCGGGCCGGTCGAACTCATCGACGATCTCGCCCACCAGCTCCTCTACGAGGTCTTCGAGGGTCACGAGTCCGGCTGTGCCCCCGTACTCGTCGACGACCACGGCCAGATGACCGCCGGTGGTCCGCATCTCGGAGAGCAGTTCGTCCACCCGCTTGGTCTCGGGGACGAACATCGCCCGGCGCATCGAGTCGCGGACCGGACTGCCACCGCCGCCGGACCGCTCGGTGCGGGCCAGATCCTTCAGCAGCACGACGCCGACGATGTCGTCGATGTCGTCCTGGCAAACGGGCAGCCGGCTGAGGCCGCGGCCGATGGCGATCTCGAGTGCAGCCGTGACGGTCATGTCTGCGTCGACCGTGACCATGTCGGCGCGGGGCGCCATGACTTCGCGAACCACCGTGCGGTCCAGGGCCAGAGCCGACGCGATCATGTCGCGTTCGGTGTCCTCGATGGTGTCCGCCTCGGCGGCTGCGTCGGTGATGGCGATCAACTCGTCCTCGCTGACCGGCGGCGCGCCGTTTCTCCCCCGTCCGGCCCGTCGTCGCGCCCGCCGCGACTCCCTTCCGGTGGTGGGATCGTTCTGGCTGGTCACGGCTGCCGGTAATGCGCGGCCAGAAGCTGCTGTTCTCGAGCCCGCATGGCCGCGGCCTCGGCGTCGTGGGCGTGGTCGTATCCCAGGACGTGAAGCACGCCGTGCACGACCAGCAGAGCCAACTCGTCGGCGAGGTCGCTCGGCGATCGGGGCTCGACGTACTCGGGACACACCACGACATCGCCCAACAGCACCGCCGGTTCGGACGCAGGCGCACCGCCGTTGCCACCGTCTATGGGAAAGGCGAGAACGTCGGTGGGTCCGGGCGCTCCCATATGAGCCAGGTTGAGTTCGGCCATGACACCGGGATCCACGAAACGCAGGCCTAGCTCGCCGTAGGGGATTCCCTCGTCGCCGAGGACGGCCTCGGCTAGGCCGGCCCAGCGCTCGGTGTCAATCTGGCCATGTTCTGCGGCCGGCCCGGAAGTCTCGTCGAAGGCGTGGACGACCGCGCCTGTCGTCACGAGTAGCCGTCTCTCCGCTCGGCCTCTGGGGCGGAGCCTCGGGGCATGAGCCCGACCCGGTCGTAGGCGGTGACGATGTCGGCGACGATGTGGTGACGCACAACGTCGCGGCTGCTCAGATGCACGAACCCGATTCCGTCGATGCCTCCCAGCAGCTCCTCGATCCCGACCAGGCCGCTGCGCCCGCCGCCCACGTCCACCTGGGTGACGTCTCCGGTGACCACTGCCCGGGAGCCGAAGCCGATGCGGGTCAGGAACATCTTCATCTGCTCGGGCGTGGTGTTCTGAGCCTCGTCGAGGATGATGAAGCTCGAGTTGAGCGTGCGGCCCCGCATGAACGCCAGAGGAGCCACCTCGACCGCGCCGCGCTCCAAGAGTCGCTCCATTCCGTCGCTGCCAACCATGTCGTACAGAGCGTCGTAGAGGGGGCGCAGGTACGGATCGACCTTGGCCATGAGGTCGCCGGGGAGGAACCCGAGTCTCTCCCCCGCCTCGACCGCGGGGCGGGTGAGAATGATCCGGCTCACCTCGCCGTCGTTCAGCGCCCGCACGGCCATGGCCACCGCCAGCCAACTCTTGCCCGTTCCGGCCGGTCCGATCCCGAAGGTGATGACGTTCTGGCCCATCGCATCGGTGTAGCGCTTCTGTCCAGCTGACTTCGGGCGCACAACCCGCCCTCCGGCGGCGCGAAGCACGTCGTGGGTGAGGACTTCTGAGGCTCGAACGTTGCTGCGCACCATGTCGATCGTGCGGTCGATGGTGCGGCCGTCTAGGCGCTGGCCGTGCTCCAACAGCCGGATCAGTTCCTCGAAGAGCCGGGCAACGGTCTCGGCCTCGTCGCCGAGGACGCTCACCTCGTTGCCTCTCAAGTGGATGCGGCTGCCTGGAAACGCGCTCTCGAGTTGTCGAAGATTCGCGTCGTGCTCGCCCACCAGGGGTCCGAGCAGGTGGTTGGCGGGGACGCGAATGGTGGCGGCGGTCTCAGACATGCGCGGTGTTTCAGGGCGAGGCTACACGACGAGCCCGGGCCCGGCCGCAATTCGGCGGCAGCGACCCGCTCGCATGCCTGGGGATCAGCCCCTGGCAGTTCGGGAAGTCGCCCGGAATGAGCCGGGTCGTGAGTTGGACATGCCTGATGGCGTCCATGTCTGGTGGCGCCTACAACGCGGACTGGCGACGACGCTTCTGGCGGTCGAGGAAGCGGTAGACGTCGAGAAGGTCGATGCCGGGGAACGGCACGAAGGATCGCTGCGACGGCGGCAGGGCCGACAGCACGTGGCTGCGCTCGGCCGCGGACGGCCAGGCCACCTGTTCCCACTCGCGCACGAGCCGGGGGTCGGGCTCGATGTCCCTGGACCGGGCATGCTCGCGGCGCAGCGTTTCGGAGCCCCGGAAGTGCTGGGCGTGCTCGACTGTCGTGCCCAGCGTGATCGCATAGGGGTAGCGGTCGTGCTCGGTCTCGATGTAGGTGATGCAGAAGTACTCACCCACGTCGAGCACCGTGTATTGCTCGTGCAGAAGGAAGTGCCCCTGGGCTCCCCAGGCTTGCCGGGCTCCCCACTGGCGGGGGACTCGCTCGCCCTCCAGCCCCCCGTCGGGGGTCACTGGGAACGGCAGCCCGTCGTTCTCGTACGCCTTGGTGATCACCCCCTCGGGGTCGGTGCGCAGGAAGTGGACGGGAATGTCCAGGTGGACGGTGGCCAGGTTCGTGAAGCGGTGGGCGGCCATCTCATAGGAGATGTAGAACGTCTCCTTGAGGTCCTCCACGCTGATGTCTCCCTGGCGTTTCGCCTCGCTCAGCAGTTCCACCGCGGGTGCCTCGGGAGCGAGGGCGGCGGCCGCGAAGTAGTTGGACTCGATGCGCTGGCGCAGGTAGTCGCCGAAGTCTGACGTGTCGGAGTGCTCCAGGGCGAAGTGTCCGAGCGTTTGCAGCACTACCGACCGGGCCTGGCGCACCTTGAGGTGGTCCTGGTCGCGGATGAAGATCACGCGGTCGCGGGTGTCGGTGATCGAGCGGGCCGTGCGGGGCAGGCCGGCGACGCGCTCGATGCGGAAGCCGTAGCTGCTCACCAGTTCCGTGAGGACGCGCTCGCTGATCGGGCCGGCACCGGGGTATCCGGCTCTGGCCAGCCCCTCCGCCGCGATCCGCTCGACATCGCTGAAGTAGTTGTGCCGGTCGCGCATCTCCCGGCGCAGTTCCGAGTTGGCCCTCCGAGCGCTCTCGGTGGTGTCGACCGGACCCGGGGCACCTTCGCAGACGACGCGACCCAGGCCGGCAAGATGCTCGAGGACGTCGTCATTGAGCCGTCTGGACGGCTTGAGCGGCGGCAGCCCCAACTCTGCATAGGCCGGGTGCTTCTGGGCCCGTAGCAGTCTTAGCTCGAGTTCGGCTCGACGGTCCGGAGGGGCGTCGTCGAGCAGATCGGCCGTGGTGGTGTCCAGCGCCTCGGCGAGAACGCCGAGCACGCCGAGGCGGGGCTCGACTCTCCCGTTCTCGAGTCGCGACAGATAGGCCGGCGGCCGTCCGGTGCGCTCAGCCAGGTCCGCGAGGGTAAGACCGCGGATGCGGCGGGCGTGGCGCAAGCGTCGGCCGAGTACGAGGAGGTCAGGTTCGTTGCGCATGTCCGAAAGAATGACAGAACTTGTGCCAGACAACAACTTGGATGCTTCTCCGGAGTGCAGATTCCGGCATGTGTGAACAAACGTGACGAGGATTGGCGGTGGCGCTGGCCCGCGGGCCGCGGCCGGAGCCGTATCGCTCAACCAGGAGGGTTACCGATGGTGAATGCGACGAACGCCAGTCCGAGCTTCGCTCGCCAGGTGGAGGCTCTGGAGGCCGACTGGGCGAACAACCCCCGCTGGCACGGAGTGCAGCGCGACTACACCGCAGCCGAAGTGGTCCGCTTGCGAGGCTCGGTGATGCCCGAGTGCACGCTGGCCCGGGCCGGCGCGGGCAAGCTCTGGCAGCGCCTGCACGACATGGACTACGTGCACGCTCTGGGCGCCATGACCGGCGGGCAGGCGATCCAGTTCGCCAAGGCAGGGCTGCCCGCCCTGTACCTGTCGGGCTGGCAGGTGGCGGGCGACGCCAATCTCGCCGGGCAGGTCTATCCCGACCAGTCTCTCTACCCGGCCGACTCCGTCCCGTCGCTGGTTGCGCGCCTCAACAACGCGCTGAGGAGGGCAGACCAGATCGAGTGGAGCGAGACCGAGGGCAACCCGAGCCGTGACTACATGCTGCCGATCGTGGCCGATGCCGAGGCAGGCTTCGGAGGGCCGCTCAACGCCTTCGAGTTGATGAAGGCCATGATCGAGTCCGGCGCGGCTGGGGTTCATTTTGAGGATCAGCTCAGCTCGGCCAAGAAGTGCGGCCACATGGGCGGGAAGGTGCTGGTGCCGACCGCGCAGCATCTCTCGACGCTGAGGGCGGCCAGGCTGGCTGCGGATGTCATGGGGGTCGACACCGTCGTAGTCGCCCGCACCGACGCGCTGAGCGCCAGCCTCATCACCAGCGACATCGACAGCCGGGACCGAGCCCGGCTCACGGGCGAGCGCACCGCGGAAGGGTTCTACGTGACTGCACCCGGACTGGAGGCGCCCATCCAGCGCGGCCTCGCCTATGCGCCCTACTGCGACCTGCTGTGGTGCGAGACCTCCACCCCCGATCTCGACGAGGCCTCAGAGTTTGCCGAGGCCATACACGCGGTGTACCCGGACAAGATGTTGGCCTACAACTGCTCGCCCTCGTTCAACTGGCGTGCGCACCTCGACGACGCGCAGATTGCGGTGTTCCAGAAGGAGTTGGGCGCCATGGGCTACGCATTCCAGTTCATCACGCTCGCCGGGTGGCATGCGCTGAACGCGTCGGCGTTCGAGTTGGCGTACGGCTACCAGTCCGACGACATGCCGGCGTACGTGGCGCTCCAGCAGGGCGAGATGGCTATGGAGAACGTCGGCTACACCGCCACCCGCCACCAGCGCGAGGTCGGTGCCGGATACTTCGATCAGGTGGCGACGGTGATCTCCGGGGGCACCGCGTCCACCCTCGCACTCGAAGGCAGCACCGAGCAGGCTCAGTTCTGAGTCGAGCGCAGGACGCGAATGCACCCCCGACAGGACTCGAACCCGCAACCTGAGGGGTAGAAACCCTCCGCTCTATCCAGTTGAGCTACGGGGGCAGACCAATGCTACCGCCACCCGCGGGTGCTGGTCGGTAGGCTGTGACGTGCCCGCTTCGGCGGTCGTGGTGGCCGTAGCTCAGTCGGTTAGAGCGCCGGGTTGTGGTCCCGGAGGTCGGGGGTTCAAGTCCCCTCGGTCACCCGCACCCGCCCTGCCCGTGCGGTGGGGCGGGAATCTTCCCACGGCGCTTGAGCATTCGCATAGCGCTATCGTGGGGGGCTCACCGAGCGCCTCTAGCTCAATTTGGCAGAGCAACGGACTCTTAATCCGCAGGTTCTGGGTTCGAGTCCCAGGGGGCGTACCACGCTGGATGCAGGGATCGCAAAGGGTGGAAGCTAGACTTCAGAGACCCTTTGGATCCCCGCCCAACAGCGCGGGGTGCGGCCGGACGTCGCGCTGATGTAGGGGGTGGCGCCGCCATGGACCGCTACGCAATATTCGTTGACGCTGAGTACCTCTACACAGAGGGCGGCATGTTGTGCTGCAACAGCCCCGAGCGCCAGGAGATCCTTCTCTACGGACTCGGCGCCAACGACTTCCTGATCGGCCTCGCCAGTGACGTGTGCGATCTCCAGCCACTTCGCACCTACTGGTACGACACCTCCGGCGACGGTGTGCCAACCCCGGCCCAGCAGCTCGTGGCGACGCTGCCCAATATGAAGTTGCGCCTCCAGACCGGCGCTGCCCAGGATGTGCAGTCCTCGCTGGCTGACGCGATCAGGCGCGACTTGTCCACGTTGGCTCGTGAGCGGGCCATCTGCGACGCCTTCCTGTTGTCGGCCGACGAGGACCTCCTCGACTGCGTGAGAGAGGTCCAAGACCTTGGAGTGCGCGTGACCCTGATAAGCATCGCGTCGCGTGACGAGCGGGGGGATCCGCCCGCTGGCCTGATCACCGAAGCGGACGAAGTGATCAAGTTGACCAAGGACGACCTGTCCAGGTTCATCAGGCGCCGGCGCACTCCCGACGACGCCGCCTCCGACACCTACGATCCGGTCGACTCGGTGGCCTCGGCCGCGGCTGAGTTCGCCGAGAGCTGGCTCTACCGGGCCAGCGACGACGAATTCGACGCCTTGCTCGACCAGCGCCCGCGCATACCGGAGTCCCTGGACGGCGACCTGCTCTATGCGGTGGAGAACGTGATCGGCGGAAGCCTGCGAGGTCAGGACCGCCTCCGGAGGGCTGTTCGCCAAGCCTTCTGGAACCGCATCGACCAGGAAGTCCAGGACTGGCCGTCGGACTCGGAGGGTCGATGACGGCAGCCGTCCGTCAAAGGGCGAAGCTGCCGGTCACCATCCTGACCGGCTTCCTCGGATCAGGAAAGACGACGCTGCTCAACCACATCCTGCGCGAGAACCACGGCAAGCGCATCGCCATCATCGAGAACGAGTTCGGCGAGATCAGCATCGACTCCGACTTGGTCGTCTCCTCCGAGGAGGAGATCTATGAGATGAGCAACGGCTGCATCTGCTGCATCGCGTCCGTCCGCGGCGACCTGCTGGATGTGATTCGAAGGCTGATGAACCGCCGTGACCGCATCGACTACATCCTTGTTGAGACCAGCGGTCTCGCCGATCCGATGCCTGTCGCCCAGGCCTTCTTCGTGGATGACGCGGTCCTCGAGCAGGTGGCTCTGGACGCCATCGTCACGCTGATCGACTCGAAGCACATCGAGCAGCACCTTGACGATGTGCGCTATGACGGGATCAACAGCCAGGCGGTCGACCAGATCGTCAGCGCGGACCGCATCATCGTGAACAAGGTCGACCTGGTCGATCACGACACGGTCGAGCGGGTCGAGCGTCGCATCAGGAAGTTCAACCAACGCTCGGCGATCGACCGGTCGACTTATGCGGAGGTGAACCTGGACGCCATCTTGGGCATCCAGGCGTTCGAAGTGTCGCAGCGAGCCGCAAACGAGCCGTCGTTCCTTGAGGACCACTATGTGCACAGCCACGACCCCGACGTGGAGACCTGCTCCGTGAGGATCGCCGGGGAACTCGACCGGGAGCGGGTGGAGGCGGCTGCCCGCGAGATCGCGGCCGACTATGGCGCCGACCTCCTGCGGTGGAAGGGAGTGCTGGCCGTGGCGGGGAATGATCGGCGGGTCGCTCTGCAAGGCGTGCACCGGATCTTCGAGATCCATGACCTCGACCGTTGGGAGGGCCCGCATCGCGACAGCAGGGCGGTCTTCATCGGCAAGAACCTCAATCGGGAAGAGTTGGCGGGTCGCCTCCAGAGCTGCGCTGTGGACGCACGGCGCAAGGCGCCCGTGGCATGACGAGATAAGGAGCCATCGACATGATCATCGACACCCACCTACATCCCACCAACATCGTGGACGAGGCCTGGCGCCACACCGGTGAACCGTTCACGGGCGAGCGCATGCTCGAGATGATGGACGGGCCCTACTGGATCAACGGCAAGCCGCGCCGCATCGACATGGGCTTCATCCAGCCCCCTCCGGGCAACACAGCGTGGCGCGACGGTGGACGCTCCGGCCGTGAGGGCATCCGCGACTACATGGCCTACGTGGCCGAGCTCACCCAGCGGTACCCGGACCGCTTCATCGGCAACTTCAACTACAACCCGCGCTTCGGTCCTGAGAACGGGGCGGCAGAGCTTGAGTTCCATGTGAAGGAGTACGGCTTCAAGATGCTCAAGCTGCACGCCAACATGCACGCCTACCGGCCTGATCGAGCGCTTGACTGGCTGCGCCCGGCCATGCGCAAGTGTGACGAACTCGGTGTCGTCGTCCTGATCCACACCGGTGACGGCCCGTACTCGATCCCGACGCAGTTCTACCCCATCATTCGCGAGTTCACGAACGTGAACTTCATCATCGGGCACTTCGGCGTTCAGACCGGGGGCGTCTACTGCTTCGAGGCGTTCTGGATGATCATGGACTCCCCCAACGTGTACGGCGAGTCCGGCTGGCTGCTGCAGTCCCGCATCGTCGAATTCGCCAAGGAGATGCCGCGGGACCGCCTCGTGTTCGGCACCGACTCGCCCCCGAACGACCCGGGCATGTGGCTGACTCATCTCGAAGTCCTGTGCCATGACGCGCCCCAGGGCATCAACGCCAGCGAGGATCAGCTGGAGGACTACATGGGCAACAACATTGCCCGACTGGTCGGCATCACACCGACTGCTCCTCCTGCCACGGTCGAGCACGCCAAGCAGCAACTGGCGGACGGCAGCTTCGGCACGCCGACCGACTAGAGGCCGAGCGGGTCGGCAGCAGTTGATCATGACTCTCGCGAAGCACCGAGCGAGGCCGTGGCCCGAGCGGCCCGTGAGCGCAGCGAACAAGAGCGGGAAATACAGGCCGCGGCCACTGTGACCGGCCAGGGCCTCCAGGACTTCCTCCGTGACTACCAGGTCGCGCACCCGGCCGACGTGTACACCGTCGATCGGCCGGTCTCGCTGGACCAGGACATCACCGCGGTCGTGTGGGAGTTGGCCGAACGCGGCCAACATCCGCTGCTGCGCTTCCCCCGAGTAGAGGGTGCTGACCGCGAAGTCGTTACGAACCTGTTCGCATCCCGCGCTCGCATCGAGCGGATGCTGGACGCCCGACCGGGCGAGCTCCACGACAGGTACCAGCAGCTGGCCGCGGGGGCTTTGCCGGTAGCCGAGGTCGACGATGGAGCGATCACGGACCGGGTCGACGTCGGCGACCGCGTCGATCTCGCAGACCTGCCGCTGTTGACGCATTTCGAGACCGATCGCGGCCCCTACATCACGAGCGGGGTCGTGGTGGCCGAAGATGCCGAGGGTGAACGGGGCAACTTGAGCTACCACCGTTCAGTGGTGGCCTCGCCCACGTCGCTCGGCACGAGCCTCCACTCCCGGGGTGACCTGTGGCGCCTCCTGCAGGACGCGGCTGCGTCAGGCAAGCGGCTGCCTGTGGCCATGGTCATCGGCGCCCACCCGCTGTTCATGCTGGCTGCATCGGCTCGGGTTGCCTTCGGCGTTGACGAGCGCGAGATCGCGGGTGGACTCTTGGGAGAGCCGCTCGAGGTTGTGCGCACGCCCACGCACGGCCTCCGCGTTCCAGCGGCGGCCGAGGTTGTTCTCGAGGGAGAGATCGATCCTGCCGCGGACGAGGACGAGGGTCCATTCGGCGAGTTCTCCGGGTACTCGTCGGATCGCTCGACCCGCAACCGCATCGACGTGTGCGCGGTCATGCAGCGCAAGGACGCCGTTTGGCTTGATGTGGTCGGCGGGAACTCTCACGAGCATCTCAACCTCGGGCGCGTCCCCCGAGAGGCAGAGATGATTGCCAAGCTGAAGGACCGCTTCGGATCGGTCGTCGCGGTGCACTACCCCCGCTCGGGCACGCACTTCCACTGCTACGTCGCGGTTGACGAGCGTCGGCCCGGCGAGGCCCGCCAGGCGCTGCTGGGGCTTCTCGGCTGGGACCCGTACCTGAAGACGGCGGTTGCCGTCGACGCGGATGTCGACATCACCAGGGACGAAGAAGTGCTCTGGGCCCTCGCCACGCACTTTCAGCCTGCGCAGGACATGATCGTGGTCGAGGGTCTGCCCGGCAGTGCCCTCGACCCGTCGGCGGACAAGCTGGGCACGACGTCACGGCTGGCGCTCGACGCGACCCGGGGCAAGAACTTCGACGCGGAACGCATCGAGATCTCGGATGCGGCCCGCGCCGTCGGCCGCGAGATCGCCATGGACTGCCCCGACGAGCCGGGCGGCTAGCTCCAGAACTGGCCGGGGGACTGTCAGGACGCCGTTGCGGGGGCGTGAGAATGCCCGCGGTGCCCGCCCACCGCGTTGAGCGTCGCCTTGACGGTGAGCACTGCCAGGAAAACCACAACCGTGGCCAGCGCCATCGTGGCCCCGGCCGCGGTGTCGAAGTGATAGCTGGCCAGCAGCCCGGCCACTGTGGACACGGTCCCGACCGCGGCCGCGGTGGCCATGATGCGGGGAACCCGCCGCACCAGCAGCACTGCGGTGGCCGGCGGGGCGATCAGGAAGGCGAATACCAGCAGGTTCCCGACCGCCTCGAACGATGCGATGATCGATGTGGCCAGCAGCACGAGCAGCACTCCGTGTGCGAGGCGGGGCCGAAGGCCGAGCACCTGGGCCTGGGCGTGGTCGAACGTCATCACCAGGAACGCTCGGTAGAACACGGTCACGCCGCCGAGCGAGATGACCGCCGCCACGGCTTGGCGGCGGAGGTCGCTCGAGTCGACCCCGGTGATGGACCCGAACAGGAACCGGTTGAGGTCACCGGTGTACGCGCCCGACGAGCTGGACATGATGGCCACGGCCAGCGCCAGGAACCCGACGAACAGCACCCCTATCGAGGTGTCCTCGGGGAGCGGCGAGTGGCTGCGGATCATGTTGATGCCCCACACCATGGCGATCGCCGCGACGAAGGCGCCGATGGTGGTGTCCACCCCGATGATGAAGGCCACCGCGATGCCGGGCAGCACGCCGTGGGCCAAGGCGTCGCCGAGGAAGCTCATACCCCTCAGCACCACCCACGTCCCTACGACGGAGGTGGTGAGCACGACCAGCAGGCCCGCGTAGAGGGCTCGCTGCATGAAGACGTTGGACGTGAACGGTTCGATCCACCACGCCACCGGGTCGGTCAGGAACTCCATGGTGGGATGGTCCAGCCCGGCTCAGCCGAGGGCGTCGACGATCAGATCGGCATTGGTGCGCAGGAAACCGATGTAGGTCTCGGCCCCGCTGCCGGGGGGGCCGAGGCTGCCGGTGTAGAGCGTCACCACGTCGACATCGCCGACGCGGGCGGCCAGCGCCTCCACGTCGTCTACGGAGTGCAGGGTCTCGGCGAAGATGGCATTGATTCCCTCGTGCTCGATGATCTCGGCCAGTTCCTCGAGCTGGGCCGGGCTGGCCTGCGCCATGCTCGATGGGGTCGGGATGACCGTCCCGATCACCTCGAATGCGTAGCGGTCGGCGAAGTATCCGAGCGCCTCGTGGTTGGTGATGAGCTTTCGGCTCGCGGCGGGGAGCTGCTCGACCTTGGCCGCGATCTCAGCATCGACGGCCTCCAACTCGGCTGCATAGCCGGCCAGGCATGCTTCGACCGCGGCCGGATCGAGGCCTACGTCCCTCGTCAGCACTAGGGCGAGGTCCGGAAGCGCCTCCGACACCCGGTGGGGGTCGAACCACACGTGGGGGTCGCTCCCGCCGCCATGGTCGTGGCCTTCGTCGTCGTCGTGGCCTTCGTCGTTGTCGTGGCCTTCGTCGTTGTCGTGGCCTTCGTCGTTGTCGTGGCCTTCGTCGTTGTCGTGGCCTTCGTCGTTGTCGTGGCCTTCGTCGTTGTCGTGGCCTTCGTCGTTGTCGTGGCCTTCGTCGTTGTCGTGGCCTTCGTCGTTGTCGTGGCCCGGGGACTCGAGTCTGAACGGGATGGGGTCCATGCCCTCGGCGAACTCGAATACCGGAGTGCCGGATTCCGCCACCACTTCGAGAGTGTCCTCCAGGCGCTCCTCCAGTTCGAGGCCGTTGGCCACCACGAGCGAGGCGTTCGCCATGCGCTCGGTGTCCTGCAGCGAAGGCTCGTATCCGTGCGGATCACCGCCGACCGGGATGATGGTGTTCACCTCGGCCAGCCCGCCACAGGCCACATTGGCTACTACGTCGGCCCAGATGCCGGTGGTGACCAGGATCGAAGGCGCCCCACCGGCCGTGTCCGGGTCGGCCTGCCCGGTCGAAGGGTCTCCCGAGCAGGCCGATGTTCCCAGGGCCGCCGTGGACAGGACAGCGGCCAGCGTCAAGCCGCGGCTCCACGATGATCGTGCGGAGACCCGGCAAGGGCGTCTCGGAAGTGTCGTCCCTGGTCGCACGGCTACGCTCCTTCGGTGATGAACTCGGCGCCTGAGGCATCATAATAAGAGTAAGTCTCATTCGCAAAGATCGTCGAGGGAAGCCATGACAAGAGGCCGCGACACCGACTCACCCCTCTCCACCGGCGACCTGCATGCCGCGGTGAGCCTTCGCCTGGCGCGCCACGACTACCGGTACACGCAGGGTCGCCGGCGGCTTGTCGAAGCGATCCTGGCCGCCGGCCAGCCGGTCACGCTTCCCGACATCGTGGTGGCCGCGCCCGGCCTGGCTCCCAGCTCGGTCTACCGGAATCTGGATGTGCTGGAGCGGTCCGGAGTGGTGAACCGGATCACCGCAGGAGGCGACCACGCCTACTTCGAGTTTGCCGAGCCGTTGCTGTCGCATCACCACCACTTGGTATGCGTCGACTGTGGCAGTATCGAGGACGTCTATCTGGATGACGAACTGGAGGCGAGCGTTGATCGGAGCCTGGCCGACGCTGCCGGGCGGGCGGGCTTCACGCCCCTGCGTCACAGCCTCGACCTGCACGGTTACTGCGCTGATTGCGCGTAGGCATGAAGCACGCACATCACGACCATCACGAAGTGCGCGAGGCGTCACGACGCAGCCTTCTCGCCGCGTTGGTGCTGACCGCGCTGCTCATGGTGGCCGAGCGAGCGGACCCGGCGCGAGCGTCGCTGGATCTTCTCGGATTTCTCCGGCTAGGCCGGTTCGTGGGCTCCCGCGGGATGTGAGGCCGCGGGAGCCGCTGCTCCCTCAGCCGTCGTCTTCGAGCATGGCGGCAGCCGGTACTTGGATCTCGCTGCTGCGGAACCAGACCCCCACACCGGCGTCGGCCGGCAGGTAGGCAATGTGAGGTGTGATCGCCTCGCCGTCGGCGCCAACGAAGCCGACCTCGGAACGGCCGCCGGCTACGCGCCTTGCCCGGATCTTCCCGATGGCGTTCCCCTGCACCTCGACGTCGCCGCTCACGCGCCAGCTGCCGACGGGGGCGTCGGCGGGCAGGAAGCGAGCCGGTGGCAGGATCCGCACACCGTCGGCAAGCTGGATGCCGTGTTCCAACCGACCGTCGTCTCCCAGCCGAACGACGATACGCAGCCGGTGGGGTTCGGGTGTCGCTGCTCGTGCCGGGGGCGTTAGTCCAAGCATCTCGCGAAGCTCGGAGCTGCCGTTGAGCGAGAGGCGCTGCAGGAACCGCGAGAGCTCAGCGTCGGCCGTCGCTGCCGCGCACAACGTCTGGTCGACGGCCAAGCCGTGGACGGGCCGCTCCAGCCGCATCTCAGCGTCCAGAGCAAGCATCTCGTCGATGTTGTCGATGCCGGCCGCCTCGAGCGCTTCGCGCAGGGCGTTCCCAGCGGGACGGCAGCCCGACTGATCTGCCATCATCGCTCGGACATCGGGATCGTCCCAGCCCTCATCGGCGCTCCGGGCCGCAGCGACGATGTCACCGGCCGCGACTGCGGGAGCGACGAGGCTCTCGGCATAGGCGAGTTGGGAATGGACGGTGCGCGCATCCCGGAACGACAACTCCGATTCGTCGTCGCCCCGATTCAGAAGCGATCGCATGTTGGCGGCCACTGACGCGTAGTGGGAGGAAGCGGTATCGGCCGCGTCGAGCCAGAGCTCCTCGATCGCATCGGGATTGATCGCCTCTCTGGCGAGCCACGCGTCGATCAGTCCCGATGCGCTCAACGAAGCCGCGTATTGCTGCCCGAACGCCCTGACGAGATTGCTTGAGGAGGGGTTCGCCACGTTGACCCGTTCCGGGTCCGACTCCTCGGACAACCCCATGATCGCGGTCCGCTCGAAGACTCCGTCCAGGAGCTGAGTCAGCACCCCCGCCGTGTAGATGGCCTGCAGCCGAACCTGCGGGTCGACTTCCGCGTCGGGATCGGTGACCGACTCCACTGACGCCGTCACTTTCCCTTCGCTGTCGGCCTCGGTGGCCACCGTGTAGTGACTGAAGCCGACCCTGACGTTGACGGGACCGAAGGTGGGGCCGCTCAGCACCAACAGGTTGTGCCAGAGTCCGTGGAATCCGATCTCGTTGCCGTAGGCGTCGTCGGTGACGATCCCGACGAACACCCATGTTGGTCCGTGCTGGTTGAACGTGGCCTCGAACGGCGTCACCTCGTCGGCCGCGGTGCTCGATGCGCTCGCGGTCTCCTCGCCGCTGTGGTAGGAGACGCCGGCGTCCCATACCCCCGAGACGGGGCCCAGCAGATCGAATACGCCGCGCCCGACCACGTAGATGAGGGCGTGGCTGCCGTCGTCGGGAAGCTCACCGCCGCCGACGTTGCCGGCCCGGTAGTGGACACCGAACGGATCACCGGCCACCACCTCTGCGGGCGTGCGGACTTCCTCGACCTTCAGCCGAGCGCTCCGCTGGCGGGCCGCCTCGTCCACGAAGCGGACGGTGAGGGTGAGGTCAGCCTGCAGCGGCTGGCGGTCGCGCGCGAAATATGTCGTCGCCTCGACCAAGTAGACGCCGGCCTGCAGGTACTGCTCGATGCGGGAGTTGCGGAACTCCCCGCCGTCGTCGTTCGCGCCGATGACGCCGTGTTGGAGTGACGCCAGCGAAAGGACAGGGTCGCCGTTCTCGGACTCCAGGTCGATGCGCACGCGACCGGATTGGGCCAGGTTGAACGAGTAGGCGTGGGCGGGATGGCTCGACACGAAGCGCGAGCCGCATGTCTCGAGTGACCAGGTTCCTGATGCAGTCAGATCGACGTCCGGCTCCAGCGTGCCGAGATGCACGAAGTCGCAGCCGGCCACCCGGCTCACGGTGAGCGTGAAGTCGGCGGCGCCCCGATCGCGCCCGGCGACGGTGGTGGCCTCGACCAGGTAGGTGCCGGGCGCGAGGTCGCGCTCGATGCGGGCATCGAGCCGGGCCCCGTTGTCGTCGTTGTCGGTGATGCGGCTGCCGTCCTCTGTGAGCAGGTAGAGGTACGAGTCGGCCTCGGCGGACGTGAGGCCGATCCTTACCCGCCCTGCCTCAGCGACTTCGAACCGGTAGGTGTGAGCATCGCTGCCGGCCCGGAAACGCGAATCGCAGTCCTCGGTCGTCCAACGTCCGACCGCCTCCAGCGTGCTGCCGGCCTCGGAGCCCAGCGTCCCGAGGTCTGCCACCTCGCAGTCCGCGGCTTCCTGCCCCAACGCGCTGCTCGATCCCGCCACCGCCAGCGCGGTGGCGATCATTGCGACGGCGATACCCGCCCGCGCCAGGCGCTGCACGCCGGGCCTACCTGCCAATGCTCGCTGCATTCCGATCTCCCCTTGCTCGGGCCTCTCGCAATTGGAGGGGCTCCCACCGATGATTCGACTACATCACTTCCGGCAAAATGAGCGGAGCGACTCTAGCTGCCAGTTCGCTGGGCTAGGCCGGGTCGCGGCATCCTTAGGGACGGGTTGCTGTGCCATCAGGGTTGGAAGGGGCCGCGGCCCATCTGGTCGCGCACCGTGACCACCGGGGGGTTGGTCATGGAGCGGCGCTGCCAGTTGGCCCCGTCCACCACCAGCGTGTGCCCCGAGATGAACCGCCCGTAGGGCGATGCCAGGAACGTGGCGGCCCAGCCCAACTCCTGGCGCTCCCCCACCCGCAGAGCGGGCTGGCAGGAGTCCTTCTCGCTGGTGCGGTCCAGGCTGGAGCGGATGTCGGTGGTCATGTCCTCGTGGGGGAACAGACCGGGCACCAGGCAGTTCACCTGGATCCCGTAGGGCCCCCACTCCACCGCCAGCGACTCGGTGAGGCTCTTGACCCCGGCCTTGGCCGCGGCTGAGTGGGCGAAGCCGGGACCGCCGGTCCAGGCGTAGGAGGCGCCGATGTTGATCACCGAGCCGGGTGTGCCCGCGGCCAGATGGCGACGCCCCATCTCCCGGGTGCAGTTGAACGTGCCGTTGAGGGTGATGTCCACCACAGTGCGCCAGGCGTTGGGCGACATGTCCTCGGCGGGCACACCGAAATTGGCCGCTGCGTTGTTGACCAGCACGTCGGGCAGCCCGAAGGCGTCCTCGGCCGCTTCGAACGCGGCCGCGACCGAAGTGGGGTCGCGGATGTCGCAGACCGCGGTGGCCACCTCGGCTCCGAGTTCTTCCATCGCGCTGCGGCCCGCATCGAGATGCTCGGCCGAGCGGCTCGCGATCACGATCGCGGCTCCGAGCCGGGCGAACTCCGAGGCGATGGCCTTGCCCAGTCCCGTTCCGCCGCCGGTGACGAGCACGGTTCGGCCGTCGAAGGTTCCCGGTCGCAGCGCTGTCTCCCCCGCCGGGGGTGGAGCCGGAAGACCGGGGTGCAAGACGGTGTCAGCTCCCGGTGTAGCGAGGGTTCCGGCCCTCGGATCGGGCCGCCCTCATCTCGGCGAAGTCGTCGCTGCGGTTGAGGAACGTCTGGTAGATCAACTCGTCGGCCATGGAAGCCCGCTGCTGCGGCCGGGCCAGCTGCGAGATGACCCTGCGGACCAGCTTCACCGCGACTGCCGGTGCAGCCGCGATGGCCTCGGCCATGGCCAGAGCCTCGGCGTCGAGGTCGTGGGGGGCCACGACCCGCGACACGATGCCGTGGGCCAACGCCTCGTCAGCGCTCAGCGTGCGCCCGGTGAGCACCATGTCGCTGACCAGCCCGTGGCCGCACATCTCGTACAGCACGCTGACGCCGCCGGTGTCGGGGATCACCCCGTGGCCGACCTCGGGCAGCCTGAACCTGGCGTTGTCGGCGGCGATGCGGATGTCGCACAGCAGCGCCCGCTGGAACGAGCCTCCCATGGCCCAGCCACCGATGGCCACGATCACGGGGGCCTCCAGCTCCCACAGTCTCTGAATGCCCTGGTGGCCCCGGACCATCAGCTCGTGGTGGGTCATGTCACCGGCGTTGCCGATGGCGGACACATCGCGGCCCGAGGACCAGCTGCGGCCCTCTCCCCTCCACACGACGGCCCTGACCTCGGGCCGGTGGGTCAGCTCTTCTAGGATCTCGAAGAGCCGGACGTCCATCTCGTCGTCGAAGGCGTTGTGCTTGTCCGGGTTGTTGTTCGTGATGGTGGCGATGGCGCCGTCGATGTCGAGGCGCACCCTGTCGGTCACGAAGCCTCCCTAGTTCTTGGGCAACTCGCTGAAGGGAGTGTCGCGTGGCGGTCCGGGCTCCCTGGGCAGCCCGAGCACGCGCTCGCCGATGATGTTGCGCTGCACCTGGTCGGTGCCGCCGTAGATCGAGGGCGCGGGCGAGAACAGGGCCAGTTCGCCGATATGGCCTCCGGTCTGGCTGTCGGAGTCGCCCATCAGCATCCCGTCGGCGCCGACGACCCGCATGCCGATGTCGCGGAACGACCGGCTCAGCTCGCTCATGGTGAGCTTGGCGATGTTGGGCGTGGCCGCGCTGGCCGAGCCGCCCGCCTTGGCCCGCTGGATCGACAGCCGGTTGATCTCGATGAGTCCGTACAGCCGCACCAGGTCGTCGCGCAACACCTTGCTGGTGACACTCCCGTTCTTGCGGGCCAGGTCGACCAGCCACCACCACATGTCGATGCCCAGCGGCGGGACGCCGCCCAGAGCCTCCATTGATCGGGCGACGAAGTCCCCTGCCCGCTCGCCGAGCACTCCACCCTTGGGCCCGGGTATGAGCTCCGGCGGCTTGCGGCCCGCGGATCCCAGCGATGCCCGCTCCACCATCAGCGTGGTGTTGCCCACCCTCCAGCCGTTGTTGAGGCCGCCGACGAGTGCGCTGTCGGCTACCCGGGCCTCGTCGATGAACACCTCGTTGAACAGGGCCCGCCCCGTCATCTCGGTCAGGGGACGGACCTCAACCCCGGGCTGGTCCATGTCGAACGCGAACCACGAGATGCCGCCGTGCTTGGGAAGGTCGGGGTCGGTGCGGGCCAGCAGCATGCCCATGTCGGACACCTGGCCCCCGGAGGTCCACACCTTCTGGCCGGTGATCACCCATTCGTCGCCGTCGCGCTCGGCCCGGCACTGCAGGCTGGCCAGATCGGACCCGGCGTTGGGTTCGCTGAAGAGCTGGCACCATCCCACCCGGCCGTCGAGGATCTCGGGAACGAACCGCTCGATCTGCTCCGGTGTGCCGTGGATGGCGATTGTGGGCGCGGCCAGCATCCGGCCCAGCCCACCGGGCGGTCCCAGCACGTCGCGCTCGGCCAGCACCAGCGACACCAGTGCGGCCTGATCCTGCCCGTAGCCGAGCCCGCCGGCGGTTACCGGCAGCATGGGATGGGCGTAGCCCGCTCCGGCCAGCAGGCGCCACCACTGCTCGACGGTCAGGTCCGGGTCCCAGCTCTCGTCGCAGAAGGCCTCGACCTCGGCACGCAGAGTGCCCGCGTCGATGTCGGCGGCGGAGGGTGCGGAGGCGGTGTCGGTCATGGCGTCAGGTGGGTTGGGGCTGGTTCAGGTAGGCGACGTTGTCGAGCATGATGGCACGGCGGTCGGCGTCGGAGAAGCCCTTGAGCTCGGCCAGGTAGTCGAGCGGCTCGGGCATCCCCTCGATGTGGGGCCAGTCCGAGCCGAAGATCACCCGGTTGGCGCCCATCAGATCGGTCACCTCGTTCACGTCGTCCTCCCAGAACGGGTTGACCCAGACGTGGGCCTTGAACGTGTCGATCGGGTGGTCGTCGAACCACCAGTAGTTCTTCTTGGCGATCTGGGCGAACTTCCGGAACATCGGCGCCAGGTAGTCGGAGCCGTTCTCCACCGAGGCCACCCGCAGGTTACCGAAGCGGTCGTAGATCTTCTCGAACACGGACTGCATGAGCCAGTCCTGAGCGGCCCGCTCGATGGCGAAGGCCCGCAGGTTCGGACCTCCTCCCATGCCTGCGCCCAGACCGGCCGACGAGAACTCGTCGTCGGCGTAGCCCTGCGACGAGTAGCCCGAGTCGGATGCGTGGATGACGAGGGTCACGCCGGCATCGTTGATGAGCTGCCACACGCCGTCGAACGTGGTGTGGAACGGCGAGAGCTGGCCGGTGCGGGTGGTGACCGCGGCCGGGCGCATCACCAGCACCTGCGCTCCCAGGCCGAGGACCCGGTCCACCTCGGCCGCGGCGGCCGCGGGATCGCCCAGGGCGATGTAGGGCGCGCCGAAGATGCGGTTCTCGCAGTTGTAGCCCCAGTCCTCGTACAGCCACTGGTTGAAGCCCCGCATCATGGCCGCCACCGCATCGATGTCGTGGCGGAGCAGTTCCTCGTAGAGCACTCCCAGAGTGGGAAAGAGCCATACGGCCTTGAGGCCCTGGGCGTCCATCACCTTCAGCCGGGCCTGCGGGTCCATGTAGTGGTCGGGCAGCGGCTCCCGGTCGCGCAGCATCTCGGCAGGGTTCCGGCCCTCGGGGTTCCCCTTGAAGTAGTCGCGCAGCGCCCCGGGCTTGGCGATGGGGTTCCACGTCGGGTTGGCCACCGCCCGGGCCAGCCTGCCGCCGACCAGATGATGTTTGCGGCCGCCCATGTCCACCCACTGCACCACCCGGGGCTGCATGCGGGGATCGACGTGGCGGGTGAACGCGTCGAGGGCTTCGTAGTAATGGTTGTCGGCGTCGAACGGGCGATATCCGAGGTCCTCCGCCGTCAGTGCCGGGGAGTCGCCGGGGTCGGCGGATAGGTCGTCGAGGGCCACGGCGTCACGCTACCGTGTGGGCCGATGCCGCCCAAGGTCTTCACCACCGCCCAACTGCAGGCCCGCACCCTCAAGCGGGGTGAGAAGGTCCGCCTCGTGTCGGGGATGCCCGGCGTTGCCGCAGGAACCGAGGGCAAGGTGGCGATGGCCAACGGATTCACCTGGTATCGCTACTGGGTGAGGCTGGTCGACGGCCGGGTGGTGGGCCACATCGATCACGACGACCTGGTGCGCACCAAGGACTACGAGCGGTTCCTGGTGGCCCGCGACCGCGAGGCGGAGGAGGCCGAACGGGCTGCGCTGCTGGCAGCCGAGGCCGCCGACGATCCGTCGGCCGGCCAAGACGCGGACGAGGGCGCTGATGGCGGGGACACTGGCGAGGCCGTCGTCAACGGTGTGCCCGTGCCCGCTTTCTTGCTGCAGCGCTCGGCGGACGCCAGGACCAGGCTCGGCGCCTGAGGCGAGCCGTGCTACAGTAAGCGTCGGCGAACCGGAGCCGCCCGTCTGGCTCAGTGGTCAATTGAGGCTCTCAGACGGACGACTCCGGCCAGCCGTGAGCATACATCAAGCACACTGATATATGATGATGTTGGCTACCAGTCGACTCGTGCAGTCGAAGCCGACGCGAGGGCTTTTGGCCTATCGGCCCCACTTCCTCAGCCGTCGCATCGCCTCGGCCATGTCCTCGGTGGCGCCCGCGTAGGAGAATCGTGCGTAGCGGTGGCCCTCGGCCGGGTCGAAGTCGATGCCGGGCGTCACCGCCACGCCCAGTTCGTCGAGCCAGCGCCGGCACAGTGCCTGGCTGTCGGCCGCGAGATGGTCGACGGCGGCGTACACGTAGAACGCTCCGTCGCTGGGAGCCAGCCGATCGATGCCGGCCGCGGGTAGTCCTTCGAGAAGCACCGCCCGGCTGACCGCGTAGCGGGCCACGTTGGCCTGCAACTCCTCGTGGCAGTCGAAGGCCGCCACTGCCGCCATCTGCGACAGGGTGGGCGCGGAGATGAAGAAGTTCTGGGCCAGCCGGCGGACCGGCTCCACCAAGTCGTCGGGGGCAACCACCCAGCCGAGGCGCCAGCCGGTCATGGAGAAGTACTTCGAGAAGCTGTTCACCACCAGCGCGTCGTCGTTGAGGTTCAGCGCGGTGGGGGCCGGATCGCCGAAGGTGATGCCGTGGTAGATCTCGTCGGCCACCAGCCGCACCCCATGTGCTGCGCACCAATCCGACACGGCTGCGAGTGAAGGGCCGTCGAGCATGGTCCCCGACGGGTTGGACGGAGAGGCCAGCACCAGGCCGTCGACGGAGCCGGTGCGACGGACAAGGCCCTCGAGCAGGTCAGGGGATGGCTGGAATCGGGTCTCCGCCGATGTTGGAAGGGTCACGACCTCCGCGTTGAGGGCTTGCAGGGCGTTGCGGTAGCACGGATAGCCCGGCGTGGACACCACGACCCGGTCACCGGCATCGAAGGCGGCCAGGAACGACAGCACGAACGCGCCGGACGCGCCGAGGGTCACCACAATGCGGCCGGGGTCGACAGCGGCGCCGTACCAGGACCGGTAGTGCTCGGAGATCCGTCGCCTCAATGTCTCCAGGCCCGCGGCGGTGGTGTACCCGAGCACGTCCGATTCGAGGGCGGCCTGAGCGGCCCTGATGACGCCCCGGGGCGCAGGAGTCGACGGCTGGCCGACCTCGAGGTGCAGCACCTCGCCCCCGGCAGCGGCCCGTTCCTCCGCAGCCCGCATCACCTCCATGACGTAGAACGGGCTGATATCTGATCGCCGGGACTTCAGCAGTGCCACGACGGCCATGATGCCACCGCTGCGGCCGGGTATGGTGTCGGCCCGTGGAGATGTTCGTGTTCGGGATCTGCGGCGGCTCCGGTGCGGGCAAGACGACGCTCACCAAGCGGTTGACGGAGCGCCTGGGCGAGCGGGGGGTCAGCGTCCTCGCCTTCGACGCCTACTACCGCGACCGTTCACACCTCCCCTTCGACGAGCGGCGCCGCGGGAACTACGACCACCCCGACTCCCTGGACCGCGACCTGTTCCTTCAGCACCTCGACGCGCTGAGACAGGGCATCGATGTGGATGTGCCCGTGTACGACTTCGCCACCCATACCCTCAGCGGCCGGTTCCAGCGGGTGGAGGCCGCTCCCCTGCTGCTGGTGGAGGGCATCCTGCTGCTGGCGTTCGAGGAAGTGTTGGAGCGACTCGACTACTCGATCTTCATGGACGTGCCCGAAGACGTGCGGCTCCAGCGCCGTATCCATCGGGACGTGACCGAGCGGGGCCGGCCCGAGGACCATGTGCGCCGGCAGTTCGCGGCCACCGTCGCCCCCATGCACGACGCCTATGTGCAACCCAGCCGCCAGCGGGCCGACCGGATCGTGACGGGCACTGCCGCCGATGAGCTGGCCGACGAGTTGATGACCACGCTGGCACCGGCCATGGCCGCGACCGGCGCGGGCTAGGCCTAGAGCACAACCCCTTCGCCGGCGAGCAGCTTGGCCTTCGTCTCGGGGCTGTAGCCGTAGTTGCCCACTCCCCCGCTGCTGGGCACCACCCGGTGGCAGGGAACCAGCAGCGGCACCGGATTGCGGGCCATTGCCGTGCCCACCGCCCGGGCTGCCCTGGGCCGGCCCACGATGGCGGCCAGTTCTCCGTAGGTCCGCACCTCGCCGCAGGGGATGCGGGCGGTGGCCCTCAGGACCTCCTGGTGGAACGGCGAGCGCGACGAAAGGTCGACGGGCACGTCGGTGCGCCCGGTGGCGAGGGCCTCGCTCACCCTGGCCACCAGTTTGGGGTCGGGGTCCGGGTCGGGCTCGACATCGGTGCCCACCTCGTCGCGCATGTAGTCGACGAAGCGTCCCGGATCGGGTTCGCACCCGCCGGGTGTGATCTGGAGGCCGGAGACCCAGCCGTTGGAGTGGGCCACGAACACCGGCCCCGCGGGACTGTCGGCCATGAACCAGAGGTGAGTCAGTCCGGCCCGGTCGGGCACGTCGGTGTACTCCTGCGTTGGATTCTCAGCGCCGTCGATGTCTGGCTTCATAAGAGTCAGCTCCGTTCTCTCCTGCTCGAATTACACGGTTGAAGGTTCCGCTCGGACCGTAACGGCAACGCCTCCGCCGCGCAAGTGCCAATTCAGGGTTTCCGGGTGTCCGGTGTTCAGGACCGGAGCTGGGTCACGAGAGCTCCGGGATCGCCCAGTCCACGGGCTCGCGCCCGGCCTCCTCCAGGGCCTCGTTGGTCCGGCTGAACGGCCGGCTGCCGAAGAACCCTCCCGACGCGGACAGCGGCGACGGGTGGGCCGACTCGATCACGAAGTGGCGGCTGGTGTCCACCAGGGAGCGCTTACGGCGGGCCGAGCCGCCCCACAGGATGAACACCACCCGCTCGTGCTTGTTGTTGACCACCCTGATCACCTCGTCGGTGAACGCCTCCCAGCCCTTCCGCTGATGGCTGGCCGCCTGGCGGGCCCGGACCGTGAGCGTGGCGTTCAGCAGCAGCACCCCCTGGCGGGCCCAGTGCTCCAGTGAGCCGTGGCTGGGCACGGGAGCGCCGATGTCGTGATGCAGTTCGTCGAGGATGTTGACCAGCGACGGCGGCTTGGCCACTCCGGGCCGCACCGAGAAGCACAGCCCGTGGGCCTGCCGCGGACCGTGGTACGGGTCCTGGCCCAGGATCAGCACCTTCACCGAGGCGTACGGGGTCAGGTGCAGGGCTGCGAACACCTCGTCGTGGTCCGGGAACACCTGGTGCCGGGACCGCTCAGCTCGCACGAAGTCCTGCAGCTCACGCCAGTAGGGCTTGTCGAACTCGCCTCGCAACAGCGGGTTCCAGTCGGTCTTGGGCGCCATTGGCGCGACAGTAGAACCTACGTCGGGCTGCTGCGTGCGATACCGGCCGGAGTCAGGTCAGGCCGGGCGGGTGCGCGTGATTCCAGAGGCGATCAGGCCGGGCGGGTGCGCGTGATCCCAGAGGCGATCAGGCCGGGCGGGTGCCCACGATGCTGGCCCGCTCCATGATCCGGACGTCGGGGTAGTAGTCACTGGCCGCGTAGTGCTGCACGGAGCGGTTGTCCCAGAAGACGACGGTGTCGGGTGCCCAGCGGACCCGGAATTGGTACTCGACCACATTGGCCTGGCCGGCAAGATGCCTGATCAGCTCTGTGCCCTCGTCGGTTTCCATGCCGTCGATGTGAGACGTGAAGTAGAAGTTCACGAAGATCAGCTTGCGGCCCGTCTCCGGATGGGTGCACACCACCGGATGGCGGGCCAGCGGGTAACGGGCCCGGAACTCCTCCCGCTTGCCCTCCGGTACCTGGTGCGCGAAGGCAAGCATGAAGTCGTGCACTGCGAACAGGCCGTCAATGCGCTCCTTGGCGGCGTCATCGAGCCCGTCGTAGGCCGCCCCCATGTCGCAGAACAGGGTGTCGCCACCGGTCGCCGGGACCTGGATGGCATGCAGGATCGCCCCCATCGAGGGCACCTCCCGCCAGGTCACGTCATGGTGCCAGCCGTTCTCGAAGCCGCCGGTGTCGGCGCCCTTCTCGAATCGGACCAGCTCGGGATGCTCGGAGTTCCCGGTGATGAACGGGTGGATCTCCAGCTCCCCGAACCGGCGGGCGAAGGCAACGTGCTGGGCCGGCGTGATGGGCTGGCCGCGAAAGACAAGAACCTTGTAGTCGAGCAGTGCCTGGCGGATCTCTGCGACCACTTCGTCGGACAGTTCGGCCCCGAGGTCGACGCCGCCGACTTCGGCGCCGAGGGTGACGCCCTGGGGCTCTACGTCGATGTGGGCGAAGGTGGGGTTGGCCAGACGGGCTCGCTCGCCGGCCAGGTGCAGCCACGGTCCCAGATCCAGCCCGTACCGATCGATGCGGACTCTCCCCGGGGCGATCCGGGACGCGGGATCAGAGGTACCGGCCTGCTCGGCACCCGGCTCGAGGCCGCCCTCCGAAGCAGCGTCGCCATCAGCGTTCACGGTGACCGCAGTGGTGGCAGATGACATTGTGCGAATATACCGTTGGCTCATGGTCAGCGCCGTCGCGGTCACCGATCTCACCGTCAGGTTCGACCATGTCACCGCCCTCGACGGAGTGACCCACACCTTCGAACCGGGCACGGCCACCGCGGTGATGGGGATCAACGGATCGGGCAAGACGACCATGCTGGAGTGCCTGGCCGGCCTGCAGAAGCCCACCGCGGGCCGCATCAGCGGAATGTCTGAGAGCCTGGCCTTCGTGTGCCAGCACCTTCCCGCCTGCTGGATGCCGATAACCGCGGGCGAGGTGTTGGCGATGGGCCGCTACGGCAAGCGAGGGATGCTCGGGCGGCTGAGGGGCGAGGACCGGGCCGCTATGCGCCACGCGGGCGAGCAGCTGGACGTCAACCAGTTCTTTGACCGGAGCTTCGGCGATCTCAGCGGAGGACAGCAACAGAGGGTGAGGATCGCCCAGGTGCTGGCCGGCGAGCCCGACGTCCTCATGCTCGATGAGCCCGTGACCGGCTTGGACATCCCCAGCCAGGAGCGGATCCTGGATGTGATCGAGGACTACTCGAGCCGGGGTGCCATCGTGATCATCACCACCCACCATCTCGACGAGGCCCGGCACTGCGACTCAGTGATGCTGATGGCCAACCGGCTCATCGCCGCGGGCCCGCCCGGCGAGATGCTCACCGAGGAGCGGCTGCGGCAGGCCTTCGGTGATCGGCTGCTCGGGGACCACCACGACCACGACCACGACCAGAGCATGATGGTGCTCGACGACCACGGCCACGGCCACGACCACGACCGCCACGGCCACCACGGAACCGGTCACAGTCACGGTCACAGCCACGACCATGACCACGAGCACGGGGGCCACAGCCACGACCATGGCCATCACGGCCATCAGGGCCACGGACCCCACGCCCATTAGGTCCGCGAAGAACCGGCGTAAGTCTCGGCGATGGATGCCGTGAGCCCGGCGCGCTGCGATGTGGCCATTATCGGGGCCGGTCCGGCCGGTGCGGCCGCTGCGATCCGGGCTGCCCGGGGAGGCGCCCGGGTGACGGTGTTCGAGAAGGGGTCGCCCGGTCGGGACAAGGTGTGTGGCGACGGCCTCACTCCCAGGGCAGTGGCGGCTCTCGATGAGCTCGGCATCGCCCTCGACGGCGCGCATCGCATCGACGGCCTGCGGATGATCGCGGGCGGCACCCGGCGCGAGCTGCTCTGGCCGTCCAACAACCGCTTCGGAGCCCACGGGGCGGTGTGGCCCCGGCGGGCGCTGGACAAGCGTCTCGTCGAGGCGGCCGAGGCCGCTGGCGCCGAGATCCTGTGGGACAACGAGGTGATGCCCACCCTCGCGGACGACGGCACGGTCGTTGGCGTGCAGGAGGCCGACGGCGGACGCTGGCTGGCCGACCTGGTGGTGCTGGCGACCGGCGCCCCCGGCGCGGCGGCCCGCATGCTCGGCGCTGAGCGAGTTGACTCGGAGCCGTTCGGCCTCGCCATTCGCACCTACGCCCCCAGCCCTCGCCATGCCGACCGTCACCTCGAGGCCTGCCTCACCCTTCGGGGAGCCGAGGGCGGCTGGGTTCCCGGCTACGGGTGGATGTTCCCGGCCGGCGACGGCACGGTGAATATCGGAGCGGGCTCGATGTCCACCATGAAGGGCTTCCGAAGCCTCAACCTCAACCGGCTGTTGAACGATTACCGGGACCTGGTGGCCGAGGAGTGGGAGCTCGGCGACTACCTGGAGCGTCCTCGGGCCTGGAGGCTGCCGATGAGTACAGTCCGCCGCCATGGTCCCGGGTGGGCCGCGGTGGGCGACGCGGCCGGCCTGATCAATCCGATGAACGGCGAGGGCATCGACTACGGCTTGGAGTCCGGGATGCTGCTCGCCGACCTGTTCCTCGAAGACCCGGCCACCGCGCCCAACGCCTACGATCGCATCATCGGCGAACGCTTCGACGGGTTCCTGCGCACCGGGCGGCGCTTCAGCTTCCTCATCGGCCATCCCTGGATCCTGCGCAACGGCCTGCGCCTGGCCGTCGGCACCCAGGCGGTGGCCAACATCACCCTCCAGGTGATGGGCAACCTCATCGACGGCGACACGCCGGGGCTGGCGCCGCGAGTCCTCGACCTGGCCGACCGCGGCCTGAGGCTCGCCGACCCGCTCCTGCGCCGCACCCGGGCCGCGGCCTAGGACTAGGAGGACCACCATGGGAACGGAGCAAGAGGCCGAGCTTGCGAGGCCGTGGCCCGAGCGGCCCGTGAGCGAAGCGAACAGGAGCGGGCGACACGGCCCGAGCGGCCCGTGAGCGAAGCGAACAGGAGCGGGCATTCGGTCGACAGCCCGACCGAGTTGGCGATCGACGGGCAGCTTGGAGAGCTCGACTCAGCCCTGCGCCGCGACATCCGGCGGCTCGGCGTCCAGCTCGGCGACACCCTGGTCCGCCAGCACGGCCCCGAGCTGCTCGAACGGGTGGAGCAGGTGCGCGGCCTGGCTCGGGGCCTGCGTCGCAGCGACGAGGACAGCACGGCCCTGGCCGAACTGCTGGCCGACGTGGACGTGGCCGAGGCCGGTCAGCTGGCCCGGGCCTTCACCGTCTATTTCCACCTGGCCAACACGGCCGAGCAGGTGCACCGCATCGACGACCTCACCGAGAAGCAGGCGGCCGGCTCCAACCGCTTCGGCGAGATGGTCGGCCGGCTGCGCCAGATGGGTTACGGCGACGATGAGATCGTCTCCACGGTCAACTCGGCTGAGTTGCGCCCCGTCTTCACCGCCCATCCCACCGAAGCGTCGCGCCGGTCGATTCTCGACAAGCTGGCCGAGATCTCCAGCCTGATCGAGCAGCGGGCACACGCCGGCGCCGACGACACCAGCCGCCGCCGGGTGGACCGCAGGGTGGACGAGCTGATCGACGCCATCTGGCAGACCGACGAGCTGCGCCGGCAGCGCCCCGACCCGGTGGACGAGGCCCGGTCGATCCTCTACTTCCTCACCGAGATCGCGGCGCAAGGCGTGCCGGAACTGCTCGACGACATCGACTCCGTGCTCGATTCTCTGGGCGGGGGACTCGATCCCGACCGATCGCCCATCCGCTTCGGTTCGTGGGTGGGCGGCGACCGCGACGGCAACCCCAACGTCACCCCGGACACCACCGTGGAGGTGCTCGAGTTCCAGCGTCACCGGGCCCTGCGCGTTCTGATCGAAGAGATCGAGGGCCTGTCGTCGGAACTGAGCGTGGGGCTGGCGGTGCGGGGCGTCTCCGATGAGCTGGCCGAGCAACTCGCAGCCGACCATGAGCAGTTCCCCGATGTCACGGCCCGGTTCGACATGCTCAGCGAGGGCGAGCCCTACCGGCAGAGGCTGGCGGTGGTCCACCGGCGCCTGGTCGAGACGGACCAGCCGGCGCCCGGAGCCGCGGCCTACCGATCAGCGGATGAGCTGGCCCACGATCTGGCCGTGATCGCCCGGTCGCTGGAGGCCAACCGCGGCCACCTGCTGGCCCACGGTCGCCTGGCCCGGGTGCGGCGCATTGTGGCCATGATCGGGTTCGACCTCGCCATCCTGGACATCCGCGAGCATTCCGAGCGTCACCACCGGGCGCTGGCCCGCCTGTTCGCGCCGTTGGGGATCGACTACGCCGGGCTCTCGGGAGACGAGCGAGCTGCACTGCTCGCCGGTGAACTGGCCGGCCCCCGGCCGCTGGCGCTGCGCGGGCGGTCCCTGGGAGACGGCGCCGAGGACGTGCTGGAGCTGTTCCGGGTACTGCGCCGTCAGATGGACGTCAGGGGCGACCAGACCGTGCAGAGCTACATCGTGTCGATGACCCGCGGCGTCGACGACGTGCTGGCGCCGGCCGTCCTGGCCCGGGAGGCCGGGCTCGTCGACCTGGGAGCGGGAGTGGCCCGGCTCTCCTTCGTGCCCCTGTTCGAGACCATCGACGACCTGCGCTCGGTCGGGCCGGTGCTGCGGGACCTGCTGGCGGTGGAGCCCTACCGGCGCCTCGTGGAGCTGCGGGGCAACACCCAGGAGGTGATGGTCGGCTACTCCGACTCCAACAAGGACGGCGGAATCACGACCTCGCAATGGGAGATCCACAAGGCACTGAGGGCCATCGCAGAGGTCTCGGCCGCGACCGGCGTGCAAGTGACGGTGTTCCACGGGCGCGGCGGCACCGTTGGGCGGGGCGGGGGACCCACCCACGCATCGATCCTGGGCCAGCCGCCCGGCGCAGTGCGTGGCTCGGTGAAGATCACCGAGCAGGGCGAGGTGATCGCCGACAAGTACGGGCTGCCCCGGCTGGCTCATCGCAACCTCGACCTGGCGTTCGCAGCTGTGGTGGAGGCATCGCTGTCGCACCGGTCGCCACGCCACGATCCCGCGGTAACCCGGCGGTGGGACCAGGTGATGGAGGTCGCCTCCAGTGCGGCCTACGACGCCTACCGGGCCTTCCTGCAGGCCCCCGGCCTGGTGGAGTACTTCCGGACGTCCACTCCGGTGGAGGAGCTGGCCGAGATGAACATCGGCTCCCGTCCGGCCCGGCGCAGCCGCGCCGACGAGGGAATCGACGGTCTGCGAGCCATCCCCTGGGTGTTCGGCTGGACTCA
Source organism: Candidatus Aldehydirespirator sp. (assembly GCA_965220645.1). Lineage (GTDB taxonomy): Bacteria > Actinomycetota > Acidimicrobiia > Acidimicrobiales > Aldehydirespiratoraceae > Aldehydirespirator. Next base: position 2,426,122 of record OZ244836.1, on the reverse strand, counting down.
GTCCCGCCAGATCGTGCCGGGATGGTTCGGAGTCGGCTCTGGTCTGGCTGCGGCTCGCTCCGCCGGCATGGGGTCGGAGCTGGACGCCATGTACGAGTCCTGGCAGTTCTTCCGCACGTTCGTGTCCAACGTGGAGATGACCCTGTTCAAGACCGACCTGGCCATCGCCCGCCACTACGTGGCCACGCTGGTCGAACCGGCCCTGCACCGCCACTTCGACGCGGTATGCACCGAGTACGACCGGACCGTGGCCGAGGTCATGGCGCTCACCGGCAGGGGCCTGCTCGAGGACCTTCCCATCCTGCGCCGCACGCTGGCGGTGCGCGACGCCTACCTCGACCCGATCAACGTGCTGCAGGCCGACCTCCTGGCCCGGCATCGTGGCGGGCGGACCGGAGGCTCCGCCGAGGACGAGCTGCTGCTGCGAACGCTGCTGCTCACGGTGAACGGCGTGGCCGCCGGAATGCGCAACACCGGCTGAGCGCGCCCTCCGCTGGTGCCCTCAGCGAGCCCGCCCCCAGTCCTCGTGAACGATCAGGGCTAGGGCCTCGACCCCTGATCAGGGACCCTCAACCGCGCCGCTCCCCACGAATTCGCGAAGGCTCGACAATCTCCCCCTCGCCCCAGTCCAGGCCGACGGCGACGAGAGTTCAGCCTCCCCTCACAGCCCACAACCGATGCCGACTCCCACAGTTGGTAGAATTCCCGTGTGGCGAGACGTGTACAGCCGTGTTGCATTGCCACCCACCGAGTAGCAAACAGAGCATAGTGCGGTGAGTTTCTTCGCTGCGGCCCGCTGGGTACGTCGTCGTGTTGGGGATCCATTCTGCGGCGGCTCGGTATCGTGCTCTTGGTTTCGGTCGGAGTCAGCGTGCCACCCCTGCCGATCCCGTCGATTTCGCCATTGGTCAAGTCTGCGGATGCCGCTGCCTTGGCGCAGAGAGCAACGACTCCACCGTCTGGACCCGCAGCCAATCTGCAGACCAGTCCCAGTGTTCGTCTCGTACGCTTTGGCGGTAGCGGTACTTCGATCAGGGAAGGCGAAAGCGTCGCACTTGGTGTGCTGTTGTCTGAACCCGTTGATCAACCCATGAGAGTGACCGTCGCCGTTGTGGGCGGTACTGCCACATTTGAAGACTACGAATGGTGCACACGGCCATTCAGGTCGCCTCTTCGTCCAATAGGCTGCCCATCTGATCCGGCCCAGCGTTCTGAACCTGACGATTACAGTCAGCCCTCCATTACTTTTGAAGTCATGGCCACTCTCGAAATCATGGCGAATCGGATTGTTCGCCTATTGGACATCTTCACCTTCGATGATTCTGTTGACGAGTCTGATGAGACGATAGTTGTTGAGATAACTTCAGTGTCTGCTGGACTCTCGATTGATCACCAGAATGCGACTATCAGCATAACTATAACTGATAATGACGCATTCAGCGATACAGCAGATCACTTTGCATCAGAATACATAGAGAACCTGGCAGATCTCAATATCCTTGAGGACACCGACTGTACAGCTGGCGGCGAGCCGATGTTCTGCCCCAACGAGCCGATACCTCGATGGGTGATGGCAGTCTGGATGGTGCGACTCATAGACCGGACAGAACCGAGAGCTGTAGCGGCCTCGCGCTTCAGTGACATCGATCCATCCTTGTGGTGGTCAGCACATGTGGAGCGTTTCGCGCAGCTGGGTATAACCTACGGTTTCCCGGACGGAACATTCCGTCCGAGCGCGAGCGTGACGCGCGCGCACATGGCCGCGTTCATAACACGTGCCTATGAGCTTCCCTTTCGTGGTGCCAGGGGATTCATTGACACTATGGACAGCTTCCACAGGTACTCAATTGATCGTCTCGCAGCATCAGGTGTCACTCATGGATGTCGCGACGGATCCATGTTCTGTCCAGGCAAGACCACGACGCGGGGGGAGATGGCAGCCTTCCTGGTTCGAGCATCGCGCTGGGAGGAATCCTATAGGACCCAGAACCAGTCGGTCTTGGATCATATTGAATCCACGGTGCAGGTGTCAGTACAGTTCGATTCTGCACTCTATACGGCCACGATGAGTAGTCCCAGAGTTACGATCACTGTCTCGCTTGACAGGGACCCACAACGAGAGTTTACACTAGACTTGCGCATAGGGCGGCTGACGACAACGCACTGGCATACGCGGGGGTTTTCTGAACACTTCGAGCTTCCGGATGCATACCCGTTCAGGGAACTGGCATTTGACGAAGACTCTCTGAGCGCGTCTGTCGACATCGATGTGTCGGATTGGTTTCCCGAGAATTATCTGCCAGAGAAAGCGCTGATCCTTAGCCTGGAAACGAGTTCACCCTTGCCGCGTGTGTCGCGCGGGATGAGTCTGACGCGGGGAGCAAATCCGGTTGCGTTTGTGCGCGTCCTAGAGGAACCTGACCAACTGCGTCCCGATCAAACGACCGAGGTCATGCCTCAGGCAGAATCGGACCTTGAGAAGTCATCGAGGATCCAGGCGATACATGCAATCCCCATAGACAAGAAGTCTGACTTTTCGGCGGAGGACATCGCTCAGTACGAACACAGGATCGCCACGGTCATCTCGGAGGTGCAGTGGTGGTACCGTACGCAGACTGACGGCAGGCATCCCGTATTCCGTCGAGATACGTTTGATATTTCAGTCGAGACAGTCATCTTATCGAAGACCGTGAGCGAATTGGAGGGTTACAGTAACCAAAGACTAGTTGAGGTAATCCGTTCGGAGGGTAGAATCGCAGCTGCCACTCCTACTCTGATCGTCCTAAACGGCCGGCATGGATCAGGAGAGACAGCTGGATGGGCTAGCTACGAGCGGAGTGCTGTTGTTATCCCGACCCTCAACTTGGTAAATTCTCCGGTTGTCGTAGATAGTTGGCCGTGGGAATATACCTATTTGTTCGCACATGAACTGGCCCACTTGCTGGGCGCTGTCGAGTCATGCGCTCCCAACGAAGGACGTGGAGCGCATGTCTTGGATGACAGACGTGACCTACTATATGCGGGTCCGGGGCGACGTGATTGGTCGAACCTGATCCTAGATGTAGGTCGTGACGACTATTATATGCACGGGTGGTCTGGCTGCCGAGACATATCTGAACACCGGCTGTTGGGTACTGAATCGTTGCACCTGCCGACAACTCCCTATTTGCACCCATATAGATCTCTGACAGCAACACACATGATCGTTCGTTGGTTCCCGCCAGACCGAGAAGCTCGACTATCATATAAGGTAGAATACAGACAACTCGATGCCGACAGGTGGAACACTGTCGATGCGAAATTCGTAGGTTCAGAATATGCGATAATTCCGCTAATTCCGCTCCCCTCTAGATGTACAAAATATGAAGTTCGAGTTGTTGCTCACAGCCAACTCGGAACGAGCAAGCACAGCTACTCACCCATTATAGAGCAACGGATTTCCGAACCCCGAACTCCATCGCTCAGGTTCGACTCCCTCAGCAAGAGAGTGTGGGCATCATGGCCCGTAACGGCTAGCAATTTTCGCAACTCTGTCATTCAGTATCGCAAACAAGGCGAAACGTGGCAAGACAGCGAGTTGAATGCCTCTACACAGATAGCAGGAGACGGATCGTTGGAAAACACTCATGAAATTCCGGATGTGGAATGGGATGCACAATACGAGTACCGAGTGGCGGAACTGATTGAGGAATGCTCCCAAGTCGTTCACTCCGAAGTAAGGTCGTTCGTACCCCGGACCATGGCAGATTCGTAATGTTTCCGTAGATGCACTTGGTCACGCGGCAGGCGATTGACGAGCCAACCCGGCCAACCATCTACCGGACGCTACCCCGAGCCGGCGCCTGTCTATGCGTGTGGCAGTGACGATGGCGCCACGCTCAGGCTCTCGGCTGCGGCACCGGCGTGGAGGCGGCGATCCCACACGGCCATGATCACATCGGCAGCACCTATCTCCAGGGCGCTGGCAAGGTGGACCGCATCGACGCCGCGAAGTCCGTGGCGTTTGGCCAGCCGGCCCGCGGACCGCTCCACCGGTGGGGTGAGCTCCACGGGCCGCATCGCCGCCCACAGATCCTCCCAGTGCCGCTCGCACGACGCCACACTGTGTTTGTCCAGGTCGTGGTTGCGGCCCGCCGCGGCCAGCGCAGCGCACACCTCCGGGTAGGCCAGACGGCTGGAGACCGCGACGTCGCAGCCGTCCCACAGCGTGGCGGCGGTGTCGCTGCCGGACTCCTCTACCAGCAGCTTCACCAGCGCGCTGGCATCGAAGTAGACGATCGCCATCGATCAGCGCCGCTGCTCGGTCACCATTTCCGAGACCGGGCGGCGGGCCCGCGGCCGCTGTCTATTGACCGCGCCGGGCCGGTCACCGCGAGCAGGTCTGGCGATGACCCCCCGGGCGGTGAGGGACTCGATCGTCGAGGCGGTGTCGACCCCGAGGAGCCGAGCCACTGGCACGCCCCGCTCGGTGACGACGACTTCCTCACCGTCTCGGACCTGTTCGAGCCAGTGACTCAGGTGGGCCCGCAACTCTGTGACTGCAACATCCATGCCCTAAGTGTACAACTCAGGAGACGTAATCTGTACGCTTACAGAAGGCGACTCGGGGCGGACTCGGCGAGTGGCAGCGCGCATCCGGCGGGACGCCTGTTGCTTGTCGTGGATCGTCTTCCCGGCCCACGCCCGGATTCTGCCAAGTCAGAACCAGAAAATATACTTGATTATCATGTAAATGCTTGACAGATGTCATAGGAGTGTGCGACAATGGGTCCATGGTGAGCGAACTGATCGAGCGGCTTGATGCGGCGGCCTCGGAGTTGCTGGCATACCTCAAGCGGGGCGATGCATCTGCGGAGGAACTGCTCGGTGTGCTGTCTGGGACTAGGGCGGTGCGCGGCAAGCTCGACACTGTGCAGGCTCTGGCCGCGGCGGGCGTGGCCGGCAGCCGCAACCACGGCGACGGCGGGGCGCATGTGCTTGCCGAGAGCACCGGAATGTCGCGGAGCGACGCCCGCAGCCAGGTCCGGACCATCACCGCTATTGGCGCGATGCCCGCGGTGCGAGATGCCGTCGAGGATGGCCGGATGCCGGTCGCGAACGCCGGGAAGCTCGCCGATGCGCTCGACAAGACCAGCGTCGCAGAGGTCGAGTCCGATGGCGAGTTGCTGGCCAAGGCGGAGTCGCTGGCGCCCGAGCAGTTCGCCAAGGAGGCCAAGCGGTGGACCGCTGAGCGCCAGGCCGATGGCGGTGAGGCGGAGTACCGCCGATTGCGGGCCCGGCGGGCGGTGCGGGTCTGGAACGGCGATGACGGCATGGTGCATCTGTACGGGCAGTTCGATCCGGTAGTTGGGCGGCGTATCCGCAACCGGCTCAACAAAGGGGCTCACCGGCTGCTCGACGCCGACAAGACGCACGCTCGAGCCGGCGGCGAGACACGCTCGCTGCAGCAGTGCATGGCCGACGCGCTGGAGAGCATGACCAACCGCACGGCCGGTGGCGGCAAGCCTTACGCCGACATCGCGCTGGTGGCCCGGCTCGATCCTGACACCGAGAAGCTGATGGCCTCCACCGCTGACGGCGACCCGCTTCCCGCTGCGGTGATCGAGAGGCTCGCGGGCGAGTCGTCATGGTTCGCGCTGGTGCTCAGCGCCAAGGGCGTGCCCATGTGGAAGGGCCGCAACATCAGACGGGCCACCTCATCCCAGTTCCAGGCGCTGATGGCGCTTTATGGCGGCTGCGCCGGCTGCGGCGAGCCCGACGAGGACAAGCTGCACGCGCATCACATGGACCCCTTCGCATGGGGTGGTCGCACCGACTTGGACAACCTCATACCGCTGTGCTGGGGCTGCCACGGCAAGATCCATGACGACGACTGGCAGGTGGTCGGCGCTGGCGACGGCAAACACACCATCCGACCCCCCGACCGCATCCACCACGGCGCAGCGCGCCTGCCCGACACCGCGCCCCTGTTCGCCCCATCCGAGCAAGCCGCTGATGCTGCGCCCAGGCCCGCGGCCGGGTCCCGAGCCGGGCCCACAGGGCCCCAAGCCGCCCGAGTCGCGCTGCGCAGGGCCCGTGCGGCTCAGCACGACAGCCAAACTGTCCGTGCCTGAGAGCCGCGCCGGCAGCCTCGGCCGGGGCGGGCTACAGGTACAGAAGCACCGTTCCCGCGAAGCCGGCCGAGCCGCGGGCCCTGGCAGCGACGACGGCGCCACGCGCAGGCGCTCGGCCACAGCAGCGGCATGGAGGGGGCGATCCCGCACGGCCACGACTGCATCAGCCTCCACCGACACGCGATATGTACGCGATATGTACGTTCGTCAGAGCAGCTCGAAGTCGGCCGGGTCGGGGCTGCGGGTCTGGCGCCAGTAGTCGATCAGCGGCAGCGGCCAGTTCTGGGCGATCCGGCCGCTGGGGCTCTTGTACCAGCTGTTGACCGGCGAGATGCCCCATGCCATCTGCGAGTTGTGCTCGTCCATCCGGGCTGAGTAGCGGTCGTAGGCGCCGGGCTTGCAGTCGATAGCCGCCGTGCCACGGCTGGCCAGCATGCGCAGGCACTCCACCACGTAGTGGGTGGCGCACTCGGCGAAGTAGATGATGCTGCCGTTGACGACGATGTTGGTGTTGGGTCCGTAGATGCAGAACAGGTTGGGGAACCCGGGGACGCACACCCCGTTGTAGGCGCGGGCGTCGCCGGCCCAGGTCTCGTGCAGGTCGGCGCCGCCGCGCCCGGTCACTCGCATCGGCATCAGGAACTCCGAGGCCCGGAAGCCGGTGCCGAACACGATCACGTCGGCTCGGTGCAGGCGCCCGTCGGCTCCCCTCACGCCCTCCGGCTCGATCCGCTCGATGCCGTCGCTGACCAGCTCGACGGTGGGCCGCTTTAGGGTGCTGGCCCAGATGCCGTTGTCGAGCACGACCCTCTTGGACCCCACCGGGTAGTTGGGCACGACCTTCTCCAGCAGGTCGGGGCGGTCGCCGAACTGCGACCTCAGGTAGAGGGTGAGCAGGCGGCGGGTCTCCTCGTTGCGGCGGCTCACGGCCTGATCCAGCGGTCCGTCCCAGGCCGGGTCGCGTCGCAGCGCGCCGACGGTGCCCTCGTGGGTGCACCAGAACAGCCGCAGCCGGAACCAGTGGGCGTAGCCGGGGATCAGCTCGAAGAGCCTGAGCAGGCCCTCGGCCAGCGGCTGGTGGTAGACAGGCCGCGGGATCAGCCACGGCGGTGTGCGCTGGAACACGGTGACGTGGGCGGCCGCTTCGGCCAGGTGCGGGATGAACTGGAGGGCGCTGGCCCCGGTGCCGATCACCGCCACCCGCAGACCGTCCCAGTCGATGTCGTGACGCCAGGCCGAGCTGTGGAAGTGCGGGCCGGCGAAATCGTCGATGCCTTCGATGTCGGGCATCAGAGGCTGGTTGAGCTGCCCGACTGCGGACACAACCGCCCCGGCGGTGATGGCCTCGGTCCCGCTGGATGTGTCGAGTCGAATCAGCCAGTGTCGGGAGTCGTCGTCCCAGGCCAGCGACTCGACGCGGACGCCGAAACGGATCCGGCCGCGTATCCCCCAGCGGCGGGCGCAGTCCCGGAAGTAGTCGAGCAGGACCGGCTGGCTGGAGTGGTACTCGGGCCAGTCGGGGCGCTGCTCGCCGGCGTAGGAGTAGACGTGGTTGAACACGTCCACCCGGCAGCCCGGATAGGTGTTCTCCAGCCAGGTTCCGCCCACGTCGTGGTTCTTGTCCAGAACCACGCAGTCGATCCCGGCCTGCTTGAGCCGGTGGGCGGCCAGGATGCCCGACATGCCCGCCCCGATCACTGCTACCGGGTAGTCGGCATCGGTGGGCGGCCAGTTGTCTTCGCTGATCGGTTCGGGCACCCGCAGGTCCCCGGTGACGGCTAGCTCCTCGGCGAGCATCGCCCGGTAGCCGTCGTCGAGTTCGGTGCCCGTCAGCCAGTCGATGAGGGCGGCGACCAACTCGTCCGCGGGCTCGGTTGCGCCGGCGCGTGCGGTTGCGTCCGCGGGCTCGGTTGCGCCGGCGCGTGCGGTTGCGTCCGCGGGCTCGGTTGCGCCGGCGCGTGCGGTTGCGTCCGCGGGCTCGGTTGCGCCGGCGCGTGCGGTTGCGTCCTCGCGTGCGGCCAGCACACGCTCGATGTCTCGTACCGCCAGGTCTGTGGCCCGCTCGACCTGTTCGGTGTCCCATCCTCCGTCGGGCTGCAGCGCGAGTTCCGGGTCCAGCCAGAGCTCGGGGGGAGCAAAGCCCATGTCCCCGGTGGCGTGGGCCAGCGCGGCCAGCAGGCTCGGCAGGTCGGCCGCGGCGATGAGTCCCCGGATCTCCCCAGCGTCCATCAAATCAGAGCGGGTCTTGTCGGTATGTGACGGCTTTCTCAACAGATTTGCTGACCTCCCATCAACCGTGGCGTACGCCGGTCCAGGGCTACGAGCGGTCGAAGGTGATGACCTCGCCCCGGTTGATGCTCACCCAGTCACGGGCCTCGATGTAGGGGCGGAAGGTGTCGGCGATGACGTTCTCATCGTCGCGGGACTTGGGCCGCTGGATTTCGTAGAGGTGGGGGAACTCCAGCCAAGCAGTCAGGGCGTCCCACAGGCGCAGGGCCTCGGCGCCGGTCGGCGGGTCGATCAGCACCGGCCCGAACAGGGACTGGTCGCCGAAAAAAAGCGTCGGCACGCCGAAGCCGCCCGCGGCCACGACCCGGTCGTGCTCGGCCTTGACCACGTCGTGGGTGGTGGCGTCCTCGAGGGCCTCGTCCACGGTGGCCGGGTCCATGCCGATCTCTCCGAGCAGCGCCCGGGCGACATCCGGCTCGTGCACCCGCAGCCCCTCCTCGTGGAGGGCCCGTCCGGAGCGCTCGTACCAGGCGTCCAGGTGGTCCATGCTCTGGCGGCGCAGCACCGCGCCGATGCGCATCAGCGACCAGCCGTAGGACCAGGGCCGCTCCCAAGGGTGCTTCTTGCCCTCGAAGCGGTTGATCTCCTCCAGGCTGAAGAAGCGCCAGTTGATCTCCAGCCCGTTCTGGCTGCGGACGTCCCGGATCCATTTCGACGTCTGGTAGGCCCACGGGCACAGCACGTCGAAATGGAAGTCCACCGCGCTGGCATCGACGGTTCCAGTCATGGCGCCCATCATCGCACGACTGCTGCCATCCCCCACCCCGAGGCGTCGAGCGAGGTCGATGCTCAGCCGCCGTAGTGCTCGGTCATCCTCTCGCCGGCTCGCATCTCGTCTATGGCCCGCTGCACATCGCCGACGGCCGCCTCGAGTGCCGCGACGGCGGAGTCACGGTCGCTGGTGAACTCGAGTCCGTCGATCAGGGACTGAAGCCGGCCGTGGGCTCGCCACGCCGCGGTCTTGGCCCATTCGGTCCACAGAGACTCGTGGTCGTCGACGATGATCAGGTCGGCTGTGCGGCTCTGATCATCCCGGGAGGTGTCCAGAGCGATGTATCCGTTCACCATCGAGATCCGCTCTGCCAGCTCTGCCAGCGGCGCGGCCCGGTGGACCACCATGTCGCCGTGCAGGGCGATGGCGTACCCCGGACCGTCGAACTCCGGGGCCACGACGCGCTCCGGTGGCGGGGTGCGATCCTGGGCCGCAAGGGCGGTGGCCTCGTGCTTGGTGCCCAGGAAGTACTCGAATCGTCCGCCCGGCACGAGCGCCGGATTCGTGACCGCCATGACGTAGTCGAGCGGGAGCGTGTCGTGGTGCCACTTGTCGATGGCGGCGTCGATGCGAGACGGCTCGTAGTTGATGTGGCCGAGGTGAACCGGCATCGGATGGGGCGCGATGGCGGTCCCATAGACGCGCTCCAGATGGTCGCTGACTTCCGGACTGATGCACAGGTCGCGCAGCCACCGCGACCGGTAGCAGCCGCCCCGGCTCATCCGTTCGATGCGGTTGCCCGCGGGTCGCGCGTAACCCCGCAGCCGCCGAGCGACGGCAAGCATGACGGCCGCGCCCTCGTCGCTCAGAATCCGGAACGGCGACGAGGCCGCCACCGGGGTGGCCTTGGCCTTGATCTCCTCCCGGTCGTAACCGAGATCGGCCAGCATCACGACCTCGGACGGCTCCTCGAGCTGGAGGTGACGCGCCGGATCGAAGCACGGCTCGTCGTCGAACCACTCGTAGCCGGCCGGCTGCGCCTTGGGAAACGGCACCGCGACTCCCATGCCCGAAGGCTACGCCGCGCTGAGTGTCGGATTCGGCACCTCGGTCCCTCGGACTCGATCAGAGCTACCCGCGGACGCGTGATCGGGGCAGCGCGCGCCGGGAGCTAGCGTGCTGTGCGTGACTCCCCGGGGCCACGAGTCCGCACTCCCCCAACTGTTGGCGCCCGCACTGGCGACGGCGGTGGACACTGGCAGCGAGACGTTCCGCCAGAATCGGGACGACCTGCTCGAGCAGCTCGCCGAGATCGAGGGGCTGCTCGACGAAGCCGAAGCGGGCGGCGGACCGGCCGCGATGGAGCGACTCCGGTCGCGTGGCAAGCTGCCCATCCGGGAGCGCATCGCCAACGTGATCGACCCCAACAGCCCGTTCCTGGAGATCAGCGCGCTGGCCGCCTACCACTCCGACTACACCATGGGCGGCGGCATGGTGGTGGGCGTCGGCGTGATCGGCGGCACCGAGTGCGTGATCATGGGCAACGACCCCAGCGTGCTGGCCGGCGCCCTCACCCCCTACGCCAGCAAGAAGTGGATGCGGGCCCTCGAGATCGCCCGCGACAACCACATGCCCTATGTGAGCTTCGTGGAGTCCGCCGGCGCCGACCTGCGCCTCGGCGGCGACGACGGAGGCGGCTCGCAGTTCACCGGCGGGGGCAGCAGCCGGGTCCAGACCACCCACTTCGCGGAGACGGGCCGGTTCTTCTACGAGATGATCGAGCTGTCCAAGATGCGCATACCCACGGTGTGCGTGGTCTTCGGGTCGTCCACCGCGGGAGGCGCCTACCAGCCGGGCCTGTCCGACTACAACATCGTGGTGGCCGACCAGTCCAAGATCTTCCTGGCCGGCCCGCCGCTGGTGAAGATGGCCACTGGCGAGGAGTCAGACGACGAGACCCTGGGCGGCGCCCGCCTCCACGCCGAGGTCTCCGGTCTGGGCGACTACTTCGCGAACGACGAGATGGACGCCATCCGCATGTGCCGCGAGGTGGTCTCGCACCTAAACCGGCAGAAGCCCCACCCGAGCCCGACCATGGCCGCCGATCCGCCGGTCCACGATCCCGAGGAGTTGCTTGGGCTGGTGAGCCGGGACCTGCGCCAACCCTTCGACATGCGCGAGGTGATCGCCCGGGTCGTGGACGGCTCCCGCTTCGAGGAGTACAAGGCCCGCTACGGAACCACGCTGGTGTGCGGCTGGGCGTCGATCTGCGGCTACCCGGTGGGGATCCTGGCCAACAACGGCGTGCTCTACCCAGACTCGTCCCAGAAGGGCGCCACCTTCATCCAGTTGTGCAACCAGATCGACGTCCCGCTGGTGTTCCTCCAGAACATCACCGGCTTCATGGTCGGGCGGGACTACGAGGCCGACGGCATGGTGAAGAAGGGCTCGCAGATGATCAACGCCGTGACCAACTCGACGGTCCCCCACCTGACGGTGATCATCGGGTCTTCCTACGGGGCGGGCACATACGGCATGTCGGGGAGGGCCTTCGGCAACCGCTTCACCTGGCTGTGGCCCACGGCCAAGATCGCGGTGATGGGCCCCAAGCAGATCGCAGGGGTGATGTCGCAGGTGCGACGGGCCCGGGCGGCTCGTAAGGGCGAGCCGTTCGACGAGGACGAGGACGCCCGGATCGTGGCCCAGGCCGAGGCCATCCAGGAGCGGGGCTCGCTGGCGCTGCGGGCCACCGGTGCCATCAGCGACGACGGCATCATCGACCCTCGCGACACTCGCAACGTGCTGGGCATATGCCTGTCGGTGGTCGGCAACCGGGCCATCACCGGCGCCGAGGGCTACGGGGTGTTTCGGCTGTGAGCGCCACCGGGACCCTGCTGGTGGCCAACCGGGGCGAGATCGCCCGGCGGGTGTTCCGCACGGCGCGGGCCATGGGAATGCGCTGCGTGGCTGTGTTCTCCGACGCCGACTCTGACGCGCCGTTCGTGACTGAGGCCGATGTGGCGGTGCGGCTGCCCGGCGGGTACCTCGACGGCGATGCGGTGGTGGCCGCAGCGATCGATGCCGGTGCGGACGCGGTTCATCCCGGCTACGGATTCCTGGCCGAGAACGCCGGCTTCGCCCGAACCGTGACCTCCGCCGGCCTGGTGTGGGTCGGACCGGGCCCGGACGCCATCGAGACGATGGGCGACAAGCTGGCGGCCAAGGCCGCGGCCGCAGCCGCAGGCGTGCCCATCCTGCCATCCTCGGAGGATCCCGGCGACCCCGGGGATATCGGTTTCCCGCTCATGGTCAAGGCGGCCGCGGGCGGGGGCGGCAAGGGCATGCGCCTCGTGTCCGATCCATCGGATCTGAGCGCAGCCGTGGCCGCGGCCCGCCGCGAGGCGTTGGGCGGCTTCGGCGACGACACCGTGTTCCTGGAGCGCTACCTGCCCCGCTGTCGCCACGTGGAGGTCCAGATCCTCGGCGACAGCCATGGCAATGTGGTTCACCTGGGTGAGCGGGAGTGCTCGATCCAGCGTCGCCACCAGAAGATCATCGAGGAGTCGCCGTCGACCGCGGTGGACGATGACCTGAGGGCTGCGATGGGTGACGCGGCGGTGCGGCTGGCCAAGTCGATCGGTTACTGCTCGGCCGGCACGGTGGAGTTGTTGCTCGACGACGAGACCGGCGATTTCTTCTTCCTGGAGGTCAACACCCGCCTGCAGGTGGAGCATCCCGTGACCGAGGAGGTGACCGGTATCGACCTGGTCCGCGAGCAACTGCGGGTGGCTGCGGGCGAGCCCTTGGGTTACAGCCAGGCGGATGTGGCGTTCTCAGGGCATGCCATCGAGGCCCGGCTCTACGCCGAGGACGCCGCGGCCGGGTTCCTGCCCGCGGTCGGAACCCTGTCCGCCTTCGCTCCGGCCCAAGAGCCGCTGGTTCGGTGGGACAGCGGCGTGGAGGCCGGCAGCGAAGTCGGCCTCGATTTCGACCCGATGCTGGCCAAGGTGATCGCCCATGCCCCCACCCGCGCCGAAGCGGCCGGGCGCTTGGCGTTGGCCCTGGAGCGCCTGCATGCCGGCGGAGTGACCACCAACCGCCACTTCTTGGTCGCTGCTCTGCGCTCGGGCGCTTTCCTGGCCGGCGACACCACCACCGACTTCATCGAGCGAGCCGATCCGAGCCGGGCCGCGGCGTTGTCGGTCGCCGACTGCCAGCGGGCCGCGGCGGCGGCCGCCATGTGGCTCCAAGCCGCCGAGAGGCAGCAGGCCCGGACCCTGGGATGGATGCCCAGCGGATGGCGCCACGGCTGTCTCCCGCCCGAGCGCGTGGAGTTGGCCGTCGAGGCTGCTTCGGGTCCGGTGGAGGTGACGGTCTCCTACCGTCCCGAGCGCGACGGCTCCTTCGTGGTGCGGGCCGAGTGCTCAGACGATGCAGCCGAGTCCCGGGCGACGATCGGGGCCTGGTCCCCGGAGGGGCTCGATCTGGAGTGGGACGGCCGCAGGATCCGCTACGCGATCACCGCCGACGGTGACCGGCTCGACCTGACCGGCGACTCCGAGACGGTGATGGTGGTGGTGCTGCCCCGCTTCGGCGCTCCCGACCGCGGCCTCGCTGTGGGTGGGTTTGCGGCTCCCATGCCGGGTGTGATCGTGGAGGTGCGGGTCACCGCAGGCGAGCAGGTGGCCGCGGGACGCACCCTGGTGGTGATGGAGGGGATGAAGATGGAGCACCACGTGAGCGCCCCGTGTGACGGCACGGTGACCGAGGTGCTTGTCGCTCCTGGAGACCAGGTGGACAACGGCTCGCCTCTGCTGGCGTTCGAGGCGGCCGGGGATTCCACAGATGGCTGAGCCGATCCGGATCGCCAACTGCTCCGGCTTCTATGGCGATCGCCTGTCGGCCGCGGCCGAGATGGTGAACGACGGGCCCATCGACGTCCTCACCGGCGACTGGCTGGCCGAGTTGACCATGCTGATACTGGCCCGCACCCGCTCGAGGCGTCCCGGCGGCGGGTACGCCCGCAGCTTCGTCAAGCAGATGGAGCAGGTGATGGGCACGTGCCTGGCAGCGGGCATCAAGGTGGTGTCCAACGCGGGCGGTCTGGATCCCCGCGGCTGCGCCGAGGCGGTGGCCGAGGTGGCCGAGCGACTGGGCCTAGACCCGAGAATCGCCTGCGTCGACGGCGACGACCTCATGCCGCGGCTGGATCCCGGCGCAGCCGACGCCGTGACGCTTCGGTCGTTCCCCACCGGCGAGCCGATGACCGACACGACGAAGCTGATCACCGCCAACGCCTACCTGGGAGGCTGGGGCATAGCCGAGGCCCTGAGTCGCGGCGCCGACATAGTGGTGACCGGGCGGGTCACCGACGCCGCGGTGGTGTGCGGTCCTGCGGCCTGGCATCACGGCTGGGCGATCGACGACTGGGACGCGCTGGCCGGCGCGGTGGCGGCCGGGCACGTGATCGAGTGCGGCACCCAGGCCACCGGCGGCAACTACTCGTTCTTCACCGAGGTGGAGGGCATGGCCCGCACCGGCTTCCCGTGGGCCGAGATCGCGGCCGACGGCTCCTCGGTGATCGGCAAGCACGACGGCACCGGCGGGGCGGTCACAGTGGGGACGGTCACTGCGCAGCTGCTGTATGAGATCGACGCGCCCGGCTACCTGGGACCCGACGTAACCACCCGCTTCGACACGATCCGGCTCTCCCAGGCCGGTATCGATCGGGTGCAGATCGACTCGGTGCGGGGCGAGCCGCCCCCGCCCACCCTCAAGGTGGCCACCAACGAGTTGGGTGGCTATCGCAGCGAGATCACCGTCGCGCTCACCGGGCTCGACGTCGAGGCCAAGGCCTCCCTGGTGCACGACGCCTTCTGGCGGGCCTGCCCCCACGATCCCGGTGACTACGCCAAGGTCACCGAGCGGGTGGTGCGAACCGACAAGGCCGACCCGGCCACCAATGAGGAGGCCACCGCGGTCTGGCGGCTCATCGTGTTCGACCACGACGAGGACCGGCTGGGCCGCACCCTGTCGGACGCCATGAACGAACTGGCCCTGGCCACCATCCCGGGAATGTTCTCACCCGGCTCCGCAGCCCGTCCCCGGGCCTTCGGCATCTACCGGCCCGCCACCGTGCCCGCGGAGGTGGTGCCCCAGTACGTGACGCTTCTCGACGGCGAGCGCACCGTCGTCGATCCGGTGCCGGCCTCGGCCCCGCCGGCGTCTCCGATTCCCTCCGCCGACCCTGCCGCCGACGGCCGAAAGTGGGGCCCCACGGTGCCATCGCCGCTGGGCCGGGTCGTCGGAACCCGCTCCGGGGACAAGGGTGGAAACGCCAACCTGGGTGTCTTCGCCCGCTCGGCCGACGCTTTCGACTGGCTCGACGGCTTCCTGAGCACCGAGCGTCTGCGCGAGCTGCTGCCGGAGGCGGCCCCGCTGCGTGTGGATCGCCACCGTCTCGGGAACATCTGGTCTCTCAACTTCGTGATCCACGGCCTGCTCGGCGACGGGGTGGCCGCCTCGGACCGCCAGGACGCGCAGGCCAAGAGCCTCGGTGAATGGCTCCGGGCCCGGGTGGTGGAGGTTCCCGAGGGCTTGCTTGGTGGCTGACCGGACAAGCGGCAGCCAGAGTCAAGAAGGATTGGTCAGCGCGACGGTGTTGATACGCGGTATCTTCCTGGGACGGTAACTTCCTAGGAAGGGACTCGCGGACCGTGAAGTTGGCAGACCTGCTGCAAGACCTGCTCGACGAGCAGGCAAGCCTCGACGGAGTCGTGGCGCCGCTCGATGAGGGCGACTGGGATCTGCCCACCCCGAGCCCCCGCTGGTCGGTGACCGACCAGATCGGCCACCTGTGCTACTTCGACCGGGCGGCCTCGCTGGCCATCCGCGACCCGGATGCGTTCTCGACCGAGGCCGGGCGTCTCATGGAGACGTCCCTGCTGAGCGAGACCTCGGGCGACGACTACACCCTGGGCAATTTCCGAAGCCTGGGCGCCCCCGGCCGCTTGGAGCGCTGGCGCCAGGGCCGATCGGACCTGGCCGAAGCCGTCGGCACGCTCGGCGAGCGTGACCGGGTGAGCTGGTACGGGCCCTCGATGGGGGCCAAGTCCTTCGTCACCGCACGGCTCATGGAGGCGTGGGCCCACGGCCAAGACGTGTGCGACACCGTGGGAGCGCACCGCGAGCCCACCCACCGGCTCCGCCATGTGGCCCAACTCGGCTACATCACCCGGGCCTGGAGCTACATCAACCGGGGCCGGCCCGCGCCCGCCGGGGACGTGCGGGTCGAGCTCACCGCACCGGCAACGAGAACGTCGACAGAGATCTGGACCTGGGGTGATGCCGCCGCGGCCGGAGACAACGCGGTCAGCGGATCGGCACTCGACTTCTGCCTCGTGGTGACCCAGCGCCGCCACATGGCCGACACCGGCCTGAAGGTGACCGGCGAGCACGCCACCGACTGGCTGTCGAAGGCCCAAGCCTTCGCCGGTCCAGCCACCGACGGACCCAGGGCCCGAGCGGCCCGTGAGCGCAGCGAACAGGAGCGGGGAACCAGGGCCCGAGCGGCCCGTGAGCGCAGCGAACAGGAGCGGGGAACCAGGGCCCGAGCGGGGACCGACCGGAGCGAGCCGTGAGTCTGGTCGAGACGGATCGGGACGATCGCGGCGTGGTCACGGTCACACTGGCTGACGAGGCCAACCGCAATGCCCTGAACCGCCGGATGCTCGCCGAACTCACCGCCGTACTCGATGACGCCGACGCCGACCCGGCCGTGCGGGTGGTTGTGCTCACCAACGCGGGCCGGGTGTTCTGCGCCGGTGCCGATCTGCGGGAGAGCTCGGCTCCCGCCGACGACAACCCGGTGGTGGTCAAGGCCAGCCAGCTCTTCGGCCGGTTCCGCCGGTCCCGAAAGCCCTACGTGGGACGCATCGCGGGGCATTGCGTGGCTGGCGGGATGGGGCTGGCGGCGGCCATGGACATCTCCATCGCTCGCGACGACGCCAAGTTCGGTTTCACCGAGGTCCGCGTGGGGGTGGCTCCGGCCATGATCTCGGTGCTGTGCCTGCCCAAGATGCGGCGGGCCGAGGCGACCGCGGCCTTCCTGCGGGGCAACCGCTTCAGTGCTGCCGAGGCCGCCCGTTTGGGCCTGATCAACGAGGCCGTGCCCGAGGCAAGCCTCGACGCCGAGGTGGAGTCGGTCGTTGCCGACCTGCTCGCCGGAGGGCCGTCTGCGCTGGCCGCCGCCAAACAACTTGTGGATCGAGTCCCTGAGATGACCTTCGATGACGCCCTCGCCTGGGCGGAGCGGCTTTCCGCTGAGTTGTTCGCGGGCGACGAGGCGGCCGAGGGAATGGACGCGTTCTTGAACAAGCGCACCCCCGGATGGGTGTCGGACAACGGGGAGAACCCATGACAGAGATCCTCAATTCAGTGTCGGCGATGACTCCGCAATGGCTCGAAGGAGCGCTCACTGAGGCCGGGCACTCCCCGCCGCCCATCTCCGGGGTCGAGGTACGCCCGATGGACGGTTTCGTGGGCGCCATGGGCGAGGTGGTGATCGTGTCGGTCAGCTACGCCGGCGACACCGACCTGCCGGCCGAATTCGTGGCCAAGTGCCCCAAGGACGACGAGTTCGCCCGCCAGAACGCCCAGGTGATGGTGTCGTACCAGCGCGAGAACGGCTTCTACGACCACCTGGCGAGGCAGGTCGCGTCGCGCACGAACATGAGCATCCCCAGATGCTTCGTCAACCTGTTCGATCCCGAGACCCACGCGGCCACCCTGGTCATCGAGCGGATCCATCCGGCCACCAAGGGCGACATCCTCGACGGCACCACGTTTGAGCGAATGCACACCCTGGTGGGCGATGTGGCCCGGATGCACGGCGCCTACTGGATGGACGAGTCGCTGAACGAGCAGGGCTGGCTGATCGACTGGAGCGCTCCGACGCTGCTGGCGGGCATCCCCCGCACCCTCGCGAGTTGGAGCAACATCCGCGAGCAGTTCCCGCATTTCCACTCCGACGAGCTCGTGGCGATGGTGGAGGTCTTCCTGGCCGACGTCCCGTCCTGGCTCGGGCGCTTCGCGCGGCGGCCTTGGACGCTCATACACCAGGACTACGAGCTGGACAACATCCTGTTCCGGGCCGACGGACCGGTGATTGTTGACTGGCAGTCAGCGATGCGGTCGTTCCCCGGGATGGACCTGGGCTGGCTGCTGATGGCCAGCCACAACGATGAGACCCTGGCCCGTGAGCCCGAGCTGCTCGACCACTACCGCAGCGGGCTGGCCGCGGCCGGCGGGCCCCAGTGGAGCGAGGCGGACCTGCTTGAGGATCTGGCTTGGGCCGCCTTCTTCTGGGTGTCGGTGTCGCACATCCCGTTCATGGAAACGGTGCAATACGGCGAGGAGGCCCGTGCCCACCGGCGCTTCAAGGCCATGTTCGGGGGCACCATCGCCGCGGCCGAACGGTGGGGCGCCGCCGAGCGCATGAGGGTCCACGCTTGACTGCGTACCGCGAGTTGCTGGGGAGGACCGATGACTGAGATCCTCAATTCGCTGTCGGCCATGACGCCGTCCTGGCTCGAGGAGGCGCTGACGGAGGCCGGGCACGCCCCGCCTCTGGTGACCGCGGTCGAGGTGCGGCCGATGGACGACTTCTCCGGGGCCATGGGCGAGGTCGGGATCGCGCGTGTGACCTATGGCGCCGAGACCGACCTGCCATCGGAGTTCGTGGCCAAGTGCCCCCTCGACGACGACCTTGCCCGCCTGTACAACTCGGTGAGGCTGTCGTATCAGCGTGAGGCCGGTTTCTACGAGGACATGGCCGGGCCGGTGGTGGCGGCCAGTGGGATGAGCATCCCCAGGTGCTTCGTGAACCTGTTCGATCCCGAGACCCACGCGGCCACGCTGCTGCTCGAGAGGATCCATCCGGCCTGCAAGGGCGACAACCTCGACGGCACCACGTTCGAGCGGATGCACACGCTGGTCGGCGACCTGGCCCGCCTGAACGGCGCCTACTGGATGGACGAAACCCTGACCAAGTACGACTGGCTGTTGGACTGGCACGCTCCGACGTTCCTGTTGGGGATCTCGTTCGTCCGCGAGACTTGGAGCGACATGCGCGAGCAGTTCCCCCAGTACCACTCCGACGACATCGCAGCGCTGGTGGATGTCTTCATGGCCGACATCGAGGGGTGGCTCGAGCGCTTCTCGCAGCGGCCGTGGACGCTCATCCACCAGGACTATGAGCTCGACAACATCCTGTTCCGGCCGGAGGGACCGGTGATCGTGGACTGGCAGACATCGATGCGATCGTTCCCGGGCGACGACGTGGGCTGGCTCTTCATGTCCAGCCACAACCGCGAGACTCTGGCCCGCGAGCCCGAGCTGTTGGGGCACTACCGCAGCGAGCTGGCCGCGGCCGGCGGTCCCGACTGGAGCGAGGAGGATCTGGCCGAGGACCTGGCTTGGGCCTCCTTTGTCAGGGTGGCGTTGGCCCATGTGGCGTGGATGCTCGCGGTGTCCGCCGGAGAGCAGGGTCGCCCCGTCCGTCGCTACAAGGCCATGATGGAGGGCGCCATCGCCGCGGCCGAGCGGTGGGGCGCGGTCGAGCGCATGAAGGCCCACGTCTAGCCTGCTGTCGGCCGGGCCGGCCGAACCGAGATCGAGGAGACAGCGC
This sequence comes from Candidatus Aldehydirespirator sp., assembly GCA_965220645.1. Classification (GTDB taxonomy): domain Bacteria; phylum Actinomycetota; class Acidimicrobiia; order Acidimicrobiales; family Aldehydirespiratoraceae; genus Aldehydirespirator. The sequence goes on along the minus strand of OZ244836.1, from coordinate 2,406,321 downwards.
AGTGCAGGGACTGATACTGGAGGGCACCACCACCGAGAGCGTCCGCCTTTCGGACGATCTTGAACTCGTCGGGTCGCTGGCCCCTCGCCAGGTGCGGGTGGAGGTTCGGGCCGCCGGGGTGTGCGGCAGCGACCTGAGCTGCGTGCTGGGCAAGTACTACATGCCCACCCCGCTGGTGCCCGGCCACGAGGCCGCCGGGGTGGTGCTGGAGGTCGGCTCGGCCGTCACCTACTGCTCGGTGGGCGACCACGTGATCCTGTCCACCTTCGGCAACTGCGGCCATTGTGGAGACTGCGAGGGCGGCGATCCGGGCAACTGCACCAATGTGGCGCTGGGGTCGCTGAGCCAGCCCTTCGCGGAGAACGGTCGGCCCATCTACAACTTCGCCAACATCGGTGCCTTCATCCAGCAGACCGTGGTCGGTGAGAACCAGTGCATCCCGATCCCCGCAGAGATGCCCCTGGCCGCGGCCGCGCTGATCGGCTGCGGGGTTGTGACCGGCACCGGAGCAGTGTTCAACCGGGCCAAGGTGCAGATCGGCGACACCGTGGCCGTCATCGGAGCCGGAGGGGTCGGCCTCAACGTGATCCAGGCGGCCCGGCTGGTGGGTGCCTCCGCCATCATCGCCATCGATCGGGTGGCGGCCAAGGAGGCCCTGGCCCGACAGTTCGGCGCCACCGACTTCGTGCTGGCCGAAGGCGACGACTTCGACCCGGTGGCCGCGGTCAAGTCGCTGTGCCCCGCGGGCGTGCACCACGCCTTCGAGGTGGTGGGCAGCGCTGCGCTGCTGGCGAAGGCCATCTCGATGACCCGGCCCGGGGGCAACGTGTGCGCCGTGGGTGTACCGGACCTGGGGGCCAAGGTCACCTACCCGTTCCTGGACCTGCACCAGAACAAGAGTCTGCTGGGCATCCGGGCCGGCGGGGCCCGTCCCCGCAAGGACTTTCCCATGCTGGCCGACCTCTACCTGAGAGGCCGGCTCAAGCTGGACGAGATGATCTCCCGCACCGCCGGCCTCGACGGCCTGCAGGCGGCCTTCGACGCCCTCAAGACCGGCGCGGAGGCCCGCACCGTCCTGCTTCCCAACGGCTAGGAGGGAGTCTCGTCCAGGCAGCGGGTCAACTGCTCCATCTCGGCAATCAGGCAGGCCGACACCGACGCTCTGGCGACGGCTTCACAGCGGGGAAGGTCCTTGATGTCGAAGGGACTGATCACCACCAGCGTCACCCCCAGCCCGTCGTCCCGTACGAGGCTGACGCACAGTGCCACGCCGCCGTCGTCGGGATCCTCTGGAGCGTCCGTGACGCATCCGGCGGCCGCAGCAGTGTTCAGGCTGGCCAGCAGGCCGTCGACCTGGGGCGCCGGCAGCGACGTGGTGAAGGCGTACGACGTGGTCTCGCAACCCACGACCCGGTACAGGCCGGCTCCGAGGTGGTCCATGTCGATGCCGGATGAAGTGAGGGTCAACGTCGGCTCATCCATCAGGGCGAAGCCAAGCAGCGTGCCGAGCATCTGACCGTTGCCGGCGGCCAGCACCAGTTCGCGGAACTCGGCAGGGTGCAGTGTGCAGCGAGGATCGGTCATCGGTCCGATCGAGCAACGGTGGCCGCTCGGGCTGGTCAGCTCGAGCCTGGCCCCCGGCAGGTGGAAGACCAGGGCAGCCGCTATCTGAAGAGTTCCGGCCATAGGTACGGATGAGGTCATGGGCGCGCTCCTTTGGGGGCATGGAGTGGTTGCCGCAGCGAGAGTTGGCGGCGGCGAAGGGAGCGGGACTTCGTGCGGGCGCTCCGACCCGGGGGCCTAGCCGTCGCGCTGGGCGACGGGCTTCGGCGATCGGCGGGTGACTCTAGCCACGAACCTGTCCGCTGGCGAGCCGATCTTGTCTAGCTGCGCCGGGTGCGCCAGCCGTCGCGCAGCTCGCGCATGGTGGTGAGCTGGTAGGGGCGGTACTCGAGCCACTCCTTCCACGCGGCGGTGCCGAACAATTCGTACTCGTCGGTGCGGACATGGAACTTGGCCGGCTCGATGGCCTCTATCTCGGCGCCGCCGGGCGCGTTGGGGTGGAAGGCGCAGTACACGAGGCCGGCTTCGAGGTCGCCGAGCAGGGCCCGGTAGTGGGCAGGCTGGTCGCGGGGCCGCCCGAAGTCCGTCTCCAGGACCTTGTCGAATACGGGCATGCCCGCCGCCCTGGCATCGGCCACCGCCTCCCGGTAGGGACCATGGCCCGCTCCGGCGAGGTGGTTGCTGGGTCCGTACGCGCCGAGCGTGCCCGTCAACAGCACCGGGATGCCGAGTTCGATGCCCAGCGACACGTAGCGGTTGCACCATTCGGGCGCGAGGGCCGAGCCCATGTGGGTGTCGAGGTGGGTGACGTCGATGCCTGCGGCCAGCGCCCGGTCGACCTGGGCTCGCCACTCGGCCTCGACGGCCTCAGGGTGGGCGTGGCGTCGGACCAAGGCCACGTTGGGCCACAGGTAGCCGTGGTCGTCGATGAGTCCGGACGCCGGTCCCGGCCGGGTGACCGGACCCCAGCGATAGTGGGTCATCTCGGAGTTGAGGGTCAGGTGAACGCCGCAGTCGAGCCTGGCGTCGGACGCAGCCGCCTCGGCGATCTCGCTGAACCACGGGCACGGCACCATCACCGAGCCGGCCGTGATCGTGCCGAAGTGCGACAGCTCCACGAAGGCCCGGTTGGCGCCGTGATTCATGCCGACGTCGTCGGCGTGCACCACCAGCCTGGTGGGCGTTGAGGCCGAGGGCGGGGCAGCCGGCGGGGCCATGCGAGCGAGGCTAGGCGGAATCTTCGCTCAAATCGATGACGAGACTGTCCCTCCAGGGACATTTCTCGTACCAATTTCGGATTGGGGTAGCTGCGGCAGGGTGGCTCTACCATGCCGGCGTGGGCTTGCATCATTTCGCGCCCGGCGTCGATCCCGCAGACATCAGCGACCATCTGCGTCGCTTCGGCTACGCCATCGTGGACGATGTCGCCGACGAGGCCCTGCTGGATCGGCTCGAAGTCGAGGCGACGCCCTACATCGAGGCGTCGGCCGTCGGTCGCGACACCTATGACGGCCGGTTCACCCGCCGCACGGGAGCGCTGGTGGCCCGCTGCCCGTCGACCCGCCCGCTGGTGATGGATCCCTTGGTCGTAGTTGCGGTCGAGCACTTCCTCGGCCATGCCAGCACCGTGCAGTTGCACCTCACGCAGATCATCTCGGTCGAGCCGGGAGAGACCGCCCAGAAGCTCCACCGCGACGAGATGGCCTTCGACTTCTTCGACTTCGGCCCCGATTATCACGTCCAGTGCAACACGATGTGGGCGCTGACCGACTTCACCGCGAGCAACGGAGCAACCTGGATCCTGCCCGGCACATCCGGTATGGACGACGAAGCGGCCCAGGCGGTGGCCGGCGCCCAGGCCGAGATGGGCCGGGGAAGCGTGCTGTTCTACGAGGGCAAGGTGCTCCACGGCGCCGGGGCCAACACCTCCAGCGGCGTGCGCCTGGGGGTCAACATCACCTATGCGGTGGGCTGGGTGCGCCAGGAGGAGAACCAGTACTTGGCCTGCCCGCCGGAGATCGCCCGAACCCTCGACGACGACCTGCTCAAGATGATGGGCTACACCCAGGGTGCCTTCGCGCTCGGGTACGTGGGCGACCAGACCGACCCGCTGGCTGCGCTGCGGGGCGGCACGGCCAAGGCCAGGACCATCGGCCAGGTCGCCGAGCACAACACCGACGCCGGCCGCTTCGTTGCCGACATCGCCGACCTCGACAACGAATAGCCGGTGACGGCCTCGCGCCGGCCGTCCGGGAGCCCGTCGGGTCGCTACCGTTCTCCAGAGGGCTAGCGAAGGGCGAGGACCCATGCGACGGATGCACATCGGACTCCAGGTGGACGACCTCGAGGAGTCGATCGAGTTCTACACCCGGCTGTTCGGGGTGGAGCCCACCTTGCGGCGCCCCGACTACGCCAAGTGGATGCTGGACGATCCCCGGGTCAACTTCTCACTCGACACCCAGGGCTGCGGGTTTCCCGGCTCGGCCCACTACGGCATCCAGGTCGAGTCACACCCCGAGCTCGATCAGCTGCGAGAGCACATCGACTCGGCCGGCATGGCTCGAGCCGACCAGGACGACCTGGTGTGCGGCTACCAGCTCCAGCACAAGTCGTGGGTCACCGACCCCGACGGCGTCATGTGGGAGGCGTTCTTCACTCAGGGAGTGGTCGACTCCGGCTACGGCACCGCGGAGATGCCCGACCCTCGTTGAGGCTCCCGGCTCGGGCTAGTCGAGGCTCGGGCCGGTGGTGTGGGTGCCCGAACGCAGCAGGGTGCCGGGGCGGGCGTCGGTGAACTGGCCCTGGCGCACGATCTCGGTGCCGTTGCAGATCACGTGCTCGATGCCGGTGGCCTCGGCGTACAGGCGGGAGGCGCCCGCGGGCAGGTCTGAGCGGAACGTTGTCGGGGCTGAGCCGACGGTGGTCTCGTCAAGCACCACCACGTCGGCGTAGGCGCCCTCGGTCAGCACTCCCCTGTCGACCAGGCCGTACAGGTCGGCCTGAACCTCGGTGAGCAGGTGGACCGCCTCCTCCAGGGAGATGAGCCCCCGCTTGACTACCGACTCGTCCAGCATGGTGGTGGCGTAGTTGGCGGTCAGGAACAGGTCGAGATGTGCTCCTGCATCAGAGGCGCCGATCACCGCGCGCGGGTCGCGCCAGATCTCGACCCTGGCCTCCCACTCGGCTGTCGGCTCAGGCAGGGCCGGATTCCCGAACGACGTCTCCAGATCGTCGGCCACGGCCATGTCGCACAATGCGTCCCAGGGATCCTGGCCCCGCTCCTCCGCGATCTCGCCGATGGTGCGGCCCGCGCAGCCCTCGTTCTCGGGAGCGGGTGAATGGAACACCACCTTGTGCTCCCAGCGGGCGAGCCCCCGCAGCGGATGGTCGCCCTGGGCCAGCTCGTTGAGGCGGCGCCGCTCGGCCGGGTCGGCCAGGACGCGCCGCTTGTCCTGCTTGGGCAGCAGCATCACCTCCTCCCATCCGGGCAGGGCATCGAGCACGAATCCGCTGTTGAAGTTCAAGTGCAGCGACAGCATCTGCGGCACGGTCAGGGCCACCACCTTGCCGCCGCGGGCCGCCGCGTGATCCCCGGCAGCCAGCTTGGCCCGGTTCATCTCCATCGACCGGGCCGTGACCGTCATCACGTTCCAGTTGAGGGGGCTGCGGGCCGCGGTCGACATGTCGGCCATCAGCTCCAGGGCCCAGTCCTCGAACGGCCCGAGCGCGGGGATGAACTCCACCGAGGTGCCGTCGAAGTCGGCCAGCACCGAGCACAGCGCCACCAACTCGTCGCGCTCGGCGCAACGGCTGGGAACCATGTTGCCCATCGGGTCGTTGTGGGTGCGCGACCACGACGACGAGAACCCCAGCGCCCCGGCCTCCAGGCCGGCACGCAGCAGGGCCTTCATCGCGTCCAGCTCGTCGCCGGTGCTGGCCCGGCGGACGCTGTCGTCGCCCATCACCACCCGGCGCAGCGCCGAGTGGCCCACCTTGAAGCCGGCGTTGACGGCCACGTTGCCGTCGATGGCGTCGAAGTACTCGGCGGTGGTCTGCCAACTCCAGGGCACGCCCTGCTGAAGCGCCTCCAGCGGGATGCCCTCCACCCGGGCCAGCATCCGCATCAGGTAGTCGCCGTGGGCGGGGTCGTCGCCGAGGGGGGCGATGGTGAACCCGCAGTTGCCGCCGATGACGGTGGTCACGCCGTGAAGCGGCGACGGCGACAGGTTCGGGTCCCAGAACACCTGGGCGTCGAGATGGGTGTGCACGTCTATGAACCCGGGGGTCACCGCCAGCCCGGTGGCGTCGATAGTGGCCGCCGCGGCGGCTCCACCGTTCACCAGGTCCCCGATCGCCGAGATCCGGTCGTTGGCGATCCCGATGTCGGCCCGTCGCCGGGGTCCGCCCCGACCGTCGATCACGTCCCCACCGGAGATGAGCAGGTCGAACATGATCTTGACGCTAGCCGCGGCGCTGATCAGGAGATCTCCAGCAGCAACAGCAGCCGGCCCGAGCCCTCGAACTCCACCTCGAACACGCCGGGGATCTCGGCGGTGAACGCGAAGTGGGCCGGGTGGCCGTCGGAGACCGCTCGCAGGATGTCGTAGCCGTGGACGTGCACTTCCTCGGCGGTATCGGAGGTGACCATCACCGCCACCACCGAGCCCAGATCGACCTCGACGCGCTGGTGGCCGCCCACGGGTTCGCCCCCTACAACCTCCATCGTGATGGTCTGCGCCGCGTCGGAGAGGTCTGCGTCGTACTGGGTGGGCTCGTCCGTCGACCCGTGATGGCCGCCGCCGGAGTCCGTAACGCCCGTCTCGTCGCCGTCGCCGGCTTGCATGGTCGCCTCGTCCTCGGACACCTCCAACGTCGTAGTGGCAACCACAGGCCACCCATCGATTACCACGGCGCGATAGTCGTTGGTCGACAAACCGACGCTGATCTCGTGCGTTCCCGCTGGCAGCGGCGGCATCTGATTCCAGATCTCATAGAGCCGCGCCGCCCCCACTCCGTTGATGTAGAGGTACATGTGGCCCTCGCCGTCGACGTGCTCGTCCGATGCGTGCTCGGGCGCCAAGCGGAAGTTGGCGGGTGTGGCGCGGAGGCTCCAGCCGCCGGCGGGGTCGTCCACCAGCTCCACGCTCACAGACGGGTACGGCTCCACCGCCGGTTGCATGAGTTCATGGTCACCTTCATGCTCGCCTGCCTCGCTCGCGACGATGGTGGCGGTGGCGTCGACAGGGTCACCGTCAACGACCAGCGTCGAGTGATTGTTGGAGGACAGCTCGACTCGCACATTGTGCTCGCGGGGTTCGAGCACACCGATGTGGTGCCATTCGCCGTAGATTCGGCTGATCTTGACGCCGTTGATGTAGAGGTGTATGTGGCCCTCGCCGTCGACGTGGGTGGTGTACACGTTCTCGGGGACAATCCGGAAGTTGGTGGTGTGGATCCGGAGGTTCCATCCCTCCAGCGGGTCCTCGGCAATGTCGATTTCGATGGTGGCGACCAGTGCGCCCTCGGCGGCCTCTTGTACGCCGCCGTGGCCGCTGTCGCCGTGATGGCCGCTGTCTCCACCTTCGACCTCGCCGGCCGTGTCGTCCATCCCGGCTGTGTCGTGGCTGTCGCTTTCCTCTAGTAGTTCGTGGGTCGGCGGCGCCGCGGGGTCCGAGGAACTGGCAGGAGTGTCATCGCTGGGATCAGATCCCCCGCAGGCAGCGGCCAGAAGGATCAGGGCCAGGGTTGCCGGTAGGAGCTTCCGGGAGACGGAGGTTGTTGGACTCATCAACTCTGACCTCAGGACACCGAGTGGCTTGGAACGCACGCTAACGACCTGGGTCTAGATTGGGCGCGTGACGACCGCAGACACCCACGCATCCGGGCTTGAGGCATCCTCGAACGGAGACAGCGCTACCGAGGTTGGAATCGCTGCGGGGTACGACCCCGACCCGACCCGGTCACTGTCGCTGCATGCCGACGCCTACATCGAGCCTCGCTGGCACGGGATCGAGCAGCGGGAGATCTTCGCCCGCTCCTGGCAGTGGGTGTGCCACGTCGAGTCGCTCCGCGAGCCCGGGTCGTACCTGGCCCTGGAGGTGGCAGGCATGCCGGTCGTGCTGGTGCGAGGCCGAGACGGCGGGCTGCGGGCGTTCTACAACGTGTGCCAGCACCGCGCCCATGAGCTGCTGTCGGGGTCGGGCCGCACCGACAGCATCGTGTGCCCCTACCACGGCTGGACCTACGAGCTGACTGGCCGGCTCGCCCAGGCCCGCCGCACCGCGGACATCGCCGGGTTCGATGTTTCGAGCATCTGCCTCAGCGAGGTTCAGGCCACCGAGTTCGGCGGCTTCGTGTACGTCAACCTCGATCCCGCGGCTGCGCCGCTGGCCGAGCAGTCCGAGGGTCTGGGCGACGAGATAGCCCGCTGTGCTCCCGACGTGGAGGATCTCACCCATGTGCGCCGCATCCACTACGGCATCGCCTCCAACTGGAAGAACGTGGTCGACAACTTCCTGGAGTGCTACCACTGCCACGTTGCTCACAAGGACTTCGTGACGCTGGTGGAGATGGACACCTACGAGGTGACCACCCACGGCATCTACTCCAGCCAGATGGCCCGGGCCGGGTACTCGGCCAACGCCGCTTACGACGTGTCCGGGTCCAGCGTGAAGGACCTGGCGGTGTGGTGGCTGTGGCCCAACACCTGCCTGATGCGCTATCCGGGCCGGGGCAACTTCAGCGTGATGCAGATGGTGCCGTCCGGACCCGAGCGCACGCTCGAGACTCTCGACTTCTACCTCGAGACCGACGAGCTGACCGAGGCCGACGCCGAGTCGATCCGCTACATGGACGAGGTACTCCAGCCCGAGGACATAGCCATAGTGGAGAGCGTGCAGCGGGGCATGCGCACGCCGGCGTTCACCCAGGGCCGCGTCGTGTGCGATCCCGGCGGCTCGGGCCTCTCCGAGCACGGCGTCCACCACTTCCACGGTTTGGTGCTCGACGCCTACCGCCGCGCCGGCGCGGCCTGAGGCTCGGAGAAGCGCGGCCTCGATCGAAATTGATGTAGTTGACGACCCCTGAGGGCCACAACTACGTCAAAACGCACAGGCGAGGTGGGTTTCCTCCTATTCGTGGATCTGGCCGGCGGCGCTGGTCGGTGTGAAGCGGGCGACTTGGCGGCGCTCGTCGATCATCGCTCGGCGGTACTCGTCCCAGTCGGGATGCGGGTCGTCCATCATCCGTTCGTAGTAGTCGACGAGGGCATCGCTGGTGGCGTCGTTGACGCGGGTCGTGACCGGAAACAACTCGACCGTGCCGTCGAGGGCCACGTACGACCAGGCCTTCTCGTCGGAGATGTGCAGCACCGCCCTGGGGTCGCGTCGCAGGTTGGCGGTCTTGGCCCGGCCGGCGGTGACCGAGATCGAGAACACACCGGCGTCGACGCAGTAGACGATGTCGGACGATTGGGGCCGGCCGTCGGATCGGATCGTGATCAACACCCCGAGGCTGCGCTCGGCTGCCCAGCTGATTGCCTCTGAGAGTTCCATGCCCGTGTTCCTAGTGCGGGGCCTGCCGCGATGCTCAGCCGGGGCCCGGCAGGCCGGGGCCGTCGAGGTGCGGTCCCGTGGTTCCGCCCATCTCGATGGTGCCGAGCCCGAGCTTGCGGTGGTCCCAGCTGCGGATCCGATCCACGCCGAGACGCACCGCCACCCGCTTACGCAGCATCGTCTCCACCAGCGGCCGCACGTCCTCGGAGTAGGGAGCGGTGTAGCGCTCCCACACGTTGATTCCGACCCGCCAGATCGTGTCGGGATCATCGACGATCACCCCGCGGCCCTCCAGCGACACCCCCCGCAGGGTGTCGTAGGTGTTTCCGGCTTCGATCATCACCGACATCCTGTCGTCGCGGCGCAGGTTGACGATCTTCTGGGCCTTGGCCTTGGATTCCACCCAGAGATGGCCGTCGAGCCAGGCGTACCACATGGCCACCAGGTGGGGCATCCCGCCGGCACCGACGGTGGCCATCGTGCAGGTGCGCGACTGGTCGATGAACCGGTCGAGCTCCTCGTCGGTCATCTCGATCTGCGAGCGCTGGTTCTCCCCCACGGCGTTCCCTTCCTTCTCGGGCCGACGACTCTAGCCACGGGTCCGGTAGCTTCTCGGCGCCGGGTTGCGCCCGGAGCGTTCGTCACCAGAAAGGGGCGAGAAAATGTCGAAGGTCTCTGTGTTTGCGAAGTTCTCCTGCCAGGAGGGCAAAGGCTCCGAGATGGACGAGGCCCTGCGGGCCATCGTCGAGGCGAGCGAGTCGGTTGACGGCGTCGAGTCGTACTCCTATCACCGGGGCGAGGACGGTACCTACTGGTTCTTCGCCCTCATGTCGAGCATGGAAGCCGCCCAGCAACACGCCAACAACGAAGCCATGCAGGTGGCCATGCCGGCCCTGATGGGACTGCTGGCCGGCCCGCCCGACATGGCCATGACCATTCCCGTCGCCGCCAACGGCTTCGACTTCTAGCCGGGCTCGGCAAGCCGGGGGCGGTCAGGCGGCGAGCACGTCGGTCCGGGCGAAGTCGTCCCCTACGAACAGCAGTGGCAGGCCCGTCCGGCGGGCCAGCGCGTACGAGAACGTGTCGCCGTAGTTGAGCCCAGCCGGATGCCTGCCCCTGCCGAATCGGCGCCAGCAGACCATCGCCTCATCTGCCAGGCCCGCATCGACGGGCTCGATCCGGACCTCGATGCGGGCCAGGAGTTCCTCCAGCAACTGGCCGCCGGCCGGACCGGCTCGCGCCTCGACAACGATCCCGAGCTCGACGCGGGTTGCGGCCGACATGATGCAGGGCGATTCCACCAGCTTGTGCTCGATGTCCTTGCTGCCGGGCTCGCCGAACAGCACGGCGACCACTGCTGAGGTGTCGACCACATTCACGACGGCAAGCCGTGCCCGTCGTATCCGATGATGTCCTCTGGACTTCGTTCATCGAGCACCGGCAAAGACTGGAAGCGCTCGATGATGTCGTCCAGGGTTCGATCTCGCTGGCGTCGACGCTCCAAGTCGAGGCGGGTCTTCAGCGACGCGACGACAGCCTCGGTGATCGACTCCCCGGTCATTTCCGCCAGCTCCCGGGCCAGCTGGTCGGCCTCGACGCTCTTGATGCTCAACACCATAGGTACCAATATACCTATCTAGGTAGAACAGTGGTCAACAGTCGAACGGACCGAAGTAGTGTCCGCTGACCGCATTCTCTGGCATGGTGATTACCTTCTCTGTGTTGGGCTAGGGCAGGAACGTACCTGGAGGTTCGTTGGCAGCGATGAGCGGGCAGGAGATGCAGATTGGGCTGACGCTGGCCGAGTCGTCGGCAGCGCGCCCGCCGGACCCGTTCCGCCCGGGCGGGCCCAACGTCTTGCTGGTGGTGCTCGACGACTGCGGCTTCGCGCAGCTCGGCTGCTACGGCAGCCCCATCGCCACCCCCACCATCGACCGGCTCGCCGTAGAGGGGCTGCGGTACACGAACTTCCACACCACGGCGTTCTGCTCGCCCACCCGCGCCTGCGTCCTCACCGGACGCAACCACCACCGGGTCGGCATGGGAATGTTCCCCGACCTGCCACTTCCGTTCCCCGGATACACGGGCGTGATCCCGCCCGAGGCCGCCACCCTTCCGGCCGTGCTCCGCGAGTCGGGCTGGGCGACGTGGGCCGTCGGCAAATGGCACCTCACGCCGCGCGACCATCGTGGCCCGGGGGGGCCGTTCCACACCTGGCCCACCGGGCAGGGATTCGACCGGTACTACGGATTCCTCGGCGGCGAGGAATCGCAGTGGACGCCCGATCTGGTGCGCGACCAGAGCTATGTCGACCCGCCCCGAACGCCGGAAGAGGGCTACCACTTCACCGAGGACATGGCCGACGAGGCCGTCGGCATGATCCGCGAGCTGCGGCTGCACCAGCCCAGCCGACCGTTCCTGCTCTATTGGGCCACCGCCGCCCCCCACGCCCCCCACCACGTGCACGACGAGTGGATCAAGCCGTACGAGGGCGCGTTCGACGACGGGTGGGACGCGCTCCGAGAGTGCACCCTGGCTCGCCAGATCGAACTCGGCGTGGTCCCGGCCGGCACCGAGCTGAGCCCGCGGCCGGATTGGATCGAGCCATGGGACGACCTCGACGCCAGCAGCCAGCGGCTGTACGCCCGGCTCCAGGAGGTGTTCGCGGGCTTCCTGACCCACACCGATGCGCAACTGGGCCGGATCGTCGGCTGCCTCGACGATCTGGGCGAGCTCGACAACACCATCGTCATCGTGATGTCCGACAACGGCGCGTCGGGTGAGGGTGGACCCCATGGCTCGACCAACCACCTGACCCAGATCAACGAAGGCCTCGAATCGCTCGACCAACTGAAGGACACCGTGGACACCGCGGGCGGCCACCGCGGCTACAGCCACTACCCGTGGGGTTGGGCTCATGCCGGCAACACGCCCCTGCGGCGCTGGAAGCGCTACACGTTGGAAGGCGGCGTGCGTGATCCGCTGGTCGTCCGCTGGCCAGCAGCGGTCACCGATCCCGGTGGATTCCGCTCCCAGTACTGCCACGCCATCGATGTCCTGCCGACCGTGCTCGACCTGCTGGATGTCGAGATGCCGGCATCGGTGCGCAGCGTCCCGCAGATGTCGCTGGACGGCGAGTCCTTGGTCCCGTCGATCGCGGACGCCGGCTCACCCGAGTTTCGCACCACGCAGTACTACGAGTGTTGGGGCAGTCGGGCCATCTACCACGACGGCTGGAAGGCTGTGACCAACCACGTCAACCAGTTCAACCCGTACGAGCGGGACATGATCGGCGGCAGCGTCGACTTCCGTGCCGATGAATGGATGCTGTTCGACTCCGACCGCGACTTCGCCGAGTCCACGGACCTGGCCGACACCCACCCGGAGCGCCTGGCCGAGCTTCAGGCCCGTTGGGATGCGGAGGCGGAGCGAAACGACGTGCTCCCGCTCCAGGACGGCCCGGCGTACCTCCAGAACCCGCACTTGATCTACATGCCCTTCGCGGTGTACCGGCGCACTTACGAGCTCCGCGCCGGGGAGCGCCTGAACTTCCAGGCGGGGCCGTTGATCTTCGGCGGGCTCAACATTGCGGCCGAGCTCGACGGCGCCCTCGGCGATGGCGACGGGGTGATCGTCGAGCATGGCAACTGGACTGCCGGATGGGCGTGGGTGGCTCTCGGCGACGAGCTCGTGGCGTTCATTCACGCCCCCGACCGCGGGCTCCGCCGGTTCGCCGTGCCCCGGCCTGCCGGTGCCACCGAGCTCGGATTGAGGATCGCTGAGGTCGACGGCGGCAGCACGGTCGAGCAGTTCGCGGACGGCTCGTCGCTGGGATCGACGACGATCGACGCCACCATCCCCTTCATCTCCACCGCCAACGGCACCTGGACAACCGCTGGCTACAGCACCCTGTTCCCGGTCAGCGACGAGTACGAGCCGCCCCTGCCGTTGACTCATCTGAAGCGGATCCTGATCGACACCGACACGTCGAGCCTCCCCGGCCTCGACGACCTGCTCGATGACGTGATGCGCCACCAATGATCGAGCCCGAAGCCGGAAGGTGAATAGGGGTAATCACACTCCCGGCTCCGCTGACCGGCGCCACGAGTTCCGCGAGCGTCGCGTCACCCGGCCGGGCGATGCCGTGCACCATGCGCCCTGGCAGGAGCACTGCCAGGACTTCGGAGCGGCGCCGACCGTGCTCCTGTACTGCTGGACCGGGGCCGTCGAGCCCGACGCGGTGCTGGTGGGCTAGCCCTTCTCAGTCGTGGGATCGATGATCCTCCGCGTCCGACTCTATCCGAGGCGCATTGTGGCTTCAGTCGGTGTCGACGTCGTAGTGGCGAGCCGGGCCTGGCGCGGTGTGGCTGATGTGGAAGCGTTCCAGCGCATCCACCCGCTCGCTCATCCCCGGGGGGCTGAGGTCGCTCCGGGATGGATCGCGAACTCCGTGGAGGTAGTCCTTGGGCGCCACGTGGTCGACGAAGCCGAGGTTGGATGAGCCCAGGGAGTACCCCATCAGCTCCTGGAGCTTGTCGGGAAGGGTTCGCGCCTGTTCCTGAGGGACGGCGAGGTACTGGTTCTCCTCCTGGCGCAGCCATCCGAGCGAGTAGTGCAGCGCGACGCCGGTGCGGGCACGGTCGGATCGGTTCGACCCGCCACCGTGAATGACGTTGCCGACGTAGATCAGGACCGAACCGGCCGGCATTTCGGTGGCGATCACGTCGGATCGGGTCGGCACACGGTCACTCGTCCACTGGTGACTGCCCGGGCAGATCCGGGTTCCACCGTTGGTGCGTGTGAAGTCCGTGATCGCCCACATCGTGGCCACCGTGAATGGGGGGCACGGGTTGGCGAAGGGATACACCGACGTGTCGCGATGCAGCACCTGCTGCTTCTCCCCCGGCTCGAGGTGCATGACGCCGGTGTAGTGGACCCGGTACGTCGTGCAACTCGGCAAGAGGGCGTGATCGGCCGCTGCGAGCACGGTGGGATGCATGATCAACGCCTGCACCGCGGTCGACTTGGCGATCAGCGCACCGAATCGCTTGGTGAGGCTGCCCATGAACTCCTCGTGGCCCGTATGGGCGGCATCGAGGTACGGCTGGAGATCCGCGGCGACTGCCGCGAGGGTCTTCGCGTCGACGGCGTCGCGCACCACCGCGTACCCGTCGCGGGTCACCGCGGTCGCAACGTCCGATACGTCCGAGCCGGCACTGAACACGTTCGCCATGCTCAATCCTGCGACTCTGCGCCGGAGCGCTCGCCGGCTGGAATCGGCCTCGCGGTCGCGAACAGGCGAAGGATCGCGGTCGTAGCCGGTGAGTACACGTCGAGAAAGACCGCCGGTTCGGCGCCCAGGACGCTGCCCCCGTGGGGCACACCGGCGGGCGCGTACCAGCCGTCGCCTGCGCCGATCTCGCGGGTCTCGTCCCCGACCGTCAGGAGAAGGCGACCCGCCAGCAGCAGGCTGAACTGCTCGTAGGGATGGCTGTGCATCTCGTAGGTCGCACCCAGCTCGTAGACGGCGCGGATGAGATGCATGTGCTCACCGGTGACGATCTGCGCATCCACCCGCTCCTCGTCCCAGCGCACCGCATCCAGCTCGTCCCAGCTGAAGATGCGCGGCGCGGTGATCTCGGCACCGTGCTCGTTGAACCGCGGTTCGCTCGTGCTGCCCCCTCGTGCCGCTGGATCTGATTCCTGCTCGCGGACTGTACTGCGGGAGCAGCGCTCGATGGGGACTGTGTTCCCCGCATCACTTCGGACGCGAGACCCCCACCACCCCCAGCCGGTATCGAGCCGCCCTCGGGACAACGAAAGGTTGAACGATGTACAGTGTCGGAGGGGGACACAACCTTGGCGTATCATCCGTCCTCAATCGTTGTCAGCGATCCTCGCATTAGTCGAGGTCAGACATAAAATCTTGTCTCAGGCATCCTCATGGGGTATCGTCCAAGCTCCGGATAGAAGTAACACTGTGAATACCACTCCTGAGGGGCGAAACATGAACGTTAGGAGCGGACGGCCACTGTCGAGCACGTTCGTCGCAAAGGTCAGCCGTCCTAGCAGCTACGGCGATGGCTACGGCTCGCGCGGCCTGACGCTGCGGGTCAAGCGCACCGCCAACGGCCGCACGAGCAAGACCTGGACTCAGCGGCTGCGTATCGGCGGCAAGCCCACCAACCTCGGCCTCGGCCGCTGGCCCGAGGTCGGCCTGGCTGCGGCCCGTGCGAAGGCCATCGCCAACGCCTGCGCGGTCTCGGAGGGCATCGACCCGCGAGCGTCTGGCGCGCCCACCGTCGCGGACGCGGTAGAGCAAGTCATCGCGCAGCGGCAGGCGACCTGGAAAGACGGTGGCCGCACCGCTGAGATCTGGCGGTCTTCGCTTCAACGCCACGCCCCGACCGTAATGGCGATGCGCGTCGATCAGGTGACTTCCGCCGATGTGCTCGCCGTTGTCGGCCCGGTGTGGCGCGAGCTTCCCGCCACCGGTCGCAAGGTCCGCCGCCGTCTCAGCATCACAATGCGCTGGGCCGTCGCCGCGGGGTTCCGCTCAGATGATCCCGCGGCCGAGGCCGTACTCGCCGCGCTGCCGAGATCGAATGGCGATCGCCGCCACATCCCCGCAGAGCATCACTCCAAGCTCGCCGATGCGCTGGCCGCCATCGACTCCAGCCGCGCTCACCCCTCCACCAAGCGAGCGCTGCGGCTGCTCGCGTTGACGGCCACGCGCAGTGCCGAGGTGCGCGGCATGACCTGGAGCGAACTTGACGTCCATACCCGCACATGGACTCTCCCGCCAGAGAGAACCAAGTCCAATCGCGAGCACGTCGTGCCGCTGTCCGACGCGGCACTGCGCGTGATCGAACGAGCACGGGCCGACGCCGACGGTGGGCCGCTGGTACTCCCGTCGTCCACCGGCCGCGAGTTGACCTCGGCCGCGCTGTCGAAGCTCTGCGGGGAACTGGGCCTCGCCATGCGGCCCCACGGGCTGAGATCAAGCTTTCGCGACTGGTGCGCCGAGACAGGCGTCTCCCGCGAGGTCGCAGAGGCGTGCTTGGCGCACACTGTCGGCGGTGTGGAGGCCGCGTACCGCCGCAGCGACCTGCTCGCGCAGCGGGCCGCGGTCATGGCGAATTGGGGCCGCTACCTCGATCAATCGTCGCGGCGGGCGTGAAGCACCGATGAGCCTGCTCAGTGGGACGCTTCGACTCGCGACAAGCTGCAGGCCGCGATCCGCACGGGGCTGGAGAAGGTTCCGGGGCCGCAGTTGATCGCCTAGGGCACGCGCCCCGCGGATGCGGGGCACTGGTCCGCAGTGCTACTCCGAGGCCGCAGCGGCCAAGAAATCATGCGACGCGTCGGTTGAGATTTGTTCCGCGCATCGATTGGCAAGCAGGAGGCGACCACGCGATAGCGCGAATACGGCTTCGACGGTTTGCGGGGCAACGGACGGCGGCGCTCCGCGTGCGACCGAGACATCGGAGAAGCGATCCCGTGGCACCAGTCCGCCGCCACTCCGATCCTGATACGCAAGGGGCAATGGCCGTTGACCGGTCAGGTGACGCCTAAGGCCCGCGGCCAAAGCCTCGATAGCGGGGCCCGCAGCGCCTGCGTTTCCCCTGCGCTTGCTTGCGTTCACCCGCGACGAGGCCGTCGGAAGTCGCGATGACCGCACGGCGCCGTCACCGCCCGCAGCGCCCGCGTTCGCTCCCTGCGTTCGGTTGCGTTCGGTTGCGTTCACCCCCTGCGCCGCGGCCCCCAGAACCGTCCATTCTCGGACGACGCGAACCCCTTTTGGCCTGGGCGGGCTCTTTAGTGCAAACGTGTGGACCAAATCGCTCCCGAACGTCCAAGCCGAACGCAAGCGAACGCAACCCCTCCGAAACGCCGGAACAGCGACCCTTCACACCGCAAAAACCACGCCTCCTCGAGACAGCTCCGGCAGAAATGAACGCGCCCCCAAGCCAAGCCGAACGCACCCCCGAACGACAAAGCGAACACACCCATCACACGACCGGTGCTGGGCCGCAACTGGTTCCGTCCCTCGATCCTCACCCTCGCGCTCATCAGCGGGCTGGCACTAGCAGTCAGCAAACTCTGAATCGAGCAAGCCGCGATTCCGCCAATCGGGCTGTTCGCGGCCAAAGCAGACCTCTCTGAGGGAACCCCTCTTGGCGTTTACAAGAGTCCCATCCGGTTAGATCGGCTGGGTGGGCTGAGTGCTTGAGGCGTCGAGTCCGACGGAGTGTTCGATGGGCAGGTCCTCTGTCACCCATGCGCCGTCGAGTCGCAGGTCGAGTTGGGACCGGTCGAGGGCGATGCGCGCTTCGGTGCGTTCGCCGGCGTTGAGGCTGACTTTGGAGAAGCCGACGAGGCGCTTGGGCGGGCGCTGGTGGGCTGAGCCGGGCACGCTGGCGTAGGCCTGCACGACGGTGGAGCCTCGGCGCGGCCCGGTGTTGACGACTTCGACGGCGACCTGGTCGCCGTCGAGGCGGGCGTCGCCCAGCTCGAGGGTGCTGTAGCTGAGGCCGTGCCCGAAGGGCAGGTGGGCCTCGGTTCCGTTGGCGTCGAGGTGCCACTGGCCGTGCAGCAGGCCGTACACCGCGGAGGTGGCGTCGAGGTCGAAGTCCACGAGGTCGGACTCGTCGCGGGGCACCGCGAAGGGGAGCCGCCCGCCGGGCTCGGCGTCGCCCAGCAGCACATCGGCCAGGGCGCGGCCGCCCTCAGAGCCGGGATACCACGCCATGAGCGCGGCGTTGACGGACTCGAGCCAGGGCATCACCACCGCGCTGCCGGCCATCACCGCCACCACCACCCGGTCACAGACCGCGGCGGTGTCGGCGATGAGCTGCTCGTCGTCGGGGCGCAGCCGCAGCGAGGCCCGGTCGCCGCCCCCGGCTGCGCTCACGGCGAGCTCGAAACCCGCGAGGGCGGCGCCCTGGTCTGCGTCGGTGAGTCCCAGCTCGGGGTGGTCCATGGGCGGCGCCATGCTCAGGAACCGGTCGTCGCCGGTGTCGCCGAGGTACTCGCCCTCGTCGTGCGCGGTGTAGCCGACCACCACCACCGCGACGTCGGCGCCGGCCGCGGCCGAGGCGTCGCGGCCGGCGTGAACGACCGGCCCGCCGCGGCCCGCCAGCGCGGCCTCGATGCCGGCCAGCAGCGTCACCGGCTCGGGCGTGTGCAGGATGTTGCTGGAGCCGCCGTCGCCCAGGTTGGGCACCGCGGCCAGCTCGCCCAGCACGGCCACGCGGCCCAGCCCGGCGGCGTCGAGGGGCAGGCAGCCGTCGTTGCGCAGCAGCACCATCGACGCCGCGGCCGCCTCGCGGGCCAGCGCCCGATGCTCGGCGCAGGCCAGCACCGAGCGGTCGGGGCGGTCGCGGTACACGTGGGCGAAGCGCAGGAACGTGCCCACCGTCTCGATCACGCGAGCGTCCACGTCGGCGATGTCGAGCTCGCCGGCGGCCACCGCGTCGGGCAGCGCCTGGGCCCGCTGCTGGCGGAAGGGCAGTTCCACGTTGCAGCCGGCCCGCACCGACTCCACCGGGTCGTATATGCCGACGATGAAGTCGGTGACGACGAAGCCCTCCCAGCCCCAGTCGTCGCGCAGCACGCCGTTCAGCAGCGGGCCGCTGTCGCCGCACCAGCGGCCGTTGATCGCGTTGTAGGCGCTCATCGCCGACGCGGCGCCCTCTGAGGCCACCCGCTTGAAATGGGGCAGGTACACCTCGTGAAGAGCCCGCTCGCCGGCGACGACGTCCACCTTGAAGCGGGAGTTCTCCATCGAGTTGCATGCGAAGTGCTTCATGCAGGCCATCACATGGCGCTGCAGGCCCCGGGTAAGCGCAGCGGCCATCTCGCCCACATGGTGGGGGTCCTCGCCGTAGGTCTCCTGGGCCCGGCCCCACCCCGGATGGCGCAGCAGGTTCATGCACACCGCCCCGGTGAACGTGGCCCCGCCGGCGCTCAGCTCAGCACCGATCGCCTCACCGATGCGCTCCTCGAGGCCCGGATCGAACGACGCGCCGCGGGCCATCGACACCGGGAACGTGGTGGACGGCCCCATCACGCAGCCCCTGGGCCCGTCGGCGAAGGCCAGCCCCGGGATGCCGAGCCGCTCGACGCTGGCGGCCGGCCAGGGATGGGAGTTGTAGCCCCCGCCGGCGAGGTCGGCCAGCCCGGGCCAGAACGGCAGATCGCCGTCGAGACAACCCAACTTCTCCTCCAGGGTCATCTGCGCCACCAACCCGCGGGCCTCGGCGCGCGCATCAGCGCCCCGGGCGACGCGGACAGCGGCTTCGCCAAATGCAGTCATCTCGCGATCGTAGCCGTCAACACCAAACAATCGGCAGCCCTCGGTGTCGCAGTTTGAAATACACTTCTTCGACTTTTTCAATTGCATAGGTCAGTTCAGGCAACAACAAATACATAGTCTCAATATCGAGATTCCAACAATAAACTATTCATAGTTGCTTCTAGAACGTCACCTATTGGTTACAAGTACCGCTGTCAACATGCTGGGAGATAGCCACGCCTTGACCGCTGGCTCGAAGGCGCTGGCTGCTGACGGCCCGGCGGTCGGCTTTCCCGCGCCGCGGCCGAGGATGAAGTTCCACTGGTAGGCGCCTCGCAGCTGCGGTCCGAACGTGTCTAGCTCGGGGCGGGCCGGTACTCGTCGATCGGGTACAGGCAGATGTTCTCAGCGCCGAAGGGCGCCCGCTGCGTGCACGGGTACTCGAACACCAGGTGGTGGACCATATCGGGCGTGCTGGTCTTGCCCGGCCGCAGCGAGGCGGGGATCATCTCATTGGAATCCACCGGCCCCAGCGAGGCCAGTGCCTCGTAGATGTCGGCGCGGGTGGGGTTGTCGCCCGCGTCGTAGATGGCCCGCAGCGTGATGCGCATGATCTCGCACACGGTGGTGGTCATGCCGTAGGTGGACGTGCCCGTGGCCCGGTCCTGGGACTCGTGGTTGGCGCCGGATGCGCTGTTGGCGCCGTAGGTGTCGTTGCACATCTCATTGAACGCCCGCGGCTCGTAGCCCTCGAGCCGGTAGGCGCCGGTGTCGAGGACGCTCTGGATGATGGCGCCGTCATAGAGCCTCCCGGCCGCGTCGCCGCCGAAGGCCACGATCTTGGAGGCCACGATCTCCACGGCCTGAGAGTTGAACTCCGAGGCGTAGAACTGCACGTCGCCGGGCTTGAACCCCTGTTCGATCATCTCGGTGATGAGTCCTGGCGCGGAGATGGCGTTGAGCACGTTGAAGACCACGTCGACGCCGCTGGCCCGCATCCGCTGCACGGATTCCCGCACGCCGACGGTACAGAAGTTGCTGCCCTCGCAGCCGATCTGGTCAAACACCGCAACCTCGACGCCGTTGGCCTCCAGGACGTCCACCAGCCCGGCCTCGACCGCCTCGTACTGGCCCGGCGTGTCGGGCGCGGCCACGCCGACGGTCCTGCCGTCCAGATCGCCCCGGGCGATCAGGTCCAGCGCGAGCCAGCTCAACTGCTCCTCGGCGGTGGGACCCAACGAGATCAGCCGGTCCCCGCCGCGCCGCATGAACTCCCCGGGCTGGGTCTGCACCGACACCAGGGCCGTCTCGTGATCCTCCACGATGCACAGCGACGCCGACCCCGGGAAGCCGCTGGAGTTCACCAGGATCACCCCGTCGAGGTCCTCGACAGCCTCGATGCACGCCGCGTTGGCTTCGTGGTCCACCGTGTCGCCCATCACGGCAACCTCGATGGTGTGCATGTCGATCATGCGGCCCCGCACCCCGCCGCACTGCTCGTTGACCACGGCCGCGAACGTGTCGAACATCTCGGCCACGTCGCCCACCGCGGTGCCGAAACCGAAGGCGACGAAGTCCTCGATGCGCGAGCGCAGATGCACCAGCGAGATGGAGCCGGCCCCGATGCCCGCGTCGGTGGCGACCCGGTCGGTGGCGGGGTCGTGAGCGTGACAGAACGCGTCGAGCTGCATGAACGGATGCGCCCCCCGGTCCATCGTGGCCTGGAACTCGTCGAAGATGCCGTCGCGGGGATCGTCGAAGACGTTCGGGGCCACAGCCTCGGGCTCGGGTTCTGCTGCGTCGGGTTCTGCCGTGTCGGATGGGGTCGCTTCGGGCTCGGACTCGGGTTCTGCCGTGTCGAATGGGGTCGCTTCGGGCTCGGGCTCTGGTTCTGTTGTGTCGGGATCTGTGTCGGGCTCTGGTTGTGTCGTCTCGGGCTCGGGCTCCGGCGCCTGGGCGGACCCATCGGGTTCTGTCGCCTCGGGCTCGGGTTGTGTCGTCTCGGGCTCGGTTTCCTGGCCGGAGTCAGCGGGTTCGGCAGGGCTCGCCGTGTCGGAGTCCGTCACCTCGCCGCCGCATGCGGCGGCGAGCAGCGCTGCGGCCGCCACTAACAACAGAACGTAGCGCTGTCGGGATCTCGTCATGAGTCTCTCCCCTCCAGGATCATTGTTCGGCCATGTTTGGTGGAGCAGCATAGACCCGGTAGTGTCTCGCAGATCAACGCCATTCTCCCCACGGGGCACAATCCTGAGTCTGACCTAAGAGCAATATGTGTATTCCATAACTCAGTTAGTTCAAACTGCCAGTACACAGCAAGATCATGAGCTCTTAAGCGATGAGTGAAGTGAACTCCATATGACTCGATTCATCGATCCATAGGAGACATAGCGGATATCTCAATCGCGGTGATTATGGTGACGATTATCGGTCACTGAGCGGGAATCATCAACTAAAATTGCGAGTGTCATCGCAACGGTATTCTAGAGGCCAGCTTGCGCGGAATCGTTCGAACAGACAGAGCGCGCTCGGCGCTTGCCGGCGCTGTGTTCGCTGCGGCGATGCTCGCTGCGGGCTGCGCGAAAGACGACCCCCGCCGGGCCGAGGCCGCCGAGCAGCTCGTGGCGCCGCCCGAGTGGACAGAGCAAGTTCGCAGGAGTTTCCGCGCCGATGTGCTCTGCATCGGCACGGGCTGCACGTCGTTCCGGGTCGAATGGTCCACACAGGAGCCTCCCGGCAGGCAGGACCTGCTGTCGGCCGCGGACGGCGCGGGCTGGACCGGCGCCGACATCGACGAGCAATGCCCTGCGCCCGAGCCCGACGACGAGCCGGGCCCCTACTGCACGCTCACCGCCCGCAGCGGCGATGTGCACGTCACGCTGTGGGCCTCATACGAGCCCCGCAAGGAACCGCCCTGGCGCATCACACTGCTCACCGAATAGCAGCACACGGGTTCGCCCGCGGCGTGCACCGCCTCGCCCACCCGGAGATCGGCCGCGTTGACCAGACCGATCACGTCGCAGGGCCAGGCGTCATCGGCATCTTGCTCAGCGTCTGGACGTAGCCCCGGCCACCGCTGTGACTTCGGTCACATCGGTGAAACCTACGGGAGGTTCCGGGCAATGCAGTCGGCGATGAGACAAGCACGCATTGCATCTCCGGGCCCATCAGGGCGGCGGTGGCCCGCGACACTGCCCATCCGAGCGCGGGCACGACCACGACCTGGGATCGTCACGGCGCGCGCCCTCCTCGCTCTGGCCGTCGCCGTCTCGGGCCTCGCATTCGCGAGGGGAGCCCTGGCGCAAGAAGCCACGGAGGCCCCGCCCGACGACGGTCAGG
The DNA here is from genome assembly GCA_965220645.1 of Candidatus Aldehydirespirator sp. Classification (GTDB taxonomy): domain Bacteria; phylum Actinomycetota; class Acidimicrobiia; order Acidimicrobiales; family Aldehydirespiratoraceae; genus Aldehydirespirator. The sequence goes on along the minus strand of OZ244836.1, from coordinate 2,383,572 downwards.
TCCTCCACTCGGGCGCGGTGACCATCACAGCCGAGCATCCCACAGCGCTGGAGGGGATCGACGATCTGGTCTTCACGGTCACGCGGGCGGTCGACCTGGACTCCGGTCTGGATGTGCCCGTGACGCTGTCGTCGGGGATCATCGACGCGGACAGGCTGTCGCGCACCGTCGCCTTCGATGCCGACGAGACCTCCGTCGAGTTCCGCGTCCACACCAGGACCTTGGATCCGGCCGCGGTCACCGGCGACGTGATCGCCACCGTCGACGACGGCGAGCCGTCCGATGTCCCCGATCCCCCTACGGCGTCGGTGCGGGTCTACGTGGGCGATCCGCTGGTGACGGTGCGGCTCAACGCCGCGTCGTACACAGTCGATGAGGGTGGCGGCTCAACCGAAGAGGAGATAGCGCTGCTGGCAAGGACCGAACCGGGTGTTCCCGCACCCACAGGCACGTTCTACGTCGCATTGTCGACCCGGTCCGGCACCGCGACTTCAGACGACTTTGAGGCCTTTTCGAGAATGGTTCCGTTCCCGGGATCGTCGTCAGGCGCGTGGATCGCTGACGGAGACGCCTTCATGGCGGAGGTACCAGTGCCGCTGGCGGTTCTTGATGACACTGGAGTCGAGGGCGACGAGAGGTTGCGTCTGCTGCAGCAAAGATCGCCCGGGCTGCCGTTCACGGTTCACTTCCGCCCCGCGGATCGCGAGGTCCGGACGTGCCGTTCGATCCGCCATTGCGAGGCTGTAGTCACGATCGTCGACGACGACATCCGCAGCGTCGTCGTAGACCAGGACGAACTGACCGTCGACGAGGGCGGCACGGCGTCCTACACCGTGGTGCTGACCCGCGAGCCGACTGACGATGTGACGATCAGCCCCGAGGTCCACGGTGTCGCCGACGCCGACATATCGGTGTCGGAGCCGTTGGTGTTCACGTCCCAGGACTGGGAAATCCCCCGGACCGTCACGGTGGCCGCCGCGGCCGATGACAATACGGTCCACGGCTCGGCGACGATCACCCACACGGTCACCGGCGGCGATTACGGGGACAACGAGGTGACGGCCGCCTCGGTGCAGGTGACCGAGGTCGACGCCGAGGGCCGGACGGTGGTGACGCTGGTGCATGTCCCCGACGGCACGGTGATAACCGATCACTCGACGCTGACGGTGGGTGAGACGGTGGTCGACGGCTCGACGTTCTTTGAGGACGAGCGGGTGTTGTTCCGGCTGCTGTTCGCGGCTGCTGGCGGCGGGCCGGCACCGGGCGGCGCCGACGTGGAGCTGTCGTTCGAATGGATCCACTACTCGCCGATCGTGCCGATCTCGGGAGAGGTCTCCAGGATCGTGCTGAGCCTGCCGCGGGTCGATGTGTGGGACAGCGCGGTGCAGATTCTCGACAACGATGTCGGCAACCCCGACGGCACGCTGGTCGTGCGCATCACCGGCTGTGAGCGCAACGGTTGCGTGATCGGCGAGCCCTCGGAGATCACCGTGACCATCGCCGACGACGACGGCGGTCCCGCCGCGGCGCCTCCGGGCCAGCCGGTGCCGCCGGAGGTCCTGTGTGCTTCCACAGGCACCGGCTACGACGACACCGGTCTCGAGGCGGTCTGGGAGGCCCCCGAGTTCGTGGGCGGCGCCCCCGTCGAGCGCTATGAGCTGCGCTACCGCCCGCTAGACGTCACCGACGGAGAGTTGCACAACGGCGGTGAATGGCAGGTCTGGCCCCACAGCACCGCAGCAACGTCGGCGGTGATCTCGGGCCTGGAGGTCGGCACGCTCTATGGCGTGCAGGTGCGGGCCGTCAACGCCAACGGACCGGGCCAATGGTCCTTCGAATCCGTCCACCTCACCGGCGAGCCCGACTACATCTGCGAGATCCTCGACGAGCTCCACGCCGGCTAGCCGAAGCTCCGGCTCTGGGTCCGGCGCTCGTTGGTGACGGTTGTCACCCTGGCAGGCCGAATGGTGGCTAGAAGCGTCCGTCGACGCTGAGCACCGGGCAACGCCATCTTGTGGCCGTTGACTCATCCGCTCGGCCTCTACGCGGCCGCGGGAACTTCGTTGTCGAACAGCCAGGACTCGACTAGGTCCACCGCGTCTGGTCCGGCGATCTCGTCCACGATGTCGAGGAACTCTTCGGTGTTGGTGGTAGCGCCGGCCGACCGGTCGTAGTGGGTTCGGAGGATCTCGAGGAAGGCGTCGTCGCCGGCGTGGAGGCGCAGGGCGTGCAGAGTCGCCGCGCCGCGCCAGTAGACCGAGGGGCCGAACAGATCTTCGATGCCGATTCCCTTCGGTGGGACGGGCGCGAAGGAGGGAAGCTGGGCGGGCAGTTGCTCCATCGCAGCGTTGAAGTCGGTGCCGTAGTGCTCGGCTTGGAACATTAGGTGCAGGTATGTGGCGAAGCCCTCGTTCAACCAGATCTCGCTCCAGTCGTCGGGCGTCACGGAGTCGCCCAGCCACTGGTGCGCGGCCTCGTGGGCGATGATGCCAGGACCGATCGTGGCTGGTCCGTGGATCGAGAGCGTCTGATTCTCGTGCGCGAGACCGAGCGGGAACGGCGTCACGATGGTCCCGTAGGCGTCGAACGGGTAGGGGCCGAGCCGGTCCTCCAGGAAGGCGATGACCTTGGGGGTCACCGACAGAGCTCGCGCGATCTCAGGCGGGGCGCCGCGGGGCACGTAGTCGCGCAGCAACGGACCGTCCTCGTAGAGCGGTCCGTGGTCGATGCGCTCGAAATCGCCGATGTAGACCGCGGCGACGTAGGTGGCCATCGGGTCGTCCATCCGCCACGTGAAGGTGGCCCGACCGTCGAAGGTGGTCTCGTCGACGAGGAGCCCGTTGGAGGCCGCAGTGACGCCCTCGGGCACGGTGATCTTGATCTCGTAGGTGGCCTTGTCGGTCGGATGGTTGTTGGACGGGAACCACGTCATCGATCCCGACGGCTCGCTCAACGTGTAGATCACGCCGTCCCGATGGAGCCAACCCAGATTTGAGAACGGCACTCCGGGATCCGCGACCGGCTCGGGCGAGCCCGAATAGACGACTTCCACCGCGAACTGCGAGCTTGCCGCGAGCGGGCTCGCAGGCTGCACTGTCAGTTCGTGACCGGAGCGGGAGAACTCGGCATCGGCGCCGTCGACGGTCACCGAGTGGACCTCCAGTCCCGACAGGTCCAGATTGAACGTCTCAAGGTTGTCGGTGGCCTGAGCGGTGATCGAGGTCAGCGCCGAGATGGTGTTGGCCGACGGGTCGACGTCGAGCTCGATCACGTAGTGGAGCACGTCGTAACCGGGGTTGCCGAGCTTCGGGTAGAAGCTGTCGCCCACCCCCTCAGGATCGACCGGCCCGGCGGCCCCCGTCTCAGGCTCGGGTGTGTCGGGCTCGGGCTCGGGTTCGTCAGCCTCGGGAATCTTGGACTCCGGCGCGTCGGGCTCTGGAGCGCCAGGCTTGGGTATCTCCGATTTGGGTGCGTCGGGCTCGGGTGTCTCGGCACCGTTTGCAGCGGGCTCGGGTGCGTCCGGGGCCTCTGGGGTGGTGGTCGACGCTGGGACTGTCGTGGTGACGGCGACCGAAGTCGTCGAGACGGTGTCCGGCGCCTCATCGACGGTCGTGCCGCTGCAGGCTGTTGCGAAAAGCGCCGCTACCGCCGCTATCGACCTCAGTCGGGGGAGCACTGTGCAGAGCCTACGGCTGGCTTGCCGGGCGCGGCGCGCAGAGGCCGAGCGGGTAGGCCGCAGGTGACGCGGGTCAGGCCTGGCCGGTCTGGCGCAGGAAGGTCATCATCCAGCCGCACTGGTCGTGGATCGTGCAGCCAGCGACCTCGTTGATGAGCAACGAGGAGCAACGTCGACGCAGCGTCGACGCGGTGAGCGCCAAGATGAGCCACACGCGCCGGCCCACCTATTCGCCGACAGGTGAGTTCGGGTTGGCAACTTCGATCTCTCGGTCACGACGTTGTCTCATGACCGACACAGCGAGTGTCCGTCTATATCTTTGACATTGGCAGCGGATGGGTGACCGATAGCCGACACCAGTACCAATGTGATTGAGATACTTTATTTGATGCATATAGATAGACAAATTATGTCTACTAGGGTGCGTATACAGCCGCGTCTTCTATGAACACCCGATGCTCGCAACATGACGCTCATCTCGGGTTCGTATATGGCAATTGCGGGAATAAGGTGTGGGCCGCATTCTCAATAGAAGTGTGGGCCGGATTGTCATTGAGGAGGTGTGCTCACCGTGTTCACTGTGGCGTCCCGGCGGGTTGTGTTCAAGTCGCTGCTGGGCGCATTGTTGGTGCTGATCGGGGTGCTGGCCCCCGTGGAGTCCCCCGACCTGCCCGCACCGCTGGACGACCTCGCCGGCGGGCCGCGGGCGTCGGCCCAAGCACTCACTCCCACGGTGTTTGACGGCGACCCCGATCCATGCCCGGATCCCACCGACCCCCGGCCCTGGCGGGAAGACCACAACGACCCCTCCCTGTGTGAGCTGCGCGGCTCTGCATGCGCGGAGCACCCGTTTCAGAGCGGAACCTACCTCAGCCCTTCGGACGAGTTTCCGGACTTCTGCGAGGCCACCGTCCTGGAATTCGCAGACGCTTCGATGTATCAGGCCTGCACCAGCCTGAGGGGCTATGTGATTCAGGACACGACGACACCGACCGGTCAGGAGTGCCGGATGATCTAGCCGGCGAGATGCACTAGTGAGTTGCACCGCGTCGGATTCAACACCTGTCTCAGGGTCCAGCGCCGCGCATGGTCATGCCCAGAGGACACCGTCCCGAGGAACCAGTTCAACTCCTGCTACCGGCCGCCCCCCAGCCACATCGGGTCGAACCCCGCCTGCGGCCGCGGCGCCCCGGCCTTCCCCATAGTGACCTGCGAGGAATACGTCGGTGGAGACTTCGTCAGAAATCCCGCCCCGGCGATGTGCAACAGCTTCCCCACCGGCGACCCCCGATCAGCGTTGGAGGACCATTCTGCGAACCAGCACTGGTGCCGGTACAAGACATCGTTCCTGAACGTCGCCTGCCACGCGACCGGCGCGGCCTGCGCACCCTCATATGCCTTCTGCGTCAAGCGGTCGAGCCGCACCGGCGGCTGCGACGTGGTGGCGGACACACTGCGCTGCCGCGGGCTGCAGGCCGACTACCTGGACCCGCTTCTCACTGTGTCGGCCAACGACGTCTACCGGCAGGGCTGCACGCCGTGCGTGGTGTTGCCCTTCCAGAGCGTGCCGGCAGAGTGCCCCAACGAGTTGAGTGGAGAGCCTTCTTTCTCCACCGACAATGGCCGGCAACAATCGGCCCATACTTACAAGGAGGACTGGCTCGAGGGCTCAGGCTCGTGCGTCTTCGCGGCGCACAACAGCGGAGTCCCCATGGACTCCAGGTGCCTCAGGCGCCTGAGATGCGCCGACCCGCCGCGGGGCCGGATCGTCTGGGAGTCAAACCACCACTCGGGTTTCGCCATCGTGAACTCCCTGATCACTCTGAACATCGAGGACATCCCGAACAGCACGCGAGAGGTGTGGTGGTTAACGAACACCGTCGTCCCGGGATTCGTGCTTTCCACGAATTCGGGTCTGCGGTACGAGTATTCCGACAGCAGCCAGGGGGACCCTGCCATCCGTACCTGGTACCGGGTGGACACGTCACAGACCCACGGCAGTGTGGCCGACATCGTGAGGCGCGGAGAGTGCGTCGTCAGAGACTGGCCCGAGTTCAGGGTCCTGATCGAGGAGCTGTGGCCCGACAACGACGAGACCGCCATCGAGGACCTCTTCGGGGCGGGCACCCTCAACTGGTGGAGGAACCTGACCCCGCCGGAGCGGCAACAACACACCGAGGCGCGCGGCCTCCAATACATCACCACTGGGATGACGACCGTAGAACTCGACGCTGAGCTCGAACGCCGCGCCGACGAGATCCGCTGCAACTTTGGCGGCGACGTGTGGTGCAAGTGGACGCCGCCACGGTCCGGCTACTACCGCTTGACCGCGGCCGGGGGCTGGTACTTGAGGACATTCGGGGGCGGCAGGCGGTGGCTCAACCCCCGTCATCAGATCCCGGTCGTCGAGGAATTCCTGCAGAACGACGTCAGCCCGGGTGACGGGAATTGCCCCTTCCGGAAGCTACAACAAGACTTCGACCGGGGCCGAGACTACGACTGCATAATGGACCATCTCGACCTCATGGACGTGACCCCTCAAGAGATCGGGCTGGAGCACGACCCTGATGGCCGGACCTTCACCGGCCTGATCCCCAGGCTCCCGTACCAGGACCGCGAGTGGCTCTACTCCGCCGCGGCAGGCGAGAACGTCAGATGCCCCGCACGCGACCTACGAGTCGGATGCGGTGGCCACGGCACCGGAGTCAACTACACAGAGAGCGAGCCGATAGGGATCATCGTCCACGAGATGCGGGTCAGCACCGTCACCCCATCTAGGTGACCCCGCCGTCTGGCACAGCCGACCCGGCCGCTGGGCATTTGCAGCCTTTCGGCGAGACTCAACTGTGAGCTTTCTCACCGCATCGAGGCGTGGAATCAGCGTTCAAGCCGTTCACGCTGGGCGAACATTGAGAACAAACTAAACTTTGTCTCTACCAATAATAAAGTATCTCAACGGCGGTCTTCTGTTCGCCGGTTTCTGTCAGTGGGTACAATGACTGTGCCATGTCTGCCGTTCCCGCCGATCCACGCGCCAGTCCCCGATCGCGTTGTTGCCGGGCCGCTCTCGCTGTCAGTCCGATCGCCACTGACGCGTCGGCGATCCATGACATCACGCGGTTCACACAGGGGCCGCTGTTGGACGATAGAGACCATATTGCGCCTTCCGCCGCTTGAGAGTCTGCGTTTCTTTGAGGCCGCGGCGCGCCATGAGAGCTTCGCGCGTGCCGCGGCGGAGCTCGGCGTCACCGCCGCGGCCGTCGCGCATCGCGTGCGAACCCTCGAGGAGCATCTCGACGCCCGGCTGTTCGACCGCCGACCGAGGGGCGTGGCGCTCAACAGCCGGGGCCTGGCCTACCTCAAGGAGGTGCAGCGGATCCTCGCAGAGGTCCACGGCGCCTCGGAGCGCCACAGCCGCCAACCTCGCCGCGTCAGGATCGTGTCGGTGGAGGCCGTCGCGGAGAAATGGCTGGCGCCGCGCCTGGCCGCGCTGGAGGCCGCCCATCCCGGCATCGCTATCGAGGTGGAGACCGACCACCGCGGCGTCGACCCGAACCGGCGCGACTTCGACGCCTGGATCGCCTACACCGGCGAGACCGCGGCGCCGCGTCCGATCACGCGGCGCGAGGACACGCTGCTCGAGGAGACCCTCTATGAAGAGCAGCTGATCGCGGTGTGCAGCCCGGGCCTGCTCGCAGAACGCGGCCGTCCGCAGAGCCCCGCCGAGTTGCACGGCTGGCCCCTGCTGTATGACCTCGGATGGAACGCAGACTGGGCCTACTGGTCCGCCCGCCACAACCAGCCCGCGCCGGACCTCACCCGGGCTTCGGGATTCCGTCTCTACAGCATGGTCATCGACGCCGCCGCCCGCGGGCTCGGCGTCGCCATCGGACGTCCAACGCTGATAGCGCGCGAGCTCGAACACCGAACCCTGGTCCCCGTGCTCGAGCACCAAGCCGACACCCCCGAGCGCTGCTGCCTCATCACCACCGCAGCCTCCCGAACCAGACCCGAGGTCCAGGCATTCCGCCGATGGATCCTCCAGCAAGCCCAAACCGCCAGCAAGCCCGCCACCGACGCGGACCGCAGCGAGCCCTGACCCGGTAGCCTCAGCGGCTCGCACCCGACGCCGCACACGCCCGCCAGGTGACATGTCGCCCTCGGCTTCTAGTGCCGCGATGAGAACGCTCGTCATGGGCTGGCGCTTGCCGGTCAGACATACTGCAGACCGGCTCGGGGGGTCTGGTGCAAGGTGGATCGGCGCGCTCAGTGCCCCTGCCAGCGGCCGGATCTCCATGGTTGAGGAACTCTATTCAGCAGCTGAATGGCTTGCTGTTAGGTCATTGAATTCGATTGGCAGTGTCTTGAGCCCGCTCAACCGGTTGGTGCGGGTCCAGGTGGCGTCGCCGACGATCTCGATGTCGGTCCATCGATCCAAGATGGCGTTTAGCATCACGTCGATCTCCAGTCGGGCCAAGTTGGCGCCTAGGCAGAAGTGGGGGCCGTGGCCAAAACCCATGTGGTTGTTGGGACTCCGGTCGATGCGGAATTCGAACGGGTCGCCGAACGCCGCCTCGTCCCGGTTGGCCGACATCTCCCACACCACCACCTTTTCGCCGGCTTTTATGGTCTGGCCTCCGAGCGCAGTGTCCATCGTCGCGGTGCGGCGCTTGTAGACCGACGGCGTTGTCCACCGGACGATCTCCTCAATGGCCGATCCCATGAGCGACCGGTCCTCGGATAGTCGGGCCAGCTGTCGAGGCGCCTTCACCAGCTCCCACAAGCCCCCGGCGATGGCCTTACGGGTGGTCTCTGACCCGGCGGTGAACAGCAGCGTCCAGAACATCGCCACCTCGTCGCTGTCCAGCCGTGGCGGGTCTTGGTCGGGGAGGTCGCCGTGGATGACCACCGACAACAGATCGTCACCCAGTGTCTCGATGCGTTCCTCGATAAGGCGCTGACCGTACAAGAACATGTTGGTGCCGGCCTCGCTGGGCTCGTTGGGCATCTCCTCTCGGGTGAAAGTCTCCGAGGTGATGTCCACCCATCCGCACAGCATCCGCCGATCCTCGTTGGGCACGCCCAACAGCATGCAGATGGCTTGCAGGGGCAGCTCGGCTGCCACATCGACGACCAGGTCGCATGACCCCCGCTCGCCAGGAGCAGGGGCCACGCTGTCGAGGATCTGGTGGGCCCTGGTAACGAGGTCGTCACGGATCCTACCGATCATCTTGGGGGTGAATCCCTTGTTCACCAGCTGCCGGATCCGCTGGTGGCGCGGGTCGTCCATCATGTTCAGGAGCTTCCCGCTCATCTCCATGTCGTTGATGGTGGTGCCGCCGTAGGGGCGATCGCCGCCGGTGTGGCTGGAGTAGATCTTTGGGTTGCGGAACACCTCTACCACCAGATCGTGGGTGCTCACACACCAGAATCCCTCACCGTCGGGGGTGCGTTCAGTGGGCTCGTGCCACCAGAGCGGAGCCTGCTCTCGCAGCTGGATGAACGCCTCGTGGGGGAACCCGTGGACGAAGGTCTGATAGCTGCTGAGGTCGGGAATGTCTAACGTGGCCATCATTCCCCCTGGGGGGGCACCGGGACGGTGAATCCCGCCTCTGCCTCTAGCGACTCCAGTGCACCGATGAAGTACATCTCCCCCAGGCCCATCGCCACCGATCGAGCCAGCACGCCGTGGGCGGCGCCGGTGAGCGGCAGCGGCGTGCCGATCTCCTCGGCAGACTCGAGGGCGAGGCGCAGGTCTTTCTCGGCCAATGCAAGGTCGTAGGTCGAGTCATCCCACTGCCGGTTGACGATCAGCCCCGAGAGCGGCATATACAAGCCAGCCGAGCTCGTTCGCAGCACCTCCAAGAACTTCCGAAGGTCCAAACCCGCCTTGGCGGCCATGAGGTACCCCTCTTCGAACACTTGGGTTCCAACCAGGAACACCAGGTTGTTGATCAGCTTGATGAGCGTGCCGGTGCCCGACGGGCCGAGCCATTCGGTCTCGTCTTTGCCGAAGCACCTCAGCACGTCTTTGACCCGGTTGAACGCCGCTTCATCGCCAGAGGGCATCAAAGTGAGGGTGCCCGCATCGGCACCCATGCTCCCACCCGAAACCGGGCAGTCGATGAAGTCAACGCCGACGACGGCACAGGCATCGAACAACTGTTTGGTGACCCCCGCGCTGTTGGTCGAAAGGTCGACCACCACCGAAGCCGGAGACCCGGCCGAAAGGATGCCGCCTGCACCTGCCACCACCGCAAGCGAAGCCTCGGGCGACGGCAAAGACAGAACAACGAACTCACAGAATTCTGCGACCCCCGCCGGATCGAGGGCCTCATTCGCTCCGGCTTCCACCAAACGCCGCCGGGCATCGCGGTCAACGTCGGCCACAGTGAGCTCATAGCCCGCCGCCAAGATGTGGCGGGCACACCCCCCACCAATGTTGCCCAGTCCGATGAAACCGACTTCCATGAGCTGAACCCCTACAGGCAGCGTACCCGGGCCAGACCACTAACAGATCAGCATGCTGATCGAGTCGTCAAGGCCCCCGGGTCGGCTGGAAAACAGCCACGCCGCCCCCAGGGCACGAACCGCCCCGTCGATCTCGCTGGCAGCGGGAGCCTCAACATCGAGACCGAATTTGCGCCGAGCCGCCGCAGGCCAAGTTCAGCCAGCAACAGACCGACACCATCTCAGCATCTACGACATCGGCGGCGCCGACCTGGGCGCCGCCGATGTCAACACCAGCTCGCCTCAGACCTGCAGGACCCCGCCATGCCACCGGAGATCAACCGGCTGGGTCCCACCTCACATACATCCACACCTGGCGATTTGCGGAGGATCAAATGAGGGACAGGCGTCGTCGGATGAAAGTGACACCGATATTCACACCCAGTTCTGTAGATCTTAGCATTTACCGAGGTAAGAAGCTATTTCTGTGATCCCAATGGTGTCGGAGGGGGGACTTGAACCCCCACGCCCCGGAGGGCACTAGCCCCTCAAGCTAGCGCGTCTGCCAATTCCGCCACTCCGACGTGGGCGCCCGATGCTAGCGGCGGGCGTGCCAGCCACCACGGGCCGGTCTCAGCCGCAGCAGGTGTCCTCGAGGGACTCGGCCCGCCACACCGACACCGTCTCGTAGGCCGCCAGTGAGGCGATGAACAGCCCGGCCAGAGGATCGGCCCACCACCATCCCAAAGCTGCGTTGGCGCCCAGCCCGATGAGCAGCCCGCCCGACATGAGCGCGCACAGCACGGTTTGCGCTGCCTCGGCCTCCACGGCCCGTGATCCCATCAGCGGGGCCAGCCGGCGCTTGGCTCGGGCCAGCAGCGGCATGACCGCCAGCGACAGGGCCGCCATCACGATGCCGACCAGCGATTCCTCGGGCCGGTCTACCAGCGCGAGGTCGCGCACCGACTCGACGCCGACGTACACGGCCAGCACGGCGAAGCTCACCGCGATCAGGCGCTGAGCGAGGCGGTCCGCGTCCTGCTTGCAGCCGGTGCGTCGCTCCTGGGCCAGCCTCCACGCAAGGATCAGCGCGGCCGACACCTCGATGCCGGAGTCCAGGCCGAAACCGATCAGGCTCACCGAACCAGCCGCGATTCCCGCGGCGATGGCAACCACGCCCTCGACGCTGTTCCAGCCGATGGTGGCGGCGGTGAGCCACTTCTGCCGGGCGACGGCCTCGGTCCGGTTGGTGGGCGTAGTCAGTGCCATCCAGCCGATACCTGTCCCTGCCGTCGCTCCGTGATTCTCAGCCTATCTGGCCGCGCCGGCCCGCCGATTTCTCCGCACCGAGCGATACCGGCGGCCGGCGGCCGTCGACGGCAGATGTTGTGTATCAGCTTGATGGTGAGATACATTAAAACTCATGACATCTGACGATACGGTCTTGAATGTCACGTTCAATGAGTCTGTGCCTGCCGGCGGTACCTATGCCAACGGCGCGCTCGTATGGAACACCCCGCATGAGTTCACGATCGATTTCACGTCGCACCGTTCGCCGACTCATGACGGCGACGCCCACGATGTGCTGGTGGTGGCGCGGATGAAGATCCCGACCAGCGCCATGTTCCGGATCGTGCAGGCCATGTCGGCCAACATCGACCGGTACGAGCAGCAGCACGGCCCCATAACTCCGAGACCACCGAAGGAGGAACCATGAGCAACAACGGCAGCGGCCCGGCCTTCGCCAATGCGGGACGCTTCGACTTCACCGTCAGGGCCAGCGACAACCACGTCTCGATCTCGCGGCCGGTCAGCCGCGAGGACGTCGAGAGGGTGCGTCGCCAACTCGCCGAGTGGGAGACCCGCCGCCCGGCGCGGCCGGCCTAGTGTTCGAGCTCCGGGTGCCGGCCCGCTGCGCAATGGCGACGCCCTGCGAGACTTGACCTCGCCGTCATGGCGACTGTCGCGGTCGTGCACCTGGTGGTCCAGCGTCATCGGTGAACACGCTGGCGTCTTCTTCCACTCTGCGCTCGGCCTGGTTGTCCTGATCGAGTTCGTGGGGTTCGCCTACGGGCTGGCCGCCGCGCTCCGCAAGACGCCATAGCCCTGTTGTGGCGCTGCCGGTAGCTTCTAGCCCGTGGTAGACGAGCATGCGCCCGAAGGGATCGAACAGTCCCAGGACGAGCGGGCGGCGCTATTGAAGGCGGCGTATGCGGTCAGGAGCCCGGACGACAACCGGGAGCTGTACGCCAACTGGGCCGCCACCTACGAGCAGTTCCTCAACGACAACCGCTACATCTACGCACGGCAGGTGGCCGAGATCTTCGCCCAACGGTCGTCGGCTGGAGGCGAGGCTGTTCTCGATGCGGGATGCGGCACCGGCCGCTTGGGGTGGGAGCTGTCCCGCCGCGGGATCTCGCCCGTCGACGGGATCGACATCTCGCCGGAGATGCTGGCCGAGGCCCGCACCATGACAGGGCCCGACGGCGCACCCTCCTACCGCCACCTTATGGAGGCCGACCTCACCGGTGCCATCGCCCTGGAGACCGACAGCTACTCGGGCCTCGTCAGCTCAGGCGTGTTCACGCATGGGCATCTCGGGCCCGACGCGCTGTCGGAGCTGTTGCGGGTGGTCCGGCCCGGCTCTGTCGGGGTGATCGGTGTCAACTCCTCGATCTTCGAGGCCAACGGCTACAAGGATCGTTTCGAGCGCTACGCCGCGGACGGCGTCATCGTCGATCTGGAGGCGCAGTTGCGCAAGGTGTACGAGGACGCTGACAGCAGCAACGCCAACCACTTCGCTTACCTCGTCGCGTTCACGGACTGCTGATCAGTCGTCCCGGTCAGTGGCCGGCCTCGCATGGGCCGGAGACCCTCGGGCGCGGCCCGGCGCCGAACCTCAGATGACCATGGCGTAGGAGACCGACGCGAAGGTGAAGACCAGCGCGGCGACGACGGTGATGCGGTCGAGATTGCGCTCCACCACCGTGGATCCGGCCGCCTGCGCACCGAGACCACCGCCGAACATGTCCGACAGGCCCCCGCCCTTGCCGCTGTGAAGCAGCACCAGGAACACGAGCAACAGCGCCGACAGCACGTGCAGCGGGGCGATGAACCAGATCACGATCGTGAGGCTACCAGTCCCCCGCCCAGAGGCCGAGCGGGCATGAACGATTCGTGAGGATTTCGGTAACGCTCTCAGCGAGGCCGTCGCCCGAGCGGCCCGTGAGCGCAGCGAACAAGAGCGGGAACACAGCGCCGCCTGCGCCGCACGTCGCCGGGCTTCCTCAAACTCAGACTGTGTAGAGGCGGTGATTGACGATTCGGGCGAAGTCGGTGGCATCGAGGCTGGCCCCGCCCACGAGCGCCCCGTCGATGTCGGTCTGCTCCATCAAGTCGGGCGCGTTGGAGGGTTTCACCGAGCCGCCGTACTGGATCCGCAGCTCGGCTGCGGCCGCCCTCCCCCACTGGTCGGCCACCTGCGCGCGCACATGGGCGCACATGTCCTGGGCATCGGTCGGCGTGGCCGTCTCGCCGGTGCCGATAGCCCATACCGGCTCGTAGGCAACCGCCAGCTTGGCGACCGTCGCGGCGTCGAGGCCGTCAAGACTGCCGGCCAGCTGGCCGGACACCACGTCGTGGGCCTGACCGGCCCGGCGCTGCTCGATGGTCTCGCCCACGCACACGATGGGCACCATGCCGTGGCGCAGCACGGCCCGGGCCTTGGCGTTGACCACCTCGTCGGTCTCGCCGAACAGCGCCCGGCGCTCGCTGTGGCCCACGATCACGTAGGACACGTCCAACTTGGCCAGCATCGCGGCCGAAACCTCCCCGGTGAAGGCGCCGGCGTCCTCCGAGTGGCAGTCCTGGGCGCCCAGCGCTATGGGCACATCGTCGGCTTGGAGCACGGTCTGCACCGAGCGCAGATCGGTGAACGGCGGATGCACCGACACCTCCACATGGCGGTAGTCGTCGCTGTTCAACGCGTAGGCCAGCTTCTGGATGGTCTGGATCGCCTCGAAGTGGTTGTGGTTCATCTTCCAGTTGCCGCTGATCAGCGGCCTGCGGCCTCCAGCCGGCCTGTCATCCCGTTCCTTGCGTCTACCTCGCATCAGCTCCTCCTACGTCGTCTCCTGCTTCGGCTCCTTGCCTTAGCGCGGCCAGCCCCGGCAGGTCGCCCTTCTCGATCAGTTCCAGCGATGCTCCGCCGCCGGTGGACATGTGGTCCACGTCGCGGTCGACCCCGAAGCGTCGGGCCGCGGCCGCGCTGTCGCCCCCGCCCACCACCGTGAAGGCTCGGGTCTCGGCCATGGCCGCCGCCACCGCGCCGGTGCCGCCGCCGAAGCGGGGATCCTCGAACACGCCCATCGGTCCGTTCCACAGCACGGTCCCCGCCTCGTGGATGACATCGCCGAAGGCGGCTGCGCTCCCGGGGCCGATATCGACGCCGATCCACCCGTCGGGGACGTCTGCTCCGACCTGGCGCACCTCCCCGCCCGCGCCGGGGTCGCCCGGCACGCCGCCGGGACCCAGCGCGGTGAGGTCATGGGGAAGGTGGATCGGCGTGTCGCCGTCGAGCAGCCGGCGGCAGCGTTCCACCATCGAGTCCTCGCACAGGGACGCGCCCACCCGGTGGCCCTGGGCCTTCAGGAACGTGAAGCACATGGCCCCGCCGATCACCAGGGCGTCGACCATCTCCAGCAGCGCGTCGATCACCCCGAGCTTGTCCGAGACCTTGGCCCCGCCCAGCACCGCCACGAACGGCCTCCGGGGCGAGTCCCGCAACCCTCCGAGCACCTCAACCTCCCGGGCCAGCAGCCGGCCCGCGGCCGACGGCAGCCGCCGGGGCGGGCCCACGATGGAGGCATGAGCCCGGTGCGACGCGCCGAAGGCGTCGTTCACGTAGGCGTCGTGGCCCGCGGCCAGGCGCTCGACAAAGTCGGGATCGTTGGCTGTCTCGCCAGGGTCGAAGCGCAGGTTCTCGAGCAGCTCCACCCCCGGGGCCAGCTCTGCCAGCCGCTGCCTCACCGGCTCCACCGAGTAGTGGGGATCTGGGCTGCCCTTCGGGCGGCCCAGATGGGTGCAGGCGGTGACGGCCGCTCCCTGGCGCTGAAGCCATCGCAGCGTGGGCAGCGCGGCCCGGATGCGCAGGTCGTCGGTGATCTCTGAGCTGGCAGTGAGCGGCACGTTGAAGTCGACCCGCACCAGCACGGAGCGGCCGTCGAGCGGGCCTAGGTCCTCCAGGGACGGCAGTTGGTGCACAGCCCCCGTGCTCAGCGGTTGGCCGATGGTGTGACGGATCTCGGGTGCACCACGGATCGCCGAAATTGACGTAGTTCTCCCCACATATTGTGCACAACTACGTCAATTTGCCAGCGGGGTGGCGAGAGTCGGCCGTCTAGCGTCATCTCAGCGGTTGGCCGCCCCGACTATTACAGCCATGTCCACCAGCCGGTTCGAGTAGCCCCATTCGTTGTCGTACCAGCCGTTGACCTTCACCAGGTCGCCCATGGCCATGGTGAGTCCGGAGTCGAACACGCACGAAGCGGGCGAGCCGATGATGTCGGCCGACACCAGCGGGGCCTCGCTGTAATCGAGCACGCCGGCCAGCGGGCTGTCGGCGGCGGCCTTGGCGAAAGCCTGGTTGACCTCGTCAACGCTGGGCTCGGCGGCCAGCTTGGCGGTGAAGTCGGTGATGGAGCCGTCGGGGATCGGCACCCGCAGGGAGATGCCGTCGAGGCGTCCCTGCATGGCCTGCAGCACCAGCCCGGTGGCCCGGGCGGCGCCGGTCGATGTCGGCACGATGTTCACCGCCGCGGCCCGCGCTCTCCTCAGGTCGGAGTGGGGGCCGTCCACCAGGGCCTGGTCACCGGTGTATGCGTGGACGGTGGTCATCAGGCCCCGCTCGACCCCGAAGGCCTCGTCGAGCACCTTGACCATGGGCACGAAGCAGTTGGTGGTGCAGGACGCGTTCGACACCACCGTGTGCACCGCCGGGTCGAAGTCAGAGTCGTTGACACCGACCACGAAAGTGGCGTCGGCTCCCGAGCACGGCGCGGAGACCAGCACCCGGGGCGCGCCGCCGTCGAGGTGGCGGGCTGCGGCGTCGCGCTTGGTGAATATGCCGGTGGACTCCACCACCACGTCCACTCCGAGGTCGCCCCACGGGAGTTCTTCGGGGTTGCGAACCGACAGAACCCGCAGCGAGTCGTCACCGACATGGAGGGTGTCGCCGTCGACGGACACCTCCTCGCCGAGGCGGCCGTGGACCGAGTCGCAGCTCAGCAGGTGGGCCATG
Organism: Candidatus Aldehydirespirator sp.; assembly: GCA_965220645.1. Lineage (GTDB taxonomy): Bacteria > Actinomycetota > Acidimicrobiia > Acidimicrobiales > Aldehydirespiratoraceae > Aldehydirespirator. The sequence goes on along the minus strand of OZ244836.1, from coordinate 2,367,148 downwards.
GTGTCGATCGACCCGAGGTCGTTCACGGCCACCACGTCGACGTCCGCGCCCGCCGAGCGCGCCGCCCGGTAGAAGTTCCGGCCAATGCGGCCGAAGCCGTTGATGCCCACTCGAATGCTCATGGGCCAGAGGCTAGGCCGAGCAGTGCGGCCTCCGGGGGGATCTTCACAACCCTGGACCCAGCCCGGAGCGGCCCCGACCGAAATTGATGCAGAAGGCGCCCTCAGAGGGCAACAACTACGTCAATTTCGAGAGTTCTGAGCCGTGCTTGTCGATGTCGCGGTGCACCACCGCGGGCTCGTGACCCGTGGCGGCCAGCACCCCTGCAAAGTGCTCGGTCACCGCCACCGACCGGTGCCGGCCGCCGGTGCAGCCGAAGGCAACCGTGAGGTACGACTTGCCCTCGGTCACGTACTGGGGCACCAGCAGCGCCAGCAGCGACTCCATGCGCTGGAGAAACTCCGCCGTCACCGGACGCGACATCACATAGTCGGCCACCGCGACGTCGAGTCCGCTGAGGGGCTGCAACTCGTCCACATAGTGGGGGTTGGGCAGGAACCGGCAGTCGATAACGATGTCCACGTCGATAGGGATGCCGTGGGTGTAGCCGAATGACAGCACGGTGATCCGCATGGTCTGGCCCTCGCCGACACCGAACAGCTCGGCCATGCGGTCTCGCAGTTGGTGGATGTTGAGATCCGACGTGTCGATGACCACGTCCGCGGTGGCCCGCACGGGCTCCAGCGCCGCTCTCTCGGCCTCGATGGCCTCGGCCAGGGTGAGGGTGCCCGTCCCGCCGGGCTCCGAGAACGGGTGCCGGCGCCGGGTGGACTCGTACCGCCGGACGAGCACGTCGGTGGCGGCGTCGAGGAACAGGATCCGCAGGTCGGTGATGCCGGCTCGCAGGCCCTCGATCGTGTTCTCGATCTCGTCGTGGTAGCGGCCGGTGCTCACGACCAGCGCGAGCCGGTCGATGCCCGCGCCGGGCGCTCCGGCCAGTTCCGCCACCTTGGGAATGAGCGACGGCGGCAGGTTGTCCATGACGAACCAGCCGAGGTCCTCGAGGTTGTTGGCGGCGTGGCTCCGGCCCGCTCCAGACATTCCCGCGATGACGACGAAGGCACTCACTCGCTGATCATCGTAGTTGCGCTTGCCCGCTCGGCCCGGCCGGTCGCTGCGATCGGGGACTCTCAGATGATCGCCGTCTCGACGAACGGCTCGCCCCGGGCTATGCGCTCGTACCCGAGTTCCGACAGGTCCAGCGTGCGGTACTCACCGTAGGTGATCAGCTCGGAGACGGCCCGCCCCACTGCCGGCGACTGCTGCATACCGTGGCCGGAGAAGCCGTTGATGAAGAAGAAGTTCCGCACCTCGGTGTGGGGTCCGACCACTGCGTTGTGGTCCAAGCGGTTGTGGGCGTATTGTCCGGCCCAGCGGCTGGTGACCTTGATTCGCTCGAAGGCAGGAATCCGGTGAGCCAGGACGGGCCACACTTTGGATTCCCATATCTCGTGGTCCATGTCGAAGTCGTCGTAGGCCACCGGGGGGTCGACGTCGGGCGGGCACTCGACGCCGTTACCACGGGCTTGGCGCCGCCACCAGTCGAACACCGTCCCGGAGTCGAACCAGCCCTCGTCCACGAGGTTGTGGCTTCCGCAGAGGATGCCGTCGACGTTGTAGAACGGATACTCGGCCGCGATCTCTTCAGGAGTCATGATCAAGGTTCCCGCTCCGAGGGAGGCCTGAACCCGCTGGTTTGCTTCCATCACGGCGGCTGCGGCCTCGTTGGCTGCGAGATACATGTAGCCAAAATGATTGACCGGAACCTCGGGCGCCTCCGCGTCGTCCATCCAGTTCCGGAAGTCGCGCACGAACTCGGCTGCGAACTGCGAGATGCGGATGTTCACCTCCCTCGAGAACTGCTGCCGCATGCAGCTGTTGGTGCGGGCGGTGGAGCTGTTCACATACGACGGGTCGCGCTCCACGACCAGGATCGTCCCGCCGAAGTCGGGGTTGCGGGACAGGAAGAAAGCGACCGAGGAGCCCATGATCGCCCCGCCGACGATCACTACGTCAAAGGAGTACGTCATAGGAGTGCTTCGAGGCGTGCTTCAAGACACGTAGCCCTGGGCGACGTCGTTGGCGGCGGCGGCCGGATCACGCTGGTCCGGGTCGCCGAAGCCCCCGCCGCCGGGAAGTTCCAGAATCAGCCGCCGGCCCGCGGGCACGGTCTGCTTGCCCTTGGAGCCGAAGGGTGTGCCGTCGTCGAGACGAACCGCGCCCGGTGCGCCGTCCTGTCCTCCCGCCCGGCCCCGGGCCGGGTTGTCCACCCGGTCGAACATGGCCGAGAACTCGAACAGGTAGCCCTCGGCCGGGCTGATCTCGATGGTCTGTCCCAGCCCTCCCCGGAAGCGGCCCGCGCCTCCGCTGCCGGAGCGGATCTCCTTGCGCCACACCACGATCGGGCCGACCTGCTCGGTGGCCTCGACGCTCATGGTCCTCACACCCGACGGGAAGGCCGTGGCGGTGAGCCCGTCAAGGCCGGGTCGGGCGCCGCTCCCCCCGCTGTTGAACATCAGCATCTCCACCGGCGGCCGCGGGTCGGACACATCTGCGCTGCGGGCGCTGGCCTGGAAGTTCCACAACGCTCCGGAGCCCTCAGCCGGCACGACATCGGGCAGGGCCTGTGCGACGGCTCCCAGGCCCAGGTCCGTCACGAAATGGCCGATCACGTGGCGCACCGCCACCGGGTCGGGCTCGACCGCGTTGAGGATCGCGCCCGGCGGAGCGCTCACCGTGAAGGGCAGCAGGGAGGCGTAGTTGTTGGGCAATTCCGGCGCCAGCGCCACCAGCATCCCGTAGGTGAAGTACGCCTGCGCGTAGGTGAGCGGGACGTTGATGCCGAACGGGCTAACGCGCGACGTCCCGGCGAAGTCGGCGTGCATGCCGTCGTCGGAGACGGTCACCGCGGCGGCCAGGGTGACCGGGTCGCCGTATCCGTCCACCCGCATGGTGTTGCGGTACACGCCGTTGGGGACCCTCGCCAGTGCTGCAAGGGTGGCTCTCCGGGTGCGGTCGAACACGAAGGCGGCCAGCTCTTCCAGGTCGGCCAGGCCGAACTCGGCCAGCATGTCGAGCAGCCGCCGCCGGCCGGTCTCGTTGGAGGCGGCCAGACCGTGTATGTCGCCGATCACCTGGTCGGGCTCGCGCACGTTGCAGCGCACGATGTTGACCAGATCCCGGTTGAGCCGGCCCCGCTCGGCCCATCGCATGATCGGTATGCGGATGCCTTCCTCGTACAGCTCGCGGGCGTCGGGGCCGAACCCGCGGCCGCCGATGTCGACCACATGCGCAGTCGAGGCGAAGAAGCCGATCAGGATTTCCGGCTCGCCGGCGTGGTCGCCAAGAGAGTCCGTCGCGGTGCCAGGGGGTTTCTTCCGCTCTTGTTCGCTGCGCTCACGGGCCGCTCGGGCCACGGCCTCGCCCGTATGAGCCGGACTCGCTCGCCTACCCGCTCGGCCTCTGGTGAACACCGGCGTGGCCACGGTGATGTCGTGGAGGTGGCCGGTGCCCTTCCATGGGTCGTTGGTGAGATACACATCGCCGGGGCGCATGCTGTCGGCCCCGATCTCGTTGATGAAGTGGCCCAGGGCCGCGGCCATGGTGTTGACATGGCCCGGCGTCCCGGTTACGGCCTGGGCGATCAGGCGGCCCCTGCGGTCGAAGACCCCTGCCGACAGGTCGCCGGCCTCCCGCACCGACGTCGAGAACGCGGTTCGCACCAGGGTCAGCGCCTGCTCCTCGACAACCGATACGAGTCGGTTCCACATGATCTGCATCGGGACCTCGCGCTGGGCGACATCCGCGTCCTGGCGGCTGCGGCTGAGTTGGCGGCTGCTGTCCTGGTGGCTGAACGCCGATCGGTTCGAGATCGGGTCGCGGTCTGAGCGGGTGATGCTGAGGGTCAGGTCGGGCTGCACAACAGCCGTGTGCTCAGATCCGAGCACCGTCGTGGTCTGGTCCTCGGTGATCAGCGCCGGCCCAGCCACGGTGTCTCCGACCGTGAGCGCACCCCGCTCGAACAGGGCGGTGGCCACGTAGCTCCCCGCGGACGGGTCGTAGACCAGCCGGCTGCTGACGGTTGGGAGGGGACGGTCCGCTGGCCGGGGCTCGACTGCCTGCGGTGCCTCACGCCGCGAGGACACCCGCACCGACCAGCTCACCGCCTCGATGGTGAGACCTTCGATGGCGCGGCCGAAGAAGGCCTCGTAGGCCTTGACGAAAGTGTTTGTGAGCTCGCCCGCCGCGATCTCGTCGAAGTCACCGTGGGGCAGGGTCACCGGGATCTCCCAGCCCTGGCCGCGGTATCTCATCAACACCTCGCGCTCGACGGTGACCGCCTCGGACGTGCCCATGCGCACGAACGCCTCGGCCTCCGCGGCCAACTCCTCCAGCACCGCGCTGACACCGTCAGTGTCGAAGTTCTCGGAGCTGGTGTAGAAGCTGCGGGTGGCCTCGTAGGAGAACGGAGCGAGCAGGAACCCGATGGCCGAGCCGACGCCCGCGCCGACCGGCACCAGCACCTCGTCTATGCCCAACTTGTCGATCAGGCGGCAGGCGTGGAGCGGCGCAGCCCCTCCGAAGGCGACCATCGAGTAGCCGGCCAAGTCCTTGCCGCTCTCCACGGCGTGGGTCCGGGCCGCGTTGGCCATGTTCTCGTCGACGACCTCGGCTACCCCCACCGCAGCGGCATCGTCGTCGAGGCCCAGGGGCGTGCCCACGCAGCCGCGGAGGGCGTCGGTTGACATCTCCGGCGTCAGCGAGATGTCGGGCGCAAGGAAATTCTCCGGATGCAACCGTCCGAGCTGCGCGTTGGCGTCGGTGACGGTCGCGGCTGTCCCGCCCAGGGCATAGCACGCTGGACCGGGCTCGGCTCCCGCGCTATGCGGCCCCACCCGGATCTGGCCCAGCGTGTCGACTGTGGCGATGGATCCACCGCCCGCGCCGATCTCGATCATCTCGATGGTCGGGACCGAGATCGGCATCCCGCTGCCCTTCTTGAAGCGGGCAGTGCGGGCCGTCTCGAATGTCTTGGCCGTGCGGGGCGAGCAGTCCTCGATCAGCGCGATCTTCGCGGTAGTGCCGCCCATGTCGTACGAGACGATCCGGTCGCGACGATGGGCCCCGGCCAGGTGCGCCGCAAAGATCGCTCCACCGGCCGGGCCCGACTCGACGAGCCTTACGGGGAATGATGCTGCGGCGTCGCTGCTGATCAGGCCTCCGCCGGAGTGGATCAACAGCAGCGGGCACGCTGCTCCCATGCGCTGCAGTTCCGACTCCAGCCTCCGCAGGTACGTAGCGATCAGCGGTTGCACGTAGGCGTTGGCGCAGACCGTGTTGAAGCGCTCGAACTCCCGCATCTGGGGCGAGACCTCGCAGCTCAGCGACACGGCCACCGACGGGGTGGCCTCACGCAGCAGGTCCCGGAACCGGCGCTCGTGATGGGGATTCCTGTAGCTGTGCATGAACCCGACCGCCACCGACTCGTATCCGCCGTCCACCAGCTGGGCCACAACCGTCCGGGCAGCCCGCACGTCGAAGGGCCGCAGCACTTCGCCGCCGGCTCCGACCCGCTCGGGCACGACGAAGCGATCCTTGCGCTCGATCAGGGGCGCCGGGAGAACGATGTTGAGGTCGTACTGCTCGAAGCGGCTCTCGGTGCGGGTCTCGATCACATCGCGGAAGCCTGCGGTGGTCACCAGGGCGGTCCTCGCGCCGCGGCGTTCTATCAGGGCGTTGGTGGCCAGGGTTGTGCCGTGGATGATCTGCGTGATCTTGTCGAGGGCTGTGCCCTCTCGCTCAATGACGGCCGATATGCCGGCAAGGACTGCCTCTTCGGGCCGCTGGTGAGTGGTGAGGACCTTGATGGACGCGAACGTGCCGTCGGGACGTTCGAGGGCAACGTCTGTGAAGGTGCCCCCGACGTCGACTCCGATCCGGAACGCGGCCGCGACTCGCTCCACGGCTACAGATCCTCGATCGCCGCGTCGAAGCCGTACGACACGGCGGTGTTCACCCCAGCCGCCGTTCGCTCCACCGCTACAGGTCCTGGATCGCTGGGAACGTGCTGGGCGGAATGATGTCCACCGTGGCCGAGCGCTGCTGGGCGAGCATGCCGCCGTCCACCCGCAGCGTGGATCCGGTGATGTAGGCGGCGTCGTCGGATGCCAGGAACAGCGCGCCGCCGGTCATGTCGAGGGGCTCGCCGATCCGGCCGAGGGGAACGTTCTCTCCCCGCAGTGCCCGCTGGTCGCTAGACATTCCGGTCGTGTCGATCGACCCGGGGACCAGCGCATTGACCCGTACGTTGTAGGGGCCCAGGTCCAGCGCCATCGCTCTGGTCAGAGCCTCGATCCCGCCCTTGGTGGCGTCGTAGGCCGTGAATGACCGGTGGGCCCGGGTGGCGCCACCCGAGCTCATGTTGATGATGCTGCCGCCTCCTTGGGCGGCCATGATGCGGGCCACGGGCTGCGACACCAGGAAGTGCCCGGTCAGGTTGACATCGATGATGCGGCGCCACCATTCCTCGGTCGCCTCGAAGAAGTGGAGCGTCGGGCTGACGATCCCGGCGTTGTTGACCAGCACGTCGATCCGTCCCTGCTCGGCCATGACCGCGTCGATCATGGTGCCTACCTGGCCGCTGTCGGAAACGTCGGCCTGCACCGCCATCGCGGAGCCGGCACGGTCGCTGATCGCCTCGGCGGTAGCGGCCGCAGCCTCGCGGTCGATGTCGTTGACCGCGACGGTCGATCCGACCCCGGCGAAGCGCTCAGCTATCGCCCGGCCGATGCCGCGTCCAGCCCCGGTCACAAGCACGACCTTGCTCTTCAGAGAGTCGTGCACCTGGTGAACCTCCTTCGCCAACGACCAGTCTAAGTTGCATACGCAACCCGCTGAATATCGCGCTTTCTTGTCTATATCGCGGGAATTCGCGTCGAGACTGGCCCAAACGTTGCCGGCGAGGAACGTTGCAGGCGAGGCTCAGCCGCCGCGGTGAAGCGCGGCGTGGACGTTCTCGGCCACCCCGTCGGGCAGCCACCGCAGGGCCTTGAGCTCGTGCAGCTCCGCTCGCTGGACAGCCCGAACGCCTCCCAGTTCCTTGGTGAGGCGGGCCTTGCGGACCGGTCCCAGGCCGGCGATGCCGTCGAGGGCGGAGTGGGTCATGCGCTTGCCGCGCAGGCTGCGGTGATACTCGATCGCGAAGCGGTGGCTCTCGTCGCGGATGCGCTGCAGCATGTACAGGGCCTCCGACTGGCGCGGGATCCGCACGGGGCCGGACCGGCCGGGCACGAACACCTCCTCGAACTGTTTGGCCAGCGCCGCGGCGGGGATGTCCTCCTCGAGGCCGAGTTCATCCAACACCTGCATGGCCACGCCAAGCTGTCCCTTGCCTCCGTCCACCAACAGCAGTTGCGGAGGATAGGAGAACCTCCCGTCGCGCTCGGCCACGGGCCGGGCCCGCTGCTCCAGGTAGCCGGTCAGACGCCGGGTGAGCACCTCGTGCATCGCCGCGAAGTCGTCGTTGCCGGCCACGGTGCGGATCTTGAACCGCCGGTAGTCGGCCTTCTTGGGCAGGCCGTCCTCCAGCACCACCATCGAACCGACATAGTCCTGCCCGGACAGGTGGCTCATGTCGAAGCACTCGATCCTCAGCGGCGCTTCGGCAAGCCCTAGGTGGTTCTGGAGCTCGTTCAGGGCCCGGGCCCGGCTGTTGTGGTCGGTGCTGCGCTTGAGCCGGTGCCGGGTGAAGGATTCCTCGGCGTTGCGGATCACGGTGGCTTGCAGGGCCCGCTTGGAGCCCCGTTGTGGTACCCGGATCTCGACCCGCGAGCCCCGCATCTCGCTAAGCCATTCGGTGTAGAGGCCAACCTCGGCCGGCATATCGGGGGCCAGCACGAGCTTGGGCCAGCCCAGCGGGTTGTCGTCGAAGTACAGCCGCTCCAGCGCCCGGCTCACCAGCTCGGCCCGGTCGAGGTCCTCGGCCTTGTCGATCATGAAGCCCCGGCGTCCCATCACGCGGCCCCGCCGAACGAAGAACACCTGAACCGCGGCCTCCAGTGCGTCGTCGACCAGCCCGATCACGTCGAAGTCCTCGTTGCGAGACCCAACCATCTGCTGGGTCTCGACCGCCTTGCGCACCGCGGCGAGCCGGTCCCGCAGCCGGGCCGCCCGCTCGTAGTCCAGCTCGCTGGCCGCGGCTGCCATCTCCGATTCGAGCCGGTCCAGCACCGGGTCGCTGTCGCCCTCCAGGAAGCGAAGCAGCTCAGCCACCATCTCGGCGTAGCCGTCGGCCGAGACCTCGCCCACGCACGGGCCCGAGCACTTCTCGATGTGATACAGCAGGCAGGGCTTGCCCAGGCTGGCGTACCGGCGGAACTTGCCGTCGGTGCATGTGCGTATCGGGAACGTGCGCAGCAGCAGGTCGAGGGTGTCGCGGATGGCGTAGGCGTGGCCGTAGGGGCCGAAGTAGCGGTTGCCCTTGCGGCGCCGGCCCCGCATGACCATGGCCCGGGGCCACTCGTCGAGCATGGTCACGCACAGGAACGGGTACGACTTGTCGTCGGTGTAGCGCACGTTGAACCGGGGCCGGTGGCGCTGGATCAGCGAGAACTCGAGCATCAGCGCCTCGACCTCGTTGGCCACCTGGATCCACTCCACCGATGCGGCTGCGTCCACCATCTGGCGGGTGCGCAGGGGCAGGTGCGACCCGAAGTAGTTGTTGAGCCGGGAGCGCAGGCTCTTGGCCTTGCCGACGTATATCGCCCTGCCCTCAGCGTCGAGGAATTGGTACGACCCGGGTGCGTCCGGAATCGAACCCGCCGGCGGCCGTTTTAGCACAGCATCGAGCGCAGGTAGCGGCCGGTGTGGCTCTCGGGCACCTCGGCCACCTGCTCGGGAGTGCCCTCGGCCACGATCCTGCCCCCGCCCGAGCCGCCTTCGGGCCCGAGGTCGATGATCCAGTCGGCCGTCTTGACCACATCCAGATTGTGCTCGATGACCACGACGGTGTTGCCTTGGTCGACCAGCCTGCCCAGCACGCCCAGCAGCTTGCGCACGTCCTCGAAGTGCAGTCCGGTGGTGGGCTCGTCGAGGATGTACATCGTGTGGCCGGTGGAGCGCTTGGCCAGCTCGCTGGAGAGCTTCACCCGCTGGGCCTCCCCGCCCGACAGCGTGGGCGCGGGCTGGCCGAGTCGTACGTAGCCGAGCCCCACGTCGACCAGTGTGCCCATGTGGCGGGCGATGGGCGGCTGGTGAGCGAAGAACTCCAGCGCGTCGGCGCAGGGCATGCCCAACACCTCGGCGATGTTGCGGCCCTTGAACGTGACCTCGAGGGTGTCTCGGTTGTAGCGCTTGCCCTTACAGACCTCGCAGGGAACGTACACGTCGGGCAGGAAGTGCATCTCGATGCGGATGGTGCCGTCGCCCCGGCAGGCCTCGCAGCGCCCGCCCTTCACGTTGAACGAGAACCGCCCGGGCATGTAGCCCCGCACCCGCGATTCTTGGGTGTTGGCGAACAGCTTGCGGACGTGGTCGAAGACCCCGGTGTAGGTGGCCGGGTTCGACCGGGGGGTTCGGCCAATGGGCGACTGGTCGATGCAGATCACCTTGTCGAGGTGGCCGACACCGTCGATGCGGGTGTGGCGCCCGGGCGGGGCCTTGGACCGGTAGATGTGCTGCATCAGCGCCCGGTGCAGGATCTCGTTGACCAGCGACGACTTGCCCGAGCCCGACACACCGGTCACGCACACGAATTGCTGCAGCGGGAAGGCCACGTCGATGTCGGCCAGGTTGTTCTCCCGGGCACCCCGCACGACCAGGCGAGTGCCGTCGCCGCTTCGGCGCATCTGGGGCACCTCTATGCGGCGCCTGCCCGACAAGTATTGGCCGGTGACCGACTCCTTCAGGTCGAGCAAGCCGTCAAGCGATCCGGAATGGACGATCGTCCCGCCGTGCTCGCCGGCGCCCGGCCCGATGTCCACCACATGGTCGGCGACCCGGATGGTCTCCTCGTCGTGCTCGACCACCATCACGGTGTTGCCAAGGTCGCGCATTCGCACCAGCGTCTCGATGAGGCGGCGGTTGTCGCGTTGGTGAAGCCCGATGGAAGGCTCGTCGAGCACGTACAGCACCCCCACCAGGCCCGATCCGACCTGGCTGGCCAGCCGGATCCGCTGGGCCTCTCCCCCGGCCAGGGTGGCTGCGCTGCGTGACAGGTTCAGGTAATCGAGACCCACGTCGAGCAGGAAGCCGAGCCGGGACCGGATCTCCTTGAGGACTTGCTCGGCGATCATGGTGTCGCGGTCGTCGAGACGCATCTCGGCCAGGGCCTTGACCGCCTCCGCGATCGATATGGCGCACAGCTCATGGATGTTGCGGCCGTCGATGGTGACGGCCAGCGCCAGCGGGTTGAGCCGGGCGCCGCCGCAGTCCGGGCACGGCACCTTGCGCATGTACCCCTCGATGTTCTCCCGGGACGCGTCGCTGTCGGTCTCGTCGTGGCGGCGCATCAGGTGCGGGACGATCCCCTCGAAGCGGGCCTGGTACACCCGGCGGCGGCCGAAGCGGTTCTGGTAGCGCACCTGAACCCGCCCCTTGACTCCCTTGGCGTAGAGCAGCATGTCGTGCTGGCGCGGGCTGAGCGAGCGCCAGGGCACGTCGCGGGGTATGCCGTACTCCTCGCAGACTGCTTGCAGCAGCCGGGGGTAGTAGCGCGACCGGCTCTCGGTCCAGGGCGTGATGGCCCCGCCGGCCAGCGTGGCGTCGGGGTCGGGGACGACGAGTTCGGGGTCCACCTCGAACACGGTGCCGAGGCCGTCGCAGTGGCCGCAGGCGCCGTAGGGCGAGTTGAACGAGAAGTTGCGGGGGGCCAGCTCTTCGAACGACTTGCCGTCAGAGGGTCGGGCCAGGTGCTGGCTGAACACGATCCGCCGGGGCTCGTCGCGGGCTATGACTTCAATGTTGTCGCCGCTCGGCCGGGAGACGATCTCGATCTCGGCTATCCCGCCGGCCAGGCGCAGGGCGGTCTCAACCGAGTCGGTCAGCCGGCGCTCGACCCCGTCGCGCAGCACGAGGCGGTCCACCAACACTGCGATGTCGTGCATCTCGTAGCGGGCCAGCTCCAATCCATCGGCGCCGCCTGACAGGCCGCTTGCACCGGCGAAGTCAGCGAGCTCGATCAGCTCACCGTCGACAATGGCGCGGGCGAAGCCCTGCCCGGCCAGGTCGGCCAGCAGCGTGTCGTAGGTGCCCTTGCGGCCCCGCACCACCGGTGCGAGCACCTGGAAGCGGGTGCCGGGCTCCATCTCCAGGATGCGGTCGACGATCTGCTGGGGCGTCTGGCGGATGAGCCGCTCGCCGGTCTCGGGATCATGCGGCACGCCGATGCGGGCGTACAGCAACCGCAGGTAGTCGTACACCTCGGTGACGGTGCCAACTGTGGACCGAGGGTTGCGCGACGCGCTCTTCTGGTCGATGGAGATGGCTGGCGACAGGCCTTCGATGAAGTCGACGTCGGGTTTGTCCATCTGGCCCAGGAACTGGCGGGCGTAGGCGGAGAGAGATTCCACGTAGCGGCGCTGGCCCTCGGCGTAGATGGTGTCGAAGGCCAGCGAGCTTTTCCCGGAGCCTGAAAGACCGGTTATAACGATGAGCCGGTCGCGGGGAAGGTCCAGGTGAACGTCTTTGAGATTGTGCTCCCGCGCCCCCGAGATCACCAGCCGCTCAGCCACGGTCAGACTCTACCCGCTGGCTCGACACCCGTAGCGAACACTTGTTCAGTTGACCCGGCGGGCGCTGCGGCGGATCTACCCGGCCACGAGGCGAGCCGTCACCCCATCGGCAAGGGCGACCGCACGGGAGCACGGTCCTCGTCGTTGTTGAACGTCAGCTGGGTCTGGTTCGTGCCGTCGGCTCTGTTCGACAAGGTCATCCAGAGCGACGACGGCGTCGTGTTCACCGCCCTTGCTAGCCCCCCAGCGGATACCAGGTGGGCCCCCAGTCGTTGTCGTTGTTGAACGTGAGCTGGGTCTGGTTGCTGCCGTCGAAGTCCATGACGAAGATCTCCCAGTCGCCGTCGCGGTCGCTGACGAAGGCGATGCGGGTGCCGTCGGGGGACCAGACCGGGCCCGCGCCGCTGTCGGTCAGCCTCACGACGTCGCGGCCGTCGGGGTCCATCGTGTAGATCTCCCAGATCCTGTAGTTGTCCCCCCGGTTGACGTGGTACGCGAGTCGGGTGCCGTCGGGCGACCAGTGGGGGCAGCCCGTGAAGTCGTCGCTCTCAACGAGTTGCGTTGCGTTCGTTCCGGCAACGTCGATCACGTACAGCTTGTAGTCGTTGAAGGTGAGCACCGCCTCGCTCCTGAAGGCGATCCGCAGCCCGTCGGGCGACCATTCTGGGCACAGGTTGCGTCTCTCGTGGAAGGTGCTGTTGTCACCGGTGAGCGGCACCGGGTTGGCTCCGTCGGCGTCAACGAGAACTATGTGGCTGTCGAGGGGCCCGGGAACGCTGTATGCGATTCTCCGCCCGTCGGGTGACCAGGGCGTCGGTCCCTGTTCTCCTACATTGGGCGTGACCGGCATCTGGCTCGTGCCGTCGGCATCCATGACGTAGACCTCGAAGCCCGTACCGCCGTGGTTGTAGGAGATGCGGGTGCCGTCCGGCGACCATGAGGGCCATGAGTTGACAACGCCTCTGGGGCGTGAGGAGGTGTCGGTGAGTTCGCGTGCCCTCGTTCCGTCAGCGTTGGCCACCGTGATCTCGCCGTCTCGGCTGTAGGCGATGCGGGTGCCGTCGGGTGACCACACCGGACCGGTGGCGCGATCGGCGAGCTTCCTCATGTCGGTGCCGTCCGCTTCCACCACGAATAGGTCGAAGACGTAGTGCACGGGTGGCCGTGTGTAGATGAGATGCAATCCATCGGGCGACCAGGACACGTCGCGGCCATCCTCGGCCACCAGTCGGCTTCCGGTGCCGTCGGCGTTCATCACGTAGATCGCATCGCCGTACGTGTAGAGGATGCGGGTGCCGTCGGGTGACCATTGCGGATCGAACTTGTCGTAGCGGTCGTCGGTGAGTTGTACGGGGTTGGTGCCGTCGGCCTCGATGATGTGGATCTCCCAAGCGGGTGGCTCGATGTCGTCGAGCAGCCCGGCGCCGCTCCCTGCCAGCAGCAGGATGTCGTCGCTGGTGCCCGCCTCGGTCCGTCCGGCGGTAGCGGGATAGCGGTCGCTGCTGTAGGCGATTCGGGTGCTGTCGGGCGACCAGCTCGGGTTCTCTCCCTGTACGAGTTGCCGGGTGCTGGATCCGTCCGCCTCGGCTACGTGGATGCGGCCGCGGTTGCCGTCGTAGGCGATTCCGGTGCCGTCGGGCGACCAGACGGGATCGATGCCGTCGTCGGCAAGCTTGAACGGTTCGGAGCCGTCGGCGCCGACCACGATGATCTGGAGTCTGACATTCCGGGTATCGGGTTCGACGTCTCGCGTGTAGGCGATTCGCGTTCCGTCGGGCGACCACACCGGCGCCAGCTCCCGGTAGTCGTCGTGCGTGACCCGAACTGGATTGGAGCCGTCGGCGCCCACCACGAAGATGTCGAAGTCTTCGTCGCTGTAATCGAAGAACTCGTCGCCGTAGGTGTGGTCGTCGGGGCGGTAGTACCCGTCGTGCGAGAAGCGGACATAGGCGATCCGCGTTCCGTCGGGGGACCAGGCCAGGCGGCTCTCCCGGAAGTTGTCGTCGGTGACCTGCACGGGGTCTGAGCCGTCGGCGTTGGCGGTGTAGATGTCGTAAATCCCGGCCCGGTCGCTCACGAAGGCGATCCGGGCGCCGTCCGGGGACCAGGCCGGGTACCGATCATCGTCGAAGTTGTCGGTCAGCAGTTCTGCGCCGGATCCGTCGACGTTCCAGACCACGATCTCGGAGTCGTGGTCCATGTTGCTGATGAAGGCGAGCCGCGGCTCCAGGTTGACCGGCGCGGCGGGCTCTGCCCCGGCTTGGCTGGTGTCATCGGGCGCCTCGGACCCGTCAGTGCCGGTGGTCGATTCCGGCGGGTCTTCTTCGAGAGGAACTGTGCCGGGGCTCTCGGTGGTGCCGGAGTCTGGTGCTTGCGCCTCGGTTGCTTCTGTTCTGTCAGTAGCCGGTTCGGTTGTTGTCGTGGCTTCGGTGACGGCTGCCTCGGGCGTCTGGGCTCTTGTGGTCTCTGCGGTTGGTGCGGTTGTGGTTGGGGGCTCAGTGGTGGTGGGTGTTGGGGCTTCTGTCGTGGTCGAGGTGGGCCCGGTGGTCTCTGCGGTTGGTGCGGTTGTGGTTGGGGGCTCTGTGGTGGCGGTGCTAGTTGTTGGGGACTTGGTTGTGCTGGGATCAGGTGCTTGGGTGTCCGTGGTGCTTGGAGCGGGTGCCTGGGTGTCCGTTGTGCCCGTAGTGCCTTGGGCGTCCGTAGGTGTCGCAGTCGCGGGGTCCGGCGCTGGGCTCACCTCGGCGTCCTGGCCACAGCCGCTGGCCACAAGGCCGGCGAGCGCGATCACGCCGATCAAGGCTCGGGCTCCGGTGCTTGTGGTCCTCATTGATGCTGAGACGTGGCCGCGTCTGGTTTGGTTCCCGCCGAGCAGCTGCTTCGGAACGGATTGTCGGTCATGGCAGACCCCGTGACGCAGCGTAGAACATGGGCAGGCACTCGTTTCCGAGCCGGTCGGCGGGCCGGGAATCAGCGCCAGAGCGCGACGGCGATGGTGGCGTTGTCGTTGAGGCCCAGGCGGCGGGCCTCGTCCAGAATGCTGCCGGCGACCTCGTCGGCCGTCGATGCACCAGTTCCGCAGGCCGCCCCGATGCCGCCGCTGGGCGAAGCATCCGACAGCCACTCGACGCCGTGCTCGTACACGAACGGCTCCCAGGCGCCGTCGCTGGCGAGTATCACCGCGTCGGGCTGGGTTCCGTCGCCGGACTCCCCGATCATCTCGACCTCTACCGACCCTGGACCTGTCGAGTCGCCAGTGGGCGGCATTCCCAGGCAGATCTCGATACTGCCCCCTGGGATCCTGTGCGGGCGGCCGCAGAGGAAGCCGCTGAACCCGCCGGGCCCGGCGTTGGCCACGAACGGCAGGGTGTCGCCCATCCAGCCGATTAGCAGTCCGCTCTCGGGGGTCCACGCGGCCACGCAAAGGGTGCTCATCGGGAACATGAACAGGGGCAGGTTCTTCTGCCACGTCTCCGGCCCGGTCAGGGCCAGTACCCGCTCGTTGGCCTCCCCGAAGGCGGCAGCCATCTCGTTGGCGCTGGCGATCCGCTGGGGCAGTCCCTCCACCGAGGCCTGCGCCGCTTCATCGCCCCGGGTGTGACCACCCAGCCCGTCGGCCACCGCGATAACCCAGCTGCGATCGTCCTCGGAGACCACGGCAAGCGCCCGGTCCTCGTTCACCTGCCGAGGCCCGACGTCACTCGCAGCTGCTACGGAGGCGCCTCTTTCCGACCGATCATCCGACCTGCCCACACCCCGATCATGCCACCGCGCTGTTGCCTATACCTTCATTTCGCTTCACGGCCACATCTTGTGTCACGGCCTCATTTTGCATCACGGCCTCATTTCGCATCACGGATCCATTCTGGATCGCGGCCACATCTCGGATCGCGGCCACACTTGGAATCGCAGTCGCATCTCGGATGGTGGCCAGACCTGGCATCACCGCCAGCAGCGCCCGCACTCGCATATCGAACAAGGCCACCTTCGCCGAGATGGCTCGGCAAGCCTGCACGATGTCCTGAAGCTCCTCGATCGAGGTGCCCTCGATCCTGGCGAGATTCGCCATCTTCACTGCGCTGGCTGAGACCAGGTCGCACGCTCTCAGCATCTCGGAGGAAGTCACAAGGTCGCCCGCCGCCCACGCCAGCATCGTCGCGAGCCCGGCTTCAACCTGCTCAGCCGTGTCCTTCCAGTGCATCTCGGCCCTAGGTGACCGTGAGGAGCGGTTCGGGCTCGACTTTGGGCACACTGGACTGGCGACTGGACGTGCCGGCTCGGCGCCGCCGGCTGGGCGGGCTGTGGATCGGCGGCGGGGCGGGGGCGCGTGCGGGACCGTAGCGGATCCGCTCGGGCGGCGCGATGGCGTGCCGGCCCCGCCCGTCGGGCACCACCCGCCACCCGTGGAGGTGCACATTGTCGTGGCAGCCCCAGCACAGCGGCATCAAATTGTCGATATCGGTGGGGCCTCCCTGCGACCGAGGCCGGATGTGATGGGCCTGGCTCATGACGGAGTGCTGGCCGCAGCCTGCGCATCCGCCGTAGCGGGCGATCAGCGCATCCATCTGGGCCTTGGTCGGCCGCTTGAGCGCAGGGCCCCGCCACAGCGGCTGGCCCTTGCTGCTGAACACGATTCCCACGATCCTGGCGTTGCAGAAGTGCTCCTCGAGCACGCTCTCGGGGATCACGCCGCCGTCGGCGACCTCCGCGAACGCCTTGTCGCCCTCCGGGGACAGGTGCTGGACAATGGTGATGTCGGCCGGCGACCCACTCCGGCGACTGTTGGCCGAGCGGCCGGGCTCGGTCAGCGTGTCCAAAGCGTCGGCCAGACGCTGGGGAAGGCTGCGTGCCTCCCCAACGGGCTTGCCGAGATCGCATCGCCGCAGCCGCTCGGCCTCCTTGAGTAGCCGTGTGCGCAGCTTGGCCCCTGCTACCGGATCAAGCTCGCCCCGCAGGTGCACCATGCCGTCGGCATCGTCCTTCCAGACGCTCAGCCGCCGGCGAGCCCGCTGGCGCCGGTACTCGTCCTCGCCACCGTCGTCCTGGCGCTGCGCGACCCATCGACTGGCCTCCCGGGCGAACTGCTCAGGCGACAGCGAGGCGGCCTTCTCCAGCAGGCCACCGTCCCCCTCGACCTGGCCTGCGCTGGTGTTCTCCGACGCCCGGGCGAGCGTCTTGGCGTTGGCCAGCGGGATCTTCCCCTCCGTCAGGGCATCGCGCACGTCAGGCATGGACTGAAGTTGCCCCACCGCCTTGACCTGTCCGGCCGCCTCCCGCCTCGATAGCCCCGCGGCCCGGGCCAGCACACCCGCCCCGCCATCACCGTGCCGCTCTCCCGCCGTGACCAGGGCGGCCGCATCGGCCTGCAACACCGCCACCTGCGCGGCGAACGCCCTCGACTCTGACAGAACCCGCTTGGCGTCAGCCGTCGACGCGCCCCCGGAGTTGACCAGACGGATCAACTCCGCCAGACCGTCCCGCACCCGCTGAGCAGCTTCCAAACCCATGGTCAAATCATGCCATAGGGGTGTGACACTTGTCAAGCATTGTTATGTTGTTTACAGCTATTTCCTGAGATTTCTCTAGAACCTGAGGAGGAAACCGGATGACGGGCACCATCCCCTTCGCTCGCGAGTCATGGGTCGCGGTCAACCTGTACTCCATGCGCACCGACGGACGCCAGACCCTGACTCTCGACGGCGAGCCGCCGCCGGATTACGACCCCCAGCGCGCTGTGAACTACCTCGACAAGTACGAGTACGGCCCCCACGAACTCTGTATCGGCGGCACGTTCTACTGCATCAAGACCAACGAGCCCGTGCCGCCGGACATGGTCTCAGCCTTGGTCGAAGCACTTACCGCCAGGGGCCGCGGACGCTGGCTGAGAGTCGTGCGCGAGCCCGTGCGCGAGCACACGCTGCAACTCTGGGACTCAGAGGGCCGCCTCCTCGACGATCAGCGCCCGAGATGCACGTGCGGAGGCGGCATCGCCGTCGATCCGGACACGGTGACCTGCTGGAGCGGAGCCGAGATCTTCGAAGCAACCTGACCCTTCTCCGGGAGCGAACGGCTGAGCGTGCTCAGCCTGGCCGGTAGACGTGTCGGCGGTGCTGGATCCGGTGGATCATTACCACCCTGTCGTCCTCCCAGATCGCGTAGACGATGC
The DNA here is from genome assembly GCA_965220645.1 of Candidatus Aldehydirespirator sp. GTDB lineage: Bacteria > Actinomycetota > Acidimicrobiia > Acidimicrobiales > Aldehydirespiratoraceae > Aldehydirespirator. Next base: position 2,349,196 of record OZ244836.1, on the reverse strand, counting down.
GATAGTCGCCCCGCCGAGCGGACCAGAAACCCTTGAGCTTGCCGCCGAGTGGCTTTCCAACGCGCCGGGGGTTCTCGGCAATGGCGCCGGTGATGGTGGCCATTGCAGCGTGTCGCACTTTGTCAGGCAACTGGCCGATGTTGCGCATGGCCTCAGGCGTGATTCTCGCCTGGTACACGAGATCGCCTCAGAATCTGTCAGGAAGAGGCAGGTGTTTCCCCTCGGCGGCTTCTTGCCGCGATATGCGCAACGATTCGACCAGTTCCGGATCGCTGAGGATGTCAAGGGTCTCCTCCAGAGACTCCAGATCATCGGGGTTCATCAGCATGAACGAGGGGCGGCCGTTGCGGGTCACCAAGATGCGATCGTGCTGGCTCTCGACCCGGTCGGCCATTTCAGAAAGATGAGCCTTGACTTCGGAGAACGGGAGCGTTTCAGTCACGAGTCCGAGTATAGGTCATAATTCTGACCTGACATTTCACCTCAGCCGCGTATCTCGGCCAGCTCTCGGCGTAGGTCCTTGATCTCGTCCCGCAGGCGGGCCGCGTACTCGAAGCGCAGGTCGCCGGCTGCCTCGCGCATCTCCTCGTCCAGCGTGCGGATCAGGCGCTCCAGCTCGGCGTCGGGCAGCTCGCCCAGGTCGGGGCCGTCACGGCGGCGGCGGGCCGCGGCCAGCCCTCCCCCGCGCTCGCCGCCCACTTCGCCGTCGGGCACCGGTGCACCTTCGCGATCGGGGCGGATCATGGCCAGGATGTCGGTGACCGCCTTGCGGATCGTGGTCGGATCGATGCCGTGGATCTCGTTGTGGGCTTCCTGCAGGCCCCGGCGTCGCATCGTCTCCGAGATCGCCCGCCGCATCGAGTCGGTGACGACGTCGGCGTACATCACCACCTGGCCGTCCACATTGCGGGCGGCGCGCCCCATGGTCTGGATCAGTGACGTCTCGCTGCGCAGGAAGCCCTCCTTGTCGGCGTCCAGGATGGCCACCAGGGACACCTCGGGCAGGTCCAGGCCCTCACGCAGCAGGTTGATCCCCACCAGCACGTCGAACTCCCCCAGGCGCAGATCCCGCAGGATCTCGATGCGGCGCACCGTGTCCACCTCGCTGTGCAGGTACCGGACCCGCAGCCCGAGCTCCAGCAGGTAGTCGGTGAGGTCTTCGGACATCTTCTTGGTGAGGGTGGTCACCAGCACCCGCTGGCCCTGCTCCACCCGCTGGCCGATCAGCTCGTGCAGGTCGTCGATCTGGCCCTTGGTCGGCTTCACCACCACCTCGGGGTCGACCAGCCCTGTCGGCCGCACGATCTGCTCCACCACCTGGTCGGACACCTGCAGCTCGTAGGCGCTGGGGGTGGCCGACATGAAGATCACCTGGTTGAGCCGGTTCATCACCTCGTCGAAGCGCAGGGGCCGGTTGTCGGCCGCCGAAGGAAGCCGGAAGCCGTGGTCGATCAAGGTCGCCTTGCGGCTGCGGTCGCCCTCGTACTGGCCGTGGAGCTGGGGCACGGCCACGTGCGACTCGTCGATCACCATGAGGAAGTCCGCGGGGAAGTAGTCGAGCAGCGTGTACGGCGACTCGCCCGGGCGCCGGCCGTCGATGGGCGCCGAATAGTTCTCGATGCCGTTGCAGTAGCCGAGCTCGGCCATCATCTCGAGGTCGTAGCTGGTGCGCATCTGCAGGCGCTGGGCCTCCAGCAGCTTGCCCTCGGCCTCGAAGTGGGCCAGGCGCTCGGCCAACTCCTTCTCGATCCTGGTGATGGCCTTCTCCATGCGCTCGGCGCTGGTGGCGTAGTGGGTGGCCGGGAACACCACCAGGTCCTCCAGGTCCTCCAGCCGCTCGCCGGTGAGCGGGTCGACCACCGTGATGCGGTCCACATCGTCTCCGAACAGCTCGATCCGCACCGCGGTCTCGTCGTAGGCCCGGTGGATCTCGATGGTGTCGCCCCGCACCCGGAACTTGCCCCGGGTGAGGTTCATGTCGTTGCGCTCGTACTGCATGTCCACCAGCCGGCGCAGGATCGACCGCTGGTCGTACGTGCCGCCCCGGTTCACCACCAGCAGCTGGGTCTCGTACTCCTCGGGCGAGCCGAGCCCGTAGATGGCCGACACCGAGGCCACCACGATGGTGTCGCGGCGGGTGAGCAGCGCAGAGGTGGCCGAGTGGCGCAGCCGGTCGATCTCGTCGTTGACCGACGAGTCCTTCTCGATGTAGGTGTCGCTGGACGGCATGTACGCCTCGGGCTGGTAGTAGTCGTAGTAGCTGACGAAGTACTCCACCCGGTTGTGCGGGAACAGCTCCCGCAACTCGTTGGCCAGCTGCGCGGCCAGGGACTTGTTGGGAGCCAGCACCAGTGTGGGCCGCTGGGACCGCTCGATGGTCCAGGCGATGGTGGCGCTCTTGCCCGACCCGGTGATGCCCAGCAGCGTCTGGAAGCTGTGCCCGTCGGCCACGCCCGCGGCCAGGGCCTCGATGGCCTTGGGCTGGTCGCCGGCAGGCTCGAACGGGGCCACCACCTCGAAGGCCCGCCGATCGCTGGGCACGGTCACCGGAGGCATGTCACTCGCTCTTGTTCGCTTCGCTCACGGGCCGCACGGGCCACTGGCACTCCCGCTCTTGTTCGCTTCGCTCACGGGCCGCTCGGGCCACTCGCAGCCGATCGTACCGTCAGGCCGGGAAGCGGCCCCCGACGGCTGAGCGCGCCGACACTGAACCTCGTTCGGGACCAGCAGCCAGCGGCACAACTAATCATATCGTATGATTGTTCAGGCCTAAGAGACAGGGGGTTGGCGATGGCCACCGTCACCTTCGATCAAGCGACAAGGGTGTATCGAGACGGCGATCGCCCGGCGGTAGAACGGCTGGACCTCAAGATCGACGACGGGGAGTTCCTCGTGCTCGTGGGTCCGTCGGGGTGCGGCAAGTCGACCACGCTGAGGATGCTGGCCGGGCTCGAACCGGTCGACTACGGAGAGGTCTACATCGGTGACCGGGACGTCACGATGCTGCCGCCCAAGGACCGAGACATCGCCATGGTGTTCCAGAACTATGCGCTGTACCCCCATATGACGGTCGCGGAGAACATCGGTTTCCACCTCAAGATCGTCAAGGTCGAGCGGAGCGAGCGAGCCAAGCGGGTGGCTGAGGCGGCCGCCATCCTCGATCTGACCGAGTATCTGGACCGCAAGCCGGCGAAGCTCTCCGGCGGTCAACGCCAGCGAGTGGCCATGGGTCGGGCCATAGTGCGCGAGCCCCAGGTGTTCCTGATGGACGAGCCGCTGTCGAACCTCGACGCCAAGCTGCGCGTGCAGACGCGCACGCAGATCGCGGCATTGCAGCGGCGCCTCGGCGTGACCACCGTGTACGTGACCCATGACCAGGTCGAGGCGATGACCATGGCCGACCGCGTGGCCGTGCTGAAGGACGGGTTGTTGATGCAGTGTGCGACACCGCGCGATCTGTTCACACGCCCCGCCAACCTGTTCGTCGCCGGGTTCATCGGCTCGCCTGCCATGAATCTGCTCGAAGCGTCTGTCAGCAACGGCGTGGCCCGGGCCGACTCGCTTGAAGTCGCACTCGCTCCCAGCCAGTCGAAGGATCTCACCTCCGCGTCCGTGACCATCGGCGTGCGGCCCGAGAACTGGGCTCCCGGGAGCGAGGGCGGGCTCGAAGCGACCGTCAACGCCGTCGAGGAGCTCGGTTCCGAGTCGTACCTCTACTGCACCGCCGAAGGGATGGGCGACATGGAGGTCGTCGTGCGCACGGAGGGCTTGAGTTCATCGCAACGCGGCGAACGGGTGAACCTGATTCCTCAGCCGGAGGCCATGCACTTGTTCGACACGGTCACCGGCCTGCGGCTCCCGGAGGCCTGAGCTGGCGCCACGGCCCGAGGCTTCATTGCTGCCCGTCATCGGAGACCTGAGACCCTGGGGCGATCCGGCGGTACTTCACATGAATCGGATGCCGATGCATGTCCCGCTGGCGGGTTTCCCCCGGCAGCAGCTTGACGGGCTCTGGTCGCTCGAGCTCTTCGACAGCCCCGATGAGGTGCCAGCTGGAGCACTCGAGGGCGAGCGTCCTCGGACCGCGACCGTCGCCGTGCCCGGGAACTGGACGATGCAGGACCTCAGCAACCCGTGCGGTCCGGCGTTCGTCGACAAGCCCCACTACACGAACGTTGAGATGCCGTTCCGTGGGCCGCCGCCCCGGCTCCCGGACCGCAACCCGACCGGGGTGTACCGCCGCTCCCTGACGGTGCCCGCCGCCTGGATGCAGGCGCGTGTAGTGCTCCAGGTGGCCGGTGCGGAGAGCGTGCACGCCGTCTACGTGAACGGCCGGTTTGCGGGCTATGGCACCGACAGCCGGCTCCCCAGCGAGTACGAGGTGGGGCACCTGCTGGTGCACGGACTCAACGAATTGGCGATTGTCGTCATCCGTTACAGCGCTCACAGCTACATCGAGGACCAGGACCAATGGTGGATGGCTGGGCTGCACCGCTCGGTGTGGATCGAGTCGCGCCCCAAAGTCCATGTCGGCGACCTGCCCATCTCCACCGATTTCGATCCGCGCACCGGTGTCGGAACGGTGACCGCGGCTGCGATGATCGACTTCGGCGGGGCTCCGGCGCCGGGTTGGTCGGTGCGATTCGCATTGTGGGATCCCTCGGGCGACCAAGTGGGGAGCGCATTCGACGCTCCCGTCCCGCACGCTCACGCCCGGCCCAACCGGTTCACGAGGCTCGAAACGAACGCTCGTTGGGATGTGGCCCGAGCCCAGGACTGGAACGCCGAGACGCCGAGGCTGTACTCGGTGACGGCAGAACTGACCGACCCGGACGGCAGTGTGGTCCATCGGGAGACCCAGCACGTCGGAATCCGTCGCGTCGAGGTACGCGACCGGCAACTGCTCGTCAACGGGCGGCCGATCCGCGTCTGCGGCGTCAACCGCCACGATCATCACCCCGACCGGGGCAAGGCGGTGACCGCCGATGACATGCGCGATGACCTCCGGCTGATGCGGGCCCACAACATCAATGCAGTGCGCACTTCGCACTACCCCAGCGACGACGCCTTCTACCGGCTGTGCGACGAGTTCGGCTTCTACGTGGTGGATGAGGCCAACATCGAGGCCCACGCCTACGAGGGAACCATCTGTGACGATCCGACCTATCGGGACGCTCTCGTGGACCGCGGCTCCCGGATGGTGCAACGCGATCGCAACCACCCGTCGGTGATCGCGTGGAGCCTCGGCAACGAGAGCGGCTACGGCGCGAGTCACGAGGCTCTCGTCAAGTGGATCCGCCTCGACGACCCGTCCCGGCCGCTGCACTACGAGCCCGCGGTCAGCGTCCAGGGTTGGGAGGACGGCGGAGAGGCCGCCACCGACATCGTGTGCCCGATGTACCCGCAGATCGAGGCCATCCGCAGCTACGGCGAGACGGGCGCCGGTCGCCGGCCGCTCATCATGTGCGAGTACAGCCACGCCATGGGCAACAGCAACGGCTCGCTGGCCGACTACTGGGACGTGATCGAACAGACCCCTGGACTCCAGGGAGGCTTCCTGTGGGAGTGGAAGGACCAGGCTCTGCGCCAGCGGCTTCCGGACGGCAGCATGCGTCTCGCCTACGGTGGGCAGTTCGGTGACGCTCCCCATGACGGCAACTTCGTCGCCGACGGGCTCGTGTCCGCCGACCTGGACCCTCACCCCGCGATGCGTGAGGTTGCCTGGGTGCACCGGCCGGTCGCGGTCAGCGGAGACCGGAGCGGGCTGAGGATTGAGAACCGCCGCTCCTTCATCGGGCTATCCGACCTGCGGCCATGCTGGGAACTGCTCGTCGATGGCAACGTCGCCCAGCGCGGCACACTGCCCGTTCCTGATGTTGCTCCGGGCGCGTCCACGATCATGTCCCTCCCCCATCTCCTCGCAGAGCCGGATCCGGATCGGGATGTTCATCTGACCGTGCGGTGGGAGACTGCACACGACTCGTGGTTCGCTCCGGCTGGCTGGGTGGTCGCCTGGGACCAGATCGAATTCCACCGTGCTCAGGGCCTGGGTCACTTGCCGGTCGGATCGTCGGCGGACGACCTTGTGTCTCCCACCCTCAACCTGTGGCGAGCCCCGACTGACAACGACGGGTTCAAGCTGATGCCGGATCTCGGCGAGCGCCTCAGGGTAGGCGGAACCGCCCTGCGCGAGTGGAGGCGGGCTGGCCTCGACAGCCGGGTGGCCGATGAGCTGGTCGGGCACCGGGTACGCATCGAGCGCAACGGGCACGGCACCACCTACACGCACACTGTCGAGGTTCCCGAGGAGCTGGCCGACCTGCCCCGCATCGGTGTGCAGTTCGAGCTGCCGTCGCAGTTCTGCGAGCTTGGTTGGTACGGGCGAGGACCGCACGAGAACTACCCGGACCGCAACCGCGGTGCAATGCTGGGAGTCTGGCGGGGCCGACCCGACGAACTGCCCTATCTGGTGCCACAGGAGTTCGGGCTGCGCACCGGCTGCCGTTGGGTCGAGATCGTCGACCCGGAGCGTGGCCAGGCGGTGCGCATCGAGGCCGTGAGGCCTCGCTCATTGCACTTCTCAGCGACCTACCACACTGCGTCCGATCTTTTTGACGCGGCCAACCGCGAGGACCTTCGGCGCCGTCGGGGCCTGGTCGTGTGCCTCGATGCCGAACATCGGGGCCTGGGCACTGCGAGCTGTGGACCCGACGTACTTCCGCAGTACCGGGTAGCCGCGGGCTGTCACGAGTTTGCCTACCGGGTCAGCCTGACGCCCTTCGGGACTGCAGCTCACGGCTAACCGCAGCGCACGCCTGAGCTCAGCGCACCGCAGACCGCAAAGCACCGCTGGCTGCGGCGCATCGCAGACCGCAGCTCACGCGTGAGCGCGGGGCCGGTCTTCTTCGAGGTGCAGCAGGAACGCGGACTCGGGGTGCATGGCGGGCATCTGCAGGCCCACCTGGGCCAGCGTGTCGCCCCCGAGAACGACGGAGCCGCCCGTCCATGCCGGCCCGGAGCGCTGGGGTCCCCGCATCTCCCTCGGGAGTCGAAGCGGCGCGACCCGGTAGTGCCGGTCCGGCCCCAGCCCTGGAAGAAGCAGGGGCGGAGGGGTCTGGCTGGGTGCCGACGCGACGGCCGCGAAGCTGAGCAGCGCCTCGGATCGGTCCGGCGCATACACGCCGTATGCCACGTACGCGGCCTCGGTGTCGAAGCGCACGAGGTCTCCTGAGTGCAGCAGCGGCCTGAACCGCTTGTGCAGCGCAACGATGTCCGCCAGGGCGTCCAGTTCGCTGGCAGAGAGCGCCAGCAGGTCGCATTCGACGCCCAGGTGCCCGAACAGGGCGGTGGCGGCGCGGAACGCGAGATCGTGGCGCCGTCCGGTGGTGTGGGAACGCTCCGGCCCGATATGGCCCCCCATCATCTCTGGCGGTATGAGCATCGACGCGCCCCGCTGGATCGTCTGGCGCTCAAGCGGGTCGTTGCAGTCGCTGGTCCACACCCGCGCGCAGCGACGGAGGATCTCGTGGTCGATGCGCGCCCCGCCCGAGGAGCAGCTCTCGATCTCCAGACCTGGATGCCTCGTGAGCAGCTCGTCCATAAGCCGGTACACCGCAGCTGTCTGGGCGTGCGTGCCTGCAGCTCCGCCGGCCCCGCCGGCGCCGATGTGGTCGCGGTTCATGTCCCACTTCCAAAAGGAGATGTCGTGGTCCGTTAGCAGTGCGTCGAGTTGGCCAAGGACATGGTCGAACGCTTCGGGGCGGGCGAGATCGAGCACGAGTTGATTCCGGGCCAGGACGGGCTCGTAGCCCTCAGCGGCCAGAGCCCATTCGGGATGGGACCGGTACAGGTCACTGTCAGGGCTGATCATCTCCGGCTCGACCCAGATGCCGAAGGCCATGCCGAGTCCGGTGATGTGCTCTATCAGAGGGCCGAGGCCGTGGGGGTGGGCATCGGCTGACACCGCCCAGTCGCCGAGACCCGACGTGTTGTCGCGCCGCGATCCGAACCAGCCGTCATCGAGCACGAATCGCTCCACCCCGACCCGCGCGGCACGATCGGCCAGTGCCCGGAGCCTGTCGACGTCGTGATCGAAGTACACGGCCTCCCAGGTGTTGAACATGACCGGCCGCGGCGCCCGCGGGTGGGACGGCTGTGACCGCAGGCGGCGGTGGAACTGCTGGCTGGCCGCGGTCAGCCCGATCTCGCTGTGGACCGCCACCACCTCGGGGCTCCGGTACGACGATCCTGGATCGATGGCGATCTCGCCGGGATGGAGCAGTTCGCCCAGTTGGACATACCGCCTCCCGTCCGGCAGCCGGTCGGCGAGAAGAGCGTGGTTGCCGCTCCACGCGAGGTGCGCGCCCCAGACGCTGCCGCTCCACTCGCTGAAGCCGGCGGTACCGACGTACAAGAGCGGTGGATGCTCGTGGGATGTGCGTCCGCGACGGTTCTCGCACGTCCACGTTCCGCGGTTCCACGGAATGCGCACCGGATGGAGTTCGCGGGCCCAGCGGCCGGTGAACGTCTGGACCTCGGCGGCCCGCTCGGGAACCGGGAGGGTGATGCTCAGCCCGTGAAGCAGGTACGGCGTGGTCTGGCTGCGGTTGGCCAGCTCTACCCGCACCACGAGTGCGGCGTCGAGCTCGATCGTGGTTGTGAGTGCAAGACCGGCCATGTTGTCGCGTGCCTCCGCTGTCAGGTGGTTCCCTTCGAGAGCATGCCCATCCGGTTGGAATCGGGGCGCCCAGTCGCGGCCATCAAGCCGGGCACCGAGCAGCCCGGGCCGTCCCGGGAAGCCGGACCCGTGCTCGGGCACGATCGAGACCGGCGCGACGCATTCGGGCGAGGCCAGGACCAGCGGGCGGTCCAACGCCGCCGCGATCGCCGAGTCGTCGACGGAACCGGACAAGGGTGCGCCCCAGTACACGATCGCCGGCACGCCGTGTGACAGGTCGACCAAGACGTCGGTGCTGTGCCCCCGAAGGTGGATCATCCTTTGCTGGCGCCGAGGGTGAGACCCGAGATGAACTGTTTCTGCAGGATCAGGTAGACGATCAGCGTGGGCAGGGCAATCAGGATCGACGCCGCCGCGACCAAGTTGAAGTCGCTCCCGTACTGGCCGTTGAGGATGGAGATCGACGAGGTGATCGGTCGTTCGCTGCCCTGGTTGAGCATCACGGAGCCCCAGAAGAAGTCGTTGTAGAGCCAGGTGAACTCCAGCGTGCCCAGCGCCGCGAGTGCCGGTCGGGTCAGCGGGAGGATGACCTGGAAGAACTGGCGCCCCACGCCGGCGCCGTCGACGGCCGCAGCCTCGCTGATCTCGGTGGGGATCGTCTTCATGTAGTTGGCGAGGACGAACGTGCAGAATCCGACCTGGAAGGCCACGTGGATCAGGATCACCGCGATCTTCGTGCCCAGCAGGCTGCCCGTGTCGGTGTCGGACAGGATGTCGGGCCACGGGAGGCGTTTGAGGATCTGGAACAGCGGCTGGAACAGCACCTGCTGGGGCATCAGGTTGCCGGCGGTAAAGAGAACGAGGAAGGCGATGTTGAACCGCCAGCTGTACCGGGTGCAGGCGTAGGCCACCATGGCGGAGAGCAGGAGTGTGAGGAACAGCGCCGGGACGACGATGAACGCGGTGTTGCCGAACGTCCTGGCCATCTCGCCGACCTCCCACGCGTCCCGGTAGTTGTCGAGCGTTAGCGTCTCTGGCGCCGAGAACGGCCCGTTGGGCAGGGTGTCGGACTGGTAGTAGCGGAAGGAGTTGTATACGGCGGTGCCGATCGGGAGGAGCCAGCCCAGCGCCATGACGATCAGGAAGGCGTGGAGCACGAGGCGCATCGGCGTGATCAGGGGCCCGCGCCGCTCGGCGCTCAGGACTTGGAACTCTTCGAGCCCATCTTCGGAAGTGGTTGCCGGGTCGGTACCGACGGCCGCGCCGCTCACAGATCCGACTCCCGGTAGTGGTTCGTGACGTACCAGATGATGAACCCGAGACAGAGCACCAGCATCACCACCCCGTACGCGGATCCGAATCCGACGCGTCCGCCGCCCTCGCCGAGCAGGCTCTTGGTGACGAGCGTGCCGATGACGTCGGTGCCGCGAGGCTCGTTGAGGGCGGCGATGATGTCATAGGCCCGCAGGGCCTCGATGACGGTGATCACCGCCACGACCACGTTGATGGGCTTCAGCGACGGGAAGACCACCTGCCGGAAGCTCTGCCACTCGTTGCAGCCGTCGATCGCGGCCGCCTCGCGCAGAGCCGGATCGACCGATTTCAGACCGGCCAGGTACATCACCATGATGTAGCCGACGTGCCGCCACGCCATGGCGATCAGCAGCGCGGCGAAGTTTCTCGAGAGTCCCTGCGGGTAGTCGAGGAACGGCAGGTCGATCGAGAACAGCTTGGTGCCGTCCCCGACGAAGTCGATGGGCTCCCCGGGCCACACCGCATTGAGCAAGCCGCGGTCGCGCGAGAACATCGTCGACTTCCAGATGAATCCGACGACGGCGAGGGACAGGACGACCGGGAAGTAGTAGATGCTCTGGTAGACACGCCCGCCCCGGAGGTTCTTGTCGAGCAGGTAGGCGAAGAGCATGCCGAACGCCGAGCAGACTGTGAGCCAGAAGATCAGGAAGAAGTTGTTGGCCAGCGCCCCGAACAGGTCGGCGTCGAAGACGGTGAAGATGATCCAGTAGTTCCGGAAGCCGACATCGCGGATGTCGGACAGCGGGGCGAGGTTGTCCCACTCGGTGAACGACAGGACGACGGTGAGGGCCGCCGGGATCCAGACCAGTGCGATGTGCAGCGCGGCCGGAACACCGACCATCAACCGCAGCCAGGTTCGGTCGGAGCCAGTGAGGGTGGAGGGACGGCGACGGCGGTGCCCCGGCCGGGGCACCGCCGTCACATCGGGGGGATCATTGGGCATCGTCCCGACCCCGGGCGGCTCACTCGAAGGTGTACGTCTGCTTCTTGGCCTCAATGTCGGCGAGAATAGTGCCGATGTTGCCGGGTGTGGCGAGGAAGTCGGCAATGCCGACGCCCACCACGTTGGCGGCGAAATCCGGGTCCGTGTCCCGGTCCAGGAACTGGGCGATGTACCTCGCCGAGCTCACGGCCTCGGCCGACTTCTGCTGCAGGGCGTTGTACCCGCTGGTGTCCGCATTGCTGTTGGCGGCCACGACCGACGGGTCGACGGATATATAGGCGTCGATGGCGTCGGCCGAGCCGAGACCGTCGAGCAGAGCCTTGGCGCCCGCCTCGTTGGCCGGGTCGGCGGCCATCATGAAGCCGTCGATGGGCGCCTCGATGGCATCCTGCCCGTGGGCGGGATCGACCTCGGGGAACAGGAAGAAGTCGATGTCGTCGATGATGTCGGCCTGGGTCTCGCTGTCGTAGGCCGACGTGATGAACGTGCCGATCAGGTACATGCCTGCCGACTTGTCGCCGAGGGCGTTGGCGGCCTCCTCCCAGGGACGGCCGTTGGGGTCGGGCTGGTAGTAGGGGAGGATCTCTTCCCAGGTCGAGAAGACGCTCTTGACCTCTGCACTCTCCCAGTCCTCGTTGCCGCCCATCAGGCTGACGTGGTAGTCGTAGCCGTTGATGCGCATGTTGAGCATGTCGAACATGCCCATCTGCGGCCATCTTCCGTCGTTGGCCGCGCACAGCGGTGTGATGCCATCGGCAGTCATGGTGTCGCACAGCGCCGTGAACTCGTCCCACGTCGTGGGGATCGAGTAGCCGGCGTCGGCGAACACGCTCTTGCGGTACTGGACGGCCCACGGATAGAAGTAGAAGGGCACGAAGTACTGCTTGCCGTCGAGGCCCGACGAGGCGCTCTTGAAGCCCGCTGACATGCCGTCGAGGCCGGCCCACACGTCGGAGATGTCGCCCAGGACACCCTTACTGGCAAAGGCCCGCAAGCGGTAGCCGGCGAACCACGACACCACGTCGTCGGGTTGCTGGATGTACGTGTTGAAGTTCTCCTGGTAGGTGTTGTGGTCGATGGTGTTGATGACGGTGTCGATCCCGGTCGCGGCGACAGCCGCGGCAAGAGCGGCCTGGTTCTTCTCGCCGGAATAGTTCGATCCGAGCGTTGCTGTGCCTACGCCGGTGTCGGCGGCGGTGGTGGTCGGCGCGGCTGTGGTGGCCGGTGCCGCGGTGGTGGTCGCGGCCGGGGCGGCCTCGTCATCGTCGCCGCAAGCCGCGAGCAGGGCCGAACCGCCCACGGCGGCGGCACCGCTGCCGATCACGAAGTTGCGGCGGCTCAGACTGGAGTCGCGAAGGCTTTGAAGCCGGTTGGGTGTCTTGGTCATGTCTCCTCCTAGGGTCCTGGTTTCTGGTTGGTTGGATTCAGTTTGGGCGATGGGTCAGCCCCCGCCGCTCCCAGCCGTCGGCGAACAACTCCAAGGAGTGCGGCCGGTGGCTGGCGTGGCTCTCGACGCCGTCCCAGTCGATCTCGATCCCCAGCCCGGGCCCCTCGGGGACCTTTACGTAGCCGTCGACCACGCTGATGGGCGGATGGACCAGATCGCGAGTCCAGCTCTCGTTGAAGATGTCGAACGATTCCTGGACGTAGAAGTTCGGCACGCATGCGCCGAGCTGGGCGCTGACGGCCGAGCAGATCGGACCCTGCGCATTGTGGGGTGCCACCATGGCGTGACTGGCCTCGGCCAGGGACGCCACCTGCCGGGTGCGCCAGACGCCCCCGAGATGAACCGGCTCGGGCTGCACGATGCCCACCGCCCCGCCTGCGAGCAGCTCGGCGAACTGCTTGATGTTCGAGAACGACTCCCCCGCGGCTACCGGCACCGGCGACCGTTGGGCAACGCTGGTGAGCACGGAGATGTTGTGATGCGAGACCGGCTCCTCGAACCACGCGGGGCGGTAGGGGGCGAGCCGCTCGGCGATGCGCAGAGCCGACGACACGCTGAAGCGGCCGTGGGCTTCGATCATCAGGTCCACACCGGCTCCGACCTCTTCACGCACCGCCTCGACCAGGGAGATGGACAGGTCCTCCTCGTAGCCGCTCTGGGCCATCCAGGCCGCTCCGAAGGGGTCGAACTTCATGGCGGTGAAGCCCAGGTCCATTACGCCGCGGGCCGCTCCGGCGAACGCCTCCGGGGTGCGGTCGACGGTGTACCAACCGTTGGCGTAGGCCCGGACCCGATCGCGCAGACGCCCCCCGAGCAGCTTGTGCACCGGGATGTCGAGTGTCTTGCCCATGATGTCCCAGCAGGCCATCTCCACCGCAGCGACGGCGGCTCCGTGGACCTGCCCGCCGTCGGTGTAGACGTCGCGCTGCGTCGCGATCAGGAGAGCCTCGATGTCGAAGGGGTCGTGGCCGGCGATCCGCTCCTCAAGTTCTGTGATGGCAGTCTCGACCGTGCGGGCGAATGCGTTGACGGTCCCCTCGCCCACTCCATGAACGCCCTCGTCGGTGTCGACGCGGACCCATAGCCAGTCCTTCCAGCTGTTGCCGATGAGGTGGGGCGTTACGCCGGTGATCTTCATTTCCGCCCGGTCGACTCCAAGGCTGGGAACTAATCCTTATATTAGTACTATCATACTATTGGAGACCCTTGCAAGCGGTCCATATAGGATGCACCGATGGACTTCGACGCCCGGACCGGGACCGGTCTGCGCCAACGCACGGTCGAGAGCATCGGCTACCGGATAATCGATAGCACCTACCCACCCGGGCATCGGTTCGCCAACCAGGAGGATCTCTCGGCGGACCTCGGCGTCTCGCGCACCGTCGTTCGGGAGGCTCTCGGCCTGTTGCGCGACAAGGGGCTCATCGAGTCGCGCCCCAGGGCCGGCACCGTCGTGGCCGACTACCGGTCATGGAATCTGCTGGATCCGGACATCCTGCGCTGGAGCATCGCCTCGCGGTCCGCCCCGATGACGCTCAGCCACGTCGCCGAGGTTCGCTTGGTGATAGAGCCCGAGGCGGCCAGGCTGGCGGCTCGCCGTCGAAGCGACGAAGCAGCCCGGGAGCTTCAGGTCCTGTATGACTCCATGGCCGACGTGGTCAGCGACTTCAACCGGTACATCGAGGCCGACCTGGCCTTCCACGACGCAGTGTTCCGAGCCGCGGCGAACCCGGTGCTGGCCCAGATGGCGGAGACGATCAGGGTGGCCCTTGAAGGCAGCCGGCGGGTGACCGTGCAGGTGCCGGGCGGCCCTGCGACCACGCTGGAACTCCACGCCCAAGTGGCCCGGGCGATACAGAACCGGGACGAGGCCGAGGCCGCCCGAGTCATGACCGAGTTGATCGAGGTCTCTGCCAACGACCTGCTTCGCGTTCTGCAGTCGCCCGCGCACGACGGACACTCGGCCGGCTCAGCCGACGCCATCGCCGATTGATTGAGCGGGACGCCGATTGAGCCCCGCCAACCAGAGGCGGCGCAGCCCGCGCTTCGACGTCCTCGCGGTGGGCGAGTCGATGCTCACCCTGTACCGCGACCTGGACGCGGTCACCGACACCTTCGCCTGGGATGTCTGCGGGGCCGAGTCGAACGTGGCCCGCTACTGCGCCGCGCTCGGAATGAACAGCGGCTGGGTCAGCCGTCTGGATGGAGGCATGGCGGGGTCACTGGTGCACGACGCCGTCACTGCCAGCGGGGTCGACACATCGCTGGTCGGCCTCTGCGAGGACGCTCCTACCGGCTTGATGCTGAGGGACTCCCCCGAGCGTGGACAGCGGGTTCAGTACTACCGCTCGGGATCCGCAGCTTCACTGATGTCTCCCGAGACCGTGCCGGTCGAGGTGTGTCTCGATGCGAGGGCCGTCCACCTCACCGGGATCACGCTGGCCCTCTCTGCCGGTTGCCGGGACCTGGTCATGGCGTTGCTTTCGGAGCGTGATGATGCCCTGCGGTCGTTCGATCTCAACTGGCGCCCCGCATTGTGGCCGGACGGGCCGCCGGGCGATCTGTTCCTGGAGGCGGCCAACATGGGCGACATCGTGTTCGTCGGGTTGGACGAGGCCGCCGCCGTTTGGGGTTTCTCGCAACCGTCGCAGGTGCGGTCCGCGCTGCCGCGGCCGAGGATTGTCGTTGTCAAGGACGGCGCCACCGGCACTCACACGTTCGCGCCGGACGGCGCACACTTCGAGCCTGCCTTGCGCGGGTCGATCGAGGGCCCGAGAGGTGCCGGCGACGCGTTCGCGGCCGGATTCCTGTGCGGCTACCTGTCCCATCCCACCGACCTGCAGCGCTGCCAGCGATTGGGTCATGTGGTGGCGATGAGCGCGATGACGTCCGAGTTGGACGTGGGGCCGCTGCCCGAGACGGCGGTCATCGAAGCGATGCTGGATGTCGACGCCCGCGAGTGGAGCGAGCTGGTCTATCCGGATCCACCAGGCCTGGAATCCGAGATCGCCTAGCCAGATCGGTCAGGCCAGGGCACCCGCCCAGTGGTAGCAGGCGTCGATCTGGGGCTGCAGATCCTCGAGAGTGCCGTCGTTGTTGATCACGAAGTCGGCCACCGCCAGGCGCGAGTCGCGGTCGGCCTGGCGGGCGATGCGGGCCCGGGCGTCATCCTCGGCCAGACCCCGCTGGGCCACCAGGCGCTGCACCGCAACCTCGGGGTCGGCGTCCACCACCACGATGCCCGACAGGTTGCGATAGCGCTCGGCAATGGGCTCGCCGTCGGGACGGACCAGCAGCGGGATGTCGAGCACCACGACGGCATCGGGCGACTCCTCCGCGGCCGCAGCCCTGCGCTTCACCATCTCGGTGCCGACCGCGGGATGGACGATGGCATTGAGCGCGGCCAACTCGTCGGCGTCGTTGAACACCACCTCGGCGACGGCAGCCCGGTCAAGGGTGCCGTCGTCTGCCACCACCGCCGGTCCCCAACGCTGCACCATGGCCTCGAATACGGGCTCACCCGGCTGCTGGAGGTCACGCACGATCTGGTCGGCGTCGATGAGGATCGCGCCCCGCTCGACCAGTCCGGCGCCCACGGTCGACTTGCCGGCGCCAATCCCCCCTGTGAGTGCTATCTCGGGCAGAACTCAGGTCTCGTCGGCCGCGTCGACGAGTTCGTCGCCGGAGGCGTCGGAATCAGCAACCTCGCTGTCGTCGGC
This sequence comes from Candidatus Aldehydirespirator sp., assembly GCA_965220645.1. Classification (GTDB taxonomy): domain Bacteria; phylum Actinomycetota; class Acidimicrobiia; order Acidimicrobiales; family Aldehydirespiratoraceae; genus Aldehydirespirator. Next base: position 2,333,096 of record OZ244836.1, on the reverse strand, counting down.
GGCTGCAGCCACCTCAACGTCCTCACCCTCCGAGGCGTGCTCGTCGCCGCTCTCACCGGAGAAGTAGTCCTCCCAGGCCTGCTGGCCCTCGGAACCTCCGGTGCCGATGTAGTTGCCCTCTTCGTCGTAGGCGTGGTCGCCGAAGTGCTCCTGGTACTCGGCCGCGACCACCCCGCCCTCGGCCGCCTGCTTGATCGAGAGGCTGATGCGGCGGCGCTGAAGGTCGAGGTCGATGATCTTCACCCAGAGTTCCTCGCCGGGGGTCACGACCTGCTCGGGCAGCTCCACATGGTGCGCCGACATCTCCGAGATGTGCACCAGGCCCTCGATGCCGTCGCCGACCTGCACGAAGGACCCGAAAGGCACCAGCTTGGTGATGCGCCCGTAGACCAGCTCCCCTACCCGGTGGCTGGCCGCGAACTCCTGCCACGGGTCCTGCTGGGTGGCTTTGAGCGACAGGCTGATGCGCTCCCGCTCCAGATCGACCTCCAGGACCTGTACGTCGATGCGGTCGCCGGCCGCCACCACCGCGCTGGGGTGGTCGACATGCTTCCAGGACAGCTCCGACACGTGGACCAGGCCGTCCATGCCGCCGAGATCGACGAACGCGCCGAAGTTGACGACCGACGACACCGTTCCGCTGCGGATCTCGCCCGGCCTGAGGTTGTCGAGGAACTCCTCGCGCTGCTCGCGCTGGGTCTCCTCCAGCCACGCCCGCCGGCTCAGCACCACGTTGTTGCGGTTCTTGTCGAGCTCGATGATCTTGGCGTCGAGTTCGCGGCCGACATAAGGCTGCAGGTCGCGCACCCGGCGCAACTCCACCAGCGACGCAGGCAGGAATCCCCGCAGGCCGATGTCGACGATCAGCCCGCCCTTGACCACCTCGATAACCATGCCCTTGACCGCGGCGTTGGCCTCCCGCTGCTCCTCGATCCGCCCCCAGGCCCGCTCGTACTGGGCCCGCTTCTTGGACAGGATCAGCCGGCCCTCCTTGTCCTCCCGGGTGATGACCAGGGCCTCGACGGGCTCGCCCATCTCGACGACGTCGCCGGGGTCGACATCGTGGCGGATGCTCAACTCGCGGGCCGGTATGACGCCCTCGGACTTGTAGCCGATGTCGAGGAGCACTTCTTCCTTGTCGATCCGGACGATCGTGCCCTGCACGATCTGGCCGTCCTCGACGACCACCATGGTGGAGGCGTAGGCGTCGTCGAGGCTGATGTCGCCGAGATCGTCCTCGACGATCTGGCGCGGTATGTATGAGCCGTCCTCGGCGAACGTGCCCATCTCGGCGGGCGCAGGTGGATCGAGGACGGCGGTGGCGGTGTCGGTCACGGTGTCTTTCCGGGCAGTTGGGTTGGCTATAGAGACCCCAGGAGGCTACCGGACCTGCACTGGAGTTGTTCCCGCTGGCATGACCTGATTGCGCCTATCCCTTGGCTCCTGCCCAGGTGGCGGCTACCTGCAGGTCGACCTCCAGGGGCACTCGCAGTTCGAAAGCGCCCCGCATCACGTCCCGGGTGAGCTCCGATGCGGGGGCGAGCTCGGCGTCGGGTGACTCCAGGATGATCTCGTCGTGCACCTGCAGCACGATCCGCGACGCCAGACCCTCGGCTTCCAGGGCCCGGTCGAGGCGCACCAGGGCCACCTTGAATATGTCGGCGGCCAGTCCCTGGATCCCGGCATTCATGGCCTGGCGCTCCCCCGCCTGGCGCAGCCGCACGTTGGGGCTGGCCAGCTCCGGGATCTGCCGGCGCCGGCCGAACAGGGTCTCGGTGTATCCCCGGCTGCGAGCCTCGGCCACCGTCCGGTCCATGTACTCGCGTACTGCGGGGAAGGCCTCGAAGTAGGCGTCGAGGATCTCGACCGCCTCTCCCGTTGGGATGTTCAGGCGCTGGGCCAGCCCATAGGCCTCCATGCCGTAGGCCAGCCCGTAGGACACCATCTTGGCAGTGGACCGCTCCTTCACCCCCACCTCGGACCCCTCCATCCCGAACACGCGGGCGGCGGTGGCGGTGTGGATGTCGTCGCCGGCCTCGAAGGCCGCGATCAGGCCGGGGTCCTCGGCCAGATGGGCGATGCAGCGCAGTTCGATCTGGTCGTAGTCGGCCACCAGCAGCTTGCAGCCCGGCGGGGCCACGAATGCGGTGCGGAACACGCGGCCCCGGTCGGAGCGAACCGGGATGTTGTGGAGGTTGGGAGCATCGGAGCTGAGCCGGCCGGTGCGAGCCACGGTCTGGTTGAAGGTGGCCCGGATGCGCTCGTCCGCTCCGACCTCGGCCAGCAGCCCCACCCCGTAGGTGGAGCGCAGCTTCTCCACCTCCCGGTAGCCGAGCAGGTGGTCGACGATGGGGTGCTCGCCTCGCAGCTTCTCCAGCGACTGAGCGTCGGTGGAGAACCCGGTCTTGGTCCGCTTGGTCGGGGTGAGCCCGAGGTCCTCGAAGAGCACCTCGGCTAGCTGCTTGGGCGAGTTGACGTTGATGTCGCGCCCGGCGTCGGCCAGCACCTGGTCGCGGAGCGCGTCGGCTTCGGTGTCGAGTTCGTCACGGATCGTCTCCAGCACCGAGCGGTCCACGCCGATCCCGATGTGCTCCATGCGAGCCAGCACCCGCACCAGCGGCACTTCCACCTCGTCGTTGAGGCTGGCCAAGCCCTGCGCGGCCAGTGCCTCGCGCAGGGGTGTGACCAGACGGTCGATGGCGAGTGCCGCCCATCCGGCCTGCTCGGCCGGCTCGGCCGCGTCGCCGTCGAGGTCGAGGCGCCCCTCGGGCGGGGCGTGAGCAGGCGGGTCGATGCCGGCGTAGCGGCCGGCCAAGTCGCTCAGGTCGTAGCGGGCGTCGGCCGGATCCAGGAGGTAGGCGGCCAGCATGGTGTCGATCAGCGGGTCGCGCATCTCGACGCCCCGGCCCAGCAACGGGCCCATGAGGGCCTTGCCGTCGTGCACGGCCAGCGGCCGGCTTCGCTCGTCAGCACTCGGGGAGTTGCCGGCTGTGCCGCCGACGAGCCCGGCCAGCGCCTCGGAGACCTCGGAGTCCTGCAGCAGGTCACCGGGCACGAAGGCCACCTGACACGCGTCAGCGTCGACCGGCCAGGCCAGGCCGGCATCCAGCCCGGCGCTCGGAGTGGCCAGCGCCAGGCGCGCCCCGGCGGCCTCGGGGGCCGCGGCGGCTCGCAGCGCCTCGACCGCCTGCGAGGCAGTGGTAAGCACCGACACCTCGGGCGCCAGGGTCTTCGTGGAGGGTTCCGCATCTTCGGACGGGTCGGCCCCCAGCGCGTCGCCGAGCACCTCGGCCAGGCGACGGTGCAGCGATCGGAACTCCAGGAAGTCGAACAGCTTGCGCACCGCCTGAGCGTCGATCGATCCCAGCGCGAGCTTGTCGAGCCCGGCCTCCAGCGGCACGTCGCGCACCAGCAGCATCACCTCTGCATTGGTCCGGACATGCTCCTCGGCGGCGGCGAGGTTCTCCCTCAGCTTGGGGGTGAGTTCGTCGAGCGAGGCGAAGATCCCGTCGAGCCCGCCTCTGGTGTTAACCAGCTTCGCCGCGGTCTTCTCCCCCACCCCGGGCACTCCGGGCAGGTTGTCGCTGGGGTCGCCCCTGAGGGCCGCGTACTGCACGTAGTCGGCGGGCCGGACGCCGGTGCGGTCCAGGATGCCGGCCTCGTCGTACAGCTTGTAGTCCGACACTCCCCGCACGTTGTAGAGCACCTTCACCTTGGGATCCTCCACCAGTTGGTAGGTGTCGCGGTCGCCGGTGACGATGATGACGTCGTCGCCGCGGTCGCGGCCCGCGGTGGCCAGCGTGGCGATCACGTCGTCGGCCTCGAAGCCCGCCGCGTCCACCATGGGCACGGCCACCGCGTCGAGCACCTCGCGCACCAGGCCCATCTGCTGGCGCAGGATGTCGGGCGCGGCGTCGCGGGTGCCCTTGTAAGTGGGAACCCTGTGGTGCCTGAAGGTCGGCTCGGGCCGGTCGAAGGCGACGACGATCTGGTCGGGCTCGTGGTCGCGCCACAGGTTGATGAGCATCGAAGTGAAGCCGAACACGGCGTTGGTGATCTGCCCAGAGGCCGTTGCCATGTCGGTGGGCAGCGCGAAGAAGGCGCGGTAGGCCAGCGAGTTGCCGTCGATCAGCATCACCGTGGCCATGGCGAGAATCTACGGCACCCGAGCGGTTCGCCGGGGGGTCAGGGGGTGATCCGGCCTTCCAGGACGTCGTCGGCTACCGCGCGCATGGTGCGACGCTGCGACATGGCCGTGCGCTGGATGAACACGTAGGCGTCCTGCTCGGTCAGGCTGTGGTCGTCGATGAGGCGTCCCTTGGCTCTGTCCACGATCTTGCGCACTTCCAAGCGGTCCTCGAGATCACCGATCTGGCCTTCCAGCGCCTCCATCTCCCGGTAGCGGGCCAGGGCCAACTCCACGGCAGGCACCAAGGCATCGCGCCGGTAGGGCTTGACCAGGTAGGTCATGGCCCCGGCCTCACGGGCCTGCTCGACCAGCTCGCGCTGGCTGAACGCGGTGAGGATCACTACCGCCGTGCCGCGCTGCGGCGCGATCTGTCGGGCGGCCTCGATGCCGTCCAGGCCGGGCATCTTGATGTCGAGGATGGCCACATCGGGACGATGCTCGGCCACGAGGCTGACTGCCTCATCACCCCGGCCCGTGTCGGCGACGACATCGAACCCCTGTTCTCGCAGGGTCTCCACCAGGTCAAGCCTGATGATGGCCTCGTCCTCCGCCACTACCACCCGAACGGCGTCGGGGGCGTTCACGATGAGGTGAACCGATCCAGCAGGACGTCCTGGTCGGTCTCCAGGCGGGCGATGCGGGCCGCGATCTCGTCGCGGTGCTGGCGGAGCCGGTCGGCGTGTCGCTGCGCTTCGCGGTACTCGCGCTCGGCTATCGGCGTCTCCGACACCAGGGCTCGCAGACGGCACTCGTCGGCTTCGTCGGCAATCTGCACCAGCTGCTCCTCGCACACGTGCAGGTCAACTCGCAGCGCGCTCAACTGCCGTCCTACTCCCCGCAGACGACGCTCGATACGGTCGCGGGACATGCGACCAGTCTAGAAGGCCGCACCGTTCTCTCCGGGCGCAGATGCTGGGTCCCTGATCGAGTAGACGGCGTTGGCCCTTCAGAACGCAGCCCCTGCCCGCCCTCCTTCTTGTGCTCTGCCAGCGAATCGCGGCGGGCTAGCCGAGACGCTGCCGTCTGGGGCCCTCGCGGCCATCTCCCAGATGCGCTGCAGCTCAATCTGCTCTTGCGTGCCGGGCACGTGGGGGCACCGCGCCGGAGAGGACAACGCCGCGTTGACCGCCGCCGTGAAGGCAGCACCGGCAGTGGCCTCTTCGTTCACGACTCGCGTCACGCTGACGCCCGGCACCGACTGGACGTCGTCGATGGCGGATCGCACGGCCTCGCAGTAGGAACCTGCCTCACGGGTGAAGTCCAGACAGTCGACACCCAGGAAACGGCCGATCAGGGCGTCATCGCATCCGGCCTCGGAAAGGGCGTCGAACACCTCGTCGTCCAGCACGTCGCGCCCCCGAGTCTCGAGCGTGAAGTCGTACTTGGTTCTAGTCATTGATCTGCTCCTGCTCAGATCGTGCCAGCATTTCCTGGCACTTGCGAAGCGCCCGCAGAAGTCGATCCGCGTGGTCTCCCTCGTTTCGCGGCGTGCTGCGAATGCCATGAACGCAGCTAGACATCCCGCCTGGATCGCCGGGATGCTGATGCGGGCATGTCGCGGTCCCCCATCTATGGGCGCTGCCGCCGACGGCGACCTCGATCTTCCAGCCTGCCGCCCTCAGTTCCTTGAGTGCCTTGCGTACCTCCTTCTTGGGATGAACGCCCCTCGCCATGAGATCCGCTCCTTCCGCAGCGCAGCGTGAGGAGCCGGTCGGGCCGACAAGGCTCGAAGCGAGGAATGACCTGCTGGATTGAAATTTGATCTCAACAGTCAGATTATAATGATAGTTCAGCAACTGCAACCGCGGCGCGTCTCTAGCCAGGCGGCGCGGTGCCGGCACGTCCGGTGATTCTGGAAGCGAGCGGGTTCGCCCCGGGGTCAGGACTCCTGCAGGCGTCCTCCCGGCCAGCGGACGGTGATCCGCTCGAGCAGGCCGATGAGGTTGAAGAACACGATCCCGCCAGCCGATGAGAGCACTAGGCCGGCGAAGAGGCGCTTGGTGTCGAGCCGGTAGCTGGCCTGGATGATCACGAACCCGATCCCGCGGTCCGATCCGGTGAACTCCGCCACGATGGCGCCAATGACCGCCAGCGTGGAGGCGATGCGCAGCCCGGCGAAGATGTATGGCAGCGAACTCGGCACGCGCAGGTGCCAGAACACGGCTGTCTTGCGGGCCGACAGCACGCTCATCAACTCCAGGGCCTGCCCGCTGATGGATCTCAAGCCGCGTGTGGTGTTGACCAGCACCGGGAAGAAGCAGATGATCGCCGCGATCACCACCTTGGGCACGAGCGTGAAACCGAACCAGATGGTCAGCAACGGCGCGATTGCCACGATCGGGATGGTCTGCAGCACGATCGCCCAGGGGAACAGGGCGCCCTCGACCGATCGCATGTGGACGAAGACGACGGCGGCCACGAAGGCCGCGGTGCTCCCCACCGCGAATCCCAGGACCGCCTCGAGCATCGTCCAGCGCAGGTGGCCGAACAGCGACCAGCCGTGCTCGCCCAGCTCGGCACCGATCTCCGAAACTCTCGGTAGCAGATAGGTGGGGACGTCGCGCACCACCACCCAGAGTTCCCAGATGCCCAGCGCGGCGAGGAACAGCAGCGCCGACGGGACGTAGGTCCGCCACCTCGAGCGCCTGCCGGCGTCCGTCATGGCCGCTCACCCTTCCCGTCGCCGGTAGCAGTCGAGTCGATCTGCAACAGTTCGCGCAACTCGCCGTTCAAGGCGGCGAAGTCGGGTCGGTAGCGGACGGCGAGCTGCCGCGGCCGTTCGAACGGCACATCCGCGATCCTGATGACGCTGCCGGGGCGGGGGCTGAGGACCACCACCCGGTCGGACAGGAATATGGCTTCGGAGAGGCTGTGGGTCACGAACAGCACCGTGGAACCGGTCTGCTGCCACACCTCCAGGAGCTGGATGTTGAGGTTGTCCCTGGTGAACTCGTCCAGCGCGCCGAACGGCTCGTCCATCAGCAACGTTGACGGGCCGTAGCTGAGGGCCCGGGCGAGCGCCACCCGCTGCTGCATCCCGCCGGAGATGTGCTCGGGGTAGTACTCCTCGAAGCCCTCCAGACCCACGTCGCGTAGCAGGCCGCGGGCATGCGCCTGCGGGTCGCGGACCGCCAGCGGGTTGCGTTTGCCGAGGATGCGGTCGGGCAGCATCACGTTGCCGAGCACCCGCAGCCAGGGAAACAGCACGGGGCTCTGGAAGACGAAACCGAACTCCACGTCGCGCCGGGCCTCGGCCGGGGTCTTGCCCCGCACCGTTACCGACCCGGCGGTGGGCGGCTGCAGTCCGGCAATGATCCGCAGCAGCGTCGACTTGCCGCAGCCCGACGGGCCCACGATGGCGACGAACTCGCCGCCGGCAATCTCCAGGCTGACGTCCCGCAGTGCGGTGACCGGCTCGCGGCCGCCGAAGCGCATGGTGATGCCGTCGATGACAATCCCCCCGGGCCCTCCGGCTCGGTCCGGCTCGTTCACGAAGTGCTCTTGGTCGCCTCGTACCGCCAGATGCCCTCGAGCGCCACATCGATGGCGTTGTGCCAGCCGGCGACGAGGGGCTCGTTCACGCCCTCGTAGTCGATCTCGGCGGGTGCGGTGAAGTTGTAGGACACCGCACAGACCATGGCGGCCTTGACATTGCGCAGGTGCGCGACCGTGAAGATCGCCGACGATTCCATCTCGACGTTCATGATCCGCTGCTCGATCATTCGCTCCACCCACTCGGGGCTCTCGGCGTAGAAGGCGTCGCTCGTCACGTTGAGGCCGACATGGGTGGCGAACCCCAACTCGGGGGCGAGATCCACCGCCGAGTCGATCAGCGCCCGCACGAGGAAGTGGTCGGCAACAGCGGGGAAGCCCTCGTCCACGTATGTGGCGCTCGTGCCATCCAGGCGCATCGCGGCGGTGTTGATGAGGATGTCGCCGGGGTTTATCCCCTCTACGAAGGCGGCGCTGCTGCCGACCCGGATGAAGTGCGAGGCGCCCACGTTGCAGAGTTCCTCCACGGCGATGGCCGCAGAAGGACAGCCGATCCCTGTAGAGGTGGCGCTCACTCCGATGCCCCGGAACGACCCGGTGACCGTCCGGTACTCGCGGTGGCAGGCCACCTCCCGCGGCTCGTCCAGATGCTCCGCGATCAGCCCCACCCGAGCGGGGTCGCCGGGAAGGAGCACGTAGTCGGCGACATCGCCGGGCCGCACCCGAACGTGGTACTGGAGGATGTCGCGGGTGGACGCGCTCTTGTCGAAGATTGCCAAAGCGCTCCTTTCGTCGTCGAGGCTATGCCGAGGGGGCGCCCCGACGCCATCCACTACCCGACGCCATTCACGATGCCATTTACAACGGGTAGCACATGTCCGAGTAGACCGAGTCGAGGTCCACGTCGACGTCCAAGCCTCCGTAGGTGCGCATGACTTCGTCCACCGTCTCCCAGCGGCTGTGCTTCATCGAGCCGATGCCGTCGGCGGCCGCATCGGGCGTGAGCACGGCGTCCTTGATGGCTTCGAGGCTGCGGGCCTCCTTCTCGCGGTCGAGGTTCTCGGGATCGATGGCGATGACGATGTCCAGCGCCTCTTCGGGGTTCTCGAAGGCGAACTCCCACCCGCGGGAGATCGCCCGAACCATCCCGCAGACCACCTCAGGGTTGTCCTCGAAGTAGTCCTGGGTGGTGAACAGCGCGTTGGCGGAGGTCTCGACCCCGTAGTCGTAGGGGATGAAGACTCTCGCCGGGAAGCCCTGCAACTCGGCGAGGATGGGCTCGTTGGTGGCGAACACCGTCTTCAGGTCGACCGAGCCGTCGAGAATCGGCGCCAGGTCGAAGCCGATCGCCACCTGCTCGAGTTCGTCGATGTCGATGCCGTTCTTCGCCAGCATGGCCTGGGTCAGTTGCCACGGCCCGCCCTCGGCGAATCCGATCCGCTTGCCCACGAAGTCCTCGAGGGTCTCGATTCCGGAGTCGGCGAGTGCCATGACTGCGCCCGGATGCTTGTGGAAGTAGGTGGCCACGGTCATCAGCGGGATGTCCTCGGCGGCCGCGAACAGCAGCGAGCCGGTGTCGTGGAGTCCGAAGGTGTCGGAGCCAGCCGCCACCAGCGTGATGCTGTTCACGTCGAATCCCCCGGGGTTGATCGTCACGTCGAGGCCCTCCTCGGCGAAGTAGCCCTTCGCTGAGGCGACGTACGAGCCGCTGAACTGCGAGTTCGGGAACCAGGGGAGCCGCAGCGACACCGAGACCGGTTCTGGCTCAGGCTCGGGCTCGGGTGCCGGTTCTGGCTCGGGCTCGGGTTCGGGTGCGGGCTCCGCGGGCGCCTCGGCCGCGGGCTCGGTCGGCGGCGCTGGCTCGGGTGCCGCGGTGTCCTCGTCGTCGCCGCAGGCGGCCGCCACGAGTGCCACCGCCAGGAGCAGTGCCAGGCCGGTGCTCCAGTGCTTCGCACGTCTCATTGGTTTCCCCTTTCGTTGCTCGATCTCTTTGTCGAGATCGGCTTGGATCGCCCGTCCGGACGGGTCGCGCAGTTGCAGGACTCCCGGAAGACGAGTTCGGTCGCGACCGTTACCGGCGTTTGCGGCGCCCCGTCGTGGATTGCCTGGCGCAATGTGCGGATCGCCTCGTGGCCGAGTCTGTCGGCCGGCAGGCGCACTGTTGAGAGTGGCGGCGCCGCCAGGCGGGCGAACGGGATCTCGCCGTAGCCCATCACGGCGACATCGGCCGGGACGCGGAGGCCGCGTTCATGCGACGCGGAGACGGCGCCCAGCGCCAGGATGTCCCCGGCGCAGAAGATGGCAGTGGGGGGATCGTCTTGGAGCAGCAGATGTGTCGCCGCCTTCGCCCCCGCTTCCAGCGAGAAGTCGACGACATTGGCTACCAGGTCGGGATCGGCCGCGAGGTTCGCGGCAGCCAAGGCCCTGGCATAGCCGGTGCTGAGAAGGTTCGAACTCGAGTCCGTCGGCGATGCGATGTGGGCGATCCGGCGGTGGCCGTGCTCGATCAAGTGCATCGTGACTTCGAAGCCGTCGGTGGCGCGATCGGCCAGGATGTGCCACCCCATTCCGACGTTGGCGCTGTCGACGAACACGAACGGCCGCAGCGCAGACGAGGACTCGACCACGTCCACTACTGCTTCATCGCCGGCCGCGGTGAAGTGGATCAGGATCACGCCGTCGACGTTGCGGCTGAAGAGCTGGTCGAGATGCCGCGACGTGACCCGCGCGTCGTAGTGTTGGGTCTGGCAGATGATCGGGAGCCATCCCTCGAGCCCGGCCTCCAAGCTCAGGGCTTGGAGGAAGTCGGCGTAGTAGTCGGTGAAGGCGGGGACCATCACACCGATGCTGTAACTCGGGTGGGAATCATTGCGGATCAAGGCGCGAGCTCTGTCGTATCCGAGCACGCTGGTTCGGGAGCCGCGGCTGATCGACACGATGCCGTCGTCGGCGAGTTGCCGGTAGGCGGCTCGGACCGTGTGGACGCTGACGCCGAGTTCGTCGGCAAGCTCGGCGATCGGGGGGAGGAGGCTGCCGGCGACGATCCGGCCTGATGCCACCTGCCACATGAGCTGCCGTGCGATCTGGGTGGCCAGCGGCACCCTGCTGGAATCGCTAACCCGGATCGCATCGGCCGACGGCGAACTCAGGAGGCGTCCCTCTCGACGATCTTCCGCACCCATGTCTCAATACTGCCAGACATCTAGTTATACGGTCAAGCAGATGTTTACTCCTGGGCAGAGGAGCGCGCTTGAGCGGAAGCGTTGTTGTCGGTCCAGCGAGGGGAGGTCTGGTGCCCCGCCGCCATGTCAGGAGGTGACGCCGCCAACGATGCCTTGCTCGAGCTGGTGGAGCACCTCGTAGCAGGGCAGCACTGAGGCCACGCTGGCCACCGGCTCCCGGCCCTCGACGATGGCGGCGATGAAGTCACGGTCCTGGAGCTCGATGCCGTTCATCGAGACATCCACGCCGGAGACGTCGATGGGCTCGTCGTTGCCGGTGACGAGATCGTCGTAGCGGGCGATGTAGGTCCCGGTGTCGCCGATGTAGCGGAAGAACGTGCCGAAGGGCCCGTCGTTGTTGAACGACAACGCCAGCGTGCACAACTGGCCGGCCGCGGTACGGAGCTGGATCGACATGTCCATGGCGATCCCGAGTCCGGGGTGGATCGGCCCCTGCATCGCCTGGGCTGCGACGACGGGGCTGCCGGTCTGGTACTGGAAGAGATCGACGGTGTGGGCGGCGTGGTGCCACAGCAGGTGGTCGGTCCAGCTGCGGGGCTCGCCCAGCGCGTTGGTGTTGGTGCGGCGGAAGAACAGCGTCTGCACGTCCATGTGCTGGATCGAGAATTCACCGGCCCGGATGCGGTTGCGCACCCACTGATGGCTCGGGTTGAACCGGCGGGTGTGCCCGCACGCCGCGATCTTGCCTGAGCGCTGCTGGGCCTCGACGACGGCGCGCCCGTCGTCCGGGTTGTCGCACAGCGGGATCTCGACCTCGACGTGCTTGCCGGCTTCCAGGCAGGCGATGGCCTGCTCGGCGTGCACGGGCGTGGGTGTGGCCAGAATGACCGCGTCGACGCCGTCGTCGGCCAGCACGGCGTCGAGGCTCGTCTCGACCCGCTCGATACCTCGCGCGTCGGCGGCCTTGCGGGCTGCCGCCTCCACCGGGTCCACGACGGCGACCACATCGGCGTCGGGTATCGACGCCAGGCCGTCCAGGTGCTTGTTCCCGAAGAACCCCACACCGACCATCGCCACCTTCACCATCTCGCCTCACTCCCTGCCTGCCGTATCTGGCATGCTCTGAACACGCCCAGCGGTCGTTCGCCGAACGGTACGTCGGCCTGCCCTACAAGTAACACGCGGAGCACCATGGCACTTGACAAGCCGTACCTCGACATCCCGGGGACGACCATCTTCGACACCGACCAGGCGGCCAAGGGGTACCACCTCAACCAGTTCGCCATGTCCCTGATGAGGGCCGAGAACCGGGAGAGGTTCAAGGCCGACGTGATCGCTTACCTCGACGAGTGGCCCATGACCGACGAGCAGAAGCAGGCCGTGCGCGACCGGGACTACAGCCGCATGATCGACCTCGGGGGCAACATCTACTTCGTGGCCAAGATCGGAGCGACCGACGGACTCAGCTACGTGCAGATCGTCAGCTCGATGACGGAGAACGATGCTGAAGCCCACGCGCAGATGATGATCAACGGCGGACGCTCCCCCGACGGCAACCGCTACCTGCACGAGTGGGAGCACAAGGACTGACGACCATGGCCAGGATCACCGCAAGCGTGTACACCAGCCACGTTCCCGCCATCGGCGTGGCCATGGACCTGGGCAAGACGGAGACGCCCTACTACGCGCCGCTCTTCGCCGGCTATGAACCGGCACGTCAATGGATGGCGGCCAACACGCCCGATGTCGTCGTGCTGGTGTTCAACGACCACGCCAATGCGTTCAGCCTCGAGATGGTGCCGACCTTCGCTCTCGGCATGTCAGCGCAGTACGAACCCGCCGACGAGGGCTGGGGGGCGCGGCCGGTGCCGACGGTCATGGGGCACCCGGCGCTGTCGGCGCACATCGCGCACTCGGTCATCCGGGAGGACTTCGACCTGACTCTGGTCAACGGCATGCCTGTGGACCACGGCTGCACCGTGCCGCTGTCGATCATGTTCGGGCAGCCCGACGAATGGCCGTGCGCCGTCATCCCGCTGGTCGTCAACGTCGTGCAGTACCCCATCCCGTCGGGCCGTCGCTGCTTGGAGCTCGGCAAGGCCGTCCGCCGCGCGGTCGAGAGCTTCGACGAGGATTTGAACGTGCAGGTCTGGGGCACCGGTGGAATGAGCCATCAACTCCAGGGGCCGCGGGCCGGCCTCATCAACCAGCCCTGGGACAGCGAGTTCCTCGAGCGGATGATCAACGATCCCGAGGGCCAGGCCGCGGTCGAGCATGTGGAGTACGTGCGCGAGGCCGGATCCGAGGGGATCGAGCTTGTGATGTGGCTCGTGGCCCGAGGCGCCATGGCCGATCTCGCCGGCGGCGGCGCACCCACCGAGGTCCACCGCCTCTACCACGTGCCCGCCAGCAACACCGCGGTCGGCCAGCTGATCCTGGAGGAGTGCCCGGAGAGGGATTCGAACCCTCACACCCTCGCGGGCGGCGGATTTTGAGTCCGCTGCGTCTGCCAATTCCGCCATCCGGGCTGGAAGCCGCGAGCCTACCGGCTGCGCATCCGGGGGCCGGGGGCCCGAGCAGCCGCACACTGCAGCGTCGCGTCTAGCCTGGGGAGTCTGCGCCCAACGGGCGTCGCAGGCCGAGGGAGCGAATGGAACCGCCATGAGCAACTGCTGTGAAACGCCGACGGGTCACAGGGAGTCTGAACATGAACCGGCCCAGAGCATCGGCGGGTCCAGCATCGCGTTGAGGGAGATCCACCGATGATCGTCTTCATGTATCCGGGCCAAGGCTCGCAGCAGCCCGGCATGGGCGAGGCCTGGGTCGACCATCCCTCCTGGGAGCTGGTGACGGAGGCGTCCGAGGTAACCGACCGCAATGTCGCTCGCCTGCTGCTCACCGCCGACGCCGAGGAGCTGACCGAGACCCGCAACAGCCAGCTCGCCACGTTCGTCATGTCCATGGTGGTGCTCGACGCGGTCACCCGGCTCGGAACCGAGGCCGCCGGCCACGCCGGGCACAGCCTGGGCGAGTACTCGGCGCTGACCGCGTCGGGCGTGCTCGACTTCGGCGACGCCGCGGCGCTGGTGGCCGAGCGGGGCAACGCCATGCAGGCCGCGGCCGACGAGCGCGAGGGAACGATGGCAGCCATCCTCGGCCTCGACGACGACGATGTGCAGATCGCCTGCAGCCGGGCCCCCGGCGAGGTGTGGCTGGCCAACCACAACGCCCCCGGCCAGGCCGTGATCGCGGGCACGCCCGAAGCCATCGAGGTGGCCGCGTCGATCGCCCGCGAGCTGGGCGCCAAGCGCGCCATGCTGCTGCAGGTGGGCGGGGCGTTCCACACACCGTTCATGGCTCCGGCCCGGGACCGGCTCGCCAAGGCCATCGACCGCATCGAGTTCCGCGACCCGCAGGGGACGGTGGTGGCCAACGTCGACGGGGCCTCCCACGGCCGAGGTGGCGACTGGCCCGACCTGCTCAAGGCCCAGCTCACCAGCCCCGTCAGATGGCGCCATACGCTGTCGACCCTCAGCGACGCGGGCTTCGCCACCTTCGTGGAACTGGGACCGGGAGAGGTCCTGGGACGCCTCGTCAAGCGCACCCTCAAGGGCACCCGGCCCCTGTCGGTGGCCGTCCCCGAGGACCTCGACAGCCTGCTCGAGGCGCTGGCCGCCACACCGGCCCGCTCCTCCGCCGCCCTCGAGGGCGAGCACCTGTTCGCCACCGAGCGGCTCGTGGTCAGCCCGGCCAACGGCGTCTTCCAGGCGGGCGAGGGCATCGCGGCCGGCGCGCCGGTCGGCGTCGGTCATCTGATCGGCCAGGTTGGCGACCACGCCGTCCGCAGCCCCTTCGCAGGAGAGCTCATGGGGATTCTCGCGCTGGAGGGCGAACGGGTCACAGCCAGCCAGCCGATCGCCTGGCTGAGAACGCACTGATCGGGTTACTAGGAGTTCCGCACGGGGGTCTTGATGGGCGCAACAGTCATAGGCATCGGAACATCGCTTCCTGAGAAGGTCCTCACCAACGACGACCTGGCCGCGATGATGGACACCACCGACGAGTGGATCCGGGAACGCACCGGGATCCGAGAGCGCCGGATTGGCCTGCCCACCTCCACCATGGGCATCGAGTCCGGCCGGGCCGCCATGGACATGGCCGGCCTGGAGTCCGCCGACATCGATCTAATGATTCTGGCCACTACCACCCCCGATCAGCGGGTGCCGGGGACTTCGGCGGTCATCCACGCCGAGTTGGGACTCGATTGCGGCGCGTTCGACCTCAACGCGGCCTGCGCCGGCTTCACCTACGGTTTCGTTGCCGCCAACGCCATGATCGAGGCTCAGAGCGGTCCCAAGCGGGTACTGCTCATCGGCGCCGACGCGCTCTCGCCCCTCACCGACTGGACCGACAGGGGCACGGCGATCCTCTTCTCCGACGGTGGCGGGGCCGTGGTCCTCGAACGCACCGACTACCCCACGCTGCTGGGGTGGGACTTGGGCGCAGACGGCAACCACCGCAGGCTGCTGATGGGCGACCACGACTCGACTATCACAATGGAGGGCCGCGAGGTATTCAAGGTGGCAGTCAGGGCCGTGTCCGACTCGGTGCTGACCGCGCTCGATCGGGCCGGGCTGACCCCCGAAGAGGTTGACGTGCTGCTCCCCCACCAGGCCAACATCAGGATCATCGAAGCCATCTGCAAGCGCAGCGGCATCGACTTCGCCAAGAGTCACAATGTCATCGACCACACCGGCAACAACTGCGCGGCCACGATCCCCCTCTCGATGGCCAAGGCCCACGCCGACGGCGCTCTGTTTCCCGGCGCGATCGTGGTGATGACCGGCTTCGGCGCCGGCATGACCTGGGCGTCCACCGTGGTCCGGTGGTGAGGCGCACCCCGTGAGCGACGAGGGGGACGGCGGCGACGGACCCGCCTCGCGGGTGGCGCTGGTAACCGGCGGCAACCGCGGCATCGGATTGGCTATCGCTCGCCGGCTAAACCGGGCCGGGCACCGTGTTGCCGTCACCTACCGCAGCGAGCCGCCTGCGGACGCCGACGCTCACAACCTGACATGCGTCCGCTGCGACGTGACCGACCCCGAGTCGGTCACTGCCGCCCTGGCCGAGACGACTGAGCGGCTCGGAGCGCCCGAGATCGTGGTCTGCAATGCTGGAATCACCCGGGACGGGCTCGTGCTGCGGATGTCCGAGGAGGACTTCGCGGCAGTGATCGACGCCAACCTCGGCGGCAGCTTCCGGGTGGCCAAGCAGGCGGTGAGGGCCATGGTGCGGGCCCGCTGGGGACGCATCGTCTTCATCTCGTCGGTGTCGGGTATCGGCGGCCAGCCCGGCCAGGCCAACTACTCGGCCTCCAAGGCCGGACTGATCGGCCTGGCCCGGTCGCTGGCCAAGGAGTTCGCCTCCCGCAAGGTGACCGTCAACGTGATCGCCCCCGGCGCCGTCGGGACCGACATGCTCGCCGCCCTCAACGACGACCAACTCGGCGCCATCACCGATCGCGTGCCGCTCGGCCGGGTGGGCGAGCCCGACGAGATCGCGGCCGCGGTCGAGTTCCTGGCTTCGGAGGACGCGAGCTACGTCACCGGTATCGTTCTTGCGGTAGACGGCGGCCTCTCGATGGGCTGAGGCGCCGCGGGAGAACGAGCCCGCACGGAATCCTCACAGCAAGCTACGAATGGAAGGACGGAGCCGTGAGTGACGAGAACTTCGAGCGCTTCAGGCAGTGCACCGTGGAAGTGCTGTCGGTCGAGGAGGCTGACGTGGTGCCGGAGGCGAACTTCGCCGACGACCTCGACGCCGACAGCCTCGACATCGTCGAGCTTGTGATGGCCCTTGAGGAAGAGTTCGACGTCAACGTCGACGAGGAAGAGCTCGAAGGCGTTACCACCGTTGCCGAAGCGTTCGAGCTGGTCACCTCAAAGCTCTGATCGGGTTTCAGGCTTGACTAGGTCCGAGCTCTGATGAGCAGGCCCGAGCGCAGGCGGGTGGCGGTCACCGGCCTCGGCGTAGTGTCGGCGGCCGGAATCGGCACGGAGGCGTATTTCGAGGGGCTGTGCAGTCCCGCGCCCGTGGGCGATCGCCGCGTCACCGACTTCGACCCCAACGACCATTTCGAGAGCCCGAAAGAGGCTCGCCGGTCCGACCCCAACACGCAGTTCCTGGTGGCGGCCGCAGATCAGGCCCTGGCCCAGGCCGGCGACATCGAGGCTGACCCCACCCGCTGCGGCGCCATGATCGGGACCGGTGTCGGCGGGATCACCACGCTGGAGCACCAGATCGGCGTGCTCCACGAGAAGGGGGCCCGCCGGGTATCGCCGTTCCTGGTGCCGATGATGATGGCCAATGCCGGGGGCGCGACCCTGTCGATGCGCTACGGCTGGATGGGTCCGTCCGAGAACGTGGTCACCGCATGCGCGGCCGGGACCCACGCCGTAGGCAACGCGGCCCGCCTCATCGCCGACGGCCGCTGCGACGCGGTGCTGGCCGGGGGCACCGAGGCTCCGTTCACTCCGGCTGCGGTGGCCGGATTCACCAACATGACGGCGCTGTCATCCAGCGGTGTCAGCCGCCCGTTCGACGCGGAGCGAGATGGGTTCGTCATGGCCGAGGGCGCCGCCGTGCTGGTCCTGGAGGACTGGGACATCGCCCGTGCGCGGGGGGCGCAGGTCCTGGCCGAGGTGCTCGGCTCGGCGTCTACCGCCGACGCTCACCACATCACCGCTCCGTCGCCGGGCGGCAGCGGCGCGGTGCACTGCATGCAGCTCGCGCTGGACGACGCGGGCATACGCCCGGCCGATGTGGTCCACGTAAATGCGCACGGCACGTCCACCGGTCTCAACGACGCGGCCGAGGCGGAAGCCCTGTCGAAGGTGTTCGGAACGTCGCCCGGTCCGCTGGTGACCTCCACCAAGGGAGTCACCGGCCACGCTCTGGGAGCAGCCGGTGCCCTGGAGGCGGTGGCGGTGGTGCTGTCCATGCAGAAGCAGCTCGTCCCGCCCACGGCCGGTCTCAGCGTGCTCGATCCCGAGCTGCCCCCGATCCAGGTTGTGATCGGCGACCCGGCTGCTTGGGAGCCCGGCGTGTCGATCTCCAACTCCTTCGGCTTCGGCGGCCACAACGGCACGCTGGTGATGGCACCAGCCGCCTAATCAGGCGTCGGCGATCACGAACATCAGGTCGCACTCCGCGGCGACCTTGCCGTCCAGCAGCGCCCGCCCCGAGCCCCGTCCCGCCCGGCTCGACAGGCGGGTCATCTCCACTTCGAGCTCGAGGGTGTCGCCGGGACGGACCTGCCGCCTGAACCGGGCCCGGTCGAGCCCTCCGAACAGCGGCAGCCGCCCGGCGTAGCGCTCGTCGGCGAGCAGAGCCACCGCCCCGAGCTGTGCGATCGCCTCGCACATCAGCACCCCGGGCACTGTGGGCAGGCCCGGGAAGTGACCCTCGAAGAACGGCTCGTCGCCTCGCAGGTGCCAGCGCCCGCGCACCCGCTCACCCGGAACCAGCTCGGTGACCTCGTCAACGAACAGGAACGGGTGGCGGTGCGGGATTACCTCTTCTGGTCGAGGCAGGCTCACCGGCTGCGGCCGTGGCGGCGGGCCGGTTCAGCCCTTGGCCGCGGACTTGAGCCTGGCGCCTGCCTGGATCTTCACACCGGTCGACGCCGGGACGGCCACGGCCTCGCCGGTCTGCGGGTTGCGGCCCGTGCGGGCGGCGCGCTGCACCGTCGAGATCTTCAGGTAGCCGGTCAGGTTGATCTCGCCGCCGGCGGCCAACTCGTCGCAGGCGAGTTCCAGGAGTGCGTCGATGCACTTGGAGGCATCTGCCTGGGACATGCCGGCTCGGAGAGCCACGGCCGCGACGACATCACGCTTGTTCATTGATTGCTCCTTTGCGATGACGGCGCCAACCGCCGTACCCAATGCGGCCCGCGACTATAGGGCGGGTCTGGTCGCGTTTAGCGGATACTCGCGGGATCGACGCTGGCGAGGCTGGGTCCGTAGGGGCCGGGCCCCCGGAGTCAGCAGCGGACGATCACCGACGAGCCGTGGCCGAACAGGCCCTGGTTGACGGTGATGCCGACCTTGGCTCCCTCCACTTGGCGGTCGCCGGCTTCGCTGCGGAGTTGCCACACGAGCTCGCAGACCTGGGCTATGGCCTGGGCCGGGACGGCCTCGCCGAAGGCGCCCAGCCCGCCGCTGGGGTTGACCGGTAGGCGCCCGCCGACGGCAGTATCGCCGTCTCGCAGCAGCCGTTCGGCCTCGCCGGGCGCGCAGAACCCGAGCTGCTCGTACCAGTCGAGCTCCATGGCCGATGACAGGTCGTACACCTCGGCCACGTCCACATCGTCGGGACCCAGCCCGGCCTCGGCGTAGGCCCGGGCGCCGATCGACTCCTTGAACCCCACCGGCGCCTCGGGAGAGCTCGCCAGCGAGTCGGCGGCCAGATACGGGAGGTCGATCACCGGGTCGGGGTAGGTGGGCGACACCGTGGAGATGCCCGCCACCCGCACCGGGCTGCGGTGGCCGTGGGCGCGGGCCCACTCCATGGAGGACACCACCAGCGCCGCTCCCCCGTCGGAGGTGGCGCAGATGTCGAGCAGTCGCAGCGGGTCTGAAACCACCGGCGAGTTGCGGACGTCGTCGAGGCCGTACTCCTTGGTGAAGCGGGCGTTCGGGTTCTGGGCGCCGTGGCGGGAGTTCTTGACCTTGACCATGGCGAAGTCGTCGGTGGTGGCCCCGTGGAGGTCCATCCGGCGCCGGGCGTGGAGCCCGAAGTAGACGGGGTTGGTGGCGCCGACGAGGTGGAATCGCAACCAGTCGATGTCGTCGGGCCGGTCGCCGGCGTTGGGGGCGAGGAAGCCCTTGGGGGTGGTGTCGGCCCCCACCACCAGCGCCACATCGCAGGTGCCCGACAGGATCTGGCCCCGGGCCACCTGAAGCGCGGTCGCTCCCGAG
This sequence comes from Candidatus Aldehydirespirator sp., assembly GCA_965220645.1. GTDB lineage: Bacteria > Actinomycetota > Acidimicrobiia > Acidimicrobiales > Aldehydirespiratoraceae > Aldehydirespirator. Next base: position 2,313,255 of record OZ244836.1, on the reverse strand, counting down.
GCGCAGGCCGAGTAGCTGCTGGCCAGCTGGGCGCCGGTGAACCCGAGAGCGCGGGCGAAGGTGGAGCCGGCCACGTAGCCCGGATAGCCGCAGCGCACCGTGACCGCGCCCGACACGAAGCCGACGTCGGCGTAGTCGGCACGGGCGTCGGCCAGGGCGTCGCGGGCCGCGGCCACCCCGTACTCGGTGAAGTTGCGGCCCCACTTTCCCCAGGGGTGCATCCCGACCCCGAGGACGGCGATCTCGTCCATGCCTAGTGCTTCCCGCTCTTGTTCGCTGCGCTCACGGGCCGCTCGGGCCACGGCCTCGCTCGGCGTTTCGCGAAGATCCTCATGAACAGCTGCCTTCCCGCTCGGCCTCTGGGTCCTCCGATCCGGTGGCCACGGGGTGCCACTTCCAGACCAGGTAGTCGCGGTCGTCGTCCTGGTAGAGCGTGTCGACGGTCAGCTCCATCTCCATGCCGACTTCGAGGTCGTCGGGGCTGACGCCGGCGGTGCACTGGCCCAGGACCACCATCTTCTCGCCCTCCAGTTCCACCGCCGCGATGGTGATGGGCTCATACGGCTCGGAGGTCACCACGAACGGCGGCGGCGGCGGGTAGTGGCTGGTGGTGTAGGACCACACCCGGCCCCGGCGGCTCAGCAGAACCTCCTCCAGCTCGACCGGCCCGACCCGGGGGTCGGCCCCGCCGAGGTGCTTCGGGAAGAAGTACGACTCGGTACCGGGAACCCGCCCGCCGATAAGCCGCGGCCCGTCGTCATCGACGGTGAACAATCCCTCTACTGCGGGCACCCGGGTCTTGCCCATGGCCGGCGATGGTACTGGCACGACCCACGCGGTCGGCCACATGGACCGAAATCGCACTGGGCGGAGTGGCTACCGTTGGTTACGAATGCTGCGGGCAACACGCGCAGTGCGTGACACGCGAAGCGGCGATGGATAGTGGTGAATACCATCACTTCTACGGTGACGGTGCAACTCGCTTCGTCGGGTTGACGGGAATCGAACTTCATGGAACCAGCGGCCATCTGCGTACGTCCAAGAAGACAGTGAGAATGCTCCTCTCCCGTCGCGTGCTGTTGGGGGCTGCGGTGGCGTCGGCCGTCCTAGGGGCGGTGCTGAGCGCCTCTGTTCCGGTGGAGGCGCAGTCTGAGGGCGCGGGCTACTTCAGCGACGATGACGGCAGTGTGCACGAGCCGGCGCTGGACGCGCTGGCGGAGCGGGGTGTGCTGGCCGGCGTCGAGTGCGGCGAGGGGCTGATCTGCCCCGACGATCCGCTCAAGCGCTGGGAGATGGCGGTGTGGCTGGTGCGAGTCCTTGACAGCACCGATCCCGGCGAGCTCGACACATCGAGCTTCTTGGACGTGCACCGCGACGCCTGGTGGGATCGCTTCGTGGAGCGGTTGCTCGAGTTGGGAGTGACGGAGGGCTGTGCTGCCGAGCCGGACCACTACTGTCCTCACGCCCCTGTCACCCGAGCCGAGACGGCAACGCTCTTGGTGAGGGCCTTCGACCTCGGCACAGCCTGGCCAGCGGACTTCATCGACACTCGCGGCAACTTCCACGCCGCGAGCATCGACACGCTGGCCGGCGCGGGCATCACAGTGGGCTGTACCGGCGATGGGCTGCACTACTGCCCGGAGGGGGAGGTCACCCGAGCCCAGATGGCCTCGTTCCTGGCACGAGCGCTCGGCCTTGTCGAGTTGCCCGCGTCGGTGAGGGTCCGTGTCCTGGATGCCGGATCCGGGCACACCTGCGCGGTTCGGGCCGATGGATCGGTGGCGTGCTGGGGCCACAACAGCGCGGGTGAAGCCGAGGCGCGGGCGGGACAGTTCCTGGACGTGACTGCGGGTAGCCGGCATTCCTGCGGTCTGCGAATCGACAGGACCGTCGCGTGCTGGGGCCGGAATAGCGATGGTCAGCTCCATGTACCCGAGGGGCAGTTCGTGGCGCTGGAAGCCGGAGGAAGCCATGCGTGTGCTCTCCGCACGGACGGGAGTATTGCTTGCTGGGGCGACAATGAGAAGGGACAGATCGACGTTCCCGAGGGTGAGTTCCAAGCAGTCGCCGCCAGTGGCGCCTACTCGTGTGGACTGACGGTCGAGGGTGCGGTGGTCTGCTGGGGCGACAACACCTACGGCCAGACCAACCCGCCCGATGCGAGGTTCAAGTCGGTATCGGCCGGCACGTGGCACGCGTGCGGGCTGCGCGTCAGAGGCTTCGTCACGTGCTGGGGCGCCGAAGACGCGCCAAACCGCCAATTCGATCAGGCAACGGCGCCGAGGGGCGAGTTCAGGGCGGTGTCAGCCGGCGGATGGCATACGTGCGGGCTGCGGCTGTTCGATGAGACGATCGCCTGCTGGGGTGCGGACTACCTAGGGCAGGCCCAAGCACCCCCAGGCCGGTTCACTGCGGTGTCGGCGGGTGGCCAGCACTCGTGCGGGGTGAGGCCTAACGGCATCGTGGTCTGTTGGGGCGATGTTCCTTTGGGCCGGGCCGATCCTCCCCGCACCCGGTTCACGTCGGTGGATGCGGGTCCGGACTTTGCATGCGGGCTTCAGGCGGACGGCACCCTCTCTTGTTGGGGCAGCAACGCATACGGGCAGACCGAAGTCGTGACGGGAGAATTCAGCTCGTTCGAGGTCGGGTACCGGCACGGGTGCGCGGTGCGGGCCGCCGACGGAACCGTTGCCTGCTGGGGCCAGGACTTCAGGGGTGAGACCGTGCCCCCGCTCGGAGAGTTCATTGCCGTCACCACAGGCTGGAACTTCACGTGCGGGTTGCGTCCCGACACCGCGGTCGAGTGCTGGGGCGAGTACTCGCACAGCATCGCGGGTCCTGCACGGACGTTCCTGAGTGAGATCAGCGCCGGTGGCATTTCCTTGTGCGGGCTAAGGGTGGACGGGACCGTCGAATGCTCGGGTAACAACACCCACGGGCAGGCTGACCCGCCCGAGGGCGCCTTTGAAGCCGTGTCCTCCGGCTACATACACGTGTGCGGGCTTCGGGCCGACGGAAGCATCGTCTGCTGGGGAGGCAACTACCTCGGGCAGGCTGATCCGCCCGAGGGCGCCTTCGTGGCCGTGTCGGCCGGTCACGGTCACTCGTGCGGGCTGCGGCCCGAGGGAACCATCGTCTGCTGGGGAGGCAATCACGACGGGCAGGCCGACGCGCCCGAGGGCACCTTCGAGGCCGTGTCGGCCGGGGTCGATCTCTCGTGCGGGCTGCGGCCCGACGGCACCGTGGTCTGCTGGGGCCTGAGGCGGATCGTGTCAGGCCCGGCCGGCGTAGTGGTGACGCAGAGCGACGGCGGTTAGGCCCGCGGCTCGCACGGCAATCGGCCGGCACGGCGCGCCGATAGCGTGGCCGGCCATGAACTCGTATCGATCGATCTCGGCCTGGGACGACTTCCCGGTCCATCAGACCTCCGAGTACGTGCGCCATCCGGCCACCTCGGACCGCAACTTCTACGACCGTTACTACTTCAACCTGCACCCGTCGAGCGGTGAGTACTTCGCCATCTTCGGCCTTGGCCAGTACCCCAACCTGGGCACGACCGACGCCTACTGCGCGGTCACCCGCGGCGACGACCACCTCGTGGTACGGGCCAGCAAGCCCCTCACCGACCGGTCCGACATCTCGGTCGGGCCGATTCGTGTCGAGGTGATCGAGCCGTTGCGCAAGCTGCGGGTGATCGTGGAGTCGGGGCGGCCCTCCGACTCGCAGCTCGGCATGGACGTGACCTGGACCTCCCCCATCGACCCGTTCGAGGAGCCCCGCCAGTATCTGCGGGCCAGGGGCGCCCTCGCGTTCAACACGCAGCGCTTCGCCCAGCTCGGCCGCTGGGAGGGCACGCTCTCGGTGGACGGGACCGACATCGCCGTCACCCCGGACCGCTGCGGCGGGGCCCGCGACCGCTCATGGGGCGTGCGCCCCGTGGGCGAGAAGCAGCCCGACGGCATCCGCCAGACCATCTCGACGCTGGCCGGCATGTGGAACTACATGCCGGCCGACTACGGCGACCACTGGGTCATCTACCTGTGCCACGAGGAGCCCGACGGCAACCGGACCATGCAGACCGGCATGCGAGTGTGGACCGACCCCGACCGGCCACGCGACATCCTGGGGCGACCCGAGTGGGCCCACGACACCATTAGCGGCACCCGCCTCCTAGCCGGGTCGCACATCACGTTCCCCGAAGCCCCCGGCGGACCCATCACGGTCCATGTCGAGCCGCTGGCCACCAACTTCATCTCCATCGGCGCGGGCTACGGAATCGAGCCTGACTGGCGCCACGGCATGTGGCAGGGCGAGGAGCTTGTCGAGCAGGCCCTGTCCTACAAGGTGAGCGAGATCCGGGGGCTGGGCCAGTACGGCGTGGTGGACTCCGTGGCCCGCTTCACCTATGCGGATCCGGTCCGCGGCCCCCAGGAGGGCTACGGCTTGTATGAGCACGGCTTCTTCGGCCCGTTCGGAAAGCTGGGCCTGACCGACCGGGGCGACCTCTTCGCCTAACCCTCCCCGGATAGGGCTGGATGAGTCCGCCGGGTAGATTTGCGTATCGATGACAGACACCAAACGTGCCCGGCCCCGGTTTGACGATCTCCGCGACCGGCGAGCCTTCCACAGCCGCCACATAGGCCCCACCCCCGAAGACGTCACCGAGATGCTGAAGGCCGTCGGGGTTGCCGACCTTGACGAGCTGATCGACCGCACCGTCCCTCATGACGTCCGCCAGCGCGAGCCGATGGAGCTGCCCACCCTCGGGCCCCGCCTGACCGACTACGACGAGCTGCTGGAGATGGCCCGCTCCAACCGCCTGGTGGTGTCGATGATCGGCATGGGCTACCACCACACCATCACCCCGGCGGTCATACGCCGCAACGTGTTCGAGAATCCGGGCTGGTACACGGCCTACACCCCGTATCAGCCCGAGATCTCTCAGGGCCGCCTGGAAGCGCTGCTCAACTTCCAGACCATGGTCAGCGAGCTGACCGCCATGGACCTGGCCAACGCCTCGCTGCTTGACGAGGCCACCGCCGCGGCCGAGGCCATGACCCTGCTGCACCGGGTGGGCCGGGGCCGCCAGGGCGACCGTTTCGCGGTGGACCAGGCCTGCCATCCCCAGACCATCGCGGTGGTGGAGGCCCGGGCCGAGCCGATCGGCCTGGAGGTCGTGGTGTGCGACCCGGCCACTGCCGACCTCGAGGGGGTGTACGGCCTGCTGGTGCAGTACCCAGGCACCACCGGGGCCATCCCGGACCTGCGATCCATCGTCGAGCGGGCCCACGGCTCCGACACGCTGGTGGCGGTGGCCGCCGACCCGCTGGCGCTGTGCGTGCTCACGCCCCCGGGTGAGATGGGCGCCGACGTGGTGGTGGGTTCCACCCAGCGCTTCGGTGTTCCCATGAGCTTCGGTGGCCCCCACGCCGCTTACATCGCGGTGCGCGAGGAGTACCAGCGGGCGCTGCCCGGCCGGCTGGTCGGGGTGTCCAAGGACGCCGCAGGCCGCCAAGCGCTAAGACTGGCCTTGCAGACACGCGAGCAGCACATCCGCCGCGAGAAGGCCACGTCCAACATCTGCACCTCGCAAGTGCTGCTGGCCGTGATGGCGTCGATGTACGCCATCCATCACGGGCCCGAGGGGCTGTCCAAGATCGCGCTGCGGGTCAACCGCGTGGCCGCCATCCTGGCGCACGGGCTGCGGGAGAACGGCATCGAGATCGTTCACGACCAGTTCTTCGACACGGTGTGCATCCGCGTGCCCGGCCGGGCCGACAAGGTGATCGCGGTGGCTCTGGCCACCGGTGTGAACCTGCGCCGGGTCGACGCTGACACCGTCTCAGCCACTGTCGACGAGAGAACAACCGCGGCCGACCTGGAGGCGGTGTGGAGGGCGTTCGGCTACCGGGCCGACTTCCGCATCCTGGACCGCATCGTCGACGACCCACGGCCCGCCGACTACCGCCGCACCACTCCGGTGCTGTCGCACCCGATCTTCTCGGCCTTCCGCAGCGAGACCGAGCTGGTGCGCTACATGCGGCGCCTGGTGAACCGCGACATCGCCCTAGACCGGTCAATGATCCCGCTCGGCTCGTGCACCATGAAACTCAACGCGGCCACCGAGATGGAGCCGGTGAGCTGGCCCGAGCTGGCCAACATCCACCCCTTCGCCCCCCTGGACCAGACCGTCGGCTACCAGCGCCTGATCGACCAGCTAGAGCACTGGCTGGCTGAGATCACCGGCTTTGCCGCGGTGTCGCTGCAGCCCAACAGCGGCGCCCAGGGCGAGTTGGCCGGCCTGCTGGCCATCCGGGCCTACCACCGCAGCCGCGGCGACGCCGGCCGCGACGTGTGCCTGATCCCGTCGTCGGCCCACGGCACCAACGCAGCCAGCGCGGTGATGGCCGGGATGCGGGTAGTGGTGGTCGACTGCGACGACATGGGCAACGTCGATGTGGACGACCTCAAGCACAAGGCCGTCAACCACAGCGACACCCTGGCTGCTCTGATGATCACCTACCCGTCCACCCACGGCGTGTTCGAGACCGCGGTGCGCCACATCTGCGAAGTCGTCCACGAGCACGGCGGGCAGGTCTACCTCGACGGGGCCAACCTCAACGCCATGGTGGGCCTGGCCCGGCCGGGCCGGTTCGGCGCCGATGTCAGCCACATCAACCTGCACAAGACCTTCTGCATCCCCCACGGCGGCGGAGGTCCGGGCGTCGGGCCCATCGGCGTGGCCGAGCACCTGATCCCGTTCATGCCCAACCATCCGCTCGCTCCGGTAGCGGGGCCGCCGACCGGGCCCGGGCCGGTAGCGGCCGCGCCCTGGGGCTCGGCGGGCATCCTGGCCATCCCGTGGATGTACATCCACATGATGGGGGCCGAGGGCCTGCGGCGGGCCACCGAGGTCGCCATCCTCAACGCCAACTACGTCGCTACCCGGCTCAGCGAGGCTTATCCGATCCTGTACACGGGATCGGAGGGGTTCGTGGCCCACGAGTGCATCATCGACACCCGTGTGCTGCGGGACACCTGCGGGATATCGGTCGACGACATCGCAAAGCGGCTGATCGACTACGGCTTCCACGCCCCCACCATGAGCTTCCCGGTGGCGGGCACGCTGATGATCGAGCCCACCGAGTCGGAGGGCAAGGCCGAGCTGGACCGGTTCTGCGACGCCATGCTGGCCATTGCCGAGGAGGCGCAGCGGGTAGGCCGGGGCGAGTGGCCGGCCGACGACAACCCGCTCGTGAACGCCCCCCACACCTGCGAGGACGTGACCGCCGACGAATGGACCCACCCGTACACCCGTACCGAGGCCGCCTACCCCGAGGCCTTTGACCGGGCCAACAAGTACTGGTCTCCGGTTGGCCGCATCGACGGCGCCTACGGCGACCGCAACATCATGTGCTCGTGCCCGCCGATCGAGGACCTCGCCGAGATCCTCGAAGGCTGACCCGCCCAGCCACCGGCCGGGCCAACACCGAGGGAGCCGGCCATGCCCGATGCCCTAGTCGAACGCGACGGTCATGTGATGGTCATCACCATGAACCGGCCGGCGCGCATGAACGCCATCACCGGCCCGATGCTCATCCGCATGTACGACGCCTACGAGGAGGCCTCCAACGATCCCGACGTGCGCTGCATCGTGGTGACCGGGGCGGGAGGCAACTTCTGCTCAGGCGCGGACCTGAGAGCCATGGCCGGCGACGCCGACGCCAGCGACCCGCTCGACACCAGGGCCCGCATGGCCGAGGACCCCGACATCGTGTACAAGGCCCTGTTCCGCCACTACCGGCCGACCAAGCCGATCGTGGCCGCGGTGGAGGGCGTGGCCATCGCGGGCGGCACCGAGCTGCTGCAGGCCATGGAGATCAGGGTGGCCGGCGAGTCGGCTCGCTTCGGGGTGAGCGAGGTCCGCTGGTCGCTCTACCCGATGGGCGGCTCGGCGGTGCGCCTGCCCCGCCAGATCCCCTACACCCACGCGGCGGAGATCCTGCTCACCGGCAAGCACCTCACCGCGGCCGAAGCCCTCGAGATCGGTCTCATCGGCCATGTGGTGCCCGACGGGCAGGCCCTGGACAAGGCGCTGGACATCGCCGACGTGGTGGCGGCCAACGGTCCTCTGGCCTCCGCGGCCATCACCAGAACCCTGCACGAGTGCGACGGCATGGAACTCGACGACGCGCTCCGCCACGAGTGGGACTACGGGCAGGCGGTGTTCCGCTCCAACGACGCCAAAGAGGGCCCGAAGGCCTTCGCCGAGAAGCGGACGCCCAACTTCACTGGCACCTGAGAATGCTGAGTTGGCCTGGACCTCGTCATTCTTGATGTAGTTGTGCCGGTCTGATGCGGTCAACTACGTCAAGAACGGAAGGCTGGTGGCGGCGTTAGGGTGCCGCGCTCGATGCGGCACTTCGACCTGCTAATCATCGGTGCGGGCTCGGGCAACGCGGTTATAGGCCCAGAGCACGACGACTGGGACATAGCCATCGCCGAGCACGGCCTGTTCGGCGGTACCTGCCTCAACGTCGGATGCATCCCCTCCAAGATGTTCGTGTACGCGGCCGAGGTGGCTTTGCTGGCCGCCGACTCCGAGCGCCTCGGCGTCCATACCAGCTTCGATGGCGTGGACTGGCCCGCGGTGCGCGACCGGATCTTCGGCCGGATCGACCCGACCGCCGAGAGCGGGCTCGAGTACCGGCAGGGTCTGGCCAACGTCACCGTCTACACCGGCAGCGCCCGCTTCGTCGGACCTCGGGAAGTGGCGGTGGGAGACGAGACGATCACCGCTGATCGGGTCGTGGTCGCAGCAGGGGCGCGGCCGGCCGTACCCGACGTGCCCGGCCTGGCTGACTGCGGCTACGACACCTCCGACACCATCATGCGTCTCGACACTCTCCCGGAGCGGCTACTGGTCCTCGGCGGGGGCTACATCGCGGCCGAGCTGGGTTCGGTCATGGGCGCCTTCGGCTCGCAGGTCACGTTCGTGCTGCGGGGAGACACCTTCCTGCGCCGCGAGGACGACGAGATCCGCGAGCGCTTCACCGAGGCCTACCGCCGCCGCTTCGACGTGCGCCTCGACACGCAGGTTCTGGCCGCCCGTCGGGAGGGCGCGGAGGTGGTGCTGGACGTGCAGCACGGCGACGGCGACCGGGGCGAGCTGAGAGCAGATGAGCTGCTGGTGGCCACCGGCCGCATACCCAACGGCGACCGGCTGGAGGCGGCCGCCGCAGGCATCGCCACCGACTCCGCCGGCTATGTGGTCACCGACGATCAGCGTCGGACCAGCACCGAGGGCGTCTGGGCGCTGGGCGACGTCACCAACCCGGTGCAGCTCAAGCACGTCGCCAACCACGAGGCCAGGGTGGTGCGCCACAACCTGTCCCATCCCCAAGACCCGGCTCGCGTCGATCACCGCTTCGTGCCCCACGCCGTGTTCGGCCATCCCCAGGTGGCCAGCGTCGGGCTGACCGAGCGGGAGTGCCGCGAGGAAGCGATCCCCTACCGCAGCCACGTGCAGCCCTTCAGCTCGGCCGCCTACGGCTGGGCCATGGAGGACACCTCCAGCGCGGTCAAAGTGATCGCCCACACCGGCACCCGCCGCCTCCTGGGCGCCCACATCATCGGCCCGCAGGCCTCCACTCTCATCCAGCAGCTAATCCAGGGAATGCACTTCGACCTGACCGTCGACCAGATGGCCCGCCACCAGTACTACATCCACCCCGCCCTACCAGAAGTAATAGAGCAAGCCCTCCTAGAGCTCTAGAACGGGCCGCGGCCGGGCGGTCCGTATGCTGGATGCATGGCCAGCACGTTCGGGACCCTGTTCCGGGTGACCACCTTCGGCGAGTCGCACGGCGGCGGCGTCGGTGTGGTGATCGACGGCTGCCCGCCCAGGCTGGCCCTCGATGTCTCCGACGTTCAGGCCGATCTGGACCGGCGCCGGCCGGGCCAGAGCCGGCTCGTCACCCAGCGCGCCGAGTCCGACACCGCGGAGATCCTGTCGGGCACCTTCGGCGGCTACACCACCGGAACCCCGATAGCGATCCTGGTGCGGAACTCCGACGCCCGCCCCGAGGCCTACGAGCACTTGCGCGACGTCTACCGGCCGTCCCACGCCGACTTCACCTACGACGCCAAGTACGGCTTCCGGGACTGGACCGGCGGAGGGCGGGCGTCGGCCCGCGAGACCGTGGGGCGCGTGGCGGCAGCCGCCATCGCCCGCAAGCTGCTGCAAGCTGCGGCGGGAGTAGAGGTGCTGGCCTGGGTGCAGTCGGTGCGCGACATGGAAGCCGCAACCGATCCGGCCGCCGTCACGCGCGACGACGTGGAGGCCGGGCCCACCCGCTGCCCGGATCCGGCCGCGGCGGACCTGATGGTCGCGGCCATCGACGCGGCCCGGCGCGACGGCGACTCCCTCGGCGGCGTGGTCGAATGCGTCTGCCGCGGCGTGCCCCCAGGTCTCGGTGAGCCGGTGTTCGACAAGCTCGAAGCGGCTCTGGCGGGCGCCATGCTGTCGCTCCCCGCGGCCAAGGGCTTCGAGATCGGCAGCGGCTTCAGCGGCACCCGCCTCACCGGCCTGGCCCACAACGATCCGTTCAGGCCGGACGAGGCCGGCGGGATCCGCACCGCCTCCAACCGCTCCGGCGGGGTGCAGGGCGGCATTTCCAACGGGGAGGACATCGTGGTGCGGGTGGCGTTCAAGCCCACCTCCACGATCGCCTCACAGCAGCAAACCGTCACCCGCGATGGTGAGGCCGCGACCCTGGCGGCCCGGGGCCGCCACGACCCGTGCGTACTGCCCCGCGCCGTGCCCATGGTGGAGTCCATGGCCCTGCTGGTGCTAGCCGATCACTGGCTGCGCCAGCGTGCCGTCGACGTGCTGCCGCCCCTATCGGAACGCCCCTGAGGGAGGACGAGCAAGGCCGGGGGTGGCACGGGGGCAAGGAATGGCGGCGCTTGCGCCGTCAGCACAGGAACACCGTGACAGGACCCGCCGGCCGGGAGGGCAGTCCCAAGCGACCGGGATTCAGCGGTGGAAGGGTGGCTTGACCACCTTCGCGGGCAGGTCCCGACCGCGCACGTCGATGATCAAGTCGTGCCCAACGCCGATTTCGGGCGCGAGGAACGCCAACGCGATGCCCTGGCCCAGAACCGGAGAGAAGTTGCCGCTGGTGACCACCCCAACCTCGTCCTCGCCTCGCCGGACCGAGCAGCCGTCGCGGGGCGGCCGACCCTTCTCGGCCAGCAGACCGCGTAACCGACGCCGCGGACCGGTGGCGCGCTCAGCGTCCAGCGCGGCCCGTCCCCTGAAATCGCCCTTGTCCCAGCGCACGACCCATCCCAGTCCGGCCTGGAGCGGCGTTATGCCGGGGCCCAGCTCGTGGCCGTGCAACGGCAGCCCGGCCTCGAGGCGCAGAGTGTCGCGGGCCCCCAATCCTGCCGGTGAGACTCCCGCGCCGGCCAGCCGCTCCCAGACGGCTGCGGCCTCGTGGGCCCCGACAGACATCTCAACGCCGTCCTCTCCGGTGTAGCCGGTGCCGGCCACCGTCACCGGGATCTCGCCGAAGCGGCTGGCGGCGACCTTGAACCGCCCCACCGAGGCGACCTCTTCTCCGCCGGCGGCCGCGAGCCGGGCCCGAGCTTCCGGACCCTGGACTGCGATGACGGCCCGGTCAGCGGTCACGTCCGCGATGTCCAGGTCGCCCGACTCCTCCTGCAGAGCGTCAACGACCCGATCGGTGTTGGAGGCATTGGGCATCACATCGAAGTGGTCGGGGCCGATCCACCACACGATGATGTCGTCGAGCACCGAGGCGTCGGCGGGGTCCAGCAGGTGGGTGTACTGCGCCGATCCGACCCCGACGCGGTCCAGGTCGTTCGTCAGAGCCCACTGCAGGGAGCGGCGCGCGGCGGCGCCCTGCACCCGCACCGTTCCCAGGTGCGATACATCGAACATGGCGGCACCGGTGCGACAGGCCATATGCTCGGCCACCGTGCCCGTCTCGTACTGCAGGGGCATGTTCCAGCCGCCGAAAGGCACAAGTTTGGCTCCGGCCTGCACGTGCACGTCGCGCAGGGGTGACTGTCGAAGGTCTTCAGCCATGTCAATCCGGTTCAGGCGGCAACAGCGAGGCCGTACTTGCGGCCTATCCACTCCATGTCTCGACGGTTCAAGAGCTTCACTCTAACGTCGGGATAGTTCTCGGCCAGCAGTCTCAGCTTCTGCTTCTTGCGGTTGACCAGCCGTTGCCGCAGCGTGGTGAGTTCCACGTACATGTCGAAATCGGGCAGGTAGAAGTCGGGGGTGAACCCGCACGCCGTGTTCCCGTCGGAGTTGCGTTCCAGCACGAACATGCGGGGCTCGTACTCCCAACGGATCCCATAGGAGTCGAGCAGGCCGGCGAAGGCCTGCTCGGAGGGATGGGCGAACGTCATCCGGTCAGGACTCGCCGATAGCTGTCTGCAACGCGTCGTCCATCTCGTCCGCAGTCTCGTCGTCGGTGTCATCGGCCGAAGGCCGGAGCTCGATGATGGCCGCGTCAACCTCCTGCTTCACGCTCGCCAGCGGCAGGACGTTGAGCACGCCCTGGCCCCTCTGCAGCACGTCGATGAACTCGGCGTCGCTGCGGGCGCACACAACGTTGGAGCCGTCGATCACGAGATTGGCCCGCGATATGTCCTCTTGCATCTCGCTGCGCATGTAGTCGAAGATCGACCGGACCTTCTCCAGCTTGATCCCCGAGTCGAGCAGGCGCTTGATGACCTTGAGCTCGAGCAGGTTGGCGTAGCTGTACTGGCGGCGGCTTCCGCTGCCAGTGGCCCGGGCCAGTGAGGGCACCACAAGATCGGTGCGGGCCCAGTAGTCGAGCTGGCGATAGGTGATGCCCACGACGTCGGCCGTGAGGTTCGCGCTGTACCCCTGGATGTTGTGCGCCGCTGGGTCCATGAGCTGCTCCTTGCTAGTCGGTAGGGCCACCGCGGACGACGATCCCCATGACGGAAGCAATGACAGCATCGGAATTACGTCGCTGTCACCTGTGGAAACTCTACGGTGAAGCGGCGCGCGAGTCAACCACCGGGCCCTCGACGCCTGGCTCCGCGGCTTCGGTTGCCCGCCGCGGCCAGACCGCTAGTGGCTGCCGAAGTCCTCGGGCGAGACGGAGTCGATGAACTCCTTGAACTGCTCCACGACCTCGTCAGCCTGCTGCTGTCCCGCCACCGCGACGCCGTCGGTGGTGTAGCCCGCCTCCTGGATTACGGCCTCCTCGGCGAAGATGGGTGTGCCGGTGCGGGCTGCGAGAGCGATCGCGTCCGAGGGGCGGCTCGACAGCACGATGCGGCCGCCGTCACGCAGCAGGTGCAGCTCCGCGAAGAAGGTCTTGTCCCGCAGTTCGGTGACCACCACGCGCTCAAGGTCGGCCGACAGCTCCTCGAGTACGTTGCGGAGCAGGTCGTGGGTCATAGGCCTGGGGGTCGTGACCCCGTCGAGCGCGATCGCGATGGCCGTCGCCTCGGGAGCTCCGATGAAGATCGGCAGCAGTCGAGCCGACTCCGACATCTCCCGGAGCAGCACGATCGGCGTGTTGGACGGCAACTCCACCCGCACTCCGACTAGCTCCATCTGCTGCACGCCGGGCATCCTAGCCTCCCGCCGGATCGGGGGATCCGTAGAAGACGGGTACGTAGGCGTCGGGGTTGTCGGCCAGCAACTCCATGTCGGCCGCCGCGACGAGGCGGAGGTTGCGGTAGCGGCCTTCGTGGTCGAGCCCGAAGCCGATCACGAACGCGTCGGAGACCTCGGCCCCGGCGAAGTCGATCTCAACAGGCACGACTCGTCGGATGCGCCTGTCCAGAAGCGTGCACACCGCCATCGAGCGGGGCCGGCGGCGCACCAACTCCGAGTGCAGGAAGGCTGTGCTGAGACCGGTGTCGACGATGTCCTCGACGATCACGGCATCGAGGCCGGCGATGTCGAGGTCGAGGTCCTTGAGCAGACGAACCCGACCGGAGTCCGGGGTGTAGGGAGTGATGGCCATGAAGTCGACGCTCACGGGAACGGTCATGGCCCTCGCGAGGTCGGCCAGGAACGGCACGCTGCCGCGCAGCACGCCGATGAGCACTACGCCGTTCGGGTAGCGGGCCGACATCTCCGTGGCCACGCGGGCGACGATCTCGTCGATCTGCTCCGCGGTCAGCAGCACGCGCGGCTGGACTGGCACCGGGGCGTCGGAGGGCACCGTGGTCAGTCCAGGTGTGTGCGGAGCGCTTGTTGCAGCAGCAGTCGCCGCAGTGACTCGGTCAGCTCGACGATCTCGGTGATCTCGGTGCGCAGCAGCTCCGTGTCGCCGCGGGCGATCAGCGCGCCCAGCAACTGCTCGTAGACGCCGGCCTCGCGGTCGGCGGCCACTTTGAACATCCTCAGGTTGCGGGGCGGTATGCCGTGGTCGGCGAGGGCCGCGGCTGTCCGTGCGGTCAGCAGCGCATCGTGGTCGAACACCGGAGCGGTGTCGGCGTCGGCGTCGGCGGATCCCGTGATCGGGGCGATGATGCCGAGCCGATGCAGTTCGGCGATGTGCTCGGGATCGATGCCGACCGCCCGAGCCAACTCGGCCGCGGTGAGGCTGACCGCCCCCTCCATGGCCGGATCTGCCTCCGCAGTCTCTGGGTCTGTGTCGCCTGCGTCGGTTTCGCCCCGCAGGCGGGTGGCGAACAGCGACGGCGTCGCGGACGTCGTCTCGCTGCCGCTGACCGTGCCGCTCGGGGCCGCTCGCGCCACCGCCCCCGAAGCCAGGCGACGCTTGATCTCCTTGAGGGGCAGGAAATGGTCGCGCTGCTGGATCAGCACCCAGTGGAGTCGCTCGATGTCGGCGTCGAAGAACTTCCGGTAGCCGGACGGTGTTCGCTGCGGTGCGATCAAGCCCTGGCTCTCCAGGAAGCGGATCTTCGAGATCGTCAAATCGGGATGCTCCTCCGCAAGAAGCGAGAGCACCTCGCCGATGGATCGGTACCCCCGGCTCACTGCGGTGACGTCCCGTGCACGAACACGAGCTTGAACTTCCCGACCTGGACTTCGTCGCCCTCATTGAGCTCGCCTTGATCGACGAGTTGGCGGTTGACGTAGGTGCCGTTCAGCGAGCCGACGTCGCGGATTGAGTACCGGGCCCCGTCGCGAGCCACCTCGGCGTGACGGCGTGACACCGTGATGTCGTCGAGAAAGATGTCGCTCTGCGGATCGCGGCCCACCGATACGAGATCGGCGTCCAGTGCGTAGCGGGCGCCGGCCTTAGGCCCGTGGTTGACCACGAAGAGGCCCTGGTGGCGGCCGAAGGCCGAACGGTCCACCTGCACCGTCCCGGGCGAGGCATCGGACTCCACCGCCCGGTGCTCGGTGGTGGCGTCGTCGGCCGCCAGCTGCGTGCCACAGGACACGCAGACGTCTGCTCGGCGGCGGTTGCTGTGGCCGCAGGCCGGGCACGGCGTGGACGCCACTTCCCTACCCCGCTATCAGATCCCTGTAGCCGTCAGCGTCGAGCAGGCTGTCGAGGTCGGCGGCATCGCCGAATGTGATGGTGCAGATCCATCCGTCCCCGTAGGGGTCCTCGTTCAGTCGCTGCGGCGCTCCCGCGAGCTCGTCGTTGACCTCGCTCACGACACCGCTCACCGGCGCGAACAGCTCCGAGACCGATTTGGTCGACTCGACCTCCCCGAACGGTTCGCCCTGCTCAACCCGGTCCCCCACTTCGGGCAGCTCCACGTAGACAACATCGCCCAGGGCGTCCTGTGCGTAGTCGGTAATGCCGATGCGAACAACATCGCCGTCGGCCAGAGCCCACTCGTGATCGGTGGAGTAGCGCAAGTCGCCAGGAATGAGCATGTCTCGAAGCTACCCCATACCAGCGACGAACGCGACCAGCCGGCGCGACGGTGCCGTCACGCTGGGTTGCTTCTGTCCCCCGGCCGGCCGGGTTGGTGTTATCGTGCCATTGCAAGCGTTTACGAGTGTTCGGGAGAGGGTCTTGTGGCCGATGTCGTCCTAGAGGAGCTGAACAAGGAGTACGACAACGGGTTCAGGGCGGTCACCGATCTGAACCTCGAGATCAACGAGGCAGAGTTCCTGGTGATGGTGGGCCCGTCGGGGTGCGGCAAGTCCACCACGCTGCGGATGATCGCAGGGCTTGAGGACATCACCTCAGGGACGCTCAAGATCGGTGATCGCGTGGTCAACGAGCTGCCGCCGAAGGACCGCGACATAGCCATGGTCTTCCAGAACTACGCCCTCTACCCGCACATGAGCGTGTTCGACAACATCGCCTTCTCGCTGAAGCTGGCCCGGCGCCCCCGAGCCGAGATCAAGGAGAGGGTCGGCGAGGTAGCCCGCATCCTCGAGCTGGAGAGCCAGCTCGACAAGCGCCCCGCCCATCTCTCCGGTGGCCAGCGCCAGCGGGTTGCCATGGGCCGCGCCATCGTGCGCCGACCCCGGGTGTTCCTGCTCGACGAGCCCCTCTCCAATCTCGACGCCAAGCTGCGGGTGCAGATGCGGGCCGAGATCACCGGCCTTCAGCGCGAGGTGGGCGTCACCACCTTCTACGTGACCCACGACCAGGTGGAGGCCATGACCATGGCCGACAGGGTGGCCGTCATCAGCCAGGGAGTGCTGCAGCAGGTCGACACCCCGATGACGCTGTTCAACGAGCCCGCCAACATCTTCGTGGCCGCTTTCATCGGCTCCCCCTCCATGAACATCATGGAAGGGGTGTTGACCCGCAACGGCCAGGGTCTGCAAATGGCGCTCGGAAGCCAGTCTCTGGCGGTGCCCGAAGAGGTCCTGAAGCGCAGGCCCGCCCTGGAGGGATACCTCGGCAGGAACGTGGCCGTGGGGCTTCGGCCCAAGGATCTGGAGGACGCCTCGATCGCCTCGGAGCATCCGGCCGACCAACGGATCCGGGCATCCGTGCTGCACACCGAGGCGCTCGGGTTCGAGATCATCGCCTACTTCGATGTAGACGCCAAGCCCGTCATCTCCAAGGAGGCTCTCGAGCTCAGCGACGATGAGGTCAGCGTGGCTGAGAGTTCCTCGACGAGGATGAACGCCCGCTTCAACCCTACGACCAGGGTGCGTTCCGGCGACATGATCGATGTGGCTGTCACCGTGGACAACGCCCATTTCTTCGACCTGGAGTCCGGCCTAGCCATACGGGACTGAGACCAGCCGGTCCCGCTGAGGCTGTCCGCGGCGAGTCCGCCCCGTGACGGACTTCCCAACTAGGCCGGAGGCGCTGGGACCGGAGCAGCTGACCGGCTACCTGCGGGCCGCGGGCGTCCTGGGCGCAAATCGGGTCGGCTCGGCCCGCTTCGATCTGATCGGCACGGGCAAGATGGGTGACAACGCCCGCTACTTCCTGTCCTATGACCGAGCCGCGAGCGAGGCTCCAGCGACGCTGGTCGCGAAGTTCCCGGCTGCCGATGAGCGGGCCCGGTCCCTGGCCGGCGCGGCGGGCGCCTACTACAACGAGGTGATGTTCTACCGGGTGCTGGCTCCGAGAGCCTCGATACGCATCCCGACCGTCTACGGCAGCGAGATCAGTTCCGATCGCGGGTCGTTCCTGCTGCTGCTGGAGGACATGAGCCCGGCCGAGTCGGGCATCCAGATGGTGGGTGAGAGCTACGCGCACACCGTGGTGGCGCTGCGCGAGGCGGTGAAGCTGGCCGCTGCCTTCTACGGCGACAGCAGCCTCTCCGGCTTCGACCATGTGGTCGGCTCGACCCGCGGCAGCGAGAACGCCGGATTCGCGCAGCTGCTGCTGCAGGACGCCTGGCCCGGCTTCGTGGACCGGTTCGGTCACGGGCTCGACGCCGATCGTCTGGCCTTCGGCGAGCTCTATGTGGACAACTTCGCTTCGGCAGCTTCCTCCTACGAGGGGGCGACCACCCTCGTGCACGGCGATTTCCGGAGCGAGAACATCCTGTTCCGGGAGGCCACCGCCACCATCGTCGACTGGCAGACGCCGGCCGAGGCGAGCCCGCTGACCGACATCGGGTACTTTCTCGGGGGCAGCGTCGAGGTCGGCGACCGCCGGCGCTGGGAGCGCGAGCTGGTGTCGAGTTGCCGCCGGCACTTCGGTGAGGCGGGCGTCGAGTTGGGCGAGACCGAGTGCTGGGACATGTACCGGCGGGCCGCTATGCACGGGATCATCATCACGGTGCTGGGCGCCACGTTCAGCAGCCCTGATCCCCGCGGCGATGAGATGTTCATGACGATGATCCAGCGGCACACCCAGCACTGCGTCGACGTCGGCGCCTCCGAGTTCCTCTCCTAGGGCTCTCGCGTCAGGCGGCTGCGCCGCAGTCAGAGCACTCGCCACCAGGGGACCGCCAGTACGTCGGGTGCGAGCCATTGCGTGTCCGTACCGCCGTGCAGCAGCAGGCCCGACCTGGCCCGCGGGCCGTACTCGGTCCGGAAGGACCGCAGGTGGGCCGCATCCCGGAGCCGGGGGCTCGACGACGCCTTCACCTCGATGGGAAGCAGGCCGTCGCCGGACTCCACTACGAAGTCGACCTCCTCGCCGGCCGAGGTGCGCCAGTGCAGGACCTCCGCACGGTCCAGCCGGGCGTCGCGCCACGCCAGGAGGTCGTTCAGCACCAGATTCTCGAGATGGGCGCCGGCGGGCTCGTTGAGCTGGGCGAGGTGCATGGCGGCACCCGTGTCGTTCCAGTAGAGCTTGGGCGACTTGATGAGTCGCTTGGTGCGGTTCACAGAGTAGGCAGGCACCCGTACCAGCAGATGAGAGGTCTCCAGCAGGTTCAGGTAGCGGTGCACCGTCGATTGCGGGAGGGCCACGTCCCGCCCGAGCCGGGTCTGGTTGACGGTCTGACCCAGCCTCAGGCAGGCGGCCCGCATGAGGCGCCTGAAGTCCGGCAGCCCGGCTATCGACGACAGGTCCCGCAGGTCGCGCTCCATGTAGGTGCGCACATACCCGTCGAACCAGATGGCTTGCTGGCGCGGCGTCTCGAGGTGCAAAGCCGGCGTCGGCAGTCCGCCCCGACGGGCAAGGGACTTCCAGTCCTCCGGCTCGTGCGGCTGGGCCGCCACCAGCTCGGGCCACTGATGGTCCGGAGTCTCCAGCAACTGCTCCCAGATGCCGCCGCTCCCTAGGCCGCGCTGCTCTTGCCGCGTCATGGGCCAGAGGGTCAGGTAGCTCGCACGACCTGCCAGCGACTCCGAGACCTGCCGCATCAGCAGCAGGTTGGCCGAACCGGTGAGCAGGAACTGGCCCGGCCGGCGCTCCCGGTCGATGGCGCGCTTGACTGCGAGGAGCAGCTGGGGCTCGCGCTGCACCTCGTCAATCGTCACCGGCGTGCTGCCTCCCACTAGGACCTCGGGATCGCGGCGAGCTGTGTCAACCACATCTAGGTCGTCGAGCGACAGGTAGCGCCTGCTCCCGGGTGTCAACTCTCGGGCCAGAGTGCTCTTGCCCGTCTGGCGCGCACCGGTGACCACCACCGCGGGCATGACGCCCAGGCGCTCGGTGAGGCTCGGTTCGACCAGTCTGGGTCGGATCACATTACCCATGACCTGAATGATATCCATTCAAGCTATGAATGCTTTACACAATCCTTCCGGCAACTGGTCGCCGGGGCGGGCTCAAGGGTCCATACGGACTACGAAGTCGGCACGGTCGCGGGTTGTGTGGATCAGCCGAGCGTTCCGTTCGTCGGAGTCGCGCACGAAGCGCTCGGCCTCGGGGGGTGTCTTGCCGTACTGCACGTGCCGGTCGACGAGACGGCGTATCCGGGTCTCGTCGTCGATCTCCAGGTAGACGCAAAGGTCGAGTGCGGGACGGATCCGATCCCAGGGAGCCTCGTCGAGCAGCAGGTAGTTGCCTTCGACGACCACCAACTGGTCGGTGGGCTCGACCGGGATGGCCCCCGCGATCGGCTCCTCGATGCTGCGATCGAACTTTGGCGCATACACCACGGCATCGCCGGCCGGGTCCGCCATCCGGGTGATCAGGCTGACGAAGCCCCAGGCGTCGAACGTCTCGGGCGAGCCTCTGCGGTCGCCCATTCCCATTGCGTCGATCACCGCCTGAGCCAGGTGGAATCCGTCCAGCGGCACCACCGGCGGAGCGGGGCTCAGCGACCTGGCCAGATGCGCGGCCAGGTGCGACTTCCCCGAGCCAGGCGGACCCGTCAGCCCGATCAGGCACCTTCTGTCAGCGGCGTGAAGTCCGACAACCAACTCCAGGAGCCCCGCCGCAGTGGTGCGCCCGGGTTCATGGGCCGCGTCAAGTCGCGGCTCGTCGTTGTCGAGTGCCCGTTGCATCATTCGGCAGATCTTGACCCCTCGGTGAGGCTTACCACCAAGCTCGCGATCGCCTGTCCGAGGGCCTTGTGTGCTTCGGGCGACCAGTGCACTCCGTCTACCGGGCTGGACTCGATGACATCGCCTGCGTTGAAGTAGGCGACGTCCCGGTTTGCGGCGATGGCAGAGAACGCGGCGTTGAACTTCCTGGACTTGGTGTCGGCGCCCGCAAGTATGTTCTCGTACGGTGCCCCGAGGCCCGTGACGCGCGTCGGTGGCGGTGCGACGAGAAGTGCGTGCGGCGCCCGGCCTGCGGGCCCGCATCCACTCTGGCACGTGAGGTCGAGCAGTGTTCCCGCTCCGTGGGCGATGTCCCACTCCGATGCGGCATATCGGCTCTTGAGGTCATTGGTTCCAAGCAGGAGCACTATGACATCGACCGGCTTGTGCGACTCGAGACAAGCGCGAAGCAATCTGCGGCCATTGAGATGCTCACCGTCCATTGGGTCATCGAACACAGTGGTCCGTCCAGGCAGCCCCTCAGCAATGACCACGTGATCCGGTCCGAGATGCCGCGCCATCACTGACGTCCATCGATTCTCTAGCGGGAGTCGGGGGACAGGGTCGGCGGCGCGCGCCACGCAGTAGCCCCAAGTGTTCGAATCGCCGAAACAGACCACAGTCGTGATGGTTGTCATCCCTTGATGGCGCCCTGGAGAAGTGCTGCTACGAACTGTCGCTGGAAAACGACGAAGACGATCAGAGTCGGGGTGAGGATGATCAGCGATCCGGCCGACAACAGCACGACATCGATGCCCCATTGGCTCTGGAAGTAGCCCAACGCGCCGGCCATGGTGCGCCGCTCGGGATCATTGACCATCACAAGGGCGAGGATGAACTGGTTCCACGTCCAGACGAAGTACAAGATCGCCAGCGTGGCCATGGCGGGCCTAGCCAGCGGGAGGTGAACATGGCGGAACGCCTGCCAGGTGCTGGCCCCGTCCACTAGGGCTGCCTCGGAGAACTCTTCCGGCAGGTTCAGGAAATGAGAGCGCATCCAGAAGACTCCGAAGGACATGAACAGCGCGATCAAGGGCAGGATGATCGCCCATCGGGTGTCGAGAAGACCTAGGTCCCGCATCCTGAAGTAGAGCGGTGTTATCACCACTTCGAAGGGCATCGTCAGACCCACCAGCATGACCATGAATATCGCCTTGTGACCTGCGATGCGCAGCTGTCCCAGAGCGAAGCCGGCCATGGTGGCGATCAGGACCGAGATAGGAACCACTGCGGCTTCGATGATCAGGCTGGACTTGAGGAGGGCGGCCATGTTGGCTGAGTCGAAGGCGTCGCGGAAGTTGCCCCACTGCGGATCGGCCGGCCACTCGAAGCCTCTCGGAGCAGTCCCCTGCGGGTGCAGGGCCGCCAAGAACATGCTCAGCAAGGGAACGAGCGTGTAAGCGATGGCTACCAGCACTAGCAGCCGGCCGGCAAGCATCTCGCGCCGGTTGGTGATCATCGGTCACCGGTGCGTGAGAGTCGTTGGATGGGAAGGATCAATAGCAGCACCAGCGCCATGAGAACGAGCCCGTAGGCCGAAGCCAGGCCGACCTCGTGATAGGTGAAGGCGCGCCGGTATATCTGCACGCCGGGAACCATCGTTTGCGTTCCCGGCCCGCCCCCCGTCATGACCCACACGATGTCGAAGGCCGCCATCGACAGGATGATGGTCACGGTCACGCACACCGCGATCTGGTTCCGTATTCCTGGGAAGGTCACCGCGAAGAACTCGCGCACCGGTCCGGCTCCGTCGATCCTGGCCGCCTCATACAGCGTCGGATCGATCCTGGTCATGCCGGTCAGCAACAGAACCGTGCAGAATCCCAGCAGAACCCACACGCCGACCAGCCCCACCGCGGGAAGAGCGAGATCGTAGTCAGCCAACCATGCTCGTGTGATCGAGCCTAGGCCTACAGCCCTCAGGAACTGGTTGACAGGACCGGTGGTCGCGAACATCCACTTCCACGCGATGCCCGACGCGACCAGTGGAATGAGCTGAGGCACGAAGAGAATCGTGCGTGCCCATCCCCCGAGGGAACGCTGCCTGCCGCCGTGGATCACCGCGGCCATCACCAGTCCGCAGCTCACCGGGATCACGCAATAGAAGCCGATGAGGACGAACGAATGAACGATCGCGGCGAGAAGCTCGTCGTTGCGAAACACCTCGATGTAGTTGTCGATACCGGCCCACTCGGAGTCGCCCACACCGTCCCAGTGGTACAGCGAGTACTGGAACGCGGTACCCAGCGAACCCAACACCAACCAGCCGTACACCGCCAGCGCCGGCAAGACATAGACCCATCCCGCAAGGCCAGCGCGCCTTGCCCTGCGCCTCAAAGAAGAGATGAGTTGCGCCTTCGGCAGCATGGCTTCGTGTTTCGATGGACGTGCGCGGCCAGCATCAAGACCCTAGCTGCGCACGCCCACCGTCTCCTGGGAGAGACTGACGCTCCTCAAGCGGGGCTATCTGTCGAGCTGGTCCTCGTATGCAGCTTGGATCTCATCAATGAGCCCCTGGGGGGTCTGTCGGCCAGCGAACATATTCTGCAGCTCTGGCGACGCCGTCTCGAGCGCGACCGCGAGCACCGCATTGGCGATGAAGTCCACGGCTCCGTCGTCTGCCCCCAGCACGGTCGCTGCGGCCATCGTCTCAGCTGCGAGCGTTCCCTCCTCGACCGGTATCGGCAGGTCAGCCGGGCCGCCCGGAACCGTCCCCGCAATCTCGACGACGATGCGGCGAGCTTTCGGGTCAGTGTGGACCCAGTTGAGGAAGAATGCCACTTCATCAGCGTTCTCGGACGCAGCCGCCGCCGCGAAAAGGGTGGGCACAGACATTGCCACATGGGGGTCTCCGGCCTCTAGGGGCGGGAACAGGAAGAAGCCCACGTTGTCGCCCATCTGTTCACCGAGCCTGGCAGCCTCCCAATTGCCGATGAACAAGAAGAGTCCCTCCCCGTCGATGAACTGGCTCAGGTGAGTCGCGTATTCGATGGCGTTCACATCGTGTTGGAAGTAACCGGCTTCGATCCAGCGATTGAAGTGTTCGGTTGCCGCCAGTGCCTCAGGTGAATTGAAGACGGCGCCGGGCTGCAGGAAGATCCAAGCGCTCATGTCGTCCCTGTCGACGTACTGGTTCATCACCATCTGATATGGCAGAAGCGTTCCGGCTATGGGGGCGTTCTGCCCGATGATTGGCTGGATGCCGGCTGCCCTGGCCGCGGCTAGGAGTTCGTCGAGTTCGCCGAGAGTCTTGGGAGGTTCGGTCATGCCGACCTGCTGGGCCAACGTCTTGTTGTAGAAGACGCCCGTGATCTCGTATCCCAGGCCGAGACCATACAGCGAACCCGAACCTCTGTAGCCGTCCTCGTCCAGACGAGTCTGCGACAAGATCGACTGCGGCCACTCGTCCCAGCCGTATGCCTCTGCATACGGTTCAAGGTCGAGCAGCAGACCGTTGGGGACGTATTCGCCGACGTTGGTCACCCTTGCGAGATCCGGTGGATCGTCACCGGCCAGCACCCGCGGCAGGTTCGCGAGCAGGTTGGCGAAGGCGTCCTTGCGGTACTCGATCGAGACGTTCGGGTACTGCCGCATGAACTCCGCCCCGAGTGCCTCTACGACTGGAAAGCTCGGCTCGATGTAGAACTCAAGCGAAACCGGCTCGGAGGTCAGTTCGGTGGGCACCCCCGGTGCCGGGACCTCGGCGGGCTCGCTGGACTCGGCGGGCTCGCTGGACTCGGCTGGCTCGCCGGACTCGGCTGGCTCGCTGGACTCGGCTGGCTCGCTCGGTTCGCCCGGAGCCTCTTCCACCGGCGATTCCACCGCGGCCGGAGGCGGCGATTCTGCTTCCCTGTCCGATCCGGGTGCACTGCAGGCCGCCGCAATGACGGCGAGCAGAGCTAGGAACCAGAGGCATGCATGCTTCTTCATGGGCTTCTCTCCTAGTTATGTAAGCGCTTACATACAGGCTAGCGCGCACACAGATTCGGTGTCAAGGAACGGCTCAGTGTCGTGCTCCAGTGGTGCGACGAACGACCAGGGGTACATCCCAGGTGATCTCGCTGGGAGACTCGCGGCCGTCGATCATCGCCAGCAGGTGCTCTGCCGCTCGCTCACCGATCTCGCTCACCGACATGCACATGGTGGTGAGGCCCAGCGTCTCGGCCAGGTCGTGGTCGTCGAAGCCGACGATGGAGAGGTCGCCGGGCACGGACATCCCGGCGCTTCTTGCCGCCTCCAAGGCACCGAAGGCCATCTCGTCGGTCATGCAGAAGACCGCCGTGGGTGGGTCCGGGCGTTCGATGAGTTCGGACAGCGCCCGCGCTCCCCCTCCGGCCAGCCCGTCGCCCTGGACGGCCAGGCTCGGATCGATCGTCAAGCCAGCATCTCGCAGGGCGTCCCCGTAGCCGAGCCGACGCCGCTCGGGCACCGGCGTCGGTAGCTCCGCGATGATCGGGCCCACGACGAGCCCGATCCGCTCGTGGCCGAGTTCGATGAGGTGCTCGACAGCCCGTCGAGCCGCGAGCCTGTTGTCGACAGTGATGGACCCGGCACCCGCGAGACGCTCGCCGACGGCCACGACCGGGCGGTTGAAGAACGAGTCGGCGGAGTCGCCCTCGGCACTGGCGAAGGTGTCGATGAGAACGATCCCGTCCACACGCCGGCAGAACGATCGGGCCTCCCGCAGGAACTGGCGCCGATCCTCCGGCGTGGTCATCATGGAGATGAGCAGGTCGTAGCCGGCCTCGGACAGCACAGAGTTGATGCCTCCCAGGGCCCGGGATGGGAACCAGGTTCCGAGCAGGGGCGCGGCCACACCAACCGTGGAGGTTCGGCCCGAGGCCAGCCGCGATGCTTGGGGGTGGAGTTCGTAGTCGAACTCGGCGGCAACCTCGATCACCTTGGTGCGGGTCTCGGGCGCGACGCTGGGGAGGTTGCGCAGGGCGCGGCTGACGGTGGCGACCGACACTCCCGCCGCCTCAGCAATGTCGCTTATCGTGGTTCGCCTCTCTCCCAAGGCCGGTTGATCCTACGACTGCTGGTGCTTACTGGCCAGCACAACGGTCGTTTCGGCTGGGACGGATATCGCCTTCTGGGCCGGACTGTCCAGGCGACTGCCTTCCTCGCTTGCAAAGACTGGTTGCCAACCGGGCGAGCCCAGACTGACACCTGTGCGGTGACCGGACAGGTTGGCGACCACCGCTATCGACCCTCTGCGCAGCGCGGCCACCAGCGGGTCGTGCGTCTCGATCCACTCGAGCGGTGCTCGCCACATGTCGGGGTGGCGTCGGCGCGCGGCCAGCAGGCTGCGGTAGCGGTGCACGGGCGCTTCAGGATCGGCCCGCTGCCCCAGAGCCGTTCTTTCCTGCGAGCGGGGTTCGGAATCGATCCAGGGATTGCCGGTGGAGAAGCCGTTGTGTGCGCTGCTGTCCCACGGCATGGGTGTCCGGCACCCGTCCCGACCGTGGGTAGCGCCCTCGTTCCTCACCGACACGGGATCGTGGAAACCGGCGCGAAGCACGCCGTCGGGCAGGGCGAGCTCCTCGCCCTGGAACAGGAAGGGAGTGCCGCCGAGCGCCATGAACAGGGTTGAAACGGCAAGGGACCGCCGGATGCCGGAATCGCCGCCACCGAAGCGGGTGACCGGCCGAGACCGGTCGTGGTTGCTCAGCACCCAGGAGATCTGTTGGGGTGCGGCGTCGTGCATGGTCCGCACCATCGTGAGCAGAGTCTCGGGCGCCCAGCCGAGGAAGGAGGTTCGCAGGAAGAAGACCTGATCGAGCGCGCCCGGCTCGACGTAGCGGGCCATCCGATCCGGCCATGGGGCGTTGACCTCTCCCAGAAGCATCGCCTGCCGCGGCGCGCAGACCAGGTTCCAACGGCGGAAGACCTCGACGTTCTCGGCTTGGTCCATGTCGTAGCGGTGCTCGAAGGCATCGAAGGCGTCGAACGGGTCCATGCCCTCGGTGATCGGCGCGATCTGAGGGTTGTCGCGCAGCCTGGCGTCCTTGACGAGGCCGTGGGCCACGTCGACGCGGAAGCCGTCGACACCGCGATCCATCCACCATCGCAGGATCGAGTCGAAGTCTTCCCGTACGGCAGGATTGCGCCAGTTGAGGTCGGGCTGCTCGGGCAGGAAGAGATGGCACCAGTACTGGCCGGACGCCTCGTCAAGGGTCCAGGCCGGCCCTCCGAAGTGGCTGCGCCAGTTGTTGGGAGGAGCGCCGCCTGATGCCGGGTCCGCCCAGAGGTAGCGGTCGCGGTCGGGTCCGTCCGGGTAGCGCCGGGCGTTGGCGAACCACTCGTGCTCGATCGATGTGTGGTTGGGCACGATGTCGACCATCACCCGCAGGCCCCGGCGGTGAGCCTCGCTCACGAGGGTGTCGAAATCCTCGAGAGTTCCGTGGCGGGGTGATACTGCGCAGTAGTCGCTGACGTCGTAGCCGTGGTCGTGGCCCGGCGACGGGTAGAAGGGGGTGAGCCAGACCGCGTCGACGCCCAGCCAGCTCAGGTAGTCGAGCCGGCCGGTGATGCCGGCCAGATCGCCCACGCCGTCACCGTTGGAGTCGGCGAACGATCGCACATAGATCTCATAGCCGACCGCCCCGCGCCACCAGGGCTCAACCGTGTCATGTTCAACGATGGCCCGTTGCGGCGCGCTG
The DNA here is from genome assembly GCA_965220645.1 of Candidatus Aldehydirespirator sp. GTDB lineage: Bacteria > Actinomycetota > Acidimicrobiia > Acidimicrobiales > Aldehydirespiratoraceae > Aldehydirespirator. Next base: position 2,286,219 of record OZ244836.1, on the reverse strand, counting down.
CCCGTCACTCGCGATCCCTCCGTAAGCGTTTACAGACGGGGGCACTTTATAGAACGCGACCCCACTCGCGTCAACTGGGAGGCCCTCAGATCGGATCGAGCGGGGCGAGGTGGCCGTGATCCAGTCGGGGCAGGACGCAGCGGCCGACCCGGTCGCACTCGTCCAGATGCGGGTACCCGGACAGGATGAACGCGTCGATGCCGACCCGGCGGTACTGCTGCAGCTTGTCCACCACCTCGTCGGGATCGCCGACTATGGCCGCGCCGGCACCGGAGCGGGCCCGGCCGATACCCGTCCACAGGTTGGCCTCGACGAATCCGCCGTCGTCGCTCAGTTCCCGGAGCTCGGCCTGCCGGCGCACTCCGACCGAGGCCGCGTCGAGGGACCGGCCCCTGATGGCGGCGCCGACCTGGTCATCGAGGTGGCTCACGAGGGCCGAGGCCGCCGCTCGGGCCTCATCGTGCGTCTCCCGCACGATCACGTGGCTGCGCAGCCCGAAGCGCAGCCTCCGGCCGTGGCGAGCTGCTCTGGCCCGCATGTCGTCGACCGTGGCCGCCACACCCGCCACCGTGTCCGGCCAAGTCAGGAAGACGTCGCTGGCCTCGGCGGCGGTCTCCTTGGCCGCCTCGGAGAAACCGCCGAAGTAGAACAGCGGGCAGCGGCCCGACACGGTGGAGGCCCTGGGCGGGTCGAGCGACAGGTCGATGAACTCGCCGTGGAAGTCCACCGGCCGGCCGTCGAGCAGCGTGCGCAGCACGTGCATCCACTCAAGGGTGCGGCGGTACCGGGGAGCGGACTCCAGCGACTCTCCAGGCATGTCGCTGGAAATGATGTTCACGGTGAGCCGTCCGTTGAGCATTCGGTCGATGGTGGTGATCTGTCGAGCCAGCTGCGGCGGCCACATCTCCCCCATCCGCACGGCGAGCAACAGCCGCATGCGCTCGGTGAGCGGAGCGATCCCGGCCGCGAAGGCGGTGGCGTCGATGCCGAGCGTGTAGCCCGAGGGCAGCAGGATGTTGTCGAAGCCGTTGCGCTCGGCCGCGAGGGTGATGTCACGGCAGTGCTCCCAGCTGCTGGCCAGCGCTGGGTCGGGCATACCCAGGTACTGGTAGTCGTCGTCGCACAGGGCGCCGAACCAGGCGACCTCCGCGGGTTCGGCCCCGTTCATCTCATCTCCGTTCACGGCAGGCGCTGGCCCTCGGAGGCCTCGATCATGTCGTACACGTCGTTCCGGTCCAGATGCACGCCCGTAGCGCCGGCCAGCCGGGCCAGCCGCTCGGGTTGCTGCGTGCCGAGCAGGGCAACCGGATGCGCCGGGTGGGCCAGGACGAACGCCGCGGCCAGCGTGGGCCGGTCGACGCCCTCGCGCTCGGCGAGGCGGTCGAGCACGGCCAGCAGCTCGCCGCGCACGCCCGACCCCTCCGCCAGCCGGCCTCCGCCCAGGGGGCTCCACGCCAGGGGCCGCACGCCGTCGCGCATGCACAGGTCGAGGGTGCCGTCGCGCAGGGGCGCCAGATGGACGGCGGAGTACTCGGGCTGGGAGCTGGCCAGCGGGAACGGCAGGTGCGCAGCAAGGGCCTCGTGCTGGCCGGGGGTGAAGTTCGATACCCCGACCTCGCGGATCTTGCCTGCCGCCCGCAGGTCGCTGAGGGCCTCGGCCAGCTCGGCGGGGTGGGTGAGCATGTCGGGGCGGTGGATCTGGTACAGGTCGATGACGTCGGTACGAAGACGCCGCAGCGACGCCTCGCACGCCGCGGTGATCGCGTCGCGGCCCGAGTTGTACGGAACGCCCGGAACGATGCCTCCCTTGGTGGCCAGCACCATGCGGTCGCGCAGCTGGGGCGCGCCGGCAAGGACCCGGCCGAGGTTCTCCTCGGCCTCGCCGAAGGCGGTTCCGCCCCAGCCGAGGCCGTAGACGTCGGCCGTGTCGACCAGGTTCATGCCCAGGTCCAGCCCGGCTTCGAGCACCGCCCTGAGCTCGTCGTCGGGCCGGGCCACGAACCGCCAGCAGCCAACGCCGAGCGGTCCGACTTGGAAGGTCTCCCCGAGGGGGCGACGATTGGGGTCTATGAGTCCGGATCTCACTGGGCCAAGCTACCTGTGAGAGACGACAGCCCCCAGGGATCGCGAGCGGCGCGACCCGACCCGGCTAGACAGGACGGATGAGCGCGTCCGAACTGCGTTACGGCGTCATCGGCACCGGGATGATGGGCCGCGAGCACATCGCCAACATCTTGCACCTGCCCGGAGCCGGCGTAACGGCCCTGGCCGACCCGCACCCGGCCTCGCTCGACGCGGCCTCTGCTCTCGTGCCGTCCGCAGCGCGGTTCAGCGATGATCGTGACCTCTTGGACGCCGGGCTCTGCGACGCGCTGGTGATCGCCACGCCCAACATGACCCACGCGGCCGTGCTCGACGATGTTCTCGGCACCGACCTGCACGTCCTGGTCGAGAAGCCGCTGTGCACCACCGTGGCCGACTGCCGGAGGGTCCTCGAGGCGGCTTCCAAGCATCGGGGGCTGGTGTGGGTCGGACTCGAGTACCGCTACATGGCGCCGTTCGCTCGCCTCATCGAGGAGGTGCGCGCCGGCACCGCGGGCCGGGTCCGCATGGCGTCTCTGCGCGAGCACCGCTTCCCGTTCCTGGACAAGGTCGGAGACTGGAACCGCTTCGCGGGCAACACCGGCGGCACGCTGGTGGAGAAGTGCTGCCACTTCTTCGACCTGATGAACCAGGTGATGCCGGGTCGGCCCGAGCGGGTGTACGCCTCCGGCAGCCAGATGGTCAACCACCTCGACGAGAACTACGGAGGCCGCGCTCCCGACATCATCGACAGCGCCTATGTGGTCGTCGACTACGACGACGGCGCCCGGGCCCTGCTCGACCTGTGCATGTTCGCCGAGGCCACCCACGACCAGCAAGAGTTCGCGGTGATGGGCGACGGGGGAAAGATCGAGGCTCTCGTTCCCTCCGGCGTGGTTCGCATCGGACGCAGGGGAACCCACGGCATCGGCAACGTCGAGAGCGTCACCGTGTCGAGCGGCGCGGTCCACGAGGGCCTCCACCACGGCTCGAGCTACATCGAGCATCAGCACTTCCTCGACGCGGTCAACAGTCTCGATCAGGTCGGCAGGAGAGAATCCTCCGAGGCCAGCCTGGCCGCGGCTCTGCTCTCGGTGGCGATGGGAGTGGCAGGCCGCCGCTCCGTCGACCGGGGGGCTCCGGTGCGCCTCGCCGACGTGCTCTGAGTGCTCATCCCTTGACCGAGCCGGCGAGCAGTCCTCGCACGAAGTGGCGCTGGAGGCTGAAGAACACGATCAAGGGAATGACCATGATCACGAACGCGGAGGCGAAGCGAAGCTGGAAGTCCTGGCCCCGCTCCCCGACCAGGTTCACCAGCGCGATGGTCATCGGCTCGTTTTCGTTGAGGAACACCGAGGCGATCAGGTAGTCGTTCCAGGTCCACAGGAACTGGAACACCGCGAACGCAGCCAACGCGGGGCGAGCCAGCGGTACGACCAGCCGCCAGAAGATGATGAAATGGCTGGCGCCGTCAATGCGGGCCGCCTCGAAAATGTCACGGGGCAACTGGCTGACGAAGTTGTGCAGCAGCAGCACGGCCAGCGGCAGTCCGAACGCGGTGTGGGTGAGCCAGACCGCGGCCGCGGTGTTGCCTATGCCCAGATCGGGGATCAGCACGAAGGTCCAGTCCAAGCCGGGAATGGTCAGCCGGGCGCCGTTGTTGAACAGCTGCAGCAACGGCACGAAGGCCATCTGGTTGGGCAGCGCGATCATCGAGACCAGCGCGATGAACAGCCAGTTGCGGCCCCGGAACTCCATCCAGGCGAACCCGTAGGCCGCGAAGGCCGCCACCGCGATGGGGATGATCGTGGCCGGCACGACGATGGCCACCGAGTTGAGGGCGAACTCCCACATCGACGGCTGGGCCGCGGACTCGCGGAAGATGTCCCGGTAGTTCTGGAGGGTCAGGTTGTCGAGATCGTTCCAGGCGGTCCACCATCCCGACGAGTCGATGTCGGGCACCTTGCGGAACGACGAGACGAACAGCCCGAGGGTGGGCACCGTCCACAGCACCACAATCAGCCACATCACCCATGTGGGCACCTCCGCGGCCAGGCGCCGCAGCCGGAGCCCGGTGGGCATCAGGGCGACCTGCGGGGAGGTCATGGGAGCCGCCTCAGCGGCCGCAGCCTGCAGCCGCCTCCGGCCGCGGGAGTCAGCGGGGCGGGCGCCGGTGTCATGCGAGCTCCCGCTGGAGCCGGCGGATGTTGTAGACCATTACCGGTAGCACCAGGGCGAACAGCACGACCGCGAAGGCGCTGCTGGACGTGAAGTTGCGGTCGCGGAGCTGGTCGAACATCTCGTTGGCCAGCACGTTGGTGCGGTTGGCGCCGTTGGTGGTGGCCTTGACCAGGTCGAAGACCTTGGTGACGATCACTACGAGGGTGGTGACCACCACGATGATGGTGGGCCTGATCTGGGGCATCACCACCCGCCAGAAAATCTGTGCCCTGCTTGCCCCGTCAACCTCGGCCGCCTCCGTGAGCTCCTCGGGGACGGCCCGGATGGCGGCGGCCAGCACGACCATGGCGAAGCCGGTCTGGATCCACACCATGATGAACATGATCCAGAAGTTGTTCCAGGGAATCATCGTCGCGTTGATGAAGAAGCCGCGCGTGGTGAAGCCGAGCCCCTGGAGAACTGCGTTGAACAGCCCGGTCTGGTCGCCGGTGGGCTGCACCTCGTACATGAAGTCCCAGATGACGGCCGCTCCGACCATCGAGATGGCCATGGGCATGAATATCAGGGTCTTGCCGATCCGCTCTCCCCGGGCCCGCTCGGCCAGCACGGCCAGCAGCAGGCCGAAGACGGTGGACAGTCCGGCCACGGTCACCACCCACCAGATGTTGTTCCAGACCACGCCGCGGAGGGTCGACAGCGCTCCGAACACGATCAAGATGACGGCCGCGACCATCAGCGAGGACGCAGCCGGTGATCCCCAGTCGAGTTCCACGTCGCGCCGGCGGGCCCGAGCGGCTAGCCAAGCGGCCAGGATCAGCGCGGCGGCGACCACGGCGATCCAGAGCGTGACCCGGCTCGAAACGACCACGGTGAGCACGTCCATGATCTCGGAGCGGTTGGGCTCACGCACCAGCGACTCGATGAACCCCACGGCGACGGCGATCGCAAGTAATGCCGCCACGACCTTGAGTGCCCGCACCAGCCTCTCGGCCGCGGCAACCCGCACCGGTCCGCCGACGATGCGCGACGAGCTTGCCCATGCGGCCGCGGCGGCGGCGACGGCGGCCACCAGTCCGACTATGAAGAGTCGGCTGGTGAAGATGGACGGCCACCCCTCGACAGTGAAGAATGTCCGGTTCGTGAAGATGTCCGTGTAGTGCTCGAAGGTGAAGCCGGGTTCGCGGCCCCTCGTTCCGTTCTTCAGCGACAGGAATAGAGTGCGCAGGCCGGGGAGGACGAGCCCGCCGGCCACGAAGACCAGGGCTGGGCCGACGAACACCCAGGGTCTGAGGCGGACTTCCCAGTGCGAGCGCCGCGCCAGGGCCGGCTGGGCCAGCCTGCCGGCTACGGCTCCGGCTGCCGCGCCCACGATCCCGCCTGCGAGGATGAGCAGCCAACCCTCCTTGAGGGGGCCGACCGCGGCCGGGCCGCGGGGCAGCCAGTCGTTGTGCTGTACCACCGCTCCCGCAATCAGGCCCGCGAGCACGCCGATCGCGGCTGTGAAGGCGGGCCAGCGGCTCCGGACACTGTCCACGGCGCGGTTCGCTCCGATGAACACCACCGCGGACACGAGAAGTGCCCCGGCGATGCTCACGAGCATGGTTACGAACTGGGCCACGCACCCCCCTGGTCTGCGGGAACCGGTGATCTAAGGATGCCGGAGCCGGATGGGGGGCGCAAGGGCGCCCCCCATCACGGAGTGGTTGTCAGGACGGCCAGGCGTCCTCAGTGTCCTCGGCGAACTCCTGAGCGGTCTTGGAACCCGACACGTAGTCGGTGCCCGACCGCCAGAACTCGCCCGCTCCGACCTCGCCTGGCATCAGGTCCGAGGCGTCGAAGCGGAACGGGTCGGCGCTGACGAGGATCTGCGCGAGGCCCTGGTCGAACGAGGAGCTGTACAGCGAGGTGTCGTGGTCGCGGTTGGGTGACAGGAAGCCGCCCTTGTTGGCCAGGATGCGGGTGTCGGCGTATTCGGCGGTGCCGATGTACTCCAGGACAATCAAGGTCTCTGGCTTGTCGGTGAAGGCAACGGCATGGGTTCCGGCGCCGAGCACCACGGTTCCGTAGTCGTCGCTCACCGTCGGCAGGTAGAACACGTTCACGTCGCCGTCGGGACCGAGCGATGAGGCGCCGGCCTCAAGGTAGTGGGCACCCGCGAAGTTGGCCTGGCGGTGCATCATGCACTCGCCGCTGAGGTGCGCGCCGGCCATCTCCCGGAAGCTGCGCTGCGAGATCAGGTCGCGTCCGCCGCTCACGTTGCCATCAGTGAACCAGATGGCGCCGACGAACTCGGCCACCTCGACGACCCTGGGATCGTCGAAGGGGATCTCGTGGGCGACCCACTGGTCGTAGACGGCGGGCCCGTGGAGACGGAGCATCATGTCTTCCATCCAGTCGGTGAAGGCCCAGCCGGTGGCCGCGCCGGACTCGATGCCAACGCACCACGGGGTATTGCCGTCGGCCTTCATCTGCTCCATCAGCGCCTCGAGCTCGGCCCAGGTGTCGGGGATCTCGTAGCCGTTGTCTGCGAAGCCCTGCGGGCTGTACCACACCAGGCTCTTCACGTCGCCCTTGTTGGGCACGCCGTAGACGTTGCCGCCCGTAGTGGCCAGGTCGAACCAGAACTGATCGTACGAACCGCCGATTCTGTCGAGCACGGACTGCGGGATGGCCACGGCGTCGCCGGATTGGCCGAACTGGAGGATGCGGCCGGGCTGCGGGATGATCGAGATGTCGGGCGGATCGCCGGCCTCCACCGCCAGGTTCAGCTCGGTTGTGGCGTCGCGGGTGCCCGAGTATCGGACGACGATCCCGGTGCGCTCCCTGAGCGGCTCGAACGCGGCCACGAAGCCCTCGGCCTCGGATCCGGTCTCGGGGCCGAGGATGGTGACGACTCTGCCCGCCAAGCTCCGGTCCATCTGTTCCGCTTCGGCTTCGGCCGCTCTCGTAGCAGCCGCGTCGGCCTCGGCCTGAGCGTCGGCCAGCTGGGCCTCGAGTTCGGCGACGACCTCGGGGTCTACCGCCCCCTCGCCTTCGGACATGGCAGCCGCGAGCGCCTCTTCAGCCTCGGCTGCTTTGGCAGCCGCGGCGTCGGCCTCGGCCTGGGCTTCGGCGGCCGCAGCCTCAGCCGCAGCCGCATCGGCCTGAGCGGCGTCGGCCTCGGCCTGAGCGGCGTCGGCGTCGGCCTGGGCTTGGGCGGCCGCAGCCGCAGCTTCAGCCGCAGCCGCATCGGCGGCACTGCTGTCCGCAACTGCCGGCTCGTCGTCGTCGCCGCAGGCTGCCGCCACTAGGGCGAAGCTGAGCAGAGCGCCGAGAATGAGCCATAGGCGCGAGTGTTTCCTCATGGGTTTTCCCTCCCAGGGATGCAAACGTTTACAGAAATGGACAGTAGCGGGCCCTTCCGGCAGAATCAACCCAACGCGGCAGTCGTTGCTCGAGCCATCAGGGGAACATCCCAGGTGATGTCGCTCACGGGCTCGTCGCCGTCGATCAGCGCCAGCACCGTTGAAGCGGCTCGGACCCCCATCTCGTCCACGGCCTGGCGCATGGTGGTAAGCCCCAGGGCGTCAGACAGATCGTGATCGTCGAACCCGATGACAGACAGAGCCTCCGGTACGGCCAGCTCTCGCCGCGCCGCCGCCCGCAGCACACCGAAGGCCATCTCGTCCGACATGCAGAAAACAGCCGTAGGCGGATCGGAGCAAGACAGCAGGGCTGACAGCGCAACGGCGCCTCCCGTGGCGGTCCAGTCGCAGTCGACGACCAGTTCAGGATCGACCGGCAGCCGAGCGGCCCGGAGGGCGTCCTCGTAGCCGAGCCGGCGCTGCCCCGGCACGGGCGTCGGCAGGTCCTCCAGCTGCACGCCTGCGACGAGGCCGATGCGCTCATGCCCCAGCTCGACGAGATGCTCGACGGCGCGTCGTGCAGCCCGCCGGTTGTCGATGGTGATCGACGAGGCGCCCTCGAGTCGCTCGCCCACGGCCACCACGGGCCGGTCGAAGTGCGAGTCGACGGAGCCTCCCTCGGCACTGACGAAGGTATCGATGAGGACTACCCCATCGACCCGGCGGCAGAAGGACGGAGCCTCCTCCAGGAAGCGTCGCCGATCCTGGGGTGTGTTCATCATGGAAATCAGCAGGTCGTAGCCGGCTCTGGCGAACACCGAGTTGATGCCCCCCAATGCCCGGGATGGGAACCACGTGCCGAACTGGGGCGCGGCCACCCCGATGGTCCACGTCCGACCCGAGGCGAGACGGGAGGCCTGCGGGTGAGCCTCGTACTGGAGTTCGGCGGCAACCTCAGCCACTCTCCTGCGGGTCTCCGGCGCCACGTATGGCAGGTCGCGCAGGGCGCGGCTGACCGTGGCCACGGAGACGCCCGCCACCCCTGCGATGTCCTTGATGGTGGGCCGGTTACTCGCCACTGCTCCACTTCCCTTCCCGCGATGCCATGACGGCGATCGAGCGTCCACTCTCGGCACTGCGCATCGGGCGGGAACGTTAGAGGCTTCGCCGGTCGGACCGGAACACACACCGGCCCGCGGCTAGCCCATCCACTGACCGCCGTTCACGTCGATCGTGGCGCCGGTGACATAGCCGGCGTGGGGTCCGCACAGGAACTCCACCATCGCGGCGAGGTCGTCGGGGTCTCCCGGCGCGTCCCCGGGCACGGTCGCCAAGATGCGCTCGCGCCAAACAGGGTCAAGCGCCTGCCACATGGGAGTGTCGTGGGGCCCGGGGGCCACCGCGTTGACGGTGATGTTGTCGGCCGCGTGGTGCAGGGCCAGGAAGCGGCTGAGGGTCACCAGCCCGCCCTTGCTGGCCGCGTAGGCCGGTCCGGACAAGGGAGATCCTCCGAATCGGGCGTTCACCGAGGCGACGTTCACAATCCTGCCTCCCCCGGCCGCTCTCATGCCCGCGACGACCTGGCGGGTGCACAGGTAGGCGCCGGTGAGATTCACGTCGAGGATTCGACGCCAGTTCTCGGGACTCTCCTCCTCCACGCCCCCGGCGCCGGTGATGCCCGCATTGTTGACCAGCACGTCGGGGTGTCCGTGCCGCTCGCGGATCGCCTCGAAGGCCGCGGCGACCGACTCGGTGTCGGCGATGTCGCAGGCGATGACTTCGACGGCACCGGTTGCCGCCGAGTCCACCGGGTCCACGGCGTCGAGGCCGACAACTGTGTCTCCGCCTGCGCTGAGGCGCCTGCACACCGCGGAGCCGATGGCACCGGCCGCGCCGGTTACCACCGCTACCCGGCTCATCCCGTCGCCCACCCCTTGGCGCGCTCGACGGCACGCTTCCAGTCCGTATACGCGGCATCGGCGAGAGCCCGCTCCCCGCTGGGGACGGCCTCGAAGTCAAGTTCCCAGTGCCCGGCGACAGCTTCCAGCGACGGCCAGACATCGGTGGCCAGTCCGGCGAGGTACGCGGCACCGAGCGCGGTGGCCTCCTGGAGCTTGGGTCGCTGGACGGCCACTCCGAGCTGATCGGCCTGCAGTTGCAGCATGGAGGCCATCACCGATGCGCCTCCGTCGACGCGCAGGTTGCGGACCGATGTGCCCGTGGCGGCCGCCATCGCGTCGACAACATCGCGGGTCTGGTAGGCCATGGCCTCCACCGCGGCTCTGGCGATCTCCGCGCGCCCGGTGCCGCGGGTAAGGCCGACGATGGCGCCGCGGGCGTAGGGATCCCAATGAGGGCTGCCGAGCCCCGCGAAGGCCGGGACCAGGAACACCTCTCCCGTGGAGTCGCATTGCTGGGCCAGATCCTCGATCTGGGCGGCCTCCTCAATGATCCCGAGGCCGTCCCGGAGCCACTGGATCGACGCTCCGGTGGCGAAGATGGCTCCCTCCAGCGCGTATGTCGGAGTGGGGCCCCGCGGCGTGTCCAGCAGCCAGGCGACGGTTGTTAGCAGGCCATCCACGGGCGTCGGCAGCTCTGTGCCCACGTTCATCAGAACGAACGAGCCGGTGCCGTAAGTGTTCTTGGCGTCGCCCGGCGAGAAGGCGGCCTGACCGAACAGAGCGGCGTGCTGATCGCCGGCCACACCGGCGATCGGTATACCCGCACCGCACGCCGCGTCCGAGTTGGTCGCCCCGAAAATGCCACTGGACGGCCGCACCTGCGGTAGCGCCTCCGCTGGAACCCCGAAGAGCGAGCACAACTCGGGGTCCCACCGCAACGCCCCGATGTCGAACAGCATCGTGCGGCTGGCGTTGGTCGCGTCCGTGGCGTGGACCTCGCCACCGGTGAGGTTCCACACGATCCAACTGTCGATTGTCCCGAGGGCAAGATCGGGGCCGGTCGCCACCTCCCCCTCGGTGAGCAGCCACTCCAGTTTCGATGCCGAGAAGTACGGGTCGAGCACCAGGCCGGTGCGCTCGCGCACGAGCGGCAGGGCGCCCTCCTGTTCCAATCGCTCGCATCGCGCCGCGGTCCGGCGGTCCTGCCACACGATGGCGCGGTGGACCGGCTCGGAGCGCTGCCGGCTCCAGGCCACCACCGTCTCGCGCTGGTTGGTGACGCCGATGGCCGCGGGTGTCTCCTCCAGCCGGCCGGCTACCTCGCCGAGCGTGGACTGCACTGCGGTCCAGATCTCGGAGGCGTCGTGCTCGACCAGCCCGGGCATCGGGAAGTACTGAGGGAACTCTCGCTGGGCCGAGGCCACGATCCGGCCGGAGTCGTCGAACGCCATAGTGCGCACGCTGGTGGTGCCGGCATCGATCGCCAGTACGACCGTCATGCCGCCGCTCCGAACAGAAGACCCTCGGCCCGCTCGACGCCCGGATCGCGGTTGAGCGTCTCACCGGTCTCGAGCATCGCCAGCATGGTACGGCGTCGCAGGAAGTCGTCCATCGAGAGGATGTGCTCGTGACGGGCCATGACCATGACCTCTGCGGCCGAGCATTCGACGACCTCGCTGAGGGGTTCGCCCAAGTCGGACGACTCCTCTACGAGGTCGGTAACTTCCAGAGCGCGTCGGCCGTAGCGGCGCCAGAGCCTCGCCGCGGCGGGCTCGTCGATCCCCACCCGAGCCGCGCTGCGATGGAAGCGGGCGCGCACGCCTTCGGGCGGTTCGCCAAACCAGGCTCGATCCGGGGCCGCGGGTTCGAGGCCGCACGCGCGGGCCGCCGTCACGACCTCTTCGCCAACATTGAGGCAGTCGCTGAGCTTGCCGCCGAGAATCGAGACCGTGCCGCGCTGCTCGTCCGCCTCGACAGAGTGGCGGCGCGACAGCTCGGTCCAGTCGCGGTCTGTGTCCTCGCCCTCGTCGACCACCAGGGCCCGCACGCCGCAGCGGTACGCGATGATGTCCTCGTCACGCAGGGGACGAGGCAGCCGGAGCCGGGCGTTGGCCTGCTCCAGCAGGAAGTCGCGATCGTCGTGCGTGACCGACGCCTCAGTCTCCTCCACGCGGGTGTCGGTCGTGCCGATGAGGGACCGATGGCCCATCGGGATGACGTAGAACAGCCGCTGGTCATCGTCGAAGAACGCAAGCACGCGGCCCGACTCGGTCACCTGCGGCACAACGATGTGCGCGCCCTTCGAGAAGCACAGCGCCTGGCGAAGCGAGGTGCCGGTGAGTGTGGCGAGCTCACCGGCTCGCGGACCGGCAGCATTGATCAGCAGCCCGGCTGAGACCGTGTGCTGGCCGCCTGAGAGCCGGTCGGTCACGTCGGCTCGCCAGCCACCACGGGCCCGTTCCGCTCCGTCGAGCCGCATTCTCGACACTGCGATGGCGCCGTTGTCGACGGCATCGAGCAGGAGTTGGAGCACGAAGCGAGCATCGTTGTCGGCCAGCAGGTAGTCCGAGTACTCGACGGCGCCCTGCACGTCGTCCGATGCGATGGTGGGCTCGGCCATCGCAACCGAACGGGGCGAGAGTAGCCGGGGACGCTCTGTGGCGAATCGCCCGAGGGCCCAGTATGCGTGGGCGCCGAGCGCGGCGTAGGTGGGCGAGTACGGCGATGTCGGGCCGAGCGCGGCCAGGAACCGGACTTCCCGGACGCGGCTGGCGTAGGAGCGGGCCAGCAGATTGCGAGAGCGGCAGAGACCCGCGACCAACCCCACGTCGTAGGTCTGCAGATACTTGAAGCCACCCCAGATGAGATTCGAGGACTCCTGGCTCACGCCCGAGCCGAAGTCCTCGGACTCTATGAGAGCCACCCGCAGGCCGTGGGTGGCCAGGGCCAGAGCCGAGATGGCCCCGTTGATGCCTCCGCCCACGACAAGTGCATCATGGTCCTGACCGGTCAGTCGCGCCAGATGTTCGTCTCGTAGCTCGGTTGCGTGGAACGAACCGTTGGTCGGCGTAGTCGCTTCCGCGGCGCTCATTCGAAGGCGACAGGTCCGGACGAGGGCAGCGGGAAGTCCCACTCCCCGCCTAAGAGCTCCGACAGGGTCTTGGCTGCCATGCACACCAGCACAGCGCACTCTCCTATCGTGTCTGCGCCTAGACGCGTCGCCGGTCCCGAGATGCCGATGGAGGCCCGGATATTCCCACCGATGTCGACTACCGGAGACGCCACGCAGCGAACCCCGATGCTCAGTTCCTCGTTGTCGAGCGCGAAGCCGCGCTCAGCCGTTGTGGCCAGATCCCGCAGCAGCCCAGCACGGTCGGTGATGGTGTGCTCGGTGAATCGCTCCATGGCGTCGAGATCGATCACCGTCTCCAGCGTCTCGGCCGAGTCGCGGCAGTAGAGGGCCTTGCCGGTGGAGGTGGCGTGGACAACGACCGGAGATCCGATCTCCGTCTCCACCGTGACCCGGCGGGCCAGCCGCTCCCTGGCCAGGTAGACACCGCCGACCGGTGTGCGGTGGGCGAGGTGGACGGACTCCCCGGTGAGGTTCATCAACTCCCGCATCAGCGGTCGGGACTCGGTGACCAGATCCATGTTGCGCAGCAGCGAACCGGCCAGCTGCACCACTCCGGCACCCAGGGTGTAGGTCTTGTTGGCCTCGTCGCGATGCACGTAGTCGCGCTTGGTGAGCACTCCCAGGAGCCGATGCACGTGGCCGTTGTCGGCGTCCAGCATTCGGGCGAGCTCGCTCAGCCCGATCGGCCCGGGAGCCGAACCGAGCGCCTCGAGCACGTCGAGACCGGTCATCAGAGCGCCTCCCACGCGAGGCTCGGACCCGGCCACGTCAGGCGCCTCCTCCTGTGATAGAGCCCCCGGTGGTAGCCGATGCGACCAGCTCGGCCCGCACCGCCGGGGCCGGCCGGCCAACCGGGTCCTGTACGGCGACCACCGATCCGTCCTTGGCCGACCGCTGCGCGGCGAGAGCGGCCGCCAGCACGTCGCGGCCTTCAGCCAGGGTGAGGATCGGCTTGCGCCCCGTGGCGAGGGTGTCCAGCAGGCTGCCGGTCGCTCCGATGAAGGACTGCTCCCAGCCCGTCGGGCACTCGTAGGTCTCGATACGCCCGTCGGTGTAGCTGACAACCGGTGGTGTGTCGCCGATCTGCCCATGGCCGCGGTTGACCCAGACCACCCCCTTGGTGCCGGTGATCTCCATCCGATCGTCTTGCGCGTAGTGCTCGGTGCCCTGAATAAGCAGTTCCTGCGAGTAGACGACCTCCAGGTTCGCGATCGCGCCGGACTCGTAACGCATCGACACCAGGGAGGGAGAGTCCAGCTCGAACGACAGCACGAAGGTGGATCCGATCCAGGCGTGCACCTCCGAGGGCTGCCCCAGCACGATCCAGGCCAGCGAGAACTTGTGATGGCCGTCGTCGAACACCAGCGGTCCGCCGCCGCACTCGTCTGGCGTGTGGCGCCACAGCAGCGCCGGGAAGGGGATGTCCCATGCGTTCGGGCTGTAGCCGGCGTTGCTCTTGAGTCGCACCGACAGCGGCTCGCCGATGAGGCCCTGCTCGATGAGTTCCAGTGCCTTCAGGACCGGTGGGTAGAACAGGAAGTTCTCATAGAGGCGCACCACCCGCGACGTCTCGTTGGCCGCGCTCACGAGCCGATCGGCGTCGGCGAGGCTCAGCGACACCGGCTTCTGCAATGACACATGCAGGTCGCAGCCGATGGCGAACGCGGCGATCTCGTAGTGCAGGTGGTGTGGGACGATGATCTCGACCAAGTCTATGAGACCCGATTCGCACATCTCGCGGTGGTCCTCGAAGACTGCCGCTTCGGGCAACCCCCACTGCCTGAGCTTGGATTGCGCATTCTCGCGTTCGACATCGCAGACCGCGACGATCCTGGCGTCGGTGCGGCCGCGGTAGCCGAGGACGTGGAGGTCCGAGATCCGGCCGCAACCGATGATTCCTACCCGCAACATCACTACTCCTTGAGGGCCCCGGACAGCAGGCCCCGGACGAAGTGCTTCTGGAAGACGAAGAAGATAGCGACGGTGGGAATGCTGGCGATCACTGCCAGCGAGGCCTGGGTTCCGTAGGCCACCGTGAACTGGCCCTTGACGTTGAGCAGCCCCAGCATGATGGTGGCAACGTCGTCTCGGGCGCTCGTGAAGACCAGCGGATAGAGGAAATCGTTCCAGATGAACGTGAACTGGAGGGTGGCCAGGGCGGCCAGCGCGGGCCGGGCCAGGGGCAGCATGACCCGCCAGAAGACCTCCCCCTCGCTGGCGCCGTCGATCAGGGCCGCGTACCGCAGCGAGTCGGGGATCTGCTCGAAGAAGTTCCGCATCACCAGGGTGCAGACGGAGAATCCCACCGCGGAGTGGATCAGGATCATCGGCCACAGAGTGTTGAGCAGATCGAAGGTTCGGAACAGCGTGAACAGAGGCACGAGCAGCACTTGAGGCGGAACGAACAGCCCCGAGACGACGACCAACTGAATGAGGGTGCCGCCGCGGGGCCGGAACTTGGCCAGGGCGTAGCCGATGAGTGTGCCGCCCGCGATCGAGACGCCAACCGCCGGGATGGCCACCTGGAACGAGTTGATCAGGTAGCGGACGGTGTTGGCCTTGCTCCACACATCGATGTAGTTGGCCAGGGTCAGCTGGCCGGTCAGGGCCCAGATGCCGCGTTGGGCGATCTCAGCATTGGTCTTGAGCGAAGTCGACACGACGCCGGCCACCGGCACCAGGTACAACGCCACGAACACGACGATCAGCACCATCCCGGCGCGCCGTCGCAGCACGCGGCCGCGGCGGCCGGCAGCGTGATCGGGCGCGGTGTTCCCGGGGGCGGGCGGCCGGCCGGCAGAGACGGGGGCGGTGCTAGTCGACATAGCTTCCTCGCCGGCCCCACCAGGTCAGACCGCCGATGACGACGAGGGTCATGGCGAACAGGATCAGCGAGACCGCGCTGGCCAGTCCCTGCTCATGCTGGCGGAACAGGATGCGCCACACCAGCATCGGCATCGTCTCGGTCTCTCGAACCGGGCCTCCCTGCGTCATGGCGAAGACCAGATCGAAGTTTCGTAGGGAGTTGATGGCGATGAGCGACAGCACCACCGTCGTGATCGGCCGGAGCAGCGGCACGATCACCCGGCGGAAAACCTGGAATTGGCCGGCTCCGTCGACCCGGGCCGCCTCGACGAGCTCGCTGGGGATGGACGTGAGCCCGGCCAGGTAGAGGATCATGGCCAGCACGGCCTGCTGCCATGCCCAGGCTATGAACACGGCGTACAGCGCGGTCGAGCGGTTGGCGAGCCACGCCTCCTCGAGGCTCTCGAGCCCGACCATCCCCAGTAGCTGGTTGATCAGGCCGTCGCCGGGCTGGTAGATCCAGATCCAGACCTGGCCCACCACGACCAGGCTGATGGAGATCGGCACGAACAGTGCCGACTTCATGACGGCGGCGAAGCGGGTGTTGGCCTGAAGCAGCATGGCGATGCCGAGGCCCAGCGCGGGTGGGATCAGCGCGCCGAACAGCGTCCACACCAGGGTGATGCGGATCGACTTGCGCACATGGGTGTTGGTGAAGGCCTCGACGAAGTTGTCGAAGCCGATCCACTCGCTGGTCTGGCCCAGAAGGTTGGCGTCGGTGAAGCTGAGCCGCAGGGCCATGGCCGTCGGCAGCACCACTATCGCTGCGAACAGCACCATGGGCGGTCCCATGAAGAGAATGGCCCAGCGGGTTGTCGGCCTCATGCGTCGTCTCCTAGACGATGCCTATCGGGAAATCAGCAACCGGCCGCGGATGGCAGGGCAGCCGGCGGCGCCGGACCCGGGGGGACGGGCCCGGCGCCGCCGACAGCACCGATTCAGGCCGGTGAGCGAGACCGACGGATGGCGATAGGCGTCTCCGGCTGCTGGCTCTAGCCCGCGAAGGCGGCCTGAGCGTCGGACTGGGCGCTCGACAGCTGGTCGGCGTAGCCCGACGGGTCGTCCATGAACGCCTGGAACATGTCCAGACCGACCTCAGCCACCGGCGGTGGTGTCGCGAGGTCGTAGTTGAACGAGTAGGAGTCGGCTTTGCCCACTTCGACCAGCGCCTTGGCCATGACGGGGTTCAACTGGGTGGTGTCCGCGTTGGAGTTGGGCGGCAGCGCCCCCTGCTCCAATGCCCAGGTGAGCTGGTTGCCGGCCTCGGCGTAGTGCTCCAGCAGCGCCTTGGCGCCGTCAGGATTGGCCGCGTCGGCCGACAGGGCCCATCCGTCGATCGGTCCCAGGGCGGCGTTCTCGATGGCGGGATCGAGCACCGGGAAGTTGAAGAAGTCGTAGTCGGTCACGGGCTCGAGGCCGATGCCGTTCCAGTAACCGGTGATCCATGTGCCCATCAGGGTCATGGCGGCCTCCCCGTTGGCGACCTGGTCGGCCGCGTCGGTCCACGTGTAGGCGTTGGCATCGTCGACGAAGAATCCGGCGTCCGCTAGGTCCTTCCAGAGCTCCATCGCCGCGACGACCTGCGGGTCGGTGTAGGACGCCTCGCCCGACATCAGCTTGGCCCGGTAGTCGGGTCCGGCTGTGCGCAGGATGAGGAAGTCGAACCAGAACTGGGCCGGCCAGCGGTTCATGGAGCCCAGAGCGATGGGCTTTACGCCGCTGTCGGCGATCTGCTGGGCCGCTGCGAAGAACTCCTCGCCGTTGGTCGGCATCTCGGTGACTCCGGCCGCTTCCATCACGTGGGGGTTGTAGAAGAAGGCCACGTAGTGGAATCCGAACGGCAGCAGGTGGGGCTCCCCGCCGTGGATCCCGGCGTCGACCAGGGCCTGCGGGAAGTTGTTCCAGACGTCTGCGTTGTCGAAGACTTCGGTGATCGGCTGCAAGTGGCCGTTCTCGAACACGGACTGGGTGCGGGCGCCGGCCCAGTAGGAGAAAACGTCGGGTGGCTCGCCGCCGGCCAGGGCCACCAGGATCTGGTCCTTGAAGGCCTCATGCTCGATGGGGCTGACGACTGCCTCGCCGGCCTCGAACGTTGCGTTGACGTCGAGTATCCCCTGCTGGCCGAGGTCAGATCCGTAGTAGTGGGCGACTTCGACTTGGTCTGCGCCGTCGTCCGAGCTGCCGCTGCATGCCGCGGCAACGAGCGCGACTGACGCCAGGAGCGCGAGCGCGTGGCCCCGTCGGATTCTCGTGAGTTTGGTCATGTGTTCCCCTCGTCAGGTCGTGTGGGGCGCGGCCTACTCCGCGCCGGAGCGGACTCTAGCAACTGGTGCCAAATAGTCAATGCTGTTGCGCGATGATCAACCGAGCTTGCCGATGCGTATGTCTGCCCCCCGGTGGACTTGGCCGATAATCGCCGCCTGCAGCGTGCGCCAGCGGGTTGTTGGAGTTGCGGTCGGGCCCTTGGCGGACTGCTCTCGCTGTCGGTCTCGCCCGCGCGGTTGGAGCGTGTCGGGGTCCACCAAGAGATCCAGCTTGCGGGCCTCGGCGTCGAGCTCTTCGTAGGCACAGATCGGTGCGATGAGGCGCGGGCCGCTGCCGCCCCAGTCACCCTGGTAGTACGACGAGGCTGGCGCGGCCGTAACCAGGAGGTCAGCGTTCGAGTTGCTGCGTTCTGTCACCGGCCCGGTCTGCCGCGGCTGCCTAGCTCTGAGGCTCCGCGTCCATGGCTCGGGGTGCCTCCGGATCGGTTATCCACTCGGTCCAGGATCCGTCGTAGACGGCCACGTCGTCGTAGCCGGCAATTGCGTAGGCCAGAACGGTGCCGCAAGCCCCCACTCCGCCGCGGCAGTAGGCAATAGTGGGCTCGGGCGCGCAGGCACCTGTCGCGGCGAGGCGCCGCCGGGCTTCCTCGGGCTCCGCCCAGGTGCCGTCGGTGCCGGTGAACTCGATACCGGGTGCGGTGATGCTTCCGGGGATCGCACCGCCGTCGGCCTCGCGTGCGCCGGCCATGCGCCCGTCCACGAGCCGTGTGCGGGTACCCAGGGCCGACAGCACGTCCTGGTGGGTCGCGTAGAGGCTCGGGTCGTAGCGGGGTGTGAATTGCGCCCGCGGGTAGTCGGGCACGATGTCGTCGGTGGGGCGGCCCTCGGCCTGCCACTTGTTGATCCCGCCGTCGAGCACGGCTACGCCGGTGTGGCCGTAGACCCGCAGCGCCCACCACACTCGGGCCGCCACGGTCACGTGCTGGTCGTCGTAGGTCACCACCAGGGTGTCGTCTCCGATGCCGCGGGAAGCCATGGCGTCGGCGAAGCGCGCCGGGCCGGCCAGCATCCACAGGTCGGGTCGCTCAGGGTCGGCCAGTTCGGTGTCCCAGCGGGCGTGCACGGCGCCGGGAATGTGGGCTTTGGCGTACTCGTCGTCACCGTTGCGCGAGTCGAAGGGGCGCAAGTACCAGCGGCAGTCCACGACCCTCACCGTTGGGTCGTCGAGGTGATCGGCCAGCCACTGCGTCGATACCAATGGTTCTTCGGTCATCGCATGAAGCTTCGCAGACCGAGGTGCGAGTGTCATCTCCGATCGCCGCCGCGGGCTATTGAGACCCCACGACGGCAGGGCGGACCTGTTCGGCCAGCAGGCGAATCCCGGTGTCGCGGTCGGGTCCGAACGTGTACCAGGCAAGCGGCAGGTCGAGGCCGGCGTCCTTGAACGCCAGCAGTCCCTCGATCACGTCGTCGGGAGTGCCGGCCACCCCGAAGACGTCCACCAGGCTCTCGCTCAGCACCGCGGCGCCGGCTTGCTCGCCGCCTTCAGCGACCGCGGCCCTAACCGCGGCAACCGCCTCGGGGTCGGCACCGGCCTCGTCGACCACGACGCCCTCGACGCGGGCCAGGTAGTAGGCGAGCACTTCCTTGACCGCGTTGCGGGCCGCGCTCCGGTCCGGGTCGACGCTGGTCAGCACGTTGGCGCTCAACAGCAGCTCGTTGACGTTGCGACCGGCTCGCTCCGCTCCGGCCGCGAGGCGCTCGCGGGCCCAGCGGGTGTAGCCCACGCTGGTAATGGCACCAAGCTGGACGCCGTCGGCGAACTCACCCGAGACTTCCATCATCCGCCGGCTGACCGCTCCCACATCCACCGGTACCGGGACGGGCGGAGGCCGGTCCAGGCGAAGCCCCGGCGCCACCGAGAATGTCGTCGGGACGAAGTCGAGCTCCTCGCCCGCGGTGAGCCGGCGCACCGCCCGCACGGCCTCGACCGTGTTGGTGAGCGGTTTCCAGCCCGGCGGGTCCATGCCGAAGCGCCTGACCGTCCACTCTGCGGCGCCCAGCCCGTAACGCAGCCGGCCCGGTCCGATGTCGGCCAGTGTGGCCGCCTCGAGCGCCAGCAGAACTGGGTGGCGGAAGACCGGATTGGCTACTCCGATGCGCACGGTGACTCGCTGGGTGGAGTGCAACGCCGCCGCGGCCACCGGCATCACCGAGTTGAACAGCCGGCTCTCGGGGAGTGAGACCTCCTCGAAGCCGAGGCGGTCCGCCGCGGCTACCACGGCTAGCGTGTCGGCGACGGGATCCTCGTTCGACAGCGAGAGGCCCAGGCCTCGGAACCCGTTCATTTTCCTCACGATCGTCACGGCGACAGGAGCTACGAATGTGGATCTCCACGATTCCATACGACGAGGCTGAGGGCGAGTTGAGGGCTCATTACGACCGTCAGGCCCGAGCGCTCGGAGAGCCCACCGAGATGACCTTGGCCGGATCGCTGCACCCCGCGCTGGTGGCGGCCCGGCTCGACCTCTATGCGGCTACCGAGAAGTGCCCGTCCCGGCTGACGCCCCACCAGCGCAACCTGATCAGCTTCGTGACCTCGGCCATCAACGGCACGGTGCACTGCATGAGCCAGGTCACAATCAAGTTGCGCCAGACCGGTCTCGACGATGAGGCCATCGCCAAGCTGGCCACCGATCCCGACTGCTTCGAGTCGCTGGGCCTCTCGCCGGCCGACACCGCAGTGGTGCGTTACGCGGTGAAGCTGACCCGCTCGCCCGCCTCGCTGACCGAGGCCGATCTCGAGGAGTTGCGGGCCGCCGGCTTCGACGACCTCGACATCGTGGACGCCAACGCCCAGTGCGCTCATCTCAACTACGTGAACCGGGTGGCGATGGGATTGGGGATCCACTCCGTGGCCGACCCCGACTTTCCGGCCTATTCGGCCATCCCCCAGTCCTAGCGCGTCCCCCACCCGAAATTCTTGTTGTTGAGGTCCTCACGGGCCCTTAGCCACAAGAATTTCGGTTAGGCGGCCGTGAAGATCGCTGCGCTCTGGCGGATGTGGTCGGCCGCGGTGGCCTCGTCGTTCATGGGCAGCATGAAGATGTCGAAGCAGTCGCGGAGCGCGCCGATCCGGGCCGATACTTCGGCGGGAGTGCCGGCCAGGCCGTAGCGGTCCACGAGGGCGTCGGGCAGCAGCTCAGCTGCATCGTCCATGCGCCCGGCCAGCATCAGGCCGCGCACTTCCTCGGTGGTGGCGTCGTCGAGGCCGTCGGCGGCGCGCACCTCCGCGGGTGCGTCAACGGCCATGTACGAGAAGTGGGGCAGTACCCGGCGCCGCTCTGTGTCGCTATAGGCCAGATAGGCCGACCAGGCGATCTGGGCCGAGCCTCGCGCCCGGATCCGCTCCGTGACCGCCCGCAGGTTAGCGGGCGGCGCCGCCGACAAGATCACGCAGTCGGAGTGCTCGGCGGCGAGACGCTGGACCCTGGGTCCCCTACCGGCGACCGCAATAGGCATGGGCTGGTCGGGACGGAACCACGGCAGGGACGCCTCTCCGACCGTCTCGCCCGCCAGCAAGCGCCGGTTTAGCTCGAACGTTTCCCGCAGCGCTGTGTAGGGGCGCTCGGGGTCCATCCCGAGAGGCTTGAGAACCCTGCTCCCGCCGACCCCCAGACCGTGCATGACCCGGCCTGGCGCCAGCTCGGCGAGGGTGGCGATGGCGGCGGCGGTGGCGACTGGATGGCGGCTGAACGGGTTGGTGATGGCCGGCGCGACGGTGAGGCCGGTGGCTCCCACGATGGCGGTCAACGCCACGTAGACGTCTCGCTCGGTGCCCTCGTCGGCCACGAAGCACGCTTCAGCTCCCAGCGACTCGCCCAGTCGGGCCAGCTCGACCAGTCGCCGCACCGGCTGGGTCGGCTCGAACCAGACCCCCCACCGCACGCTCACGGCGCTTGCTCCTCCCGTTCGGCTCGGCCCTGAGGCAACGACTCGAGGCCCAGCGGTATGTACTGCGCCGCGGACAGGTAGCTGTACGCCAGCGATGGCACCGCACATACCCATCCCGCGATACGGAACCCTTCCGCGACGCCTAAGTCGGAGGCGCCGGCCAACAGCAGTGGGAAGCAGAAGTACAGCCCGAAGGTGGCGCACTTCCCCCACCAGGTCACATCGATCGGTTTGGCGCCCAGCGACAGCAGCACTAGCCCGACGATGGCGACCAGACCCTCGCGCGCCAGGGTCAGCACCACCAGCCACCAAGGGACCGCACCATCGATGCCGACTGCGAGGACGCCAACCAGCAGCACGGCCCGGTCGGTGATCGGGTCGAGCATCTTGCCGACGTTGCTGACCGAGTTGAACCGTCGAGCCCACCAGCCGTCCACCCAGTCGGTGGCCCCCAGCGCGCCCCACAGCAGCGCCGCCCCCCACCGGTCCTCGGAGCTGAACAGCAACCAGAGGAACCAAGGGATGCAGGCCAGGCGGGCCGCCGAGATCAGGTTGGGGACGGTGAGGATCCGGTCCTCGCCGGAGCTCGGCTCTGCCATGGCCCTTCAGCCTACGATCAGCGGTTCTGCCCACGAGCATCCGTGCGACCTACGATCAGCGCATGCCCTCAATCTTCACCCGGATCATCGACGGCGAGATACCGGGCCGCTTCGTGTGGCGCGACGACGTATGCGTCGCGTTCCTGGACGTACGCCCCCTCAACCGGGGCCATGTGCTGGTGGTGCCAAGAGCAGAGGTGGACCATTGGGTGGACCTCGATGGCGACACCGTGGCCCATCTGATGGCGGTGGCTCACCGGGTGGCCGCGGCCCAGCAGTCGGCTGGGCTGGCCCCGGATCGGGTCGGCCTGATGATCGCCGGCTTCGAGGTGCCCCACGTGCACGTGCACGTCGTGCCCATCTCGACCATGGCCCATCTGGACTTCTCGAGCGCCGACACCAGCCCCGACCCTGACGACCTGGACTCGGTGGCGGCTCTGCTGCAGGCCGAGCTGGGTAGAGGCTGAACCCCTAGTCAGGCGACGCGCTAGCCAAATTGATGTAGTTGTGGCCCTCAGCGGTCGTCAACTACATCAATTTCGATCGGATCGGCCTCCTCGATGAGGTGGGCGCCGTTGTTGCGAGCGTTGTTCACCTCGGTGGAAACCGGGTGCATCCGGATCAGGCTCGACGGTGCGGGCACCAGCAGGCCGGCCGCTGTTTCGGCGTCGGTGTTGGCTGGATCGAGCCAGTAGTCCCAGGCACCGGGCGGGAGCACCACCGGCATCCGGTCGTGCACCGCGCTCATGGCGTCGTTGGCCTCGCAGGTGATGATGGTGCACGAGTGCAACTCCAGGGGCGCGCCGTCGGGGTCGAGGGTGTTGGAGTCGCGCCACTTCTCCCACAGGCCCGCGAACGCGAAGGGCTCACCGTCGGGACGTCTGATGAACATGGGCTGCTTGCGCTTGGAGCCCTCAAGGCGGCGCCATTCGTAGAAGCCGTCGGCGGGGATGATGCAGCGTCGCCGGGCGAACGGCACCCGGAAGGCGTTCTTTTGGGCCACGGTCTCGGCGCGGGCGTTGATCATCCGGTTGCCGATCTTGGGATCCTTGGCCCAGAACGGCACCAGGCCCCAGTGCAGCGTTTCGAGGCTGCGGGCGCCGTCCCGTTCACGAACGGCGTACACCGCCTGGGTCGGGGCCACGTTGTGGTTGGGCGAGAGCGCGTGCTCGGAGGGTGGGGCCGCGGCCCCGAAGTACTTGGCCAGCTCGTCGGGCGGGGTGGCCGACACGTATCGACCGCACATCGGATCGGAAGCTACCGGTCGTGGGGCGGCCGCGGCGCGACCCGGTCGAGCGCGGCCAGAGCCTCCGCCACGATGCGCTCGATCAGCTCGGCACAGGTGGGAAGGTCGTCCACGACGCCCACGCACTGGCCGGTGGGCAGGATCCCTGCGTCGACGTCGCCGTCGACCATGGTCGCTCTGGTGAGCATGGGTGCGTTGGCCGCCATGGCCATCTGGCTCCAGGTGAGTTCCTGGCTGCGACGCATGGCCATTCCCTCCCGCAGCATCGCTGCCATCGACGTGCCGGTGAGGCCTCGGAACCGCCAGGCGTTGGTTGCGGCCCGCACCAGGCGGGTCAGGCGGGCCGATTCGAGGGAGTCGACCAGCCTGGTGCGGATCACCCTCTGGGGCTTGCCGTCGATGCTGCTCGAGACCACGGTGCCGGTGACGGGGGTGCCCAGATACACCGCCTTTACCTGGTCGGGGACCTTGGACTCGGCGGTGAGCAGGAAGCGGGTTCCCATGGCGACGCCGTCGGCCCCCCAAGCGAGGGCCGCGGCCAGGCCTCGACCGTCGTGGAATCCGCCCGCGGCGATCACCGGCACGTCCACCGCGTCGAGCACTTGGGGCAGCAGTAGCGAAGTGGGTATCGAGCCGGTGTGGCCGCCCCCCTCGCCGCCCTGGCACAGGATGGCGTCCGCGCCGAGTTCGGCCATCTTCTCTGCATGGCGGCGAGCCCCGACGGTCGGCATGACCAGAACCCCGCCGTCTCGCAGGCGCTGCGCCGCCGTCGCCGGGGGCGGACCGGCGAAGCTGGCTACCCGAACGCCGGCGCGCACCAGCCGGTCGGCCCGGTCGTCCAGGTCGATCGCGTCGGGGCGCAGGTTCACCCCGAAGGGCCGCTCGGTGCGGAACCGAACCTCCGCGATGGCGGAGTCCATCTCGTCGAGGGTCATGGTGGCCGACGCCAGGATCCCGAGGCCGCCGGCTTCGGCGGTGCCGGTCACCAGCGAAGGCCCGGCCACCCATCCCATCCCGGTCTGAACAATGGGATACGACACGCCGAACAGCGCAGTGGCCCGGGTCTGGAGCCGCTGATCGACGCTCACGGCTGAACCCTACCGGCCGCTCCCCTGCCGCCTAGAGGCCGAGCGAACAAGCGTGGACGGCCCATTTCCGCGAGGTCACTGAGCTAGGCCGTGGCCCGAGCGGCCAGTGAGCGAAGCGAACACGAGCGGGGGTGACACGGCTGCGACGCGAGGGTGCTCGGGTGTTCGCGGTCGCTCCACGGCGACTCGCTCCTGCCGTCCTCGGCGCCGTGCGGCTGGCCGCCTATCCTGCGGTTGCTCCTACGACGGCGTGCAGGAGAGGGGGTGATCGCGATGTCCCGACGGCTCACCGAGTTCAGCCACGGCGCTGGTTGAGGCTGCAAGATCGCCCCCGGCGATCTCGCGCGCGTGGTGCGCGACCTGACCCCTGATCCCCCGCCGGAGTTGATTGTCGGCCTGGCCACCGGCGACGACGCTGCCGTTTGGCGAATCGGCCGCGGCCGTGCCCTGGTGCTGACCGCCGACTTCATCACGCCGGTGGTGGACGACGCGCGCACCTGGGGTCGGATCGCGGCCACCAACGCGGTCTCGGATGTCTATGCCATGGGTGGCCGGCCCCTGCTGGCGCTGAATCTGGTGGCCTGGAACTCTGCGGAACTGTCCAACGATCTGCTGGCCGAGGTGCTCGCGGGCGGCGAGGACGCTGCTCGGGCCGGTGGTTTCGTGGTGGGCGGCGGCCACACGGTGGACGATCCCGAACCGAAGTACGGGATGGCTGTGGTGGGCGAGGTCAACCCGTCGCGCATGCTCACCAACGCCGGCTTGCGCCCGGGCAACGCGCTGGTTCTCACCAAGCCCCTGGGCACGGGAGTGATAACGACCGCCGTCAAGCAAGCCGAGGCCCGCCCGGACGTGGTGGATCGAGCCACAAGGGAGATGATCCGGTCCAACGAGGCGGCAGCGGCAGCCGCAACGCGTCACGGCGCCACTGCGGCCACCGACGTGACCGGCTTCGGCCTATTGGGCCACGGCCTGCGCATGGCTCAGGAGTCGGGCGTCGACCTTGAGATCTCCGTCGGCGAGGTGCCGATCATCGAGGGCGCCCGCGAGCTGGCCGCGCTGGGCACCGTTCCCGGCGGCACCGGACGCAACCTCGACTGGGTATCGCCCCACCTGGACCGCGGCGACGCAAGCGAGGTGTCGGTGACTCTGCTGGCAGATGCTCAGACCTCCGGCGGCCTGCTGCTTGGAATGGTCAGCCATGCCGCCGGCCTGGCCGCGGTGACCGAACTAAGGATCTCCGGTCACGAAGCTGCAGTCATCGGCGAGGTAACCGAGGGCTCAGGCCAGATCCGCCTACGACTCTGACCACGCGTCAGTCGAGGAGGTCGGGCTGCTCTTTGACTATCTCGGTGTAGAGGGGTTGGAAGGTGAACCACATGGCCAGGCCGGTGCCGACCATGGAGTAGGTGTGGCGGGCGACGTCGTCACCGATGTCGACGGGGTCGCCGGCGGCCTCGGCCAGCAGCTGCGACCGGCAGGCCCGGTCCATGGCCACGAAGGTCCCCGCGGCGGCGTCCACCGAAGCGCCTACCGTGAGCAGGCCGTGGTTCTGCAGGATGGCCGCCTTGCAGTCGCCCAGCGCGGCTGCGATGCGCTTGCCCTCGTCCAGTTCCATCACCACGCCGCTGTAGCCGTCGAAGATCACGTGGTCGTCGTAGAAGGCGCAGGCGTCCTGGGTGAGGGGCCGCAGCGGCCGACCCAGGGCCGAGAATGTCTTGCCGTACATCGAATGCGAGTGGGCCGCGGCCACCACGTCGGGACGGGCTGCGTGGATCTGCGAGTGGATGGCGAAGGCCGCGCCGTTCAGGAGAGCGCCCTCGCCGTCGATGATGTTGCCGTCGGAGTCCACCCGGATGAGGCTCGAGGTGGTTATGTGGGAGAACGGCACGCCCCAGGGGTTGACCCAGAACGTCTCGGGATCCTCGGGGTCGCGTACGGTGACATGGCCGGCCGCGCCCACCGCGCCGTCCTCGAATCCGAGCTTGGCGAAGATCCGGTAGGTGGCGGCCAGCCGCTGCTTGCGGTGCAGCCGCTCCTCCTCCACCGTGTCGAAGGTGGGCAGGTACCACGGCGAGTCCAAGTCGATGCCGTTGCCTTCCGTGTGCTCAGAGCTCATGGCCGGATCGTAGCGCCGGCGGCCCAGAGGTTCCCCAGAGCTGGACGATGATGCGATCAGCGGTTCTTTGTGGCTGGGCGACGCTGCGATGAGCGGTTCGCCAGAGCTGGCCGATTGATGCGATCAGCGGTTCTTTGTGGCCAGACGCCAGCCGGTCGGCGCGCCTCCACGAGGAGGAGCCACGGTTCCGGTGGCGAATACTCCGATGGCAGCGGCGAGCATCAGCCCGCTGCCGACTATGCCCAGCACGGTGGCTCCGGCGTTGTCGAGGAGCAGGCCGCCGAGGAGAGGTCCGCCGGCGCGGCCTGCCGCCATCAGTGCCTGGGCGTCGCCGACGCGCTCCTCGGGATAGCGCGAGCGGCTGGCCAGCACCTCGAACACGCCCGGTATCGCCGCCCAGAAGAAGAACCCCCACACGATCAGTGCGCCCAGGAACAGCCACTGCCAGTCGGCGGTCGCGACCACGATCGCACACACCGCGGTGCAGGCCATCCATGGGCTGGGAAACCTGCGGGTGACCCTGAGACGGGCGCCGGGGATGGCGACCACGGCGTTGAGGCTGAATCCGATCGCGACCAGTGCTACGGACAGCCCCGGATCGCCCGTTCCCAGCACCACCGCGTAGATGAACACCGCCGACCCGCCGAGGGTGAACAGCCCCAAACAGACCAGCAGTACCCGGGCTGCCGGCACCGCCCGATGGCGCTCCCGATCCTTGGGAAGCTCCCTGACCTCGCTGCGGTACCCGAACACCAGCGGCACCAGCGAGACTCCGGCCAGAGCGGCGAAGACCAGCCTCGGGCCGCCCGCATCCAGCAGCACCCACACCAGCGGCGCAGCGACCACCCCAACCACGGGCCCGGCCACGGCCACGTCGCCCATGCGGCGGTCGTCGCCGAAGGCCTGCACCCAGCCGTACCAGGCCAGCAGGCCTAGGGCCACGCCATTGATCAGGCGCAGCGGCACGAGCAGTGCGAAAGCCGGCAGGGCCGCGGAAGCGAGGTTCGCAGTCGCAGCCGCCACTAGAGCCGCCACGAACACAGGCTCCCGGGGCTGCAGGCAGCGGCCAGCACCCCAGGAGGCGATGACGAAGCCACCCAACTGGAACACACCGATCATCGATGCCGTACTGAGGCTGATGCCGTAGTGGTCGGCGATCTCGGGCAACAGGAAGGGCGTCGACACGAAAGCCAGCACGCTGAAACCGACCGCGAGCAGGATGCCAGCCTTGACGGTGGGCCGCAGCAGGTAGACGAGGCGTACTGGACTCTGCACCAGCCGACGCTACCGGCGCAGGCCCCGGTCGTTCGGCTTCCACGTCGTGACATCGGCCACAGCGACGCCAGCGGGCGTGCTAAGCGGTTGCCCCGGACCCGATGGTGCGAGACTGGCCGAACCGAACGTACATGCAGGAGGGCAGCGATGTCTCAACGGCTGTGCGAGCCACAGGTTGCGCTCCTACCGCTTCGGCCGGGTCCACAGCCCTAGGCCATGATGGGGACAAGGGATCGCAGCGGAGGAGCCCCATGTTCGATCTGAGCGGACGCACCGCCCTGGTCACCGGCGCGGGCAAGAACATCGGCGCCGGCATCGCTCACGGTTTGGCCGGCCAGGGAGCCCATGTCGTGGTCAACGACTACTTTGCCGACCGAGCTCAGGCGACGGCCGACGAAATCATCGCAGCGGGCGGAAGCGCCGTGCCCAGCGTGTTCGACGTAACCGACCTTGACGCCGTCACGGCGGCCGTAGCCGAAGTCGGGGCGATCGACATTCTCGTCAACAACGCCGGTCTGGCCGGGCCCACAGACATGAAGGCGGAGCAGTTCCGCGACATGGATCCGGCCGACTGGCAGGCCTCGGTCGACGTGAACCTCTACGGGGTCATGAACTGCTGCCACGCGGTCGTCGATGCCATGTGCGAGCGGGGCTGGGGGCGCGTCATAACCGTCTCGTCCGCCGCGGGCACTCACGGTGTCAATATCGGCGTGGCGCCCTACAGCGCGGGCAAGGGCGGAGGGCTGGCCTTCACTCGCTCACTGGCGCTGGAGGTGGCCCGTTACGGTGTGACGGCCAACGCGCTGGCGCTGGGCCTCTTCGAACGCAAGAACCGGGAAATAACCGAGCACTTCGCCAGGGCGGTCCCCGTAGGGCGCACCGGCCGCCCCGAAGACGCGGCCGCCGCCTGCATATGGCTCGCCTCCGACGAGGCCGAGTGGGTAACCGCCCAGACCATCGGCATAAACGGCGGCTCCCTGACGAGCTAACCCCAAAGGAGCGACAATGAGACTGGAAGGCAGAGTGGCGCTGATCACTGGTACGGCCAGTGGGATCGGGCGGGCCACAGCGCTGCGCTTCGCTGAGGAGGGTGCCAAGGTCGTAGCGGCCGACATCGTCGAGGCCAATCATGAGACCGTCGAGATGATCCTCGCGGCCGGGGGTGAGGCCACCGCGGTCCATGCCGACGTTTCCGACGACGCCGAGGTCGCGCTGGCGGTCAAGACCGCGGAGGCCACCTACGGGCGCCTCGACATCGCCTTCAACAACGCCGGGATCATGCTGGCCGACGACGCCGACGCCATCGCCACCACCACCGAGACCATCGACAAGACCCTGGCGGTCAACCTCAAGGGCGTGCTGTACGGATGCCGGCACCAGATCCCGGCCATGCGCCGAGCGGGAGGCGGCTCGATCATCAACACGGCGTCGTTCGTGGCGTCGGTGGGCGCGGCCACCCCCCAGATCGCCTACACCGCCTCCAAGGGAGCGGTGCTGTCGCTGACCCGCGAGCTGGCGGTTATCCACGCCCGGGAGAACATCAGGGTCAACGCCCTCTCGCCGGGGCCGCTGCGCACCGAGCTGCTCATGTCGTACCTCGACACCGAGGAGAAGCGCCAGCGTCGCCTGGTCCACGTGCCCATGGGCCGCTTCGGCGAGGCCACCGAGATGGCCTCAGCCGCGCTGTTCCTGGCCTCCGACGACTCGTCGTACATGACCGGTGCCAACCTGCAGGTCGACGGCGGCCTCACCGCCGCCTACGTGACCCCCGAGTAGCGCTCACCAAGATCTCGGGTTTGTTGTCCGCACCAGAGCCCCAGGATCAACCCCGAGATTCGTGGCGCTCGTTGCCGCGGCGTTACCGGGGCTCGCGGGGCAGGCCCAGGAGGCGCTCGCCGAGGATGTTGCGCATGATGTCCGAGGTCCCGCCCTGGATGGTGTAGCCCGGCGCATAGCAGATTGAGTTGGGCACTGTGTCGCCCACTAGGGCGGCCGGGCCCAGCACCCGGGACGCGAACTGGGCTACCCGCTGCTCGTGCTCGGTGCAGAACGCCTTGGTGCCTGCGCTGAACTCGGCCGGACCCTGGCCGAGGGCGCCTCGGTAGACCATGAGCCGCCCGAGCCGGTAGCCGGTCTCGATGGCCGCGATCTCCTGGCGGGTCCGGCGATCGGCGAGGTCGGCGTGCGCCAGAGCGAGCTCGTACAGCGGCCTGTTGGACACCAGCCGGTCGATGCCGCCGCGCTCGTAGCCGAGCTGGACCATGGTCTGCTTGAACGCCCCGCCCTCCGTGCCGACGAGGTTCACAGCCGGCACCCGCACGTCGGTGAGGAAGATCTCGCAGAAGTGCGAGTTGCCGACCATGTCGCGCACCGGCCGCACCTCGATGCCGTCGAGGCCCATGGGCACGATCAGCTCGCTGAGGCCCCGGTGGGGCGGACCGTCGCTGCTGGTGCGGCAGATCACGTAGCAGTACTCGGCGCTGGCTGCGCCGCTGGTCCAGATCTTCTGGCCGTTGACCACGTAGTCGCCGCCGTCTCGCACCGCGGACGTCTTGAGCGAGGCCAGGTCGGACCCGGCGTCGGGCTCGCTCATCCCGATGCACCAGGAGGCCTCGCCCGTCAGCATCCCGGGCAGGAACTCGGCCTTCTGGGCGTCGGTGCCATAGGTGTATATGGACGGCCCCATCTGGCGGTCGGCGAACCAGCTGGCCGCGATGGGCGCGCCCGCGCTGATCATCTCCTCGGCCATGATGATCCGCTCGATGCCGGGGCGGCCGCCCCCGCCGAACTCGGCCGGCCACGTCATACCGATCCAGCCCTCGGCCGCCAGGACCTGCGAGAACCCCTTGGAGTGGCCGTTTATCCACGAATCGCTCCACTGGCCGTAGTCGGCCACCCCCTGCTCGGCCACAGCCCGGGCCCGGGCCCGCAGCTCCTCCCACTCCGGACGCATGGCGAAGTCGAGACTCACGCAGGCCGGTCTATCCGCCCGCGCGGGCGACGCGACGCCAATGCGGGCGCTAACGGTTGGAGAACGCGGCAGCTGCCCGCGCCGACCCTCGCGGTCGCGGCTCCGGCCGATACGTCCGAGGGCTGCGTGTACGCGCCGCGGTGCCCGTTCGCAATGCCTGAGTGCCGCCAGCGACGACCGGAGTTCTGCGAGATCAGTCCTGGGCGGTACGTGGCCTGCCACCGCTACCCCGACTGGATCGACGAGACCGGCACCGGATGACCGGTCAAGCCGTTCGACGGGACCGGCGGGCCCAGGCGTCGAGGCCGACTGCGACGAGTATCACCACGCCCTGTATGACCCGCTGCCAGATGGGGTCGACCTGGTGGATGTTGAAGCCGTTGACCATGAAGGCCAGGAACAGCGCGCCCAGCACGGTGCGCCACACCGCGCCCTCGCCGCCGGCGATGGACGTGCCTCCGACCACTATCGCCGCGATCACGCTGAACACGTAGCTGAAGTCGTCCGACGGCAGGGCGCTGCCCGACCTGGCCGAGTTGAGAGTGCCGGCCAGACCCGCGGCCGCTCCCGACATGGCGAAGGTGAGCGCGGTGACCATCCGGGTGTTGACGCCGGACAGGTGGGCGGCCTCGGAGTTGCCGCCGGTGGCGTAGATGTAGCGGCCGAACTTGGTGCGGCTCAGCACGAACCACGCCAGCGCCACGATCAGCACGCTGAACCATGTGGCCGTGGTGAGGCCGAAGACTCGCTCCCGGGCCAGGCTGGACCAGTCCCGGGTGTCGGGGCGCAGGATCGACCGGTCGCTGATGAGGAAGCCGGCGCCGAACCAGATGAACGACGTCGCCAGCGTGACGATGAACGATCCGATCCGGGCGTAGGCCACCAGCGCGCCGTTGAGCACGCCCGCCACCACGCCCAGCATGAGCCCGGCCACCACTCCCACGACGATGGAGCCGCTGGCGTTGAGGGCCTGGATGGCCACGATCGACGAGGTGATGAACACCGCGGCCTGGGATATGTCGAAGCCGCCGCCGATGATGGTCAGCGTCGCGAACGAAGCGCCGATCAGGATCAGCGACTGCTGGTCCAGGACGTTGCGCAGGTTGGCGCCCCGCAGGAAACCGTTGGTGGTGGACGCCAGGAACAGGAACAGCGCCAGCGTCACCCACAGGATCCCGTACCGGGTGAGCAGGACCCGCAGTCGTCTCGTGCGCGGGTTCGCCGCTCCGGTGGTCAGCCGGGTCAACAAGGTGAGGGCGGCCATGGCGTCTCCTAGGTCTCCTGGGGCGCAGCCGCGAAGGCGGCCTCGAGGATGCGGGACTCGGTGAGCTGTTCGTCGGCGAGCTCGGCGACGATGGCCTGGTCGCGCACCACCAGCACCCGGTGGGCCAGCCCGATGACCTCGTCGAGTTCCGAGGACACGAACAGCACGGCCAGGCCGGCGGCCGCGGCCTCCGCGATCAGGTCGTAGATCGCTCGCTTGGCACCGATGTCGACGCCCCGCGTCGGCTCGTCGGCCAGCAGCAGGCGCCGCGAGTCGAGGAACCAGCGGGCGAAGAGGCTCTTCTGCTGGTTGCCGCCCGACAGCTCCATCACCGACTGCTCGATCGAGGTCGAGCGGATGTCGACGGTCGCGGCCGCCTCGGAGGCGGCCTGGGCCTCCTGGCCGGACCGCATGCAGCCGATCCGGCTCAGGCGTCCGAGGTGGGGCAGGGTGACGTTGTCGCGTATTGATCGGCTCAGCAGCAGGCCCTGGTCCTTGCGGGACTCCGGAATCAGGCCCACTCCGGCGCTGATGGCGTCGCGCGTGGATCGTCGCCTGGTCGCTCGGCCGCACACCCGGACCTCGCCGCCGGCGCGCGGGTCGGCGCCGTACACCGCTCTGAGGATCTCCGAGCGCCCCGAGCCGACCAGCCCGGCCAGCCCGACGATCTCACCGGCGCGTACCTGGAAGCTGACCGCGGGCATATCGCCGGCCCGCCGCATCTCCCTGACGTCGAGCACCACCGGGCATCGGCGGGCGCCGGCACCTTGGCCGGGAAGTTCGTGTCGAGCGATCGGCCGGTCATGGCCTCCACCAGGCTTCGTGCGGTCTCAGAGGCCGCGGGCCGGCTGCTGACCAGCGCACCGTCGCGCATCACCGAGACGCGGTCGGACACTTGCAGCACCTGGTCGAGGAAGTGCGACACCAGGATGACCGTGGTTCCGTCCTGCGACAGCCGGTTCACGATCGCCAGCAGCGTTCCGGCCTCCTCGGTGGACAGGCGGGCCGTCGGCTCGTCCATGACGATCAGATCGGCGCGGCGGCCCAGGGCCCGGAGGATCTCCACCTTCTGCTGCTCGGCGACCGGCAGGTCGGCGACTAGAGCTTCGCCAGGCACGTCGATGCTGGTCCGTTCGACCAAGTCGTCGAAGAGTCGGTGCTGCACGCGGGTGCGCACCACGCCGCCCAGGGACGGCTCACCGCCCAGGAACACATTGTCGATGACGCTGCGGCCCGGCACGAGCGACAGCTCCTGGGCCACGACGGTGATGCCGTGGGCCAGGGCGTCCCGCGGGGACCGGAAGGCCACCGGCTCGCCGTCGAGCAGCACCCTGCCGCGGTCGGGCCGGTGGACTCCGGCGACGATCTTTCCGACCGTCGACTTCCCGGCGCCGTTCTCGCCGACGATGGCGTGGACGGCGCCCCGATGGACCTCCAGCGACAGATCGCGGACGGCCCGAGTCGCTCCAAACGACTTGGAGACGTTGTCGAGTTCTATATGGGGCGCGCTCAGCCGTCCCATTGCCCGTTGAACTTGTCCACGTTGGCCGCGGTCACCAGCCCGTTGTCGGTGACGTCGGCCAGAGGGTTGATTCCCCCGGAATGGACCCCCTCGGTCAGGGCCAGGATCATGGCGTTCATGGCGTTGGCGCCCTCGCTGCCGGGCGCGCCGTAGATCACGCCGTACCACCGGCCCTCGGCCACCGCCTGAAGGCCGGTGATCGAGCCGCCCAGTCCGATCAGCTTGACGTCGGTCATGCCCTCGTCGTTCAGGACGATCTCCACCCCCTGGATCGACTGGTCGGCCCCGATGACCACATCGAACTCCGGGGCCGCAATCAGGATGTCCTGCATGGCGTTGATGCCGCCCTCGGGCCCGAGGTACTGGCCCTCGCCGTCGGCGACGATGGTCACGCTGGGATTGCGGGCGAGCACATTGTCGAAGCCCTCCTTCAGGGCCACATCGAGCGGGAAGCCCTTGATTCCGTACAGATACACGACCCGGCAGGGGTCGAGCGACCCACAGGCTTGCACGGTCAGCCCGCCCATGCGCTCGCCGTTCTCGACGGGCGGTGCCAGCGACGAGGCTGCGATCCCGTCCACCTGGGGGGCGCCCTCGGCCAGGTCGTCGCCGACGACGGTGTTGAGCACGACCACTTCGATGCCCTCGGCCAGCGCGTCCTCGATGTCGGGGATGAGCCCTGGCCCGTTGACCGCGGCCACGATCACGCCGTCGTACTCACCGGAGGCGATCACGTCCTGGAGCTGGGCGGTCTGCGCCTGGGGGTTGAACGCCGCGTCGAACTCGATCATGTCGATGCCGTTCTCGTCGGCGATCCGCTGCATCTGGGCCCGGGAGCTCGCGTACCAGGTGTTGGCCGAGCTGGCCGACAGGTACGCGAGCTGGAGCCCTTCGGTCGACACGACCGGCGCCTCGGCCGGCTCCGTCGCCGCGGTCTCCGTCTCGGCCGGTTCGGTCTCGGCCGGCGCGGTGGCAGCCGGTTCGGACGGCTCCTCGGCCGGCTCGTTGGCAGCCGGTTCGGACGGCTCCTCGCCGGGCTGGGCGGTCTCTGCCGCAGTCGGGGACGGCGCGGTCTCCTCCTGGTCGGTGGATTCGTCGTCGCCGCAGGCCCCGGCGATCAGCCCCAGGCTGAGCACGATGGCCAGCAGCCCGAGCGGCTTGATTCTCCGTGTTGTCTTCATGGTTCGCTCGCTTTCGAGTTCGAGTTGTCGGGTTTGGAGGCGGGAGCGTCGAGTCGCTCCCTGGTGTCGTAATCGTTCATCGCAGCGGTCCGGCCGCTTTGACCCGCAGCCTCAGGACGTTGTCCTTGAGATAGGCCATGGTGAGCTCCTCGAGCGCCACGACCTCGGTGAGTTCAGGGTCGGCGCCCAGCGCGATGGCCGAGCCCATCGCCGCACCCTTGGCCCGCTCGGTGGCCTCCCGGCGGCCTCCGGGGCCGACGGTCAGCAGCTGGTCCACCTCGGCGCTGATGGAGGCGATGGCCGCACCGATGGCGTTGGCCACATCGAAATGGTCGGGCCGGTCGATCGAGCTGACTCCGGCGAGGGAGTCGGGCAGCAGCATGCTCCCTCCCCCGACCGCGATGACGGGCTGGTCGGATCGGGTCAGCTTCATCCGGTCGACGGCGTCCTCGAAGGTCCGGTCGATGCGGGCCATGGCCCCCTTGGCCACCGCCTCGCCGACCGAGTCCACCGGGTGCGTGCCCATGACGGCCCGGCCGACCCGCACGGCCACATCGCTCAACGTGAGGGCCGACCCGCCGAAGCACAGTGCCTCGGAGGTCAGCCGGTAGCCCACGCTGTCTGGTCCCACGGTCACCTCGCCGCCGGAGTCGCGGACCCGGCTTCCGCCTCCGAGGGCCACCGACAGCAGGTCGGGCATGCGGAAGTTGGTGCGGACGCCGCCGATCTCCACCGGGATCGACGACTCCCGGGGGAAGCCCGACGCCAGAACCCCGACATCGGTGGAGGTGCCTCCGACGTCCACGACGATGGCGTTCTGCAGCCCGGTCAAGTACCCGGCACCCCTCATGGAGTTGGCCGGGCCGCTTCCGATGGTCAGCACCGGGAAGCCAAGCACCCGGTCGAGGGCCATCAGCGTTCCGTCGTTCTGCGCGAAGTACGGCGTGGCCTTCAAGCCGGCGTTGTCCATGGCGATGCTGAGGCCGGCCACGATGTCGTGAGCGACCCGGCGCAGGGCGGCGTTGAGCACGCAGGCGTTCTCCCGCTCGAGCACCCCGATCGATCCGACGTCGCAGCTCAGCGACACGGGAACTGCCTCGCCGAAGCGCTCGGCCACGACGGCGGCGGCCCGATGCTCGTGCGCGGCCGACACCGGCGCGAACACGCTGGTGATGGCGACGCTGTCGGGCGGCTCGGCAAGGCCGTCAAGGAAGCGGCGCAGACCGTCAGCGTCGAACGGGACCTGCTCCCGGCCGTCGAACTCGAACCCGCCGTCGATGACGATCTCCCCCACCGACACCACCCGGCGCAGCTCGGCGGGCCAGGTCGACAGGGGCGGGACGGCCCGCGTGGCCGGTCCCCCGATCCTCACCACCGCCACCGAGTTCAGATCGCGGCGCTCGAGGATCGCGTTGGTGGCGTGGGTGGTTCCCAGCATCACCCGCGACACCGACGCAGGCGCTACGCCGCTCATCGCCAGCACCGAGCCGACCGCGGCGGCCAGGCCCTTGTTGATGTCCGCGGTCGTCAGGGTCTTGATCTTGGCCGCCACCCGCAATGCACCGTCGAGGAGAACCGCGTCGGTGTTGGTTCCGCCCACGTCGACACCGATCCGGTACTCACCGGGCATTGATGTCCTCCACGGGGCGGTACTCGAAGTCGTAGTCGAAGGCGCGGGGACCGGCCACCGCGAGGCCTGCGGGGGTGCGCCAGAGGCTGTCTATGGGCAGGCCCACGATCGAGACGAGCTGCCCGTAGCGCAGCAGCTCGGTGACGATGGGCCGTGCGGTGTGCAGGTCGACGGCGGTGATGATGTCGGGCACGCTGGCCCGCACCCTGCCGTCCTCGATCAGCACGGTGTTCTCGTTCTGGAACTCGAGGCGAGCAACGCGCCCACTGCACGCCCCGATGCCCTCGATCACCGCCGATCCCCGGGCGAAGCCCTCGGTCGTCTGGCGGTCGACGTCGACGACCTTGCCCTCGATGAGCGGGTAGCCGTCCAGGTGCTCGCACAGAGCCGTCACCGGCTCGTCGGCGACCTCGAGCATCACCCGCCCCGCGGTGATGGCCCGGGTGATCGAGTTCCTGACGGTGGCCCGCCGGGCCGTGCCGACGGTCATGGGATACAGGCAGATGGTGGCCTCGGCCCCCATGGTCGTGCACACCGAACGGGCGATATCCTCGGCCCACACCGCGGTGGTGGTCGTCAGCGTGACGACGTTGCCCCGCTCATCGGTCATCACCGCGGGGGTCGCCGGCACGCCCGCCAGGTGCGCGGTTGTCATCTGGAGCTCGGGGAACGCCCGGCCCATGAGATCGGCATCGACCACCGGGAGGTTGGCGCGCGCCGCCCACGAGAAGGGCACGACACCGTTCAGTCCCCCGAGCTCCAGACAACAGATGGCCGCCACTTGCGTGCCGGTCTCGTTCTCGACCGCCTCCTGCAGGCGCAGCGCCTCGGTGCCGGCTCCGAACTTCTCGACCATGACCGTGGTCGCGCCCATCATGCAGATGGGCAGAATCAGCCGGTCGTCGTCCAGCTCGTCCAGGTCGAGAAGCTGCACCGGACCCGAACGGGAGATGGCCTGCGACGCCATGTGATGGCCCAGCCGGGGATCGCCCCCGCCGCCCGCTCCGAAGATCGCCGCGCCGAGGGAGAGCCACTCCAGCTCCTGGGTCCCGATCTCTAGCACCGGACACGACCGTAGTCCCGGTTGCAACCCCGACGACCGGCCGGATTTGTGCATTAGTCAATACAACTGCCAACTCTTGTGCATTGTGCACAGCCATGCCACGATGTAGGCGGTGCTGTTGAGGGATCTCGTCGATCGCGACCCGTCCATCGCGGTGTTGCACGCTGCCCCGGCCTCCCTGAACCGCCTGCTGGCGTCGGTTCAGATGGTCGACGACTACACGGGAATGGCGGCGGCCGCGCCCGGGACGCTGGTGGTGCTTGCCCCGCACCTGTCTGCCGACGCGGCGTCGTACCGATTCGATCTCGCCCTGGGAGAACTGCCCGACAGCGTTGCCGGCCTGGCGCTGTCGGGCTCGGCGGGCGAGCCGTCGGCCACCGCGCTGCGAACCGCCGAGCACAAGGGCATCGCGCTCGTCGCCCTGGACCCGGCCGCCGATGTGGCCGCTCTCGCGGTGCGGGTGCGGGACGTGAGCCTGGGCGGGACCCGGGAGGCCGTCACCCGGCTGGAGACCATCTGCGCGATCGTCGACGGCTACGAATCGCGGGACGAGCACGTCGACTCGCTATTGGCCCGCCTGGCCGCGGAACTCGAATGCGACATCAGCATCGAGGCCGATCCTGGTGACTCCCCTGCGATCGCGCTGGACGCCGGGACGGGACAGCCGGCCTTCCTCGTGGTCGACACCGCGACGCCAGACGTCGTCGTGCGGACCGCGCTGGTCTACGCCGGCCGGGCCATCGAACTGATCCTGCGCCGCGACTTCGAAGCCGCGAACTTCCCGGTGCAGTCGCGGGGCGACCTGCTCAACGAGTTCCTGCTCAGCGATCCCTACACCGGCGCCGATGCCCTGACCCGGCTCCGTCGCAGCGGGTTCCCGGTCGACGGCCACCACCTCGCGGCCCGGGTCGACCTCCACAATGTCGCCTCCGGAGTGAGCGACGTCACCGACCGGTACCGCCGCCAACTGCGGGCGGCCCGGCTGCTGAGCGACGGTGTCTCCTGCGGCGACCCCTCCTGGACCACGGCCGGCACCAACACATCGGTGCTGCTGGTGATGAGCGAGCCGCGGCGAAACAGCCGGCACTCGGCGATCCTCCAGGACCGGCTCCAGTCCGGTCTGGTCCGGCTCGGCGCGCTCGGTCCGGCACTGGAATGGGCCGCAGGCGTGGGAACCGTGCAAAGCGGGGCCGGCGGGCTGCGCAGCACCGTCGACGAGGCGACATCGGCCCTGCGGGCCGCCCAGGCCGACAACGCCTACAACCGCCTTCACCACTTCGACAGGCTCGGGTTCGCCAGGGCCTTGATCCGGTGGTACGAGATCGACGACGTCAGGGCCACGATCGACGAGATCCTGGCGCCGCTGGCCCGGCTGAGCGACAAGAACGCCACCGAGGCGATCAACACCCTGCGCGCCTATCTGGACTCCGGCCAGAGCATCAAGCAGACCGCTCACCAACTGCGTGTACACCGCAACACCGTCCGCTACCGCATCAAGCGCATCCTCGACGTCCTCGATGTCGACCTCTCCGATCCCGAGCAGCGCCTCCTGGTGGAGCTGGGCACCCGAGCCATGCGCATCTCTTAGCGGCGTCCCGGCCCATGGACACTCACTAGACGGTCAGCGAGGAGGCGAGCAGGCTGCGGGTGTAGTGGTGCTCCGGGCGGGCGAACAGGGTCTCGGTCGCTTG
This sequence comes from Candidatus Aldehydirespirator sp., assembly GCA_965220645.1. GTDB lineage: Bacteria > Actinomycetota > Acidimicrobiia > Acidimicrobiales > Aldehydirespiratoraceae > Aldehydirespirator. The sequence goes on along the minus strand of OZ244836.1, from coordinate 2,246,846 downwards.
CTGCTCCACGATCTCGTCGGCGCGCATGACCGCGATGCGAGCCAGGGTGACTCAATCCCCCGGCACCCATGGGGCGCGGGGCAGCTGCTTCTCCTTGTCCACGAACGGGAGCGTGTCGACGGTGGCCTCATGCCGGGTCTCGTCGTGGTCGTGCAGGAGGACTGTCTTGCCGAGCCAGTCGTCGCCCGGCAGAGGCTGATCGAAGCGCACGTAGCCGACTCCGGTGTCGAGTGTGGGCGACCACGTTCCGATCGTCATGTGCCCCACCGGGCCGTCACCGGAATGGACGCTCATGCCGGCTTCCGGTGTGGCGGTGGCGCACACCAGGCCGAACAGCAACTGGCTGCGGTCGGCTGTCTCCAGCGCGGCCCGGCCGATGAAGTCGTCCTTGTCGAGCTTGACGAACTGCCCGAGGCCGGCGCCGTAGGGGGTCAGACCGGGCTCGATGTCGCTTCCGTTGTCGAGGATCCCTGACTCGATGCGCCGGATGCCCATCGATGACGACGAGCTGAACTCCATTCCGAAGGGTTTCCCGCAGGCCAGCAGGCCGTCCCAGAGGGCCTCGTGGTCGGTGGGCTCCGGACCGGTGTTGCCGTAGATCTCGACTCCCACCTCCCCCGTCCACCCGGTGCGCGAGACCCACAGCCTCTGGCCGCAGACATCGAAGAAGTCGGCGTGGAAGTACTTGTACTCCTCCGACAGCCCTCCGCCTATGGCCGAGTCGAGCACGTCCAGCGATCTTGGTCCCTGGATCTGCAGCACCCGCGAGTGCGGGTCCGAGACCTGAACGTCGAGTCCGATGGCGTTGGCCTCGAGCCAGCTCTCGAACTCGCCGTTGGCCTTGACGTACAGGTAGCGGTCCTCCGCGAGGCGCATGACCACGCCATCCATCAGGATGGTGCCGTCTTCGTGGCAGGCGAGGCCGTAGCGGGCCCGCCCCGGTGCAAGCGTCTCGACCCTGCAGGTGAGGACTCGCTCCAGCAGCCGGCCGGCGTCCGGGCCGAGGATCTCGACCGGCTTCTCCGGGACGTCGTACAGCATGACGCCCCGGCGCAGCTTCCAGTAGTTGTCGATTGGGTCCTCGTCGCGGGACATCTTCAGGGGGTACAGCCGGCCGCAGTACATGCCGAAGATGGTCTCATCGGTCACGTACCGGTCGGCGAAGGGAGACTGCTCGATCCGGAACGAGGTCAGCTGGACCGTGTCGAACGACTCGATGTAGAAGTGCTTGTCCTGGGCCATCCATACCTCGAAATCTTCTTTGAGGGCGGCTCAGGGTAGCCACCCCACGCCTTAGGTCGGTACGCCGGCTGCCGCGCCTCGCTGAGCCTCCGCGGCTAGCCCGCCAGGTGCGGGATCAGCTCCATCCCGAAGGTGTCGAGCACCTCGACGCCGTCGGAGGTCACGTGCAGCTGGTTCTCCAGCTTGACGCCCTCGTGGCCGCCGGGCTCGCCGACGTAGACCTCCAGGCACATGACCACGCCGTCCTCGATGACCCCGTCGTAGCCGTAGGCGTCCCAGTCCTCGATGTCGTAGATCATGGGATACTCGGTGGACAGGCCCAGGCCGTGGGCGATGTCTGCGTACCGGTTGGCCAGGTAGGGCTCGGGCAGCTGGTAGCTGCGCTCGGCGAACTCCCTGAAGGAGAGTCCGGGCGCGAGGAGGGCACGGTTGTGGGCCAGGACGTCGCAGGCGAGCCCGTGCAGCGACTGCTGGTGCGCAGTGGGCTTGCGGCCGGGTGTGACCCAGCTGCGGGACATGTCGACCGCGTAGCCGTAGGGGCCGATCAGGTCGGTGTCGAAGCAGACGAGGTCGCCGGCGGAGATCACCCGGTGGGAGCACTCCGCGAACCACGGGTTGGTGCGCGGACCGCTCGACAGCAGCCGGGTCTCGACCCACTCTCCCCCGCGGGCGATGTTGCCGGCGTGCAGGTGCGCCCACAGCTCGGCCTCGGTGATCCCGGGCTGCAGCGCCTGCCACATCTCGTCCACGGCCTCCTGGGCGGCGTGGACGGCCCGCCGCATGGCGACGATCTCCTCGGGATGCTTGCGGTAGCGGGCCAGTTCGGTGAAGCGCATGGTGGCAACGGGCTCCAGGCCCCGGCGCTGGAGGGCAGCCAGCCCGAGGGACTCGCACTTGTCGAGCGCGACCCGGAGGCTGCCCCGGCCGTGGAGCCGCACCAGGTCGGCGATCTCGTCAGCCCACCGGTCGGCCGCCTCGGCCTCCCGGGGGCCGTTCTCGAAGAAGAACCAGCCCGTGGCCGGCCTGATCTCGTCGATCAGCGGCAGATGTTCGACCAGGTGCTCGCAGCGGGCCAGGTCGAAGAGGACGATCGGGCCGTCGGTGGCCACGAACGCGTACCGCACCGGGTTGTGGGTGGTCCACACCTGCATGTTGGTCGCGTCGACGGCGTAGCGGATGTTGAGCGGGTCGAACAGCACGATGCCCGCTAGGTCCTCGGCCTCGAGCTGGTCCCGGAGCTGCTGGAGCCGCCACGCACGGACGGCGTCCATGTCCGGGGCGCGCAGACCGGCCGCCTCCCACCCCGCGAAGGCCGGGTTGGATGCAGCACCGGAGTCAATATCAAGCACGAATCGTCTCCCCTCGATCACACCGACGGCATGCTGACAGCTGGTGCCGGCAACCCCTAGCCTCTGGCGCACACGCTATGAAGAACATCTACACATTCGGCCGTACGCCGACCCGGCGCAACTACACCGTCCCCGACCTGCGAGCCCTCAAAGGCTCGGGCCGGCGGCTCACGGCGCTCGACGCGACGTGACCGAAGCCGACGCCATCCACGACGACGCCTACCGCCTGGCCAACGGTCTGGCCGGCGAGGCGCTGACCGTCCCGTCGGCCAACCCCAGGAACTTCCACCAAGCGATCTCCGGCACCGGCTCCATGCCGGGCCAGGACCTGCCGGCCAAGCTCTTCCTACCGGAGGGCTCCGGTCCGCACCCGGTGGTGATCATCGCCCCGGGCAGTCTCGGGCTCCAAGAGCACCACATGGCCCTCGCGGCAGCGGTGACCGACGCCGCCATCGCGGCCTGCGCCATCGACCCGTTCAGCACCCGGAGCGTCGCCACAACGGTTCACAATCAGGTCCAGTTCTCGTTCGCGGCCAGCGCCTGGGACGTCCTGGCCGCCGCCGGAGCCCTCGCGGCCCGTCCCGACATCGATTCGACCCGGATCGGCGCCCAGGGCCACAGCCGGGGCGGCTCGGCGGTGCTCAACGCGGCGTCGGTGCACCTCGCCGGCGCGGCGGGTGCTCCCAAGCTCGTCGGGGTGTACGCCGCCTATCCCTGGTCCGGACAGCAGTTCCTCGACCCCGATATCGGCACCACCCGGGTGCGGGCCATCATCGGCGACCGCGACGACTGGTGCCCGCCGGTGCAGGTCCAGGCCCACATCCATGCCATGAGGGCCGCGGGCGGTGACGCCACCGTGCGGATCGTGCCGGGCGCCAACCACAGCTTCGACCGCACCACCCCCCTGGAGCACATACCCGAGGCCTCGGTGACGCCGGGAGCGCCCACCGTCTTCATCGCCGACGACGGTGCTTTCAGCCTGCCCACCGCCGACGACCCCGACCCCGACCTGGTCGACCGCGACGGCTTCCTCTACTCCATCGAAGCCGGCTTCGGAGTCCGGGGCGCCCACATATCCGGCAACCCCGACCTCGTGCCGCTCTTCTACGAGGACATGATGTCGTTCTGGACCGGCGTCATGGCTCCCCAGGACAGCTAGACACCGCCTGAATCCAGATAGATCCTGAATTTGGATTGAGTCTAGAATAGGTGCTATAGTGGCGCCATGATCCAAGACGCCCGGCAGCTGTTGCGAGACCACGGGATCCAGGTGACCGCCCAGCGGCTGGCCGTGCTGAACGCAGTGTCGGCCCGCCCCCACGCCACCGCCGACGACCTCGTCAACGATGTGCGGGCCAGCATCGGGGCAGTGTCGCGCCAGGCGGTGTTCGACTCGTTGGGCGTGCTGGCCGACAAGGGCCTGATCCGGCGCATCCAGCCGGCCCGGTCGCCGGCCCGCTACGAGGACCGGGTCGACGACAACCACCACCATCTGGTGTGCCGCCACTGCGGCCAGATGGTCGACGTCGACTGCGCGGCCGGCTACCGGCCGTGCCTGGAGGTCGACGACGACTTCGGCTACGCCATCGACGAGGCAGAGGTCATCTACTGGGGCCTCTGCGGTGCCTGCCAGAAAGCGTCCGTCCCCGCCGGCCAGAAATCTTGAGATCGAAACCATCAACCCCCCAATCAATCAAGGAGCATTGATGACCACCCAAGACACCAGCCCTGCCACCGAAGCCGCGCCCGCCGGCCGCTGCCCCGTGCTCCACGAGGCGCCCGCGGCCATGGGCTCGCTGGCCAACCAGCACTGGTGGCCCGAGCAGTTGAACCTGCGGCCCCTGAACAGGAACTCGCCGCGGATCGACCCCATGGGCGAGGACTTCGGCTACGCCGCCGAGTTCAACCGCCTCGACCTCGCCGCGGTGAAGGTCGACATCGACGAGGTGCTCACCACTTCGCAGGACTGGTGGCCGGCCGACTACGGGCACTACGGGCCGCTGATCATCCGGATGGCGTGGCACAGCGCCGGCACCTACCGCACCCACGACGGGCGGGGCGGCGGCGGCTCGGGCACCCACCGCTTCGCGCCGCTCAACAGCTGGCCCGACAACGCCAACCTCGACAAGGCCCGCCGGCTGCTGTGGCCGGTGAAGCAGAAGTACGGCCGCAAGATCTCGTGGGCCGACCTGATGATCCTGGCCGGCAACGTCGCCCTGGAGTCGATGGGCTTCAAGACGTTCGGCTTCGGCGGCGGCCGGGTCGACGTGTGGGAGCCCGAGGAGGACATCTACTGGGGTCCCGAGACCGGGTGGCTCGACGACGAGCGCTACAGCGGCGACCGCGAGCTCGCCGACCCGCTCGGCGCGGTGCAGATGGGCCTGATCTACGTGAACCCCGAGGGGCCCAACGGCACGCCCGACCCGCTGGCCGCGGCCCGCGACATCCGCGAGACGTTCGCTCGCATGGCCATGGACGACATCGAGACCGTCGCGCTGATCGCCGGGGGCCACACCTTCGGCAAGACCCACGGCGCGGCCGACGGGGACACCTACGTCGGCGCTGAGCCCGAAGGCGCCAGCCTGGAGGAGCAGGGCCTCGGATGGACCAGCACGTTCGGCACCGGCACGGGCGGCGACGCCATCACCAGCGGCCTCGAGGGCGCCTGGACGCCGACCCCGGTGACGTGGGACAACAGCTTCTTCGAGACCCTGTTCGCCTACGAATGGGAGCTGACCAAGAGCCCTGCGGGCGCCTGGCAGTGGGTTCCCGTCGACGGCGGCTGGGCCGGCACCGTACCCGATGCCCACGACCCGTCGAAGCGACACACCCCGGTGATGCTGACCACGGACCTGTCGCTTCGCACCGATCCCGCCTACGAGGCGATCTCCCGGCGGTTCCTGGAGAACGTCGACGAGTTCGCCGACGCCTTCGCCCGGGCGTGGTTCAAGCTGGTGCACCGCGACATGGGGCCGGTGTCCCGGTACCTGGGGCCGGAGGTGCCCGATGAGGAGCTGATCTGGCAGGACCCCGTCCCGGCGGTCGACCACGAGCTGGTCGACGACGCCGATGTGGCCGCCCTCAAGGCTCAGATCCTCGACTCGGGGCTGTCGGTGTCGCAGCTGGTGGCGGCCGCCTGGGCCTCGGCGTCGACGTTCCGCGACAGCGACATGCGCGGCGGGGCCAACGGCGCCCGGGTCCGGCTCGCCCCCCAGGTCGACTGGGAGGCCAACGACCCGTCGTCGCTGGCCGAGGTGCTGGCTGCGCTCGAGGGCGTGCAGGCCGACTTCAACGGCTCCCGGAGCGGCAACAAGCAGGTGTCGCTGGCCGACCTGATCGTGCTGGGCGGCTGCGCGGCCATCGAGGTGGCCGCTCGCCGGGCCGGGGGCGACGTCATCGTCCCGTTCTCGCCGGGGCGCACCGACGCCTCGGCCGGGCAGACCGACGTCGATTCGTTCGCGGTGCTGGAGCCGATCGCCGACGGGTTCCGCAACTACTGGCGGGCCGGCGACAAGCGCCGCCCCGAGACGGTGCTGGTCGACCGAGCCAGCCTGCTGTCGCTGACCGCGCCGGAGATGACCGCGCTGGTCGGGGGCATGCGGGCCCTGGGCGCCAACTCGGCCGGATCGTCGCTGGGTGTGCTCACCGACCGGGCCGGGACCCTGAGCAACGACTTCTTCGTGAACCTGCTCGACATGGGCACCGAGTGGCGGGTGTCGGAGACCGAGCACGTCTACGAGGGCCGCGACCGCGACAGCGGCGAGCTGCGCTGGACGGCCACCGCAGTGGACCTGGTGTTCGGCTCGAACTCGCAGCTGCGGGCCATCGCCGAGGTCTACGGATCCGACGACGCCCAGGAGCAGTTCGTGCACGACTTCGTGGCGGCCTGGGACAAGGTCATGAACCTCGACCGGTTCGACCTCGCCTGAGGTTCAAAGGCGGCTTGAGTCGCCGTGCGTTCGACTCGTGGCGCCGAAATTGATGACGATTCGGCCACTAGAGGTCCATTGTCGCCACCAACTTGGACGCGGGGCGGCCTATAGCCGCCGCCGGTAGTGCGCCTACCCTTACGGCGATGCATGACGGCAAGATCGCGCTGGTGACCGGAGCCGGCTCCGGCGTGGGCCGTGCTGCCGCGACGGCCCTGGCCCGCGACGGGTGGCATGTGGTGGCGGTGGGCCGGCGAGCCCACCCGCTGGCCGAGACGATCGAGGAGTGCGAGCGCGGGGGCGGGTCCGGTTCGGTGCTGGCCGCCGACGTGAGCGACCCGGCCTCGGTCGCGGCCCTGTTCGATCGGGTGCGCGCCGATCACGGCCGCCTCGACCTGCTGTTCAACAATGCGGGCACGGCCGCCCCGCCGGTGCCGATCGACGAGCTCGACTTCGAGCAGTGGCAGCGGGTGGTGGACGTGAACCTCACCGGCTCGTTCCTGTGCGCCCAGCACGCCGTCCGGCTGATGAAGGCCCAGGACCCCTCCGGGGGACGGATCATCAACAACGGGTCGGTGTCGGCCCATGTGCCCAGGCCCAACAGCGCTCCCTACACGGCCACCAAGCACGCCATCACCGGGCTGACCAAGTCGCTGTCGCTCGACGGCCGGCCCTTCGGCATCACCTGCGGCCAGATCGACATCGGCAACGCCCTGACCCCTCTCACCACCCGGATGCATGAGGGCGTCCCCCAGGCCGACGGAAACATCAGGCCCGAGCCGACCATGGACGCGGCCGACGTCGGCCGGGCCGTGGCCTACATGGCCGGGCTGCCCCCCGACACCAACGTGCTCACCATGACCGTCATGGCCAACGGCATGCCCCTGGTGGGCCGGGGCTGATGCTTCCTGTGATGGTCGCCCCCTCTCCCCTGGTGGGCCGGGGCTGACGCTGGTGCGGGTCCTCATCACCGGCGGCGCGGGCATGCTCGGCCGCAAGCTGACTCGAGAGCTGCTGGAGCGGGGCCACTTGCGGGGCGAGGACATCGACGCCATCGATCTCGTCGACCTGGTCGAGGCCCCAGTCGATTCCGACGTGTGCACCGCCCATGTGGCCGACCTGTCACGGGCCGGCGAGGCCGAGGCGCTCGCGGCGCTGGAGCCCGACGTGATGTTCCATCTCGCCGCGGTGGTGTCCGCCGAGGCCGAGGCCGACTTCGACAAGGGCATGGCGGTGAACTTCGACGGCACCCGGGCCCTGTTCGACGCCATCCGCCGCTCCCCCGCCGCGCCTCGGGTGGTCTACGCCTCGTCGATCGCGGTGTTCGGCGCGCCGTTCCCCGATCCGATCGGCGATGACTTCCATCCCACCCCGCTCACGTCCTACGGCACTCAGAAACTGATCGGCGAGGCGCTGCTGGCCGACTACAGCCGGCGCGGCTTCTTCGACGGCGTCGGGATCCGGCTCCCGACCATCAGCGTGCGCCCCGGTGCGCCCAACGCGGCCGCCTCGAGCTTCTTCTCGGGCATCATCCGCGAGCCGCTCAACGGCTTGGAGGCCGAACTGCCGGTCGGGCGCGACGTCCGCCACCCCCACGCCAGCCCCCGAGCTGCGGTCGGGTTCCTGGTCCACGCCGCCGAGCTGGACGTGTCGCTACTGGGCGGACGCCCCAACCTCACCATGCCGGGCGTGTCGGTGACGGTGGGTGAGCAGATCGAGGCCCTCGGGCGGGTGGCCGGCCCCGAAGCGGTAGCGCTGATCACCGAGGCGCCCGATCCTGCGGTCGCCGAGATCGTGTCCGGTTGGCCCCAGCGTTTCGACACCGCCCGGGCGACGGGGCTGGGGTTCGTGGCCGAGGAGACCTACGACGACATCATCCGCGCCTACATCGACGACGACCTGCAGTAGCTCATTGCACCTCCCGTACCACCTATGGTCCGCATTGGGCCAGCTAGGGCAGGACCTTGGTGACGCGGTCTCCGACGCGGATCGTTCCCGGCTTCACCACTCGAGTGTTGACGCCTCGAAGCCTGAGCTGGCGGCCGGTCGGAGAGTTGACCCAGCGCTGTGCGGCGAGGCCGTACCTCTGGATGAACTTCGTGCACCCGGTGTGGGGTATCGCGCTGACCTCGATCACCGCCTCTCCGACGGCCAGTCTGGTGCCCGCGGGCAGGTTGTCTTCGCTGATGTCGAAGTCGACGTAGAGCTGGTCGCCGGCGAGCGGCCAGCGATCGACCGGACCCGCCACCACCTCGAGGACGCGTGAGTTCATCACGGTCACCTGGGCGAGGACGTCGGCACGGCCGTCCTCGGAGAGCGGATTGCCCCGAGCCGCCCAGTTGTCTCCCTCCAGTCCCGACTCGATGTGTAGGACACACTCGTCGAGGGTCTCACGCTCGTCCTCGCCGGGGCGACGGACAATCAGCCGGAGCTCTCCGTCGTCGGCCGGCGCATCGAGGACGCGCTCCAAGCCCGCGTCAAGCTCTTCCGGGGTGCGGTTGGTCATCGTCGCAGAGGATACGGCACCAGGCCGTGAGACCTCGAAACGATCACACCTCCCCGGCGCTCTCAGCCCGTGCTCGCTGCCAACGACTCGAACAGGAACCCCAGCGCCTCCAGATCGGCCAGCAGCCGCTGGGGGCTGGCGCCCAAGGCCGGGACGGCCAGCGACGGATCGACGAAGTGGCGCTTGGGCGAGCTGTGCAGGTGGGGTGGGCCACGGCGGCGATAGTAGGTCTCTGCCCCGGCCCGGAGGCAGGAGCCGGTAGTTTGAGTCCGGTGAGCAGCACCGACTCGGCCAAGGGCGACAACCGTGAGGCAGGTCCCGTTCTGGGCACTCTGCCGGAGGATTGGGACCGAGCGTTGGCGGTGGTGGCCCATCCCGACGACCTCGAGTACGGCGCGTCGGCCGCCGTTGCCTGCTGGACCGCCATGGGCAAGGACGTCCGTTACGTGCTGGCCACCCGGGGCGAGGCCGGCATCGATTCCATGCCTCCAGACCAGGCCGGTCCGCTGCGCACTGCCGAGCAGGTAGCTGCCGCGGCCGCGGTGGGTGTGCCGGTGGTCGAGTTCCTCGATCACCCCGACGGCCTGGTCGTCAACGGGATCGAGCTGCGCCGGGACCTGGCCGGAGCGATCCGCCGTCACCGGCCTGAGGTGATCATCGGGTCGAACTACCGCGACCGCTGGGGCGACGCAGGGCCGTGGAACCACGTCGATCACCGTGAGCTCGGCCGGGCTCTGCCCGACGCAGTGCGGGACGCGGCCAACCGCTGGCTCTTCACCGACGCGGGTGAGCCGTGGAGTGGTGTGAGCTGGATCGCCTACGCGTCCTCGCCGGCACCCACCCATGCCGTGGACGTGACCGATCACATCGGGGAGGGAGTGGCCTCTCTGGCCTGTCACGGCACCTACATCGAGAACCTCGGCGACGCCGCCTTCAATCCCGACTCGTTCCTGCGCGACAACTGCCAAGGAGTCGGCGAGATGCTGGGCGTGCGGTACGGAGTCGCCTTCGAGCTGATCCCAGTGTGAGTCCGATGGGCGGACCCGCATCAAGGCGCAGCACAGGCAACAGGGCCGCAGGGTGAGGTCTGCTTCGCGCAGATTCGCAGAGTCCCAGGCTCGTGTGAGACGCTGAACCATGGCGCGCATCGAGATGGTCCCCGACGACTCCTGGGACGGCGAACTCGGCGATCTTCATCCGCGGGTCGTTGATCCCGCCTACGGCCGTGTCGACAACGTCCTCGCCGTCCACTCGCTCAACCCGCGCAGCATGGCCGCCCATCTGGCCTTATACGAGTCGGCCATGGCCGGCACCGCGACGCTGCGCAAGGTAGAGCGCGAACTCATCGCCCTGGTCGTGAGCCTCCAGAACGACTGCCACTATTGAATCGTCCACCACCGGCGCGGTCTGCGCCAACTAATCACCGACGACGACCTCGTCGCCGCCATCGAACAAGACTGGACAACTGCCGCTCTGTCGCTGAAGCGGAGGGCGATGCTGACATTCGCCGTCAAGCTGACGAAGACGCCCGGAGCGATGACCGACGCCGACGTCGACACCCTGCGAGAAGCCGGCTTCTCCGATCGCGACATCCTCGACATAGTCGAGGTAGTCGGCTACTACGCCTACGCCAACCGCATAGCGGACGGCCTCGGCATCGAGATCGAACCCTGGCGCCCCAACTGATCCCCAACGGGCAGGCAGAGGGACGTCATCGCGCCATCCGCTCTTTGGCTCAGGTCGCGGTGACCCGCCGAGCCAATATCCACGGCGCAGCCTGCCTGAGTGGTCGTCGTGACACAAGCGCGACAGAAGCGCTCAGCCTGCGTCGAATGGGCAAAGTCTCGGATCCGCGAATCGTCGAGGATGGCGATCTCCGGCTAGGCGGCCATTCGCAAGAGTCGATCACCGGTCTTGGTGTCGACGTAGGCGACGGGTCGTCGACCGCACTCTCCAGTCCGAGCAGTCCTGAACCACGGCGATCGGGCCGGCGCGCGGCCTAGACAGTGGGAGCGCTGAGTCGATCGGGTCTGGGTAGCGTCGGTGGGCGTGGAGGAGTTCGTCGTTGCCCGAAACCCGGACGCTGACTCATCGCTGCCGTTCCTGGTGCGGCTCCCGCTGCAGTCCGGGCCCGTGGTGCTGAAGGTACGAGAGACCTGGCCCCGAACGTCGAAGGTCTACTGCCACCCGTCCGAGGACTGGCCAGCGGACCCTTCGATCATCGAACGGATCCCGGTGCGGTCCTGTGTCCGCCGGGGCGCAGCCATCGATCTCGTGCTCGATCGGGGACGGGAGAACCGCTCCCAGTTCGTGTTCGCCAGGGCCAAGGGCCGCCAAGTCGTGTTCTGGCAGTCAGCCCGCACCCGCAAACAGGCCCGCCCCAATGTCTCTCTCCCCACCGCCCGAGCTTTCGGCGTCCCGGCCCTCGAGGTCATCGTCGACAGCCACGAGCGCTACCCCTGGAAGTTCTCCCACCAGCAGCTCACCACCACACGGCGGGCTCTGGCTGCCGGCGATTACGCCGTCGAGCGCGACGGGCAGATCCTGGCCTCGGTCGAGCGCAAGAGCCTGGCCGACCTCGTGGCCACCATCACCGGCGGGAAGCTCTGGTACCTGCTGGCCGACCTGGCCTCGCTCGACCGGGCCGCGGTCGCCGTCGAAGACCGGTACTCCCGGGTGTTCAAGCTCGACCGCGTCCGGCCTGCGGTCATCGCCGACGCCCTGGCCGAGGCGACCGTCCGCTACCCGATGGTGCCGATCGTGTTCTGCGAGACCCGCCCGCTGGCCCAGGAATGGACCTACCGCTTCCTCGGCGCCGCCGTAGCCGAACACCACCGCAGCGCCGGCGCCGGTGAACTGGCCGAACAGCTGCCAGGGGCTCGCCACGACCTCCCGGTGCTTGAACCAACGACTGCGATGGTCCGAGCCTGGGCCCGCACCAACGGACTCGACGTGTCCGAACGGGGACGGCTCCGCCCCGAGATCTGGGCCGCATATCGCCACGCCCACCCAGCCGGAGCCCCATAGAGGCGGAGCGGATAGGCCGCGATTCACGCACGAGATCAGCGGGGCGGTGAGCGAGGCACGACGAGGTGATGCCCGCCTTCAACTGAGCGAGACCGATTCGCTCCGTCGGTCGCGTGGCCGACGGAGTAGCACATCGACTGACCCGGTCTTCGCCCGCCTGATCGACGAACCCCGCCCCCCGCAGGCGACCTGGGTCCTGACGCCAGGGCAATCCCCTACATCGGGAGAGTCCTCATGGCTGAAGCGGCGCTAGCGGTTGTTGGGCATCCAAGCTAGAATGTAGGATATGAGCGAAGATCATCTGAGATTCCGTCTCGACGGCGAGGTGACGATCCAGACGCTCTCTGACGCGTTCGCCCACTTCTCGCAAGTGCTCGATGCGTTGAGAGAGAGCCATAGCGCGGAAGTCCGCTGGGTGCTCGCCGGGCTCGACTACGGAAGCGCCTCCGCGACGGCTCGGGCCGTCCCGTTGGACGAAGAGGCTGAACAGCGGATCCCAGCCATGTACGACAACTACATCGATGCAGCCCAGCGGGTGCAGGACGGCGACGCCGACCGCGAGTTTCCCCTGCATCGGCAGATGTACGAGCTGATGGCCCTCGCTGACGAGACCCATCCGATCACGATCCAAACCGACGGGAAGCAGGTAGTCGTCAAGGCTCCCATAGCTCCCTTGACGCCCTCGGCAGCCGAACGGCCGCAGGAGGATCCGACGTCGCTCGGCACAGTGCGGGGCCGGGTCGAGACGCTGTCTCGACGCAAGAACCTCAGCTTCAACCTCTACGGACTCACTAGCGACACCGCTGTCAAGTGCTACATGGACTGGGACCTCGAGGACAGGATGCGCGACGTGTGGGGACACATTGCCGATGTGACCGGCACCGTGCGCCGAGACGCCAAGACTGACAGGCCGGTATGGATCCGGCGAGTCACGAAGGTGGATCCCGTCGGCGAGGGAGACCCCGACGGCTACCTCCGGGCCCGAGGAGCGCTCCAGAGCACGGAGCCGGCTGAGGTGCTGGTCAGACGCATGAGAGATGAGGGCTAGACCGATTCGGGTATACCTCGACTCCAACGTCCTCATCGCTTATGTCGCCGATGAGGAGGGCCGCGCTGGCGTCGTCCAGTCCGTGCTGGAGGATGCCCGGGAAGAGAAGATCGATCTGATCACCTCCGTCCTGTCGATCACGGAGGTTGCCTATATTTCCTATTTCCACTGGTCAGGCTGGCGGCGACCCAGTGGGCAGCGAAGATGCCATCGATCAGCTCTGGGTTCCCGCATCACCGATCACCGTCGTGGACGTCTCGGCCAGGGTCGCTTTGGAGGCACGGGCAATCATCCGTCAGTCGAAGGGGCTCGGCACGAAGACGGTCAAACCCGCCGACGCAATCCACTTGGCGTCTGCATCAATCCAGCAGTGTGACCGCCTGTTCACATATGAGAGCGAGTCAACGCGCGGCAAGTGGGAGGACCTGGTCCACGTGAGGGTTGCTGAGCCCTTCCTCGACGAGCCGCGACTCGACATCGGGGAAGCCTGAACTCCCGACCTTCAGCTGCCCGACGAGCGGTTCAGTCGCTCGTGGACAGGCTCGAGTCGCCCTGACATTCAGCGCGGCATCGCCGGAGCTCCCACAAACCGAGTCCAGCAAACGGGAGCACCGATCACCGATGCCGTCATGATGGGCTTTCCTGAGGTTCGGGAGGCAGGGACGCCTAGTGTCGGAGATCGGTGGCCATGATGCGACTCTGCGGCGTGTTGATGACCGCGGCTGCGATCGCGCTCGTGGGAATCGCCGCGACTCCGCGTACAGCTCATGCCTGCAGTTGCGGCGACCTCGAGCTGTCTGCGTACGCCGACGACATCACTGTGGCTTTCGTTGGGCGTCAGCTGGAGCGGGTGGTGCACGACCAGGTCGACGACAACGGCACTGCGCTGTTGTTCCGTGTCGACCGGGTGTACAAGGGCGAGGCCGGCCCCCTCATCGAGGTCCGCACCCACGCCCAGGAATCCGCCTGCGGGATAGACCTCGGCGGCATGGGCGCGGTCGGCATCGCCGCCAGGACGTGGCGAGGCGACCTGTCCGTCGATCTGTGCAACTCGATGGTCACGGCGGCCGAGCTCCAAGACGTCTTCGGCGAGGGCCATCCGCCGGACGACTCGATCCGCCTCCCGGACTCGGGCGACGATCAGAGCCTGCTCGCGTTCCTGCTCATCGCAGGTGCCGCCGTGGTTCTCGCGGCCGGCGCAGTCGCATGGCGCCGACGACGGTAGCTGCTCATCGAGGACATGACCTAGGCCCTCAGCGTCCGCTCAGCAGCAACGAACCTTCAGCGCAAGCGGCCCAGTCAGCGCTGTTTGCTGGTGTCACGATGTGCTGGCCAACGCTTCGACCGGTTCGTCGTCTGAGGCTTCGACAGCTTCGTCGTCTGACGCTTCGGTTGCCGTGTCGTCTGACGGCTCCGATTCGGCGTCTGCGCTCGGGCGGATTCGTTCTTTCACTCGGTTGGCGGTGTCCTTGACAGCAGTTACCGGATCGCCTGAGCCAAGCCAACGACGATTCTTGGTCCACTTGAAGCCGATGGCGAGAGCCGCTGCGCCTGCGAGCACGGCCGTAAGTATCTTCTTCATTGGGCACCCTTTCTGATGGTGAGCGTCGAGAGCATACATGTGTTTGCCCGCGCTTCGACGCTGTCGAGGGGGACTTGACGCTAGTGATGACGCATGTGCCGAGGAGCGCTCGCACCGGTGTCGTCGCATACAGGAGAGCCCGCGTCGGAACGACGATCTTGGGCTCGGTGCGGCGGAGCTCCACCGTCTTGTCCCCCGTCAGGATGGCCTCCGCGAACCTCGGCTTGAGCGACAGGACAATCATCCGGTCTTGATCGAGTCCCTGCTTGTCACCAATCATGCTGCCTGATCCCTTCCTCGCCGAACGCCGCCGACGTGGACGAGCACCTCGCCCTTGATCCGTGGCGTGTCGGCCGTGACGTGATCCGTATGTCTGATTGTGTGATATTAATCTATATAGTGTACTTGTGACAGAGGATCGTGGCATCGATTCACGTTTGGGACGGCTTGCGGTCGGACCTTCACCGGGAGGTGGGGGCTGCCGCGGTCCCAGACGAGCCGGCCGCTACGATCGGTCGCGTTGGATGCGGTGGACCCGTCACGATGCGCCCAGCAAGAGCGAGGAGGGGGAGCATGTCAAGCGACCGCGACACCTACAAGTACCAGTTCGTCGGCCCCGACAGGCGGATCAAGCACAGCGGCATAACGAACGATCTGGAACGCCGCGAAGGGGAGCTGCGCCGCGAGTACCGCCAGGGCGACATCCGCCAGGTCGGGAACAGGACCACCCGCGAGGCCGCCCGCGAGTGGGAGAAGAGCAGGCCCACCGCGGGTCGGTCGGGTCCCTGACAGGCGGGAACCCCGTCGGGTTCCAGTCCTCATCCACCCGCCGAGGGGCTCTCCCAGAGCCGGAGGAGAGCGAAGGATGGTATGTCTGGGAGATCCGCCTCGTGGCTCCCGGCGGCGAGGACCACGCTTGGCTGGTCGTATCCGGCATGATCGAGCAGGATCAGATCGCCAGGCATCTATTGGCGACCGACCCGGATTTCAGACAGATCGGCAAGGCTCATCGACACTAGGGCCTGGAGCCGGCCACGGAGTTCAACCGGTATCCGTTCGACAAGCCGTACCAGTCCCAGCGGTTCGGGGAGCACGAGGTCGCCCACGCGGTGGCCTTCTTCCGTGCCTCGGTGCTGTGGGAGGACGGCACGATCACCCACGGCCCCTAGCCGTGTCGCCGCGCGAGCGGGCTCGCTGCCGTGCCGTGATGCGACGCCGCCCGATTGCGGAGCCGGGGAAGGCTGCCGCGTCGGCGATCACCGCTCAGGCGCCGGTGGTGGACCGATGAACGACGCTGGGCTGGTGCCCATGTCCCTACCTTGTGACGGGTCCGGCGTCACGGTCGGAGCGGGTCCGCTTCGACGATCGCGGTGACCGTCTTGCGGCCGAGCCCGGACACTTCGGCGATCTGTCGCAGTGAGGCGCCGACACGATGGGCCGTGCGGATCATGTCGTCGCGCATGGCGATCTCCTTGTGGGCCCGCTCGGCACTTAGGCCGACCACGGCGAGCGCGGCCCCCACCTCGTAGTCGAGGCCGGACCGGTACTTCTCCATTCCCGCGATCGCGGCGGACACATCAGCGTCGGTGTAGCTCATTGCTCCTCCCGAAGACCGTCGGCCAGTTTGTCGCGAATAACCATGAGGGTCGGGACTCGTGGCGACAGGTCTCCGGATGCCTCTGCGTAGTTGAGATGGGCGACGACCATCCCCAGCAGCTCCAGTGTCTCGATCCGCTCCAGCTCAACGCGCACCATTGGTCCAAATATTACCACTTGTGGTTCATCTTGGGCCACAAGTTCGGCCGACCGCGGCTCCTAGCTCGAGTCGGCGAGGAAGTCGGTGAGGGCGTGGCGGTAGGCGATGCCGGGCCGGTCGTGCTTGGTGTGGGCCTGGAGTCTCGGGTCGAGGGGGAAGGCCGCGGGAAGGGTTTCGAGGACGGCTTTGTCCTCGAGTTCCACGGCCAGCTCGAAGTCGATGATGGATTGCCGGTCGATCGTGTCGGCGAGGTCGTTGCGCAGCACCGTCAGGTGGACGTCGGTGACGCCGTCCTGCACCGGGCAGCACCCTTTGACCAGGATGTGGGTGCTGCCGTCGGAGTAGTGCATCCGCCCCACCTGCACGAACGGCAACCACATCTCGGTCACCGAGTGCCTGGTGCCCGGTCGTTGCGAGGTGGGAGTGCGGGCGACCGGCATCTCCCCGTAGCTGATCGAGATGCCGAAAGAGGAACGTTGCACGGATCCGACCGGCACACGCGGGTCTTGATCCGCGCCGAAGGAGCCCGAGTGGACGAATGCGACGTGGGTGGAGTCGGTGTTGTTGTCGACGATCGCGGCGGCGCTGGCGTGGTAGCGGATCACTCCGACCTCGATGCGGTCGAACCGGGAGTCCTCGAACTCGGGGATGGTCGGGATCGGAGCCGGCGGTTGCGGCTCCAGGGAGATCCAGCCCATGCCGTGCGCCTCGACCGTGGGCAGCACCTGCAGGCACGCCGACGGGGGCAGCGACGCCCCCGCCTCCAGTTGCGGGATCTCGACCACGGCGCCCTCGGGCCCGAACTGCCAGCCGTGGTACGGGCACACGAGCCGGCCGTCGGCGACAGTGCCCTTCGAGAGCTGAGCCCAGCGATGCGGGCATGATCCTGCACAGATCGCTTCTGAGGTATCGGCCCGTGATCTCCGCTGCAAGGCACATTGCCAGCAAGATCACCTCGGGCGTGCATGTCGCCGGTAGGCCTGGATGTGAGCGCAGCCACTTGATGAGCTTCTGTGCTTCGGGGCTGGCGCGAATGACCCGCAAGTAGCGCCAGGCCTGTTCTGGTTTGGTGAGGATGGGGAAGGCCATGCGGGGTCGCCGCGGCTTGCCCTCCTGTTCGCGCAGGCCGCGGCTGGGATGGTCCTCGGGAAGGTGCCGCATGCTGTTGATGCGGAACACGTCTGAGACGGTCAGGCAGCGCCGCGCCGTCTCGCGGCCGTTGCGGCGGTGCTCGGCGCGGCGGCTCACGCCCGCAGCCCCTTGGCGGCTGCCTGCTCGGCGCTGATGGTGGGTGCGGCTTCGGCGAGAAGGTCGTTGAGGGTCACCGCCGATACCGGACGAGCGATTTCGTTCAACGCGAGCAGCGGCGTTTCCGCTTGTAGGTGAGCGGTCAGCCATGTGTTGCGAGCGCGTGGCAGTGACAAGCCGCGGTTGCGGCCGATGGTCACCTTGTTCGCGAGGTGGGTGCTGGCATTGCCGTGGCGCGCGAGGACGAACCGTCGGCTTGCTTGTGGCGGTCGCTGTTCCACAAGGCTCACGGCCTGGCGCACGAGGTCGGTGCAGCAGCCTCGGATGGGCACCAGCCGCGGGTTGAACGGCCCCGAACCTGCACAGCGAGGCGACCACGGCCAATATCGCGGAGATCGCCGATCTCTGCCGCGGTGAGTTCGGGGCCGTTCAACCCGGCACCGATGCTGGCGCCCACGATCCAACGACGCCCCTCGGGGTTCTCAAATCCCGACAGGGCGGCAGCATCGATGAACCTGGCCTGCTCTCGGTGCGTGTAGGCCGCGACAGCGGGCGGGCGCGGCATCGGCTTGGGCCGTGTGGGCCAGCCCTGCGGGTTCACCACAGCGCCCACTGACCTCAGGGCCGCCCGCGCCCCGTTTCGCCAGCCCACTTCGCGTCTGCCGTTCACCTGCGAGAGCCCTTTCTCGACGTTGTCGTGCTTCACGGTGGCAGCGCTGAAGACCCCGAGACCCCTGTGCAGCCACACCGCCATTGGGGCCAACGCCCACAACAGCCGCCTCGCCGTCTGCGGCGTCTTCGGCCCCACAGCAGCAACCGGCTCCACCTACACCCTGGTCGACGCCGACGAAGGCACCACCATCACCGTGACGGTCACCTTCACCGACAACGCCGGCAACCCCGAAACGCTGCCCAGCACGCCCACCGCAGCAGTAGCGGCCAAGCCGAACAGCGACGCCACCGGCGCGCCCACCATCGAAGGCACAGCCCAGGTCGGCCAGACCCTCACCGCAAGCACGTCGGCCATCGCCGACGAAGACGGCCTGACCAACCCCGGCTTCGCCTACCAGTGGGCCAGAAGCGACGGCGGCACCCACACGGCCATCGCAGGAGCAACCAACTCCACCTACACGCTGACCGACGCCGACGAAGGCACCACCATCACGGTGACGGTCACCTTCACCGACAACGCCGGCAACCCCGAAACGCTGCCCAGCGCCCCCACCGCAGCAGTAGCGGCCAAACCGAACAGCGACGCCACCGGCGCGCCCACCATCGAAGGCACAGCCCAGGTCGGCCAGACCCTCACCGCAAGCACGTCGGCCATCGCCGACGAAGACGGCCTGACCAACCCCGGCTTCGCCTACCAGTGGGCCAGAAGCAGCGGCGGCACCCACACGGCCATCGCAGCAGCCACCGGCTCCGCCTACACCCTGACCGACGCCGACGAAGGCACCACCATCACCGTGACGGTCACCTTCACCGACAACGCCGGCAACCCCGAGACGCTGCCCAGCGCCCCCACCGCAGCGGTGGAGTCGGAAGCGGGGCCGCTGACCGGGTTCACGCTGGTGAACGCCGCCGACACTGACCAGGCCGTTCTATGGAAGCACCAGACTGACGGCAGCACGCCGGGGGACGACGATACGTGGCAGGAGTGGACGCACGGCGGCACGCTGACCCTGGGCGACCCGCAGAACGGCACATACGGCATCCGGGCCGATACCGAGTCCGACGCGGGTATCCACCGCGTGGTGCTGGAACTCACCCTGGAACCCTCCGGGGAGAAGAGGGCGGACCGGACCGATGACGCCGCGCCCTACTCCCTGCACGGCGACGAGGGCGACGATGCCCTTGACGGCGAGAACCTGCCGGTCGGGAGCTACACCCTCAAGGCCACGGCCCACACCGAGGACGACGAGGTGCTCGGGTCTCTTGAGGTCTCATTCACGGTGGCGCCCACGGTGGCGCCCACGGTGGCGACGGTCGAGCCTGACAGGCCCCAAGACCTGGAGGGCAAAGCATCGGCGCAGGGCATCGAGCTGGCGTGGGACGCCCCTCCCGGTTCCACCGTCACCCACTACGTGATCTACCGGGGCGAACTCCAGAACGGAAGCATGAACGGACGACCGATGACGAGGCACGCCACCATCGAGGCGACCGGCGAGGAAATGTCCTACACCGATGACGAGGCACAGGCGGGAGCGGAGTACCGGTACCGGGCGGCGGCGGTCAACGGCGCCGGAGAGGGCAAGAAATCGAACTGGATCAACATCGAGGCGTGAAACTCTCCGTCGCAGGGCTCAAAACGCCGCAACCACGAGCCTCGACCGGATGAGCCGCGGTCCCAGACGAGCCGGCCGCTGAAGGCTGGGCAGGCCAGAGAGACAACGCAAAGCCAGATATTCCACTCAGGCAGTAAGTATTGGACTTAGGATGTCCGCCAGGAGCTCGCCGGCGCCAGCTATCTGGTTCATCATGTCGGGGCCGATCTCCTTGAGTGGGGACTCGTTGGAGAGTGGCGGGGCGACCGGAAGGTCAACGTGTCCGGTCGCGAGCGGACGGTCGCCGACATGCTGTCGGACCCGGCACTGGGCGGGGGCATCCGCCACACGATGGAAATCCTCGACTCGCTGCTGTCAGTCGCCAAGCTCGAGGAGCTGGTCGGTGCCGTTGAACGGCTGGACAATGGCGCGGCGATCAAGAGGCTCGGACACCTCCTGGAGATGCTGGGCCATGACACCGCGGCGATCGATCGGCCCTTGACCTCTGGATTTCCACTACTCGACCCGTCCCTGCCCCCAGCAGGCCCGCGGTCGACCCGGTGGGGCCTGCGCATCAACGCAGACGTGTCGGCGTGATCACCAATCGCGAGATCGCCAACTTCGCAGGCGAGTGCCTCATCCTCAACGTGCGCGACACGATCGACAACTTCGGCCAAGGGCTCGCGTTTGCTGACCTGGACTGGCTCTGGGATCACTGAGAGCGAACCGCGCTCCTGAACAGGGGCAGATGCTGTTCGTCGTCTCATGAGAGGTGGCAAAGAAAAGCCCCGCCAGTGCACCACCGACAAGCGATGGTGGACGACGGGGAAGATTGATTGATTTCTAACAGATCAAGGCGGGCAATGCAACCACGGTTGTATAGCTACCGGCGAGTCGATGAACAGAGCGAGCCTGTCAAGACCAGACATGGCTGTGGGCCCTGCACTGCGAGTCGCGGTTGGTCTTTCGCCAGTCGATCTCGGCCAGGCCATCCAGGATCTCGGTCCAAGAGCTACTCGGGTCGTCGTGCCCGGTACGAGCCGCACCCCCGGCGAAGCAGAGAGCCCCCAGTGACAGCGCATAGGACGACACGTACACCTGCCGGGCGTGCTGGGGCTTGGTGTCACCCTCAAGGATTCCCCGCCAGGGCACGACCAAGTCCGTCAGACGGGGGCCGAGCTTCGAGCACCGCGGCCGTTGCGTGCCGGGGTATGAGCCTCTCCGACCGTTGCCATACACGAAATGATACAACATTGATGAACAACTGCAATCTGGGTCAAATGTCGCTATAGCGCAGTGACCCATGCCGTTCTGGTCACTTCTGCGCATGAGCGGACGTCGTAATAGCGCAGTGATGAACGCGCATTGGCAGAAGATCTGGTCCACCAACCTCCTTGAGCGCATCAACAAAGAGATCAAGCGACGATCAGGCGTCGTGGGGATCTTCCCCAACGAGGCCTCAGCCATCCGACTCGTCGGCGCCATCCTCGCGGACCTGCATGATGAATGGCAGGCCAGCGACCGCCGCTACCTCTCAGAGCACTCCATGGCCAAGCTCCAACCCCCTTCCGATACCGCCACAGCCGAGCTGACAGCCCACTGCTGACACCGGCACTCAACCGCCAATCGCCACCCCTTCGCGTGACGCCCAGCGAGCACGAGCGCTCTTGTCGGCGGCTTCGGGAACTTGAGGGGCTGCTGTAGCGTCCAATGTGCTGTGACCAAGCTGCTCAGATTCCTGGTCGTGGTGTGCTTGATCGCGGCAGCCTGCGGTTCCTCAGACACGACCACGACAGCCCCGGAGCCGCCGGCTGCCACTGAACCGGCCGGAGCCCCGGCACCGGAGACGACCACCACGACCACGACAGCCCCGGAGTTGGTGGTTGATCGGCTGCCGGCTAGTCCCCAAGCCCCGGTGGCGGATTGGGTGGCCGGTATCAACGCAGCCGGCTGGGCCTTCCATCGTCACTTGAAGGGCAACGCGGTGTCGAGCCCGGTGAGCATCGGCGTGGCCTTCAGCTTGAGCCGGGCCGGGGCATCGCCTGACTCCGGGGCGGTGCTCGATGAGATCTTCGGCTTCCCTGAAGTTGGTGTCCACAGCGCCGCCAACGCTGTCGATCTCAGCCTGGCCGAAGCCTCGGTGGGGTCCACCACCTTGGAGGTGGCCAACCGCTTGTTCCCCGACGACGGATTCTCGATGCTGGACGATTTCGTGCACAGCGCCGCCACCCACTACGGCGCGGTGGCCCAGCCAGTCGACACCGACGACGGCGCCGCCGCGGCCGCCACCATCAACTCATGGGTATCCGCCAAGACCCGAGGACTCATCCCCACCATCGTCAACGAAGCCGTCGTCCAAGGCCAGGAGCTGATCCTCGTCAACACGGTGTATCTGAAGGCCGACTGGCTATGGCCGTTCCTGCCCGTACGGACCCGCGACGGCCAGTTCACCACCGGCGACAACCAGTCGGTGACGGTGCCGTTCATGAGCGATACGGAACCGGTGAGCCGTCGATTCGTCCGGCTCGACGATGCCGACGCGGTGGAACTCCTCTACAAGGGCAGCGAGCTGGCCATGTGGCTCATCGTCCCCCGCGACCCCGCCGGGCTCGCAGCCGTCGAGGGATCGCTCGACGCCGAGGCACTGACCGGGCTGTCGGATGCCGCGCAGACCGGCCTGGTCGACGTCACCATGCCCAAGTGGGAACAGACTCTGCCGCCTGCGGACCTGTTCGAATGGCTCTGCCCACAGGGGTTCTGCGCCGGTGCCGGCTTCGACAACATCGCGCCCGGCATCTTCATCACTGCCGCGCTCCACGGCGCCAAAGTCATCGTCGACGAAAAAGGCACCGAGGCAGCCGCAGCCACATCCATGGTCTTCGCCGAGTCCGGACCTCCCCCAGCCGATCTCACCATCGTCGCGGACCGGCCATTCCTGTGGGCCATCACCCACCAAGACACCGCAGCGCTGCTGTTCGTGGGCCGCCTCATCGACCCAACCGCCTAGAACAAACAGCACGACCACACTCAACGACGAAACTAGAAAGCACCATGCGTGTAGTCATCGGCTGGACCCAGCGATGCAAGCGCATCATGCCCGGTCAGCGCACACGACCGAGTATTGGGCACCCACACCCTGCCCTAGGAGCGACGCCGGTCGTGTGAGGGCACGCCGCAGCGGCCTGAAGGACCGATGGGTTTCCCGCACGGCTTGCCGCCTTTGGTTGGGCAGGGATGCTGGCAGGTCGTCGCCTGCAGCTTCGGCGGCGCGCCGGGGTGGATGCGAGGCGCGGCGCGCCGTGGTGCTGCCCGTCTGACTGCGGTCTCGGCGATCTGCTCGCAGCGTTGTGCTCGCTGCGTCTGCTCGATGATGTAGTCGGCGACGATTGGGCGGTCCTGGTCCTCCACGGGCAGCGATGCCACCGTGTGGTGCAGCGCGTCGGGGAGCCCGGCTGCGAGCTCCTCGAAGCGCCGGGCTGTGGCGGGCTTGCCGAGACCCAGCGCGTCCGCCAAGCGGATGAGCGCTTCGGCACGGTCGGCGGTGCTGATGCGGTAGTCGCGTCCGATCTTCATGGCTATCCGCAGCTTGGGTATCGGAGTCCGTCGCCGGTACGGCAGCCAGGTGCAGGCGTCGTAAAGCGGGGCGAGGGCCCGGTTGCCGCCGGCGAGCAGGATCGAGAAGTTCTTGGAGTGGGCGTCGTTGTGGACCACCAACCACTGCAGGATCAGCAGGTCCCGCAACTGGTCGACGGCCGCGGCGGCCCCGGATGCCCCGACTACCCGCCTCAGTAGCGATGCCGCCTCTGTTGGGGAGGGGCCCCCGTCGCGCTGGTACTTGTAGTCGGGGTGCAGCCCCGACGCTTGGCAGAGATCCTCTTGATGGATGCGCACCAGCCGCCCACCGCGAAGTGTCCTGTCGTATCGAGTGACCACGATCGCCTCTAGGTCGCCACTGCGGATCACGCCTGTTGGGGGGACCCGCAGGCCGAGGCGGCGGGCCGTGGCCATCGTCACATGTTCCATCAGCGCCTCGTGCGCGTAGGGCTCTTGGCGGGTGATCTTGATGATGTGGCTTGTCGGCTCGGCACCCCACGGCAGCGCCCAGCCCGACGGGGTACGGCGCAGAGCGATCTTGGGCTGCATTCCAGCGAGGCTGAAACCTCCGGCCGGGTCGTATCCATCGGGCCTGTAGGCGGGATCACGGCGGATCTCTTCAAGACACTCAATCAACTGGTCATCGCTGAGGGGATGCAGCCCGCCCCGGCCAGCCACCAAGTCATCGGTGCGCTCGGGCGGGCAGAACTGCACCGCGCCGGCGCAGTCCTCCCCGATCGGCGTTCTGAGCAGGTCTAACGGACGCGACTTGTGGGTGCCGTAACGCTCCCGCATCGAGTCGAGCACACGGTCGTCGTCGGGCAGTAGCCCAACCAGCCAATTCGCCAGGGCTCCGCCGGAGTGCTCGGTCCGCTCGGGCACGAACAGTGTCGACAGCGGTGTCGCAGAGTCCGCCTGGGCGTATGCGTCGTTGTAGCGCAACCGCGGCCATCCGGACTCCGGTAGGTCCAAAGTACCGGCGAGGCGGCCCTCTATGAGCACGTCGAGATTCACCATTGGTCGTCGTTGGTTGAGCCGAGATGATCGAGATGTGCTTCAAGGTCAAAATCGTCCGGCTGCGGCACGAACTCCACCTCGTATCCCAACACGTCGAGCACCCCCAGCACCAGGCCCAGGCTCACCGCGGCCTTGCCGCTCTCGGCCTCGGATAGCCACTTGCGCGAGACTCCCGCGGCCGAGGCAACCTCGGCCTGGGTCAGTCCCAGCCCCTCGCGTGCAGCGCGCAGCGCAACGCCAATCTCGTGAGGCCTGCGCATGTGCCGCAGCGTGGGGCGTTCATCGCTCGCGTGGGCCACACCCCCCATCCTACAACCCATGTCACCGAACGGTAAGGCCAAGGCGACATAACCGATCAGTGACGTGGCCTTGATACGAATGTACAGTTACAGCATCAAGGTCAGCTCCGAAGCACACCCCGATCTTTCCAAAGTCGAGCCCATAAAGAGCACGGTCGTCAGCCAGGGACTCATCAGCTTCTCCGACGTGCTCGCAATCTGGCGCCGCTAGAGACACCCCAAGCCCGCCTGACCCCCGGCCCGCAAACTCGGCGACTCACTCAGCGGCGGAGGCCTTGGGCGAGCAGTTGCAGACTCTAGTTCGGCACCAACTAGGAGCGCTCGGGGCGTGAAAATGAGTGCCGAAGTTGCATCTCGGCGGCTAGGCCAGACCGACCGCGCGGCTACATAACCGCTGGCAACAGAATCATGCCTTTAACCTCGGGTTTTGCGCTCTGCAGCCAGAAAGGCGTTCCAGAATCAGGCCACATCCGTTCCAACCCCGGTGCAGGGCAACGCTCTGACCTCGGTGTTTGTGATCCCGCACCGACCCCACGGGGGCTCGCGATGGGCCAACCATAGTGCGGGCGCCGATCTGATTGAATTCACACAGGACCCGGAGACGACGATGGAGACCCGATGAGCCAAGGCAAGAACTATGGCCACGGGCTGCCCGCCACGGGGGAGACGATAATGGCAGTTGGAGGCAGACAATAATAGCAGTAAGTCTCTCGCCGGGCGGGCTGCGTTCTTGGAGCTGTGAACCGCCCTGGAATTCCTGGAGGGTCGCAGCAGCCACCGGCTCCGCCTACACCCTGGTCGACGCCGACGAAGGCACCACCATCACCGTGACGGTCACCTTCACCGACAACGCCGGCAACCCCGAAACGCTGCCCAGCGCCCCCACCGCAGCGGTGGAGTCGGAAGCGGGGCCGCTGACCGGGTTCACGCTGGTGAACGCCGCCGTCACCCACTACGTGATCTACCGGGGCGAACTCCAGAACGGAAGCATGAACGGACGACCGATGACGAGGCACGCCACCATCGAGGCGACCGGCGAGGAAATGTCCTACACCGATGACGAGGCACAGGCGGGAGCGGAGTACCGGTACCGGGCGGCGGCGGTCAACGGCGCCGGAGAGGGCAAGAAATCGAACTGGATCAACATCGAGGCGTGAAACTCTCCGTCGCAGGGCTCAAAACGCCGCAACCACGAGCCTCGACCGGATGAGCCGCGGTCCCAGACGAGCCGGCCGCTGAAGGCTGGGCAGGCCAGAGAGACAACGCAAAGCCAGATATTCCACTCAGGCAGTAAGTATTGGACTTAGGATGTCCGCCAGGAGCTCGCCGGCGCCAGCTATCTGGTTCATCATGTCGGGGCCGATCTCCTTGAGTGGGGACTCGTTGGAGAGTGGCGGGGCGACCGGAAGGTCAACGTGTCCGGTCGCGAGCGGACGGTCGCCGACATGCTGTCGGACCCGGCACTGGGCGGGGGCATCCGCCACACGATGGAAATCCTCGACTCGCTGCTGTCAGTCGCCAAGCTCGAGGAGCTGGTCGGTGCCGTTGAACGGCTGGACAATGGCGCGGCGATCAAGAGGCTCGGACACCTCCTGGAGATGCTGGGCCATGACACCGCGGCGATCGATCGGCCCTTGACCTCTGGATTTCCACTACTCGACCCGTCCCTGCCCCCAGCAGGCCCGCGGTCGACCCGGTGGGGCCTGCGCATCAACGCAGACGTGTCGGCGTGATCACCAATCGACCCGTGCGCCTCAGCGGGTTGGCGTAGCCGCTGGATACTGTCGAGGTGTGGCTTCGGTGGATTGGGAGAGCGCGAAGCGCCAGTTCCAGCGCGCGGCGGAGATCAATCGTGGTGCGGCGGTCGTCGACCGACTGAAAGCCGGCGGCAGGACGGCGCTGGACGCGAGCGCGGAGCGCACTGCTCAGGTGATGGCAGCGGCGCAGGGCCTGTTGGCCAGTGACCTGTCCGCAGGACTCAACAGCCTGGTCGCGGCCGCGGTCAAGGGGAGCGCGACCATCTACGACAAGGCAATGGACGCCAACTACCTCGACCCGCTACTCCGACCAGATCTGGGCGGCGGCTATCACCGGCTCTTCGACGGCGGCCACACCATTGCTGGAGCTGTCACGGCCGCTCGGAACGCGTCGCCCGATGACACGATCGTCCAGGAGACACTCGGAACCGTCCAGGCGCTGCTTCGCGACGCCTCCACTCCCATGGGCCTGCCGCTTGCGACCTGGGACAAGAGCACCTTCGACGCGGTAGCGCGCTCTCTGGAGTCGACGTTCGGCATACCCAAGCGCTGGCTCTATGACCTGAACAGCTACGACGCGGCCGAGTTGCTCGGCGCGTCTGTGGGTGTGGTGTCGATCGTCCTGGGTTGGAACCGTGCCGACACCGAGACCTTCTCCCATCTCACCGCCAGCATGGGGCTGTCAGCCGCCGTCGGCGCCAATCCCCTCTTGATGATCGTCATGGTCGTCGCGGCAGCCAGAGCCTTCCACAAGGCTCGCCACGGAGACGAGTACGCAGAGCTCGTAGACGGCGGGTTCAAAGGCGCCGTCGGCTCTGGAGCGACACTGGCGGCAGTCGCGCTCGTGAGCTCGGCGGGCGGGCCCGCCGGAGTGGCGCTCCTGGTCGGACTCACTGCCGGCATCGTCGCCAACTCCGCTACGAAGAACGTGAGCTTGACCGCGGTGGGCCGCTTCGTCGCCACCCGAGCAGCCGCCATGGCAGCAGACCCCGCTACAGACCAGGCGGCCCACCCACCGGAGCCCGATGAGATGAAGCCATTGCCTGAGAGCCGCCACCGGTAGCCCAAGCCGCCGACGGCGCCCCCTGGCGGACGCCCGCTGGTGGAGATCGACCTCACGACGGTTCGAACCGAGTCAGACCTCCGCTCTCGCTGATCCGCACCGTCGGCCGGCCACGACCAGCGAAAGACCGTGCCCGGCACAGCCCCGCTCGGTGGCTTTGCTCACGCGGGGCCTCAGCCGGACGGTTCGGTCCAGTTGCGGACGTAGGTCCGCTGCTGTTGTGTTTGGGGCGAGCGGGGGTGGCGGTCCCTCTTCTCCATTCCCTGCCACCGTTGCGCGATCTCGGCCAGAGCCTCGTCTCCTGTCATGCCGTGGCGCACGAGCCAGCAGCCGACCACGGTGCCGGTCCTGCCGATGCCGCCCCAGCAGTGCACGTACACGTTCTTGCCGGCATCCAGCGCCTCGTCGATGGTGTCGAGGACGCCGGCCATCTGCTGGGCACTGCGCGGCACGCTCATATCGACGATGGAGTGGCGCTCGTGCACGAACTCCGTGCCGAGCCGGCCGGCTTCCTGTGCTGCGATCTCGGCGTAGGGCTCCAACCCCTCGTGCCGCTGGGTCAGGTCGATGAAGCAGTCGAGGCCGGCTTGGAGCAGGGTCCGCAACCTGGCGGCGGCTTCGACGCGATTCCACGCGCCCGGATACTCCCCCGCCGCGAACCGGCCCGGATCGACCCAGTAGGTGTTCGCCATCGGCCGATCGTCTCTGCTTAGTGCGTTCATGTCTTCACCTCTGACCTCGGGTCTAGCGGCCGGCGCCATAGCTTGGCAACGATCTTCTCGATGGTGTTCCGAACGGCGGCGGCGAGGCCCACCGGAGGTCGGGTTCAGGTGATCTACGCCGACGGGACTCGGTGCGTCCGAGAGCGCCCTCACACCCCACTGACGTCGGTGAGCCACTCCGTGAGGATCGCGAGGAAGTCGGGGGCGAACTCGCGCTTCAGCCTGGCGTACTCGTTGACGCTGCCGGTGACGGCCTCCTGGAAGAGGTGATTCGTCGAGAAGATCGTGGCGATCGTGTGAGTCGGGACGCTCGACTCGGTGATGGCCTCGGACATGGCAGTCGAGTTGGCGGCTGCCGTAACCTGCGTATCCAGCTCGCCGTACAGGGCGATGACCGGAACGTCGAGGGCGGCTATGGCCGGCCTCGGGTCATGCTCGAGGAACGACTCGAACCACGGGCTGTGCCATGTCGCTAGCTCTTCGGCGACGATGGAGTCCACCAAGGCGTCCTCGTCGGGTATCGCCTCCCGCGTCTGCTCGGGCAAGGCCTCGAACTGTTGCTGAACCAGAATCCGGATGCTTGCTTCCACCTCATCCCATCCCTGCCCGGTGGCAATGGCGCGGAACACCAATTGCTGGAGCGCGCGGAACTGTTCGAACTCCTCGGCTGTGGCGCCGGACTCCTCGAAGAGCTCGAGCTGCTGCGCCACCAGGATCTCCCCGGCAGGCACCGCAGGGGCAGCCAGAAGGGCCACGAAGGCGACGCCGTCGGTGCGGTCGGCCACCACCCGTGCGACGATCCCGCCCTCGCTGTGGCCGACCAGCCCGACGTTGCCGGCGTCGATGTCGTCGCGGGAGCGGAGCACGTCGACCGCGGCTTCCACATCGCCGGCACGGTCCTGGAGGGTGGCCTGCAGGCCGTCGCCCGTGGAGCCGCCGACGCCCCGATCGTCGAACCGCAATGAGGCCACACCGGCGCCGGCCAGATGGTCAGCGAGCACTGCGAACAGCCGGAAGCCACCGATGTCGGAGTCCCTGTCCTGGTCGCCGCTGCCGCTGATCAGGACGACCGCGGCGTGGGGCCCGTCGCCCTCGGGCAACGTCAACTCACCGGCCAGGACGATGTCGCCGTTGGAGAAGACCACCTCCTCGCGGCGAAACGACGCACCTTCGCCGTCCTCGCTGGGATCCTCGAAGCGCTGCAGCCAGAAGGTCTCCGCCATGCCGCCCTGGGTGAATTCGCCCTCGATCACCCCGTCGCTCGCTTCGCCGTCCCAGATGGCGAGCCCCAAGGGCGAGTTCAACTCGAAGTGGATGCGACCCCCATCGAGCACAACGTTCGAAAGCGGCAAGCCGGACACGCCCTGTATGTCGATCGTCCCTCGAAGACCGTCTCCCGATGCGGTCATGTCCACCGCAAAGGGCAGGTTGGCGGGTCCCGGTATCAAGATTTCGCCCTCCCAGCGCCCCTCCAGGTCCGCAGACCCCACGCCGGTCGCCCCGGCAGCATCTGGAGCGTCGGGATCCGCAGGCGCTGACGGTTGCGCTGGCTGGCTCGTGGCCGTCGTGCTGTCGACCGTCTCGACCGGCTCAGGGCTGGCGACCGTCTCCTCCGCGACCTCCGGAGCGTCCGAGTCTGCAGGTGGCAGCGGTTCGGCCGGCGATGCCGACACCTCCGTGGAATCAACCGCGGCTACAGGCGCCGGCGCGGCCTCCGAGGGCGAGAGTTCCTGACCGCCGCACCCCGCCGCGGCAAGCAGCAGCACGACGAACACCGCGGCAAGAAGCCTGATATGTGTCACCCTAAAACGCGCCGTCAACCCCGATGATCTAATCGGCCACGCGGTCATAGTTTGGCGGCGATCTTCTCAAGGGTGTTCCAGTTGCGCGCTGTGGCAACGACACCGAACCGCTTTTCGAGGTACGCATACGACAGAGTCATCGCCTTAACACCATCGGGCGTCCAAACGTAGGCCTCGGCACCCTCAATGGCGAGGACCTCAGGGCTGTGGTCCTCCCCCAACAGCGCCGCCACCGCCTCGGGATCGGGCTCCTGCGAGAGGAAGGTCACGAGGTAGCGCGACGGATCCGACACGACCTCTTGCAACGGATTGCGCTCAAGCACCCGCCGCACCTGCTTCGCTGTTCGCACGACGCAGGCCACGTCCACGCCGAACTCATCGCTGAGCAAGCGCTGCATGGCCCCGGCGACCTCATCGGGACGGTCCTCCTCGGTGGAAATGATCACGTTGCCGCTCTGCAACACGGTGGCCACGTCGCCGTAGCCCTCGCCTGCCAACTTCGACCTGAGCTCCGCCATCGGCACACGATTGCGGGTCCCGACGTTGATGCCCCGAGGCATCACCAGATAGCGCTCGGTCATCGTTCAGTCGCCGTGGTTCGGGCGAGGAAGCGTTCGAGGTGGCCGGAGAGAACTTCAGGCTGGTCGATCGGGATCAGCGTGCGGCTGTCGCCGACCCACACGAGTTCAGCGTTCTCGAAGTGCTCGGCCAGACGCTCGGCGTGCTGGGGTGGCATCAGCCTGTCCTCCCGGGCCCACACGACGAGGACGGCTCCCGTGAAGGCGCGCTGCTGCTCAGCCCATTCGAGCAACTGGGCCTTCTTGGGTACGTTGCGGAGGTACTTGTCGAGGTCCCGGCGCACCCTTGGATCGTGGCGCAGCGGCTCGATCCAGCTCATGAACTGCTCGTTCGGAACCCGCTTCTTCGACAGGCCGCCGAAAGTGACTGGCAGATGCCGCAGCAGGCATGGACGCAGAAGCTGCGATGTGATGAAGGTGCCGCCCGGCAACGCCGCGTTGAGGCACAGCAGCCGCCCCGGCAGGCCGGGCGGATAGTTGTCGAACGCCTCGCATGACACCAGCACCAGGTTGGCGACCCGATCGGAGCCGCCCGGGCTGATCACGAGCTGAGCGCCGCCCCAGTCGTTGCACACCAGCGTGACGTCGCGGAGATCGAGTTCGACGAGGAACCCGGCAATCATCTTGGCGAGCGATCCGAGCGTCAGATCGGCGTCGTCGGGCATCGGCGTGCGGTGAGCTCCGAACGGAAGCTCAGGGACAATGCAGCGGTAGCGGCCGCTCAGCGTGTCGACGACGTCGTCCCACAACGTGCCGTTCATCAGCACCCCGTGCAACAGCACCACCACCGGCCCGTCACCGCCGGTGTCGGAGTACACGAGGCCTGAAGACGACGTTTCCACTACTTGCATCGAAAGACCGCCTCCCGACGTCTGCCCCGTCATTCAACAGCACCATGTCCCGTCTGCGTCGAACCCGGGGTTGGGCATCGCAGTACTGTGCCGCGCCGTTGCTTCAACGTCTGCACGTACAGCAGGAAGGAGGAAGTGGCATGGCAAGTGAATCGTCGCCGCCGGGGCGGTCCTGGGCTCCGGGGCGTCTGGGAAGCTACTCAAGGCGGGCAGAGCCGGTGATGCTGGTGCTGGCGATAGCCAGCGTGCCGCTGTTCTTGTTGGAGCATCGGTACTGGCTGGCCGCGGCTGCGGGCTGGGTCGTGGTGGCGGTGTTCTTCGCTGACCTCGTCATTCGGGTTGTTCTCGTCGACGGATCGAGGCGCAGCTACTTGGTCCACCACTGGTACGACGTGGCCATCGTCGTGCTGTCAGTGTTGCCCGTCGCGCGTCCCCTCAGAGCGCTGCGAGCCCTCCAGTTGCTTCGCGGCGTGCGTGCCTTCATCGCCGCCCACAAGGCAGCCACCACCATGACGCGGGGCTGGAAGAGCCTGCACGGCAAGGCGCTCATCGTGTCGTGCGCAGCGTTGTCCGCGGCGGCAGTGCTCGCCGTGTACGAAGCGGAGCGCGCCGCCGGCGGCAGCATCGACTCCCTGGAGGACGCGCTGTGGTGGGCGGTCGCAACGGTCACGACCGTCGGCTACGGAGATCTCAGTCCCGACACGACTGCGGCGCGCGCCGCCGCGGTGGTCCTCATGGTCTGCGGGGTCTCGTTGTTCGGCCTGCTGACCGCGAACGTGTCTGCGAAGTTCCTCAAGAACGATGCCCTCCTGGCCTACGAGCAACTGGCAGAACTCTTTGGCGCGAGTCGGTCGTGCCCGAACTGCGGCCACACGCCGTCTCTACACGCCAGTGCTACGGCCGCCGAAGCAGAAGGAGACGAATCGGCAACGGCGGCACACGAGCCATCAGCAACGCATCCGGCCTAGCGTCCAGGCGCTCACGAGTCAGCCGGGCCACCTCCGCTTCGTCGGGTTGCTGAACCGTCAGCGGTCCTCGGCGCTGATGTCGTCCGGCGGAGGCCGCTCCATACGGAGACGTCTCAACCGCTCGCGCGCCAAGCGATGAAGCAGCGCCTCGGTTTCTCGATGATCTGGCTCACGACCCGCTCGTTCGGGAGCGCTACCGTCGTTGAGCATGCAATCGACCTACCCGGATGCTCCTGAGCTGGCGATCGCCCGCTGGTTCAACACCGACGACACCCCGACCCTGGCCGATCTGCGGGGCGAGGTGGTGGTGATCGAGGCGTTCCAGATGCTGTGCCCGGGCTGCGTCTCCCACGGGCTGCCCCAGGCCAAGCGCATCCAGCACGCCTTCGGCGACGCCGTCACCGTGC
This sequence comes from Candidatus Aldehydirespirator sp., assembly GCA_965220645.1. Classification (GTDB taxonomy): domain Bacteria; phylum Actinomycetota; class Acidimicrobiia; order Acidimicrobiales; family Aldehydirespiratoraceae; genus Aldehydirespirator. Next base: position 2,213,837 of record OZ244836.1, on the reverse strand, counting down.
TGGGTCTGCACACCGTGTTCGAGCACCACGACGCCATGACCCCGGTGTCGCTCGAAGCGTTCCTGTACGAGTACCGCATCACGTTCCCCGTCGGCGTCGACGCCCACGACCCCGGAGTCACCCTGCCCATCACCATGGGCCGCTACCAGCTGCGGGGCACCCCCAGCCTGGTCGTGATCGACCGGTCCGGACGCATCCGCCTGAACGCGTTCGGCCAGGTCGACGACCTCAACGTGGGCGCGACCCTCGCCCGCCTCGTCGACGAGCCCCACCCCCAGTCACCGCACTAGCGGTGCGCGCGGGGATGGATCCCAGTGCCTAGGCGCCGCCGACGGCGGAAGTAGCGGCCGGGCGCGACAAGGACAGCGACCCAGCCAACCGAACGTGAGAGCGCCGCCGGTCAGTCCGGCCGGCGGCGCACAGCAACCTGTCTGATCAGACCGGCTTGACGTTCCGAGCTTCGTCGCCCTTGCGACCGGGCCCGATGTCGAATTCGACTACCTGCCCTTCCTCAAGGCTCCTGTAGTTCTCGCCGACGATGTTGGAATAGTGGACGAACACGTCCTCACCATCGTCACGCGAGATGAAGCCGAAGCCCTTTTGGCTGTTGAAAAACTTGACAGTTCCGCGCACGGATTATCTCTCCTACCAACCGGGCCTTGTGCCCAGCGAAGCCGTGAGTCTACGTCGGCCGACGCCGAATCAGTCCGCGCCCGATCAAGTTCGGCGAGCGTCGGCCTTCGGCCCCCCGCACGCCTTGGCCGATCCGAGTCTCGAAAGCACCTCCTCACGGCCCCGAATCTGGCGCAGTTCGGTCACCGGGAATGCAGATTCGCTGAGTCTCCGGCTCGTGCGAAACACTGCCCAGCGGAAGCCCCGAGGGCGAACTGGTGCTGGCCGAACCATCGGGTCATGTTGTCGCCTGCGGACTGTGGCATGCGCCCAGGGCTCAGATCAGCCTGTGAACCTGCCGTTAGGCGAATTGTGGCATGACGTCTTCGCTGAAGGCTTGCATCTGTTCCAGCATCTGGGTGAGGTCAGCGGTGGTGAACCTCATCATCATCGTGGTGACACCGGTGCCGGCCAGTGCGGCAATGTCTCCGGCGCGCTGTTCGGGTGACCCGGTAAACAGCAGTCTTCCGCCGTCGCGATGCTCCTGGATGGCGGTGTCGTGGAAGGCGCAGTGGTACGCCAACCTGATTGAGGCCGGATCCCGTCCGGCCCGCTCAGCCTCTGCGAACAGCTTGTCTCGGCGGGCAACGAAGCTGTCGATCGTGTCCATGCGGAACTTGGGGTTGGTGCCGAACGGATACCAGGCATCGCCCAGCTTCACAGTGCGCCGGATGGCCGGCATGCTCTCACCGCCGATCCAGATCGGCGGGTGGGGCCGCTGCACCGGCTTCGGCTCAGCGGACACGTCACTGAAGTCGATGAATTCGCCATGGAAGCTGGCCCGGTCCTGTTGCCACAGTTCCATCATCACGCCGATGTACTCATCGGTGACCCGACCTCGGGCATCGAAGTCGGCGATGTTGAGCGCCTCAAACTCCTCGCGCATCCACCCCGCGCCGCAACCAACCGTGACCCGACCACCCGAAAGCTGGTCGGTGGTGGCAATCGCCTTGGCCATGACCAACGGGTTGCGATGAGGTACAACCACCACCGAGGTCAGCAACCTGATCTTGTGAGTCACCGCGGCCAGCCACGCCAGCAGCGTGAACTGCTCCATGCAGTCAGTGCTCCCGTCAGCCGTCCAGGCGAATTCGCCGGTCTCGCTGTAGGGATAGTTCGCAGCCACTGTCGAAGGAACGACAATGTGATCGGAAGCCGAGATCACCCCGTACCCGAGTCGTTCTGCAGCCTCAGCGATGGTGCGAATGTCGGCCGCGTTGGCAAGCGGACCTCGGAATGGTGCACTGAAACCGAACTCCACGACCACCCCTCCAACAGCCCTCTCGGTGGATACGGCACTCTACGCAGGATTGAAGCGCTGCCTGCAGGTTGTCGTGAGCCACGTCAAGCTCGACCATCTGCTATCCATGTCTCACCGGCGACCGCCGGCGTGCTCGACAAGAGGTCCGACGTGGACGGCGACCCGAAGAATCTCGCTGACCTGTATCGGCAGATGCTGGTCATCCGGCGCGCCGAGGAGCGCCTGCAGAAGCTGTTCGCCAACGGTGAGATTCCTGGATTCCTGCACCTCTCGATTGGACAGGAAGCGGTGGCGGCCGGTGTGTCGTCCGCCCTTCGCTCCACCGATACGGTCGCGTCCACTCACCGCGGTCACGGTCATGCCCTGGCCAAAGGGGTCGCACTTCCCGGCTTCTTCGCCGAGATCATGGGTCGAGCCAGTGGCGTGTGTGGTGGCCGCGGTGGGTCGATGCACGTGGCCGATCTGTCCATCGGAATGCTCGGCGCCAACGGCATCGTCGCGGCCGGTATCCCGATCGCGACAGGAAGCGCGCTGGCTCTGAAGATCAAGGACGTCGGCGATGTGGCCGTCGTCTACTTCGGCGACGGGGCCCTCGCTGAAGGAGTGGTCCACGAATGTTTGAACGTGTCCGCTCTGTGGTCGTTGCCGGTCCTGTTCGTCTGCGAGAACAACGGCTGGTCGGAGTTCAGCCCGACCGAGAGACAGCTCGCGACCGATCTGGGCCGGCTGGCCACCGCTTTTGGGATCGAGCACGCCGACATCGACGGCAACGACGTACTGACCGTGTCCGGTCAGGCGAAGAGTCTCGTCGAGTCGATGCGCGATCGGCCAGGCCCGCGAGTGCTCGAGTGCCGGACCACGCGATTGAGGGGACACTTCGAAGGCGACCGGCAGGACTACCGCGACCCGGCCGAGGTCTCGGCCCAGGCCGAACGCGATCCATTGGTACGTGCCCGCGACACGCTGGCCCGGGCCGGCTACCACCAGAGCTGGTTTGAGGAGCAGCTGGCGACGGTCGACAAGCAGATCGACGCTGCGGTCGAAGCGGCTCGGGCGGCGCCGGAGCCCTCAGCCGATCAGTTGCTGTCCGACGTCTATACGCCGACGGCGGGAACCGGTCGATGACAGAAGTTCGACTCATGGGCGCCCTGAACCAGGCTCTGCACGACGCTATGCGGGCCGACGAGTCCGTGATCCTGCTCGGTGAGGATGTGGGCGCCGCGGGTGGTTCGTTCAAGGTGACGCGTGGGCTGCTCGATCACTTTGGCCCCGGCAGGGTCTACGACGCGCCGATCTCGGAGGCCTCGATCGTTGGTCTAGCGGTTGGTGCCGCCATGTCCGGTATGCGACCGGTGGCAGAGATCATGTTCATGGACTTCATCACTCTGGCGATGGACCAGATCGTCAATCAGGCCGCCAAGGCCCGTTCCATGTTCGGCGGTCAGGCGTCCGTTCCCCTGGTGATCCGGACACCCCATGGCGGCGGGCTCAACGCCGGGCCCCAGCACTCGCAATGCCTGGAAGCGTGGCTGGCCCATACGCCGGGGTTGAAGGTCGTCTGCCCTTCGAATCCAGCCGACGCCTACGGGCTGCTGCGCGCCGCGATCGACGATCCCGACCCCGTTGTCGTCGTTGAGAACAAGGCGATGTATGCCTCCAGAGGCGAGCTGCCAGACACGCCGGGGCCGACGCCGATTGGCCAGGCCGCCACGGCCCGCTCCGGCCGGGATGCCACAGTCGTCGCCTACGGCGCGGCGGTGGGCCTGGCGCTAACCGCAGCACAGGCTCTGAGCGGTGACGGCGTCGATGTCGAGGTGATCGATCTGCGCTCCCTCCAGCCGTGGGACGAACCCGCGGTGCTCGAGAGCCTGGCTCGCACTCACCGGCTGGTCGTGGCCCACGAGGCCGTCGAGGCGTTCGGCGTAGGTGCCGAAGTCGCGGCCCGAATGGCCGATGTCGGGTTCCGAGAGCTGAGCGGGCCGATCGTGCGGGTCGGTGCCCCATTCTCGTCGCCCCCTTTCGCACGGACGCTGGAGCAGGCGTTTCGACCGGACGCCCAGGCTATTGTCCGAGCTGTTCGGCGAACCTTCGAATAGCCGTGCCAACAGGGAGCGATCAGATGCCCAGCGAACCAGTACTCCTCGAGGCGGAGGGCCCGGTTGCGGTACTGACGATCAATCGGCCCGAGACCCTGAACGCTCTGGACATCGCCACCATCGAGGCCATGCACGCTGCGCTCGACGAGGCTGAGGCGAATGAGTCGATTCGGGTACTGATCTTCACCGGCGCGGGTCGTGCCTTCATCGCCGGCGGCGACATCGCCGACTTGAACTCCCGCCAAGGCCTGGCCCACTACCAGGAGTTCGCGGAGGACATCCACTCCCTCTTCCGGCGTATCGAATGCTTCGACAAGCCGACCATCGGCGCCGTCAACGGCTTCGCGCTCGGCGGGGGCACCGAGCTGGTGCTGGCACTCGATATCCGGATCCTGTCCGACAAGGCTCGGTTGGGCCTGCCCGAAATCACGCTTGGCCTGTTTCCGGGCGCCGGGGGCACCCAGCGAATCATCCGGCAACTGCCGCCCTGCCGGGCCAAGGAGATCATGTTCACCGGCGACCTGCTCAGTGCCGAAGAGGCTGTCGGGGTGGGGCTGGCCAACCGCGTGGTGCCCCACGACGCGCTGATGGACGAAGCCCGCGCCCTGGCCCACCAGATCGCGGGCCGGTCGCCGCTGGTGCTGAAGCTCTTGAAGCGAACGCTCAACGACGGTGCCGACATGCCACTGGCCGCTGCGCTCCGGCACGAGCAGGCGATGATCGGTCTCGTGCTCGACAGCGAGGACGCCCATGAGGGTTGCTCGGCGTTTCTGGAGAAGCGGGAGGCCCGTTTCTCGGGCCGCTGATAGAGGACGCCGTGGACTTCCAACTGACCGACGAACAAGAGCTGTTCATCGAGACCGCCCGAAGGATCGGCGAGGACTTCGGGCTGGAGTACTGGCGAGACAAGGACGCCCGCCAGGAGTACCCGGCCGAGTGCTGGCAGGCGATCTGCGATGCCGGGATGGCCGGAGCCATGGTGCCCGAAGAGTTCGGCGGAACCGGTCTCGGCATGGTCGACCTCGCGCTCGTCATCGAGGAGCTGTGCGCGGGTGGCGCCGGCTCGACGCTCGCCCAGATATTCATGCTCAACCCGATCTTCGGCGGCGTGTCCATCGCGAACTACGGATCCGATGCCATGCGAGCGGAATGGCTGCCCCAGCTGTGCAGCGGACAGATGTCGTTCTGCATGGCCCTCACCGAGCCCGAGGCCGGATCGAACGCTCTGGAGATCGGCACCTCCGCCAAAGCGCAGGGAGATGGGTGGCGGCTCGACGGAAGCAAGATCTGGATCACCGGTGTGCCCCAGTCGCACAAGATGCTGGTCGTGGCCCGCACTACTGCATTGGCCGATTCGTCCCGGCGCAGCTTCGGTATCAGCCTGTTCATGATCGACACAGAGCGAGACGGGCTCACCCACACGACGATCGACAAGACCGGTACCAACACTTTGCCGGCCTCGTCGGTGTTCTTCGACAGCGTCCGGATCGAGCCCGAAGAGCTCATCGGCACGCTGGACGAGGGTTGGCCTCAGCTCCTCGATGTGTTGAACACCGAACGCATCGTCACCACCGCGGGCCTGGTCGGGACGGGCCGCCTGGCCATCCGGCTCGCCGTCGACTACGCCAAGGAGCGGAAGATCTTCAGCGACCGGGCCATCGCCAGTTACCAGGGCATCCAGTTCCCGCTGGCCCAGGCCTGGGCCGAGCTGGAAGCAGTGAAGAACCTCAATCTCAAGGCGGCCTGGCTGTTCGACAACGACCAACCCTTCGGGTCGGAGAGCAACGCCGCGAAGCTGATCGCATCGCAAGTCGCATCGCGGTCGGCAGCACAATCCATGCAGACCATGGGCGGGATGGGTTACGCCAAAGAGATGCACGTCGAGCGGCTGTGGCGAGACGCCAAGTTGTTCCGCTTCGCGCCGGTTTCCGAGGAGATGATCCTCAACTACATCGCCACCCGAAATCTGGGCATGCCGAGGTCCTACTGAGCCTCAACGACGCATCTCAGCCGCGTCTGGACACACCCTCCAAACACGACCTTCCCCACACGGAATCACCCCTGCTTGACACCGAAGCTCACCTAGACAGCGTTCCAGATGTTTGATAGCTTCGCCACGGTTCAATCATGTGGGGTTGTTCCTGGCCCGCGTGCTGACAGGAAGGCCATGACGGATCGAACCTTAGGTCGAGCCCCAGGTCAAGGCCTCAAAGATGTATGCGGTGACACGTCGCTTCGGTTCGAAGAGATCACCAAGACGTTCCCGGATGGCACAGAAGCACTCGAAGATGTCAGCTTCGAGATTCGAAGGGGCGAGTTCGTGTCGATAGTCGGCCCGTCCGGGTGCGGGAAGTCGACCGTTCTACGGATTGCGGCAGGGCTGTTGGATCAAACCACCGGAACCGTGGAGCGACCGGACGACTCCTTGGGTTACGTGTTTCAAGACGCGAGCCTCCTCCCCTGGCGGAGCGTAGAGCGCAACGCCGATCTCTTCCTTGAGTTGCAGAGGGTGAGTCGCGCCAAGCGAAAGGAGCTGGTATCCGAGTCGCTCAGTCTCGTCGGCCTCGACGGTTTTCGAGGTCATCTGCCCCACCAGCTCTCCGGTGGGATGCAGATGCGGGTGTCCGTGGCTCGCTCGCTCGCACTCAAGCCCGCTCTGTTCTTGTTCGACGAACCCTTTGGCGCACTGGACGAGATCACGCGGCAGCGTCTCAATGGCGAGTTGCTCAACCTGTTCGTAGCCGAGCGCTTCGCTGGCCTGTTCATCACCCACTCAATCACCGAGGCCGCCTTCCTGTCTTCGCAGGTCTTCGTCATGTCGTCGCGGCCGGGGCGGCTCGTAGCCAACTTCGAGGTTCCGTTCGATTATCCCCGACGTGATGAGCTGCGTTTCGAACCCGAGTTCGGCCACATCTGTGGGGAGATATCCAGCGCATTGGAGGAGGCACACTAGATGGAAGCCGGTCTCGCGATCTGGCTGGACCGCCCCGTCGCCGACCTCGTCGACCTTGCCGTTGATGCTGAGGCCGCCGGGTTCGCAGACGTGTGGATGCCCGACCACTACTTCCTGCGCGACGTCTATGTCGCTGGATCTGCCATCGCTGCCCGAACAACAAGGATCAGGCTCGCTACGGCTGTCGCTGCAGTTCAGCTCCGGCATCCGGCACTGATCGCAAGTTCCGCGTCGACGATCGATGAGCTATCGGGGGGTAGGGCCATCATCGGGATCGGCCCGGGGGGATTCGAGTTTCCCGCCCAGCTCAAGCTCAAGCCCAGGAGCCCGCTCACGCAGCTAAGAGACGCCATCGAGATCATTCGGGGACTGCTTCGTGGCGGCAGCGCTCACGTCGGTGAGTACTTCTCCGCTACTGGAGCAGCACTGGGGTGGGACGCTCGTGACATCCCCATCTACATCTCAGCCCGTGGCCCCAGAATGCTGGAGCTTGCCGGCGAAGTCGCTGATGGAGTGATCGTCCATGGCACGAGCGCCAGATTCCTCGAATACGCCCGACACCGGCTCGCCACCGGAGCAGCCCGTGCAGGCCGCCCGGCTGATGCGTGTGAGATCGCGTTGATGTTCGACGTCGACGTCGACGATGACGAACAGCGTGCCATTGATCGACTACGCCCGCGATGCACGATCATGGCCGGCGGTACCTATTCCGACGATCTCATTCCGATCTACGGCCTTGACCCTGATGAGGTCGCCAGGCTCCGAGTTGCGGTCACCAACTCGGACCGAAATGCCTATCGGTATGTCACCGACTCGATGGTCCGGGCATTCTCTGTCGGTGGATCCGTGGCCACCGTCGAGGCCGAGTTGGCGAGGCTGAAGGACCTCGGGGTCGGTCGGGCAATCCTCGGGAGTGACCCGTCAGATACACGCCGCCTCATCGAGAGCACCCGCCCGGCGATCCAAGGAGTATGCGGATGAACATTCCAGACGACATTGTCATCATTGGCACCGGTGGCGGAGGCTTGTCAATCGCGGCCGACCTCGGTCTGGCCGGCCGACCGGTGACAATTGCTGACCAACCGCAGTTCGCTTCCGGCTTGGAAGCCATCGCAAGCAAGGGTGGGATCGACGTTCAGTTCCGCTCCAAGGTTGGCGACGACGATGCGCCGATCCAGTTCGCGCCCGTCAAGGCGGTGTCCCAGGATCCGGCCGCCGCGGTCGGGCAAGCATCTCTGGTGATTATTTCCGTACCGTCCTTTGGCCATCGTCCGCTTGCGGACCTGCTGGCACCGGCGTGGGCGGCCGGGCAGACAGTGTTGTGGGTGGGCGAGGGTGGTGGGTCGATCTCGGCAGTCGCGGCGCTCCGGTCGATCGGTCGCCGTGTCGATGTGTTATTCGGTGAGACGAATTCGCTGCCTTACGCCGCTGCGTTGGTCGGGGCGCCTGGAAGCGTCGGAGCAACCAAGAAGTCGGGGGGGACGCTCGTCGCCGCGCTACCCGCTGACCGTGGCGCCGATGTACACGCACTCGCATCGCAGATTTGGCCATGGATTACCCCGGCCGAGAACGCGTGGGAGACCGTCCTGTTGAATTTCAATGCGGTCGACCACGTGCCGGTGATGGTCTGCAATCTCGGTGCTATCCATAGCCCGGGAGGCAGCTGCCGGCTATGGCGCGAGGGGTGCCCCGAGGGCGTGGCCGGTGTCATCGGTGCCGTAGACAGTGAGTATCTAGCCATTCGAACCGCGCTCGACCTCAGCGATCTCACCCCTTACGAGGACTTTCTGGTGCAGCAGGGACTGGCGGCGGCAAAGGGGGCCACCCTCTATGAAACCATCCAGAACAGCCTGTTGGCGACCGTCGAGTTCAAGTGCGGACCTGACGCTCTCGAGCACCGCTTCGTCTCCGAGGACGTCCCATTCTCGCTTGTTCTCGCGTCCTCGCTGGCCGCAGAGGTCGGAGTTGACACGCCGGTGATCGATGGTCTGATCGCCATCGCAACTGCAGCCTCTGGCCACGACTACCGGTCGAACGGTCGAACGGTCGCGGACTGGGGGCTCGACGGGGCTGGGATCGCTGGACTTCGAGCCGCGGTGAAGGAGGGTTGGTGGTGACAGACGTCGATTCCCCGGTCGATCTCGCGGTCACCGGGGGGCTCGTACTGACTTGCGACGACTCCCGCTCGATGGTCGACGCCGACGTCTACATCACCAACGAACGGATCGTCGCGATCGGTGGCCCACCACGGCAGGCGACCGCAACTCTCGATGCACGAGGAATGCTCGTCGTCCCGGGGATGAACAACCTCCATGACCACCTTCGGGACATGACCCCGGGGTTGAGCGCGGGCGACGGCATGAAGCTCGACGACATACTCCGGTTCTACTGGCGGCTGAGCGAACTTGCCGGGGCCGAGGAATACCGGACGATGGCGGCTTACAGCACCGCGCGGCTTCTGCTGTCTGGGGTCACTTCCGTGGTCGACCACGTCTACCCCTTCCATCGCGAGAACTTGGACCGCGCCACGATCGAGGGATTTGAGGTCACCGGGATCCGTTGGTACATGGCCCGTGGCATCATGACGAAGGGCTACGACCCGATTTGCGAACCTGCTGATGACGCCTTCGAGTCGATCTCCACGCTTCTCGCGGACGGATTCCCCAGGAATCGGATCTTCGCGGCACCGGTTTCGTTCCGGCAGGCAGAACCGGAGGTGTACGAGTCAGCGCGCGCGTTCGCGAACGAACACGGCGTCAGTCTCTACACCCATGTGGCCGAGACCGAACAAGAAGTCGCTGGGATCATCGACCAGCACGGCTGCCGACCGATCGAGTTCTTGGAGCGTCTCGGATTCCTCGGTGGCGACACGGTCCTGGTCCACTGCGTCCTCCTGAGCGACAGAGAGATCGAATTGCTGGCTTCGACCGGTACGCACGTTGTCCATTGCCCCACCAACCACATGAAGCTGGCCAAGGGCTTCACACGGGTGCCTGATCTGCTCCGGGCCGGTGTGAACATCGCGCTCGGAGTCGATCAGATGGTCGATCTCATCCGCGAGATGCGCCAGGAGGTGCTGTTGCAGTCGATCCGGTCGTCCGATCCATCAGCGGTGGCACCTCAGACCGCGCTCGACATGGCAACACGCAACGGGGCCGCCGCCCTCGGACGAGCTGACGACCTTGGGCAGTTGGCGGTCGGTGCCCTAGCAGATCTGGTGTGTGTCGATGTGAACGGCGCGCACGTGCAGCCGATTCTCGACCCCGTGTGGAGCCTCGTGCACCGTTGCCAGGGATCCGATGTCGTTCACGTCGTCGTCAACGGAGCAGTGGTGGTCCAAGACTGCCGTACCACCAAGGTCGATTTCGATGCGCTTGCCGAAGAGGCAATGTCAGTCATTGACCGCTTCATGCAACGCGCCGGATTGCAGCAGCAACGCTTGCGAGGGACCGCAAGAGACGGCAGATGACCATCGTTCGTGTCCTGGACAGGCCTCCCGGGCGCCATCTCAGGGCCGAATGATGCTCCAGCGCCTAAGAAACACCCGGCGCGCTCTCATCGTCGGGCCCACCGTCACCTTCGGGCTGTTCATCATGATCTGGTACCTGTTCGCAGAAGTCATAATGTCACCGAGGCGTCGATTCCTGGTACCGCCGCCTCACGAGGTGTGGAGCAGTTCATTCGTCGATTCTTATAAGCGAGCTGAACTACTAGACGGGCTCTGGGTGACGACAAAGGTCTCGCTCACCGGCTTGGCAGCCGCAATCCTCATCGGGGTTGCAGTCGCGGTGCTCATGAGCCTGGCGACCTGGATGGAAGCCTCGCTCTACCCCTACGCCGTGCTGCTACAAGTGGTGCCCATCTTGGCCATCGTGCCTCTCCTTGGGCTGCTGTTCGGATTCGACTTCAGAAGCCGCGTGATCGTCGCGGCGATGATCTGTCTGTTCCCGATAATCACCAACACCCTGTTCGGACTAAAGTCACCAGATCGCCAGCTGCATGACCTCTTCTTGTTGCAGGGTGCGGGTAGTTGGACGAAGTTCCTAAAACTGCAGCTTCCTGCAGCCCTTCCGGCGATGTTCGCCGGCTTTCGTATCGCGGCAGGCGCCTCGATCATTGGAGCGATCGTCGGTGACTTCTTCTTCCGCCAGGGCGAACCAGGCTTAGGCATCCTGTTGGATCGCTATCGGGCTCAGCTTCGGACACCTGAACTGTACGGCGCCATCTTCTACTCAGCGATACTCGGTATCGCGTTCTTCGCCGCGTTCGGTTGGCTTGCCAACCGGATTACCGGAAGCTGGGCCTCCCAACGCGACAAGTGAGCTGAGTCACAATCCGATGTCCGGATCGAGAAACTCGTTTGTGACCAAGTCCTCGACGGCCACATCGGGGTCGACAACATCGGATCCCTGATTAACGAAGATCGGGACAGTGATGTCAATGAGTTCTTGAACTTGGTCGAGGTCGAACTCCCCGAGGACTCCATTGGGACCGTTTGAGAGTAGTCCGTCCTGGATCATGCGATCGCGTGCGGCTAGCTGATGCTCGACGCTCACCGGGACAGGCGAGGAGAACGCTTCGGTCAGCCCCGACACGAGAGCGTTGGTGGCGACGGGGTCGTTTGACCAGTCGATGATCTCTCTCTGGATCACCGGTATGAATTCAGCGAGGCAGTCGGCCTCCTCGGTGATGGTGTCGGGATGGACCGAGCCGATCGGGCCGTAGGTGGGGAAGCCAGCCTCGCTCACGAGGATGTAGTCCACCGCCTTTCCGAACTGCTGAATGCTGTGTTCGTATGTGTACGGAGCGTCGGTCACGAACCCCTGCTGCACGATTCCGTCCTCAGCGACGAATCGGGCAGGAGAGAAGTCCCAGGAGAAGTCAACCTGGCCGGGATCCAAGATGCCGAGCCCTGCGAGGGCCTCCGCGTATACGGCATTGCCCGAGACCAGTACGGTCGCACCGCTCTCGCGAATGTCATCCATCGAAGTGATATCTAGATCGTCCGGATCCCACATGAGGATCGCGGGATGCTTAGACATCGGAGCGATCACCCCGACGGTTGGGAACGCTTCGGAGGCGGCGATCATGGCGTCGAGGTTCTGATCGGCCATAAAGATCTCGGGATCGGCGTGCAGCAGCGAGTTGCCGGCCTGGAAACCGTTGAGTGGTCCGCCGGCACGTACCTCGATCGTCAAGTTGGGGTCTGCTTTCGCGGGTCCTCGGAGGGTCCCCCGCTCGGAATCGACTTCGCCGTCGGCAATCAATCCCCAGAACCAGGCGCGCTCCGCTTGCGGGAACCAACCGGTCTGAATCACGAGCGGATTCGGGCAGACACTGGCCAGATCCACGCCGGCCGGTTCCACAGCCGCTTCCTCGGCCGGCTCCTCGTCAGCCATAGCCGCATCATCGGCAGGCGCCTCATCGGCAGGCGCCTCATCGGCCGGCTCTTCGTCAGCCATAGCCGCATCATCGGCAGGCGCTTCCTCCGCGGGCTCCTCGTCAGCCATAGCCGCATCATCGGCAGGCGCTTCCTCCGCGGGCTCCTCGTCAGCCATAGCCGCATCATCGGCGGGCGCTTCCTCGACTGGAGCCGTGGCAGGAGTCGAGTCGTCGTCGCCGCAACTTGCTGCGATGAGTCCGAGTGCAAGAAATCCGGCCATTACGCGGACGATGCGGTGTCTCATGGGTCCCCCTTGTCGCTTCCCCACTCACGAGTCGCAGTCTGCACGCCCTGCCTTGCCGGCAGCGCAGACAGCATCCTTCTCGGAATGGGGATTCTTCATGCACCAGTGTCTGACACCGGTGTCCAATGTGTCGCGGATGCTAAGCCGTGCTAATGCCCCGTGTCAAAGCGACGCCGATGTCGATGCCCTGCGATCAGGCGCATCGCCGACCGCTCCGGCATCGAGACCGAACCCTGGAACCCGACTGATCCATTTCCGGTGGACAACGGGGCGTGAGAACCCGTCCTAGACCGACACAGGCGGAGACCTTCATCCTGCGGGTTGGATCAGTTATCGGATGGCGCGGCGCAACATGAACTCGTAGACCCCGTCACCGAGCCACTTCTTGACGAGCAGCGCCGGCCGCCCCAGCATGCCCTTGACGTACCTGCGACGCGGCTTGTCGGTGGTCGCGGCCTCGACGAAAACCTCGGCCAGCACCTTGGCGTCGGTGCCGCGGTCCATGAGGCGGGGGTTGTCCCTCATCCTGAGCACCGGCTCGATCTGGGCCCGGTAGGCGCTGTCGTCGCCGTGCTTGGTCAGCTGCTCTGCGGCCACGCCTCCGAACTCGGTCTTTATCGCACCCGGCTGGATGACCACGACCTGGATGTTGAACGGAGCGGCCTCGATTCGCAGACAGTCCGACCAGCCCTCCAGAGCGTGCTTGGTGGCGTGGTACCACGCCCCGAGCGGCGAATAGACCCGGCCCCCCACCGACGAGACGTTGACGATCCGACCCGAGCCCTGGGCCCTCATATGCGGCAGCACGAGCTGGGTGAGGTGGGCCACGCCGAAGAGGTTCACCTCGAACTGGTATCTGGCGTCGTCGAGCGGGACTTCCTCGACGGGCCCGTACAGGCCGAAGCCCGCGTTGTTGATCAGCACGTCGATGCGCCCCTCGCTGTCGAGGATCTGGCTCACGACCCGCTCGTTGTCGTCGCTGTTGGCGACGTCCATCCCGACCGCGGTGATGCCGTGGCCGGCCAGGTCCGCCATGCGGTCCATCCGGCGGGCGCCGGCGTACACCCGGTGGCCCCCCTGAGCCAGCAGGATCGCGGCCTCGCGGCCCATGCCCGAGGATGCTCCGGTGATCAGCACAACCTTGCTCATTGCGTCGGTACCTCCTCGAAGACCATTCGTCTCACGCCGCGCCCGGCGGGTCAGTGATTGTGGCGGGGGATGCCGTGGCTGCGGGACGTGTCGCGGTACTTCAGCGCGGGCCGCAGGACCATGCCCTCGTCCATCTGGGTGACCATCGACCGCTGGATCTCCTGCCACGGGGTGTGCGACTCCGGCACCGGGTAGCCGCCCGCGGCCTCGAGCTCGGCTCGGCGGCGCTCGATCTCGGCGTCGTCGACGAGCATGTCGGCGCGGCCCCGTCGCAGGTCGATGCGGATCCGGTCGCCGGTGCGCAACAGCGCCAGCCCGCCGCCGACCGCGGCCTCGGGGGAGGCGTTGAGGATCGAGGGCGAGCCGGAGGTGCCCGACTGGCGGCCGTCGCCCATGCACGGCAGCGAGTGCACTCCCCGCACCAGCAGCGCGGCCGGGGGCTGCATGTTGACGGCCTCGGCCGCGCCGGGGAAGCCCACCGGGCCGACCCCGCGCACGATGAGCATGCAGTGCTCGTCGATGTCGAGGTCGGGGTCCTCGATGCGAGCCCGGTAGTCCTCTGGGCCGTCGAACACGATGGCGCGGCCCTCGAACGCGTCGGGGTCGTCGGGGTCGGACAGGTAGCGCCGACGGAACTCCTCGGAGATGACGCTGGTCTTCATGATGGCGCTGTCGAACAGGTTGCCCGACAGGTGCACGAAGCCGGCATCGTCCACTAGCGGCTGATCGGTGGTGCGGATCACTTCGGGATCGGCGATGCGGGCCGCCTCGCAGTTCTCAGCGATGGTGCGCCCGTTGGCGGTGAGTGCGTCGGGATGGGGCAGCAGCCCGCTCCGGATCAGCTCGCCCACCACCGCGGGCACCCCTCCCGCGTGGTGGAAGTCCTCCCCCAGGTACTCCCCCGCCGGCATCAGGTTCACCAGCAGCGGAACCGCCAGTCCGTGCTTCTGCCAGTCGTCGTTGTCGAGGGCCACACCGAGGTGCGCGGCGACGGCGTTGAGGTGGATCGGCGCGTTGGTCGATCCGCCGATGGCGGAGTTCACCACCACGGCGTTCTCGAAGGCCTCGCGGGTCATGATGTCCGACGGGCGGAGGTCCTCACGCACCATCTCCACGATCCGCAACCCGGTGCGGTAGGCCATCTGGCCCCGCTCCCGGTACGGCGCGGGGATGGCGGCCGAGCCGGGCAGTTGCATCCCCAGCGCCTCGGCCAGGGAGTTCATGGTGGTGGCGGTGCCCATCGTGGAGCAGTAGCCCACCGACGGTGCGGCCGAGGCCACCAGGTCGACGAAGCCGGCCTCGTCGATCTCGCCCGCGGCGTAGAGCTCGCGGGCCTTCCAGATGATGGTGCCCGAGCCGGTGCGCTGGCCCTCGTGCCAGCCGTTGAGCATCGGGCCCACCGACAATGCGATGGCCGGAAGGTTGACGGTGGCCGCAGCCATCAGGCACGCCGGGGTGGTCTTGTCGCATCCGATGGTGAGCACCACCCCGTCGAGCGGATAGCCCTGCAGCACCTCGACCATGCCGAGGTAGGCCAGGTTGCGGTCGAGCGCCGCCGTCGGACGCTTTCCGGTCTCCTGGATGGGGTGCACGCCGAACTCGAAGGCGATCCCGCCCGCCTCGCGGATGCCCTCCCTCACCCGCTGGGCCAGCTGCAAGTGGTGCCGGTTGCACGGCGACAGGTCCGAGCCGGTCTGGGCGATCCCGATCTTGGGTTTGTCGGACTGCAGCTCCTCGCGGGTGAGCCCGTAGTTGGCGTAGCGCTCGAGATAGATCCCGGACATGAGGGGATCGTCCACGAGGTTGAACCACGCCGCCGACCGCAGCCCACCCCGCCCGGGCCCCGGGTCGGGGCCGGAACCAGCGGCAGTGTGCAGCGGGCGGGATTCGCCAGATCCGGGGGAAGCAACCATCGCAACCACGCTACGCGGATGTTGCAGCATGTGACTAAGCACGCAGCGAGCGCCGGCCCCAATCTGCTACGGAGACTTGCACGCCCGGTCTTCGGTCCCCCGGCTGCTCGCGCCACCAATTGCTCGGTACCGTCGTCTGATGGCGCCGGATCAGACTCCTGCCATCGTCGGCGTGTCGATTGCCGCCCCGGACGATCCGGATCCGCTCACAGCGCCGGTCTCGCTCATGATCGACGCGGCCCGGGCGGCGATCGATGACTGCGGCGCTGCTGGAATCGCCCCGAGCGTCGACCTTGTTGGCGTCGCCGGCGGGATGTGGAGCCATCGCAATCCCGGGCACTGGATCGCTGACGCCATCGGAGCCGATGCCCGCACGCTGTTGACCACCATCGGCGGGCAGACACCGGTCGCGCTGCTAGCCGATATCGCCGAGCGCATCCAGCGAGGCGCTCTCGGCGCGGCGCTGATCGTCTCAGGCGAGTGCACCCGGTCGCGCCGCAAGGCGCGGCGACAGGGCATCGAGGTCCCCCGACTCCCCGACACCGAGCCTCCGCCCGACGAGATGTGGGGACCGCCGTTGGTGATCGGAGACTCTGCCGCGCAAGCCGCCGCCGCCCACATTCCCAGGAACGCCTTCGCGCTGCTCGAAAGCGCCATCAGGGCCCGGCGGGGCGAAACGATGGCCGAGAACCGGCGCCGGGCCGCGAAGCTGTGCGCCGGATTCTCCGCGGTCGCCGCCGGCGTCGAGCATGCCGCCACCCGGCGTGCGATGTCACCCGAGGAGATCGCCGAGGTCTCCCCGGCCAACCGGATGGTGAGCTGGCCGTACACGAAGGCCATGTCGGCCAACAACACCGTGGACCGTGCCGGTGCCTTGCTGGTGTGCTCGCTGGGGGTGGCCCGTGACCACGGCATCGCGCCGGACCGCATGGTCTTTCCCCACCGCGTCGCCATCGCCGACGACACCGATTTCGTGGCCAGTCGGCGCGACCTCGCCGACCATCCCGGCCTTCAAGCGGCAGCCGGCGACATTCTCTCGGTCACCGGGGACGCGGCCGGCGTCGGCCACTTCGATCTATATGCCTGCTTCCCCTCGATGATCGCGCTCGCCGTTGAGGCCCTCGGGATCGATGACCGCCGTCCGCTCACCGCTTCGGGAGGTCTGGCGTTCACGGGCGCGCCCACCAACTTCGGCGCGGGCGAGGGCCTGATCGCCATGGTCCATCGTTTGCGCGAGGACGCTGCGGGAACCACCGGCCTAGTGCATGGCAGCGGCGGCATAGCGGCCAAGCACGCTCTCGGTCTGCTGTCCTCGTCTCCGCCGCCGTCGCCGTTCGTAACATCGCGGCAGGCTCCGGCGCTGCACCCTCGTGATCTCGCTGCGGAGGATCGCGACGGGCCAGCCGTCATCGACGCCGTGACCGTGGACTTCCTTCAGGAGTCCCCCACCGTGATCGGCCTGGTCCGCTTCGAGGACGGAAGCCGGGGCTGGGCCACCGCAACCGACCAAGCGACGATCGACGCGGTCACAAGCACCGAGACGGTCGGCGCGGCCGCAAAGGTCCGGGGCGGCCGCCTGCTCCTCGGCTGACGACCACTTAGTGGCTGGTGGGAAGCACGACTCCAGCAGTTTCAAAATTCAACTTTGAATCTGCCCATTGGAGGAATCGCCTGCAAACGGCTGGGGTTGCGCCTCTACTGGAGCCGTCCGCTGGGCGCTCCTTCGAGAGTCAGAGAATGATCGTGAGGTTGTGCAACGGGCTGGACCGGTCGATCAGGACTGCCTTCTTCAGGCGGATCATGATCGGCCGTCCCTCGTCCAAGTGCAGCACATGCTGATAGCGGCCGACGAAGCAGTCGGTGTTGCCCCGCCGGTAGGCATGGAGCGTGAACGCGGACTGTGACAGGGCTGTCTGCTCATCGATGGTCCAGACCATCACGTTGGAGATCATGCGCTGGGTGACTGACGGGGGCTGATGGGAGTGCACGTCGCCGGTGTTCATCCACGCGATCCGGTCGCCGAGCCGGCGATGGTCATCGAACGCGACCGACACCGCCCCGGCCGGGTCGTCTGCGTCGTCGCCGATAGGAACCCAGTACAGCCCGTCCTCGGTGAGCAGGTCGTACCAGGTCTCGAACTCGCGCCGATCCAGCAGGTCGGCCTCGTGGTAGAGGAACGTCTCGACAACAGCCCGAAGATCGGGGTCCGGCGGGCCCGCACGGACCGTGGACACCTCGCGGAGCCACCGGTAGAACCCGGAGCCGACCACGCTCGGTTGCGGTTGGCGCGCCAGCAGCTCGCTCATCCGGCGGTCAGGTCCATCTCGACGGTCATGAGCCGCTTCCACTCCTCGTGGTAGGCCCGCAGCGGAGCATCGTCGGTAACGGGGGTCGTGCTTATTCCCCGCTGGTCGGTCCAGGAGCGGTCCACCGCCAGTCCTCTGCTGGTGTCGATCCACTCGATCTCGGGGATCCCCAAACCGATCTGTTGGCGTTCGAAGTTCTCGAAGTCGTCCACTTCGCCGAAGTTCGGGAAGTCCTCCGCGATCCGCATGCGCAGTTCGTTGACCACGTCGGGCGCGCCGTCGAGGGTGGTCGGGTACCAGTTCACCGCGGTGAGATTGACCTCGAGGGGGGTGATGACCACGACCTGGTTGCCGATCAGATGAAACGACGGGAACACCGTGAGGTTCAGCCCCGGCCCCGGCGCCATCTCGATGAGCCTGGACGCGTCCGCCTCGCCGTACTGCTCGACGAGCGCCTCGTACAGCGGCTCCTTGGACGGCATGGGGCGGGCGCGACTCCACAGCGACTCCCCCATCCCGGGGCGCTGGTCGAGCATCGTGTGGCCGTGCCCCAGGGTCTGGTTGTACATGTGGCCCTCGTCGGGGTCCTGTTCCCCGAAGTTCGACAGCGACCGGCCGTCGCCGTACCGGATGTGCGTCATCTTGAGGATCGACAGGTGTGAGAAGGCCGGGTGGTATCCGTCGGAGCCGTTGTCCCAGATCAGCTTCCAGTTGCCGCGGTAGGTCATGCGGTACGGCGTGTGCAGGGTGATCGTCTTCTCCGGCGCCCGGTCCACGAAGACGTCGAGCCAGTACTTCGCCGGGCCGAGGAACTCGTCCAGCGGCGGGGCGTCACCGTTGAGCGTGCCGAACCAGAAGCCTCGCCGGGACTCCAGCCGCGGGACCCGCCTCAGGTCGCGGGTGGACTTGTCGTGGGAGGGCCCGTAGGCCGCCGGGTACGGGACCGCGACGCAGGACCCGTCGTTGGTGAAGGTCCACCCGTGGTAGGTGCACACGAAGCGTTTGCTGTTGCCGTGCGGCTCCTGGCACAGGGTCGTCCCGCGGTGGGTGCAACGGTTGAACAGAGCGTGCACGGTGCCGTCGCGGCCGCGCGTGAGAATGATCGGTCGCCGCCCGAGGGTCCGCGTGATGAAGTCGTCGGGTCGGGGAATCTCGCTGTCGTGGCCGATGTAGACCCACGTCCCCCCGAAGATGCGCACAAGCTCGAGTTCGAAGATCTCGGGATCGGTGTACAGCGAGCGGTGCGCCCTGCCGTCGCCGACGAGCTGGTCCACTGGAATCTCAACCATGCGCCCCTCTCACCTCCGAGGCTGCGCCCATTGGGCCAGTCTGCCAAGAGGTCTCGACCTCGTCAAACGCTGAATATCAAGGTCAACGGCTTGGTTGACAACGATCCCGGGTGCGGCCAACATTGCCTGGGCTGCGAGCAATCGCGAACGGGCCTCGGCCCGAGACAAGGGGGAATCAAGATGTCTATGACCGACGCTGTTCAGCCGGACCTGATCGACCAGGTGCTCGAGAAGTTCGGCCTCTCGGATCGACCGGAGCTCGATATCGAAGGCTTGAGGACCGTCTACAACGCGTGGTGCGGGTCCGTGTCGTTCGACAACGTGCAGAAGCGCGTGTACCTGGGCGAGAATCGCAGCGGGCCGCTGCCGGGCATCGAAGCTTCCGAGTTCCTCCAGAATTTCGTCACCCACGGCACCGGGGGCACCTGCTGGCCGAGCAGCAACGGGCTGTGGGCGCTGCTGGACGGGCTCGGCTTCGACGCCCACCGGGTGTCGGGGAACATGATCATGCCGGTTGCCATCGAGGAACCCAATCACGGCACGACTGCGGTGTTCATCGAGGGTCAGACACTGCTGGTCGACAGCTCCATCCTCAACCACGTCCCGATCTCGCTCGTCGAGGGAGAGGACTCCTCCACGGACTTCCCGCTCAACGACACCCAGATCGAATGGGTCGACGACACGTGGCAGGTTCACTGGCTGCCTGGCCACGGCCGCGATGAGATCGTCATGAGACTCGACGGCCCCGGCGTCGGCGAGAGCCGCTCGTTCGAGTTCTGGTCGCACCGCTCCGACGTGAGTCGGGGCAGCAGCCTGTTCAACGAAGCGCTCTACATCCGCAGGAGCGTCCCCGGCGGGGTCCGCACCATCGGCCGCGGCGCGCTGATCGCGATCAGCGAGGGCCCCACGGTCGAGGTGGCCGAGCTCGATGCGGAGACGCGCAACAAGGAACTGGTGGAGACGTTCGGTCTCTCAGAGGAGATCGTCGAGCGAACACCCCCCGACGACGAAGGCTTCGCTCTCGGCTGAGAAGTCGCCGGTTCGCGGCGCTCCAGCGTCGAGCAGGTCGGCCTCGCCGGCGTGAAGGTAGACGGCCAGCGCGCCTACGAGCACGACTGCGTCCAGATGCGGTTCGAGAGCGTCGGCCGCGTCCAGCAGGGCGCGGCGGGCGCGGACGTATAGATGTTCAGGCTCGCCAGGCATCTTCGTTGTCCTGCATCCACCGGAGCAGTTCTTCGCCCTGGGGTGGTTCCCGGCCCGGTCCCGTCAACAGATCCACGGCCAGCTGGCTGGGAGCCACGCATCGCAGACCGTCGCGAGTGACGTTCCGGTCGAACACCACAGGATCGAAGGGCTCCAGCAGTACGACGTTGGCACCGGCGTCGGCCTCGCGCAGTCCCAGCCGATCTGCGGCCTCATTCGCATCCTCCACGTAGAGCGCAGCAGTCCTGGCCGGCGCAATCGGATCGAAGCGTTGCGCCGCGAACGCCCCCGTCGCGGCGCAACGGAGCCGAGTCCGTGCGAGCGAGTTCTCCAACGCCGCAAGGCCGCGAGGTTCGAGGTAGGTCACCGCAGTATTCGAGGCTGTTTGCTCGTAGTCCTGGGCCCACCTTCGGAGGGCAGCCTGCCAGTCCACGCCCAACACCGGTCCCCGACGAGAGCGCTCGATGATCCCCTCGCGCTCCAACAGCTCCAGCACGCGCGACAGCGTCGCCGCAGAAGCGTCGGCTGATGCGGCAAGCTCCCTGACACCGAACGGGGGCGCGCTGTCCACGATCGCCCTGACCGCCCGCGCCGCGCCGCGACCCCGAAGGGACTGCAACTCGTCGTCTTGGGGCCACGGATCCCGGTCGGCACCCGACGTCGAAACAAAGAGCCCGGGTTCGGACACTTCGATCCGGACGTTTCCCGTGATGTCCATGTACCCGACCCCGAGGCCCTCGAGCAACTCCCGTGAACGCGGCGACAGATAGGACGAAGCCACTACGGGGACCGCTGCCGGATCTGTGTGACTGGCCATCATCATGACCTGCTGGGCAACCCAGCCCACATTGCGGGGCTCCATCCTGCGCTTTGCTTCCACTGCCAGAACGGTGTTCGCGCCACTCGGAGCACCGATCTCCAAGAGCAGGTCGAGTCGGGCGCGTCCAACAGGCACGTAGCGTCTGGGGCGCAGCGACCAGCCCGCGGGGAGACGCTCAGCGAGGAGCTGTTCGACCCGGCGAACTACGTCGATCTCACGAGGAGGGAGGTTGCGTGGCATTGAAGAAACCCTTGGCTCACTAGTTGTGATCCAGTGATGATAGTGTTTCAAGTGTTGTGAAACAACCTATGTTCTGAAACACCGCTCAGAACCAGGTCGCCCTCGACGCCGGTGTTGCTCGAACTAGGCGGCCATGCGTATGAGTCGGTCGCCCGTCTTGGCGTCGACGTAGGCGAAGCGCTGCGGGGGACGGAAGCTCTTTGGCTTCGCCCGCATGTCCTGCAGTGGGACCCTCCGGCTGAATCGCCGTGGCTCTGTCAGTGTCAGAGCAGTTCCCACATCCACGCCGTCGAAGTACCGCAGGAACTCTTCGTGGGACAATGCCGCATCGGAGCCGTACGCCCGCCACAGGGCCGCTAGGTCGGTGGATCTGACACTGGTGATGATGCATGTGCCTAGGAGTGCCCGCACTGGGGACGCCGCATACAGGAGTGCTCGCGTAGGGACCACGATCTTCGGTTCCGTACGGCGCAACTCGACGGTCTTGGCGCCGGCGAGAATGGCTTCTGCGAATCGGGGCTTGAGCGACAGGACAACCATCCGGTCTGGATCGACGCCCGGCATTTCAATCGTCATCGCTTCTCATCCCCTCCTCCTCCACAAACGAATAGGCCCCGCCATTCCCGGCATGACCAGGAAGGCGGGGAGCAGTGCCCGAACACTAGCACGCCGTTGCGTTTCGTCATCCAGGAGGTCGAAGCATCGCCTCTACTGGAGTTCGTCGGCTACTGGGAAGACGTTGGTGGCTTGACGAGGCTGATGATGCCGGCCTTGGAGACGCCGTAGTGGGCATCGCCGGTCGACGCGGCCACCCCCGCCCGACGCCGCTGGCTCCCCCGGTGATCAGCGCGGACAGGCCTTCGAGTCGTCTCACGGCCGGTTCCCTTCCACGTCGGGGCCTACCCGGCGGCCGGGTTGCGGCTCTTGAGGTCGTGGAGGGTCTCGGCGAGGCGGGCCAGGCCCTCCAGGATGGTCTCGGGGGCGGCGGCGAAGCTGACCCGCACGAATCCTTCCCCGCCCTGGCCGAACGCCAGCCCGGGCACGACCACCACCCGGTGCTGCTCCACCAGCCTGGTGGCGAACGCCCACGAGTCGAGGCCGCTGTCGCGGATGTCGATCATGAGGAAGAACGAGCCGCCCGGCTCGACGTAGCGGATCTGTTCGGCGTCGAGCAGCGCGGTCGCCTTCCGGCAGCGCTCGGCGTAGGCGGCGACCATCTCGCCCACGCAGTCCTGCGGGCCTTGCAGCGCCACGGTCGCGCCGTGCATGGAGATGGTGGCCGCGCTGGACACGACCGGTTCTTGCAGCAGCGACAGCTCGCTCACGAAGTCGGCCGGTCCGACCGCGTAGCCGATGCGCCAGCCGGTCATGGCGTAGGTCTTGGAGAACGAATAGATGGTCAGCAGCTGGTCGGACTGCACCCGTGACGCGACGGAGAACGGCTCGGTGTCGAACACCACCTCGTCGTAGGCCTCGTCGCTGATGACCGCGATGCCGCGGCCGGCGGCCAGTTCGGCCACCGCGGTGAGGTCGTCGGTGTCGAACACCACGCCCGTCGGGTTGCCCGGCGAGTTCAGCACGAGAGCGGAGGTCTGCGGCGTGATGGCGGCCTCAACGGCCGCGAGGTCGAGCCGCCAGTCGGTCGACGCATCGACCGGGTAGGGAACGGCCCGGGCCCCGAGCACATGGACCTGCGCCGCGTAGTTGGCCCACCCCGGGTCGGGAAGCAGCACATCGCTGCCCGGTTCGACGGCGAGCGTGAGGCTGGTGAACAGCGCCCCGCAGGCGCCCGTGGTAACACAGACCTCGTCGGGGCTAGCCGTGACGCCGTTGACCCGTGCGAGCTTGTCGACAATGGCTTCCCGCAGCTCCAAGAACCCTTCGCCCGGGGCATACCCGGTCGACCCCGCACTCGATCGTTCGGCGGCACCGTCGATGATGTGCTGCGGCGTGGTGAAGTTCGGGTCCCCGCCCTCAAGTTGGATCGGATCATCGAGAGTGGCCGCCAGGTCGGCCATCCGCCGGATGCCCGAGTGCGGCGTCTCCAGCGGGCGAGGCCGTACCCGCATCAGCCGTCGTTGGAGTCGAACATGCCCGGGCCGGTGTCAGGCGGTTCGATGACCACATGCTCGTAGGTCAGCCAGAACTGGCCGTCGGTGCGCGCGTAGTTGGGGACGTCCTCCCAGGCCTTGGCGGCAAGTGGATGCTCGTTGGCACTGGCTTGGTCGTCGCGGCTCGGGTACCAAAGCTCGATGAACGCATCGACGGTGCGCTCCACCGGCATGCTCACCGTCTCGCGAACCCGGGACACGACATAGCCGGAGCACCCCGGAATCGACGCCGAGATCGGTGCGTGCACCGTCTTCCAGTAGTCGAAGAACCCCTCAGTGGTGAAGTCCTCCCGCTTGGCGGCCGTCCCAAACAGGTTGAGCCGCGAATGCTCCCCCGACACCCTGCGATCAACCGGCGCCAGAAACACGATCTCCTCAACCCGCCAGCTCGACACTGTCGCGTCGACTGAGCCGGTCAGCCGACCAAGAACCGCCCCCGCATCGGCACCAGTGGAGTCATCGATCCAAGCCTGCACCACGGCAATGGTCTCCGCAGGGCCCGTCAACGATTCGTTCAGACTGCTGACCGTCAACCCGACCAGCCCCGCGACTCCGTCAGCACTCTCAACCAGCCGCCCCACGTTGTCGTCGCGCTCACCCTGTGTGACGGCGTGATCGGAATCAAGCAAGACCGCGTACTTCTTCACAGCCATTCTCGCTCCCCCTGGTCAACCCGGTGACGCTGCCCGACCCTCCGCCGACATTAGACCTACGGAATGCTGGCGGCCCACGCCAGCCAGATCCCACCCTGCTCTGGACCGCCCTCAACCTGTGGGTGAATCAACTCGCCCTGCGTGCCAGACCTGCTACGAGACTCGTATGCCGCCGCGCACGGTTAGTGGTTGCTTCAACCAGTCTTGCCCCTCACTGCACACGCCCAATCCGGGGCAGTTGCGACAGTTGAAGTACGACGGGGTTCTGCTGAGACCCGACAGTGTCCCAGATGATGCTGCGATGACCGCCCGGGCAGCCGACTCGGCGATTCGGACCCCGTCATCGAGGAATTCTGACATTGATCGAGTACGCACCGTTCGGCGTGAAGGATCCACGAGAAGGACCGTCCCGGGGATCCGACGCTTCCAGCAAGCGAACACGACCGCTGCATAGGCGGCTTTGGTGTCGGCGGCTTCCGTGGCCGGCCCCACCATCACCAGATTGCCGTCCTCGGTGACGGCATCGATGGTCGCCTCTAGTCGGAGGGCCCGGTCGGGGAACCTCCACTCCGCACGCACGCCGCCCTTCCACTGCGACATGTCCGGATGGTCGAGCGCCGCATACAAGCGCGCGAGCCAACTGATCGCCATGGAGGCAAGTGAACCTCACCGGGTATTGCGCAGGCTCCGACCCTTGAGAGGACGCTCCTATTGTTTGTCAAGTCCTGATTCGAGGACGCGGTAGAGCTCTCGTGCGATGTAGCGCTTGAGGCATCGGCGGATCTCACGGTCGGTCTTGCCCTCGGATCTGCGGCGCTCGAAGTAGGCCTTCGTGACGGTGTCGCGTCGTTGGCGTTGGAGCGCGACGATGTGGATGGCGCAGTTGAGGTGACGGTCTCCTCGCCGGTTGAGGCGGTGCCGGTTGGTCATGCCCGATGATGCGGGGATGGGGGCGACGCCTGCGAGCATGGCGAACGCTGCCTCGCTGTGGATGCGGCCGGGGTGGGACCAGACCACGAGGGCTGTCGCGGCGACGATGGGGCCGACTCCGACGAGTTCGAGGAGGTCGGGTCGCCATTGCTTGACGAGGTCCTCGATGCGTTGTTGGTGGCCTTCTGCCTCGGCCCGGAGGGCACGGATCCGGCGGGCAAGGGATCGCATGGCCTCGGCGACACCGGTGATCGAGGTTCCGCCAGCGGGTCGCCAGCGGATGCACGTGTCGACGATTTGAGCGGTGGTCTTGCCTCGGAGTCGAACGGCGAGGGGCTCGGGGCAGGTGGCGGCGAGGGAGACGAGCTGGCGTTCGGTGTCGCCGGTCATCTCCACGGCCGAGCGTCGAGCGACGAGCAGGGCTGCGAGAGCGTCTCGATCGCCGGTGTCGCGTGGTGTGGCCAGGTCTTCGCGGCCGATAGCTTCTCGGGCCACGCGCACAGCGTCGAGGGCGTCGGTCTTCTTGCCCATCCGCCGAGCGGGGCGGATCGGGCTGTCGATCTCGCGGACCTGTTCGCCGCTGGCGAGGAGCCAGGTCGCCAGACCACGGCCCCAGCTGCCGCAGCCTTCGATCACCCAGCACCGGGTTCCCGGATGCTCATCGGCGAAGGCGACCAGTTCAGCGAACCCATCTGGGTCCGAGGCGGCCGTGAAGCTGCCATGGTGCTTGCCGGTGTCGGCGGCGACGACGGCCGCCGTGTGGTTGTGCTTGTGCGGGTCGACGCCGATGACGATGTCAACGGTGTCGGCGAGGATGGGCATGAGGCTGTCTCCTTGATCGGGTGGCGTTGCGGGTCCGGTCGATCTCGGGGCTGCGACAGATCTGTGACGGGACACGCCCTCGCAGTCGTGATGCGGCGGCGGTCAAGCTCCTGATCAAGTCAGCGGGCTCCGGGATCGGCCGGGTCCGGTGCGTGTCGCCGACAAGTCCTATCGAAGGCAAGTAGCCAATGGAGCCACGAGTCAGGCGACACGACACCGGTCCCAACCAAACACGGCCGGTCAGGCCGCTGGTGGATCATCACAGATGGAGCCATGACAGAGCAGCGACGCCGGGGGAAGTACCCGGATGAGATGCGTGAGCGTGCGGTGCGGATGGTCTTTGAGGCCCAGCGGCATTGCGGTTCGCAGTGGGAGGCGATCTCCTCGGTGGCCGAGAAGCTGGGCCCGACGCCGGAGACGGTGCGGCTGTGGGTGCGCCGAATGGAGGTCGACTCTGGCCGGCGGCCGGGGTTGACCAGCGATGAGCGTGAGCGGCTCAAGGGTCTCGAGCGCGAGAATCGGGAGCTGCGCCGGGCCAATGAGATCTTGAAGTCGGCCAATATCTGTCCATCCGCTACAGCGAGCGCCTCGCCGCCAACGCCGCCGTCGCGTCGGTGGGGTCCCGAGGCGACAGCTACGACAACGCCCTGGCCGAGACGATCATCGGGCTCTACAAGACCGAGCTCGTGCGCCACCGCGGCCCCTGGCGGGGCCTCGACGACCTCGAGCTGGCCACCCTGGAATGGATCGACTGGTTCAACAACCGGCGCCTGCACCACCACAACGCCGGCCGCGTCCCGCCAGCCGAAGCCGAAGACCTCCACTACCGTCAACAACACTCAGACCACCGGGCTGAGACTCAAACCAAACAGCCTGCGTGAAACCCGGTGAGGTTCAGACGCGGTCCGTTGGGATGCGAAGGTTACGCCCTTAGGAAGTCCATCTCACAGGTCAATGTCCCAGAAGATCCCAGATCTTGGTGCCTCCCTGCCTGCCGCAAGTGTCGAGAGCGGTTCGCGCTCGGGCCACGAGGCGCAGCGGATTGCTCTCGCCCTTAGCGAGCGCATCATGCACCAACCGGTCAAGTCCCGCTCCGACCAGCGGCGGGGCAGTACGCAGCACCGCAGGCATCGCAACCGAGTCGATCTTGCCCGCGTGAAGGACCATGTTGCGCTGGCGGTACAGACGCTGCATGGCCTCCTCCACGTAGGAACAGACACGGGCCAACACGGCGCCCGGCGCCGCAAGGATGCCGCGGACCCGCTCAAGTGCTGCTGCATCCGATGGTCGGCTGAAGCTCAAGGTCGATTCCTCCTCGATGGCGGTTCCCAGGATGGCGCAGCGTTGGAGGTTCGAAGTGGCCTGTCTCAGCGCCTCGGCCAACTGATCATCATGCTCTTGGAGGTGGGCATAGGCGAGCGGAGTGAGCTCGGCGCGCGGAAAGCTGCATGCCACGAGTGCAGCAAGGTCTGCCGCAGCTTGCACACTGGAGGTGCCGGGGCGTGCCAGCACCGCCTCCAATGCAGCCCAGCCACCGGCGACTGCGGCCCCCGGCGTGCCTGTCTCAAGCGGTGCTACCAGGTCGATCGCTGATTGGAGCCGGCCACCTAGCGCTGGCTCGGCCACTGCGAAGAGCGCGTTCTGCCGCTTCAACGAGTGCACGTCGACTTGTCTGCGCGGTCGTGTCAACGAGAGCCCCGTGGGTGTACCCGCCACGAACGCCTCAGAATGCGGTTGAAATCGGGGAACTCCCGGCACTCCAACGGCCACCCGAGCGGCCAAGCTCTCAATGAGGTCGCCAACCTGCTCGACAGCTGACCAGCGGTCGTGGGCCTCAACCTCAAGAAGGAGGCCGCCAGCCTGTCGCACTGACGCTTCGGGAGCCTGCTTCGACAGCCACATGGTCACTTGCTCCGGATCGAGCCACTCCGACGGCATCAGTTGTTCGTGCCGCTCAAGCGCGACAAAGGGAACGAGGACCTCCCAGGAGCGCGTTGATCGAACTGCTACGGCATGCGCTTCGTCAAAGAGATCCGCAAGAGTCTGCGGCTGCCTGTTCGTCCTCAGCCACAAGGCCCACCTGTGCAGATGGTGCGGACTGAACCCCTTGTCCAGAAGGTGCCCGGCGAGCAGTCGCGAAATCGACTCCGCTCCGAACGCAGCAACATCGTCTGGATTGGCTGCGCCCCAGTTCTGGAGGTAGTCGGTCTCGGCCGCCGCCAAGAGAAAGTCGAGCTGATGCTTCGCTACCAGGTCTGCAGGATCCTGCTGAAGCCCGGCAAGTGCCGTTTGCAGCGCCGAACGAACTGCCGAAGCGCCCATCCCGAGGTCTGGACCCGCCCTTCGCTGGGCGATTCTCGCAACGTCCTGGACGGCAGCAGAGCGAAGGTGGCCGCTCTCTAGAAGCTCGACAGACTCCAAGAGTTCGCGCAACACCGTTACCGTGCCTGGGTTCCAGAGTCTCCGCTGCCAGTCCGTGCGCCGTGCGAAGTAGTCGAGCAGACGAGCTGTCACAAGATTGACTACCGAACGCTCGTTCAGTGCTGTAGCGTTACGGCTAGGACTCATGTCCACCTTCTACCCGGGGAGAGCCGCCCCTTCGGGGGCCGCTCTCCCCAGTACGTTCTAGGCATCAATTCCGGCTGGGCGGTCGCCCAACGCACAACACGGCCACGGTAGCGAATGCGCTGCTCAATCGGATCGGACTCCGCTGCCATTCGTGATCGCCGGGCACCGACGGCCTTCCGCTCAGCTCAAGGCTCGCTCGTGCAGGCGGTCTGCTATTGACGTGATCTCGGCGCTCATCGTCAGGCGTTGGCGCCACTGGACCGGGATGGACTCAACTCCGCAATGGGCGCCGGCGATCTGGCCGAAGATGGCGCCTGTGGTGTCGGCGTCGTCTCCGAGGTTGACCACCTTGAGGGCTCCCTCCCTGTAGTCATCGGTGTGGAAGAAGGCCCACAGGACCGCCTCCAGGGTGTCCACCACGTAGCCGCTTCCCCTGATCTCAGGCGGCTGCTTGACCTTGAACGAGCCGCCGGCGATGGCGGCGATCCTCGGGGCGAGCCGATCCTCGTCCCACAATCCCTCGACCGGGCTGTAGTGCTCGGACAGCAGCGTCTCCTTGTCGACGCCTCGCAGCGCGCCCACCAGCAGGCCCGCGAAGTAGCGGCAGGCGTCGACCGCCTCGACGGCGCCGTGGGTGGTGCGGGAGCTGTCCGCGCTGCGGTCGACCGCCGCCCGGGCGTCGCCGACGAAGTACATGGGAACCGGCGCCAGCCGCATCAGCGAGCCATTGCCCGCCGACATCGGGCCCGTCGGCCCGCAGTACGGCTCACCGGTCCGCTCGAAGAGCACCAGGGCCTCCCGGGTGGTGCCGCCGATGTCGAAGCACACCCCCGTCGATGACAGGTACCCCTCCCTGAACCATCGCAGGTAGCGCCTCATCTGGTCCAGAGGGTCGAACCCGCCCGACTCCAGCAGGCTGGTGGCCAGACACAGCGCCATCGACGTGTCGTCGGTCCACTGACCCGCCCGCAACCCGAACGGCCCCCCGCCGACCATGTCGTCGATCGGGTCGAACGAACCCGGCGGGCTGAACTCCAGCGTCGTACCCAGCGCGTCCCCCGCCGCCAGCCCCACCAGACAGCCCCGGAAGCGGTGCCTGGTGCTCACCTCGCCCACTCGCGTCCCTCCCGTCGGGCGCTGCTCGCTAGTCCCGGCGGGGCTCGGCCCACCGCCGCACGAAGGCCCGCTGGTGGCGAGTCTGGGGCGACTCGGTGTAGAGCCAGCTCTTCTCCACGTGCTGCCACCACTCGGCGATCTGATCGAGGGCCCCCTGGCCGGTGAGCCCGTGGCGGACCAGCCAGCAGCCGACCACCGTCCCGGTGCGGCCGATCCCGCCCCAGCAGTGCACATACACGGTGCGACCCTGGCCGAAGGCGTCGTCGATGGCGTCGAGGATCGCCGCCATCTCCGCGGCGCGGCGCGGCACCGACATGTCCGTGATCGGATGGCTCTCCCGCCGCACCGACCGACCGAGAGCCTGCGCCTGCTCGTGCGCGATCTGTTCGTACGGGGCCAGCCCGTCACGCCGCTGCGTCAGGTCGATGAAGCAATCGATGCCGGCCTCGAGCAGCGCCCGCACCTTGGCGGCCGCGTCCCGCGGGTCCAACGCCCCGGGATACTCGCCGGCCGCGAACCGGCCCTCCCGAACCCAATAGCTGTTCGGAATGGGTCGATCAGATCCGCCGGCGGCACTCATGGGCCAAGCCTCCTAGACCTCAGACCCCTGCGTCCAGCGCATGTCCGAGCCTGACAAACCGGCCGATGACTCGGCGACCTCAGTGATCGAAGCCGGCGTTGATCAAGAACTCGCGCCATTCGTCGGTGCGCTCCTCGGCGGCGGCCGGGGGCAGCGGGACCTCCAGCTCGACGTCGATCTCATACACCAAGCGGGTCTCAAGGATGAGCTCTGCACCCTCCAGCGCCTCTGTTGCCTCCCGCCTGTCCTG
This sequence comes from Candidatus Aldehydirespirator sp., assembly GCA_965220645.1. Classification (GTDB taxonomy): domain Bacteria; phylum Actinomycetota; class Acidimicrobiia; order Acidimicrobiales; family Aldehydirespiratoraceae; genus Aldehydirespirator. Next base: position 2,183,218 of record OZ244836.1, on the reverse strand, counting down.
ATCCGTTGCCTCGGGGTCCAGGCTCTCCGCCGCCACGATGGCGCTGAACACACCCGACAGGTCCTCCCGGGTCGACAGAACGCTCAACAAGCCCTGATCGTCGAGCTCGATCACGACCTCTGCTTCCGCGGTGCCATAGGCCTCAACGAGCAACTCGGTCAGTTCATCAATGTTCACTGGGGCAACCAGCGACATCCCCGCCACAGTCCCGCGAATCGTGTCTGCGACATCGGCGCCCCGGGCCCGATACAGGCTCGCAACAGAGGTCGAGCCGACAAAGATCGGGGGATCCTCCGAGGTCTGTTCGATGGTGTCCAGGGCTGCGGGAAGGTTCTCGGCCAGATCCCTCAGAGAAGGGGGCGAGACGCCTACCACTGCGTCCAGCAACTCGGGGTGGCTTGACCCTAAGGCGGCCAAATCGACAAAGAAGATCCCTGGCTCAAATGGCCCCAGATCAGTGCCGGGAGCGGCATCCGCCACTCGCTGGTAGCCGCGAGTGTCCATCACCAGGCGCTCGCTGTCGCTCCACGTCTCGAACTCGATCGCGTCACCACCGGCGATCTCGAATCCCGGTGCCGCCACAACAGTGAGGACGGCGTGCTGGCGGTGATGAGCGACGGTGGCGACCACCGTGGGCATCACACCCGCTGGCTGGGGGTCTGCATCGGTGCCCATGTCGGGCATCGTGAGCAGCTGGGTAACAGAGGTAGTCACTCGATAGACGGGTACCTCCACGGTGCCGGCCAGCGCCGCACTCACCGCGTTGGTCGTGACCACGTCGGCGTCGTCAGCGCCCCCGCTACACCCCGTCGCCAGCAGCGCCAGCGCAGCAAGCGCCAGGAGTCCGAACCTCATCCGACCCACGCGGTCACTATAGGCAGCCGGCTCCCTTCGGCCCGCGGTGGGCAACGCCACCAGCGCAGTCAGAGGGCCCCGGCCGGTATCGGCGAGATGCTCACGGGAGCCTCCTCGCTGAGGATCGCTGTCACCCGTGGATCGAACGCTTCCTGGAACTTCTTCAGGCACTCGACGCCCTCCCCCGCCGCGATCCGGGCACAGAACGCAGCCAGCAACGCCTCCTGGCCGTCCTTCTTGACCACCACGTACTCATGCGGCCACGAATCCCGGTAAGTCACCGCCTCCCGCCACGGAGCCCGAGCGATCAACCCGACGATGTCCCCCACATCCGCCTCCACAACAGAGCACCCCCTCGACCAGATGGACGAAGGCTAGGTGCCCCCGGCCAGGATGTCCCCGCCACTCCGGGAGACCGGCGGATACCGACGACGTTCGCAACACCTCGACGCGTTTGGCCTCAGGGGGTTCGACGATGCCCTTCGTGACCTCGTGAGGGTGGCAATAATTCCGTATTTCGCAATATACTTCCCTGTTTATGGAAAGAAGATCGGCGCCGAGTCTGCTGCCGATCCTGCGGTCACGGCAGCAAGGCGAGCTGCTGGCACTCCTGCTCGGCGACCCTGAACTGGAAGCCAGTCTGACGGATCTTGCCGCTCTGGTGTCCGTGCCTGTCAGTTCCGTGCATCGCGAGATCGACCGGGCAGAGGCAGCAGGCCTCGTAACCAGCCGCAAGATCGGAAACACCAGGCTCGTGCGGGCCAACACCGACAGCCCCTACTACCGCGGACTGACAGACGTGCTGGTCAGGGCGTTCGGCCCGCCCCGAGTCCTGGCTGCCGCACTCGCCCACATCGCCAACATCGACGCCGCGCACATCTACGGATCCTGGGCGGCACGCCTCCTCGGCGGCAACGCCGACCGTGCTGTCGGCGACATCGACGTACTGGTTCTTGGATCGCCCAACCGCAACGAACTGTACGCGGCGGCCTCGGCGGCCGAGCAGCGCTTGGGACGACCCGTGCAAGCCACCGTCCGGCCGGCCGACTGGATCAGCACCGGCACCGGCAACTTTCACGCCACCGTCACCCAGCGCCCGCTGGTGGAGATCGACCTCAGGACGGCTCGAACCGAGACAGATCTTGCTCCATCGGCTCGTCCTCTTGGATGCGGTGTCGTGGGTGGTCCGTAACCTCTTGCCGTGGACCCACCCATTGACCACATGGCTCGTCGGCATGGGGTCACCGATGAAGACATGAGGCATGCCTATCGCAATCCAGCGCGTGTCTATCGGCAGGACGATCTCATCATGATCATTGGAGCGGATCGAAGCGGCCGACTGTTGGAGGTCGGAGTCCTAGTCGATGAGGACGAGCTGATCGAGGTTATTGTTCATGCCATGCTGGCGCGGCGGCAATTCCAGGAGTGGCGGCCATGAAGTGGACACGCGAGCAGATCGCAAAGCACGCGGACCAACTCGCTGATCGCTTCGAGGACTTCGACCCAGCGAAGGCCACGGAGGTCCCGGTCGCTGAGTACCTCCTAGCCCGAGCGGTGCGAGAGAGGGATAGAAGCGAGCAAGAAGTCACCGAGGCTGTTTCAGCAGCGCTAGAGGCTGGAACCTCGTGGTCACGCATCGGCCTGATCCTTGGCACTTCCGGACAAGAGGCCAAGCTGCGCTACGGCCACCTCGAAGGCGTGGGCGAACCCACTAGGCATCGCGGGTACGAGGGCCACGGCTTCTGAGCCAGCGCTAACGAGTCGGCTCCGTTCGACATCCTCGGCCGGCTCCCGGTGATCAGGCGGCGGGCGGCTCGGGCCAGTGCCACTTCTCAGCCTCGTCGAGGGGCGTCCCGCAGCGGCGACAGAAACGGCCGCTCTCATCTGATGGCTGCTCGTGGGAGCAGATGTCCCTGAGAGCGGATAGCCGCACGGCATGCACGGCCAGGCGCAACGCCACGACCGGCGAGGGCTTGCCGTCGGAGTCACAGAGATCGGCTGCGCCGCCGGCGGCCACCTCGATGCCGAGGGCACCTGTAGTGCCCCAGAGGTCGGCACAGTCGGGATCGGCGGCCACTTCGACCCGCCAGTGGCCGTGGCGCTCGCGCAGATAGAAGCTGCGCCCGTCGCAGGTGCCGGCCACCACGAACGGGAACGCTGAGCACCGCAATTCGGCGTCCACATCGAGCTCTGCGGCAGCCTCGGCCAACTCGGCGCGCTCCTGGTCCGCTTCCTCGGTCGCTTCAGTGGTCTCGCCGAGGTGCTCGAACAGGCGATCCCAGCGCTCGGCGCGTTCGGCTGCGGTCAGCTGGCAAGGACACTCGGCGCCGCCTTCGTGAAGGCTGCGACTTGCCGGGGACGGATGGCATGAGCACCGGCAATCGGCGGCCTTGTCGATGTGGCGAAGGGGCGGGCCCGTGGCCAGCACGGCCAGTCGGGCCGGCCTGGCGGCGGCGTATTCCTCCCGCATGGCACGGGCCTGATCTTCAAGTGCATCGCGCTGTGTCTGGTCCGGCGGGTCAGGCGGCAGCCACATGCGAGGCGGTCGCAGGTTCATGAAATCAGTATAGGTACAGGAAGGTCTATGTATCATTAGCTGATGACAATATATTTAGATGTTAACCCACGCCAAAGGAGAAACGGGATGGATCGCACGACCATCGAGGAACTGCGCACCCGGCGGCTCAACGCCATGACCAGCGCCGAGCAAGCCGAATTCGACGAAGCGCTCGCCGCCGCTCGCCTGGTCGTGCGCCTTTGCCCGCCGAATCCGGCAACCCGGCCAAGTGCCGGCCCATCGGCTGCTATGTCGCCTCAGCCCACCTGGCCGCCCGTTAACGGGTGGACCGATGAACGATCCAGCGATGACCCCCGAGGGGGAGCATGAGTTCTACAGCAAGCCCGAGAATCAGGAGCCACAGGAGCCTGCCCGGCGGCGGGGACAATGGATGGTGACAACCGCGAGACTGGGGACCTGACGGAGGCGAGCCCATTGACAGGCCATCGGCGTCGGCGAAGCCTATGGATCGGCGCTGCTGCGGTGATCGCCGTGCTCGTGGCAGCAGGGGTCGCTGCCGCCATCCTGCTGCTCTCGGACGGGCAGCCGGACCTGGCGCCCGAGTCGACGGCGTCAGATCCAGACTGCGTGGCGCTCACAGGCCCCGAGCCGTGGATCATTCTGTGGGATCGCTCCCTGACGCAGCCCTGCGTGGTGGTGGCGGAGTTCCAGAATGTGCAGGTGTGGAACAAGGGCTTCGAGCCGATGACCGTCGACTGGCCCGATGGAGATCGCAGGGTCGCCATCGACGAGCACTTCGATACAGGACCCATCGGCAACGTCCTTCAGGCCGGCCCCAACGACATCAACGCCGCACCCTTCCCGATGCCCACCATCTGGCTGCTTCCCAAATCGCTGAGCCCGACAGCAGGGATCGAGGGCACCGACGACAGCTTCGGCCCTGTCCGGATCGGCATGACTCTCAACGAGGCCAGCGCGGCCCTCGGCCTCGAACTCGAGTTCAGCTTTGTGCCGTCGGACCCCCCTGCGCAGTATCCCTGGGAGGCCGTGGTATCGGGCGACCCCTACTCGCCGACATTCCTCGCTGACGGGCCGGACGACGGAACGAGCGTCATATTCGAGATCCGCCTGCACGACCGCCGCCCCTAGCGCCAGCGCGACGGCGCCAGACAGACGCGTTGTTGATCCCGGTCTCAGATGACGTGTGCGTCAGGGCGTGCTCGCGGTGGGCCACTTGGCTCACCCACGTCAGAGCAAGGTCGACGAAGCGTTGAGCCGCCGCCGCGCTGGGCCTCGAACGCATCATCGACATCGCTCCCGCACAACTGACAACCCGCCCGTAGCTACCTTCACTTGTGTAGTCGTTTGTAATACAGTACTATGGCCTTGGACCCACTTGATCTAGACCTCCTCGACGACGATGACCCCTTCGAGATCACCAGCCAGATCGCGCACTTGTACAAGCACGACTCGCTGGGCGTCGACGACGTGTTCGACGTGTGGCGTAGCGACCCGCTGTTCTACCCGGCCAAACCCCCGGCGCACTGGCTGATGGTCGCACGCGTCAGCGGAACTGTGCTGGTGGTGCCCCTCTCGCCCGCCGAGTCCGGCAACCCGGCCAAGTGCCGGCCTATCGGCTGCTATGTCGCCTCAGCGCACCTGGCCGCCCGCTATCTGGAGGACCGATGAACGATCCAGAGATGACCCCCGAGGAGGAGCACGAGTTCTACGCCAGGCCCGAGAACCAGGAGCCACAGGGGCCTGCCCGGCGGCGGGGGCAGCGGATGACCGCTCCCGTGCCCGTGCGGTTCCCGCCCGAGATGCTCGAACGGGTCAAGGCCGCCGCCGACGCCGACGACCGATCCGTCTCATCCTGGATCCGCCGCGCCGTCGACCGCACTCTCCAGGCCGAGGCGTCCTGACCTGGGTTTGAGTGCCGCGAACTACTGAGGCGCTTCTTAGTCCATAGCGCAAGCATCGACCGCATCTCTCCTCGCGGCGAAGAGATGCACGCCGATGAGCGCGCCGACCAGACCGCCTGTCGTGGACAGGGCCAGATCGCTGATGGTGTCGCTGTAGGTGAGTCCGAGGGTCTCGGCTGCCCCGAACTCGCCCGCGATCCACTCGGCTGTCTCCCACGCCACGATGGCGAGCGCTCCGAATCCGGTGGCCAGCAGCCTGGCGTCGCGTGCAGAACGGGTGCGCCGGAACCGCCAAGCGAGGAAGGCAGCGGTGAGCAGGATCCAGTTGACGAAGTGGAACACGTCGTCAGCGTGATCGAAGGAGTCGTACAGCCCCGCGAAGTTGCCTGCGGTGTCCAGCAGGAACGGCGCCACCGCCAGGCAGTCCGCGGTGGCCGGGTAGGGGGCGAAACGTCTCCGCCATGCCAGCGGAACTATCGCGGCCGCTGCCGCGAACAGCGGGAAGCGGTAGGCCATGCCCTTGCCCTCGAACTGCTCCCAGGGCACCGTCACCGCGACCACGAAGGCCAGCAGCAGCACCGACTTCAAGGCCAGCGCGAGCCTCAGCGACCACCCGGCGCGGTCAAGACGCTCCACGCCGGTGACGGCGACGGCCGCGGCCTCGCGGGGACCGCTGGACATCGTCGCAGCCTCAGTTCGTCGGGGCGGCCGGCCCCGAGTCCAGGCGCTTGTCGAGCCCGAAGTCGAACGGCGTGCTCATCTGGGTCAGGAACCCCATCGGATAATGCCGGTTGATGAGTCCGAGCGTGCCGACTCCTCGTCCATTCGGCAGGAACCAGGTCACAGGCTGTACTCAGACCCACCGGCGTCACTCCCACGCCAAGCCTTCTAGACCGCCGCCCCCAGTCCAGCGGGCTTTGGGGTCGGTGGGCCCTACACTCGCCTTTTCCTCGTGTCTCAGGACTCCCCTCTCGCCGGCCCCCGCGTGTTCTCCACCGCCCAGGGATCAAGACTCGAGCCGTTCGGATGGGTCGAGTGGGTGCTGCTGGGCGGCGTGGCGCTGATCTGGGGTTCGTCGTTCCTGCTCATCGAGATAAGCCTGGAGTCGCTGGAGCCGGCGACGATCACGTGGGTCAGGGTCACGCTCGGCTTCTTAGTGTTGGCCGTCTTCCCGGCAGCCCGTGAACCGATCGAGCGGGCCGACTACGGGCGCGTCGTGCTGCTCGGATTCATCTGGGTGGTCGTTCCGTTCCTTCTGTTCCCCATAGCCCAACAACACATCGACTCGGCCCTGGCCGGGATGCTGAACGCCTCGGTGCCGATCCTCAGCGCGGCGGTCGCCGTCGTGCTGCTGCGGTCGCTTCCCCGCTGGCGCCAAAGTGCCGGCATAGCACTCGGGCTCGCGGGGACCGTCAGCATCGGCCTGCCCGCCGCAGTCGGCTCCTCGGCCGCCGCCTGGGGAGTCCTCCTCGTGGTGGTGGCCACCATCTTCTACGGGTTCGCTCTCAACCTCGCGGTCCCCCTCCAGCAGCGCTACGGAGCACCCGCGGTGATGTGCAGAGCGCTGGGTGTGGCGGCCGTCGCCACGGCGCCCTTCGGCCTGGCCGGCCTCGCCGATTCGCGATGGAGCACCGGACCGGTCCTGGCGGTCACAGTGCTAGGAGTCGTCGGCACCGGCGCCGCCTTCGTGCTCATGGCCGCGCTGGTCGGCCGGGCGGGCGCAACCCGTGGCGGTGTGGCCATCTACTTCATCCCCATCGTCGCCATGGTGCTGGGCATCACCTTCCGCTCCGAAGTCATCCACCCACTGCAGTGGGCCGGGACCGCAGTCGTGCTGTTCAGCGCCTGGCTAACCACCCGCCGCGAGGACGCAATCACCCGTTGATGCCGTCCAGCCACCGGGATCGATGAGGCGGCGTCAGATGGTGATCAGATGGTGATCGTGGTCAGGTCGTCGCCGATCACGATCTCTCCGTCGAAGTGATCGGCGGCGCGGGCGATCCACTCCGGGTACTGCTCGGGCGCCGGCGGCACCAGGTGGGTGAGGACGAGCCGCTTGGCTCGGGTCCTCGCCGCGGTCTGGGCTGCCTCGATCACACCTGAGTGGTAGTCGTCGGCTTCGAGCGCGGCCATCTGCCGTTCGACGAACTGCGCGGTGCCCGGCGGCCCGTAGATCGGCAGCGTCGCGTTGCCCTGCGTCATCACCCAGTGGGTGGTTATGACGTCGTTGAGGGCGCACACGGGAACCGGATCCAGATCGTGACCCCCGAGCCCACACCCGAAGACCTGCAGGGCTGAGGGCCCAACCCGGCACTAACCACTCCCGGCTGCAACCTCGACCTCTTCTCCGTCGCGGGCGTCAGCGTCCAGCCCCGCCCCGGGTGCTTCCGACACCGACCGGCGTCTCGCGGTGCGGTATGTTGGCTTGGGGACTTCAAGGCCCAGCGGGGAGGCCAGCCTCATGCATGACGTCGTCGTCGTTGGCGGGGGTATCGCCGGCCTGACCGCCGCCCGAGACCTGGCCCACGACGGAAACGCGGTGCTCGTGCTGGAGGCGCGCGACCGGCTCGGCGGGCGCACCTGGTACAAGCAATTCGGTGGCACCGACCGCCGTAACGAGATGGGCGGCACGTGGTTCGACGAAGCCACCCAGCTCAACATTGCCCGCGAGATCCAGCGCTACTCCCTGCCCACCGTGCTTAGCCCCGCCGGTCAGGAGTTCCGGGTGTCGCTCTGCGGCCGCAGCCTCCCTCGCCCCGACCAGCCCGTACCTCGAGAGTTCCGTCCCGATCTCGACAAGGCACTCGACCACGTCATCGAGCAATCCCGCCGGGTCACGTTCGGCGCCGACCTCGACAACCCGGATCTGCACGACCTGGACATCGCCTTCTCTGAGTTCATCGCGCCGTACACCGACCACCAGTTCGTCGCCGAGTACCTCACGATGTGGTCTGCCTTCGCGTTCGGTTGCCACCCCTCAGACAACTCGGCACTGCAGGTCCTCACCTGGGTCGCGGGTTACGACAACGCCGTTTGGACGCTCGACGACGCCCCCGCCACCAAGTTCGCGAAGGGAACGGCCAGCCTCGTCGAGGCCCTCGCAGCCGACAGCGGCGCTGACATCGAGCTGTCGGCGCCGGTCGCCTCAATCGCCGACGCCGGCAACCACATCGAAGTGACCACAGCCGGCGGCGACGCCCACACCGCTCGGTTCGCGCTGCTGGCCGCCCCGGTCAACACCTGGCAAGACATCGAGCTGCCCATCCCGGCCGACTCGCTCAAGGCCCGGTTCGCCCAAGAAGGGCTGGCGGGTCAAGCGGTCAAGCTCCACGCTTTGGTCGACAACGTTCCCGAATTCCTCATGGCCTCGGGCTGGGGCGGACCGCTGTGCTGGACCTCCGAGCAGGCCAACTTCGACGGCGGGCGGCTCCTGGTGGGCATCGGCGCCGACGACTCGGCGATCGACGGGAACGATCCCGCCCAGGTGCAGCAAGCCCTCCGCCAATTCGCGCCCGAGGCGACCGTCCGTGTGTGCGACAGCCACAACTGGACCGCCGACCGCTACGCCAAGGGAACCTGGACCACCTACCGGCCGGGTCAGCTGTCGCGCTACTACTCCGACTTCTCCGTCCCTCACGGCCGGCTCTACTTCGCCGGCTCGGACCTCGCCCGGGGATGGGCCGGATTCATGGACGGCGCCATCGAGAGCGGCGCCGACGCTGCAGCCGCGCTCAGCCCGCGGCTGCGCGGCGACGACTAGCGGGATCGCTATTGGAGTTCGGCCGGCGCGGACTGCGCGGCGACGACTAGCGGGATCGCTATTGGAGTTCGGCCGGCGCGGACTGCGCGGCGACGACTAGCGGGATCGCTATTGGAGTTCGGCCGGCGCGGACTGCGAGGTCGGGGCGGGCCCTAGCCGGCGTGCGGGGGCTCGTATGGCTGGCATCACGGAGTTCGCCGCGCTTGAGGCGCTTGCCGATCCTTCGCGGGTATGCGGTAGGCGATCTGTTCAGCAGCAAATGCTGCGCTCCCCGTCGGTACCTGTGGCGGCCAGTCCGTGGGGTCTTGGCGCCGCGCCTTCTCGTAGTGGAGTTGCAGTAGGAGGTTCCAGGCTCTGAGCCAGCGCTGGATATGCCGTTGCGACTGCTGGGCTTCGGCATCGGTCGGATCGACGACAACGAACGTCGGGACGTGACGCCACGGACTCTCGGGCGCGAGGTCACTCTCTGACAACCGAGGGCCGATGGTCACCAACGCTGATACGACGGCAGTGTTCTGGGCTACAACCAGGTTCGTCGCCTGCCCGTGCGCCACCACCGCAGGCGGCGGCGTTGTCTGCGAGGCGCAGTGCGCCATGGCGAGCTCAACCGCTTGACATCCGTGCTCATCCCAGGAACCGCCGCTCAAGCCGTGCCCGGGCAGGTCGATGAGCAGGGCGTCGAGCCGCAGCTTGCGCAGTGGCAGCGAGATTGGGCGGAGGGCGTCCAGATCCTCACCCTTGTCATGAAACAGCACAACAGCGCCCATCGCGTCTCGTGCTCGGAACCATTCGCCGATGCAGGCCACACCCGAGCCGAGCGGGAACTCGACGATATCGCCCGACACGATGGCGGTCATGGCTCGCCGGGCAAGCGCGGGATCGCGGCGACGAGATTCTTCGTATAGCTGTGCTCGGGCTCGCGCAGGATTCGATCCGGGTCACCCTCCTCGACCACTTGTCCCTCGGACATGACGATGACTCGGGAGCAGAACTGCCGGACCACGCCGAGGTCATGGCTGACCATGACCGTCGTGAGGCCGTACTCGTCGCCCAGTTCCGCGAGGAGGTTGAGGATCTGGCCCTGAAGGGAGACATCGAGTGAACTCACGGGCTCGTCGGCAACGATTATCCGCGGCTCCATCGCCAATGCACGGGCGATCGCCACACGCTGTCTCTGGCCGCCCGACAACCGGCGCGGGAAGACATCGACATTTCGCTTCGACAACCCAACCATTTCCAGGAGTCGTTCCGCTTCGGTCTGCCGCTCACCGGAGGCGAGACCTCGCAGCCCCTCGGTGACGATCCGCCCGACACGCATGCGCGGATTCATCGAGGAGAACGGATCCTGAAAGACTGCCTGAATGACCTTCGGCAGGGTCTGCCGTCCCTCACGTTCACCTCTCCACACATCAATCCCGTCAACTTCCACCCTGCCCGAGGAGGGCGAGATCAGTCCGAGCATCATGCGAGCAACGGTTGTCTTGCCCGAGCCGCTCTCACCTACGATTCCGAAGGACTCCCCCTCGTTCACGACGAACGAGACATCGTCAACCGCGACCGTTGTGGCCCTGCCATGGCGCGACTTGAACTCCTTCGTGAGGTGCTCGGCGAGAACGATTGTGCTCATGGACCCGCCTCAGGCGCCGGATGATGGCAACGGGTCATTCGACCGGGGCCGGTCGGCGCCAATTCCGGGTGAGCCGTGCACACATCGTCGAACCTCGGGCATCGTGGCGCGAACCGGCACCCGTCCCCCCAGTCTGATGTTTCTGGCACTGTCCCCTGGATGAACCCGAAGGGCTCCCCGAAGGGCCGGTGCGTGGCGCTGTCCAGAAGACCGGCTGTGTAGTGGTGGCTGGGCTGCGCAAAGAGCTCGAGCGTCGGGCCTGACTCGACCAGTTCGCCTGCATACATGACAGAGACGCGGTCGGCCAGATCTGACACGACCGCGAGATCATGAGAGATCCACAACACGCTCATCGACCTGACCTCGCACAATCCCAGTACCAGCTCCACTATCTGCGCTTGGGTCGTGACGTCCAGAGCGGTAGTTGGCTCGTCGGCGATGAGAACGGAAGGTTCGAGCACCAAGGCGCCTGCGATCATGGCTCGTTGACGCAGCCCGCCCGACAGCTCGTGGGGGAAGGCCTCGAATCGGGACTCCGGCTCGGGTATCCCGGCCTCGCCCATCACCTCGATCGCCATCTTGCGAGCGGCTTGCCTGGAGACATCGCGGTGTGCCCGCACCGCTTCGACAATCTGCTTCCCGACGCTGAAGCAGGGATCGAGGCTCGTCATCGGATCCTGAAAGATCATGGCCACATTGGGACCGCGTACGCGGTTCCATTCGCGCTCGGAAGCCTCCGTCATGTCGCGTCCAGCCAAGAAGACGCGCCCGCTCACGCGTTCGAGACCGCCGGGAAGAAGCCCCATGCACGACAGGGCAGTGATGGTCTTTCCGGAGCCGCTTTCCCCGACCAAGCCCACGATCTCCCCCTGATCGATCCGAAGGTCAACGCCAGTCGTCAGCGGGCGCAGGCCGCGGGCGAAACGCGCCGAGATGGAGACCTGCTGGAGCTCAAGGGTTGATGTGTCGGAAGCCACGGCTGCTGTGTTCGGGATCGATTGGAGGGGCATCTGTCGGTGTTCTATTGACGTTCGGCGTTGGCGGGATCTAGCCGGTCGCGGAGATAGTCGCTGGCCGCGTTGAGAAGCATGACCAGCCCTCCAAGCAACACGCTGGCCAAGACTACGAGCCACCACGCTTCGTGGAGAGAATCGCGGCCCCGCGCCAGGATCAGACCGAGGCTCGGCGTCGGCGGCTGTGCGCCAAGGCCAAGGAACGACAGCCCAGCCTCCGCGATGATGGCTGCCGCCATGAAGAACACGGTCATCACCATCATGACCGGCACCAGGTTCGGCACCAGGTGGCGGAGGCTGATGCGTAGCTTCGACATCCCGAGAACCCTCGACGCCGCCACGAAGTCTCGCTCGCGCAGCGACAGCACCTCCCCGCGAACGATCTTTGCAAAGCTCGCCCACCCTGTGAGAGCTACGGCCAAGACTACCGCGCGAAGACCCGGACCGAGCCATCCGGCCAGCATGATGGCCAGCAATATCTCCGGGAACGCCCATGTGACGTCGACCACCACCGCGACCGACACGCCCGCAGTTCGCCTGAAGAACCCGCCGACAATGCCCAGCACAAGTCCGAGAACGATGGACAGCACGGCCGCCACCACGCCAACGCTCATCGAGACGCCGAGGCCACCGATGAGCCGCCACATGAAGTCCCGGCCCAACTCATCAGTTCCGAACGGGTAGCCCTCAGAGAGCGGCGGTAGGAGGAAGTCGGCCAGGTTCTGCTCGTTGACCAGCCGCTCCAGCGGCGGAACGATCGGGGTGACCAGCCCGACCAGAGCGGCGGCTGCATACACACCGAGCGCCACGGCTAGAAATCGCCCGGACCGCCACTTTGGAGTGTGTCTCGACTCCGTCGTCGTCAGCATCGCTGCGCCCCCGCGATCACTCCGCCTCCGAGCCGGCCAACCGGACTCGCGGATCGGCCCACCGGTGCAGCAGGTCGGCCAGCACGCTGGACCCGACAACGACGGCCGCCAGCAGCAGCGTCAAGGACTGCGCCACTGGGTAGTCGCGGTTGAGCACGCTGCCGACGAGCTCGGATCCGAGTCCAGGCCAGCGGAAGATCACCTCGACGATGAGGGTGTAGCCCAACAGGCTTCGAACCTGGACGCCGCCGAGCGAGATGACGGGTGACAAGGAGTTCCGCAGCACGTGGACCCAATGAATCCGCCATATCGCTACGCCACGAGCCCGAAGCGTCCGCGTGAAGTCCGACGAGAGCTGTTCCAGCACGGCAGTGCGACTGACTCGGGCCGTTAGCGCGCCGGGTTCGGCGGCGAGAACGAGGGTCGGCAACACAAGATGTAGAGGTCCGTCGGCGCCGGACACCGGCAGCCAGTCGAGTCGCACCCCGAAGACGAGTACCGCGAGCAGGGCGAGAACGAAGTTGGGAACCGCCTGGAAGACGCTGATGAAGGCCCGGATGACGCGGTCCAGCAATTTGCCAGCATTCAGCGCGGAGACCACACCGACCGGTGCACCGATGCCGAACGCCACGACAAAGGCTGCCGCTGCCAGCATGAGCGTGTAGCCGATGGCGCTACCCACCAAGTCGATGACATCCTTGCCGCGGACTATCGAGAAGCCGAGGTCACCTCGGAGCACGTCGGATATGTAGTCCCAGTACTGTTCCCACAACGGGTCGTCGAGCCCCAGATCGGCGATGGCCTGCTCGACCGCCTCTTCTCCCACGGTGATGGGATTGAACAGCGACGTGATGACATTCCCGGGCGTCGTGCGCAGCGCCAGGAACGTCACTATCGAGACCAGGAAGATGACACCCACAGCGTGAGCGATACGTTGGACCACGTACTGCACGTGTGCTCCGGCTTGTCTTGGGCCGAACCCTCCGCCCCGGGCTGGGCCCGAGGAGTCCCGAACGGTCGAGCGCGGCTAGCGGTTCATCCAGACATCGTTGTAGAAGGGGTACAAGTTGACCTGATTCGGCTGCCAGCCGACCACATCTTTGTGGTTCACCCAGACGGTGTTCGGGGTGTAGATCGGGATGAACGGCAGCTCCTCCGCGACCACTGCCTGCATCTGCATGGCCGCGGCGCGCAGGCTCTCTTCGTCGCCGGCGACCTGCCACTGGACATACGACGCCGATGCGCCCGCCGCGGCGCCTGCAGGCTGAAGGTTGTTGAAGAAGTACGCGGACAGGTCAGGAGCGCTCGACCACAGTCCCTTGAGGCTGAACGAGGCAAGCTCGAGGTTTATCTGCGGCCAGTAGGCGGAGGCTTCTTCATCGGTGTTCTGCATGTCGACGCCGACCTCCTTCAGCATCTCTACGATCGCCTCCATCACGGCATTCTCGGTCGCCTCCGACAGGTGCAGCATGGGGAACGAGAGCTGGGCGCCGTCCTTCTCGCGGATGCCACCGCCGGAGGACACCCAGCCTGCGTCATCCAGGAGCGAGCGTGCCTTGTCCACGTCGAATTGGTTGAAGTTCTCAACGTCGGGGTTGTACCACTTGTAGGCAGGCCAGAATGGCCCGTAGGTGGCAACAGCTCGACCGCGCAATACCGCAGTGACAATGCCCTCGCGATCGATCGCGTGGCTGATCGCCTGCCGCACGCGGAGGTCATCGAACCCGTGCTGTGTGGCTCCGATGTTCAAGCTGAGGAAGAAGTTTGAGAGTTCCTGGAACTCTTGTACAACCAAGTCCTCGTTGTTGCTGAGCGCTTCGACATCTTGTGGCGGCGGGTTCTTGATCGCATCAACGTTGCCGGTTTCGATCTCATTGCGTCTCTGGGCTGACTCCGTAATCGGAATCAATTCGACCGCATCCAGATATGCCGTGCCCTTGTTCTCAAAGAACGGGACGACGGACCCGGGATAGTCATCCCAACGCTCACCGACGGCCCCCTGCCTTGTATCGAACGATGCCATCCTGAACGGGCCGGTTCCATCGACAATGGCTGCCCCGTACTGATCGCCATTCTCCTCACGGGTCGCAGTATTGAGAATATAGGAGTACTCGGTGCTCACGGTCTCCTGGAAGGCCGCGAACGGACCATCTGTGTGGCACCGGATGACGTCTCCTTCGCTGGTGACATCTGTGATCGGAGCCCAGAAGACGGCGTTGACGCCAGTAGCAGGATCCCGGAACAGGTTGAAGTTCTCGACAATGACCTCCGGCGTGACATCACCGCCGTGGTGGAACTTGAGGCCGTCGCGCAGGGTGAACTCCCAGCCGGTGTCGCTGCTGACGAACGCCGAGGCCAGCATGGGAACCAGGGCGCCCTCTGGGTTGCGGATTGCCACCGCCTCGTGGAAGGCGTTGAAGGTCGGGTCGGCCCACGCGCTGGAGACTGTGTCAGGCCCTGTCAGGTCTCGGTCGTAGCCCTCGCGGAACGTCCCACCGACCTTGGGCCCGCTTGGCTCGGGCGCCTCGGGCGGGGCGGTGTCCGGCGCAGCCGTTGTGGTAGGTGCTTCCGCCGGGGCGTCCGTTGTGGCGTCGTCATCGCCACACGCAGCAAGGATCTGGCCAGCAGTGGCCGCACCAATCCCCAACAGCGCCGCGCGCCTCATGAAGGCGCGACGTGAGATATCCGCTCGCGCCAACTCAGTTAGTGAATGCTCAGCATCCGTCGAACCCATGATGAACTCCCCCCGGGTGAAATGACGGATTCCCGTCCGTCACGTGCAAGAACCATATTGCAGGCGGGTCTCTTGGTCAAACTCGCCATGCGGCCGACTTGGGCTCGAAAACGGCCAACCTGGCGAGGTCTTCCCCGGATGAGTCGGCCCACCGCCTCAGCCGGCTCGAAGTGCGCTACCGACTCGCGAGACTGTTGTGGAGGGTGTGGTAGTACGGGTAGAGCATGCCCGGCCGTGGGTCATAGCCGCTGAATCGAGAATCCCAAACCCAGACATCGTCAGGAGTGAGAAGCGGAACATAAGGAAGGTCCCTCGCGAACGCCTGTTGAGCCCGACTCGCCGCGGTGTGGAGATCATCCAGGGTTTCGGCCCGGGTCCACGCATCGAACGCATCGTCAAGTGGCGGGCTCGATGCGTTCGACCAGTTCAGGAACGGACGGTTATTGGTCGCACAGAATCCGATCAGGGCGTCCATCGGATCCTGCCAAAGCCACTTGTTGATCGTGCAAGCGGGACTGTGTCGGCATGCCTCGTAGTACTCGACGAACGGCTTGTAGAACTCGAAGCGAAGATCGACACCGATGTCCGCGAGTTGTCGGGCGACGATCGCACTGACCCGCCGGAAAGTCTCGTCGTCTTGGATGACGCATGAAACAGACATGCGATGCTCATCGCGCTGTCGAATCCCGTCGGCACCTACTGCGAACCCCGCAGCATCCAAGAGCGCACCGGCCTGCCGAGGATCGAAGGCGCCCCGGGCATCGATGCTCGGATCATAGAACTCGAGACCCGGTGGTAGCGGACCCCAGGTCGGCGACCCACAGCCCGCCAACGCAGTTGCGACGATCTCCTCGCGATCGACAGCAAGATGGAAGGCCTTGCGCACTCTGAGGTCGTCGAACCCGAGGTCATGGTATTCCCAGTTCAACGTCAGGTACATGCTCGCCGGCTGCGAATGCCGGAACATCTTGTAGCGCGGATCGTCCGCAAGTCGGGCGACTTGATCGGCCGGCGGGGCGTGGATGCAGTCGAGTTCGCCGGCTTCAAGCATTGCCAGACGCTCAGACTCGCCGAGCACGGCGATCCACTCGATGCGGTCAGGCATGTTTGCCGACGGTTGAGCGAACATCGGTGCAGGCGGCCGCGCATACGCATCCCAGCGTTCGGCCGCAACTCGCTCCTCGGACCAGGAAATAACGCGATACGGACCGGTACCGTCGACGACCGCCGTCCCAAAGTCCTCCCCGTGCTCGCGCCGACCCGCCTCGTTGTGGATCAAGGTGTGTGGTCCCCACAACAATGAAGCCACACGAGCACTCGGGTGGTGCAACGCGAAACGCAGCGTCTCGGAATCGGCTAGCGTCACGTCGCTCACCGCGTTCCAATACGAGTCGTCACCAGACTCGCCGAGGACCGCCCGAATAGCGTTGAGTGCCTCTAGGACAGCTTGCGCATCACATGGTGCCCCTGAGTGGAAGGTGACGTTCGGCCTGATCTTCATCAACCACTCGGTGCCGTCTGCATTGATCCGCCATGATTCGGCAAGCAGCCCCACCGGCTGCGAATCGGTGCCCTTGGCCAGCGGTGATTCGTAGGCCGCCAACGCGGGCGGGTCGATGTGGTCCGACATCGGATGGAGCGCAGAGAACTCGTACTCGAACCCCTCCCTGAAGACTGGTCCGCCGGCAATAGTCGTTCCGCTAGCCATCAGTCTCTGCCGACGATGTGAAGATCAGGAGCGGTCTTCACTCGAGTTCGTCTGCCAACGGGTAGACGTTCGCCGTCAATCCCCCGTCTACCACGATGTTCTGGCCGGTGGTGTAGGCGCCGTCGGGCGACGCCAGATACGCGTAGGTGCCCGCGATCTCCTCTGGTAGACCCAGCCGGTTCATGGGCACCATCGGCCAGCTCTCCCGGGCGGCTTGCATCGCCTCTTCGCTGCCGAGCAGCGCGAGCGACATCGGGGTGTCGAGCGGGCCGGGACTGATGCAGTTCACCCGGATGTTGTGTTCCACGAGTTCGATGGCCATCGTCTTGACGAGGCTGATGATGCCGGCCTTCGACACGCCGTAGTGGGCGTCGCCGGTCGACGCGAACACGCCCGAGATCGACGCGGTGTACAGGATCGTGCCACCGTTGCCGGCGGCCACCATCGCCCTGGCCGCCGCCTGGCCCAGCACGAACGACGCGGTGAGGTTGATGTCGACGATCCGGTACCACTCTTCAAGTTCCAGCTCAAGGAACGGGTAGATCGAGTCGGCGCCGGCGTTGCTTACCAGCACGTCGAGGCGGCCGTCGCCGCGAATGGCCTCGTCCACGGCCCGCTGGCAGTCCGGCGGGCGGCTGACATCGCCGACCACCGACCGGGGCTTGGTGCCGATCTCGGCCAGTTCGGAGGCGACATCGGCAAGGCGCTCGACATCCCTGTCGAAGAGCGTGATCAGGGCTGCTCCCTCCTGGGCGAAGCGGTGCGCGGTGGCCCGCCCGACACCGCTCGCTCCCCCGCTGATCAACGCAGAAATACCGTCGAGTCGTTGCATTCTTGTGGTCTCCTTTCGCGCTGCGGCGGCTACACGGCAGCCGGTTCGCGGGTCGTGAGGTCGTGCAAGGTCTCGGCAATCCGCGCCAAACCCTCCAAGATGGCCTCGGGAGCCGCGGCCAGGCTCACCCTCACGAATCCCTCGCCGCCCTGACCGAAGGCCAGTCCCGGCACGACCACCACCCGGTGCTGCTCCGCGAGCCTGGTGGCGAACGTCCACGAGTCGAGGCCGCTGTCGCGTATGTCGACCAGGATGAAGAACGCTCCGCCCGGCTCGACGTAGGCGATCCCCTCGGAGTCGAGCAGCGCCATCGCCTTCTGGCAGCGCTCTGCGTACGCGGAGACCATTTCGGCCACACACTGCTGCGGGCCTTGCAGCGCCACCGCGGCGCCGTGCATGGAGATGGTGGACGCGCTGGACACGACCGGCTCCTGAAGCAACGACAGCTCGCCCACGAAGTCGGCCGGCCCGACCGCGTACCCGATTCTCCAGCCGGTCATCGCGTACGTCTTCGAGAACGAATAGATGGTCAGCAACTGATCGGACTGCACCCGTGATGCCACCGAGAACAGCTCGGCACCGAACACCACCTCGTCGTAGGCCTCGTCGCTTATCACCGCGATCTGACGGCCGGTGACCAGTTCGGCCACCGCTGTGAGGTCGTCAGGGTCGAAGACTACGCCGGTCGGGTTACCAGGCGAGTTCAGTATCAGCGCGGCCGTCACCGGCGTTATGGCCGCCTCGACAACCGCGGCATCGAGCCGCCAGTTCGTCGACGCATCCACCGCGTAGGGCACACAGCGAGCACCCAAGACATGGATCATTGCGGCGTAGTTGGCCCATCCGGGGTCGGGAACCAGCACGTCGCTGCCCGGCTCCACCGCGAGAGTGAGGCTGGTGAACAACCCGCCGCAGGCTCCGGTGGTCACACAGATCTGGTCAGGGGTTGCAGTGACGCCGTTGACCCGTTGGAGCTTGTCGACGATCGCCTCGCGCAACTCCAGAAAGCCCTCACCCGGCGCGTAGCCGGTTGCTCCCGCGCTCGACCGATCAGCGGCACCGTCGATGATGTGCTGGGGCGTAGTGAAGTTCGGGTCTCCCCCCACCAGCCCGATCGGATCGTCGATGGTGGCCGCTAGGTCCGCCATCCGCCGGATGCCCGAATGCGGTGTCTCCAGCAGATGGGGGCGTACCCGCATCAATCCCCGTTCGAGTCAAACATGCCTCGACCGGTGTCAGGCGGCGCAACGACCACGTGCTCATAGGTCAACCAGAACTGGCCGTCGGTCCTCGCGTAGTTGGCGACGTCATCCCAGGCCTTCGCCGCGAGCGGATGCGCGTTAGCGCTCGCATGAGAGTCGCGGTTCGGATACCACAACTCGATGAACGCATCGACTGTGCGCTCCACCGGAGCGTTCACCGTCTCGTGGATCCGAGACACCACATAGCCCGAACTGCCCGGAATCGACGCCGAGATGGGCGCGTGCACCGTTTTCCAATAGTCGAAGAACCCCTCGGTGGTGAAGTCCTCCCGCTTCGCGGCCGTGCCGAACAAGTTCAGCCGGGAATGCTCCCCCGAGGGCCTGCGATCAACCGGCGCCAAGAACGCGATCTCCTCGACACGCCAACTCGACACCTTCGCGCCGACCGCACCGGTGAGATGAGCAAGAACCGACTCCGCATCGGCTCCAGAGGATCCCTCAATCCACGCCTGCACCACCGCAATAGTCTCTGCCGGACCGGTCAGCGACTCGGTCAGGCTGCTCACCGTCAAACCAACCAGCCCCGCGCCAGCACCACCGGCACCATCTACCAGCCGGCCCACCGCGTCGTCGCGCTCACCCGGCGTGACCGCGTGGTCGGCATCGAGCAGAACCACATACTTCTCTACAGTCATTTCTCGCTCCCCCTAGCGACTTGCACGCAACGAGACTGCAGCAATTAAAGGGCGCCAGGATCGTGTTGTCAATGTGGACGCAAGGTGACTGCTGATTCGGGCTCGACAGGCTCGGCAAGCCCGGCGAGCGCGCCAATCCGGTCGTCTACGCTGCATGCTGAAGAGGACCAACACGCATCGACACCGAGCTAGCGTGTCAGCGCACCGCGTCGCACCCGGGACCACTTAGGTCGCGAAGCTCAAGTCGTCCTCCCCGTTGAATGAAGTGGTACATGAAGCCGCCTTCGACAGCTCGGGATGTGGACACACCCTCGTGGCTTGCAACACGAACCTCATAGGCAGTGTCTGCGTCGGGTAGCCACAACAGTGCCGGAACGTTGCTCGTACCAAGAAAACCCGTTGACGTTCCGAAACGATCCTCCGAAACCACTCTCTCGCCGTCATGGAGCGCAACGGTCCCGCCGTGTGACCCGTCCACATCAACGCTAACCCAGTTGCATCCCGTGACTGTCGTGTTCTCCAAGACTCTGACCGGGAGGCCTGAGCCACCCACGAACAGGTCCAAGTCGCCATCATGATCGAAATCGGCGGCCTGTAGCGACCGGGCTGAAGGTGGATGACCACCGCGTATCTCGACCTCGATCTCATCAAATCCTGATCCGCCGGGGAGACCTCCCCACGCGAGCAGGGGAGCGGTCGCATAGCCGCTCTCGTCAAGCGGCGCACCGCCAAAGTCCTCCGGGAAGTACATTCCGGCGGCCGAGACAAGATCATCATGGCCATCGTGATCGAAGTCGTCGAGGATGATTCCCCAGCCCCACCCACCGGCGGCGATTCCCAGAGCCGAGGCTTCATCCTCAGGCGGGGCACCTGCGGTGTTGACGTAGGCACGGTTGCCCGACAGGCCGGAGCCGCAGGCGGAGAACGGACATGGCGGAGGCGCAAAGATTGATGTCACGAGCCAATCATCGATGCCGTCCGCATTGAGGTCGGTGACCAAGCCACCCATGCCGTTCTCGTCGGTCAGCGAGGCTTGGACCTCGTCATTGAGATGGAATGTGCCCGCCGCGGACCCAAAGGCGATCAGCGATGTGTTGTAGTCACTGGCCAGCAGGATGTCATTGTGGCCGTCCAGGTCAAAATCCGAGACGGAGATGGAGAAGCCATAGCCAGTCGCGGCAATCACGCTCAGGCGACTCGAGGTGGTCGCATCGATGAACGTTCCCGGCTGCGCTTGATCGCCGCGGAAGTAGCGGGTCGTCGGCTCACCTGCTGCGTTGAGGGCGGTTCCGGCCCGCCACTCAGTGACGATGACGTCGAGCTGACCGTCAGCGTCGACATCTTCGACCACGGCACTGGTACCCAGGAGTGCTTGACCATCACGTCTTGTGCCGCTCACCCCACGAGTTCTGGCCTGTTCGCTGAAGCCTGCATGCCCGTCATTGATGAGCAGAAAGTGCTGCTGAGTCCCATAACCGGCGATGAAGATGTCCGCATCGCCGTCGCTGTCTATATCGCCAATGGCGATACCGTTGCCGGTCACCTCCTCGGAGATCTCCACCTGCCGGTAGGTGCCGTCGCTGGAGTCGTACACACCCACGAATACGGGTAGACCGGCGCGCGTGCCAACGACGTCGATCCAGCCGTCGCGATTGAAGTCGGCCAACGCGACGCCTCCGGTCATGGAGTCAATCATGCAACCCATGCCCCCACTGGTGATGCCGACCGCGTCGGGCACACACGGACCCGAGTATCCCGTGCCGTAAGACTCGGTCGGCAGACCGAGATCGCTGGTGATATCGGCAAAGGAAAGACGACGCGTTCCCGGATCCTCGAGCGCGTTGCTCAGGTCCTCTGGCGAACTGCTTCCGGAACACGCGGAAGCCAGAACCGCTAGCCCTACGATAAGGCAGGTTGCCCATCGGCTCGCAATGACGTTCACAGCTGCTCCCGGCACCGGCGTAAGCCAAGCACTCCTAAGGCCGGTGCCGACTACGACTCGACGCCGGCCAATCCCCCTGAAGGCAATAGACTAGCCGAACGCTGGAGGCGAGGGCGTAGCGGGCTTTCGCCGGCGCGCGGGGGCATTCATGGCTGACATCACGGTGTTCGTGGCCCGCACGGTGCGCACGATGGAGGCGTCGTTGCCGGTGGCGGAGGCCGTCGCGGTCTCGGGCGGCCGCATCGTGGAGGTGGGGACCCTCGACACCATGGGGCCGTGGCTGGAGTCACGCAGCCACGAGATCGATGACACGTTCAAGGACCACTGCATCATGCCGGGGTTCATCGATCCCCACCTGCATCCCTCCATGGCCGCGATCCTCCTGCCGATGCACTTCACGACGGCAGTGGGATGGGACCTGCCTTGGCAGGAAATCGGACCCGTGCACGACGAGGAGCAGTTCCTCGCCCGGCTGGTCGGCCTCGACGCCGACCTGGCCGCCGGCGAGCCGCTGTTCGTGTTCGGGCATCACCCCATCTGGCACCGCTCCGTCGACCGCAGCGCGCTCAACCAGATATCGGCGACCCGACCCATCGTGGTATGGCACCGCGGCTACCACTCGCTGGCGGTGAACGACGCCTGCATACAGTGGATGGACCTCGACACCGCGGCCGCCGCCCGCCACCCCCAGATCGATCTCGACGCAGGCAGATTCTTCGAAACGGGCATGAGCGTCGCCTTGCGTTGCCTGCGCGGCTTCATCCTCGAGACGGAGCGCTTCCGCGGCGGGCTCGACCGGATGCGCCAGGTCATCCATCACGGCGGCCACACCACCATCGGCGACGCCGCTTTGGGCTTCTACGGGTTCGAGCAGGAGTGGGGCCACCTCCAGGCCGTGATGGAACAGCCCGACACACCGTTCCGGGTCCAGCTGATGCCCTTCGCGATGGGCCCCCAAGGCGACGAGCGAACCGACGAGGAGTTCCTTCAGCGGGTGCTGGCGTATCCGTCACGCAACACCCATCGCCTGCGGTTCAGCGACCACGTCAAGATGTTCGCCGACGGCGGGTTCTTCGCCGAGCTGCTGATGCTCAAACCGCCCGGCCACATCGACGGTCGCCACGGCGAGTGGATGACACCCCCGGAGAGGTTCGAAGCCATCGCCCGGGTGCTGTGGAACGCCGGGCTGAAGATCCATGTCCACTGCAGCGGAGACCTCGGCGTGGAGCTCGCGCTCGTCACCCTCGAGAAGCTCCAGTCAGAACGGCCCCGCTTCGATCATCGCTTCACCTTCGAGCACTTCGGCATCTCCAGCTCACAACAGGTCGACCGCATGGCCGCGGTAGGGGCGGTGGCCTCGGTCAACGCCTACTACGTCTACGAACTCTCGGAAGCGTTCGCGGCCAGCACCCTGGGTTACGAGCGAGCGTCGCAGATCTCGAGAGTCGGCTCGCTGGAGCGGGCCGGAGTGCGCTTCGCGGTGCACTCCGACTTCCCGATGGCGCCCGCCAAACCACTTAACAACGCCTGGGTGGCGGCCAACCGCCTCACCCAGTCGGGAGCGGTGATGGGCGCCAACGAGCGGGCCTCACTGGACGCCGCCGTCAAAGCGATCACCACCAACGCCGCTTACGTACTCGGGCTTGAGGACGAGATCGGGTCGCTGCGCTGGGGCAAGCGAGCCGACTTCACGGTCCTCGAGGCCGACCCCTACGACGCCGGTGTCGAAGCGCTGCGCGACATCCCCATATGGGGGACCGTCTTCGAGGGCCAGAAGTTCCCGATCCCGCCCCGCTAGTGATGGGATCCCGCATCCGTGAGGACCTCGTCCCCGTAACCGTGGTCGCCGGCTACCTCGGCGCGGGCAAGACGACCCTGATCAACGAGCTGCTGGCCCACGAACACGGCCGGCGCCTGGCGGTGCTTGTCAACGACTTCGGCGCGGTCAACATCGACGAGGCCCTCATCGCGGAGCACCGCGGCCAGACGATCAGCCTGAGGAACGGATGCATCTGCTGCTCGATCGCCGACGAGCTCGGCGATGCGCTCGACCGGGTGCTCGCCCTGGAACCGCCACCCGATCAGGTCGTCGTCGAGGCCAGCGGCGTCGCCGACCCGGCCAACGTGGCGGCCTATGGGCAAGGCTGGCCCGGCTGCCGCCTCGACGCGGTCATCGTGCTCGCCGATGCCGAGACGGTGCGGGCCAAGTCTCGAGACCAGTTCGTCGGCGAACTCGTCACCCGCCAACTCCACCGCGCTGACATCGTCATGGTGACCAAGTGCGACCTTGTGACCGAGACCGAGCTTGCCACCGTCATGGGCTGGATTGCTGAGAACGTTCCTGGCGCACCGATCCTGGCCTGGCGCGCCGGCGGGCCTGACCCGGCGCTGCTCCTGGCGGCCGGCCGGGCCAGCGGGGCCAGCGAGGCAACCCCGCCACAGCGGTCCAACACCAGCACCGACCACCTCGAAGCAGCCTTCAACACGGTTGTCGTCGAGGTCAACGGCGCCCTCGAACGAGACCGGGTCGAAGCCGCGCTTCGGGACTGGCCCGACTCCATCCTGCGGGTGAAGGGCTTCCTCCAACTCAGCGGCCACCCCGACAGGCACCACGTCATCCACCGGGTCGGGCGGCGCTGGAGCATCGAGGAAGCTCTCAACGGCCTTGACTCAACGCTGCGCGGCCGGCTCGTGGTGATAGGCCTGCCCGGAACTCTCAATCACCGCGACCTCACCGCGTCCCTGTTGGGCAACCCCAGCGAGAGCTACAGGAGGTTGCCGTAGCGGTGGAGGGTGCGGATCACGACGTGGCTATCAGCCCAGCTGAGCGGTGAGGCTCACCGCTGGTCTTGCACTACGACTGTGTCGGTGCGGGAGCGGCCGAATACTTCGGGGGCGTAGATTTCTTCGGCTTTGGCTGGGGGCACGACGAAGGTGCCGGGGGTGGTGGCCCGGACGACGTAGCTGTATTCGTGGGTGCCGGCCCGCAGGTACGACGAGAAGGCCTCGGCGCGATCGTCGCGGAGGTTCTGGTGCTCGTACCAGGTCCACCACCACCATGAATCGGCGGCCTCGCCGCGGCGGGCGTCGATCTCGCCGGTCACCGCCAGTGCCGGGTTGAGCGACTCGAAGCCTGCGGGCATGGGATCGACCAGCGCCATGTTGGTGCGTCGGCTGTCGTTGACCATGGTCACGTTGACCCGCACCTGGGCCCCGGCCAGCACATGCCAGATACCGTCGTCGTCGAGCCACACATCGCCGGGATCGTCGACTGCCTCGTAGCTGCGCTGCACCACGAAGCCTCGGTCCAGAGGATCCAGGTTGAGGTCGTCGGGGGCGTAGCGAAGGCCGAGGCGGTAGTAGAGGCGGCCTTCTCCGTCCTTCTCGATGATGAGATCGGAGTCGCCCACTGCCAGCAGCTCCGCCATCGGGACCAGCGTCAGGGCGCGGTCGGTGCTGCGCCCGGAGAACTGGTGTTGCGCGGCGTAGAGGTCGCCTAGCCACACCCGGGCGACGAAGTCGGGATCGGTCGCCTCGAAGGCGGCGAAGTAGCGGTTCAGGGCCAGCAGGATGAACGAGTTCTCCTGGACGTTGTTCCAGCGTCCCTTGATCCGGTTGGCCAACAGTCCAGCCACGACCTTGGCAACGAGATCCGACTCGGGAGCCATCGTGATCAGAGCATCGAGCACGATGGCGTCGGTGCGGCGGTCGGAATGCAGCAGCAGATAGGCGTCTTCGCCGTAGTCCGTGATGAATGCGGCTGCCCCGGCGGTCTCGACGACCCGGTTGTTGAGGACCCGCTCGATACTGGCTTCGACGGCGTCGTCGTCGACTACCGGCCAGATCCAGGCGAGGGCGTCAGGCTCCAGATCCGTGCCCCGGCGTTCCCAGAGGGCGAGGGCGGAGCGGGCGTCTCGATCTCCGCCCAGCGATCGGACCCCCCGATGATGGTGGCGACCAGATCGGCGAGACTCTTGCGTTCCTCCCCTGGCGATGTCTCTTGGCCGTTAGGCGAAGTCGTCGATGCCGTCGATCAGAACGTGGTGGCTGATCGAACCAGCCTGGCGGGCTTTGGGGTGGGGCGCATAGGCGGGATCGTTCATGAACGCGAGCGCGGCCTCTTTGGAGGGCCACTCGAGGATGATCCGAAGTGCCGGATCCTCCCCTTCAGGAGTCGATGCGGGCCAGCGAGTCGCCTTGGGTAATGGGGACACCCTCGGGTACGAACTGGTACATGACGCCCGCTACCGGGGCTTCGACGTCTTGGGATGCTTTGTCGACCTGGACTTCGGCGATGACCTGGCCGGCGACCACCTGCTCGCCATGGTTGACGAACCAGGTTCCGACGACGCCTTCGGCGGTGGGGTCCTGTTCCGACATGATCGGGAACGGGACCTCGGTGATCACGACATCAGGTCCTTGACCGCAGCGGCGATCCTTTCGCGCGTGGGCAGGATCCCGTACTCGAGCGAGCGAGCATACGGAATGGGGACATCGGGCACGGCAAGACGGGACACCGGCTTGGTCAGCATCGTCGGGTCGGTCTCGGCCACGATGGCTGCGATCTCGCCCGTAAGCCCGAAGCTCTTGTAGTCCTCGTCGACGACTAGCAACTTGCCGGTCTTCGCCACCGATTCCAACACGGTCTGGCGATCGAGAGGTACGAGGCTTCGCAGATCGACGACCTCCAGGCTGATGCCCTCGCCTTCGAGCTCCTCGGCAACGTCGAGGCTGTGCTGCACCGACAGCGAGATCGTGACGAGGGTGACATCGCTGCCTTCGCGTGCGATGGCGGCCTCACCGATCGGGACGGTGAACGCTTCTTCGGGGACGTGGGCGACCGAGCGCGGGTTCTTCTCCATCCACACCAGGCCCTGAGCGCCCTTGTGGAAGAGGTAGACGACCGGGTTGTCGTCGCGGATGGCCGAGGTCATCAGACCCTTGGCGTCGTAGGGATTGGAAGGCACGACCACCTTCATCCCCGGGAGATGGGCGAACATCCCCCAGAGGCACTGGGAGTGTTGCGCGGCGTCGGAGTAGCCGGCGCCCGTGGCGGACATGAGCACCATCGGCACGTTCACTGCGCCACCGGACTCGTAGTGGATCTTCGCCATGTGGTTGCTGATCTGGTCCATGCAGACGCCGTAGAAGTCGACGAACATGAGCTCGACGACGGGGCGGAGCCCTTCCACTGCGGCGCCGATGCCGGCACCGATGAAGCCGGTCTCCGAGATCGGGGTGTCCATCACCCGCTCGGGTCCGAATTCGCCGAACAGGTCGGTGGTGGATCCGAAGATCCCGCCATAGGCGCCGACGTCTTCGCCCATGACGAACACGTCGGGGTCGGCACGCATCTCGAGACCGATGGCTTCCGCCATTGCCTTGGCCGTGGTGATCCGGCGGGTGGGTGTCTCAGTCGTGGTCATTGCGTTGTTCTCCTGTCGGTCTGGTTGCTCAGGCGAAGACGTGCAGCAGGGCGTCTTCGGGGGCGGGAATGGGGCTGGCGACCGCGAATTGGATCGCGGCGTCGGCGTCGGCGTCGGCGGCTCCTTTGATGTCGTCGATCTGCGCCTCGGCCAGGTCGCCCGACTCGACGAGTGCGGCGGCGTAGCGGGGAATGGGGTCGCGTTCGTCGACGGTGTCGAGATCGGCTCCTCGGTAGGCCTGCGCGTCGCCCTCGAAGTGCCCCCAGAGCCGCAGGGTGTGGATCTCGATCAAGCTCGGACCCTCTCCGGCCCGGGCCCGGTCGATGGCGGCACCGGCGGCCTCGAAGACTGCTTCGACATCGTTGTCCTCGACCCGCACGCCGGGGATGCCATAGCCCGCCGCCCGATCGGCGTTGGAGTTGATGGCGGTCGACGCGGCGCGGGGAACCGAGATCGCCCAGTCGTTGTCCTCGATGACGAAGATGACCGGCAGGTTCCAAACCGCAGCAAGGTTGAGCGACTCGTGGAACGCTCCCTGGTTGGCCGCCCCTTCGCCGGCGACGGCGACGGCGACATTGTCGGTGCCGTTTCGCTTCATGGCGAGCGCTTGGCCACAGGCCACGGGGTAGCCCTGGGCGATGATCCCTGAGCAGGAGAAGTGGTTCTCCGGATCAAACAGGTGCATGTGACCGCCCTTGCCCTTGCACAGGCCGGTGGTGCGGCCGTAGATCTCAGCCGTCATGGCATTCATGTCGACGCCGTGAGCCAGCGCGAAGTGGTGAGGCCGGTGCGGCGCGGTGATGGCGTCCCCCTTCTTCAAGTGAGCGCAAACGCCGACGGCGGCCGGTTCCTGGCCAGCCGAGAGATGCATTTCCCCCGGGATCAGACCGGCCCCGATGTCCCAGGCCGGCGCCTTGTCAGCGTGGTACTCCTGCAGGATTCGGGACTCGTATTGCCTGACGCGGACCATCTCGGTGTAGAGGTCGAGTCGGTTCAGTGTTTTCACGTTGATACCTCCTTGGGTTCGGCTTGGTTGCGCCTTCGGGCGTCGGGGGCGCCTCGTCACCGGGGCGAATTCCGCGGCCGACGACGCCAGCTGCCGCCAGATGACCGTGGGTGGCGGCGTGTTCGAGGGTTGTGGTCACATCGACGACGACGGGGCCGTCCGCACGCAGCGTGATCGCGGGACGATTGGCCGGTCCGAAGCGGAACATGCGTTCACCATCGATGGCGACGACACCGCCAGCGGCCCGCGCGACGACGGTCGAGTCGGGCTCGAGAACTGAGACAGAGCTGACGCCGACGGGCTCGACGAGTCCCGGCGCGATCGGTGCTCGCACGATGATGGCGACCGGCTCGCCGAGGACGAGTGCCAACCCCGTCGGGGAACGGCGCGGTGTCGGTTGCACGTGGCCGCCGATCGCCGACAGTCCGATGGCGTCGGGCTCAGCGAAACACACGAACAGCTCCGAGATCGACGTCGCATCCCACAGCGCACCGGCGCCGACACCGTCGCTGTCGGTGATGGCGACGTCGACCAGGGCTTCTTCGACACGATCGCCGCAGTGGACGATGAGCTTCTTCGCTCGGTAGGTGCCAGCCTGACGGCTGTGCGGGTTGGTGGCGACGAGCCCCGCCGCCAGCCCGGCGACGGTCGGTTCCACCGGTCGCGGGAAGGCGTTGTTGGTTCCGGTCGAGATCGAGACCAGCGGGACATCCGCCGATGCGGCCGCCACGACCCGGTTGGTTCCGTCGCCCCCGAGGACGACGATCGAGCCGACTCCCGCGTCGACGATGGCTCTCGTGGCGGCGGTGGTATCGGCCCCGGTCTGGGCGATGTCCTGGTCGACGAACTCCAGCGCAGGCCAACCCCCGGCGGATGCCCGTTCGGCGAGACGACCGAGGCCGTCCATGATGCCAGCCTGGTCGGCCATCGAGATGACCCGTTCCACACCGGTAGCGGCGAGACCGGCCAGTACTCGCTGGAGCCGGTTCAGCTTGTCGTGGGTGGTCACCGCGCCTCCGTGGGCGACGAGGCGGCGGATATCGCGTGCCGAGGCAGGATTGGCGATCAACCCGACTGTTGTCGTGGCTGTCTTCACCCCGACCGCACCTCCCCCGGTGTACCGAAACCGATGTCGAGCCGCCCGAACGCTCCCCAGAGGTTCGAGCACCACGTCAAGGGTACATCACCTCGCGGAGGCCCTGTGTCTCAACATGAGACAGCCCTGAGACAGCCGCTGATCCACGATCGGACCGCGGTGGCTGATCGTGACTAGCCCGGCATCCACAGACACCTCCACGGTCTCACCCGTGAGCCACACACCAACGGGATACGGCTGGGCTGCGAAGCTGATCTTGCCTACCGCGGAGACCTTGCGTGTCGTCGCCGCTGACCGTGCCCACGGTGTCGGAATTGCTGGCCGGGCGGCTGGCCATCATCGATCTATGGCCGTTCTCGGCGGGCGAACTTGCCCGCGGGCCCGCTGAGAACTTCGTCAGCGTGGCGCAATGTGCCTGTCGCCGACACCGGTCTCGACGCGGTCGACTGGAGCATTCCTGCGTGACTGTGAGAGTCTGACGCCCAGCAGCACGACAGATTCGACAGCAAACGCGTCTACTCGGTGGCCAGCCCAGCTGAGCGGTGAGGCTCACCGCTGGTCTTGCACGATGACTGTGTCGGTGCGGGAGCGGCCGAATACTTCGGGGGCGTAGATTTCTTCGGCTTTGGCTGGGGGCACGACGAAGGTGCCCGGGGTGGTGGCCCGGACGACGTAGCTGTATTCATGGGTGCCGGCCCGCAGGTACGACGAGAAGGCCTCGGCACGATCGTCGCGGAGGTTCTGGTGCTCGTACCAAGTCCACCACCACCATGAATCGGCGGCCCCGCCGCGGCGGGCGTCTACCTCGCCGGTCACCGCCAGTGCCGGGTTGAGCGACTCGAAGCCTGCGGGCATGGGATCGACCAGCGCCATGTTGGTGCGTCGGCTGTCGTTGACCATGGTCACGTTGACCCGCACCTGGGCCCCGGCCAGCACATGCCAGACACCGTCGTCGTCGAGCCACACATCGCCGGGATCGTCGACTGCCTCGTAGCTGCGCTGCACCACGAAGCCTCGGTCCAGAGGATCCAGGTTGAGGTCGTCGGGGGCGTAGCGAAGACCGAGGCGGTAGTAGAGGCGGCCCTCTCCGTCCTTCTCGATGATGAGATCGGAGTCGCCCACTGCCAGCAGCTCCGCCATCGGGACCAGCGTCAGGGCGCGGTCGGTGCTGCGCCCGGAGAACTGGTGTTGCGCGGCGTAGAGGTCGCCGAGCCACACCCGGGCAACGAAGTCGGGATCAGTCGCCTCGAAAGCGGCGAAGTAACGGTTCAGGGCCAGCAGAATGAACGAGTTCTCCTGGACGTTGTTCCAGCGTCCCTTGACCCGGTTGGCCAGCAGTCCAGCCACGACCTTGGCAACGAGATCCGACTCGGGAGCCATCGTGATCAGAGCATCGAGCACGATGGCGTCGGTGCGACGGTTGGAATGCAGTAGCAGATAGGCGTCTTCGGCGTAGTCCGTGATGAATGCGGCTGCCCCAGCGGACTCGACGACTCGGTTGTTGAGGACCCGCTCGATACTGGCTTCGACGGCGTCGTCGTCGACTACCGGCCAAATCCAGGCGAGGGCATCCGACTCCAGATCCGTGCCCCGGCGTTCCCAGAGGGCGAGGGCGGCGCGGGCGTCTCGATCTCCGCCCAGTGATCGGACATGAAGCGCGTAGGCCAACAGCATGTCGGTGCTTCGCTGGCTGTAGTAGGCCGGGATCCGGTCTTCGATGCTCTGCAGATACCAGTGCCCGCTGGCCATGACGCCATCGGACACGGTGAAGCCCTCGTTCTGGGCAACTGTCAGAGCATGCATCGCCTGAATCGACTGGTATGGGCTCGAAGGACGGTTGCGCGACCACCACCCGAAGCCGCCGTCGCTGTTCTGGAGGGCCGACAGTTCGGCGATGTCGCGGCGCACGGCGGCGTCGAGTTCGTCGGGGCTGGCGAGACCCTCGGCCTCGAAGGCCCCGAGCACGTCGCGCAGTGCGGAGATGGCCAGGATGCGGCTGGCGTAGGCATCGGAGCTGGCGTACCGGTAGCCGGAGAGGTACAGCACGGCGTCGGTCAGGGCCTGGAGCGCGGTCGATGAGGTGTTGATCTCGAGCCCGCCGAACTGAGGGATCACGTCTCGCAGCGCGGCTATCGACTGGACGACCGCGCCCTCGTCGACCACCCCGTAGGTGGCGAATGCCTCGCTGGTGGCCGGGGTGTACACAGACAGGGCGACGATCTGGGCGTCGGCGTGGTCGTCCGACACCGCCACCGCCCGGAAGCGGGCCGTGCCCGGTTCCTTCGTTCGCGCCGGGAACCGGACCTCGACCCGATCATTGGCGGGCACCGTCACCCGCCGTCCCGGTGACCCGGCCAGCTCGAGGTTGGAGGTCTGCACGACCAGATCCACCTCCATAGCGGAGTCGGTCTGGTTCTGGACGACGATCGGCAGCTCGAACTCGTCGCCATAGTTCAGGAACCGGGGGGCCGAGGGCCGGACCTGGAGGGGCAATCGCGCGGTGATGGCAGACTCGGCCGTGCCGAAGCGCTCGGCGCCGTCGACCGCGACCGCCATCACCCGGTAGCGGGTGAGGTTGTCGGGCAGGTCGAACTCGACCGTGACCCGGCCCGCGGCATCGGTGGCTGCCTCGGGGTCGAACAGTGCCAGAGCGTCGAGGTTCTCGCGGACATCAACTTGGAGTCCTGCCGAGGCAGACCTGCCGCCCCCGCCGGAATCATCGGCCGCCTCCGCCATGGCCTCCTCGGCCATAGGTTCTGCGAAGTCCTCCTCGATCAGGCGAAGGAGGTCTTGGGGGCTCTCGAGCAGGATGGTGCCTCGGCCTCGCGCGGTGTGCAGGCGCGCTGTCCGGGGGCGGTAGAAGACGTCGATGGGGTCGAGCAGCTGGTAGCCCGACACGGCCAGCACCGCCTCGTCCACAACGATGAGAAGCACGTTGGCCCCCTCGACGGGAGCACCGCCGGCGTCGTTGACCTCCACCGCGATGCTCGTGGCCGCGCCCGGCTTGACCACTGTCGACGCGGGCTCGGCGGTGACGTCGAGAGTCCGCAGCAAGGGCGGGACTCGCAGCAAGGCTTGCCCGGACGCATAGGCGGGACGATGGGGCACACCGTCCAAGCTGGTTCCGTCATCGGCGGTTCGCTCGGTGGTGGAGACAATCTCGACCTGCACCGCGAGCTCGGGAACATGATCGTCGGTGATCGGCACTTCGAGAACGGCGGCATGGTCGGCGATCTCAAAGGTGCGGAACTCGATGATCTGGTTGTGGGCGATCGTCAGGAGGCCGGTCGCCGACGCGAAGGGCGAGTCGACGAGGATCTCTGCAGTGTCGCCCGCGGCGTAGCTCGCGGCGTCGGGAATCAGGTTGGCGGCTTCGAGATCGATTCTGCGGCTCGGCGCTCCGCTGCTTGCGCCGGCAACCCAGCGGGTCAACTCGCTGCGGCTGGTCCGCCCCGTGTCATCGACGACGTTGGCAGAGATGCGGTAGCGGCCTCCGATGCCAGCCGCGAACTCGCAGCCGACCGGCGTCTGCTCCGAAACGGCCTCGCAGGTCTCGGCGTCCACCGGGACCTCAGTCCATTGGCCGTCGACGTACTGGTAGACGATGCGCGCCGCGGTGATCTCGAAGGATCGGCCGGGAACCGGGTTGCCGTCGATGTCGGTTACCACGGCGTCGATGTCGAGCCCGTCTCCGGCCCTCACGAAGGTACGGGCGGAGCGAACACCGACATAGAGGCTGGCGGGATGGACCAGGACGTCGGTCGCCGACGCCCATTGCTGGCGGTTCACGTCGAACACTTGAGCTTCAGCGGTCACCGTGGTGGGGAGATGGTCGCCGTCGCCTTCAAAATCCATGCGCAGGTAATGGCTGCCGCTGGAGTCGGTCTTGCCCGAGAAGGTCTTGCGCTGCGGCTCGGGCCACGGCTCGTCGAAGTAACCGAAATACCACCATGGACGCCATATGCCGAACGTGAACGCGCTCCAGTTGGGCGGGGAGTACGAGCCCTGCCGGGTGGTGACCGTCCAGGTGACCTCGGCGTTGGGGAGGGGGCCGCCGGAGAAGTACGTGGCTTCGACCGCGGCCACCGCCGGCTCGTCAACCAGATGGGGACCGGCTGATTCGAGGCGTGTCTCCACTTCGAACTCGGGGCGGCGGAACTCCTGGACCTGGAACGAGTGGTAGTGCCGGTCACTTCCGTAGCTGCCCGGACGCTCAAAGACGATGCTGCTCCAGCCCAGGTTTGCCCCTTGCGGCAATTCGACGGTGACATCAAAGCCGCCGTGTTCGTCCAAACGGATCTCACCGTTGCCGAGATCGTTGCCGAACGGGCCGGAGACGCTGTAGGTGACGAGTGCCCCGCGGGGAAGGAACTCAAGGTCGCCATCGCCGCTCAGATCGAGATTCCGGACCCAGCCCTTCAGCTGCAGCGTCTCGCCGGGTCGGTAGATTCCGCGATCATCGGCGGTGTACCAAATGGTCTGGTCGTCCTGCGGCCACGCCGAGAGGCTCACCGGGTTGAGGGCCCGGTCGGCGCCGAGCGAGGCCACGACCCACCCATGTCCGTCGGCATCGAGCGAGGCGCGGGCGAGGCCGTGGTCATCGGTGGTGAGCGTCGCGCCCCGGCCCTCCAACTCGATTTCCACACCGGCCAGCGGATCGCCAGAGCGCAGGTCGGTGGTCCACACCACCACATCGCGATAGTCGGTGATCATGTCGACGCCGATATCGGTGTCTTGCACCCAGGCCATCGTCGACTGGCCGGTCCCGGTCTCGGTCTCGGTCTCGGTCTCGGCGAGCCGACCAGCCCCGTCGACGATCATGACCACATGACCGTGCTCGCCGTTGAGGGCGCCGGAGAGATCTATGGGAACCTCGGTGAGGGCATCATGGTCGATACCGGTGTCGACGATCTCGTCGACTGCCAGCGGCCACGGCACATCCACAACACCCGGGTCCCGGCTCCGTCGCCAGCGAGACACGAAATCCAAGAACGACCCGTAATCGCTGGGCTCCACGGCATAGAGGCGCACACGGAGCTGCTCCCATTGGCGCACCATGACAGGAATCGTCTGTTGCACACCGAGCGGATCAACGGTGGCAAGTCGCCCGCCCATGAAGCCGAGGTGCGGGAGGGCTTCGTCGATGCTGAACTCCACGGTCTCGGGCTCACCCAGGGTCTGACCGAACACGTCGCCCAGCCCTTCGGGGATCACCACCTCATAGGTGGTACCGCCAGCTGTGGGCCCGGCGATGGTCATGGTGCGGCCGTGTACCGAGACGGTGGCGCCGGGGAGCTCTGGCGTTATGGCGACGTCGGCCGCATCGAGCGTTTCGGCATCCAGCGTGTTGTTGAACCAGACGTCGAGCGCACGCCCCGGCCGGCACCCTTGATATGAGCAACTTGTGTCCTCCACCCGCAGCGGCGCGTACGTGTGGGCCTCCACAACAGAGGAGTTGCCGCTGGTGTTCGGGCCCTCGGCCGACGGCACATGGGGGCCGACCTCGATCCTGATCAATGAGTCCGGCTCGAGCGGCGCCGCCGGGCGGAAGGCGACCCATGTGTCGTCGAGTGCATACCCGAGCAGGGAACTGATGTACTCATCGCCTTCGATCTCGGCAGCACTGGCAAGGCGGATCTGATGCTGGTCTCCGTCGGCTGAGAACGTGATGGCCTCGAGCGCGGCGGCAGACTCGATCCGCTGATCGAAGGCGACGAGGAACAGCGTTTGAAGATCGAGCGAGTCGTGCTGGGGGACGAGCCACGCCATGTTGGGCGCAGGGGTCTCGAACTCGAAGCGAACGGCCTCGGCCAGTTCGCCGCCGGACTGCGACGCCGTCCCCGCCGGGATCTCGACCACATAGGAAGTCGCCATCGGCAAGCGGTCGAATATCTCCGGGTCGTGCTCGAAGCGGAGTGTGCGAGTGCCGATCCATTGCCAGCGCCCCGGCAACGACGGCGTGATCGTGACTGGAATGTCGAGGTCGTCGAGTTGGCCGATGGTGGCGAGCGGCACCATCGGCTGGTTGAAGGTGACGCTGGCGAAGGGAGCGATCCCCACTTCACCCTCAGGCTGCACCCGCAGAACCGCTAGAGGCCCGGGATCGACATCGATTGCGTCGATGTCCGGCCCGGCCGGGAACGGTCGATCAATGGTCTCGCCGGTGCGGGGCGGCGGCAGCGTCTCGGGCGGGCGGTTGAAGTCGGCTGCGTCGCTCTCGTCGTCGTCCCATGGCGGCAGCCGGTCGGTCACCGAGCGGATTTCCGCAGCATCGAGCGGACTGCCGTCCACTTGGCTCACTGCGGACGAACTCAGACCGCCGATTTCATCGCCCTCGCTCAGCCGAACGGTCAACAATGTTCCCCGCTCCGAACCGCCCGCGCCGCGGGCCGAAGCTGTGGGAGCAAGTGTGAGAGCATTGCCGGACCCGTCGCTCTCGTCGCCAGGAGCAAGCGTGGGAGCATCGCCGGACCCGTCACCCTCGTCGCCAGGAGCAAGCGTGGGAGCATCGCCGGACCCGTCACCCTCGTCGCCAGGAGCAACCGTGGGAGCATCGCCGGACCGATCGCCCTCTCCCGCGTCGGGGTCGCCATCGTCTGAGCAAGCGCTGGCCAGCAGCACAACAACGATTCCTACGGTTAGGCAACGCCTCAAGAGTTCCGGCATGGATTGGCAGCCCTCCTAGTGCAGTCGGGAGGTTATGACGACACAAGGCACGGATCAGTTCCCAGGATCCATGGGCATATCCGAACAGCACTGGGGTGCTCACGCAACTCGGAACACCCTAGGGTGTCCAAGCGGGCAGTCCCGAGACAGACCCGGCCGCCAGCAATCCCCGGAAGCAACCGCAAGAGCCGCTGCGAGTTCTGACGTGATGCGCCACATCCACTCGCTCGCCGAGTTCGACGCCCACCTGCGCCGCCACGGCACTCTCGCCGATGCGGTGGTGCAGGGCATCGACTTGCGCGGTCGCGCCGACGAGCTCCGGACGGCGGCCTGCCCAGGCGCCGCCTTCCTCGGCGCGGCGATGAGCGACGAGACGCTCCGCCATGTGCTCGCGAGCGGCGCGGTGGTGCTTCCGCCCTTGCGAGACCTGCCCTTCAACCCCTACCGGCCTCGGCTCTACTCCCAGGCGGAGCTGACTCCCGAGATCGATCTCGCCATCTACCGGTGGGCCAGCCGCCATCCGCGGGGGTCGCACCTGCCCGTCATGGACGCCTTGGCCCGGCGCCTGCACGACCACGCCATCGACGATGCCCTGCACGGCCACCTCGCGGCTCGCGAGGTCGTGGCCGTGATGGGCGGCCACAACCTGCAGCGCTGTGACGACGGCTACCGCTCGGTAACAGCGCTGGGACGGGAACTGGCCCGGGCGGGCTGGCACGTGACCACCGGCGGCGGACCCGGAGCAATGGAGGCAGCCAACCTCGGCGCGTGGCTCTCCCCTTACACCGACGACGACACCGACACCGCTATCGCGCTGCTCGCGGGCGCCCCCGACTACCACCGCGGCGAGCTCTACCGGGCCGCAGGACAGGCCGTGCTGGACGCCTTCGGTGACGGCGGGGAGTCGTTAGCGGTTCCCACCTGGTTCTACGGCCATGAGCCGACCAACCCGTTTGCCAGCCATATCGCCAAATACTTCGCCAACTCGATCCGCGAGGACGGCCTGCTGGCCATCGCCACCCGCGGCGTGGTGTTCACACCCGGTTCGGCCGGAACCATCGGCGAGGTCTTCCTGGACGCCACCCAGAACCACTACGAGGTGTTTGGCGCGGTGAGCCCGATGGTCTTCCTGGGCCGAAGGTTCTTCACCGAGGCGCTGCCCGCCGTCCCACTGCTGCGCCAGCTCGCAGGCGACCGCCGTTACGCGGCCATGATCGGCGTGGTCGACACCGCCGGCGAGGCCCTGGACTTCCTGCGCACCCACCCCCCGGTGACCGCCACCTGACCCTCGCCCTCGGCAACCGACGACGGGGGCTGGGACCTCAAGGGCAAACGGCGCGACCTTCTATGCTCCCTGGGTGGCGAGAGGGTGATCACGGTCGAATCCCACCGCAACGGCCAAACCCGCAGGCTGACCGTCACCACGAAACGAGCACCCCAACTCCTGAAGGCCCTGTCGGCCGAGGAAACTGCTGAGCAATCCGGTTTCGGCGCGACCCGCGAACCTCTGACCTGGGGTTTTGTGATCGCGAACTCCGCGGTTTTGTCGGGCTGGGGAGATTTGAACTCCCGACCTTCGGTCCCCCAGACCGACGCGCTAACCAAGCTGCGCCACAGCCCGTAGGGGCCGAGGTTAGCGGCTACAGCAACAGGGCGACACCCTGCACCGCCCGCCACACCAGGTAGACCGCGGCCCCGGCCAGCAGCAGCCAGAAGTGCCACGGGATCCGCTCGGCGGCTACGTCAGCCGGGCTGTCGGACGGGCCGGTGTCCGAAGCCTGATACTCAGTTGGGTGCTGGACTTCGTTGCCGCACGACGGGCAGGCGCCCTCAGCGGTGAGCGTGGCCGGTGTCAGGTATCGCTCGCAGGACCGGCACCATGCCATGGGCTCAGTCGCGGCGGATGGCCATGATGGCAGTGTCGTCGCCGATCGAGCCGCCCGCGAAGTCCTTGGCCGCGTCCAGCAGCGACTTGCACAGCACATCCGGCGACGCATTCAGGTCGCGCTCCACCGACTTGATGATGCGGCTCTCGCCGAACTGCTGGCTCCCCGCTCGGGCCTCGGCCAGGCCGTCGGTGTACATCACCACCAGATCGCCCGACGCCATCGGGATCTCCCTAGAGAAGTACGTCGCCTGGGGGTCGAGCATCAGCAGCGGACCGGTGGAGCGCAGCGGCTTGGACCCATCCTCCTGGAACAAGAACACGGCCGGGTGCCCAGCCGAGGAGTAGCGCAGCGTGCCAGCCTCGGTGTCGAACACCACCACGCACGCCGAGATGAACTCCTCGTTGCGGTCCCCCGCCGCCAACTGCGCGTTGATCTCCTCGAAGGCCTGGGCCGGGTCACGGAACTGGCGCAGGAACACCCTCAGCAGATACTTGGCCTGGAACGCAGTGATGGACGACTCGATGCCGTGGCCGGCCACGTCGCCGATGACCGCGGCCACCCGGTGGCGCCCCACCCGGTGCACGTCGAAGAAGTCGCCGGCCATCAGACCCGATCCCGCCTGGTAGACCCGGCCGATCTCGAACCCGCTGAAGTCGGGCACCTCCTCGGGCGCCAACCGGGCCGCCCACGCCTTGGGCGCAAGCTGCTCCTGCTCGAGGGCCTGCTCGGCCCGGCGCTCCAGCGCATACCGGTTGCGGGCCATCCGGGCCTCTTGCACGGCGGTTCGGGCCCACCACACCGACATCACCGCGGGCACCGCCAGCAGCGCGAGCACGACCGTGATGTTGGCCACATCCACTCGGCCCACCAGCAGCGCCACCACCACCAGCAGCCCGTAGACGACCGCTCCGTGGACCTCCTTGCGGAACGATGCCTCCGCCAGCGTCAGCGCCTCGGGATGGGTGCCGGGGTCGCCCTCGATCAAGCGCAGGAACCGCTGCCGGTGGCGGGCCGACCGGATGTAGAACACGGTGGCGAGCGCGCAACTCAGGGCCAGCAGATCGAGAACGATCGTTACCACGCGCGCCCCTCCCCTCGTTTCAGCGGCCCGCTGCCGCCATCATCGTACCGCCTAGGAGGGACCCGACGATCGCAGCGTCGCGCTCGGGGCCCTCGGACGCCGCAGACTCGCCCGCCCGCCCCGCTACTCGTCGCGGCGGCGGACCCTGAACTTGAGCGCGGTCACCCCGAGGTCGAAGTGCTCGCGCAGTTTGCGCTCGATATAGCGCAGGTACGTGCGGGGCAGGGTGCGGTTGGCGAACAGCGTGAACGTGGGCGGGTCGGTGGCCACCTGCGTGGCGTACAGGATGCGGGCCCCGCCGGGCGCGGGCTGGGCACCCTGGGCGGCCCGCACGACCTCGTTGACCCTCCTGGTGGGGATGCGGGTGCGGTACTCGGCCACCGCCGCGCTAAGCGACGGCCACAGCCTGGTGACGCCCTTGCCGCTGAGCGCGCTGATGCGCAGCACCGGCGGATCGCCCAGAAAACCCAGCCTGTCCTTGACGTCACGGCCCAAGTCGAGCCGGGCCTCGGTGCTGATCAGGTCCCACTTGTTGAGCAGGATCACGATCGGGCAGCCCGCCGCGTCCACCCGCTCGGCCAGGCGCTGGTCCTGATGGGTGACCCCGACCGACGAGTCGAGCACCAGCAGGGCAACATCCGCGGTGTCCACCGCCCGCAGGGCCCGCACCAGCGAGTAGTACTCCGTGCCCGAGTCGATGCGCGCCCGGCGGCGCATCCCGGCGGTGTCGATGAAGCGGACCGGTCCCTCCTCGGTCTCGATGAGGGTGTCGATGGCGTCGCGGGTGGTGCCGGGAAGGTCGTGCACGATGGCGCGGTCCTCCCCTATCAGCCGGTTGAACAGCGTCGACTTGCCGGCGTTGGGCCGGCCGACCAGCACCACCGAGTACGACTCGGACACGGCCGCCGCCAGGACGTCGCCAGCCGTAGCCGATCCGCTTGGCGCGTCCTGCGCCGATGCGGTGACGGCCGCGTCGAGGCGGGCGACAAGTTCCTCCAGCAGGTCGCCGGTGCCGAGGCCGTGCAGCGCGCTCACCTGGTGCGGGGTGCCCAGACCGAGCCCGAGCAACTCCCAGGCGGAGTCGGCGTGTCGGGCATGGTCGACCTTGTTGGCCACCACCAGCACCGGCACGTCCGCGGCGTGCAACACCCGGGCGACCTGCTCGTCGTCGGCGGTCAGACCCACCGAGGCGTCCACCACCAACAGCACCGCGTCGGCCTCGCGCACGGCCCGCTCGACCTGGGCGCTCACCTTGGCGTCGAGCCCGTCGCCGGTGGCAGTCCATCCGCCGGTGTCGAGCAGCGTGAAGCGGCGACCCTGCCACTCGGCGTCGACCGCCTTGCGGTCGCGGGTGACGCCCGGACGCTCCTCGACGATCGCCTCCCGGCGCCCCAGGATGCGGTTCACCAGCGTCGACTTGCCGACGTTGGGCCGCCCGACCACGGCCACCACCGGCTTCACGACGTCTCCAGCGCCAGTCGCAGCGCCCTGCCGTGGGTGGACACCACCTCCACCGGGCGGGGAAGGTCCTGGGTGGCCATCCCGTCGAGGAAACGACCTCGGCTGAGGCACACGTCGGGCAGCAGGTAGCGGTCGCCCTCCGGCTCGTCGGCGAGGACTCGGGCGATGTCGGTGCCCACCATCAGCCCGGTCACGCCGATGTTGCCGCCAAAGAAGCGGTTCTCGACCGGCACGACGCGGGCGTCGTGGCGGCCCAGCGAGGCCACCAGCGGCGACACCACCTCCGCGCCCAGGGTCCCGGTGAGCACCGCGACGGGCGTGTCCCGGCGGGCGCGGCGCGGCCCCAGCGACACCGCCACCGGTGAGCCGTTCGGTCCAGCCACCACCTCGGCGGCGGAGCCCTGGCGGGGAGCGCGGTAGCCGTCGGCCGGCGCGCCGTCCACCCAGGCGAAGAAACCCGAGCGCGGCGCGGTGGGCGCATGGCCCTCCTCCGAGAACTCGGTCTCGAAGGCTCGGGCCATGCCGATGCCGTCCTCGTGCATGTCGAAGCCCTCGTAGTGCTCCGCGGCCGGGAACCCGCGCCCGCACATCAGGTAGTACTCGTCGGCCACGAAGGCCAGCCGGCGACCGAGGACCCGCAGGAACACCGACTGCCAACTCTCGACAAGATCGACCACCGCGGCGGCCTCGGCCCGGGTGTGGAGCCGCATCCTGGACTGACGGTTGAACCTCGACAGCCCGAGGGGCACCACGCACAGCGTCCGCAGCTCCGGGAAGCGGTCGAGCACGCCCGCGAGGGTGTCGGCCAGCACACCGCCGTCGTTGACGCCCGGGCACACCACCACCTGGCCGTGCACCTCGATGCCCGCGCCGAGCAGGAGCCGCAGCCAGCGCAGTGATATTGCCCCGCGCCGGTTCTGGAGGATCGCGGCCCGCACGTCGGGGTCGGTGGCGTGGATCGACACGTACAGCGGCGACAGCCGCTCGGTCACCACCCGCTCGTAGTCGAGCTCGGTGAACCGGGTGAGGGTGGTGAAGTTCCCGTAGAGGAACGACAGCCGGTAGTCGTCGTCCTTGAGGTACAGCGAGCGGCGCATCCCCCTCGGCAGTTGGTGCACGAAGCAGAACTCGCAGTGGTTGTCGCAGGTCTGCACCCCGTCGAACACGGCGGTGTCTACTTCCGCGCCGAGGGGCTCGCCCTCCTGCTTGGTGACCGTCACGGTGAAGCTCTCGCCGTCGCGCTCCACGTCCATCCGGACTTCGGCTCCGTCGCTCAGCAGCTGCCAGCGGATGACGTCGCGGGGCGCCTCCCCGGCGATGGCCGCGACCCCGTCTCCGGGCCTCAGCCCTGCCCGCTCGGCCGGAGATCCGGACGCGACAGCCACAATCTGCGGACCGGCCACCGTCCAAGGCTACCGGGCGAGTTCGAACCAGCAGGGCGGCCAGCACACTTCGCAGCCCTTCAGTTGCAGTATGAATCAATGTCATGTATTTTACTGTTATGTACATGTTTGAAGTTCTACTGCGATGCTGTGACACACCGACCGCGAGAACAGGGGTCAGGCTGTGGCGGCCGTGACGGTCAGCCGGTCGGAGGGCCGGCTGATCGCGGTCAAGCACGTCCCGGCGGAACGGGCCGGCGAGGTCGAGCGGGAGGCAGATCTGCTCCAGCGTCTCAACCACCCGGGACTGGTGCGCTTCATCGACATCGTCGAGGCTGCGGACGGCGGGCGTGCCCTGCACACCGAGTTCGTCAACTCCGACACGTGGGCCACCCGGGCGCTGACCGATCCCGCCGAACGGGCTGCGGGGATGGCCGCGCTGGCTGCGGTGGTGGCCGACCTCCACCAGATGGGCGTCGCTCACCTCAAGATCACCGCGCCGCACGTGCTGCACGGCGAGAACGACCGCCCCGTGCTGTGCGGGTTGACCTCTGCCGCCGAAGCCACACCCGAGAACCGCCATACCGACCTGGCCGCGCTGGCCGATCTCTGCCACGACCCGGCGCTGGGGAGAGGAGCCCTCGCCGGGAAGCTGTCCTCGCTGGCCGACGCGGCCAGAGCCGGAAGGCTCAGCGCACGCGAGCTCGCCAGGCGACTCGACCTGCTCGCAGCCAAGCGACCGACCGGATCGGAGCCGGTCCGTGCGGTCGGCGGCGGTGTACTCGCGGGCGTCCAGAGGCGCTGCAGGCCCAAGTCGCTGATCGTGGTCGGCTCCGTGGTCGCTGCAGTCATCGCGGCGTTCGTGGTAGGCACCCGAAGCCAGGTCCCGGAGCCCACACCGACAACTGTGGCGGTGGCATCGGCCGAAGTCTCAAGCGGCCTTGCCGGAACTGGAACCGGCTACCTCGACGAGTCCAACTCGGCGGATGCAACGGCACCAACAAGCGACCCCAGCCAGATCACAGAGCCGACCGACGACCCCGACCAGATCGACACAACCGAACCGGCCAACGACCCCGGCCAGATCGACACAACCGAACCAATAGGCGACCCCAGCCAGATCACAGAACCGACCGACGACCCCGGCCGGATCGACGCAGCATCGGATGGAGCGGTATCGGTGAGCGAGGCGGCTGCGGTGCTTGAGCACGGCGGGCGCCGCTACACGATAGGCACCACCGGGGACTTCGTGGAGACCGGAGACTGGGACTGCGACGGTCAGGCCACTGCGGCGATCGTGCGTCCCAGCACCGGCGGAATAGTGCTGTTCGACGCCTGGCCCGCTCCGGGCGAGACCATCGCGCTGCCCGTGCGCTGGAGCGTGGACTCGCCCACCGGCGCGGAGGCGGTCGCTCACGGCGAGTGCGACCTGCTCCGGGTCTACACCACGGCAGGCTCGCGGCTGTTCAACCCCGGCGACGCCTCATGACCATCGCCGGTCGAGTCGTCGGCGTTGCCGGCCGTTGGCTGGCAGCAGCCCTGGTGTCGACCGCGGCCGCAGCATCGACCACAGCCGCCGCCACAGCCAGCACCGTCCCCTACTCCATCGGCGACATCGGCCCGGCGCCGCCGGCCGAGTTCAGGATCAGCGACATCGGCGCCGTTCCGACCCCCGGCTACGACTCCAGCCAGACCCCCAGCGCTCCGGAAGCCGAATTCACGATCAACGACGTCAGTCCCCGTTGACACCTCCTGCGACCGGCAAGTGGCGGCTGCGGCGGGCGGCCAGCACGGTCGCCGCAGCGATCGCGGCCGTCTCGGACCTCAACACGTGCGGGCCGAGGGCCACATGGCGCGGCACCGCGTCCGTCTCGGCCTCGGTCCATCCGCCCTCGGGACCGATCAGCAAGAAGTTCTCATCCGCCCGCAGCGGCCGGCCGGCCGACAGGGCCAGCACGGCACCGCCCAGGTCGAGATCTTCGAAGGCCCGCACCGGCTCCACCTGCGGAAGCCACAGACGGCGGCACTGCATCACCGCCTCGCGGGCCACCCGCCCCCATCGCTCCACCAGCCTGGCCGCCTTGACCTCGTCCCAGCGCACCACCGACCGCTCGGCCACGAACGGCACGATCCGGTCCACCCCCAGTTCCGTGAGCTTCTGCACGATCGTCTCGGAGCGTCCGCCCTTGAGCACCGCGAAGCCAACAGCCAACAAGGGACTCGGAGCGGCCACCGTCACAACATCGCCCACCGGCTCGACCCGGTCCCAGAAGCGGCACGGCCGCCACCGGCCGGCCCCGTCGCCGACGGTCAGCAGGTCACCCGGACGGAGGCGCAGCGCCCGCTCCAGGTGGTGCCGGTCCTCACCGGCCAGCTCGGGAGCGTCCACGTCGGCCACCAGCACGTGCGGTCCCGACCGAGCGTCGCCCGCGACCGACTCCAGGCCGCTCACCGGTCTGCCCCCACCGGCGCCGCCACGCCGATCTCACGATTCTCGGGCTGTCTGTGTGGAGCCACTCCACGATTCCAACCCGAGATCCACGCCACGCCGATCTCACGATTCTCGGGCTGTCTGTGTGGAGCCACTCCACGATTCCAACCCGAGATCCACGCCCCCGCACTGCTCACCGAAACGCGGTGCGGATCCGACCCAGCAGGCTCTCGCTCGGTTCGGCGACGTCCTCGCCCCTCAGCTCGGCCAGCCGGCGCACCAGCTCCTCCTGCTCGTCGGTGAGATCGTCGGGCACGTCCACCATCAACTGGATGAGCAGATCGCCACGGCCGCGGCCCCGCACGTGCGGAACGCCGCGGCCCCGCAGCCGAAGCACCGCACCCGTCTCGGTCCCCCTGGGAATCACG
The DNA here is from genome assembly GCA_965220645.1 of Candidatus Aldehydirespirator sp. Lineage (GTDB taxonomy): Bacteria > Actinomycetota > Acidimicrobiia > Acidimicrobiales > Aldehydirespiratoraceae > Aldehydirespirator. The sequence continues at coordinate 2,138,675 of OZ244836.1, read as the reverse complement.
ATCTCCTCGGTGCCGTCGAGCGTCTCGTACTCGAGTCGAGCCCCCAAAGCGGCCTGGGTGAACGGCACGTGCAGCTCATGCACCAGGTCGCTGCCGCTGCGATGGAACCGCGGGTGGGGACGGACCCTGGTGTGGACATAGAGGTCGCCGTGGGCGCCGCCGCGGGGTCCGGCCGCTCCCCTGCCGCTGAGCCGCAACGTGGTGCCGTCGTCCACTCCAACCGGCACCTGGACGCTGTAGGTGCGCCGCTCCAGCTTGCGCCCGTGGCCCTCGCAGTCGCTGCACGGCTGCTCGATCATCTCGCCCAAGCCCCCGCAGAGGTCGCAAGCCGCCGCGGTCACCATCTGGCCCAGCATCGACTGGCGCACCTTGCGAACCTGTCCCGAACCGCCGCACTGCGAGCACCGCACCGGCGAAGTGCCCGTCTCGGCGCCGCTGCCGTCGCACGACTCGCAGTGCACCGCGGTGCGCACGCTCACCTCTCGCTCGGCACCGAACACCACGTCGTGAAGATCGAGGTCGATGTGGGCCTCCAGATCCTCTCCGGGAGGCGGCCCCGCCCGCCGACCAGGCGAGCTGAAGCCCCCGAAGGGCGAGTCGCCGCCGAAGAACGCGTCGAAGATGCTGCCCAGCCCCCCGCTGAACGGATCGGACATGCGGGCCTCGCGCAGGTCGTCGGTGCCGAAGCGGTCGTACAGCGAGCGCCGCTCGGCATCGGACAGCACCTCGTAGGCCGCGCTGACCTCCTTGAAACGGGTCTCGGCGGTGGGATCGCCCGGATTGGCGTCGGGATGGTACTGGCGGGCCATCTTGCGGTAGGCCCGCTTTATCTCCTCGTCGGTGGCGTCGCGCGCCACCCCCAGCGTCTCGTAGTGGTCGGCCATGTCAGACTTCGCTCAGAACCGGCGCCGGCTCCCAGCGATCAGCCATCTCAGACGTCGCTCAGGGCCGGGCCGAGGCGGCGGCTCACCGCCGTCACTGCCGACAGCGCCTGCGGATAGTCCATCCGGGTGGGTCCGATGACGCCGATCGTCCCGCCGTCGGTGCCCTCGGTGCTGTAGGGGGCGAGAACCAGTGAGCACTCGGCCAGCGAGGGCACGCCGGTCTCCTCCCCGATGGCGACCCGCAGGCCCCGGTCGAGCACCCGGCGCATAAGCGTCACCACCACCAGTTGCTGCTCCAGAAGCCCCAGCACCTCGCTGAGCTGCTCCACCGCGTCGAAGGCGGCGGCCAGCTTGAAGGTGCCGCCCACGAACACCTCGTGGTGGGCGCGGGCCTCGCGCAGCGCGGCGATGGCCGCGGCCAGCAGCCTGTCGTCGGGCCGGTCGGATTCGTCGATGTCGGCCAGGGTCCGCCCCACCACCCGTCGGGCGAGCCGCTCCGACGCGTCGGCCACCACCTCCGGGGTGGTGTCGGTGGGTACGTCGAGGGTGCGCTTCTCGATCACGCCGTTGGACATGACCGCCACCACCATGACGGTGCCGGTGGCCAGCTCCACGAGCTGGGCCGAGCGGACGGTGGCTGCCGCGGGGCTGGGCGCCACCACCACCGCAGTCCAGTCGGTCAGGTCCGACAGCAGCCCGGTGGTGTCGCTGAGGATCGACTCGAACCCGCCGTGGGGAACCGAGAAGAAGTCGTTGACCTGCCGGCGGTCGGCGGAGTCGAGGGTGGGCGAGGGCGAGCGCCGCCGCCACTGGTCGACGAAGAAGCGGTAGCCCTTCACGGTCGGCATCCGGCCAGCGCTGGTGTGGGGCTGGACCAGGTACTCCTGCTCGGACAGCGCGACCATCTCGCTGCGCACCGTCGCCGACGACGCATCCACCCCCGGCGAGCGCGCCACGCGGATCGAACCCACCGGCTGGGCGGTGCGGATGTACTCCTGAACGACGGCGTAGAGGATGGCGGCCTTGCGGTCGTCGAGCATGCCCGAGATGCTACCCGTCCAGCGTGAGAGCCGAGATGAAGGCCTCCTGGGGGATGTCGACCCGGCCGATGCTCTTCATGCGCTTCTTGCCCGCCTTCTGCTTCTCGAGGAGCTTGCGCTTGCGGGTGACGTCGCCGCCGTACAGCTTGGCCGTGACGTCCTTGCGGTAGGCCTTGACGGTCTCGCGGGCGATGATCCGGCCCCCGATGGCGGCCTGGATGGGCACCTCGAACTGCTGGCGGGGTATCAGCTCTCTCAGGCGGCCGACCATCGCCCGGCCGTATGCGTAGGCCTTGTCGCGGTGCACCACGGTGGAGAAGGCGTCCACCGGCACGCCCTGCAACAGCACATCCACCTTCACCAGGTCGGCGACGTCGTATCCGTCGGGCTCGTAGTCGAGGCTGGCGTAGCCCTGGGTGCGGCTCTTGAGCTGGTCGAAGAAGTCGATTACCACCTCGGCCAGCGGCAGCCGGTAGCGCAGCTCGACCCGCTCCGGCGACAGGTACTCCATGCGCACCAGCTCGCCCCGGCGGGCCTGGCACAGCTCCATCAGCGTGCCCGTGTAGTCGGTGGGCGTTATCAGCGCGGCGGCCAGGCAGGGCTCGGCGACGGCTGAGATCTGGGCGGCCGGAGGCATGTCGGACGGGTTGGACACCGCAACCGTCTCGCCATCGGTCATCGTCACCCGGTACTCCACCGACGGGGCCGTGGAGATCAGCGACAGGTCGAACTCCCGCTCGAGGCGCTCACGGACGATCTCCATGTGCAGCAGGCCCAGGAACCCGCAGCGGAACCCGAAGCCGAGCGCGCCGGAGGTCTCGGGCTCGTAGGTGAACCCGGCGTCGTTGAGGCGCAGCTTGGCCAGGGCGGCCCGCAGGTTGGTGAAGTCGTCGCCCTCGGTCGGGTACAGGCCCGAGAACACCATCGGCTTCGGCTCCGAGTACCCCTCGAGCGGCTCCGGCGCCGGCCGAGCCTCGTCGGTGACCGTCTCACCCGAGCGGGCCTCGCCGACGTCCTTGATACCGGCGATCAGGTACCCGGTCTCGCCGGGGCCGAGTCGGTCGACGATCAGATTGGTCGGAGTGCGCACACCCAACTCATCGGCGGTGTGGACCGTGCCGGCCTGCATGAACCGCAGCCGTGTGTCGGCAGACAGCACCCCGTTGACCACCCGCACCGACGACACCACCCCGCGGTACTGGTCGAAGTGAGAGTCGAATATCAGGGCCTGGAGGGGCGCTTCGTCGGACCCCTGCGGAGGCGAGGTGCGCTCCAGGACCGCGTCGAGCAGCTCGGCCACCCCGTCGCCGGTCTTGGCCGAGATCTGCAGGACGTCGGCGGCATCGATGCCGAGCACCCGCTCGATCTCCTCCGCGCAACGGTCCGGGTCGGCCGCGGGCAGGTCGATCTTGTTGAGAACCGCTACCACGTCGAGGTCGTTCTCCATGGCCTGGTAGCAGTTGGCCAGGGTCTGCGCCTCGATCCCCTGGACCGCGTCCACCACCAGGATCACCGACTCGCAGGCGGCCAGCGACCGGCTGACCTCGTAGCTGAAGTCCACATGGCCGGGCGTGTCGATCAGGTTGACGACATGGTCGCGCCAGTTGATGCGGACCGACTGGAGCTTGATGGTGATGCCCCGCTCGCGCTCGAGGTCCATCGAGTCGAGGTACTGCTCGCGCATCTCCCGAGCTTCGACCGCGCCGGTCAGCTCCAGCATCCGGTCGGCCAGCGTGGACTTGCCGTGGTCGATGTGAGCGATGATCGACGTGTTGCGGATGCGGTGCAGGTCCATAGGGCTCTCGATCGGCTCCCGAGGGAGGGCCGCGGCGGTGGGACGACGGCCCAGCAACGCTAGCCTCGACCCTCGGCCCAGCGACCCCAAGACGACCGGCAGGTGAGTGTGGCCAACATCAAGTCTCAGATCAAGCGCAACCGGCAGAACGAGAAGCTCCGCCTGCGCAACCGCACCGTCCGTTCCGAGATCAACACCCGGAGCAAGGCGGCGCTGGCCGCGGTCGAGCACGACGACGAGGCTGGCGCCGAGGAGTTGCGCCAGGCCATCAAGCGGATCGACAAGGCGGCAGCCAAGGGCGTGATCCACAAGAACACCGCGGCCCGCCGCAAGAGCCACCTGGTTCGCGAGATCGAGAGCCTCCGGTCCGAAGACGCCTAGGTTCAGCGGGCCGACAGAGCAGCCAGCCGGGCGACCAGCACCTCGAGCACCAGCTCCTCGGGCCAGTCGATCGTTCCCCGCAGGACTAGATCAGCGTCGGCCAGCAGGCGGATGGCCCGGGCGACTCGCTCAGAGCCAAGCCTGCGGGTCTGGCCCAGGATCTTGCGGGCCGGGAATGTCGAGCCTTTCATTCCCAGGATCTCCGCGGCCTGGCGCTCATCGGCCGCGCCCGCGCCGTCGAGGCGCAGCATCCGCTGGTACCGGCCGTGCAGCGCGGCCAGCAACTGCAGCGAATGGCGCGACGGCAGCAAGCGGTGCAGGACCCTCAGCGCCTCGGTGATGTCGCCGCGGTCGATGGCGTCGTCGAGCTCCCAGGGAACCACCGAGCCGGGATCCCCGCCGTAAACGGCCACGTCGTCGGCGGTGACGGTCGCGCCCGAACCCAACGCACCCTCCAGGGTTCGCAGCAGCCCGACGACGTTGCCTCGGTCCGCGCCCACCAGGTCGTCCACCGCGGTCACCGCGGCCGGCTCGAAATCCAGACCCGACTGCTCGAGCTGATTCTTCAGCCACTTGTGAGCATCGGACTTGCCCCTCGGCGGGGTCACGTCCAGCGAACTGCCCCCGGCCGCCTTCACTGCGTCCTTGAGGGCCTTGGGCACCGTTGGCAGGCGGCCGCCCATCACGGGCTCCACTCCCCGCTCCCACACCAGCACCAGGTCGGTGGTGGCGGGCAGCGTCTCCAGCAGGCGCACCAGGTCGTCGCAGTCGCCGGAGCGGGCGAAGCGGGCCAGATGGCGTCCCACCACCACCCGCCGGGAGGTCAGGAACGGCTCCGTCTGGGCCGCATCCACGAGCGGGGCGAGGCGCCACTCCCCGTCGGGGTGTCTGAGGCTGGCCTCGTCGAGCTGTTCCAGGGCGAGGCTGCGGTCCTGCACGCCCAGCGTCTCCTTGACGATCCTCGTCACCGCCTCGGCCATCAGCACCGGATCGTCGCCGGTGACGAGCTGGACACTCACCGGCCGGTGGGCGCCACCCGGCCCCGTTCCGAAATTCTTGTGGCAGTGGTCACCTGAGGACCTTTTCTACAGGAATTTCGGAAGGGGCGGAGTGGACGATGTCGACGGCGAGCTCCGGCTCGTCGGCGGCGACCTCCACCGCCACCGCGCCGACCCGCACCACGTCGCCGGCCCGGACGGTACGGGCACCCGGCACCCGATGCATGGGCGGGGCCACGACGACCGCCCTCCGGTAGCGGTCGCGCAGTGCCAGCACGGCGTGAGCGTCCGACGCGCCCCCGTGGGACGCCACCACCAGATCCAACCGGCGAACGCCCGCGAGGCGCAGCGACTCCAGCAGGTCCCGAGGCCTCGCCGGCTCGTCCAGGACGGCTACGACCGTCGACTCGTGGCGGAACAGCCGGGCGCCGGCAACCTCCGACCAGCCCGGCACCGGCGACGCCGCCGCGAGCACGCTGTGAACGAGGACAACTGCGACCACCGCCGCGCCCAGCACCGCCAGCGCCCTGGCTCGCTCCAGCCTGCGGGAGGCCAGCACCAGGGCAACCCCGGCTCCCACCATCGCCGCGCCGCCGGCACCGAGCACCGCCGCGGGCGCGGCCGCGGCGGCTGCGGCGACGCTTCGCACCCACCACAACAGCGCGGCGGTTGGCCGGTGGATCAACCACGCGACAGGTCCACCGAACAGGCCGGCGCCGAGCCCTCCGGTGAGTCCCCACATCATGACCGGCGCCGACGCCGGCCCGGCGATCACGTTGGCCGGGAGCGAGGCCAAAGGAACGGTGCCGAACACCGCCACCAGCAGCGGCATCACCGCCAGCTGCGCGCCGGCCGTGGTCGCCGCCGCCAGCCTCAGAGGGCGGGGACCGGGCAGCAGCTCGGTCAGCGTGGGGGTGATCCACAACAGGCCGCAGGTCGCGCACACCGAGAGCTGGAAGGCCAGGACTCGCACGAGGAACGGATCGGCCACCAGTACCGCGGCCACTGCCCAGGCCAGGGTCCGGCGGCCCGTCTCGGGCCGTCCCAGCGCGGCGCTGGTCACGGCCACTCCCGCCATGGTCACCGCCCGCAGCACTGACGGCTCGAAGCGGGTTAGCACCGCGAACACCGCCAGCAGCGCCAGCAGCACGATCAGCCGGACACCGGGACGGGCCCGGACCGCCAGCGGCGAGGCCAGCGCGAGCACGAAGGCGACGTTCTGGCCCGACACCACCAGCAGGTGGCCGAGGCCCGCGGCCCGGAAGTCGTCGTACAGGCGGGGCGACTGGCTGCGGTCGTCGCCGTAGACCATCCCCGCGAACATGGCCCGGCTGTCGTCGGGCAGGCTGCGGGCTCCCGACTCCAGCAGCCGTCTCACCCGGTTGGTGAATGCCGTCAGCGGCGCGGCCCCGGCCCGCTCGCCGACGGCGTTGACGCTCACAGTCGCCGCGACATGCCGCCAGCGGTGCCAGTCGCTCCCGGCGGGCCGGGCCGTCCCCGAGATGTGCACCCGCTCTCCGGACAGAGCGTCGTCCAGCCGGGCGGCCACCGCTCCGTAGGCTCTGGCCTCCAACCTGGAGTCGCTGTGGCGGACCGTGACTCTGATCCCGTGGGTGCCCAGCGGCCTGGGGTCGTCGAGCAGGGTGACCCAGCCCTCCAGGGGTCCGTCGGGCGGATCGGCGAGTCCGTCCAGGGCTCTGGAACCGAAGAACCCGGCGAAGGCCGCAACGGCAGCCAGCACGAGGAGCGGGCTCGGCCTCCACAGGCATGCCGCGGCCAGCGCCGCCGCCACTGCGAGCGGGACTCCGATCAGCAGCCACGACCCCGCCACCGCACCGGCTGCGGCCGCGTAGGGCATCGCCGGCCCGCCCCAGCACTCGCGGATCTGCTCCACCGTCGCCTGGCGCGCCATCACGGCCGTTCTCTCACTGGCCGTCCACAGCCACGGGCCATTCCCTCACGGGCCGTCCACCGTCGCCAGGGGACGGATCTGCTCGAGCTTGACCGGACCGATGCCGGACACCTCGACGAGTTCGTCGACAGTGGCGAACGGGCCGGAGCGCTGACGGTGCTCGACGATGGCTGCGGCCAGTGCCGGGCCGATGCCAGGCAGCGCTTCGAGCGCGGCCGCGCTGGCGGTGTTGACGTTCAGCGGTGCACCTCCCGCGGCGGCGCTCGTTTCCGGGCTGCCGTCGCCCGGGCCGGACGTGATCGGCACGACCTCGGGTCCCGCCGACTCCCCCACCGCCGGAACCCACAGGCGCGATCCGTCGCTCAGCGGCTCGGCCAGGTTGAGCCGTACCCGGTCGGCTTCGGCCGTGAGCCCGCCCGCGGCGGCCACGGCGTCGGCGACGCGGCTGGCCGCGGGCAACTCGTGCAAGCCGGGACGGGCCACAGCCCCGACCACGTCCACCATGATCCGACCTGGATCCCGCACCGGCGACGGTTCTGGAGTGGGTATCTCAACCGAGCCGGCCATGGGGAGTATCTCCGCCGGGTCCGGGCCGGGCGGAGCGCGCAGCGCCCACCAGCCCCCGATCGCGGCCGAGGCGACCGCGAGCACACCGAGAACCACCGTCGCCACCGACACGCCCAAGCGGTCGGCCAGTGCTCCCGGAGACGGCACGGCGAGCTTGCGTTGGTTCTCGCCAACCGGTGGTGTGCCCACTGCGTGTCTCCCGCGAAGCCTGCAATCAGGCCGACACGGGGAGGCGGCCGGCTAGCCGCCAGTGAGAATAGCGCCCTTCAATTCAGTCCGGCACCCGGCGGCCCGCGGCGCCTGACCGGCGGTTGGCCGCGGCCGTGCCGGTACCGCAAATTGACGTGGTTGTGCACCTCATAGCGGCAGAACTACGTCAAGAAGGAACCATCCGTTTCCAGAGCGGTCGTATTGCCGCGCGGCCCCTAGAACAGCGCGGTCGAGAGCCGCTTACGCCAGGTCGAGGTCCGGGGATCGTCGGATCCGAGCACCTCCAGCAGGTCGACGAAACGCTGGCGGGCGTCCTCATCGGCCCTTACCGAGGGCAGCAGTTCGGCCAGCTCGGCCTCAATGCCGGAAGCACCGCCAGCCGGGGCGTCATCCGAGCCCTGCACTCGAGCGAGGGCGATCAAGCGGCGGCTCTCCGGGGTCTCGGGGACCCGTTCCAGCAACCCGGTCGCTTCGTCGGCGCGGCCGCCGTCTATCAGCAGCGCGGCCAGAGCGGTCACCGCGGCCACGTTGTCCGACTCGATCTCCAGTGCGGCTCGCAGAGAGGCCTCGTCGCCCGCGGCGATCAGCTTCTCGATCTCGGTCATTTCCGGAGTCGACAGCAGCCGCTGCACGAACTCGCGCACGGCGGCTTCGCCCTGGGCCCCGAGGAAGCCGTCGGCGACCTGGCCGTCCACCATGGCGTAGACCGCCGGGATCGACTGAACCCGGAACGCCTGCGCCACCTGCGGGTTCTTCTCGATGTCAACCTTGGCCAGCTCGACCGCTCCGTTGGTCTCGGCCACCACCTTCTCGAGTAGCGGGGTCAGCTGCCGGCACGGCTCGCACCATTCGGCCCAGAGATCCACGATCACCGGAACGGTCCCGGACCGCTCCACTACTTGGGCTTGGAACGTGGCGTCGGTAATGTCGGCCATCAGCACCGCAACGTATCGGACGTCGCGCCGGATTCAGCCAATTCCCGATTCCGCCAACCTCAGTCCGGTTAACCCGGATTCAGCCAAACCCCGCAGGGAGACCACCCATGAAGATCGACGCCTGGATCGGCCTCCCGGAGGCGTCCAGCAGCCAAGAACTAGCCGGGATCGGCGCCCGGGCCCGGATGATGGAGCAGGACGGCTACAGCGGGCTGCTGTCGGCTGAGACCAGCCACGACCCGTTCCTGCCCCTCGCGCTGGCGGCCGAGCACACCGAGCGCATCGAGTTGATGACCGCCATCGCGGTGGGCTTCGCCCGCAACCCGATGGTGCTGGCCCACACGGCCTGGGACCTGCAGGCATTGTCGGGCGGGCGGTTCCTGCTCGGGCTCGGCAGCCAGATCCAGGCTCACATCACCAAGCGCTTCTCGATGCCCTGGTCGCGGCCCGCGGCCCGCATGGAGGAGATGATCACCGCCATCCGAGCCATCTGGGAGGCCTGGCAGACCGGCGAGCGCCTCAACTTCCGGGGCGCCTTCTACCGCCACACCCTGATGACGCCCATGTTCAGCCCCGGCCCCATCGACGTGGCGCCCCCGCCCATCCTGATCTCGGCCGTGGGTCCGCTGATGACCAGGGTGGCCGGTCGGGCCGCGGACGGGCTGGTGTGCCACGCCTTCCAGACGGCCGAGTACCTGCGCGACGTGATGATGCCCAACGTGCACGCCGGGCTGGCCGAGGCGGGGCGGGACCGGTCCGACTTCCAGCTCTCGATGCCGGTGTTCGTGGTGTCGGGGTTCCGCGAGGAGGAGGTCGCGGCCCAGGCGGCCCGGACCCGCCAGCAGATCGCCTTCTACGGGTCGACGCCCGCCTACCGGGGCGTGCTGGAGCATCACGGCTGGGGCGACGCCCAGACCGAGCTCAACCGCCTGTCGAAGCGGGGGCAATGGGTCGAGATGGGCAACGTGATCGACGACGACATGCTCGGAGCGTTCGCCGTCGTGGCCGAACCCCACGAGGTGCCGGGGCGCATAGCCGAGCGCTTCGGCGACACACTCGACCGGCTCCAGTTCTACGCCGGCGTGCGCGACAAGGAACGCTGGGGCCCCATCATCGAGGAGATCAAAGCAGCCTGAGCGCCCACGACCGCGGCGCCATGGGCCGGGCCTGAGGAACTTGAACAAGCGAAATGATCCAGTCGCCATGGCGATGACTGGACATGACGACGAGAAAGTTCTGGACGGCTCTCGTGACCGCGGCAACCCTCTCGGCGGTGCTTGCAGCGACCGGGTCCCCGGCTGCCGCGGCGTGGCCTGCCGCCGACGAGGCGGTCAGATCCCTGGAGCGGGCCGGCGTCCTGGCCGGCACCAACTGCTCGACTGAGTCCTGCGACGGCGACTTGCTGCGCTGGGAGGCCGCCCTGTGGTTCGCAAATGCTCTCGATCTCGAGGCCGGCGAGACGGTCTCGATCGCCGACGTGCCTGCCGACACGACCATCGCCGGCGCGGTGGCCGCGGTGGCTCGGGAGGGCGTGACCTTGGGTTGCGACACCGAGCCATTCCGATTCTGCGGCGAGGATCACACCACGCGAGCACAGATGGCGTCGTTCCTGGCCCGCGCGTTCGATCTCAGAGCCGGCCGGCGCGGCGTGTTCACCGATGTTGATCCCGGCAGCGTCCACGCCAGGAACATCGCTGCGGTCGAGAGGGCGGACATCACCAACGGCTGCGCCACCGAACCGCTGCGCTACTGCCCCGACGATCCGGTCAGCCGCCAGCAGGGGGCCGTGTTGCTGTACCGGGCGCTCCAGAGGAGCGACTCCAACTCGGGCGGATCCGGAGCGGGCGCGAACACCGGCAAGTCCGGATCCGGTAACTCCGGGTCACGCAACCCCGGAACCAACAACCCCGGATCCGGCACGACCACCCCAGTGGCTCGCCCCGTCTGCCCGGTGGTGGACCACGTCAACACCCACCACGACCTCGACGACCACCGAGGCGACCCGTTCGAGATCTCCTACGCGTTGCTCCCTGACAGCACGCTGTTCGGGCACCGGCACTTCCCCGACGGAACAACCCGGTGCTGGATGTGGGCGCCGCCGGACGAGAACGGCAACGGTTCATTCCCGGTCGACGCCCGACCGCCGAGCCACTCTCACTGAGACAACGGGTAGAGCCATGACGGCCCCGCACGAGGACCCGCTAACCTGTCGGGACCCTCGGGGCTATAGCTCAGTTGGTAGAGCGCTTCCATGGCATGGAAGAGGTCAGGGGTTCAATTCCCCTTAGCTCCACGTCCCATAAGGTTCCATAGAGTGCCATAGAGTCTCATACGGTGCCAAAAATCAAGGTCAAAAGCGGTTTTTTTGAAAGCTGAACGACTTGCGCCGCGCCAAGAATACCCCTACAGTATCGCTACTCAGTGGTAAGAATGTGGCAAAGGGGGCGCGTGAGCAAAGCCACCAGGTCGGCCTCAAGACTCAACGCGTTGGCGGTAAAGAGCCTTAGAGCGCCCGGCCGGCACTCCGACGGCAACGGGTTGTTCCTCAATGTGACGCCCGCTGGGTCGAAGTCGTGGGTGCTCCGCTACAGCGTCGCGGGACAGCGACGCGACATCGGGCTCGGCTCCTATCCAGGTGTGAGCCTCGCACGAGCGCGGGAACTCGCGCGCGACCGCAGGGAGGCTGCCGAAGCCCGTCGCGATCCCGCCACGGGCCGTTACCGCCCGCCGGCGCCGACCTTCGGCGAAGCAGCCAGGGAGGTGCATGCGCTCAACCGGGCCCGCTGGAGCAGCGAGCACCACGCGAAATTCTGGCTGCACAGTCTCGTGTTGCACGCCGCTCCGCTGTGGGACAAGCCGCTGAACATGATCGAGCCCCGTGACGTGATCGCATGCCTGGCACCCAAGTGGACCGAGAATCCCGAAACCATGCGCCGGGTCCGCCAGCGCATCCAGAAGGTGATGCGATGGGGAATGGCCCACGAATTCATCGACTCCAACCCCGCCGGCGAGAGGATCTCAGCGGCCCTGCCCCCGCAGCCCCGCACCAAGGCCCCGCTCGCCGCAGTTCACTATCTAGACGTGCCCGACGCGCTGGCAACGATCAGGTCATCTCAGGCCACCGAGGCAACCAAGGCCTGCATCGACTTCATCGTGCTGACCGCGGTCCGCTCCGGCGAGGCGCGCAAGGCCATTTGGGACGAGGTCGACCTCGATGCCGCGGTCTGGACCGTCCCCGCGGAGCGCATGAAGCGGCGCATCGTTCACCGGGTGCCGCTGAGCACCGGGGCGCTGGACGCGCTCGACAGGGCCAAGTGGGTGCGGGACGGAAGCGGACTGATCTTCCCCTCCGCGCAGCGCCCAGGCCACCCGATGTCCGCGGAGACCCTGCTGAAGGCGCTGCGGGACCACGGAATCTCCGCGACCGTGCATGGCTTCCGAAGTTCTTTCAAGACGTGGGCCATCGAATGCGCCGACACCACCGGGGCCGTCACCGAGGCCGCTCTCGCCCACCGCATCGGCAACCAGACCGAGGCCGCCTACGTGCGGGGCGACCTCTTCGAGAAGCGGCGGGTGCTGATGGAGCAGTGGGCCAAGCACGTGGAGGTTCGCCGAACGACCGTCGCAGGTCCAGAAGCGGCGCGGCAGCGACGCGAGGCGCGGCTCCTGAGGGAGTGGGGCTTGAGCACGAATGAGGGGCCGGGGCACAATCCCGAAGGTCGTTGAGATCTCAGCGGTCCTTGGCCGATCGCACCTGACCCGCCGTAACGGGCTCCTGCATAGCGAGACGGCCTACAACCTTGTAGCAGCGTACGACTGTCGGCCGCGACCCCGGCTGACCTAGGTCGCCCATTGGACCGCCCCTTCGACGCCGCCCGCACCGGAGTACCACAGCGCCAGGAAGTGATCCCTCGCCGCCTTCCCGGCAACCCAGCCCGAGTCAAGACAAAGGCGTCACTGCGACTGGGCTGATTGCTGCCCGTCGCGGTCTGCTGCGATGACCGCGTTGAGTCCGAAGATGACCGCCATGCCGCAACCGAACAGCACAGGTTGGTAGATGGGGTCGCCTGCGCTCGTTAGCCATATGGCCGCCAGCGCCGGCGATGCGTAGAGCAAACTGTTGACGCGCGTGTCGGCAGTGACGATGTTGCCCGCCCGGTGCAGCAGGCGGGCGCAACCCATGATCAGTCCGGACGCTGCCCCGAATGCCGCCGAGCGGGTGGCGCCCAATCCGCCGAGGGCGAACGTCAGCCCAACCGCTGCCACGATCGGAACGCTGACCGCCGAGGCGGCGAACGTCGACCACCACAGGGCAGCGCCGTACTCCTTGACGGACACAGCGCTAGGTCCAGAGCGCCAAGCCGATGCGCAACGGTCGCCGTAGATGATCCCTGCCGCTGGCCGCACGGCGTATGTCGCCGTGGTCAGCACCCCCAGCACCAACCCGACTGTCGTGTTCTGCCATGAACCTCCTTCGAGTTGGCCGGGGGCCGTCTGACTCCACACGACAGCGGCCACCGCGATCGGCATTCCGCACATCATGGTGGCGCTGCGGGTCGAGATGCTTCTGCTGCTGCCGCTCCAGCGCGCAATCAGAAGGGACTGGGGCACGACATCCAGGCCGTCCGAGAAGCAGGACAACACCACGAGCGGCAGCAGGGCCGCCGTGCCGGCATACAGCAGGACATTGGGTGCCGTGACCAGCAGCAGCGTCAACAGCACGCCCGCGCGCGGGCCTGCCAGCGCGACGGGAGGCAACGCCACGTGTCGTGCTGGACGCATCGCCTGGAGCGGACCCACTCCCAGCACGGGCCTAGCCGACACGGCCAGCGCAGCCAGCAGCAGCGTCGCGCAAGCTGACTCCATCAGCGTGCCCAATACCAGAACGGAGAAGCCCTCACCCGCGAATCGGATCGGCAGCGGGATCAGCGAGTAGGCGACGGCGGCCCCGGCGATGCATGCCGCACCGAGAGTGTTCCGGCGACGCGGGCGCATCACGACAGGACCCTAGCCCCCTAGGCGCTGTCCACGACTCCACCACTGTCGGCGGCGCCTCGTGCGCTGCCTGTGGACGCCCACCGCGCCATACCAGCGACCCACCCGCTGAGCGGCCTTCCTCAGATAGCCTCATCGGCGTCCATAACCAACCCAACCGAATTACGCGCCACATTTTGCGCCGTCCCACCCGAGGAGGGACTCGCGCGTAATGCCAAGATCGTTGATATTTCAACGATCTTGGAGGGCCAGGTAGCCCTGCGCGAAACGGGATTTCGCCAATTCTGAAACGGGTCACCCAACGATCAGCGTTTCCCGAGGTCAGAGCGGCGCGAAGGCGAGAGGTGCCCTGCTGGCGAGCGTCAACAGAAAACCCTGAGTGCCTTCGTCACCGCATCCCCTCGACGCGAACATTAGTTCGCAAGATTGGGAGCTAGCGTCAGAGGGTAGAGGTAGCATTACAGCTATGTCATTCGACTCCCTGTCCACCGCTCTACCCGCCGAGATCGACCGAGCCGCCGCAGCCGCGCCAGACCAGGCCGAGCAGGTCACCGTCGAACTCGCCGTCAGCCCAGACGGACGGGTAACCCCCAGCCCGAGAAGGGCGAGCGACACCACCCCTTACGTGGACATCAAGATGACCCTCAAACGGGTAGACCCGCTAGAGGCGCTGCGGAAGCTGCTCCCCGAGGGGTGGGCGCTGTCCACCTACAACCGCAAGAGCGAGAGGACGCCATAGTGCCCGCACTGAAGACCTACGACCTGTTCATCAGCCACGCCTGGACACATAACGCCGAGTACGACCGACTCGTCAGAATGCTTCGAGCCACGCCCAACTTCAAGCCGCGGAACTACTCCGTCCCAAAGGACGACCCCCTAGATGCGAACAACGACGCCAAACTCACAGCGGCGCTTAGACGCCAAATCCGACCTGTCAACTGTGTCTTGATCTTGGCTGGCATGTATGCCAACCATCGAAAATGGATCAAGAAGGAGATATCGATAGCTCAGAAGCTCGGAAAGCCAATCGTTGGCGTCAATCCACGAGGACACCGGCGCACGCCTATCGCTGTGCAAGAAGCAGCCGATGTCATGGTCGGCTGGAATACCTCTTCCATCGTTCGGGCGATGCGCGACTATTCGATCTAGCGCCTACAGTGCAGACAGGGAAAGGAGACCCTAGTGGTCAAGACCCGTTACCTATTCATTAGTCATTCTTGGAGCTATGGAGACGCCTACACTCGTCTTTGCAACTTGCTCGACAACGCGTCGTACTTCAGCTATCTCAACTATTCGGTACCACAAGACGATCCGATCCACAATGCTCCGAACCAACAAGCCTTACGTGATGCGATCATCCGCCAGATGAACAGCACTCAGATTGTTCTCGTGATCGCTGGGGTCTATGCAACCTATAGCAAGTGGATCAACATTGAACTTGATATCGCAAAGCGCTACTTCAACAAACCCGTACTTGGCATAAAGCCTTACGCACAAACGAACGTCTCGTCCGTGGTACGTAACGACGCCGACCTGATTGCCAATTGGAATACTGACTCGATTGTCGGTTGCATCCGACAGCTTGTCCCGTAGCTTCTCTATCGCTGTGTTGCAGCCTCTATCTTACACATAAGGCGATCGCTAGCATCCCGGCATACAGCAGAACAAACACCAGCGGCACCCATTTCTCTAGATGAGTCAGGGGCCAATATAGAGAACGGTCTTTCCCTGCTCCTAGCGCTTGCCACTCGGCTCGCCACCAGGGGGAGGCAGGCAACCGTTCTTCCATGACGCCAACGACTTTCCATTTGCCAGAATTCAGTTGGCTGTAGCTTCGCACTAGATAGAACCAAACTATACAAATGCAGATCAGGATGACTGTAGGGAAGACGAATAGCCACGGAGATGCCGCTTTGAACGACACGCCCAGACTCCCAAGAATCACAACTGCTGAGGAGTTAACCAAGAGAAAGAAACTGTTTGCTACGCCACGACGTTGACTCACGCGGTCAGCAAGCTCCACATACAACTTGTATTGTTCGAGGAGTGCCTCCCCGTAGGTCAGGTCATCCTTGATGTCATTCTTGTCATCATTCCACAGGTTGGAGTGGATGTTCTCGATGATCTGCTCTTCACGCTCAGCGGCAATCGTCCTTCGCTCAGATCGTTTCAACATGTGTCACCACTAGCCATCTGAGCCTTCCTGCCTACCATTCTGCTAGATGCCGAGGCGTGCCTGAGTGGCTCTGCCGAAGATGTCGACGTAGCGGGCTTGCAGGTCCCTGACCGACAGCACAGCAGCGCAGCCGCTGTCTCCGTCGGCTGCTAGGCCTACTACTTCGGTGGCGCCGCGGTTGATGATGCAGCGGTTCTGTTGGTGCCAATGCCCGTGGAACACCAAAGCGGGCATGGTCGCGTCGACAGCCTCCTGCAGCAGTTCGCGCACCGCTTCAGCCCGGCGTTCGAGGCCCGTGGGCATCTTCCACGGCAACCCGCTCACCAACCCTCGGGTGGCGGCAGGCGCGTCGTGGCAGACGAGCACGTCAAGGCCGTCGGGTGTGTTGTCGATGAGCCGGTCGAGGTCTTCTTGGGTGGTGGTCTCCTCATCCCAGCGGTACCTTGCGGCTGCGGGGATCCACTTGTCGGGGGAGACGGTGCCTCCGAGCGCGCCGAAGCGCCGGCTGGACCATGTCCAGGTGCTGCCACGGTCAGCCCACCACAGCGAGCCGGCTAGATGCAGCGGCTGGTGGTGACGTAGAGCGGCGAGAGTCTCGGGGCGGTGCAGGAATCCCGTCAGGCAGGGCCACACCTCGTGGTTGCCGTCCACCACCACAACCGGTAACGGCGAATGCACCGCGGCCCACATCAGCTCCGCCTCTTCGGGCGCGAAGCCGCGCCATGTGGAGTCCTGCAACCAGAAGTCCCCCACCTGAACCAACACATCGCAGCCCTCGTCGACAGCGGCCTGCTGGGCCACCTCGAACACGCGGCTGTTGTCGTGGATGTCGCCCAACAGCAGCACCCGTGCCACTGCGTCGTCGCCCACGGCGGCGTCGTTGTTCCAGGCGCGCTCGGACCCGAACACGAAGCGCTTGAGGAACTCGTAGCTGCCCGATGACAGCGGCCGCGACTGCATGAGCCCATCGTATGAGTCGACTGTGACAGGCCCGCACGCCAGTAGCGGGATGTTGCGCGTCGGAAGTCCACTACGCCGCAGGCACGGTCAAGCCGGTGCCGGGGGGTGGTCGAGTCGGCGGTTCCAGCGCCGTTGCGGGCGCCCCATCTGCCATCCGCTGGGATTGATGGTGACGTTGTCGTTGTGGAGGTCGATGATGTCGGTGGCCTCAAAGACGCGGTTGCGCTTGCTGGTGCCCGCTTGGGCGAGGATGGTGGCATCGCAGAGTCTCTGGACGGCGCGCCTGGTGGTGCGCTCATCAGCGCCCAGCACCTCAGCAGCACACTTGACGGTGAGCATCGGAAAAGACGCGAGCACATCGAGCAGGCGCGCGGTGGTGTGGCCATGGCGACGGCTCGCGTCGGTGAGCAGGTCTTGCCAGAGGTGCCCGATCGCGGCAACCTCACACGCGATTTCAGCGGCGTACCTCGCCGCCGTTTGGACAGCGTCAGCAAGCAGCATGACCCACTCCACAAGCGCATCTGAGCGCTGCGGGTCATCAGCGGCACACACGACGCGGGCACCGTTGAGGGCGCCGATGTAGAAACGGGCGTGTTGAAACACCAAAGACGTGCTCAACGGCAGCGCCGAAGTGGTCAGGCCCCTTCGGCGCAGCATCAACTGGATCACAGCGCGGCCGGTGCGGCCGTTGCCGTCCGCGAAGGGATGGATCGTCTCGAACTGGGCGTGCACCATCGCGGCGTGCACCAGCGGAGGATGTCCGTCCTCGTTGATCGAAGCGACCAGATCCTCAACCAACTCCGGCACCCGCTCCGGCGGTGGCGGCACGAACACGGCCCGCAACGGCGTCGAGTATCCGGTTCCGATCCAGTTCTGAGCGGTGCGGATCTCACCGGCGATCGGATCGTCACCAATCAAGCTGCGATGAATCGCACACAGATCCTCAACCGTCACCGGCTCTGAGCCCGCCCCGATACGCAAAGCGTGCTCGATGGCGGCTACATCACCGATCGCCTCCAACTCCAGCGGCTGCGGCGTTCGGCCGACCAGGGTCATCTCGGCTTCCGCCAGCGCCAGCCGCCGAGGCGAGACCTGCACCCCCTCGATGAGGCTCGAGGCAGCACTCTCAAGGCGCACCAGCAGCCAATGCCCATGCCCCATGGCGTCAGAACCCACCGCCTCGCAAGCTGCCTTGGCGGTGTCCTCAGCGAGCCGAGTGTGCTGCCAAGTGCGCGAGGCAAGCGTCGGCGACCATCCACAGAGCCGATCCGGCACGAACGCCCCAAAGATCCCCGACGGATCATCACCAGGCCCCAGCCGGCGCGACACCCACGTCTGTGAATCCCAGAACCGCTCCTCCAAGCGCGCCACACTGCACTCTAACAGACAATAATCCAGTCTAGATTGCCATATCTGTCATTAATAGAGCGGAGCACGGGCACTTCTTCGGCCACGACGAACGGCCGAGCGGCGCTTCACCGTGGTTCAAAGGCCGAGTACATCGCCATGGAACTGGCGCGCCGTGCTGGGATCGACGCCGCCCCCGTCGAACTTGAGAAGGCGCTCGGCCGAGAGGTTCTCATGGTGGAGCGATTCGATCGAACCCGCCACGGCGCTCGACGGATGATGGTCTCGGCAGTGACCATCCTGCAACGACACGACGCATACGGCATCGCAGGCCGCTACGCGACCTATGCCGACCTGGCCCACCAGATCCGGGCGCGCTTCACCGACGCTGACGCGACGCTGCGGGAGATGTTCTCGCGCATCGTCTTCAACATCCTCGTCGGCAACACCGACGACCACGCCCGCAACCAATCCGCCTTCTGGGACGGCGCGGATCTGACGCTCACGCCGGCATACGACATCTGCCCACAGCCCCGCGCCGGCGGAGAGGCCGCCCAAGCGATGGCCTTCGGACCCGACGGGGACCGCCTGAGCCAGGTCGCGCGCTGTGTCGCGCACGCTGGGCGCTACCACCTGACCGCCCACCAGGCCAAGGAGATCGTCGACCAACAAGTCGCCGCGATCCACGCCCACTGGCACGAGATCTGCGACATCGCCGCAACCAGCCACGCCGACGAGGAACGGCTCTGGGGGCGCCAGTTTCTCAACCCTTATGCGCTTGAGGGGTATCGGTCCTAGCCCAATTGTTCTTCGCTACAGGCGGACGCCGTCCCGCTGCGACTGCGCCCGGCCCCCGATAGGCGAACTCCAACTGGACGGTCACTCCGCGGAGCCCGACGCGGAACCTCGACGATCTTGCAGGCATGGGGCATTGGGGTCTCGTGCGGGCCTCGTGCGAGCAGGGCTCTGCGCACTCGCCACTGACACCAGAGACTCTGAGCCGACAGCCACAAGCAGGGGGTTCGATTCCCCTTGCGGCAGGGGTTCGATTCCCTATCTCGAACCGTACGCTGTTCGCGGTAAACCACCGGGAAATCTGGCTGTGCAAAAAGCGCTCTGACCTCGTGGTTCGTCAAGGGTGTTAGGATTACCTTAGCTCCACGTCCCAATATCAGATGTCAAGTTCCGGTACCCGTGTTACAGGCTGGCTCCGGTAGCTGCGTTACAGGTTGGCGCAGGTTTCAGGCGGCGTTTATGCGCGACGGGCGGCCGCCGGCGTTGGCGAACGCGCCGTGCTCTCGGCTGCGGTCATGGCGGATCGGATGCACCCGCAGCACCTCCCCACCGGCTGTGATCTCCACGCTGTTGTCGACGATGGCGACCTGGACCTGGCGGCCCCGATGAGAGCTGCCGGCGCGGTAGCTGACCCCCGCGAACGAAACGCAGCCCGACGAGTCGACTTTGCGGGTCACCACCTGGCCCACCGTCGGCTGACGCGGCCTCGCACTGCGCAGGGGTCTGGGTTTGCGGCGCAGAGCCTTGACCCCCTTCGCGGGAGTGTGGCGCTGGGCGTGGGTGGCTACCACGACGCCGCGGTGGCTGATCGTGACCAGCCCCGCGTCCACCGTGACCTCCACGGTCTCACCCGCGAGCCACACACCGACCGCATATTGCTGGGCTGCGAAGCTGATCTTGCCCGAGCGGCTCACCTTGCGAGTCGCCGACGGTTGTGTAGGGGCCTGCGGCAGCTGGGGCGCAGCCGGCCGTGCGGGCACGGCGGGGCGGTCCTCGACGACTAGGCGGAACCGCTCCCACGGCACCACGTCGCCGATGCCCTGGTGGCGGCGCTCGAAGTTGTAGTGACGCACCCAGCCGTCCAGCTGCGCCTGGGCGTCTGCGATGGACTCGAAGACCTTGCCTGTGAGGAACTCCTGTCGAAGCGTCTTGTGGAACCGCTCGACCTTGCCCGTGGTCGTCGGCGACCGAGGAGCGGTCAACAGGTGCCCGATCCCGTTCTCTCTGCAGATCCGATCAAAGAGCACCTCACCGCCGGCGCTGGGCCCGAACCGGCCCGTGAACACCTTCGCATTGTCGGTCAGGACCTGATCAGGCACCCCCCACGCCCGCATCGCCGCCGCCAGCGCGTCACACGTCGGGCGAGACGTCGCCCGCTCAACCACAAAAGCAGACACCGCGAACCGCGAATGGTCATCGATCCCGGTCACGATCGACGCCTTGGAGCCGTCAGCAAGCATCACCCCGCCCACCACATCCATCTGCCACAGCTCCATCGCCCGGCTGCGCTCCCAACGCCTGTAGTCGGATCTCTTGCGACGGCGGGCCTGCGGCTGGATCAGCCCATGGCGCACCAAACAGCGATACACCGACGAGCGCCCCGGCAACGGCTGAACACCGCGCGCCTCGAGCCCGAACAACAACGTGCGCGGCCCCCACCCCGGATTCTCACGCCGCAACCCCACCACCAGCGCCTCCACCTCCGGCGGCATCTGGTGCGGACACGAACCCGGACGCGGCGACGAATCCGCCAACCCCGCCAAACCCCGCTGCGCATACCGCCTGAGCCACCGATGCACCGTCTGGCGGGTCACCCCGAACCGCAGTGCCACCTCAGACACCGCAGCGCCGTCGCGCAACACCTCCAACACCGCCGCATGCCGCTGCTCCACCACACCGAGCTCCACCAACACGACGACCCCCTCCCATGTGACGACCAGGCCGTCACAAGTGAAGAAGGCTCAGCACCACCAAATGCGGACCACCCACGTGTAACACAGCTACCGGAGCCAGTGTCGCCCAGCTACCGGACCCGCGTCCCAAAGGTGTAACACACCTACCGGAGCCAACGCGTCAAGCATGTACCGGGACAGCACAGTCCCAATATCAGATAAGCCCACCTCAGATGGCCTAAATCCTTGACAGCACTAAGGTACGGCCCTCAGGAGCCCGCTCGCTTCAGCAGATATCTCACCGTTCTTGGGTGCGCCGCCAAGTGTCGGTGTCTTCGAGCGCACCGGCGAAGACGGCGACCGCTGGCGGCCATCTCTGAAGCGCCGGGCTCCGGGGTCTTGGCCTCGGTGACGCCGATCTGTGAGACTCGGTGAGGTCCATCTATGATGCGAGCGTGGCGTGCAGCTCCGATCGTTGCGCGACCGTTGCGAGGGGCGCAGCCAGCCACCGAACTCGGAGGCGTGTGGCCGCACTATGCGCATTGGCTCCTGGATTCCTGCTCCCCCTCGGCGCACTCGGATGCAGTTCGACCACGACGGGCGAGACCGCCTCCGATACGGCCGAAGCAACGACGACCGCGAGCGTCCAGCCCCGCGACGAAGCGGACCTCACCCCCAGGGACGCCACAGACACCCCAACAGACGACCTAGACAGCACAGAGCCGGTCGAGCAGAACCAAGCAGCAGAGGCCGAAACGCCCGAGGCAGACTACGAATCACAAGAAGCACAGTCTGAGGATGGAGGCGCCGAGGACTCAGAGTCAACAGAAGACTCAGAGCTATTGGTAGATCCAGAGTCAACAGAAGACTTACACAGCCCAGACACGCAAACGAACGACCTAGATAGCTCATCCGTCCTTGAGGAGGATGGCGAGAATTTCAGCTCGACGAGTTGGAGTACCTACAATCCGTACCGCATCGACGCAGAATACGATCACGGCGGCGGGCGGATCATTGCTCCGTGGCTAGTGCCTTGGAAGGACGGATTCCTGCAAGTCGGTCATCCGATGATCGACGACGGGTATTGGGATGAATCTCAATTCTTCTTCCGCTTCTCCGCCGTCGGCCTTGAGTGGACCGACTTCGATACCCTGGATGTTCCTCGCGAGCACCTCTCCCAACCCCTCATCATCCGGCGGGACGATTATCAGATCGAACCACCATACTCACCCGGTGTTCATGTCGCATCGAACGGCGAACATCTTGTGGTCGCCGTCCCTTGGCCTCCACATAAGAGTGCATGGTCCGACGATGAGAGCGATGATACGATCGATGGCCCGACACCGCATTCCAGGGTCTACGTTTCTGTCACGAACGACCTCACGGACTGGGATACGCGCGAGATCCTGATATCCCGGCCCGACTTCCTGCACCAATCGTTGCAGGTCTACTTCGATCTCACTGACTTGGACGTCTCGCAGGGCGGGTGGCTCCTGGAAGCAGTGACGAGCGCCTACATGGACTTGCCGTCATTGCTGCCCGCGGAGATCAGGCGATCATCCTCATGGATCAGACCCACCGCCTATGACGGCGAGGGCGTCACGTTCGAATGGGCGGCGAACGAGGATCACGAATCTGCAGACGCGGAACCCCATACCAGACGCTTCTCCTGGGAAGAACTCGGCACAACGCAGGACTTGTACCTGGAGTACGGAATCGACGGGTTGCTACGCAACAAGCCCTATATTCCCACCTCGCAGATGTTCGGATCCGTCTGGGTGGCTGCATGGGGTGAGGATCCGGTCAGAGCCGAATTGCCGCCTGTCGGTGGCCGATGCTGCTCAATAGCGCCGACTAGCGACGGTTATATCGGTTTGTCCGATCATTCTCAGGCTGGCTATGCTCCTTGGCGGTTCGGGCCAGCGTCTCTGGTCTTCTCATCGGATGGTCTGTCTTGGAAGAAGATCGGACCTATAGCCGGTGAGGAATTCTGGCTGTATGAGATCGGCAGCGTCAATGATGGCGCGATAATCTACGGATCGAGCAACACGGACTCCAGCAGCGAGACGACACTGTACTTGTTGGGAGAATCGGACGGCTCCCAGTTCTACGAGATAGATCTAGCTGAAGGCACCAGTTTGATTGAATGCCTGATGATGCACGACAAGGCTCCCGTGGGCTGGACGGGCACGGCCGTGAACGGCGACACGCTGCTTACATTCGGCAAAGGCGGCCTCATAGAACGATACGAAACGCCCGCGCCTTCCGACGCTGTCATTCGCCCGAACACATGTGCCGTGGACACCGAATTCCGAACATCTCTTCTTCTGGGACAAGCGTACGGCGAACTATGGATCGATCATTATGACGATTTCTTCATCCGCAATCAAGTCGGTCCGGCGGTATTGCCATGGCGAGACGGGTTCCTGGAGTTCGGGCACCCGACGGATGGGACGTTCTGGACACGGGACCGTACTCGATTAGTTGTGCGGGTCTCTGCGGACGGCCTCGACTGGACGTCTCCAGAGCCGTTCTCGGTTCCATTCGAGAGCTTGCTTGCGGGCGACGTGCCTCCGAGTCCAGGTCCGATCCACGACGTGACGTCCGACGGGCTGCATCTGGTCTTCGCCCTGCAGCAGGACGACAGAATCTATGTGTCAATCACCGATGATCTGATCGACTGGGAGACCGTCGAGATCGTCCCGCCTGCTGTTCAAGGCCTGCCCCATGGCGTGAGTGCGGACACATGGGCCGAGCAGGTGGCCATCGGGCCGGACGGATGGCTGCTGCGGACGTCAACCCCAGGGATGACGTCGGGGGACGTGTGGTCGGCGACCTGGGGAGAGGAGCCGTCTCGAGCCGCCTTGCCCAAGGTCGACGGAGGGACCTGCTGCCAGGTGGTCGGAACCAGCGCCGGATACGTGGCGCTGGCGAACCTCTACGAACCTGGGCAACCAGCGCCGGGAGATCCCGGGCCGGTTATGTTCTACTCTCCGGACGGCTCGTCCTGGCTGGCCGTCGATCCTCCTGCCGGGGCCGCTGCGCGGCTGTATGGCCTCCTTGCAGTAGAGGACCGAGTCCTGGTGACCGGCCCCTCGATCAGCGGTCGAGCAGGTTCCGGGCAGGACGAACCCGGAACGCAGGTGTGGCTCGGCGACGCGGCGGGGTCGAATTGGCAACCGATTGGATTGCCTCTGCCTCCCGGGCGCTGGCGCATCCGGTTGTGGGGCGACGGACCGGGCGCAGTGGGAATTGGTGAAGGACTGGACACGGACAACGCATACGACTCGCTGCAGGTCATAGGTTCGGCCGACGGAGTCAATTGGCTGGTCGAGCAACTCCATACGGCCTGGGAGCACCGCTTCGCGATCAACGGCAGTCTGATAGTCGGGGTCCACTATTCGGGAGAGATCCGACATTTCGTCATCCGATGAGGGACAGTAGCGGCGCCGACCGCCGGGGAGGCACGCGTGACCAGCCGCCTTGAGTTGCGCTCGGTGTCGAAGTCATTCGGCAAACGGACCGTGCTCGACCGTGTTTCTCTTCGGGTGGACCCCGGGCGAATCGTGGCCGTCGTCGGCCAGAACGGCTCGGGCAAGAGCACGCTGCTTCGGATCGCCGCTGGTCTGCTCGCCGCATCGAGTGGCGCGGTCTTGAGGGCTGACGCCGTCGGGTACTGCCCGCAGGATCGAGGGCTGGCCGGGCGGCTGACCGTACAGGAACATGTCGAGCTCTTCGCCGCCGGCCGGACCTCGGCTATCGATCGGGTGATGACGGCGCTGAAGGAGTTGTGGATCGGCCCTGAGCTGGACGACACGGTCGCCTCGGTATCGGGCGGGACGCAGCAAAAGCTGAACCTGGCGCTGACCGTGGCGAGCGACCCTGATCTCCTCCTTCTCGACGAGCCCTACCAGGGCTTCGACCGGCGGACCTATGAAGCCTTCATGGCGATGCTCGGCCACTGGCGAGACGAGCAGCGAGCCGTGGTGATCGTGACCCACATGATCGATGATCCCGACACCTACGACCAGGTCATTGCGCTCGGGGGTGAGGCCGGGACGTGAGATTGAGCCACATCTGGGCCGTGGCCCGGGCTGGGATCAGGGAGCTCCTGCGCCGTCGGGTGGCAATGGGACTCCTCGTCGCGCTGCCCGCGGCGTTCTACCTGACCAACGTCAACAACCCGCACACGAACTCGCTCGTCGACGCCGGTCTCGGAGTCGCCTGGGCCGCTGGCGCCGGGGCGCTCTTCGCAACACAGGGCGCGGCTGTCATCGAGCAGAGGCTTCGTCTCACCGGGTTCTCCCGGATCGAACTGGCCTTCGGACGCTCGGCGGTAGTTGCAACCATCGCCACCACGGTCTCGGTGGTCACGATCCCGGTGGTGTGGGTCATCTCCCAGCCGCCGAAGCCGGTTGGCTTGGCGTTGGGCCTGGTGACCATGACCGCTGTCGCCGGCGCGCTCGGCATGCTGCTGGGGGTAGTCACCAGTCGGGATCTTGAGTCGACGATCGCCCTGATAGGCGTGATTGGCATCGACGTCAGCCTGACCTCCAACGAGCGGCTCGGGTCAGTCCTCCCGTTGCGGGGGCCCAGCAATCTGTTGCGCTACGGCTCGGGCTCGCAGGTCCACGACCTGGGAGCGATCGTCCCGGCCGTGGTCTGGACTGTTGTCCTGGTTGCCATGGTGGCCGTCGCGTACCATCGGCGATGGCGGCTACACGCGACCTCTGCCGAAGCGCTACTGGGTGGCGATGGCGTCTAGTACCTCCAGCCGTCCGGCCCGGCGGGCGGGCAGGACGCCGGACAGGAGGCCCGCGACCAGGCCTGCGATGCCGATGGCGATCAGCGCGGCCCACGGGATGGCGAAGTCCGAGTAGGCGAGACCGAGGGCGTCGAAGGCTGCCCACCCGAAGAACAGGCCCAGCACCAGGCCGGCCACCGTCCCGATGAGGGCGATGATGGCCGCCTCGTAGCGCACGGTCCGCCGCAACTGGCGGGTGGTCATGCCCACCGCCCTCAGCAGGCCAAGCTCGCGGGTGCGCTCGTGGATCGACAGCGACATCGTGTTCACGATGCCGATGAGGGCCACCACCACTGACATGCCCAGCAGCGCGTACAGCACAGCCAACAGATCGGTGATCTGGCCCGCCTGGTCGTCGATGAAGTCGTCGCGGGTGCTGATCTGGGCGGTCGGGTCGCTCGCCAGGGCTGCGTCGATGCCGGCGATCAGCGACTGGCCCGCATCGTTGGCCCGCACCAGGATCCTCGTGTCGAGACTGCGGCCCAGGCTGGCGTCGAGCAGCGAGTTGTCGACCAGCCACTCGCCGGCCAGCTGGTATCCGCGGTCGTAGATGCCGGCCACGGTCAGGGAGGCTCCGCCCTGCTGGAAACGCACGGTCACGGTGTCACCGACTGCGAGGCCCTCGCTGTCGGCGGTGGGCTCGCGCACAGCCACTTCGTCCGGGCCGAGGCCGGTCACCCTGCCCTCCACCACCCCGAGGTCGGCCACCGCCGCGAGCTGCGCGGTGTTGGCGCCGGTGACCGATCCGAAGCCATCGTCGATCTGGGCGAAAGCCGTGCGGGTCCCGACCGCGGCGCCAACGCCGTCGATGGCTCCGATGGCAGCCGCGATAGTGGGGTCCAGACCGCCGCCCGCGCCCGCCACCGCTTCGCTGATGGTCACCACATGGTCGGCGAGGAGTTCCTCGTCGAGGTCACCGGCGATTAGTTCGCTGGTGGTGGCCGCGAACACCGTGGCGGTCACCACCAGCGCCACTCCGATCATCAGCGTCAACGAAGTGGTCGAGCTGCGCTTCGGATTGCGGGAGGCGTTCTCGCGGGCCAGCTCGCCGGTGATCGAGCCGCGCCGCACCGCGGGCGCAGCCAGCACCCGGCTCAACGGCCGCACGATCGTCGGTCCGAGCAGCACTATGGCGAGCACGACCAGCGGCAGGGCACCATACAGGATGCGCTCCTCGCCCGAGACCGAGGACCAGATCGTGGCGGCGGCACCGGCGGCCAGCACCCCCAGACCCCCGTACAGACGGCCTCTCGCCGACCCGCCCGGCTCGGCGGCCGCCTCCCGCATGGCCTCGATGGGATCCACCTTGGCGCCGCGACGAGCCGGAATGTAGGCGGCGGCCACCGTGATCACCGTGCCCAGCACCACACCGTTGATGAGCCCGCCCGGCGGGATCGCCAGGCTCAAGTCGAGGTCCCCGATGAAGGACCCGAGCAACTGAAGGAGGCCCCAGCCGATCCCGATACCCGCGGCTGCGCCCGCGGCTGAGGCGATCACGCCGATAGCGGCCGACTCGACCACGACGCTCACTGCGACCTGCCGGCCCGTGGCGCCGATGGCTCGCAGCAGGGCCATCTCCCTGGTGCGCTGGGCGACGGTGATGGTGAACGTGTTGTAGATGACGAATGCGCCCACGAACAGAGCTACGCCGGCGAAGATCTGCAAGGCGATCTCGATGATGTCGGTGAACTGTCCCACGACCTCCTGGAACTCGTCTGTGAGGGTGTCCCCAGTCACTGCCTCGAGGTCGGCGCCGAGATGCTGGTTGAGCCGCTCCACCAGCTGGTCGGGGGTGATCCCCTCCGCGGCTCCGGCGAACACCTGGT
The DNA here is from genome assembly GCA_965220645.1 of Candidatus Aldehydirespirator sp. Taxonomy (GTDB): domain Bacteria; phylum Actinomycetota; class Acidimicrobiia; order Acidimicrobiales; family Aldehydirespiratoraceae; genus Aldehydirespirator. The sequence goes on along the minus strand of OZ244836.1, from coordinate 2,111,158 downwards.
CGACCTCGCTGCCGCCGAACACCATTGCCGCGCCCGCGAAGCTGAACGACAGGACCTGGCCGCCGAAGGTGCCGCCGTCGTCGACGGTTCCCACCACCGTGAACCCCTGCTGGGGCCCCAGGGGCAGCACCTGGACGGAGTCGCCCACACTGAACCCGCCCTCGTCGAAGGTGTTCACGTCTATGACCACCTCGTCGGGCGTACTCGGGGCGCGTCCCGCCACCACCGTCAGCGGATTGACCTCGGGATCGTCGATCCAGGCAACCGCCTGGGCGTTGGCGTCAGCGCCCCCGACGGTCTTGCCGTCGGCCGCAACCACCTGCGCATAGCCGGCCAGGAAGGGAAAGACCCACGCGACGCCGTCGACCTCGGCCACCTCGTCGGCCACCGACGGCGGGATCCGCTCGCGGATGTCGATGATCGGCGTCTCGATCGTGTTGGCCGAGCGCACCGCGACGTCGACGTCCTCGAAGGCCCCGGCGATGGTGTCGTTCAGCGAGTCCTGGAACGACGTGGTCAGCACCGAGGTGGCACTGAAGAAGGAGATGCCCAGCACGATGGCCAGGGCGGTGGCGACGTAGCGGAAGGGGTTGTTGGCGATCCCCCGCAGCGCGATCATCAGCATCAGAGATCAGTTCCCCAGCGTCTTCATGTGGTCGAGCACCGCGTCGCTGGTGGGGTCGAGCATCTCGTTGACGATCTTGCCGTCGACCAGGAAGACCACCCGATGCGCGTAGGCGGCCGCGGAGGGATCGTGGGTGACCATCACGATGGTCTGCGAGAGTTCGTCGACCGCTCGGCGCATGAAGGTGAGGATCTCGTCGCTGGTGGTGCTGTCGAGGTTGCCGGTGGGCTCGTCGGCAAACACCAGCTTGGGCTTGGACACCAGGGCCCGCGACACGGCCACCCGTTGCTGCTGGCCCCCGAGAGCTCGTTGGGACGGTGGTCGAGGCGGTCTCCCAGGCCGACGGTGGCGACCACCTCGTCGAGCCAGGCCTCGTCGGGTTCCCGCCCGGCGAGCCGCTGGGGCAGCACGATGTTCTCGCGGGCGTTGAGGGTGGGCACCAGGTTGAACGCCTGGAAAACGAAACCGAGCTTGTCGCGCCGCAGCATCGTGCGCTCCCGGTCCGACATCTCGGTCACGTCCTCACCGTCGATGACTACCCGGCCGGACGTGAGCGTGTCCAGGCCCGCCATGCAGTGCATCAACGTCGACTTCCCCGACCCCGACGGCCCCATGATGGCCGTAAACTCTCCGGTCCCGAAGGAGGCATCCACACCGTCGAGGGCGCGCACCTCGGCGGCGCCGCTCCCGTAGTGGCGGGCCGCGTTCTCGGTGTAGGCCACACCAGGATCGCTGTCGGGCCGGATTATGCCGGCAGCTTGAGACTTGGAAGGAGTTTCAGACATCGAGGGAGCCTAGACCCCGCCGCACTACATCGACTGTCGGCGTCGGGCCGCGGAGCGGATGGCGTCAATTGCAAGCAACGTCAACTGCAGGCAACGTCAATTGCAAGCAACGTCAATTGCAGGCAACGGTCGCCTGACGGCTCAGCCGGCCGCGAGCTGGCGAGTGAAGAGCCGGCCCAATCCATCGATCTCATCGGCAACATCGGCCAAGCGGAGGAGGTGCCAGAACAGGGCTGTGTTGCTCGATAGGACTGGCATACCGACTTCTGATTCGAGATCCGTGACGGAGGCCAGGAGCCGCAGGCTGGTGCACGACACGAATACCGCGTCGCAGTCCGCGCGGCGGGTCGTCGTCCGCACGCCATCGGCGATCGACTGCGGGGAGATGCGACCCACGGTGAGGTCGTTCGACTCGAGGAAGGATCCCAGTGCGGTCACAGAAAGGCCTTCGTCAGCGAAACTTCGAGCGATTGGCGCGGTGACCTCGGCGGTGTAAGGGGTGACGACCGCGACCCGGTGGGCGTCGAGTGCACGGAGCGCGGCGACGGCGGCCGTGATCGGGTCGGTGCATGACACACCAGGGTGTTCGCTCTGGATGGCGGCGGTCACGCGGTCGGTGCCTATCAGTGTCGCCGCCGACGTGCAGCCATAGCCGATCACATCGAAATCGAACTCTCTGGGCAACAGAGCGGACGCCGCCGGAAGTCGCTGCTCCATGTCCGTCAGGGTCTCTGACGTGACCTCCAGCGAGTTGGGGATACGCGAGTGGTAGAAGTCCACATCGGGGAGGTCCAGCATGCGGGCCTCGGCTTCGATCGTCTGATCGCTCTCGAGCACGATCAGACCGATGCGGGCCCGAGAACCGAAGCCATCGTCGGTGTTGAACGGCAACTGAACCAGGTCGGGAACGGTCATCAGATCGTGGGAAGGTCGGGAGCGGCCCGCCGGCTGAGCAGCTCGGCACCACCTGTCCGCACGACGATGTTCTCTTCATGGACCATCGCCTTGCCGGGCGCCCACAGCAGGCCCGGTTCGACCGTGAGCACCATCTGCTCCACGATCGGAGTCTCGTCTGACGCAGTGTGCGAGGGCCATTCGGTGATCTGCATACCCAAGCCGTGGCCCATCCGTCCGACATCGTTCCCCAAAGACCCGGCCTGCTTCAGCACCTCGTTCATGGCGGTGAAGACGTCGGTTGTCGTCGCACCGGGCCGGGCCGCGGCGACACCGGCCTCAGTCGCCTCCCACACCGCCCGGTACGCGTCCTTGGCGGCTTGTGTAGCGCTAGTGAAGGCGAAGTTGCGGTCGAAGTCGCTGAAGTACCCGTCATAGGTCGAGCCGGTGTCGAAGATCAACATGTCGCCGTCGACGATCTCACGATCGGTCGGCTGCCGGATGATGTCCTCGATCCCACCCGGGCCGGTCGCCCCCACCAGATAGGGGACGTCGTCCGCGCCCTGCCGGACGATCTCTGCACGGAACGCGGCGAACGCCTGCCGTTCGGTCATGCCGGTGGACAACAGGTTCGGCAGTTCGTCGAATGCGTCGGACACCACGCCACAGATGAAGCGATGCTTGTCGATCTCGAGCTCGCTCTTGACCATCCGCAGACCGCTCACGATGTCGGTGACGTCGGTGAAACCACCGACCTCTGCCCGCACCCGGTCGAGGTCGCAAAGCGGCATCCGCACATGCGTCTCGGGACCCATCGGCATTCCGATCCGGCCGCCGGCGGACAACTCGCGAAGGCAATCGACCAGCAGCGTCACGCCGTCGTCGTCCGGCCGGGGCGACGACCAGGTCCGAATGTCGTCGATCCACGTCTCGGCCATCGATGCCCGACCGATGCTCGGGATGATCGCCACGGGCTTGCCGGTGGCCGGGATGACGGTGAACCAGGGACGCGTCGGGCTCTGCCAGAACGGAGTGTGAAACCCGGTGAAGTACCGGACCTCCGGCTCGGTGGTGACGAGGATGGCTGCGATGTCGCGCTCGTCCATCCGGACCTGGCATCGTCGGGTGCGCTCAGCGAACTCTTCGACGGGGAATCCTCGTTCAGGGCGCAACTCCGACGACGAGATCGATCGCTTAGAGGCAGCGCGGGTAGGCGAGCGAGTCCAGTTCATACGGGCGCTGCCGTGGCCCGAGCGGCCCGTGAGCGCAGCGAACAAGAGCGGGAGACACCCCACCCGGACGCGACGGGCTTGCACCTACCCGCGCACCTTCGCCTAGTCGCTGCGGTGGCGGGCCTCGCGTGATCAGCGCCGGAAGTCACGTCGCCGCGCCGGCCTTGGCCTGCTGTGAGAAGAAGGAGGCACCCGTCGGCACCTCAGGGAACTCCATCTCGTAGGTCGAGCACCGCACGCGGTTGGTTCGCTCGCCCCGCACCACTTCGCCTTCGTGGATGCTCGGGAGGTGGCTGACCTGCAGCGGCTTGGAATCCTCGGCCCGGTACTCGCTAATGAACAGAGTCCGCGGACGGTCTGACACATTCGGCGCTGATCCGTGCAACAGCCGGGTGTGCATCAAGCATGCCGATCCGGCCGGGCCGTAGATCGGTACCACGTCGGCGACATGGTCGGCCTCGACCTGAGGGCTGACCGCCCCGGTGAACAACCCATCGTGCCAATGATCGAACAGTTCGCGGCGATGCGTGCCCGGCACCACGTTCAACGGACCGTTCTCGAGGGTCACGTCGTCGAGGAAGAACAGGACGGTGATGAGATCTTCGTTGCTGTGAGGCTGGAACAAGAAGTCCTGGTGGTACTTGACCTCGGTGGACGCCCCGGGGTGCTTGGCGTTGATCTTCGAGTTGTTGAACTCGACGTTCGGCCCGATCAACTGGGCGGCGGCATCGAGGGCCCGATTGTCCCGCATGACTGCCAGATAGCTGCCCGAGACCTCCACCGGCGAAGCAACCCGGCGCAGCTGGGGCACCTCGGCGGTGTGCTCGGGCGCCAGGTCAAACCGCGGGCGACCGGCAAGCGTGTCGCCGTAGGGCTCGCCGTGCTCGCGGCTCTCCTCGACCCAGGCGTTGAAGACGGCGACGAGGTCCTCGAGCTGATCAGGGGTGAGGGCGTGCTCGACAAACAAGTAGCCATCTGCCCAGTACGAGTCGATCTCCTCCGGCGACAAGGGACCGGACGCTCGGGCCCCCACGGTTGGTCGGGCTGAAGGCTGCTCGATCATCACGACAGGAACAGTACAAGGGCACGCGCCGTGGGCAAGGCGAGTAGTTCCGGGCCGCGTCAGTGGCCATGGCTAGGCTCTCCGAAGTGCCGGACGGACCTGCCCGACGTCTCCTCCGACGATGAGCCAGCGCCGCCGCGCGGTCCGCCTTGTGCTCACAGCTACGTTCCTGTACGCGTCGGTGCCGCCCATCATTCATGTCGCTGCTTCAGACGCCAACCCCTTCTATTTCAACTTCGTGATCACAATCGTTCAGGTATCGATACCTGGCCTGTTTCTTGTGTATTCGAAGGACGGCTACGTCAACCGACGTCTGAGTGCAAGTCAGCGTCGAAAGCTGAGACACCCCCGAGTTCACTGCATCTACTTTCGGCGGACAAGCGGAGCCGCCGAGGACGGAAGAGCCGTGGTCCTGAAGGAATCAGGTCGCAACGATGTTCTCGGTTGGGCCAGAATGCCGATCGTCTGGGCGCTGATTTCGAGTTTGCACTACGGCTTTCTGGCGTGGTCGGCCACGATTCTTGAGACCGCCATTGCGACAACCATCTTCGAACTCTGGCCCGTGTTCCTGGTGTACGCCCTAGCGCGCCATGAGGGCAGTGACCGGCTGTTCCGCGGCGCGTCGGCGTCGATCGAGCACGCCCGCCGCGCCATGTCGAAGGAAGGCATGGTCCTCACCGCGCTGGCAGGATCGGGGCTGGCCTTGATGCTGGGCAGCCAGGCAGGAGGACAGATTCGCTCAGTGGTGGACCTGGTGTCCTACGAGGTGGCAGTCGGAATGATCATTGCCGTCGTGGCCTCGCTGCTGGCTGCGTTGAGCGTCCTCAGCAATCTCGCGTACGGAAAGGTCCTCTACTACGCGCTGGTGTCCACCGGAGGAACCCAACCATCCGACGGGTACGAGAGTCTCGAGACGCGACCCATCGAGCAGCGAGGAGATCCTGATCGTCAATTGCTCGTCTGGCTGACCCTGCTGGGATACGTGCTGTCCCGATTCTTTGCGCTTCCGGTCAACGTCCTGATCGGATTGCTCACACCACAGGTTCAGGGATCGCTGACATTGGGGGCTGTTCTCGGCGCACTGGTGATTGGGGCCGCGGTCTCGGTGGCCGCAATGTTGTTGCGAGTCGGGAACATCAGATCTGAGGACACGGCAGTCAATTCCCTGTTGTGCCTCGGGCCGGCAGTCTCCCTCCTGGCTCTAATGGCGCTCGGCATCACTCTCCCGAGATTCGACCTGTTTGTCGTCGGCGCGGTCCTGATTCTGGCTGTCAATATTCGGATCCAGTTGAGGCGCGACGCGAGCAATGAGACTCAATAGCGCCCGCGGCTACTGCTGCGTCGGCGAAATGGCCAGGGCGGTGCGGCAGTCCCAAGCCCAGCCTGGGGCCGCGACGGCAGCTCCAACTACTTCAGCGACGGACCACTACGGTGCGGGCAGCAGTCCTGGTCTCGGGAGCAGGACACGGCGACGGAGGAGACCTGTTGGCTGATCGCAAGTCGTTCTGGGCCTGGTGCCTGGAGTCCGAGGAGCCCTCCGACGCCGACCGGGCCGCGCTGGCCGCCAAGCTGTCGGAGCGGTACGGCGTCGAGATCACGGCCCGGCCGGTGCCGTCGCTCGGTGACGCCGAACTGCGGGCCCCCCGCATCCCGGTGCCCGACTCGGTGGCCAGCTGGTGCTCGACCACCACCTACGACCGGGCCCGCTACGCCTACGGCGCCCACTTCACCGAACGGGTCCGGGCCTTCAACCTGGACTTTCCCAACCCGCCCGACGTGGTGGCCCACCCCCGAGACGAGACCGAGGTGGAGGCCACCCTGGACTGGTGCGACGCCAACGGCTACGTCACCGTCCCCTACGGCGGCGGATCATCGGTCGTGTGGGGCGTCACCCCCCACGACGACCTGGGCCCGACCGTGGTGATCTCGCTCGACCGGCTCGACCGGGTGCTGGAGATCGACGACGTCTCACGAGCTGCCCGCATCCAAGCCGGCGTGTTCGGACCCCACCTCGAGGACCAGCTCCGGCCCAGCGGCCACACCCTGCGGCACTTCCCGCAGTCGTTCAGGTTCTCCACCCTCGGCGGCTGGATCGCCACCCGCTCCAGCGGGCACTACGCCACCAACCACACCCACATCGACGACTTCGTCGAGTCGGTGCGCATGATCACGCCGGCCGGCTGGTGGGAGTCGCGCCGCCTGCCCGGATCCGGCGCCGGACCCAGCCCCGACCGGATGGTCATCGGCTCCGAAGGCCTCTACGGGATCATCACTGAGGCCTGGATGCGGATCCAGCGCCGCCCGGTGTTCCGGGCCACCGCCGGGGTCACCTTCGAATCCTGGCAGGCCGGCTGCGAGGCCGTCCGCCACATGGTGCAGGCCAAGCTGTGGCCGGCCAACCTGCGCATCCTCGACCCCGCGGAGGCCCGCCGGGCCGCCGGGCTCGACGACGAGGAGGCGCTGGTGATCGTGTCGTTCGAGTCGGCCGAGCTGAGCCAGCGCCACAACATCGCGGCCGCGGTGGAGATAGCCCGCGACAGCGGCGGCAGCATCGACGACGACGACATCCGGGTCGACGACGGCACCGGCAAGCCGACCGGCCGGGGCGGCGCGGTGGGCGCCTGGCGCAACGCCTTCATCGGCGTGGGCAACGGCGTGGAGACATCGCTGGGCCTCATCAACGACACGTTCGAGACCGCCATCACCTGGGACCGCTGGCCCGACTTCGACGCCGAGATCCGCACCCGGGTGGGCGCCGCCCTCAGCGACACGTTCGGACCGCACCACTCGCTCTCGTGCCGGTTCACCCACGTCTACACCGACGGCCCCGCGCCCTACTACACGTGGTCGGGCATGGGTGCTCAGGGCAGCGAGATCGCCCAATGGCAGACCATCAAGGACGCGGCCAACCAGGCCGTCGTGGATGCGGGCGGCACCGTCACCCACCACCATGCCGTGGGCCGCATGCACCGGCCCGGCGGTTACGACCGCCAGCGCCCCGAGCTGTTCGCTCAGGCCGTGCGAGCCGTCAAGAAGCGCCTCGACCCCAACGGCATCCTCAACCCCGGCGTGCTGATCGACCCCTGAACCTGTCCTTACACTGGCCGCGGTGACCGACGACCACGCTGGCGGCAACACGAGCATCCCGCAGGACTCGGGCGACCCGGGGCTGCTGGCCGGAGTGCGGGTGATCGAGTCGAGCCTGCTCGGGCCGGGCCACCTCGGGACCTTCCTGGCCGACCTGGGCGCGGACGTGATCAAGGTCGAGTCGCCCGCCGGCGACTACATCCGCCAGATGACCTGGCCCATCGTCGAAGGCGTGTCGCTGCTGCACCTGCACACCCACCGGGGCAAGCGCAGCGTCACCCTCGACCTCAAGAACCCGACCGGCCGCCAGTTGTACATCGACTTGGCCGCCACCGCCGACGTGGTGGTCGAGGCCATGCGTCCCGGCACGCTGGCCCGCCTCGGCCTCGGCTACGACGTGCTCAGCGCGGCCAATCCCCGCCTGGTGTTCGCCACCCTGTCGGGCTACGGCGCCACCGGCCCGTACAAGGACATGCCCAGCCACGGCATCGCCTACGACACCTGGTCGGGCATCGTGCAGCCCGTGGTCGACGACGAGGGCTTCACCCGCATCCCGCCCGACATGCCCAACGTGGGCATCAACGTCGGCCCGATGCTGGCCGCGCTGGCGGTGCTGGCCGCAGTGATCAAGGCCCGAGACACCGACGAGGGCTGCGAGGTCGAGGTCGCCCAGTCCGACGCCTCGGCCTACATGGACTGGTACCGCATCGAGTCCGAGCGGGCCTACCTGCGCTCGACCGATGAGGTGACCGGCAACCCGTCCGACGACTACGAGCGCCGCCCCGCGGGTCTGGCCGGAATGTGGGAGGGAGTGCGCTACCAGGCCTACGCCGCCGCCGACGGCCACGTGCTGTTCATGGCCTCCGAGCAGGCTTTCTGGCGCAACTTCTGTGCGGGCGTGGATCGCATGGACCTATTCGAGCGCTGGCCAGGGTCCACCTACGCCGACCACGCCCGGGGCAACACCGAGCTGCAACGGGAGCTGAAGGCCATCTTCGCCACCAAGACAGTGTCGGAGTGGCTTGAGTTCAGCAACGAGGTGAACACGCCCATCGCGCCGTTCAACACACCGGCCAACATCGGCGACGACCCCCAGTTCCAGGCCCGCATCGGGTTCCTGCCCATCCCCGAGGTGGGCTGTGAGCAGCTTCCCCTGCCGGTCTACGTGGACGGAACCAAGCCCGGCACTCCCTCCATGGCCCCCACCGTGGGCCAGCACACCGACAGCGTGATGGCCCAGGTCCTGGGACTCAGCACCGACGAGATCACCGACCTCCGCACGAACGGTGCCTTCGGCTAACCGCGGTCGACTACCACCTCGCGGCCCGGCTCCTCAGGCTCTTCGTCGATCATCTGGGCGGGGAAGCCGGGGGCGAGGACCGACGTGCCGACAGCCTCCTCCAGGCGGCGGACCACGCTCGGCGACCACTCTCTCGGCCCGTAGCGGGCCGCGGCGTCGTCGAAGATGTCGATCAGCACCGGCGACAGCTCCAGCGGCACACCGGCCCGCTCGGCCACCGCCGCGAACAGCGACAGGTCCTTCTGCACCAGGTCCATGGTGAAGTTGATGTCGCGGCTGCCGTTGAGGATGACCTGGCTCTCCGTCTCGTGCACGAACGAGTTGCCCGACGAGATGCGGATTGCCTCATAGGCGGTGTTGAGGTCGATGCCGGCCAACTTGGAGGTGACCAGCGCCTCGCACAGCGACACCAGGTTGGCGCTGGCCAGGTAGTTGGTCACCACCTTGAGGATCGACGCCGAGCCGAGGGGCCCGGTATGGAGGATGTTGCGGCCCATGACGGTGAGCACCGGCAGGGCTCGCTCGAACGTGGCCCGATCGCAGCCCGCAAAGATCGAGATGTTGCCGGTGGCGGCCCGATGGCAGCCGCCCGACACCGGGCAGTCCATCGCCACGCCGCCCGCGGCGGCCACCAGCGCGGCCAAGCGGCGCACCTCGGCCTCGTCGGTGGTGCTCATCTCGGCCCAGATGGGAGGCTCGGCATCGTCGCCGCGGCCGGACCGGGCGGCCAGGCCGGCCAGAATGCCGTCGTCGGCCTCCATCACCGCAGCGCTGGCCGCGGGGCTGGGCAGGCACGTGATCACCACCTCCGCGCCCGCGGCCATCTCGGCGGGGCTGTCGGCCCAGCCCGCTCCCTGTCCCTCCAGCGCGGACGCCACGGCGCGGTCCAGATCCCGCACGACGAGTTCGAAGCCGTTGCGCAGCAGGCTCCCCGCCAGCTTCGATCCCACGTTTCCCAATCCGATGAAGCCCACTCTCACTGCTGACCTCCCCCACGGTGTGACGGATGCCGGCTCGGCTGCCGTTTGCAATCGAGGTGCGGCCCGGCGACGCTAGCGCCGTGGCCAGAGCGCCGAAGGGAATCGATCCGGAGCCGGTCACCGCGTGGCTGGCCACCGAGGTGGGTGTGGTTCCGCCGCTCGATTTCGACCCCATCGCAGGGGGTGCGTCCAACCTCACCTTCGTCGTGACCGACGCGGCCGGACGCAAGGTGGTGCTTAGGCGCCCGCCCACCGGCCACGTGCTGGCCAGTGCCCACGACATGACCCGCGAGCACCGGGTGATCTCGGCGCTGGCGCCCACCCCGGTGCCGGTGCCGCCCGCGCTGGGACTGTGCACCGACCAAGCCGTCAACGGTGCCGACTTCTATGTGATGGACTACGTTGAGGGATCGGTGGTGTTCGACCGCGCCGACGCGATGGGGGTCGACGAGGCGCTGCGCCCCGTGATGGCCCGCTCGGTCATAGACACTCTGGCCGACCTGCACTCCCTGGACCCCGACGAGGTGGGCCTGGGCGACCTTGGCCGCCGGGAGGGCTACTGCGCCCGCCAGCTGCGGCGCTGGCAGCGCCAAGTGGACGAGGGATCCGACCGCGACCTGCCGCTGGTGCAGGAGCTGCACGACCGGCTGGTGGCGTCGATCCCCGAGCAGCAGGGAGTGGGAATCGTGCACGGCGACTACCGCCTCGACAACTGCATCATGGCGGCCGACGGGTCAATAGCTGCAGTGCTCGACTGGGAGCTGTGCACCCTGGGCGACGTGCTGATCGACGTGGCCGGACTGGTCACGTGGTGGGGCGACGCCCAAGCAGGTCAGGGCCGGCTGGCCGACATGCCCACCACCATCGAGGGCTACGGAACGCCCGCCGATGTGCTGGAGCGCTACGGGAAGCGCTCGGACCGCGACCTGTCGCCCCTCGACTGGTACGTGGCGCTGCAATTCTGGCGGGTGGCCTGCATCATCGAGGGCGTGAGGGTGCGACACACTGCAGGAGCCATGGGCGACAACCAGCACTACGACGACACCGGGGCCCGGCAGTTCATCGACTACGCCCTGGCCCGCTGCACGGAAGTCCTCGACACCGCGGCGATAGCTGCCCTGGCGCCGTAATCGCCGATCTGGTCGAGGTTTCGGGCCGTAACGGCCAAGAAGCTCGCCCAGAACGGAGGGACGGGAGGACGGGGGTTGCTCAGCCCAGCGCGGCGATGGCTGCGTCGTAGTCGGGCTCGTTGACGATCTCGGACACCAGTTCGGAGTGCAGCACGTTTCCATCGGCGCCGATCACCACCACCGCCCGGGCGCACAGGCCGGCGACCGGGCCGTCAGAGATGCCGATCCCGTAGTCGTCCAGGAACTCAGGGTTGCGGAAGGTCGAGCCGATGGTCACGTTCTCGATCCCCTCGGCGCCACAGAACCGGCCCCCGGCGAAAGGCAGATCGGCCGACACGCACACAACAGTGGTGTCCTCCAGCCCAGCGGCCCGCTCGTTGAAGGTGCGGACGCTCTGGGCGCAGACCGGCGTGTCGATCGACGGGAAGATGTTCAACACCACCCGGCCGCCGCGCAGACCCTCGGACGTCACCGCGCCCAGGTCGCCACCGGTCAAGGTGAAATCGGGGGCCGGCTGGCCCGCGGCCGGCAGGCCGCCGCTGGTGTTGAGCGGGTTGCCGTGGAACGTGATTTCGGCCATTGCGTCTCCAATGTCGGTTGAGGCGTGGGGCTGGCACTCGACGGGTCGCCACCACGGTTGGCGGTGACTGATCGGTATGCACATCGGAGGCTACAAGGACCGGCCGATACCATCCCCGCGATGTCGCAGGATTCCGCTCCGCAGCCCGATCCGCTCGACCTCGAGGAGTTCCGGCGCAACGCTCACGCTCTGGTCGACTGGGTGACCGACTACCTGGCCGGACTCGGGGACAGACCGGTTCGCGAACCGGTGGCACCGGGCGATGTGCGGGCCAAGCTGCCCGAGAGTGCTCCCGAGTTCCCGGAGTCCTTCGACTCGGTGCTGGCCGACCTCGACCGGGTGGTGGTGCCCGGACTCGCCCACTGGCAGCATCCCGGCTGGTTCGCGTTCTTCCCGGCGCAGACCTCGCCGCCAGCGGTGCTTGGAGAGTTGGCCGCGGCCGGCATCGGAGTGCAGGGCATGCTCTGGTCGACATCGCCGGCGGCCACCGAACTCGAATCGCATGTGCTCGACTGGTTGGTTGACCTGCTCGATGTGCCCCAGTCGTGGAAAACGACAGGTCCAGGCGGAGGGGTGCTGCAGGCAGGCGCGTCGACCGCCACCCACACCGCCATGGTGGTCGCCCGCGAGCAGTGCCGTGAGCGCACCGGCGCAGCGGCCGAGCAGATGGTCGCCTACACGTCCAACCAGGCGCACTCGTCGCTGGAGAAGGGGGCCCGTATGACCGGGTTCGGCCACATCCGCCTGCTGGATGTCGACTCGGAGTTCGCGGCGCGGCCTGCGGCCCTGGTCGAGGCGATCGAGACCGACCGCCGAGCAGGACTGGCGCCGGCCTTCCTGGGCTCGAACGTGGGCACCACCGGCACCGCGGCCGTCGATTCCGTGCGCAACCTCGGCGAGATCGCCCGGACCGAGCAGATGTGGCACCACGTGGACGCCGCCTACGGGGGATCGGCCATGATCTGCGAGGAGTTCCGCCACCACCACGACGGCCTCGATCTGGTGGACAGCTACACCTTCAACCCCCACAAGTGGCTGGCCACCAACCTCGAATGCTCGGTGATGTGGATCGCCGACCGGCGGCCGCTGCTCGAGACGCTGAGAGTGGTGCCCCCCTACCTGCGCAATCCGGCCTCGGAGTCGGGCCAGGTGATCGACTACCGGGACTGGCACGGGCCGCTGGGCCGGCCGTTCCGGGCCCTCAAGCTGTGGTTCGTGCTGCGCGGCTTCGGCGCCGAGGGCCTGCGACGGATGATCCGCAGCCATACCGGCTGGGCCCGCACGCTGGCCGAGCGCGTCGACGACCACCCCAGGCTTGAGCGCATCGCGCCGGTGCACTTCGCGCTGGTGTCGTTCGTGCATCGCGACGGCGACGCGGCCACTGACGCTCTCACCGAGGCCATCAACGCCGCAGGCCGGTTCTACGTCACCGCGTCGGAGATCGATGGACGGCGCTTCGTGCGGATCGCAGTTGGCTCCACCTGGACGACCCAAGACGACATCGACGCCCTCTGGGACCTGATCAACGCGACAGCCTGATCGACCGCCAAACCGGCGCGCCGTCGCCCGGCCAGCCAATTTGACTTAGTTGACCACACCAGATGTAGCCAACCACGTTAATTTCGTCGGGAATCGGGCGAGCTCAGCGGCCCAGCGACTCAAGGTAGCGGCGGGCCACCTCGCGCGACTCGGGGTCGCGGCGGGCCGCGGCCAGCGAGTCGGCGTCGTTCCAGGCGCCGCCGGTCGGAACCAGCGCCTCGGCGGCCGCGTCCACGGCCCTCAGGGTGGCTCGCAGCGTGTACGCCGACTTGCAGGCCAGCAGCCCGGCCAGCTCGTACGCGGCGTCGTTGAGCTCCGACTCCGGCACCACCCGGTTGACGAAGCCCAGCGCCTGGGCCTCGGCCGCACCGAACGGCCGGCACGTCATCACCAAGTCCCGAGTGGCGGCGGGGCCAATCTCCCGCACCAGCCGGGGGATGCCGCCCCAGGCCAGCGGTATGCCCAGATCGACTTCCGGTATCACGAAACGCACATCCTCCGCCGCGACCCGCAGGTCGCAAGCCGCGGCTAGCACCAGGCCTCCCCCCACGCAGTGCCCGTGTATAGCTGCGACCGTCACCGCCTGCATTGCCGTGATCGCCTCGGCCATCAGCCGTCCCGCGTCGGTGCCGGCCCGGTCCGGTCCGCCCCCGCCGGTGAAGGCGGCCAGGTCCGCCCCGGCCGTGAACGCTCGCCCGCTGCCTCGCACGACAACCGCCTTGACGTCGTCGTGGCCGTCGAACCAGCGGGCCGCGTCGGCCAGTTCAATTAGGCAGGCCACCGACAGTGGGTTGAGTTTGGACGGATTGTCGAGCAGCAGCATGCCCACCGCCCCGTCCACAGTGACCGTGATCTTGTCGTAGTCCATCGGCCCTTCCCGTCCGTCGTTTCCCGCGAGACAGGATGCAACCGATTGCCGCGCCGACGCAAACACCTGATAGAGACAATCGCCATGCGAACCAACCCCTTGCGAGAGCGCTGGGCCGCGGGCGAGCCGGCCCTCGGCGGTTGGCTGGGCATTCCCAGTTCCTTCTCCGCCGAGATCGTGGCCCGCTGCGAGCTTGACTACGTCTGTGTCGATACCCAGCATGGCCTCGTCGACTACAGCGATTCGTGGAAGATGCTGCAAGCCGTCAACCTCGGCTCGGCCACCCCGGTGGTGCGGGTGCCGTGGAACGAGCCGGGCATCATCGGAAAGAGCCTCGACGCAGGGGCCCGGGGCATCATCGTGCCCATGGTCAACACCCGAGCCGAAGCCGAGGCCGCGGTGCGGGCCTGCCGGTACGCGCCCGAGGGCGGCCGCAGCTACGGCCCGGCCCGAGTCGTGCGCCAGGAGGGCCCCGACTATTTCGCGAACGCCAACACGGATATGGCCGTGATCCCGATGGTGGAGACGGCCGAGGCCGTGTCCAACCTCGACGACATCCTGTCGGTCCCGGGAGTGGACGCGGTGTATGTGGGACCGTCGGACCTGTCGGTGAGCCTGGGAATGGGTCCGGGCAACAACGACGGCAAGGCGGCCTTCGACGAGGCCATGGCCGCCATCGTCGACGGTTGCGTTCGCCACGACGTGATCGCGGGGTGCCATAGCACCTCAGAGCTGTGCCAGCGCCGCATCCAGCAGGGCTTCCGCATGGTCACCATCACCTCCGACACCGTGGCCCTCGCCAGGGCGCTCGAGGACGAGCTGCGGCGGGCCCACGGCCAGGAGCCCGTAGTTCGCTCGACCTCCATGTACTAGCCGCAGGCCGCCGATCCGGACAGCCGGATAGCAGGTCGCGGATACGCTGGCCCGCACGCTGGCCGGCTCACTGGCAGCCGGTGGTGACAGGGAGCCGCCCATGGACTTCGAGTTCTCCGACGAGCACCGAGCCTTCGCGGCCGAGGTGGAGGCCTTCCTCGACGCCAACGACGATCCCGACGTGTTCGACCTGTCCAGGGAGAACATGGCCCAGCTCGTCGACACTCCCAAGCGCCGGGCGTTCATGAAGGAGATGGGCCGCAAGGGATGGCTGGGCATCACCTGGCCGGCCGAGTACGGCGGAAGCGAGGGCGAGGGCGTCTACGAGTACCTGCTGAACGAGGCTCTGGCCGCCCGGGGCGGCCCCCAGATCGGCAAGGGCGTGGGCATCGTCGGCAAGACGATCATCGCCCACGGCTCCGAGAAGCTGAAGGCCGAGTTCCTGCCCATGATCCTCGAGAACGATGTCGAGTTCGCGGTGGGCTACTCGGAGCCCGACGCCGGCTCCGACGCCGCCTCCATGCGGCTGCGAGCCGAGCCGCACACCGCCGAAGACGGCACCGACGGCTGGCTGCTCAACGGCGAGAAGACGTGGACCACGTCCGCGCATTTCGCCGAGTGGTACTGGCTGGGGACCCGCACCGACCCGAACAACAAGCACATGGGCATAACCCTGATGCTGGTTCGGATCGACCAGCCCGGCATCACCATCGACGGCATCTGGACCATGGGCGACGAGCGCACCAACTCGGTGTTCCTCGACAACGTGTTCGTGCCCGGCGACTACGTGGTGGGCGAGGTCAACCATGGGTTCCGCTACATCAGCCAGGCCCTCGACCTCGAGCGCTTCACGATGTTCACGTTCTCCCCCATCAAGCAGCGCCTCGACCTGCTCACCGAATGGGTCCAGGGAGCCGAGCGCGACGGCGAGGCGGTGCGGTCCGATCCCAGAGTGCGGGCCCGGCTCGCCAACCTGCACACCGAAGCCGAGGTCGCCCGGGTCCTGGGCCTCAAGTTCGTGGCCGAGGCGGTGAAGGTCGAGCAGGCCGTGCGCCAGGGCAAGGAGGGGTTCCAGCCGCCGACGGTGGCTGCCTCGGAGTACAAGCTGTACGCCACCGAGCTGTCCAAGCGCCTGGCCGACGCATCGATGGACATCGCCGGCCCCGGGGCGCAGCTGCGGGTCCACACCGAGGATGCCCCGATGGCCGGCCGCTCCGAGTCGACCTACCGGTTCACCGTCATCGACACCATCGGCGGGGGCTCCTCGGAGATCCAGAAGAACATCATCGCCCGCCGGGGCCTCGGGCTCCCCAAGAACTTCTGAGCCATGCCCATGGCGTCTGAGGCTCCTGCCTCCGCACCCACGGGAGCGCTCGACGGAGTCCGAGTGCTCGACCTGGCACTGGCCGGGCCGGCGGCTCGGGCCACGCGCCTGCTGGCCGACTACGGCGCGGACGTCGTCAAGGTCGGTCCGGTGCCCCGCCGCGGCGGCGTCGTGATCGTGCCCCCCGCCTACGCCTACAGCGGCTACCGCGACATGCGCCGGGCGCAGTTCGACCTGAAGAGCGACGGGGGACGGGACGCCTTCCTGACGCTGGCCCAAGGTGCGGATGTGGTCGTTGAGAGCTTCCGGCCTGGTGTGGTCGACCGCCTCGGCATCGCATACGAGGCCGTCCAGGCCGTCAACCCTCGAGTCGTCTACTGCTCGACCAGCGGCTACGGCCAGACCGGCCCCCGCCGGGACTGGGCCGGACACGATCTCAACTATCTGGCGGTGTCGGGCTACGTGCACTGCAGCGGCCGCGACTCCGACGGCACTCCCGCCCTGCCCGGCGCCACCGTGGCCGACATCGCCGCGGGCGGGATGCATGCCGCGCTGGCCGTCATGGCCGCCCTGCTGCGCCGCGAGCGCACCGGGAAAGGCGAGTACCTCGACGTGTCGGTGGCCGACGGCGCGTTCGGGATGATGTCGCTGTACGCCGACGAGCACCTCGTCACCGGGGCCGAGCCCGGTCCCGGCCACTACATCCTCACCGGCCGCTACGCCTGCTACGGCGTCTACGCCTGCGGCGACGGGCGGTTCCTGTCGGTGGCCGCCATCGAGCCCGCCTTCTGGGCCAAGCTGTGCCGGCAACTCGGCCTCGACCGCTACATCGACGCCCAGACCGACGATGCCGCCCAGGACGAGATCCGGGCCGCGATCGCGGCCGTGCTGGCGACGGCCCATCGCGACGAATGGGTGCAGCGGCTCGGGCCGGCCGACTGCTGCGTCGCCCCCGTCAACAGCGTCTCGGAAGCAGTGGCCGACGAGCAGTACCGGTCTCGCGGCGTGGTCGTGAAGGCTGAGCATCCCACCGAGGGCACGATCGAGCAGGTCGGTCCGGTCTGGGCCGGTGCTGAGGCGCTCGGCTCGCCCTGCGATCTGCCCAACCTGGCCCTGACCCACACCGCTGAACTACTGGCCGAAGCCGGCTATGACGAGGGCCTCATCGCCGAGATGAAGGCCGCGGGAGCGATCGCATGACCTCCACCGACCTGCCCGCCGACGTCTCCGAGTTGATCGAGGGACCGCTGTACCCGGAGACGGCCGACTTCCCCGCCGAGATGGGCTACGGCTGGAACACCCTTGCCGCCACCGAGAACGGCAATCCCCTGTACTGGGACGACAACGTGGCCGAGATGCTGACCGGCGGCCGCATCCTGCCTCTCAGCACGCTGTCGCTGTGGATGCGCCCCCACCGCTGGGCGCCCGGCGCAGACACCGAACAGGTCGCCCTCAAGGTTCACTTCGAACTCAAGGACCGCCTGGAGCTTCCCGAGGCAATCATGAGCGACAACACGGTCATGTTCCATGAACCGGTGCGTCCCGGCGACGTGATCAGCCACCGCCAAGTGTTGCGGTCCGTGAGCGGCCCCAAGACCACCCGGCTGGGCACCGGGCGCTTCTGGGTGATCGACGTCGAGTACCGCAACCAGATCGGAAACGTGGTAGGCGTCGAGTCATACACCGGCTTCGGCTACCGCCGCGGCGATGCCGTCCCAGCCGAGCAAGCGGGGACAGCAAGGAAGCCGCGGGCGCAACCCCCGGCGGACGATCCCGGCCCGCCAGCCAAGCCGGACCCCGCCCATGACCAGGTGTCTGTGGGTGAAGCCCTGCCCGTGCTCACCCACGGCGTGACCGCAACCACCGTGGTGCTGGGTGCGCTGGCCAGCCGCGACTGGCGGCCCATGCACCACGACTACCGGTTCGCCACTGAGCGCAACGGAACCCGCGACATCTTCCTGAACGCACCCAACCAGCTCGCCTGGTTCGAGCGGGCCATCACCGACTGGACCGGGCCCCGCGGCCGCCTGGGGCGGATCTCATTTCGCATGCAGGACTCGGTGTTTCCCGACGACGCCATGACCATCTCGGCCACGGTCACGGCCGTGCCCACCGACGACTCCGGTTGCGGTTGGGCCGAGCTGGACCTAGTGCTGCGGGCCGACAAGCGCGTCTGCACCACCGGAACTGCCCGGGTGGCCCTGCCGATGTCAGCCGATGACAATCCGTGGCAGCGCCGCGGCGAGGACTGGCAGCCGTGACGTCCACCGACCGCCGATCCGCTCCTACGCCCCGAGGAGGGGCTGATGCTTGACCTTGACTTCACCCAGGAACAGGACATGCTCCGAGAGATGGTGCGGGGCCTGTGCGCCGAGTTCTCCCCGCTGGAGCGGGTGCGGGAACTCGAGGACGATCCCGACGGCATCGCCCGCGACCTGTGGCAGCGCTTCGGCGAGCTGGGCCTGTGCGGTCTCATGGTCCCCGAGAGCGCCGGCGGCTCCGGCATGAGCCTGCTAGACGGGGTAGTGCTGTACGAGGAGCTCGGGCGCTCGCTGGCCCCGCTGCCCCACTTCGTCAGCTGCGTGCTCTCCGCGGGCGCGATCAGCGAGGCCGGCACGCCCGACCAGCAGGCCGAGCTGCTGGGCGGGATCGCATCGGGTTCCAGCATCGCCACCGTGGGCTGGCTGGAGCCGGGCGGGGCCTACAAGCCCCGCGGCGTGCAACTGGCGGCCCGCTCCAACGGCGACGGCTTCGTGCTGGACGGCTCGAAGGCCCATGTGCAGTTCGCGGCTGCGGCCGATCTGTTGATAGTGCTGTCCCGCACCGGCGACGGCGCCGCCGACATCGACTTGTTCGTCGTCGAGGCCGACACCCCAGGACTTGCCATCGAGCAGCGGATGTCGATCTCGTCCGACACCCAGTATCTGGTGACCTTCGACGGTGTGTCCGTGCCGGGCGCCGCCCGCCTGGGTGGGCCCGATGCGCCCGCGGGCGCCGGCTGGGAGGCCTGGCAGCGCGCCATGCGCGCCGGTGCGATCCTGGCCGCGGCCCAAGCCGTGGGCGGTGCCTCCTACGCAATGGAGATCACCGTCGAGTACGCCAAGGCGAGGCAGCAGTTCAACAAGGCCCTGGCCGAGTTCCAGGCCATCTCCCACTACCTGGCCGACGCCCGCACCACCCTCGACGGTGCCCGGCTGCTGGTGTACGAGGCGGCGTGGGCCCACAGCACAGGCCGCTCCACCGAGCAACTGGCCCCAATGGCCAAGCTGTTCGCCTGCCGGACCTACCGCGACATCACCGCAATGTGCCAGCAAGTGTTCGGCGGTATCGGCTTCACTGTGGAGTACGACATCCAGCTCTACTTCCGCCGGGCCAAGCAGCTCCAACTCTCCTGGTGGGACCAGGCCACCTGCGAGGACCGCATCGCCGACGCCGTCCTGGGACCCTGCTAACCGGCGGCCGCTGCGCCCTCGAGCGTCGCGATCCGCTCGCCGTGGCTCATCATGTGGGCGAGCAGGCGACCGTGCTCGACCTGCGTGGCCTCGATTCTGGCCAGTCGCTCCTTCACTTCGCCTAGATCCGCTTCTAAGGGTTGTATGCGGCCCAGCAGCCGATCCTCTCCCTCCTGTATGCGGGCCAGCAGCCGATCCTCTCCCTCCTGTATGCGGGCCAGCAGTCGGGTCTCGCTCGCGGCGAAGCGATCGTCCATGTGCTCGCTGAGGGAGCGAAGATCGGACCGTATCGCCTGCAGAAAAACGCCGAGCAACCCCAACAGGCCAGCGCCCAATACTCCGATGATCGCAACTTCCATCGTGGTACCTCTCCCAAGTCTAGCATGTTCAACCGTCGAGGCCATCAGGCAATAGCGATATAGATCAACATAGCATGATAATGGACAAATGGATCACGGCGCGGCGGGTGGACCTGCTGCTGGGGGCGGCCGTGTCCGTGGCCGCGGTGAGTGGGCTGGTGTCGTGGGGCGTGGGCACGGGCTGGGCCCGCTGGGTGACGATCGTCCATGCGCTGGCCGGTCTGAGCCTGCTGGCCCTCGCGCCAGCAAAGCTCAGTGGCTCGGTGCGGACAGGGCTGAAGCGGAAGCGGGTCACCCGATGGCTGTCGATGCTGCTGGGGGTGCTGGTCACAGCCACCGTCGTCCTCGGGATCCTGCACGCCACCGGGCTGTGGCACGGGGTGGGCTACTGGTCGGCGCTGTGGACCCACTTCCTGCTGGCCGCGCTGCTGGCCCCGCTGGTGGTGTGGCACATCGTGAGCCGGCCCGGCCGTCCCCGGGCCGCCGACCTCGATCGCAGGACCCTTATCGGCGGCGGGGCTGCGGTTGCGGCGGCCGGCATCGCCTACGGGGTCCAGCAGTTGGTGGTGGGCGACAACCGGCGCTTCACCGGCTCCCACGAGATCGCCTCGTTCAACCCGGCAGAGATGCCGACCACAATGTGGCTCAACGACCGGTCGCCCCGGGTGCCGGCTTCGGGCTGGGAGTTGACCATCGCGGACAAGCCGGTGTCGTTGGAGACCTTGCACGCCCGGGCGACCCCGCTGCTGGCCGATCTCGACTGCACCGGCGGTTGGTGGAGCCGCCAGTCGTGGGACGCGGTGCCGCTGGCCGAGCTGCTGGATGAGGTGGACGAGCCCACACTGGAAGTCACATCGCTGACGGGCTACAGCCGCCTGTTCCCGGCTCGCGACGCAGCCAACCTTTACCTGGCCGTCGGCTACAACGGCGAGCCGCTGCGCCGGGGCCACGGCGCGCCCGTCCGGCTGGTGGCGCCCGGACGACGGGGCTTCTGGTGGGTCAAATGGGTGAGCCGGGTAGAGCCGATCAACCGTCCGTGGTGGCTCCAACTGCCATTCCCGCTGGAGTAGCCGCCAGCGAGCCGGCCGTCGCCACCGCGGCCCGCCGGTCGGCGTCGTACCAGCGGAACGTCAGCGGATCGTCGCTGTCCGGCCCCGCGTAGCGGATCGGTTCGGCAACCTCTGTGAAGAACTCAACCACGGCGCGATACTACGCCCAGCCACCAAAGCGACCGGAGGGGACACCGGTGCTCCACCCCCATCATGGGCACTGCTGCCCAACTTGACGTAGTTGTGCGCATCAGATGAGGACAACCACGTCAATTCCACGATCCTGGAGGAAGAATCGGCGCGCGGCAGGGGCGCTGCTGGCGATTGCGCTGGTAGTCGCAGCATGCTCGGAGGATCCGTCCGGAGTCGAAAACCAGACCAGCTCCGACGATCCCGGTGTTGCAGCCCAGGGCGCGAACAGCGACCCGCGGGAGGCCAGCCCGTCTACGCCCACCACGACCGTGCCAGCCGAAGGGACGTTCATCGCCGTGGCGGCCGGGTTCTGGCACGCCTGTGCGATTCGAGCCAACGGAACCGTCGCCTGCTGGGGTGCGAACCGGGAGGGTGTGTTGGACGCTCCCGCGGGACAGTTCTCGGCCATTGCGGCCGGCTACGAGCACAATTGCGCCATCACCGTCGACGGCACCATCGAATGCTGGGGCTGGGACAACCTCGGCACAATCGACCCGCCCGACGGACACTTCACCGCCATCTCTGCCGGCCGCTACCACACGTGCGCCCGGCGCATCGACGGCGACATCGAATGCTGGGGCGGCGACTACGCGGAGGACCTCACTCCTCCCGGCGGACACTTCGCGGCGGTGGACACGGCCGGCAGCCATGCCTGCGTGCTGCGCGACGGCGGCGCCGTGCAATGCTGGGGACTTGACGACAGCGGTTCTACCAGGGCACCCGTCGGAACCTTCACGGCCGTCACGGCGGGGCTCTCGCACGCTTGTGGCATCCGCACCGGTGGCGTCATCGAATGCTGGGGCAACTCCTTCGGAGATGTCCTGGACGCCCCCGACGGGCAGTTCCGGGAAATATCCGCCAGCATCGAACACTCATGCGCGGTAGGCATCGATACATCCGTCGAGTGTTGGGGTTCCAACGCCTTCGGCAAGGCCGCCCCGCCCAGCGGCCGGTTCCGTACGGTGTCGGCCGGCGGGGAGCACACCTGCGGGTTACGAACCGACGGGGACATCCAATGCTGGGGCAGGCGCTTCGGTGCTGGAGCCGACGCACCGGGCGGAGCTTTCTCATCGCTCGCAGCCAGCGGAGACCACACTTGCGGGCTGCACACCGGCGGCACCGTCGAATGCTGGGGCTCGGACCTGGTGGGACAGACGGAGGCACCCAGCGGGCGTTTCGGCGCGGTCGCGACGGGGAACTACTTCGCCTGCGGGCTGCGGGCCGACGGGACAATCGAATGCTGGGGTTACGACCGTTTCGATGTGCTTGACGCACCTCACGGACAGTTCGCCTCCGTGACCGCGGGCATCGGACACGCCTGCGGTCTGCGCCCTGACGGCACCGTCGAATGCTGGGGCTCGAACTCTCACGGGCAGACGGAGGCATCGCCCGGTAACTTCACGGCCGTCTCGTCAGGGAGTTCGCATTCTTGCGGGATCCTTGCCACGGGTACAGCCGAGTGCTGGGGCAACCCCCATGCAGGGACGCTCAGCCCGCCCGAGGGACCCTTCAGGGCAGTTGAGGCCGGCGAGAGCTCCACCTGCGGTCTGCGCACCGACGACACCGTCCAATGCTGGGGTTCAAACCGCGACGGCCAACTCAACGCACCCGATGGAACATTCGAGACCCTGTCGGCGTCGCCGGATGTTCACTCGTGCGGTCTCCGAGCGGATGGCACTATCGAATGCTGGCCCTGGGACGAGCCCGTGCCGTCAGGCCAGTTCGCGGCCGTGGAGGTCGGTCTCGGCTACACCTGTGGGCTGCGCGGCGACGGCACTGTCGAGTGCTGGGGCACGCTTCGGGCACCACCCGAGGGAGTGACCCACACCCGCTGACTCGCCGAACTGGCAGCCACCGACTCCCAAACAGGGCTTCACCGCTGCCAATTCCATGCGACACCGACCAACCACTCCGAACTGGCAGCCCCTGACGCCCAAATGGGACTTCACCGCTGCCAATTCCCGCTAGCTCGGAGGAGCGGGTGTCGGGGCATACTGAGTCGTGTTCTCGTGGCGGAGGCTTGATGCCGGCCGGATCGCGATCCTGGCTGTGCTGGTGATAGGCACCGCCGCTTTCTTGACCCGGGGCCAGTGGCTCGGAACCGTCGAGACCGCCGTGGATGTGGCCGTAGATGCGGTGGACGTCGCCGTGGACGGCGAGATCGACGAGGAGGACCTGGTTACCGGGGGCGAGGTGGTCGCTCCCCCGGTCGTCGACGTGGAGGACCCCGAGGACTTCGACCTGGAGACCCAGCGGCTCTACCGCATCGTGCCCGGGGCGGGCTCCCGGGCCAGCTACCACATCGAGGAGCGCCTGGGCGGACTGTCTCGCACCACCGTGGGCACCACCACCGTCATGGCCGGCGAGATCGCGGTGAACCTCGTCGATCTGGCCGCCAGCCGCGTCGGGGAGATCGTGGTGAACGTGGAGATGTTCCAGTCGGACTCCGCCCTTCGGGACAAGCGCATCCGCCACGACTACCTGCAGTCGAGCCACTGGCCCTTCGTGCGGTTCAGACCGACCGTGATCGAGGGCCTCCACGCCGAGTTCACCGACGGCACCGCCTACGACATCGCCATCACCGGCGAGCTGATCGTGAAGGAGACCACCCGCACCGAGACCTTCGCCGGCACTGTCACCGTCACACCGGAGGGCCTGACCGCGGTGGTGTCGGCGACCGTGTTGACCAGCGACTACGGCGTCGGACCCATCAACATCGCCCGACTCGTCCACACCTCCGACGAGGTGATCCTCACCTTCGAGCTCGTCGCGAGCCGGGTCGAGGTTGGCTCGGAGCCCACCGGTGACCTGCGCCGCGAGATCCCGACCCCCGAGTTCGCCGGCGGCCAGTTCGGGGCCACCGTGCAGCCGATCCTCGAGACTCGCTGCGTGAGCTGCCACACGACCGGCGGCCCGGCCTGGAGCACCCTGGCTCTCGACACTGCCGGCGACGCGGCTGCCATCGCCGACGACATCGCCTTCGTCACCGGGATCAACTTCATGCCGCCGTGGCTGCCCTCGGACCTGAGCCCCGAGTTCGTGCACGACTGGTCGCTCAGCGACTCCGAGATAGCAGCCATCAAGGTGTGGGCCGACGCCGGCGGCGGACTCGACGTGCGTCCCGACACCCCGCTGGTGGCCCGCTTCCAGGCCATCATCGGTGTGGACGAGGACCAGAAGATCGGGCCCCGCGACGGCCTGTACACCGGCTACTCGCGGCCCGACGGCTGGCCGGTCAAGAACGACGACTATCGCTGCCAGGTGCACGAGGTGGCCGACCCCGAAAGCGACGGCAACTGGGTCAAGGGGTTCGAGTTCCGGCCCGACCAGGTGGAGGTGGTGCACCACGCCATCGTGTACCGGGTGCCGGCCGCGGCGGCTGGGGAGGTCGCGGCCAAGATCGCGGCCGAAGACGAGATCGAAGCGGCCGAGGGCTTCTCCGACGAGCCCGGCTGGACGTGCTTCGGGCTGTCGGGGCTCTGGAGCCAGGGCGTCTACTCGATCCAGGGCTGGGCGCCGGGCCAGTCGCCCACCATCTACCCCGACGGGTATGGCCTCTACCTCGGGCCCGGCGACATGATCGTCAACCAGATCCACTACCACTACGACCACGACACCCCGGCCGACGGCTCCTGGATAATCCTCGACACCGCCACCGGCGAGGAGGTAGCCGCGGGGATGACCCACATCCAGGGCAACAGTTATCTCACGCCGGCCGAGGTTCCGTGCACGCCCGAGGAGGCCGCTGTGGCGGCCGAGCGGGCCGCTGCCATCGACGGCTACATCAACCTGTGCGTGCGCTCCAACGTGCTGGCCGAGATCGGCGAGAAGTACGACGCCTTCGCCCCGCTCATCCCCGACCTGCTCCTAGCGCAGTGCGGCGGCACCGTCGACAACTACGACGACCTCGACGGCACTATCGGCTACAGCTCCTGCGACCTGCCGGCCCGCAGTACCGGAACCATCCACACGGTGCTCGGCCATATGCACGAGTTCGGCGCGGCCTACCGCATGACCCTGCACCCCGACACGCCCGAAGAACGGATCCTGCTCGACATCGGAGTGTGGGACTTCGAGTGGCAGCTCAACTACGAGCCGGTGGAGGACATCCGCATCGAGCGGGGCGACAGCGTGCGCTTCGAGTGCTGGTGGGACCGCACCCTGCAGTACACACCCGAGCCCCGCTACGTCACCTGGAACGAAGGCACCGTGGACGAGATGTGCTTCTCAAGCATCTCGGTGATCCCGGACGCATAGCGCTTGCGCCCGGCCGCACGGCGACCCGGTGCGGGGGGCTACGGTCCAGCCGTGGGGCTGCGCAGGGCAGCATGCGGCCTCGGAGCGATCATCGTGCTCGCGGCCGCGGCATGTTCAGGCGAGCAGGCCTCCGCGCCGGAAGACCAGCCACCGGCTCCCGCCGAAGCTGAGCCGGTCAGCGGCACCGAGGCCGACGAGGGCGACACCGGTGGCACGACGCCGGCTGCGGGGCCGTTCATCGCCGTGACGGCCGGGCGCGAGCACACCTGCGCCTTGCGCACCGACGGCAGTGTCGCTTGCTGGGGCGCCAACGACGCCGAGAAATCCGACGCTCCCGACGGACGCTTCACCGCCCTGTCGGCCGGCCGGGACCACACCTGCGGTCTGAGACCCGACGCCACCATCGAGTGCTGGGGTCTGGACTATGGAGGGCGCCTGGACGCTCCCAGCGGTGAGTTCTTGGAGGTCTCGGTCGGCGACACCCACTCCTGTGCGCTGCGCATCGACGGGGACATCCAATGTTGGGGCGTCGGCAAACCCGAGGTGCTGCTCCCGCCCGGCGGTCACTTCGCGGCGGTGGCCACCGGTAGCGGCCACGCCTGCGTACTGCGCGACAACGGCGCCGTCCGATGCTGGGGCGACAACCACCGGGGCCAGACCAACGCCCCCGAAGGGAGGTTCGTGTCGCTGTCGGCGGCCGGCGACCATTCGTGCGGGGTACGCCCCGACGGCATCGTCGAATGCTGGGGCCGGCCCCTGTCGGCCCGCGGTTTCCTGTCGGTTTGGGAGGGCAGCGAGACTTGGTGCGGTCTCCGGCCCGACGGCGGCATCGAATGCTGGCGGCCGTCCTACGAGGCCGGCCAGAACCCTCCGGCCGGTGCCTTCGGCGCAGTGGCCACCGGCGGGCGCCATGCCTGCGCAGTGCGCGCCGACGGCGGCGTCGAGTGCTGGGGGGCCGACTACTGGGTCCAGACCGACGTCCCGGACGGCCGGTTCACCTCAGTGTCCGCCGGTTGGGATCACACCTGCGGGGTGCGCACCGACGGCAACATCGAATGCTGGGGCCGGCGCTTCGCCTCTCGGATCGACCCGCCCAGCGGCCAGTTCACCGCTCTGACCACAGGCAACGACCACAGCTGCGCAATCCGAGCCGACGGCGGTGTCGAATGCTGGGGCGCCAACAACGACGGCCAGACCGACGTCCCCGACGGTCGGTTCACCGTGATCGCGGCCGGCGCTGGCTTCTCGTGTGGGCTCACTTCCGGGGGCAGCGTCCAGTGCTGGGGCGCGGTTGTCTCATTTGCCGCTGACCAACTCCAGGAGGTTCTCGCACGCGTGGCCGGGCGAATCGAGGGATCCAATGGGTCGTCTGCAGGCGCGTTCCGTGGTATCTACGCCGAAGGCGCCCGGATCTGTGTCCTGCGCCTCGACGACACGGCCGTCTGCTGGAACAACGATCAAGTCCCAGGCATCCTCGGCGCGACCGTCATTGTCGAGTCCTTCACCCTCCTGGCAGTCGGCAACGGCCACTCGTGCGGGCTGCGCACGGACGAGACGCTTCAATGCTGGGGCCCGAGGGCAGGCCTGTGGGACGACCCGCCGGGCGGACGCTTCCGCGACGTGTCGGTAGGAGCCAGCCACTCCTGCGCCATCCGCAGCGACGGCGCCGTTGAGTGCTGGGGCCTCGACTACGGCGGACTCCTCAACGCCCCCGACGGACAATTCACCGCGGTCTCGGTGTCCGACTACTACTCCTGCGCCATCCGCAATGACGGCGCTCTGGAGTGCTGGGGCCTTGACTACGGCGGACTCCTCAACGCCCCCGACGGGCGCTTCACCGCGGTCTCGGCCAACACGGCCCACGCCTGCGCTATCCGCGCCGACAGCTCCATCGAATGCTGGGGCACGTTCCGCGCCCCGCCACAAGACGTGACACTCCACCCGGGACCGGACGAAGCCGCAACATCCGATGACGCCCCCTCAACCAGCCGAGCGGACGACACCGCGACCCAATCGCTGGAATCTCTGCCTGTGTCCCCCAGCGGTCCGTACGTGGCGGTTGACACCTCCGGCCGGCATTCCTGTGCGCTGCGCACCGACGGGGCCGTCGACTGCTGGGGCTGGAGCGGCGTCGGACAGGCCGATCCCGACCCCGACGGCCGGTACTTGGCTGTCGCGGTCGGGGACGGACACTCTTGCGGCATTCGGACCGACCGCAGCATCGAGTGCTGGGGCGGCTTCTCGGCCGGCCCATTGAACTATCCGAGCGGAGACTTCATCGCGCTGTCCGCCGGAGGTCGCCGGACTTGCGCCATCAGCTCCCAGTTTGCGCTGCACTGCTGGGGTGGAATGGGATTCCAGGCGCCGACACCTGACCGGCAGTTCATCGACGTCGCCGTGGGCACCCGCCACTCCTGCGGGCTGCGGCTTGACTTCCAGATCGAATGCTGGGGAGCGGGTGAATCCGGCCAGACGACCGCCAACGGCAAGTACGTCGCCATATCCGCCGGAACGGATCATTCGTGCGGATTGCGACCCGATCGCACCATCGAGTGTTGGGGCCACGGTGGCACTGGTGAGACGGCGGCGCCCGACGGGGAGTTCTCCGCCGTAGCTGCTGGCAACTACCATTCCTGCGGACTGCGCACCGACGGCACGCTGGAATGCTGGGGCAACGAGTATTCGAGACCGGCAACGAGCCCGCCTGACCGATTCGTCTCGGTGAGGACCGGCGACTGGAACACCTGCGGTCTGCGCGACGACGGCGCGGTCGACTGTTGGGGCGGCAACTTCGGTTTCCAACTCGACGCTCCCCCCGGGCCGTTCACGGCTGTGGCCGCCGCCTCCAGGCACTCGTGCGGCCTGCGGACCGACGGCACCATCGAGTGCTGGGGTAGCAACTCGAACGGCCAGACCGACGCGCCAGACGGACAGTTCACCTCTATCGGAGCTGACAGGGCTCACACCTGCGGCCTGCGACCCGACGGCTCCATCGAGTGCTGGGGCGACGACGAGACGAGTCAGTTCAGCCCACCTGATGGACGCTTCAGCTCCCTGGCGATCGGGGCATTCCATTCCTGTGCCCTGAGCACCGACGGCACCGTCGCATGCTGGGGCGAGAACTACAGCGGGCAGATCGACGCTCCCGACGGGCAGTTCAGAGCGATCACCGTCGGCGGCCATTCCTGCGGCATACGCGCCGACGGTACCGTCGCATGCTGGGGCGACAACTACAGCTGGCAGACAAGCCCGCCCGCGGGGAGATTCGAGACCATCGACTCTGGATTGCGACATGCCTGCGGCTTGCGCGCTGACGGAACCATCGAATGCTGGGGGGACAACGAATTCGGCCAGACTGACGCGCCCGGCGGGCGATTCCACGCAATAGACGCCGGCCCAAACCACAACTGCGGTCTGCGAGACGACAGCACCATCGAATGCTGGGGGTACAACGACACGGGCCAGATCGACGCACCCACGGGCCGCTTCATATCCGTCGCAGCCGGTGGCGGCTTCTCGTGCGGTTTGCGCTTCGACAGCACCATCGAGTGCTGGGGCCGGTCCGGCGCCGCGTTGGAGACTCCCCCCACAGGCCACTTCACGGCTATCACCATCGGTGCCGACCACGCGTGCGCCATCCGGATCACCGGCACCATCGAGTGCTGGAGCCCCATCCGCCCACCCCCACCCGAAGTGACCTTCCACTGACCAGCGCCGCCAGTCTGCTGCAAGCGGCCCCGCTTGCGACCCATGTAGACAATTTGTAGACAGTCCTGTAGCTTGGCCGCATGGCCACCACCACCATCCGAGTGGACCGCGACACCCACTCCCGGCTGCTGGAGATGAGCAGCGAAACGGGCGACAGCCTCACTGAGACCGTCCGTCAGGCTGCTGAGGCCCTGCGACGACTGCGGTTCGGCCTGCGAGTGCAAGAGGAGTACGCCGCGTTGTGCACCGACCCCGAGGCTTGGGCTGACTATCTCGCCGAGGCAGAGTCGTCCTACGTGGCCGATGGCATCGATTGACGAACTCTGGCTCGTCGACTTCGGCAATCCATACCCCGGCGAGCCTGGCTCGAAGCGCCCCGCACTGGTACTCGGCCCGCCCGACACATTCGGCTCCGGCTTCCCTCTCGTGATCGTGGCGCCCCTCACAACAACGCACCGAGCACTGTCGCTGCATGTGGAGCTACCGGCCACCGCCCAGACCGGTCTGCGCCAGACCAGCTACGTCCAGTGTGAGCTTCTGCGCTCGATCAACACAAGACGTCTGCTGCATAGGTTGGGCGTGATCGAGCCTGAGATAAGCCGGCAGGCGGGCCTAGTCGTGAGAACCCTGCTCAACTATTAGGCGCACCCTTCCAACCGAGGGGACCCTTTACTGATGAACACACCGCTCGCGTGCATCCTGGGTGTGCTCGTGATCGCGATCGCGGCGTGCTCCGGCGGGGCGGGGACGCCGGCGCCATCCAGCGGCGAGAGCCACGACGCCCAGCCGGAAGCCGGTGGGAGCGGACTGGGAAACGAGGCCAGCACCGGATCGCAGCTACCGATGCCCTCTGACCACGGACGGTTCACGGCAGTAGCCGCCGGCTACCAGCACACCTGCGCGGTGCGAACCGACGGTTCCGTCGAATGCTGGGGTGTCAACGACAGTGGTCAGGCCGACGCACCCGACGGGCGATTCACCGCCCTCGCTGCGGGCAAGGAACACACCTGCGGACTACATGCCGGCGGTGCAATCGCCTGCTGGGGACTGGACTTCGAGGGGCTGCTCGACGCGCCCGGCGGACAGTACGTTGCCTTGTCGGCCGGCGAGAGCCACACCTGCACCCTGCGCGCGGATGGAGACGTCCAATGCTGGGGCAGTGCAAGAGCCCAGTCGCTCACACCCCCAGGAGGTCACTTTGAGGCCGTGGCAACCGGCGGCGGGCACTCCTGCGTGCTGCGCAGCGGTGGCACGGTTCAATGCTGGGGCGACAACCACAGCGGTCAGGCCGACGCGCCCGATGGGCAATTCGTCTCCATCTCGGCCGCCGGGGACCACTCATGCGGACTCCACACCGATGCAACCGTCCGATGCTGGGGCCGGCGACTAGCTCCGGAGCAGCCGACACCAGTAGGCGAGATGAGCGCCGTTTCGACGGGCGGACGCCACTCATGCGCTCTGCGGACAGACAGCACCATTGAATGCTGGGGCGCCAACTACTGGGGGCAGACCGACGCGCCCGACGGACACTTCGTCGCGGTTGCCAGCGGCTGGCAGCATTCGTGCGGGGTGCGCACCGACGGCACTGTCCACTGCTGGGGTCGTCGCTTCGCCTCAGAGGTGGACTCCCCGGACGGCAACTTCACGGCCGTAACCGCCGCCAGTGACCACAACTGCGGCATTCGCACCGACGGGCACACGGAATGCTGGGGCACGAACGCCCACGGCCAGACCGACGCACCCGACGGACACTTCATCGCCGTCGCCGCGGGCAACGGCATCTCCTGCGGGCTCCGTAGCGACGGCACCGTCGCATGCTGGGGACTCGTCCCGCCCGTGGAATTGCTCACGCAAACCAGACCGCTCATCGGCGAGGGCGCGACGGACATTCGTTTCACCGCCATTTCAACCGACAGCGGTGCTCGGAGTAGCCGGCTGTGTGGACTGAGCACTGATGGGGCTCTCTATTGCTGGCCTGAACTGCAAGCTCACGTGGGTCTGGATGCGTCTGGAGCTAGCGGGCCGTTCCGCGCCGTCTCGGTGGGTGAGGGACTGTTGTGCGGGCTGCATGCCGGCGGTGCCGCGGAGTGCTGGCACCACTACGGCAGCCCTCGTCCGAGCACGCCTGAGGGGCAGTTCACGGCGGTGTCGGCGGCAGACAACCATGCGTGCGGTGTCCGCAACGACGGCACGCTCAAGTGCTGGGGCGCGGACTACGCAGGACTCATCGACGCACCCGACGGCCAGTTCACCGCCGTCTCAACCGCCGTCAACCACTCCTGCGCCGTGCGCAACAACGGCATACTCGAGTGCTGGGGTCTCGACTACGCAGGACTCATCGACGCACCCGATGGGCAGTTCACCGCCGTCTCAACCGCCGTCAACCACTCCTGCGCCGTCCGTGACGATGGAACCATCGAATGCTGGGGCGCCTTTCGCGTTCCACCGCGAGGGGTCACGTTCCAGTGACGCCGGGTCGCCGATCGCACCTGATGCAACCGCATACTCTCCTTCTCGTTGATTCGGAGGACTGAGCAGTGACGGATGAGCTCGTTGCAGCGGTGGAGGCGGGCGGGACCAAGTTCCGGGCCGCGGTGGTGTCTCCGGACTTGACCATCGTCGACTCCCGCTACGTGCTGACAACGGACCCTGACACGACGCTGGAAACCGTTGCCGAGTTCTTCGGGCGGTTCGAGCCGGTGGCCGCGCTGGGCATTGGCTCCTTCGGGCCGGTCGATCTCGATCCCGGCTCGCCCGGTTACGGGTCGATCGCGGACACGCCCAAGCAGGGATGGTCGGGTGCCCCGATCCTGGGCCGGCTGTCTGAGGCCCTCGGGGTGCCGGCTGGCATCCAGACCGATGTGGAAGCGGCCGCGGTGGCCGAGCAGGCGCTGGGACCTGAGCCCAGGCCGCAGCGGCTCGCCTACGTGACCGTGGGCACCGGAATCGGCGCGGCGGTGGCAGTGGACGGGGCCCCATGGCGGGGACGCCACCACAGCGAGCTGGGGCACATCGGTGTGCGCCGGGTCGCCGGCGACGACTATCCGGGCCGCTGCCCGTTCCACCGCGACTGCCTGGAGGGGATGGCCTGCGGTCCGGCCGTGGCCGAGCGCTGGGGCCTCGACCCCTCCGAATCCGGAGGGCGCGACGACGTCTGGCAGCTCGAGGCCGCCTACCTGGCCCAACTGGTGCGAGTGCTCGCCTACTCGTTCGCGCCCGACCGGATCGTGTTCGGCGGCGGCGTCGGTGCCCGTCCGGGCATGGCGGAGATGATCCGGGCCGAGAGCCTCGCAGACCTCAGCGGCTACGCCGACTACACCGCGGACGACAACAAGTTCGTGACTGCGCCCTCGCTGGGAGACGACTCCGGCCTGCTAGGCGCAGCCCTCCTCGCCCGATCGCTTCTGGACGACTGAAGCCGTTACGGGGCGGCTATCTGGCGGCCTAGTTCGGCTAGTTGCTCCTCGGCGTGGCCGAGGGTGAGCTCCATGTGGCGGGCGGCCAGGAAGTGGCGGTGCAGGGGGTAGTCGCGGTCGACGCCGACACCGCCGTGAACGTGAACCGCGGCGTGAACCACCCGGAAGCCGCCCTCGCAGGCCCAGTACTTGGCGATGGCGATCTCGCGGTCGGCGGGGAGGCCGGCCGACAGGCGCCAGGCGGCCTGGTAGGCGGTCAGCCAGACGGCCTCGGCATCGATGTAAGAGTCGCCGGCCCGCTGGGTCACGGCCTGGAAGGTTGCGATGGGCCGGTCGAACTGGTGGCGCTGCTTGGTGTAGTCGGCCGCGAGTTCGATGGCGGCCCGGGCCGCGCCAGCCATCATCATGCACAGCCCGACGTTGGCGTGCCGCTCGATGAACCTGACGATCTCCGCACCGTCGGCTGTGCCCTCGCCGAGCAGGGCGTCGGCCCCTACCAGCACGCCGGACAGCTCGAAGCGGGCCTCTGGACGACCGGTGGTGACCTCAACCGGGATGCGCTCAAGGCCTCCGGCGTCAGTGGGCACCATGAACACGCCCACTCCCCCGTCTTCAAGGCGAGCAGGCACCAGAGCGATGTCGGCGTCGAGACCGCCCGCGACCAGCACCTTGGTGCCGTCGAGGACGAAGCCGCCGTCGTCCGCGCTGGCGGTCGCGGCCTCGCCGCTGGCGGTCGCGGCTCGGGCCATCATGGTCGGCTCGGACGGGATGGCGCCGTCCTCGGCCAGCGCCGCGCAGGCCAGCACCGAGCCGTCGGCGATTCCGGGTAGCCAGCGCTCCCGCTGCGACTCGGTACCGAAGGCAGCTATCGGCATGGCTCCCATCACGGCGGTCGTCAGCAGCGGCACCGGAGACGCCGTCCGGCCGACCTCCTCCAGCGCAACTGCGGTGGCCAGGAAGCCGAGGCCAAGCCCGCCGTGGTCCTCGGGGACCGACGCACCCGACACTCCGGTCGCGGCCAGCGCGGCCCACGCCTTGCGGTCCACGTGGTCGCAATCGGCGGCCAGAGCCTTGAGGCGCTCATGCGAAGACATGTCGTCGAGCACCCGCGCGGTCAGGTCTCGGACGGCCTGCTCCTCCTCGCCTAACTCGAAGTCCAACCGTCCTAGCCCTCCCAGCCGCTTTCTTTGCGGAAAGCGGCGTCTATTGCCAAGAAATGCGCAGAAAGCGGGCAGAGCACGGCTAGCGGGAGGCTCGGGGGTAGCCGAGGCCGAACTGCGAGATCAGGTCGCGCTGCATCTCGTTGGTGCCGCCGCCGAAGGTCAGGATCACCGTCGAGCGGTACATCATCTCGAGGCGGGTCAGGTATCCCGGCGACCCCTCCACCACGTAGGCGCGCTGGCCGTAGACTTGCATCAGCTTGCGGTAGGCGTCGACGTAGAACTCGGTGCCCGACACCTTCACTGCCGAGGAGTCGGCCACGAAACCGGTGATGGTGTCCATGTCGGGCTCGATGCCGTCGATCTTGTTGGCCACCGTCCAGGCCACCTTCCAGTTGGCCAGACGCAGGAACTCCAGCCGGGCGGCCACTTCGGCCAGGTTGCGCTGCACCCACGGCTCGTCGATCACGTAGGAGCCGTCGGCCCGCTTGGCCGACTTGGCCCACTCCACGCACTCCTCGAAGCGCTTGGAGACCATCCCCGACGAGCAGATCGTCACCCGCTCCCGGTTCAGCTGGCTGGTGATCAGTCCCCAGCCCCGGTTCTCCTCGCCGATCAGGGTCGACGCCGGCACCCGGCAGTCGTCGAAGAAGGTGTGGTTGATGTTGTGGGACGACAGCAGGTCGAGGGGCTCGATGCTGATGCCGGGCGTGTCCATGGGGATGCAGAACAGCGAGATGCCCTTGTGCTTGGGCACGTCCGGGTCGGTGCGGGCCGCCAGCCAGATGTAGTCGGCGTCCTTGGCCAGCGATGTCCAGGTCTTCTGCCCGTTGATCACGTAGGTCTCACCGTCTCGCACCGCCCGGGTGGTGAGCGAGGCCAGGTCGGTGCCGGCGTCGGGCTCGGAGTAGCCGATACAGAACGTGAGCTCGCCGCCGGCGATACGGGGCAGGAAGAAGTCCTTCTGCTCCTCGGTGCCGTACTGCATGATCGTCGGCCCGACGGTGTTGATGGTGAGCATCGGGATGGGCGCGCCAAGCGCAATGGACTCGTCGAACACGATGAACTGCTCCACCGCCGACAACCCCCGGCCGCCGTACTCGGTGGGCCAGCCCACCGCCAGCCATCCGTCGCCGCCCATCTGGCGCACGATCCGGCGGTGGACCGGGCCGGTGCCGTCCTCGGCGCCCAGCGCGTCCCGCACGTCGTCGGTGAGCAGATCGGCGTAGTAGGCCCGCAGCTCGTCGCGCAGCGCCTCCTGCTCAGCCGTGTACCCGATGTGCATCCTCGTACGCCTCGACGCTGAGAATACCGGCCGCGCCCGCCGATGTGGGCGGGCTCAGCCTGCCTCGCGCTGTCCGGGGGCCGAGTCGCCTGTGGTCGGCTCGTCAACGGATGCCGGGAGGAGGCCGCTCGGCCTGAAGCCCTCGGGCGCCATCAGGAAGCCCTCCACTCGGGCCAGGCTCTCGCGCACGTCCCGCAGCCCACCCTGCTGATCGCTCAGTTGACCGCTCATCTCGCCGAGTCGGCGGCAATGTTCCTCCAGTTGGGAGCGGTTCTTCGTGATCTGGGCGCCGTTCTTGTGGATCTGGGCGCCGTTCTTGTGGATCTGGGCGCCGTTCTTGTGGATCTCGACGCCGTTCTTGTGGATCACGACGCGATTCTCGTTGATCTGAGCGCGGTTCTCCTTGATCTGAGCGCGGTTCTCCTTGATCTGGACGCGGTTCTCCTTGATCTGAGCGCGGTTCTCCTTGATCTGGACGCGGTTCTCCTTGATCTGAGCGCGGTTCTCCTTGATCTGGTCGGTCAACCTGACCTCCAGTTGGTTCATCTGGTGCAGCAGGATGCGGATGGTCGCCAGCGACGACCCGAGCCCGGACCCCACGATCGTGATCAGCAGCGCTACCGTCTCAGCTTCCATCGTGCTGTCGCCTCCGTTCCATGAGGGATGCTTCAGGCAAGCCTGTGATCCGAGGCTGGCAACGACTTCACCAACGTTAGCAGGTTGTACGCTAGAACACCAGCGACATACCTAATATATCAAGAAGGGCTGTCTCAGCTATATGGGGCGGAATGCTGCACTCCCACAATCCGCTCGGGACTGTCACCGACCGAGGGGTCATGGCCTGAACCTGGTCAATATCTGTCCATCCGCTACAGCGAGCGCCTTGCCGCGAACTACCGTCAACAGCACTCAGGCCGCCAGGGCACACTTGCGTGAAACCCGGTGAGGCTCAGTCACGGTCAGCCGTTGCCCGAGACCGTCCGCTCGCTGCCGCATCGCCCTCTGCGCGATCTCGCGGCGCTCCTGCGCGGATGTTGCGCCGTCGCGCCCACCCGTGCCTCACGCCCGGGTAGCGAGCAGTCGTTGCGCTAGATCTCGCGCCTCGTCCAGGCTCTCGACGTAAGGGTCCTCAGGCACGAGTCGCACCGCTCCGAGCCCAAAGAGGCTGGCTGCAGGCTGACCCTGGAGGCTCATCACGACGGTGTGAGTGCCATGCTCGATGGCGGTGTCCACCATGTGCTCCACAACGAGTGCGGCGCTGTCGTCAACATGGACGGTGTCGGAGAAGTCGAGAATGACGATGTCGTGGCCCTGAATGTCAGCGCCGATGGTCTCCGTCAGCTTCTTGGAGGACGCAACGGTGAACGTCCCCCTGAGGGCCACCAGGCCGACGCGTGCCCGGAAGGGGTCTTGGTCCGCTTCCGCTCCGCCGTGGTCGGCACCGAGGAAGGATTCGTCGAGCAGCGGGTTGAGACGACGCTGTCCAGCTGCAGGCGTTCGAGTTGCCGGGCGCTCGACAGCGCTGTGACGATGAGGCCGAGAGCCAGGGCGGTGATCAGGTCGGAGAAGGCCGTGAGGGTGAGCGTGACCAGCATGATGGCAAGGTGTTCCCGCTGAACCCGGTGCATCCGGATGATGAAGCGCCAGTCGATGAAGTCCCACCCGACCTTCATGAGTAGGCCGGCCAGCACCGCGTGGGGGATCGATTCAGCGTGCTCGCCCAAGCCGAGGACCAACGCCAGCAGAATCAGCGCGCTCACCACTCCGGAGATCCTCGACCGGGCCCCGGCTCGGATGTTGGCAATCGTGGAGACGGTGGCCCCGCCGGGCAACCCCCCTACGAAGCCGACGGCCAGGTTTCCGAGTCCCTGACCCAGCAGATCACGGTCGGGGTTGTGCTGCTGCCCGGTCATAGAGCTGGCCACGACGGCGGTCAGCAGGACGTCGATCGAGCCGATCAGCGCGATGGTCGCCGCCGGCTGAATGGCGCGGAGTAGGAAGTCGAGAGAGAAATTCGGCATCCAGAAGCTCGGGAGACCCTCCGGAACGTCGCCGACGAGCGGAACGCCCTTGAGCCA
The DNA here is from genome assembly GCA_965220645.1 of Candidatus Aldehydirespirator sp. Lineage (GTDB taxonomy): Bacteria > Actinomycetota > Acidimicrobiia > Acidimicrobiales > Aldehydirespiratoraceae > Aldehydirespirator. Next base: position 2,073,922 of record OZ244836.1, on the reverse strand, counting down.
CAGGACGCTCAACAACATTCCTATGATCGGCGCGACCGCGATCCCGGGCACGAACGCTCGGAGCCGGCGCGGCCAGGTTGCGGCCACGGCAAGCGTGACGACGGAGACTGCCAACGCGCTGAGGTTGATGTTCCCCACCGCCTCAGGCCAGGCGAGGATCGTCTTCAGGGCTCCCCCCTTCGCGAGGACCGGCAGCCCCACGAAGGGTCGGCTCTGCAGCACCATGACGATGATGCCGACGCCGGTCATGAAGCCGGAGATCACTGAGTACGGCGTGTAGGCCACGTATCGTCCGACCCTCAGCGCGCCCAGCGCGATCTGCATCAGGCCCGCCATCACAACGATCGTGAACACGTCGGTGAGGTCGGTCGCATGGTGGGCGATCACGACGGTCGTTGTGACGGCCATCAGGGCGGTGGGGCCCGAGATCATGGTGGGTGTCCCTCCGGCCAGGGCGCACAGCAAGCCCAGGGCGATGGCCCCGTACAGGCCAGCGATGGCTCCGAGGCCGGACGCCACGCCGTACGCCAGCGCCATCGGCAGCGTCACTACCGCTGAGATCGCTCCGCCGAACAGGTCTCCGGTCAGTGCTCGGCCGCCGTACCCGCGCACACCCGGGTCCAACCGCGGTGCCGCGCGCCCCATAATCCGCCGAACTGTAGCCCCTTTGAAGGGGACACGTTTGTGAGTCCGGGTGCGGTGGGTGTGTCGGTTGTGTCGGGTGTGTCGAGTGGGCAGCGTAGGCGGCGGGGGTGAGACCGCCGAGGGATTGGTGTGGCCTGAGTGGAGCGGTGCTGGCCCACCACAGCGCTCGCCCTCAACACCCGACCCCGCAACACCCTCAACTGGCAAACCCCAGCCGAAGCCCTCAACGAACTCCTACACTCCGCCCAACAAAAGACAGCGCTGCGACGACCCTTGAACCTGGTCACGACGTATCGGTCACAATGTGGGCGAGCATGCCGCATGCCCGGCGCGCCACACCCTATTCGTAGCGGGTTCCGTTGGCCTTGATGTAGTCGAGCCATAGGGGGCCGGCGTCGGGGGCCAACTCGCCGGGGCGGTAGGTGACCGATTCGAGCCGCCCGGTGTAGGGGAACGGGCCGTGGCGCTCGTAGATGTCCCAGCTCACCGGCGAGCGGCGGTCGACGCCGACGTCGATGCCCTCGAAGGGCGCCATCGCCATCAGCGACACCAGGCCCGGCGCCTCGGCTGCCGTCTCGCCGTCTACGCTGACCCTGGCGTTCCAGGTGAGGCTGCCGGGGTTCTCCATCGCCAGCCGCACGCTGGACGCGCCATCGCTGAGCGGCCCGCAGTCCAGAACCGTCATGTCGCCGTAAGCGTTGTGGGCGAACAGCAGCCGGTCGTCCTCCACGTACAGCATGTAGCCGCCGCCCTGGTCGCCGTGGGCCACGAGCACGCCGGAGTGGCCCGACTGCCAGCGCAGTGCCACATCGATGTCGAAGCTCTTCTGGAAGATCAGCTGCTGGGAGCGCCACCGTTCCAAGGTGGGGGTGCCGGGCCTCAGCGTCGTCTCAGCGGCCCAATCCTGGTACCACGGCGGGCGCAGGATCCTGGCGACCTGGTTGCCCTCGTCGAGGGGGTACACCTGATTGGCCCACGCGGCCCGGTCCCAGGCCTGCAGCATCTCGTCCAACTTCTCAGGGTGCTCGGCAGCGAGATCGCGGCTCTCGGTGGGATCCTCGACCAGGTTGTGCAGCTCCCAACGGTCCTGGCTGAAGGGCCGGCGGGGCCGGTGGCAAGTGACCACCGACCAGCCGTCCCGGTAGAAGCCGCGGTGCCCGAGCATCTCGTAGTACTGCTCGGGATGGGTTGACGGCGCCGACGGGTCCTCCAGTGTGGCCGCGAAGCTGGCCCCGGCCGGCTCGGGCACAGGCACGCCGTGGCGGGTACCGGGCACCTCCACCCCGCACAGCTCGGCCAGGGTCGGGAACAGATCGGTGACATGCTGGTACTGGTTTCGTATCCCCCCGGCCGGCACACGGTCGGCGGCGCTGAACCCTGTCGGCCAGTTGACGATGAACGGCACGCTGTGGCCGCCCCGGTGGGTGTTGATCTTGTAGAGCCGGAATGGGGTGCACGACACCATGGCCCAGCCCATCGGGTAGTGGGCCAGCGTCCGCGGCCCGCCGAGGAGGTCGATGCGCTGGTAGTCGGTTTCCACCTGCTCCAGCTCGGTGTTCCACACCTGGGTGAGCAGCGTTCGGAAGTAGGCCGAGGTGCCGGTGTACTGGCCCTCCCGGGAGCCGCCATTGTCGCTGGTGAACAGCACGATGGTGTTGTCCCACTCGCCGATGGCCTCGAGGTGGCGGCGGAGGCGGCCGAAGTTGCGGTCCACGTTGTGGACCATGCCCGCGTACACCTCCATGTAGCGGGCGAACAGCTCCTTGGAGCGGTCGTCGAGCTCGTCCCAGGGGTCCACCTCGTGGCGCTCCTCGGTGTTGCGGGGCGGTAGCACCGCGTCGGGCGGCACCACGCCCAGCTCCCGCTGGCGCTCGAAGCGCTCGTCGCGCATTGCGTCCCAACCCGCCGCGTAGCAGCCCCTGAACCGCTCGATGTCCTGCGCGGGGGCCTGCAGGGGGGCGTGCACCGCGCCGTGGGCGAAGTACATGAAGAACGGCCGGCTCGGGTGCGATGACCGCAACTCGTCCACCATGCGCAGCGCGTGGTCGGTGAGGTCGTCGGTGAAGTAGTAGCCGTCCGGGTAGCGGTCGACGTCGATGTGGTGGTTGTCGGCGCACAGCCGGTGGGGCTGGTGGAAGTTGGTGAAGGCGTCGAGGATCCCGTAGAAGCGGTCGAAGCCCCGCTGTAGGGGCCAGCTGGCCTTGGGGGCGCCGTCGCTGAGGTGGGCGTCCTTGGTGAGGTGCCACTTGCCGATCATGAAGGTGGCCCAGCCCGCGTCGCGGAAGGCCTCGGCGACGGTCACCGCGTTGTCGCGCAACTCGTGGGCGTAGCCCGGGAAGCCGGGGTCGCTGTGGGGCACCTGAGCCATGCCGGCCATGTGATGGTTCAGTCCGGTGAGCAGCGACGCCCGGGTGGGTGAGCACATCGGGTTGACGTGGAAGTCGGTGTAGCGCAGGCCCTCTGCGGCGAGACGGTCCAACTCGGGGGTATCGATCTCGGAGCCGTAGCAGCCCAGGTCGGAGTAGCCCAGGTCGTCGGCCATCATCACGATCACATTGGGCGAGCCTGGTGGCGCCGTCGGCGGCGGGCGCCAATGCGGCTCGGAGGTGGAGAAGATCTTGCCGACAGTGCCCTCGAAGCCCGCGTACGGCGCGGTCGGATCCACGGAAGCGGGGCTCTCGGCCCCGGAGGAGGCCGCCGTCACGGCTTGAAGAAGGCGGGGCTGGTGGCTTTGGCCGGGATCTCGGACAGCGGGGTGGCCACCTGTTCCACGGTGGGACCGTGTTCGGCGGCCAGCGGGGCCAGCCGGTCGAGGTCGAAGCCGTACAGCTCGGCTGCGTTGCCGCCCAGCAGCACCCGCATGTCCTCGACCGACCAGTCGCTGAAGGCCCGCTGGAGGCTCTCCAGCGAGTACGGGTAGGTGCCCTCGTGGTGGGGGTAGTCGCTGCCCCACATCACCTTGTGCACCCCCACCTTGCGGATGGCGGCCGCCTCGCCCGGCGACGGGAAGCTGGCCCCGATCCACACGTTGCGGTCGAAGTACTCCGTCGGCTTCATGGGCAGCACGATGTCGGCCGCGAAGCCCAACTCGCCGACGCGGCCGTGGCGCATCTGGCGGTGGTAGCCGTCCATGCGGCGCAGTTCCTCGACCAGCCAGGCCACACCCTGCTCGGTCATCACGTAGCGCAGCGTCGGGAACCGCTCGAACACCCCCGACATGATCAGGTGGGCCAGGTTGCGGTGCGAGTAGAACGGCACCTCCATCAAGAAGATCACCCCGGCGGCGGGGGCCTTGCCGTAGTTGGGGCCTCCGTTGCCGCCGTGGTGGGTCATGATCAGGTCGAGGTCGGCGGCCGCGGCCCACAGCCGGTCCCAGCGGGGATCCCAGTAGCCGGGGAGGTCGCTGTCGGGCGGGATGTGGGGCAGCAGGAAGCTGCGGAACCCCTCAGCCGCAGCCCATTCGAGGGTGGCCACCGCGTCGTCGAGATCGTCGGCGAAAATCTGGGGCAGGCCGCAGCGCTGGTCGGGGTAGCGGGCGCACCAGTCCCGCAGCCACCGATTGTGGGCGGTGATGCCCGCGAAGCGCCGCTCGTAGTCGGCCCGGTCAGACGGGGGGCGGGCGATCAGCGAACCGGTCGGGTAGAAGGGAGGGACCGTGTTGGGGAACGTGATCTCGGCCACGATCCCGTCGTCGTACTGCTCGCTGAGGCGCCGGTCGTCGTCCCAGTTGCGGGAGCGCCCGTCGTCCTGCAGATCTCGGAACGGGTTGCGGTAGGCCCCCCGCCACTGGATGAACTCGTCGCGCCAGGCGGGGTCCAGGTATTCCTCGTAGGCGGCCATGTTGGCGCCGGCGTGGCAGTCCGACGAGATGATCGTGTACCGCTCCGTCGGGCCGTCGTGCGTCTCGCCCATGGGTTGATTCTCCTAGTGTCGGAATCCCGGCAAGCGGGCGCCGAATCGCTTGCTAAGCGCCTGATGCTCCCGCTTCGCCGTCGCGCTCGCCTGTAGCTCGAAGTGTACGCTGACGGCGTCGTTGACAGATGGGAGCCGCGATGGTCTCGGCCGACATGCGCACACACCTCGACGGCGCTGCGGTCCAGTTCGATCAGGGTGCGCCGGGGTCCGGTCCGCGAGGGCTGTCATGATCAACGCCGAGGTCGTCCACGCCGCCGAGGCCGCCTTGGGCGAGGGATGCGTGTGGTCCCCGGTGGAGGACCTGCTCGTCTGGGTGGACATCAACGGCAAGGCCGTGCACCGCTTCGATCACGACACCGGCCAGCCGGTGGGTCTGTGGCGCTACACGGACGTGGTCGGCAACGTCGCCCCGCGCGCCGGAGGCGGGCTGGCGCTCGGCTTGGGCACCTCGATAGCCCTCACCGACCAGGTCGGGGCGATCGAGACCGCGATCGAGTTGCCTGACGAGCCCAAGTCGAACCGGGCCAATGACGGTGCCGTCGACCCGCGGGGCCGGCTGTTCCAAGGAACGATGAGCTATGTCGAGCCCGGAGCGCCGGTGGCTTCGCTGTATCGGGTGGACGGCGACGGCGCGGTCCGGCGAGTGCTCTCCGACGTGATGATCTCCAACGGCATCGGTTGGAGCCCGGACGGGGCCACCATGTACTACATCGACACGCTGACGTTCCGGGTGGACCGTTTCGACTACGACCCCGGCACCGGCGAGATGGCGGGCCGGCGCCCGTTCGTGACCCTCGACGGCAGCGCCGGCGCGCCCGACGGCATGACGGTCGACGCCGACGGGTGCCTCTGGGTGGCGATGTTCGGCGGCTACCACGTGCAACGCTTCTCGCCCGACGGCGAACCGCTCGAGACCGTGGTCACACCCGGCTCTCCCCAGACCACCTGCTGCTGCTTCGGCGGCCCCGACCTCGACACGCTCTACATCACCACCGGCCGCGAACCGATCGCCGGCGTCAGCACCGAGGGCGAGCCCAACGCCGGGGCGCTGTTCGCCGCCGACGTCGACGCGGTGGGCCTTCCCACCAACCTGTTCGCCGGTTGATCCCCGGTTGATCACCTTGATCGCCGGTTTGATCGCCGGTCCGGCGTATATTCGGGATCGCCCCCGGTAACTGCCTCCGAAAGATCGCGCCTGCAATGACGATCGAGCATGCACCTCTCCCCTACCCGCTCGACGGGCTCGCGCCCCACATCTCCGAGCGCACGATGAGCTTCCACTACGGACGCCACCACGCCGGATACGTGGCCAACCTCAACCGCATGATCGAGGGCACCGCGCACGAGGGCTCATCTCTGGAGGAGATCGTGGCTGCGGCCGACCTGCCGTCGGCGCTGTTCAACAACGCGGCCCAGGCCTGGAATCACGCCTTCTACTGGGACTCGATGATCCCCGGGGCTGCCGAATCGCCCTCGGGCAAGCTATTGGCTGCTCTGGAACGCAGCTTCGGCTCGCTAGACGCCTTCAACACCGAGTTCGCGGCAGCCGCGGTGGGGAACTTCGCATCCGGTTGGACCTGGCTGGTATCGGACGCCAGCGGCCTCAGCATCGTCAACACCGACGACGCCGACACGCCGCTGCGACACGGCCAGAGGGCTCTGTTGACCATCGACGTCTGGGAGCACGCCTACTACCTCGACTACCAGAACGCCCGAGCCGCCTACGTGGACGCCTTCGTCGAGCACCTCGTCAACTGGGAGTTCGCCTCAGCCAACTACGCCCTCGGCGGCTAGCCGGGCAGGCTCGTGGCCGTCCCCGGCGGTGCGGGCAAGGCATATCCGCGGATGGCGATGACTGCATTCGGCCGGTACCTGGTGTATGCGTTGGCTCCGAGGCTCTGGCTCATGAGACCGTCCTCGGTGACCATTACGTGGCCGGGCCGTGCCACTGGCTTTCACGAGAGAACTCAATTCCGGCTACGGCGGTGGCCACCGATAGCCGCAGGAACGCTTAGTCGTCGACGAGCAGTTCGATCAGGGAACTCGTGTCCCAGCGGCCGCGGCCCTGGCGCTGGAGGCGGGCGTAGAACTGGTCGACCACCGCGGTTACCGGCAGGGTTGCACCGATCCGCTCGGCCTCTGCGAAGCAGATGGCCAAATCCTTGCGCATCCAGTCGAGGGCGAAGCCGAAGTCGAACTCGCGACGGGCCATGGTCACGCCCCGGTTGGCCATCTGCCACGACCCGGCCGCTCCCTGCGAGATGGTCGCCATCACCTGCTCGACATCGAGTCCGGCTCGGCGGGCGAAGTCGATCCCTTCGGCTAGGCCCTGAACCAGTCCCGCGATGCAGATCTGATTCACCATCTTGGTGCGCTGGCCGCTGCCGGGTCCGCCCAGCAGGGTGACTGCCTTGGCGTAGGCGTCGATCACCGGCGCGGCCCGGTCGAAGTCAGCCTGGTCGCCGCCGCACATGACGGTTAGCGCGCCGTTCTCGGCACCGGCTTGGCCGCCGGAGATGGGAGCGTCCACGAAGCCGACGCCCTGCTCGCCAGCAGCCGCGTGCAACTCCTGGGCGAGATCAGCCGACGCGGTGGTGTGGTCCACCAGGACCGACCCGGACGCCATCGACTCCAGCACTCCCCCACCTGCGAGCGTCACCGAGCGAACGTCGTCGTCGTTGCCCACGCACACGAACACGAACTCGGCTCCCGCGGCCGCCCCGGCGGGTGTGGGCGCGGCCGTGCCGCCGTGCTCGGCCACCCAGGCCTCGGCCCGGGACGCAGTGCGGTTGTACACCGTGACGTCGTGGCCTGCTGAGACCAGGTGGCCGGCCATGGGATAGCCCATGACCCCCAGCCCGACGAATGCGCAATTGGCCATTAGGCGCCTCCTTCAGGAATGCAGTCTGCGTACCCTATGCGGCTATGGCGCTCACATTGGGGCGAGTCGACGCGCCAACCGCGTGCTGCACCTAGAAGGCGGACATCGTCAATCGAGTTGTACGGTACGCTGCCTGGCACTAGCCTCTAAGAAATCGATTTCTTGTTCCGTATCGCCCCGTGCCTTTAAGACGGCCATGACTTTCGTGCCAACGAACTACGACGTCCCCGGTGGGCTTGAAACCGACCTGTTCCGGCTTCGACCGCTGCAGACATCCGACGCCCTCGTGCACTACGACGCGCTGATCACCAGCATCTCCCACCTTCAGGGCGCATACTTCAGAACCCCGACATGGCCAGCACGCGATCTGTTGTTCTGGGACAACCACGTGCATGTTGCATGGCACCACAAGGAGCGAGACTTGAGGAAGTCCTTCGCATTCGCGGTGACACCTGTGGATGGATCGGGTTACCTGGGGAATGTCTACGTCGATCCCAGCGACAAGTCGGGGATCGACGCCACGGTGACGATGTGGGTACGAGAAAGCGAACTGGCCACGGGCCTCGATGCCGCGCTGTACCGCGACGTGCGCGCCTGGATCGACGCCGACTGGCCATTCGAGACTGTCACCTACCCCGAGCGCGAGCACACCCTCGACGAATGGAGTCGGCTGCCGGCCTGTGCTCCCTTCGTGCCGGACGACGCAGTGATTCCCGATGTGTTCGACGCCGACAGATTCAGGCTGGAAGCACTGTCGACAATCCATACCGTCCGGGACTACGAGGCTGTGATGAGCAGCGTCGAATACCTCCGCGATTGCTACTGGAACGCGATCGGGTGGCCCACCGACGACCTCACCTTTCTTCAGGACTTCATTGACCTGTCCTGGCACACGAACGAGCGCTCCCTTCGAAGGTCCTTCGCCTTCGCGGTTCTGACACCCGACGCATCGGTACAGACCGGCTGCCTGTATGTCGACCCATGCATCAACCCGCGGATCGACGCCACGGTGACGATGTGGGTGCGAGAAAGCGAACTGGCCACGGGCCTCGATGCCGCGCTGTACCGCGACGTGCGCGCCTGGATCGACGCCGACTGGCCATTCGAGACTGTCACCTACCCCGAGCGCGAGCACACTCTGGATGAATGGAGCGCAATCGTCGGCCAGCAATGACGCGGTGAGGGTGGCGATCAGGTGAAGTTGTCGCGGCTCGGTGGCTTGCCCACCGCTGTCGCCGGCGTCCTGCTGCTCAGCCCGGACAGCCTGGTGATTCGCCTTGTCAGCGCGGAGCCGTCCGTCGTGCTGTTCTGGCGAGGGCTGACGATGGCGGTCGGGTTTGCGGTGATCGCAGCCCTGTCGAGAGAATCAAGACAAGAGGGCCGAAGGGTTGCGTTCGATCGGGTTGCGTTCGGTCGGCCAGCGCTCATCGCAGGCCTCCTGCTGGGCGCCTCCAATGTGGCATTCGTCTTCTCGATCACCTCCACCGATGTGGCCAACACGTTCGTAATCGCCGCGACTGCTCCGCTGGTCGCCGCGCTACTGAGCCGGCTGTTCCTGCGGCAGTCCGTGGCGAGGCGGTCCGTCGTCGCCTCGGTTCTGTGCGTAGTGGGACTCGCGATGATCTTCGTCGAGAGCGTGTCGACTCCGAACTTGCGCGGTGATCTGATTGCGCTGGTGTACGCCGTGGTGATTGCCGGCTCGATAACGGCGATGCGGGTCGCGGACCGACGGGACATCCCCAAGGCATTCTCGTTCGGCTCCGTATGTGCAGGCGTCGTCGCCTTGCCGTTCGTCTCCTCGTGGCATCTGGACGCATCAGACGCCGCCCTGCTGGCCCTGGTTGGCGCCGTGTTCCTTCCGGCCGCCTTCCTTCTGGTGGCCAGGGCCACCGAAGTCCTGCCGGCGCCGCTGGTGGCCCACGTCCTGCTGCTCGAGACGCTGCTCGCGCCCCTATTCGTCTGGCTATGTATCGGCGAGCAGCCAACCGTCACCGTGCTGCTGGCGGGGACATATCTGCTGGTAGTCCTGATCGGGCACAGCATCCCAGGCCGCGATGGCAAAGACGCTCCGGCGAGCACGGACCTCGGCCCGCCAGGCTCTCGTCGCCCCACCGGCCTCAGCTCTGGCGACTAGCGATCTATTCCGTCGAGCTGTGTTTGGTCCAGTTCGTGTAAATCCGGTCGAGCAACGGGCCGTATGGCCTTCCGCAGTACGGGTCATGGACATCGAGGCCTACGAGCAGAGCAGCCTGGCGAGTGATCGCTTGGACGGGCAGGCACGACACCATTGGCTGCCATACGGCCCCGCCGAGCGATGGGAGTTGGATCGCGGCCACATCGCTGGGGCAGCTGCCGTCGCTGATGACGACCGCCGGGACCCCCAGCTCGCGGAGACCCTCGACAATCTCTAAGGCTCGGGCAAGACCGCGGCCTTCGGCTGTCACGATGAACGCCCGGTCGCCGGGTCGGATCAGGATGTGCGAGCCGTGGGCGAACTCCTCCAGATCGTCCCATCCGGCGTCCATCCCGCCTGCCTCCCAGAACTTCAGCGCTCCGTACATGGCTGTGGCCCGATCGGGGCCCGCGCCCAGAAACCATGTCCGTTGACTGTGGGCTTCGAGTCGCTCAACCCATTGGAGGCTCGATTCGATGACGTTGGCCGAGGCGTCGATCCAGGCTTGGATCTGCGGGAGCCGATCGCCGTGCAGCCGTTCTGCCAGGGCGAGCGACGCCAGCAACGACACCGAGTAGTCACGGGCATGCGGGATTGACCGCACCAACGGCGCCGCCATGCGGATCGTGTGGTCGCAGACCGCCGCGAGCCCCGATCCGGGGTTGGAGGTCAGCGCGGCTGTGATTGCTCCGGCGCGGCGGAACCGGAGCGCGGCCTCGATCGTTCGAGACACCTCGCCGCTCACCGAGATCGCGACGAGGAGAGTGGATTCGTCCGCAGGCTCGAACGCGGTCGCATCGAGACTCGAAACTGCTCGGGTCTGTACGCCTGCCACGGTTCGGAACACGCTCTCGACGGCTGTTGCAGCTATCAGCGAGTCGCCCGACCCCGTAAGCACCACTCTGCGGCAGCTTTCAAGGTTCTTGATGTTGTCGAGACTCCCGCGGAATTCCCCCAACGCCGACCTGAGCGCTTCGGGCTGGGAACAAATGTCGGCCAGGAAATCATCGGTCACCGATGTCGTCTCCTGTCCAAGAAATGCCGCGCTCGTCGAGCAGCGGGCGGAGACTGTTGCCGTTGATCACCGCGGAGCGGCCGGGAGCGGTCGTTGAGACCGCCGCGACAGCGTTGGCCAACTCGAGAGCCTGTTGATCGGTCCATTCCCGGACTCGGGCCCACATGAACGCGGCCGCGAACGCGTCTCCGGCGCCGTTGACGTCCAGGACCGCAACTTCATGGGCTCTCACCGAGGTCTTTGACCCGTCCCGGGCGATGACGAGCGCGCCGTCTGCGCCCAGGGTGACGCACACGGCGGCGGGACCAATGGCCCGCACTGCTCTCGCCGCTTCCTCCGGCGTTGAGGCCAGTGCCTGGGCCGCTTCCGTGTTCACGAACGCTACGTCCGCCAGAGACACAAGGTCTGCGAGACCGGGGTGATGCACAGCCGGCGACTCGATGTCGATGGATGTAATCGTTGGGCTGGCGGCCGCGGCCCGCAGCAGTGGCAGCACGTGGTCGCCCTGTTCGGCCATCGTATGGATCGCCGTGGCTTCGACCATGGCGTCGATGTCGTCAGCCGCGAGCTGAGGCCACAGCGCGGGCGTCTCGAACTGGATCAACGACCGCTGCCCTCCCGGTGTCAGCAGCTCCACCGTCCAGAACGTCGGATCGGGCACCTGCTCGATGTAGCGGGTGTCGACGCCGCGTGCTTCGAGATCCGCCAAGGAGGCGCCTCCATGACTGTCGGGCCCGATACGGCCAACGACTCCCGCCGGACCACCCAGCGCCGCGTACACGGCAGCTGCGTTCGCGGCCATCCCACCCGGGTATGCGGACGCGGTGTCTGCCCAGAGCTTCTCGCCGGGGCTGGGAAGGTGGCCGACGGCTGCGACGATGTCGACACCGATGTCTCCGACGCTTAGGAACTCGACAGGCCAGGCGCCAGGTCTGGCCGCAGCTCTTGTGCGGATCACGTTGTGCTCCCTAACCTCCGCCCCGCGGTCAGCTTGACAGCTCGGACGCCTAGAATCAGCCCATGGCGACCATGCGCGACGTTGCTGCCGCGGCCAACGTATCGGCGGCGACAGTCTCGCGGGTGCTGAACGGTATCGCTGTCGACCCAGCGAAGGCAGCGCGGGTACAAGCGGCAGTCAAGAGCGCCGGCTACCGCCGCAACCCGATCGGTAGAGCGCTTCGAACTCGCCGCACCCGCAACTGGTCGTTCATCGCAGCGGACATCGAGGACTCTTTCTTCACCTCGGTCTTGCGCGGCCTTGACGACATGGCCCTGGCCAACGACCACACGGTGATGGTCTCGAACACCAACGATGATCCCGAACGGGAAGTGACACACGTCCGTCTTGCGGTCGAAAACCAGGTGTCGGGCGTGGTCTTGGCCACCGAGACGACCAACCCGGTAGCCCTGGCGCCCTTATTGGCAACCTCCACTCCTGTCGTGCTGATCGAGACCGTGTCCGTGGATTGCGGTGAGATGGACACGGTCTTGGTGGACAACCGACTTGGAGCCAGGGCCGCCACAATCCATCTGATCGAACAGGGATACGAACGGATCGCCTGCCTGGCCGGTCCTGTCGGGCACCACGCGACCAACGAGAGACTACGCGGCTACGGCGAGGCTCTGGCCGCGGCAAGCCGGACGACGGACCAAGTCGTCGAGCACGCCGACTATCGACCTGAGGGCGGGCATCGGGCCGCGCTGTCTCTGCTCGATGGGCCGCACCGACCGGACGCACTGTTGATCTTCAACTCGCAGATGGCTGCCGGGGCCATCCGGGCGGCCCGCTCGCGTGTTCTGAGCATCCCTCGCGATCTTGGAATCGTCGCGTTTGACGACGCGAGCTGGACGTCGCTGGTCACGCCCCCACTGACCGTTGTGAGACAGCCCACGCTCGAGCTGGGCCGCGCCGCAGGAGAGGTCCTGCTAGACCGCGCCAAGCATCTTGAGGAGCCTGCGGAAGCCGGCGGCAAAAACTACATCCATCGGGTACTCGCTCCCGAACTGGTCGTCCGATCGAGTTCGCTGCGAAACGGGTCCCCTGGGCCAAATGGGCTCGACGGACCCGTGCCGCATGCCCGCGAGAGCTCGCGGTGATCTTTCTCGACTCGGCAGACGCCGGCGACGCCGCACAAGCGGCGAGGCTGGCCTACGTGCGCGGCATCACGACCAACCCGAAACTGATGGCAGAGTCGGGGCGTAAGCCTCTCGAACAGCTCAGGGCGCTGCTCGATGCCTTCCCCGCCGGACCGGTGTTCTTCCAGCCCGGCTCCCCCGAAGGGGCAGCGGCGGAGCTGGCCGAAGCGCTACGGCTCGGCCAGGAACGCGTCGTGGCGAAGCTGCCCGCGCAGGCGCCGATGTTCTCGCTGGGGACTCAGCTCGCCCGCGACGGGGTCACCGTGGCGTACACGGCCGTTTACTCTGGTGCCCAAGCGCTGGTTGCCGCCAGCGCCGACGCGGCATGGGTCATCCCCTACGTGGATCGTGCGGCCCGCCTGCGGCCGGACCCGCCCGTGGTTGCGACTGTCGCTGGTGCTCTGCGGGCCGCGGGGTCCTCGGTCCGGGTGCTTGCGGCCAGCATCAAGTCCCCGCAGCAGGCTGTCGACTCGGTGTTGCAGGGCGCCGACGCGGTGACAGCCGCCTTGGGCGTGGTTGAGGCACTGGCCCACGACCCGTTGACCGAGAGTGCGGTCGACGAGTTCACGAGGGCCGCATCCCCTCAGAGCGTGGTCTAGAGCATCCAGTCCCGGCACGGCACGGGGAACTCGCAGAGCCGGTTACCTTCGAGGTCGTACAGCCCGGGCCCCAGCTCGTGATGGTCCTGCTCGATCGCTCCGGCCTCGAGGTATAGGACGGTCGGCTCCAGCAGGTGAAGGTTGTTCAGGAACGGATGGGTGGTGGCAATGTCGCCCCGCGGCGCTCCGCCGAGATGCCTGGTGCTAACGGAGTGCCCGTCCCAATCGACGGCCTCGGTGAGGAACCCGAGTTCGCCGTGGTGATGCTTGGCCAGTCCCCGCAGCATGGTGAGCGCCTTAAGGAGGTACTTCCGCTGGGGGCGCCGCAAGTGGGCTTCGAGATATGCCGCCGCGCAGACGGCGATCTCCCAGGTGCACGCCGCGTTCCAGGTGTCCTCCATGTACAGCAGGCCCTTGGTGGCGAAGCCGTTCAGGTCTCGAGTCAGCTCGAACTGCTCGAGCCCGTCGAGACAGACCTCGTACGCGAAGTCGGCCAACCCGGCATCGTCCAACAGGTCCGAGGCAGCCAGCATCGCCTGGAAGCCGAGGGCGAAGGAGGCGTTCTCGGCAAGGTCCTCGGTGTCGGTGTTCACACTGCCGAAGTGGCCGCCGGCGGCCGCGAAGGCTCGGGCTGCCTCCCGGACCGAGCCAGCCGCATCGCAGATCCCGGCCCGGGTAGCCGCCGCTAGGAAGCTCAGCGCCATCGAGCCGCCTCCGCTGCAGTCACTGATCGGGTCCGGGTAGCGGACCGCGGCGAGGTCGGTCGGGCCCAGCGCGTCGACGGCGTCGGCGAACACCGATCCGTCGGGCCGGCTCCGCCGCGGGAACCAGCCGTTGGTGCAGCGCTGCGACGCTTCGACCCATGCCGCGATCCTCGATGCGGACTCCAGCGTTCTTTGAGCCCGTCCCACGTCGGGATCGAGCTTTGCCGCGAGCAGCAGTTGATGGCCGACCCTGGCCATGTGCCCGTGCTCGACATACTCGTCCCGTCCTTCAAGATTGTCGAGATAGCGGCCGGTCTCGGTGTCCCGGTAGAGCCGGACCGGCACGTCGGAATCAGCGAAGAACCCGCCTTCTAGCGCATGGTCCAGGAAGGACCATCCCATGGCCTCGAGTTCAGCTCTGCCGACCGCGCGACCGAACCGGACCAGGTAGTGCGCCCCGAAGACCGAGTCCGCGCAATACCCCACGCCTTCCATGAAACGGCCCCTGTATCGCACGAGGCCCTCGGGGGAGGCATCCACCGACCGGCAGAACAGGTTCCCGTCGGGGTCGGGCTCGCTCACGGAGCGCACGAACCTGACCGAGTCGAGAGAGCTGTCGACGATCGTGTAGCCAGGATCCTCAGGCAGGTAGAAGGCGTACGGCGCGCCCGCCGACACTTCTGGTCTCATCGGCCTCTCACCTCGCTTCTCGGCAGTCTCATGCTCTCAGTTGGCGGGCCACCTCGCGCAGGGCCCGCTCAGTCCAGTCTCGCCGTTCAACCACATCTTCGGCGGTCAGTGACACCACCGCGTGCCGGAGTCCCGCATCACCGAGAGCCCGGAGCCTGGTGGCAACGCGTTCCGGCGTGCCCCACAGGACGATCTCCTCGATCAGTTCTGCAGGCACAAGGCCGAGTGCCTCGTGGAGCGCGTCGTCATCGAGGCCGAACGGGTCGTAGTCGACAAAGCCTCGGTGGTCTTCGCCGAGGGGATGGGAACTGCCCAAGCGGGCCCACTCTCGTGCCGGAGTCAGCAATCCGAGCAGCTTCAACCCAGGATCGTCGAAGGATCTTCGCGCTGCGTCGTCGCTGTCGCCGAGGACGAGAGCGAGCTCGACTGCGGGCAAAATCGCGGCAGCGTCCCTGCCCGCAAGCCGGGCGTGCTCACAGACCTTGGCCAGGCCGAGCCCGTAGCGGGCGGGATCCGCTAGATCTACGGGATACCAGCCGTCACCGAATTCCCCGGCGAGGCGGAGCATGCGGGGGCCTCTGCCGCCCACCCAGATCTCCGGCACACCACCGGGACCGGCGGTGAGATCGAGGCGGGCGCCTTCGAGGGGAAAGTAGTCGCCGTCGAGGTCGATCGGCCCGGAGGAGTGCAGGCAGCCCCGGACCACCGCCAACGCCTCCTCCAGCCGCGTCACGGGCCTCTCCTCCGCCAAGCCGTACGGAACGGTGTTGGCCGCCTCGCCCGCGCCGACGCCGAGGATGGTCCGGGTTGGAACGAGATGCGAGAGCGTCAGCGCGGCTTGGGCGATCACGACCGGATGGCGGCGTACGGCCTCGGTGACACCGACTCCGATACGAACATCGCCCGCGTGGTTCGACAGATACCCGAGCAGCGTCTGGTATTCGAAGTTCTCGTGGGGAGAGGAAGGCTTCCCCGGCTGCTTGGCCCATAGCGTCTCGGGAGCGAAGTCGACCAGGTGGTCCCACACCGTGAACGAAGCCAACCCTGCCGCCTTTGCCATCGACAGCCCCGCTAACACCGCGCTCACAGGTGGCAGTGGCGGGAATGCCAGACCGAGAGTGACTCCCTCCTGGCTCTTGTCCTGTCGCATCGATGGCCGATCACTCAATGACGATGGCGCTGTCGTAGATCTGCGGATCCCCGTCCTCGCGGTGCACGGTCTCACCCATACCGTACATCGACCCGCCAAGGAGGCTGGCGAGGCCGTACGAGAGGATCTGAGCCGGCACAGCGTGGACCAGGGGCGCCATAACGGCAGGGCTGTGGAGGGCATAGACGGACTGGGCGCGGCCTGAGAAGGCCCCGGCATGGCGTGGCGTCGTGACGACACCCAGATCTACGCCCAGCCTGTGCAGATAGTGCGAGATTTCGACGGTCCTGGTGATGGAGCGGTCCTCCGGCGCGAACAGCACCACCATGAACGCCTCCGACACCAGCGAGTACTCGTCGTGGGCGTACTCCTCCGTTTCCTGCCATATCGCGGTCAGCTGGCTGGTCTCCAACACCTTGCGCACAAGATGGCGCGCCGTGGCCAGCATCGGGCCGGCGGCTAGAGCAAGCAGCGATGTGGCCCTGGAGGCCCGATCCGCCTGTGCCATCGCTGCGTCCCAGGACGCTGCCACCGCTTCGTCGATCGTGGTCGACACCTGATCGATTGCGCTTCTGACTTGATCGGAGTCATTGCCCGGCGCCAGGGCGCACGCAATTTCGCTGAGGGCAATCGACCCCACCGCGAACGACGTGGTTCCCGGGATCGCGCCGAGCTTGGGAAACGGGACGACGATGGTGTGATCCATCGGTTCAGCCGCCAGAGCCGAGTCGGGCCGCGCGGTCACGGCCAGCGTGACCAACCCTCTGGCGCGGGCGGCGCGGACACCCTCGATCACCCGGGTCACCTTCCCTGATTGCGACAGGGCGACCACCAGGGAGCCGGGCGGCGCGGCGTCGACCGTGTAAGCGGAGAAGGTCATGGCGGGCACGGCCTCAACCACTGAGCCCGGGAGCAGGTGTTCCCATGCCGGTTGCGATGCCATCGCTCCGTCGAGACTGTCGCCGCATCCGATCAGGTAGACCCGCTCCGGGCAGGGTGGAAGGTCGCCAGCTGCCGATGCGGCCGCCTCGCGAAGCAGCGGCACCTGCTCGGCCACTACGGCGCCCTGGCGGCGAATGTCCTGACCGAACAGTTCCATCAGCTCAGGGTCGTGATGCACGGTTGTGCTCCTCTCCTCGCGGCGACGGACGCACCGGGTCTAGCGCCGGATACGCGGATCAGCCAGCAGTTGCGCGATGTCGACGGCGGTGTTCACTGCCACGTAGAGGCTCCCCAGGATCAAAGTGACCGCCGCGATGGCCGCGAAGTCGTTGGTGGGAATGCTCTGCGCCGTGTACCAGCCGATCCCTGGCCATGCGAAGATCTGCTCGATGATGACGACGCCGGCGAACATGAGCCCGAGTTGGAGCCCGGCCATCGTCATGGCCGGGCCCGAGGCGTTGCGGAGCGCGTGCCGGCGCACGACGAGGCGTTCGGCCAGTCCCTTGCTTCGGGCCGTGCGGACATAGTCCGAGTCGAGGCTGGACCGGAGGCTGCTGCGCAGCACGCGGCCGATGGCTACCGCGGACGCCAATGCAATGGTGGACGCAGGGAGTATGAGGTGGCGCAGCGCGTTCCAGAACGCGTCGAAGCGGACATGCAGCAGCGCATCGACGGTCAGCAGGTGTGTCGGGCCCGACGGCATGTCGGCCAAACTGGATCTACCCGTGCCGGGGAGCCATCCGAGGTGTCTGGAGAAGACGAGGATGAAGGCGAAGGCGAGGAGGAACGTAGGCACCGAGGCCCCGAGCATCATCACGTTGCGGATGACTCCGGACCCTCGCCACCTCCCCGCGGACAGGACCCCCACAAGGAGCCCGCCCACGGTCGCGAAAATGATCCCGTACAGCGCGAGTTCCATGGTGGCGGGCACGAACGCGGCGAGATCCTCGGACACGGCGCGCCGGGTGCGCACCGATATCTGGAAGTCCCCGTGGACCACGTCGTTCAGATAGGTGAAGTATTGGACGACGAGGGGTTTGTCGAGTCCGAGTTCTCGCGAATACTCCTCCACGGCCCCGATCGAGGCCTGAGGACCGAGCGCGACCCTCGCCGGATTGGCCGGGGTCAGCTGGCGCAGCAGAAAGATCACCGCGGTAAGCACCAACAGCACCACGAACATTGCCGCCAGCCGGCGAAGGATGAGGACGGCCACCTATCTGTCCGCCATGATGTCGCGCAACGCGTCGCCAGCCAGATTCGACACGAAGGCGAGCCCGGCGACGGCGATGCCCGGAAAGACGGGCACCCACCATTTCGAGAGCAGGAAGCGCAAGCCCTGGGCCGCCATCGCGCCCAACTCCGGCGCCGGCGCGGGCGCTCCGAGACCCAAGAACGACAACCCTGCCAGTATCAGCACCACGTAGCCCACGTCGAGGCTGGCAACGACCAGCACTGAGGGACCTGCGCCGGGGAGCAGATGGCGAGTCCACAGCCGGAATCTGCCGATACCCGCCAGCTTGGCTGCGTCGACGTGGGGCCGAGCTCCGAGCGCCGTCACCTCGCCTCGCACGATCCGGGCGTACCAGGGCCACCACACGATCGAGACCGCCAGCAGAGTGTTGGCGAATGACGGCCCGATGGCCGCCACGACGGCGATCGCCAGCACGGGCGCGGGAAGGGCGAGGAACACGTCGGTCAGCCGCATGAGGAGCATGTCGACCCAGCCGCCCACCGCGCCCGCTACAAGGCCGATGATGCTGCCGATAACCACGCCCGAGGCGATGATCAGGACTGCACCGATCAAGCTGAGCCTGAGGCCGAATATCAGCCGTGAAAGGATGTCGCGCCCGACCTCGTCGGTTCCGAGCCAGTTGTCTGCGCCGGGCGAGCTGAGGGGGTTGCCCGAGGGCGCGGTCGCGCTGTGGGGAGCGATCAGG
This sequence comes from Candidatus Aldehydirespirator sp., assembly GCA_965220645.1. Lineage (GTDB taxonomy): Bacteria > Actinomycetota > Acidimicrobiia > Acidimicrobiales > Aldehydirespiratoraceae > Aldehydirespirator. Next base: position 2,055,135 of record OZ244836.1, on the reverse strand, counting down.
GGTGCGACGAGCGCCACCACGATCAGGACTAGCAGTCCGGCCAGGACGATGCCGTCCGACAGCCGCAGACGCCGGAGGGCGCCGAACAGGACCCTTCGGCGCGATCCGATCGCCACGACGGTGGCGTCGCTGCCGGTCACCGGGCCGAAGACCTCTGGCCGGGCAGAGACGACAGCAAGGACTTCGTGTATGGATGCTCGGGAGCGCCTATGACCTCGTCCGCCAGGCCGACCTCCACGATCTCGCCAAGATAGATCACCGCGATTCGATCGGCCACCACTCGAGCCGCAGCCAGGTCGTGGGTGACGAACATCACGGTCAAATCCAACTCGCGGCGGAGCTTGCCGATCAGGTTGAGCACGACGGCACCCAGCGAGACATCGAGCGCGCTGGTCGGTTCATCGGCCAGGAGCAGACCCGCGGGCGCGACAATCGCTCGGGCCAAGGCAACTCGCTGCGCTTGGCCTCCAGAGAGCTGGCGAGGCTTCGCCGTCGCAACTTCCTCCGGCAGACCGACGCGTCGGAGTGCATCGATCACCATACGACGGACCTCCGCCCTCGATTCACCCCGGCCGCGCAGCCGCTCGCCCACGAGCTCTCGCACGCTCAGCCACGGCGTCAGTGATGCCACCGCGTCCTGGAAGACCATCTGCGGATCAAGATCCTGCGCCAGCATTAGTTCGCCGCCGTCGTTGTCCAGCAGACCGGACACCACCCGAAGCAGCGTCGACTTGCCGCAGCCACTCTCGCCTACCAGAGCGACCGCCTCTCCCCTGCGCACCGTGAGATCGATTCGCCGCAGCGCCTGGACTCCCTGCCTTGAGCCCAGGCCCCGCCGGCCCTTGAAGACCTTTGCGACGCCGTCGAGACGGACCACGACATCCTCCGAAACGGCTCCCTCGTCCCAGGGGTGAGGCGGCTCCAACTCAGCCCGATACGCCGCCGCCTCCTCGAGGCGGATGCAGGCGGACATGCCGCCTCCGGCCAGGTCGACCTGGTCAGGCATGCGGACCTGACACTCGTCGATCGTCAGGTCGCATCTGGGTGCGAACGGGCAGCCGCTGGGAGGACGGCGCGGGTCCGGGGGCTCCCCGGACAGCGAAACGAGGGGACGATCCCGGTTGGTGGTCAAGTTGAGGCGTGATTGCAGCAACCCGATCGAGTAGGGGTGTGCGGGTTCGTCAAGCATCGCGTGCGACTCGCGCGACTCAAGGAGCTTCCCGGCGTATAGCACTGCGATGCGGTCTGCAATCTCGGCCGCCACGCTCAGATCGTGGGTGACCAGCAGGAAGGAGCAACCGAGATCGTCACGCAGCGATGCCAGCAATTCGAGGATCTGCATCTGCACGGTGACGTCGAGGGCGGTCGTAGGTTCGTCGGCCACGACGAGCGAGGGGTTCCCGGCAATCGCCATGGCGATCATGATTCGCTGCAACTGGCCGCCGGAGAACTCATGGGGATAGTTGTCGAGCCTCCGGCGCGAATCGGGCACGCCCACCGCGTCGAGCAGTCGAACCGACTCCTCGACGGAACCGGTGGACTCCAGGAGTTGACGCCCGACGTTCATCGTCGGGTTCAGCGATGTCATGGGGTTCTGGAAGACCGCGCCGACTTGAGTCTTGAGCAGGCGACGCCGGTCTGCCGCTGGCGCCGACACCATGTCGACGCCCATGACCCGGGCGGTCCCGGTGATCTGTGGAGCAGACTCGCCGTGCAGGAGGCCCAACAGAGCAAGACCGAGGACCGTCTTTCCCGATCCTGACTCGCCGACCAGACCGACAATCTCACCGGGCTCGACTGCCAGCGTGACGCCGCGCAGGGCGTACACGGGATGGCCTCTCCGCTCGAACGTGACCCTCAAGTCGGAGACGTCGACGACTGGTGCCGGAACACCGGAATACTGATCGACGTCGGCTGCAGAAATTGTCACGACCCTTGAGGTGCCAAGTATGCCCCGCCGCCGCGCCGCGGCGGCGGGGCGTGTCGTTCTACTGCGGCTTCGACTATGAGCCGTCGCTGAGCGAGGCGATCCGCAACGCCGAGAGGTCGTCGTACCGGTGCTCGAACCCGGTCATGCCGGAACGGGCGACAACGGTCTCTATGACGTCGGCCAGGGGCACGAAGGCGCCGCATTCGGCATATGCCAGCGAGGCACGGGCGTAGACCTCGGCCACTGCCTCATCACCGACCACCCTCAGACCATCGAACGAGAGCTGGTCGGCCTCGGCGCAGATCTCGGGCGAGAAGTACGAGAGCCCCCCACCTGGACGGTAGAACAGGTCCGACCATGTGAAGGCGTGAGTCGCATCCGGGGTCGCGGGCAGTATGAGAGCGTCGGGTCGAATGTCCGGCGTAGTCGGGTACTCGAATGTCTCGGGCTGGGTCACGCCGCGACTTGTCGTGTTCAAGCCGGCGGCTGTGAGTTGAGCCGCAACTAGACCGGCCACCTGCTGGTTGTTCGGATCGTCCGTCGTGAACACGAGGTCGATAGTGGCGTCCTCCCAACCACCGGCGGCGACAGCGTCGGTCAGTGCCTGCGGATTCAACGCCGGGTCGAATGTGCCCTGGCCCGGGGGCAGCATTCCTTGCGGGAACAGCGTCGCTGCCACCTTGGCCAGATCGCCGTACACCTGCTCCACGATGAAGTCACGATCGATCGCCTGCGGGACTGCGGCCCGGATGGCCGGATCCGAGAACGGCCCGTCATGGGTGTTCAGGTGCATGACCACGAAGTTGATCCCAGCGTGCTGGAACACCTCGAATCCCGCTTCTTGGAATCGAGGCAGATCGTTCTTCGTGACGCCGTGGATCATGATGTCCAGTCCACCGTTCTCGAGTTCGAGCATCTGGGTGGTGAAGTCCGGAATCACGCGAATGTGCACCGGGGAGAAGCATGCGGGGACGTACGGGTCCTCGCCCCAGTAGTCCTCGAAGCGGGTGAGTTCGTACTCGCCCGGCTCAAAGCTGCTGATGTAGTAGGGCCCGGTGCCCGCCGAGTTCGTCGCAATGTAGGCCTGGGCAAGGTCGTCGCCCACCGCGTTGGCCTCGACCGCTTCCGGACTGACGATGCCGGGCCCGTACGGCGCAGCCATGTAGTGGATGAATGCGCTGTCGGGCTGGTTCAAGGTGATGATCAGCGTGTAGTCGTCCGGTGTCTCGTAGCTGGCAACGTCCCAGAGCATGTATGCGGGCCCTGCATCGACGCCCACTCTGCGATTGAAGCTCGCGATGACATCCTGCGCTGTCAGATCGGTGCCGTCGTGGAACTTGACGCCCTCACGAATATTGAACGTGTAAACCAAGCCGTCGTCACTGATGTCATAACTCTCCGCCAGTAGCGGCTCGATCTCGGGCTGTGCCGTGTTCGGCTTGTAGCGGAGCAGGCCCTCGTAGGCGCCGCGGGTGACGTTTAGCCCGTCGGACTGATAGAAGATCGCTGGATCGGGCACCTGCATGTCGAATGGGAACGCCATCTCGAGAGGCCCGCAGTCCTCCACCGCGTCGCTCTCGGCCGCGGTCGTGGCCGGCGCATCGGGCTCATCGGGCTCGACAGCGGCCTCGCTCGTAGTCGGGGCGGCGGGCGCCGGCTCGTCACTGTCATCGTCGCCGCAGGCAGCGGCGACCAGCGCCAACACGATCAGACTGGAAACGATAAGGCTGCGGCGGATAGAGCCGCCGGTCTTCCAACACATCGTGTTCTCCCCCTTCAGTTAGCACGGCGTCAGCAGTGCTCGGACGCCGCCGACGCTAACATGCTGAAATCGATTACGCAAGACCCGGGCTACCTCTCCCCTTCCCATTCGAGAACTTCGCAAGCCGCCTTCAACTTCATCGCGGACTACACCAAGAATCACCACCGGCTGCACCGCTCACACCTACTGTCCCAGCAACCCAGTCACCAGAGCGCAGATAGCGTGCTTGTTGGCCCGCGCTCTCGATCTGGGGAGTGCCCGCACAGTCCGCGGGGTTCGTCGATGTGGACTCTTGAGGCGTGCATGCCGCCAATATCGCGGCGCCAGCTGCACCGGATATTGCACAAGAGGTGTGAGACATACGCGGTGGACAAACACGACCCACACTGAGTCGAATATTGCCTCTTAACTGAGCTGTTGTCGGCGTTCTGGCGTGCCCGGGGTGGGACTCGAACCCACATGTCCGTTAGGACAGCCCGTTTTAAGCGGGCCGCGTCTGCCAGTTGCGCCACCCGGGCACGTGCGCCACGGTAGCCCGTGTCCCGCCGGTCGCCAGCCCGAGCAAGGTCAAGCTGCGGCGGCTTCTTTGGGTTGGGATGGCGGAGTCCGGGCGGTCTCCGAGACCTCCGTCCTCAAGGTGAGTGCGCCGGCATCACCCTCTCCACCCTCGCCGTCAACGGCCAGCCACAGTGCGGAGCGGGCAAGGTCCGCGCGGGCTACTTCGAGATTGTTGGCGACCACGATCCCCTCGATCATGTCGGCGAGCACTGCCCCGCGGGGCCGGTTCCTCAGCCGGACCGACACCACAGGGGATCCGTTGCGGCGTCGGATGGAGCGGTCGAGGTCAGGGCGGGACGGCGGGCTGGCGAAGACCGGCACGACCAGGCCGCGCAAGTGGGCTGCCCGGGCGAGCGAGCGGGCTACGGCTCCGAAGTCGAGCGATGTCATTCCCACGAGAGCTATCGTCGCGCCGGGGTGTGACAACAGCCCCATCCTGCGAAGGAGCCGGCCCCCAGCCCCATGCATGCCGATCAATACAACCCGGCCCAACAGGAGGTCGTGAGCCTGCTCGGCGCCCCGAAGGGAGACCGGCCCACCTTCGACCGGGGCCTGCGCGACGAGCTGCGAAGCCTCCTGGAGGAGCGCCTCGAGCCGCTGGTCGACACCATCGCATCCGACCGGTTCGACGACGATGTCCTCTACTTGAGCAAGTTCAGGCTCGTGCAGGCGCTCGGATGCGAGCGGAAGTTCGTGGCCGAGCTTGCCGCACCGTTCCAATGGTCACCGCCCACCGCGCGGGGCACGGTCACCCACAAGGCCATCGAGTTGTCGGTGCACTGGCAAGAAGCAGCATCGCCGCTGGAACTGGTCGACGAGGCCATGGCCCGCCTCCAGAACGCCGACAAGAGCATCGCCGACTACCTGGAGCGCTGCGACGAGACCGAGCGGGCCGAGCTGCGAGCCGAGGCCGGGGCGGGCATTACCCAGTTCCTGGAGTGCTTCCCCGCGCTCAAACCCAAATGGCGGCCCACCACTGACAGCCCGATACGGGCAGAGCTTCACCGCGGGCTGGTCGTGCTGTCGGGCAAGCCCGACCTGACGCTCGGCCAACCCGAAGGCACGGTGGCCGGCAAGGTGATCATCGACTTCAAGACGGGCCGATTCTCACCCTCCCACCGCGAGGACCTGCGCTTCTACGCCCTGCTGGAGGCCCTGCGCATCCTGCCGCCCCGGCTGCTGGCCACCTACTACCTCGACCAGGGCCGGTTCCATCCCGAGGAGGTCACCCGCGACCTGCTGCTGTCGGCGGCCGAGCGGGTGATCGACGGCGCCCATCGCTACGTCGAGCTGGTCAGCGGCACGCGCCAGCCGAGCATGACGCCCGGCCCAGCCTGCCGATGGTGCCCCGTCCAGCCCGACTGCGACGAAGGAACCGAGTACCTGGAGGCTGCCGTGGACGGCGAGTGGGAGAGCTGAAGACCACGCTGGGTGCACACCGCAGGTCGGTGTCAGCACAACCCTGAGACCCGCTCAGGTCGCGAGGCTCGTGTCGAGTTCGTCCAAGTCGAGGAGGCTGGGTTCGGCGCGCAGCTCGGCGCGGACCGCGGCCTCCCAATAGCCCGGAGGCACCCCGAAGCCGCCCTGGCGGCACCACTCAAGAAAAGCGCCCGGCAACGGCGAGCGGATCGGACCGTCGGCGACGACCAGGGCGTGCCAGGCCCGTTTGCACCGCAATTCCAGCGCAACCGCCCGCCGGTAGGCGGCAGCCACCGTCGGCGCGGTCACGACCACGCCGTGGCCCGCAAGCAAAGCAAGTTCGGCGTTGCCCATCCTGGCGGCGGTCGTCTCGGCGGCGCTGTCGTCGTTGACCGTGCCGGCGTACTGGGCCACCAGCACTGGATCGCCGCTTCCGGTCGCGGAAGTCTGATCCATCGCAGGTGGAACCTCGCCGATGCCGGCCCAGACCGTGCTATAGAGCGGGTGACCGTGAACCACCACTCCGATGTCGGGCCGGGCCCGGCGCAGCGCCAGGTGAAGCGGGATACCCGCAGGCGCCGGCCAGTCGCCTTCGAGCACGTCTCCGTCGAGGTTGATGACGATTGCATGCTCGGGGCGGATCTCGTCCCAGCGCAGCAGCCTCGGGTTGCACCACAACGTCTCGTCGCCCCGGTTGACGGTGATGTGGCCGGCGATGTGGTCGCGGTACCCCCTGCGCCACAGGCCGCGAGCCAAGATGGCCAGCTCCTGGGGAGGTGTGAGCGTCGGCATCAGACGGTCGGGCTTGGGCGTGAATGTCACTGCGGGAGCACTACCGCCGGGAGGGGGTGGCGGTAGAGACGGGCGGCGTTCTCACAGCACATGGCCCTCAGTTCGTCGTGAGGTATGTGACCTCAGTGGCGCTCGATCACGTCCTGAGTGTGGGGCCAGGTGCCGTCGCCGTGGGGGTAGTCAGTCTCCAACATGATGTTGTCGACTCCGATGGTGTGACGGCAGTCGATCGTGGACGGGTCGTCGAGGGTGCAGAACCAGAAGTTGCGGCGCAGCACGTCGGCAGGATGCTCCTCCCCACCGATTTCGTAGCCTTTCCGGTCAAGGACGTTGTTGAGCCGGTCGATCAGCATGGGCACCCAGCCGATACCACCCTCCGACATCGCGATCTTCAGGTCCGGGTGCGTCTCGGGGTAGGGTGACATCAGCCACTCCAAGCAGCTGCGCACAGACAGCATCCCGAACATGTGGGCCCTGAGTTGCAGCGACGGGGCACCGGGAGGCGGCTGGTAGTTGGGGCCCGAACTCCCGACATGCATCGAGATGACAGTGTCGGTATCGACGCAAGCCCCGACGATCGGATCCCAGAAATCGCGCTCCCATAGCGATGGCAGCCCGATCAGGTGCGGACGATCCGGCAACGTCACCGACACGAAACCGCGCTCGGCGTTGCGGTGTATCTCCGCTACAGCCTGCTCCCTGTCACCAAGATAGGTGATGGCGCAGGGGATGACCCGGGTCGGATGGGGCTCGAACCACTCGGTGAACAGCCAGTCGTTCCACGCCCGAACACAGTCGAGACTGACTTCTCCGTCTCGCGCCGCGGCGAAGATCCGCCCGCAGAATCCACTGATCTGTGACGGAAAGTTGAGCATCGCCCAGATACCCGCGACATCCATGTCGGCGATTCGGGCGTCGGCGTCGTAGCAGCCGGGCCGCATGTGCTCGAACCGTGAGGGCTCCTCCTTCATCGTCTCTTTGCGCCGCCCAGCAAAGGCCATCATGCCGACCTGGGAGTAGGTCTCTCCCTCGAACTCCCACACCTCGGCACCGTTCGAGTGTTCGGCCACCTTCGGACCGCGTTCGCGCAGCCGAGGCGACATGTACTCCTCGAACAGGTGTGGCGGCTCCACAACGTGGTCGTCGACAGAGATCACGGTGTAGCGCACATCGACTTGAGCCGGATCGGGCAAGAACAATTCAGGATCCAGTGTCATCGCCACCGCCCGTTCCTCCGGTTCGCCAGCCGACGGGCCGAGAATACTAGCTGTTCCCCCAACGGCCGCCCCCGCGGAATCGAAGTCGGCTCCGACGACGGCGCTGAGGACTGGTGACCAAGCCCCGTCAGGCCGGAGGCCGCCCTTCGGGGCGGGGAGGCGACGGGGTGGTCGGATGGACCTCGGGCATCACCTCCGGGGAGTACTCTCCTACCTCGATGTCCAGCTGGCGCAACCAGCCCGCAGCATGGAGCACGGCCGTGCCTCCCAGCAATAGAGCGCCGTAGGCGCCGAAGGCGGGACGCGGTCCGATCAACTCGATCAGCTGGCCCAACACAAGCTGACCGAGCGGATTGGACGACATCAGCACCATCACATACAGCGACATCACCTGCGTTCTGCGGTTCTCGTCCACCTGGAGCTGCACCGCAGTGTTGAGCGCGCTGGCCGACGCGAGATGGGCCGCCCCGATCAGCGCCAACGGCACCAGATACACCACGAAAGTGGGGGCCACCGAGAGCGCCAAGGTAGCCGCGCCGTAGACGACGAGTGCGACCCTCTGGATCTTCGACCGCGACACCCGCCCACCCAGAGACGCCACCATGGGCGCGGCCGCCACCGCGCCCACGCCAAGCATGGTGAGCATGAGTCCGAACCCGCCCGGCCCCCGATCGAACACATCCTCGGCGAAGACAACGGTGAGCATCTGGATCGGCAACCCGACCGCTCCGATGAGCGAGACCGTGACGAAGGCGACCACCAGACCGCGGCGAGCCCTCACATACCGGGCTACGGCCAACGTGTTGCGGATCAGCCTCATGCTCGGAGTCCCGACCAGCACAGCTTGTCCGGACTGGACACGGGCCAACGCGAACACCACCACCAGAGCACCGGCCGCGCTCACCCAGAATGCGACTGCCGGACCGGCCGCAGCCACGGTGATGCCCCCCAGCATCGGGCCGACCAGCCGGGAGCTGTTGAACTGAGCGGAGTTCAAGGTCACCGCGTTCAGGAGGAGGTCCCTGGGTACCAGCTCACTCACAAAGGACTGCCACACAGGCAGGTTCAACCCTCCACCCAGCCCCGAAACGGCTGCCAGCGCGACATAGGCGGACGGGGAGCGCACGCCCTGGGTCCAGGCCAAGGCCATGGCCACCGCGACCAGGCCCATGAAGGATTGCGAGACCATCAGGATCCTGCGCCTCGGATAGTGGTCGGCTACCAACCCCGCGACCGGCGCGACCAACGCCATCGCCGTGAACTGCGCGAACCCTGCGAGGCCGACCCAGCCCGGGCTGGCGGTCAGGTCCCAGACGACTGCAGGCAGGGCCACATACTGGAACCACCGCGCCGAGTTGGCAGTAACGCCGCCGAACCAGAAATAGCGGAAGCTGCGATGGCCGAAGGAGGCGAACGCAGCGGGGGGCACTGGAGCACCGTACCGCCGGGCGCGCCCCGCACTGCCAACCGGAACCCGGCCGGCAGCACGGGCCACGCCACGAAATTGGCTACGGAGTAGCCGCTGGACGCCCAATATCGGCACCAATTTCGCGCTGCCGACCCGCCATACTGCGGACATGTCCTACGTGATGATCGACACCTCAGACGGTGTAGCCCAGCTGACGCTGAACGACCCCGACAGGCGCAACACCGTCAGTCAGGCCATGAACGACGAGATCGTCGCAGCGCTCGACGAGATCGAGCCCGACCCCGGAATCGGCGCCCTGGTGGTGACCGGCGCGGGCAAGGGCTTCTGCGCGGGCGCCGTCCTCGACGATCTGCTGGCCGCGCAGTCCACCGGCATAACCCGCATCTACGAGGGGTTCCTTCGAGTGGCCTACTCGCCGCTGGCGACCGTGGCCGCGGTGAACGGCGCCGCGGTCGGCGCGGGCATGAACATGGTGCTGGCCTGCGACATCGTGCTGGCCGGCCGCCGATGGGCCCGCTTCGACTCCCGGTTCCTGCAGATCGGGCTGCACCCGGGCGGCGGCCACACATGGCGCCTGAGAAACGTCACCGACCGCACCACCACCATGGCGATGGTGATCTTCGGCGAAGTGCTGTCGGCCGACGACGCGCACCGCACCGGCCTGGCCTGGGATGTAGTCGACGACGACGATCTGCTGTCTCGGGCCCACGAACTGGCCGCCCGGGCCGCAGCCCAGCCCAAGGAACTCGTGGCCCGCACCAAGGCGACGATCCTGTCCCTGGACGAGATCGCAGACTCGGCCGCAGCGGTCGACCGCGAGCTGCACCCCCAGCTCTGGTCCATGGGGCAACCGGCCTTCAAGGATCTCGTCAGGCGGCTTCAGGCGCAGATCAGCTCCCAGCCGTAACACCCTGGACTACGGACTGACGCCCGCCCGGTGGGGCACTAACGTCGGCGGCCACACGGGTGGCTAGCCGCCCGGGGCGGGTCCAGACTCGGGCTGAGAGGAGATCATGGAGAAGCTCCTGGTCGCCAACCGGGGCGAGATAGCCATCCGAGCCTTCAGAGCAGCGACGCAAAACCCGACCAAGCCGGGCCACGTGGCCGCACCCTTCCGGGGCGCGGTGAATGTTTCGGTGACCGTCGGCGACCAGGTCGCCGCGGGCGACACGGTGGCCATGATCGAGGCCATGAAGATGGAGTCGTCGATCTCGGCGCCGGTAGCGGGCACGGTCGAGTCGATCGCGGCCGCGCCGGGCAGCCTGCTCGAGCCCGGGGATCTGATCCTCGAGATCCGCCCCGCGGGGCGCGCCGCCAGTCCCGAAGCCGTCAGCTAGCCCTGGAGCTGGGCCCGCACGGGCGCGATCCATTCGGCGATCAAGTCGGGAGAGCGCACCCGCCACTCCTCCTCGGTGATGGCGAAGCGGTGGTGGTCCTCCCAAACACCGTTGATCTCGACGTAGCGCTCGGCCAGCCCCTCGTACCGCAGGCCGAGCTTCTCGACCACCCGCAGGCTGGCTGCGTTGCGGGGCACGATGGACACCTGGAGCCGGTGCAGCCGCAAGTCCTCGAAGGCGAATCGGGCCGCCACGACCAGTGCCTCCGGGGTGTAGCCGTTGCCGCCGACGGCCTCGTCGATCCAGTAGCCGACGTAGCACGACTGGAACGGGCCCCGCTGGATGGACGACAGGTTCATCTCACCGCGGAAGCAGCCGTTGACGAACACTCCGAACCCGTAGCCGGTCCCCTGCTGCCGCTCCCGCCGGCGGGCCGCGCAGCGGTCGGCGAACGCCCTCGGGTCTTCAGAACTGTCGGGCCGGCGCGGAATGGGTCGCGGCTCCCACTGCCTGAGGCGGGCACGGTTGCGCCGGCGAACTTCCCGCCACGCGCCGAAGTCGTCCCGCGTCAACGGTCGAAGCAGCACCCGCCGCCCCAGCAGAGTACTCACGGCCGCGCACTCTAGCCCCAGAGGCCGAGCGGGTAGGCACTCGCTCGCGAGGAACTCGCCCAGCACGGAGCGAGGCCGTGGCCCGAGCGGCCCGTGAGCGCAGCGAACAAGAGCGGGAAACAGAGGCGGTGTGGCTAGCGCTCGAGCAGCGACAGGGCCAGGCCGTCGAGCAGATCGGCCTCCGACACCAGGCACTGGTCGAAGTCGAAGTACCGCATAATCGTCACGAGGATGCAGACCCCGGCCACGATCACGTCGGCCCGGCCGGGATGCAGCCCGGGATTGTGGACCCGATCGGCGAGCGTCTCGGTGGCCAGCGTGCGGAAGACGTCCTCAGCCGCGTCCTTCGACAGCCTGAAGTGATGGACCCGATCCCGGTCGTAGGTTGCCAGACCCAACTCAACCGCCGCCACGGTGGTGATCGTCCCGGCCACGCCCACCAGCCGGCAGGGATCGCCAAGGGCCGGAATGGCCCGCACCGCGTCGTCGAGGTGGAGCTCGGTGACCGACAGACACGCAGACAGCTCCTCGGGCCGCGGCGGGTCGTGATGGATGTACTTCTCGGTGAGACGCACGCTGCCGATGTCGAGCGACATCGCCTCGGTGCAGTGACCATCGCCAAGGGACAGCTCAGTAGACCCCCCGCCGATGTCGACCACCAGGAAGGGGCCCTCGGCCGGGTCCAACTCGCGTAGCGCGCCCCGAAAAGCCGTCTCGGCCTCCTCGGGTCCCGACAGGACCTCCGGCATGGCGCCCAGGATCGACTCCGCGGGCTGCAAGAAGTCCGACCGGTTGACCGCGTCGCGCACCGCAGAGGTCGCGATGAACCTCACAGCCGTCGGGTTGTGGTCGTCGATGGCCTGCCGGTAGTCCCGCAGGCAGTCCAGGGTGCGCTCCACCGCGGAGGGATCGAGACGGCCGGTGGCGTCCACGCCCCGCCCCAGGCGAGTTATCTCCGAGCGCCTGACGGCCGCGGGCTCCTGTCCGTCGGTGATGAGAAGCCGGGAGGTGTTGGTGCCGCAGTCCACGACGGCTACCCGACCGCGGGTCACGGCATCCTCGGCACCAGCTCGGCCGCTTCCGGTCCCAACCGCTCCGCCACCCAGCGTCCGACCGGGTCGTCGCCTCCGGCCAAGTGCCAGGCGTAGTGGGCGTGGAGGCACTTCACGCCGCGGCGGGTGCCGCCCACGCCGGCCGAGGGCTTGGGCCCAGAGTGGCCCGCCGGGATGGCCGCTTCACGCTCGACGGCGTAGCGGACATGGGCGGCGGCCAAGTCCGCAGCGTCTACCGCAGCCTCGGCGGCGCGGACTCCGCCCTCGGACTCCAGGCGCCCGACCAGCCGGCGCAACTGCTCATCGACGAGCCAGTACCGGGTGGGCATGGGCCGACCGTCAGCAAGGATCGGGGCGTTGCGGATGACGGCGGGTGCGCCCGAACAGTTCCGCACCACCACCTCGAAGTCCCCCGCGGGCTCGCGCCCCAGGAGCAGGGCGACCTGATTGTGATCGTCCCTGCCGCAGCCCGCCACCGCGCCGTCTGTAGACGCCCGAGCGGCGTGATCAGGCCCGGCTGTCACGGCTGTCTAGTGCTGTGTCGTCCAAATGGCTGGGGCAGCGTGGAAGGCCAAATCCCCAGCTTGGCGCCACTCCGAGCGCCCCAATCAACTCCGCGACGGACCACTAGGCGGCCAGGGCGATGATGACCACGATCACGACCACGATGACCGCGAGGATCACCGGCACCAGGCGCTTCAGCACCGGAGCTCCGGCCACTTCCAGAAGATCGACGGCCTCCACCTCGGCAGCAGGCTCCGAGGCCGGTGCCGGCTCGTCAACGGCAGCTTCGGTGTCGGGATCCGCTGAGGCTTCCGCGTCCGAAGTCGCCGGGGACTCGTCGGAGGCGACATCGGCAGCGACCAGCGCGGCCAGGTTGTCGGCGAACTGCCCCATCAGCTTGCGGCTGATGTCGGCCAGCACCCCTCGACCGAACTGCGCGACCTTGCCGGTGATGGTCAGGTCGGTGTGGACACTCACCTTGGTGGACGCCTCGCTCACGGCCTCGAGCGCCACGGTGATCTCAGCTGATGCGTTCCCCGCGCCACGGGTGTCGCGACCACTGGCCGACATCAACAGCCAGTGGGCGTCGTCGTCACGCTCGGTGAAGGAGGCCTTGCCCTTGTATTGCGATGTGATGGGTCCGACCTTGACCTTGACCAGGCCCTCGTAGACGTCGCCGTCGTTGCCGGTGAGCTGCGCGCCCGGCAGGCACGGCGCGATCCGCTCCACATCGGTGAGGACCTCCCACACGGCGCCGATCGGATGGCCTACCTCGAATGAGTCTGTCAGTTCCATGTGCGCAGGTCCTCCAGGGTGTCGATGTCGTCGGGGTTCCCCTCGCAGGGTATCGCCCGCACCAGTTCGGGTCTGCGGCGCATCAGCACGCGTCCGCCCTCGTCGCCAGTGAGAGGCAGGTGGCTCCAAAGCGCGGCGCCGATCCGGACCGGAGGCCGCCGGGTGCCGCCGAAGTCGGCCACCGCGAGATCGCAGTCGGCCTCGGCCACCGCGGACCAGGCCTCCGCCGGCACCCCAGGCTGGTCTCCGCATCCGAACACCACCGCCCGGTGGCCGCGAGAGCCCGCGTAGCCGATTGCCGCGGCCAGCGATGTGGCCTGACCCTGCTCCCAGGCCTCGTTCTGCAGCACCGTCACCTCGTCGGGCAGCACCTCCAGCAGGTCGACGGCACCCATCACCACGATGGTCTCGTCGAGATCGGCGGCCAGCGCCGCGTCCACGGCCCGTCGCACCAACGGCACGCCACCCACCTCGCACAGCAGCTTGTGGCGGTCTCCGGCGAAGCGGACGCCGGCTCCTGCGGCCAGCACCACGGCGGCCACCCCCAGCCTCCGGCCCTCGGCGCATTCATCCCTCACGCTGCCAGTCTGCCTGACGGGCCGGGATGAGCGGTGATCAGTCGTGGATCGGGCCGATAGTGGCAGACAGGGCTCGAGCCTGGCGACCGGTGCGCAGCGAGATGATCTCCGAGACGATGGAGACGGCGGTCTCCTCAGGGGTGGCTGCCCCGATGTCGAGCCCGATGGGTGAGCGCAGGCGAGCCATCTGCTCGTCCGTCACGCCGGCCTCGACCAGGCGCCGGGTGCGGTCGTCGTGGGTGCGGCGGCTGCCCATGACCCCGATGTAGCCGACATCGGTGACGAGCGCCGAGGCGATGGCCGGCACGTCGAACTTGGCGTCGTGGGTAAGCACGCACACCGCGTCGCGCGGGCCCAGCTGTGCCCCGACCTCGCCGAGCAGCCGGTCAGGCCATGAGACCACCACCTCGTCGGCCATCGGGAATCGCTTGGAGGTGGCGAACACCGACCGGGCGTCGCACACAGTGACCCGGTAGCCGAGCACCTTGGCCACTCTGGCCAACGCCGCAGTGAAGTCGACCGCGCCGAAGATCAGCATCCGGGGCGGGGGCGCGAACGACTCCACGAACACCGACACCTCCTCGCCACAGGTCTCGCCCTGCTCGTAGTACTCGCCCCGCTCGGAGTAGCCGCGCAGGCCGGAACGGCCCGCGACCAGCTCGCCGCGCGCGTCGCGCTGCACGGCTCGATCGAGGCCGGGCGAGCCCAGCGAGCCGACCGTCTCCGAGCCCTCCGGGCGCACCAGCATCTTGGCCCCCGTACCCGGGCCCCCGACCACGGTGGCCAGGGCCGCAGGGGACTCCGCCGCGAGATCCGCTCTCAACTCGTCATGGACCGGTCCCCACTCCAAAGGCTCCACGAACAGATGGATGGTCCCGCCGCAGGTGAGCCCGACCGCGAAGGCTTCGTCGTCGCTGTAGCCGAAGGTGACGATGCGTCGGTCGCCGGCCGCAATCACCTCCAGGGACTCGGTGACCACCGCGCCCTCCACGCAACCGCCCGACACCGAGCCGACCACCTCGCCCTCAACCGTGACGGCCATGGCTGCACCCGGCGAGCGCGGCCCTGAGCCCTCTAGGTCGACGACGCGGGCCACCGCAGCCCGCTCGCCGGCCGACCGCCAGCGATCCAGGTCGGAGAGGATCTCCTTCACGGCCCTGTTCCTACAAGTGCCGCTCCCGCGACGGGGTCATGGCGGCGCGGCCGCGAACCTCCGCTCGTCTCGGTAAGGACGAGCTCGGCCAGCCGTTCCAGCGACTCCAGGTTGTGCCCCTCCACAAAGTCGTCCACGAAGGGCAGGGCCGCAGCCATCCCCCGCGCCAGAGGGGCATACCCCGGCGACGCCTTGAGGGGATTGACCCACACCACCCGGTTGGCAACCCTGCGGAGGCGCTGCATCTGCTCGGACATCTCGGCTGGGTCGCCCCGGTCCCAGCCATCGGACAGGATCACCACCACCGCGCCGCGGGCCATCCCCCGGCATCCCCATTCGTCGTTGAAGGCCCGCAGACCCGATCCGAGGCGGGTCCCACCGCTCCAATCGGGCACCGCGGCCGACGCAGCCCGCAAGGCCCGGTCGGGATCGCGCGACGACAGCTCCCGCGTCAACCGGGTGAGCCGGGTGCCGAGAGCGAAGGCCTCCACGCGGCTGCGGCCCGCGACCGCAGCGTGGACCAGGCGCAACAGAGCACGGGCGTAGCGCTCCATCGACCCGGACACATCCAGCAGCAGCACCAGGCGCCGGGGCCTGCGCCCGCTGACGCGCCGGTGCATGCGCATGGGCTCGCCCCCCGAGCGCATGGCGGCACGGACCGTGCGCCGCACGTCCAGACGGCCCCGGCACGACCGCGTCGACTCGAGCCGGCGGCTGGGCCGGGTCGGGCCGCAGAACCTGAGCCGCTCCATCAGCCGGCGCGCCTCCTTCAGCTCGTCGTCGGTGTAATCGGCGAAGTCCTTGGCGGCGAGGGTCTCGGTGGCGCTGTAGCGGACGGTGATCACATCGGAGTCGCGGCCGGGCTCCTCCTCATCGGAGGCGTCGTCGCCCGCGTCGTCGACCTGCAGGATCACCGGGACGCTCAACGCGGCGGTCGCCGAAGTCGTGGCCAGAGGCGCGCCCAGCCAGTAGGCGCCGAAGATCGCGTCGTACACGCCGACGTCCTCGAAGCGGTGAACCAGCGCGCACCGGCCGGCCCAGTAGAGCGACGACCGGCTGCTGACGTCGCACACCGACAGTGCCTCCGAGTACAGCAGGGCCGAGGTGAGCGACACCTCGAGGCCGGCCCGGCGCAGGGCGCACGCGAAACCCACCGCCACGTCGATCGGGTCGGCACCGCCGGGGCCCGGCTCCCGGGCCGGGCCGCCCCGCTGGCTCATGTGCTGTGGGCGGCGGCTGCCTCGCCCACGATGGCGGCCAGGTCGTGCTCGATGACCCGGTCGCGGTCCTCGCGGTACTTCAGCAGGGCGCCCAAGGTTGCTGACGCGTTGGCCAGATCAAGCTTGGCTCCGCCGAGGAGGCTCAGAGCGCGGGCCCAGTCGATCGTCTCGGCCACTCCGGGCGGCTTGTACAGGCCGACCTCGCGGATCGCGGCTGCGGCGTGAGCCACCTGATGGGCCAGAGTGTCGGCCACCTCCGGCGCCCGCAGCCGGATGATCTCCGCCTCCCGCTGTGCGCCGGGATGCGACACCCAGTGGTACAGGCAACGACGCTTGAGGGCGTCGTGCACGTCTCGGGTGCGGTTGGAGGTGATGACCACGACCGGCGGATCGACGGCCGCGAAGGTGCCGACCTCTGGGATGGTTATCGAGTAGTCCGACAGCACCTCGAGCAGGAAGGCCTCGAACTCGTCGTCTGAGCGGTCCACCTCGTCGACAAGCAGCACGGGAGGAGGGCCGTCGCCGGCCTCGATCGCCTCGAGAAGCGGCCGGCGCACGAGAAACCGCTCGCTGTAGAGCTCGTCGGCCAGGCTGGCCTCGTCGGCGCCGTGGGCCCTCCCGGTGGCCTCCATCGTGCGGAGGTGCATCAACTGGCGCGCGTAGTCCCACTCGTAGACGGCCTGGGAGGCGTCGATGCCCTCGTAGCACTGCAGCCGGATGAGCCGCCCGCCACCCCAGTCGGCGATCACCTTGGCCACCTCGGTCTTGCCCACGCCGGGCTCGCCCTCCAGCAGCAGCGGGCGCTGCAGGCGCAGCGCCAGGTACACGGCGGTGGCCAGCGCCTCGTCGGGCAGGTAGGCGTTGTCGCGGAGTCCCTGCCATACGTCGTCCACGCACGTCACGGAGCGCAGGTCGGCAGCTGCCATCCGACCGAGCATAGAGCCGTTTGGCTCTAGCTCACGAAGTAGGGGGCCAGGGCGTCGGCCAGGTCCTCGGGAGCCCGCACCGGCTTGCCGTCGTTGTCGGTGATGGCGGCGCGCAGCTCCTGGCGGGCCACCACTTCGGTGTCACGCACCAGGCGCTGTCGCCACGTCGACGAGGCCCGCCGCAACTCCACGACCTCTGTCTCCACCGTCACCGTGTCGCCGGCGTGCACCGGGCGATCGAACGACGTGTGGATGCGGGTCACCACAAACCGGTAACCCCGAGCTGCGAACGACTCCAGGTCGAGCCCGATCTCCTCCAGGAGCTCCACCCGCCCGGTCTCGAAGAACTGGATGTACGCCGAGTGGTTGAGATGCCCGTAGGGGTCGAGTTCGTAGAAGCGAACCTTGAGGTCATACCGATGAGCCGGCATGGGTTCCTCCGCCTTCCCTCTACCGGTCCTGCGGCTGCGATACGCAGCCCTCCAGGCCCATCACGGCGTAGACCTCGGTCCCGGGATCGACATAGGGTCCGAAACACAGCGCCTCGCGCCGCACCCCGCCTTCGCTGGTTCGCCTGGCGACCTCGCCCTCGAGATCGGCGATGCGGGTGTCGAGCTCGGCCGCGACACTCTCGGCCTCCTCTTGCTGGGCGTTCTGGTCCATCCAGGTACGCACCGACGACGCTCCCAACAGCAAGGCTGCCGCCACCATGGCCACCGCCAGACCCACCAGCAACCCGCGGTGCCACCAGGCCGACCTCACTGCAAGTCCCCGCCTACGACCAGAGCAGCCCGGCCCCGGAACTCGGCCGCCTCGCCCAGTTGCTCCTCGATGCGCAGCAGCTGGTTGTACTTGGCCACCCGGTCGCTTCGAGCCGGTGCGCCCGTCTTGATCTGCCCGCAGTTGGTGGCCACCGCCAGATCGGCGATAGCGGTGTCCTCGGTCTCGCCGCTGCGGTGCGACATCACGGCTCCGTACCCGCTGCGCACGGCCAACTCCACGCAATCGAGGGTCTCGGTCAGCGAGCCGATCTGGTTGACCTTCACCAGGATCGCGTTGGCCACGCCGGTTTCGATGCCTCGGGCCAGCCGCTCGGAATTGGTGACGAACAGGTCGTCGCCCACCAGCTGCACACGCTCCCCCACTGCAGCCGTGAGCTCTGCCCAACCGCCCCAGTCCTCCTCGGCCATGCCGTCCTCGATCGACATGATCGGGTAGTCCTCGCACAAGCTCGCCAGCGCGGCGGCCATCTCGCCCGATTCCAGAGTCCGGCCCTCGCTGGACAGCACGTACCGGCCGTCGTCGAAGAACTCGGTCGACGCCACGTCCAGCGCGAACCCGATGTCCTCGCCCAGCTCGAGGCCGGCCCGCTCGGTCGCCTCAGCCAGCAGTGCCAGCGCCGCGGCGTTGGAATCGAGGTTCGGTGCGAATCCTCCCTCGTCGCCCAGTCCGGTGGACAGTCCCCGGCCCCTGAGCACGTCTGCAAGCTCGTGATAGATCTCGACGCCCCAGCACAGAGACTCGGAAAAGGAGGCGGCGCCGGCCGGGACCACCATGAACTCCTGGAAGTCAACGTTGTTGTCGGCGTGCGCTCCGCCGTTGAGCAGGTTCAGCATCGGCACGGGCAGCACGTGCGCGTTGGCCCCTCCGACGTGGCGCCACAGCGGAACCTCGAGTTCGGTGGCCGCGGCTCTGGCGGTCGCCAGCGACACACCGAGAATGGCGTTGGCGCCCAACCGGCCCTTGCCGTCGGTGCCGTCGGCATCGATCAACGCCGCGTCCACGGCCCGCTGATCCCCAGCGTCAAGACCCCGCACCGCGTCGGCCAGCTCGCCGGTCACGTTGGCGACCGCGTTGAGAACCCCACGACCTCGTAGACGAGCGCCGCCGTCGCGCAGCTCCACAGCCTCGAATGCGCCCGTCGACGCGCCCGACGGCACCATCGCCCGGCCGCTCGCACCCGAGTCCAGCGCGACATCAACCTCCACAGTGGGGTTGCCGCGCGAGTCGAAGACCTCGCGGGCACGGACTGCCTCAATATGGCTCACCGGCGAACCTCCGGTCGTTGGCGACGCCGCGCCGTGCTCGGCTCGACATCACGATTGGGCGCCGCTCCGCTTGAGTCCCTCGGCGTCCGTCGGTGCGAACAGAAATCCTAGCCGGGGTCTTGCTCCAGTGCGCGATAGCGGCGCTCGGCACGGTCGGTGGCGGACCTCAGCGCATCCTCAGGATCGACCTTGAGGCGTCGGCCCAGCTCCACCGCGGCCATCAGCATCTCGCCGAAGCTCTGCTCGCACCGGTCGTTGCGAAACTCCGCCAGAGCCCGCTCCGTCTCGGCGAAATCGTGCCCGTGCCAGTCATCGGTGAGGAGCCCGGCGGCGGCGGCACGCTTCTGCACCTTGACCGCCCGCAGCAGTGCGGGCAGCGTGCGCGGTATGCCGTCCATCACCGAGTCCCGCCCCTTCTCCTTGAGCTTGATGGCGTCCCAATTGGCCCGCACGGCATCGGCATCGCGGGCCTCCACGTCCCCGAAGACATGGGGGTGGCGGGCCACCAGCTTGCTGCGAACCTCCCGGGCTACGTCCGCGATGCCGAACGCGTCCCGCTCGGAGGCCAGATGGGCCTGGAACCACACCTGGTACAGCAGGTCGCCGAGTTCCTCGCACAAGTGCCGATCCAGATCTTCTATGTGACTGCCATCGACGTCGCCGCCACCGTCGGTGTCGGAGCCGGTCCGAGCATCCAGGGCGTCAAGCGCCTCGTAGGTCTCCTCCAGCAGGTACCGCCGAAGGCTCAAGTGTGTCTGCTCGCGGTCCCACGGGCACTGCTCGCGCAGGGTTCGGACCAACTCGTCGAGACGACCGAGCGCGGTGTGCAGGTCGTCGTCCAGCCCGGCGCCCAGCCCGTCGTCAGTGCGGTCGTCGCCAGCGTCGTCGGGCACTCGCACGAACCCCGTCAGCCGACCGGCTCCAGGACCACCCGGAACTGCTCGGGATCCCAGTGCCCGTAACGATCATCGATCCGAACCTGCGATGCGTAGACCTCCACGACAGTCTCCTGCAGTTCGACCAGCGCCTGCTGGCGCTGGTCCTGCACCGCGGTCTGGGCCCGCTCGGATGCCGCCAATTCCGCGTCCTCGGCCATGAAGGCCAGTTGCTCGGCGTCGATCTGGGGATGGTTGTCGGCGGTGGCCGGGCCGGAGCTGATCACGTCGATCACGTGGAAGCCGAACTGGGACTCCGCCACCACCACCTCGCCGGGCTCAGCGGCGTAGGCGGCCACCTCGAAGGGAGCCACGAAGGAGCCCTCGACAACGCACCCGAGATCCCCGCCCAGCGAGCCACTGCCGGGATCCTGGGAAAGCTCGACGGCCAGGAACCCGAAGTCCTCTCCGGCGTCGAGGAGGGCCAGGACCCCGTCGGCCTCCGCTTGGGAGGCGACGAGGATGTGACGGGAACAGAGATGACGCAGCGGCTCGGCGACCGCCGGGGCGGGCACCTGGTCCTCAACCCACTCCAGGGCGGCCAGAACCACCGCTCGCTGATGGACGGCGACATCTCCGCCGCCGGCGCCGGGAACGAAGGAGGGGTCGGCCTGGGTCAAGTCGGTGACAGCCTGAGCCTCATGGGCGTTGGACACCGCCACTCCCCGCTCAGCCAGCTCCAACTCGACGGCCGCGAAGAACACCCAGTCGCTGAGCCAGGCGGCCGCGGCCTCGCGCGGCGCCCGGGCGGTGCTGTCGGGATCCGTGGTTGCCAGGTAGTCGTTCAAGTCGTCGACCGTGTACTCGGCCCCGGCCACCTCCGCGGCCACGTCGACGGAAGCTCCGCAGCCGGTTCCCAGGATCAAGACCGTCGCCACGGCGGCGCCGACGGCTGCAACGGGGCGAACAAGGCTCACGAGGTCCGAACCCTATCGCCACCCGAGGTGTAGCTCCCGCTCCTGTTCGCTGCGCTCACGGGCCGCTCGGGCCCAGTGCCCGCTCCTGTTCGCGGCGCTCACGGGCCGCTCGGGCCCCGGGGCCTCGCAAGCTCGGCCTCTCGGCTGCCACGATGTCGGCCAGCAGCGCTGCGACCTGGTCGATCACCGGACCGGCCTCGGCCCGCAGCGGAACGTGCAGCTCCCGGGATTCCTCCTTCAGGACGGCCCGGTCTCCGTAGAGGCGGCGAAGCCGCACCCGACGGCTCGCCGGAAGGTCCACCGGCGCCAGCCGAGCCGCGAAGCGCTCCGCCGACAGTCCACCGCCGCCGCGGCGGGTCACTACCACCTCCGACACACCGGCCCGCAGGCACTCCACTCGCAGCCTGGCTATGGACAGCAGGGACTCAGCCGACTCGGGCACGGGCCCGAACCGGTCGATCCACTCGGCCCGGATGTCGTCCACCTCTTCGTGCCCGGTGACCGCGGCCAGCCGGCGATACGCCTCGAGGCGGGCTGCTTCCCGGCTTATGTAGTCGGCGGGTATGTGAGCATCCACGGGAACCTCGATGGTCACCTCGGGTGGCTCGGGGATCGTCTCTCCCCGCAGCTCGTTCACCGCCTCATTCACCAGACGGCAGTACAGGTCGTATCCGACCGCGGCGATGTGACCCGACTGGGCCTCGCCCAGCAGGTTGCCGGCGCCGCGGATCTCCAGGTCGCGCATGGCGATCCGGTAGCCCGACCCCAGTTGGGTGGCCTCGCCGATGGTCTTCAGCCGCTCGTAGGCGTCCTCGCTGAGCACACTGTCGGTCGGGTGGAACAGGTAGGCGTAGGCCCTTCGCCCGGCCCGACCCACCCGGCCCCGGATCTGGTGCATCTGGCCCAGACCCAACCGGTCGGCCCGGTCCACGACCAGGGTGTTGACCGTGGGCATGTCGATGCCGGATTCGATGATGGTGGTGCACACCAGCACGTCGTAGCGGTAGTCGGCGAAGTCGAGCACGACACGCTCGAGCGTGCCCTCGTCCATCTGGCCGTGGGCTACCGCCACCCGGGCCTCGGGGACCAATGATCGAACCCGCTGGGCGGCATGCTCGATGTCGGCCACCCGATTGTGGACGTAGAAGATCTGCCCCTCCCGCAGCAACTCGCGTCTGATGGCCTCGGCAACGGGTCGGTCGGCCTGCTCGCCGACGTAGGTGAGGATCGGCTGGCGATCAGCCGGCGGGGTGTCCAGAAGCGACATGTCCCGTATGCCGGTCAGGCTCATTTCCAGAGTGCGAGGCACCGGCGTCGCCGTGAGCGTCAGCACATCCACATCGGCCCGCATCGACTTGATCGCCTCCTTGTGCCGGACTCCGAAACGCTGCTCCTCGTCGACGACCAGCAGCCCGAGCCGCTTGAAGCGCACGTCTGCGGACAGCATCCGGTGGGTTCCCACCACCACGTCCACCTCACCGGACTCGAGTCCCTGCAGCACCTTCCGGGCCTGCGGGGGAGTGAGAAAGCGGCTCAGAGTCTCAACCCTCACAGGGAACGGCGCGTAGCGGTCCCGGAATGTTTGGGTGTGCTGCTGGGCCAGCAGCGTGGTGGGCACCAACACCGCGGCCTGGCATCCGTCCTGCACCGCTTTGAACGCCGCCCGCACGGCAATCTCCGTCTTGCCGAAGCCCACGTCCCCCACGATCAGGCGGTCCATGGGCACTGGCCGCTCCATGTCGCTCTTGACGTCGGCGTTGGCGTGCATCTGGTCGCGAGTCTCCTGGTACTCGAAGGCGTCCTCCAGTTCCCGCTGCCACGGGGTGTCGGGCCCGAAGGCATGGCCGGCCGCGGTCATCCGCTTCTGGTAGAGCACCACCAGTTCCTGGGCGATCTCGGCCACCGCTCGTCTCACCCGGTTCTTGGCGGCCGACCAGTCGGAGCCTCCCATGCGCGACAGCGTGGGAGCCTCGCCGCCGGTGTAATGGCGGATCGCATCGATCTGGTCGGAGGGCACATACAGCCGATCCCCGCCCCGATACGCGAGCAGCAGGTACTCGCGCTCGTGGCCGCCGATGGCCCGGCGCACCATTCCCTCGAATCGGGCTACCCCGTGATGCTGGTGAACCACGAAAGCGCCCGGCGCGAGATCGTCGAGGAAGCGGCGCTGGTCCCGCGACCGGACCCTGGGTGGCCGGTGGGTGCGCCGCCGGCCGGTCACATCGGTCTCGGCCAGCACGGCCAGCTTGATGTCGGCCAGGACCGCTCCCCGGTCGAGGGTGGCATCCACCGGCTCGGCGCGGGCGCCGTGGTCGGCCAGCAGGGCGCTCAGCCGGTCCGCGGTGGAGCCGGGCGCTCCGAGAATGACCTGGTAGCCGTTGGCCACCAGATCGCGCAGGCGCATGGCCAGTGGTTCGACGCTTCCGTGAGTCCGCTCCCATCCCGATGCGGTGAGAACCTGTGAGCTCGGCGAGTCGGGCGCAGTCGGCAGCATCCACACGGGCGCGGCAACATTGTCGAGCAGACCCTCGAAGCCGCTGTGCAGTCGCGGCATCCCGGCCGCATCGGTGTCCCAGGTCTTGGCCAGTCCGGCCGCCAGGTCCTCCTCCTCGGCCAGGATCTCATCGGCCCGGTCCGATAGCCGGCGCGGCTCGACCAGGACCACTGCGCCGTCGCCGGACACCAGGTCGGACACCACCGCAGGCTGCTCGACCAGCCACGGCCACCACGACTCCATGCCCTCGAAGAGTGCTCCGTCAGCCAGGCGATCCCACTGCTCGCGACCCCAGGGCTGGCTCGCCACCAACGACGCCGCCCGCCGGCGCATAGCCGGGTCGGGCCGCAGCTCGCGGGCCGGATACACCTCGACATGCTCCAATGACGCCACGGAGCGCTGGTCGCCCACCGAGAACTCCGCGATCCGGTCTACTTCGTCTCCCCAGAAGTCGATGCGAACCGGCGCGGGGGCTGTCGATGCGAAGACATCAACGATCGAGCCTCGCACTGCCATCTCCCCGCGGTGCTCCACCTGGTGCTCGCGCCGGTATCCGAACTCCGCCAGGCGCTGCACCAGCTCGAGCTGGTCGACGATGCCGCGGTGGCGCACGGAGATCGGCGGGCTTGCCGCCGCCGGGTCCACGAACTGGGCCAGGGCCCGGGCCGAGACGACCACCACGGCCGGCGCCCCGTCGGAATCCGCCAGCCGGTGCAGCACACGGCAGCGGCGGCCCATGGTCTCTATCGAGGGACTGACCCTCTCGAAGGGCAGCGTCTCCCAGGCGGGCAGCTCCTCTACCTCGCCTGGTCCCAGGAAGGCGGCTACATCGGCGGCCAGAGTCTCGGCCTCCACTCGGGTCGGCACCGCAACCAGCAGAGGTCGCCGACCCGCTGCCGCGCTCAGCCCCGCCACCGCCATGGCTCGCGCCGCGGTGGGCACGGCCAGCGTGGCGGTGCGCCGTCCCAGCAGAGACAGGAGCGCGGGATGCTCGGCCAGGCGCGGCAGCAAGCGGTGCAGTCCGGCCACTGACACTCAGGACGTGTTGAAGCGGTTCATGGTGGGCTCGGGGCCGTGGTCGAGGAAGTGCTCGATCGCGTCGGCTGCCCGCTCCACGGTTGCCTCAAGTTCGGCTCGCTCGGCCCGTCCCGGCCGCTTGAGCACATAGTCGCCTCCCTTGGGAGTGAAATCGGGGCGCCCCACGCCGATGCGCACCCGGGTGAAGGCGTCGCTGCGCAGGTGGGCCCGGATCGACTGCAGGCCCTTGTGCCCGGCGATCCCGCCGCCGGTCTTGACCTTGAGGCGCCCGACGGGCAGGTCCAACTCGTCGTGAACCACAACGAGGCTGCTCAGATCCTTGATCCTGAAGCGCCGCACGAGCGGCGCGACCGCTCGGCCCGACTCGTTCATCCACGTGACAGGCGCGGCCGCGGCAACGCTCCGCCCGGCCAGGCGCAGCTCACACACCAGGGCCTGCTGGCGCCGCACCCGGCGGAGCCGCCCGCCGTGACGCCGCACGAGCTCGTCCACTACCCAGCGTCCCGCGTTGTGCCGGGTGGGCGCGTACTGGTCGCCAGGGTTGCCCAGACCCACCACCAGCAAGTCGGCTGAAGAGCCGGAGCGCGAGCCGATGACCATTACCGCGCGCGCCCCGCCGGCCGGTCTCAGGACTCGTCTGGCGCCGCCGCGGCCGCCTCTTCGTCATCGGCGGCTTCGCCCATGATGATGAGCGCCTCCGCCGCCTCCTCCTCGGCCCTCTGCTGACGCAGGTACTCCTTGGTGGAGCGGGTGATGAGGCCTACCGCGAAGGTGGCGTCCGGATCGCCGGCCGGCGTGACGCCGGCGGGCAACTCGATATCGCTCACCCGCAGCGACGATCCGACCTCCAGATCGCTGACGTCCGCGGTGACCTCGACCGGGATGTCGGCCGGCTTGGCTCGTATCGGCACGGAGTGCAGCACCTGGTCAACCATGCCGCTGGCCTGCGTCACCTTCTTGGCCTCTCCCGTGAGGATGAGGGGAATCTCCACCTCCACCTCATTGTCGGGATCGATCCGCAGAAAGTCCACGTGAAGCACATCGCGGCGGACCGGGTGGCGCTGCAGGTCCGTGACGATGGACAGGTGCGTGCCACCGTCAACGTCCAGCGCGATAAGGGCGTTGAGCCCGGCATCGGTGTTGAGCACGGCCCGCAGATCGGTCGTGTCCACCGACACCGCCAAGGGCTCCGTTCCCATGCCGTAGACCACCGCGGGGACACGTCCCGTCCGGCGCAGCCGCCGGCTGGGCCGGGTGCCGCGCTCCCGGCCGGTTTCGGCCTTCACCAGGTTCCTAGCCATCCGCTTGAGGCTACTGTCCGGTAGGGCTTGCTCCACAGCGGAGGGAGTCGTGTTCAGACGAGGTTGTTGCCGCCGAAGATCTCGCTCACCGAGGTGTCCTCGAACACGGCGGAGATGGCCCGGGCCACGATGGGCGCCACCGACACCACTTGGATCTTCGCGAACTGCTTGTGGGGCCCCAGGGGCAACGTGTCGGTGCACACGACCCGGTCGATGACCGAGTCCTTCAGGCGCTGCACGGCCGGCCCGGAGAACACTGCATGGGTCGTGGCCGCGATGATCCGTCGAGCGCCGTTGGCGGCCAGCAGCTCGGCCGCGGCCACGATGGTGCCCCCCGTGTCGATCATGTCGTCGACGATGACGCACGTCCTGCCGTCCACATCGCCGACGATCTCCTTGGCCGACACCTCGTTCTTGGCGTTCTGGCGCCGCTTGTGGACGATGGCCAGGTCGGCGTGCAGCAGGTTGGTGTAGCGCTCAGCCACCTTCACCCGCCCGGCGTCGGGCGACACGATCACCAGGTCCTCGGCCCGCAGCGACTGCAGGTATTCGAGCAGCACCGGCATGGCGGTGAGGTGATCGACCGGGCCGTCGAAGAACCCCTGGATCTGCCCCGAGTGCAGATCCACCGACAGGAGTCGCTTGGCGCCCGCGGCCAGGAACAGGTCAGCCAGCAGCCGGGCCGAGATGGGCTCGCGCCCCGAGGCCTTCCGGTCCTGGCGGGCGTAACCGAAGAACGGCGCCACCACGGTGATGCGCTTGGCCGAGGCCCGTTTGGCCGCGTCCACCATGACGAGATGTTCCACGATGGCGTCGTTGATGGAGCCGCCCTCCCATTCGGCGTGGGTGCCGACGATGAAGGCGTCGCAACCGCGGATCGACTCGCCGTAACGGACGTGGATCTCTCCGTTGGCGAAATCCTCGATGTGGGTCGTACCGAGCGCCACGCCGAGCTCGGAGCAAACACTGGCGGCAAAGGTCAGGCTCGACCGCCCGGACACCACCCGGAGCTCCTTGTGGGTCTGCTGCTTCATAGCGACCGGCATTGTAGGACGGCAACGCGCCAACAAACCGGGCGAGCATGCTCAGATGCTGGCCGGGCAGGACTCGAACCTGCAACATCCGGAGCCAAAGTCCGACGTTCTACCAGTTGAACTACCGGCCATCGGCGCCCGCCTGAAGGCGAACGGCCCAACCAACACTAGCGAGCGCCGTCGGGATGCGTGTTCAGCCGTCGGGCCCGGTAGCGTTCACCCCTCGTGGGATCGCTCATCAAGAAGCGTCGCAAGCGCATGCGCAAGAAGAAGCACAAGAAGATGCTTCGGCGCACCCGGCATCAGCGGCGCAAGTAGCGACCGGTCCCTCCGCGGACGCTCCCCTGAACCCTCACACCGGCGGCCTCGACGGCTCAGTGGTGGTGGCCACCACGCGGCCCGGTCCCGGGTGGGCGCCGGCCACGAACCAGGTGCTGCCGCTTCCTGCCAGCCGCGGCGTCAGCCCGCTGGCATCGCCCAGCCGGTCGCGCCACACCGCCAGCTCGGGCACGACCCGCAACGCCGCGGCCTCCAGGTCGTTGCCGTGCACGCCGGCAGGTCCTCCTAGCTCGTCCCACGCTGCGTACACCGCGGCGGTGTCGCATCCCACCGGAGCCAGCATCAGGGTGTACTGCTCGGCGACATAGGGCAGCGGCTCGACGATCTCGCCGATGCCCCGGACCCGGGCCCGACCGCCGACGAGGCAGAACGCCACGTCCGCCCCGATCGACGCGGCCGCGGCCGCGTCGGTGAATCCAGCCCAGCGCAGCACCGCGGCCGCATCGGCAGAACCGCCGCCCAGCCCGGCGCCTGTCGGGATCCGCTTGTGCACGGTGACCCGCGCCCGGCGGCCGGCCAGCGTCAACGCACGCTCGACCAGGTTCTGGCCGGGCCGGATCAGGCCGCGCAATTCGTTTCCCGCCTCGTCGAGCATCCGCACGCCGGAAGGGCCCGGCACGATCTTGAGCCGGTCGAAGAAGTCGAGCGTCACCATCTCGGCGTCGACCTCGTGGTAGCCGTCGGGCCTGACGCCGATGATACGGAGGCTCAGCGTCAGCTTTGCCGGCGCGAGTGCCTCGATCACACCGCGAAACTACTGCCGGACCGAGCCGGGTTGCGCTGCTGCGGGCAGGGGGACATCAGCAGGACCCGACCGGGAACCCGGCCCGTCGCTAACCTCCACGAGTCGCGCTGCAAGCCTTAGACACCTAGCGAGGGAAAGATCTGTGCCTTCAAGCTCATTCATGGGCAACGCCGTGCTGAGGCGAGAGGACCCCGACCTGCTCACCGGCGTGGCCCGCTACGTGGGCGACATGACGCCGCCCGGCACGGTGCATGTGGTCTTCGTGCGCTCGGTCATGGCCCACGCTCGAATCGGCTCCATCGGCACCGATGCCGCCCGGTCGGCTCCCGGCGTCATCAGCGTGTACACGGCCGCGGACGTGCCGATCGCCCCCCAGCCGCTGTTCATAATGCTCCCGCCGGAACTGACCCGGCTGCCGCTGACGGACAAGGCCCGCTACGTGGGCGACCCGATCGCGGCGGTGGTGGCCGAGTCCCGTGCCGCCGCCGTGGACGCGGCCGAGCTGGTGGAGGTGGAATACGACCCGCTGCCGACGGTGACCGACCCGTTCGAGGCCTTGCAACCAGACGCTCCCATCGTGATCGAGGCCCACGGATCGAATCAGGCCATCGAGTTCGTCAGCGCCGCCGAGCCCGATGCCATGGCTGGCCACGACATGGTGGTGGCCGGGCGCTTCGTGAACCATCGGATGTCGGGCGCGCCGATCGAGCCGTCCGCAGCGCTGGCCGTCCCCGGCAACGGTGACAGCGGCGATGGAGTGACGCTGTGGTGCACATCCCAGAGGCCCCACGAGGTACGCGACGTGGTAGCCGCAGCCCTGGAAGCATCCCCCGACCAGGTGAGAGTGATCGCCCCGGCTGTGGGCGGCGGTTTCGGCTCCAAGGCCGTCGTGTATCCGGAGTTCGTCATGGCCGCATGGCTGGCCCGGCACCTGGGGCGGCCCGCCAAGTGGGTGGAGACTCGCAGCGAGAACCTCGTCAACATGAGCCAGGGTCGAGACCACGTTCACGATGTCGAGCTCGGTCTGAGCGCCGACGGCACGTTCCGCTGGATCAGGATCAACGTGACCGCCAACGTGGGCGCCTATCCCGCCATCGGAGCGTTCCTTCCGTTCTTCACGATGTTGATGGCATCGGGGCCCTACCGCATTCCTGCCGTTCATTACGAAGCGCACGCGGCCATCACTAACACCACACCGGTGGCGGCTTTCCGGGGGGCGGGACGACCCGAGGCGACCGTGACGCTGGAGCGGATAATCGACCTGGCTGCGGCCAAGGCAGGAATCGACCCCGCCGAGCTGCGCCGCCGCAACCTGCTCGCGCCGGGGGACTTCCCGCTCACCACCCCCACCGGCGCCAACATGGACTGCGGCGAGTACGCCCGGGCCCTCGAGCTGGCTCTGGAGACGGCGGGATACGGGGACCTGAAGGCCGAACAGGCCCGGCGGCGCGCCGCCGGCAGCCGGACGCTGCTCGGCATCGGCGTGTCCACCTATGTGGAGGTGACCGCAGTCGGCCTGTTCAACGAGTTCGGATCGGTCACCGTCGAACTGGACGGCACCATCACGGCCCGGGTGGGCACCGCCTCCCACGGCCAGGGCCATGCCACCGCCTTCTCCCAGATCTTGGGGGAGGTACTCGGTGTGCCGGCCGAGCAGGTCAGGGTGATCCACAGCGACACCGCCGAGGTCCCCCGAGGCACCGGCACGGTGGCATCCCGGTCGCTGCAGATCGGTGGCAGCGCGGTGTTCAATGCGGCCAACGAGGTCCTCGAGACGGCTCGACGCCTGGCCGCCAGCCTGCTGGAGGCCGACCGCGACGACATAGTCGTGGCCCCCGGAGGCCTGGCTGTGGCCGGCGTGCCGGCCAGGACGGTCTCGTGGGCCGATCTGGCCGCGGCCGCGACGTCCGACGACCTGCCGGCCGGCGTCGAGCTCGGAGGGCTGGCCGCGGAGACCGACTTCAACCAGGGCGAGTCCAGCTACCCCTTCGGCGCCCATGTGTCGGTGGTCGAGATCGACTCCGACACCGGCGACACGAGGGTGATGCGCCACATTGCGGTGGACGACTGCGGACGGATCCTCAACCCGGTGCTCGTGCAGGGACAGGTTCACGGAGGCGTGGCCACCGGGATCTCGCAGGCCCTGTACGAGGAGACGACTTACGACTCCGACGGCAACCCCTGCAACACCAACTTCGCCGACTACGCCATCCCGGCCGCTTCTGAGCTGCCCCGGTTCGAGATCGCCCACACCGAGACGCCGACGCCGCTCAATCCGCTCGGCGCCAAGGGCATCGGCGAGTCGGGCACGATCGGATCCACCCCGGCCGTGCAGGCCGCGGTGCTCGACGCGCTGGCGCCGCTGGGCATCGACCACCTGGACATGCCGTTCACCCCCCAGAGGGTCTGGCGGGCCATCGCCGCCGCCGAGGGATCCGCCGAGGCCTGATCGGCTACCGCTCGGTTCGGGCCAGGCTCATCCATTGATCCAGAGTCAGCGTCTCGGGACGGCTTGAAGGGTCCACTCCCGCGTCAGCAAACTCCGCGGAGGAGACCAGCCCGGCCAGCGAGCGACGCAGCATCTTGCGCCGCTGGCCGAACCCGGTCCGCACGAGCCGCTCGAAGCGAGCCTCGGTCGCCGGCGGCAAGAGCACAGCCCGAGAGCTCGGATGGCGCTCGATCCGGACCACAACCGACTCGACCTTGGGCCGGGGCCGGAAAACCGAGGCCGAGACTCTGGCCACCACCCGGGCCACGCCCCGCCGCTCCACCAGCACGCTGGGTATGCCTCTGGCCCTCGACCCGGGCGGCGCGACGAGCCGCTCCCCCGCTTCGCGCTGGACCATCACCACCATCGTCTCGATGGCCGCCGCGTCGCGCAGCAGGTCAACGACCAGAGGCGTGGCGATGTTGTAAGGCAGGTTGGCCACCACCATCCACCCGTCCGAGCCCTCCAGCATGTCGTCGAGGTCCAGGGTCGCCGCGTCGCCCTCGACCACCTCGACGCGGTGCGCGCCCGCCTCCGCCACGACCTCGCGCAGCGCAGCGACCAGACCGGAGTCGACCTCCACGGCCCGCACCGCGGCGCCGGTCTCGGCCAGGGCAAGAGTGAGGGAGCCCAGCCCGGCCCCGATCTCCAGCACAGAGTCCTCTGGCCCCGAACCGCTGAGGCGGGCAATGCGCCGGACGGTGTTGGGATCGACGACGAAGTTCTGGCCGAAGGACCGGCGCGGCGACACGCCGAAGCGGTCCATGAGCGCCTTCAACTCCGACTCCGTGTGGGTCAGGAGGGCAGCCTCTTCTTGCAGGTCGGCCAGGGGTCCCAGCCGTTGATCTCGTAGAGCTTGTAGGCCATCTTGTCCTGGTCGGATGGCGAAGCGTCAATGGGATCGACCCCGACCAGCTCCGGGTAGTGCATCTCTGCCACCCAGTCCCACGTTCGGATCGAGAACTGGTAGGCGCCGCGATAGCGCCCGCTCCGGCTGATGGCCCGATAGTTCTGCGTTGACTCGCACTGCCTCAGGGCGTGCCACTGCTCTTCCGTGGTTCCTGCCGGGATCGGATGCTTGACCGCTGGAGCCTCCGTCGTGGTCGTTGCCTCGGTCGTGGTCGGTGGCTCGGTTGTGGTCGTAGTTGTCGTGATCGTGGGGGCGGCCAACGTGGTCGTGGGGGCGGCCGTCGTGGTCGTAGTCGTCGTGGTCGTGCTCCTGGCTGCGGCAGCCAGTTCCTCGGCCCGCCTCAAGGCCTCCTCCCGTGCCCTGCGCCGAGCCTCGTTCCACTGCTGGGCCCGATCCTCGAAGTTGTCCACGTCGACGACCTCGGTCGGCTCCACATCGGGGGGCGACGCGGTCGAACTCGTCTGGGCCGACGCCGGCGAGCCAACCCCGATCAGCACGACCAGGGCGGCCGCACCGATCAGTCCGAGCCGGGTGCCCCGGTCAGACCCGCCCATCTCAGTCGACCTCCCGGTCGAGTCCGTAGAACGCTCGGGTGGTCGCCCAAGTCGCCCGCTCCACCTCCGCGACATCGAGGCCCTTCGCGTCCGCCACCGCGGCCCCCACAACGCCAACCAGCGCGGGCCGGTTCTTCTTGCCGCGGTGGGGCACGGGAGCCAGGTATGGGCTGTCGGTCTCGACCAGCAGGCGGTCGAGCGGGCAGGCCCGCGCCGCGTCGCGCACCTCCGGGGCTTTGGGGAATGTGACGATCCCCGAGAACGACAGGACCGCGCCCCGTCGCAGGCACTCCTCGGCCTCATCGGGTCCGCCCGTGAAGCAGTGCATCACCGTTCGGGACGGGATCCCCTCACGGTCGAGCACCTCGAGCGTGTCATCCCAGGCCGACCGGGAGTGGACCACCAGCGGCAAGTCCCTCCGGTTGGCCAGATCCACCTGCGCCGCGAAGACCTGACGCTGAACGGGACGCGGCGAGTGGTCGTAGTGATAGTCGAGTCCGGTCTCGCCCACCGCCACCACCGCAGGCAGCCGCATCAGGGCCTCCAATCCATCCATTCCGCGGGAGGCTTCGTGGGGATGCACGCCCGCAGTGGCCCACACCCCCGCGTGGGCCTCAGCAACCGAGATTGCTCGACGCGAGTTTTCCACATCTGTGCCCACAGTGACGAGCATGCCGACGCCTGCGGTGCGAGCATCGGCGATAACCGGGCCGGCTTCGTCGCCATCCGGGAGGTGACAGTGGTGATCCGCCCAGGCCACGCGGCGACGCCCTACCGGTCCTGGACGTCGCCTGCGGCGAGGTCGATTGCGTCCAAGTCCACCTTGGCGAACAGCGGCGCCAGCTTGGGCACCGGCGTGCCTGGCAGCACGGCAGGGCGCTCCCAGCGCTTGACCGGACCGAACAAGTCGTCCAGGGCAGCCGTGGAGAACGGAAGGTACGGGGCCAGTCCCGTGCGCACACCGGCCATTGCCTCCAGTGCGGTAACCAGAACCCCCGCGGCGCGGTCCGGGTCCGTCGAGGCCAGCTTCCACGGCTCGGTGGAGGTGAGGTAGGCGTTCACTCTTGCGGCCGCCTCCATGGCGACGCGCAGGCCGGCCCGCAGCTCTACCCGCTCGATGCAGTCGGCCCCCTGGATCAAGGCGTCGTCCGCGGCATCCAGCAGCGCGATGTCGGAGGCTTGGCGGTCGCCGACCTCGGGTACCACACCCGCCAGCGCGGACTGGGCCATCGACAGCACCCGGTTGACGAGGTTCCCCCAGGTGGCGACCAGCTCGCCGTTGATGCGCCGGGCGATCTCCTCGATGGAAATCTCGGTGTCGGCATGCTCGGGCAGGGCCGCGGCCATCGCGTAACGCAGGGCGTCGGGCTCGAAGAGTCTGAGACCCTCCCCGATGGTCAGGCCCACGCCTCGGCCCGCGGCCATCTTGGCTCCCGAGAAGGTCACGTACTGGTTGGCGGGCACGTTGTCGGGCAGGTGCAGACCGCCGTAGCCCATGAGCTGCGCGGGCCACAGCATGGCGTGGAACGGGATGTTGTCCTTCCCGACGAAGTAGAGGTGGCGGGCCTCGTCGTTGTGCCACCAACGCTTCCAGGCGTCGGGATCGCCGTTGCGGGCCGCCCATTCCTTGGACGCCGACAGGTAGCCGATCACCGCGTCGTACCAGACGTAGATGCGTTTTCCCTCGCCCAGGTCATCGACGGGAAGCTCGACTCCCCAGTCCAGATCCCGGGTGATGGCCCGGTCCTGCAGGCCCTCGTTGGTCCAGCCGAGAGAGGAGTTGAGCACGTGCGGCCGCCATCTGAGCCGGGTCTTGAGCCAGGCGTCGACCTTCTCGGTGAAGTCCGAGTAGCGGTAGTAGAAGTGCTCCGTCGCGCGCAGCTCGGGCACGGCTCCGCTGATCTTGGACCGGGGCTCGATCAGGTCGGTGGCGTCCAGAGTGGTGCCGCACTGCTCGCACTGATCCCCGCGGGCCCCTTCGTAGTCGCAGCGCGGGCAGATGCCCTCGATGTAGCGGTCGGGCAGGAAGCGCTCGCCGGCGGGGTCGTAGAACTGCTCCGACACACGCTTGTCGATATGGCCGTTCTGCAGCTGCACCAGGAACATGTCCTGGGTGACTTCGGCATGGTTGCGCGTGCCGGTGGTGGTGTAGAGGTCCCACGAAATCCCGAGCATCTCCCACTGCCGGCAGAACTCGGAGTGGTAGCGCCCGACGATCTCCGATGGAGTCACGCCCTCGGCGTCGGCCCGCACGGTGATCGGCGTGCCGTGCACGTCGGACCCGCTCACCATCAGAACGTCGTTACCGGCCAGCCGCTGGAAGCGGGCATAGATGTCCGCCGGCAGGTAGGCCCCGGCAAGGTGGCCGAGGTGGCGACTCCCAGACGCGTAGGGCCACGCCACTGCGACCAGTACCGGCACCGCCATCGCGGGCCACATTATCCCCAGATCTAAAGGTCTTCCCCAGCCGGTATCAGTTTTGTGGGGTTGACAACAGGTTGTAGACCCGGCGACGAGGGACTCCGTGGGTGGCCGCAGCCGCGGCCGCGGCGTCCCGACGA
This sequence comes from Candidatus Aldehydirespirator sp., assembly GCA_965220645.1. Classification (GTDB taxonomy): domain Bacteria; phylum Actinomycetota; class Acidimicrobiia; order Acidimicrobiales; family Aldehydirespiratoraceae; genus Aldehydirespirator. Next base: position 2,020,488 of record OZ244836.1, on the reverse strand, counting down.
CTCATGCCCTCGGCCACGAGAGCCTTAGCAGCTTCCAGCAGTTCGCGGTCTGTGGCCTCGGGATCGTCCTCGGGGGCTCCCTCGATCACAATCACCACCTCTCCCTTCACTGGACCGGTAGCCCATTCGCACAGGTCGGCGAGACTTCCCCTCGCGATCTCCTCATGCAGCTTCGTGAGTTCGCGAGCGACAACCCCCCGACGGGACGGCCCGCACGCCTCGGCCAGGTCTTCAAGGCAGGACCGCAAGCGATGCGGTGACTCGTAGACCACGGTGGTGCGACGCTCCCGTGCGATCTGCTCCAGGCGCTCCGCCCGGGCCTTGCCCTTTCGGGGCAGGAAACCCTCGAAACAGAACCGGCCCGCGCGAAGGCCGCTTACTGCCAGCGCAGCCAAGCCGGCCGAGGGGCCGGGCACAACCGTCACCGTGTGTCCGGCCGCCGCACACGCGGCCACCAGCTGGCCACCGGGATCGGTAAGCGCGGGCATGCCAGCATCGGTCACCACCGCGACCGTGGCACCGTTGGCGACGAGCTCGCAGACCTCGGCGGCCGCCTCAGCCTCGGTGTGCTCGTCAACCCGCCGAAGCCGGGTCCCGTGCACCCCCGCGTGCTGTAGCAGCCGCCCCGTGCGCCGGGTGTCCTCGCAACACACCACGTCAGCAGCCGCGAGAGCCTCAACCGCCCTACCGCTGAGATCGCCGAGGTTGCCGATCGGCGTACCGACCAGGACCAGTGAACCGCTCACCGCTGGAGGGGCAGCGTCGGGTGGAGGACCGCTCACCGCCGGATCTCGAGCTCCACGCCGGGGGCTACCCCCCAGCGCCGGAAGCTGCCCGCCTCGGCCTCGATGACCGATGTGGCCCGCCACACCGGGCGCCCCACACGGTTGGTCCTCATCGTGGTCACCCGCAGCACCCGCATGTCGCGGTCACAGTGGGCTACATCGATAGGGAAGCGCATGCCGACCGAGTGCACCGAGCGGGTCCGTTCCAGCAGCAAGGCTCCTTCGATTCCGTCCCTTCCGAGAAGACCTCTGCGACGGCCGCGCCGGCTGGAGGCGACCTCCAGCGACGCCACCACCCGGTCTTCGACCATCAGCCAGGCCATGGCCTGAGAATCTAGTTCCGGGAGCCTCCGCCATCAGTTTCTCGCCTGCGACGAACGGGCGAGCCGGTGCGAGAACTGCGCGCGGGCTCAATCCTCCCGGTGCGACCGGCGCTCCAGCATGATCCGGCCGACCCGGCCGATCCGGTCGATCAACTTCATGAGCCTGTCCCGGGCCGCCTCGGCCACCCCCGAGAGGTCGGCGAGGCTCGGGAGGTTCCAGTCGCGCATCACGACCGGCTGGAGTATCTGGTCGTGATGGATGGCCAGGTCGTAGATGCCGGCCTCGGCAATCGTGCGGGCATGAGCTTCGAAGTCGGTGATGCCCTTACCCGGCATCGCGAAGCTCCTCACCTGGTTGGCGATGGCCACGACCGCTTGGGACGGCTCAATCTTGAGCGCGGCACCCATGAGATCGCGATAGAAGAGAAAATGGAGGTTCTCGTCGAAGGCCACCCGGCGCATGATGGCCCTGCCGGCCGGGTCGTCGATGTGGCGCCCCGTGTTGAAATGCGAGATCCGGGTGGCCAACTCCTGGAGGGCCACGTAGGCGAGGCCCTCCAGCGCGTTGGGCGGCTCGGGAACCCGCCCGCACTGCACCTGGGCCATGCGCGCCCTCTCGAGGCTGACCGGATCGACCGAGCGCGTGACGGCAAGGTAATCGTGGATCACCTGCCCGTGACGGCCCTCCTCAGCGGTCCAACGCCTGACCCAATGGCCCCAGGCACCGTCGCGGCCGAACATGCGCTCGATGTCCCGGAAGTAGTAGGGCAGGTTGTCCTCAGTCAGGACGTTGACGAACAGAGCGCTACGGGCCTCAGCGCTCAGCCCGGCCTCTTCGGGGGTCCACTCGTAGTCGTCCGAGAAGTCCTCGCCCCTGCTCCAGGGCACCAGCGCGTGGGGATGCCACTCCTTGGTCTGTTGAAGGTGCCGTTCGTAGAGCCTCTCCACGCTGGGCTCGAGTTCGGCCAGCAACTGGGTATCGGACGCGACAGGCACAGGCCATGAGCTTAGCCAACTGTTTGCAGGCGCCGCAAAGAAGCTAGACGTTGAACCTGAACTCCATCACGTCGCCGTCGGCCACGCGGTAGTCCTTGCCCTCTGACCGCACTAGGCCCTGACTCCGGGCGGCGACCAATGAACCGGCCTCCAGCAGCTTGTCCCAAGGGATCGTGTCGGCCCGGATGAAGCCCCGCTGGATGTCAGAGTGGACCGCACCGGCGCATTCCCCCGCCAACTCCCCAGCTCGGAACGTCCAGGCCCTGCTCTCCTTCGGGCCGGTGGTCAGGAAGGTACGCAGCCCCAGTAGGTGATAGGCGCTGGTCAGGAACCTGTCCAGGGCGCCACCGCCGAGACCGAGAGCGGCCAGCAGCTCGGACCGCTCCGACTCGTCGAGCTGCGCAGCCTCGGCCTCAAGCTGCACGCACAGGGACATGACCTCGGCCTCCTCGCCCAGTTCGGCACGCACCGGGCCCGCCAGCTCCTCTGCGGCGTGGATCTGATCCTCTCCAATGTTCACCACCGCGAGCACCGGCTTGTTGGTGAGCAGGAAGAACGGGCACAGATCGGTCCTGGCAGAACCGTCGAGATTGGCTCGATACAGCGGCACGCCGTCCTCGAGAACGGCGACGGCTCGGGCCAGATGGTCATGGCCTGCCCGCAGTGACGGATCGCCCTTCGCGGCTCGGCGAAGCTTGTCGAGTTGGCGGGTGGCGCTGTCGAGGTCGGCCAGAGCCAGTTCGGTCTCGAGCACTCGGAGACTGTCGAGGGGATCGTCATCGCCCGGCACATCGCGATGAACGAACGCCCGCAGCACGTAGACGATCGCGTCGGTGTCACGAACATGGCCCAGGAACGCGTTCCCCAGACCCTCGCCCCGGCTCGAGCCCGACACCAGGCCGCCGATGTCGGTGAACTGCACCGAGGCATGCACCGTGCGGCGGCTGTCGCTCATCGCGGCGAGTTGCGGCAGCCGAGCGTCGGGAACCCGGGCCACCCCCACATTGGCCGACTTCGTGGAGAACGCATGCCGGGCCGCGACCGCGTCGCCGCCGGCCAGCGCGTTATGCAGTGAGGTCTTGCCCGAATTGGGCAAACCGACGAATCCGAATCGCTCCATTGTGAGTTCCGCGACCTGCCGGCGACATCAGCCGGCTCTGGATCGCCGGGTCAGCTATTTCTGCCGGCGTTGGGCTTGCGGCCGTGGTTCGCCTTTGATCGGCGAGCCTTGGTTCGGCGCTTGCTCGTGCGCTTGGACATGGCCCTCCACGCTACCGGCATGGCGTCCCCAACCCGCCCGTGCGTCCCCAACCCGCCCGTGCGTCCCCAACCCGCCCGTGCGTCCCTAACGAAGTGCCGCGAACGAAGTGCCGCGGTGGCACACTGGCCGGGTGCTACTGATCTACGACGGGCAGTGCGGGTTCTGCCTCCGGTCGGCCCGCTGGATCGAAGCTCGCCTGCCTACCGGGGCCCGGGTCGAGCCGTGGCAGTCACTGGAGCTCGACGAGCTGGGCCTGTCCCGACCGGACGTGGAGGCTGCGGTCTGGTGGATCGACGACAGCAGCCGCGTCGCGAGGCGGTCACGCGGCGCCGAGGCCATCGGCCGGTCCCTGCTCGCGGCCGGCGGCGTCTGGGCAGCTGCCGGACTGCTGATCATCCACCCGCCGCTGTGCTGGCTGGCCCGCCCGGCGTACTCCCTCATCGCAGCCAACCGCCACCGGCTCAGAGGCCGAGCGGACGGGCGGTAGCTTCGATGGTCATGCGGCCTTCGGCGGCACTCGCTCTTGCCGTTCACTACCTCGACCGTGAACTCGCCCCCAGCCCCAAGGTGCGGGCGTTCCAGCGGGCATTGCAGGTCGCCGACGCCCTCAGCAACACCGAGCTCGCCGAGAGGGCGACCGCAGGCACGCTCACTGAGATCGACGGCCTCGGTCCCAGCACGGCGCGGGTCATAGCCGAGGCCCTCGCCGGCGACGACGACGGGTACCTCGCCGCACTCGAGCGGCGCAGCCGGGTGCCCATCGGCGCGGGAGGCCCGGTAATCGAGCGTCTGCGCGGTGACTGCCACTGCCACACCACCTGGTCAGACGGCGGGGCGTCGCTACGAGCCATGGCTGAGACCGCGGCCGCGCTGGGCCACGAGTGGGTGGCGATAACCGACCACTCGGCCCGCCTGACAGTGGCCCACGGCCTCGACGAGAGCCGCCTTCGACGCCAGATGACCGAGATTGCACAGATCAATGCCGAGATGGCGCCGTTCGCGATCCTCACAGGAATGGAAGTGGACATTCTCGAGGACGGATCGCTCGACCTGTCCGACGAGCTACTCGCCGAACTGGACGTCGTCGTCGCGTCGGTCCATTCGAAGTTGCGAATGCCATCGGCCGAGATGACCCCGAGGATGGTGGCCGCCATTGCCAACCCGAACACCGACATCCTCGGCCACTGCACCAACCGCAAGATTGTCGGGGGCGGCCGCCCGCCCTCAACCTTCGATGCCGACATCGTGTTCGCGGCCTGCGCCCAGTTCGACAAGGCGGTCGAGATCAACTGCCGGCCCGAGCGCCAGGACCCTCCAGAGGAGTTGCTTCAGCTGGCGGTGGAGTGGGGCTGCAAGGTGACGGTCGACACCGACGCCCACGCCACCGGGCAGCTCGAGTGGCAGCCCTACGGCGCCGACAAGGCGGTGCGCTGCGACGTGCCCATCGACGACATCGTGAACACTTGGCCCGCGCAGGCCGTGCTGGTGTGGAGTCGCGGGCACCGGCTGGGCTGAGCAAGTCGTCGGTCGCGCCGCGGCTCCACCGCAGCCCTAAACGATAAGACGCCGCGCCGGTTAGCATTCGCGGGGCCCAACGCCCACAGATCCATGGAGGGTCCCCATATGCGTAAGCGTGCAACACTCATTCTGACGGTGCTGCTGTCATTCGCCCTGCTCGCAGCGGCATGCGGCGACGACGAGCCGGCCGTGGACACTAGCGCGGCCGACACCAGCGCAGCCGAGGCCGCCGCCGCCGAGGCTGAGGCTGAAGCAGCCGCCGCCGAGGCTGAGGCCGAAGCGGCTCAGGCCGCGGCCGCCGCCGCAACCGCCGAGGCGGACGCGGCCGCCGCCAGGGCAGCCGAAGCTGAAGCAGCCCTCGATGCTGCCATGGCTGAGGCCGAGGGGACCGTAGACCCCGAGGTCGTAGCCGAGCTTGAGGCGCAACTGGATGCGGCTCAGGCAGAGGCCGAAGCCGCCGCCGCCGCTCAGGCAGAGGCCGAAGCGGCCGCCGCCGCGGCGGAGCCCGCACCCGAGACCACCGAGCCCGAGCCGACAATGACCGACATCTCCGTCGGCCTGGTGTTCGACATCGGCGGACGCGGCGACCAGTCGTTCAACGACTCGGCAGCAGCAGGCATCGAGCGGGCCGCTGCCGAACTCGGCATCACTTTCACCGAGGCCTCGCCCAACGAGGACGGCTCCAACCGGGGCGAACTGCTCCAACTCGCGGCCGACGCCCATGACATCGTTGTCGCCGTCGGCTTCCTGTTCGAATCCGACGCCGCCGCTGTCGGCGCCGAGAACCCCGACACCGCCTTCGGTGTCGTCGACTCAGGGATGCTCGACTTCAGCGGCGACGCTCCGGCACCGTACGGCGACAACATCGCTGGCCTCGTGTTCGCCGAGGAGCAGGGGTCCTTCCTGGTCGGCGCGGCCGCGGCGCTCAAGACCCAGACCGGCACTATCGGCTTCATCGGCGGCGTGGCCAACGTTGGCGGGCTGATCGAGCGGTTCGAGGCCGGCTACCAAGCCGGGGCCCGAGCCGTGAATCCCGATATCGAGATCATCTCCAGCTATGTGACCCAGGCCCCCGACTTCGACGGCTTCAATGCTCCGGACCGCGGCAAGGAGATCGCGCTGGCCATGTACGAGGACGGTGCCGACATCGTGTACCACGCCGCCGGCGGCACCGGCGCCGGCCTGTTCCTGGCCGCCCAGGAGCAGAGCGAGGCAACCGGATCGCAGGTATGGGCCATCGGTGTCGACTCCGACCAGTACCACACCGCGGGCGCCGGGGTGCAGGACTACATCCTCACCTCGATGCTCAAGCGGGTCGACGTATCCATCTTCGAGATGGTCAGGTCGGTCATCGAAGGCAACGTGACCGCGGGGCCCACCGTCTACGACCTGTCCGTGGACGGCGTGGGCTACAGCAGTTCTGGAGGATTCGTGGACGACATCGCCGACCAGCTCGAAGACTTCAAGGCCCAGATCGTGTCGGGCGCGATCGTGGTGCCGAAGGAGCCCTCCTAGGCACAGACTGCCGACGGCCGTTCGAGGCGGTCGTCGGCGACCGTCAAGTGTGACATCGCGACCGGGTCGGGCTAGCGTCCGGCCCGGTCGTCGTTGTCAGGGGAGGCCGCGTGGTGCTGGCCATCGAGCTCAAAGGGATCACCAAGAGGTTCCCGGGGGTCGTGGCCAACGACGACATCAATCTGGCGGTGGCCGAGGGCGAGATCCACGCCATCTGCGGCGAGAACGGGGCCGGCAAGTCGACCCTGATGAAGATCCTCTACGGCATGCAACCGCCCGACTCCGGAACGATCAAGATCCGGGGCGAGACCGTCGAGTTGGGCTCGCCGGCTCACGCCATCGATCTGGGCATCGGGATGGTCCACCAGCACTTCATGCTGGCCGACCAGCTCACCGTGCTCGAGAACGTGATCCTCGGCGCCGAGCCGATGCGCTCGTTCGGCCGCATCGACTTCGAGGCCGGCCGCGAGCACCTCGACGAGGTCGGCCGGGCCTACGGCCTCGACATCAACGCCGACGACCTGGTGGAGACGCTGGAGATCGGCGAGCGCCAGCGGGTCGAGATCATCAAGGTCCTGTACCGCGGGGCCCAGATCCTCATACTCGACGAGCCGACCGCGGTGCTGGTGCCCCAAGAGGTGGACGAACTGTTCCGCAACATCCGCGAACTCAAGGCCAGCGGCGCCACGATCTTGTTCATCGACCACAAGCTCGACGAGGTCCTGGCCATCGCCGACACCATCACGGTACTGCGCCAGGGCCGAACCGTGGGCACCGCGAAGCCCGACGAGGTGACGGCCCACGACCTGGCCGAGATGATGATCGGCTCGGAGTTGCCCACCCCAGACGCGGGCGCCTCCACCGTCACCGACGCGGCCGCCCTGGTGATCGGCGGCCTCACCGTCAACGAGGACGAGCGCCCGGTGGTCCACGACGTGAGCCTGAGCGTCCACCGGGGTGAGATCGTCGGCATCGCCGGAGTCGAGGGCAACGGCCAGGCCGAGTTGGTCAACGCAGTCATCGGCATCGAAACCCCCGAGGCCGGCACCATCACGATGCTGGGCCACGACGTGACCCACCAATCTGTGCGCCAGCGGCGCGAGATGGGCCTTGGCTACGTCCCCCAGGACCGCCATCGCGACGGCCTGCTGCTGGGCGCGCCCCTGTGGGAGAACGCCGCCCTCGGCCACCAGACCAAGACCCCATACTCCGCGGGCCCGTGGCTCAACCGATCGGGCATGCGGGATAGGGCCGACCAGGTCCAAGCCGATTTCGATGTCCGCACCCCCAACATCGACGTGGCAGCCCACGCCCTGTCGGGCGGGAACCAACAGAAGCTGATCCTGGGTCGGGAGATGGTGGCCGGCCCAGCCGTGCTCATCGCCAACCATCCCACCCGCGGCATCGATGTCGGGGCCCAGGCCGCGGTATGGGACGACATCCGCGAGGCTCGAGCCCAGGGCTTGGCGACCCTGCTCATCTCAGCCGACCTCGACGAGCTGATCGGCCTGTCAGACACAATCGTGGTGATGCTGCGGGGCCGGCTGGTGGCCCGCCTCGACCCCAACGAGATCACCCCCCGCGACCTCGGCGCCTACATGACCGGCGCCGCCCTAGAAGCCGACGCCCCATGACCGGGCGCCTCGCCCACAGGCTGATGCTGACCTCGGCAGCTCCGCTAGCGGCGGTGGTCATTGCGGTGGTGCTGTCGTCGATCGTGCTGCTGATATCGGGCAGCAACCCCTTGGCGGCCTACGGCGACATGATCGAGCACGCCAGCAAACTCGAGACGCAGGTCGACATCTTCAACAAGGCCACACCCCTCTACCTGTCGGGCGTGGCCGCGGCCATCGGCTTCCGGATGAACCTGTTCAACATCGGCGTGGAGGGCCAGTACTATCTGGCCTTCATCGTCGCCGCCCACCTCGGGGCCCAGGTCGAGCTTCCGGCCGTCGTGCACGTCACGTTCATCATGGTGGTGGCCATGGCTGTGGGCGGGGCCTATTCGGGCGCGGCGGGGGTGCTGAAGGTGACCCGCGGGGTCAACGAGGTGATCTCCACCATCATGCTGAACGCGGTGGCCATCTCGGGGCTGGCCGCCTGGTGGATCGTCAAGTGGCAGGCCGGCGGCGAGATATCGGCCACCGGCGGGCGGGTGGGGACCGAGCCCGTCGCCGAGAGCGGCCTGCTGCCCGACCTGAACAGCTGGCTGGAGGTCTTCACCCGCGACGTCACCCAGGGCAAGCGGCTGACCGGGGTGCTGTTGATCGCCATCGTCGTCGGGATCCTCTACCACATGACACTCAACCGCACCGTCTTCGGCTTCGATCTCCGAGCCAGCGGAGCCAACCCGTCCGCCTCCCATGTGGGAGGCGTCTCGCCCAAGCGGATGGTGGTGACGGCCATGACGCTGTCGGGCGTGGTGGCCGGCCTGGTCGGGATGACCGAGCTGATGAACACCGGGTTCTTCCCGTCCAACCCGATCACCGGACTCGGCTTCGCCGGCATCGCCGTGGCCCTGCTCGGTCGCAACCATCCGGTGGGGGTGGCGCTGGCCGCCCTCATATTCGCCTTCCTGGACGTTTCGTCGGGCATCCTCCAGATCTCGGGAGCGGCCTCCCGCGAGATCGTCGTGATCATGGGCGGCGTCATCATCCTGACCGCGGTCATCGCCTACGAGGTCGTGCGCCGGATCCGCGAGCGCGAGGAGGCCGCAGCCGCGGCCTCCGCGATGGTAGCCAGCCCGGCGGCAGCATCATGATCGCAGCACTGGGACGGTTGCCGGTGTGGGCCCGCTGGATGCTCTACGCCGCCATCGGCGTGATGGTGCTGACCGTCGTGCAGGGCTTCGACGACACAGAACGGCTCACTGCGGTGACGTCCTCGCAGGCCATGCTGCGCTGGGCTGTGCCGATAATGCTGGCCGGGCTCGGGGGCCTGTTCTCGGAGCGGGCCGGCATTGTCAACATCGGGCTCGAGGGGATGCTGATACTGGGAACCTGGTTCGGGGCTTGGGGAGCCATCAACTACGGCGCCTGGGCCGGCCTGCTCATCGGCATGCTGGGCGGGGCGCTGGGCGGTCTCATCCATGCTGTCGCCACCGTCTCGTTCGGTGTCGACCACATCATCTCCGGGGTGGCCGTCAACGTGACCGCGCCGGGCGTGACCCGCTTCCTGTCGTCGGAGATCCTCTCCAACTACGACGGGGGCTCGATCACCCAGTCCCCCCGTACACCGGGCGTGGGCCGATTCACCTTCCCGTTCCTGGCTGGCGGCGATCTCTTCGGTTGGACCACGCCCGACGTCCTTGGCTGGTTCACCGACAAGGACTGGTTCTTCGTATCCGACTTCACCGGACTGGCCCGGGGGCTGGTCAGCCAGCTGTCGCTGGCCACGATGATCGCGTTCGCCCTGGTCCCCTTCAGCGCCTGGCTCATCTGGCGCACCCGGTTCGGGCTGCGGCTGCGCATCTGCGGCGAGCACCCCGTTGGCGGCGAGACCCAGGGCATCAACATCTACCTGTACAAGTACTACGGTGTCGTCATCAGCGGCGCTCTGGCCGGGTTGGGCGGAGCCTTCATTGCCAGCCCCGAGTTGGGGGGCCTCTACAAGGAGGGCCAGACCACCGGGCGGGGATTCATAGGCTTGGCCGCCCTCATCTTCGGCAACTGGCGCCCGGGCGGGGTAATGGCCGGCTCCCTGCTCTTCGGCTACCCGTTCGGGGTGGGCCTTCGCGACCTGGACGGATCGGCATCACATTCGCTCCTGCTCGTCAACACCATCGCTCTGGCCGCGGTGATGGCGTGGGCCTTGAACCGGCACCGCCACATCGACGCCGGGCTGGCCGCGGGACTCGGACTGGGCGCGGCAGTCTGGTACTTCCTGTCCTCGACAGTGCCGGCCTGGTGGACCGAGATCCTGCCCTACGTGATCGTGCTGGTGGTGCTGGTGTTCTTCTCGCAGCGGCTGCGGATGCCTCGGGCCGACGGCCTGCCCTACCGCAAGGGCGAGACCTAGGACGGGCCTGTGATGCTCGGCCGCGGGCAGCTTCGAGACTGGGAGCGAGACGGTTTCCTGGTGCTGCCCGGCTTCGTTCCGCGTGAGCGCTGCGAAGCACTCAAGGCACACGTGGAGGAGATGCTGGCCGGCATCGACCCGGCGCGCGACGGCGACCTCACGGTGTTCTCCACCACCGAGCAGAGCCACGCGCAAGACGAATGGTTCCTCGGCTCGGGCGACACAATCCGCTGGTTCTTCGAGGACGGGGCCATCTCGGGTGGGCGCCTCACGAGGCCGATGCCGCTCGCGGTCAACAAGATCGGCCACGCCATGCACGACCTCGATCCCGCCTTCGACTCGTTCTCCCGCACCCCGGAGCTGGCGGCGGTAGCGGCCGATCTAGGGTTCGCGGACCCCCACCTGCTGCAGTCGATGTACATCTTCAAACAGCCCGGCATCGGCGGCGAGGTGATCTGCCATTGCGATCACTCGTTCCTTTGGACCGAGCCCCAGAGCGTGGTCGGGCTTTGGTTCGCCATCGAGGACGCAACCATGGCGAACGGCTGCATGTGGGCGAAGCCCGGAGGCCACCGGATCCCGGCGAAGACCCGCTTCCGCCTCATCGACCCCGCCGACCGCAGCCGCGGCACCGTCACCGACGTCCTCGACGACACTCCGTATCCCGTCGACGACCTGGTGCCGCTGGAGGCCGCCGCGGGAACGCTGATCGCACTGCACGGCACGCTGCCCCACTGGAGTGCGGCCAACACCTCGGACCGCAGCCGCCACGCTTACACCATGCACCTGATCGACGGCACCGCCGACTATCTGGCCGACAACTGGCTCCAGCGCGAGTCCGACCTTCCCCTACGCGGCTTCAACTGAACCCTCGCGGCGAGATCGTCCGCCCCGCGAGATCAAAGACGCGGCACGCGACGTCTGGGCCCAGGGCTGGCGCGCCCCCGAGCCAGCAGCATGTACAGCGCCGAGCCCACGATGAGGACGAGGCTCACCCAGATGTTGACCCGCACGCCCCACACCAGGCTGGCGGGGTCGATTCGCACCGCCTCGATCCAGAGACGACCGAGCCCGTATCCGCAGACATAGACAGCCAGTAACGAGCCGGGCCGGCTCACCCGGCGCGGGTTGGTGAACAGCGTCGGGACGCTGTGGCGCATCCGACGGCGGTCGAGGCTCAGCAGCAGGCCGCACAGCAGCAGGTTCCACACGGCCTCGTACAGGAAGGTCGGATGGAAGGTCTCCACATCGAGGTACTGGGCCGGGCGGTGCGCCTCGTCGATCTCCAATCCCCAGGGCAGGTCGGTGGGCGAGCCGAACAACTCCTGGTTGAACCAGTTCCCGAGTCGTCCAATGGCCTGAGCCAGCGGCAGGGAGGGCACCATGGCCGCCAGCGTCTCGCCCTGGTTCATGCCCTGGCGACGCACCATCCATAAGCCGACCAGGATTCCGGCCGCCATGCCCCCCGGAATCCCCAGTCCCCCGTTCCAGATGGCGAAGGCCTCCAGCCAGCCGATCGACTGGAATTTTCGCCAGTCGGTGATCACGTGATAGAGGCGGGCACCGATCAGGCCGGCGGGAACCGCCCACAGCGCGACCCGGCTGATCTGGTCAGGATCGCCTCCGCGGGCCTCCCAGCGCCGCCGGGACAACCACACTGCCGCCAGAACGCCCAACGCGATCATCACCCCGTAGGCCCTGAACTGCAAAGGCCCCAGCTCCAGGCCGTTGCGCGATGGGCTGGGGATCGACGCGATCGCGACGCTGGTGACGACGCCCATCAGATCTGTTCCCTCCTTCTCAACCAGCCAGTATTCTCTGCGCGGCCGCGGCAAGGTCGTCGGCGGGCTCGGTGACCGCTGCGAACAGTCCGGGCACAGCCGAGAGCCGGTTCGCAGCGAAGAACCGAGCCAGAATTGCCCGATCGGCAGCTCTCTCGGGATCTCCCAGCCGCGTTGCCGCCAGTGAACCGTCGGCCAAGGCCGCGGCCCCGGTGGTGACGGCCAGCATCTTCAGGAAGGCGTCTGCGCCGGCCAGCCGCTGCGCCGGTCCGGCCGCCAGCAGCCAGTCACCGGCTTCGCCGGTGGCATCGAGCGCAGCCTGTAGATGTCGCCGGACGGCGCCCAGATCCCCAAGCTCGTCGAGAGCCTCCGCGGTTTTCTCAATCTGCGACAGGTGCTCGCGTACCGCGCCGCCGTCTCGCATGGACAGCTTGCGGCCGACCAGATCGGCCGCCTGGATTCCGTTGGTTCCCTCGTAGATCGGGGCTATCCGGATATCGCGATAGTGCTGGGCCGAGCCGGTCTCCTCGATGAAGCCCATGCCGCCGTGCACCTGGAGGCCGACGCTGGCGAGTTCACAGCCGGTGTCGGTTGCCCATGCCTTGGTCAGGGGCGTCAGCAGCGAGGCTTGCTCGTCGGCGGCCTGACGCTCTGCAGCGTCGGCGGTGTGCGCGGCGCGGTCGATCGCCTCGGCGTTGCGGTAGGCGAGACCCCGCATGGCGCTGGTGGTCGAGCGCATGTCCAGCAGCATGCGGCGCACATCGGGATGGTCGATGATCGCCGAGGACTCCCCCGCCGGCGCGCCCGGCGCCCGACCCTGGCGGCGCTCATGGGCGTAGGCCAAGGCCTGCTGGTAGGACCGCTCCGCTATGGCCACTCCCTCAAGACCCACGCTCAGGCGGGCATGGTTCATCATCGTGAACATGGTCCGCATGCCGCCGTGCTCTTCACCTACCAGGAAGCCCACCGCGCCCTCGTCGTCGCCGTAGGCCATGACGCAGGTTGGGCTGGCGTGGATTCCGAGCTTGTGCTCGATCGACACGCAGCGCACGTCGTTGCGAGCGCCGGACGAGCCGTCGGCCAGCGGCAGGTGCTTGGGAACGAGGAAGCAGCTGATGCCCCTCGTGCCGGGCGGGGCGCCGGGCGTGCGGGCCAGCACCAGGTGCACGATGTTGTCGGCCAAGTCGTGCTCGCCGTAGGTGATGAAGATCTTCGTGCCGTGCAGGCGGTAGGAGCCGTCGGGTTGTGGAAGCGCCCGGGCCGCGACCGCCCCGAGGTCGGAGCCTGCTTGGGGCTCTGTGAGGTTCATGGTGCCGGTCCAGGCTCCAGTGGCCATCTGCGGCAGGTACAGCGCCTTCTGGTCTTCAGTGCCGTACGCGCTCAGCATGTGTATGGCGCCCTGGGTCAGCAGAGGGCACAGCGACCACGACAGGCACGCCGCGGTGAACATCTCCTCCACCGCCAGGGCCACCAGATGGGGGAACCCCCCGCCTCCATACTCGGCGTCGATCGAGAGCGATCCCCAGCCCGCCTGAACGTAGGCGTCGTAGGCCTCCCGAAAGCCGGTCGGCGTGGCCACCGAGCCGTCGTCGAGTCGGCGGGCGCCCTCCGTGTCGCCGACGCGGTTGAGCGGCGCGATCACCTCCTCCGCGAACCGGGCCGCCTCGGCCAGGACCTGGTCGACCACATCGGGCTCGACGTGCTCGAACTCCTGGAGCTTGGCCAGGCCGTCGAGGTCCGCGACATGGCGCAGGTTGAAGGTGATCTCGTCTAGGTCAACCCGGAAATCGCTCACGCCGGCGAGAGTACCCCTACGAGGCGGATTCTGTCGCTGTGCTGAGGCCGCGACGGTCGTTGAGCACGCTGTTGATCTCGGCACCGACGAGCAGGCCCATGGCTAGCAGGTAGAGCCAGACCAGCAGGATCAGAGCCCCTCCAAGCAGTCCGAACACCGCGTTCATGCCACTGGAAGCCGCGTCGAGGTAGGCGCGGAAACCGACCGACACCACCAGCCACCACACAGTGCTGACGACCGCCCCGGGCAGATCGGTGCGCCAAGGCGTGCGACGGCGGGGAGCGAAGTGGTAGAGGGAGGCGGCCCAGCAGACCACCAAGACGAACATCACCGGCCAGCGGAACCAATCCCACGCGGTGGTGAACGCGGAGCCGGCCCCCAAGCGCTCAGCGATCTCCTCTCCACCACCCAGCAGAGGACCGACGACCCCCATGGCAGCCACCAGGGCCGCCACGATCACGGTGAACAGGGTCAGCACGAAGCCCATCACCCGGGTGGACACCCAGTTCCGCCGGTAATCATGGCCGTAGGTGACGTCCAGGGCCCCGACCACGGCGGTGAAGCCGCGCGAGGACGCGTACACCGTCAGGACGACGCCGGCAGTGATCAGCCCGGCGTTGGACCGGTCGAACAGATCCTCAACAGTGGCTCGCAGCGTGTTGTCGCTGCCGAAGGTCTCAACCACCCGGTCCAGAAGCCATTCCTTGGTGTCGGCCGCCGCGTCCGCCCCGATCACGACATCGAGCGAACCGAGGGCGGCTGCGAACACGATGACCGCCGGGAACAGCCCCAGCAGGCCGAAGAAGGCGATCTCGGCCGAGAGCCCGCCTACCCGGGCCCGGGACCACTCGCGACGGAGTTCCTCGACTAACCGGACAGTCTCACGCCAGAGCGAGCTGGGAGAGGGCAGCGAGAGGCGCGCCATGCCCGACCGATACTACGGTCCGAGACGATGCACCCCGAGGACACCACGCACCCCGACAACACCACCGACCCCGACAACACCACCGAGATCGCCAATGAGCTGTTCCGCTACGCGGAGCTCATCGACGCGGGCCGCTTCACGGAACTCGGCGAGCTCATGGAGCACTGCACGTTCCGGTACGGCGAGCACGGCGCGCCTGGACCGTCGGGCGCGGCCGCCATCGCAGAGAGCTACCTCTCCACGGTGATCACCTATGCCGACGGCACCCCCCGCACACGCCATGTCACCACCAATCCGATCATCGAGATCGACGACGACGTCGCCCGGGTGCGGTCGGTCTACACCGTGCTGCAGCAGGCTCCGGACCTGCCGATGCAGACCATCATCAGCGGCCGCTACCACGACACCCTCAGACGCATCGACGGGCGGTGGCGCTTCATCGAGCGCTGCTTCCTGGTCGACCTCATGGGCGACCTGAGCCATCACCTACGCTTCGAGTTGACCGCCGAAGACCTCTAGCGAACGAGCACCGACGAACAAGGAGAATCACCATGAGCCGATGGAGCCGAGCGGAGATCGAGGAGGCGTTCGTCCGCTTCCAGGAAACGGCCTTGCGGGCCGGCACCACCGGGGACTGGCGCGAGTGGGCCAATCTCTTCACCGAGGACGCCACTTACATCGAGCACCACTTCGGCACCATGGGCGGGCGCGAGGCCATCTACAACTGGATCCAGTCCACCATGAGCCAGTGGCCCAACAACGAGATGATCCACTACCCCATCGAGTGGTACATCATCGACGAGGAGCGGGGCTGGCTGGTGTGCCAGGTATGGAACCGGATGGCCGACCCCGGCGACGGCTCGCTCCATCAGGAGTACAACTTCACCCTGCTGAAGTACGCGGGCAATGGGATGTGGAGCTACGAGGAGGACGTGTACAACCCGGCTCGCTTCGGGGAGATGGTCAAGAACTACCTGCGCCACAAGAAGTCGCTCGCCGCGGAGGCCGACGACTAGCGCGCGGGGTCAGCTGCAGCCGCTGGTGGCGCCGCAGTCGGCGCACACGTAGCACGAGCCGGCCCGGCGCATGGGAACGCCGCAGGTCATGCAGAACGGCGCGTCCAACGCGCCCGAACGATCCGCTGGGGCGTGTCTCCCGCTGATGTTCGCTGCGCTCACGGGCCGCTCGGGCCCAGGTGGCTCGATCGGGGCCGCGGCCGCAGAGAAGTCAAGCTGGGCCATCAACTGGGCGGGCGAGGGGATCGAGGGCGGATCGGGCGGCAGGTCGTGCCCCTGCTCGGTTGCGGTGACCTGTTCCTCGACACCGGGCAGCGTGGGCTGGGTCCGTTCACCGGTTGTGTAGACACCCAGCGCGGCCCGCTCCTCGACAGTCAGGTACATCACGGACAGCTTGCGGAACAAGTAGTCCATGAGGCTGGTGGCGATGCGGATGTCGGGATCGTCGGTGATACCCGCCGGCTCGAACCGGACACCCACGAACGTCTCCACAAAGGCAGACAGCGGTACTCCGTACTGCAGGCCATGGCTCAGCGAGATGGCGAATGCGTCCATGATCCCGGCCAGGGTGGATCCCTGCTTCGAGACCTTCACGAAGATCTCGCCGGGCCGGCCGTCGGGATACTCCCCCACCGTGACGAATCCCTTGCAGTCGGCCACCCGGAACTCGAAGGTGCGCGACCGGCGCGACCGGGGCAGGCGCCGCCGCACCGGCTCGGGCACTGGACCACCGGCGGCGGGCGCGTTCGCGTCCGGACGCGAGGCGGAAGCACCGGCAGCATCATCGGCGTCGCCGATGGTGAGTGGCTGGGCCACCTTGGAGCTGTCGCGGTAGATGGCCACCGACTTGAGGCCCAGCCGCCAGGCGTCCATGAACAGCCTCTCGACGTCGTCGATGGTCGACTCGGCGGGCATGTTCACGGTCTTGGAGATGGCACCGGACAGGAACGGCTGCACTGCGGCCATCATCTTGACGTGCCCGGATGCGCTGATGGCGTTCTCGCCCAGCGAGCAGGCAAAGACGTCGCGGTGCTCGGGCTCGATCGGCGCGCCCTCCGCGGTGTGGTGCTCGGCAATGTGGGCCTGGATCCGATCCGCCTGCTCCTGGTCGTAGCCGAGCCGTCGCAGCGCCCTCGGGATCGTCGTGTTGACGATCTCCATGGTTCCGCCCCCCACGAGGCGCTTGGACTTGACCAGTCCGAGGTCGGGCTCGATGCCCGTGGTGTCGCAGTCCATGAGCAGGCCGATAGTGCCGGTGGGTGCCAGCACAGTGGCTTGGCTGTTGCGTACACCGTGGCGGTCAGCCCGCTCGCAAGCCTCGTCCCAAGCAAGTTGGGCGGCTTCGAGCAGATCCGGGGGAACGAACTCCTCCTCTATGGAGGCCGTCGAGCTCCGGTGCTGGTCGAGCACGCGCAGCATGTGCTCGCGATTTGCATGGAAGCCGGCGAAGGGGCCCATGCGCTCGGCCAGCCGGGTGGCGGTGAGATAGGCCTCGCCGGTCATCAGCGCGGTGATGGCTGCAGCCATGGCCCGGCCCTCGTCGGAGTCGTAGGGCAGGCCCAGGGCCATGAGCAGCGCGCCTAGGTTGGCGTAGCCCAAGCCGATCTGGCGGAAGGCCCTGGTGGTCTCGGCGATGGCCGCAGTGGGATAGTCGGCGTGGCCGACGAGGATCTCCTGGGCTGCGAACACGACCTGGACCGCGCGCTGGAACCCGGCAACGTCGAAGGTTCCGTCGTCGTCGAGGAAGCTCAGCAGGTTGATCGAGGCCAGGTTGCAGGCGCTGTTGTCGAGGTGGACGTACTCCGAGCACGGGTTGCTGGCCGTGATGGGGCCGGTGGAGGTGGCCGTGTGCCAGCGGTTGATGGTGGTCGCGAACTGCACGCCGGGATCGGCGCACTCCCAGGCGGCCTCGGCCATCTGGCGCAGGATCGAGCGCGCCGGCACCCGCTTGAGCACCGAGCCGTCCATGCGGGCGGTGAGGGTCCAGTCGTCGCCGTTGATCACGGCCTGCATGAACTCGTCGGTAACCCGTACGGAGTTGTTGGCGTTCTGGTACTGCACGGAGTCGGCGTCGGTGCCGTCGACACCCATGTCGAAGCCGGCCGCCGCCAGCGCTCGTGACTTGCGCTCCTCGCGGGCCTTGCACCAGATGAAGTCCTCGACATCGGGGTGGTCGGCATCGAGCACCACCATCTTGGCGGCCCGCCGCGTCTTGCCTCCCGACTTGATGGTCCCGGCCGATGCGTCGGCGCCACGCATGAAGCTCACGGGCCCGGACGCGGTGCCGCCGCCGCTCAGCTGCTCGGAACTGGCCCGGATGCGCGACAGGTTCACTCCTGCGCCGGAACCGCCCTTGAATATGCGGCCCTCCTCGGCGTACCACTCCAGGATCGACTCCATGGTGTCGTCGACCGACAGGATGAAGCACGCCGAAGCCTGCTGGGGCACTCCGGCCACTCCGATGTTGAACCAGACCGGCGAGTTGAAGGCGGCCCTCTGGGTGTACAGCAGATGCGACAACTCGGCCCGGAACAGCGTTACCTCGGACTCGTCGACGAAGTAGCCGTCACCGTCTCCCCATCGGGTGATCGCGCCGACGATGCGGTCCACCACCTGCCTCAGCGACCATTCCCTCGAAGGCGTGCCGAGCGCGCCGCGGAAGTACTTCTGGGCCAGGATGTTGGTGGCGTTCTGGGACCAGGTGACCGGCACCTCCACACCCGACTGCTCGAATGCGACCGTCCCGTCGGCGTGGTTGAGCAGGCGCGCGTCGCGCCGCTCCCAGGCGATGCTGTCCGCTGGGTCGTCCGCGCCGTCCGCCCCGTCCGGTGGGAGTTCGGTGCCGACGAGGAGATTGTTCTGCTCGGAGGCCAGAGTCATCGGATTACCTCCTTGCAATTCTACAGGGCGCGCCAGCATGTGCCCGTGCGTCAGCCGGCGCGCGAACACGATGGCGCGCTGGCGTGATGGTACGACCGTCGCCTGTTGACCCGCCTCGGGATTGCTTAGGGATTTCCCTCGATGCTGTTGGGATTTCTCGAAACCGTCTGGGGACTTCTTGCAGCCGCTTTGGGATTTCCTGTGCATAAGCCTCGACACCCCGTAGACGACTACACCGTTTGCCGCGAGGTGTGCACGGAAACTGTATGGAACCGCTCCTCGGGTGTCGGCAGGGTCGGGGCGGTACCGTCTGGACGTGCGAAGGCTTCTGCCGGGTCCGATCGCCGACGTCACGCCGATGGAGGTGTACCCTGCCCTGCCGCGACCCAAGCCGGTTGGGCGACCGTGGTTGATGGTCAACATGATCGCCTCGGCCGACGGCGCCATCGCGGTCGACGGAACCAGCGGGGCGCTCGGCAACCCGGCCGATGAGGCCGTGTTCTCGGCTGTGCGGGCATGCGCCGACTGGATCGTGGCCGCGGCCGGCACGGTGCGGGCCGAGCGCTACGGCCTGCCCCGGCCCGGGCCCGAGTCCCGGCGAGCCCGGCGCGACGCGGGACGGGCCGAGCGGCCCCGGCTGGCCGTCGTCAGCGCCAGCCTGGACCTCGACTTGGACCTGCCGCTCTTCACCGACCAGCGCCCGGACGACGATCTGCCGGTGATCCTCACCGGCAGCGACGCCGCGGACGGAGCGGTCGAGCGGCTCCAGTTCGTCGCCGACGTGATGCGCCTGGCATCGCCACGGCCCCAGCCGGCCGAGATACTCGCCGAACTGGACCGCCGCGGCGCCGGAGTGGTCCTGTCCGAGGGCGGTCCGTCGTTCAACGCCCAACTGGCCGATGCCGGGCTGATCGACGAACTGTGCCTGTCGATCGCGCCGCTCCTGGCCGGCGGCAACAGCCCCCGGATCGTGCACGGGTCGCTGCGGACCGTGCCCCTCAACCTGTCCATCGACCATCTTCTGGAAGCCTCCGACACGCTGTTCGTGCGCTACCTCGCCAAGGGCGAGCCAGCGGCGGCCGGCTGACCGGGCTGCTGCTCCGAGTCGCTCAAGGCAGGCAGAGCCGAAACGGTGTCGATGACGATGTGCTGGCCGGGCTCCAGAGCCGCTCCGCCGGCTGCCTCGGCCAGGTCGTGGACCAGGGCCCTGGGATCGTCGCCCGGGGCGATGGCCAGGGCTATGTCCCACAGCGTGTCGCCCGGCTGCACCACGTAGACGCCCGGCAGCTCCGCCGAGAGCGAGACATCGCCGGTTGAGGGCCAGGGGTTGGACTCGCCCGGCGGGACCCGATCGGGGCGGCCCAGGGCCAGCCCCAGCGTCAGGGCTGCGACCACGATCATGGCCACCACCACCCGGCGGCGGCGGTACACCCCTTCCGGCAGCCGCGCGGACTGACCGGATGCCGGTGCAGCCGCGACACCGGCTGGAACCAGAGTGAGAGCGGGCGGGTGATGGGCTTCCATGCCACGATCCTCCCGCAGGGGTATGACAACGGCGCCGAGCCCATCCCCGGAAGCAAGATGCTTGACATCGAACGCGTGTTCCGCAAACATGTGTACGGATATCCTCCCCCGAGGCCCCGCAGGCCAAGGATCGATGTGAACAGATGTTCGGATACACTATAGCGAACATCCGTTCGGACTAGCAACCGGAATTCCCCAAAGATCGGACACTCGTCATGACGCCGCCGGCCAACCGGAAGCCACTAACAGCACGCCGCCGCCAGATCCTCGACGCGATCGTGGAGCACCAGCGCTCCCACGGCTACCCGCCGTCCATCCGGGAGATCGCGGCCGAGGTCGGCCTCAAGTCCCCGGCCTCGGTCAAGGCCCACATCGACCTGCTCGGCTCGGCCGGATACCTGCGAGTCGACCCCACCCGGCCCCGGGCCATCGAGGTGCGCTACGACGAGAACTCGGGTGCCGCGCTCGAGCGCCGCCCGGTCCGCCACGTGCCCCTGGTGGGCGACGTGGCCGCGGGCTCCGGCGTGCTCGCCGCGGAGAACGTCGAGGAGCTGGTGCCGATGCCCGCCGACCTGACGGGCGAGGGGAACCTATTCATGCTCCGGGTGCGGGGCGACTCGATGATCGACGTCGGCATCCTCGACGGTGACTACGTGGTGTGCCGGGCCCAGAGCACCGCTGAGAACGGCGAGGTCGTTGTGGCGGGAATCCCCGGCGATGAGGCCACCGTCAAGACGCTGCGACGGCGCGACGGCCGGATCGTGCTGGAGCCCGCCAACGAAATGCTGGAGCCGATGGAGTTCTCACCGGGCGAGGTGGCCGTCTACGGCAAGGTCGTCACCATGCTGCGGCGCTACTGAGACGGAGCTCTCATCGCGTTTTCTTGCCATATCGAGAAGAAAAGGCACAGAAGGGCAGGGTGCCGGGCCTGGCCTACAACTCCGGGAGCCGCTTGGGAATGTCCTCATCCCATTCGGGACAGTCCCGGCTGCCCTGGGGAAGAGTGCCGTCGATCAACAGGTCCTCAAGAACGCGATAGGCCTTGTGGAGCGAGTCGCGGTGCAGCTGCTCGTGGCTGGTGTGAGCTAGCAGCGGATCCCCCGGCCCGAAGTTCGACGCCGGCACTCCCCGTTGCGCGAAGAACGCAGCGTCAGTCCATCCCAACTTGGCGCGGGGAGGCTCGCCGCTGTTGCGCACCACCGCCTTAAGCAGCGAATGCTCGAGGCCCGGGTCGGCCGGCGGCGCCACGTCGAGCACCTCCATAGCGTCCCCCGGCTCGAGGACGGGCTCGATCACGGAGCGGACGTGCTGCTCGGCCTGCTCGGGCGTGCGATCTGGAGCGAAGCGGTGGTTGATGGTCAGAGCCGCCTCGTCAGGAACCACGTTGCCCGCTACGCCGCCTGCCACTCCGACGGCCTGCAGGCCCTCGCGGAACTCGCAACCCGAGATCACGGGCCGGCGCGGCTCGTAGCTGTCCACAACCTCCAGGAGCGGGCCGAGGCGATGCACGGCGTTGCGCCCCATCCAGGCGCGGGCGGTGTGAGCCCGCTCCCCCGCCAGCGTCACCTTTATCCGCATGGTGCCCTGGCAGCCGGCCTCGACGATTGCGCCGGTGGGCTCCAGCAGCAGCGCCACATCGCCGGCCAGAAGATCGGGACGGGCCTCGGCTATCTCGCGCAGGCCGCTGTGCACCGAGTCCACCTCCTCGCGGGCGTAGAAGACATAGGTGACATCCACGACCGGAAGCCGCGCGTTCAGCGCCAGTTCCAGCAGCACGGCCAGGCCGCCCTTCATGTCGGCCGAGCCGACACCCCACAGGATGTCGCCATCTATGCGGGCCTCGGCGTTGCCGCTCGGAGGCACGGTGTCGGTGTGTCCGGCCAGGATCAGCCTCCACTGCCGACCCAGGTCGGTGCGGGCCACCAGATTGTCGCCGATGCGGGACATGTCGAGATGCCCGGCATCGCTGGACAGTGACTCCTCGATCAGGTCGGTTATGCGAGCCTCGTTGAAGCTGACCGACGGCACCGCGACCAGATCGGCCGCCAGCAGGAACGTGTCGCCCGTCGACAAGTACCGGTCGTCTGAGAATTCGTGAATTTCAGCCATAGTCAATATATATCAGCATACAGCGATGATCGCACTCCGACTGGAGCGCACACGCCCGGTCTGGATCAGGTGGCCGCACCGTGGTCGCGCAGGATCTGGTTGAGGGCCGACTTGTCGTGGCGCTCGCCCTCGGTCAGGCGCTTGATCACCAGCACGGCGGGCAGTCCGAACTCAC
Source organism: Candidatus Aldehydirespirator sp. (assembly GCA_965220645.1). GTDB lineage: Bacteria > Actinomycetota > Acidimicrobiia > Acidimicrobiales > Aldehydirespiratoraceae > Aldehydirespirator. The sequence goes on along the minus strand of OZ244836.1, from coordinate 1,997,868 downwards.
CGCCGTCGAACTGGCGTGTCCGGGTGCCGAGCACCGCCACCGACCAGGGCGGAACCTCGCCCCGTCCCAACTCCTCGCCGGTGGAGGCGTCGATCACCGGGATGGAGCTGGTGAGGATCGCTCCTGCTCCCAGCACCGTTCCCCGCCCGACGCGAGCACCGTCGGCCACGATGCAGCGGCTGCCGATGAGGCAGTCGTCCTCCACTATCACCGGTTGGGCCACCGGAGGCTCGAGAACTCCCCCGATCCCGACCCCTCCTGACAGGTGCACGTTGGCGCCGATCTGGGCGCACGACCCCACCGTGGCCCACGTGTCCACCATGGTATTGGCCCCCACATGGGCGCCGATGTTGGTGTAACTGGGCATCATGATCACGCCCGGCGCCTGGTAGCTGCCCCAGCGGGCCGACGCTCCCGGAACGACCCTCACGCCGCGGGCCGCGTAGTCGGTCTTCAACGGGATCTTGTCGGCGAACTCGAACGGTCCGAGCTCGATGGTGCTCATCCTGGCGGTCGAGAACAGCAGCAGGATGGCCTGCTTGCACCACTGGTTGACCTGCACGCTGCCGTCGTCGAGGATCTCGGCCACCCGAGCCCGGCCGAGGTCGAGAGCGTCTATGGCCTCATGGACGGTGGCGATGACGTCTGGATCGTCGGCATCGAGATCGGGGCGGGAAGCCCATAGCTCGCTGATGCGGGACTCGAGGTCGGACATGGGCTGTGAGGCTACTTGCCGGTACTGCTGGAGAGCCGCTGGCGGGCCAGTTCAAGGCGGTCTTCGGGCTGCACGGCCGCGATGCGAACGTACTGGCGCGGATCGCGAGCACTGGTCGCCCCGGAGTCCTCGCAGTAGAACTCGCCGGGACTCACGATCAAGCCTGCCCATCGGGCGAGCTGGCGTGCAAAGGCCCAGGCGTCGCCGCCGGGCGCCCTGATCCACCAATAGAAGCCTCCACGTGGAAATCGAGGGGCTTCATCCAGCAATGCTTGTGCGGTGGGCGGGAGTGACCCGAAGGGCCCGGTAGGCGACAGGGCAAGACCGAGGATCCCTTCGAGGCGGTGCAGCCGATCACGGTAGAGGGCGCTCTGCCGGTCAACATGAGTCTGGTCTGCCCAGGCAGCGACCGCGGCGGCCTGGACGGGGCCGGGAACCATGCAGCCCGCGTGCTTGCGGCACTCGCGCAGGTAGTGGACCAGTTCCTCACCGCCGGCGTAGAACCCGGCCCGCACGCCCGCCATGTTCGAGCGTTTTGACAGCGAGTGCACGGCCAGCACTCCATCGGTGCCGTGCTCCAGGATGGTGCGGGGCGGGCCGTCCCAGGTGAACTCGGCGTAGCACTCGTCGCTGGCCACCAGCACGCCGGTGCGCCTGCCCCAGGCCGCGGCCGCACCCAAGTCGTCGAGTGCTCCTGCAGGGTTGCCGGGCGAGTTGAGCCACAGGCAGAGGGCCCGCTTGGCATCCCGCGGCTTGATCGAGCCGAGATCGATGCGGAACTCCTCGTCCACCGCGACCGGGACGGCCCGGCATCCGGCCAGAGCCGCTCCCATCGCGTACGACGGGTACGACACCGCCGGGTACAGCACCGTGTCGCGGTCGGGATGGCGGAGCCTTAGATAACCCGGCAGCGAGGCCACGAACTCCTTGGTGCCGATGCACGCCGCGACCTCGCTGCCGGGATCGATCTCGACCTCGAATCGGCGGGCGACCCAGGCCGCGACCGCCTCGCGGAAGGCGGGCGAGCCAATCGATGACGGGTAGGACCGCTCGGTCCCGGACGACGCCAGCGCTTCCACCACGGCGAGGGGCGGGGGGTCGCACGGCGTGCCCACCGAGCAGTCCACCGCGCCGCCCGGCAGCTGTGCGGCCGCTTCCCGCAGCCCCTCGAGCCGCTCGTAGGGATAGACGGGCGGCACGAAGCCCGCAGTCACTCGGTGTCCCGTCCGTTGACGACGTAGCGGCGCAGGGCCCCCACCGAGGCGGGCTCCATGCGGGCCCGCACTCTCATGCCCTCCTCGGTCGCGGTGGACTCGAGCACCTGGCCCTCACGGTGGACGCCGGCGAGCACGTCGCCGCGGTCCCAGGGCACCACTAGCTCGATCTCGCGGGCGACGCGGCGCATCCGGTCGCCGATCGTGCCCAGGAGTGCCTCCATCCCGTCGCCGGTCGCGGCCGACACGGCTACCGATCCCTCCCTGCGCTGCGCCAGGCGGGCCGCGCCCGGACCCAGGTCGCTCTTGTTGAACACCACCAGTTCATTTATGTCGTCGGCGCCGATCTCGGTCAGCACCTCGCGCACGGCAGCCATCGAGCCGTCGGGGTCGCTGTCAGAGCCGTCAACAACGTGGATCAGAAGGTCGGCGTCCCGGACCACGTCGAGCGTGGTCTTGAACGCCTCCACCAACTGGTGAGGCAACTTGCGCACGAAGCCCACCGTGTCGGTGACGAACACCGTCTCGCCGCCGGGCAGCCCCAGGCGCCGGGTGGTGGGATCCAGGGTGGCGAAGAGGCGGTTCTCCACTGCGACGGAGGCCGACGTGAGCCGGTTGAGCAGAGACGACTTGCCCGCGTTGGTGTAGCCGACGATCGCCGCGGACCGGTTGCGGGTGCGGCTTCGAGCCTTGGACTGAGTACGGCGGTGGCCGGCGATGCGGCGAAGGTCACCCTCGAGCTTGTGGATGCGACGCTCCAGGCGGCGCCGGTCCACTTCGAGCTGGGTCTCGCCGGGACCGCGAGTGCCGATCCCGCCCGCCTGCTGCGACAGCCGCCGTCCCGCGCCCCGCAGGCGGGGAAGCCGGTAGCGGAGTTGGGCCAGCTCGACCTGGGCCTTGCCCTCTGGTGTGCTGGCGTTCTGGGCGAAGATGTCGAGGATCACCGCGGTGCGGTCCAAAGCGGTGCGGCCCAGCAGTTTCTCCAGATTGAACTGCTGGGCCGGGCTGAGCTCATCGTCGAACACGACGGTGTCGCAGTCCACGTCCTCGGCGATAGCCCTGATCTCTCGGGCCTTGCCCGTGCCCACGAACGTCGCCGGATCGGGCGCGGCTCGCCGCTGGCAGACCCGCTCGACCTCATCAGCTCCGGCCGTGTCCACGAGCAGGCTCAACTCGTCCAGTGACGCTTCGGTGGCCAAAGCGCCCCGATCCGGCCGCGTCACCCCGACCAGCACGATGCGCTCACGGAAGGCCCGATCGATGAGCCCGGGGCCGTCGCCGCCGAACTCGCCGAACCCGCCCCGGTGAGTGTCGGGGGCGTCGCCGGTCTCCTCGACGCCGTCCTCGATGTCGTCTTCGGTGGGGTGGGTGCCGAGCGTATCGTTGGGCTCTTGCGGCGGGCCCGCCTCAGGCATGGTGGACGTCCACAGTGGCGACGTAGGTCGATTCTCCGGTGAGGGTCACCGGCTCGGCCAGATCGACTCGAGCCTCCCCGCCCACCATTCGCACAGTCACATTCTGACCCACTTCGCCCCAGCGATGGAAGACGGCGGCCGCAGCCACCGCTCCCGTACCGCACGCCGCGGTCGCCCCCGCGCCACGTTCCCAGACGCCCAGAGTCACCTCATCGGGTCCAGTCACCGTCCCGAAGTGGACGTTGATGCCGCCGCTGAACAGGACCTCTACCGCGGAACCGGCCTGCTGCAAAGGTACTGCGGCCGGATTCGCCACCGCGAGCACGGCGTGAGGGTTGCCCACGTCCATGGTGTCCCAGCGCTCGACCGCATCCGCACCCAGGATCCCTTCAACTGCCGTAGCGGGGCTGGCGGTTCCGAGATCGGGGTGGGGCCCGGGTCCGAGGCGGCCCATCTCCGAGGTTCCGACGACGATGTCGGGCTCGCTCGTCGGCCGGATCGAGCAGCGCCGAGGACCGGCAACAGTGTGCACGACAATGTCGAGCTCGGCTGCTCCCAGCGAGCGGGCGATGACGTGGGCGAGGCACCTGAGGCCGTTGCCGGACACTTCGGCGGGCGAGCCGTCGGAGTTCCACAGCCGCATGGTGGCGGCGCGGTCCGCACCGTTGCTCGGCGCGTCGACCACGGCATAGATCAGCCCGTCCGCGCCGATGCCGCTCTCGCGGTGGCACAGCGCGGCGGCTGTCCGAGCGGCGTCGGCCTCAACCGGCAGCTCGTCGACGAGCGCGACGAGGAAGTCGTTGCCCAGCCCGTGGAGCTTGTGGAGACGCAGCCCGCCGGTCATCTATGCATTCTCTCGGGCCGCGGGCGCATCAACACGGCAATCTCATCATCCGTTCGTCGGCCGCTCGCGCAAATTGACGTAGTTGACCCCTCCGTAGGGGAACAACTACGTCAATTTGGAGCCGCGCATGCTGAGACTGCCTCATCCCAGACGGCTACCGCCTCGGAGGGCGCAGCGGCGGCGTCGAGCCATGCGATCCGGGGGTCGCGGCGGAACCATCGCTCCTGGCGGCGAGCGAAGCGGCGGGTGCGCACGACGGCCAGCTCCAGGGCTTCGTCGAGGCTCGTCCGGCCCTGCACGTGGGCGAGCAGTTCCTTGTAGCCGAGGGCTTGCGACGCGGTTCGCGATATCGGACCGGTGGCCAGGGATCGGACCTCGTCGAGGAAGCCGCCATCCATCTGTCGCTGGTACCGGGTTGCGATGCGCTCGTCGAGCCGGTCGCGGTCCCAGCGCAGGCCCACCTGAACGAACGGCGTGGGCGGGTAGTGGCCGAGTCCGGGACCGTAGGACGAGAAGGGTCGCCCGCTGCCGATCGTGACCTCGAGGGCTCTGACGACTCTGCGCCGGTTGGTCGGCTCCATGCGACCGGCCGCGACCGGATCGATGGCAGCCAGGCGCCGGTGCAGGGCCCCCGTGTCGGGCTCGGCCTCCAGGCCGGCCCGCACCTCCGGGTAGCGCCCCGGGATCTGGAGACCGTCGATCACGGCCCTGACGTACAGTCCCGTGCCACCGACCAGCACGGGAACCACACCCCGATTGCGGAGGTCGTCGATCACGGCGGCGGCCCGAGCCTGGAACTCGGCCACTGCGAACTCCTCGGACGGGTCCACCAGGTCGATCAGGTGGTGGCGGACTTCCGCCTGCTCCGCCGCGGTGGGGGTGGCCGTGCCGATGTCCATGCCCCGGTAGACCTGCATGGAGTCGAGGGCGACGATCTCGGCCGCGCCGATCAGCCGGGCCACGCCCATGGCGATGTCCGATTTGCCGGATGCAGTGGGTCCGACGATCACCAGCGGCCGCGCCGCGAGCCCCGTCCGATCAGCGACCAGCGAACTCACCCACTTGCGACCGTGCGCCAGCGTCGAGGCCATGGTGTCGACGGCAGGACGGGGCCATCTCCCCCGCCGCGACTCGCCGTGGCCCCAGCAGCCGCGCCAACGACACCGAAGCCTGCTCGTCGCCAACTGGCGGGCGCGGCTTCGAGGTCACCGCCCTGTCAGCTGGCAGCGACGGCCACAGCGATGCGACGACGGCCCGACGATTTGTCCCGCCCAGTCGCCACCGGCGGCGCTTCGAGATCGACAAGAGCGCCCTGCAGGTAGTTCGCCGCGGCCCCGGTCACCTGGACCCGGGCGTAGGTGCCGGGCCCCGGTTGGGCGCCGGCCGGTGCTGGGAAGTGGGCCAGGGTGTTGCGCCGGGTGCGCCCGGTGGTGACCGCCGGGTCCTTCTTGCTGGGCCCCTCGACGACGACCTCTTCGATCCTGCCGACGCGAGCCTCGTTGGCTAGGCGGCTGGATCGCTCGATCACCTGCCGCAGCCGCTCGTAGCGGTCCACGGACACCTCGTGGGGCACGAACCGGTCGCCCATGTCGGCCGCGACCGTTCCGGGCCGGGGCGAGAAGATGAACGTGAAGGCGCTGTCGTAGCGGGCCTCGGCCGCCACCTCGAGGGTCTGCTCGAAGTCGCGCTCGGTCTCGCCGGGGAACCCGACGATGATGTCGGTGGAGACGGCGAGGCCCTCCACAGCGGCCCGAGCTGCCCTCAGCCGCTCCAGGTAGCGCTCGGCCGTGTAGCCCCGGCGCATGGCCCGCAGCACGGCGTCGCTGCCCGACTGCAGCGGCAGGTGCAGGTGCTCGCACACCGCCGGGATCTCGGCCATGGCCGCGATGGTCTCGGGACGGAGGTCCTTGGGATGCGGGCTGGTGAAGCGCACCCGCCGGATGCCGTCGATCTCTCCCACGGCCCGCAGCAGGTCAGCGAAGAGAGGGCGGGCCCGCCGATCGGACAGCCAGGCCTCCCCGCACCACCAGGCGTTGTCGCCCGGGGCCGCCCCGCCGTTGCCGTTGGTGCTCCCCCGGCGGGACAGAGCCAGGTCCCGGCCGTAGCTGTTGACGTTTTGGCCCAGCAGGGTGACCTCGCTGACGCCGGCGGCAGCCAGAGCCTGCACTTCGTCGACCAGTTCCCCGAAGGGCCGGCTGATCTCGCGACCGCGCACCGCGGGAACGATGCAGAAGGTGCAACTGTTGTCGCATCCGATCTGGATCGTGACCCAGGCGGAGTGCTCCGCCTCCCGGCGCACGGGCAGCGCCGACGGGAATGCCTCGACATCCTCTCTCACCGTCTCGGTGAGGATCTCCACCACCGGCCCGTGCCGCCGGGCCTGGTCGATCAGCTCAGCGGCCCGGTGAACGTTGTGGGTGCCGAACACCACGTCGACGTGGCCGGCCCGCTCCCGGACCAGTTCCCGGTCCTTCTGGGCGAGGCACCCGGCCACCGCGATCAGCGCGTCCGGTCGCTTCGCTTTGACGGCCTTGAGCCGGCCCAGGGCGCCGTACAGCTTGTTGTCGGCGTTCTCCCGGATGCAGCACGTGTTGAGCACCATCACGTCGGCCTCCTCCAAGGCGGAGGCGCGCGCGTACCCGTCATCCTCGAGCAGGCCCGCGATCCGCTCGGAGTCGTGCTCGTTCATCTGGCACCCGAAGGTGCGGATGGCGTAGGTCCGGCCCACGCCCCCAGGCTACGGCCTCGTGCGAAGGGACCGGGGGGCGATGCTTCTCGACCTGCCGAGCGATCGCCGCCCGGCGAGGCGGGCTAGGCGGCGGATCGGGTGCTGTCTGCCGGTCCGTCGTAGACCGAGGCAGCTACAGCCGCTGCCACATCAGCCTCTTCGGGTTCGGGCTCGGGCATGACGGCCTTCCAGACCAGGTCGGAGATCTCGACCATCAGCTCGGGATTGTCCTGCAGGAACGCCTTGGCGTTCTCGCGGCCCTGGCCGAGCTGCTCGCCCTCGTAGGTGTACCAAGCCCCGGACTTCTTGACGATTGACTCGCTGACCGCCAGGTCCAGCACCGAGCCCTCGCGGGAGATGCCCTGGCCGTACATGATGTCGAACTCGGCCAGGCGGAACGGCGGGGCGCACTTGTTCTTCGCCACCTTCACCCGGGTGCGGTTGCCCACCACCTCCATTCCGTTCTTGATCGACTCGATCCGGCGGATGTCGAGACGCACCGACGAGTAGAACTTCAGGGCCCGGCCGCCCGGAGTGGTCTCCGGTGAGCCGAACATCACGCCGATCTTCTCGCGCAGCTGGTTGATGAAGATGCAGATCGTGTTGGACTTGTTGAGGTTGGAGGTGAGCTTGCGCAGAGCCTGCGACATAAGCCGGGCCTGCAGGCCGACGTGGGTGTCACCCATGTCGCCCTCGAGCTCGGCCCGCGGCGTGAGCGCGGCCACCGAGTCGATCACCACCACGTCGAGCGCTCCCGAGCGGATCAGCATGTCGGTGATCTCCAGGGCCTGCTCGCCGGTGTCGGGCTGTGAGATGAGCAGCTCGTCGATGTCCACGCCGATGGCCTTGGCGTAGATCGGGTCCATGGCGTGCTCGGCGTCCACGTAGGCGCAGATGCCGCCGTTGCGCTGGGCCTCGGCCACGACATGGGTGGCGAGGGTGGTCTTGCCCGAGGACTCCGGGCCGTATATCTCGGTGACCCTTCCCCGGGGCAGCCCCCCGATTCCGAGAGCCAGATCGAGTGACAGCGCCCCCGTCGGAATCGCCTCGATGTTCATCGTGGCCTTCTCGCCCATTTTCATGACCGAGCCTTGGCCGAACTGCTTCTCGATCTGGCTCATGGCCATGTCGAGTGCTTTGTGTCGATCGTCCACTTGCTTCTCCTGTGTCTGTGCCCGTTTGGGCGGGTGGATGTCTGATGGCCTCTCGGCGAGTCGGGGATGCTTGGTGAACCTACGCGGGGGGTGTGACAGGCCCGGCAGGGCACCGTCGTTCCTCGCTCAGCTTACGACAGTGTAGTTTCAAATAATGTAATTGCGAACATGTGTTCAGTCAAGCATCCGCGAGCGGGGACGGAGCAGCCCGGCAGCGCTCGCATCGAGGCACCGCGGGATTCGATTCACCGGCCGGGAACCATACGAAGCCCGCGTGCGTTGCCTACCGTAGAGCAGTACAGGAGAAAGGCAACACGATGCTCCGGCGAATCTTCCCATCAAGGCGCCGAACACGCTCGCCTGCAAACCAGAACCACCGAAAGGCAACCGCCATGACCTCCCAGACCTCCCCCACCCGCCAGACCTTCGAAGACGCCGCCCTGCGGGACCGGCTCACCCCCGAGCAGTACCAGGTCACCCAGCAGGCCGGCACCGAGCGGGCCTTCACCGGCGAGTACTGGAACTGCCACGACGACGGCACATACCACTGCATCGTGTGCGACGTCCCCCTCTTCTCCAGCGACACCAAGTACAAGTCCGGCACCGGCTGGCCCAGCTTCTGGGAGGCGCTCGACCGCGACGCGGTGGTGATCCACACCGACCGCAGCTACGGCATGATCCGCGAGGAGGCCATGTGCGCCAACTGCGGCGCCCATCTGGGCCACCGGTTCCCGGACGGCCCCCAACCCACGGGCGACCGCTACTGCATGAACTCAGCCTCCCTCCGGCTGGACCGCACCGCCGACGACGGCTGAGCCCCCCCCCCCAGCCGCTTTGGGCCTCGAAGCCGATCAGGTTTCCCCATCCATGATGTCGGCCATACGCTCGGGCCGTGCGGATCATCGACGCCCGATCGCTCGACGGAGCGGACTTCGCCGCCGCGCTCGAACACCAGCGGCACGTCGACTCGAAGCGCGACCCCGACCTCCCCGTCACCGGTGTCGAAGAACTGAGATCGATCTTCGAAGACGACGCCACCGACTACGCCAGCCACCAGCGGGTCGTCGCCATCGAGGGAGCCACCGCCGCAGCCATCGGACATCTGGAACTGCCGGAGGATCCCGGCAACCTGGAGCTGGCGCAAATGGAGATCACCCCCGCTGACGACCAGGTGACGGCAGCGGTTCTGGCCGTACTGTTGGGGCGAGCGCGCGCCGAGCGGCGCACATCGGTAGTCGCCTGGGGAGACCACACACCGCCGCGCCACGGCTTCTGGACCGGTCTGGGTGCCGAGCTGCGCTACACCGAGCAGGAGTCCAGCCTCGATGTGGCCGCAGTGGACCCTCAGCTCATGGACCAGTGGATCCACTCCGGACCCGCCGACCTGGAGCTCGTGCACTGGGCCCGGCGCTGCCCCGATGAATGGATCGATGCTCAGGTCGCCACGGCCAACGCCATGAAGGACGCTCCCACCGACGACCTGGAGATGGCGGACACCGTCGTGGATGCCTCGATGGTTCGAGCCGACATAGAGGCCCGAGCAGCCCTCGGGCTCGAGTACCAGGCCCTGCTGGCCGTCACGGCCGACGGCGACGCGGCCGGCTCCACTGAGGTGTTCGTCAACCGGCACCGGCCCGCCGCTTCATGGCAGTGGACGACGGTGGTGTTGCCGGCCCACCGGGGCCGACGCATCGGGCGCTGGCTCAAGGCAGCCATGTGGCAGCGGCTGCGGGCCACCGAGCCGGAGGTGACCGGCCTTCAGACCGGCAACGCGGCCAGCAACGCCCACATGCTGGCTATCAACAACGCCATGGGCTTCAAGCCCACCCACCTGATGGGCTGCTGGCAGGCTGATCTGGAAATACTCGAGGCGGCCCTCAGCCGGCGCTAGCCAGCAGGCGGGTCCGCAACAGGTTCAACGCGGTGATCGTGCCGAGCTGACGAACCATCGTTCGGGCCATGTTGAAGCGCACCCTGACCGCCTCGCCCCCACCGTCGAGATGCAGGCCGATCCAGACCGTTCCCGGCTCCGCGCCCTCATGGGCGTCGGGACCGGCCGCGCCGGTTGTGGCCAGCCCCACGTCGGCACCGAGCACCCGGCAGGCGCCCTCGGCCATGGCCAGCGCCATCTCCTTGCTCACCGCCGCGACGTCGGGCGCGCCCAGCACGCCGATCTTGAGCGAGCGGTCGTAGGGCACGACCCCGCCCCTCAGCACATCGCTGGCGCCGGGCACTTCGGTCAGGCGAGCTGCGATCAGCCCTCCGGTGACCGACTCGGCCAGGCCCAGCGTGAGACCCCGCGCCCGCATCAGAGCCAGAACAACCGACTCCATGGTGTCGTCGTCGGCCCCGAACACCGCCTCGCCGATCACGGCACGCGCCCTCGACTCCACTCCCGCCAGCACCCGCTGAGCGGCCTCGTCGTCGGCCGCCTTGGCGGTGATGCGAACCTTCAGGCCCTCCATGCCGCTGGCCAGGAAGGCGATCGTGGCCTCGCCGGTGGCGTCGAGACGGCTCATCTCCGGCTCCAGCATCTCGGCCAGACCCGACTCGGAATGGCCCCAGGTGCGCAGCGTCCGGCTGCGGATCACGCTCCGCTCACCCGCCCGGGCCTGCAGGTCGGGCAGCACGCACTCGCTGACCATCTTCCGCATCTCCCAGGGAACGCCGGGAACGGCATAGATCACCTTCTCGCCGCCGGTCCCATCGCCACCCACCGGACTCCCGGACCCCCCGGGTCGCCCAACCGGGCAGATGAGGCCGGGCGCGGTGCCGGGCTGCACGTCCATGACCCGGGCACCCTCCGGCACGTCAGCCTGCTGCAGGTTGTTGGCCGGCATGTCCCGGTCGCGCCGGTAGAACATCGATCTGATCCGCTCGGCCACCGCGTCGTCGCGGCGCAGCTCCACGCCCATGACCGCGGCGATGGCGTCGCGGGTGATGTCGTCAGGGGTGGGGCCGAGGCCTCCGCACACGATCACCGCTTCGCTGCGTTCCAACGCCTGCTCGAGCGCGACCCTCATCCGGTCGAGGTTGTCGCCGACCTTGGTCTGGAAGTGGCTGTCGATGCCGGCCAGCGCGAGTTGCTCACCGATCCATGACGAGTTGGTGTCGACTATCTGGCCGAGCAGCAACTCGGTTCCGACCGCCACCACCTCGCACCTCACGACTGGGTCACCGCCGGCACTGTTCGTGCTCGCCCTAGGAGCGGGCCTGCGCCCGCATCGAGCGCCCATCAAGCAAGTACTGCAGTCCCGTGACCACCGTGAACACCACCGCCACCCACAGCGCAACGGTCAGCACGACATCCGAGTCCTCCAAGGTCGGCATGATCGCCATCGCGAGGGCCACGCCCTGCACGAAGGTCTTGTACTTGGCAGAGCGGCGAGCCGGGATCGACACGCCCTCTCCGGCCCACCGTGCCCTCCAGGCCGTGATGCCAAGCTCGCGGAGAGCAATGATCGTCACCGGCACCCACCAGTAGCGCTCCACCGCCACCAGACAGAAGGCGGCGCCCAGCACAACGACCTTGTCGGCAAGCGGGTCGAGGAAGGCACCGCTGCGGCTGGTGACATTGGCCCGGCGCGCCACCCGCCCGTCGAAGAAGTCGGTGGTGGCCATGGCCACGCCCAGGCCGAACGCGGCCCACGACGCCCCCCGGCTGTCCTCGGCCTGCAGGATCAGCAGGAACAGCAGCGGCGAGAGCAGCAGGCGGGCGAGCGTCAGCAGGTTGGCGGGATGCAGCAGGCTCGCCTGCGCCGGCGCCTCGGCGTCCCCCGGGGCGCTCACGCCGACTCCAGGTCGCAACCAACTGCAGCGGTCACGGTCACCGTCGCGAAGGTACCCGCGGCCAGGTCGGCGGGCACATGCACGACGCCGTCGATCTCGGGGGCTTCGCGATGGGTGCGACCCACGCCGGGCTCGTCCACGAGCACCTCCACCTGCCGGCCCACCAGCAGCTCGCGGCGCCGGGCGGTGATGGCGTCCTGCAGTTCGCCGAGTTCTGCCAGCCGATCTGAGCGCAGGCCCTCGTCAACCTGGCCTTCCAGACTGGAGGAGTAGGTGCCTTCCTCCTCGGAGTAGGCGAAGAACCCGCACCAGTCGAGCTGAGCCTCCCCCACGAAGCGCAGCAGCAGGTCGTGGTCTTCCTCGGTCTCGGTCGGGTAGCCGACAATGAAGTTCGACCGGAAGGCGGCCTCCGGCTCGCGCCGGCGGATCGCTTCGATGCGGGCCAGGAATCGCCCGCCGTCGCCCCACCGGCGCATGCGGCGCAGCAGAGGGGCCGAGACATGCTGGAGCGACAGGTCGAAGTAGGGAACGCCGGTGGCGCAGATGGCCTCTATCAGCGTGTCGTTGAGGTCCGACGGGTACAGGTACAGCAGGCGGGTGCGGGCAGCCCTCTCCGACACGGCCTCCACCAGCGGCACGATGCGGCGCTCGCCCCGACCCTGATCACGGCCGTAGGAGGCGAGGTCCTGAGCCACCAGCACGATCTCGACCGCTTCGAGCTGCTCGATCTCCGCGAGAATCTGCTCGAACGTGCGGCTTCGCTGGGGACCCCGGAAGCTGGGGATGGCGCAGAAGCCGCAGGCACGGTCACAGCCCTCGGCGATCTTCACATACGCCCACGGGCGGGGCGAGGGCGGCCGAGGCAGGTTGAGCAGGTCGAACGCCGGAATCGAGCGGGCAGCCCGCCGTCCCAGCTCCACCGGCACGCCGCCAGGTGCCGCCGGCGGTCCGGTGGTGAGCGTCATCCCGAATCCGGCTATGCGGTCGGCCTCCGGCAAGGCCTCGGCCAAGTCGTCTCCATAGCGCTCCGCGAGGCAGCCGGTAACCACCAGCGAAGCGCCGGGTGCCTTGGCCTCGGCGACAGTCAGGATCGTGTCGATCGACTCTTGGCGGGCCTCCTCGACGAACGCGCACGTGTTGACGACCACCACGTCGGCCTCGGCCGTCTCGCGCGCCGGAGACAGGCCGTCGGCAACCAGCAATCCGACAAGCTTGTCGGAGTCGACCTGGTTCTTCGGGCACCCCAAGGTGTGCACCACGAAGGATCTGGGTCTGTCGGACATAGAGGTGTCACCAACCTAGAACCCGGCGGTGCCGGTCGGCGGGGGCAGCGAGGTAGTTGTCTGCGGAGGCATGTGAGGGCCGCAATCGCCCGAGGTGATTTCGTGTATGCGGTTGACGCGGGGCCCGGAGTCGACCGGAACGGGCACACCGTCGCCGTCGAGCAGGTGGGGATGGAGCGTCCAGCCGACAACCCTGTCGCCGTCGAAGTCGATCTGAAGGACGCCGGTCTCGCCGCTCATGTGCTGCCGGGGCTCCCAGATGAAGTTGCCCAGCGAGAAGGCCACCAGCTTCTCGCCGGTGAACACCACGGGCTGAAGCACGTGCGGATGATGGCCGATGATGGCGTCGGCGCCCGCATCGAGGAGTTGCCGGGCGAGCGAGCGCTGCGCGTCGTTCGGGCAGGGGTTGCGCTCAATGCCCCAATGAACCACGGCGACCACCGCGTCGGCGGCCGCGGCCGCGGCCCGAACGGAGTCGAGCACTCGGGCCAGATCGGGTGAGTGCGCCGAAGCGATTCCCGGCGTGGTGGGGCCGGCCGCGAAATTGGAAGGAACGATCAGGGAGGCTCCGACGAAGGCCACGCTCAGGCCGCCCCGGGTGGTCAGAACCCGGTAGCGGTAGGCCTCGTCGATGTTGCTGCCGGCACCGATAGTGGTCACCCCGGCTGCCTCCAGCAGGTCGATGGTGTCGGCCAGGGCGTCCGGGCCGTAGTCCATGGCATGGTTGTTGGCCAGGTTGGCAACCCGCACGCCCCCGGCCGCGATGCGGGCAGCCGCCGCAGGCGGAGCGCGGAACACGTACGCCTTGTCGCGGGCTGTGCCCCGGTCGCTGATCGCCATCTCCACGTTCACCACCGAGAGGTCAGCGGAGCCCAGCGGGGGCTGTATCGACTCGAAGGGGTCGATGCCCAACCGCTCGGATCGTTCCATCAGAACGTCGCCGGTGGCCAGCAGCGTCCACGTCCTGACTGACTCGGTGGTCGTGGTGCCCGGGAGGGTGGTGGTCGAAGCCGTCGTGGGTGGCGGCACCGAAGCGGTGGTCTCGGGGGGCAGGGTTGACGAAGCCCCCGTCGATGAGCGAACATCGGAACTCGCGGTGCATGCCGACGCCATCAGCACGGCCGCAAGGAGAGCGCCGCCGAATACCACGGCGTTTCTGGATCGCACCTACGAAACCTCCACTACGCGAACCCTGTAGAGCCTGGGCCACAGCTTTCCGGTCATCCACAGGGTGGCGGTTTTTTCGTCCACCGCCACCCCGTTGAGCACATCGATGCCGCTTGGCTGCGGGTGCAGGAGCACATCGTCGACCAGAGGCTGGGCATCGATGGTCGCCAGCACCCGGTGGGTGCCAGGATGGATCACCAGCAGGTGGTTGGTCTGCCATACGTTCGCAATGACCAAGCCTTCTACACACTCGAGTTCGTTGAGGTGGTCGAGCCGGCCGTCGTAGTTCGGAGCCGTGACCGGCACCCAGCCAAGGATTTCGAAGGTCTGCGGATCCCGAAACGCCAACCGATCGGACCCGTCGGACATGATGAGCACACTGCCCGCGTCGCACAGGCCCCACCCCTCACCCTGGTAGCCGTGCTCTCCCACCGCCTCCAGCGTTGCCCGGTCGTACACCACCGCCTTGCCGCTCTGCCAGGTGAGCTGAATGATCCTGTCACCCACGACGGTCAGGCCCTCGCCGAAAAACTCATTCGCCAACGCGACCTGCGCCGTGACCTCGCCGGTGGCGGTGTCCACCGTCCGCAGGGACGATCGGCCCCGAAGACCCGTGCTCTCGTACATGGTGCCGTCGGCAACCTCGAGTCCTTGGGTGAAGGCATCGGGATCGTGGGGGACGCTCTCGATGATCTCCACCGTCCAGCGGGCCACCTCCCATCCGTCGCCGACGGGTGGAAACACGGACATGCCAGCTTGCCCGTCGGTCGGAGTGGTCGCGGACGGCGCGAGATCAGCCTCACCGGTCTCAGGCGCTTCGGGAGCTTCCACCACCTCGGTCGGCTCGTGTTCCGCCCGGGCCTGATCTGGGGGCGCCTGTTCGGCTGGGCACGGAAACAGCAACGTCGTAGAGGGTGCCGGTCCCTCCCCGGGGGGCTCGAAGCCACGTTTCACATCAGCGATGACCGGGTAGACCGGTCCCGCGGCCGAACACGGGGCAGAGGGCGCCGGCGCCACCGCAGGGGAGGTCCAGGCAGACCTGCCCAGCATCGTGGGGGGGCCGGACCGTTCTGTGGTGGTGGGCGCCGGTGCCGGTGTGGCGGGGGGCTGCGTGGCGTCCGGAACCGCCGGCTGGCCGGTGGCCAAGTCTGGACTCTCGGTCGCGGCCGGCGGGCTCTCCCCTGGCGGACTCGGGGCGCAGCCAACACCGAGAGCGCCGACGCACACCAGAGCGCCCGCCACCGAACCAAGCCGCGTCACGGCCGCACGTCTCACTTGGACACCATGCTGATGAGACGTGCCGCCGCCCTCCCCGGTTCCAGGGATCTCATCCGTGCGCTCCCGGTGCGGCGTCATGAGGGGCTCAACCGGCCAGCAGCACGATGCTCACCACCCACAGACCCAGCAGCACCGCACCGTCGATGCGGCTGACCCGGTGGCCGATGGCCATGTCCACCCAGCTCACCACGCAGATCACCACCATCATCAACGATCCCAGGGTCTGTAGCTTGACGTCGCCGACCGGTCCCGGCCCCACCAGGCCGATGACGCCGCCCACCGCTAGCGAGTTGAACACGTTGCTACCCAGAAGGTTGCCGACCAGAAGCTCGGTCTCGCGCTGGCGGGCCGCAGCCACGGCGGTGACCAGCTCGGGCGCGGAGGTGCCCACCGCAACCATCGTGTAACCGACGAAGCCGCCCGACAGGTTCAGCGCTTCGGCCACTCGCTCGGCGCCCTCGACAAGGACGTATGCCGAGCCGGCCACCAGAGCGAGCGACACGACCGTGCGCAGGGTCTCGACCCTGAGGGCGGGAGGATCCTCCCCCACGATCTCCGACAGGTCCTCCATGTCTGCTTCGGCCTCGCCGGCGCGGGCTCCGGTCAACACCAGCACGAACCAAGCCATCAGCGCGGCCACCAGCACCAGTCCCTCGAGGCGACCGAGCTCGCCCTGCACGAGCAGGGCGAACATGGCGACCGCAGCCACCGACACGGCCGCGTCGCGGCGCACCACGCTGGAGCTGACCGGGACCACGGCCACGAACGACGCCGCGCCCAGCACCAGCGAGATGTTGGCCACATTGGAGCCGATGATGTTGCCAACGCCAATGTCCAACCGGCCGTTGGCCGCAGCCAGCGTCGACACCAGCATCTCCGGCGCGCTGGTGCCGAACCCCACCACGACGGCGCCCACCACGAGCGGGGCCATCCTCAACACGACGGCCAGCCGGGCGGCTCCCCGTACGAATTGGTCGGCCGCCAGTGACAGCACGACCAGCCCGACCACGGAAAGAACGAGGCCGAGCAGCATCAGAGCGACCGTAGAACACGGCAGACGGTCATGTCAGAGCGACCGTAGAACACGGCAGACGGTCATGTCAGAGCGACCGTAGAACACGGCAGACGGTCATGTCAGAGCGACCGTAGAACACGGCAGACGGTCATGTCAGAGCGACCGTAGAACACGGCAGACGGTCATGTCAGAGCGACCGTAGAACACGGCAGACGGTCATGTCAGAGCGACCGTAGAGCCCGGCGGGTGTCATGTCAGCCGGTTTGCCTGCTCTCGAGTTCCTCGGCGGTGATGAGAACCTCGCGGGCCTTCGAGCCGGTGGATGGGCCGACGATGCCGCGCTGCTCAAGAAGGTCCATGATCCGCCCTGCCCTGGCGAACCCCACCCGCAACCTGCGCTGGAGCATGGATGTCGAGCCCAGCTGCGTCTCGACCACCAGTGCCATGGCCGCGGCCAACAATTCGTCGCCGTCATCGTCGCCCGGCGGAGGGGCATCGGTGATACTCGTCGGCATGATCGGCGCCCCGCCCAGATCCGTCGGCGAGGCCCCGCCACCCGACTCTCCACCGAGGAGACTCTGGGTGGAGACCGAGGGGTCGTCGTGGAAATCGGGAGACTGGTCCACCCAGTGACCCACGACGGTGCGGACCTCGTCCTCAGTGACCCAGCATCCCTGAATGCGGTGGGGCGTCGACGACGACGGACCGAGATACAGCATGTCTCCCTGGCCGACGAGCCGCTCGGCGCCGGGCTGGTCGAGGATCACCCGCGAGTCGGTCAGGCTCGACACCGCGAAGGCGAGCCGGGCCGGGATGTTGGCCTTGATCACGCCGGTGATGATGTTCACCGACGGCCGCTGGGTGGCGATCACCAGGTGGATGCCCACGGCCCGCGCCATCTGGGCGATGCGGGCGATGGACTCCTCCACATCACGTGCGGCCACCATCATCAGATCGGCGAGCTCGTCCACTACCACCAGCACGAACGGCAGGCGCTGGTACCTCAGAGGCTCGCCGTCGGCGTCCCGGGCCCCAACAGGGGGCTCGAGAGTGTCGGCATCGACGGCCGCGTTGTAGCCGGTGATGTCGCGGAAGCTGGTCTCGTGGAGCCGGTCGTAGCGCCGCTCCATCTCCCGCACCGCCCAGTTCAGTGCGTTGGCCGCCTTGCGAGGATCGGTGACGGGCGCGGTCAGCAGATGCGGGACGCGGTCGTACTGGCCCATCTCGACCCGCTTGGGGTCGACGAGGATCATCCGCAGGTCGTCGGGGGTGGAGCGCATCAGCACCGACGTGATCAGCGAGTTGAGGCACGACGACTTCCCGGCGCCGGTGGCTCCCGCGATCAGCAGGTGGGGAGTCGTTGCCAGATTCATCATGATGGCGTGGCCGTTGATGTCCCGGCCGATGGCCACCTCCAAGGGATGGTCGGCGTCAGCCGCTTCCCCTGAGCGCAGCACATCGCCGAGGCGAACGATCTGCCGGTCCAGGTTGGGGACCTCCACCCCGATGGCCCTCCGGCCGGGTATGGGCGACAGGATGCGTATGTCGGGCGAGGCCATGGCCAGGGCGATGTCCTTGCGAAGGCTCTCGAGCTTCGACACCCGCACTCCCTCGCCCAGTTCCAGCACGAAGCGGGTAACGGTCGGCCCGACGACGGGCTCGAGCAGCAAGGTGGGAACATCGAAGCGGGCCAGAGTGGCCTGCAGAAGCTGGCCTCGCTCGGCCACCTCGGCCTTGTCGATCTCCCTCGACGGCGTCGCAGCCAGCAACTCGATCTCCGGGAGCTTCCACTTGGACGGCGCGTCGTGACCCGTGCGGCTTGGCCCCTTGCGTCGGGCCTTGCCTCCGGCTGTTGCGGCCGGCACCGCGGGCGGGGCCTCCGCGAACGTGGACGGCGCGATCTCATTTGATGCCAGTTCGACGCTCGGATCCGGCCGGCTCGGACCCTCTTCTGAGCCGGTGGGTGCGCCGCCGGGGAAGCCGTAAGGCTGGGAAGCGGGCTCGGGCGGCGGGGCTTCCTTGATGTCGCTGAACAGGTTCACTACCGCCGACCGCAGCAAGCGCCACCCCGGGCGAAGCACCGTGAGCAATGCCCCCACCGCAGACCGCACGGTCAGCTGGGTGACGAATATCACGCCGACGATGCCAACAAAGACGAGCAGCAGGATGGAGCCCCACAGCGCCGTCCAGGCGTGAAGGAAACCGCCGATTCCAACTCCCAGAGCACCGCCCGCGGCTCCGAACTCGTCCAGTCCGTCACCCAGACCTGGGCGGCCCTTCGCCAGGTGCAGCAGTCCGGTGGACGACACCAAGAGCAGCAGGCCGCCCAACACCATCCGGGCGGCTGAGTCGGACACCTCGACCGGGGCGCTGCGGTTGCCAGCCCCGTCCTCAGTGCGGTCGTCGTCATCGCCGGCCCGGTCGGCCGCGCCGCCACGACGCCCTCCCAACAGCGCCGCGATACCCATTACCGCCAACCCGACGGGCAGGGCCATGCGAACCAGGCCGAATGCGGCCGCAAGGGCGCGATCGGCCTGCTCGCCCACCGGCCCGGCGGCCGAGAACCAGACACTGCCGGCCACAAGCAGGCCGGCCACGATCGCCGCTAGACCCCAGATGTCCCGGCGGTGCGGGCGAACGACCGACCCAACGGCAGCCGAGCCCCGGCGAGCGGCTCGCTTGGGGGGCGGGGGTTTCTTTGGCCCGCGAGAGGCTGAATCGGCTCCTTTGGTCGCCATGAAGCGTGACGCTACCAGTGACGCTCGACCACCCCGTGAACCCCGACACCCGTCGAGAAAGCCGGCTGCGCCGGCAGGCCCCGGCCAGTGCTGCCGGGCCCTCGCCGATCAGGTCGCGCTAATGACCGGGACGATCACAGGCCGGCGGCGGGTGCGCTCCCGTGAGATGCGCCGGGCCGTTCGCAGTACCAGATCCTCCAGGGCCTCGAGGTCGCGGTTGCCGACGGCCAGAGCGGCCTTGACTGCCGTCTCGACGGCGTCGGTCACAGCGGCCTCGTGCCCCGCCAGCGCCGGCTGCTCCACCCATCCACGGGACACGATCTTGGGACTCGAAACCAGCGAGCACCGCTCCAGGTCCACGTTCACCACCACGGACACGAAGCCGTCAGCCCCAAGCTTCCGCCGCTCGGCAAGCACCGTCAAGCCCAGGTCCCCGACGATCCCGTCCACGTAGATGTGATCTCCGCCGACCGATCCGTCCCGCCGCAGACCGTCGTCGGTCAATGCGATGCGGTCACCGTCGCAACACAGCACCACCCGCTCTTCGGTCATGCCCATCTCGCGGGCCAGCCGGGCGTGAGCCACCAGATGCTCGTACTCGCCGTGCACGGGCACGAACCACTCCGGCGACGCCACCGAGTGCAAGACCTTGAGCTCCTGCTGCTTGCCGTGGCCGGAAGTGTGCACATCGAGATTGCCGGTATGAAGCACCCGCGCCCCCCGCCGGGCCAGTCCGTTGCGCAGCGCCCCGACCGCGGCCTCGTTACCCGGGATCGGGTGCGAACTGAAGATGATCGTGTCTTCGGTGCCGATCTCCACCCACTTGCTGGTGCGCTCGGCCATCTGGGTCAGCGCGGCGCGGGACTCGCCCTGCGACCCGGTGCACACGATCAGCACCCGAGCCGGATCGAGCCCCTCGAGGTCGGTCACGTCGCGCAGGGCATGGTCGGGAACCTGCAGCAGGTTCAGCTCGCGCGCCAGCCCGACGTTGCGCTGCATGGACAGGCCCAGCGTGGCCACGGTCCGTCCAGTGGCCACGGCTGCGTCCATCAACTGCTGGATGCGGTGGATGTGGCTGGCGAACGCTCCGACGATGACCCTGCGTCCCTCCTGACGGGCGATCACATCGTGCAGGACGTCGCCCACGTCCCGCTCCGAGCGCGACGATCCCGGCGCGTCGGCGTTGGTCGAGTCGGCCAGCAGCAGCCTGACCCCCGGATCGTCGGATAGCGCACCGATGCGGGACAGGGCCGTGCGCCGCCCGTCCACGGGCGTGAGATCGAGTTTGAAGTCGCTGGAGTGCAGGATCACTCCCTGCGGTGTGGAGAACGCCGTGATGAGCCCTCCCGGCACCGAGTGAGTGACCGGCATCGCCTCGCACTGGAATGGCCCGGCCTGGTAGCAGTCGCCGTCGCGGACCTCGCGCAGCTCGGCCCGGTCGAGCAGACCCGCCTCGGAGAGCTTGTGCCGCACCAAGCCGAGCGTGAACGCCGACCCGTAGACAGGAAACGACAGGTGTTCAAGCAGATGGGGAAGCGCGCCGATGTGGTCCTCGTGGGCGTGGGTGGCGACACACGCTTCGACTCCCCCGCTTTCCAGCAGCCACTCGAAGTCGGGCAGCACCGAGTCGACGCCGGGTAGGTCGTCGCCCGCGAACATCCGGCCGCAGTCGAGCAGCACCCTGCGGCCCGCGGTCTCGAGAACCGCGCAGTTGCGTCCGATCTCCCCCAAGCCGCCCAGGAAGGTGACGGCGACCGGTGCGGCCACGGCGGGCGTCAGCCCGTACCGACCGGCGCCGGCTCTGCGAGCACCTCAGCGGCTGCTTCCGCCGGCTGCTCGCCCTCCGGCTCGGAGTCGCACAGCGCAGCGAGGACTTCCCTGGCTCGGTCCTCGAGTCCGGACGGCTCCGGTCCCATCGGCAGGCGGCACGGACCGGCCGGCAGCCCCAGCACCCGCAGCATGCACTTGGTGGGCACGGGATTGGGGGCCGCGTCGCCGGTCTCGAAGTCATAGGAGTCGAGCAAGCGGCGGTTGATGGCTGCCGCCTCGGCCACTCGCCCGCTCTCGAACGCGTCGAACATGGCCGCCATCTGCTGGCCCGCCCAGTGCGTGGCCACACCGATGACACCGACTGCGCCTATCGACATCAGCGGCAGGGTGAGCGAGTCGTCGCCCGAATAGACCTCGAAGCCGTCCGGTGCCAACTCCAGCAATCGGGCCGTCTCTGCGGGAGAACCGGCCGCGTCCTTCAGCCCGACGATGTTGGGGACCTCGTGAGCCAGCCGGACCATGGTCTCGGTGGCGACCTTGCGGCCGGTGCGCCCCGGTATGTCGTAAACGATCATGGGCAGGTCAGTCGCAGCCGCGCAGTGCCGGAAGTGCGTGTCCAGCCCGGCCTGCGACGGCCGGTTGTAGTAGCCGGCCACATGCAGGATGCCGTTCGCGCCGGCGTTCGTGCAGCGCTCGGTGAGGTCGATGGCGGCGCGTGTGTCGTTGCTCCCGGCTCCCGCCACCACGGGCACGTCGACTGCAGCCACGACCGCGGCCACCAGTTCGGCCTGCTCGGTGTGGGTGAGTGTCGGACCCTCCCCGGAAGTCCCGGCCACCACCAGACCCTCGTTGCCGTTGGCGACGAGCCACCGGGCAAGGCGAGCAGCACCATCGAGATCGAGCGCCCCGTCCTCAGTGAAGGGCGTGACCATCGCGGTGAGCACACGTCCGAATCGGGCCATGGCCTACAACTGTAGTTCGGTACCGGGGGCTTCTTCGCGCCCGGCGACGGCCCGGCGCAGGATCAACCCGTACACCACCACCGCCCCAGCCGAGAAGAAGAACCACTGGAACGCGTAGGACAGGTGGGACCCCTCGCCGAGGTCGGGATCGGGAACCGGCTCCGGCAGCCCCTCGGGCTGGGCCGGCGACTGAGCCTGCAGCCTGATCCACACCCCCTCGACGTCGACGCCGGAAACCGCCTCGAAACGGTCCAGGTCCATGCGGGAGATCTCGGGCGTCTCGCCTGGGGCAGTCTCTGCGATCCTGCCACCGTTGACGCTGTCGAAGGCGAGGCCGACCACCGTCACGTCCCCCTCCGGCGGGGCCGCGGTGCGGTCGTCGAGGCCGGTCAGGGCGCGCCGGGGCACCCAGCCCCTCACCACCGCCACGGCTCGGCCGTCGTCGAGTCGCAGCGGTGTCGCCAGCCAGAAGCCGGGCTGCCCACCGAAGCTGCGGTTGCCGATGCGCACTTCCGCGCCGGCGAGGTATGTGCCCGCCGCCGCGACCGCGGTGTGCTCCGGCGGCAGCCCCCGGATGTCGAGATGAGCGGCGATGTCGGATGGGGCCTGCGACATCGCCGCCGCGATCTCGGCGTTGGAGGCGCGACGCTCGTCGAGTCGCCGGACCTGCCAGAACCCCAGGTTGACCATCAGCACGACCATCGCCAGCGCGAAGATGTGCGAGGCAATCCACCCCGGCGATGCCAGCCGGCGCACTCACCGCCCCCGTTCTGGCCTCAGATGCCCAGGACCTCGCCGAGGCCGACGGTCGCGCCCGGTGCGAGCGTTACCACGCGCTTCACAGCGAGCAGCATGCCCGGCATGAAGGCCGACCGGTCGATGGTGTCGTGGCGGATCGCCAAGGTCTCGCCGGGCCCGCCGAGCATCACCTCCTGGTGTGCGACCAGGCCCTTGAGGCGCACCGAATGGACAGGGATCCCGGCCGGACCGCGGCCGCCGCGTACTCCGGGCAGGCTCTCGTTGACGGTGGGGTCCGGCGCCCAATCGTCGGATGCCTGCGCCATGGCCTCGACGGTCGCCATGGCCGTGCCCGAAGGCGCGTCCACCTTGCGGTCGTGATGCAGCTCGATCACCTCGGCGGTGTCGAAGTAGGGAGCGGCCAGCGCCGCGAATCGGGTCATGAGCACCGCGCCGACCGCGAAGTTCGGCGCGACGACGCAGTGGCTCTGCACAAATCTCTCCCGCAGGACGTCGATGTCGTCAGCGTCCAGGCCGGAAGTCCCGATCACGGCGTGGATGCCTGCTGCGGCGAGCACGCCCGCGCTGGCCCGGACCGCCTCCGCGACGGTGAAGTCCACGACCACCTCGACCCCTGCGTCAACGAACTCCTCAACCGAGCCGGCCGAGCCGATCGCAGCCAGCAGTTCGGTGCCGGCATCGGCATCGATGGCCCGGCAGGCCTCGGCGCCCATGCGCCCGGTGGCGCCGCAGACACCGACCTTGATCATGGTCGGCGTATTTCCCGCTCTTGTTCGCTGCGCGCACGGGCCGCTCGGGCCACGGCCTCGCTCAGTGACTCGCTGCATGCGCGTGACATTGCCACAAGCCCGCTCGGCCTCTAGCGGGTTCCGCGGCCGCCGCGGCGTCCCCCGCGTCGCACCCGCGGATCCGGGCCCAGTTCGCCGAACTCCCGCTCAAGCTCTGAGTCGAAGGAATCCTCGAACGAGACCGCCTTGGCGCTGGACACTGTTGCTGGTGGCCTCTGCCGGGAGCCGCCCCGATCCTCGCGCCGCGGCTCGCCGTCGGCCCGATCCCCCCGGCCCGAGTACGCCCGGCCGCCGCCGTCCATGTTGCGGTCGCGATCGCGCCCGTCGGAGCCACGGTCCGAGTCGCCGCGGCGCGAGTCGCGTCGCGGCTCGTCCCGGTCGAAGTCCCTACGGCCTCTGCCGTCGGAGCCGCCCCGACCGGACTCCCGGCCGCGTGGCGGGCGCGGGGCGTCGCCGTCGGAATCATCGGACTTGGGAATGAGCGAGATCTTCCCGTTGGGGTCGACGTCCTCGACGACAACCTCGATCTCCTCGCCGAGCTCGAGCACGTCCTCCACTCTGTCGATGCGCCTTCCGCCGCCCAGCTTGGATATGTGCACCAGACCGTCGCGACCGGGGAGGATGTTCACGAACGCCCCGAACTTGGTGATGTTCACGACCCTCCCCCGGTAGGTGGCGCCCACGTCGGCCGTCGGCGGGTCCAGGATGAGCTTGATCTGCCGCTCGGCCTCCAGCACGGCGCCGCGGTCGGTGGACGCGATGGCCACGATGCCGACCGCGCCGTCGTCGTCGACGCTGATGTCCGCCCCGGTCTCCGACTGGATGGCGTTGATCACCTTGCCCTTCGGCCCGATCACCTCGCCGATCTTCTCTACGGGGATCTCGAATGTGGTGACCTTCGGAGCGGTGTCGCGAACCTCAGGCCGCGGCTCGATGATGGTCTCGGCCATCACATCGAGGATGTCCAGCCGAGCCGTGCGCGCCTGCCGCAGAGCGTCGGCCAGAACCGACGCCGGGATGCCCGCAATCTTGGT
Source organism: Candidatus Aldehydirespirator sp. (assembly GCA_965220645.1). Lineage (GTDB taxonomy): Bacteria > Actinomycetota > Acidimicrobiia > Acidimicrobiales > Aldehydirespiratoraceae > Aldehydirespirator. The sequence continues at coordinate 1,973,215 of OZ244836.1, read as the reverse complement.
GTCGAGCTGCAGCGCGGTGATGAAGTCGGTGGTCCCGGCCACCTTGAAGTCCATATCTCCGAAGGCGTCCTCGGCGCCGAGGATGTCGGTGAGGGTCACCCAGGCGTCCTCAGCATGCACCAGGCCCATGGCCACCCCGGCCACCGGCGCCTTGATCGGGACGCCGGCGTCCATTAGCGACAACGTGGACCCGCACACCGACGCCATCGAACTCGACCCGTTGGAGGCCATCACCTCCGAGACGGTGCGAACCGTGTAGGGCCACTCCTCAAAGCCCGGCATCACCGCGAACACGGCCCGCTCCGCGAGCGCCCCGTGACCGATCTCGCGCCGCTTCGGCCCTCGCATGAAGCCGGTCTCGCCGGTGCAGAACGGCGGGAAGTTGTAGTGGTGGAAGTAGCGCTTCTTGTCGGTGGGCGACAGGTCGTCGATCATCATGTCGCTGCGACCGATTCCCAGGGTGGTGAAATTGAGTACCTGCGTGTCGCCGCGCTGGAAGAGTCCGGAGCCGTGGGCCGTGGGGATGACCCCGACCCGGCTCATGAGCGGGCGCAACTGGTCGGTGGCCCGGCCGTCGATGCGGATGCCCTCGGTGACGATGCGCTTGCGCACCACCTCCTTGGTGACGGAGCGCACTGCGCCCTTCACCTGCTTGCCCACCGCGGGATCGTCGCCGAAGCGGGCCTCCATCTCGGCCGCGATCTCCGCGACCAGCGAGGCCTCGGCCTCCTGACGCTCGGTCTTGTCCGCGATCGTCTGCACGGCCGCGATGCGGTCGAGCGCCCCGTCGCGCACCGCGTCGAGGATCTCGTCGCTGTGGTCGACAACTAGCGGCGGCTGCATCTTGGCGACCGGGCCGACCGCGTCGATCATCTGCTGCTGGAGCTCGATCATCTCCCGGATCCAGGTCTTGGCCGCTTCAAGGCCGCCGGCGAGCACGTCCTCATCGACCTTGGGCGTACCGTCCTGGTACAGCTCCCAGCCGGCGGAGGTGCCCCCGGCCTCGACCATCATCACGGCCACGTCGTCATCGGCGAGCCGGCCGGCCACCACCATCTCGAAGGCAGATCCTTCCCCCTCCTCGTAGGTGGGGAACGGGATCCACTCGCCCTCCGACGACCAGGCCAGGCGCACCGCGCCGAGGGGCCCGTCGAAGGGGACCGGCGAGATGCTCAGCGCCAGCGAGGCCGCGTTGAGCGCGACGACGTCGTAGGGGTTGGACTGGTCGGCGCCGAGGATGGTGGCCACGACGTGAACCTCGTTGCGGTACCCGGCAGGGAAGCTGGGCCGCAACGGCCGGTCGATGAGCCGGCACGTCAAGACGGCCTGCTCGCCGGCCCGGGCCTCCCGACGGAAGAACGAGCCGGGAATCCGGCCCGCCGCGTACATCCGCTCCTCTACGTCGACGGTGAGGGGGAGGAAGTCGGCGCCCTCCCGGGGGGACTTGGCGCCTGTGGCGGTGACGAGCACCACCGTGTCGCCCATCTGGACGGTTACAGCGCCACCGGCGAGCGGGGCCAGCAGGCCCGTCTCGAAGGTGGCGTCCTTGCCCTCGGCGCGCGTGAACGCACCGGTGACGGAAATGGCTTCAGCCATGGATCTACTCCTTGCGGGCCCCGTCTGAGGCCCGATCTGGGCACGACCCCGCCAGTTCCCAGTCGTATCGGTCCCGCCGGTTATCCGGGGGCGGGGCCGATGCGACTAGCACCGGAGTGGTCGCGCCTTTCGTCTTGTCACTGGGATCGTCGCCGGCTCCTTGGGCGCCGCCATCGGCGCCAACAGCCGGAGGGGCGGCACCAGGGCCGCCCCGTCATGTTCAGCGCCGCAGACCGAGATGGGCGATGATCGCCCGGTACCGCTCGACGTCGTTCTCCTTCACGTAGTCGAGCAACCTCCTGCGCCTGCCCACCAGCATCAGCAGTCCCCTCCGGCTGTGATGGTCCTTCTTGTGGACCCTCAGATGCTCGGTGAGATGATTGATGCGATCAGAAAGCAGTCCGATTTGGACTTCGGGAGAACCGGTGTCGTTCTCTTGGAGCCCGAAGACCTCCGCCATCGAGGCGATGGTCTGGGCCTTGGGGGGGAGGCTGGTTGGCATGGTGTCTCCGTTGGGTATCGGACCCTGCTGCATGGCCCGCGGTGCGAGGCCGGCAGCCTGCGTGCTGCGCACGACTCATTCCGCCGTCGGCGGAACCGCAACAGGCTACCGGAGGGCCGAAGGATTCAGAACTCCGCCGCGAGGGCCTCGTCGAAGCTGGCGCCCTGCTCGATCAGTGCCCGGTAGCGCATCACATGGCGGGGACGGTTGAATCCGAGAACGCCGGTGATGCGTCCGGCTCGACCGTAGATCGCTGCGAAACGCCGCTCCTCGACCGATCCCGTCACCACCCTGACCTCGTCGTCTCCGCGAACCCGACCGGCCAGCTGGATCTTGCGGTCGTATTGGTCGCTCCAGAACCAAGGCACCGGCGTGAACGGCCCGGTCCCCTCGTCGAGTAGGCGCCGGGCGGCGTGGGATCCCTGCTGTGCGGCGTTGTCCCAGTGCTCCACCCGCATCGTCTCGCCGAAGAGTTCGTTCGGCCAGCGGGCTACGTCGCCGGCGGCGGTAACCCGCTCGGCGGCCAGGCATGCGGCGTCGCAGATCACACCGTCGTCGACCTGCAGTCCGGAGCTGGCCAGCCATTCGGTGTTGGGGATCACGCCGATGCCGACGACCACCACATCGGCGTCGACGGCAGATCCGTCCGACAGCGTCACCCGCTCCACCCGGTCGCCACCGGAGATGCCGCTGACGCCGACCCCGGTGCGCAGGTCGACGCCGTGGTCACGGTGGACCTCGGCGCATACCTGGCCCATCTCGTCGCCGAGTACCCGGCTCAGGGGGGTGGGCAGAGCCTCCACCAGGGTGACCTCGAGGCCGCGCCCGCGCGCGGTTGCGGCCACCTCGGCCCCGATGAAGCCCGCGCCGACTACCACCACCCGCGGCGGCATCGCCTCGAAGTCGGAGCGAAGAGCCAGGCAGTCGTCCAGCGAGCGCAATACGTGGACTCCGTCCAACCCCTCGACGCCGCCCATGGTGCGGCAGCGGGCCCCGGTGGCGATCACGAGCCCGTCGAATGCCGCGGTCTCGCCGGTGTCGAGGGACAGCTCGCGAGCAGCCAAGTCCAGATCGGTGGCCCGCACACCGAGACGGACCTCGATGTCGTCCTCCGCCAGCTCTTCGGAGTCGGTCAGCGCGGCTCGCTCCGGCTCCCACTCTCCCGCCAGCACCTGCTTCGACAGCGGCGGCCGGTCATAGGGCAGGTGGCTCTCGGCGCCTATGAGCGTGACCGGACCGTCGAACCCTTCCCGACGCAGAGCCTCAGCCGCGTTCAGTCCCGCCAGCGAGGCCCCGACGATAGTGACGGCGCGCGGGGCTTGGGTCATGTTCAGTCGGATCCCGGCGCCGGTCAGTCCTCTGCTGCCGATCAGCCCTCAGCTGCCGGTCAGTCCTCAGATATGGAGATGGCCTGCTTGGGACAGCGCTGCACGCACTCCTCCACCCTGGACCGGTCGGCCTCGCCCGGCGTCTCGTTGAGGATGTAGAGGAAGTCGTCGTCCCGCACCTCGAAGATGTCGGGCGCGATCTGCATGCAGACGGCATTGCTTTCGCACAGGTCAAAGTCAACGACGATGCGCATCGGCTCTCCCTTGTGGTCGCTTGGCGACCAAGTCAGTTTGGCTCAGGCCCCACGGTAGCGAACCGCACGGGCCGGCCGCGAGATCAGGTAGATCAGGTTAGGAACTCGGCCAGGCGGTCCTTGGCCTTGACGTCGTCGAGGGGGCGCCCGATGATGGCCCGGTCGCCGCGCACGAGCACCGGGCGCTGCATGAGCCTGGGATACCTCAGCAGCACGTCCACCACCGCGTCCGGGTTGCCGACGTAGTCGCCGGCATCCAGACCCAGCTTGGCGAACTGGGAATCCTTGCGAACCAGGTTCTCCACCGGGTCCTCAAGCCGCTCGACGATCCCTTGCAGCGTCTCGCGGTCGGGACGGTGGGACATATAGAGCACAACCTTGAAATCAAGCTCAGCCTCCGTGGCGACCGCCACGGCATTCTTGGAAGAGTTTCAATGCTTGTTGTGATAGATGGTCGTGTCGGCCATTGGTGCGTCTCAATCTTCTTCCTGCCGGGCTACGTAGACCTTTCGTGCGGCCAAGCCAACCGGCCGTCTGGCCTCATAGACCTCTCGCAGCTTGTGTTTGAGGATCTTCAGGGTGGCATTGCGGGGCAGCGGACCGGGATGGATCTCAAGCTGCTCGGGAACCTTCTGGCGGGCCAGGCCGGCGGCGAGGCAGGCCTCAACCATCTCCTCGAAGGTCAGATCGTCCGAGTCGGGCGCGGTCTCAACCACCGCGCACACCCTCTCGCCCCGCTCGCGGTCTGACAGGCCGATGACTGCGGCCGCCCCCACCTTGTCGTGGGTGTACAGCACGTCCTCGATCTCCTTGGCGGAGATGTTCTCGCCCTTGCGGATGATGATGTCCTTCACCCTCCCGGTCAACGTCAGGTGCCCGTCGGTGCCCAGCACCCCAAGATCGCCGGTGCGGAACCGGCCCCGGGCATCGAAGGCCGCTCGGTCTAGAGCGGGATCGGTGTAGCCCGAGAACAGCATCGGACCACTCACCCTCACCTCGCCCTGGACACCGGCGGGGGCGGGAGCCTCTCCGCCGTCGGCGGCCATCGCCACTATGGACACCTCGCAGCCGTGGACTGGGCGCCCGTCGGTGTACGCCAGCTGGTCGTCGCTGTCATGGGGCGAGCCCTGCGAGATCATCGGACACTCGGTCATGCCGTACCCGTGGGCCACGGGTACGGCCATCTGCTCCTTCACCCGGAAATAGATCTCGGGCGGCTTGGGGGCGCCCCCGCCCGACAGCACTCGCAGAGCGGGCATGGCCGGGCGGCCGGTGGCCTTGCGAGACTTGCGGTCCTCCTCGAGGAACATCTGGTAGAAGACCGTCGAGCCGCCGGCCATGGTCACGCCGTGGCGGGCGTAGGCCACCACCGCGGCGGCCGGGTCGAATCGCTCTACGAGAACCGCTCCGAAACCGGCTGCCAGCATCGTGACCATGTAGTCGGGTCCGCCGATATGGGCGTAGGGGAAGGCGATGGAGCCCACATCGTCGCCGCTCATGTCAAGCGCCCGCGCCAGCCCGACTCCACCGGCGATCAGAGACGCGTCGGTGTGCTTGACGCCCTTGGGATCGGAAGTGGTTCCCGATGTGTAGTACAGCCAGCGCACCGCATCGGCGTCGCCGGCCTCGGGCACCGGCGGCAGCGTGGCCGGGTCGCCATCCGGAAGGGTGTCGTAGCCGATCAGCGCCCGGGTCTCGTGGTCGAGCCCGGCGATGATCGCATCGACCATGGCGCCGTAGTCGAACCCGCTCCACTCGCCGGGATGCACGACCAGTTCCGCTCTGGTCTGCCGGACACAGAACTCGACCTCGCGTTGGCGGTAGATGTGGATGATCGGGTTCTGGACCGCGCCGAGCCGGCTGAGGGCGAAGCTCATCAGCACCGTCTCGATGCGGGTGGGCAACACCCAAGTGACCGGTGTGCCCTCGGTGACGCCCAGGGCCAGCAGTCCCGCCGCCACGCGCTGGGCCTGGTCCTTGAAATCGGCGAAGGTCAGGGCGCGGCCCGCCTCGTCGACGAGCATCGTCGTGTTGGGCGTGGCGGCCACCCGCCTGGACAGCAGATCCCAGAAAGTTCGGGCGTCGTAGATCGGCTCGGTCATGCCCCTCGCTCCGCTGGCTCGAACAGACGTGGAGCGTAACGCGCCGGAGCCCGCCAGCTTCAAACTGGCGGGCTCCGCACGGTCCCTGGAGGGGGGGATTGTGGATCCGGTTCTGGCGAATCCTGATGTTCAGACCCGGTTCCTGCGTAGTAGGTTACACCACCGTCACGGGTTTGTCACATTCTTGTCATAGATTTCTTGTGACGGTACGAAGAACGCTCTCAGAGAACTGTCGCCGACGCTTGCGTTAACGAGTCCCGTAGACGGGAGCGGGCGGCTCTTCGCCCTCCACTGAGCGTCGGGCCAACTCGGCCGCCTCGGCCACCGTCATGGCTCGGTCCCCCGCCGATATCACCGGTCCGTGCTGCCATCCATCGCACACATTGACCTGGCCTCCGGTGCACTCGAACACCCTTCCGGTGACGTCGCAGTCCGCGCTTCCCAGCCAGACAACCAGGGGCGAGACGTTCTCGGGAGCCTTGGGATCCCAACCCTCGGCCGGCTGGTCGGGATAGTCGGGTATAACCGCCGTCATCCGGGTGCGTGCGTCGGGCGCGATGGCGTTGGCGAGAACCCCGTAACGACCCCACTCCGCAGCCTGCTGGATTGTCAGCAACGCGATTGCAGCTTTGGCCGCGGCGTAGTTGCCCTGCCCGATCGAGCCCATGAGTCCTGCGCCCGACGACGTGTTGACGATGCGCGCCGCGGGAGGCTCAGCGGAGGCCTTCTGACGCTCTCGCCAGTGGGCCACCGCGTGGCGGGCCGGAACGAAGTGTCCCTTAAGGTGAACCCGCACAACGGCATCCCATTCCTGCTCGCTCATGTTCACCAGCATCCGGTCGCGAAGGAATCCTGCGTTGCAGACCAGCGTGTCGAGGCGTCCCCAGGTGTCGATGGCCTGCGCCACCATGGCCGCGGCCTGCTCCCAGTCGGCCACGTCTGCGTGGTTGGCCGCGGCCAAGCCCCCGGCAGCAATGATCTCATCGACCACCGCTGTGGCTGCGTCGTCGGCGCCGGGTTGGGTGCCGTCGCTATGGACGCCGAGGTCGTTGACCAGAACGTGGGCTCCCTCGGCGGCGAAGGCCAGCGCGTGGGCTCGACCCAGCCCCCGGCCCGCGCCGGTCACGATCACCACCCGCCCGTCGCAGAAGCCCATGACGTTTGCTCAGGCCGCGCGGCGGCCCCGCACCAGGCGACCAGGTCGCGCTCCGGTGTCGACGCCACGGGCGCGGGTCTGCTCACCGGCCACGATGGTGGCCGTGTAGCCGTCGGCGTGCTGCAACAGGCGCCGGCCTCCGGCTGGAAGGTCGTGCACCAGGCGGGGGGTTCGCAGGCTGATGTTGGCGTGGTCGATGACGTTCAGGTCGGCTCGCTTACCTGGCGCGACGACGCCCCGGTCGTTCAGCCCGAACAGCGCCGCGGTGTCCCGGGACTGCTTGCGCACCACCCACTCAAGCGGAAGCTTCTCGCCCCGGCTGCGATCTCTGGTCCAGTGGCTGATCATGGTGGTCGGCATCGAGGCATCGCAGATCAAGCCGCAGTGGGCGCCGCCATCGGATAGGCCCACCACCGCGCTGGAGTGGGTGAGCTGCTCCCTGATCACATCGTGGTTGCCATCCACGTAGTTGAACATCGGCACCATCAGCAGCGCCAGGCCGTCCTCGGCGCAGAAGGCATCGTAGGCGACCTCGGCCGGACCGACGCCGGCAGAGGCCGCGACCGTCGAGATCGAGCGGTCGGGCGTCGGCTCGTAGTCGGGCGGGTCGCCGAGCACGTACAGCTGATCGAGCATCTTGGAGACCAGCACTCCGACGCCCTCCTGCATGCCTCCCCGGCGCTCGCCGTCGGGCTCGGACAGGATGGCGGACCGCACAGCCGGGTCTCGCAGCCGCTCGATGCGCTCCTCGATGCCTAGGTGCTCGATGGCGCGATAGGTGGGCCGCAGGACGAAGGGGTGGCTGGTCTGCCAGCCGACCAGCAGGCCGAAGGGGCGGCCCGCTACCTGCGGGAAAAGCTGCGCGCCCGCCTCGGCCGCTCGCAGGGACACGTCCATCAGCTCGCGCCACAGGTCGGGCGCGGCAGGCACCTGCAACAGAGCGAAGGTCACCGGCTGGCCGATCTCAGCCGACAGACGCCTCATCCACTCCACTTCGGAGCGGGGCTTGACGATGTCCTCGCCCGCTGATCCGACGGGGGCGAGCTCGAAGACGCCTCCCCCGCCGTCGCGCAGCCCTCGGCCCAGACCGAACAGCTCGTCTTCGGCCGCGAAGGTCCCGGGCACGGGCTCGCCGTCCATGGCCTTGTGGGCCAGAGTGCGCGACGTCGACACGCCCAGCGCGCCAGCCGAGACCGCGTCGGCGACAATCCGTTCCATGCGGGCGATCTCATCGGGGTTCGCCGGCTCATTGCGAGCGCCGCGCTCGCCCATCACGTAGGCCCGCACCGCGCCGTGGGGCACCTGGGTTCCCACGTCGATGGCCCAGCGACGATCGTCGAGCACGTCGAGATAGTCGCCGAAAGACTCCCAGCCCCACGTGATCCCCTCCGACAGGGCGGCACCAGGGATGTCCTCCACCCCCTCCATGAGCTGGATCAGCCATTCCTCGGTTCCCGGGCGCACCGGCGCGAACCCCACTCCGCAGTTGCCCATCACCACGGTGGTCACGCCGTGTCCCGAGCTGGGCTCGAGCAGACTGTCCCACGTGACCTGGCCGTCGTAGTGGGTGTGCACGTCCACGAAGCCGGGAGTGACGATCTGGCCGGAAGCGTCGATGGTGCGGGCGGCGTCGCCAGGTAGCTCCGGGGCCACAGCCACGATCTTGTCGCCGACCACACCCACATCGGCCTGTCGGGGCGGTTCGCCGGTGCCGTCGACAAGCAGGCCACCGCTGATCTTCAGGTCATACATGGCTTGGACTCTATGCGGCCGCTCAACCCGGAAACGAGCCGCCCGGGGGATTCTCGGGTCGGTTCGTCTGCACCTACCGCAGGAAACGCTCCCGAGATCCGGCTACTGGTCGGTTCGGTGCAGGTAGCGGATGTCCCAGAGCGCGTACAGGGTGGGTGTGGTGTTGCCGAACACGTTGCGGGTGGCGGTGAGCCGCTCGGACTGCGTCGTGTAGACGACGGGCACGTTCTCGGCCGCGATCTGCTGGGCCCTGTGGTAGTGCCCCACCCGCGCCTCATGATCGAGCTCCCTGCTTCCCATGATGTAGAACTCGTCGATCTCTGCCTCCCAGTCGGTGGCCGGCTCCGGCTGGTTGGGATACCACAGGTGCAGGTCCTCGCTGCTGTGCCAGAAGCCGATCCCGCTGTAGGGGTCCGGGCCTCCGGTGAAGCCGATGACCATGGCCTCCCATTCATAGGTGCTGACCAGTTGATCGACGAGCTCTCCGAAGTCGATCGCCTCGTAGTCCACGTCGAGTCCGATGGCCTCCATTCCCTGCTCGATGATCTGGGTGGCCTCCTGCCGCACGCTGTTGCCGGTGTTGGTGACCAGGCGGAACTCGATGGCTTTGCCGTTTGAGTCCTCGCGGATCCCGTCGCCGTCGGTATCGGTCCAGCCGAGGCTGTCGAGGATCTCGTTGGCCTTGTCCAGGTCGTAGGGATAGGTCCTGACATCAGGGTTGTGGAAGTCGCCGGCGGCGGGGCTCACCGAGGACCACTGCGGATAGCCGAGGCCGTGCTGCACGCCGTCGATGATGGCGTCCTTGTCGACGCTGTGAGCCACGGCCCGGCGGAACTCCACGTTGCCGAACCAGTCCCGCTTTCCGGCGGCTACGTACGGCTGGCCGGTGCCGGCGCTGACTCCGGGGTTGACGTTGAACGCCAGGAAGGTTGTGCCGAAGCCGGGGCCGCGCCGGTGGATCGTGTAGTTGCCTTCTTCCTGGAGGGGTTCGAGCTCGGCGTACTCCTCTCCCAGCACCCCGTGCAAGTCCGACTCGCCGGCCAGGAAGCTGGCTAGCTCGGCGTCCAAGTCTTCGACGATGTTGTGGACCACCCGATCGAGGTACGGCAGGCGGTTCCCCTCGTCGTCGATCAGCCAGTAGTTGGGGTTGCGAGCCAAGATCACTCGCTCGCCGGGCTCGTAGCTCTCGATGGTGAACGGGCCGGTGCCGACGATGTCAGCCGGGTCGGTGTCCAGGCCCCAGGTGTCTACGAAGGTGCCGTCATCGACGTGCTGCTCGAGTGCGTGGCGCGGGTATATGGCTGTGCCCATCGAGCGCAGGAACGGGGCGAACGGCACCGGCAGGGTGAACTCGACGGTGTAGTCGTCGATCACGGCCACATCCATCTGGCTCTCCTGCCAGTCGCCGTTGTCGTCCAGGTACCGGAATTGGAAGGTTGAGCGGCTGCTGGCACCGATGTCGTCGTTGTAGATGATCTGGTTGAACGTGAAGCCCACATCGTGGGCGGTGAAGGGCTCGCCGTCGTGCCAGGCGACGTCCCGGCGCAGGTGGAAGGTCCACGTCAGGCCGTCTCCGGATCGCTCCCACGACTCGGCTAGGAGAGGCTCCACCTCATCGGTCAGCCACGAGGTCTCGGTGAGGCCCTCGAAGAGGTACCCGAGCACGTCCGAAGACGACGCGTCGTTGGAGATGGCCAGGTTGAACGTGAGCGGCTCGGAGATGGTCGAGATGGTGAGCTCGCCTCCGGGCGTGCCGATCGCGTACCCGAACTGCTCGGCATTGCGCTTCAGGCGATCCACCGTTGAGATGTCCTCGGTACTCTGGCTGCCTGAGCATGCAACAAGCGTCGACACAGCAAGGGCCAGAGCAATGCGAAGCACCAGCCGAGTAGCGGAGTTCACGGGACCGAACCATACCGCTTTCGATTGCTCCCAAAACGTCGGCTACTCCAATGGCTACGGTATGGGTACGAGCCCCGCCTTGGACGCCTAGGCCAATGGCAGCGACACCTACCACCGAGCGGTTCGAGTTCACGGGCGGGGCCGGGGCCAAGCTGGCCGCCGTGCTTCACCGGCCCGGTGACGGTACGGCGGTGCTCGGAGCAGCCCTGCTGTGCCACTGCTTCACGTGCTCCAAGGACCTGTTCACCACCACCCGGATCGCCAAGGGACTGGCCGGAGGCGGGTACTTGACACTGGCCTTCGACTTCACCGGGTTGGGGGACAGCGGCGGCGAGCTGGCCGACACCACCGTCGCCACCAACGTCAGCGACATAACTGCGGCCGCGGTGGCGCTGATCCGGCGCGGCGCCGGGCCGTGCGTACTGGTGGGGCACAGCCTGGGAGGGGCGGCCGCGGTGCTGGCCGCGTCGCGCCTGCACACCGTGACCGAGGTGGTGGCGGTGGCGTCGCCGGCCTCAGTCGCCCATGTGGAGCATCTCTTTGCTGCCGATGCCCTGAAGCAGATCCGCTCCGAGGGCTCGGGCGAGGTGAGGATCGGGCCCAAGCCGGTGCGGGTGGGACGGGACTTTCTCGACGACCTGCACCAGCACGATGTGGTTGCAGCCGCGGCCTCACTGGGTCGGCCCATGCTGGTGGTGCAGGCCGGAGCGGACACCGTGGTGGGCCGCGACCAGACCGAGACGCTGGCCCGGGCCGGCTCGGCGACCCTGCACACGATCGCCGGTGCCGACCACCTCTTCACCGACCGGCGCCATTCCGACGAGCTTGTCCTGACCGTCCTCGACTGGCTGTCAGGCGTCAGGGACGAAGCCTGATCATCGGCGTCTCCGGTTCCTCGGCGTCTCCGGTTCCACTGGCGTAAACGAACATACGTTCGTATAATGGGCCGATGGCGGCTCAAGAGACGGCACGGGCACTGCCGACCCGGCTCGACGCGCTCGCCGGAGCGGCCCATGAACGGAGGCTTCCCGTGGAGGAGGCCCTTGGGGTGCTGCTGCCGGAGGGCAGCATCCGGCGAGGCACCGTCATCGCAGTGCACGGTCATGGTTCAGTAACGCTGGCTGTAGCGCTGGCTGCAGAGGCTTCCCGGCGAGGCAGCTGGGTGGCCGCGGTGGGCGCCGCCGACCTGGGCGTGTCCGCGCTGGCCGAGAGGGGCGTCGACTTGAGTCGCTGGGCCCTGATCGACCTGCCTACAGCGACTAGGGACGGGAGTCTGACGGCGGACGTGCTGGGAGCAGCGGTGGGCGGCTTCGATCTCGTGCTGTTGGGACCTGCGGTCCGGGTGGGGAATGCGACGGCGCGGCGGCTGCTGGCTCGGACGCGCGAGCACGGCACCTCGCTGATCTGCGCTCTCGGCGGCAAAGCCTCCGAGCACGTCGCTACCGGCCTCCAGCCCGAATTGAGCATGATGATCGAGCAGACGCTCTGGACGGGCATTGACGACGGGCACGGGCGGCTGCTGGCCCGTCAGGCCGAGGTGACCGTCGGAGGCCGGGGAGCGGCGTCCCGTCCCCGCCGGATGCTGATGTGGCTGCCCTCGGCCGACGGCCAGGTGGCCCGCGCGGAGCCGGGCCAGACCTCCGAATTCGCCAGCGGCTTCGAAGACGTCAGGGAACGCCGAGCGGGCTAGCCGCCGGCCCGGCACGACGATGGCGCCCGTACCTTCACCTCCGCAACCCCAGGCACCTCCCATGCGAATGGTGGTAGCCCGGTGACCGGGCCGATGGAAGCACCAACCGCGGCACCGCCTGAGCGGATGGTGGTCGTGGATCTAGGTGACTCCGAGGCTTGCGACTGCGAGCCAGTGGCCGAGGCGCTGGAGCAGTTCACTCCCCTGGCCGAGGCGCTGAGGCCCGGATTGCATGTGTTCGGAGTGAGGGGGCCGTCGCGCTACTTCGGCGGCGAGCGGGCCTTGGCCGAGCTCGTCGCCCGGGCTGTCGCCGACGCGGTGCCAGCCGTGTCAAAGGTCGGTTTGGGTGTGGCCGACGGGCTCTTCACCACCAGTCTCGCCGCCCGTGTGGCTGCACGGATGCCCGAAACGCCCACCGCTCGGCCATCTACCGCTCGGCCGCCCACTCCTCAGCCATCCGCCCCTCGGCCATCCGCCGCCGAGTGGAACGGTGCCAGGCTTTCTGACTCCACGGCCGTGTTGGTGGTGCCGCCCCAGCAGAGCCGGCAGTTCCTGGCCGACCGGCCTCTAATCTCGCTCGTCGATCCGGTCTCGCCGCTGCACTCCGACGAGAACGGCATCGAGGCGCTGCTCGACGTGCTGTGGCGGCTGGGGATCCGGACGCTGGGCGATGTGGCCTCGCTGAGCGAGGCCGACATGCTGGGGCGCTTCGGCTGGCCGGGACTGCTGGCACACCGGCTGGCCTGCGGGCTCGACAGCCGTGCTTTGCAGGCCCGGCCCGCGACGGACGACTCCGCGGTAGAGGCCGAGATCGACCCGCCCGCCGACCGGATCGAGACGGTGGCGTTCATGGCCAGGGCGCTGGCCGACGACATGGTGGCCCGGCTGGCCCGCGACGGTCTGGACTGCGTGAGCATCGGCATCGAGGCCTGCTCCGACAGCGGCCATGCCAGCCGCCGCCGCTGGCGCCACGAGTTCCGCTTCAGCGCGGCTGCCGTAGTCGACCGGGTGCGCTGGCAGCTAGAGGGCTGGTACCGGTCGCCCGAGCGTCCGACAGGCCCGGTCACGCTCATCCGGATCACGCCCTGTGCAGTGGTTCCTGCCGACGGCCGCCAGCTCGGGATGTGGGGCGCGAGGAGCGAAGCCGACGAGCGGGCAGCCAAGGCGCTTGCCCGGGTGCAGGGGCTCCTGGGTTCCGAGGCGGTGACCGTGCCCCGCCTGGCCGGAGGGCGCCGGCCCGCCGACACCGGCCACCGGTTACCGCTGCACGCCGCGGCAGCCGATTCGGGCCTTTCAACGACCGCCGTCAAGAAGGGCAAGGGGCGAAGATCGGCCAAGACCGCCGCCACGAGGGACAGGAAGGTCAAAGCCGGCAAGGCGTCCGGATCGACAGGCGCGCCGTGGCTGGGGCGGCTGCCGCCGCCCCAGCCCGCGGTGGTGCTGGCCCAGCCCGAGCCGATCATCGTCACCGACCGAGACGGCGATCCCGTCACCGTCAGTGGCCGGGGCGAAGCGAGTGCGACGCCATGGCAAGTGACGGACTCTGCAGGCCGCAGCCAGGCTGTCACTGCCTGGGCCGGACCGTGGCCGCTGGACGAGCGCTGGTGGCGTCCCTCCGCCCGCCGCCGCCAGGCCCGGTTCCAACTGGTCCTCGACGACGGCTCGGCCCACCTCTGCGTGCTGGAGGCCGGTCGCTGGTGGCGCGAGGCCACCTACGACTGAGCGGACGATGGGATTCGACAACCCGATCATCCCCTGGCGGGAGCTGGAGCGCCGCCTGTCGGATCGGGTAGGCGCTTCGCCATGGTCGAACGGGAGCCGCCGGAGCAACGGCACACCCTCCGACACGACCAACGTGGTCCGGAGTCTCCCCGGCGGCCAGGCCACCAGGGACTCAGGGCCGTCCCGGGTGCCGTACGCGGAGCTGCATGCACACTCGCGATTCAGCTTCATGGACGGCTCGTCGAGCCCGGAGGGGTTAGTGGCCGAGGCCGTCCGGCTCGAGCTCGATGCCCTGGCGCTGACCGACCGGGACGGCTTCTACGGGGTGGTGCGTTTCGCCGAGGCCGCCGAGGAGGCCGGCCTGCCCACGGTGTTCGGCGCCGAGCTCACCCTCGACCTGCCCAGCTCGTCTGGACGATCCGGGTCCGCCCGTCTGTCAGATCGACGGGCGCGAGGGCGGTCGGTGGTGGTGTTGGCCCGCGACGCGGCCGGGTACGCGGCACTGGGGTCGCTGATCAGCCGGGCCCACATGGCCGGACGCAAGAGCGAGCCCCGGCTGTCGACCGAGGCATTCTTGGAAGCCGCGGCGACCCAGCGGGACCGGTGGGCCATCCTCACCGGCGCGAACGGCGCTTGGGTGCCCTCGGCACTGGTGGAGCACGGTCCCCGGGCTGCGGCCTCCGCGCTCGATCGGCTGACCGACGCAGCCGGCCCCGGCAACGTGTACGTGGAGCTTTGGGACCACGGCGACCCGCTGGACAGCCACCGCAACGACGCCCTGGCCGAACTCGGCGTGCGCCGGGGGGTGCAGCCGGTGTGCGCCAACGCGGTGCGCTACGCCACGCCCCGCGACCGGCGCTTGGCCGACGCCCTGACCGCAGTGGGTGACCGGCACGACCTCGACGACCATGACGGCTGGCTCGATGCGTGGAGCGGAGCCCATGTGCGCTCCGGGGCCGAGCAGGCCAGGCGCTTCACCCGCTATCCCGGCGTCGTGGAGGCCGCGGTCCGGCTGGGGTTGGAGTGCGCGTTCAGCCTGTCGCTGGTGGCGCCGGAACTGCCGCCGTATCCGTGCCCCGACGGTCTCGACGAGGCAGCCTTCCTGCGCCGCCTCGCCATCGAGGGTGCCCGGGTCCGTTACGGCCCGCCCGAAGCAGAGCGGGTGCCGGGCGCCTGGCGCCAGATCAACCATGAACTGGACATGATCGAGCAACTCGGGTTCGGTGGCTACTTCCTGGTGGTGTGGGACATCACGTCGTTCTGTCGCAGCCACGACATCTACTGCCAGGGCCGGGGATCGGCCGCCAACTCGGCGGTCTGCTACGTGCTGGGCATCACCAACGTGGACTCGGTGGCGCTGGGGCTGCTGTTCGAGCGGTTCCTGTCGCCCGAGCGCGACGGCCCGCCCGACATCGACATCGACATCGAGAGCGACCGGCGCGAGGAGGTGATCCAGTACGTGTACGGCCGCTACGGCCGGGACCGCACCGCCCAGGTGGCCAACGTGATCACCTACCGGGGCCGTTCGGCGGTGCGCGACATGGCCAAGGCGCTGGGCCATCCGCCCGCTCGCCAGGACGCCTGGGCCAAATCGCTGGACCGCTACGACGGCCTGGGCGAGCTGGCTGTGGGCACGGCCGGGGGCGCCAAGGGCCGCGACCCCGACGCCATCGGCGCCGATGTGCTGCACCTGGCCGCTGAGGCTGAGGGAGGGCCCCGCCATCTGGGCATCCACTCCGGGGGGATGGTGATCTGCGACCGGCCCATCGCCGAGGTGTGCCCGGTGGAGTGGGCGTCGATGGCCGACCGGTCGGTGCTGCAGTGGGACAAGGACGACTGCGCCGCGGTGGGCCTGGTGAAGTTCGATCTGCTGGGGCTGGGGATGCTGTCCGCGCTGCACTATGCGGTGGACCTGGTGGCCTCAGCCCACGGCGAGCGCATCGACCTGGCCGCGCTGCCCCAGGACCCGGCCGTGTACGACATGCTGTGCGAGGCCGACTCGGTGGGCGTGTTCCAGGTGGAGTCGAGGGCGCAGATGGCCACCCTGCCCCGCCTGCGGCCCCGCTGCTTCTACGACCTGGTGGTGGAGGTGGCGCTGATCCGGCCCGGTCCGATCCAGGGCGGCTCGGTGCATCCCTACATCCGGCGCCGCAACGGGGTTGAGCCGGTCACCTACCTGCATCCGCTGCTGGAGCGGTCGCTGTCCAAGACGCTGGGGGTGCCGCTGTTCCAGGAGCAGCTCATGCAGATGGCCATCGACGCGGCCGGGTTCACCCCGGCGGAGTCCGACGAGCTGCGCCGGGCCATGGGGGCCAAGCGGTCGGTGGAGCGCATGCAGCGGCTGCGGGGCCGGTTCTTCGCGGGGATGGCCACCCGGGGCATCGGTGCGGAGGTGGGCGAGCAGATCTGGCACAAGATGGTGGCCTTCGCCAACTATGGGTTCCCCGAGAGCCACTCGGTGTCGTTCGCTTACCTGGTGTACGCCTCGTCGTGGATCAAGCTGCACTATCCGGCCGCGTTCTGCGCGGCGCTGCTGAACGCCCAGCCGATGGGCTTCTACTCGCCCCACTCGCTGTGCCAGGACGCCCGCCGCCACGGCGTGGTGGTGCGCAGCCCCGATGTCAACCTGTCGGCCGATGCGGCTGTGCTGGAGCCGTGCGAGACCTCGACGGGCGGGGCCGCGGTGCGGCTGGGCCTGTCGTCGGTACGGGGGGTGGGCCCGAAGCTGGCCGCGGCCATAGCCGAGGGGGCCCCATATGACTCTATGGAGCACCTGTTCAGAGCCATGTCGGAACACCGGATCGTAGATGGACGGGCTGAGGCTGCCAGGCAGGCCAGTAACGGGCAGCCAGCGGGCGGGCAGCAGCCGAATGGACAATCCGCTGGCAGGCGACAGCGCAAGAGGCGATCTCCGCTCCCGCCGTTGGGCCTGCCGATGCTGGAGGCGCTGGCGGCGGCCGGGGCGTTTGATTCTCTGGGCCTGGACCGGCGGGAGGCGCTGTGGACGGCCGGCGCGGTGGCGCAGCTGGGCGCCGACCGCCTGCCGGGTGCAGCGAGCGGGACGAAGGTGCCAGCGTTGCGGTCCATGTCGCCCCAGGAGCAGTCCGCCGCCGACCTGTGGACCACCGGCGTGGCGCCCGACGGCCATCCCACCCGCTTCTACCGGGTCGAGCTGGACGCCGCAGGCGTGGTGCCCGCGAAGGACCTGCTGAGCTGCCCGCCGGGCCGCATAAGGGTGGCGGGCACGGTGACGCACCGCCAGCGTCCCGCCACCGCCGGCGGCACCATGTTCATCAACCTCGAGGACGAGACCGGCCTGATCAACGTGATCGTGTCGAGAGGCTGCCAGGCCCGCTTCCGCAGGACAGCCCTGATGTCGCGGGCGCTGATAGTGAGGGGCCGCCTGGAGCGCCACGAGGGCACCGCCAACGTCATCGCCGAGCACCTGGCCCCCCTGGCCCTGCCCGCCACCCTCCCCAGCCGAGACTTCCGCTAGCCGGGCACGACAGTCTCCGGTGGGGCGGTCCGCCCCACGACCGGTCAGCCGGTGAAGCCTGCCTCCTTGTGGGAGCCGTCGCACAGCGGCTTGGCCGCTGAGTGGCCGCAGCGGCACAGCGTCACCCTGTTGCGCGTCTCGAAGGGCTCGCCGTCCGAGCGCTCCACCGGGATGCCCCCGGTCAGCCACAGCGGCCCGTCGGGGATCACCGCGATCTCTGCCGGCAGCGCCGGCTCGACCACCTCGCCGTCGACGGCGTAGGTGAGCGCACCCGACGGGCACCGCTCCACCATCGCCATCACCTGGCCCCGCACCACCGTGTCGCCGGTCTCAGACGCCATCTTCCAGATGTTGGACACCCGGTTGCCGCAGAACCCTGCATGCACGCAGATGGCCCGGTCGTCGGACACCTCGATGCCCACGCCGCCGAGACTGGCGCAGCGCTGCTCGAACGTGTCCGTGGGCGCGGCCTCGGTGCCGTCGAAGCCCCGCTCAGCGTGGGATCCGTCACAATAGGGTTTGCGGGAGGACTCGCCGCAGCGGCACAGCGCGTACGCCGGGCCCCGGTCGCTCACCTCCTCGGCCCGCCACGCCAGCGGCTCGCCGTGCTCAGACATGATCGGCCGCCTCACCCTCAACGGCACCGACCCCGACACCACATAGGGACCGTTGGACCGCACCCTCACACTCACACCCTGCTCAGATGACGGCAACTTGTTATCGGACATCGCGGTGAGTGTAGAGCCGGGGGTCCGGGCGGGGCGCGCCACGCGAGGTCGTGCTCGGCTCGTGGGCCGGGCAGCGCATCGTCATGCAGACGAGACTTCGCGGCCCGGCATGGCAGTCGCAGCTGGCCTCGGCTGCCAAGATGGGCCGATGGCACGAACCTGGCTGTCGATCACGGTTGAGTTCGTCTCTGGGTGAGGGCTGCGATTCTGGCCGCGCCCGGGCCGCATCTTCGTCGCCTCCTATGCAGGTCTACGGAGTGACAACGGTCAGCAGCCGGGTGCGGTCAGCCCACTCGACGATCTTGCGATCGGCCGTCACGAGAGTGTGGTTGCCAGTCATCGCCGTCGCGGCCGCAACAGAGAGGTAGTTCACGACTCAGCCTCCCGCGCCGGGCTGGGTGAGCAGTGCGATCCAGATCGACACACTGGCCACCACGATGGTGGACACCACGATGTAGAGGTGCCACGCCTGCCGCCTGATGATCTCGGCCCGCTCTGTGGCGGCTTGCGCCAGTCCAGCTGCTATGACCTTGACGATCTCGGCCCGCTCAGCACCGGCTTGCGCCAGTCCGGCTGCTATGACCTTGACGATCTCGGCCCGCTCGACGGCGGCCTGGGCCTTGATCTCCGCCCGCTCTGTGGCGGCCTGGGCCATGATCTCGGCCCGCTCGACGGCGGCCTGGGCCAGCCCGGTGGCGATGGCCGTGTTGGTTTCGGCGAACCCGGCTCTGAGGTCGTCTTTGGTGGCGACGTTGTCCCAGCCGCTGGGCGGCAGGTGCTGCATCAGGGTCTCGGCGTCGGCTTGTCCCATGACTTCTGCCAGAGTGTTGAACATCGAGGTGCGTTGGGCGTGGGTGAGAGCCATCCTCGGTGCCCTTTAGTCGGCAAAATGCAGATACGGGGACGCCTCAACGGCTGCTCCAAGGCCGCCAACGGCGGCTGATCCAACTATAGCGTATCAAACATCACAAGCTGCTATCTCAGCTCAGCTCACTCAGTGACACTGTGATCTGGCCCAGCACCGAGTCGGCGGGTTGCCTGCTGGCCGACCAGGCCGCGTCCGGGCGCGATCAGGGTCGCCTTCGCCCAGCGCGAGCCCGCTTAGCCTTCCCGGCATGACTGCATTCGACGATGCCGCCGAGCGGGTGGCTCAGGGCACCGACGCCAGGGCCGAGGCCGACGCACTCGTGGCGATGATGACGCTGGAGGAGAGGCTGGGCTGCCTCGACGGCGAGCTGGCGTTCTGGCCCGGCATCGCCGATCTGGGCAGCGGTGGCTACCACTCCCACGGATGGCCGGCCGCCCGCGTCGATCGGCTGGGAATCCCCGGACTCAACTTCGCGGACGGGCCCCGGGGATGCGTGCTCGGGCCGTCCACCACGTTCCCGGTGTCGATGGCCCGTGGCGCGTCGTTCGATCCGGGATTGGAGGAGCGCATCGGCGAGGCCATCGGGGCCGAGTTGCGAGCTTCGGGCGCCACCTTCACCGGTGCGGTGTGCATGAACCTGCTGCGGCATCCCGCCTGGGGCCGAGCCCAGGAGACCTACGGAGAGGATCCCTGCCACGTCGGCGAGATGGCGGCAGCGCTCACGCGGGGGCTGCAGCGTCACGTGATGGCGTGCATGAAGCACTTCGCGTGCAACTCCATGGAGAACGCCCGCTTCAAGGTGGACGTCGTAGCCGACGAGCGGGCCCTCCACGAGGTGTATCTGCCTCACTTCAAGCGGGTGGCTGGCGGGGGCGTGGCCGCGGTGATGAGCGCCTACAACTCGCTCAACGGCCACTGGTGCGGCGACAGCTACCCGCTGCTCACCGGAGTCCTGCGCCACGACTGGGGCTTCGGTGGCCTGGTCATAACCGACTTCATCATGGGGCTGCGCGACCCGGTGGCGTCGGTGCGGGCCGGCTGCAACATCGAGATGCCCTTCCGCCAACAGCGGGCCCCAGTCCTTCCGGACGCGGTCGACTCAGGCGAGCTCGATGTCGCGGACGTAGACGCGAGGGTGGCCGAGACGGTGGCCACCCTCTTGCGCTTCGCGCGGGTGTTCAAGGAGACCCCGGACCGGTCCGTGGTGGGATGCGCCGAGCACCGGGCGCTGGCCCGCGAGGCGACCGTCGAGTCGATGGTGCTGCTTCGCAACGACGGCTGCCTGCCGGTCAACCCGACCGGGCTGTCGAAGGTGGCAGTGCTGGGCCCGCTGGCGGCCGTGCCCAACCTGGGCGACGGAGGCTCCAGCGACGTGCTCCACACCCCCGACCCCGTAACCCTGCTCGCCGGATTCGAAGCCGCTCTGAGAGGCACAGGCACAGACCTCGTCCACAGCGATCGGGATGCATCCGTTGCCGCCGGTGCGGACCTAGCCGTGGTGGTCGTGGGCTACACCCGCCACGACGAGGGCGAGTACCTCGGTGACGGCGGCAGCGTGTTCCTGGAACTGGCCCCTCCGATGGACGATCCCGAGCTGGGCTTCACCGACCCGTCCCAACTCGACGCGCTGGCAGCCGGCTTCGGTGAGGGGGGTGCGGTGGCCGGATCGTCGCAGGGCGGCGATCGAGCGACGCTGCGTCTGCACCCCACCGACGAGCAGTTGATCGCCGACGCGGCCACAGCATGCAGCCGGGTGGTGGTGGCAGTGATGGCCGGCAGCGCGGTGGTTATGCCCTGGCTGGACACGGTGGGAGCCACCCTCATGGTGTGGTACCCGGGATCCGAGGGCGGCCACGCCCTGGCCGACGTGCTGTTCGGTCGGGCCGAGCCCACCGGCCGGCTCCCGTTCGCCGTCCCCCACGATGAGTCCGACCTGGTCGACTTCGACCGCGACGCCGAGACGGCCGTGTACGGCTTGCTGCACGGCCAGTGGCATCTGGACGCCAGCGGCACGTACGCCCATCTGCCCTTGGGCCACGGCCTGGGCTACACCAGCTTCGACCTGGGTACGGCAGGGATGAACGGTGAAGAGGTGGTTGTCACGGTCGCCAACACCGGCAATCGTGCAGGCTCGACAGTCGTCCAAGTCTACGGAAGCGTGCCCGAATCGGCCTACGAGCGCCCGCCCAAGCGCCTGGTCGGTTTCACCAAGGTTCGTCTGGACGCCGGCGAGAGCACCAAGCTTCAGATTCCCGTAGACCGGTCGCAGCTCGATCTACGAATCGACGGAGCCTGGACCCGCGAGGACTCGCCGGTCGAGTACCGCGTCGGCCTCGACGCTGCGTCAGCCCGACCGGTCTGAGCGTCGCCGCTCTCATCGCGATTTCTCGCGAATACGACAAGTCTTCGCGATATGCAGCGCCGTCAGGCGCAGAGGTCCATGGCCACCGCGACGTAGACCTTGGCCCCGGCCACCAGGTCGTCGAGCTCGAAGTGGCCGGTGCCCTGCACCGCGGCCGATCCCCTGGGCGGCCCGAAGGTCAGCGACGGGATCCCGACCGCGTTGAAGATGTTGGTGTCGCGCCACATGGACGTGTGGGCTACCTGCGGAGGCGGCGTCGCCCCGCCCACGATCTCGCCGTAGGCCTCTTCCACCGCGTTGCACAGCGGCTCGATGCCCGTAGCAACTCGGCCGGCCTTGGCTGTGTAGCACTCGACCTCGGCCGCGGGGTCGACCGACCGGGCCACCGCCCGCACTTCCGCGACTACCGCGTCCTGGTCGGCGCCGGGCAAGGTGCGCACGTCCATGTAGAGCTTGCACACCGGCGACGACCGGTTGGGCCGGTAAGGCACCCCGCCGCGGATGGCACCCACCTGGGCTTTGGGCCGGACCTCCCCCAACTCCGAGACGTAGGAGTTGCGCTCCTCGTAGTCGATGCCCCACGCCTCCAGCACCGTGGCCATGACCGCGCCCTTGACGATGGCGTTGGGATGGTCGGGCAGGTCCGGCTCGCGGATGAGCCGGGGCGTGTACATGTTGCGTCCCCGCAGCGTGATCTTCAGATACACCGCACCGCACTCGATCCACGACTGCGACCAGGCCGTGGTCTCTGCCACCAGGGCGTAGTCGGCCCGCACACCGTGGTCGACGAGATGGCGGGTGCCGAAGCCCTTGCCCTCGTAGTTGAGACCCTGGTACTCGTCGACGGGTGCCATGCCGGTCTCGCCCACTACCGACGTCAGGATCACGTCGCCGCCCAACCCGGCCCCGGCATCCGTCAGAGCTTTGGCCATCACCATGAACACCGACATGCAGCCCCGGTCGTTGAGCACGGTGTGGCCGAAGATCCGGTCGCCCTCGCGCCAGGCGCCCACCAGGTTGGGGTCACTGGACTCCATGAGGTTGGCGTGGTCCGGGCCGCTGATCTCGGTGTCGAGGTGGGCGTTGAAGATCAGGCTCTTCGCCCCCGGCCTGGACCCGGGCAGCACGGCCACCACGTTCGAGCGGTCGGGCAGGATCTGCTGCTGGCGGGCGGCGATGCCGTGGCGGTCGTACCAGGCGCTGACCGCGTCGGCCACCGGCTGCTCATGGCCGCAGGGGGCGTAGGTGTTGCCCAACTCGAGGCAGGTCTCGGCCAGCAGCTCCCGGTCTGCTTCGATCAACTCGAAGACTGCGTCTCGCAACGCGGTGTCCACTCCGGTCATGGCTGCTCCTCAGTAGCGTCGGACGGGAATTCCTGCTGACTGTGCAGCCCTTTGCCGCGGCGCGCCAACACCGACAGGCCGCCCTGGTCTACGCCAGTTCGGATTCCTGGCTCCCGAGCACCGCCGCGGTGTCGGCGCCGAGGGCCGGTGGAGGCAGCCGATGAGATGCCGGGGTTCTCGAGAAGGTGATGGGGTTGGCGACCGTGGCCTGCTGCCGGCCGTCTCCGCTCAGGATGTGGCGCACCGGGTTGAGACCGAGCTCTGCAGCCAGCGCAAAGGCGGCGTCGATCGAATTGACCGGGCTGCAGGGAACACCGCTTGCCGTCAGCACCGACACCCAGTGCTCGCAGGGTTGGCGCCGAAGGATAGCCTCCAACTCGGCCGTCAGGGCCTCGCGATGCGCGACTCGGGCCGTGTTGGACGACCAGCGCTCGTCGCTGAGCAGTCCTGGAGCGTCCAGCGCTTTGCACAGGTCGGAGAACTGGCGCTCGTTGGTCGCGGCAATGGCGATCGGGGCCGTGGCGGTGTCGAACGTCTCGTAGGGGGTGATGCTGGGGTGGAGGTTCCCCATCCGGCCCGGCACCACCCCGCCGCTGGCGAAGGCCGAGGACTGGTTGACCAGTGCCGCCAGCGCCGACGACAGCAGGTCTACTTCAATGAACTGGCCCCGGCCGCTGGTACCGCGCTCGGCCAGCGCAGCCACGATGCCAACGGTGGCGTACAGGCCGGTGATCACGTCCACGACGGCCACTCCGGTCTTGGTGGGCGGCCCGCCGGCCTCGCCGGTGATGCTCATGAAGCCGCTGGCCGCCTGCACGATGAAGTCATATCCCGGCAGGTCCCGGCCGCCTGCGGGACCGAAGGCGCTAACCCGGCAATAGACCAGTCCGGGGTTGTCGGCCCGCAGCGACTCGTAGTCGAGACCGAACCGCTCCATGGTCCCGGCCCGGAAGTTCTCAACCACCACGTCGGCCGAGAGCGCCAGGGATCGGGCCTGGACACGCTGCTGCTCCTCGGCCAGGTTCAGGGCCACGCTTCGCTTGTTCCGGTTCACCGACAGGTAGTAGGTGGCCGAGCCGTCCTCGGCGAAGGGCGGACCCCACGAGCGGGTGTCGTCGCCCAGGCCGGGTCTCTCGATCTTGATCACCTCTGCGCCCAGGTCACCCAGCATCATCGTGGCCAGCGGGCCGGCCAGAACCCGTGAGAAGTCGGCCACGACCACGCCGTCCAGCGGCCCCCGAGCCTCGGCCGCAGCGTCAGCCATCGGCAATCACCCCGCCACTCTAGGAGTCCGAGCGGCTGGGGTTGTGTCCACCGCGGAGTCGCCAGCCGGGCCGAGCCGCTACCGTTCCGCTCCGATGGCGGGGCCGCTGGAAGGGATCCGGGTTGTCGAACTCGGCGTATGGGTAGCCGGGCCGGCGGCGGGCGGGATACTGGCCGACTGGGGCGCCGATGTGGTGAAGGTCGAGCCGATCGGCGGCGACCCGGGCCGATTGTTCCAGTTCATTCTCGGTGGGGACATGCCCACCAACCCGGTGTTCGACATGGACAACCGGGGCAAGCGGAGCATCGCGCTGGACCTCACCACCGACGACGGGCGGGCTGTGATGGAAGAGCTCCTTTCCCAGGCCGACGTGTTCGTCACCAACGTCCGCCTCGGGGGACTCGAGCGTTTGGGGCTCGACCACTCGTCGGTAACGGCCCGGCATCGCCGGCTGGTGTACGCGTCCGTCACCGGCTACGGGATGGAAGGCGCCGAGGCTGACAGCGGCGCGTTCGATGTGGCCGGCTTCTGGGCCCGCTCGGGCATCGCCCACCTGCTGACTCCCGAGGGCGGTGACCCGCCGTTCCAACGGGGCGGCATGGGGGACCACAGCACCGCGCTGGCCACCGCGGCCGGCGTGTGCGCCGCGCTCGTCGCCCGGCAGCGCACCGGCGAGGGCCAGCTCGTGAGCACTTCGCTGCTGCGCCAAGGCGCCTACACGATCAGCTTCGACCTGTCGATCAAATTGGGGTGGGGACTCACGCTGCAGATCGGCCGCCGCGACACGATGGGCAACCCCGCCATGAACAACTACACCGCGGGCGACGGGCGGCGGTTCTGGCTGGTTGGCCTCGAACCGGCACGGCACTGGGAGCCACTGGCCCGGGCGGTGGAACGGCCCGGGTGGATCGACGACGAGCGCTACGCCACGCCCCGCTCCCGGCGCCACAACGCCCCGCAGTTGGTCGTCGAGCTCGATGAGATCTTCGCCACCCGATCTCTCGACGAGTGGGCCCAGGCCTTCGCGGCCGAGCCTGAGCTGTTCTGGGCGCCCATCCAGTCGCCCGACGACCTGCTGGCCGATCCGCAGTTCCTGGCGGCCGGAGGCCTGGTGGATGTGCCCGACGGGGCCGGCACCTCCACGATGGTCGCCACCCCGGTCGACTTTGCAGGCACGGCTTGGGCACCGAAGGGCATGGCTCCCCGCCTCGGGGAGCACAGCGACGAGATCCTGCGCTCGCTCGGCCGCAGCGACGCCCAGATCGCAGCCCTCGCAGACTCCGGCGTAGTAGGCCTCGACCGCCCGGGCTGACCAGCGCTCCGTAAGCCTTCTTTGGCCGTCAGCCTTCTATCTCGGCCACCCGGCGAGCCCGCAGGGTGCACAGCGAACCCCGCACCCGCACAACTCCGTCGGTGATCACCACGGCCACGCCGGGGAATTCCCCAGCCGAGATGGCCTCCACCGCGGTGTCGCAGACGGAGCCCAGCGAGGTGTCCATCACGACGATGTCGGCCACGGTCCCCGGAGCGATCACGTTGCCGTCGGATCCGAAGGCCCTGGCAGCCTGGCCCGACGCGACAGCCCACGCCGTCTCCGGCGCGACTCCGGCCAGCGAGCAGACATCACCGATGGTCTTGAGGACGCCGAGCGATGTGACGCCATAGCCGGTGGGCGTGTCCGTGCCGATGAGCAGCCGATCAAGCTCGTCCCGGTCAGCGAGTCCCTCCACCACTCGCAGCATCGGCCTGGTGCCGCCGGCCTGTACCACCTCTACGAACGGCGGGCCGTCGGAGCCACAGAGCATGTCGATGTCGTCGTCGGACAGGGAGGCGAACGTGTTGGCGTGCGACGCGATGGACGGAACCGCCGTAAGGACGTCCTCAGCTGAGAAATAGGGATGCTCGTCGCCACCGGGACCCCGGTCGGAGGTGCAACCGCAGTGCATGTGGACAGTCATGCCGAGCTGGCGGGCGTGCGTCGACAGTTCCCCGGCACGCACCGGGTCCTTGAGCGAGCCGACACCGATCTCGCCGATGATCCGCATGCCCGAGGCGAAGGCCCGGTCTATGTGGGAGAAGTCGGTGTCCTTCTCCAGCAGCATCGCTCCCCCGTGAACCTTGATGCCTGAGGGCCTGTGGTGCTCGAACGAGTGGAACGCGCCGAGAGCGATACCGAGCGCCGACTCCGCGCCGGACCGTCCCGGTGCGTGGACCTCTCCGGCGGATATCGCGCGGGTGACCGCCCCGTGCATCATGCGCTCCAGGTATCCCGTCGACTGCTGTTTCGGCGCGTAGTCGCCCAGGGTGGGGTGCACATGGGTGTCAACGAGGCCGGGGGCAACCGTCATGCCCTTGCAGTCGACCACGGTGTCGGCGGTGGTGGCCGCGCCGTCATCGAGCGAAGTGATGTGCCCGTCGTCGATAACGATGGTGTCGGTGTCGAGCGTCGGCGCGTCAAGAACGCCCGTGAGCACCTGGCCGATGTTGTGCAGTACGAGTTGCATTGGCTGAACTCCCCGGGGGTGTCGTTCGGTCGTGGACGGCCCGGCCCCGCTCAGCGGGCCGCGAGAACTGGTGGGCCTCAGATGTTGGCCATGATCTTGTCGGCGAACAGGTCGATCTGAGCGGGGTCGTCGGTGAGCGGGTTGAGGATCAAGTGATCGATTCCGGCCGCGGCCAAGCCCCTGACACGGGCGATCATCTCGTCGATGGTGCCGAACAGGTAGGCGTTCATGAGGTCCTCGTCGGAGCGCTTTACGTCCATCACCGTTCGATATGCGGCGAGTTGCTCAGTGATCACGCGCTCGCGGTCGGTCGAGTCGACGATGTGGAGCCACTGGGCGTGCGACATGGTGAAGGTGCTCATGTCCCGCCGCGCGCCCAGGTAGTTGCTAACCGAGGCGATGTCGTCGGCGACGATCTCGCGGCTGGTGCCGCTCGAGCGGCATATCCAGCCGTCGTGCCGGCCGATGCGGGCCAGCACGGCCGGTGCCATGTTGGGCGTGTCGACATTGTCGACGACGTGAACCTGCGAGCCGCCGCCGATCCAGATCGGGATCGCCTGGGTGGGTCGGGGATAGAGGGTGGTGCCGTCGGCGACGCTGTAGTAGTCGCCCCGGAAGCTCACCTCGTCAGTGCTGAGCAGCAGCCGGATCAGCTCCAAGGCCTCGTCGGTGCGCCGCCCCCGCTCGCGCCGGGCCAGGCCAACCGACGCGAACTCCATGTCGTCGTGACCGGTGCCGACGCCCAGTATCACTCGCCCGCCGCCGGAGAAGCTGTCGAGGCTGGCGACCTCTTTGGCGGTGATGGTGGGGTGCCGGAACGGTGCGCACAGGATGGCCGTGCCCAAGCGAATCCGCTCGGTGGCGCCCGCGGCAACCGCCAGAGTGATCATCGGATCCTGCCAGGCCACCGAGTAGACGTTGGGAGCCACGAGCAGGTGGTCGATCACCCAAAGGCCGGTGAAACCAGCCTCCTCGACTCGGGCGAAGTAGGGCACCAACCGTCGAGCCGAGGCGGCAGTGGTGCGGGGCCCGGCGTAGGACGGCACACGCCAACCGAAGTCCATCAGCTGATCCGGCCTCCCGGAGGTGATGGGCTGCTCGCGTCCCTCATACCGACACACCCGCAGCCCGCATCTCCGCGCCGACCGAGCCGTACAGGCGCCGCATCACGAGCCGGTACACCAGACCGTGGGCCTGGTCGAGAAGCAGCCCGAGAACGGTGAGCTGCACGAACGCCACGAACATCAACTCGGTGTCGAGAGTGCCCTGCGACACGATGATCAAGGCGCCCAGTCCCTTGTTGGCCCCCACGTACTCCGCTACCACCGCACCGACCAGGGCAAGCATCAATGCCACCCGCAGCCCGCTGAAGACTGCCGGGACCGCGTGCAGGGCCTTGCACTTGGTCAGGGTCGTCCAGCGTCCGGCCCGCAGCGCCCTGAACAGCTCCAGCATCTCTGCTGGAGCTGTTGTGAGGCCGAGATAGGTGTTCTCCAGCAGGGGGAAGAAGGCAATCAGGGCCGCGATGATCACCTTGGGGGTCATGCCGAACCCGAACCAGATGACCAGGATGGGCGCGAGCGCGAATTTCGGCAAGGCCTGGGTGACGATGACGTAGGGCATGATCACCCGACGGGCGATGCCGAACTCCGAAGCCAGGGTGCCCAGCCCGATCCCGGCCAGGCCGCCGAGCGCGAACCCCAGGACGATCTCCTGAACGGTGATCCATATGTGGGGAGTGGCCCGGCCCGAGCCCACATAGTCGAGCAGGCGCTCAAGAACCGGTCCCGGCTCGGGAAGTATCAAAGGAGAGTTCGTGCGAGCCCAGAAGTGCCACACAACGATGAGCACCACCGCGGACACGATCACGAGCAGCCGGCCGAGCCAGGCCTCCGAACGCAGAGCTCTCAACAGGCGCCTCAATTCAACTGCTCCCGTATCCGCTGACGTAGCGTCCAGAACTGCTCGTCCGCCTCCACCTCGGTGAACGTCCGGGGCCTCGGGAGGTCGACGTCGATAACGTCCTGGACCCGTCCCGGCCGGACCGACATCACCATCACCCGGTCGGACAGGAATAGCGCCTCGCCGATGTCGTGGGTGACGAACACCACCGTGGTCTGCGACTCATGCCAGATGCGGAGGAGTTCTACGTTCATCGAATCGCGGGTCTGGGCGTCGAGGGCGCCGAAGGGCTCATCCATCAGCAGGATCGACGGCTCCACCGCCAGTGCCCGGGCCACCGACACCCGCTGCTGCATACCGCCCGACAGCTCACCCGGTCGATGGTTCAAGTACTCCGACAGGCCCACCATCTCCAGAACTTCCAGAGCCTTGGCTCTGTTCTCCCCGGTGGGTCGGCCCGCGATCTCGAAAGGAAGCAACACGTTGTCCAAGACCCTGCGCCACGGCAGCAGGACGGCCTGCTGGAACACGTAGCCGATGCGCGGGTCCGGCTCGGTCACCACGTCGCCGCCGATGCGCACTTCCCCGAGGGAAGGAGCAATGAGGCCGCCCACACAGCGAAGGAGGGTGCTCTTGCCGCATCCGCTGGGTCCGACAATGCCGACGAACTCCCGTGGCGCGATATCGAAGTCGATGCCCTCCAGGGCCGTGATGTCGCCCGCGTCGGACGCGTACGTCTTGGTGAGGCCGTCAATCTCGATGTGGCCGCGCCCCGAGAGTTCTCCGGTCTTGTCGTTCACGCTGTGCCCCCGACCCGGCGGACTGCGCTGCCCGCCGGGTCAGGCTAGTTGTCGATCTAGTTGATGAACCGGTTGGAGATCACCGTCGATGCGTCTACCGAGTCGGTGAGGATGCCCAGTTCGGCGGCCTGGTCGGCCACGTCCTGGATTGTCGGCACGTCGCACCAACCCATTCCGTTCTCGGCGACACCGGGGCCGTTGGTCTGCATCTGGATCCGGTAGTCGATCACCGCGAGGTTGCGATCCATGTTGTCGGCGCCGACCGCGTAGCGGGAGCCGATCTCAGCCGCAGCCTCAGGGTTCTCCTGGATCCATACCTTGGCCTTCTCCAGAGCGTCAATGAAGCGGGCTACACCGTCCTCGTTCTCATCGACCCAGCTCCGGTTGGAGAAGTACACGTCGTTGGGGCCCGGCACCTGCGTGTACTGCCAGATCTCGTAGTCGCCGATCTGGTCATCGGGGATGCCGCCCGCCTCGAGCAGGGCCCAGTTGATCGAGCCCCATGTCGACGCGGCCTGGGCGTTCCCGCTCAGCAGGGCCTCACCGAAGGCGATACCGGTGGCCGCGAAGGTCACGTCGTCCTCGGTGACGCCGTTGTCCGCAAGCAACAGCGCGGCGTACCACTTGCTGGTGGAGGCCTGCGACGTCACTGCGACGGTCTTGCCCTCCAGATCCGCCGGAGACTCGATGCCGGATGCTGTGTTGACGAGCATGGTCATCCAGTTCTGCGTGTACGGGCAGTAGATACCCTCGAGCTCGGCGCCCGCGATGGTGGCGAAGAACCCGGACAGGGCGTCGGCCATGGCGATGTCGGCGTTGCCGGCGACAACCTGCTTCACAGCGTCACCAGCGCCGGCACCAGGAAGCTGCTCGAGGTTCACGCCGGCCTCGGCGAAGTAGCCGTTCTCCTCGGCCACATACAGGTCGATGAAGTCGATGAACTTGCCGCCACCCCAGGTGACCAGCCTGATGTCGATCGGTTCGGGGGGAGCCGCCGGCTCAGGCTCGGGTTCCTCAGCGGGCTCAGGCTCGGGCGCGGGCTCGGGTTCAGCCGCCGGCTCGGGCTCAGGCTCGGGCGCCGGCTCCGCAGCGGGCTCCTCCGCGGGCGCCTCCGCCGGGGCTGCCGGCTCTTCATCGTCGTCGTCGCCGCAGGCGGTGAACAGCAGAGCCGCGGCCAACAACACCGCTAGCCAGCGCCAAGGCCGCAGTTTCCCGCTCTTGTTCGCTGCGCTTAAGGGCCGATCGGGCCACGGCCGCGCGAGCTCGGCCTCTAGCCGACTGGTCGGATTCCTGGTCTCGTTCATGATGGTCTCCCTCCGGTCTTGAGACTGGCAAACTCTATATGAAATCATCAATCGGATGTCAAGTCCGCGCGTCTGTGGCATGATTGGGCACTGTGAGTTCATTTGAGCGGCCCAAGACCGCGCAGGAGGCAGTGCTAGCGGAGATGCGCCAGCAGCTCCTTGACGGGCGCCTCGCTCCGGGTGTCTCCATCCGGCCGGACGCGTTGGGCGAAGAGCTGGGAGTGTCGGCGGTGCCCGTGCGGGAAGCGCTGCGGATCCTCGAAGGCGAGGGCCACGTTCACTACCGACCCCACCGCGGCTATGTGGTGGCGACCCTCGATGTGGACGATCTCGTCGAGATATACCGGATCAGGGAACTTCTTGAGACCGAAGCCGTGCGGAGAGCCATCCCGCGATTGCGGGGTGACACGGTGGCCCACCTGCGTGAGATCGTCCACGAAATGGACGGGGCGCAAGACGACGTCATATCCCTGACCGCGGTGAACCGACGGTTCCACTTCACCCTGTTCGAGGCGGCGCAGATGCCGCAGCTGGTGCGGGTTCTGCGCATCCTGTGGGACTCGTCGGACCGTTACCGCTTGCGCTACCTGATGTCACCGGAGAACCGTCAACTCGTGCACGACCAGCATCAGAGGATGATGCAGGCGATCGCCAACGGCGATGTCGAAACGTTCATTGACGAGAGCCAGAAGCATCGAGCCCACGCCATAGCGGCGCTCGGCGACGCGTTAGCGGTGGCAGAGATCGAGGTCGAGCAGAAGACGGCCTGACTCAGGCCCGGGCCCGGGCCGCTTGGCTGTCGGCCCGGTCGAGGTCGCGGTCCCCAATGCGGGGGAAGGGCCGGCCGCGGCTGGCGCCCGCGAGCGCCACTACCACCTCGTCGGCCCGGGGAGCGTCCGCGATCGCCGTCTGGGCGGTGTGGTAATGGGTCCGAACCAGCATCTCGCGCTTGTGGACCATGGGCACGATGATCGACGCGCCCGGCCCGCCGCGTGTGTTGGCGAACACCAGGGTGCTGGCCCCGTCGACCCGGGCGCGGATCGGATCGCCGAACATCAGCGTGTGGACCATGGCGTTGGCGTGCTCGATCTCGCCGTCCACACCCACCACCGAGGACTTGCCGTACGCCTCCACGGCGTCGGGGGAGCCGAAGGCGTCCACCAGGCGGTCAGCCAGAAGCGCTCCGAGGTCGTAGGCGAATCCACCGATGTCGGGATGCAGGTCCTCCACGAAGGGACGGCCGGCCCAGGGATTGCGCATCACCGCGGCCACGATCACCGTGGTCAGGGGCGGCTCGACCGGGCGGCCTGCCTCCGAGCGGATCTCCTCGGTCGCGACATGGATCTTGCGGATCTCGTACATGTGGCCTCCACTCAGCGTCCTACTGCCCCATCAAGTCGATCTTGCGTTGCTCGATCTTGCTGCGCAGGGGCGGGAACACCTCTTCGGGATCGATGGCGACCGCGAGGAGCGCCGGCCCTTTCAGCGACAGGGCCCATTCGAACGCGCTGTCGAGGTCGGTTTCGTCGGCGACGGTGCGAGCCGCGACGCCGAAGGCCTGCGCGACCGCAGCGAAGTCGATAGACCCCAGGCGCACGAAGTGATCCTCGCCGTACATCCCCTCGGCCTGATGACGCAGGATTCCGAGGGCGCCATCAACGAACACGACCGCCACCAGCGGCAGTCCCAGGTCCTGAGCCACGACAAGTTCGCCCATCGTGTGTACGAAGCCCCCGTCACCGGCGATCGCCACCACCGGCGTGCCGGGCAGGGCGACCGCGGCCCCGATCGCAGCCGGAAGGCTGAAGCCCATGGCGTCGAATTCGCAGGATTGGAGCAAGCCTTCGGGCCTGCTCACATCGAGTTGCTCGCACACCCACAGCCGGTGGTTCCCAATGTCGGCCGAAACCACCGCTCCATCCGGCGCGGCCTTGTTCAGTGCGGCGATCACGGAGGCTGCGCTCAGGCCCCGAGCGGGATCGTTCTGCGGCGATGTGCGGGGCGGCTTCCGGGTGAACCAAGGCTCACGCGGCACGACGCGATCCGCAGCGGCGGCGAGCACCGCACCCGCGCTGCCCACGACTCCCTGGTCGACCCCATAGACCCGGTTGAACTGTGAGGCGTCCGCGTCGATTTGCACCAACTGCGCCCCCGCGGCGAACAGGTCCGAACGCCACCCGAAGGTTGTCTGCTCGCCCAGCGCGCACCCGGCGATGAGCACCAGGTCGGCCGAGCCGACGGCCTCGCGGGCTGTGTCGGTGCCGTAGAAGCCCAGCATCCCGACGCTGCGCGGATGGGCGGTTGAGATGCTGCCGATGCCGGAGCGGCTCGTAGCCACCGGCGCGCCGAGTCGCTCGCACAGGACTGCCAGATCTGCACTGCCATGGCTGCGAAGCACTCCGTGACCGGCGAGGACGGCCGGCCGCTGGGAGCGTTCGAGGCGTTCGACGAGTTCGTCGACAGCGGCGGCTGTTGGAGCGGCGCCCGTGTCGGCCACGGGCGAGAGCGTTTCGGTCCGCCCCACGGTGTCAGCCTGAAGGTTCTGGGGCAAGGCGATGTGTACCGGACCGGGGCGCCCGGACGCGGCAAGTTGCAGGCCCGTGGCAATGAGGTTGGGGACCTCGTCGAGCGAGGCCGCCTGCACGGAACTCTTGCAGAACGGCGCGAACAACCCGACGTTGTCGCAGTGCTGGAGGATGTTGCGGTGGACGTATCGCCTGTCGACCTGTGCGGTGAGGACCAGCAACGGGATGGAGTCGGCCTGGGCGTTGGCAACCGAGGTGACCAGGTTCGTAGCACCAGGTCCAGGAGCGCCGGCCAGGACGACACCGGGCTCGCCCTTGACCAGCGCATAGCCGGATGCCATGTACCCAGCCCCCTGTTCGTGGCGGGCTGGGACCACGGTCGCGGCGCCGGAACGGCCGAGTTCGTGATACGTCGGCAGGAAATGTCCCCCGGCAACCGTGAACACGGCGCCGATCCCCGCCGCACCGATCGCGTCCGCGAGGACGCAGCGTCCCAGCAGATCGCCCGAGGCTTCAGACATTGGATCTCCATCCGACAGCGCCGGCAGCATCATATAGTCGATCAAATACAAGAACTCATCGGGCAGGCTGACACTTCAAGTGGGGACGAGTCGGCCCCAAGCCCGTCATCAGATCGTTACACTGCCACCACATGACACCCCCATCATCTGCCTCCTCGAATTCAAGCTCCAGCACCTCGACTGTGGCCCTGACCATGGACGGAGTCATCGCAAACTGGGTCAAGGGCCTGCGAGCCCATGTGGCCGCCCGCCACGCCGTCGCCGACCGACAGTTGGCGCTGAACGTGTCCTGGGACCTGTCAGAATGGGGCGTTGCCGACCCGGCTGGAACGATTCGCGAGTTCTTGCTGTCTCCGATGTCGGGACGGCTCAAGCTCGTCGAAGGCGCCGAGGGCGGTATAACCGCGCTTCAATCGGCCGGCTTCAGGGTCTTGGCAGTAACCCGACGCGACCACATGGTCGGTGACAATCCCGACGACCAGAACACGACCCGCGAGATCGCCCGCCAGTGGTTCGCCGGTCAGCCGCAACTGGGCGTAGGCGATGACGACATCATGTTCACCGAGGATCCCGTGGCGATTGACGCCGACGTCTGGGTGGACGACGCACCCCGCCGGGTGAGGCGTCTGGTCGAGGCCGAGAAGCCGGTGTGGGTGCTGCCGCAGCCGTGGAACCGCACAGTGGTGCAGCACCCGGGTGTGCACGTGCTGTTCGACGGCTGGAGCTCGGTGGACGACCTGATCGCCACGCACTCCGCCTGACGCACATCCACAACCTCGTGCCGCCGGGCGGCATCACCTCCCTGCCCGAGTTCTAACGGCCGACCGCCCATCCACGAGCGGTGTCACATCCGCTATCCATACTCGCGGCGAGCGCCCAAAGCTCTCCTCGCAGCCCGGGACGACGGGCCGCCTGCACCCCGCAAGGCGAAAGGCCCCAGTCCCATGCATCCCAATCACGGGTTCCTCCCCTACTTCTCCAGGCTCGACAACGGCCGTGTGCTGAATCGCAAGCACCCTGGCGGCGCTCCGTTGGTGACAGGAAGCGCCCTAGCGAGCAGCACGGCCCCAGATCCGTTCCTACTGGATCTTGCGTCCCATGCTCTGGACCTCCCCGTCGGCGGTGCCGTGCTGGTCTCGTCCACCGGAGCAAGGACCACGGTTGATCGTCCTTCCGTCGGCGAGACGGCGATGATCGGCCTGAGATGCCCGCAGGAGACCGTCGCCGTGGCGGCCAGCGCTCGGTGCGAGACCCTGTGGCCCGACGGCCGGCGCCGCAGTGGCGTGCTGGCGTGGTCGCTGGATCGCCTCGACAACTCGTGGGCCCTGTTTCGTGAGCAGCCCGGAGATGGCGCGGAGAATCTCACCGCGGTGGCGGGACTCCTGCTCGATGCGGGCCTCCGCGCCCTGGGTCAGGCCACCCCGCCGTGCCCATCGCCTCCGGTGTGGTTCCCCGACGGCGTGTTCCTGCATCAACTGTCGAGGCTGCTCGACCGGCGCGGCGGGATGTGCTCACGCCGCCCGTTGCGCTGGGACAGCCTGTCGCTGCTCTACCCACTCAACGGCTCGGACGAGCCGCTGTCGTCCTGGCTGACGCGCCGCGTGAGACAAGACTTCCACGAGAGCAACACATGGGCGTCTTTGCGCCGCAGAGTCGTCGACCAGCCTGACTCAGCGCCCGCGATCCTTCCAGGCCTCACCCCAGAGATCGCCGAATGGCTCGACGACGGCTCATTCGCCCGCTGGGTGCTGAGTCGCGTCTCGGACGCTCCCAGCGCTCTGGAATGGCTGTGCAAACGTGTCGATGACAGCTTGGCGAACGACTTGAGGGTCGCGCTCGGAGAGGTGCGCGGTTCGGTCGGAGCAGCTCGATGACGCCCCGACGGGCACCCGAGCGCCGGCCTCAGGTCCCATCCATGCAGCCACCAGGCGAACGATCGGGCCGGGGGCGCGCCGTTATGCTGCCTCGTCGTGACCGGGCCAAAGCCGAGCGGCGGATCCATTGCCCGTCGCCGCCTGCTGCTGGCACTGGGATTCGGAGTCACCAACGTTGCCGTGCTCCGCCGGCTGCGCTCCCCCACAGTCCCCGACGGCGAGCAGCAGCCCGCCGCGCCGGCAGAACCCGCTGATGCGCCCACCACCTCGACACCAGCAACGGTTGTAACCGAACCGGCGCCTCCGGCTGAACCGCCACCGATCCCGGTACTGGACGAGTCGGCTGCACGAGGGACCGATCAGTCGTTCGATCTGGCCATCGTCGGCGGCCGCGTCATCGACCCTGAGTCGGGCTTCGACTCCCTGGCGAGCATCGGCATCAGCGGCTCGACGGTCGCAGCCATCTCGACAGATCCGGACGCGGCCCCGCTGCGGGCAGCCACGACCATCGACGCGGCCGGCCTGGTGGTGTCGCCCGGCTTCATCGACATCCTGTCGTACAGCCCCAACGGCTACGGCGAGTGGTACAAGCTCGCCGACGGCGTAACCACCAACCTCGGGATGCACGGCCTCGACAACCGCGCCGACAGGTGGTTCGCAGCCCATCCCGACGGAAGCTCCCCGGTGCACTTCGGCGGAGCCTCCGACCACGCCTACGTCCGCCAGGTGCACGGCCTCGAGCCCTACGACACCGCGGCGCCAGGCACGCTGGAGGCCATTCTCGCCGACGCCCGGAGCGACCTCCGCAACGGGTTCATCGGGCTGCACATGCAGCCCGAGTACACGCCGGGCACCACCGCGGACGCCCTGCTTGCCCACGCCGCGATTGCCGCGGAGAACCGCGTGCCCCTGTGCGTACACGCCCGCTACTCCGACAACCTTCCGCCCGGCACCAACCTCCAGGCCATCAGCGAACTCATCTCCGCAGCCCGCGATACCGGGGCCCATGTCCACGTCGAGCACATCAACTCGACCGGCGGCACCGGGGTGATGGAGGAGGCGCTCGGACGCATCCGCGACGCGATCACCGAGGGCCTGGCCATTACGGCCTGCACCTACCCGTACGAGTTCTGGGCCACATACCTCAAGTCGGCCCGCTACCAGGACTGGCAGGAGAAGTACGGCATCGGCTACGGCGATCTGCAGGTGGCGGGCACGTCGCAGCGACTGACCGAGCAGACCTTCGCGGACGCCTACGCGGCCAACAGCCTCACGGCCGCGTTCGCCATGTCGCCCGAGGATGTGGAGTTGCCGCTGCAGGCCGACTTCGTGATGGTCGGCAGCGACGCCATCCTCGACCGGCCCCACAACAACCATCCCCGGTCCACCGGGTGCTTCAGCCGGGTGCTCGGCCATTACGTGCGAGAGCGTGGTGTTCTCGACCTGGTGACGGCGCTCGCCAAGATGACGATCCAGCCGGCCCGCCTTCTCGAGGGACGCTGCCCGGCGTTGCTGCGAAAGGGCCGGCTGAGCATCGGCGCTGACGCCGACATCACCGTGTTCGATCCGGCCACCGTGATAGACCGGTCCACGATCGCTGACCCCGCCCAGGAGTCCGCGGGTATCCAATGGGTTGTGGTCGAGGGCCAGGTGGCCCGATCGCCCGACGGCTTCACCGACCTCCCGCCGGCAGGCCGCGGCCTGCGGTCCGACATCGGCACGGCCTGAGGCGGCCCGGACAGTCATGGAGCCCCGATCGTCCGGGGAGCGGGGGGTGGCCTGGGTGCTGTTCACCCTGCTCGTGGCAGGCGCGGTGGCCTCGCTCGCGCTGGATTCCGGCTCCGACCCTGCTCCCCCGCGAGAATCACGAACCGAGACCGAGGCCGCGCCGGCTGAGGAACCTGTCGCCTCGGACGGGCCCGCCGCCACCGAGGTGGTCGACGATGGACCGCCGTCCTTCACGATCGCGGCCACGGGCGATCTGCTCATCCACGAGTCGGTGGCGGACGCGGCTCGCACCGCCGACGGCTGGGACTTCTCTCAGATGTTCTCCAGCGTCGCGCCGATCCTCAGCCAAGCGGACCTGGCCGTATGCCACGTGGAGAGCCCGATGTCGCCCAACAACGCCCGTCTCTCCTATTTCCCCGCGTTCCTGGTGCCCAGAGAGCTGGCCGGTGCGATCTCCTATGCCGGCTACGACACCTGCTCGCTCGCGTCCAACCACGCCACCGACGCCGGCCGCGAGGGAATCGTGGGCACGATCGGCGCCCTTGATCGGGTGCAGGTCGCCCACGCCGGCATGGCGCTTTCTCCGGAAGCCCGAGAAGAGGTCACCCTGGTAGAGGCGGGCGACGCGACCGTCGCACACCTCTCATACACGTACGGCTTCAACAACGGAGAGCTGGACGCAGACGAATCCCACCTGTCGAACGTCATCGACGAGGCGACCATCCTCGAGGAGGCGCAGCGGGCGCGATCAGCCGGTGCCGACTTCGTAGTGCTGTCGATGCACTGGGGCACCAACTACAGGAGCGAACCCGACGAGATTCAGATCGGCATCGGGCCTCGCTTGCTGGCCTCTCCCGACATCGACCTGATCCTCGGCCACCACGCCCACGTCGTGCAGCCGGTAGTCCAGATAGGCGGGGAGTTCCTGGTGTACGGGCTGGGCAACTTCCTGTCGAACCAGTCTCCGGAGACCTGCGCCGAGTGCCCGCTGCCCACCGAGGACGGCGTGATCGTCCATCTCACCGTGACCGAGGACCCGGCTACCGGCCGCTGGGCGGTAACCGAACTCGCCCACACTCCCACATGGGTCGACCGCTCCACCTTCGAGATCGTCGATGTGCTGCGCGATGACAGGCGCGATCCCGAGTTGCTCCAAGACTCCGCTGAAAGGACCGCGGCTGCCCTCCGACTGCTGGGAACACCGGTCGTTTCGCGGTAGTTGCGAGGGACTCGCGAGGGCGGTTCGGCCGTGCCGAAATCAGGGCCTGCGGCTGTAGAATTGCCAGAGTGAGCTTCAAGGTCGGTGATCGGGTGGTGTACCCGCATCACGGCGCTGCTGAGATTGTGAGACTGGAGAAGCGAACCGCATTCGGCGAGGAGCAGGACTACCTCGTGCTGCGCATGACCCACGGCGAGATGACCGTGGCCGTGCCCGCCGACAGGGCCGAGGACGTCGGTATGCGCTGGCCCATAAGCACCGAGGACGTAGACGACCTCTTCGATGTCCTGGCCCGCCGGGACGTGCGCGAGCCGGCCAACTGGTCGCGGCGCTACAAGAACCACCAGGAGAAGCTCAAGTCGGGCGACGTGTACCAGGTGGCCGAGGTGGTGCGCAACCTGGCCCTGCGCGACCGGGCCAAGGGACTGTCTGCCGGCGAGAAGACGCTCTACAACACGGCTCGCAGCGTGCTGGTGTCGGAGCTGTCGTTCGCGCTCAATGTGAGCGAGGACGAGGCGTCGAGCCGCGTCGATGTTGCCCTGACCTGACTCCGGCCGAGCGGCGGGCCGTCCGGCAACGAGGGTTCAGCGAACCAGGCCCCCGCCGTCGACGATGAGCGACTGCCCGTTGACCATGCTGGCCGCGTCGGAGCCCAGCCACACAGCTACCTCAGCCACCTCGTCGGGGGTGAGCATCCGGCCACCGATGTTGGTGGCCGCAATCATCTTGGCGATCTCTTCGTTGTCGCCGATGAAGCGCCGGATCATGGGAGTGTCGGTCGAGCCGGGCAGCACCGCGTTGACCCTGATCCCCCGGCGGGCGTACTCCTGCGCGGCCGCCTTGGTCAGCCCGACCACGCCGTGCTTGGCCGCGGTGTAGTGGGGCTGGCCCGGAGCAGCCACCACGCCCGCACCCGACGAAGTGTTGACGATG
The DNA here is from genome assembly GCA_965220645.1 of Candidatus Aldehydirespirator sp. GTDB lineage: Bacteria > Actinomycetota > Acidimicrobiia > Acidimicrobiales > Aldehydirespiratoraceae > Aldehydirespirator. Next base: position 1,933,840 of record OZ244836.1, on the reverse strand, counting down.
GCGCCGCCGCCCTGTTCGGCCATATGGCGCAGCTCGTGCTTCATGCACAGGAACACGCTGGTCAGGTTGACCGCGACCATGCGGTCCCAACGGGCCTTGTCGAGATTGTGGAACTCCGCCATCATGTCGGAGATCCCCGCGTTGTTGAAGGCGATGTCGAGGCGTCCGTGGTCGGCGACGATCCCGCCGACCATCGCCGCCACCGCGGCCTCATCGGTTACGTCGACTGCCACGACCGAGGCGAGGGCTTGCGGTCCGGCCGAGTTGATCGCGGCGGCCGTCTCGTGGGCACCCTCGGCGTCGAGGTCGGCCACCACCACGTGCGCTGCGCCCTGCACCCCGAACTGCTGCGCCGCGGCTCGGCCGATGCCGCCCGCGGCGCCGGTGACCAGCACCACCTTGCCCTGCGCCAGACCGCTCATCCCGGAGCGGTCCCCCGCCGCAGGGTCCACGTCATTCACAGGCGCTCGATGATGGTGACGTTGGCCTGACCCCCGCCCTCGCACATCGTCTGAAGGCCCCAGCGCCCGCCGGTGCGCTCCAACTCGTGCAGCAGGGTGGTCATCAGCTTGGCTCCGGTGCAGCCCAGCGGATGGCCCAGCGCGATGGCTCCGCCGTTGACATTGACCTTGGAATGGGGAATGCCGTGCTCGTGCATCCAGGCCATGGGAACCGGCGCGAACGCTTCGTTGCACTCGAACAGGTCGAAGTCGTCGATGGCCATGCCGGTGCGCTCGAGTGCGTAGGCAGTGGCCGGGATCGGGCCGGTCAGCATGTAGATCGGATCGTCACCCCGCGCCGACATGTGGTGGATCCGCGCCTTCGGGGTGAGCTCATGGCGCTCCACGGCCCGCTCGGAGGCCACCAGCAGTGCCGCCGCCCCGTCGCTGATCTGGCTGGAGACCGCCGCGGTGAGCCGCCCTCCTTCCGCCAACGGCGGCAGCGACTGCATCTTCTCCAAGGAAGTGCCGCGCCGGGGACCCTCGTCGGTGGTCACGCCGGCCACCGGTTCGATCTCGGCGGTGAAGCGGCCCTCGTCGATGGCCTGGATGGCTCTGCGGTGGCTCTCCAGCGCGTAGGCCTCCATGTCGGCTCGGCTGAAGTCCCACTTCTCGGCGATCATCTCCGCGCCCCGGAACTGCGACACCTCCTGGGTGCCGTAGCGCTGTACCCATCCCTGCGAACCGGTGAACGGATCGGCGTGGCCCAGGGGCTCGGCCGCCACCAGTGCCGTGCCGATGGGCACCATCGACATGTTCTGGACGCCGCCCGCCACGACCAGGTCGTTCACGCCGGCCATGACGCCCATCGCCGCGAAGCTGACCGCCTGCTGGCCCGAGCCGCACTGGCGGTCCACGGTGACGCCGGGCACAGCCTCGGGCAGGCCCGCGGCCAGCCAGCAGGTGCGGGCGATGTCCCCTGCGTTGGGGCCGACGTTGTCGAGGTTGCCGAAGATCACGTCCTCGATGGCCATGGGGTCGACACCGGTGCGGCGCAGCAGCGCCTTGATGGCCGCCGCCCCGAGGTCGGCGGGGTGCACTTCGGCGAGCCCGCCGCCGCGCCGGCCCGTCGGCGTGCGCACCGCGTCGATGATGTAGGCCTCACTCATCGCAGGTTCCCCCTTGCGTTTGATCTCGCTTCGATTATGCCCAACAACTGGCTCACATGAACTCCGGGATCACCTGAGTGCCGATCAGATCGATGGTCTGCATGACCTTGTCGTGGGGCACCTTGTACGGATTGAACAGGCAGAACACCATGTCGCAGCCGGTGGCCTGGTATGCCCGGAACATCTCGACGGCCCGGTCGGGATCGCCGCACACGCAGGCGTTGGTCTCCAGCAGGTAGTCCATGGTGAGGTGATCGATCGAGCCGTCCTCAACATGGTCCGCGGTCCTGCCGAGGTAGTCGTAGGTGCCCAGCTCGGCTTCCATCTCGCGCAGCCACTGGGCCACCGACCCGATCAACCGCGCTCCCTTGCGGGGATACCACTCGAACGACTCGGCGGCCACCTCCACCGCTTCAGCCGAAGTGGGTGCCACATTGACCATGGTGAACGTGGCGGCCTGATCGTTCACGAACCGCCCGATCGGGTCGGTGCAGGCGCCGATGCCTTCGCGGTAGATGTTGATGCGCCGGGCGAGTTCCTCCGGGGGCGTGCCCACCGAGAACGACAGCAGCCCCAAGCCCGCCTCACCGATCATGCGGTGCCCGCCGTCGGAGCTGGTGGCAGCCCACAGCGGAGGGTGCGGCGACTGCAACGGCTTGGGCAGCACCCGGCGACGCGGCATCTGCCAGTAGTGGCCGTCCCATTCCACCTCGTCGGTGGTCATCGCCGCGACGGTCATCTCTAGGGCCTCACGCCACATAGCCCGGGTCTCGCTCGGGTGGATCCCGAAGCCCTCCAGCTCGGCCCTGGTCGCCGAGCGGCCCGTGCCCAGCTCCACCCGGCCATTGGAGAGCAGGTCGAGCACAGCCACCGACTCGGCGGTGCGCACCGGGTGGTTGTAGGGCTTGGGCATGAGGCGCACGCCGTAGCCGAGCCGCAGGTTCTCGGTGACCGCAGCCAGGTGGCCGTAGAGCACTTCGGGATTCGAGCAGTGGGAGAACTCCTCGAGGAAGTGGTGCTCCACTGTCCACACCGAGTGGAACCCGACCCTGTCGCCCAGGCGGACCTGCTCCACAACCTCCTGGTAGGCCTGCAGTTCGCTGTGGCGCGACCACGGCCGGGCCACGGGAATCTCGTAGAACATGGCGAACTTCACGCGCCTACCCCTCAGCTACCGCTCAGCGGTTCTCGGGCTTGCGGCCGACAGTGGCGATGGACGTGGGGCTCAGCATGGCGAAACCCGGCTCGCGCACCTGGGCCATCATGGCCGAGCCGTCGGCCTCGGACAGCATCGCCAGCCGGACACGCTCGATGTCAGCCTCGTCGTCACTCACGCCGTAGCGTTCGCTGTGCACCTCCGCCACAGGTGCAGAGGGTAACTAACCGAGTGTGAACGAGGGAGCCCGTGGTCCGATACCGCTCCGATCAAGACTCCGGCGGCTCTGACGACACTGCGGAGCAGGCCGAGTTCAGGGCCGGGGTGCGGGCCTGGCACGACCGCCACGCCACTCCCCGGTCCGACGACGACTTGTGGAGGGTCCCGCTCTATGTCGACGAGGCCCGGGCCGAGGAGTCTTTCGAGAATGGGAGGGCCTGGCAGCGCACCCTGTTCGAGCACGGCTGGGCCGGACTCACGTGGCCCCGCGCCTACGGCGGCGGCGGGGGCGAGCCCTGGCAGGCGCGCATCTTCTCCGAGGTGGCCGCAGGCTACGAGGAGTGGCCCGGCTTCATCGGCGCAACCATCGCCATGCTGGGACCCACGCTGCTGCGCCACGGCACCGAGGAGCAGAAGCGCCGTGTCGTGCCCGGCCTGCTGTCGGGGGAGCTGGCCTTCTGCCAGCTGTTCAGCGAACCGGGCGCGGGGAGCGATCTGGCCGGACTGGCCATGCGGGCCGAGCGCGACGGCGATGAGTTCGTGGTGAACGGCCAGAAGGTGTGGAACTCTCAGGCCCAGTTCTGCGACTGGGGGTTCCTGCTGGTGCGGACCGACCCCGACGCACCCAAGCACCGGGGCATCACGTTCCTGCTCGTGGAGATGGGCTCGCCGGGGATCGAGACCCGCCCCCTGGTTCAGATGAATGGCTCAGCCCACTTCAACGAGGTGTTCTTCGACGAGGCGCGCGTGCCGGTGGCCAACGTCGTGGGTGAGATCGACGGCGGCTGGGGACCGGCACGGACCGTCCTGCTCAACGAGTCGGCCTTCATCGGAGACCGCAAGGGCACCAGCGTGATGTCTCCGCTGTCGGAGTTGGCCCGCCGCCACGGTCGTCTCGACGATCCGCTGGTCCGTCAGCGTCTGGCCGACCTCTGGGCCCGGGAGCAGATGCAGCGCTGGATGGGCGAGACCATCCAGAACGCCGTGCGCCGGGGCGAGACGCCGACAATCGATCCCGGCCTGATGAAGCTGTTCGCCGCGGAGTCGAAACGCCGCAGCGGCGATTTGGCCTCGGCGCTCGGCGGCCTTGCCGTGGTGGCGGACACCGGCGAGCCGGCGGTATGGGCCCGCCATGAGCTGATGGGTCGGTACTCGGTGTCGATCGGGGGAGGCACCAACGAGGTCATGCGCAACAACGTGGCTGAGCGGGCCCTGGACCTGCCCCGGGAGCCCCGCGTCGACCGGGACGTCCCCTGGCGGGACATCCCGAGGTGACCGGCGAGCCAACCGCGGCTCCCGGCCGGCTCAATCAGGTCTCAGCCCGCAGTTGGTGCCCGGTTCAAACAGGGTTCCCGGCGGGGATCACGCCGTAGGTCACCCCGAGGCGGCTGAGCCACCGCCGGTAGGCGATGGCTGATCGGTCGGCCCGGATCGGGGTCTCGGCCCGGGGATCCAGCGGCAGCAGCTTGGGGCACTGGTTCTCGAGGATGGGCTTGTCCTGGCCGATTATGTTCTGCTGGAACCAGCGGATCTCCTGATCGGTGCTCACATCGTCGAGCACGCTGAGGAAGAGATGGGCCCGGATCCGGGTGTCTGTGAGGGGGTGGATGAAGATGCCGATGGCGTCCAGTCGCTCCGCGTCGGCCGGTGACGACTTGTAGAGCATGGCGGCGTAGGGATGGGGCACCCGGTAGACGTACTCGGCCAGGACCGCCTGCGAGGAGGCCGCCGCGGCGCGCGGCTGGTAGAAGGCGCAGTCGAAGGCCCAGAGCTCCCCGTCCCGCTCCTCCACGTGGTACTCGGCCACCTCCGTGTGGGGCTCCTCGCCGAGCATCCCCGCGTGCACGTAGGGGAAGTGGGCCATGTCCAAGAAGTTCTCCACGGCTCGAGGGGCGGAGACCGCGATCCCGACAGTCACGGCGTTGAGGGTTCGCCGGTCGTCCTCATAGGTCTCTGGAACACCAAAGACGTCGCCGTCGGGCTCACCCAGCGTGGTCCACAGGAACCCGTAGTGGGTGCGGACCTCGAGCTTGGTGCCGGACCGGGTCTCGGCCCGAACCGTGCCGTCGTCGTCGATCCAGCAGGACAGCGGCTCGCCCAGCAGAAGGGTGTCCAGCGGGCCGCGGCGGATCTCGTCGAGGTCGGCCACCGCATGCCACTGGTTCCGGATGACCGGGTCGGTACAGCGGTGGGTGCTGGTCTGTGCGATCGTCATGATCGCCTCCGCTCGCGCTTGCGATCGCCACAGTAGGCGAAAATCGGCTCGCGCCCCGATCCGGCCATGGTCATCAGGCGGAGCTGAGGTAGGCGTCCAGTTCGGACGCCCAGGCCTGCCTCTGGGCCTCGGGCGCGAAGCAGGCCTCCAGGCTGTTGCGGGCGCAGCGGGCCAGTTCGGCGCGCGAGAGACCCAGCGCTGTCGCCACGGCCACGTAGTTGTCGGCCACGTAGCCGCCGAAGTAGGCGGGATCGTCGGAGTTGATGGTGACCTTGAGCCCGGCGTCCAGCAGGCGCCTGAGGTTGTGGTCCGCGAGATCGTCGACCACGCACAGCGCCAGGTTCGACAGCGGGCACACCGTCAGCGGTGTCTGAGCGGCCACCAGCCGGGCTACCAGATCGGGATCCTCCTCGCAGCGCACCCCGTGGTCGATCCGTTCCGCGCCGAGAGCATCGAGGGCTCCGGCAATGTACGCAGGGGGACCCTCCTCACCGGCGTGGGCCACCGGCCGCAGACCGGCGGCCCGGGCCATGGTGTAGGCCTCGGCAAAGTCCTCGGGTGGGTGGTCGACCTCGGAGCTGTCGAGCCCCACGCCGATGATGCCGTCGAGCCAGCCCTCAGCCTCCCGGAACGTCTCGCAGGCGGCTTCGCCGGGAAGGTGGCGCAGGAAGCACATGATGAGCGCGGAGGAGATGCCCGAAGATGCCTCGGCGTCGGTCATCGCCGAGGTGAAGCCCTCCATGAACACCTCGAATCCCACGCCGCGCTCGGTGTGGGTCTGGGGATCGAAGAACATCTCCGCCCGTCGCACCCTGTCGGCATGGGCTCTGCGCAGGTAGGCGGCCATCAGGTCGTAGAAGTCCTGCTCGGTCCGCAGCACGGCCGCCCCCTGGTAGTAGATGTCCAGGAACGACTGGAGATCGGTGAACGAGTAGGCGGCCCGGACCGCGGCCTCGTCCTCGAAGGGCAGCTCCACCCCGTTGCGCCCGGCCAGCTCGAAGAGCATCTCCGGCTCCAGAGTCCCCTCTATGTGCAGGTGCAGTTCGGCCTTGGGCAGGCCCCGCACGAAGCCCGCCAGATCCGCTTCTACGGTCATGATCCTCGCATTTCCCGCTCAGTTGAGGTGGTGCCATACCGGATCCCCCGCGCGCCCAGCCATTTGCGGTAGGCGAGACTGCCCGCGTCGGCGGGCTGATGCGATTCCATCCTGGGGTCCACCGGCAGGCGGCGAGGTCGCTGCGACTCGACGACGTCGATGTCCTGGGAGAAGATCAGGTCGTTGAAGGCTCGCTGGGCATCGAGGTCGGCGCGGGTGTCGTTGACCACGGTGGAGCGCCACACCACACACTTGGTCTCGGTGACTGGGCTGGCCACGATGAGGATGGTGAAACCCCCAGCCAGATCGCCCTCGTCTGTTGACGGCGCCTTGGTCAGCGTGGCCGCGTACGGGTGCGACACCGAGTACCGGTAGCGGACCGGTCCCCCGCCGGCCGCGGCCGGTCCCGGATTGGGCTGCCAGAACACGCAGTCGGTCAGCCGAAGCTCGCCGTCACTGGTCTCCACCCCGTAGCGGGCCACTTCTGTGTAGGGCTCCTGGCCGAGGAACCCCTGGTGCACGAACGGGAAGTGGGCCAGATCCAGGAAGTTTTCGATGATGCGCGGGCCCGACGATTCCACGGTCACCGGGTCGAGCCACACGGTCCGGTCCGGATGGGCGCCATGATCCGGGGCGAGCGGCAGGTCCCGGGGCCGGTTGCCGGTGCAGATCCACCAGAATCCGTATCCGGCCCGCACCGATGCCCGCTTCAACCGCACACCTGCCGGAGGGCGCCGGCTGGGATGTGCGGGCTGATGCACGCAGCGGCCGTCGATGTCGAATTGCCAGCCGTGATAGCCGCATCGCAGCCGCTCGCCGTCGAAGTCGCCCAGGGTGATCTGAGCGCCCCGGTGGGGGCAGGTGTCCACGAAGACCTCGACTCGCCCGGAGTTGTCACGAGCCAGCACCCACCGCTCGTCGAGCAACTCGAACGGTAACCAGGTACCCGCCCCGACGTCGATGGTTCGGGCTACCGGGAACCACTCGTCACGGATTCGGTCGGTCTCGGTCAACGGTGCACCCCGGTTGGCGGGCGCGGCCGCGCTCAGCGCTCCTCGCGCGAGTACGGGATGGCCAGCGCGGCCGGCGCGGCGGTGGATCTCACCCGTCTACCAAGCTTCACCGCCCCCGCCGGAATGAGGATGGCCACCAGGGTCACCACGTAGGGCAGCATCGACAGGAAGAAGCTGAGGTCGCTGGCCCCCAGGAAGGGCAGGCCCCAGCCCCGGGCCTGGGCGGTGGTGTCGAGCGAGATCATCGATCCGTACAGCAAGGCTCCGGCCACGGCCCAGCCCGGGCGCCAGCCCGCGAAGATGACCACCGCCAGCGCGACCCAGCCCCGGCCCCGAGCAATGTCGGGTGACCAGGTCGGCGTGAACGACAGCACCATGTAGGCACCGCCGGCCCCTGTCAGCGCGGCGCCCAGCGCCGAGTAGAAGATCCGCCAACCGGTCACGCTCACGCCCACCGCGTCGGCCGCAGCCGGATTCTCGCCCACGGCCTTCATGTTCATGCCGTGGCGGGTGCGGAACAGCACGAAATAGAGCACTACCGGCAGCCCGATGTAGGCGAGATAGACCACGGGGTCATGGAAGAGGAACGCCGACACCAAGTCGTTGTCGTCGAGCACGCCACCTGGGTTGACCTCGCGGAACAATGTCTGGATGGGGGTGCCGTTGCGGTTCGTGCCCAACTGGTTCGACAGCCCTATGCCTCCGAGGGCCAGCGCCAGCCCGACCAGCACCTGGCTGGCCCGGAAAGCGACGACGCAGACCGCGAAGACCAGACCGGCCACCGCGGCTGCGATCATGCCGATGAGCATGGCCAGCCAGGGGCTCTCCACTCCCCACGAAAGCACCGCGATCACCGAGTACACCGCGCCGATGCCGATCAGCCCCTCCTGGCCCAGGTTGAGCACCCCGACCCGTTCGCCGAGCATGGCCCCGGTGGCGGCCAGCATCACCACCGCGCTGGCCGGGATGGCCGAGCCGATCAGGCTCAGGAAGGCGTTCTCGACGATGGCCAGGATCATGTCGCTGCCCCCTCGGTGGCAACGGCCGGATCAGCGGCGGACGAATCGGGCTCGTCGGCAGCGTCGCGGCGCACCATTCGGTAGCGGGTCGCGATCTCGCCCAGGGCGATGCCGGTGAGGATGACGCCGTAGATGGCGAAGATGATGTAGACCGACAAGCCCTTGGTCTGCAGCACCAACCCGGCGTAGAACATCGACGCGATGAACGCTCCGCCGCCTATCACGCCCGCGAACGAGGCGCCGGCTAGCGCAGCCACGATGAAGCCGGAGAGCCCGAACTGGGCCGAGAACCCGGGGCCGAGCGCCTGCGCGCCGGGAGCGCTGAGTTGGAGCATCCCGCCGAGGCCGGCGATGGCTCCGGTGACGAGCATCACCACGAGGATGCGCCGGCGCACGGCGATGCCGGCGAAGCCGGCGGCCCGCGGGTTGCCGCCGATGGTGTCGATCTCATAGCCGATGGTCGTGGAGCGGAACACCCACCACAGCACCACGGCGATCACCAGCGGCACGAGCAGAGCGATGGTCACCGACTCCGCTCCGGGGAGTCCGGCCAGGGTCACGGGCACCTTTCGGGTGGACTGGATGACCGCGGCCTCCTTGTCCCGCCAGAACCCCAGCGCCGACCAGGTCACCAACTGCAAGGCCACGAAGTTCAACAGGAGTGTGGTGATGATCTCGTTGACGTCCCAGTAGGCGCGCGCCAGCGCGGGAACCAGGATCCAGGCCGCACCGGCCAGCGTCGCCGCGGCCGCCATCACGATCAGCACCAGCCAGCCGGGCCCTTCCAGGTGGATGCCGACCCCGACCGCCGCGAAGGCGCCCATCAGGAACTGGCCGTCAGAGCCGATGTTCCAGACCTTCATCCGCAACGACAAGGCCACCCCCAGCGCAGTCATAAGGATGGGGATGGCCCTCAGGGCGACGCCCTCAATGCCGCGCTGGCCGCCGAAGATGGCGTCCAGGGCCTGCCAGGACAGCCAGAAGGCGTTTCGACCAGTGATCAGGAGCAGCAGCCCGGACAGCACCATCGCCGCGACCGCTCCGCCGATGCGCCAGGTCGCGGCCCGGCGGGCATCCACCTCCAGGCGCCGCTCGAGCCGCCACGGCGTCGCCGCGAGTACGCCACTCGCAATCGAGCCCAGAGGGTTCATCCAGCCTCGCTCCGCAGCCATGCGGCCCGGCACTCGACCCATTGCAGTCCCAGTCTCATCGCACCACTTCGGCGGCGGAATGGCCACCCATCAGCAACCCGATGTGCTCCCGGTCGGCATCGGCCGCATCGAACACGCCCATCACCCGGCCCTCGTACATGACGGCTATGCGGTCGCTCATCAACAGCACCTCGTCGAGGTCGTCGGAGATGAACAGCACCGCGCAACCGCTGTCGCGCTTGTCGAGGATGGTCTCTCGCACCTCCTGGGCCGCATTGACGTCGAGACCCCTGGTGGGATGGGCCGCCACCAGTAGCCGGTCTGCCGCGAGGGCCTCGCGCCGGGCCACCAGTCGCTGCTGGTTGCCGCCGGAGAGCTGTCCGGCGGTGGCGAACACCGAACGGGTCTGGACCCGGGCCAACTCGACCAACCGCTTGGCAAAGTCGATCACGTCCTGGCGCTTGAGGCTCAAGCCCTGGGAGAACTCGTCGGTCCAGTAATTGTGCAGCACCGCGTTGTCCTTCACCGGCGCGGAGAGGACCATGCCCATCCCGATGCGGTCCTCCGGTATGTGGCCCACACCCATGTCGGTGACGGCGCGCACCGACATGGAAGCGGTGTCGGCACCGTCCAGCGTGACCGAGCCGGAATCCAGCTCGCGCAGCGAGCAAACGACCTCTGCCAGCTCGGTCTGGCCATTGCCCGACACGCCCGCCACACCGAGGATCTCCCCGGCCTGCACGGTCAGGTCCACATCGTGGAGGGCCGTGATCCCTCGGTCGTTGCGCGCCGACACTGCCCTGAGCTCAAGGGTGGGCTCGCCGCCGGCGGCCCGGTGCTCGACGTTGAGGATGCGCTCCTCGCCGGTCATGAGTCGGGCAATCTCGCTGGCGGTGGCACCTTCCGTGGGACGCGTGGTCTCCCTGATCCCGTGGCGCAACACGGTCAGGCGGTCCGAGACCTGCAGCACCTCCCGCAGCTTGTGGGTGATGAAGATCACGCTGAGGCCGTTTGAGGCCAAGTCCCGGATCACCTCGAAGAGATCGTCGGCCTCCGTGGCGGTGAGCACCGCTGTGGGCTCGTCGAGGATCAGCACCCTGGCGCCGCGGGCCAGCACCCGCAGGATCTCAACGCGCTGCTGCTCCCCCACCGAGAGCTGCCAGATCTTGGCGGTGGGGTCGACGTGCAGGCCCATCTCGTCCATCAACTGCTCGGTGCGCTCTGTCAGGACGCGCTGGCTGATGACCGCGGGCGTGTCCGGCCAGCCCAGGTGGATGTTGTCGGCCACGGTCATCGGGTCCACCAGCCGGAAGTGCTGGTGGACCATGCCGATGCCGGCCTCGATGGCGTGAGCGGGACTGCGGAAGTCGCGCTCGACCCCGGCGACGGTCACATGGCCCGAATCGGCGCGGTAGATGCCGGCCAGGATGTTGCACAGGGTGGTCTTGCCCGCGCCGTTCTCGCCCACCAGAGCGTGGACCTCCGACCACCGCACCTCGAAGTCGACCGCGTCGAGAGCCGCTACGCCGCCGAAGGCCTTGCAGATGCTGCGCGCCTCTACGGCGGGCCGCGCCTCCTCGCCGGGCCGCGCCTCCTCGCCGGTCAACTCAGTCCAGGGCCGTTGCAGGGATCAGGCTCAGACGCCGGAGACGCCCTCGACAGCCCAGTCGATCTCGTAGGCGCCCAGCGAGTCGAGGGACGCGCCCGCAGCGAGCCGCTCCTCGCCGGTGTTGTCGACCAGCGGCCCCTCATAGACCTTGAGCGCGCCGCTGTCGAGCTTCGCGGTCACGTCGGCCACCGCGTCGCGCGCGCCTTGAGGAACGTTGTCCCCCAATTCGCCCAGCGGAGTGTCGAGCAGCCGCACCTCGCTCTGGGAGGTCCAGGTGCCGTCGAGCACCCGCTGGCACTGCTCGGTGTAGAAGGGGCCGAACTCCGAGAGGTCGTAGTGCGACACGTACTTGGTCGGCGCCGCACTGCGGAAGTCGAGGTTCCAGTAGCCCGTCCACACTCCGGCCTCCTCGGCGATCTGCAGGAACGTCGGCTCGTCCATCACGCCGAACAGGAACCCGACGCCGTTGTCCAGCAGCGCGTGGGCCGCCGGCGCCGCCTTCTGGGGATCGAAGAAGGTGCTGACCAGCACGGTCTCCACCACCGCGTCGGGGTTGACGCTGCGGGCGCCCAGCAGCATCCCGTTCACGTCGTTGTAGGTGGTTGCCGTCGGGAACGCCCCGATGTAGCCGATCCGCCCGTTCTCGGCCAGGTGTCCCGCGGCCACGCCCAGTTTGTAGGCGGTGCTCTCATGGGCCAGGTAGAACGGGAACAGGTTGTCGCTGTAGTAGTGGCCGTTGATCTCGCAGAACTTGGTGTCGGGGTTGGCGTCGCTCACCTCGGTGAGCAGTCCTGCGTACTCGGTGTTGGCGAAGATGATGTCGTTGCCGTCGTCCACGAGCTGCTGGAAGACCTGGGTGGTGCCCGCGTCGAAGCCGATGTTGGGCACGAATTCGGTCTGCACCCTGTCGCCGAGGGCGGCTTCCACGGCTAGGCGGCCCCGGTCGTGCTCCTGGGTCCAGCCGTTGTCGTCGGGCGGGCCGATGTAGACCCACGCGGCCTTGATGCTGTCCTTGCCCGCAGGTGCCGCGGTCGTGGTCGGAGCCGCGGTGGTGGTCGGTGCCGCGGTGGTGGTAGCGGGTGCGGCCGCTTCATCATCACCGCAGGCGGCGAGCAGCGTCCCGCCCACGGCCAAGCCGCCGATCCCGGCGGCGCCCATCTTGAGCGCATCTCGCCGCGAGACCGTGGCGCTTGGCGGAAGGATCAGTCCACGACGGTTCTTCTTGTTCATCTAAGGTGCCTTTCTCTCTTGAGTTTCTCTCAGTTGTATAGGGGACTTAGTCTGTATAGGGGACTTAGTCGAGCTGGGCGACCAGCTCGTCGAACTCGGTGGCCCACTGGCGGCGCATCGTGCGCTTTTCGGGTTCGCCGAGCCAGGACCCGTCGATGCCGTTGAGCATGCACTGGCGGAAGTCCTCGACCTCGAAGCCCATGTGATTATGGGCCATTATGTAGTCCTTGGTGGGATCGGTCTTGAACATGGGCGGGTCGTCGCAGTCCAGGCTGATCTTGATGCCGAACTCACGCATCTGGCCGATGGGATGGTTGTCGAAGTCGTCGTTGAAGTACACCCAGGCCGTAGACACCGGCGTGCAGGTGAACACCACGCCCTCGTCACGGCAGCGGCGCATGATGGCCTCGCTCTCCACCACGTGGTAGCCGTGGTCGACCCGCTCGCAGCCGAGCAGGTCGAGGCAGGTCTCGATGTTGCGGGGCGGGGCGTCCTCGGACTGGTGGGCGGTGAGGTGCAGCCCGGCCCGGTCGGCCATCCGGTAGGCCTTCCAGAACCGCTCTGGCGGGTATTCGGCCTCGGCGTAGTCCATTCCAATGCCGATGACCTCGGAGCGGGGATGGTCGATGAGCGTCTCCACCATCTCCACCGCCAGTTCCGGCGACTCCATACGGTTGGCGGCCGCGATGAGGCGGCACTCGATCCCGTGGTCGGTACGGGCCGCGTTGATGCCGTCGATCAGGCCGTCCACGCAGGTCTCGTAGTCGACTCCGGCGGCCATGTGGGTGGTGGGGTTGAAGAACATCTCCCGGTAGCGCACGTTGTGGTCGGCCGCCTCGGTGAGGGTCTCGTAGCAGATGCGCTCGAAGTCCTCCCTGTCGATCACCCCCAGCGCGGTGTTGTCGTACATGTGGAGGAACTTGTAGATGTCGGGGTAGTCGTAGAGATCCTCCGGCTCCTCGTAGTCCGGCAGGGGAACGTTGTGCTGGTTGCACAACTCCACCGCGGTGCGGGCCTGAACCGACCCCATGAGGTGTAGGTGAAGGCTCACCTTCGGTATCGCCTTGAGGAAGGATTCCATGTCCATGAACGCCTCAACCCCCTTGTCTGGCTCCATAGCCGGCTCCGATCCGGGGACACTACCACCCGTCAAGACTTCCCTAGCCAATCCTGGCGAGAGCGCGGATCTCTGTGTCCGGGGAGCCGACTTGGTGGTGACCATGGACGCGGAGCGACGCGAGATTCGCGGCGGCTGGGTGGCCGTTTCCGGCGGGTTCGTAACCGGCGTGGGCGAGCCCGGGAGTGAGCCGGCGGCTTCGCGCACCATCGACGCCGCCGGCTGTCTGGTGACGCCCGGGCTGGTCAACACCCACCATCACATCTTCCAGAATCTGACCAGAGCCTTCGCCCCCGCTCTGGCTGGGGACCTGTTCCACTGGCTGCGCACTCTGTACCCGGTGTGGAGCCTCCTCGACAGCGAGGCCGCCTACGTGTCGGCCTGGATCGGCCTGGCAGAGTTGGCCCTGGGCGGATGCACCACCAGCACCGACCATCTGTACCTGCATCCCCGGGGCGGAGGTGACCTGATCTCTGCCGAGATCGAGGCCGCTCGCGAGCTCGGGTTCCGGTTCCACCCCACGCGGGGGTCCATGAGCCTGTCGGAGAAGGACGGCGGCCTGCCTCCCGACTCTGTGGTGCAGGACGATGACGAGATCCTGGCCGACTGCGAGCGGCTGGTGGGTCTCCACCACGATCCCGGCCCGGGTGCCATGGTGCGCATCGCCCTGGCGCCGTGCTCGCATTTCTCGGTTACGCCCGATCTGATGGCTCGCACCGCGGAACTGGCCGAGCGCCTCGACGTGCGGCTGCACACCCACCTGGCCGAGAACGCCGACGACAGCGCCCTCTGCGAGGCCACCCACGGTTGTCGCCCGGTCGACTTCCTCGAGAGCGTCGGCTGGGGATCGGATCGTTCGTGGGTCGCCCATTGCGTAGTCCCGAACGCGGCTGAGATCGACCGACTGGCCCGTTGGGGCACCGGAGTGTCCCACTGCCCGAGTTGCAGCCAGCTGATCGGATTGGGGGTGGCCCCGATTCGCGAGATGCTCGACGCGGGCGTACCGGTGGGCATCGGTTGCGACGGCTCGGCCTCCACCGACTGCGCATCGCTGTGGCTGGAGACCCGGGGTGCCCTGCTGCTGGCCCGGTTGCGAGGCGGCCCGCAGGCCATGGACGCACGACAGGCGCTGGAGATGGCCACTCTCGGCGGGGCGGCCTGCCTGGGCCGAGATGACATCGGCGCGCTGGAGCCGGGGCGGGCCGGCGACCTGGTGGTCTGGCCTCTCGAGGGCGTCTCGTTCGCCGGGGCGCTGTCGGATCCGGTCGAGGCCCTGCTGCGCTGCGGGCCGGTAGCAGCCCGTCACACGGTCGTGGCCGGCCAGTCGCTGGTCACCGACGGCCAGTTGACCGCAGCCGGAGTCGACGAGATGCTGATCCGCCACCGACGCATCGCCGGCGAGTGGCTCGACGCGGCTGTGGGCGGCTAGTCGTTCACCACAGCGGCGTGGCGGGGTTGCCCTTGAGGGCCTCACGCCGCTCGAACAGCTCCTCGGCCGCGGCCTGGGCCTCAGTTGCCACCCCGCTCACATCGACGGAAACCACCTCGCCGTCCTGCACCAGGCGGCGCCCCTGTACCCACACGTCGCTCACGTCGTGGGCGTGGGCGGTGAAAACCAGATGAGCCGGAGCGTTGAAGTGCTGTCCGTGCATCACCGGCACGAAGTGCAGGCCGCCGATGTCAACCATGGTGATGTCGGCGTCCTTGCCGACTTCCAGCGTGCCGGTCACGTCGTCGAGGCCGAGGGCGGCCGCACCCGAGCGGGTGGCCATGTCAAGCACGTCCCAGGGATCGGCCGCGAGCGGATCGAGGGTGCTGACCTTTGCCAGCAGCGAGGCGAACTTCATCTCGCCGAGCATGTCGAGGTTGTTGTTCTCCTTCTCGCCGTCGGTTCCGAGCCCGACGGTCATCCCCGAGGCCCGGTAGTGGTCGATGCGGGCCGGTCCGGAGGCGATCTTCATGTTGGAGCAGGGACAGTGGGTCGCGGCGGTGCCGGTGCGGGCCATCAACTCCACTTCGCGGTCGTCGAGCCACACGCAATGGGCCACGACGGTGCGTTCGCCGAGGATGCCCCGGTTGTAGAACTCCTCGATGGGGCGCCGCCCGAACTGGTGCAGGCTCTCCTGCACCTCCCACACGGTCTCGGAGGAGTGGGTGTGGATGCCGGTGTCGAACTCCTCGGCGAGGGCGGCGGCGTCCCTGAACATCTCAGCCGAGCAGTAGAAGATGTGCTCCAACCCCACCCAGGAGCGCACCCGGCCATCGGCGGCGGTGCGGTGGGTCTCCAGCAGGCGCCGGTTGGACTCGAGGGTCTCGAAGTAGTCGAAGCGGTCGGCGGTGTAGGGGGCCAGCGTGGCCCGGATGCCGATCTCCTCCGCAGCTTCGGCCGACCCTTCCATGAACCGCCACATGTCGAGTACCGAGGTGGTGCCGCCCCTCAGGCACTCGGTGTAGGCCATGTAGGAGGCCGCCTTGGCAATCTCGGGGGTCAGGGCCCGGTGGGCGGGGTCGACGTAGTTCTCCAGCCAGTCGAAGAGGGCTAGCCCCTCGGCCGTGCCTCGCAGCAGCCCCGAGTGCAGGTGGGCGTTGTGCATGCCGGGGATCACCACATGGTTGGACGCGTCGACCACCGGCGCGCCCGCAGCGGCCGGATGGGCGGCGACCTCCTCGGGTGTGCCGACCGCCGTGATCGTGCCGTCCACCACGAGCACCGAGCCCGGGTCGTGGCTAACCCGGCGGCCCTCCAGTGGCAAGACGGTGCCGTCCCGGATCAGGAATGTGGTGCCGTTCGCGGTTCCGCCCACTGTTTTGCCGCCTTCCGTAGATGGTGCCGACGCGCTCAGTTTGCTACGCCCCGCCCGGCCAAGCCCCAATCAGGGGCGAGCCGCGACCGGCGCTCAGTGGGAAGCGACCACCACGTTGTCGAGAACCTCGCTGTCACCGGTGCGGACGTACCACTCCCAGCGGGATCCGTCGGGATCGGTGAGCCAGGTCTCGGTCTTGGTGGCGTAGCAGCACAAAGTGTCATCCACCCCGTGGGTCTCGAGCCCTGCCCCGGTGAGGCGCTGCTCGGCTTCGATCACCTGGTCAGCGGTCTCGGTCTCCACGCCGAGATGGTTGATGGTGCCGCCCGTCCCGCAGCATCCGGCGGGGTCCGAGGCGTCTTCGGCAGCCTCGAAGAGCACCAGCTTCAGGGGCGGCACGTCAATGGCGAAGTTGGCGTAGCCCGGCCGGCGGCGGGCCGGCTCTGTTCCAAACATCCGGGTGTAGAAGTCCACCGCTGCGTCCATGTCGGTCACGTTCAGGGCAAGTTGCAGTCTCACTGTCTCTCCTTCGTCTCAATCGGTGTCGCAGTTGTCTGTCGGTCCAAGTCTCAGTCGTTGGCCAACGCGTACCTCAAACCTGGACTTGATCCACGGTATTCCCGCAGGACCGGAAGCCGGATCCCGTCCTCGGCTCAACCATGCTGCTAACCCGGCACCAACGCGCTGGACTGCCGGGCCTCAGTCCGCGACTAGCGCTTCTACTGCCGCTTCGGCCACTCTCCGCGCGACCTCGCTCGGCGCTAGCCTCGCAAATCCGCCGGCGGGTAGGCGGGCTATCCACCTGTCCACATTGGGAAGTTCCAGCGTCAGCTCGGCTACCCCTGGAGAATGGAAGTCGTCACGCCGCCACTTGCGAATGCCCGCGGGATCCGGCATTGACCAGAAGATGGCAGGTCCGTCACCCGCTGCAAGCCAGTCCTTCATCTCAGGACTGCGATAGCCGGTCCACGCCAAGTAGCGATCATGATCCAACCCCGGTACGTCCACGTCGATGCGGAACAGCCATGCGTTTCCCGCCGAGTCGCCCTCACATAGCGCCGCGTAGTCGCTGACCGATATCTCTGCGTCGTACCACCGCGTTGACACGTGGCCCGTATCGCCGACGGCGGACTCGATGGCGCCTGGCACGAGCTCGAAGAGCAGACTTGCCGCCTTGTTCCAGACGCCGACCCGCCCGGCCTGCGCCTTTCGGAGCCTTGCCTGGGCCAAGTCGTAGCCCTCATGCCTCTTGGCCGCACGCTCCAGATCGCGTAGAGCGTCCTTTGCCCTGGCCAGGATCAATTCCGATATCGGCTCCAAGTCGCCGCCCATGTCCGACTCAGCGAGCGCTTCGTAATACCGCAATCGGTCCTTCCGGCGGATGATGACGCTGGGGAGGCCGGCCCTGATCAGCTCCAAGTTCATGACGGCCCGAGCGGTGCGACCGTTGCCGTCGGCGAAGGGGTGGATGTGTGTCAGCCACGCGTGCAGGACAACAGCGCGCACGAGCGGCGGGGCCGCCGCCTGGCCAGCGGACCAGTGCTCCCACGCCTCCATATTCCACATGACTTCGTGCCAGGTAGCGGGTGGGGTGTGCGGTGATCCTGAGATCCGAACCGGGTTCGAGCGCAAGAGGCCTGCGGTCGGCCCGCCGCCGAGAATGAGGCTGTGAAGTTCTTTCACCTGAGAGCAATCAGTCGGCGTCGGGTCGCGCGCCAACTCAACCATGCGCTCTAGAGCATTCGACAGATTGACTGCGTCGGCGGTGTATGCGGGATCGTGCCCCGTGATGGTGATGCCCTTTGCTACTGCCAGTTCGGTCTCACCGATGCTCAGTGTGCTTCCCTCGATGGCGTTCGATTCCGCGATTTGCTCGTAGCGCTTGTCGCCGAAGTAGTCATCCAGCGTCGCTCTCGTCAGCCGACCCTGCTCCCTCAACAGGCCGGCTCGTTCTTGAAGCTCCGCAGCCGTATCGAACACGTGCTGGCCGGTGGCTTCGATCGTGTAGGGGCTGCCGTCGAGGTTGAAGGTCGTGGGTTGCCCTGGCATCGGATAGAACCTACAAGCCCCCTGTAGCTCAGTACGTGAATTCGACGATCGGAGTCAGACAGATCGTGCGGACCCGATATTCCGAGGATCAGCAGGCCGTCGCTGAGGCCTTCGGCGAACTGTTCGCCCGCGAGTCGACCTCCGAGGCCGTACGGGCCGCCGAGGCGGGCTGCGGCTTCGATCCGGGCCTATGGCGCAAGCTCGTGGCCGCGGGCGCGCCACAGATGGCAGTGCCCATCGCCGATGGGGGCGGGGGCGCCTCGCTCGTCGATCTGGCCGTGGTGGTGCATGAATGGGGGCGGCGGATCGCTCCGGTCCCGCTCGTGGAACACGCCGTGTGCGCCCGGCTGCTCGCGGCAGCCGGTAGGGGCGCTCAGCGGGATCTGGTCGCCTCGCTGGTCTCAGGCGAACTGATCGCCACGATTGCTCCCGGGCCGGTCGACGACGACGGCACGGCCCGGCTCGTCCCCGCCGGCGCGGTGGCCGACATCGTGGCCGCCCGGCAGGCCGACGACGTCGTGGTCACCCGCAGCCGGCCCCCGGGCGCGGCCCGGCCCAACACCGCGGACCTGCCCCTCGCCGACCGGGATCTCTCCGGCGCCGAGACGGTGGCGTCCGGGGCGGCGGCCGCGAGTGCGTGGGACCGCGCCCTGTCCGAGTGGAAGGCGCTCATGGCGGTGGCCTATGCGGGTCTGGCCTCCGAGGTGCTGGCCATGGGGGTGGCCTACACGAAGCAGCGCCACCAGTTCGGGGTGCCGGTGGGATCCTTCCAAGCCGTGCAGCACGGATTGGCCGACGCCGCCACCCGAAGCGAGGGAGCCCGACTGCTCGCGTTCCGTGCCGTTTGTGCCGTCGACGCCGGCCGGGCCGACGGACCCCGGCTCGCTGCGATGGCGCTGCTGTTCAGCGCGGAGGCAGCCCGGTTCGCGGCCGACCGGGCGCTCCAGTACCACGGCGGCTACGGCTACAGCGCCGAGTATGACGTGCAGCTCTACTACCGGCGGGCCGCAGGCTGGCTGCTGCAGTTCGGTGAGCCCTCGGCCGAGATCGCCAAGCTCGCCGACGCCGACCTAGGCCCCAAGCACAGGGCTGCCTGATGGACTTCGCGATGCCGGCGCGAGCCGAGGCGTTCCGGGCGGAGGTCCGGCAGTTCCTTTCCGAACACCTCACCGGTGAGATGATCGCGGCCACCCGGGACGGCACCATTCACTCCGGAGCCCTGCACCGGGCCATCGCAGACCGGGGCTGGCTGTCGGGCGCGGTGCCGGCCGAGCTGGGCGGCGGCGGCATGGATCCGGTGGAGTTGTGCGTGCTGCTGGAGGAGTTGCAGCTCCACGAGGCGCCCGCGGACGGGTTGGGCGTAGCCGTGGTGGTTGTGTCGATGATCCTCGAGCACGGCAACGAGCACCTGCGCAGCACCGTGGCTCCCCGGCTCATGGCGGGTGAGGCGCTGGCGTGCCTCGGCTACAGCGAGCCCGAGTCGGGCTCGGACGTCGCCGCGGCCCGCACCCGGGCCGAGCGCGACGGCGACCGATGGATCATCAACGGTTCCAAGATGTGGACCACGCTGGCCCATGTGGCCGACTACGTGCTGCTGCTCACCCGAACCGACCCCGACGCGCCGAAGCATCGGGGCCTCACCTTTTTCGTCGTGCCCCTCGACAGGGCCGGTATAGAGATCCGCGCCGTCGAGACCATGGGCACCGACCGGTCCAACGCAACCTTCTACGACGACGTCGTGCTCGGCGACGAGTGGCGGCTCGGCAAAGTGAATGACGGCTGGACGGTGATGAAGACCGCCCTCAAGTACGAGCGCGGCATCGCCGGTGGTCAGTTCCCGTCGCCTCCGGTGATCGAGGCGGCCGTCGACTGGGGTCGCCGCGCCCGCCGCGCCGACGGCAGCCGGCCCGTCGACGACGACGAGGTGCGCCACAAGCTGGTGCGGGCCATGATCGACGTGGAGGTGTGCCGCAGCTTCGCCTACCACACCGCGGCGCTGGCGTCGGAGGGCGCCATGTTCGGGGTGGAGGGGTCGATGACCAAGCTGTTCGCCTCGGAGTCCTACAAGAAGCACTGCGCCTGGTTCCTCGACATGATGGGCACCGACGGGCTGCTCACCCACGACGACCCCGGCGCCCACATGGACGGCCGGATCGAGGAGCATTTCCGCCACGCTCCCGTAACCGCCATTTACGGCGGCACCAGCGAGATCAACCGGAACCTGGTAGCCGAAGGCTGGCTGGGCCTGCCCCGGTCGCGCTAAGCGGGCTTGGAGCACGTAGCTGCACGTCGTAGCCTGATACGTCGCACGGGACGTGGCGCAGCCAGGTAGCGCACCTGCTTTGGGAGCAGGGGGTCGCCGGTTCAAATCCGGCCGTCCCGACTCTTCCATGAACCAACTCCACGAAGCCCAGCGCCGGGCCAACCCGATTATTCGTTACGTGGCGCCCGAGTCGTTGGAAGACGCTCTGGCTGTACTCGCCGCGCACGCCCCGTCGGCTCAAGCAATCGCGGGCGGCACCGATCTGCTGCTTGAAATCAGCCGCGGGGCCAGGACCGGCATCGACACGCTCGTTGACTTGAGCGTGCTCGATGGTCTCGACACCATCAGCGAGAACGGCGGGCGGGTGGAACTGGGTCCGCTCGTCACCCACGCCGATGTCGTCGGATACGAGCGGATGGTGTCAGTGGGACTGCCGCTGGCGCAGGCCTGCCTCGAGGTCGGAGGTCCTCAGCTTCGCAACCGGGCCACGATCGCAGGCAACCTCGTCACCGCCAGCCCCGCCAACGACACCATCTCCGCGCTGTACGCGCTCGGGGCCGACGTGACGGTTTCGTCGGCTGGGGGCGGCCATCGGACCATGCCGATCGAAGAGTTCTTCACCGGCTTCCGCACCACCGCGCTGGAACCGGGCGAACTCCTGACCAGGATCTCCTTCGAGGCGCTCAGCGGTACCCGGCGCGGGATCTTCGTGAAGCTCGGGCTGCGCAGGGCGCAGGCCATCTCGGTAGTCCACGCCGCTGCGGTGGTCACCGAGGCCGGTGACGGGACCGTCGCCGACCTCGTGGTGGCCTTGGGCAGCGTCGGTCCGACCATCGAACTTGTGGACGAGGCGCCCGTCATCGCCAGAGGTCGCCCTCTGGATGACGCGGCCGGAGACGTTGCCGCCGCAGCCCGGGCCGCGGTCACCCCCATCGACGACCTGCGCTCCACGGCCGAGTATCGCAGCCACACCGTCGAGGTGGTGGTAGCCCGGGCACTGCGGTCGCTGGCGGCCGGAACAGAGGCCGCCACCTGGCCCCGCCGTGCTCCCCGGTTGGTGTCGGCCGGTGGCGCGCCGGTCGCGCCGGCAGGGAGCGGGCCGCCGCGGGAGATCACCGACGCCAGCACCATCACTGCCACCGTCAACGGAGTTGAGCGCAGCGGAGCCAATGCCGCCGGTCGCACCCTGCTCGACTGGCTGAGGTTCGACCTCGGGCTGACCGGCACCAAGGAGGGCTGCGCCGAGGGCGAATGCGGCGCCTGCACCGTCCACCTCGACGGCCAGGCCGTACTGTCCTGCCTGGTGCCGGCGGCGCGGGCCGCCGGCACGAGTATCACAACGGTCGAAGGCCTCGCCCCGCCCGACGGGGACCTGCACCCGGTCCAGCAGGCCCTGGCCGACTGCGGGGGCGTCCAGTGCGGGTTCTGCACCCCCGGATTCGTGATGAGCGCGGCCATGCTGGCCGACGAGGAACCGCACCCGAGCCGGGAGCAGGTGGAACACGGCCTGGCCGGGAACCTGTGCCGCTGCACCGGGTACTACTCGATCATCGACGCCCTAACCGGCAACGGTCAGGGCGCAGCGCCAGCCGCCGAGGCCGCAGTCTGATGAGCGTCGGCGCGGCCCCGACCCGCATCGACGCACCGGCCAAGCTCACGGGCGCGGCCGAGTATCCGAGCGACCGGATACCGGCCGACGCGCTGTGGGCCATGGCGGTGTTCACCGACCAGCCTCACGCTCGCCTGACCGGACTCAACCTGGAGGCCGCAGAGGCCGTCGATGGAGTGGTGGCCGTGTTCGGCTCGGCCGACGTGCCGGTGAACGAATTCGGTCTCACCATGGCGGACCATCCGGTGTTCGTCGGCCTCGAGCACACCGGCCGCAGTCACCTGCCCTGCGACGTGTCCCGCTGGGAGGCGGACCGACTGGCGCTGGTGGTGGCCGAGACCCCCGACGCGGCCCGGGCGGGGGCGGCCGCTATCGAGGCGAGTTGGGAGCCGCTGCCGATCCTGGCCGACATCGACCAGTCGCTGGCCTCGTCCACGATGATCCACCCCGAGAACGGCAAGCCATCCAACGCCTACTACTCGCTGCGGATCCGCAAGGGGGACATGGCTCAGGGCTGGGCCGAAGCCGACCTCGTGGTGGAGTCCACCTACGAGTTCCCCTACCAGGAGCACGCCTACCTGCAGCCCGAGGCGGGCCTGGCCTACATCGACGACGAAGGCCGGGTGACGGTCGAGGTCGCAGGCCAATGGACCCACGAGGACCAGGAGCAGGTCGCCCACGCCCTCGACCTGCCCGCCGAACGGGTCCGGGTGATCTACCCGGCGATCGGCGGCGCCTTCGGCGGCCGCGAGGACATCTCTGTCCAGATCGTGCTGGCCCTGGCCGCCTTGAGGCTGCAGGAGCGGGGCATCGACCGTCCGGTGGCCACGGTGTGGTCGCGGGAGGAGTCCATCGTCGGACACGGCAAGCGACATCGAGGCCGCATGACGGCCCGCTGGGGAGCCCGGCGCGACGGCCGCATCACCGCGGTGAGCAGCACGGCCTGGCTAGACGCGGGCGCCTACAACTTCACCTCGAACAAGGTGCTCGGCAACTGCCATCTGCACCAGGCCGGGGCCTACGAGGTGCCCAACGCCGAGATCGACAGCATCGCGGTGTACACCAACGCCACCCCGGCCGGCGCGTTCCGGGGCTTCGGCGCCCCCCAGGCCGCCTTCGCAGCCGAGAGCCAGATCAACAAACTGGCTGACGCGCTCGGGATGGACCCGGTGGAGATCCGCCGCATCAACGCGCTGCGCGAGGGCAGCATCGGCATCACCCAGACGACCATGCCCACCGGCGTCACCATGCCTGAGGTGATCGACCGCTGCGCCGAGGCCGCGGCGGAACCCGCCTCCAACGGCAACAGCGCCCACTTCAGCCCATTCCCGTCGCTGCCGCCGGAGCCTTCGGCTCTGCGCCGGGGTCGGGGCTTCGCCTGCTCCTTCAAGAACGTCGGCTTCTCCTTCGGCTTCCCCGAGCGCTGCGACGCCGAGATCGTGCTACATGGCAGCCGAGACTCCGAGGAGCCTGAGTGGGCCGAGTTGTACCACGCCGGCGCCGAGGTGGGCCAGGGCGCCCACACCGCGCTGGTGCAGATGGCCGCCGAGGCCACCGGGTTGCCCGCGGGCCGCGTCGAGCACCGGTTCTCGGACACGGCCACCTCCGGCGACGCCGGCTCGGCCTCGGCATCGAGGCTCACGTGGATGTCGGGCAACTCCATCCTGGGCGCGGCCGAGGAGGCCGAGAAGGCGTGGCGGGACGGCCGGCGGCCGGCCGTGGGCCGCTTCCGCTTCGTGCCTCCGCCCACCGAGGCGCTCGACCCCGTCGACGGGCACTGCGTTCCCAACTTCAGCTACGGCTACGTGGCCCAGAGCGTCGAGTTGACGGTCGACACCGGCACCGGCCACATCCGGGTCGACCGGGTGGTCAGCGCCCACGACGTGGGCCGAGCCATCAACCCTCAACTCGTGGTGGGCCAGATCGAGGGTGCGGTCATCCAGGCCCATGGCTACGCGCTCAGCGAGAACCTCCGCTCCGACGGCGGCCGCCTGCAGAACATGCGCCTGAGCACCTACCTGATGCCCGGCATCGGCGACATACCCACCACCGTCGACAGCGTGGTGCTGGAGCTGGCCGACCCGCTGGGCCCCTGGGGCGCCCGCGGCATGGCCGAGATGGGCATGATCCCCTACGCCCCCGCGGTGGTAGCCGCCCTGCACGACGCCACCGGCGTCTGGTTCGACAGCTTCCCCCTCACTCCCGACCGGGTCCTGGCCGGCCTAAACGGAGCGACGGTCTAGGAGGCGCCGCTAGCGGGCCACGCGGCGGTCAGGCGTTCCCAGCAGTCTTGAAGGCTCTGGGGCAGGACCCTCACATCGGCTATGGCGGTCATGAAGTTGGTGTCGGAGCGCCAGCGGGGAAGCACGTGGATGTGGATGTGGTCGTAGACGCTGGGACCGGCGCCCTCGCCCAGGTTGACGCCGACGTTCACGCCGTCGGGCGAGAACGCGGCTTTGACTGCGGCCACCGCGTCGTGGACGGTGTCCCACAGCTCGCGACGCTCGTCGAGGTCGAGGCCCTCCAGGTCGGGAACGGCCCGGTAGGGCAGGATCAGCAGGTGGCCCGTGGAGTACGGGTAGCGGTTCAAGATGGCGAAGACCAGCTCGCCGCGGTGCACGATGTGGGTCTTGTCGTCGGGGAGGTCCGAGTTGAGGATGGCCTCGAACAGGCTCTGGCCCTCACCGTCGTCGGGGCCGGTTCCAGCGCCGGGGACTGTGCCCGGGATGGTGCCCGACGAGTCGACGATGCCGGCGGCGGCCGCCTCCCGGTCGGTCATCATGGCGGGTATCCGCCATCCGGCCCAGAGGCGCTCCACCATGTCAGCTCCTGGCCTCTACCTCGGCCGCTAAACGGGCCGCGAACGCCTCCAGCGGCACGTCGCGTTCGGGCTTGTTGCCCCCGCGGGCGTTGACCCCGACCGTGCCGCCGGCAACGTCGTCGTCGCCTACCACCAGCACGTACGGGACCTTGGCCACCTTGGCGTTGCGGACCCGCTTGCCCAGGGGCTCCTCCGCGGGGCTGGTATCCACCCGGAAGCCCTTTGAAGTCAAGGTGCCGACGACTTCCGCGGCGTAGTCGGCGTGGGCGGCAGCCACCGGCAGCACCTGGGCCTGCACCGGTGCGAGCCAGGCGGGGAAGGCGCCGGCGTAGTGCTCGACCAGCAACCCGAAGAAGCGCTCCACCGCACCGAATAGCGCCCGATGGATCATCACGGGACGAGGTCGGGAGCCGTCAGCGGCCACATACTCCAGCCCGAAGCGCTCCGGCAGGTTGAAGTCAAGCTGGATGGTCGACAGCTGCCACGCCCGTCCGATGGCGTCGCGCACGTCAACGTCGATCTTGGGGCCGTAGAAGGCGCCGGCTCCCTCGTCGATCTCGTAGGCGAGCCCGTTGGTGTCCAGCGCAGCCCGCAGCCCGGCGGTGGCCTCGTCCCACAGAGCTTCCTCGCCCACGTATTTCTCCGTGGGGCGCGTGGAGAGTTTGGCCACGAAGTCCGTGAAACCAAAGGCCCGCAGAACGCTCAACACGAACTCGAGCAGCGAGGCCAGTTCCGCGGCGATGCCGTCGCGGGTGCAGAAAATGTGGCTGTCGTCCTGGGTGAACCCTCGGCTGCGGAGCAGGCCGTGCACCGCGCCCGACAACTCGTAGCGGTAGACCGTGCCCAACTCGAACAGCCGCATGGGCAGGTCCCGGTAGCTGCGCTGCGACGATCGGTAGATCATCACGTGGAACGGGCAGTTCATCGGCTTGGGGTAGTAGTCGGTGCCGTCGACTTCCATGGGCGGGTACATGCTCTCGGCGTAGAAGTCGAGATGACCGGAGGTCTCCCACAGCACCGACTTGGCGATGTGGGGCGAGAACACGGACTCGTAGCCGCCGGCGGCGTGGCGCTGCCGTGAGTAGTCCTCCATGAGCGTGCGCACAAGCGCGCCTTTGGGGTGCCAAACCGCCAAGCCCGGCCCCAGCTCGGCGGGCCATGACACCAGGTCGAGCTCGGCCGCCAGCCGCCGGTGGTCGCGCCGCTCGGCCTCGGCCAGGCGGTGCAGGTGGCCAGCGAGGTCCTTGCGGGTGGCCCAGGCCGTCCCGTAGATGCGCTGCAGCATGGGGTTGCGCTCGCTGCCGCGCCAGTAGGCCCCGCTCACCCGCTGCAGAGCGAAGTGGCCCAGCCGCCCCGTGGAGGGCACGTGAGGTCCCAGGCACAGGTCCACGAAACCGCCGGAGTCGCCGTTGCCGGCGTCGTTGCGGTAGCAGCTCACGGCGCCGCCCTCCGACGCCTCCGAGGCTAGATCGCCGTCGGCGCCCGCGCCCGTTGCCACCGCCTCGATAATGGCCCGCTTGTAGGGGTGCCGCGCGAAGAGCTCCAAGGCGTCCTCGGCGGCCATCTCGACGCGGCGGAACGGCTGGTCGGCCGCGATAATCTCCCGCATCCGGGCCTCGATGCGCCCCAGGTCGGTGTCGGCGAATGTGCCCCCGTCAGGCAGCTCGAAGTCGTAGTAGAAGCCGTGCTCGATGGGCGGCCCGATGGCGAAGGTAGCGCCCGGATACAGGTCGAGCACCGCCTGGGCCAGCACGTGCGCGGTGGAGTGGCGGATGGTGTGCAGGCCCCGGTCCGACGGAGCGGTCACGATCTCCACCGACGCTCCGTCGGCAAGGGGCGCAGCCAAGTCCCGCTCGGCACCGTCGACCACCGCGACCACCGCATCGGCTGCCAACCGGGGGCCGATGGCGGCGGCCAGATCGGCCGCGCTGGAGCCCTCGGCCAGTTCCCGCTCAGAGCCGTCCGGCAGCGACACCGTGATGACAGACATCGCTTCTGAGGCTACCGCTGCCCTAGAGTGCGCGGGCTTCGCCGGAATGGCGGCAGACGCGGGGCGGGGAGCGGCAGAACCGCTCCCCGGGGGTCTCATGCGGACAACGCCTTGCGCGTGCTGTCCGGGGGCCTAATCCGTGGCCAGCATACTCCCTGACCGTCGCGAGGGTGCGTCCACGCAAACAGACGTAGCCGCTACTGCCCAGTTGGGGCCGTCGCGGCGGCGGCCCTCAGACGAAGCCCGAGAGCGCGCACGACCTTCAGGACAGTCTCCAACTCGGGACTCCCGTTGGTTGAAGGCTCGCCAGAACCTCGGATCACCAGGCCCGCTTCGGCGACGATCTCCTCCATCCCTTTGGAACGCGCGATGTCGTCCAACACTGCTGCCACCAAGAGCGGATCATCCTCTTCGAGAGCAGCATCCAAGTACGCGATTCTCTCTTCTTCGGTGTGCAGGTGGTCCACCGCATCCCACGGATACGTCTTGGTCTTTCTCTTGAGTCTCATCGGTCTGCCCACTCACCAGTCTCTAGCCAGCTTGATCGCCCTCTTGATGTCCCGAGCTTGGCTTCCCTTGTCACCCCCGGCCAACAGGACGACGACTGATTGCCCTGGTCGGCAATAGTACACCCGGTATCCGGGGCCGTAGTCGACGCGCATCTCCATGACTCCGCCGCCCACGGGTCTGGCGTCTCCGGCGTGCCCCCCTTCCAATCTTCGGACGCGAGCACGGATACGACCACGCGCCTGCGTGTCACGAAGATCTCTGAACCAGCGTCGATAGGTGCCAGTCTGCTCAACAACAAACACAGAATAGAAGATATTGAAATTTATCTTAGTTCATGCACCAGTCACCCAAGTGTCCATTCCGTGATGTTCGCCTGTTTCTCAAGCCGTTACACGACTCTGTGACGCAGACATCGGCTCTAGGGCTACCGCTGCCCCGAGCCCTGGACGCCCGCAGCCCCTCCGCGTGGGCTCCTCGCCATGAGGTCGCATCAATCGCCGGACGGTAGGAGGAGCCGGTTGTCCCGCCGGTTCCTTCGGTCCTACGTTCGACCCTTCGCGCTCAGCCCCTTCGAGGACGTACTCGCGACAGTGCTCATGGTCGGCGGCTGGGTGTTCCTCGCTTCGATGATGTGGTTCGTCGGCCGAGTTGGCTATGGATTCGACAGCCAACCCGACCTGGGCGGATACGGGTGGCTGATCGTGGGTCTGATGCTCCTTGTCGCCGCGTTCAGCGCCCTATGGGCGTCTCGCCGCGTTGCTGAGCAGGGAACCAGAGCGGTCTTCCTCTGGCTCCGCGTGCGTCGGATGCATGATGATGGACAGAGCGAGACGGATGACCACCGCCCCGATGAGATGCCCTACCTCATCCTCTTTCTTGGGTCAGGCTTCGTCGGCGCAGCATTGGCCAACCTCTGGACGTCTGGCCACTATTTCGATACGAGCCCGGTTCCCTGGCTGATTGCGGGGGTCTTGTTGGTGGGAACAGCCGTCTGGACTATCTGGGTCCATCGCCGCATCTTGGCCTACCCGCCAAGCACTAGCGGTGTCGAGTACATCCGTGATGGACCCGCTAAGACGGCAGCCTCGATAACCCAATCGTTCGTGATGCTCGCAGCCTGGATAGCAGGATTGGCAGGAATCCCCACTAGGGCAGGCGCGGACTTACCACCGGCGTTCTTCGTCGCTCTCCTCCTGGGAGCATCGTGCGCTCAACTGTCCATTACGCGCACCAAGCATCTCGCCAAGTCTCAGGCCGTGGCGGTCACGGAACCAGAGCCGGCTTAGCCCCAACACAACGAGGACCGGAGGGCAGTCAGCGCAGCTAGAGGGTGACGCCTAAGAGAGTGGCGGCGAGGTGCATCGAGTGGCCGGACTGGGCGGCGGCGTCCGCGGCGGCGAGGGCGGCGGGGACGTCGAGGTCGTCGTCGAGGTGTTGGCGCACCTTGTCGAGCAGGCCGGAGTCGTTGCCGTCGCGGGGAGCGCTGCGCCACAGGGCTAGCCGGTGCTCGGCTTCTTCCAGCAGCGCGTCGTGCCAGGGCCATGGGGTGCGGTAGTGCTGCGACATGAGGGCCAGGCGGATGGCCATGGGCTCGTGGCGGCGTCGCAGATCGTGCACGAACACCAGGTTCCCGAGCGACTTCGACATCTTGGAGCCCTGGTAGTGGACCAGAGCCTGATGGAGCCAGTGTCTAGCGAACGGCTTCCCCGTGACCGCCTCGGACTGGGCTCGCTCGCATTCGTGGTGCGGGTAGAGCAGGTCCACTCCCCCGCCGTGCAGGTCGATGGTCTCGCCTAGCTCTCGCAGCGCCAGCGTCGAGCATTCGACATGCCAGCCGGGCCGCCCCGGACCCCAGCGAGACTCCCAGGACGGCTCGCCCGGGCGGGACCGCTGCCACAGCACGAAGTCGAGCGGATCCCGCTTGGCCGGGTCGTCCGGGTCGTCGCGCCATTGCCGGGCCAGCCCGATCATGTGGTCGCGCCCGAACCTTGAAAGCGAACCGAAGCCGTCGAAGGCCTGCGTGTCGAAGTACACGCTGCCGCCGGCGCGGTACGCGTAGCCCCGCTGCAGGGCCGCGTGAATGAAGCCGCGCATGTCGGGTATGGCCGACGTCGCCCTGGGCGCGGAGGCCGGCGGCAAGGTGTTGAGCGCGGCCATGTCGTCGTCGAAGCGAGCGGTCTGGTCGAAGGCCAGGTCGAGGTAGTGGACGCCGCGGCGGTCGGCCGCGGCCAGGATGTCGTCGTCCACATCGGTGATGTTGCGCACGCAGCGGGTCTCGCGGCCCATGTCCCGCAGGCGCCGCTGCAGCACGTCGTAGGTGATGTAGGTGGCGGCATGGCCCAGGTGGGTGGCGTCGTAGGGGGTGATGCCGCACACGTACATGCGCACCACCGGCGGAGCATCGAAGTCCACCACCGCGCCGCGCGCCGTGTCGTAGAGGCGCAGGCTCACGCTGCACCGACCAGAGGGCGGGTCGAGCGGACCACCGCGGCCTGGGCTGTGTCGTAGCGCCGCACGTTCCCAAGGTACCGTTGCCGGCAATGGGCCTACTCGACGGCAAGCGAATCGTGATCACCGGCGTGCTGACCGACGCCTCGCTCGCGTTCGGCGCGGCCGAGCTCGCGCTAGCCGAGGGCGCCGAGGTCCTCCTGACCGGTGCCGGCCGGGGAATGCGCCTCACCCAGCGCACCGCCCGCAAGCTGGGTGACGGCGTCGACGTGGTGGAGTTCGACGTGACCGAGCCGTCCCATGCCGACGCCCTGCGCGACCATCTGGCCGAGAGCTGGGGTCACGTGGACGGCGCCCTCCACGCCATCGGGTTCGCGCCCGAGATCTGCCTGGGCGGCACCTTCATGGACGCCACCTGGGAAGACGTGAAGGTGGCCCTGGAGATCTCCACCTACTCGCTCAAGATGCTCGCCGACGCGGTCGCCCCGCTGATGCCGGCGGGCAGCTCGATCGTGGGCCTGGACTTCGATGCCACCCGGGCCTGGCCCGCCTACGACTGGATGGGTGTGGCCAAGGCCGGGCTCGAGTCCACCTGCCGGTACCTGGCCAACTATCTGGGGCCTCAGGGCATCCGCGTGAACCTGGTCTCGGCCGGGCCGATGAAGACCATGGCCGCCCGATCCATCCCCGGGTTCTCTGCATTCGAGGACGCTTGGGCGCTGCGGGCCCCGCTCGGTTGGAGCGTCACCGACCCCGCCGGGGTGTCGCGCACGATCGTCGCGATGCTGAGCGACTGGCTGCCGGTCACCACCGGATCGGTCGTCCAGGCCGACGGCGGGTACCACGCCATCGGCGCCTAGAGCGCGTCGCGTGGCGACGCTGTGATGCCCGCTCTTGTTCGCTGCGCTCACGGGCCGCTCGGGCCACGGCCTCGCTCAGCGGCTCGCGCGCTCCTCACGAATTCGCGGCTTCCGCTCGGCCTCTAGGCTCCGTTGTCGTCGGTCTCGTCGAAGATGTCGCCCACTAGCGCCTCGAGAACGTCCTCGAGGGTGACGACGCCGAGCATCTTGCCGGCCTCGTTGCGCACCAGGGCCATGTGCACCCTCGACCGGCGCATGTAGAGCAGCAGATCGCGGCCGGCCATGTCGGGACTCACCACCCGCATACGTCGCACCATCTCAAGCGGCACCGGGTCGGCGCGGGCCTCGGGCGGCATGCGGAGCAGGTCCTTGGCGTGCACGAAACCCAGCACGTCGTCGGGATCGGATCCCCATACCGGAACGCGGGTGTGGCCACTCGAGGCCACCACATCCTCAAGACGGGCCACCGACGCCCCCCTCCGCACCGCCACCAGCCGATCGGCAGGCACCATCATCGAACCGGCCGACCGAACACGGAACTCCAGCGCGCCCGAGAGCAGCTCGTGCTCGGTGGGCTCGATCACGCCCTCTTCGCGGGCGCCCGCCAGCAGCCTGTGGAACTCGTTGATCGTGAGGGCGGTGTTGATCTCGTCCACCGGCTTGATGCCCATGAGGCGCACGATTCCGGCCGACACCGCGTTGAGGGACCAGATGACCGGTCTGAATACTGCGCCGTAGACACGCATGGCCGGCGCCAGCAGCCTGGCAGCCGACTCGGGTTCCGTTATTGCCATGTTCTTGGGGACCATCTCGCCCACCACGACATGCAGCGTCGTCACCACGAACAGCGCCACCGCGAACGAGATCGTGTGCAGGACGCCCGAGGGAACCTCGACGACCAGTTCGATTACCGGCTCTATGAGATGGGCGATGGCCGGCTCAGCCACATAGCCCAACACCAGCGAGGCCATGGTGATCCCGAGCTGGGCCCCCGCGAGCTGGGTCTGTATGTCGCGCACCGCGGCCAGCGCGATGCCGCTGCGCCGGTCCCCGTCGGCGGCGGCCGTCTCCAGACGGACCGCCCGGGACGCGACCAGGGCGAACTCGGCCGCCACGAAGAAGGCGTTGGCCCCCAGCATCACCACCGCGACCACCAGCGCCACGATCGTGCCCGTGCTCATGGCGACGCCCCCGGTGCTGCCGAACCGGTCGCCGGCCCGGGCTGCGCCTCTGGTCGAGTTCCTGCTTCGGCTGGAGCCACCACCCGCACGGTGGCGATACGCAGCCCGCCGACGGCGACCACCTCGAGACGCCAGCCGTCCACGGTGACGATCTCGCCGGGCACCGGTATGTGGCCCAGCCGGTCGAGCACCAGGCCGGCCAGCGTCTCGTAATCGCCTTCGGGCATGGCAAAGCCGGTGGCGTCGAGCACCTCGTCGGTATGGAGCGACGCGGGCAGCACCGTCGAGCCCCGAGACTCCGAGCGGGTGCGCTCGGGCGTGGACGAGTCGTGCTCATCGTCGATCTCGCCGACGATCTCCTCCAGCACGTCCTCCAGGGTGATGATCCCCGCCGTACCGCCGTGCTCGTCGACCACCACCGCGAGCAGCCCCGCGCCGGCGCGCAGGTCATCGAGCATGTCGTCGAGGTCTCGGGACTCGGGCACGGCCAGCACCGGCTGCATCAACTGCGACACGGGCGTGGACGGCCGGTCCGGTCCTGGCACCGCGAACAGCGACTTCACGTGGACGACTCCGGCGATGTTGTCGAGATGCCCCGCAATGACCGGGAACCGGGAGTGGCCGGTGCGAGCGCCCAGCTCGGCGAGATCGGCCACCGAGGCGTCGGCCTCGATGGCGATCACCTCGACCCTCGGCACCATGGCGTCGTCCGCCTGCTTGTGGGCCAGTCGGATCGACCGGGTGAGCAGCCGCACCTCGCCCTCGTCGAGCATTCCCTCCTGCCCGGAGGAGACGAAGAGGTGCTCGAGTTCGTCGCGGTCGGGCATCGGATCCATTTCCTCGCGCGGCTCCATGCCTAGACGGCGCACCATCCAGTTGGCCGAACCGTTGAGGAACACCACCACCGGCCGAGCCAGCAGGCCGTAAACGGTGGTCGGCACGGCCACCGCCACCGCGGTCCCGAAGGGCTTGGTGGTGGCCACGGCCTTGGGGACGAGCTCACCCAGCACCATGTGCACGACGGTGGCCAGGATCAGGGCGACCGCGACGGAGACGCCCCACGGCGTGTCCGACCCGAACAGGGCCTCGACTCCGGGCGCGATCATCGGCGCCAATGCCGGCTCGACCATGAAGCCGAGCAGCAACGACGACACCGTGATGCCGATCTGAGCGCCGGACAAGTGGAATGACAGCCGGGCCACCAGGCGCTGGACGATCCGGGCCCGCCGGTCGCCAGCTCCGGCCCGTTCTTCCACTCGGGTCCGATCCACCGCCACCAGAGCGAACTCCATGGCGACGAAGAAGGCGGTCCCTGCTATCAGCGCGAGAGCGGCCAGAAGCCACAGCGCGATATCTATCGGTCCTCCCCGGATCGATGGGCCCTCACAGCCGCGAATCTATCCAACCAGCCCGTAACTTGGCTTGATGTCGTCGGCAGGACTTCATCCGGACCGCAGCCGCGGGTGGCTTCGGCGGATCCTGCCGGTCGTGGCCGAGTACAAGTCCGTGTTCGCGGCCTCGGTGCTGGCCGGCCTAATCTCGGTGGCGGCCACCGCGGCTGTGCCGCTGGTGATCGGCCGGGGGGTCGACGCGGCCGCAGCCGGGGAGGCGCTGCGGCCGTGGGCGCTGGCTCTGGTCGTTCTGGCCGGCACTCGCTTCGTCTTGGGCTTCGCCTACCGCTACGGGCTGTTCCGCACCGCTCACAGCATCGAGGCCGACCTGCGCAACCTCGTCTACGAGCGCCTCACCGAGCTTTCGTTCTCCTACTGGGACAGGACCCAGACGGGTCAAGTCATATCTCGAGCCAACAGCGATGTCCGCTCCATCCAGCTGCTGTTCGCTTTCGGTCCCCTGGTGGCCATGCAGCTGGCGTTGCTCGCCATGGGGATCGCCTCGATGCTGGTGCTCTCGCTGCCGTTGACGCTGGTGGCGATGGCACCACTGCCGCTCGTGCTGTATGTGGGCGTCAGGCTGCGGGACAGGGTCTTCCCCCTCACTTGGGTGACTCAGGCCCGCATGGCCGATGTGGCCATGATCGTGGACGAGAACATCCAGGGCGCCCAGGTAGTGCGCACCTTCGCCCAGGAGCGGGCCCAGGTACAGCTGTTGGCCCGGACGGCTCGGCGGCTTCGCTGGGCCGGGACGGCCACCGCCGACGCCCGGGCCCGCCACGCTCCAATCATGGAGTCGCTCCCCCGGTTCGGATTGGCCCTGGTGCTTCTCACCGGCGGTCTGCTGGCCATCGACGGCAGCATCGCGGTGGGCGACATCGTCGCCTTCAACGCGTACGTGCTGCTCATGGCAGCCCCGTTCCGTATGGTCGGCTTCGTCCTCATTCAATGGCAACGAGCCTCGGCGGCCGCCCAGCGGGTGTTCGAGATACTCGACGAGTCCCCCGAGATCACCGAGCACCCCGATGCGGTGCCGCTGGTGGAGCCAGCCGGCCGGGTGGAACTCGACGATGTGGCTTTCACGTACTCCACCGGAGACGGCACCTCAGTGATCGACGGCTTCTCGCTGACCGTCGAGCCCGGCGAGACGGTGGCTGTCGTTGGCCGCACCGGCAGCGGGAAGAGCACCATCGGCCGGCTGCTGCCCCGCTTCTATGACGTTGACCGGGGTGCGGTGCGCGTCGACGGCGTCGATGTGCGGGACTTGCGCGTCTCGGATCTCCGCCGGGCCGTGACCGTAGTAACCGACGACCCCTTCCTGTTCGCGGCCAGCGTTCGCGACAATGTGGCCTTCGCTCGCCCCGACGCCGACGAGGCCTCGGTGGCCGTCGCGCTGGTAGACGCCGCCGCGGGAGACTTCGTGACGGCCATGCCCTCCGGCACCGACACCAAGCTCGGCGAGAGAGGCTCGACCATTTCGGGCGGCCAGCGCCAACGACTCGCCATCGCCCGCGCTCTGGTCGCCAACCCTGCGGTGCTGGTGCTGGACGACGCCACCAGCGCCATCGACACCGAGGTGGAGGAGCGCATCCACTCAGCTCTGCGCCAGCGCCGCTCTCATCGCACCACCATCCTCATCGCCCATCGGCTGTCCACGATCGCGCTGGCCGACCGGGTGGTGTTCATCGCCGACGGGAAGGTGGCGGCCAGCGGCAGCCACCGCGACCTGTTGAGCACGGTGCCCGCTTACGCCGAGGTGCTCACCGACATAGGCGCCACCGACGACGCGGTCCGCTCCGGCAGGTCCACGAACATCGGTGAAGACCGCGGTGGCGCAGCCACGCTGGCGCTTCCAGAGTGATGTTCCAGTCGCCGGTTGGAATGCGCAGTGGGCCGACCTCGGTCCAGGCTGCGGCCCAGGCCGGTCTGCCCCACGCGGACGTGCCCGGCAACCTGCGGTCTCGGGTCGAGCGGGTGCTGGCCGACGAGCCGGATCATCCCGACCCGCCGCTGGATTGGACCCGCATTGGCGACGAGTCCGACAGCCGATTCGGGTTGGGCCGGTTCCTCTGGCCCCATCGCTACCGGCTCGCCATGGCCTTCGCGCTGGTGGCCGTCGAGACGATCGCGCTGCAGCTCGGACCGGTGCTCACCCAGATCGGCGTGGACGACGGCATCGTGGCCCGCGACCGCAGCGTGCTGGTAGTCGCGGCCTTGGCCTATGCCGGTCTGCTGGTGCTGGCCGCCGTAACCGGTGCGACCCGGGTGGCGTTCACGGGCAGGCTCGGCGAGCAGCTGTCAGAGCGTCTGCGGGTCCGCACGTTCGCTCACATGCAGCGCCAGGGAATGGACTTCTACACCGGCGAGAGGGCCGGAGTGCTGCTGACCCGCATGACTACCGACATCGAAGCGCTCTCGGTGCTGTTCAACGAGGGCATCGTCAACTTCGCGGTTCAGGGCCTGACCCTGGCGGTGATAACCGTTCTGCTGTTCTACTACGACCCGTTGCTGGCCCTCGTCACGCTGGCCGCGGCCGTTCCGCCCACGGTGGCGTCCTCACTGTGGTTCAGGCGACGAGCGGCGGCCGACTACCGAAGTGTGCGCGACCGCATCGGCGATCTGCTCGGCAACCTGCAGGAGTCGCTGGCCGGCATCCGGGTGATCGCCGCGCACGATCGACGGGCCGCCAACGTTGCCGAGCATTACCGGGTGGTGAACCGTCACCGCGATGCCAACCTGCGAGCCTCGCGAGCCAACTCCCTATACGGCCCGGGCAGCGAGGCCATCGGCATTGCTACCCAGGCAGTGCTGCTGGCCGTGGGCGGAGCCATGACCGCCAGCGGCCGGATCACGGTTGGCGAGCTCGCCGCCTACCTGCTGTTCCTGACCGCCTTCTTCGCTCCGGTGCAGGCACTCGTGCAGCTCTACAACTCCTATCAGCAGGGAGGCGCGGCCATCGCCAAACTGCGCGAGCTGTTCAACAGCAGACCGACCGTGACGGATCGTCCAGGCGCCTCGACCCTCGCGCCGGTGCGGGGGGAGATCGTCTTCGACGACGTCTGCTTCTCATACGGCCCCGATCTCCGCGTGCTTCACGACGTGAGCCTGCAGGTCTCGCCGGGCGAGACGGTCGCGCTGGTGGGCGAGACCGGGGCCGGCAAGTCGACCATCGCCCGCCTCATCGCCCGCTTGTACGACCCGACGACAGGCGCGGTGCGCATCGACGGCCTTGATCTGCGCGATGTCACCCTCACGAGCCTGCGGTCCCAGATCGGCGTCGTATCCCAGGAGCCCTTCCTGTTTGCGGGCACGGTGCGGGACAACGTGGGCTTCGCCCGCCCCGGCGCGAGCGACGCCGATCTGCACGCGGCCCTGAGCGCCGTCGGCATCACGGACGTTGTGGAGCGTCTCGGCGGCCTCGACGGAATCGTCCACGAGCGAGGAGCGACGCTGTCGGCGGGAGAGCGCCAGCTGCTGGCGCTGGCCCGGGCGTTCGTCTCCCAGCCGAGGGTGCTGGTGCTCGACGAGGCCACCAGCAACCTCGATCTGCGCTCGGAAGCTCAGATCGAGCAGGCTCTCGACGTGCTGTTGGAGAGTCGCACGGCGGTGATCATTGCCCATCGCCTCGCCACCGCCCGGCGGGCGGACCGTATCGCGGTGGTCGACGCAGGGCGGATCGTCGAGATGGGCAGCCACCGCGAATTGGTGGCGTTGGGCGGGCGTTACGCGACGATGTTCAGGATGTGGGAGCGCCACGCCCAAGGGTCCCGAACTGCACAGAGCCTCGACCGGGACGGCGCGACCCCGTGACCGCGCCGGGCGCACCCAGGCCGCCTGCAGCCACCGACGGCGCCGTACTGGCCCTGCGGGGAGTGCAGCGCACGATCGACGGCGCCCGTCTGCTGGGGGACATCGACTGGGAGGTGCACCCAACCCAGAGGTGGGTGGTGCTCGGCCCGAACGGCTCGGGCAAGACCACCCTCGTGCGCATCGCCACGATGTGGGATCACCCCTCGAGCGGCGTCGTCGAGTTGCTCGGTGAGCGTCTGGGACGCACCGACGTGCGACGGCTGCGAACCAGGGTCGGGTTCACCAGCGCGGCGATGGCCGGCATGCTGCGACCGTCGCTGACGGCGGCCGAGGTGGTGATGACGGCCAAGCACGCCGCGCTGGCTCCTTGGTGGCATGCCTACGATGCCCATGACGCCGGCCGGGCCAGGGCCGCCCTGGAGCGCGTCGGTTGCGGAGATCGCTGCGACCAGCGCTTCGGGACGCTGTCCTCCGGCGAGCAGCAACGGGTGCTGCTGGCGCGTGCCCTGTCGCAGGACCCGGGTGTGATCGTGCTCGACGAGCCCAACGCCGGGCTCGACCTAGCAGGCCGCGAGCAGCTGATAACCACGCTGAGCGGCCTGGCGACCGACCCGGAGACTCCGCCGCTGGTGCTGGTCACCCACCACGCCGATGAGATACCCGACGGGTTCACCCACGCCCTGCTGCTGAGAGACGGTGCGGTGCTGGCCTCGGGACCCATAGACGAAACGCTGACGAGCGCCAACCTGTCAGAGTGCTTCGGGCTCGACCTCACACTGGAGCGCCGGCACGGCCGCTGGACGGCCCGAGCGGCGCGCTAGTCAACCGAGGACCGGCCAGACGCCGACGTCGAACGAGACATCCCACGACGCCGCCGGGCCGTACGTGTATCGGGCCGCCGCGTTGATCAATGTCGTGCGCAGAGCATTGCACGGGCTGAGCCGGTTCATATGGGGCCGGTTGGCGATCATGGCGAACGTGACGGTCTCGCCGTTGAGCGCTTGAGCCACTCCGGCCAGGGCATTCGACAGGTGGACGGTGCCCGTCTTGGCATAGACCGCGTTGGGGCTGGCCGCGATCGGTGGCCACGTCGCGGGTCCGCAGGTCTTGAGCGTTCCGCTCCTGCCGGCTACCGGCAGGCCTTCCACCAGCGGAGAGCGGGGGCCGGCGAGCCGCAGCAGTTCGGCCACGGCCGCGCAGGTCAGGCGGTTGTACCTGGACAGGCCGGAGCCGTCGGCGATGTCGATGCCGGCTGCGACCGGCCCGAGGAGCCGCGCCATGACCCCCTCGACCGCTTCGGCTGCGAGCGCCCGCTCGGATCCGACGGGCCGCCAGCCGATCTCCTTCAGCAGCATCTCCGCGATGGTGTTGTCGGAGCGGGTAAGCATGCGGGCCACGATCTGCACCATGTCGGGAGACTCGATGCGGCCAAGCGAGGTCAACTGAGACAGCGGCGGGGCCGTGCCGGCCTGAGGCCGCCGGGTGATCACAAGTCCTCTCGCCTCCAGAAGGTTGTCGAACAACGAGGCGGCGTGCCGGGTGGGATCGGCGGTTCTCTCGTACTCGCGGCGATCCTCGGACCCCGTCTTCCAGGTATAGGAGACGAAGCCCTCATTGATCAGCAGACCCGACAGCGGGCCGATGTGGTTGACGGTGTCGGCGGAGTATCGCCACACGGGATCGTCGCCGTCGGGCGGGATCTCCCGGTAGTAGTCCCGCACGCGGTCGGGGTACCGGGAGTCATCTCCCACCATCCCGCCCTGTACTCGCCGGACACCCCTGCGGGCCAGGCTCTGGCGGACGAGGTCGGCCAGTTCGGTCACGTCGGTGTAGGCGATCGGGTCGGGGATGCGATTGCCGAAGTTAGGCGTGTTCAGCACGGGGTCGCCTCCACCGACCAGGTACACGTCGCCGTGGAAGGTGCCGTCGGAAATCGAGCCGAGGGAGGCGGTTCGAACGAACACTCCTGTGCTGTAGGTCGCGTCGGGGCCCATCGTGTCGAGGGCGGCCGCCGCGATGACGATCTTCATGAGCGACGCCGGAACGAGGGCGGTGTCGCCTTCGTCGTCGACGATCACCTGGTCGTCGAGCAGCACGGTCAAACACATCGAGCTCGGAGCGATCCGAAGCGACGTCACCTTGGAGAACTCCTCGACCAGCCGCTGGGTTGATTCCGGCAAGGTCGAAGGTCCCTCCAGAGCCGTCTCAGCGACTGCGCCGGAAGGAACGGCGAGCGCGGCCGACGCGACCACCGCGGCGGCCAGAACCGCCGGGCGAAGTCTTCGCCGATGCCTGCCGTGCCCCCGTCGGCGCATCTGTCCCCTTCTGACCTGTCAGCTCACGCCGGCGCTCACGACCTCGGCCAGCGCGGCGATGCCCGCCGCAATGTCGTCAGCACTCAGATGTGCAAAACACAAACGCATACGGCTCGAACCGTAGACAGGGTCGACGCACCATCCCGAACCGGGGTTGTACTCGACTCCCCTTGCGGCCGCCGGCGCGACCAGGCGGTCGGTGTCGACGCTGTCGGGCAGCGCCACCCATACGAAGATCCCGCCCCGAGGCGCCTCGAAGCTTGCGAGGTCCCCGAAGCTGTCCCGCAGCGCGCCGCAGATCATGTCGCATTTCTTGCTCAGAACCGCGGTCAGCGCGTCGATGTGGGCGTCGAAGTGGGCCGCCGCGTACTCGGCCACCACGATCTGCTCCAGCGCGCCCGATCCAGCGTCGGTCTTCAGCGCGAGCAGCCGGCTCATCACCGGCCAGTCGGCCACGATGTAGCCCAAGCGCAATGCGGGGGCGAGGGTCTTGGAGAACGATCCGCAGTAGACGACCTGGCCGGCGCCGGCATCCAGTGAGCGGATCGTCGGCGGTCGCTCACCGTCGAATACCAGGTCGGCGTAGCAGTCGTCCTCGAAGATGGCTACCCCGTGGCGACGGGCCACCTCCAGCAGCTCGAGGCGGCGCTGCACCGGCATCACCGTGCCGGTGGGGTTCTGCACCGTCGGGATCGTGTAGATGAACTTCGGTGGCCGGCCTTGGCGGCTCAGGGACTCCAGCACATCGTCGAGATGGTCGGCGCGCAGCCCGTCGGAGTCGAGTGAGACGCCGTGCACATCGGCTTGCAGAGCGGCCAGGCGGCTCAGGGTGCCGGCGTAGGTCGCCTCCTCGACGATCACCGGATCTCCAGGGGCGATCAGCGCCGCGTTGACCAAGTCGAGGGCCTGCAACGATCCCGACGTCAGCAGGACCTCCGACGGGTCGGTGGCCATGCCGGCCCTGCGAGCGAGGGATTCGGAAATGAACTCCCGCAGCGGCAGATGGCCCTGGGCGCTTCCCCCGAGGTTGTAGCGGGCCAGGTCCGGACCGTGGCGGGCCAGGGCAGTAGCGGCCGCCTCCGCGAAGCCGCCGAAGGGCACGCTGGCCGGATCGTTGTGGCCGCCGACGAAGTTGAACGGTGGATCGCCGACCCATTCGGCCGCGCCGCCGGCAAGCCCAGGCCTCAACAGACCCGTCATGTCGAAGCTCACAGCGGGACGCTAATGGTCGGCCCCGTTTCGCTCCCAGTCGGGCGCTCCACCCCCTCCTGGGAAGAAGAGCCTTCGGGGCGCTTCAGACTGATGCGATACCGGGCCTGATCGCCAGCAGGACGCCCTCAACCACCTCGACCGTCGGCGGCGCCGCCACAATCACATTGGACATGCCGCGTCCCTCCGTCGGATTCAGCGCCTCCTCAACCAACGGGTACAGCAGACCGGAGGTGGACGCCACCAGCGCGGGGCCGCCGACTGCCAGCAGCGACACGACCTCTCCCACCTCGCCGCGCAGGGTGCGCTGCCCGCGCACTACGGTCACGTGGGCATCCCCCACCGTGGCCGACACGTGAAGCGCGGCCCAGCGAGGCGATGCCAGCACCGCCAGGCTGACCGCCGCCTGATCGAGCCGCCCCCCAGCCGGCAGCAGCACGTGCACCGCCTCGACCTGTCCCAGTGCCGAGGCCATGGCCAGTTCCAGATCGCTGGCGTCCTTGTCGGCAGGATGGGCGTCGATCGCCGCGCCGCCGCGCTTGGCCCAATCCAGCGACGCTTCGCTCGCGGAGTCCAGATCGCCCACCACGGCATCGACGCGCAGTCGCCAGCGGCGGGCCGCTTCCAGCCCGCCGTCAGCCGCTATGACGATGTCGGGAGACCCCATCACGGGCGCCTCACCGTGCTGGTCGCCCGCCACTAGCAGTGCCCATGATCGACGCTTCACGAAGCCGCTTGCGCTGCGCCGATCAGCCTCATGGGAGATAGGGCGTGGGATCTACCGCCCTGCCGTCGATGCGCATCTCGAAGTGCAGGTGAGGTCCGGTCGACCAGCCGGTGGAGCCGATCGCGCCTATTCGGTCCCCGCTGGCCACGTTCTGACCCACTGACACCTCGATGCGGCTGAGATGGCCATAGAGCGTGCTGTATCCGAGCCCGTGGTAGATGACGATGGTGTTGCCGAAGCCGCCGCGCTCTCCGGCCAGGATCACCTCGCCCGAACGGGCCGCGCGAACCCGGTCGCCGGTGTCGCCGTCAAGGTCGATTCCGTTGTGCTGACGCACCGTCCCGAAGATGGGGTGGACCCGCGGCCCGAATCCCGACGTCTTCTTCCCGTCGGCGGGCCAAGCCACCAGTTCGAACGGACCGTTCTCGGCTTCATGGCGGCGGCGTTCTTCCTCGATGGCCTGGCGGCGCTCCTCCTCCTCCTTGCGGATGCGCTCCTGCTCCTTGCGGCGAATCTCCTCCTCGATGCGGTTGATCTCCCGCTCCATCTCCTTGTCGGACACGTCGATCTCGGCCGACACGAGGTCCCATCGGTCGATGCGGGACTGGATCTCGAGGCGCAACTCCAGCGCCGCGGCTCGGGCTTCCTCGAGATCGGCGAGCCGCTCCTGCTGGGCCTGCCGCTCCCCGTCGGCGTCCTGGGCCCGCTCGAGGGCCCGCCGGCGCACCACCTCGAGCTGAGCCTCCGCGGTCCGCAGCTCATCGGTGATCTCCAGTTCGTTGCCTATGACCAGGTCGAGCAGGAACAGCCGGACGGCGCTCTCGTTGAGACTGGTCGAGAACTGCTCGACAAAGTCGACGGGCGGCTGCACGTAGGCCTGAATGGCTCGTTGGCGCAGGCGCTCCCGGATGATCTCGATCTCATCGATGAACCAGTCGGCCTCGGCTCGGGCCGCGGCCGCCTCGGCCTCCGCGGCCGTTATGGACGCCTCCGCCGCTTCGATCCGGGTTTGCTGGAGATCGACATAGTCGTCCAGCTCCTGGAGCGCGCCGACCACGGCCTCGTCGTCCGCGATGAGCGCATCGACCTGGCTGGCCACGTCGGCTGCGTCGCGGGCCAGCCGTTCTCGCTGCTGGCGAAGGTCCTCGATCCGCCCGTCGGTCTGCCCGAGCGCGGCTGCAGCCATCAGCGCGGCTGCCGATCCGATCAGCAGCAGCGCGCCAGAGAGGCGCCGCACCCTACGCACCGACGGGACCGTAACAGAAGGGTAATATTTTCGCAATCTGACCGCAATATTCCTGGCGGTGCGCCCCAGAGTGCCCGCCGTGCTCATCGAATCTACAACCTGTCGGCACCGACGACCCACATGGCGAAGTACTGGGCCCCGCCGCCGTAGGCGTGGCCCAGCGCCCGGCGGGCGCCGTCCACCTGGTGCTCACCAGCCGCGCCCATGACCTGCAGCGCCGCCTCGGCGAACCTGATCATCCCGGACGCCCCGATCGGGTTGCTCGACAGCACCCCTCCCGAGCAGTTGACCGGCAGGTCACCGCCATCAAGCTCGGTGGCACCGGACTCCACCATGCGCCAGCCCTCTCCGATCGAGGCGAAACCCAAGCTCTCCAGCCACATCGGCTCGTACCACGAGAACGGCACGTACATCTCGACCGCGTCGATCTCGGCTCGCCGGTCGACGATGCCCGCCTGGGCGAACACGTCGTCGGCACACTGCTCCGACGCGGCCGGGGACACCATGTTGCGGCCCCCGTAGCTGTTGCTCTCGCTGCGCATGGCCGTGCCGTGCACCCAGGCGACCGGCCCGGGATGGCGCTCCCCGCCCGCTTCGTCGACAAGGACCATCGCGCAGGCGCCGTCGGAGGACGGGCAGGTCTCGGAGTAGCGGATCGGGTCCCAGAGCATCGGCGAGTCCACGACCTGCTCGAAGGTGAGGTCGTGCTGGTGGAGGTGGGCATACGGGTTGAGCAGGGCTTGGCGGCGATCCTTGTGGGCCACC
This sequence comes from Candidatus Aldehydirespirator sp., assembly GCA_965220645.1. GTDB lineage: Bacteria > Actinomycetota > Acidimicrobiia > Acidimicrobiales > Aldehydirespiratoraceae > Aldehydirespirator. The sequence goes on along the minus strand of OZ244836.1, from coordinate 1,890,408 downwards.
ATGCAGCCGATCAGCTCCGGGGCGCCGGTCATCATCATGTAGCGGCGGATGATGGGCGAGAAGTAGCCGCCGGCGCCGGCGTTCACCGAGGTGGCGAAGGGCTGCGGGAGCGACAGGGCCCACATGGCGTTGGACTCCGACTGCTTCTCCCAGCCGATGGTGAGCACACAGCGGTGGATGCGGCTCTGCACCATCGATGCCGCCACACATCCAGTCGAGCCTCCGACCGAGCCCGCGGTGTGCACTCGCATGATCGGCTTCCCCACCGCTCCGAGCGCCTCGGCCAGGTAGACCTCGGGCATCATCACGCCCTCGAAGAAGTCGGGCGCCTTGCCGATGATCACGGCGTCGATGTCGCTCCAGGTCTTCTCGGCCATCTCCAGCGCCCGGTAGGCAGCCTCCCGCAACAGCCCGGCGATGGACACGTCGCGGCGGGCCGCGGCGTACTTCGTCTGGCCGACCCCGATGACCGCGGTGCGCTCAGCGGCCACGGTCAGTCGCCCTCCAGTACGCAAACCAGGTTCTGCTGCAGGCACGGCCCCGACGTGGCGTGGGCCACGGCCCGGTCGCCGTCGCCCCGCCAGATCCGGGAAGCGGCCTCGCCTATCCGGATGAGGCCCGAGGCCATCATGGTGTGCGCCGCGAGCGCGCCCCCCGACGGGTTGATGGCCGTGCTGTCCTCATCCAGGCCGAGAGCCTCGATCAGCAAGTGCTCGGAGGTGGTGAAGGGGCCGTACAGCTCCGCCAGGTCGAGCTTGTCGCCGGCCGCGCCGGCGTGGTGCGCGGCCAGCCGGGCGGAGGCCGACGAGGTCAGGTCTCGGACGCCGAGGGTGTGGGCGTCGCTGCGATGGTCCATTCCCCTGATCCAGGCGGGGCGCTCGCACAGCTCGCGGGCCCGGTCCCCGGCCGCCAGCACCACCGCGCAGCCGCCGTCGGCCTCGGCCGGGAGGTCCGACGCCCGCAGCGGGTCGATGGCGTAGTCCTCGGCCAGGATCTCGGCGACGGACTTGGACTCCGTCCTCACAGCGTGCGGGTTGGAGGCAGCGCTGACCCGGCTGCGGGCTGCGATCTCGGCCAGCCGGTGCTCGCTGACATGCCCTCCCTCCAGCATCAGCCGCGCCGCCAGCGCCTCCACCGCGTATGAGTCGGGCCACAGCGGGCACACGTAGTAGGGATCCATCTGCGTGGCCAGCACATCGCGCAGTGATCCCGGCGAGGATTTGCCGTAGCCGTACACGAAGGCGGTATCGATGCCGCCGCACTGGATCTTCACCCAGGCCTCGTAGAGCGCCCAGGCACCGTCCTGCTCGACGTGGCTCTCGCTGATCGGGGGCACCGGACCGGTGCCGTCGATGGTCATCACGAACGAGAAGGCCTGCCCGGCCAGGAAATCCGAGGAGCCTGAGCAGGTGAACCCCATGTCAGACTGCGTCAAGCCGGCGGCCGCCTTGGCCTCCTCCATCAGTGGAACCATGAACTCCACTTCGGACTCGCCGGAGATGGCCGCCTCCTGGCGCTGCGCGAAGGCCACGACGGCGACGTCGATCATGTTGGCGTCACCCCGGCCACGGCTCTCGAACGTCGATCATGTTGGCGTCACCCCGGCCACGGCTCTCGAACGTCGATCATGCTGGCGTCACCCCGGCCACGGCTCTCGAACGTCGATCATGCTGGCGTCACCCCGGCCACGGCTCTCGAACGTCGATCATGCTGGGTTCGCCTCGACGCGGCCGATTCGCTCGTAGTCGGTGATCACCTCGTCGGTTTCGCCGGTGGGCTCCCAGCCCAGAATGTTGGCCGCGGAGACCTCGAGTTCTTCGTCGGGCTTCCACACGGCCCGCACTCGCATACCGATGCGGACCTCCTCCGGCGCGATGTTGATGACGAGGCCGAGGAAGCCCACCGACGCGCCGTCGAGGACGATCCAGGCGCTGCAGTAGGGAGGCTTGAGATCGGGACGCCGCTCGATGGGAACCCGGGTGATGTTGAACGACTCGACGTAGCCGGTGTCGGCCAACTCGACGACTTCGCTGGTGGCCGCGCCAGCTAGGGGGCTCACGCCCCGGGGCGGCACGAACACCTGGCCGGTCAATCCGCAGCGCTCCCCGAGAATCCGCTTGCCGGCCATGGCCTTGAGGTATCTCGACAGTGCCCGCCCCGGCGTGTACGTGTAGGTCAGCCGGATCGGCGTGCACACGCTCTCCACCGGTTCGACGCCGGCGAGGGCCTCGGGCACCGTCAGCGGCTCGGACAGCGCGGCGGGCGCTGCCAGCGGATCACGGCCCGTGGCCGGATCCGTGCTCATTCGATGTCCTCGGCCGGGATCGGCTCGAAGCCGGCGATGTCGGCAATGTGCCCCTCGCGCTCGGATTTCCACACGACTCGAACCCTCATTGCGGTCGACATCTCGGCCGCACTGTCGACGAACACCGCGTGCAGCATCGAGGTGTCGGCCCCGTCGAGACGGATCAGAGCCCACGAGAACGGGCGATCAAAGGGCTGCAGGGGACGGGGCTCGCCGTTCCAGGCCCACGTCAGGACCTCGCCGGACTGGCCCACTTCCACCATCTCGGTGAGCGGCTCCGCGGTGAGCGGGTCGTACTCCTGCGGGGGGCAAAGCACGGTTCCGTCGGGCCGGCGGATGCCGCAGATCACACCGTCGCGGAGCCCGGCCAGGAATGCGCCGATCACTGGACCGGTGGAGCGCGTGAACGGATACTCGAGGACGAGCGGGGCCTGCAGGACTTCGGACGACACCGCCTTCGATGTTACGTCCGCGGGGCCGCCGCCCGGCGCATCCCGGCCCGCGATCTGACGATCCTTCCGGAGTCTCGGTGCTAGGCCCCCAGAAGCAGGAGCAGGCCGATGACGGTGTAGCAGATCATCACGGCCAGCATCGGATACTGCGAGCGCATCGCGAGCCGGCGGGGCCAGCGCTCCAGGGCCCGGTCGTGGGCCACGGCCACGGCCAGCACGTGCCCCACCGCGATGGCCGCGGTCTGGGTCCAGGCGATGGTGTCGGTGGAGATCGCGGTGTAGTCCACCTGGTAGGTCGCGGTGCCGAAGAAGTCCCGTCCCCGGCCGAAGGGGTCGGAGATGTGGGCGATGACCTGCTGGCCCTCCAGCAGCAGGTAGCTGAAGTAGTGAGCGATGGTGTAGGCGGCCGCGATCGGCAGCAATGAGGGCGCGAAGACGTCGGCAAGCTCCCGCTCGGTGTCGCCGGTGATGGCGGCCATTCCCGCGATGGCGGCTCGATACAGCACGAACACGGCGAAGATCACGAAGACCAGCCCGACGGTGTTGACCGCGGTCAGCTCCCAGCCGGTGCGCTCGGCGGCCACGTCGAGCCATATCGAGCTGCGGGTGAAGCCGTCGAAGGTGGTTGAGCCCAGCACCACGAGGATGAACGCCACCGCGCCCCGCTTGATGGGCAGCACGGCCAGACCGGCCAGAGGCACTCGCAGTCTCAGGGCACCGCCGCCGCGGTGCAGCGGCGCCATGGCCGACAGCTTGGTGAACAGCACGCCGAACCCCTCGGCGTCGTGCAGCCAGCCCCTGCCGAAGACGGCCGCTCCCACCAGCAAGGCGACCGTGTAGGCGGCCAGGTACACGCCGAGTACCCGGATGTCGGTGTTGTCGTGGAAGGCGAGCTCGAGCCACACGAAGCCGAACATCGCGGCCACCGCCCACCACTGGTTGCCGGCGCCGCGGTCGTCGTCGGCTGCGGGCTGGCTGCGGAGGCGGGCCCACAGCCGGGCCGAACCGTCGGCGAGGGTGCTGAACGGGCTGAGGTGCAGCCACACGTCGCCCACCAGCACCGACACGATCTGGAGCCCGACCCAGAAGATGATGTAGACCGCGACCGGCGCGATGTTCACCGATGGGTTGGTGTTGCCGGCCAGCACGGCGTACAGCAGCACGCCCAGCGCGAGCAGGCCGAGGGTTCTAACCAGTGCCGCCTGCACCTTGCAGGCGTGCTGGAACGGCTTGGGGAGGATCCGCCCGGCCGCGGCGGCCCGGAACTTCGGCGTGTCCCAGAACATTCCCAGGGCCACGAAGGAGGCGGCCACCGCGAACGACGCGGCCCATGCCAGCTGCCAGAGGGGGACGGGCAGGTCCAGGCGACCGCCAACGCCGTGCGCGGCCGCCGTGCCTATCGACGCCCACCACGCCGCCGCCGCCAGCGCGCCCACCGCCAGGATCCGGCGGAGGGTCCCCCTCATGTCAGGAACCTCACCGGCACAGTCTGCACCGAGGCCCGATGACGTCGGCGCAGTGGCACCGCAATCTCATGGCAGGAACGGCTCGGGGTCTATGGCGGTTCCGTCGATGCGAGCCTCGAAGTGCAGGTGCGGACCGGTGGTTCTTCCGGTGGATCCCATCGCCCCCAGAAGCTCCCCCGCCTCAACCTCGTCGTCGGGTCCGACGGCTAAGGAGTCGAGATGGGCGTAGACGGTGGAGAGGCCGGCGCCGTGGTACACGACCACAGTGTTGCCGTAGAACGGGCAGGATTGCGCCGACAGGACCTCGCCGTCGAGCACCGCGGTCACACGGTCGCCCGTGTCACCCCTGATGTCGACCCCGTTGTGCTGGGACCGGTAGCCGGTCACCGGATGGACTCGCATCCCGAAACCTGAGCGGATCTCGCCGATGGCGGGGAGGTGCTCCATGGGCAGGAACGAGTCGACGGCCCAGTCGTCCCGCTGGAGTGTGGCGCGCTCGCGCATGTCGGCCTCGACCCGGCTGAGCCCGTCGGCGATCAACTTGACGTCGTTGCTCGTCTCGTCGTTTACCTCGAGCTCCTCCAGGTCGTCGTCCAGGCTGCGGTACAGCAGGTAGATGCGCATCTCGTCGCCGCCGATGCTGTCGGCGACGACCTGTTCGAGGATCTTCTCCAGCGGCTGCGGGCATGGGACTCGCATGTCGGGGTGCAGCACGGCGGTGTCGGACACCGGGGCCGCGGACGGAAGGGGAAGGTCGCACCAGCCGCGGGAGTCCGCCCGCCAGGCTCCGCCCAGCCCCTCGCAGGCCTCCTGGGGCGACAGCGGCGCGGCAGGCTCCTGCTGGGTGGCGAGCTCGATCGCGGCTTCGATAGCGGCCGCGTCCACCGCCTCCTCCGCTGACGCGACGGTCGGCTCGGCCGGGACGGCAGTGGTGGCGGGCTCAACCGGAGCCTCGGGGTCGACTTCCTCAACGAGGGATCCTTGCGAGCCGGTCAGCAGGTCAGGGGTCTCCCGGATCAGGAACGACGCCGCGACCAGCACGACGAAGAGGGCGCCAACGAACGCAAGGACACCCCGCCAGTCACCCACGATCCGTCCCGCTAGCGCGGTGGAGGCCTACGAGGTCGCGGCAGCAGAACTGCACCGGTGGGCGATACTGGACTCGAACCAGCGACCTCTGCCGTGTGAAGGCAGCGCTCTAGCCATCTGAGCTAATCGCCCGGACAGGCGAGGCTACCAGCGGGGTCGAGTGCTGCTTTGTGGGGCGTGGTCTGGAGCTACGGGGCGAGGTCGGGGGCGACGGGATTCAGGGCGAGAAGGTCCTCCAGCACGGCGAGGGTCTCCAGCACGGTGAGATCGTCGAGTTGGTGGCCCACGACCTGGAGCCCGATCGGCACGCCCTCGGTGCTGAACCCGCAGCACACCGTCCCGGCCGGGCGCCGGGCGAGGTTGGCCAGGGGCGTGAAGCGGAACCAGTTGGGGGTCTCCTCGCCGTTGATGGTGCCGTGCCCGGCCGGGGCGGGCGCCTGGCCCGCCAGGGTGGGCATCAGCAACGCGTCGTAGCCGTCCATCATCTCGGCCAGTGCCATGGACAGCTCGCCCGCCTGCTGGCGGGCCTCATACAGCGACTCTGGCGTGGCCCTCCCGGATACGTACACGTCCTCCAGCATCACCGCGAGAACATCGGTCACGTTGTCCCATTCGTCGGTGCCGTGGAGCGAACGGAACGCGGGGCCTATCAGCCCGCCGAAGAACAGCTGGAGGAAGGCTCCCGGCACCGCGCTGATCTCCGTCTGGGCCTCGACGACCTCGGTGCCCTCGGCCGCCAGGCGGTCCACTGCGGCCGCGCAGGCCGCGGCGATCTCGGAGTCGACCGGGTCCCCGTCGATCGACGGCGCCCACAGCACCCGGGCCGGCACGCGGGGACTGTCCAGAGCGGCCCGCCACGACACGTCCGGCTTGGGCAGGCTGCGCAGGTCGGCCGGGTGGGGGCCCACCATGGCGTCGAGGCACAGGGCCACGTCGCGGATGAGGCGGGCCATCGGGCCCACGCACGACAGATCGATCAGGCCCGACGGCGGCGGGCCGCTCGGCACCCGGCCGTGGCTGGTCTTGATGCCCGACAGGCCGCATATGGCGGATGGGATGCGGATCGAGCCGCCCCCGTCGGAGCCGGTGCCCACCGGGACCATCCCCGACGCGATGGCGGCGCCCGTGCCGCCGGAAGACCCGCCCGGTGAGCGCTCGATGTTCCAGGGATTGAGCGTGGGACCGAACCTGGGGTTGTAGGTGTCGCCCATGCAGCCGTGCTCGGGGGTGTTGGTCTTGCCGACCACCACGCAGCCCGCGGCCCGCATCCGGGCCACCTCGGTGCAGTCGGAGGTGGCCGGCGGGTCGTTGCGGGTGTACATGGCGCCCCTGGAGGTGTGGAACCCGGTCGCGTTCACCAGGTCCTTCACCCCGATCGGGATCCCCGCCAACGGCCCGACCTCGTCGCCGGCGTCCAGGCGTTCGTCGATGGCGGCGGCCTGCGCCCTGGCGTCGTCGGCATCGAGCGCAACGAAGGCGTTCAGGACAGGATTCAGGGCTTCGATGCGCTCCAGCGCGTGCTCGGTGACTGCGGCGGCCGTGAGGGTGCGGTCCCGCACCATGGCCGCCAGGGCCTCCACGGTCACCGTCCGGAAGTCGGGTACGTCCATTGCTTGAAGCCTTTCGTGGGGGAGGGAATATCCAGCGGGCCAGCCGGTCTCGCTGCCGATTCAATCAGGCGTCGGCGTCAGCGACGAGCCGCTCCACCAGGCGTTCGAGGCCGGCTACTCGCGATCCCTTGACCAGCACGGCGTCGCTGGCGTCCAGGCTTCCGAGATCGGCCAGGGCATCGAGGGCGCCGTCGATGCCCTCGGCCTCGATAACTGTGCCGTCGCCGGACGAGTAGCCCGGAGCGTCGACGGCAATGACCTGAACCCCGAGCTGTCCGGCCAGCGACCCGACCGCGGCATGCTCCGCGGCTTCGAAGTCGCCCAGTTCGGCCATGGTGCCCAGCACCGCGATCCGGCGCGGCGCGGGCAGCGCGGCCAGGGCGTGCAGGGCCGCCCGCATCGACAGCGGGTTGGCGTTGTAGGAGTCGTTGAGGAGTCGGGCGCCCCCTGCGGTTCGCAGGACCTCCATGCGCAACGGTGACAGAGTTGGCTCGGCCAGCCCTGCAGCCACGTTGTCCAGAGACACTCCGAGCTCGATCCCGACCGCGGCCGCGGCCAGGGCGTTGTCGACCGAGTGCACGCCCCGGGCTCCCAACCGGACCGGAATCTCCCCGCCCGGGCTCTGCAGCACGAAGCGGGGTGTCAGCTCGTCGTCGAGGGTGAGGTCCCGGGCCCGCACCTCGCCGCCGGCGCCGTAGGTGATCACCCGGGCCTCAGTGCGCTCGGCCATGGCCGCAACCTCGGGCACGCCCGCGTTGAGGAACGCCACTCCCCCGTTGGCGGCCCCGGGAAGCGCCTCGACCAGCTCCCGCTTGGCCGACACCACTGCGGCCAGTGATCCCAGCTCGCTCGTGTGGGACAGTCCCACCGTGGTGACCACGCCCATGGTCGGCCGGGCCACCCGGCACAGCTCGGCGATGTGTCCGGGGCCCCTCGAACCCATCTCGACCACCACTGTCTCGGCACCAGCGGGGGCTGACAGCAGGGTGATCGGCACTCCGATCTCGTTGTTGAACGACCGGGTGCTGGCCCACACCCGCCGGTCCCGTCCCAGCACCGCCGCCAGCAGATCCTTGGTGGTGGTCTTGCCCACCGATCCGGTGACGCCCACCACCGGCACCGACCCGAGCCGGTGCCGGGCCTCGCTAGCCAGAGCAGTGAGCGCCGCCTGGGTGTCGTCCACCTCCACGGCGACGGCGTCGACGCCAGAGGGGCCGCGGGCGGTGAGATAGGCCGACGCGCCGGCTGCCACCGCATCGGCAATGAAGTCGTGGCCGTCGCGCTCGGCTACCAGCGGGACGAACAGCATCCCCGACTGCACGTCGCGGCTGTCCTGGGTGACGCCGTCGACCGTGGCCGCGCCGTCGCCGTGCAGTCGGCCTCCGGTCGCCGCCGCGATCTCGTCCAAGCTCCAGCGCACGGCGCGAGTGTGGCACGCGCCCGGCGGCCAATCGCGTTACGCCCGTCACAAACCGCGAATTGGCAGCACAATGCACGCATACCGTGCAAAACGCTGCCAATTCCCCGATCCGCGAGGACACCGACACGTACTGGCAGCGCAGGACGGCCAAAGGGGCGCCTACCGCTGCCAATTCAGCGTTCGGCGCTAGCGTCGCCGGGGTGGAGGATCGCAGGGTGAGGCTGGTCGTGTTGTTCGGGGGACGCTCCGCCGAACATGACGTGTCGTGCGTGTCGGCCCGCCATGTGGTGGCTGCGGCCAATCCCGAGAAGTACGTGGTCGAGCCGGTGGGCATCACCCGCGAGGGCCGCTGGGTGCAGGCGACGGAGGCTCTCGGCGTCGGCCCCGAGGCGCTGCCTGAGCAGCTCAGCGCCGCCGGTCCGGAGATCGAGCCGCTGCCCGCGCTGGCCGCCGGCCGCGGGGCCGATCCGTCCAGACCGACGGTGGTGCTGCCCATCCTGCACGGCCCGATGGGCGAGGACGGAACCGTGCAGGGCCTGCTGGAGCTGGCACGGGTGCCCTACGCCGGTGCGGGTGTGCTGGCCTCCGCTCTGTGCATGGACAAGACCGCGGCCAACACGATGCTGGCGGCAGCCGGTATCGCCCACACCCGCTGGCGGAACGTCACGGTCGACGACGCCGATGCGAGCGACGAGGAATTGAGCCCCGAGATCGACGCCATCATCGAGGACCTGGACCTCCCGGTGTTCGTGAAGCCCGCCAGGATGGGATCCTCGGTCGGCATCTCCAGGGCGACCACCGTCCAGGCCGTGGCCGACGGGCTCCGCCTGGCGTCCCGCTACGACCGCTCCATCGTCGTGGAGGAGGAGGCCAGGGCCCGCGAGATCGAGGTGGCCGTGCTCGGCAACGACGAGCCCGAAGCCAGCCTCCCCGGCGAGATCATCCCGGGCGCGGAGTTCTACGACTACGCCGACAAGTACGACGACGGCGCTGAACTGCTGATACCGGCTCCGCTGGACGGCGGCGAGATCGCCGCGTGCCAGAGCCTCGCCATCGACGCCTACCGGGCCCTGCGGGTGGAGGGCCTGGCCCGGGTCGACTTCCTGTACGAGGACGGGCGCGACGGCCGCGGCGATCGGGGCTGGATGGTGAGCGAGCTGAACACCATGCCGGGCTTCACCCCCATATCGATGTACCCGAAGCTGTGGGCCGCGACCGGACTCCCCTACTCCCAGCTGATCGACCGGCTCGTGGACCTCGCCATGGAGCGCCACGCCAGGCGCGAACGCCACACCCACACCAACCCCGAAGCCGTGCCCGATCGAGAGCCTTCGTGAGCCTCCGGCGCCCGCGGCCACTAGAACTAACGGCGTGATTGCTGAGTCTCTGGCCGGGAAGCGCGTCGCCGTCACCGGGGCGACCGGGTTCCTGGGGACCGCGCTGACCGAGCGGCTGCTGCGCTGCGTGCCCGACTGCGAGCTGGTGCTGGTGGTGCGCCCGGGCCGCCGCGGCGCGGCCCAGCGGGTGCAGCGCGACGTGCTCCGCAACGACGCCTTCGACCGCCTCCGGGCCGAGCTGGGCCATCCGGACTCGACGGAGACCTTCGAGCAGATGACCGCCCGCAGGATCACCGCGGTGGCCGGCGACGTCGGCGTCGACGGGTTGGACCTCGACGACGAGGGCCGGGCCGCCCTGGCCGGCTGCGACATCGTGATCCACTCGGCGGCCACCGTGAACTTCGACTCGGCCCTCGACCACGCGGTGGAGGTCAACCTGCTCGGACCGAGCCGCGTGGCCACGGTCCTGGCCGAGGCCGGCTCGAAGGCCCACCTGATCGCGGTGTCGACCTGCTACGTGGCCGGCAGCCGGCGGGGCGCCGCCCCCGAAGAACTGGTGGACGACTCGCCGTTCTTCACCGAAGTCGACTGGCGCGACGAGGTGGCCAGCGCCCGCCAGGCCCGCCGCGACGCCGAACAGGCCAGCCGCAGCCCCGACCGCCTCGCCGCGCTGTCGACCCAGGCCCGCCGCGAACTCGGAGCGGCCGGCACCCCGGCGCTGTCCGAGAAGTTGGAGAGCCTGCGCCGCCGCTGGGTGGACGAGCAGATGACCAAGGCGGGCCGGGCCAGGGCCTCCAGCCTCGGCTTCCCCGACGCCTATGCCTTCACCAAGGCCCTCGGCGAGCGGGCCCTGGCCGAGACCCGGGGCGACATCCCGGTCACGATCGTGCGGCCCTCGATCATCGAGTCGGCGCTGGCCGAGCCCCGCCCGGGATGGATCCGGGGCTTCCGGATGGCCGAGCCGGTGATCGCGGCCTACGCCCGGGGCCTGCTCAAGGAGTTCCCGGGCGTGCCCGAGGGAATCGTCGACGTGATCCCGGTGGACCTCGTGGTGGCGACGATCCTGGCCGTCGCCTCGAGGGGCCCGGTCGACCCCAGCCCCGACGTCATCCAGGTCGCCAGCGGGGCCATCAACCCCCTGAAGTACGGCACGCTCTTCGATCTGGTGAGCGGCTGGTTCACCGAGCACCCGGTCTATGACGAACACAACCAGCCGATCCCGGTGCCCAGGTGGTCGTTCCCCGGCCGGGGCAGGGTGGCCAGACAGCTCCAGCGGGCCCAGCGGTCGCTGGAGACGGCCGACCGTGTGCTGTCGTCGCTGCCCCTGAGGGGTCGCCACGCGCTGATGAGCGCCAGCTTGGAGGAGCGCCGCCAGCAGCTCGGGAGGGCCAACGAGTACGTCCAGCTGTACGGCGCATACGCCGAGTGCGAGGCGATCTACCAGCTCGACCGGCTGCTGGATCTGTGGCGCTCGCTCGAAGACGAAGACCGGGCCGCGTTCTGCTTCGACCCGTCCGGCATCGACTGGCATCACTACGTGCGGGACGTCCACCTGCCGTCGATGGTGTTGCAGGCCCGGCTCAAGATGGCGCCGGGCACCAGCACCAGCCGGAGTGAGTCGCGGTCGTCCCGTATCCGCCGCCAGGTGCTGGCACCCGAGCGCCACCTGGCCGTGTTCGACCTGGAGAACACGCTTATCGCGTCGAACGTGGTCGCCAGCTACGCATGGCTCGCCACCCGGGAACTCGACGACTTGGACCGCGTCCGTTTCGTGGCCCGCACGCTCGGCGAGGCGCCCCGGCTGCTGGCCCTCGACCGCAGGGACCGCAGCGACTTCCTGCGCTACTTCTACCGGCGTTTCGAGGGCGCCGGCGTGGACCGCATCGACGCGGACTGCACCGAGATGCTCAGCGACCTCATCATCACCAAGTCGTTCCCCCAGGGCATCCGCCGGGTCCGAGCGCACCGCCAGGCCGGGCACATGACCCTGCTCATCACGGGCGCGCTCGACTTCGTGATCGCGCCGCTGCACCCCTTGTTCGACCACGTCATCGCGGCCGAGATGGGATCAAGCGACGGCGTCTACGACGGGCGGCTCACCGCGGTGCCCCCGACCGGCGAGGCCCGCTACCAGACGCTGGTGGACTTCGCGGAACTCCATGGGCTCGACCTGCGGGAGTCGGTGGCCTACGCCGACAGCTCCTCCGACCTGCCCATGCTGGAAGCGGTCGGCTTCCCGGTGGCTGTCAATCCCGAGACCAAGCTGGCCACGCTGGCCCGCCGCCGGGGCTGGCTGATCGAGCACTGGTCAACCAGCGCAGGCGCTCCGGCCAAGCTGCTTCCGCTGGCGCCGCGGGGCTACCGCAGGGCGCGCCGGCCCGAACTGGTGAGGTCCGCCTGATGGCCGCCGAGCACCGCAAAGCGCCTCGGCCCGGACTGGTGATGGACGTCGACCGCTCGACGCCGCCGATCCTGTTCCACCACGGCGAGGGCTTCCGCCTGGAGAGGCTGCCTGCGGGCCGCAGCCGGATCATCTACCCGGCCGAGCCCCTTGCCGGCCTGCCCGATCCCGAGGCAGCCATCCGCGACGCCCTGTTGAACCCGCTCGACTCCGATCCGCTGCCCGCGCTGCTGCGGCCGGGCATGAAGCTGACTATCGCCTTCGACGACATCTCGCTGCCGCTGCCGCCCATGCGGCGCCCCGACATCCGCCAGCGGGTGATCGAGCAGGTCTTGGACATGGCGGCTGCCGCGGGGGTGGACGATGTGCATCTCATCGCCGCGCTGGCCCTGCACCGCCGGATGACCGAGAGCGAGCTGCGCCACGCCTTGGGCGAGCGGGTGTACGACGCCTTCGCCCCGCAGGGCGCGCTCTACAACCACGACGCCGAGGATCCCGACGGCATGGTGGATTTGGGCCGCACCGGCCACGACGAACTGGTCACCATGAACCGGCGCGCCGCCGAGAGCGACCTGCTGGTGTACGTGAACATCAACCTGGTGGCCATGGACGGGGGCTGGAAGTCCACGGCCACCGGTCTGGCCGACTACCGGTCGCTGCGCCACCACCACAACGTCCACACCATGCAGCACTCCCGCTCGTTCATGGACCGGCCCCGCTCCGAGCTGCATCACTCAAACTGGCGCCAGGGCGAGGTGATCAAGGCCAGCGGCCCGCCCATATTCCAGATCGAGACCACCGTCAACAACAACACCTTCGGCTACGACGGTCCCCTGTCCGTGCTGCAGAAGCGCGAGTGGGAGTGGAGCGCCAGGGACCGCGGGACGTTCATGGCCATGCAGGCCGGGCTCAAGGCGATGCCGCCCGCGGCCAGCCGGGGCGTGTTCAACCGGTGGCTGGCACCGTATGAGATGACGTCGGTGCAGGCCGGCGCGGTGGAGCCGGTCCACGAGAGCACCACCGCCAACGTGCTGGCCCAGCACCTGGTGCCCGTGCAGGGCCAGACCGACGTGCTCACCATGGGCCTGCCCTACATCTGCCCGTACAACGTCAACTCGGTGATGAACCCGATCCTGATGATGTGCCTCGGCCTGGGCTACTTCTTCAACCTGTACCGGGGGAGGCCGCTGGTGCGCGAGGGCGGCGTGGTGATCATGAGCCACCCGACCCGCTGGGAGTTCCACCCGGTGCACCATCCGAGCTACATCGACTTCTTCGAGCAGCTGCTGGCCGAGACCACCGACCCGGCCGAGCTGGAGGCCAAGTACGAGGCCCAGTTCGCCACCGACGAGTGGTACGTGCACCTCTACCGCACCAGCTACGCCTACCACGGGGTGCATCCCTTCTACATGTGGTACTGGGGGGCGCATGCCCTGCAGTGGCTGGGCCGGGTGATCGTGGTGGGCGGCGACACGCGGGCGGTGCGACGCATGGGCTTCCAGGCCGCGTCCACCCTGTCGGACGCACTGGAGATGGCCAGCGACGTGGTCGGGCCTTCGCCCACGATCACCCACGTGCACAACCCGCCCATCCTGATGGCGGACGTGGAGTGAGCGGGAGGGCGTGAGCTAGTGGGCATCGCGCACGATCTCGGCCTGGTGAAGCTGCGGAGCCGCCTGCCGTCGCCGACCCGGGCTCTGAGAGCCCGCTCGTTCCCGCTGCGGGCACCGACCATCCCCGGCGGCGTGGAGCCTCCCCACGTGCCGAGCCGCACCGGCGTCGACTACGACACAGACTGGGCCCGCCGCTGGCCGGCGCGCATGTGCCGGGCCGCCATCGTCGAGGGTCCTATGCGGGCCATGGTGCAGGTGCTGGCCTCGCCCCGTCGCGCCGGCACCGACCGGTTGGCCGATCTGAAGGGCCCGGCCGTCTTCGCCGCCAACCACCACAGCCACCTCGACACTCCGCTGCTGCTCACGTCGATCCCCGAACCGTGGCAGCACAAGATCGTCGTGGGCGCCGCGGCCGACTACTTCTTCGGAACCCGTGTCTCCGGCACGGTGGCCGCCTTGACGTCGGGCGCCATTCCCATCGAGCGCGCCCGTGTGGGCCGCCGCTCGGCGGACCTGGCCGCCGGACTCATTGACGACGGCTGGAGCCTGCTGATCTACCCGGAGGGCGGGCGCAGCCCCGACGGCTGGGGACAGCCGTTCCGGGGCGGCGCGGCCTACCTGTCGTTGCGCTGCGGCGTGCCGGTCGTGCCGATACACGTGAGCGGTACGAGCGCCATCCTGCGCAAGGGCCGCTCTGTGCCGCGGCCCGCGGAGACGACGGTGACCTTCGGGACACCGATCAGGCCCGCGGCCGGCGAGAAGGCCCCCCGGTTCGCGGCCCGGATCGAGGAGGCCGTAACGGCCCTGGCCGACGAGGCCAGCACCGACTGGTACTCGGCCCGCAAGCGAGCCCACGCCGGAGCCAGCGGCACCCTCACCGGCCCCGATGTAGGTGTCTGGCGCCGCCAGTGGGCCCTGGGAGACCGCCGCCGCACCCCGTCGACCCGCGCCCGCCGCTGGCCCGACCTGTAGTCATAGGCTGAACTCATGGCTGTGTTTGCTAGTACTCCGGTGGAGCTGATCGAGGGTGTGTACGCCACGCTGGACGAGCGAGTAGGGCGGGCCCGCCAGAGTTTCGGGCGGCCGCTGACGCTGGCCGAGAAGATCCTGGTCAACCACCTCGACCCATCCCAGACCGGGGTTCCTGGGCGGGGCGTCACCTACGTGGACCTGCGGCCCGATCGGGTGGCCATGCAGGACGCCACCGCCCAGATGGCCTGGCTGCAGTTCATGACCGCAGGCCTCGACGAGGTGCAGGTGCCCACCACCACCCACTGCGACCACCTGATCACCGCCCGCACCGACGCCAAGCGAGACCTGATGGCCGCGCTGTCGGGCAACGACGAGGTGTACGAGTTCCTGCGCAGCGTGTGCGCCCGCTACGGCGCCGGCTTCTGGAAGCCCGGCTCGGGGATCATCCACCAGGTCGTGCTGGAGAACTACGCCTTTCCCGGCGGCATGATGATCGGCACCGACAGCCACACCCCCAACGCCGGCGGGCTGGCCATGGTGGCAGTGGGTGTGGGCGGCGCCGACGCGGTCGACGTGATGACCGGGTTCCCGTGGAACGTGCGCTGGCCCGAGCTCATCGGCGTGCACCTCACCGGCGAACTCAGCGGCTGGAGCGCCCCCAAGGACGTGATCCTCAAGGTGGCCGAGATCCTCACCGTGGCCGGCGGCACCGGCGCAATCGTCGAGTACTTCGGTCCCGGCGCCCGCGCCCTCAGCGCCACCGGCAAGGGCACCATCTGCAACATGGGCGCCGAGATCGGCGCGACCACGTCGATCTTCGACTACGACGAGTCCATGGACCGCTACCTGCGGGCCACCGGCAGGGCCTCTACCGCCGATCTGGCCGACTCGGTGGCGGACCACCTGAGGGGCGACCCCGAGACCGAGGCCGACCCCGAGCGCTTCTACGACCGGGTGGTGGAGATAGACCTCGACACCCTGGGCCCCCACATCAACGGCCCCCACACCCCGGACCTGGCCCGGGAAGTGGCCGAACTAGGCGACGAGGCCCGCGACAGCGGTTGGCCGCTGGAGATCAGCGCCGCTCTCATCGGCAGCTGCACCAACTCGTCGTACGAGGACATCACCCGGGCCGCGTCGATCGCCCGGGACGCCGCGGCCAAGGGCCTGCGGGCCCGCACCCGGCTGCTGGTGACACCGGGTTCCGAGCAGATCCGCTCGACGATCGTGCGCGACGGCCTGATGGACGACTTCGAGGCCCTCGGGGCGACCGTGCTGGCCAACGCCTGCGGTCCCTGCATCGGCCAGTGGGACCGCTCCGGCGAGGAAGGACACGAGCCGGGCCAGCCCAACGTGATCGTGACCTCGTACAACCGCAACTTCCCCAAGCGCAACGACGGCGACGCGGCCACGCTGGCCTTCGTGACGTCTCCCGAGACCGTCATCGCGCTGGCGCTGGCGGGCACCGTCGACTTCGATCCGATCGACGGCACCCTCACCAACGACGACGGCGAGGCGGTGGAGCTGGCCGAGCCGTCCGGCATCGAGCTTCCCCCCGACGGGTTCGACCCCGGCGAGGACACGTTCGTGGCCCCGCCCGCCGGCGGCGGGGCCGCCGAGGTCCGGGTGTCGCCGGACTCCGAGCGCATCCAGCTCCTCGAGCCGTTCACCCCCTGGGACGGCAACGACTACGAGGACCTGCCCGTCATCGCCAAGGCCAGGGGCAAGTGCACCACGGACCACATCTCGGCGGCCGGGCCCTGGCTGCGGTACCGGGGACACCTGGAGAACATCTCGGGCAACCTGTACTTGGGCGTGGTCAACGCGTTCGGATCTTCGAGCGAGGATCGCGGCTACGACGTCGGCCACGGCAAGAACCACCTCACCGGTGAGGTCCAGACCCTCCCCGACATCGCCCGCGAGTACCACGCCGCCGGCCTGCGCTGGGTGTTCATCGGCGACACCAACACCGGCGAGGGGTCGAGCCGCGAGCATGCGGCCATGGAGCCCCGGTTCCGTGGCTGCGTGGTGGCCCTGGCTCGCAGCTTCGCCCGCATCCATGAGGCCAACCTCAAGAAGCAGGGCGTGCTGGCGTTCACGTTCGCCGACCCGGCCGACTACGAGCGCATCGGCGAGGACGACCGCATCGCGGTGCGAGGTCTGGCCGACCTGGCGCCCGATCGCCCGGTCACCGTGGAGGTCACCGCACCCGACGGCGCGGTGTGGGCCTTCGAAGCGCACCACACCCTCAGCGACGAGCAGATCGAGTGGTTCCGCGCCGGCAGCGCGCTCAACATCATTCGCAGCCGCGCCCGGCAGCAAGCCTGAACGCGCCGTTCAATCCAGGCGCCTGACGTTCATCGCCTGACGTTCATCGCCGCACCGCAAGACAGAAGCGGCTGATCTGGGGCGAGACCAGCCGCTTCATGGGGGCTTGAGCCGATTTGGGGGGATTTCGACCCAAGTTGACCGGAACGGCCTGCGAGGAGGAAAAACGCCTGCCGGACCGGGATTGTGCTCTCCATTCAACACCACCCGGCACCGCCGGTAAATATCATTTTGACAGTTTGAATAGATAGTTCATATCATCATTTGCGATGGACCTGAGGCAGCTCGACGTTCTTCTCGCGGTTGCGGAGCACCAGAGCTTCTCGGCCGCGGCCCGCTCTCTTCACACCGTGCAGTCCAACGTGTCTGCGCACATCGCTCAGCTCGAGCGGGAGGCGGGCGCGATGCTGATCGACAGGACCCGGAGATGCCTCACCCCGGAGGGCCAGGTCGTGGCCGACCGCGCCCGCCGCATCCAGCTGGAGCTCCAAGCCATCTCCGACGACCTTGCCTCCATGCAGTCGAACCTCAGCGGCACGGTGACGGTCGGAGTGATCGGCACGACGGCCCGGTGGATCGTCCCGCCGCTCTTGGACGAGATGAGCCGCCTCCATCCGCTTCTCGAGGTGATCGTCCTGGACGCCACCACCACCTCGCTCGTGCCGCTGCTCATCCAGAATCGTCTCGACCTGGCGGTGGTGAACCTTCCCGTGGACGAACCCGGCATCGAGACCGAGGACCTGTTCTCCGAGGACCGGATAGTCATCGCGCCCACCGGCCACGAGCTGGCCGGCCGCGACCGCATCGACCTCGTCGAGCTCGCCCGGTACGAGGTGCTGCTGCCCCCCAAGGGCACCGCGTTCCGCGACGAGGTCGACACCGACGCCCGGCGGGTCCACGTGGAGCTGTGCAGCCGGGCCGAGATCGACGGCCTGCGCCTGTTGGCGTCACTCGCCTTCTCCGGTTTCGCGCCGGCCCTGCTGCCGGCCAGCGCCGCTCACGGAGTCAACCAGGGGGACTGGCGCAGCGTGAAGGTGGACCGGCTCAGCGAGCGCATCGTCGGGCTGGCCCGCAACCGCAGGACCATGCCGGCTGCGCCGCCCCGCGCCGTCGGAGAGACGATCCGCTGGATCGTGCAGCAGGAGGCGGCCGCCCTGCCCCACATCCACGCGGTAGACACCCGGCCGGCGCAGCGAGCCGCGGCTCGAACGTCCGCGCCGCGCTCTGCATCCTTACGATGAGCGACGTGTCAGCGGCCTTCCAGACGACCGGGGTCAACCTGCGGGCGGGCTCCTCCGGGTTCGTTCGCAGCCGCGTGGCGACCCTCGGCGATCGCAGCGTGGTCGAGATCGACGCCCGCGGCGCCACCGATGAACGCAGCGGAGCGCTGACGCCGGCCGACGGGCAGAACATGGCCGCGGCCGCCCGCCTGGCCCGCACGCAACGCCTGCCGGTGCTGCTGAGGCTGGCCTCGTCGGGCGCCGACCTCAACGAGGGAGTGGACGCCCTCCACGGCTGGGCCACTGCGGCCACCGAGCTGACTCAGTGCTCGGGAGTGGTGCCCGTGATCGTGATCGCGGCCGGGCCGAACGTCTCGGGTCCGGCCCTGCTGCTGGGACTGGCCGACTTCGTGGTGATGACGGCCGACGCCTACGCCTTCGTGGTGGGCCCGCGGATGGTGGAGCACTTCACCGGGATGCCGGTCGACCGCGCCGATCTGGGCGGCGCCGAGACTCACGCCGTCAGGTCGGGGGTGGCGAGCTTCGTGGCCTCCACCGAAACGGAGGCCGACGAGACCGCGGCCGAGCTGCTCGGATACCTCCCCGAAAGCAACGCGTCCGATCCGCCCGGCCGGGGCTGCACCGATCCCGTCGACCGGGCGGTCCCGGAGGCGTTCGACGTCCTGCCGGCGGAGTCGGGCGGAAGCTACGACGTGCGCGACGTGCTGGCGGCCGTCGCCGATGAAGGGGTGCTGCTGGAGCCGCACCCCTTCTGGGGCACCAACCTGGTCACCGCCTTCGCCTCCCTCGGCGGGCGGCCGGTGGGGATCGTCGCCAACCAGCCCCAATCGCTGGCCGGGACGCTCGACATCACCGCCTCGCGCAAGGGTGCCCGCTTCGTGTCGTTCTGCGACGCCTTCAACCTTCCGCTCGTCACCTTCGTGGACACCTCCGGCTTCTACCCGGGCAAGGACCTCGAGTGGCGGGGAATGATCCGCTACGGCGCCCAGATGGCCTTCGCCTACGCCCGCGCCACCGTGCCGCGGGTGAACGTCACCCTGCGCAAGTCCTACGGCGGCGCCTACATCGTGATGGACTCCAAGACGATGGGCAACGACGTTGCTCTGGCCTGGCCCACGGCCGAGATCGCGGTGATGGGCGCCAAGGGTGCGGTGGAGATCCTGCACCGGTCGGCAACCGCCGAAGAGAGGGCGGAGCTCGAGGGCGCCTACGAGCAGCGGCTGCTCAACCCGTACATCGCGGCCGAGCGCGGCGCAATCGACGCGGTGATCGAGCCCGCCGACACGCGTCGGGAGATATGCGCTGCCCTTGAGATACTCGCCGCCAAACGCGAGCGCCTCCCGAAGCGCCGCCACGACAACGCTCCCCTATAACCTGAACGTCGATGGGGGAAAGCGTCACGATCACCGACAACCGAACCGGCAGGTCGATTGAGATCCCGATCGTCGACGGCGGAATCGACTCATCGGCTTGGCGAGAGCTCCTCGGGGGGACCTTGTTCTACGACCCCGGTATGGCCACCACCGCGGTCACATCGAGCGCGGTGGCCGAGATCGACGGCGAGGCCGGCATCTTGCGCTATCGGGGCTATCCCGTCGAGCAGCTCGCCGAGCACAGCACGTTCCCGGAGGTCGCCTACCTGCTGGTCTATGGGGAACTGCCCACGAAGGCCCAGCACGACGAGTGGGTCTACCAGATAACCCGCCACACGTTCATCCACGAGAACTTCCGCAAGCGCGTCTTCGACGCCTTCCATTACGACGCCCATCCGATGGGCCTGCTGACGTCCGGTGTCGCCGGTCTGTCCACGTTCTATCCCGAGGCCAAAGACATCTTCGACACCGACAACCGCCGGGCTCAGATCGTGCGGCTGATCGCCAAGATGCCCACGCTGGCCGCGGCGGCCTACCGGTTCTCGAGGGGACTGCCGTTCATATTCCCCGACAACGCCAACGACTACCCGACCCGCTTCCTGAAGATGATGTTCGATGTCGGCGGCGACTACGAGCCCGATGCAGCGCTGGTGCGGGCCATGCGGGTGCTGTTCATCCTCCATGCCGACCACGGCCAGAACTGCTCCACGACCGCCACCCGCGTGGTCGGGTCGAGCCACGCCGACCCCTACACGGCCATCGCGGCCGGCTGCGCCGCCCTGTACGGCCCTCTGCACGGAGGGGCCAACGAGGCCGTCATCAACATGCTGACCACGATCGGCTCCTACGACGAGGTCGACAGCTTCATCGCCAGCGTCAAGCGGGGCGCGTACCGGCTGATGGGCTTCGGCCACCGCGTCTACAAGAACTACGACCCGAGGGCGATGATCATCAAGACGGCCGCCCACGACGTGTTCAACGTGATCGGCAAGAACCCGCTTCTCGATATCGCTCTCAAGCTCGAGGAGGTCGCGCTGGCCGACGACTACTTCGTCAGCCGCCGGCTGTACCCGAATGTGGACTTCTACTCAGGCCTGATCTACCAGGCGCTGGGCTTCCCCACGAACATGTTCACCGTGCTGTTCGCCATCGGCCGCACGCCGGGGTGGCTGGCCCACTGGAACGAGATGATCGAGCAGAACTCCCGCATCTACCGGCCCCGGCAGCTCTACACCGGCGCGCCGAAGCGCGACTTCGTGCCGATGAGGGACCGCTAGCCCGCCCGCGACATATCTTCGCGAAAAGCGGCGTGTACCGCCGTTAGGCGCCAAGATTTGGCCGATGGCCGACCGCTAGACCGGGGCGACGTCCAAGACGATCTTCCCGGCGTTGAGGTTGGCCTCCATGCGCTCGTGGGCGGCGGGCGCGTCAGCCAGCGCGAAGCGGCTGTCGATCACCGGTGACATTGCTCCGGCGGCTGCATGGGGCAGCATCTCGGCCGCGAACTGGCGGGTGACCGCGATCTTCTCCTCGATGGGGCGGGCCCGCAAGGTGGTACCGATCAGGGCTGCCCGCTTGGCCATCAGCGCGGCCGGGTTGAACGGCACGGCTGCGCCGGACATCACGCCGACCTGCACGATGCGCCCGTTGATGCGCAGGCACGAGATGTTGCGGGGCAGGTAGTCGCCGCCGACCACGTCGAGGACCACATCCACGCCGACGCCGCCGGTGGCGCCGAGG
Organism: Candidatus Aldehydirespirator sp.; assembly: GCA_965220645.1. Lineage (GTDB taxonomy): Bacteria > Actinomycetota > Acidimicrobiia > Acidimicrobiales > Aldehydirespiratoraceae > Aldehydirespirator. The sequence continues at coordinate 1,869,061 of OZ244836.1, read as the reverse complement.
ACCGCCTCGACGTAGTCCTCTGAGGCGTAGTCGATCACCAGGTCGGCGCCGAGCGCCTCACACACGTGGTGCTTGCCCGCCGAGGCGGTGACCGCGATGCGGGCGCCCATGGCCTTGGCGATCTGTATGGACGCGGTGCCCACTCCGGAGGCGCCAGCGTGCACCAGCGCCCACCGGCCCGAGGTGAGCCCGCCCTGGCGGACAAGGGCGTCCCACGCGGTGATGAACACCTCGCAGAAGGCGCCGGCCGCGTCCAGCCCGAGGGCGTCGGGCACGGCCATGGCCTGGCGGTGGTGCACCACGACCCGCTCGGCGTAGCCGCCGCCGCCCACGATCCCCATCACTGCGTCGCCGACGGCGTGCTCGGCGACCCGGTCACCGACCGCGGCCACCCGACCAGCGAACTCCAGGCCGGGGATCTCGTGCTCGGCGGGCGGTCCCGGGTAGAGGCCCCGGCGCTGCATCAGGTCGGCGCGGTTGATTGCCGAGGTGACGACGTCCACAAGGATCTCCGCGGGGCCGGGGACGGGGTCGGGCACGTCTTGGGTAACCAGCACCTCGGGCCCGCCCTTGGTGGTTAGGACGACAGCTCGCATGATGGTTCTCCGATCAGTCGGTGGATGGGTGGTGAAGGCGCAGGGCGGCCGGATAGGGGAAGAAGTCGGGGATGTCGCCGGCCCGGTTGCGCTGCTTCATCGACTGCCAGAAGTCGAAGGTGGCGATCTCGGGATGGTGTTCGGCGAAGACGTCGCCCACGACGGGCGGCGAGCGCAGGTAGGTGGCGAACTCCTCGGGGAACACGTCGTCGGGACCGACCGGGAACCAGGGCTGGTCGAGCAACTCGTCACCGTCGTCGCCGGGCGGCGGCAAGGCCCGGAAGTTCACTTCCGACAGCAGGGCCAGCTCGTCGTAGTCGTAGAACACGACCGAGCCGAGCCGGGTGACGCCGAAGTTCTTACAGAACAGGTCGCCGGGGAAGATGTTGGCCGCGGCGAGGTCCTTGATGGCGTTGCCGTAGTCGAGCGCAGCGGCGACAACTCGATCGGGGGCCATCTCGCGAAGGTACAGATCGAGCGGGTAGACGCGCCGCTCGGTGTACACGTGGCCCAGCACGACCTCGGTGTCGGTGATGGTCACGGTGCGTGCGCAGTCACGGCGCAGCTCGTCGAGAAGGTCGTCGTCGAAGCGGTCCCTGGCGAAGGTGAGGTTCTCGAACTCCTGGGCGTCGACCAGCCGGCCCACCCGGTCGTATCCGAACACCATCCGGTAGCGGCGCTTCACGTCCTCGGGGGTGGTGCGCTTGCTGGGCGGGAACCGGTCCTTGATCACCTTGAACACCACATCGAACGACGGCAGCGCGAAAACGGCCATAACGGTGCCGGCCGCGCCCCGGGACTGCTCGAAGCGGGTGTTGGAGTGCTCCATGTGCCGGTACAGGGCGCGGAAGAGGTTGGTCTTGCCGTGCTGGGAGTACCCGAGCGATGTGTAGAGCTCGGCGAGGGGCTTCACCGGCAGCATCGACTTGAGGAAGGCGACGACCGAGGCGGGGCGGGACGACAGCACGTGCATGTAGGAGCGGGCGTAGCTGAACAGCCGGCTGGCGGCGGGCTCGGTGAGCAGGGCGGCGTCGACATGCACGCCGGAGTCGTCGTGGACGACGGGCAGGATGCACGGCGACACCCGGTTGAGCCAGCGCAGGCGGCCGACGAGGTAGGCGCCCTTCTGGCGGTAGAAGACGGCGTCGAGCACGTCGATGGCGCCCAGATCCCGCCACACGCCGTGGAGGTAGTCGTCGATGCGGCCGGCGACGAGTGCGGCGTCACGGTCGAGGTCGGCGAAGTGCGGCCCCAACGGACTGTGTTCGAGGACCGCTCTGACCGCAGCTGCAGTGGAGTCGCGCACATCCACGCTGCGATGCTCCGGGCCGATGCCGTCGCTGGCGGGCAGGGCCGTGGGGCCGAGCCAGATGAACTCCAGGTCGCGGTCGAGGCCGACCACGCCGAACAGGCGCCGGGTGACGGAGTTGTAGTAGGTCTCGGCCAACTCCATGTCGCCGCGTTCGGAGATGAGCTCGACATAGCGGCGCTGGGCGTCGATCCAGGCATCGCGGGCACCGGCGGCCGGCAGCTCGGCGCGGCACGCCTCGACCGTGTCGAGCACGGAGGTCGTGTGCAGGTTCAGGCGCTCGACGGCGTCCTCGCGATGCCCGTGCCAGTCCTGGGCGAGGAAGCGGCCCTCGGCCCGGACGGTGACCGCGATGAAGTCGGCGTGGAAGGCTTCGAAGCGCTCGTAGAGGATGCGAGCCAGCGCTTCGGGCGTGCCCGGCGGGCTGGTCCCGGCCACGGCGATGGGGCCTCAGTCGCCGGCGGCGCCGGCCTCGTTGCGAGCCAGGTCGTGGTGGCGGATCACTTCGTCGATCACGAGGCGAAGGAACTTCTCGCTGAAGGCGGGATCGAGGTTCGCCGACGCGGACAGCTCTCTAAGCCGGGAGATCTGCTCCTCCTCGCGCTGCGGGTCGGCGGGTTGCAGGCCCACGCTGGCCTTGTAGACCCCGACCTGCTGGGTGACCTTGAACCGCTCGGCCAGCAGCAGGATCAACGCGGCATCGATGTTGTCGATGCTCGACCGGTACCCGGCCAGCGTCTCGTCTTCGGCGCCCACACTCACAGCCAGTCAAGTTATCGCCCACAAGCCAACGATGGCCCCTCTAGGCGACGGTGAACAGCGGCTCAGGCTCTGCTGGGCGCCGGTTGCCCTCACCATTCGGCGCCCCAACCTGAGCCTTGTCGTGGGCCATCACCGCGTTGGGCGGTCGAGCGGCCCGGCGCGGGCGCTGATGTGGGGATCCGTGGACGGGTGGTGGGTCAGGTGCGTGGGCGGGGCCGTGGCGGATGCGCTCCGGCGGTGCGATGGTGTACAGGCCACGCCCGTCGGGTACTTCCCGCCAGCCATGGTGATGCACCTTCTGGTGGCACACCCAACACAGCAGCATCATGTTGTCGATGTCCGTCCGCCCTCCTTGTGACACCGGCTCTCTGTGATGGCCATCGCAGATCCACATGTCGGCGCCACAGCCCCCGCAAGCTCCATAGAGGGCCCGCAACGCATTCATCTGAGCCTTGGTGGCGCGCCGCTTGGCGTGTCCGTGCCATAAAGGCATCCCCTCACTACTGAACACAACCCCCTTGATGCGCGCATTGCAGAAATGCTCCTCGAGCACGCTCGGCGGGATGACCCCGCCTCCGGCGACCTCCGCGAAGGCGTCGGTGCCGTCGGCGCTGAGATGTTGCACGATGGTGATGTCAGCCGACACCCGGCCACACCCGCACCCGTTGCCAGCCTTGCGGGCGTTGCCGACCCCGTTGGCACCACCCACGGTGCCGGCGTTACCGAACCCGTTGCCGACGCTGTTGGCGCCATCAGCATTGCCGACGTCGCTGATCTCGTTGGCACCACCCACGGCGCTGCCATTGTTGGCGTCGTTGATGTTGTTGCCGGCGCTGGCCGCTTTGGTGTAGATGCTGCCCTGTGAGGTCAACGTGTCAAGGGCGTCGGCCATTCGCTGGTCAAGGCTGCGCTTCTCACCCCCAGGACTGTGGAGGTCCAAGCGGCGCAGTCGCTCAGCCTCCTGCACGAACCGCTTGCGCACCTTGGCACCGGTCACCGGGTCCAGCTCGCCTCGTAGGTGGACCATGCCGTCGTCGCCGTCCCAGAAGCTCAAGCGCCGCCGGGCTCGCTGCCGCCGGTAGACGCCGTCGGCATCATCGGACCGTCGCTGCGCCACCCACCGGCTCGCCTCCCGTGCTAGCTGTTCAGGCGACAACACCGCAGCCTTATGCAACAACTCCGAGTCCTGTCCGACCTCCTCGGTACTGGTCCTCTCCGAGGCGCCGGTGAGCACCCTGGCGTTCGCGATGGAAATGTCGCCGCTCTCCACTGCTTCGCGCACCAAAGGCAGCGACTCCAGTTGCTTCGCAACCTTCACCTGTCCCGCGGCGTCGCGCCGCGGCATCCCAACAGCCTGAGCCAGCACCCCCACGCCCGAGTCACCGTGCCGCTCACGTCCCGCCACGCCCGAAGCCGCATCGGCCTGCAGCACCGCCATCTGTCCGCCGAAGGTCTTGCACTCCCCCAGCAACACACGCAGATCCGAGGTAGGCGTAGCGGGATCGTTGGCCAGCCGGATCAACTCCGCCAACCCCTCCCGCACCCGTCGTGCCGTGTTCATAACCATGAGACAGATCATGCCAGGGGGGTGTGACATCTATCATTCAGTTACAAGATAATCCATGTGAAATTGAGTTTTTTCGACTCTCAGAACGCTCTCACTGAACCCGGGAAGCGCTAGAGCACCTAGTGCCAGCTTCTCGAGCAACAGGTGAGTCTCGCCGAGTTGTTCAGGCCGCGAGCGACGGCCCGCGAGCCTCATCCCGCAACGAGCGCACCCGTTGGGCGAGGCGATCGACGGTCGCCAGGATCTCGTCGATCGACCCTGCCAGGTCAATGGTGGTGACCGCCAAGCGCTTACCCGAGTGAAGTGTCTCGTATTCGACCTGATCGGCCTCGCCCTTCGCGTAGACCAGCAGCCCGCCGGGCAGGTCGAGGGCAGTGGTGTAGGCGAGAATCTGGTACACGTCGGCATTGGGCACAGCTCCGTCGTCGATGCGCTTGTACTTGGCATCGCCGACGAATGTGTAGCCAGAGCCGTCCCACCATGCGAGATCAGGCTTGAGGCGCAGCTTCTTGCCCAGGTCCAAGTAGATGCGTCGGGGGAGGCGTTCGTCGGAGCAGAGCGTGCGATTTGACACACCCAGCGACTCCCTGAGCGCCCGAGTGACGAACCCCTGGAACACCTTGTTCATGTCGATAAGGAAGCCGGCAGCGCGCATGCCGCCACGGCCCATCTCGAATGCTTGATAACGCAGGATGAGTCGCGATAGCGCAACGATCTCGCGGTAGTGCTCATTCAGCCGGTCGATGACGACGCCGGGCACCTCGTGGGACGAGAACTTGACCGGCGTCACGTTGGCCAGTGTGGCTCCCATCCACCGCAGCCCGTCGCGCGAACGGCGGTCGTCCAGATGCATGCGGCCTAGTAGCTCGGCCGCGGCCTTGACCAGCTGGTTGGCCGTGATGTCATCGGTGAACTCGTCGTACTGCACCTCCACCGGCACCGGGACATCGAACCTGCGCCGGAGTTGCTCGGCCATGTCGATACGGCCGCGAACGGTTCGCAGGGCATCCTGCTCGGTTCGATACCCATGCAATAGTCCCTGTGAGAAGGCGCGGCGCGCCGCCGAGGTCAGCGCGAGGGCCAAGGCCTCGACCAACGTCGGAGCTGCTTCGAAGTTGAACCCCTCGTCTCGAAGATTGAAGGCCCCTATCGAGTAGGACGCGAGGTAGATGACGCGGGATATGTCCAGCTTGGGCTCAATGGCGACCGACAACTCCCCTAGCTCAAGCGCGCCGATGGTGGACTCAGGTCGCAACGAATAGAGGTCGCTCCGGCCAGGAACGGCCTGAATCGTCAATGACGGCAGTGCCTCATGTAGCGCGTCGCGCTCGGCAACGCTCAGCCGCAGAGGCTCGCTCGTGCGATACTCCCGAAGGTCAATCTGACGCATCGCCGCCAGCTGGTGCCTCCTCTTGGGCATCGTCGTCCTCGTCGGCCCAGTCCGGGCCGCTGTCCGCGCCGCGTCGGAGCTTGTCTAGATCGAACTCCTCCATCCGGTCATGCTCCCCGTAGAGCTGCTCCTCAACATAGGGCAGCACGTTGTGCTCCCAGATGAGACCCACCATTTCCTCATCCAGATCGTCCTTCATGAAATAGCTCGGCCCGATGGCCGCGTGGCGGTCCGACAACTTCTTGTTGGCGCTGTCGACGATGTCGGCGACCCAATCCATGCCGCTCGCCTTCTCCTCCAGCCAACGCCGAAGCAGGCCCGCTACGGGCGCTTTATCGGGATGGAATTCCACGAAGTGGAACCGTCGCCGCAGCGCAAGGTCAACGAGAGCAATGGAGCGATCGGCAGTGTTCATGGTGCCGATAATCCAGAGGTTCTTGGGCAAGGAGAACGACTCGTCGGAGTACTGGAGCCTCATCGCGACGTCTCGGTACTCCAACAGGAAGTACAGCTCCCCGAACACCTTGGAGAGGTTGCCCCGGTTGACCTCATCGATTACGAGCACATGCGTCTCGTCTGGTTCGTCCTCTGCCAACCTCGCCATCTCAAGCAACGGCCCGCCGCGAAGAACGAAACCGTGACGGTCGCCGTCGAGAGTCGGACGAAAGCCCTGCACAAAGTCCTCATACGCATATGACGGATGGAACTGGACAAGTCGCACTCGATCGGATGACCCGGCCAAACACAGAGCGAGCTTCTGGGCGACATGCGTCTTTCCCGTACCCGGAGGCCCCTGAAAGACTATTTGCCGCTTATCCCGAAGCAGCCTCTCGATCTGTTGCAGAAAACTGACGTCCCACAGAAGTTCGTCGGCAAGCTCCCCCAAGTCCGTGCCGCTTGGGACAGGTCTGTCACCGTCCTCTGGCCCGGGATCGGAGCCCGTCAGAAGGAGTTGGTGCAGACGCTTCACGTGGTCTCGGTCCTTGATCGAGTAGATCGTCATCTGCGCGCCGAGCGACTTCAATAGGTCCTGTTTGACCGCGCTCCGGGGAACATCGGTGCGCTGCCAATCCACCGACACAACATGCCGCCAATCGCTCTCCTCATCGGCGCGGTACGAGTACTCCTGCACCACAGTGCCCAGTGCGATCTTGCGACTGGTCTTGAGAGGTGACACGACCAGATCACCCACCTGAACACCCGAACACAACGACCAGAGTTGGCGGGCATAGTTTCGGACGGCACCGTCGGGTCTATCTGGAAGCGCCTGCCGAATCATGGCTTCCACGTCATGGCGGCTTGAGACGCCTCGCAAGTCCGGGAGGTTGCCCCAGCCCATGCTTGCTAGCCCGTGTTCCAGGTTGTAGCCCTCGCGCTCTCCTTCTCTGCCAGCCCTGATGAGCCAGGCAGCCGATGGCGGAAGGGGTCCTTGAGGTGACGGTTCTTCGTGTTGGGCGGCATACTCCATCTGCCAGAGGATCGACTCAGCCTCGAGACGGTCTTGGGGTGTCTCAGCGCTGCAATCGATCAGTCGGTCAAGGAAGGCCACGGCGTGTTCATACGCGGTTCCCTCATCAGCATCCCTTGGGGGCTGTGGATGGCCAGTGTGCCGGTAGGCCCTATCGAACTGCCGGAACTTGTAGGGCGGATGGTCGGAACCCAACGCCATCAGGAGCACTGAGACTGGCCTCAGCCCTGTTCCCTTGCGCTTGACTGGCAGGTCGGCGGGCACGAAGCCGAAGAAAGCGCGGATTCGATCACCGGATGACACACCTTCCTCGTCCCACAGTGCCCTCAGGGCGCTTAGCGCTTCGTCGGATCCCGACTTGAACCAGTTCTTGAGTGGTTCGCCAGCACGCCAATCGAAGAGATCGTGCTCAAGGGTGACACCTGCGACTACTAGCGACGGCCAGTCACCACTCCGGTTGCGCACCGCATGGAGCGCCGGACGGAGCCCTTCGATGATCTCATGTTTCCACTCCGCGATTTCTCTGGCTTCATCAAAGTCGATGACATTTCGAGCCTGCTTGATGTAGTCGACGTAGGGATTGCCTTCAGCCACTTCTAACCAGTTCCTCTCATCATGGGGCCGTGACGCCATGGCCGCCAGAGCCGCCACACCCTTCAACCGTTTGCCGCACGACCCTAGAGCCTGCCTGTGACAGTCCGCCTCGAATTGGCTTAGAGACCAGTTGTCGGCTCCACTGCGATGGGTTGCGCCGCTGAACCCGAACTCCTCAAAGACACGCCATACGTCTGAGCGTCTCAGGGGTTGGTGGCTATTCGGTAGAGCTCGCCTATCAGGTCGTCGTAGCGGCCGGTGGCCAGGGTGATGGCGTAGGCCGCGCCGATTGCGCCGCCCACAGCGGCCACGGGCAGGCGGTCAAGGAACCGCTTGGTGCTGGGCAGAGCGTGCGGCAGCACGGCCAATAGCAGGGCGGGAAGCAGCGCTCCCAGCATGTACACGAGCATCATGCCCAGCGTGCGGGCTCCTTCGGTGTCGACGGTGTTGAGGATGTCGCCGAGCTTGGGGCCGACGCACGGCTGCCACAGCCATCCGGCGAGCGCCCCCGCCACCACGCCCGCTCCCGTCGCTGACAGCGACGCTGGCCGCTTGGCCCGGTAGGCGAACACGAAAGCGCCGGCAACCAGCACCGCGGCCACCGGCACGGCCGCGCCGGTCAGCTCCACCTGCCAGTGTCCGGCGGCCCGAGCCCACGTCAGCAGCGTTGCGCCCAAGGCGTAGAACAGCGCCACCGTGAGGCGGGCCTTGCGGGCCACCAGCACCAGCGCGACCGCGGGCACGAGCATTGCCAGCGTGCACGCGATACCGATGGCGCCCACGCCCTCCAGGAAGGTTGCCACCTCGCTCAGCCGCTCCGTGCCAGACCCGGTCAGGCCTCGGCCAGCAGCTGCTCGACTGTCTTGTACAGCTTCTCGTAGGTGGCCCGGCCGTCGCCCTTGCGGTCGAAGCGGATCTGGTTGTTGCTGTCGATCACGTAGACCCGGGGCCAGTAGCCGAGATTGCCCTCCTGCCAGCGGTGGAAGTTGCGCTTGTTGGTGTCGAGGGCGATGGGCCAGACGACGCCCAGGTCGGCCGAGGCCTCGATGATGTTGGCTACATCGGCCTCGTAGGAGAACTCGGGCGAATGCACCCCCACGATCTCCATCCCGTGATCGCCGAAGTCGGCGTAGAGCTGTCCGAGGGCGTCCAGGGTGTTCTTGCAGTTGCGGCATCCGAACGTCCAGAACTGCACCACGGTGAGCTTGTTGGCCGCCCGGATCTCCTCCAGCGAGGCGGCGTCGGTGTTGAGCCAGCCGTCGAGGCCGGTGAGGGTGTCGGCCATTCCCAGAACCTCGATGGGCTCGGGAGGCACCGTGGTCGTTGGGACTGTGGCCTCGGCGGCGGCGGCCTCGGAGACGGTGGCGTCGGAGGCGGTGGCCTCGGCGGCGGCGGCCTCGGAGACGGTGGCGTCGGAGGCGGCGGCCTCGGAGACGGTGGCGTCGGAGGCGGTGGCCTCGGGGGCCTCGGTAACGGGGCCTGCCGGCTCGGGAACCTCGCCATCGGAGTCCGCGGCATCGGGAACCGCAGTCTCGGTGCCGTCAGCCGCCGCGACCGTGGTCTCAGGGGCGGATGTGGCGGTGGCTGCTGCGCCTGGGGCGTCGGCGGTTGCGGGGCTGGCAGCCGGGTCATTGTCCGCATCGTCGCCGCGCACGGCTGTCCAGACGATGGCAGCCACCCCGGCCACCAGCGCGCCCAACGCCAGGTAGCGAACAAAGGAGGGTCGCATCGCACCCTGCACGATACGAGCACCACTGTGCCCACGGCATCCGGACCCTTGTTCAGGCGCCGATCTCCTCGCACGGATCCAGGACGCGGGGTATCACGTTTCGCGATACGCTACGCCCATGGCTCGTGCGATATCGGTACGGCTCGACAAGGAGGCCCTACGCGCCTTGAGTCAGCTAGAGGCTCAGGGCCTGACGCAATCCGAGGCGATCCGATCCTCGCTGGTGCATGAAGCCGCACGGATTCGGGCCCGGCAAGCTCTGGCCGAGGAGGTCGCGACCCTGGAGGCCGACGAGGCCGACCGGGCCGAGATGAGCGCGGTCGCAAGTCTCATGGAACAGCTCCGTGCGCCGGGGTGACGTCTTCGAGCTGCGCCTTCCCCGCGGCCTGGGCCACGAGCAGCAGGGCCGGCGTTTCGGTGTTGTGGTGCAGTCCGACGCGCTGCTGCCGCGTTCGGTGGTGTTGGTGGCACCGACCTCGACCAGCGCGCGGCCGGCCTCGTTCCGGCCCGTCATCGAGTTGGACGGGCAGGAGACGACGGTGCTCGTCGAGCAGGTGGGCGCGGTGGACGTCACCCGCCTGGGCGACCTCGTCGGCCATCTCCGTCCCGAAGATCAGTGGGGCATCGACACCGCGCTCAGCACGGTCTTCGACCTGCAATAGCGCCGGAAGTACCGCCAGGCGGGCTCACCGACTCCGGTGCGGTCAGTCGGGGATGACCGCTATCGCCTCGATCTCGATGAGCAGGCCCTCGACGGCCAGGCCGGCCACTCGCACCGCGGTGGCGGCCGGGCCGGGGTCGGGCAGGTACCGGTGGCGGATCTCGGTCATGCGCTTGTAGAACTCGTCCTGGTCGTCGCCGTCGTGGACCCAGTAGGTGTTGAGCTTCACGATGTCGGTGAGGTCGGCGCCCACCTCGTTCAGCACCTTGCGGACGTTGTCGAACACCTCGCCGATCTGCGCCTCGATGTCGTAGGGGTGCCGCGGCTTGCCGTCGGGTGTCTGGGAGACCTGCCCGCCGACGAACACCAGGTTCCCCACCCGCCAGCCCTGCGAGAAGGTGGTGGGCAGCGGCCAGTCCCAGAAGCCCTCGGGCATGATCCTCTGCTTGTCCATCGGGCGCTCCTCCCGAGTTTTCTTGGTACGAGATTTGTTCCTATACGACCCGAAACTCTCCCGAGAACCGTGTGTCCCCAGATTCGCCTGCCCGACCTCGGCTGCCGGGCTCTTCTACGCGGCCTCGGCGGCCCGGTACCGCTCCAGCAGCCAGGTGTTGAACTGGGCTAGGAACAGGTCGCCTCTCGCCAGCGGGCCCCGTGGGGCGTAGCGCGACCGCAGGCCCATCTGGGTGGCGATGTTGGCCGGCAGGTCCTCGTTGTTGAACAGGTCGACGCCGGCCACGTGCTGGCGGAACACATGGTCGAACAGCTTCAGCTCGGTGGTGGAGCGGGGGAACACGAACGACATCGACAGCGTGAACGTCTCGGGCCCGGTCGGCGTGACCAGGAACCAGAAGGCCGAGTCGGTGCTCACCCCCATCAGCAGCGATGGTGGGACGCACACGTAGCACATGTGCCATCGCTCCTCGTCGGTGAGGGTGGCGATGGGTGGGAACAGGCCCCGCTGGGTGGGGTTGAGGCCCCGGTCGCGGTGGGCGGTGCGCCCCCACCCGGCGATCACACCGGAACCGGGCTCGTAGGTGAAGCTCATGTGCCCCGACGTGAGGTTCTCGAGCTCGGGGTCGTCGCCTCCGGCGAGGTCGTACAGGTCGTGGTGGAGGCGGTCGTTGTGGTAGCCCTCCATGAAGTTCTCGACCATGATCTTCCAGTTGAACCCCAAGTCGGCGAGCACGTCTCGGGGCGTGGACACCATCTCGGAGAGGTGGTAGTTCTCCAGCAGTTCGGTGGCCTTGTGAAGGCTCGGGGCCAGCGGCTCGGCGTCGGCGTCGAAGTTGGCGAAGATGAAGCCGTTCCACACTTCGCACCCGAGCGCGGGCAGCCGGATGCTGCTGCGTTCGAAGTCGGATCGGTGGTTCATGTCGGGCGCGCCGAGCAGGCGTCCGTCGAGGTCGTAGGTCCACCAGTGGTACGGGCACCGGAACGTGCGGACGTTGCCCCGCTGCTCGCCGGGCTCTGCGTACCAGGAGCCGCGCTCCTGCTTGGCGGGGGCGGTCACGCACATGCCCCGGTGCTGGCACACCGACGACATGACGTTGACGTTGTGCTGCTTGTCCCGGGCGACGATCACCTTCTCGCCGCCGGGCAGTGTGGTGGTGAAGTAGTCGCCCGGCTCACCGATCTCGTCGACGCGGCCCACGCAGAGCCAGCTGTGGTCGAACACCGCGGCCATCTCGAAGGCGTGGAAGTCGGCCCGGGTGTAGGCCCCGGGCGGCAGTGTCACAGCCTGGTCGATGTGGGTGGCCGACGCCTCGAACTCCTCCAGCGGTATCGGACTGACCAGCGTCGCGTCCATCGGTCCCCCATCCGGCCCGGATCGGCCCGCAAGCTACCACCCGGGCGTCTCACGACTCTCGTCGGAGTTGCCGTCGAAACCCTGGGGGAGGTTCGGCAACGAAGTAGGCGATGAATGGATCACATACTTCGGTACGAGCACTACTAGTCCGCCGGGCGCCTCCCTGGGGACCCACGAGGAGGGCGCGCCATCGCATTGCCATGGCTGGCGTGTTCGTGCTGCTGTCCGCAATCGCCATCCCGGTGGCCGCGCCCCGTGCGGCCCGCGCCGACCACAACAGCATGTACCTGGTCTGCCCCGATCCAGTCCCGGAGGGCAACTCCACTCGCATGGGAATCCGCCGCTCGGGCTACAAGATCCTCGAGGCGACCGCCTTCACGGACGATCTCTTCTACACGGCCGATTCCGACGACTACACCGAGTACCACGGCGTGAAGTTCTCGCAGTCAGAGGGCAGGACGCTGTGGTTCCCCATCGAGACGACGGAGGACACCCGGCCCGAGCCCGACGAGACCTTCGCCATCGGATTCTGGGACGACAACGTCTGGCACTACTGCGTGGTGACCATCGCCGATGACGACATGCCGAAGATCCTCAGCGTGGACCTCGCCTCGAGCCCCTTGGACCGTTGGGCCTACCGGGCCGGAGACGCCATCGACGTGATGGTCCTTCTGGACACCAAGGTGGAAGTCGAGGGCACTCCGCTTCTGGCCCTGTACCTCGGCGAGAGTGATTCCAGCACCTGGCGCGGCGCCACCTATCACAGCGGCTCGGGCACACGGGAGCTCGTCTTCAGGTACACCGTGCAGCCCGGAGACCTCGACCTCGACGGCCTCAGCGTGGGCGCGGCGGCCACGGCCGACGACCGCACCCCCGCCTACGGCTTTGCCGGAACCATCAACGCGATGGGCACCAATGCGCCCATCGACTACGCCCACCCCGGCCTCGACGCAACCTGGCAACAAAGAGTCGACGGGCGGCCCTACGTGCAGAGCAAGCGCATCACCTCGGTGCCCGAGGCCGGAGGACAGGCCTATCGGGCCAACGAGGTCATCGAGTTCGCCTTCACGTTCGACACCCGCGTCGTGGTGGGGGGCGATGTCTGCGTGACCGTGTACGTCGGATCCGACGGGTCCCACTCCGATGCCACTCGGCGACAGGCGGTCTACCGCAGCGGCTCCGGCACCGACACGCTCACTTTCGGCTACACCGTCCGGCCCGGCGACATGGACCCCGACGGCGTCACATTGGTGTGGGGTACCGACGCGACCGGCTTCTGCGGGAGCGGCACGATCAGAGGCGAGAGTTCGGGGGTGGAGCGCAGTCCCTGGTATCTCGGCATGGGCCTCCTGCCCGACCACAGGGTGGACGCCGCCCCGCCGACCGCTAGGGCGGTCTCCATCTTGTCCCGGCCCACCAACGGCGAGGCCTACGCCGCTGGCGAAACCATCAGCGTCGAGGTCGCCTTCAGCGAGGATGTGACGGTCACCGGGGCTCCGTACCTGGAGTTGGAAGTGGGCGAGGCGACGCGCAACGCGACACTGGCCGCTGATCGGGGAACCCGCAGCAGGCTGGTCTTCGAGTACGAGGTGCAAATCGGCGACATCGACACCGACGGGGTCGGCATCGGCGCCAACCGCCTCTTCCTCAACGACGGCGGCTTCCACGACGCCGCCGGCAATGCCGCCAGCGTCTCCCACGCCGCGGTCGCCTCCGATGCGACTCACCGGGTCGCCACCTAGTCAGCCGGCTCGGCCCGACGCCTGCTCGCGGGCGACAGCGAGCCAGGAGCGAAGCCAGGGCAGGACCATCTGCATGCAAACAAGCGCTATAGCGCTAAAGTTGCGCCGTGGCCACCATTCAGATCCGTGACATTTCCGAGGACGCCTACGAGGTGATCCGGCGCCGCGCCCGTGCTGCCGGCCAGTCGATCCAGGCATACATGAAGAGGCAGGTCGAGCAGATGGCCAACGAGCCCGACGCCTCGGATCTGCTTGCGGATCTGGAGCGCTTCGTCGAGGCCCACGGAATCCGGCTCGACATTGAGGACCTGCTGGCGGATCTCGACGCCGAACGCCGGTGAACGGGGGAAGCGTCGTTGTCGACGCGTCCGCGCTGGTTGCTGCGGTCGTCGACGACGGACCTCTCGGAGATCAGGCCCGCACGATGATGCGCGGTCGCCGACGCTCGGCTCCGTTCCTCATCGATGCAGAGGTCGGCAGCGCCTTGCGCTCGATGGTTCTTCGCGGCGATCTTGATGCCCCGGTGGGAGATTCTGCTCGGCTGCTGGCCGAGCGGCTCATCCACCGCCGCCACCCCCATCACGGCGCGCTAGCAGCCAGGGCGTGGCAGTTGCGCAACAGCCTCGGCTTCTACGACGCTCTCTAGGTGCCTCCCCCTGTTGACCGGTCACCTCGATTAGGAGGTAGCCATGTCAACTATGGAAAGGCAGCGTGCTGGGCCGGTGTTGCCGCCGGGCCGGTCGCGAAGATCGTTCACGGCTGAGTTCAAGGCTGATGCGGTGTCGTTGGTGCTCGATGAGGGCCGTTCGGTTGCGTCGGTGGCGCGCAGTTTGGGGATCGGGGCGACGAACCTGGGCAATTGGGTGCGCCAGGCGCGCATCGACCGCGGCGAGCGCGAGGGAGTGACGACCAGCGAGCGGGCCGAGCTGGCCGAGCTGCGCCGGGAGAACTTTCGGCTGCGCCAGGAGCGTGAGTTGCTCAAACGAGCGACGGCCTTTTGGGTGAGGGAGTTGGGACAGTGACCCGTTTCCGGTGGGTGGCTGCCCGAAGGGCCGAGGGATTCCCGACCACGCTGTGCTGTGAGGCAGCCCGAGTGAGCCGTCAGGCGTTCTATGACTGGCGCGCCAGGCACGCCGCGGGTCCCAGCGAGCGTGATCTCGCCGAGGCGGACCTCCTCGGGGCGATCCGCCGGGCGCATGCCGGCTCGGGCGGCGCTTATGGGTCGCCGAGGGTGACCGCGCAGCTGCGCGCCGCAGGGCGTGTGGTGAACCGCAAACGCGTCGAGCGGCTCATGAGAGTCCACCAGATAGCGGGGATCCGCCGCCGGCGGCCCAAGCGCACCACCATCCCAGCCCGCACGGCTGTGACACTCCCGGACCTGCTGGGACGGGACTTCGCTCCGGGGACCCCCGATCGGGCGTGGGTGTCAGACATCACCTACATCCGCACCGGCGAGGGCTGGCTGTACCTCGCGGTCGTGCTCGACTTGGGCAGCCGCCGGCTGCTCGGCTACCAGATGAGCGACCGCATCGACACCCGCTTGGCCCAAGACGCCCTCGACATGGCCGGCGCGGCCCGCGGGGGCCGCACCGCAGGCATCGTGTTCCATTCCGATCGCGGCAGCAACTACCAGGCCAAGGCGTTCAAGAACAGCGTGAGGTCATGGGGCATGAACCAGTCAGCCGGCCGGGTCGGGTCCTCAGCAGACAATGCCGTGGCCGAGGCGTTCTTCTCGACGCTCAAACGAGAGCTCGTCCACCGCCACAGCTACCCCGACCGCGCCGCAGCGCGCCGGTCGATCTTCGAATGGCTGATCGGCTACAACACCCACCGGCTCCACACCAGCTTGGGCAACCAGACCCCCGACGACTACGAACACCACTACCGTCACACCGCGGGCAACCAGCCCGCCTTAACCACCTGACCGGTCAACGGGGGGAAGCGCCCTACGTCGCCCTTGCCGAGAGCCTCGACTGCGACCTGATCACCGCTGACAGGCGCATGGCACGCGCCTTAGGGGACCACGACCTGGTCAAGGCGATCACATCCCACGACGAACTGTGACAACCGGCGACGGCCAGCACCGCCACAGCCAACAGTTTCGCCCAAGCCTTCACATCCGCGTGCACGCCAGCCGCGTTCCCTATGCGGTCAGGCGCTCCTGCACCGTGCGGATGAGCACCTCCATGGCCTGCGCCGCGTTCGCGGCATTCGCAGCGTAGATCGCCACCTGTTGCGCGGTCCCATCTGATTCGCTGTCAGCGGCTCTCTCTAGTTGCGCTCGCGCTCTTGACAGGTCGACTTCTGCGGCTTGGAGCTTGTCGCTCCAGGTTGCCAGCGAAGTTGCTGTCGGCGCAGCGCCGTCACGGCTATTGGCCCCTTCGGATCTTGCACCGATTAGGGGGCGCTTGCGGTAGTCAACGGCCGACCCGCTCACGTTTCCAACAGTAACGCACCGTTGTGCCCCGCTTGGGGATGGTCAAGGTCTTGTGTGAGCCTCGGCGTTGTCAGTTCAGCAGGTGGGGGGCGAGGGTCCTCCAACCTTCGGCAGTGGCGTCGAGGCTGTCGGCGAGGACCTGCACGCACACGTGGTCGGCGCCCGCGTCGAAGTGCTCTGCAATGCGCGAGGTGATCTGCTCGGGGGTGCCCCATGCGACGATGGCGTCGACCAGGCGGTCCGACGGCCCGCCGTCGGGTCCGCCGTCGATGTCGGACTGCTCGAAGCCGAGGCGGAGCAGGTTGTTGGTGTAGTTGGGCAGACCGAGGTACAGCGCCATGTTCTTGCGGGCCAGGGCGCGTGCTGTGGCTGGGTCGGTGTCGAGTATCACCATCTGCTCGGGGTAGAGCGCGGCGTCGGGGCCCATGGTCTGGCGGGCGACGGCGGTGTGCTCGGTCGGCACGAAGTACGGGTGGGCCCCCGCAACCGCCTCTGCCGAGAGCCGGAGCATCTTGGGACCGAGCGCGGCCAGCACGATCTCGGGCAGTTCCTGGGGGCCGTGGGCAAAGAACGGCGCCTCGCTCATGCGGGCCAGGTAGTCGCGCATGTAGCTGAGGGGGCGGGAGTACTGGTGCTGGCGGAGACCCTCCACCAGATGTTGGTGGCTGACCCCGAGTCCCAGCAGGAAGCGGCCCGGGAAGGCCTCGTCGACGCTGCGCTGGGCGTTGGCCATCGTCATCGGGTCGCGGGCGTAGATGTTGGCGATGCCGGTGGCGGCCTTGATGGAGGACGTGCCCGCCAGCAGCAGCGCGGCCACCACGAATGGATCGCGGCCCACCACTTCGGGGTACCAGATCGCCCCGTAGCCCAGCTCTTCTAGTTCGGCGGCGTACTCCGCAGAACGAGGCGACGGCACCTGGTCCAGAAGCCCGGTCCAGATCCCAACCCGTCCCAAGTCGATGTTTCCCATGCTCACGGCCCGGAACCTATCGCCGGGCGGAGCCTGCGAGCGCGTGCAATGGGTCTCGGAGCGGTAGAGCGGCGATCCTCCCGGCGGGACTTGTAGAGGCCAGGGTTGCGCTCGCGGGCCCAGGTCGCCTAGTGTCCGAACATGTGTTCGGCGACCGTGGACTTCTACCGCTCTCCGAGCCCGATGACGGCACTGCCAGGAACGGGGCTGCCCGCCGACATGCCGACGGCGCTCGCCGACCTGCGGTCGGTGGTCCAGGGACTGCTGCTGCACCGCGAGTGGGCGGCCGCTTACGGCGTGGAGGCCGACTCTCTTCGGATCGAGGAGCAGAACCTCCGGTCGGCCGCCGGAGTGTTGGGCCGCGCTCTCGAGATCTCGGCAGCGCCGGTGAGTGTCGTTCGCGAACCGGCCGACAGGGTGGTGGGCATCTGCTGGCACTTCGCCGTGCTGTACGCGGCACTGTTGAGAGGTGCCGGCTCACCGGCCCGGGTGCGCTGCGGGTTCAGCGGGTACTTCGATGCGGCCAAGTGGTACGACCACTGGATCACCGAGCGCTGGGACGGCGAGCGCTGGGTGAGGGATGACCCCCAGATAGATGCCGTGCAGGCCGATGTCCTGATTCTCGGTTTCGATCCCCACGACCAGCCGCCCGGGCAGTTCCTCACCGGCGCGGAGGCGTGGCTGGCGGCACGGGCCGGCGAGGTCGACGCTGAGAGGTTCGGCATCTACGACATGTGGGGCATGGGTCTGCTGGCGGGCAACGTGATCAAGGATCTTGCGTGCCTCAACAAGGTGGAGCTGTTGCCTTGGGACAGTTGGGGGATGATGACCGACCCTTACCGGCCGCCGCCGAGCAAGCACATCGCGGTGCTCGATGAGATCGCAGAGCTGGTAGCCAGTGACGACCTGACCGCGATCCGCCGCCGGTTCGAGCAGGACGCACAGGTGAGGGTGCCGCGCGAGATCGTCAGCTACACCGGCGGCAAGCCCACGAGAGTGCAACTGCCCGAATCCCTGTAGAGAGAACCGGAGTGTCTGGAGCCGCTCGCAGAAAGCGGCTCGGAGGTCACCATCCGGCTCGTCGAGCCCCGGGCCCGGCAGATCCTGCCCGACGAGTGCGACGACTGCATCGACCCGTCCGGGCTGTCGGTTTCGGTCCGCAACCCGTTCGGCGGAGGCGAGATTGCCTTCAGGCTCAACGACCCCGACCGGAGGCTCCCGTCGCCCATGCCGGTGTTCGACCGCTGGACAAGGTTCGGTGAGGACCAGTACTTCAACTAGCGGCCAGCGGGCAAACGGCGGGCCCTAGGCTGGGTGGAGCAGAAGGGGTCCTCGCATCGTTCTCGTCTGTTCAGGTCTCGTACATCAAAGTCGTGGACGTGTCGCACGGATGACGATCTTGTCGTCGCTGAAACTCTTGATGACGTCTCCATCAATTTGGATCTCGAAGTACTCCTTGGCTGCATAGGACGCATCGCGGAACATCTCACGTAGTTCGTCGGCATCTTCACCTTCAACGCCGCCGCGCTCAAGCCAGAATTCGAACGACCGACCCTTTCGAAGGGACGCAACCCGCTCCACCTGTAGACCAGCCCTGTCGATGATGTGCATCCACTCGTCTCGACGGTAGCTACGGACATGAGTCGGGTCACGGCGTCGCTCGACCATGTCGAGGAAGGCATCAAGCTCGGGATCGTCCGGCGACATGCTGTCAACAACCACGTACCGTCCACCGGGACGCAGGACGCGTGCGGCCTCCCGGATGGCGGCGTCGATGTCGACGAAGTGGTGCGGGGCGATACGGCAAGTGACAAGATCGAACGACTCGTCATCAAAGGGCAGCCGTTCCGCATCGGCGACGCGGCACTCAAGGTTCGACACGCCAGCTTCGACACCGCGCTCACGTGCCTTGTCGACCATGCCTGTCGCGAGGTCGGTAGCGACCACCGATGAGACCAACGGCGCCAAGGCCAGCGCCACATGACCAGCGCCGGTTGCAACATCCAAGCCGACATCGTCGCTGACCGGTTCTGCGAATTCAATCAAGGTGTCAAGATCAGAGCCGGTGCGATGCTCAGAAACCGCGTACATGTCAGCTGCTCGGCTGAACTGGCTCTCGACTTGAACCTTCCTGCTAAGACTTGTTGTCATGCCTCCCACTTCAGCACACCGGAACGAACGAGTCACTCGCGAATGCGGAGGGCGCTATCTCGCGAACATCCTGTAGTAGTTAGTTCTTGAAGGAGGGGCGCGAGCGAGTTGTCATTCGCCCTGCTCCGGCGAGGTGTCTGCTAACGCCCGAGCTGAAGTTCCATAACTCCAGAGGCGAGATTCCATAGGACGTCAAGGCGTCGGGGTGGTGCGGGCTCAAAGCGGGTTGCGGCAGCGCAGCCCCGGGAAGCGTGCGAAGTCGCTGTCGTTGGAGTGGACCTCGAATTCGCCGTTGACGCTCCGTCATCCTCGCGTTACCTTGTGCCCATCTACTCCCCGCCCGCTGGACGGCTCACCGTGATGCCGTCCCCGGGCGGGTGTTTCTGTTATGCGCGCTCTTGTCCTCATCGATGGTCAGAACCTGTTCCACCTGGCAAGGATCGCCTGGGCGCCGACTCCTGCTGATCCAACGTCTCCGTACGCATGGCCGAGCTATGACATCGAGAAACTGGCGGACGCTCTGGTCACTCGCAGGCCTGGGCGCACCGTCGTCGAGATTCGCTTCTATACCGGCGTTCCCGACCGGTCCAGCCAGCCGTTCTGGCACGGCTTCTGGTTACGATCGCGCCGTGGCCTTCAGGCGGCTCCTTGCCAATCTGTTCAGATCGCGTCGAACCTCACGGGACGGTGGCCTACGGCGTGAACCGCACGAGCGGAGGTCCAGTGACGAGTGGCGACAGGAGTTTGAGCTCGAGAAGGAACTCAGGAGAGGCATGAGAGGCGACTGAGGGTCGGCGGCACTACGGTTCTCGTGTAGAGGTCGGCGGTCTTCTCGACCAGTTCGTAGAGCTTGGCCAGCGTGAACTTTCTGCCCGGTTGCTCAAGAATGCGGCGCACAGCTGGTGCAAAACACTTCCGGATGCGGTATAGTTATGCACCATGAGGTTGCTGAGCGTGCCTGAAGCAGCCGAACACCTCAGCGTTAGCCCGAGGCGTGTCCGTCAAATGCTGTCTGATGGAACGCTGGACGGCCATCGTGTCGGCCGTGCATGGGCTATCGAGGAACGGTCCATCAGGGCAGCGGCCGCACGTCGCCGTCCAGCGCACAGACCGTGGACTGCGCGCTCGGCATGGTCCGTTCTTGCGCTGGCAGACGGCATGGAGCCGCGCTGCAACTCCTACGAGCGCAGCCGCGCCGAACGCCGCTTGGCGGTCGGCCTGCCCAACCTCCTAGATCGTCTTGGCTCAAGGGCTCACAGGCTCAGCTTCTACACACACCCTGGGACGCGTGACCGGATAGCTGTTCAGCCCGGCGTCGTCCGCACTGCCGCGAGCACCTCGCCGGAGCATGGCCTCGGCATCGTTGGTTCTGGACCTCTCGATGCCTATCTGAAGAGCAGCGACCTGCAGGCAATCCACGACGCTTTCGTCATGGAGGAGCGCTCCGAGCGCGCCAACGTCGTGTTCCGGGTCGTGGAAGACCAGTCCTGGCCCTTTCCTGAGGGTGCCGCGGTCGCGCCTCCTGCGGTGGTTGCAGTGGACCTGCTGGAGTCTGAGGACGAGCGATCCAGACGCGCGGGCGCTGAGCTGCTGCAACGCTTGTGAACGGCCGCCTCAAGTTGCAGCGCTCACCGTTGGCGCTGCCCAGCTATCCCGGCTACAACGACGCGCTCTGGGGAACCCTGCTGGAACTGGCGAACGCACAGTTGCAGGAGTGGACGCTGATCGGCGGACAGATGGTGCTACTGCACGCCCTGGAGAACGGCGCAGAACCGACCCGCACATGGGGCCGAAGGACCGTCAGCGACTACGAGCAATAGATGAGTTCGCTGACCCCTACCACCCGGTTTGGGAAGACCTGACCGAAGGTGCCTCCGACCGGGCAAGGCTCGCGTACCAGACTCTCGTCAGGTGACAACGATGACGTCAACGCGTCCCGGTGGGTCAACGGCCAGCCACCCCACCGAGGAGCATTCACCGCGGAGCGGGGTAGGCCTTCACCAGGAGTGGGGGGCGCAGGCCGAGGTCAGGAGCAGCGCGGATCGTTCCATCGGGCCTCTGACGCGGGCACCTCCCTCCATGCACCGGCGGCAGTGGGTTGCTCGCGATGTAGCTGTGACGCTGTGTCGGCCCGTGTCTACGGGTGCCCACCTCGCGGACAGCAGCAACCACCCGGCTTACGCCCAGAGGCGCCGTATGGCCAGGTCCGGGCGGACGTGGTGACGAAGTCACGGTCCGGGCTTATGCCCGCTGACGAACATTTGTTCACAAAAGCGCCGCGCGTCACACACCTCGTCTAACATCCGAACCATGCGATTCGAAGGCCTCAGCCACGCTCTGGCAGCAGAGATCGACCGAGCGGCAGTGGCGGCTCCGGTCGACGCCGAACCAAGCAGAGGGAGAGGAACCCTGCAATGTTGACCCGCAAGATCGAACGAGACAACGAGCAGTTCGTGGTCGCGCTCAGAGACGACAACATGAGCGCCACCGTCACTGACGAGAAGGGCGTCGTGGTAACAATTCGCTACAACTCAGGCAACTTCGAGGTGCGGCTGCCGAACAGATGGGGAGGTTGGCGGTCATCGATGGAACCAGCCGTCGAGTACGCAGTGCGGCTCTGCTTCGAGTCGAGAGAGCAGGTGACGCCAGATCAGGCATACGAAGAGATGCTCGATTATGTAGAGGACAAGGCTGACTGAACCATGCGAGCAAGCGCCAGCCTGAGTTTCTGAAATCAAGAGCGTGACACGATGACGGCACCTTTGTTTCGACAATACGGGCTGCGGGATGTCTTCGAAGCACGTGAGCGAGAGATTTCACAGAAGATCAACTCTCTTGCGGAAGAACGGATTCTCAATTCATCTCACTTAGATCTTTGCAGATACTTTGTCGAAACCTATACGATAGATGGCGTTGAGATCGATGAAGAAGGTATCGAAGTAGATTACGGCGATGCCCGGGTTGATGTGGGTCACCGCCCCGATTACTTCGTACGCGATAGAAGTCGTCCTGCGATGGTAGACGGCACCAGAATAGCGTTCTTTGTGCCGTTTGTTGGCAGTGAACAGTTGCTACAGTGTCGGCCTTCAACTTATGCACTCGACGGAGGCATAGATGCTTTGTGTCGAGACGGCAACTTGGTGTTCATCTATGACCGCACTCGCCAGGATGCATCGAAGATTGGCGATGAGTTCCAGCGCGATCTCGAAAGGCTCAGAACATACCTACGTCGGGTGGCTGGAGAAGTGCATCAACACAATGCGGCCCTCGAAGACCTAGTTGAACAATGTATAACTTCACGACGAGAAAAGCTCCTGAACGATAGGGGCCTCGTGGAGAGCCTCGGTTTCCCGCTCAAGCGCTCAGACGCGCCTACCACCTACAGCACACCTGATGTCAGGCGCCGCATCGCTCCACGACTCCCATCGGTTTCGAAAGAGTCATACCAACCAGAACCGGCTCTCGAAATGGCTGAGTATGAGCACATCATGTCAATCGTTTCAAACATGGTTGTTGTGATGGAGCGGAGCCCACAAGCGTTTCGCGGAATGAGCGAAGAGAATCTGAGACAACACTTCCTCGTTCACTTGAATGGTCATTACGAGGGGCAAGCCACTGGCGAGACGTTCAACTTTGAGGGTAAGACAGACATCCTCATTAGGGCGAAGAACAAGAATGTCTTCATCGCAGAGTGCAAGTTCTGGACGGGACCGTCAGGATTGACGGATGCCGTGGACCAGCTCTTGAGCTACACGAGCTGGCGTGATACCAAGACGACTCTCCTGATATTCAACCGCGACAGGAAGGTGTCGACCGTCCTGGAGAAGATCCCGGATGCAGTGAAGAGCCACACCAACTTCAAGAATGCCGTCACTTGCGACCTAGAGGCTGGGTTCCGATTCATCCTGGGACATCGTGACGATCCGAACAGAGAGGTCATACTCACCGTCCTCGCGTTTGATGTCCCGGCCTGAGAGTAGCTGGGCCTACAGACTCGTCCTCTATGCTATCCCCATGCTTCTCCTTCGACCATTCGGCGTAGTGCCTCGTCCTCTGCCTCTTCAACTGCGATCAGAAGTTCCCACGCCTCGGCTTCAGAGAGGTCCGTCCCTGCATCTGCTGCCGCGATCATCGCTACCCACTCAGTAGGGTTTTCTGTCTTGAACTTCTGAGCGTTCTCCAATATCACCTTTGCTGTTGCATCAGCTCGCAACTGATCGGCCCGCTTAGCCACAGCACAGGATTTGCAGTGGCGCTGCCGCCCAATGCCCCCCAGCCCGCTTCGAAAACACACTACGAGAACTTGATCTCATCTAGGGCAACGCTGCCAGTAGAACTCATCCTTCAGTGGTTCTCTCGTGGCATCTCTGCACGGACCAGGACTCTGGCAGGCCCACCCTTCCGTTATGGCTTGCTCGCACGTACAGCACCAGAAGGACTCTTCAGCATCATTGACATGGGGGCAGTGTCGTTGATCGTTACGTTGTGACACCCACCGCCCCTTTCCAATAGCCATTCGAGTATCGGATCATGGCTATCGCCGGCGAGTCTTGAGCCAGCTCATCCGAAGATGTCCTGCCTCATCTTCTCATACACCTGTGAATCTCGACCAACCAGCGGCGTAAGAGTATCGCGCATGAACGTCCGGGCGTCATTGCCAGGGTTCGTTAGGTTCAGGAGTGCTTTGCAGGCGTTATATATCTCGCCACTTGCAGGCTTGAAATCGTCTGAGGGTTCGTTAGATCTGTTGGCAACAATCCTCTTTTTCTCCGCGAGTAGCTCGCCAGCCTTATCTTGTTGATCCACTGATGCAGCGAGCGCTCGTAGGATCTCATCATCAAACAGATAGGACTCTAGATTGCGTCGCGAAAGAACTCTAATACCTTTTTGGTTCAATTCTCGGACCTCGTCGTCAGAATGGGCATCACGGTCGATGAGCCGCACTACCTCGATTCCGCTGATTAGCACGCCGAGCGCATATGCTATTCCTCGTCGGTCATCAAGTGCTTCTGTCGAGTTGCCGCCGGGAATGAAGCGAGTCTCCGGGAACTCAGACTCGAATATGCTGTCATAGCAGCGCGCATCGTGGGCATAGTTTCTTCTAGTGCTCCGGTTGCGTGGTTCGCCTTCACAAATAACAACCCTCTCAGGAGCAACCAGGGCGGCTAAATCATCTAGTGCTACATCATAGGCGTTATTCCAGAAATTTGTGTCGGGAACCGCTGGGTCGATGACCTCTATCTGGTCAAAGTCTCTACCATCGAAGTCAAGAAAGATGACACTGCCGGGTTGTTCTGCCTCGATGTCTCTAGCGCGCCTCATCATGCCTATAGAATGGGTAGCAAGCATCAACTGGCAATTGTCAGGAATCATGCCGTACAGGACCGTTAGTAATTCCGCCTGTAAGCGAGCATTCATGTGAGATTCAGGTTCATCAATGCAGAATAGGGTGTTATCGTATGATCGTACCGCTACAACCAGATCGAGAATCAGATCAAAAGCGGCCTTCTCGCCACCAGATAGATTCTTGAAATGGAATCCTTTGCTCGCTCCCTTTGTGAAGCGGAATGTGCCGTCGCGTAAGGGGTTAGCTAGACCATTGAAAGTCAGGTGCGGAAAGAGCTTCTTCACAGGCTCCCTAATGGGACTAATCAGGCTCTCTGTGAACTTATCTGTCATTTGAGGAGATATGTCAAATATATCGAACACCCGCGAGGCAATCTGCTGGTAGTTCTTGCCAATCGCTACATCGTTATCGATCATTCTGTCGATCCGAGAGTCATCCAGAGGGTCCGGTCTTTGTTCAAGACGTCGTGACTGGTATTCGGGATCGTTGCGGTACGCAGATCTGAAGTAGAGCAGCTTCTTCAGTAGTCGTTCATCATCAGGCGTGAGACCGTGGTCAGCGGATGGGATAGCGGGGCTATATAGCGTGACATCTATCTCATATCCGCTTGGCTGTCGGGCAGCACGTGTACGTGTATACCACTTGAGATGGTAGTCGTCGCTTCTGGCACCTTCCCAGCGATCCCGTTGCCACCTAGCAAGTGCATCAAAAAAGGACGATTTGCCACTGCCGTTCGGTCCAGCGAGCATGATCAATCGCGCTGTGTTGGGGATTCCCTGAACCGTAAGGTTGGTGAAGCGCTTGTAGTCCTGGATTGCGATGCTCTGGATTCTCATGCTTAAGCGACAGCCTCAACAGCCGACATCTCCATCCCTGTAACCGTGACGACGTTGACAGCCACCCGCCCCCGCTCTGGCCGGTCGAACGGCGCTAATCGCCTTGAGGTGAGCGCTTCGCGTTCGACGTTGTCAGCCTTCTTACCCAACTTCTTGATCTGGCGGTCGTCGTCGGCTGCGTGGGCGGGTGTGGCAGGAGGGTGGCGGAAGCTCCGGTGATGGCACCCGTAGCCCGTCCCGGCCCTCGTGGGCCATGCTGTCCGTACGTCCGTTCGGCCGAGGTCTGCCATCTGGTGGTCCATCACCGCAGGATCGTACCGAGGGCCTGCGACGGGCACGACGGTTGGGGCGCGGCGCTCCGTGGCCGCAGTGCAGAAGCTGGTGGTAGCTCGCTTCTCGTGCTTGCCAACGGCCTTCTGCGGGCCATCGATCTGGTAGCTCGAAGGCGCAAGCCAGTTGTCCGCCGGTCGTTCTCTGACCTGCTCGCCGCTGGTGCTCCTTCGCTGCTCTCACCTTCAGACGCACCTGCCACGCACCCCTCGTTGAGCGCTGCTGACAGCCGCTGGAGCGATAGCCGAGCCGTCGCAGGCCGTCGGTAGGCTCGGCCGCTGTGAGCAACGACAGGAGAAGGCGATGGTGGTGAGGCCACCGTTTTCGGTGCGCCAGAATCCTGAACGCCTCGATGAGTTTCGCGCTCTGCACGAGGGCGTTCCCGCAGGTCTTCGACCCTCGCTGCTGAGCTGGATGAAAATGCGGTACTCCTCTTACGGACCGACCTTCGCGGACGAGGCGAAGGTGGGGCACCTGGAGCGAACAATCAATCGTGACGTAGTGCCTAGTGGCAATCGGAAGTTGCTCTCTGAACTGGAGAAAAGCCTTGCCGCAGATGACGATCTCCTTCTCGATGCCGCAGATGTCGCGCTCACATGGGCAAGCAAACATGAGGTTGCACTTCTCGAAGGCTTCTTCGTTGAAGCGCGCAGCACATACGGCATCGGTGTGGATGAAGATGATGTCTACATGATCCAACTACGCCAACCCGAGGAGCTGAGCAGGCTCATTGAAGCTGAGGCGACCCAGCCTGGACGCCAGGCTGAGCACCTGCGGATCGCATGGGCAAAGTGCTTCGGCCTTCACCCCGATCTCAACGAGGCTTGCACGGAGGCGGTCAAGGCCATCGAAGTGGCGGCGAAGCCAGTCGTTACGCCGGACGACCCGGTAGCGACTCTAGGGAAGATGATCGGTGCCATACGGCTCAAGCCTGAGAAATGGGAGACTAATTCCGCGTTCGATGGGAGCGTCCAGACGGTTCTGGCCATGATGGACATGGTGTGGAAGGGCCAACTTCGCCACGGTGACGAGGATGCTCCGCTGGAAGTATCCCAGGAAGCCGCTGAGATGACGGTGCAGATGGCCGTGCTGTTGGTGAGCTGGTTCAGATCGGGCCGGATCCGATTGAGGCCGTAGCGGTGCGGACGGAGGTCCACACCGACGGGTCGCCGGTCTATGACGGACTCGCCGCGCTGGGGTATGGCCATGAGCGGGTGATCCACTCGATCAACGAGTACGTCCGCTCCGATGGGGTGACCACCAACGCGGTGGAGAACTTCTGGTCGCTGTTGAAGCGGTCCTCTGGGGGGACGTTCCACTGGTGGTCAGACGAGCACACTCACCGCTACGTGGACGCTCACACGTTCCTGTTCAACCGCCGCCAGTGTCATGTCACCGACCGGATGGCCGGCGCGGCGCTGTCGATGGAGGGACGGCAGCTGTCATGGTATGAGTTGACCGCTGCCGGGCCGTCCGCGACCCGCTAGGCGCTACTCGGGTTGCGCGCGATGCTAAACTTCGAACAGACGGACGGAACCGCAAGGGATGGTCGCCACGACCCAGACCGTGACTGAGGCCGTGTTCGGAGCGTTCAAGGCAGAACTCGCAACTTCCAGAGCGGACTCGCAACCTCAGTGATGGAACTGCAAGACGCATTCGTGGAGATGCGGGGCGGGTTCATGGAGATGCGCAGCGGGTTCGCGAAGGCGGAGACCGGGCTGGGGAAGGTGGAGACCGGGCTCACCGACGCGAAGAAGGCCGTGGACAAGCTGGCCGACCTGTTCGACGATGGCTGACCTGGAAGCAGTCCGCGAGAAGGCTGCTGAGATCAAGGCCAGGATCGAAGACGACCGCGACTTGGCGGTTCGACTCGCCACTCGGGCCGTCAACGGCTGGGGTGAACCTGAGACGACTGCCACCAGCCTCAGGGCTTGCGCTGACCGACTCTGCAAGCTGGCTCGACGGTATGACCGCCAAGGGGCTGTCTTGCGCGCCGGCGGCGGTCGGGGTTTTCTGGACGATGTTGTGGAGGGGGCTCGCAGCGAGGCGACGTTCGCCCGCAGTGTCGTTGAGGCGTTGGACGACGGCGACCTTGACGAGGCCCGCCGAAGGTTCCAGGCTCATCTTGGGGATCACCCGTGACCGCGCCTGAGCCTGAGCGTCCGACTGTGTGTCTGCCCGGTGAGGAACCCCTGATCGACTTGGACACGCTGTCAGAAGCGACCAGGCTGCTGGTCGCGACAGTCCCACCCGCAGAGGACACTGACGCCTAGCAGCATGTCTGAGCAACGCTTCTACTGGCTGTGGCTGGTGCTGATCGCACTCGTGTCGATGGCTTGTACGGCCACGCCTACAACGATCTCAACCACAACGACTACGACCTTGCAGCGGTCGGTTGCGTGTGAACACTTGCATGGTCTCGCTGAGCAGCAGCGAGCCGACTGGGATCGTGCCGCCGATGAACTCGATTCAGCATTCAGCAGCGTGGACGCCTTCAACAACGTGGACATCTCTGATTTGCTGCCATCGTTCGTGTCGATGAAAAACGCCACCGAGCGCCTCAACGAGATCGCTGACGTGTGGGGTGATACCTGCATGGGGTTCAATGATGACGACGACCTGTACGGGGTCAACCTGCGGCTAGATGTGACCCCGCGCAGCGGATACCTCTCAAACTGGTGCACCCTCATGGAGCAAAAAGGGTTGCCCGATCCCTGCCCTGGGTGAGTGCGCCGCGCTCTGCCGCCGTCTGGCTAAAGCCCCTAGTAGTTACCGCTATCTGTGTGGTTCACGGTCCAACGCTGTCGTCGTCGCGGCCGTAGACAGGCGACCCCGCTGTCTTGACGTCGCCTGAGCGGTCTATCGCCCAGCCGTTCTCTTCGGAGGGCTGCTGCAAGGGACTCGCGACCATCCCCTTCGACATGCTCGACCGCTGGCAGCAAATCCCCTGGGGAACCCCAGCCTGGAAGAAGGCGTACAGCCGGAGGCTCCAGGTCGAGAACGTCAACGGCATGGTCAAGGCCGATGGCGGACTCGACCCTGAGTTCTGCCGGGCGCGCGGCCTAGGCGCACACAATCTCGTAATGCTCGCGTCCGCGGTCGTGCACAACCTCAAGCTCGCCATGACCGATCCGGAGGCAGAAGACACCGACGACGAGTCAGACGACGACCAGCCAGACGGAACCAACAGTGACGAGATCTCGGAGCCTGAACCCGGCGACAGCTCCCATCCCGGCGACGAAAACGACGCCAACCATCTCAGAGCGCCACCCTGACGCGGCCTGAGCGCTCTTTCTGAGCTGGCGGTCATCTGACCGTCAGCTTCAGCGCGCCCCGAAACACGACTTGAGTCGCTGAGCCTCGCTCAGCGGCTTTCGCGTTGTCCTAGCGCAAGCCGATCAGACCTCGAAATGCCGAAACATGGCCGGAAACGGCTGTATCTCAGCTAACTCGCGAACGAATGCCGCTCTAACTCGCGAACACCCTAATCGAGTGGGCCGTAGGGGATTTGAACCTCTGACCTCCTGCGTGTCGAGCAGGCGCTCTAACCAGGCTGAGCTAACGGCCCCGAGCCAAGCAGGGTAGCAGGCGTCACTCGCCTCGGAACTCGGGAATCCGGCGCTCGGCCATGGCCCGGCTGCCCTCGGCGAAGTCGGCGGTCTTCTGGAGGCGGGACTGCTCCCGGTGCTCGTGGGCCGTGGCCGCCTCCACCTGGTCGGCCAGGTCGCCTCGCAGGGTCGCCCGGATCGACCTCACCGCCAGCGGAGCCGACATCGCCATCTCGCGGGCCATCCCCCACGCCGCGGCCCGGATGTCGTCCCGATCCGCCAGGCCGTCTGCCAACCCGAGATTCACCGCCTCCTCCCCCGGCACGCGCCGTCCCGTGTACAGCAGGTCGGCCGCCACCTGCGGGCCCACCAGCCGGGGCAGCGTCACACTCAGACCGAACCCCTGATGGAAGCCCAGCCGGGCGAAGTTGGCGCTGAAACGGGCCTCTGGCGCCGCTATCCGGAAGTCGGCCGCCAACGCCAGGCCCAAACCGCCGCCCACCGCCGCTCCCTGCACCGCGGCCACCACCGGAGTGTGGGTGCGGAAGATCCGCACCGCGGCCGCGTACAGGTCCTCGGTGGTGTAGCGAGCGCCCGCAGGCGAGAAATCGGCGCCGGCGCAGAAGTGCTTGCCCTGCGCGCACAGCACGGCCGCCCGGCACCGGGGGTCGTCGTCCAGCGACTCCAACCCGTCGGCAATCCCGGAGATCATCTCCAGCGAGAAAAAGTTGTTGGGCGGGCGACGCAGCTCGATCGTCGCCACGTAGTCGTCGCCGATGTCGATCGCCACGGAGTCCGTCATCGGGCCAACACCCTACCGACGGGGCCGCGCGCCCGATGCGGCCCCCGGCGCTCACGCGTGGTCAGTCGCTGCCGGCCTCAGGAACCTCTAGCGCTGCTGTAGCGTCGAATTGGCATGACGAAGCTGCTTGCAGGCCTGGTGCTGCTGTGCTCTGTCGCCGCGGCCTGCGGGTCCTCGGACACGACCCCGACCGTTCCCGAGCAGGCGACCGATCAACAAGCCACTGACGTTCAAGAACCCGCAGACACCACCGTCTCCGAACCGCCTGAGCCCGAACCCGCGGACCCCGACGAGTCCACAGAACCCGAACCCACGGACCCGGTCGACACCGACGAGACCATAGAACCCGAACCCACGGACCCGGTCGACACCGACGAGACCACGGAACCCGAACCCTCGGAGCCCGAGACAGCGGAACCAACCGAACCCGCGAAGCCGGCCGAAACCGAAGTTGATCGGCTGCCCACCGACCCTGAGGCCCCGGCCGCCGACTGGGTCGCCGGCGTCAACGCGGCCGGGTGGGGCTTCCATCGGCACCTTCAGGGCAACGCCGTCTCCAGCCCGATCAGCATCGGAACCGCCTTCAGCCTCAGCCGGGCCGGGGCCTCGCCCGACTCCGGAGCCGCCCTCGACGAGATCTTCGCATTCCCCGAAACCGGGCTCCACCGCGCCGCCAACGCCGTTGATCTCCGGCTGGCCAAAGCCTCAGTA
The DNA here is from genome assembly GCA_965220645.1 of Candidatus Aldehydirespirator sp. Lineage (GTDB taxonomy): Bacteria > Actinomycetota > Acidimicrobiia > Acidimicrobiales > Aldehydirespiratoraceae > Aldehydirespirator. The sequence continues at coordinate 1,838,301 of OZ244836.1, read as the reverse complement.
GCGCCCACCACCCTCGAAGTGGCCAACCGACTGTTCCCCGACGATGGATTCTCGCCGCGCCCCGAGTTCCTTAACACCGCCGCCGCCCACTACGGGGCCGAGGTCCAACCGATCGACACCGCCGACGGCGCGGCTGCGGCCGACGCCGTCAACGGGTGGGTGTGGGAGCGCACCCGCGGGCTCATCCCCACCATCGTCGACGCGGGCACCGTCCAGGACCAGCAGCTCGTCCTCGTCAACACGGTGTACCTCAAGGCCGACTGGGCCGTGCCGTTCCTGCCGGACTACACCGCAGACGGCCAGTTCACCACCGCCAGCAACCAGTCGGTGACGGTGCCGTTCATGAACGACCGGATTCCGGTCGAGCGCCACTACGTCAGGCTCGAGGGCGCCGACGCGGTCGAGCTCCCCTACCAGGGCGGCGAGCTCGCCATGTGGCTCATCGTCCCCCACGACCCCGCCGGGCTCGCCGCCGTCGAGGAATCACTCAGCGCAGCCGGCATCACCGGGCTGCCGCGTGCCGCCCAGACGGGTCCCGTCCAGCTCACCATGCCCAAGTGGGAGCAGACGCTGCCGCCCACCGACCTGTTCGCATGGCTCTGCCCGCAGAGGTTCTGCCCCGGCGCCCGCTTCGAAGGGATCGCCCCCGGAATCTTCATCAGCGCCGCGCTGCACGGCGCCAAGGTGATCGTCGACGAGAAGGGCACCGAGGCGGCCGCGGCCACCGCCATGGCCTTCCCGACGTCGGCGCCTCCCGAGCCCGATCTCACGATCGTCGCCGACCGTCCCTTCCTGTGGGCCATCACCCACCAACCCACCGGCGCCGTCGTGTTCGTGGGCCGCCTCGTCAACCCGGCCGCCTAGGTCCGAAGAACCGCCGACAGCCGGGAAGCGTCGGCTAGAACGTGTCGCATGGACGCAGCCGACGACGACGCTCGGGGAGTCCCCTCGATCGACGACTACGGCTCGCTTCTGAAGGGCCGAGTGGCGGTTGTGACCGGCGGGGGCGACGGCATCGGCGCGGCAGTGAGTCGGCTGTTCGCCGCCCACGGCGCCCGGGTGGAGGTCGCCGAGATCGACGAGGCCGCCGGCCGCCGCACCGTGGCCGCCATCATCGAGGCCGGCGGAAGAGCGCGCCTGCATGTCGTGGACGTACGGGAGGCCGCCGACGTGGAGCGGCTGCGCACCGCCGTGCTCGACGGTTGCGGCCGGGTGGATGTGCTGGTCAACAACGTGGGCGACTACCGCCCGCTCGTGCGCTTCCACGACTCGTCACCGGAGTCCTGGAAGGCGATGTACGACGTGAACCTGCATCACGTGCTGCTGGTCACTCGGGCCTTCCTGCCCGCCATGATCGACGCCGGGGGCGGGTCCATCGTCAACATCCACTCGGTTGAGGGCCTGCGAGGCTTCCCGGGCGAGCCCGTGTACGCGGCCATGAAGGCGGCCGTCGCCCACTTCACCACGTCGCTGGCCGCGGGCTACGGCCGCTTCGGCATACGGGCCAACGGCATCGGCCCCGACCTCACCCAGACCCCCCAGGTCGACTATCTGACGGGCTATGAGGACCACGCTCACCTGTGGGAGGCGTGGGCGCCGGCAGGTCGCCTCGGATGGCCCGAGGACCAGGCCCGGGTGGCGCTGTTCCTGGCCAGCGACCTGTCCTCGTTCGTCACCGGTACGAACATCCCCGTCGACGGCGGCACCCTCGCCGGCGGCGGATGGTTCTACTCGCCGGGCGCGGGCCGTTTCGTGAACCGCCCCACCGGCCTGTAGCCGGTGCGTACCGGCTAATTCGGCGGGGGCCGGTAATCGCTGGTCGGATAGATGCAGATGTTCTCGACGCCGAATGGTGCCGGCTGCTCACACGGGTACTCGAACACCAGGTAGTGGATCGCGTCGGGCGTGGCGGTCTTGCCCGGCCGTATCGAGGCGGGGATCATGTCGAGGGAGTCCACCGGCCCGAGCGAGGCCAGCTCGGCGTAGATGTCGGCCCGGGTGGGGTTGTCGCCGGCGTCGTAGACGGCCCGCAACGCGTTGCGCATGACCTCGCACACCAGGCCGACCATGCCGTAGGCCTCGTCTGCCGTGGTGCGGTCCTCGGACTCGTGGTTGGCGCCTGATCCGCTGTTGGCGCCGTAGGTGTCGTTGCACATCTCGTTGAACGGCCGTAGCTGGTAGTCCTCGAACCGGTACGAGCCGGTGTCCAGCACGCTCTGCACGACGGTGCCGTTGTAGAGCCTCCCGGCGGCCTCGCCACCGAAGGCCACGACCTTCGAGGCCACGATCTCCACCCCCGAGGAGTTGAACTCCGAGCCATAGAACTGCACATCGCCGGGCTCGAAGCCCTGGTTGACCATCTCGGTGATGAACCCCGGCAACGAGACCGCGTTGAGCAGGTTGAAGACCACGTCCACGCCGCTGGCGAGCATCCGCTGCACGGTCTCCTGCAACCCGACGGTGCAGAAGCTGCCGCCCTGGCAGCCGATCTGGTCGAACACGGCAACCTCGACGCCGTTGGCTTCCAGGACGTCCACCAGCCCCGCCTCGATGGGCTCGAACTCGCCGGGCGTGTCGGGCGCGGCGACTCCGACGGTCCTGCCGTCCAGATCGCCCCGCTGGATGAGGTCGAGCGCGAGCCAGGTCATCTGGTCCTCGGCGGTGGGATCCAGGGAGATCAATCTGTCCTCCCCGCGCCGCATGAACTCCTCAGGCATGGTGCTCCCCGTCACCAGAGCCGTCTCCTGATCCTCCACGATGCACAGCGCGCCCGAGCCCGGGAAGCCGCTGGTGCCCAGCACGATCACCGCGTCGTGATCCTCGGTCGCCTCGATGCAGGCTGCGTTGCCCTCCTGATCCACGGTGTCGCCCGCAACGGCGATCTCGAGCGTGTGCATGTCGATCAGGCGGCCCCGCACACCGCCGCACTGCTCGTTGACCACCGCCGCGAACGTGTCGAACATCTCGGCCACGTCGCCGACCCCGGTGGCGAAACCGTAGGCGACGAGGTCCTCGAGGCGTGAGCGCACATGCACCAGCGAGATGGAGTCGGGCCCTATGCCCGCGTCGGTGGCGACCCGGTCCGGGGCGGGGTCGTGTGCGTGACAGAACGCGTCGAGTTGCATGAACGGGTGGTCGCCCCGGTCCATCGTGGCCTGGAACTCGTCGAAGATGCCGTCGCGGGGATCGTCGTAGACGTTCGGCGGCGCAACCTCGGCCTCGGGCTCCGGTTCCTCCGTCTCGGATTCGGCCGTGTCGCCCGCTGGCTCGGCGTCGTCCGATTCTGCTGTGTCCGATTCCGTCGTGCCGGGGTCGGGCTCAGGCTCCGGTGCCGCCGTCTCGGACTCCGGTTCCGCGGTCGCGGACTCAGACTCCGTCGTCTCGGGCTCCGGTGCGGCGGTCGCGGGCTCGGATTCCGTCGCCTGGGGAGCGGTGTCGGGTTCCGAAACGGATTCGCTCACCTCGCCGCCGCACGAGGCGGCAAGCAGCGCCACGGACACCCACGGCAGCATCCAACGCCGACACGATCTCATCACGAACGCAGCCCCCTAAGGGTCACCGCTCAGTCACCCTTGGCTGTGCAGAATAGACCCCGAACATCAGACGGGGCCAGCGAACAACACCCCCATCTGGTGCGTATCGACACGGATCCGGCAACAGAGCACAGTGGTCCGCGTGGCGCGAGTCGCAAGAGGGGAACTGCTAGCTTCCCGGCTCGACGCCTACCAGGGGAGAGGCGTGGATCTCCACCGGCCGGCTAGTGCATGCGATTATGTTAACATGATTGCATGCAGAGCACTAGTGTCCGCATAGACGTCTCGACGCACCGGGAACTCAAGAGGCTCGCGGCCGAGTTGGGAGCCACCGTCGGTGACACCGTCGCGCTCGCGGTGCGGCGTCTGCGCCAGGACCGGATAGGCGCCGACCTGCGGGCCGATCTCAGCGAAGCCGAGACGGCATGGCTCGATGCTGACCTCGGGTGACGTCGTCATAATCGATCTGGGCACGCCTACGGGGCGCGAGGCCGGCTTCCGCCACCCGGGCGTGGTCGTGACCGCTCAGCGAGTGATTGACGGCGGTGCCGCCGTCGTGCAGGTGGTGCCGCTCACATCGCAGGTGCGCGGCTTCGCCTCGGAGGTCGAGGTCGGCCCCGATCCCTCCAACGGGCTCGATCGCCGCTCCGCGGCCCAGTGCCAGCACGTCCGAGCTGTGGCCACAAGTCGCGTAGAGGACCACCTCGGCAACATCGGCGTGGCCACCCTCGCACAAGTCCGCGAAGTCTTGGGCCTGATCCTCGACATCCCCGGCTGATCGAAGCCGCCGGCGAACTTCTGCGAGAAAACCACCGTTGGGTGCAATAGCCGCCTGAAGCTTCGTGGCCGTGATGTCAGCGTGCGTGCCGCATGCGTACCCACAGCCAGCGCATCGCGCCAAAGCATGTGGCAGCCAGCGTCGCCACAATCAGAACTGTCTTGATCAAGGTGAACACGGCGGCCAGCCAGGCCAGCGGAGACGGCGCACCGTCATGGCTCAGCGCCAGGGCCGCGACGGTGACATTCTCCAGAGCATCCGCCAGAGCGAGCGCCAGCGGCAGCAGGTAGAGGGGCGCCCCGCCCCGGAACAGCTGGAACAGCAGGGTGGCGAACAGCAGGCCGTATGACACCGGAAAGACCATGTCGACGGTGAGCGCGGTCGTCGCATAGACGACCCTTGCACCCGCGTCGAGCCGGTCGAGGGCGTCGAACAGGGCCGCCGCTTCCTCGGGTGTGTACCAGCCCCGACTGTCGAGCAGGTCCAATCCTGCCAGCCTTGCCTGTCGCCAAGCGAGTCCCGCCACGCAACCGAGGACGCCGACCAACGCTGTGACCGCCACGCGCCAAGTCGCGCACCGCTCCACCCTCGCACCAATCGATGACCCCATTCCTGCCACAGTGTGCCCCAGGGAGGCGATCGTGAGCGGTGCGTATCTCGATCGCATCTTCGAGGATGTCCGTTGGAACGACCACGCCGTCTGCTAGCGGCCGACGGAAGCGAGCGAACCCGCCGCTGAAGCTAGATTCTGGACTGGACTGGAGCGCCGGGCGGGATTTGAACCCGCGGCTTTACGGCTTTGCAGGCCGTTCCCTTGGTCCGCTCGGGCACCGGCGCAGGGACTCGCAGCGTACCGCTGGCAGCTGCGGGGGCGGTGTCGCCGGACCCGCCTCAGGCCGTTAACGCAACCTGGTGCGAGCCGCTACCGCCGCGGTCACCGACGCCGCTCCGGCATCGCGCAGGCAAGCCGTCACCGCCCCAAGCGTCGTGCCGGTCAACACCACGTCGTCGACTACCACGATGTGGTGCCCGGCCACCGGCTCACGAGCCTGGTAGCCCGCCGAGGCGACCACCTCGGCCCGCCGCCCGGGATCGACGTGGCGCAATCGCGGGGTGGGATTGGTCTTCTCCAGAAGGTTCGGCCGGTACTCCCCCGCCCCAGCCGCAGCCAGCGACGCCGCGAGCAGCTCCACTAGATGGGGCCGATCGTCATCGCCGGCCGGCAGCGGCGTAAACGGAACCGGCGCCACCAGACACGGCAGGCCACCGGTCGCCTCCGGCAGGGCTTCGGCCAGGCTCGCGAACCGCTCGGCCAGCTCCCGCGCCGCCCCGGCATCGGCCAGGTCCTTGGCCCTGTGGATCAGCAGACCGATGCCGGTGCGGTCATCGCGGTCGGGATGCCAGTAGTCGCCAAGCGTGCAGATCCCTGCGCCGGCTCTCGCCCCGAGCCCCGCGCCAGCGTCCACGCGGAGGGCTCCGGCGGTATCCATCCGAGCGGACGACCGGCTTCGAACCGGCGACCTCAACCTTGGCAAGGTTGCGCTCTACCAACTGAGCTACGTCCGCAGGATTGACGATCCTACCGAGGCCGGACCCCGACGGCCACGCCCCGCAGCGCGCCTCAGCGAGCCTCCGGCGGGCGCAGATCGATGCTCAGACGCAGGATCCCGTCCTCCAACTCGGCTTCGGCGTCGGCGAGCATGGCGAAGTCCTGGAAGTCCAGCTGGGCCTGCTCCAGGAAGTGCCGCCGCTCCTCCCCCGCCACCGGCGGAAGGTTGCGGCGCTTGACCCCCTCGGCGCGCTCTCGGAAGCGCTCGATCATCGCGTCGGCGTCGAAACCGTCAGTCACGGCCGACAATCTAGACCGAACGCTGCTCGCCGTTCTCGTCGCTGAACTTCCACACAGCCGACTCGTCCCCGGACTCCCCCTCAGACTCCTGCTGGGAGTCATCGCCGGCAGGCTCAGAATCCCGTTGCGGAGCCACCCTCGAGCGCAGCCGGAGGAGTGCCTCCCGCACCCTCGCGCCAAAGCCACCCTCCGACGAGTCCTCCCTCGACTCGTCCTCGCCGGCCTCATCCTCAGCCGGTTCAGCGCCGCCTTCGGCTTCTTCGGACAGCGCCGCCGAGTGGCTCGCCGCTAGCCGGAGGCGCCGGCGGGGGCTGGTGTGCCACAGGAAGATCCCCAGCATCACCGTCATCGCCCCGGCGATCGTCCACAGGGCGATCACCACCGCATCTACCCGCTCGCTGCTCTCGCGGTCGACCAGGCGCCGGTCCGAACCAGAATCCGGATCGGCATCCACCTCCGACTGGGCCGAACTCACCACCCGGACGGTGTCGGACAACTCGGCGCTGGCCGACGCCCCGCCGGGGCCATCGGCAGCCAGAGCCGGCGCGGCAGCCAGCATGAACAGCGCGGCCGCCACCACCGGCGCCGTCATCCAACCTCGACTCAAACGCACGGTCTTCGACGCTACCGGCCGGAAGAAGGAAGGATCCCGGCCACCCGGTCCAGCGCGCCGATCACATCGGCGACCACATCGGCGGTGTGCTCAAGCCCCGCCGAGAACCGGACCGTGCCCTGACCGATGCACAACGCCTCGAGCTCCTCGGGGAGCAGGCTCACATGGGTCGTGGACGCCGGATGGGTGACGAGGCTCTCCGGACCTCCCAGCGAGGTGGCGAACTGCACCACCCGGACCTCCTCCATGAACAACCGGCCGGCCTCGTAGCCGCCCCGCAGCTCGAAGGTGACCAGACCCCCGGCCAGCTCCATCTGCTTGGCTGCCAGCTCGTGCTGGGGATGGGAGGCCAGACCCGGGTAGTAGACAGCCTCGACCGCCGGATGACTTCCCAGCGCCTCGGCCAGCGCGGTGGCGGTGTCAGTCTGCTGGCGCAGGCGCACCGCCAGCGTGCGGATGCCCCTCAAGGCGTTCAACGCGTCGAACGGCGAGGCCGCCGCGCCGTGGAGCACGGCGTAGTTCCAGAGCCACGCCAGCAGCTCCTCGGTCCCGGCCACAACCCCGATGGTGGCGTCGTTGTGACCGGCAATGGCCTTGGTGGCCGAATGCACTACCAGATCGACCCCGAACTCCGCGGGCCTCTGCGCCAGCGGCGTGGCGAACGTCGAGTCCACCACCGTCATCGGCCCACGTATCGCCCCCAGCTCGGCCAGATCGATCACGTCAAGCTTCGGGTTGGCGGGCGACTCCGCGATCACCAGCATCGTGCGCCCAGGGATAACGGCCTCGGCGAAGGCACCGGGCTCGGTGCCGTCCACGAAGGTCACGCCGATGCCGAAGCGGGGACACGCCGTCTGCAACAGCAGCTGCGTGCCGCCGTAGAGCTGGCGCTGGGCGACGATGTGGTCGCCGCTTGAGCAGAGTCCCAGCACGATGGCGCTCAGCGCACCCATGCCCGAGGCGAACGCCCGGGCCGCCTCGGTGCCCTCGAGGTCGGCCACTGCGTCCTCGAACGCCTTGACGGTCGGGTTGCCGTAGCGGGTGTAGAACCGCGTCGAGTGGGTGTCGACCGCCAGATCGCGGGCCTCCGAGACGGTCGCCGCAGTGAACGTGGACGTGGCCCACAGGATCGGGGCCAGCGCGTTCTGGTTGTCGGCCCGCCCCGCTCGGATCGCCCGGGTATGGGCGTGGAGACCGCCTGCGGTGGGCTCGTCAGCCATTGTGGACCTCCCTTAGGAAGCTGCTCACCGGATCGGACAGCAGCTCGTGCTCGAGCAGGAACCCGTCGTGACCCTCGCCGCTGTCGAGCATCACGTGACGGCAGTCCCCGCCGCCGGCGCGGACCCCGTCGGCCAGCTCCTGCTGCTCATGGTGCGGGTACAGGCGGTCGCTGCGAACCGACGCGGTGAGCACCGGCACTCCGATGCGGCTCAAGGCGGCGGCGATGCCGCCCCGTCCCCGCCCGATGTCGTGCAGGTCCATCGAACGGTTGAGCACTACGTACGTGTTGGCGTCGAAGCGTCTCACCAGCTTCTGGCCGTGATGATCCAGGTACGACTCCATCTGGAAGCGGCCCCACATGTCGAAGTCCTCGACCGGGTCGTACAGCCGCCGTCCGAACCTGCGCTCGAAGGACTCGCCGGACCGGTAGGTCACCTGGGCGATCTGGCGGGCCACCGCCAGGCCCATCCAGGGGCCCTCGGGCTTGTCGTAGTAGTCGCCGTCGCACCAGCCGGGGTCGGTGGCGATGGCCAGGCGCTCAACCGCGCTCCAAGCGAGCTGAAGGGCGCTGGCCGCCGCGCACGTGGCCAGGGGCAGGATCGACCGCACCCGCCTGGGGTACATGGCCGCCCACTCCAGCACCTGCATGCCTCCCATCGAGCCGCCGATCACTCCGAGCCAGCGGCCGATTCCCAGGTGGTCGGCCAGCAGGGCCTGGGTCCGGACCATGTCGCGGATCGTCACCACCGGGAAGCGGGGCCCGTAGCGCCGGCCGTCCGCCGGGTCGAAGTCCGCGGGGCCGGTGGTGCCCTGGCAGCCCCCCACCGCGTTGCTGCACACCACGAAGTAGCGGTCGGTGTCGATCGCCTTGCCGGGGCCGATCATCTCGGACCACCAGCCCGCGGTGGGATGCGACAGGCTGCTGTCGCCAGCCGCGTGCGAGTCTCCGGTGAGCGCGTGGCACACCAGCACGGCGTTGGAAGCCTGTTCGTCGAGCCGGCCCCAGGTCTCGTAGGCCAGCCGCACCTCGGTCAACCGGCCGCCCCACTCCAGCGCGAAGGGCCGGCCGTCGGTGACGGTGACGAACTTGCGGTCGCCGGCGGGGTCGCCCGGTTGCCAGGCACCCGTGACGGGCAGCCCGGCCGGGAAGCGCCCCCCGGGGCCGGCACGCCCGCCCGCGGGTATCGGAGGCTCGATGTGGGAACCCGCGCTCAACCTTGCTCCTCGAATCGGTGCTCGGCGTCGTCGCTCCATCCGGAGCAACGACCGGCTTCTGGACCGGAGACTTCAGGGGCCAGTGACTTCGGGGGTGTACCCCTCAGGACACTTGGTTGCGCCGGCTGGGCCGGCGCCACATCCCCGCCCGGAGGCGGGATGGCACCTTGGGTGTCCGTCCCAGGTTGCCGGGTCCGACCCGGAGGCCGAACCGCTCGTGATGACGTGACCCGTAAGGGTCATCGACCAGTCTAGGCCCACACGAAGGCCGAAACGCGCTCCGCCCAGCCTCTAGATGCTGTGGACCAGGTTCCGCAAGCGGCTGTCGTTGGAGAACATCTCCACGATCGGCTCGTCGAGTTCGAGGCGCCGCTGGATCCTCTTCACATCGAGCTCCTCGTCCCAAAGCGACAGGGTCACCACCAGGCCCGATTCGCCGGCCCTGGCCGTGCGCCCGGCCCGGTGCACGTAGGTCTTGTGGTCCGAGGGCGGGTCGAACTGCACCACCACATCCACGTCGTCGACGTGGATCCCGCGGGCGGCCACATCGGTCGCCACCATCACCGGCAGTTCGCCGGCGATGAACTGCCGCAGGGACTTCTCCCGGGCCGCCTGGCGAAGGTCGCCGTGAATCGGCGCAGCCTTCACGCCCTCACGGTGCAGATCGCGGGCCAACCGGTCGGCCGCCACCTTGGTGCGGGTGAACATCAGCGTGCGCCCAACCGAGTTGGCTATGGCCGCGGCCACCTTCACCTTGTCGAGCTTGTGGACGCCCACGAAGCGGTGGACCATCTCGGCCACGGTGATCTCGCGGGGAGCCACCGAGTGCATCGACGGGCTGCTCTGGTAACGCCTGATCAGCGAGTCGACGGCTCCGTCGAGAGTGGCCGAGAACAGCAGGGTCTGGTGCCCGCTGTCGACGTTGCGCAGGATCCACTCGACCTGGGGCAAGAAGCCCATGTCGGCCATCCGGTCAGCCTCGTCCACCACCACATGGCGCACGGCCCGCAGGCTCACCGCGCCCCGGTCGATCAGGTCGATCATCCGGCCCGGTGTGGCCACCGCCAAGTCGACACCAGAGCGCAGCCTGTCGATCTGCTTGTCGATGGGGGCCCCGCCGTAGATGGCGAGCACCCGCCGCTTCACCGCGGCCGCAGGCGCAGCCAGCTCGTCGCAGATCTGGTTGGCCAACTCACGGGTGGGAGCGAGCACCAGGCCGGTGGGCGAGCCGGGCTTGGCCCGGGGTAGCCGCTGCAGCACAGGCAGGCCGAAGGCGAGCGTCTTGCCCGAGCCGGTCTTGGCCTTGCCGCACACGTCGCGGCCGGCGAGGGCATCGGGGATGGCGAGCGTCTGGATGGGGAACGGAGCGGTGATGCCCTTCGCCGCCAGCGCTACCACAAATTCGTCGCATAACCCGAGGTCAGCGAAGGTGCCGATTCCGGTGGGAACCGGCTCATCTGCGTCGGCTTCGCGGGGGCGAACGTCGACCAGCGGATCAGAAAGGGTCATCAGGACTCCCAGGCTACCCTGAGGCATCCTGAATCCCGTGAACGTTGTCGAGGTCGGTCCTCCTACTCCAGAACGCATCCGCCGCGCCCCCAAGGTTGTGCTTCACGACCATCTCGACGGCGGGCTTCGCCCGGAGACCATCATCGAACTAGCCGACGAGACCGGCTACCCGGACCTGCCCACCACCGATCCGATCGGGCTCTCCACCTGGATGCAACGGGGAGCCAACCGCAAGAACCTGACCCTGTATCTGGAGACGTTCGCTCACACCGTCGGGGTGATGCAGACCCCCGAGTCCGTCGTGCGGGTGGCACGCGAGTGCGCCGAGGACCTCGCCGCCGACGGCGTGGTGTACGCCGAGGTCAGGTTTGCGCCCGAGTTGCACGTCGAGCGAGGGCTGACGCTCGACAGCGCGATTGAGGCGGTCCTCGAGGGATTCGCCCAGGGAAGCTCCGGCACCGATCTGACCATCCGGACGATCTGCACCGCGCTGCGCCATCTGCACCGGTCGGTCGAGGTGGCCGAGGCCGCGGTCCGCTGGAGGGACCAGGGCGTGGTGGCCTTCGACATCGCCGGACCCGAGGACGGCTACCCGCCCGACGATCACCTGGACGCGTTCCAGTACTGCCACCGCGAGAACTTCCACATCACGATCCACGCAGGCGAGGCCTACGGCCCCCGCTCCATCTGGAAGGCGCTTCAGTTCTGCGGGGCCGAGCGACTAGGGCACGGCATCCGCATCATCGAGGACATCGTCACCGACGACGGTGACCGCACCCTGGGCCGGCTGGCCCACTACATCAGGGACCGTCGCATCCCGCTGGAGGTGTGCCCCACGTCCAACGTCAATACCGGCGTATTCGCCTCCGTCGCGGACCACCCCATAGACACGCTGGTCGGGCTGCGGTTCCGGGTGACCGTCAACACCGACAACCGGCTCATGTCGAACGTGTCGATGACGTCGGAGATGGCAGCCCTCGTCGATGCGTTCGGCTACGACTGGGCCCGACTGAGGTGGCTTACGGTCAACGCCATGAAGTCGAGCTTCCTGCCGTTCCGGGAGCGACTTCAGCTGATCGAGGGAATCATCAAGCCCCGGTATGCTCCGCTCGAAGCGGCCCAGAGCGAGCCCCTCGCCTGACGTTGGGCCGCACCTGCCCACTCCCCCCCACTGAGGAGACTCAGCCATGACCTCAGGCCGCCGACGCGTCGCCCTGCTCGCCGCCCTCGCCGTTGCGGCATCGGTCATCGCGTATGCGCCCGCTGCGGCCGGCCAGACGGCACCGGCGCAGAGCCAGGATGCCGGCGTCCATCAGGCTTCCATTGATGCGCTGTTGTACTTCGAGGTCGATATGGGCGTGGACGTGTTCTCCCGCACCGGCTGCGCGGACAGCGACGAACTCTGCCCGAACGAAGACCTTTCCCGCTGGGAGATGGCGGTCTGGCTGGTCAGGATCCTCGACCGTTCCGACCCGCCCGCTACCGACTCGTCGCGTTTCACCGATGTCGACCCGAGTGCGTGGTGGTCCCGACACGCCGAGCGCCTCGCCGAGTTGGGAATCATCGAGGGGTGCGAGACGGATCCACTGAGATTCTGCCCTGACGATCCCGTCGACCGCGGCCAGATGGCGACGTTCCTGGCTCGGGCCTTCAACCTGGACCCGGGTGTGAGGGCTGGGTTCGCGGACGTGCCGGCCGATCATGTCTTCGCCGACGACATCGACCGGCTCGCGGCGGCGCGGATCACAGCCGGGTGCGACCGCGACCCGGCCCGCTACTGCCCGCGGCGCCATGTGACCCGGGGTCAGATGGCCACGTTCCTGGCCCGGACGCTTGGACTGGTGTACCCGGCCGAACCCGTGCCCGCCCACGACCCCACCCCGCTGCCCGTCGACCCGGCCGTGACCATCGGAACCCTCGACAACGGCCTCACCTACTACCTGCGCCACAACGACAGTCCGGGCAAGAACCTCGCGGTGCGGCTGCTGATCAACGTCGGGTCGGTCGACGAGACCGACGAGCAGGTCGGCATCGGGCACTTCGTCGAGCACATGCTGTTAAACGGCACCGCCGACTTCCCCGGAAACTCACTGGTCGAGGCGCTGCGGGAGATCGGCGTGGAGCTGGGTCCCGACGCCGGGGCCCATGTGGGCTACGACGAGACCGTCTACCAGATCGCGGTGCTTCTCGACGCAGACCACAAGGCTCCCCTGGTGTTCCACGCGCTGTCGGAGATGGCCGGCGCGGCCACCTTCGAGCCCGACGCCGTCGAATCCGAGCGGGGTGTCGTCCTCGACGAGATGCGCTTCAGGCGCGAGAGCGTCAACGGCTTCATCAGCTCAGAATTCGCCCGCGTCTACACCCAGGACACCCCCTATGCGGGACGCGACCCCGCCGGCACTCTCCAAACCGTCAGCTCAATGACGGCGGAGGATCTGCGATCCTTCTACGAGAAGTGGTACGTGCCCGCCAACATGGCCGTGGTGGTGGTGGGCGACATGGACGTGGAAGACCAGCAGGCGCTGGTGGAGGAGCACTTCGGGCCGCTGCCGGCCGGCGAGGGACGCAAGCCCCCCAGCGTGGACATTCCACCCGCCGGTTCGTCGAGCCATGTGGTCACCGACCCGCGGCAGGGCGTCACCTTCATCTCGCTGGACATACCCATCGCTCCCCACGATCTCAACACTGTCGGCGGGGACCGGCTCGTAACCATGGAGTACCTCATCGAGGTAATGATCGACAACCGCCTCAACGACGCCTACCACCGGGGCGAGCTGAGCCAGGTCGACCCGCCGAAGTTCATTACGTTCACCTACAACCGCGGGCTCAGGTACTACGGCACGAACTGGCAGGGCGACAACCTCGATGCCGCCTCCACTGACTACCTCTCGGTGCTCTTGACCGCGCAGGAGCACGGCTTTACGGCCGGTGACCGGGCGAGAGCCATCAAGCAGACCGTCACTGCGCTGCGGCTCCAGCTCGACAGGGCACCCACGACCCAGGACAACCAGTGGGCCGGGCTCTACCAAAACCACTACTTCTACGGAGCCGACATCGACAGCATTGCGAAGTCGATCACACGGACCGCCAGGCTCCTGACGGAGCTCACGACTGAAGAGCTGACCGAACACTTCCGGTGGCAGATGGAGCGGGGCGGGCTGCTGGCCATCGCAGTGGGCCCCGACCCCTCCAGCGTGCCGACGGTGGCCGATCTGGACGCCGCCCTGGCCGCGGCCAAGGCCGGGCCGCCCCCGCCGGAGGTGTCCGTCATAGACCAGTTGATCGATCCTCCCGAACCGGCGGACCCGGTCTCGGAGGGCTCCTTCGATGTCTTCGAGGACGGATACGAGTGGACCTTCGCCAACGGAGCCCGGGTCATGTTCGCGCCCTCCGACATCGCCGAGGGCTTCGTCAACCTGCACGCTCAATCCCTGGGGGGCTGGTCGCTGCTGGAGCCCGGCGACCGGGCCCTGTCGGCCATCGCGGTGAACGCAGTTGCGGGCAGCGGCCTGGGCGACCTTTCGCGGTCGGAGCTGAACCGCTTCCTCGAGAATCGCACTGCGTCGGTCAATGCCTACATAGGTGAGACGAGCGAGGGCTTCGTCGGGTCGGCAGGCACCGAGGACGTCGAGACCCTCTTCCAGCTCATCCACCTGCTGGTGACCACACCCCAGATCGACGACCAGTCCTACCAGGACGCCCTCCACACCGCCGAGACAAGGTTGGCCCGGTCGGAGCGCGACCCCCGCTGGCAGGCAGCCATCGCCTATCTCGAGGAACGCTACGGCAACACGTGGCACCGGGCCATCGCCAGCCGCACCGAAATCGATTCGCTCACCCCGCAGGGGCTGCTCGCCATGTACCAGAGCCGTCTCGGATCGGTCGACGACATGGTGGTGGCCGTCACCGGCGACATCGACGCAGCCGCGATCGAGCGTCTGGCCCGCCACTACATCGGCACGCTTCCCGCGAGCGAGTCCGACACCTACATCAACCGCCAACCGCCCATGCCTACTGGTGTGGTGCAGCGGCAGGTGACAGTCGGCGAGGGCGAGAGCGCGGTGCTGGAGATCTACAACGAGGCCGAAATGGAGGTGACCCCGCTGACGGCGGTGGCCGCCGATGTGCTCGGAACCGCGATGAGCGAGCGGGTGTTCCTCGTGATACGCGAGGAGTTGGGCGCGTCCTACGTCGCAGGGGCTGCGGTCGACAGCAGCAGCCTCCCCGGCCACTTCTTCGACTCGGTGGTGTTCGCCACGCTCGATCCGAGCCGGTACGACGAGATCCACACCACGATGCTGGACATCCTCGCCGATGTGGCTGCCAACGGGCTGACTCCCGAGGAGTTCGCTCAGGCCACCGCGATCATGACCACCGACTACGCCCTGTCTCGCAATTTCGACCTGATCAGCGCGCTGCTGTCTCGACGCCACAGCGACGACGAGAACGTGATCACCAAGCAGCGCCTCAGCGAGGAGCTGGGCCGCTTGACGCTGGAGGACGTGCAGGCGCTGGCTGCGGCAATCTACGGTGAGGGCGGGCGCATCGAGATAGCGAGAAGACCGTGACCGAGATCCATGTGATCGACAATGCGCTGGTCGCCGATCGGGTGACCCGGCTGCGCGACTCGTCCACCCCCAACCACGAGTTCCGGAAACTGCTGCGAGACCTGAGCTCCATCCTGGTCTACGAGGCCATGAGGCAGGCCCCGCTGGTGCCCGTGGACGTCACCACGCCCATGGGTCCGACGGTGGGTTCCCGCATCGAGCGTCCGCCGGTAGTGGTGCCGGTGCTGCGGGCCGGGCTGGGAATGCTCGACGCCGCGCTGGAGCTGCTCGGCGACGTGGAAGTGGCGTTCGTGGGCCTCAGACGAAACGAGCGCACGCTGGAGGCCCGCCAGTACGCGAGCACCCTTCCCGAGGACCTCAACGGGCGGGACGCCTTGATCCTCGACCCGATGCTGGCCACCGGCGGATCCTGCATCCACGCCCTGGAGACGCTCAGGGACAGCGGCGCGGGACGGGTGACCGCGGTCTTCGTTCTGGCCGCTCCCGAGGGAATCGAGCGGGTGCGCGACTCCGGGCTGGCCGATGCCGTGTGCGTGGCCGCCGTCGACGAGTCGCTCAACGAGAACGGGTTCATCCTGCCGGGTCTCGGCGACGCCGGGGATCGCCAGTTCAACCCGTCGTGACACGATCCTGGCCGTGGGCAGTCGCAGCCAGGCCGGCCGTCGCGGCCGGTTGACCGCCGGGCAAAGCGCATGAGCCGCTTGATCGCGGTCGCGCCGGATACCCGGCCCGTGATGTACGACGCCTTCGCAGCCGCAGTGCGCGACGCCGGCGGCGAGGTGGCGGAATTGGGCGACGCCCGGGCGTTGATCTGGGCCGACCCGTACGCGGCCGGCATGTACCCGGAGGTGATCGCGGCAGCACCGTCCGTGGAGTGGGTGCAGCTCCCATACGCCGGGGTTGAGCCGTTTCTCGACTACCTCGACACCCGCCTGACGTGGACCTGCGCCAAGGGCGTGTACGCCGAGCCGGTGGCCGAATGGGTGATGGCCGCCCTGCTGATGGGCTTTCGGGACTTCCATCTGTTCGCAGCGGCCGACACGTGGTGCGCGGAGTCGGGGCGCAACCTGCTGGGCGCGAAGATCACGGTGCTCGGCGGGGGCGGAATCACCCGCTCGCTACTGCGGATGCTGGAGCCGTGGGGCTGTGAGGTGACGGTGGTGCGACGCACCGCAACGCCGTTCGACGGCGCGGCGCGGACCCTGACGCCAGCTTCCGTGCGTGAGGCCGTGGAGGGAGCCGACGCCGTGGTGGTGGCGCTGGCGCTGACCGACGAGACCCGCGGGGTGGTGGACGCAGCGCTGCTGGAATCGATGGGGCCGCAGTGCTGGCTGGTGAACGTGGCCCGCGGCGGGCACGTGGACCACGCCGCGCTCGGGGCCGCGCTGCGAGCGGGGACGATCGCGGGGGCGGTGCTGGATGTGACCGACCCCGAGCCGCTGCCGGACGACTCAGAGCTGTGGGGCCTGCCGAACTGTGTGATCACGCCCCACATCGGCAACACCCGCGAGATGGGCCTGCCGCTGATCACTGGGCGGGTGCGCGAGAACGTCCGCCGCTGGCTGGCCGGCGAGGAGTTGCTGGGCCTGGTCGACGTAGCCCTCGGCTACTGACGCCCGCCACTCAAGATCTACGGCTTCAGTATATTCTGTGGTATTACGTTGGCAGTGAGAATCAGAATGTTGTAGAGTCGCTTACATGGAGGCCGCACTCCTCACGATGGTCGCCGCACTGTTCGTCGCCGTGCTCGGGAGTATCTACGAGCAGCGCCGGGAGGGAGCCAAGACTCGCGACAAGCTGGACGCGAACAACGAGGCCCTGCGAGAACTCGCCGCCCGGACGACGGTCCTCGAAGCCAGCCACCAGCACCTGCTTCAGGACTTCGCGGAGCACCGCCGTATGACGGAGAAGAGTTTTGCCGAGGTCACGGGCAGCCTCACCGACGCCCGCGAGCGGCTCGCCCGCATCGAGGGGCATATGGGCATCGGCATTCCACCACCGAACCCGACCGGGGGTTAGCCGCCAACTCGGTCCGAGCACTTGACAACGCTGTATAGGTAATGCAAACTAGTTTGTATTGCAAACTAGATGCAGGAGGCGGACAAGGTGCAGGCATTCGATGAGGGCGCTGATGCCCTAACGGCAGAGGAGGGCTGGCAGACCATCCACACCACCATGGATGACGCCCGCAGCTCGATGTACCTGGCTGGGAGCACCGCGATCATGCTGCTGTGGGGCGTGATTGTTTCAGTGGGATATTTCTCCCATTGGGCCATCGACACGCTCGCCACGGAGTTCGCTGAGGACAGGCCGTGGTTTCCAGGCCCGTTGTGGGGCGGCCTCGGGACAGTGGGTGGGGTGTGCAGCGGCATCATCGGTCACCGGGCCAGTAGCAGTCTGGCGACCAGCGAAGCGGCCCGCCGTGCAGGGATCAGGGTGTTCTTCTTCTGGAGTTCCGTGGTGGTGGCCGCGTTCCTCCTCACATCCGCGGCAGGGTTGTGGAACGCCGAGGACGCTGACAACTTTCCGCGCGTCTTTGTCGGAGTGATCGCACTCGGCTACGTCCTGTTCGGCATCATGCACCGCCCCATGATTGCGGTGTTGGGACTGGCGTACGCGGCCGCGTTCTATTTCCCGAATTATCTCCTCGGGGACGCTGCACTGGCGGTATCGGGATCAGCGATGGCGGCGATGGCCGCTGCCGGTTTCGCGTGGGTCTACAGGACCGGAGAATGGTGAACAACCGGTGAGCGTCGAGTCCTCCCGTGCTGACGAAGCGATCATTCTCGACGAGACCATCCATCAGCCGACCCGCCTGCGCATCATGACGCTGCTGGTCTCCGTTCCGCAATTGGACCACTTGGCCTACGGGTTCATCCAGCAGACCCTGGGGCTGACCGGCGGCAACCTGACCGTCCATCTGCGCAAGCTCGAGGCCGCGGGCTTCCTGGCCATCACCAAGGAGTTCCAAGGCTCCAAGCCCCGCACCTGGGTGCAGGCAACGGTGACCGGCCGGCGGGCCTACGCCGACTACCTGTCGAACCTGCAGAGGACCCTCGGCTTGCGCATGAGCCCTGCGGATGCCGCCGATGGACAAGCAGGCAGCGAGTGACCGACCGCATTCTGGAGCACCTGCCACGCATCGATGTCGCTGGCCAAGCTCCAACCCCCTTCCGATGCCACCGCAGCCGAGCTGACAGCCCACTGCTGACACCGGCACTCAACCGCCAATCGCCACCACTTCGCGTGACCCCCAGCGAGCACGAGCGCCTTTGTCGGCGGCTTCGGGAACTTGAGGGGCTGCTGTAGCGTCCAATGTGCTGTGACCAAGCTGCTCAGATTCCTGGTCGTGGTGTGCTCCATCGCGGCAGCCTGCGGTTCCTCAGACACGACCACCACAGCCTTGGAGCTGCCGGCTGACCCCGGGATCGTCGACGATGCGGGCGCGGAACCAGCCAACACGACCACCACAGCCTTGGAGCTGCCGGCTGATCCCGGGATCGTCGACGATGCGGGCGCGGAACCAGCCAACACGACCACCACAGCCTTGGAGCTGCCGGCTGATCCCGGGATCGTCGACGATGCGGGCGCGGAACCAGCCAACACGACCACCACAGCCCCGGAGTTGGTGGCTGATCGGCTGCCGGCTGATCCCGACGCCCCGGCCGCCGATTGGGTGGCCGGCATCAACGCAGCCGGCTGGGCCTTCCATCGGCACCTGACCGGCAACGCAGTATCGAGCCCGATGAGCATCGGCACCGCCTTCAGTATGAGCCGGGCCGGGGCATCACCTGACTCCGGGGCGGTGCTAGATGAGATCTTCGGCTTCCCTGAAGTTGGTGTCCACAGCGCCGCCAACTCTGTCGATCTCAGCTTGGCCGAAGCCTCGGTGGGGTCCACCACCTTGGAGGTGGCCAACCGGCTGTTCCCCGACGACGGATTCTCGATGCTGCCCGATTTCGTGCACACCGCTGCAGCCCAATACGGCGCGGTTGCCCAGCCAGTCGACACCGACGACGGCGCTGCCGCGGCCGACACCATCAACTCGTGGGTATCGCAGAAGACCCGAGGACTCATCCCGATAATCGTCGACGAGTACGCCGTCCAAGGCCAGGAACTGATCCTGGTGAACATGGTGTATCTGAAAGCCGACTGGCTATGGCCATTCCTGCCCGGACGAACCCGCGACGGCCAGTTCACCACCGGCGACGACCGGTCGGTGACGGTGCCTTTCATGAGCGATATCGAACCGGTGCGCCGTCGATTCGTCCGGCTCGAGAACGCCGACGCGGTGGAACTTCTCTACAAGGGCAGCGAACTGGCCATGTGGCTCATCGTCCCCCACGACCCCGACGGGCTCGCAGCCATCGAGGAATCGCTCGACGCCGAGGCGCTCACAGGGCTGCCGGAAGCCGCGCAAACCGGCCTGGTCGACGTCACCATGCCCAAGTGGGAACAGACCCTCCCGCCTTCTGACCTGTTCGAATGGCTCTGCCCACAGGGATTCTGCGCCGGTGCCGGCTTCGACAACATCGCACCCGGCATCTTCATCACTGCCGCGCTCCACGGCGCCAAAGTCATCGTCGACGAAAACGGCACCGAAGCAGCCGCAGCCACATCCATGGTCTTCGCCGAGTCCGGACCTCCCCCAGCCGATCTCACCATCGTCGCGGATCGGCCATTCCTGTGGGTCATCACCCATCAAGACACCGCAGCGCTGTTGTTCGTGGGCCGCCTCATCGACCCAATCGCCTAGAACAAACAGCACGACCACACTCAACGACGAAACTGGAAAGCACTATGCGTGTAGTCATCGGCTGGATCCTCGCGGGAACGCTGCGTCTGGCGGCTCTTTGGGAGGGTGTTCCTAGACCGTGTGGACGATGTGACCCAGCGGCTATCTGGGTTGACGAACGACTATGAGGGCTGGCAGCACCCGTGTTAGTCCCATACTGGCCATCGCCATCGCCATCGCCGTGAGCATCCTCGCTGCCTCGTGCGGACGTGACAGCGAGGACACAAGCGGTCCGGACCCGTCCCAAGCGACGACAAGTGAGATCCAGAGCAACCCTGACCTGTCCCCAGCGACAAGAATTGAGATCCAGGCCAGCGCGTTGTCTGAGGCCTGTCTGCCGGTGTCCTGTGACACCAAGCCCGTGTACGCGTCCCTTGATGCGGGCCCCGACTTGAGGGCCGCGCTGGAAGAGGCGTTCGGAACAGATGTCGAGTTTCTCTCAGACCAAGAACTCCAGGATGCGACTGGGCCCGGCGGTACCTATGCCGGGGCCACTCTCTTTGACGTGGTGCGCACTCATTTTCCCGCGGACGGTGTAGCAGCTGTCGATATCTGGGTAGAGAAGGGTTTCGGTATCGGCAAAGCAACCACGTTCCTGTTCAGGTGGAGCGGCACAGGGTGGGAGCCGGCCACGCCCGCCGAAACTGGCGTCACCTTGACGACCGCCGTGTCGTAGCAGCCGCTGACACCGGAACTCAGCCCGAGAACTCACCTAACCCTGCGACTCTTCCGTCGCCACGCCGTCGGTGTCTTGGTCCCGCTTCGGTGGGTTCGCCTTGGCGCCGGTCCACGACACAGAGCGCATCAGCTTGAGCAACCGAAGACGCTGTTGGGCGGGACGATTGGTTGTCGAGTTCGTGCGTGTCGGGGTGTCCACATGTACGCGTCGGCAAGCAGGGCGCTGCCGCCGGGTCCGAACTTGTTGCCCCCGATGACCACGATCGCGTCACCGATTGACGCGGCTCGGCGCGACACGAACGACACCGGACCAATGTCGCTTGAACCCGGCTCGGTCAAGTCGAGCGGTGGGAGGTCGAACCACTCGTCGGTGGTGGCGTCGAAGAATTGGCCGCGCGTGCTTCCGGCAACTAGGTCGGTGCCCGAGAAGCCGCCGTAGGCCGAGATGTGTTTGCGGCCCTTTCCCGGTGCGTTCGGGAGGTCGCCCCACTCGTTGGTGGCCGTGTCGAACACCGCACCGAAGGGAATGCATCGGCCGTAGCTGTTGTCGCCGCCGTCGGCGCAGCCCAGCATCGGCGCGATCAACCGAGGCCCGTCGACCAGTGCCGGGCCGGGGCCAATCGTGTCGGCGGTCGGCAAAGCGACCCAGGCGCCGTCTTGGTATCGGGCGGCTTGGGTATAGGACGGCCCGTCGGCACCGCCGGGCGATTCGACGAGCGCCTTGTCGAAGAGGAACAACGCTTCGCCATTCCAGACCATCGATCGACCGTAAGCAGGACCGAGGGGATCGTCGGGCAATTCGCTCCACGACTCCTCGGCGGGGTCGAACAGCCAGTCCGGTGTCGTGCCGTGTTCATCGGTGCGCCTATAGAGGACGATGGCGTCGCCGGTGGCGACGACCGACGACGGCCCGAACGCGGCAGTCTCGTCCGGCAGATCGATCTGTAGCCAGGCGTCGTCGCTCACGTCATAGGCAACGAGTTCGCGCCTCACCGGACCGAAGCCTCGGGTGAGGGCGAACACCCGGTCGCCAAACACGACGGTGTCAGCCCGGATCGTCGGAACCGGCAGGTCCGCGATCGGCCGCCACTGGTTCAATGAACGGTCGAAGGCCGCTCCGTCAGCAAAGGCGACGGAGTCGCCGGCTTCGCAACTGGCGTTCGGCGGGCACAGGAAGTCGGTGCCGCCGAACACGATCACGTCGTCACCGACGCCGACGATGTTCGCCCCGTTGCGGCCACTCAGCGGCGGGTCAGGCAGCCTTACCCAACCGCCCCGATCGGCCAGATCAATCGGCACGTCCTCACCGCATCCCACCAGGCCCAGCACCACCACACAGAGCACCCCCACACCGGCCCTCACAGCACCCACGCTAATTTGACGATCACCGCCCACGTTTGGTTCCGGGGTATACGCGCTGTCGCCCCAACCCCACCAAATTCGAAACACCGAGCCAGGAGCCGATCATGCCGCCGCCGGTGGAGAGGGCCAGGTCGCCGACGGTGTCGCCGTATGTGAGGGCCAGCCCGCCGCCGGCGCCGGTCTCGGCCACGATCCACTCCGCAATCTCCCAGCCCACGATGGCGAGCGCGCCGATGCCCGCTCCCAGGAGCCAGGCGTCGAATCTGGACATCGCTCGCTCGCTCCCACTGCGGCGGTAGCGCCAGGCATGGAATGCGGCCACCAGCAGCACCCAGTTGAGGGTGTGCAGCACATCGTCGGTGGCGTCGTAGGCGTCGTAGAGCCCGACCAGGTTGCCGAGGGTGTCCAACAGGAACGGCGCCACCACCAGCACGTCCGCGGTCGCGGGGTAAGGCCGGAAGCGTCGCCGCCACGCCAGCGGAACGACCACGGCCGACAGCATGAACAGCGGGAACCGGAAGGCCATGCCCTTGCCCTCGAGCTGATCGAGCGGCACCGTCAGCGCCACCACGAACGCCAGCAGCAGAGCCACCTTCATCGCGACCGCGGCCGGGACCGCCAAGTGGCCGGCGTCCAATCGCTCTGCTCCGGGGGCCACGGCCGGACACTCTAGAAGGCCAATGGCTGTGCAGTCCGCCAGACGGGGAGGTGATCATCTCGTTGACCTCCTGCCGCCCGCTCCGAGGGCCCGCAGGCTGACCCTTCTACCACCCTGGAAGAGTTTTCAATGTGTTCTATGTTATTGAAGTTGCATCTGACCGAGAGCAGGAGTAGCGTGCGACCTATGGATGCCGCACTGTTGACGATGGTCACCGCGCTGTTCGCGGCCGTCCTCGCCAGTACATTCGACCAGCGCCGGGAGGGAGCCAGGACCCGAGACAAGCTGGACGAGAACAACCGCGCGGTACGCGAACTTTCGGTCGAGGTCGTGAACCTCTCCGCCCGAGTCGACGTCCTCGACGCCGGCCAGCAGCACCTGGTCCAGGACCTCGCGGAGCACCGCCGCCTTACGGACAAGAACCACGCAGAGGTCACAGGAAGTCTCAACGACGCCCGCGAGCGGTTGGCCCCCATAGAGGGGCACTTGGGAATCGGCCTGCCACCACCGAACACGACCGGGAGTTAGGGCTGGCCGACGCCGACGCCTGATGGGCCCTAGTTCAAGAGGCTACGGAGTTCGGCCAGGCGGGGAGCGACTAGGTCGGAGACGATGCTGGGCCTCTCGGTCGGCGATGCCAGGGCGGCCTCGCCCCAGAGTGCCCTGCCGGCCATGAATCCTGAGCAGCCGACGGCTACAGCCGCGGCCACTTGATCACGGTAGGACTCGAAATTGCCGCCACCCGACAGCAGGGTCCACGGCATGTGGCAGCGTTCGGTGATCTCGGCGCAGGCGGCGACCCACACACTGCGGTCGGGCTCGTGGGACGGATCCACCGGGAAGGGCAGCTTGAGCAGGTGAGGGTCCATAGCCGCGAACCGTTCCACCGTCTCGATCACGATGGCGCGGCGGGCGCTTGGGTCGTCGAGGCCGTAGAACAGCGGCTCCAGCACCAGCGGGATCCCCACCCGGCGGCACTCCGTGAGAATCTCACCCGCCACCCGCTCCTGGGCCGCGCCATGGGCTCGGTCAGGGCGGTAGAGCACCAGCAGCTTCGCAGCCGAGGCCCCGCAGCCCGCCGCAGCCTCCACCGACCAGCCCCCCAGCACCCGGGTGGGGGCAGCCTCGGGATCGGCCGCGTAGCCCTGGGCCTCCAGCGCGGCGGTGAACCCGATCCCGTCGGGCAGCGTGCCGTCAAGAAGCTGGGGGATCGAGTACTCGGGCTCCAGCATGACGCCCGTCGCCCCCGTAGCCAGGGCCCCAACGAGCTCGCGCTTCAGGTCGGTGATGTCGCCGGCGCTGACCGAATCCTGATCATCGGGGGCCAGCACGGCCCGAAGCGAATCGCGGTGATCGATGGCCAGCACCCCGAAGCGCCCGCCATCGGATATGCCGTCCAGGCTCACGGCGCGGCCCTCCCGCGGTCGGCAGTTCCGTGACGGCTCATGAAGCGCCGCCCGCGGTCACCACCGGCAGGCCCCACTCCCCCGCCGTCCAGTCGGACTCGATCCAGGTGTGCTCGGCCGCGAAGCACGGCGGCGTGCGACGCTCGCCGTCCTGCAGCTCTCCGGCGAGATAGTTGAGGAAGTACATGTTCGAGCCGGGGCAGGCCACCGACGTGTGGTAGCCCTTGGGCACCAGCGCCACATCGCCGTCGGACACCACCATGGCATCGTCGTAGCCCTCGTCGTCGCGCCAGTTGCGGTGAATGGCGTACCCCTCGGGCCGGTCGAGACGGAAGTAGTAGACCTCCTCCAGGTAGGGCGAGCCGTCGCGGCCGTCGTGGCAGTGAGGGGGCCAGCCCGACCAAGTGCCCCGGGGCACGTACACCTCATAGAGGATCAGGCGCTCCGCGGGCAGCGGATGGGCCAGCGAGTGGACCACCTGGCGGTGGGCCTGGCCGCCACCGCGGATCTCGGTGCGCATCTCCGACGGCTCGATCACCCGCACCGGATAGCGGCCCTCGGCCGGAGCCGAGCCGACCGATGCCTGCAGACCCGTCCCGGACTCGATCCGGTACTGGGTCCCCGGCGGCAAGTAGACGATCCGCCCCATCTCGGTGAAGACCGAACTGCGGCTCAGCTCGACCTCCAGGTCGCCGTCGCCGACGACCACGCGTCCCTCGCCGGCCAACGGCACTATTGCGGTCTCCCGATCGGCCCCGACGCCCGACCACGGCGCGTCCGGGGCCACCTCGACCACCCCGAACTCGACATAGTCCCAGCCAGCGGACTCAGGCGTCACGTGCAGGATCCGCCCCGGCCCCGCAGCCGGGCGCAACAGAGATGAGCTGGTCATGGGGCGGCCTCCGTCGTCAAGTCATCGTGATCTCGGTCGAGAAACCGGCTGTATGCGCACAGAAACTGCACCGAGATTCTGCAAGCAGATCCGCCGGAGCCACAGCGGTCGCCCAGGAACGCAACAGGTCCGAACCGAGACGATGAGCTCATGCGGCTGCCAGAGCGCCGGTGGAGCGCTCGGTGCGGAACCGCTCCAACAACGCGCGGATGCCGGGCGGCTCGTAGTCGAGAACTTCCCTCGTGCGCCGCACACTCAAACTGGTGTCGTACGGGATGGCGAACTCGCCCACCGCGCCGGGGGCCGAGCGATCCGGGGCGGTCGAGCTGATCAGCGCAGGGTCGAGTTCGAAGACATCGCAGGCGACGCGGGCCAGCGCCATGCGGCCCGTCGACTCGGCCCCGCAGCAGTGGAAGACGCCGACCCCGGCCTCGTCGGCCGCGATGCGCCACATCACCTCGGCGCACTCACTGGCCAGCGAGGGCGAAGCCACCATGTTGATGTCGTCGGCCTCCCAGACATCGAAGCGCCGGCCGGCCTCCAGCGCGTCGACGATCGAGGTGACGAAGTACCCGAAGCCCCCGTCCTGAACCCGGGGCGTGGACTCACGCATCCAGTGCATGCCGCTCACCGCGGACACCCGAGCCACCGCGGCCCGTTCCGCGCTCAGCATCGCGGCCTGCTCGCTGGCCATCTTCAGCACGCCGTAGATGTTGACCGGGTTGGGCGGGGTGTCCTCATCGGCTCCCCCCTGGGTGCCGTCGAACACCCAGTCGGTGGACACCAGGATCAGCTTGGCCCCCGCCTCGTCGGCCGCTCGGGCCAGCGTCTGGGTGGTGCCGACGAAGCTGCGCCAGGCCAGGTCCCGGTCGGCGTACATGGCCGCGAAGTCGTTGAGGATCATCGAGTGCACGATGACGTCGGGCCCGAACGCGGCCACGCTGGCCAGCACTGCGTGGTTGTCGAGCAAGTCGAGGCGCTCAGTGGTGAACCCACTCGCGTCAGCGGGCACGAACCGGTGGACCGGGCAGTGCACCTCCGCGCCATGGCGCTCGGCGAACACCTTGACAATGTTCGACCCGACGAACCCGGTGCCTCCAGTCACATAGGCCCGCATGATGACCCTCCCGCCGTCATCCGACCTCGTCGATCGCCACCGGCCGGCCCTCACGAACCGAGGTCCAGGCGGCCAGTCCCATCACCAGCGGTGCCCGCCCGTCAGCCAGATTCACCGGCGACGGCGCGCCCCGGACCATGTCCACGAAGGCGTCCCACTCGGCCAGATAGGAGGGGGTGTAGCGCTCGATGAAGAAGTGCGGCAGAGGCGGGCCGTGCGATCCCTGCGGCCCCCAGTAGCGAGCGGTGGCCGCAGTGGGGTTGTCCGACGACGCCATCCCGGCCGACCCGAACGCCTCCACCCGCTGGTCGTAGCCGTAGACGGCCCGGCGGCTGTTGTCGATGGCAGTGATGGCCCCGCTGGCGTGGGTCACGACCACGACGGCGGTGTCTAGGTCGCCGGCCTTGCCGATGGCCGGATCCACTCGCACGCCCCCGGTGGCGTACACCTCGACGGCGTCGCTGCCGGTCACGAAGCGGGCCATGTCGAAGTCGTGGATCGTCATGTCGCAGAAGATCCCTCCCGACACCTTGATGTAGGAGATCGGGGGCGGGTCGGGATCGCGGCTGGAGATGCGAACCAGGTGGACATCGCCGATGTCACCGGCGGCCACCCGGTCTCGCACATGGCGGTGAGCGGCGTCGAAGCGGCGGTTGAACCCGACCTGCACAGCGATACCGGCCTCGGTGGCCGCCGCGATGCCCCGGTCCACCTCGGCCAGATCCAACGACAGCGGCTTCTCAACGAAGGCGGGCTTGCCCTCCGTAGCCACGTCTACAAGCAGGTCCACGTGGGTGTCGGTGGAGCTGCATATCACCACCGCGTCCACATCGTCGGCCCCGATCACCTCGGCCACGCTCGATGCGTGGCGAGCGCCGAAGGCCTCCGCCACCGAGGCGGCTGCCCCGTCGAAGACGTCGTACACGGCGGTGAGTGCCGCGCCCGGCACCCTGCGCGAGAGCAACTCGGCGTGCATGGAGCCGATACGCCCGCAGCCGAGCAGCCCGATGCGCACGGTCTGGGTCACGGCACGGCAACTTGCTTCAGCGGGCTCAACGTCGACACCACCCGGCCGTTGCGGAGCGCTACGTCGTAGAGGGTGATCGGCTCGGTGGCCGGATAGCGCAGCGCCTCGCCGGTGCGCAGGTCGAAGCAGCCGTTGTGCTTGGGACACTCGACCATGCAGTCGAGCACGGCTCCCTCGGCCAGATGGGCCTGGCCGTGGGTGCACAACCCGTCGCTGAGCACGAACTCCGAACTCGAGTCCTCGTCCACGCTGTCTTCGGGATCGAGGCGGTACAGCGCGTAGGTGGCGTCGCCCCGGTCCACCCGACGGGCCGAGCCCGGAGCCAGGCCCTCGGCCGGGCCCAGGTCCACCAGCCCGTCATGGCGGTCGCCGGCCCAGACGACCACCCCCGTGTCCACAAACGACCGCCCCCCGCCGGCGACCTCGGGCACGTCGGGACGGGGCGCGTCATAGGACGGGTTGCGCCACTGGCGGCGCAGCGTCGCGAAGATCCGCCGGTAGGCGGCCACCGTGGAGGGATCGGGCGGCGCCAGATGCCCCTTGATCTCGGCGTGGAGCGCCGGCAGCGCGTAGTAGGGCACCGTCGGAAAGATGTGGTGCTCCACGTGGTAGTTCATGTTGGAGTACAGAAACCTCAAGAACGGGTTCATGTACACGGTGCGGGAGTTGAGACGATGATCGAGCACGTCCTCCTGCAGGCCCGCATGCTGCGTGACCGCGAAGAACACCATGAGCCAGGCCCCGTAGACCGTGGGCAGTCCTATGTACAGCGCAGGCACGATCGAACCGACGGCGATGCACCACGCGGCCGTGCCGGCCAGGACGGTGACGTAAGCACGCGACTCCCACTTGAGCTTGCCCAACTCGTCTTCGGGGATGAAGTCACGGGCGTCGCCGTCGATGCGCCCCGCGGCGTGCTTGAGGGTGCGCCACATCGCCTTGGGAACATTGAGAACGGGTACGAACACGCCCAGCACCGCCGCCGGCGACGAAGGGCGCGGGAACACGATCTCGGGGTCGCGGCCCACCACGATGGTGTCGGTGTGGTGGCGCACATGCGACCAGCGCCACAGGGTGGGCTGGCGCAGCAGCATGAACGAGGCGATGTAGTAGACGATGTCGTTGAGCCACTTGGTGCGGAAGGCGGTGCCGTGGCCGCACTCGTGCCAGCGGGAGTCGCCCGCACCGCCGTAGAGCGCTCCGTAGGCCATGAAGGCAGGCACCGCCCACCAGGAGCCCAGGCTCCAGAATGCGAGATAGCCGAACAGGGCCAGGAGGCCCAGCCACAGGACGGTGTCGCGGGCGGCCCGGGCGTTGGTTCGCTCTTGCAGGGCGCGCAACCGCTCAGGATCGATGGGCGGACGGAACCATTCCGCCTCCACCAGGCCCCTGTCGCTGGCCAGCCGGGAGTCCTCCCCGACGAGGCCGTAGTCACGCGCCACCGCCGTCACCCCGGCGCCTCCTCCGACACCGGTTCCGGCCCCCACTCGGGTCCGGGGAACACCGAGTCGCCCGCACCCAGCACGGTCTGGTCCCACTCGACCACCGCGCCGGTCATCATCCCCGACTCGGACGTGGCCAGGTGCACGATCGTGCGGGCGATCTCGTCGGGCTTGATCAACCGGCCGAAGGGCATCTCGGCCTCGGCCCGCTCCAGCCAGCCGTCGGTGGCGCCGTCGAAGGCGCGTTGGACGACGTCCTCGTTGGGGGTGTCCATCCACCCCGGGCACAGCAGGTTCACCCGGATGCGGTGGCGCATCAGGGCGAAGGCCAGGTTGCGGGTCATGGCCACCAGAGCCCCCTTGGAGGTGGCGTAGGGCAGCAGCTTGGGCGGCCCGCCCCGGCCCGCGATCGAGCCGATGAGCACGATCGTGCCCTCGATCGACTCGCGGGCCATGATCCTCGCCACTCCCTGGCTCAGCAACCCGGGCAACTTGACGTTCACGGCCAGCATGGCGTCCCACAGTTCCGGCGTGGCGTCCCACACCGAGCCGCGGGCGGTGAGGGCCGCGCAGCTGACGAAGCTGTGGCAGGCGCCGAAGCTTGCGTCGAGAGCCGCGATCACGCGCTCGCAGGCGTCGGGCTGGGCGAGGTCGGCGGCCAGGAACTCCACCCGGCATTGCGGAGTGCGCAGGGACGTCGCGGCCGCCTCACCCTTGGCGCCGTCGCGGCCGACCAGCAGCAGGCCCGCCGCTCCCTCGGAGACCAGACGCTGCGCGACGGCGTAGCCGAGGCCCTGCGAGCCCCCGGTGATGAGGGCTACCCGGCCGCGGAACGACCCTGGATCGTTCACCAGCCCGGCCATTCGCCAGCCTGGATCATTCACCAGCCCACCCGCTGGGACCCGCGGGCCTCGTCGAAGCCGGCCCGGGCCTCGACCACCTCCGGGCGGGAGCTCACCTCGGGCACGCTGACCTCCCAGAAGGCACCGCCCTCGGTCCAGGAGCTCGGGTGAGTCCTCAACGCGATGACATAGGTGCGATCAGCCTGGCGGGCCCGCTCTATGGCCGCCTCGAGCTCTGCCACCGTGCGCACCGTCTCGGACGCACAGCCCATCGAAGCCGCGTGGGCCGCGAAGTCCACCTGGACGACATCGTCTTCGGTGCGGTCGGTGCGGCAGTCCGACATGAAGTTGTTGAACGACACTCCTCCCGCGGTGACCTGCAGGCGGTCGATGATGGCGAAGCCGCCGTTGTCGCACACGATGACGATGAGCTTGTGACCCGACAGCACCGTGCTGTACAGGTCGCTGTTCATCATCAGGTACGAGCCGTCGCCCACCAGGGCAATCACTTCCCGGTCCGGCAGGGCCATCTTGGCGCCCCAGGCCCCGGAGATCTCGTACCCCATGCACGAGTAGCCGTACTCGCAGTCGAAGGAATGAATGCCTTGCGAGCGCCATCCGCTGATCAGCTCGCCGGGGAAGCCGCCCGCGGCCGTGACCACGTAGGTGGACTCGTAGGCGGCCCGGTCCACGGCTCCCACGACCTGGGCGTAGGTGGGCAGGTCTTCGGCGTCGGCGCCATCGGAGCGGGACGTCCCCAACGTCACCGGAGCGGCGATCTTGTCGATGTACGCGTGGTACTGGGCCGTCTCCGAGGCCGCACGCACCGACCAGGACTGCGGAGCCCGGTAGTCGCCCAGAGCCGCGCCCAGCTCGGCCAGCCCCTCCCTGGCGTCGGCCACCAGCGGCACCGACCGGTGCTTGACCGCGTCGAAGCGAGCCGCGTTCAGCCCGATGATGCGGGCGGCCTCGTCTCCGAACACGGTCCACGAACCGGTGACGAAGTCTCCGAGACGGGTCCCGACCGCCAGCACGGCATCGGCATCCGCGGCCATGGCATTGCCCGAGACACAGCCGGTCACGCCGATCGGTCCGCAGTTGAGGGGGTGGTGAGCAGGCAGCGAAGTGCGGCCCGCGGTGGTCTCGACGACTGGAATCCCGTGAGCCTCGGCAAAGGTGGCCAGTTGCTCCTCGGCCAGCGACCAGCGCACGCCGCCACCGGCGATGATCAGCGGACGCTGCGCTTCGGCCAGGACCCTCGCGGCCCGCCGCAGCTCGCCCCGGTCGGGCCTCGGCCGGCGGATCTCGTGCACCGTCTCCGTGAAGAAGCGAACCGGATAGTCGTAGGCGTCCCCCTGCACGTCCTGGGGCAGCCCGATGAACGCGGGGCCGCAGTCGCCCGGGTCGAGCATGGTGTGGACGGCGTGCGGCAGTGAGTGCACGACCTGCTCGGGCGAGGTGATCCGGTCCCAGAAGCGCACGACGGCCCGAAAGGTGTCGTTGACCGTCGTGGTGGGCGAGCCGAAGTGCTCCACCTGCTGCAGCACCGGGTCGACGATGCGGTGGTCGAACGTGTCGCCCGAGATGAGCAGTACCGGCAGCCGGTTCGACAGCGCCACCGCGGCCGCGGTCACCATGTTGGTGGCACCCGGGCCGATAGAACTGGTCGCCACCATGATCCGGCGTCGCTTGTAGGCCCGGGTGAAGCCGCAGGCGGCCAAGGCCATGCCCTGCTCGTTCTGGCCCCGCCATGTTGGCAGGGTGTCGCCGGCCTGCTCCAGCTCGTGGCCGAGACAGGTGACGTTGCCGTGGCCGAAGATGGCGAACACCCCGGCGAACAGCGGCATGATCTGGCCGTCAATCTCGATGCGCTGGGCTGCGAGGTAGCGGACCACCGCCCCCGACGTAGTGAGCCTTACCGTCTCCATGGCCTGCCTCTCTGTGGCCTCGCGGCCCTCAGTCGATCCGCGCTGCGATCGAGCATGTTGAGTGTCTTGGTAGCAGCTTCGGTGTGGCGCCGCACCCCTCAGTCGATCCTCACCGATTCCACGTCCGTCCAGGCACCCGTCTCCCAGCTTCGCAGCAGCGCGGCCTGCACGCTCACGTACTCCAACGCCTGCTCCATCCCCGCCGAGTGAGGCCGGCCCTCGGCCACCGCGGCCAGGAACTCGTGGTCCTGGATGGTCACCACGTCCTCGAACCCGATCGAGTTGGCCTCGCCGGGAACGAAACCGGCGTGGTACGGGTGACGCTCGCCGGCATAGACGGTGGTGTAGCCCCGGTCGCCCTCGATGATCTTGAACAGCCGCATCTGGTTCATGGTCTCGAAGTTCCAGCTGAGCGCGCCGTCGGTGCCGTGCACATCGAAGGCCATCTGGCTCTGGGGGCCCACCATCGTCCGGCTGGCCTCGAACGTGCCGCGGCTGCCGTTGGCGAACACAGCCATGGCGCCGAAGTAGTCCTCGTTGGTGACCACCCCGACGGGATCACCCGGCGCGCCCCGGTCGTAGTGGGTGCCCGACGCCGACGGCAGGGGTCGCTCCTTGATGAACGTCTCGCCGGTGCCGACCACCCGCAGGATCGGGCCGTTGAGCATCATGGCCAGATCCATGGCGTGGCTGAGTATGTCGGTCGAGACGCCGTGGCCGGCCTGCTCGAGCAGGAAGCGCCAGCTGAGCAGCCCAAGGTGGTCGGCACCGTACATGGAGAAGAAGCGGCCCCTATAGTTGGTTATCTCGCCCAGTTCGCCGGCCTCGATCAGGTTGCGGGCATGCTGCACCAGCGGCACGAACCGGTAGTTGTAGCCGACCCCGGTGATGACGCCGGCGTCGCGGCAGGCCTTCTCGGCCCGGGCCGTCTGCTCGGGAGTGCCCCCCACCGGCTTCTCACAGAACACGTGCTTTCCGGCCGCGGCGGCGGCCTCCACCATCTCGCAGTGCACCATGTTGGGAGCGCAGATCACGACCACGTCTACATCGGGGCGATCCACCGCGGCTCGCCAGTCGTCGGTGGCCTCGCGAAAGCCGAAGTCCCTCAACGCGACGGCCCGTCGCTGGGCCAAGGTATCGGCGCACACCGTCAACTCGGCCCGGTATCCGAGACCCTCGAAGATCAGGGGCAGGCGTGCGTAGGACCGCGCGTGGGCCTGTCCCATCCAGCCGAAGCCGACAACGGCCATCCCGACACGTCGACTCTCAGTCATCGTGACCTCCAGCACTCCTGGGTAGATCGGGCCGACACCCGGAAGCTTGAAGGGTTCGGTCTCATGACGCTCTCCGCCGGTCCACGGCGGGATCGGCCGCGGCCGGATCGAGCAGGTTCTCCGGGGTCCCGCCTCGCAGCCATTCGGCCGTCTGACCGAGGGCCTGATCGAGCAGCCTGATCATGCCCGCGGTGGTCGACGAGGCCACATGCGGGGTGACGATCACATCGTCTCGCCCGAGCAGCGGGTGGCCCACCGGCAGTGGCTCGGGCTCGGTGACATCGAGGCCGGCTCCGGCGATGTGGCCAGACTCCAGGCCGGCAAGCAGCGCATCGTGGTCGACGAGTGATCCCCGGGCGCAGTTGACGATGATGACTCCGGGCCGCATGGCGGCGATGGCCCGGGCATCCACGATGTGGCGGGTGGCCCCGGTGCCGGGGGCGTGCAGCGACAGCACGTCGCTGCGGTGCCAGAGCTCGTCGAGGGCCACCGGCTCTCCCACCGCGGCCACGTCGGAGGCGTCGAGATGGGGATCGTGCACCAGCACCCGCATGCCGAGAGCCTGGGCGTAGCGCCCCACGCGGCTTCCGATGCGGCCGCAGCCGAGCAGTCCCAAGCTCCGTCCGTGGAGCTCCAGGGCGCGGTGGCTGGCCCGGTAGTCGCCCAGTCCGGTCCGGAGCCTGCTCGCGGAGACGTTGATCCTCTTGGACACGGCCAGCAGCAGCGCCAGCGCGTGCTCGGCGGTGGACACGGTCGGAGCGTCGGGCGCGTTGCAGGCGGCCACACCGGCCGCGGCGCACTGGGCCACCTCCACGTTGTCGTAGCCGATGCCGGCTCGGGCCACCACCTTGAGCCTGGGCAGGCGCCGGCAGGCCTCCCCGTCCCAGGACTGGCCCGCGCCGACCACGACGCCATCGGCCTCGTCAACGTCGCCGGTCAACTCGATGCCGCCGGGAACCGCGACGTCCGGCGGCGGCCGGCGGTCGATCCAGACGCGCCAGGTCGCCGGCCCGCTCATGCTGCCCCACCCTTCGCACGGCCGGCACCGGCGAGCACAGCATCAATCTCGGCTGGGGTGGGCATGGCGTCGGCGCATGTCAACCGGCCGGCCACGATCGCGCCGGCAGCATTGGCCCTGGTGATCATCTCAACGGGATCGAGGCCGGCCAGGAGCCCGTCGGCCAGTGCTCCGCCGAAGGCGTCTCCCGCGCCGAGCCCGCACACGACATCCACCGGCACCGGTCGAACCGCCGACCTTCCCTCAGTCGTGGCGGCCAGCACGCCGTCGGCCCCCATCTTCACCACCGCAAGCGACACGCCTCGCTCGAGCAGCCGGTCGGCAGCCCGGTCCGGATCGCCGGTGCCGACCGCGATCTCGCACTCGGTCCGGTTGCCGACGGCCACCGTCGCGTAGTCGACTGCGGCTCCGATCTGTTCAGACGCCTCGGCCGGCGACGACCAGAAGCTGGGTCGGTAGTCCAGGTCCAGGACCGTGTGCTCGGCTCGGTTGCGCCTCTCGAGCATCGCCCTGACCGCCGAGCGTGACGTATCCTGCGCGAAGCGCGAGCCGGCCACCCACAGCACGGGCACCGTGTAGGCCTCCTCGGGAATGTCATCAATGGTGAGGTTCATGTCGGGGCCGCGCGGCTCCCGGTAGAACAGCAGGGGCGGGTCGGTCGGGGGATCCAGCGCGCAGAAGGCCAGAGCGGTGCGCAAGTGCGGGTCCACCGACACGTAGTCGTTGACCACGCCGAACTGTTCGGCGAGAGCGGTGCAGATGTACTCACCGAAGCCGTCATCGCCCACCCGGGTGACCACCGCCGCCCGCCGACCCAGCCGGGCCGCGGCCACAGCCACGTTGGTCGGTGAGCCGCCGATCGACTTGGCGAACGACGACACGCCGCTCAGGGGCACCCCGCTCTGCTGCGGGTAGAGATCGACGCTGACGCGACCGACGGTGAGCAGCTCAAGTCCGGTCATCCGCTTCGGGGGGAGGCGTTGGCCGTCGCCGTCAAGTCGACGACGGTCGACGGAGTGTGTCGGATCACCCTCAGTCGGTGCCGGCCTGTGCCAGTTCGTGCTGGAGCTCCTTGAGCTCGGCACCTCCGGCCATGAGCTGGGTGAGTTCGTCCTGCGACAGTTCCTCCTTGGCCCAGTTGCCCAAGGAGCGGCCTCTCTGGAGGATCACGAACCGGTCGCCCACCGGGTAGGCGTGATTGGGATTGTGCGTGATGAAGATCACGGCCAGTCCCTGGTCGCGGGCCTCGACGATGCGGCGCAGCACCACGCCCGACTGCTTGACGCCCAGAGCGGACGTGGGCTCATCGAGGATCAACACCCGGGCGCCGAAGTAGCTGGCCCGGGCGATGGCCACCGACTGGCGCTCGCCACCCGAGAGCGTTCCCACGCTCTGTTCGGTGTCGCGGATGTCGATGCCCATCTTGGCCATCTCTTCCTTGGCGATGCGCTTGGCCCCGTCGATGTCGATCTGGCGGAACGGCCACATGCCGGTCTTGGGCTCGGCGCCGAGGAAGAAGTTCCGCCACACCGACATCAGCGGCACCATGGCCAGATCCTGGTAGACGGTGGCGATCCCCGCGGTCAGAGCCTCGCGGGGCGAGGCGAACCTCACCTTGGCGCCCTCCAGCATCAGTTCGCCCTCGTCGTGCTGGTGCACGCCGGCCAGGATCTTGATGAACGTGGACTTGCCTGCGCCGTTGTCGCCGAGCACACACGTCACCTCGCCTGGGTTGACCGTGGTGGTGACGCCGGTGAGGGCGATGATGTTGCCGTAGAACTTCGACAGGTTGCGGAGTTCGAGGAACTCGGTGCTCATTGCTTGTCCTCCTTTGCCCCCGGGGCCGGTCCGTCGGGCACGACAATGGTGATCTCAGCCCGATCGGGTTTGGCCGTTCCGGGTTTGACCGGGGCCTTCGCGGCCCGGCCCCGTACGTAGTTGTTGACGAGCACGGCCACCAGCAGCAGCGCGCCCAGAACCAGGAAGCGCCAGTCGCTGTTCCATTGCGCGAAGCCGATGCCCTGGGAGATCATCCCCCAGATCAGCGCGCCGATCCCCGCTCCGAGCGCTGAGCCGTAGCCGCCGGTGAGCAGGTTGCCGCCCACGACCGCCACGATGATGTAGCGGAACTCGTTGCCGTCGCCCACGTTGGCCTGCACGGCGGTGAGCCTGAAGGCGATCAGCATCCCGGTTATCCAGGCGGCTCCCGACACCAGCATGAACAGAATGGTCTTGGTGCGCGCCGCCGGGACCCCGACCGAGCGGGCCGCCTCCTTGTTGCCGCCCACCGCGAGGATCCAGCTGCCGAACTGGGTGCGCATCAGCAACCACGATCCGACGGCCGCGAACACGAGGAAGGTCAGCACCACCACGCCGAACTGGGTCTCCGGGCATCGGAGCACGTCGTCGCTCCCCAGCGTGCAGATGGCGTCGAGCTCCGCACCGGTGATGAACAGCAGCCGAGAGGCCACGCCCAGCAGCGCAGCGCCGATGCCGATCGTCACCAGGGCCCGCCCCACGCCCTCGTCGCGGGTGAAGAGGGTCCGGTAGACCGTGCCGACGGCATACACGCCGAAGGCGACTATGCCGCCCACGGCTGCGCCGGCGATAAGGGCGTAGAGGATGTCGTCGCCGTCGATCAGTTCGGCGACCGCGAATATCACCGCGGCCGCCGCTCCGACGATCATTCCCACCCGGATCCATGGGCCCAGCTCTGGCGGGGCTGGCGCCGAGGTGCGCCTGGTGCTCAGGTACCGGGCGACGGCAGCCGCGGCCAGCACCAGCGCCAGCAGCAGCAGCACGCTGAACAGTTCGACCCGCAGCTTGCGCGACATCGACTCGGACTGGACGAAGAACGCCAACACCACGATCGCGGCCGACGTGATGAGCGAGACGGCAACCGACGGTCGCATACGGCCGGCCGCAGAGGTGAGCAGGAAGACCCCCAAGATCGCGAGTACGCCGAACAGGATCGTCCGCGCCGCCTGAACGGTCACCAGGAAGCTGACGGCGGGAATCAGCATCAGCAGTGCGCCAAGGGCGGGATAGCCCGGGGTGACGCGGCCCAGCGCGGCGAGCACGGCCAGCACACCGATCAGCGCCATCCCTATCGCGAAGATGATGCGGCCGGGCGAGCCCCCGAGGAAGCCCAGCGAACTGGAGTCTCCCGCGTCCATCAGCCCGGCGATCACCATGGCCGCCACCACAGCCAGGATCCCGCCCGCGAAGTAGCTCACGAACCCGGCGGAGACACCTCTGTCGGACCGGTCGGGCTGCTCGTAGCGAGCCAGGCACCAGCCGGCCACGCCCACGATCACGCCCGCGCCCGTCAGCAGGCCGTAGACCATGTCGGCGCCGTCCTGGGTGAGCAGCAGCGCGAAGCCCGCCAGCGCGGCCACCGTTCCGGCGAGGCTCGTGACGATCCCTGCCCGGTTGGAGCTCTTGCGCCGCGCGTAGCTCAGTTCCAATGTGCCCAGCAGCAGCGCCGTGCCGCCGAACACCAGCAGCCCGGCCCAGGCCCAGTCCCGCCCGTCCCAGATGTGGCCGTTGCGAAGCCACGACGCACCGAATATGGCGTTCCAGAAGTCGTAGCCGGCCGCCTCGTCCAGCCCCTCCACGAGCACCTTGTTCGTGAAGAGCTTGGCGAAGCCGAGTTTGGCGCCGATGAGAATGAAGAACGTGCCGAGCGTGACTATGAAGCTCGGCAGGGAGGTCTTCTCCACCAGGGTGCCGTTGAACCACCCGATGGCGAGCGCGAAGGCCAGCGACAGGGGCACTGCGATGTGCAGTCCCAGCCCGGCGCCGGCGATGTCGCTGGCCAGCAGGATGAGGACGATGGCCGTGGCGCCCGTCATGGCACCCGAGGAGAGGTCGAACTCGCCGCCGATCATCAGTAGCGCCACGGGCACGGCCATCAGGCCGAGGTAGGCGGCGACGTCGAGGAAGTTCGCGGTTCCGCCCACCGTGCCGAAGGGCGAAGAGACCAGCCAGAACAGCAGCCATACGCCGCCCGCGCCCAGCAGAGCGCCGATCTCCGGCCGCGTCAGCAGTTGCTGTATGGGCCCTCGATGAGCGAGCCTCTCGTCGGTCGCGTCCTCTGCTGGCACATCAGTGGCCGCCGGGGCGAGTGTGTCGTCTGCTTCAGCCATGCGATCCCCCAATGAAGTGGTGGCCAATTCTGTGGTCGACTCGATGGCCGAGGCGGCCTTGATCCCGGCGCCGGGGCCGTTGTTCGGGGAGGACCCCGGCGCCGGGCAAGTTAGCAGGGGCGGCCGGCCGCAACCGGCCGCCCCCAGTGCGCGTGAACCGCGCGTGATTCCTTAGCGGGTGCCCTGGCTGACCAGCGCCTTGACCGCCGAGGCGTTGGCGGTGTCGACGAAGCCCGGACCGGTGAGGATGGGCTGGCCGCCGCCCGCAGTGTTCTGGTTGGTGGCCTGCAGGTGCATCAGGATCACCGGCAGGTAGCCCTGCAGGTACTGCTGCTGGTCGACGGTGAAGGCAACGTCTCCGGCCTCGATGGCGTCGATCAGGTCGCCCGACAGGTCGAAGCCGCCGATCACGAGCTGGCGGCCGGCCTGCTCGCCGGCAGTCAGTGCCCTGAGCGGGAGGTTCGGACCCACGCCGAGCACGCCGTCGATGGAGGGATCGGCCTGCAGGATGGCCGCGATGCCGTTCTGCTGCTCGTCGGGATTGGCGTCGAGACCGACGAACTCAGAGGTCACATCGCCGTTGAAGGTCTCGGCGAGACCCTGGCACCGCTCCTCGAGCGCCACGTTCGACTGCTCCTGGCGGGCGCACAGGACGTGCGTCGCGCCAAGCGCGTTGAAGCGCTCGCCCGCGCCGTTACCGGCCACGATCTCGGTCTGGCCCACGTGAGTCACGGCTCCGAGGTCCTTGTAGTTGTTCACGCCCGAGTTCAGGGTGTACAGCGGGATGCCCGCAGACACGACGGACTCGGCCGCGGCGGTCACGCCGGCCGGATCGGCCAGCGAGATGGCGATGCCGTCGGAGCCCGACGCGATGGCTGCCTCGATCTCCTGGGACTGGGCCAGGGCGTCGTTGCTGGAGCCGAAGTACACGACGTCGCAGCCGATGACTGCGGCGGCGTCGGAAACGGCCACCTCGACGACCGACCAGAACACGCCGGAATCACCGTGGGTGATCACGTGGTAGGTCTTGTCGCAGCCTTGCGTGTCGACGACATCATCGGTCGGAGCCTCAGTTGTGGCCGGTGCGGCCGCGCCGTCATCGTCTTCAGGAGCAGTAGTCTCGGCCGGGGCGGCCGGCTCCGGCGCGTCGTCGCCGTCGTCATCACCGCACGATGCGGCTACCAGCGTGATGGCGAGCACCACAGCGAGCAGCTTCCATAGTCTTGTCATTTGTTATCCCTCCGGGAATCGGTGGTTGTTGTGTATTGCTCCGCTGCCCGCGCGGGCGGGCACCAGATCTCGCAGGAAGTCCAGACTCAGATCGGCATTGCGCCTGAGCCAGGCCACCGCGGAGAGGTCACCCTCCGCGATGGCGGCATCCTGCTCCAGGACGTACCAGAGGTCGCGTCCTGAATCTTCGAGACGAGCGACGATCTCGGCGATCGCCACCTCTCCTCGACCTAGGGGCGGGAACAGGCCGCGCTGCACGGCCTCCATGAGCGACAGCTCCCCCGCCGTCAAGTGCGCCGCGAGGGCGGAGTCCACATCCTTGAGGTGGACGAGGCCCACGCGGGGCGCGTAGCGATCCAGCAGCTCCAATACGTCGGTCCCGCCCAAGGTGAGGTGGGCGGTGTCAAGTACGAGCGAGACCTCGGAGCCTTCCAGGATCCGGGCGAGCTCGGCGTCGGTCTCGACCACCGAGCCGAAGTGCGAGTGGAATACCTGCTCAAGCCCGTACGAGTCGACCAATGCGTCGATCTCGGCCAGGGCATGACACAACGAGGCCCACTCCGCATCGGTGAGCGGTTCCTGGCGCCAGTGATCGGAGTGGCTGACCGCACAGGTCACGAAGAACCGTCCGCCGGCACGACCGATGAGCTCGGCCCAGCGGTGCGCCGCGGCCCGAGCCTCCCCGACGCGGTCCGGGTCGTGCAGGACCAGAGGTACGAACCCGCCCAGCAGACCCAAGCCGTGGCTGCTGAGTGTCGTGCGCAGCTGCTCGGGATCGGTCGGCAGGTAGCCGAGGGAACCCAGTTCGGTGTGGGTGAAGCCGGCGGCGGACATCTCGGCCATCACCCGGTCGACGGGAAGTTGGTATCCCCAACCCGGCACCTCGCACACGCCCCAGCTGATGGGCGCGGTGGCCACCCGGTCGAGCAGCGCGGTGCCCACAGCGGCCGTCATGCCGTGCCCGCGACCGGCCCGCGTGCTGTCGGGGGCCCAGCGACTGCTACCGGCATTCCCAAGCACCCCCCCCCCGTAACTTCGGGAATTGGAGCGCTCCATCTTGAATTAGAGCGCTCCAATGGTCTATCTTGCTTGGTGTGACATGTCAAGTCGCATGTCGGAGTTGACGTGAGTCGACCGACCATGGAGGACGTGGCCGAGCGGGCCAAGGTGTCGCGCGCGCTGGTGTCGCTGGTCATGAACGACTCGCCGCAGGTCTCCGACGAGAAGCGGCGCTCGGTGCTGCGAGCGGCCCGCGAGTTGGGCTACCGGCCCGACCTGAATGCCCGAAACCTGGCCCAGCAGCGCACCCATACCATCGGCGTGCTCGTGGACGACCTGCGCAACCCTTTCTTCGGTGAGGTCGTCGACGGGATCGAGACAGCCGCCGCCGAGCACAGCTTCAGAGTGATCATCCTCAATGGCCATCGCGATGCCCAGCGCGAGCTGGATGCGATCGAGACCTTCCTGCAACTGCGGGTGGAGGGGATGGCTCTCGTCGGCCCGCGCGTCGGCCACGACGACCTCGGCAAGATCGGCACGACCGCTCCCTGCGTGGCGGTGGCCACCGGTGCGGCCCATCCCGGGATCGATACCATCGGCACCGACGGTCGGAGGGGAGCGGAGTTGGCAGTGGAGCACTTGGCCGCGCTGGGCCACACGCGAATCGTCCATATGGACGGCGGTGCCAATGTGTCCGCCGCGGAGCGCCGGTCCGGTTACCGCTCGGGCATGCGGGCTGCGGGCATCGAGCCGCTCATCGACATCCGTCCCGCCGGCGACGACGAGACCGACGCGCTGGCCGTGATCGACGCCCTGCTGGCTGAGAGCGATCCGCCCACGGCCATCTTCGCCTTCAATGACCTGCTCGCAGCCGGTGCGCTCAACCGCCTCGACGATGCCGGAGTGGCTGTACCCCGTGACGTGTCTCTCGTCGGTTTCGACAACACCTTCATTTCCGCTCTGCGGCACCTGTCGTTGACCACCGTCAACCAGCCGACGCTGGCCATGGGGCGACTCGCGGTCGACACCCTGCTGCAGCGGCTCTCCGACGGCTCCGACAAGCCGGTCCACCACACGCTGCAGCCCGAGCTGGTGGTGCGCGGCACGACGGGACCGCCCCGGAGCGCGACGCTCCGGTCGAGCAATCCGACCATGACCCCGCCCTGACAATGCTCGACCACGTGTTCACCGACGCAATCGGCGCCCTGCGAGACGCTTTCGAGGACGCCTTGCTGGAGCGGCAGGCGGGCGAGGAGCGGTTCCAGACCGATGTGCTGGCGGGCGACGTCTCGTGGGACAACTCCTACGCCCTGCCCGGGGAGGGCCAGCCGCCCCGGGTGTGCGCCGACGTGAACTGCGTCTGGCCCACCTGGTCGCAGGCAGCCTACCTGAGCTGGTACGCGGGGGAGGGCTACGCCGAGCCGCCTCGCATCGAGATCAAGATCCTGCTGCGGGCCCAATGCCTGGCCGAGGCGCCCGAGCCCGCGATAGTTCTGGAGGTCCTGCCCCGCACCAGCCCCAACATCGGCAGGGAGCCGCTATCACGGGTCGGACCCCGGGTGGAGTCGCTGTATGCCGAGGATCTCGACGATGCCGACGCAACCGAGTACGCCATCGATGTCAGCTACGAGGGCGCCTACGAACTCGACGAGGCCGGCCTGTCGGACGGTGCGGAACTCGACAAGCACTTCAACGCGCTCGGCGGTTGGATCGCCTCGATGCTGGTGCGCTTAGGCGACCTCGAACTGCGCTACAAGCCGGCCCTCAGAGACTGATCCTCAGAGACGGATAAGGCCCGGGGACCGGCCGGCACCGGCACTCACAGGCCGCGCCGCACTTCGGGCAGGTCCTCGTAGGAGGGCGGGCGCCCCTCGGACTGAGCTGCGAACGACTCGGCTATGTCGTGGGGGTGGAGCATCCCCGACTGCCAGAGCGCGATGTGGCGAAGCGAGTCCTCCACGGTGTGGTCCCGGCTGTAGTTGATGGCCTCCTTGGTGCCGTGGACCGCCAGCGGCGACTTCGAAGCGATCTCCGACGCGATGTCCATGACCGCGCCCATCATCGACTCCTGGTCGTCGAAGACCTCGTTGACCAGTCCGAGCTCGCGGGCCCGCTCCGCCGGCATGCGCCGGCCGGTGTACGCGTACTCGCGGGCAATGCCGGACGGGATCAGCTTGGGCAGGCGCTGAAGGGTCCCCACATCGGCGGTCATGCCGATATTGATCTCGTGGATCGAGAACCAGGCGTCGGCTGTGGCGTAGCGGCAGTCGGCCGCAGTCACCAGATCGACGGCGCCGCCCACACAGGCACCCTGGATGGCGGCAAGCACCGGCATCCGGGCCTCCTCGAGGGCGGTGAACGACCGCTGCAGGTGCAGCAAGCCCAGACGCACATTCGCCCGGCGCCTGCCGATCTCGTCCGACTCGGCCTCGAGCATCGAGTCGTCTGCGAACACCGAGAAGTCCATTCCCGCGCAGAAGTGGCGCCCCTCCGCCGACAGCACAATCACCCGCGCCCGCCCGGAGGCGGAGACCTCGTCCACGATGGACGGCAGCTCCGACCAGAACTCCGGGATCATCGTGTTCAGTTGCTCGCCGCGGCTGAGCCGCACGTGCGCTACGCCCCCGGACTCCTCAATGTCGAAGCACTTGTAACCCATGTCCGCAGCGTACCCGGGGCAGCCAGCGCCATGATCGGGTCATCGCTGTCGGGGCAGGCAGCCTCCATGAACGGACCAGTGCACCCGAGCGCAGTGGGTGACGGCCGCTAGCGCGCAGTGGACGCAGGGCTCGCGGCTTCTAGCAGTCTCGAGATCAGCGCGTCCCACTCCTCGGCTGGAACCCGGTTCTCCTCGGGCTGCGACTCGCTGACCAGATGCATCCCGAGGCTCAGGGCCTGGTACAGGGCGACGAGGGCGTTGGTGCTCAGATCGGGGTCGATGGATCCCTCGACCTTGCCCCTTGAGACGATGGCGCTCAGCTTCGCCGCCTCCTCCGTCATCGAATGGGCGACGGCGGCGCGGAAGCTGTCATCGCGCCGTGCGCTGACGCAGGCTTCGAGCATCACATACCGAGCCATGACGTTCTCAGTCGACATGAGATCGGCGCCCACCCCTGCGAGCGTCTCACGTGCGGAGGCCTCGGTGTTGTCCGGTGGAAGATGCATGCACTGCGCGACGATGTAGCGCACGGCGTCGACGATCAGGTCGCGCTTGCCGGGCCAACGCGCGTAGATCGCGCCGGTGGTGTAGCCCGCTCGACGGGCGATCTCAGCGACCCTGGTCGCCTCGAACCCGTGCTCCGCGAACGCGGCGACGGCCGCTTCCAGCAGGCGCTTCGTCGCATCTTGCGCCCGGCTTGAGCCAGTATCCATTCCCCGTCGGCCCTGATAATAATCGTTATTGTATGAGATATGCCGTCATTGTGCATAACTGTATTAGCTGCTGCGGTCGAAACCCACCGCAGAAATCGAGCGACCCCCCTCAGGCTCGAGCGGCCGATCAGAATCGGGCGACGAATCTGCGCAGATTGCGCGCCCAGACAGCGCCCAGCACCCGACGGGCCACGACCGCGCCTAGGGCGCCGCCCATCCACCAGGGGAACTGCAGCATCTCGATCCACTCGAACTGCGTGTGGACCTCACCGCCGGGCGCAACACAGGACGTGAGACGGAACTCCCCGGCACCCGAAACCACACCACGATGGCGCATCCCCATCACCCGGGAATCGCTCCACTCG
Organism: Candidatus Aldehydirespirator sp.; assembly: GCA_965220645.1. Taxonomy (GTDB): domain Bacteria; phylum Actinomycetota; class Acidimicrobiia; order Acidimicrobiales; family Aldehydirespiratoraceae; genus Aldehydirespirator. Next base: position 1,794,462 of record OZ244836.1, on the reverse strand, counting down.
CTGACCTCCATCCGATCGATGAGCCGAATGGGGCCGAGGCGGGTGACGCACTCGAAGCGCACGCCGACGCCCTCTGTGGCATCAGTAAGGAACCGGATCGACTCGGCATCGCTCATCCACTCGATGTGCCGATCTATGTGACGCAGGTCCTCCCACACGACCGCTGGCGCGGCAGGCACCACCGTCGAGACCCTGATGGTGACCACGGCGAGGCGGGGAGCTAGGCGAGCCCGCTTGCGGCCGCAAGCTGTGAGAGCGCCGCCTTGGGCCGGGCACCGACATGGCTGATGACCTCGGCCGCGACCAGGCTGCCCAGTTCTGCGCAGCGGGCCAAGGGCGCTCCCTGGCTGAGGCTCCGCAGGAACCCCGCGGCGTACAGATCACCGGCTCCAGTGGCGTCGATGACGTGTGAGACCTCGGCCGCGGGCACGATCTCCGACTCCGAGCCCTGGACCACCACCGAGCCACGGGCGCCGCGGGTGATCACCACCGTCCGGGCCATCTCGGCCGTGCGGTCCCGGGCCGCGCCGAAGTCGTCAGTCAAGTGCAGGGCTCGCACCTCTGCATCGTTCGCGAACACCACGTCGACACGGTCCTCGATCAGTTCGAGCCACTCGTCGCGGTGCCGATCCACGCAGTATGAATCGCTCAGGGCCAGAGCCACCGTCCTGCCGGCGGAGGCCGCGGCTGCCATGGCCACGCGGATGGCGTCCTTGGCCACCGGCACATCCCAGAGATAGCCCTCGCAATACGTGATCCCCGCCGAAGCAACCACATCAGTGTCCACATCAAGGGGCCCGAGCAGAGCGGAGGTGCCCAGGTAGGTGTTCATCGTGCGCTCCGCATCGGGGGTCACCTGGACCAGGCAGCGGGCGGTGGGTGGCCCGTCCGGTGCCGGCGGCACGTCGAAGGAGACTCCTGTCGCCCGGATGTCGTGGATGAACACCTCACCGAGTTGGTCGTCGCGCACCTTGCCGATGAAGGCCGCTCGGCCACCCAGGGAGGCGACCCCGGCCATGGTGTTGGCCGCCGATCCGCCAGAGGCCGCGACTCCCGGAGGCATCGCGTCGTACAGCTGGGCGGATCTCTCGGCGCTGACCAGGGTCATGGCCCCCTTGACCAGCCCGTGGTCGACGATGAACGAGTCCTTCACGGTGGCGATCACGTCCACGATGGCGTTGCCGACACCCACCACATCGAGCGCAGGTTCCAAAGAGCCTCCCAGTTCGCCCTGAACAGTAGGCGGCCGCCCGCGGTGTGTCTCCCGCTCCTGTTCGCTGCGCTCACGGGCCGGTCGGGCCCAGGGCTCGGCCTCTAGCCGGTGGCGACCCGTCGGGCCAGCGAGCGGAAGGCCATCACGAAGGTGACGAGAGCGAGGCCGCCGATGGCCGCTGAGGCCTTCCCGATTGCGGCCGCGTCCCAGCCGTCGGAGAGCAGCGACCGCATGCCCTCGAGCAGGTACGTGACGGGGTTCCAGGCGGCCACGGTCTGCATCCAGCCGGTCATCAGCTCGCGTGGCAGATACGCGGGCGTCAGGAAGGCGAACGGGAAGAAGATCAGGAACGACGAGTTGACCGCGGCAGGGTTCCCGGTGCGCAGGGCCACCGTGTACGGGAAGCCCGTGAACGCGAGGCTCCACGCCACCGCCAACAGCAAGAAGAACAGGATCCCGAGCAGCCCGGTCTCGAAGCGCACGCCCGCGACGAACCCCATCGCGATCACGACGAGCGACAACGCCACCGCCAGAACAACGTCGGCGACCATCATGCCGAGCAGCAGCGTCGTGCGCCGCACCGGCGTGACGAGCATGCGGTCGAGGTAGCCGGTCTGGATATCGATGACCAGCACCGACGCCCGGGAGATGCCGGTGACCGCGAAGATGATGGCGACCGGTATCTGGAACGCCCGGTAGTCGATGCCGGGTGAGCGCTCCACGAACGACTCCAGCGCGCCGATGTTGACGATGAAGAAGAACGTCGGGATGATCAGCGCGGGTGCCATGGCCTCGGGCTCTCGCAGCAGGCTGCGCACGGAGCGGCGGGCCACCGTGGCGATGTCGGTGACGATCCCCACCGGGCGGACCATTCCGCCACCGGCCGCGACGGCAGCGCCGGTCTGGGTGCTCACGGCCCGCCGCTCCCCGGAGCCGCCGTCCGAGAGCCTGATCGTCCCGCCGAATCGCCGCCCTCGGCGGCAGGGTCCACCGCCGACATCCGGTATCCGGTGGCCAGCAGGAACACATCGTCGAGCGATGGGGTGCGCACGGTGAGCGACTGGGGATGGAATCCCGCCCCCGAGAGAGCCACGGCCACACTCCCGACGGTGGCCGCACCGTCGGCGGCGGCGATGGTGATGCCACGGCGACCCTGGGTGACGGCATCGACGTCCGGCAGCGTCTCGGCCACGGTCGCCGCTCCAGCGATGGCATCTGAGGGGAGGTCCACCACGATCACGTCGGCTCCCACGGCCCGCTTCAACGCCGATGGCGACCCCTCCTCGACTATCCGGCCGCCGTCGATGATGGCCACCCGGTCGGCCAGCGCGTCGGCCTCCTCGAGATACTGGGTGGTGAGGAACACCGTCACCCCGAGCTCGCGGTTGAGCCGGCGCACCTCGTCCCAGACCTGCGCCCGGCTCACCGGGTCGAGGCCGGTGGTCGGCTCATCCAGGAACAGCACTTCGGGGCCGTGTATCAGCGAGGCGGCGAGGTCGAGGCGGCGCCTCATTCCGCCGCTGTAGGTCTTGACACGATCGTCCATGGCGTCGCCGATGTCGGCGAGGTCCACGGCCCTCGCGATGGAGGCGGCCCGGTCCGCCGCGCTCAACCCGTACAGGCGAGCCTGCAAATCGAGGATCTCCCGGCCGGTCTGGCGCTCGTCGAGCGCGGCCTCCTGCAGGGCGGCGCCAATACGGATACGAACGTCGCCGGGGTGGTCGACCACGTCGTAGCCGGCCACCGTGGCCTGCCCCGCAGTGGGCTTCAGCAGGGTGCACAGCATCCGCACCGTGGTGCTCTTGCCCGCGCCGTTGGGCCCGAGGAACCCGTAGACCTCCCCGGAGTTGACACCGAGATCGACCCCGTCCACCGCCCGGTTGCTTCCGAAAGTCCGGACCAGCCCGCGAGCAGAGATGGCCGCGTCACCAATTCCAGTTGGATCAGACTCAAACACCAGACCGCAGGCTAACGCACTCGAACGTTGGTGAATCCTGGCGAGGCCTCGATCATCAAGAGCTTGACGGTCTCCTCCGTTGCCGCCCGCAGCCGGTGCGGCTGGCGGGTGTCGTAGGAGATGGAGTCGCTCGGCTCGAGCCGGAAGATCTCTCCGTCGAGGTCCACATCCACGACGCCGGAGATGACGTAGATCGTCTCGAATCCGTCGTGGACCCAGTACTCGCGGAACGAGTCGGGCGCGCCGCTGAACTCGACGACTTGGAACGGACTGGCCTCCGGAGCGACCACCCGGCGCACCCCGTCCATGTCCCCCAACTCGCTGGCCGGGACCGCGGCCGTGTCGGACGCCCGAACGACCGTTGCCTCCCGGGTGTTCTCCGATCCGGCAAGCAACCATGAGGCATTGGTGCCGAGCGCCTCGGAGATCTGGTGCAACGAGCTCATGGAGGGTCGGGCCAACCCCCGCTCGACCTGCGAGAGGAAGGGGTGAGAGAGACCGCTCAATTGGGCCAGCGCTTTGAGGGTGAGCCCGCGCTCCTTGCGCAGCACCCGGATCTTGGCCCCCAGCCGCTGGATCCGCTCCGCGTCATCGACTCGAGAGTCGACCCTCGCTCCCGCAGTGCCGTCGTCGAGGTTATCGGGGTTCACAGGCTCATTCCGGGTAACACCTCAGCCCAGCTTGCACCGGCAGAAATGTTGATAGTATCAAGACTCTTATCGGTCATATCAACATTCGAGACCATACCTGGAGGACCACCATGAAGACGAAGCCATGGGTTCGCGCGCTCTGCGCGCTGGCCGTACTGAGTCTGATCGCCGCAGCATGCGGTGATGACGATACCGACGATGACGGCGCTGCGGCCGACACCGGCACCGCAGCGGTGGAGGAGCCGGCAGCTCCGGCAGAACCGGAGGACCCCGACCCAGAGCCCACCGCGGCTCCGGCCGAGCCCGAAGCACCGGAACCCGAGCCCGAGACGGCTGAGCCCGAGGCGCCGGCCGAGGCGCCGGCCGAGGACCCGCTCGACCTCGCGAGCGTGTGCCCCAGCCCGATCATCATCCAGACCGACTGGTTCCCGGAGTCCGAGCACGGCGCCATGTACCAGATGGTTGGAGAGGGCTGGACGCTCGACACCGACAACATGATCACCACCGGCCCGCTCATGGCGGGCGGCGTCGACACCGGCGTCGACATCGAGATCCGCGCCGGCGGCCCGGCCATCGGCTTCGCCTCGGGCTCGGCACAGATGCAGCTCGATCCCGAGATCACGCTCGCCTATGTGAGCATGGACGAGGCCGTGATCCTCGGCGGCGACACCCCGACGCTGTCGGTGGTCGCCCCGCTGGAAAAGAACCCGCAGATCATCCAGTGGGATCCCGAGACGTATCCCGACGTGACGGGCGTCGCCGACCTCGGCGAGCTCGGCGTCACCATCAACGTGTTCGGGGGCGGGACGTTCATCGACGTGTTCGTCAACGAGGGCGTGCTCTCCGCGGATCAGGTCGACCCGTCCTATGACGGCGGCCCCGCCCGGTTCATCGCCGAGGGCGGCGCCATCGCCCAGCAGGGCTTCGCGTCCGAGTCGCCCTACAGCTACGAGCAGGTCTATCCGGAGTGGTCCAAGCCGATCGCCTTCGAGCTGATCCACGACGCCGGGCTTCCGATCTACTCCCAGACCCTGGCGATCCGCCCGGCCGACCTCGACACGCTGAGGCCGTGCCTCGCCAAGTTCGTGCCGATCGTGCAGCAGTCGATCCTGGACTTCGCAGCCGATCCCGGCCCCACCAACGCGATGATCGTGCAGATCGTGGCCGACATCCGCAGCTTCTGGCAGTACAGCGCCGGGCTGGCGCAGTTCTCGGTCGACACCCAGATCGAGCTCGGCCTGATCGGCAACGGCCCCGACGACACGGTCGGCAACATGGAGATCGACCGGATCCAAGAGGTGATCGACAAGATTGTCAACGCTGGCTTCGATGTCGACCCCTCCCGGACGGATCCGAACAACCTCGTCACCAACGAGTTCATCGACGCGAGCATCGGCTTCTAGGACCCATCAGCTGGGAGCCTCCCCCCGGCAGCGGGGGGAGGCTCCGCCATCCGAGGATCGTCATCTGGGTTGGACGCGCCACGGAAGGACTTCAAGTGACCGACACCGACAAGGGCGTGGATCACCGGCCGCAGGCCGCCGACTTCGTGATCACCGGCACGGTGGTGACCGCCGATGCCGAGCGCAGGGTCTACATGGACGGCGCGGTGGCGGTCAGAGACTCGAGGATCGTCGCGGTCGGCCGCAGGGCAGAGGTTGAAGCGGCCTACGAGGGACGACGGCTGGGCGGTCGCCGCGACCTCGTGATCCCCGGACTTATTGACTCCCACAACCACATGGCCCAGGCGCTGGTGCGAAGTTTGGCGCTGGAGGACCTCCCCAACATCACGCGGGTCTACATACCCGCGGAGGACGTGCTTGGCGACGATGGCATCAGGACCAGCTCACGGGTCACGATGGCGAACCTGCTGCGGGCCGGCGTGACCACCACCACCGACACGACCTGCACCGCCGAGCACGAGGAGGCCGTGGGCGAGACGGCCCTGGAGATGGGCATCCGGTGTGCGCTGGCGGTAGGACAACGCGACCGCACGTCTCGCCTGGCCAGCAACTACGAGCAGATCGAGGGCCGGTCCGAATACGAGGACGACCCCGCGGTGAGGGCCGACAACATCGCACACTTGGAGGACTTCCTGACCCGCTGGTCGGAGCGCGGCCGCGGTCTGGTGCGCCCCTACATCCATGCTGCGAGCGTTCCCTCGGTGAGCGACGAGATGTTCGGCGCGGCCCGCGAGCTGGCCGAGCGCCACGACACCGCGATGATGACCCACATCAACCGCGACCGCGAGGAGATCGAGCTGTGCGTTTCGCTGTTCGGGCGCCGTCCGATCGAGCACTTGAGCGAGATCGGCGTGCTCGGTCCCCGCTTCCTGGCCATCCACGCCATGCTCACCACCGCCCGGGAGGTCAGGCTGCTGGCCGAGGCGGGCGCCAAGCTCACCCACGCGCCGGTGGTATGCACCGACATCGTCTCGGCCGTGACCGACGTAGTGGGCATGCGGGCAGCCGGCGTGACCGTCGGCCTCGGCTGCGACACCGTCATCAACGACATCCTGGCCGTGGCCCGGATCGCCTTCCTCATGCACGGGCAGGCCGCCGGCATACCCCTGTACGACCCCATCGGATTCACCACCGAAGACGCCTTCGACATGGCCACCATCGACGGGGCCCGCGCCCTGCTCTGGGACCATGAGATCGGTTCGCTGGAGGTTGGAAAGGCAGCCGACATTGCCGTTGTCGACGGCGAGAACCTGAGGCTGTCGCCCAGGCACAATCCGATCGGGTCGCTGGTGCGCTACGCCGTCGGCACTGACATCAAGAGCGTTCTCGTGAACGGCGCCCTGGTGGTCGACGACGGCGAAGTGCTCACCGTGGACGAGGCTGCGCTGCTCGACGAAGCCGACTCGGTGGCGGAACGAATCCGCGATCACCTGGTGCCCCGGCGCTACTGGCCCCTGAATCAGCGATACAAGCCCATCGACGGCTGACCCCGCCGCCGTCGCGGGTACCGTCGGACCATGAGTCCGAGACTGCCGGCTGGCGTTGTTCCCCGGCACTATGCCATCGAGTTGTCGCCCGACCTGGAGGCTGCCACCTTCGCGGGAACCGTCGCCATCGATGTCGATGTCACAGAGCCGCTGGACTCGATCACGCTCAACGCAGCCGAACTGAGCATCGTCCGCGCACAGTTCGTCACCGCAGCCGGTGAGACCGTCGAGCTCGATGGCCGGCTCGATGCGGAGTCCGAGCGCCTGACGCTTACCCGGCGCGATGAACCCGACCAGTTCACGGCGGGACCGGCCCGGCTCGACATCGCCTTCAACGGAGTGCTCAACGATCAGTTGCACGGCTTCTACCGCTCCACCTACAGCGACGACACCGGTGCCACCCACACCCTTGCCACGACCCAGTTCGAGTCCACCGACGCCCGCCGGGCCTTCCCCTGCTTCGACGAGCCGGCCCTCAAGGCCAGCTTCGCGACCGCCTTGACAGTGGACGAGGGTCTGCTGGCGGTGTCCAATACGGCCGAGACGGGTCGCGAACCGATGGAGGACGGCCGGGTACGGGTCAGCTTCGCCCCCACCATGGTGATGTCCACATACCTGGTGGCCTTCGTGGTGGGCCCGCTCGAGGTCACGGAGGCGATCGACTGCGGCGGCGTGCCCGTGCGCGTGGTCCATCGACCCGGCCGCGGCGACCAGACCGCCTTCGCCCTGGATGTCGCGGCCCACGCGCTGGAGTGGTACGCCGACTACTACGGACTGCCCTATCCGTCGGACAAGCTGGACCTGGTAGCCATCCCCGACTTCGCGTTCGGCGCCATGGAGAACCTCGGCTGCGTGACCTTCCGGGAGGTGCTGCTGCTGGTGGATCCCGGCGCGGCGAGCCAGCCCGAGCTGCAGCGGGTGGCCCAGGTGATCAACCATGAGCTGGCCCACATGTGGTTCGGCGATCTCGTGACCATGGCCTGGTGGGAGGGCATCTGGCTGAACGAGGCCTTCGCCACGTTCATGGAGACAGCATGCACCGACGCCTACCGGCCCGACTGGCAGGTGTGGTCGACGTTCTGCCACAGCCGAGCCTCGGCCCTGTCCACCGACGCCCTAGGCAGCACCAGGTCGGTGGAATACCCGGTGCACTCCCCCGCCGAGGCCGAGGACATGTTCGACGTGATCACCTACGAGAAGGGCGCGGCCCTGGTGCGCATGCTGGAGCAGTACCTCGGCCCCGAGACGTTCCGGGCCGGGGTGCGCCTGTACCTGCGACGACACGCCTACGCCAACACGGTCACCGAGGACCTGTGGAACTCGTTGGCCGACGCGTCGGGCCAGCCCGTGCGTCAGATCATGGAGGGCTGGATATACCAGGGCGGGTATCCGGCGGTGGCCGCCACCGCCACCGACCACGGCGTCAGCCTGTCCCAGCGCCATTTCACCCTCGACCCCCGGCAAGCAGACGAGCGCTGCTGGGCGGTCCCGTTGCGCCTGCGGATTGAGAGTCATGCGGGCGACCGGAGCGACCTGCGGCTTCTGCTCGACCAGCCCCGCCGAATCCTCACCGTCGCCGCCGGCGACCCGGTCACGGTGAACAGCGGCGCATCGGGCTTCTATCGCGACGCCCCGAGCACCGACACGCTTGCGGCCGTCGCGTCGGCGGGACCCGGCGACCGAACCGGCGAGGAGCGTCACGGCCTCGTCGATGATGCCTGGGCCGCGACTCTGGCCGGCAGCCTCGACGCGCCGGCCTTCTGTGGCTTCGTGCTGCAAGGCTTCATCGACGAGCGCGACCTCACGGTGTGGCAGGCAATCGCAGGCACCCTGGCCCACCTGCGCAGGCTGCTGGACGCCGACGCGGCCCAGCGCTTCTGCGAACTCGTCGTGGCCTCCTCCGACGCCGCCGCGGCCGAGGTCGGGCTGGATCCGCCCGCCGGCGGCGAGGACGAGCGAACCGGTGAACTGCGGGCAACGCTCATCAGGCTGCGCGGCGCGGTCGCCGATCACGCCGCCACGATCACGGCGTGCCGGCAGAGGCTCGACCACCCTGATCCCACACTCGCGGCGGCGGCCCTGAGCGTCGTGGCGGCCCACGGGGACGCCGAAGACTTCGCTCGGTTCCGGCAGCGATTCGAAACGGCCCCGGATCCCCAGACCGAGCAGCGTCATCTCGCCGCCCTGGCCGACTTCGGTGACCCGGGCCTCGTGCGCACGATCCTGGAGGGCACCCTCGACGGATCGGTCCGCACCCAGGACGGCCCCTACCTGGTTCGGCGCGCCCTCCTCAACCGCGTCTGCGGACCCGAGACTTGGGACTTCCTGGCCGGGCATTGGGACCGTCTTCTCGGGATCTTCCCGAGCAATTACTCGGTAGCCCGGATGCTGGAGGGCGTGACTGCGCTGGACCAAGCCGAGTTGGCCGCCCAGGTGCATGCCTTCATGGCCGACCACCCGTTGCCCCAGGGTGCGAAGCAGGTTGCCCAGCACCTGGAGCGCCTCGACATCAACGTCGCTCTGCGGGCTCGGGAGTCCGCTCGCCTCGCGGCCGCAGTGCTGAGTCTCTGAGATTCGGTATCGGGTTGTCTAGGCCAGGCCGAGTCGCTTCCGCGCGTTGGCGACATCGACGGCGAGCTGCTCGGAGAGCTGCTCCAATCCCTCGAACTTGCGCTCGCTCCTCAGGAAGTCGACGAACTCCACCCGCACCTCGCATCCGTACAGGTCGCCCTCGAAGTCGATCACATGGGCCTCCAACAAAGACTGCTGGGCGTGCTCGTAGAAGGTCGGACGGCGACCGATGTTGATGGCGCAGCCCCGGCGACTGCCATCCGGCAGCGTGCACCATCCCGCGTAGACCGCGTCGGCAGGCCAGGCCATGAACTTCGGAACCGGCACGTTGGCAGTGGGGAACCCGACCGTTACCCCCCGCCGGTCGCCGGGAACAACTGTGCCGCGCACCTCGTAGTAGCGACCCAGCATGGCCGCGGCCTTAGACACATCTCCGCCGGCCAGTGCCCTGCGCACCGTGGTGGACGACACCGGCTCCCGGGCGTCGCTGCGGTGGCGGATGAGTCTCAGAGGGACCACCTCGAAGTCCCACTGGCGGCCCAGGCGCTGAAGTTCGGCGACGTTGCCGGTGCGGCCCTTGCCGAAGTGGAAGTCCTTCCCCACCACCACGGCCCGGGCGTGGAGAGCGTCAAGGAAGACCTGCTCCACGAACTCCTCGGGCCGGGTGCCGGCCCGTGCCTCGTCGAACTCGATCACGTAGCCGTAGTCGAGTCCCTGAGCCTCGAGCAGTTCCAGCTTCTGCTCGAGAGTCGTGAGCAGCTTCGGCGCATTCTCCGGACGCACCACGTACGCCGGGTGGGTGTCGAACGTGACGACCGCAGACGCCACCCCTAGGAGCTCCGCGGTCTTCCGCACCTGGGTGAGCACCTCCTGATGGCCGAGGTGCACCCCATCGAAGACGCCTATCGCGGCCGCGACGGACACCATCGGGGGGAGCTGATCGCGCCGATCGTGCAGCAGTTCCACAGACGCCTCCAGCGCGGATAGTGACGGTTCCGGACCCCGGGGCCGGTACCTGGGAGGCTACCGAGGCCGGTCCCCTACCTCACACCCGCCACAACTACGGCCGGCTTCGCGCCCTCGCCGAACCGCTCGTACACCGCGAGCAGCCCGCCGTCGGGATCGTACACCGCCCACGGACCGGCTCCCTCAGCGCCGAGGCGGTCGAGATCCAGCACCCGGCCGTGGGCCACCTCGGCCGTCACCGCCGGATTCACCCGCACCCCGGTCAAGTGTTTGACGGCCTGCGCCATCGGCAGGACCTCGGCAGACTCCACCGGGCGGGCGGAGGCGAGCCCGAAGCTGCCCACGGCTGTGCGTCGGAGGTTTCGCAGGTGAGCGCCTCCGCCGAGGGCCCGACCGAGGTCGGCGGCGAGCGTCCTCACGTAGGTCCCCGAGGAGCACTCGACCACTGCTCGCAGCACTGCCTCCACACCCGCCACGGGCCAGACATCGAACCGATGGACGGTCACCGGACGGGCCTCGCGCTCCACTTCGATACCGGCACGAGCGAGAGCGTGAAGCCTGCGCCCTCCCACCTTCACCGCCGAGACCATGGGCGGAACCTGGAGGATGTCGCCGGTCAGGGCTGCGGCAGCCTGGCGGGCCTGCTCCGCGCTGACCTCAGCCATGTCGTGACGGGCCGTCACCCGTCCCGTCGAGTCGAGGGTGTGGGTCTCGACCCCGAGCACGATCTCAGCCTCGTAGCTCTTGGGAAGTTCGGTCAGGTACCGCAGCAGCCGAGTAGCCCGGCCCACGCCGAGCACCAGCACACCGGTGGCGTCGGGATCGAGGGTTCCGCTGTGCCCCACCTTCCGGGTGCCCAGCACCCCCCTTGCCTTGGCCACCACATCGTGGCTGGTCCATCCTGCGGGCTTGTCGATGACCGCGATGCCGTCGGGCACTACCAGCTCTCGGGATCCGCGGCGCCATCCATGCCGTCGAGCAGCCTCTCGATGCGCTCGGCCGAACGCAGCACGGTGTCGGGACGGAACACCAGCTCCGGCGTGCGCCGCAGCCGGGTCTGGTCCCCGACGGTTCGTCGCAAGTGGCTGGCATGCTCCTCGAAGACCTCGGCTATGTCGGCGTCGCCCTCGTCGGTGTCGCCCAACGATGTGAACCACACCACTGCTCGGTGCAGGTCCCGGTCCACGTCCACGCCCGTGACCGAGACCATGGCCAACCGCTCATCGTCCAGTTGCTCCATCGACTCCGCGACTATGCGCCTGATGAGCTCGCCCACCCGGGCGGTGCGGTGGCCGGCCCGATGGTCGGGCTGAAAGCGTTTCGCTCGTCGTTTCATCGAATGTCTCGGGAAGGGTGCTGACCTTCAGCCCTCGAGGGTTCGGGCCACCTCGCGCTCTTCGAAGGTCTCGATGATGTCGCCCGCCTTGAGGTCCTGGAAGTTGCTCAAACCTATGCCGCACTCGAATCCGGATTGAACCTCGCGGACATCGTCGGTAAAGCGCTTGAGCGACGTGATGGTTCCCTTCCAGATGATCGCCCCCTCGCGCAGGAACCGCACCTTCGCTCCCCTGTTGATCGTCCCGTTCTGCACGTAGCAGCCGGCCACCGCCCCCACCCGGGGGACGCGAAAGACCTGCCGCACCTCGGCGTCGCCCGTCACGATCTCCTCGATGTCGGGGGCGAGCATCCCGACCATGGCCGACGAGACGTCCTCGAGCAGCTTGTAGATGATCTCGTAGGTCCGGATCTCTACGTTCTCGGCGTCAGCGGCTTCGCGCGCCTTGCGATCGGGCCGGACATTGAACCCGATGATGGTGGCGTTGGAGGCCGAAGCAAGCTGGATGTCGTTCTCGGTGATGCCGCCCACGCCACGGTGCACGACGGCGATGCGGACTTCGCCGGTCGCCAGCTTGCGGAGGCTCTCGATGACGGCTTCCAGCGATCCATTGACGTCGGCCTTCACGATGGCATTGAGAGTGGCGGTCTCGCCGCGCTGGATCCGAGTGAAGAGATCCTCCAGCTTGGCCCCGCCGGACAGAGCGTGAGCGTCGCGGCCGAGGCTCGACAGGCGCTGCCAGTGCTCGCGCGTATCGGCCACCCTCCCCGCGATCTTCTCGTTCGGGGCAACCGCGAAGGCATTGCCAGCGATGGCGACCTCCGACAAGCCAAGAACCTGAACCGGCGTCGAAGGGACAGCCTCATGGACGTTCTCGCCCTGGTCGTCGAGCAGGGCCCGGACCCGGCCCCAGGACGCGCCCGCAACCACCGGGTCACCAATGCGCAGCGTGCCCCTCTGCACCAGCACGGTGGCCACTGGACCCCGCCCGATGTCGAGATTCGACTCGAGCACCACTCCGCCCGATCGACCCTCGGGCGAGGCCCGAAGGTCTTCGACTTCTGCCACCAGCAGGATCTGATCAAGCAAGTCCTCGATGCCGTCGCCGGTCAGAGCCGACACCTCGCAGTAGATCGTGTCTCCGCCCCAGGCCTCCGGCACCAGACCCTGCTCGGCCACTCCGGCCACGGTCCTCTGCGGATCCGCGTTGGAACGGTCGATCTTGTTGACCGCAACCACGATGGGAACGTCGGCGGCCTTGGCGTGGTTGATGGCCTCGATCGTCTGGGGCATCACGCCGTCGTCGGCGGCCACGACGAGCACGACGATGTCGGTGGCACTCGCTCCTCGGGCCCGCATAGCCGTGAACGCCTCATGTCCCGGCGTGTCGATGAAGGTGAGCGGCCGGTCATTGCGCTCCACCTGATATGCACCGATGTGCTGGGTGATCCCGCCGGCCTCGCCGTCGACCACGTTGGTGTCGCGGATGCGGTCCAGCAGCAGCGTCTTGCCGTGGTCGACATGGCCCATGACGGTGACCACGGGAGCTCGCAGCGGAGCAACGCTTTCGTCATCGTCACCGCCGATCCCGAGGAGCTTGCGGAGTTCGGCCTCCTGCTCTTCGCCGGGGTCGACGAGACGGATCTCGGCGCCGATCTCCGCCGCGAACAGCTCCATCATCTCGTCACTGAGCGACTGGGTGGCGGTGACCATCTCACCGTGCTGCATCAGGAAGCGGACCACATCGGCGGCGGTGCGATTGACCTTGGGGCCGAAGTCCTGGGCAGCCGAAGCCCGCTCCACGACGATCACGCCCTCCGGCACCGCGGCGTGCCGGGGCGTATAGGTCGGGACATCCATGGGCTGCAGTTCCTCGCGCACCCGTCGCCTGCGGCTCTTGCGGCGGGGCGGACGTCGCTGAGCGCCACCGGGACCACCCCTGCCCCCGGGGCGGCCGGGAGGTCCAGGGGCGGCAGGCCGGGGCCCACCAACCGAACGAGGGCCTCCTCCCGGTGGGCCGCGGCGGGGGCCTGCCGGTCGATCGGACGGAGGTCGCGAGCCCGCGGGGCGGGAGGCCCCGCCGGGCGGCCGCCGCTCCGATGCGGCCGTACCGGAGCGGCCATGGGCGCCCGGGGCAGGAGGCCGGAGGCGGCGAGGAGGAGGAGGAGGAGGAATCGGCTTGCCCGACCGTGAGACAGGGGGGATTCCGGGCTTGAGGGGACGGGGCGGAGGTGCGCTGGTCGGCACTCTGCGGCCGGCCGGCTTCGGCGGCGGCTCACTCGCGACCGGCTGGGGTTCCTCTACCGGCTCTGTTGGGACTCGCTTGGCCGGAGCCACGCTGCCGCTGGAAGAGATAGTCACCTTGGGTTTCGCGGCGGCCGGTTCGGCCACCTCGGTCCTGGCTGCCGCTGCCGTCGAATCCGGCTCGACTGGCGGCGCGGCCCGGGCGGCGGGCGCCTTCGCCGCCGCTGCGGCGCGACCCTTGGAGTCTCTGGCGGGCTCGGCCGCGGGCTCCTGAGCTACGACAGGCTCGGGACGGGGAGCTGCCGCCTCCAGCTTCTTGGCTACCGCGACCGGCGCTTTGGCTTCCGCCTTAGCGGTCACCGGTTGGGCGGGTTCGGGTTCGGGTTGCGCCACTACGACGCGCTCCGGAGGGGGCGGAGGTTTCAGCAGCCCGTCGCGCTCTGCTCTCCGCCGTACCCGGTCGGCTTGGGCCTCGACGATGCTCGAGGAATGTGACTTGACTCCGATGCTGAGCGCGAAGCAAAGATCAAGCGTCTCCTGATTGGTTAGCCCAAGCTCCTTGGCGAGCTCGTGGACGCGGATCTTGCCTGGCAACGCGTGCCTCCTTCAGGACGGATTGGCGCGGCCACTCGGCCCGGGAGCGTTCCCCGGGTCCAACGGCCACGCTTGTTGCAGCCTAGCGATCTCACCCGGCTCTACGTCAGCCCGCAGAGCCCGTGCGAAGGCCCGACGGCGTTTGGCCAACTCGAAGCAGGCGATGTCGGCGCACAGCCAGGCGCCCCGGCCGGGACCCGGCCCCACAACCAGAGCACCGCTCGGATCCATGCGGACACGCCTCAGCTCCGCACCCGGCCGGCGGGTGCGGCAGCCGATACAGGTGCGGACCGGGCTCAGCCGCTCTCCGCCTGCTTCGTCGGAACTTCGGCCTCGGCAGAACCGGAACCCCCGGCAGAACCGGAGCCCTCCCCGCGGCCGGAGTCCTCGGCCTGCTCCTGGGCCATAGCCGCCGCCCAGGCCTCCGCGCTGACCGCCTCGCCGCCGTCGGCCGGCCGCCACAGTTGCTCTCCCGTCGCGGGGTCGGTGATCCACTCTCCCTCGGCCCACTCCACGTCGCCGTAAGCCGCCTCTTCGGCCAGCTGGGACTCGCTCTTGATGTTTATTCCCCAGCCGGTGAGCCGGCTGGCCAGGCGAGCGTTCTGGCCCTCCTTGCCGATGGCGAGCGACAGCTGATAATCGGGAACGATCACGTCGCAGTCGCCAGTCAGCTCGTTGGGGCGGACCTCCTTGATCCTCGCCGGTGACAGCGCCTTGGTCACAAACTCTTCAAGCTCGTTGCTGAACGGCACGATGTCGATCTTCTCGCCTCGCAACTCGTTGACGACCTGGCGGACCCTTGCTCCCCGGGCCCCCACGCACGCGCCCACCGGATCAACGTTCGGGTCGTTCGAGTACACCGCGATCTTGGTGCGATGGCCCGGTTCGCGGGCGCAGGCCTTGATCTCCACGATCCCGTCGGCGATCTCGGGGACCTCCAGCTCGAAGAGCCGCTTCACCAGGCCGGGGTGGGTTCTGCTGACCACGATCTGAGGCCCCTTGGCGGTCTTGCGAACCTCGACGATGTAGGCCTTGAGCCGGGTGTTGGAGTCGGGTCGCTCATAGGGGACCTGCTCGGCCTGGGGCAGCAGTGCCTCGACTCGACCCAGATCGAGCAGGGTGTAGCGCGCGTCGGTCTGCTGGATCATGCCGGTCACGATGTCTCCCTCGCGGCCCGCGTACTCCTCGTACTTGAGCTCCCGCTCGGCCTCGCGGATGCGCTGGGTCATGACCTGGCGCGCGGTCTGTGCGGCGATGCGCCCGAAATTGTCCGGCGTCACCTCGTACTCCTCGCCGACCGGATTGCCCTCCTCGTCCAAGTCCTGGGCCAGCACCCGGAACTCCATGGTGGAGGGATCGATCGTCACCCAGGCGTACTCCTTGGCGTCGGGCATTCGCTTGTAGGCGGACTCCAACGCGTCGGCCAGGGCCGCGAACAGGGCGTCGACAGTGATCCCCCGCTCAGCCGCCATCGCCTGGAGCGCTTCCAGCATCTCCGAGTTCATGTCTTCGCCTCCCAATGGTCGGGTCGTTGGGACCGTTGTCGTTGTTGCGGGCCCGAGCCCCACTCGAACACGGTGCGGGCCGACGCCAGCTGCTCATAGGCGATGCGACACACCTCGCCGTCGGTGCCGCGCAGGTCCACGCCGTCGTCGGCAACGCCTTCCAGGATCCCCGTCAGCCGCCTGGGCCCCTCGAAGCCTGGTTGGGTCTTCACCTTCACCTCGGACCCGGCGGCGCGACGGAAATGCTCAGGGGTGCGCAGCGGACGCTCCAGGCCGGGGCTCGAGACCTCCAGCGTGTACCGGCCCGGAATGAGATCTTGCTCGTCGAGAGCCCGGCTGATCGAGCGCGCCAGCCGAGCAATGGCATCGAGACTGATGCCACCATCGGCGTCCACAAGGACTCGAACCACTCCACCGTTGTGCTCGACGTCGTACAGGTCGACCGAAGCGGCCTCCGCCAGCGGGGCTACGAGTGCGCGGACGCGATCGATGATCGCCATGACATTCCCTGACATTCTGCTCCGGACTTGGTGCTCGGGACTGGGCCCGAACCGGCAACGGCGTGGGCACTAGCCCACGCCGCTTCCGAGGAATCGAACGTGCGGCAGTATATCCGGGTTAGCCGCGGCTCCTGCGCCGGATCCCCGCCACCACCGCCTCAGCGTTGTTGGCGTCGTCCCCGAGCTCATCAAGGTTGCGGCGGCGGTCTTCCTCAGCCGCCCGCCGGGCTGAGGCCCGCGTCTTCTTGGCCCGCTCGAGGGCAGCATCCGAACCGTGCTCGCAGATGAACTCGGCCCATTCCACCAGCGCGTCCACCATGTCTTCCTCGGCAACGACGGCCACGTTCTCGCCCTTCACGAACAAGTGTCCCCGACGGTTCCCCGCGGCGATGCCCAGGTCGGCGTGCCGGGCCTCGCCCGGACCGTTCACGACGCAGCCCATGACCGCCACCTGGAGCGGTAAGCGTCGCTCGCCGAAGGCCTCCATGGCCTGCTGGGCCACGTTGAACACGTCCACCTCGGCCCGCCCGCAGCTGGGGCAGGCGATCAGGTCGACGTTGCGCCGCCGGCGCAGCCCCATCGCCTCCAGGAGTTGCCGGCCGGCCCGCGCCTCCTCAACGGGATCGGTGGTCAACGAGTAGCGGATCGTGTCGCCGATGCCCTCCGCGAGAAGAGAGGCGATGCCGGCCGTCGACTTGATGGTCCCGGCCGGTGGAGGCCCGGCTTCGGTCACCCCGAGATGCAGTGGATGGTCGGTGGTGTCCGCAAGCTGCCGGTACGCCTCGATCATGAGCGGAACGCTCGACGCCTTCACCGAGATCTTCACAAGATCGAACCCGACATCGTCGAAGTAGGCGAGCTCGCGCATCGCGGAGGCCACCATCGCCTCGGGCGTCACTCCCAGCTCTGCGTCGTACAGGTCGGGATCGAGCGACCCTCCGTTGACCCCGATCCGGATGGGCACGCCGCGGTCCTTGCATTCCCTGGCAATGGCCTTGATCTGGTCGGGCTTGCGGATGTTGCCCGGGTTCAGGCGCAGGCAGTGCACTCCAGCTTCCAGCGCGGCGAGCGCCATCCGGTAGTTGTTGTGGATGTCGGCGACGATCGGCACCGGTGAGCGGGGCACGATGCGGGCCAGCCCCTCGGCGGCCTCGGCCCTGTTGCAGGTGCAGCGCACGATGTCGGCGCCCGCGGCTGCCAGCGCGTAGATCTGCTGCAGCGTGGCCTCGTAGTCGGCCGTCTTGGTAACCGTCATCGACTGCACCGTCACGGGTGCGCCGCCCCCGACCGGCACCGTTCCGACCATGATCTGCCGAGTGTCTCGCCGCGGGAATTTCGCGGTGACCTGCACGATCGTGAGTCTATCCGGGCCCGGTTGGCGACTCAGCGGGATCTCAGCCGAAGTTGACCGGATCGAGGATGTCACGCACCAGCGCCACACCGCCCACCAGCAGCAGCAGGACCACAACCGCGTACGTGAGCGGCAGCAGGCGGGCCGCATCAACCCGGTGGGTACGTCCACCGAAGGAGCGGATCCGCTCGTATGTCGCCACAACCACGTGTCCCCCGTCGAGGGGCAGCAGCGGCAGGAGGTTGAACACTCCGATGAACGCGTTGACGTACACCAGCAGCAGCAGAACATCGGTAGCGCCGTCGGATGCGGCTTCGGCGCCGATCCGGGCCACTCCGTAAATCGACAGGATCCGGTTCTCATCCGGATGCGACCGGTCGAGGCGCCGCAACTCGACGTCGCGGGCCAGCTGCGCGCTGCTCGCAGCCTGATCATCGTCCCGCAGCCCGTCCAGAGTGCCGCCGAATCCGTCCGTGACGATGGTGGGGATGGCGAAGACCACGTCACGCAGAATCAATGCGGACAGTCGCAGCGACTCGCCTGCGGCATGCACCACGCCGAGCCCCTCGGCGTGGTAGTCGGCCGACACACCGAAGAATCCTCTGACCGCGGCCGAGGGGTTGACCAGATCGGTGATCATCGCCCCCTCCACCACCGCCGGCCTTCCCGTTCGGGTGTCGACGATGGTCATGTCGAGAGGTTCGCCGATCCGGTCGCGTCCGTACTCGGCCACCTGCGCGTAGGTCGGGGCGCCCACGGATTCGAGACCCTCAACGGCAAGTATGCGGTCTCCTTCGATGAGCCCCGCTATCCCGGCCGCGCCCGTGGCGGTGAGCCGCTCCCCCACCCGGGTCACCGCGGTGCTCTCCGCGCCGTCGCGGCGATAGACCACCTCCACCTCGGTTCCTGCGAGTCGCTGAACCTGGTCGGAGAAGTCGACGAATGTTGTGCTGCCCACCCCTGCGACCGAGACCAGCTCGTCGCCCGGCTGCAGGCCGGCCGCAGAGGCCGCGCTGTCGGGTGAGACTGTGGCCAGCGTCCAGTTCCCGGCCTCGCCGGCATCGGAGGGGCCCCTCACGATCGTGCCGTCACCCAATAGCACCGCGAACAGCAGGGCCAGCACGATGACGAAATGCATGGCCGACCCGGCCGTCAGCACCAGCAGCTTTCTGGGGTAGCTCTGCTGCCGGAAGCTGCGGGGCTCGTCGCCGGCCTCCACCTCGTCGAGGTTGCTCATCCCGGCGATGCGAACATAGGCGCCCGCCCAGATTGCCTTGACTCCGTACTCCGTCTCGCCACGACGGAACGACCAGAGGCGCGGGCCGAACCCGATGAAGAACTCGGTGACCTTCATACCCGTCCAGCGGGCCGTGAGGTAATGACCGAGCTCGTGCAAGAACAGCATGGCCACCAGCAGCAGGATGATCACCACCCAGCTCACCCCGGCTAACGCGCCGATGACGACGAGCGCCACGACAAGACCGACAAGGCCCCGCTGCTCGGTGAGACGCGTCAGCATCAGGCCGCTTCGCGCCGCTCAACGAGGCCGGCGGCTACCCGGCGGGCCTCGCGGTCGGCGACCAGCACCGCTTCAACATCGGCAGCCTCGTCGCCGGGCCACACCCCGAGGGCTTCCTCCAGCAGGTGAGCGATGTCAATCCAGCGAATCCGACCGTCCAGAAAGGCCTGTACTGCGACTTCATTGGCTGCGTTGAGCCAGGCCGGCGCGGTCTCCGAGGCCCGGCCGGCCTGGTATGCCAAGTCGATGCAACCGAAGGCACTGCGGTCGGGCGGTTCGAAGTCCAAGCGGCCCAACTCAGCCCAGTCGATGGCCCCGTACGCCAGGTCGAGGCGGTCGGGATAGGCGAGCGCGTACCCGATGCAAAGCCTCATGTCGGGCTTGGATAGCTGGGCCACGGTCGCTCCGTCGCAGTAGGTGACCATGGAATGGACGATGGACTGCGGATGCACGACGATCTCGATCTGGTCGTAGCCGATCCCGAAGAGCTCGTGCGCCTCTATGACCTCGAGGCCCTTGTTCATGAGTGTGCTTGAGTCGATGGTGATCTTGGGGCCCATCTGCCAGGTGGGGTGGGCCAGGGCGTCGGCCACGCTGACATCCTCCAGGTCGGCTCGGCTGCGGCCCCGGAAGGGTCCGCCGCTCGCGGTCAGCACGATCGAGGACACCCGCTCGGGATGATCGTTCGCCCGGAGGCACTGGTGAACTGCGCAGTGCTCTGAGTCGACGGGAACTATGGCCGCTCCGGGGGTGGCCCGGGCCCGCTGCACCACCGGACCGGCCGCGATGAGCGACTCCTTGTTGGCCAGTCCGAGCCGTCTGCCGGCCCTCAGCGCGGCCAGGGTGACGGGCAGGCCCGCGAACCCGACCACCCCATTGATGACGGTGTCGGCCACCGAAGCCGCCTCGGCCATCGCATCGGGGCCGGCGAGCAACTCGACGGTGTCGGGCAACCGCTCGGCTAGGACCGCGGCCCTCGAGGCGTCGGCAATCGCTACGACGTCCGGGCGGAACCGTTCGGCCTGCTCAGCGAGCAGATCCACAGAGCGGGCCGCGCCCAGCGCGACCACCCGGTACCGGTCAGGCCGGGCCTGGACGATGTCGAGCGTTTGTGTTCCGATCGATCCGGTCGAGCCGAGAACGGCGACCGATGAGACCAAGGTCAGATCACCCCGATCATTGGGTCAAGCTGGTCATTCGGAAGACCCTGCTTCTCAGATCACTCCGGTCATCAGCGCCACGTAGTACGTGGCCGGCAGCGAGAACAGCATCGCGTCGAAGCGGTCGAGGATCCCGCCGTGGCCCGGAAGCAGAGAGCCCATGTCCTTGATGTCGAGATCGCGCTTGAGCATGGACTCGGCCAGGTCCCCGATGGGCGCGGCCACAGCCACGACTACGGACAGCAGGACTGCGGTCCAGAAGCTTCCAGGGCTCTCCGCGATGGGTGCCGGCATTCCAACCAGTCCCATGACCACGCCCACCGCGACGGTCACGACGGCCCCGCCGAGGAGGCCTTCGAGCGTCTTGTTGGGGCTGGCCCTCGACAGCGGGGTGCGGCCCGCGGCTCTGCCGATGGCCATGGCACTCACATCGTGGGCGACGGTCAGCACGATGGCCGCGGTCAAGAGCCCAGTCCCGTGGGTCGGGATGTTCAGCATCAGGGCCGCGTGAGCGCCGAGAACCCCTATGTAGGCGACGGCGAGGACCGTCACGGCGAGACCTCGCATCGGCCCTTCGTGGCCTACCCCGGTGAGATACCACAACACTCCGAACACCACCGTGAGCACCAGCACGACCACGATCGCGTCCATGCCCCGCCAGTACGCGGCAAGCGGCATGGTCACCACCCCGGCCAGGCCCAGAACCACAGCTGGCTGGTATCCCGCCACGCGAACCGCGCTGAGGAACTCCACGGCAGCCAGGCCGAGCACAACGGTTGCCACAACCAGCGCCCATGCGGGACCGACCTGAAGGGCCACCAGGATCACAGCCGAGAGGAAGACGCCCATGAGGACCGCCATCGGCATGTCCCGATCGGCTGACACCGCCTGGGTCGTGCCGGTGCTTGCTACCCCGCCGTACATCGGCTGGTCCTCGTAGCCGAAGAAGTCCTCGTCGCCGAGCGCCGCCCCCACCGGCTCGCTCGGCTCCATGGGGGGCAAGGCGTCCTCCGATTCGTCCCACTGCGGTGCGGAGGTGTGATCGGTCCACACTCCGAGCTCCTGGGGGTCGGCTTCCTGCAGCCTTGGCTCGGACGAGGTCGCTGGTGACGATCCCGTGGCCCCCGGCTCGGCCCAGGCGGGCTCGCCGTGCTCGTCGCCGAAGACCGACCGTCCGGCCACTACGCCCGCATCGTCGTCGAGCTCATCAGCTTCGGTGGAACTGCGGTCCCCGAAATCGTCCTGCTCGCTCACTACATCGCTCCTTTCACTCCCCGGGTCCAGGACCCGGGCTGCCCGCGTCTCACACCTCGAGCAGTTCGTCCTCCTTGGTGGCTAGTGCCTCGTCGATCCGCTTCTCGTGGGCGCGGGTGATGTCGTCGAGATGATCGCCGGCGCGCGCCACGGCATCGGAGGACACCCCGCCCTCCTTTTCGATCGCGTCAAGATCCTTGCGGGCGTGACGGCGCAGACCACGTACCCGATTGCGGGAGTCCTCGGCCATCGATCCCACCAGCCGGGCCAGATCCCGGCGACGCTCCTCTGTCAGCGGTGGGAACGACAAGCGGATGACACGGCCGTCATTGCTGGGGACCAACCCGAGCTGGGCCTGCTGTATGGCCCGCTCGACCGCGGTGATGTTGGCGGGATCGTGGGGGGTGACGATCAGTTGACTGGCCTCGGGAATGGCGAAGCTGACCAGCTCCCTCATCGCCATCTTCACGCCGTAGGCGTCCACCGGAACCCGCTCCAGCAGCGCCGAGCTGGCCCTGCCGGTGCGCACAGTGGAGAACTCGCGCCTGGCCGCGGCGACGGCTTCGTCCATTCGCTCGCCAGCGTCGGCGAGCACGATGCCGATCAGCTCCTCGCTCATGCGCCGCGCTCCTCCTGAGCAACGAGCGTACCCACCTTGGCGCCTCCGAGCAGGGATTGAAGGTTGCCCGGCTCCATCAGGTTGAAGACCACTATCGGCAGGCCGTTGTCCATGCACAGCGTGATGGCCGTGGAGTCCATCACCTCCAGGCCCTTGTTGAGCACCTCGAGGTACGTGACCCGCTCCAACCGGGTGGCCCCGGCATCGACTTCGGGATCCGCCGTATAGATGCCGTCCACCCCGCCGTGGGTGCCCTTGAGCACCACATCGGCCTCCACCTCGGCGGCCCTGAGCGCCGCGGTGGTGTCGGTGGTGAAGAAGGGGTTGCCCGTGCCGCCGGCGAAAATGACAACCCGTCCCTTCTCGAGGTGGCGGATCGCCCTCCGGCGGATGTACGGCTCCGCGATCTGCGCCATGTGGATCGCGGTCTGGACCCGCGTGGGCTCGCCCAACCGTTCAAGAGTGTCCTGGAGGGCCAGGGCGTTCATCACCGTGGCCAGCATCCCCATGTAGTCGGCCTGGGCCCGGTCCATACCCGCGCCCGCGCCCTGGGTGCCCCGCCACAGGTTCCCGCCCCCAACCACTACCGCGATCTCGATGTCGAACTCGACGCGGGCCTCGGCGATGCCGGCGGCGATGCGCCGAACGGTGTCACCGTCGATGCCGCCCTCAGATCCCCCTGCGAATGCCTCTCCCGACAGCTTGAGCAGCACCCGCTGCCAGCGAGCCGATCGCCGCGCCGGTGCATTGGCGGTGTCGGCGGGGTGGTTCATGTCAGTCGCCGATCAGTACCTGCACGAAACGGATGATCGATCCGCCGCCGAGGCTGTCCTTCACCGCGGTCTTCTCGCCGTGCAGCCCTTGCTCGAGCAGCACGCGCTCGGCGTACCAGCCCCGCATCCTCCCGTCCACGATCTTGTCCCATGCCGGCTCGGGCTTGCCCTCGGCCTTGGTGATCTCCAGCAGCGCGGCCCGCTCTCGCTGGATCTCAAGAGCCGGGATCGCGCTGGCGCCCAGGAACTGAGGCTTGGCGAAGGCAATGTGCAGCGCCACTTGATGAAGCGCGTCGGCGCCCACCCCACTGCCCTCGACGACGACCGCGTTCACGCCTCGCCCGTCCTGGCGATGAAGGTACAAGTCGAGGACATTGCCGTCGGAAGCATGCAGGTGCTGCACCGCCCCGACTTCGATGTTCTCCTTCAGGACCAGCTTGAGGTCCTCGATCTGGGCTGCGTGCCCGTCGACCGCGCTGGGCCCGCCGGCGAGAACGGCCTCGGCGAGGGTCTGCACCAGCGAGGTGAAGCCCTCGTTCTTGGCCGAGAAGTCGGTCTCGCACTTGAGTTGGACCACGGCGGCGGTCTGTTCGTCGCCGGCTACTGCGATCGCGCCCTGATCGTTGTCTCGCCCGCTGCGAGCACCGGCCTTGGCCAGACCCTGCTCTCGCAGCATCTGCCGGGCCGCCTCCATGTCGCCGTCGGCAGCGGTCAGGGCCTTCTTGGCATCCATCATCCCAGCGCCCGTGGCGTCGCGCAGTTCCTTCACGTCCCGGGCGCTGACCGCCATCTCAGTTCTCCTCGTCCGACGCGTCAGCGTCGGTGTCAGCGGTGGAACCGCTGGCCTCGGCCGTCGTGTCGTCGGCGGCGTCACCCTCATCGGAGGACTCCTCGGCGGCGACCGTCTCGGCCGCATCACCAGCATCCTCAGCGGCAGCCTGCTCGCCTTCGTCCCCAGCATCGGGGGCAGTTGCGGCCTCAGCGGTTGCAGCCTCAGCCTCATCCTGCGCGGCGGCCTCTTCGCCCTCGTCCCCAGCATCGGGGGCGCCAGCCGCCTCGGACTTGGCCTTGGCCACGCGAGCCTCGCGTTCGGCAGCCTCAGCGGCCGCCTCGGCCCGGGCTCGGGCCTGCTGCTCGGCGATCTCCGCCTCGGTGAGCGCGTCGCGGGCGACGCCGGTGGCCTCGGTGCGCTTCGAATGGATGAACCGACCCTCGAGCACGGCGTCGGAGATCACGCGGGCCATGAGCCGCCCGGACCGGATGGCGTCGTCGTTGCCGGGAATGGCGAAGTCCACGAGGTCGGGATCGCAGTTGGTGTCAACCACCGCAACGATGGGCACCCCCAGCTTGCGGGCCTCGGTGACCGCGATGTACTCCTTCTTGGTGTCGAGGATGAACACCGCTCCGGGGGGCTCCTGCATGTCGCGGATGCCACCCAGGTTGCGCTCGAGCTTGGTCAGCTCGCGCTCCAGCAACAGCGCCTCCTTCTTGGGCATGGCCTCGAACTCGCCCGAGACGCGCATGCGCTGGTACTGCTTCATCTTGGCGATGCGCTTGGCGATGGTGTGGAAATTAGTGAGCATCCCGCCCTGCCACCGCTCGTTTACGTAGGGCATGTTGCAGCGCTCGGCGTAGGACTGCACGGAGTCCTGGGCCTGCTTCTTGGTGCCGATGAACAGGACCGTGCCGCCTCCGGCGACGAGGTCGCGAACGAAGACGTAGGCGCGCTCAAGATGGGCCAGAGTCTGTCGTAGGTCGACTATGTGGATCCCAGCCTTGTCACCGTGGATGAAGCGCTTCATCTTCGGGTTCCATCGGCGGGTCTGGTGGCCGAATTGGACCCCGGCCTCCAGCAGTTGCTTCATGGTGACGACAGCCATGCCTATGTGCTCTCCCGGTTCTGCGTGGCCCGCGCCGGACGCCTAGACGACCGGGTGAAGGCGCGGGTTGCGAAATATTCGGCGACGCCGCTCGACGCCGTCGGGCCCAGGGGGCCAACTCCGAAGTGTACCGAGGGTCGCTGAGACCGCACCGGTGCCGGTGCCGCACCGGATCAGCGATACGGCCATCGAAGCGGCACGAGCCGCACCTTGACCCGGCGCACCCCGATGAAGCCGTCCGGATCGACGTAGTCGGAGTTCAACCGCACGCTGAAGTGCAGCCTCTCGCCCGCGACGCCGATCACCCGACCCTGGTCGACTGCCGCGCCGACCCGCACGCTGATGCGCTCAAGGTACGAGTACGAGCTGATCAGTCCGCCGCCGTGGTCGACGGTCACATGCAGGGAACCGGCCACTGCTCCCGCGAAGGACACCGTGCCGGCTGCCGCGGCCCGCACCACGTCGCCGGGCTCGGTGTCGTACTCGATGCCGCGGTTGCCGGGACCGTAGGGGTTCTCCGGCGGGCGGAACGGGTCGGCCACAGGCGCATCCACCGGCGGCCGGAAGACGGGCTGCTTGTCGTGGTGCACCAAAGCGCCGGCCGGAGGAGCCAGCATCGGCGCGACCAGGGCCGTCGCCCCTACGAGCGCTGCGATCCGACAGGCGGCCAGCCAGCGCTGGCCAGCGCGGAATGGGTGAAACTCGGGTGGGAACCGCATGGAACAACTCCCCGGATGGCTCTTGCTCGGGGAAGCGATGGCCACTACTGCAGCCCATACCGCGGCAACCGCTTCGCCGAGCCAAACCGCGGAGGGCAGCCACCCTAGAGCCGCACGGGCCCTCCGCCACACTGGCCCACCCGCCGACTCAATTCTGCGCACGAAAATCTGTCACATAAACGGAAAAGCGCGAACAGATCAAGCAGATCAGGCAGATCGGCCGGGGAAGCCGAAGCTGGGGTCAGTGGATTCGGCCGGAGGCTAGAGACGGGCGCGTGCGGCCTGGAGGCGTCTGAGAGTTTCGGCCTTGCCGAGAAGGCGCATCGGCTCCCACAGTGGGAGCCCCGCGCCGGAGCCGGAGAGCGCCACCCGGACCGGTGGCTGGGACCGCACACGGGCTCCCATGCTCCCGGTCAGCTCGTCGCCGACGCCCATCACGATGGCCTCCAAGCGCTCGGCCGACGCGAAGTCATCGCCGGCCAGGCGGGCCTCCACGGCCTCCAGCACCTGTGCGGCAGCCCGTCCCTTGACGATGGACTTGTTCCAGGCCCGCTCGTCGTAGTCGACATCGGGGCGCAGGATCCAGTCGATCCATCCCGCGGCCCCGCCTAGGTGCGAGATCCGTTGCTGGATCTCGCCGGCCAGCACCCGTACCGTCTCGCGGTCATAGCGCTCGGGGGGCCACGGGGTGTCGGGGCGGGTCAGGAACGGCTCGGCCCGGTCCGCGAACTGCTCGGGAGTGAGGGCCTTGATGTACGCAGAACTGATGTGGTCGAGGCGAGCCGGGTCGAAGAAGGCAGCGGCCGGCTTGACGGCGTCAAGGTCGAACAGGGCGACGATCTCGTCCAGCGGGCGGATCTCCACCTCGTCGGGCGGCCCCCATCCCAGCAGGGCCAGATAGTTGACCATGGCCTCGGGCAGGTACCCCCGGCGGCGGTAGTCATCGAGGGCAACGTCATCGCGCCGCTTGGACAGCTTCTGGCGCTTGGCGTTTACCAGCAGCGGCAGGTGGGCGTACCTGGGCGGGGGGCCGTAGCCGAGGGCCTGCCAGATGAGCTGCACGCGAGGGGTGGTGTTGAGCAAGTCCTCGCCCCTGATCACATGGGTGATCGCCATGTCGTGGTCGTCGACCGCGTTGGCGAGATGGAAGGTCGGAGACCCATCGCCGCGGCGGATGACGAAGTCCTCCAGCGACTCGTTCGGGAAGCTCACCTGCCCCCGCACGATGTCGTCCACGACGGTGGTGCCGTCGTCGGGACATCTGAACCGCACCACCACGCCCGGCCCGTCGGCCACATCGCGGTCACGGGACCAGCCGTGGTAGCCGGCCGGCAGCCCGGCCGCGGCGCACCGCGCCTCGATCTCGTCCCTGGTCAGGTCGCAGTAGTAGGCGGCGCCGTCGGCTAACAACTGCCCGATGGCGGCGACGTGCAGGTCGCGGCGCTCGGACTGGAAGTAGGGACCCGAATCCCAGTCGAGGCCCAGCCATCGCAACGGCTCGACGATGGCGTCCACGTACTCCTGGGTCTTGAGCGAGGCGTCGGTGTCCTCCACCCGCAGCACCATCTCACCGCCGTGATGCCGCGCGAACAGCCAGTTGAACAGCGCCGTGCGCCCACTGCCGACATGCAGGAACCCTGTAGGCGCGGGCGCGAATCGAACCCTGACCGAACTCACACGGTGAGACTACCGACGCCTCCAGAGGCTGCTGCGGCGCGCGGTGGACCCAATGGGACTCCTATCCGGCCTGAGGGTGCTCTGCTACCGTCGTAACAGACGCCCGTCTCCGAGCCCACAGGAGCCGCCCATGTCCGATATGCCCCCGCCCCCGCCCGACGACTCGGGATGGTCCTCCGAACCTCCTCCCCCGCCACCGGGTCCCTCTGGCGGCGGGAGCGCCCCCGCCGCGGGATTTGCCGCTCTGGGCACCGGAGAGACCGTGCAACTGGCAACGCCCGGCGGACGCCTCGGAGCCAGGATCATCGACATCATCATCGTCGCCATCGTCGGGGCGATCGCCGGGCTCATCGAGCCTTTCGTCATCCCCATCTTGGCCGGCGCCGCCTACGAGATCGTGTTCGTCGCCCTCAAGGGACAGACCCCCGGCAAGATGGCGACCAGCATCAAGGTCGTCAGGGCCGACAGCGGAGGCGTACCCGAGTGGGGACCGTCGGCCGGACGCTGGATCATTCCAACCATCGGCTACATCGTGCTGATCATCCCCGGCCTGCTGGTCCACGCCTCGCTGCTCTGGGATGATCGCCGCCAGGGCTGGCACGACAAGGCGGTGAAGACGCTGGTCGTCAAGGTCTGACGTTGAGACCGGCCGCCGCCCGGATGTCAGGCAGCGTTGCCTAGAGACCGAGCGGGGTTCGCCAGTTCTCGGCGCGGGCTCCGGCTACTACGGCCGGCGTGCGGCGCAGTGTCTCCTCCGGCACCACATCGGCCAGGCGCAGCTTCACGTGGTAGCCGTGATGGCCGGCCGCGCCGGCGAAGCGGTCCCGGCGCCAGGCCACCAGCTCGTCGTCGGCCTCGGCCAGGAAACCGAACAGCTCCAAGGCCAGCCGCAGGTCGTGCATCACCGGCGCCCGACAGAAGAGCGAAGCTCGGCGCAGCGCCACCGCGACGCATCCGGCCAGCGCATCGTCCTCCCGCTCGCCGGCCGCCAGCACGAGTTGGCCGGCAAAACGCTCGGCCAGCTTGAGCGCGTAGCCCTGGCCAGGACCCTGATTGCCGAGGCCCGGCCCCGCGGGAGCCTCGCCGCCCACGACCTCCCCGGGCCGGTCCGCCAGCCACGGATCGTCCCGCCGCGGCGGCGACCGGTAGCTCGAAGGAGCCTCAGCCGTGGCCGGGACATGGGACGGAGCAGCCACGAACGCACAGCGTAGGCCGCGCTGGAGCAAGGCGACGGCTAGGTCGGCGGGAGGGCAATCAGCTGAGTGGGCTAGTCGTCGGCGTGGAGCAGGCCGTACACGACCGAGTCGGCCAGAGCCTGCCAGGACGCCTCGATGATGTTCTCCGACACGCCGATGGTGGTCCACACGCTGCGGCGGTCGGTGGAGTCGACCAACACCCGGGTCACCGCCCCGGTGCCCTTCTGGGTGTCGAGCACCCGGACCTTGAAGTCGGTGAGCGAGATGTTCTCCAATGCCGGGTAGATGTCGCCCAGGGCGTTGCGCAGCGCGGTGTCCAGAGCGTTGACAGGGCCGTTGCCCTCCCCTACGGCCACACGGCGCTCACCGCAGACCCACAGCTTCACGGTGGCCTCGGTGTCGACCTCGACCGACACATCGTTCCAGGCCCGCGCCCCCGTGCCGGAGCGGTGGTCCAGCGACACCCGGAACGACTCCAGCCGGAAGTAGTCCTGCTCCCAGCCGCTCGCGCCCCGCATCAGAAGCTCCAACGAGGCGTCAGCCGCCTCGAAGTGGTACCCGGAGTGCTCCAGCCGCTTGAGGGTGTCGATCACGTCGCCCAGCACCCGGCCGTCGATGTCAAGACCGAGCTCCGCGGCCCGCATCTCCAGGGTGGAGCGGCCGGCCATCTCCGACACCAGCACCCTGGTGCCGTTGCCGACCAACTCCGGTGACACGTGCTCGTAGGCATCAGAGCGGCGACTCAGCGCGCTGGCGTGCAGTCCTGCCTTGTGGGCGAAGGCGCTCGCCCCTACGTAGGGCTGCTGGGAGTTCATCGGCAGGTTGACCAGCTCGGCCACGTGGTGCGACACCGACGTGAGGCGGGGCAGGTGACCCTCGGGCAGCGCCCGCATGCCCATCTTCAACTCGAGGTTGGCGATGATCGGCACCAAGTCGCAGTTGCCGACCCGCTCGCCGTAGCCGTTGATAGTGCCCTGCACATGCAAGGCGCCGGCCTCCACCGCGGCCAGCGCGTTGGCCACCCCGCAGCCGGTGTCGTTGTGGAGGTGGATCCCGACATCGCAGTCCACGTGGGCCACCACCGCCGCCACCGCGGTGGAGATGTCACCGGGCAGGGTGCCGCCGTTCGTGTCACACAGCACCACCGTGGACGCTCCGGCCATGGCCGCAGCCTCCAGCACCCGCAGGCTGAACTCGGGGTTGTGGCGGAAGCCGTCGAAGAAGTGCTCTGCGTCGAACAGCACCCGCTTGCCTGCGGCGGCCAGGAACTCGACCGAGTCGGCCACCATGGCCACGCCCTCGTCCAGGGTGGTCTGCAGCGCTTCGGTGACGTGGTAGTCCCAGCACTTGCCGACAATGCACACCGCCGACGTACCGGCCGCAGCCAGATGGGCGAGCACCTGGTCGGAGTCGACCTTGCCCCGGGCCCGGCGAGTGGAACCGAAGGCGACGAGTTCGCTGATCTTGAGGTCGAGTTCGGTGCGGGCCCGCTCGAAGAACTCGTCGTCCTTGGGGTTGGCGCCAGGCCAGCCCCCCTCGATGAAGGCGACCCCGAGATAGTCGAGCTGCTCAGCGATGCGCAGCTTGTCATCGACAGTGAGCGAGATGCCCTCAAGCTGGGTCCCGTCGCGCAGCGTGGTGTCGTAGATCTCTACGGCGGGGCGCTCACCGCTACTCATGGACATACTCGTTCCACGTCTTGTAGCGGTCGTTGCGGCCCCGCACGACGTCCGCGTAGGCCTCGGCGATCGCCAGGGTGCGCGGGCCGGGGCACTCCAGCAGCCGGTCGTCCACCGAGTTGACCGCGCCGACCTCGGTGGCGGTGCCGCACACGAAGATCTCCTGCGCGATGTACAGGTCGCTGCGGGCCAGCTCGCCGATCACGGCGTCGATGCCGATGTCGCGGGCGATGGACATGACCGAGTCCTGCGTGATGCCGGGCAGCGCTCCCGACGACAGAGGCGGTGTCACCAGCAGGTCGGGGGTGCCCGCAAAGATGTTCTCGCCGCTGCACTCCGACACGAGCCCGGCAGGATTGAGCATGATGGCCTCGTCGTAGCCGGCCCGTAGAGCCTCCATCTTGGCCAGCGTCGAGTTGGCGTAGTTGCCGGTGGTCTTGGAGGCGGGCGGCATGATGTTGTGGTCGTGGCGGGCCCAAGACGAGATCTTCAGCCGGACGCCCTTGGTGAGGGCGTCGTCGCCCAGGTAGGCCCCCCAGGGCCACACCGCGATGGCGATGTCGGTGGTGCAGCCAGCGGTGGACAGGCCGATCTCGCCGTAGCCGTAGTAGGCGATGGGGCGCACGTAGCACTCGGGCAGCCCGCTGTCGCGCACTACCAGCTTGCACGCGTCCACGATCTCGGGCACCGAGTACGGCATACCCATGTTGAGGATCTTGGCCGAGTTGTAGAGCCGCTGGATGTGGTCGGTCAGCCGGAAGACCGCGGGGCCGTCGTCGGTGGCGTAGGTGCGGATGCCCTCGAACACGCCCGTCCCGTAGTGCAGCGAGTGCGACAGCACATGGATCTTGGCGTCCTGCCAGGGAACCAGCTCCCCGTTCATCCAGATGTGCTTGGTGGGTGTGATGGTCATGTCTTGGGGTGGCTTTCGGTGAGTGGCTCTTCGGTTGCGGTGTGTCCTGGTCTCAGGCCTGCTGGTCGGCGAGACCGGCGACGATGGCGTCACCGATCTCGCTGGTGGTGCCCGCGAGCGACTGGGGTCGGTCGCAGGCCTTACGGATCCGTTCGGCGGCCTCGGTCTCTCCGAGGTGGTCCAACATCATCGCGCCGGACAGCACCGCCGCGACGGGATTGGCCCGTCCGGTGCCCACGATGTCGGGCGCCGAGCCGTGGACCGGCTCGAACATCGAGACCTGTCCGGGATGCAGGTTGGCCGTGGGGGCCAGTCCGATGCCGCCCGACACTGCGCCGCCGAGGTCGGTGAGGATGTCTCCGAAGAGGTTGTCGGTGACGATCACGTCGTAGCGGGCGGGATCCTCCACGAAGTAGATGCACGCCGCGTCGACATGGTTGTAGGCCGTAGACACGTCGGGGTAACCGGCCGCGACCTCGTCGAAAGTGCGCTCCCAGAGGTCGCCGGCGAAGGTGAGCACGTTTGTCTTGTGCACCAGCGTCACATGCTTGCGCCGGGTCGTGGCCAGGTCGAACGCGTAGCGAATGGCCCGTTCGACGCCGTGGCGAGTGTTGACCGACCCCTGGGTGGCGATCTCGAAGGGAGTGCCCCGCCGCAGGAAGCCGCCCTCCCCGGCATAGGTGCCCTCGGTGTTCTCGCGGATTACCACGAAGTCGTGGGCCGGCGCATTGAAGGGCCGCAGGTTGATGTATAGGTCCAACTCGAAGCGCATCTTGAGGAGCAGGCCCCTCTCGATGACCCCCGGCGGCACCTCCGGGGTGCCCACCGCGCCCACGTACAGCGCGTCGAGGCCCCGCCACTCAGCCAAGGTGGCGTCGTCGAGCACGGTCCCGTCCCGCAGGTAGCGGCTGCCGCCCAGGTCGTAGTGCGTGATGTCCAGGTCCACGCCCGCGGCCGCGATCACCTTCAGGCCCTCGGCCACGACCTCGGGGCCGATGCCGTCGCCTCCGATGACTCCCACTCGATGTGCCATGTCTGGTCTCTCGCCTGTTGTGCGCCTGCGGTGTCGCTAATTCTGCTGGTGGTTCGTGATACCGGGTCCGGTGCCCAAATAAAGAAACCGTCCACCTGGGTGGACGGTCGGGTGCGCGCGCCGGGATGGCGCGCGCTAAGGAATTGCGATGCTGGGTGGGTTCGTGCTGGGCCGGTACGCCACGGCCATCAGCATAACGCGCCGCCGGTAGATTGATGTGATGCCCGATGCACACCATCTCTCGCAAGCCGCGCACGACCGGCTCAGCACCGAACTGCAGGAACTCAGCACCCGGGGCCGCATCGAGATAGCCGACAAGATCGAAGCCGCCCGCAAACTGGGAGACCTGTCCGAGAACGGCGACTACCACGCGGCCAAGGAGGAGCAGGCCAAGCTGGAGGGCCGGATCATCCACCTCACCCGGATCCTGACCAACGCAGAGATCATTGACGGAGACAACGGCGCCGGCGGCCATTCCAGAGTGATCCTCGGATCGGTGGTGGCCGTCCTCTACGACGGCGACGACGAACCCGAGCGTTTCCTAGTCGGAGTGATCGAGGAGCGGCAGGACGACGTTGTCGTGGTCTCGCCCGGATCACCGATGGGCGAGGCGCTGCTGGGTGCGGCCGAGGGAGACGCCCTTGAGTTCGACTCTCCCGCCGGTCGCCAGAAGGTCACCGTCGTCGAGGTGGCCTGACCGTTGAGCACCGATCCGCCCCGCACCCTGCGGTGGGCGCGGATCGCCCTGGTCGTCGGTGCCCTGCTGCTGGGCGCAGCCGCAACACTGATCGTGTGGGACGCGGCCACCGACGACCCGCAGCCTGCGATCATCACCGGCCGTGACCGATGACAGTTGGCCGGGAGCCGTAGGATCGATGTCGTGACTGAGCCGCAGACGCTGAGCGAGAAGATCTGGGACCGCCACACGGTGGCCCGAGGCGGCGACGGCGAGCCCGACCTGCTCTACATCGACCTCCACCTGGTGCACGAAGTCACCTCACCGCAGGCCTTCGACGGCCTGCGCCTGTCCGGCCGGGGCGTACGCCGGCCCGACTTGACGGTGGCCACCGAGGACCACAACGTCCCCACTACCGATGTCGACAAGCCCATCGCCGACGAGGTGAGCCGCATCCAGGTCGAGACCCTGCGCCACAACACCGACGAGTTCGGAATCACCAACTTCCCGATGGGCCACGTCAAGCAGGGAATCGTCCACGTGATCGGGCCCGAGCAGGGCCTGACCCAGCCGGGCATGACCATCGTGTGCGGCGACTCCCACACCTCCACCCACGGCGCTTTCGGCGCCATCGCCTTCGGTATCGGCACCAGCGAAGTGGAACATGTGCTGGCCACGCAGACCCTCCCCCAGATGCGACCCGGCACCATGGCGGTGACCGTTGAGGGCACGCTGGCTAAGGGCTCCACCGCCAAGGACGTGATCCTGGCCATCATCGGCCGCATCGGCACCACCGGCGGCGTCGGGCGGATCATCGAGTACCGGGGGCCGGTGATAGAGGCACTGTCGATGGAGGGCCGCATGACGGTGTGCAACATGTCCATCGAGGCCGGCGCCAAAGCCGGGCTGATAGCCCCCGACGAGACCACCTTCGAGTACCTGCGGGGCCGCGAGCGGGCGCCGGTCCGCGAGCTGTGGGACCAGGCGCTGTCCGACTGGCGCAATCTCCGAACCGATGATGCCGCCTCCTTCGACGTCGAGGTGACCCTCGACGGTGCCGACATCTCCCCCATGGTGACCTGGGGCACCAACCCCGCCCAGTCGGTGCCGCTGGACGGCGCCGTTCCCGCCCCCGACGGCTTCGACGAGCCGGCCCGGCGCGAGGCGGCGGCTCGGGCTCTCGACTACATGGGGCTGGCCGAGGGGACACCGATCCGCGGCATCGCGGTGGACACCGTGTTCATCGGCTCGTGCACGAACAGCCGCATCGAGGACCTGCGGGCCGCGGCGTCGGTGGTGGACGGTCGCCGGGTGGCCGAAGGGGTGCGCACCCTGGTGGTGCCGGGCTCCGGCCAGGTCAAGGCCCAGGCCGAGGCCGAGGGCCTGCCGGAGATCTTCCGGGCCGCCGGATTCGACTGGCGCGAGCCGGGATGCTCGATGTGCCTGGCCATGAACCCCGACAAGCTGACCCCCGGGGAGCGGGCGGCCAGCACGTCGAACCGCAACTTCGAGGGCCGCCAGGGCCGGGGCGGGCGCACCCATCTGGTGTCGCCGGTGGTGGCCGCGGCCACCGCGATAGCCGGCCGCTTCGCAGCTCCCGGAGACCTGTGATGACCACCGGCATCGCCGCCGCAGGCGGGTTGCAGTGAAGGCGATACGGGTGGTGACCGGCACCGCGGTGCCGCTGGACCGCAGCGATGTGGACACCGACCAGATCATCCCGTCGGACTGGCTCAAGCAGGTGTCGCGCACCGGTTTCGAGAAGGGCCTGTTCTCGGAGTGGCGCGACCACCGCGACTTCGTGCTCAACGACGAGCGCTATGCGGGGGCGACCATCCTGCTGGCCGGGACCAACTTCGGCACCGGCTCGTCGCGGGAGCACGCGGTGTGGGCCATCCAGCAGTACGGCTTCGACGCGGTGATCAGCCCCCGCTTCGCCGACATATTCCGCAACAACTGCACCAAGAACGGGCTCATCCCAGCCCAGATTCCGGCCGCGGCCGCGTCGAAGCTGATGGCCGCGGTGCAGGCCGACCCGGATCTGGAGATCACCGTCGATGTGCAGCGGCGATGTGTGGAGGCACCGGCCATAGGTTTCGAGTCGGAGTTCCCGCTGGAAGCCTCCACCCAGCAGCGCTTCCTCGAAGGACTCGACGACATCGGCCTGACGATGCGCCGCACCGGAGCCATCGACGACTACGAGCGACGACGCCTTCCCTGGCTGCCTGCGGCCACATAGTCGCCAGTCATGTCCGAGGGCCCCGCAAGAATGGGAGCGCACTCGGGAACCGCGAAGCAAGCAGGAACGTCTCATCCCTCGACCGGCACGCGCTCGCCGGGGCGCGCTGCGACGAAAGGCCACCCTTCCATGCGCAAGACACTCATCGTCGCCATCGCCACCCTGATCCTCGCTGCGTCCTGCAGCAGCGACGGCCAGCGCGGGGCGCCGGGAGTCTCCGGCTCTGCGAGTCCCGCCGAGCCGGTCGGCACGAGCGCCGACCCTGGCGGCGAGGACACGGTGGTCGATCTTGGGTCCGAGGATGTGATCCTCACCGCGGGTCTAGTGCGCTTCGACGACTGCGACACGCTGCTCGACTACCTGCACACCGAGTACTCGGCCAGGGTCGGGCCGTGGGGCTTCGACCAGGGCGGCTGGTTCGGTCCCATGCCGGTCATGGAGGCCGAGATGGCCATGGCTTCCGACGACATGGCCGAAGCCGCGGCCCCGGCCCAGGGCGTGGCCACCGGCGGGGCTCCTGCTCCAGTCGAAGGGGTGGACTTCTCGGGGACGAACGTCCAGGAGGTCGGCGTGGACGAGGCCGACATCGTCAAGACCGACGGCCGCAGGATCTTCACGCTGTCGTCGGGACGGCTGGTGGTGGTGGACGCGGCGACCCGCGACCACGTCGGTTCGGTCACTGTGGCCGAGGGCTGGGGGCGGGAGCTGTTCATCGACGGCGACGGCCTGCTGCTGATCACCCGCTCCACCAGCGACTCCGCCGACGGCTCCGAGACCGTGCTCCAGCGCATCGATGTGAGTGGCAGCACCCCCCGCATCGTCGAGACCCTCAACGTGCAGGGCAACTACCTGAGCGCTCGCAGCGTCGGCGGCACCGCTCGGGTGATCATGCGCTACGACCCCCAGTGGAACTTCCCGTTCGTGTTCCCCCAGAACGAGTCCGCCGAGGACGTCGCCGAGACGGCCAACCGGGCCGCGGTGCTCAACTCCACCCTCGACGACTGGCTGCCCCACTACACGTTCGGGTCGGCCGACAGCTCGACGGGATCGCTGATGGTGCCTTGCGATGACGTGCACGCCCCGTCGGTGTTCTCCGGCTTCGGGGTCACCACCGTGATCAGCGTGCCCATCGGCGTGGACTTCGACCCGTCGGAGTCGACCGCGGTGATGGCACCGGGCGACACCGTCTATGCGTCGACCGGGTCGCTGTATGTGGCCACCACCCGCTGGATCGACTCCGATGAGTTCGGGAGCGACGACGATTGGGACGACGACGGCTGGAGAGAGGCCTGGCAAGAGCGGCGCACCAGTGTCCACCGCTTCGATATCAGTGCCGCCGCGGCCGCCTACGAGTCCTCCGGCGAAGTTCTGGGAGTGATCCACAACCAGTTCTCGTTGTCGGAGCACAACGGCTACCTGCGCATCGTGACCACGGTCGGCGATCCGTGGGGCGAGGAGTCCGACAGCCAGGTGCGAGTGCTGAGCACCGACAGCGATGTCCTGACCGAGGTCGGCAGCGTGGGCGACATCGGCCGGGGCGAGCAGGTGCAGTCGGTCCGCTTCGTCGGCGACGTCGGTTATGTGGTCACCTTCCGCCAGATCGATCCCTTCTACACCATCGACCTGTCCGACCCGAACGACCCCGAGATCCTGGGAGAGCTCAAGATCCCCGGGTTCTCCAGCTACCTGCACCCCATCAGCGACACCATGGTGCTCGGCGTGGGATCAGACGCCGACGAAGACGGCCGGGTCACCGGGGCCAAGGTCTCGCTGTTCGACGTCAGCGACCTGACCGCGCCCCAAGAGGTGGCGGTGTGGACGGCTCCCGACGGCTGGAACGACGTCGGCTGGGACCACCGGGCCTTCCTGTGGTGGGCACCGGAGGAACTGGCAGTCATACCGGTCACGGTTTGGAACGAGTGGTCGGGCGCAGTGGTGCTGCAGGTGGCCGACGGCACCATCACCGAGGTAGGCCGAGTCGACCATGTGATCGAGGGCGAGGAGCCGGGCCAGACCGACTGCCGCAGGCTCACCACAGCCGACCTTCCGTCAACCAACATGGACGACTTCAGAACCGAGCTGGAGTACTTCCTCCCCGACGATTACAACGCGGTTCTGGCCTGCGAGCCGGGTGAGGCCGGCATGACCGGCTTCGAATGCCCTGCTGATTCCTGGATGGACGCGCTCACCGACGAGGGCCAGAGCCTGGGACTGCTCCGCGGCGAAGAATCCATCTCACTCTGCTGGCCCAACGAGCAGCCCAACGTGATCGTGCGCAGCATCGTGATCGGCAACGATCTGTGGACTCTCGGCTTCAAGGGCTGGGGCTCCTTCGACGGCCAGGCCCCGGCCCGGCTCCACGCCAACGACTTGGCCACCCTGGAGCGCCTGGCCGCGCTGGAGCTGTAGTCGCAGTCAGCATTCGAAACACTGCGCGGTAGGCTCCGGGCATGTCGCGCCTGCTCCCCCGGGCTATCCGGCTGGTCAAGTTCGGTGCCGTCGCGGGTGCCCTGGTCGGTGTGGGCCGCCTGATCGTGCAGCGCCGACGCCGGTCCCAGGTGGACGAGTCGTCATGGCCCACCATCGCCGAGACCGCAGCCCAGAACGGCCAACCCGTCGACGACGAATCCGATGCTGACTCCTCGGAACCCTCGGCCGAAGCCGCCGGTTCCGAAGCTGAGCACGAAGACGGCGCGGGCGACGACAGCAACGACAAGGCCTAGCGCTAACAGGGCCCGGCCCTACAGTCCGGTGATCTCCAGATCAGGGAGTCGGTCGGCGGGCGCGAAGCCGAGGATCCGGCCGAAGAAGGCGAGTTCGGCCTCGAGCGCGGCAACGATGTTGTCGGCGCTTCGGAAGCCGTGCTGCTCGCCCTCGAAGAGCAGATAGGCCACCGGCACGCCCTTGGCCTTGAGGGCCTCAACGATCATCTCGGCCTGGGCGGGCGGCACGATCTCGTCCTCGTCGCCCTGAAGCACGATCATCGGCGCGTCGAAACCGTCGAGGTGGTGGATCGGGGAGCGGGCCAGGTAGACGTCTCTGGCCTCCGGGTAAGGACCGACGAGGCGGTCGAGATAGCGGGACTCGAACTTGTGGGTATCGGCGGCCAGAGCCTCCAAGTCGGCGATCCCGTAGCGGCTGGCCCCGGCCGCGAACGTGTCGTGGAGAGCCAGCGCAGCCAGCACGGTGAATCCGCCGGCGCTCCCGCCCCGGATCATCAGCCGCTGCGGGTCGACGTCGCCGCGGTCGGCCAGGAACTCCGCCGCGGCCACGCAGTCCTCCACATCAACCACGCCCCAGGCGCCGTCCAGAGCCCGGCGATAGCTGCGCCCGTAGCCGGTGGAGCCCCGGTAGTCCACGTCGACCACCGCGATTCCCCTGGAAGTCCAGTAGGCGATGCCCAACTGGAGCTGGCAGCGAGCTGCGGCGGTGGGGCCTCCGTGAGCGGTGACCAGCAGCGGAGGCCGGTCGCCGGGCGGGCCGGCACAGGCCGGGTTGGCAGGCGGGTAGTACAGGGCGTGGGCTGCTGCGGATCCGTCGGGACCGGTCGGGAAGGTGATGGCCTCGGGCTCGATCAGCACGCCCGGATCGAGGCCCAGGTTCCGGGCCGGTCTCACGGCGCGGCGTTCAGGACGGCCGTCTTCACCGACACGCACCACCGCAACCTCGGGCTCGTGCCCGTAGCCGGCGCCCGCGTAGGCGAGCACCGAAACGCCGTCAGGGGCACTGCGGGCGATGGCCAGCGAGGACACCGACGAGTCGGCAACCGCTACATAGCGGCCGTTCACCAGGATGTGGTCACCCGAGGGCATGCCCGCGGCGGCCGCCACAGTGCCGCCGGCAGCGGCCCACCGCTGCATCCCGAACACCCACGGCGGGGTGGCCACATCGAAATCGCCCGTGACCACCGGCAGCAGCCCCCCGCTTTGCAGGCTCACCTCGTAGAGGC
Source organism: Candidatus Aldehydirespirator sp. (assembly GCA_965220645.1). Lineage (GTDB taxonomy): Bacteria > Actinomycetota > Acidimicrobiia > Acidimicrobiales > Aldehydirespiratoraceae > Aldehydirespirator. Next base: position 1,755,339 of record OZ244836.1, on the reverse strand, counting down.
CCCACCAGTCGTCGTGGTCGCTGCACACCAGCAGCCTTGGCGCTGAACCGGCCGCGCCGGGATCCCAGCCGGGCTCGCAGAGGCTGCGGTCGTTGTCGCGGCCCACCACCAGCAATTCTCGGCCGAGTTCGGCGTCACCGAACTCGTGAACGTGCAGCCGGGTGGAGTCCCACGGCATGTTCGGGTGATCCCAGGAGATCCAGGCCAGCATCGATCCGTCGGGCGACACCCGGGGCGTCATCACAAAGTCGGCTCCCGACCACAGCAAGACCACCCGCTGCGAACCATCGGTGGCCACGGCCACCAGCTCGTTGGCCGGCTCGCCGCCGGTGTCGTGGCGCTCCCTAACGCACACGCTCCAGCGCCCGCCGGGCGTGACCCGCCCGTCGGCAAACCGCCATGCCCGCGGTTCCGGCGGCTCGGCCGTGAGCAACACGGGCTCAGCGCCCGGGCGGTCGACTCTCCGGAGTCGCTGGTCGGTGAACTCGACGTAGTAGAGCGACCCGTCGTGGGGCCACCAGGCGCCTCCGCCGTACTCGTGGACCCGGGTGCGCACGTTGGCGCCTTGCCGTGTGACCTCCTCAGCCTCACGGCCGCTCAGATCGCAGCGCATCACCGCGGTGCGGCCGGCTTCGTCGGGGCGGCTCTCGGCCCACCACAGCAGCCACGGTCGAACCGCATCCGCGATGACCTCACTGATTCCGGCAGCCCCCTGCACCAGCGACGCCGCCGTCACCGGCGACGGCCACTCGCCGTAGGGCACCACGGCCGGCTCTGGCATCAGCCTCCGCCCAGCAGCTCGACCATACGGCCCACGCCCTCGCCCAGGTCATCGTCACCCAGGGCGAACGACAGCCGCAGACCCCCGCTGGCGCCGAAGGCCTCACCGGGGACGACCGCGACCTTGGCCCTATCCAGCAGCAGGTCGGCCAACTCGAGAGTGGTGGCGGGCTTGACACCGCCGAAGTCACGGCCCAGCAGGCCGCTGGCGTCGGGATAGGCGTAGAAGGCGCCCTCCGGCTCGGGACAGACCAGCCCGTCGATCCCGCTGAGCAGGGCGTGCATGGTCCGCCGTCGGCGGTCGAAGTGGCGCCGCATCTCCACAACCGCGTCCAGCGGCCCCGACACAGCGGCCAGCGCCGCAGCCTGGGCCACGTTGCAGACGTTGGACGTGCAGTGGCTCTGCAGGTTGCGGGCCGCGGCCATAGCGTCCGACGGTCCGATCATCCAGCCCACCCGCCAGCCGGTCATGGCGTAGGTCTTGGCCACGCCGTTGAGGACGATGCAACGATCGGCCAACTCGGGCGCGACCACCGGCATGGAGTGGTGCTCGGCCTCTCCGTAGGTGAGATGCTCGTAGATCTCATCGGTCAGCACCCAGATCCCGTGCTCCGCCGCCCACTGCCCGATCTGCTCGATCTCAGAACGGGGGTAGACGGCACCGGTCGGGTTCGACGGCGACACGAAGATCAGCGCCTTGGTCCTGGGTGTCCGGGCTGCCTCCAGCTGCTCGACACTCACCCGGAATCCGCTCACCGCGGTGGCCAGAACGGGCACGGTCACCCCGCCCGACAGCGCGATCGGCTCGGGATACGTGGTCCAGTACGGGGTAGGCAGCAGCACCTCGTCGCCGGCGTCGACCACCGCGGCGATGGCGTTGTACACCGCGTGCTTGCCGCCGTTGGTGATGAGCACGTCGGCGGGGTCGACTTCGAGGCCCGAGTCGCGTGCCGTCTTGACGGCAACCGCATCGCGCAGATCCTCGAGTCCGCCTACCGGCGTGTACTTGTGGTGCTGGGGGTCGCGACATGCGGCCGCGGCCGCCTCCACGATGTGCTCCGGGGTCGGGAAGTCGGGCTCGCCGGCACCGAAGCTGATGACCCGCTCCCCCGCGGCCCGCAATGCCCTGGCCTTGGCCGTAACCGCCAGGGTGGCCGAGGGGGCGATGGCGCCGACCCGTCGTGAGATCCGCTCGCTGCTCATGGGCGCGAGCGTACCGGCGAAGGTTCAACACATTCTGTCGATGTTGCCCTACCGATGGCGTGGAGCGGAGCCCACGCGGTGCCAGACTTTGGGCGATGTCTACGCAAGCGCCACCACGGCCCGACACCATCACCCTTCCCGCCTCGATGCTGCCCTCCGACGGGCGCTTCGGCTGCGGGCCGTCGAAGTTCCGACCCGAGGCCGCTCAGGCACTCGCCGACCGGGCCGTCGACTATCTCGGTACCAGCCACCGCCGCGCCGGTGTGCGCCGCGTGGTTGCCGAACTGAAGGCGGGGATCGCCGAACTGCTGGGCGCGCCCGACGGTTACGAAGTGGTGATGGGCAACGGCGGCGCAACCGCCTTCTGGGACGCGGCCAGCTTCGGCCTGATCGAGCGCCGCAGCCACCACCTGTCGCTGGGCGAGTTCAGCTCCAAGTTCGTGGCCGTGACCTCATCGGCGCCCCACCTCGATGAGCCATCGGTGCGAGTCGGTGACTTCGGCACGTGCCCGCCGCTGGAGCGGGTCGACGGGGTGGACGCCTACTGCTATCCCCACAACGAGACTTCCACTGGGGTGATGGCTCCGGTCAGCCGGCCCGGCGGCGACGACGGGCTGGTGTTGGTGGACGCCACTTCGGCCGCGGGCGGGCTGCGCTTCGACCCCTCGGCCTGCGACGTCTACTACTTCGCCCCGCAGAAGGCCCTGTCCAGCGACGGCGGGCTGTGGATCGCCCTCATGTCGCCCGCTGCGGTCGAACGCATCGAGCGCCTCTCGGCCTCGGGCCGCTGGACGCCGGCCTTCCTCGACCTCAAGTTGGCGGTGGACAACTCCCGCAAGGACCAGACCTACAACACCCCCGCGCTGGCCACAGTGTTCCTCACCGCGCAGCAGGTGGACTGGCTGAACGGCAACGGCGGCCTGGAATGGGCCGCGTCCCGCAGCGACCGCTCCGCCGACATCCTCTACGGCTGGGCCGAGTCCTCCGGCATCGCAGAGCCTTTCGTGACTGACACCGCTATCCGCAGCCGCGTAGTGGCCACCATCGACTTCGACGACCGGGTGGACGCCGACACGATCAGCGCCGTGCTGCGAGCCAACGGCATCGTCGACACCGAGGGCTACCGCAAGCTGGGCCGCAACCAGCTCCGTATCGGCATGTTCCCCGCCATCGAGCCTGAAGACATCAAGGCCCTCACCACCTGCCTCGACCACATAGTCGAACGCCTGATCAGCTAGCAGGACCCGCCGGCCGGTACGAACCGACAGGTCGGGACCTACGGTGTGATCCCGGTGCGGGCCTTGGGCTCGCAGGGCTGGCTGCGGCGCCGAGCCGACACTTCGAGGGCCGCGAGAACCGCGTTCCGGGTGTCTCGGGGATCGATCACCTCGTCGAAGCTCAGCGCCGACGCGGAGCGGTAGGCCGACTCCTCCTCGGCCCGATGCAAGTCCCGTTCGGCCTGCTCGTCGGCGCCAACGGCCCGGCCCGCACCCGCGGCTCCCATGGCGCCAACCGTGGCGCCGGGAAAGGCGAAGCTGAGGGTCTGGGAGTCGTGGGGGTTCATCGCCATCACGCAACTGCCGAAGCCGAATGCCTTGCGCAGGGTGACATGGATCTTGGCGGTGGTGGCCCCCGTCTGGGCCGCGTACATGCGAGCCGACGCCCGAAGCACCCCAGCCCGCTCCGATGCGGTGCCGGCCAGCACGCCGGGGTTGTCGGCGAGGAACAGCAGCGGCAGGTGGAAGGCGTCGCACACCGAGATGAAGTGGGCCGCCTTGTCGGCCGCGGCCACGTCGATCGACCCGGCCAGCTCGACGGGCTGGTTGGCGACGACTCCCACCGGCTCGCCGCCCATGCGGGCCAGAGCGCAGATGATCGAGCGGCCGAAGCCACCCTGAATCTCCAGGGTCTCGCCGGCGTCCACCACCGCCTCGACCACCGCAGCCATGTCGTAGCCCCGCCTGCCGTCGCGGGGCACGAGGCCACCGATCTCATCGATGCGGCGTCGCCCGGTGTCGCCGGTGTCGACCATGGGAGGCCGCTCCCACGCCGATGATCCGAAGTACGACAGGTAGCTGCGGACCTGGGTCAGCAGATCGGAGTCGTCAGCGGCGGCGTTGTGAATGGTCCCCGCGCCGAGCGCCACCGCCGGCCCGCCGAGTTCGTCCTTGCCGACCCTCTCCCCCAACGACGCTTCCACCACCGGAGGACCAGCGGTGAAGATGGCTGCGTCGGGAGTCATTACCGAGAAGTCGCATAGCAGCGCGGTGATGGCGCCATGACCGGCTGAGGGGCCCATCACCCCGCACACCATGGGCACGAGCCCCGACAGCGCGGCCTGGGCCTGAAGGTCGTTGGGCCCACCCCCGCCGGGATCGCCCGGCATGGGTGGCCGGTGTCCGGCTCCCTCCAGCAGCATCACCAACGGGATGCGCTCGCGGCGGGCGATGTCCGCTATCCGCCAACGCTTGCGGGTCGCGGCCGGACCGATCGAGCCCCCCATGGTGGTGAAGTCCTCGGCGCCCACCGCCACTGGGCGGCCGTCGATGGCTCCCACTCCGGCCACCAGAGCGTCGGCGGGCACGGGGCCGGCCAGCGTGCCGATCTCGGTGAATGAGCCCCCGTCGAGCAGCCGTTCGATGCGGCTGCGGGCGTCGAGGCGTCCCTCGGCCCGGCGCGCGGCCAGCTTGTCGGGCCCTCCCATGGCCCGCGCCCGCGCCTGGCGGCGCTGCAGATCCTCGAGGGTGGCGTCCCAGCCAGTGGGCTCGCTCATGGCGGTCCGGCCTCCAGAGACTCGCTGCCCGCGGCGCCACCCACCGCGTCCACGGTAGCCATCCCCAGCCGAACTGGCAGCAGAACGCCCGCCACCCGGGCAAGACGCTGCCAATCCCGGAGGTGTGGCGAACCAACACGACAACTGGCGGCAGAATGCCTGCCATCCGGGCAAGACGCTGCCAATTCCATTGGACTAGTTGGTGGCCATCGGGCGCGCCGCAAGTCGCTCCGGCACCGCAGGAGGGCGCACCGGTACCGGGCCGTCCGCCAACTCGACCTGCCAGCACCCATGTGGTAGAGGATCCCGACGACGATGGCGATCAACCGCACCCCGGTCAGCACCGCTCTTCGCGACCGGCCGGTCGATGGTTGCGCCGGCATGGGCTCGAACCCATGCCGAAGCGCCGGCAAGCGAGACATCCACAAGCGCGGCCCGACCCTCGGCCAGCAAGTGGGCGGCAATCGACGCCGCGGCCAGACCCGCGATGGGATCGGCAATGGCATCGCCCACGAACATCGGCGGCTCGCCGGGCACCACCAGTCCCCCGGAGGCGGCCGCGTCGTCACCGAAGGCGACCCGGTTGCCGTGGGGTCCACGACATCCGTGGCCGGTGATCGACACCCATGCCGTGCCTGCGGCCACCACGTCATCGACGCCGATCCCCCACTGCTGCATAACCCGGGGCCTGCTCGCCTCGAGTACCAGGTCTGCACCGGCGATCAGCTCCCGCAACTGGCCGACGGCTCCGGGGGCGGGCAAGTCAAGGCTCGCCCGCTCCTTGCGTCCGTTCAGCAACTCGAAGAACCCGGCGGGTCCACGCCGGGCCCCGTCGGGACGGGACCCCGACTCCACTTTGAGCACCCGGCACCCGGCCTCAGCCAGCAGCCCGGCTGCCAATGGGCCCGCCCAAAGGCTGGTGAGGTCCACCACCGTCGGCGCCCGGCCCCTCCCGGGCCGGGCCGGTCCCTCAGATCTCAGCGACCACGGCTGAAGCGGCGCTCGGGTGGCGCCGATGGCAGCCACTGCGAGGCCGAGTTCCGACCCCTGCTCCACCACCTCGGCCGCAGACATGGCAGCGATCCGCCCCTGGATCTCGCCCCAGTCACCGACGGGCACCGCCGCGCCCACTAATGCCGGCACCGCCTCGGTGTCTGAGGGACGGGGAAGGTTGAGCACCACCCAGCCGTCGGATGCCCGCACCATGTGAGCGAACCCGCCCGCGCTGCGAGACCCGTCCCGGCCGAAGCCCGTGAAGGCGGCCCGCTGCACGGTCAGCCCAACCGGGTCTACCCTCACTTCTGCCCCCAGACGGCCCGTGGCCGAGGCCAGTGCGTCGCCCAATCCGACGAGAGCGCGAACAACCCCCGCGGGTGACGTCGCCGGCAGACCGGATGCCGGTCCGGTGAGATGCATCGCTCCCGACGCGGCCCAAGCCTTGACGCAGGCGTCGTCGTCGAGTGCTACCGGTCCGATTGCGAGCACGCCTGCGAAGGTAGCGTGAGCAGTTGGGCAACTGCCCTGCAACGGTCACAATGGGTCGGATGCGGCATGGCCCGGATCGGACCCGCTCCAAGTCGACTACGGCGCAGGAGGACAACATGGTGGAACTGCGGCCAGGGGCCCGATTCCAGAGCACGGTGTGCACCACCGAGGTCATCGTGGTGAAGGGGACGGGAGCGGCCGAATTGACCTGCGGCGGCGCGCCCATGGTGGCGGCCGGCTCAGCCGAACGGGCCGGTGAGCCCAGCGCCGATGCCTCGGAGGGGACACTTCTCGGCAAGCGCTACGGCGACCCCGACGAAACGGTGGAAGTGCTCTGCACCAAGGCCGGTGAGGGGTCCCTGGCTCTCGGCGGCGTTGCGCTGGCCGTGAAGGTGACAAAGCCGCTGCCCGCCTCGGATTGAGCGGCCGAGCCGCTCAGATCTCTGCTGCCATGAACGTGATGATGCTGCTGGAGATGGCGGCCACCGCGCTGGCCGATCGGGTGGCGGTGGGGCCACTCGACCGCGGCGTCACGTGCGGCGGGCTGATGGGCGACGCGGCCGGGCTGGCCGGACGCCTGAGGGCATCGCGGGCCGACCGGCTGGTGCTGTGCGACGAACCCGGCGCGGTCCTGCCCATCGCCCTGTTCGGGGCGGCATGGGCCGGCGTTCCCTACGTTCCGATCAACTACCGGCTCGCCGACGACGATCTGCGCCTGCTGGTCGCGCGGGCCGCGCCCGCGTTGGCCGTGGTCGACACGTCCGGCGCGGAGCGGCTGGCAGGGGTGGACGGGGTGCAGATCGTCGAGCGGGCCGCGCTGCTCGACGATCCAGCCGGGGGCGCTGATCCCGCCGACCCAGGCGACTGGCCCATGGACCCCGACGCCGCCGCGGTGCTGCTGTACACCAGCGGCACCTCCGGCCCGCCCAAGGCGGCGGTACTGCGCCACCGGCACCTAGTGTCGTACGTGTTCGGCACGGTCGAGTTCGCGTCGGCCGGCGCCGACGAGGCCCACATCATGGCCGTGCCGCCCTACCACATCGCCTCGGTGGCTGCGCAACTGTCGCAGGTCTACTCGGGGCGCAGGATCGTCCCCCTGCGACGGTTCGACCCGGACTCCTGGATCGACCTGGTCCAAGCCGAGGGCGTAACCCATGCGATGCTCGTGCCCACGATGCTGGCCCGCATCGTCGATGCCCTCGATCGCCGTGGCGAGGCTCTCGAGTCGGTCCGCTTCGTGTCCTACGGGGGAGGGAAGTCGCACCGGGCCGTGGTCGAGAGGGCACTGGAGTTGTTCCCGGCCGCAGGGTTCTCACACGCTTACGGCCTCACCGAGACGAGTTCAACCGTGTGCGTGATGGGTCCTGACGACCACCGCCGGTGGGCCACCTCCGACGAACCTGATGAGAGAGCCAGGCTCACGTCCGCAGGGCGACCCCTGCCGGGAGTGGAGATCTCGGTGCGCCACGACGACGGCACCGAGGCGGAGACCGGTGCAGCCGGAGAAATCTGGGTGAGGGGCGAGCAGGTGGCCGGTGAGTACGCCGAGAGCGGGTCCCAACTCGACGACGGCGGCTGGTTCGACACCCGCGACAGCGGACACCTAGACGATGCCGGCTACCTGTGGGTCCACGGCCGCAACGACGACATCATCATCCGGGGCGGCGAGAACATGTCACCCGGCGAGATTGAGGACGCGCTGTTGACCCATCCCGCCGTCGTCGACGCGGCCGCATTCGGGGTGCCCAGCCGCGAATGGGGCGAAGACGTGGCGGTCTGCGTAGTCACCCGCTTCCCCGCCCCGACCGCGGAAGACCTCCGCGAACTGGTACGAACACGGCTGCGATCGAGCCGGGTGCCGGCACGGGTCGAGTTCGTCGACGAATTGCCGTACAACGACACCGGAAAGCTGCTGCGCCGGGAGTTGAGGGACCGCGTTGCTTCCGAAGCGACTCTCGACGCGGCCCCGCAGCCCTGAGGATTGCCATGCACGGCGGGATCTGGCCCTTGGAGGAGCTCAGGGCCGCGGTTGTGTCCGTCGACTTCGACCGGTTGGCACTTGATCAGGTCGCGGCCGCGACCGGCACCCCCGTGGTGGTCGTGGACGTGGGCGAGGATCCCGCCGACGACGTGGGCACCGCACTGGCCGCGCTGCCGGTGGTGTCGGTGGCACTCGGCTCAGGCGGCGAGACCTGGGACCTGGCCCTGGACGACCCTGGCCCGGCCCTCGAGGGAATGCGTGCCAATCCGCAGGCCGCGGTCGTAGCGGCCCAGACTCTGCGTCGCGGTTCCCGGCTCAGCCTGGCCGATGCTTTGATGGTCGAGAGCCTCGCGTACGCCACTCTCCAGTCCGGCCCCGAACACGCCCAGTGGCTGGTAGAGCGGGGACGCAAGAGCCGTCGGGATCTCGATCAGCCCCGCATCGAAGTTATCGACGACGGTGCCTCAGTGACGGTGACGCTCAGCCGTCCCCGACTGTTCAACCTATTCGACGCGGCAATGCGCGATCAGCTCGTAGACGTTCTCAAGGCCCTGCAGGCGAGCGGCGACGCCCGTCCTGTAGTCCTCACCGGCGCGGGCGGCAACTTCTGCGCCGGAGGTGACCCGGCCGAGTTCGGCACGGTGGACAACCCCACCGCCGCGCACCTCATCCGCAGCCGGGCCAACGCGGCGCCCTGGCTGGCGACGATCGCCCATCGAACGACAGCACTGATCGACGGATCCTGCGTGGGTGCGGGCATCGAGTTGGCTGCGTTCTGCGCCACGGTCACCGCCACCGACCGGGCCCGCTTCCGGCTTCCGGAGCTGTCCATGGGCCTGATACCAGGCGCGGGCGGGACCGTGAGCATCCCGGCCCGCATCGGGCGTCAGCGCACGCTGGAGTGGATGCTCACCAACGCCGAACTCGACCCGCCCGTTGCGCTGGACTGGGGTTTAGTGGACAGCCTGGCCTAAGACGCTCCGGGGCCCGCCGACAACTACTTGTGGACGAAGGTCTGCGCCAGGGGGGCCTGCTCGAAGCCGGAGGGCGCAGCCCCCGTGGTGGCGTAGAGGTACAGCGCGGTCTGGAAGATGGCGCTGAGAGCGGCGAGCACCACCATCACGACCGCCACCCAGGCCGCCGCGGCGATGATGCCGATTGCCATCAGCAGTTGCCAGCCCGAAGCGATGAAGAGACCGGCAACGAGCGCCGCCGGAATGATCAGAACGAATCCGAGGAGGCCGAATCCGACGCGGGCCGCGATGTTCTCGCCCCATGTGCGGCGTAGCAGCGACGCCGACTTCTTAAGACCGGCAATGGCGCCGAGGTTGTCGATGACGATGGCGGGCACGGTCAGGAACGTCACCACCTCCCAAGCCATCTCCAGCATGTGGGTGACGATCCGTCCCAGCCAGCCGGACCGTCCCCTGAGCGCCTGAAGTATCAGTCCCACCGTGGTGGTGATGATCGCCCAGGGGACCAGACCCGGGATGCGGGCGAATGCCCGGCCGATTGCGCTGCGCACCGTCGGGTCGCCCCCGGTGAGCCGCTCGTGGGCACCGGCGACCAGAGCGCCGTTGAAGAACACGGCGATGACGCCCAGGACCATCGCAGCCGCCACATAGACCACGATCATCGCCGGGTTGAACTCCATCGTGGTCTGGCCGTGGGAGGACTCGGTGGACAGCGTGAGGAACGTCAGCGCGATCACGATCCCGATCACAACCGCCGACGCCAGGAAGGACAGCACCGGGATCCACAACAACTCCCGATCCTTCTTCAGCACCGCCCAAGAGATCTTGGCCAGTTGCCAGGTGTTGCCAATCCGTCCCATCGGTTCTCCTTCTGATCAGTCCCCGGCTCAATGACTAGCAGAGTAGCGGCGTAACCGCCGCCTACCGTGGCTCCCGCGGCAGGCCCAGAACCCGCTCTCCTATTATATTGCGCTGTATCTCATTGCTTCCCCCGTAGATCGTGTGGGCCCGCGAGTAGAGGAACGTTCGCTGCCAGGGGTCGAGGCGATACTCCAATCCGGCCTCCCCGGCGTGAGCACCCTCGGCCGGATCGGCCACCATCGACGCCGCGCCCCGCACTCTCATGGCCAGCTCTCCCAGGCGCTGGTGCCACGACGCCCAGTAGAGCTTGCCGATCGATTGCTCCGGCCCGGCGAGCTGGTCGTGAGTTAGCGAGGTCAGCATCCGCATCTGGTTGTAGCGCAGGATCTCGAGCTCGATGTGGCTCTCCACCAGCTCCGAGCGCAGCACATCGCTGTGGATGCGCCCGGATGCTCTGGCCTCCGACACCAGGGAGTCGAACTCCTGGCGGAAGCTGATCTGCTGGCCCAGCGTGCTCGCGCCACGCTCGAAGGCGAGGGTGCCCATGGCCACCTTCCAGCCGTTGCCCTCGCCGCCCACCACAAGGTCGGCGTCGGTTACGGCATCGTCGAAGAACGTCTCGTTGAACTCGACCCCGCCGTTGATCTGCACGATGGGCCGGATCTCGATCCCGGGCTGGTCCATGGGGACGAGCAGATAGCTGAGCCCCGCGTGTCGCTGCGAACCCGGCCTGCTGCGGGCCAGCACGAAGATCCAGTCGGCGTGCTGGGCCAGCGAGGTCCAGACCTTCTGACCGCTTATCATCCACTGGCCGTCGCGCCTGGTCGCAGCAGTGGCCACGCCGGCGAGGTCGCTGCCCGCGCCGGGCTCCGAGTAGCCCTGGCACCACAGCTCCCGTGCCTCCAAGATCGGGGGCACGAATCGCTGCTGCTGCTCAGCAGATCCGAACGCCATCAGGGTGGGGCCGAGCAGCATCAGGCCCACGTTGGGCATCCGGCCGGGAGCGCGAGCCTCGGTGTAGGTGTTGAAGAACACGACCTGCTCGGCCAGCGTGCATCCCTGCCCGCCGATCGACTCGGGAAAGTCGAGCCCGAGCCATCCCCCCGACGCGAGCTCCCGCTCCCAGGCGATCTGGACTTCGACCGGCACGTCATCCTGACCGGTGAGGCCCCGGCCCCGGTATTGGCCGAACTCGCCGGCGAGGTGCTCCTCGAGCCAAGTGCGCACCTCGTCTGCGAAACTGGCGAGCCTCGGATCAGACCGTAAGTCCATTCACACGGAGCGTACATATGCCGCCTGCTCGGCCCCATGCGGCCGCGCATCGCGTACGGTCAGCGCAGATTGATCTAGATTCGCTCCGCTTTGGATCTCTTCACTCCCTGGTAGGACAGTTATATTTCACTCTTTAATAGGACATTGAACTATCCCCTCCCCCTTCGATAGGACAGGGCCATGGACGAGACTTCCCCAGGGGAAGAGTCGCCCGCACGGCGACATCGCGCGACCGGCCTAGCCGGCTTCGTCGCTGGAGTCCTGGGTTGTGCAGTTGCACTGGGCTTTGGTGAACTGATCGAGGGCATCAGCGAGACCATCCCCTCGCTGGTCATCGCGGTGGGGGAGGTGGTGACCGACTACACGCCCGGCGATGTGGTGGCGTTCAGCATCGCCAACATCGGTGCCAGCCAGAAGACGGTACTCACGGTCGGGGTAGCCATCATGTCGCTGGCGATCTGCGGTCTCCTGGGCCGTCAAGCCGCTCGCGGCGGGCGCCTGATCAGCGTCGCCGGCTTCGCTCTCTTCGGGCTGGTCGGCGGCTGGGCCGCAGCCCGCAACCCGCTGAGCCCCGCCGCGGCTTCGTGGCTGGTCGCGCTGGCAGCTGCCGCTCTGGGCGCGGCCATCACCCTCTTGCTGGTGAGCCGTGCGTCCCCCCGACTCCGAGGCCCTGCCGGCTCAGCCGTGGATGCGGCGGACGAGGACGGCGCAGGCGCGCAGCCGGAATCAGCCGGCACGCGCCGGTCGTTCTTCGGCTTCGCCGCAGGCGCGGGGGTGACCGCCCTCAGCTTGGTCGGACTGGGTCGGAGCCTGCGGGGACCTTCCGCGGCCGAGAAGGCCCGAGAAACCTACGCGCTTCCGCCGCGGACATCCGCCCCAGCTCCCGACGCGACACGCGACGCCACGACGGCCGGAGCGAACGGCGCCATTGATGTTCCAGAGGGCATCGAAATCCCAGAAGGCATCGAAATTCCCGAGGGCATAGAAATCCCTGAGGGCATCGAGATTCCCGAGGGCATAGAAATCCCCGAGGAAGTCGTCGTCGAAGCTCCCGACGAGCAAGCAGGATCAACTACCCAACCCCCGGAAGAACCCCCACCCACAACCACCGAAGAACCCCCACCCACAACCACTGAGCAACCCGCACCCACCACCAGCCAGCAACCCGAAGAACCCGCACCCACAACCAGCCAGCAACCCGAAGAACCCGCACCCACAACCACCGAGCAACCCCCACCCACAACCACCGAAGAACCCGCACCCACAACCACCGAAGAACCCCCACCCACCACCACCGAAGAACCCGCACCCACCACCACCCAGCCACGGGGGGGATCGTCGACGCACCCGCAGGTGGCCCACCTCGACACGCTCGACGACGAGGTAGCGGGCATCTCGCCCTACGTAACCCCGATCTCCCCCAAGAACGAGTTCTACCGCATCGACACCGCCCTGACAGTTCCGCAGGTCGACCCGGACCAGTGGCGCCTGCGCATCACCGGCTTGGTCGACAACCCCTACGAGCTCACGTACCACGACATCCGGGCCATGCGTCTCGCGGACTACGTGATCACCCTCTCTTGCGTCTCCAATCAAGTGGGGGGCAGGCTCGTCGGGAACGCGGTGTGGACCGGCGTCCCGCTGAACGTGCTGCTGCAGCGGGCCGGTGTCCAGCGCGGCGCTCAGCAGATCGTGGGTCGTTCCGTGGACGACTTCACCGCGGGGTTCCCGACCACCCTGGCCTACGACGGGCGCAACGCCATCCTCGCCATCGGGATGAACAACGAACCCCTGCCGACGCGGCATGGATTCCCGGCCCGCATCGTGGTGGCGGGACTGTACGGCTACGTGTCCGCGGTGAAGTGGCTCGAGGAGATCCACCTCACTACCTGGGACGGATTCGACGGGTACTGGGTACCACGGGGCTGGTCCAAGCAGGGGCCGATGAAGACGCAGAGCCGCATCGACCTTCCCAAGGACGGGGCAAGGATCAGCAGCGGCCAGCCCACCGCGGTGGCGGGCATCGCCTGGGCACCTACCCGGGGCATCGAGCGGGTCGAGGTGAAGATCGGCAACGAGGACTGGACGCCGTGCCGGCTGGGCGAGGTTGCGGGCAACGAGAGCTGGGTGCAATGGCACCGGGAGTGGACGCCGGCGGGCGGAGGCTGGCACCAGATCCAGGTGCGGGCCACCGACGGCAGCGGCTACACCCAAAGCTCCAGGAACGTGAGACCCCGACCCAATGGTGCCGAGGGCTGGCACACCATCCGCGTCAACGTCGGGTAGCGAACTGAGTGCTGACGGAAGCCATTCAGCGGGCCGCTAGCGAATTCGGCGATCGCGCCGCCTTCGTCACACCGGCGGGCGGGGCCCTGAGCTTCGAGCAGCTCGAGCAGGCCGCTCAACAGGTAGCGGCCGGACTGCACGAGCGCGGGCTCGGCGAGGGCTCGGTAGTGGGCCTGGTGCTGACCTCCGATGTCGACTATGCGGCCGTCTATCTCGGTGCGGCCCGCATCGGCGCCGTCACGGCCGGGGTCAACCCGCTGCTCAGTCCCGCCGAGGCAGCCGGCTGCCTCGACCGACTGCAAGCCGACCTGGTCGTGGTGGACCCTCGGCTGGCCCACCTCGCCGGCTCGGGCGCCGCCCCCCGCGTGGAGCGGCTGGAGGGTGGCGGCGATCCGGGTAGGGCGGGCGGGTCGTTGCGCTCCGGCTCGCGCCTGTCGGATCGCAGGCTTGCCGGACTCACCGCCGGTCCTGACGACGAGCGGCCCGTGTGCATCTGCTTCACCTCCGGCTCGACCGGCGCGCCGAAAGCGGTCTGGTTCGCCAACCGCCAGTTGCGAGCAGTGGCCCGCATCGATGCGGGCGGCGATTGGGGTGCCGGGCACGGCATATCGTCCACCCAGTTCGCTCACGTCGCCTTCATGACGAAGCTGCCGTGGATGCTGGCTTGCGGCCGGACCACGCATCTGCTCGAGCGCTGGTCGGCGGGAGCAGCCCTGGAACTCACTGCCCGCTACCGGATGGCCGCAGTGATCGGTGTGGCCCCGCAGATAGCCCTGATGGTCCGGCACCCGTCATCGGCCGTGCTGGACTTCTCGGCCGTGCGGGCGGTGGTGGCCGGCGGAGGCCCGTCGGCCCCCGAACTGGTGCGATCCGCCCGTGAGCGCTTCGGTGCGCCCTATTCGATCCGGTACTCGTCCACGGAGTCGGGCGGTGTGGGCCTTGCCACCGCGCTCGACGCCGACGACGAGGCCCGCCATTCGGTGGGCCGGCCTCGACCCGGCGTACAAGCCGAGATCCGGGACACGGCCTCCGACGCGCTCGGCCCGGGCGAGACGGGAGAGCTCTGGTTGAAGTCGCCCGCCGTGATGTCGGGCTACTGGCGCGACCCCGAGTCCAGCGCTGAGGCTCTACAGGAAGGTTGGCTGCGCACCGGGGACCTGGCCACCGTGGACGCGAATGGCCTGTACCGGCTGGCGGGACGCTTGAGCGACATGTTCATCCGGGGCGGATACAACGTCCACCCCGCCGAGGTCGAGGGCGTGCTGGCTGGGCACCTCGCCGTGCAGGAGGTGGCGGTGGTTGCGCGCCCCGATCCGGTGATGGGCGAGATCGGCCTGGCGGTGGTGGTGCCCCAAGATCGCGCCACCCCTCCCACGCTCGAGGACTTGAGGGCTTTCGGTGCCGGCGCGCTGGCCCGTTACAAGCTCCCCGAGGCCTTGGAGCTGGTCGATGAGCTGCCCCGCAACGCGACCGGGAAGGTAGACCGCCGCCGCCTAGAGGCTGAGCGGATTGGCCCCACCTGACGGACATTCGCGGGAACGCTTGGCGAGGCCGTGGCCCGAGCGGCCCGTGAGCGTAGCGAACAAGAGCGGGAAACCTGAGCGTGACGCCGGCTCCGGAGCCGATGGAGCGCGGCCGGGTCCCGAGGGGCTCAGCGCCGACCCCGCTTCGCGGCGCGAGCCCGCCGCTCCTCGCGGATCCTCTGCTGTTCGACTTCGGCCCGTAGAGCGAGGAAGCGCTCTACCCGGCGGGGATCCATCTCGCCGCGCGCCACTGCCGCCGTCACCGCACAGTCGGGCTCTCCTCCGTGGGCACAGTCCGAGAACCGGCAACTCTGGCCGTGCTCCTCGATGTCGCTGAACACGCGACTCAGCGCATCCTGCGCGTCGATCAGGCCGAGGGCCCGCACGCCCGGAGTGTCGAGCAGCATTCCGCCGTCAGCGGGCAGGAGTACGAGCCGGCGCGCCACGGTGGTGTGCCGGCCCCGCCGATCAGACTCCCGGACCGCCGCGGTTGCGGCCACCTCGGCGCCGACCAGCGCGTTGACCAGGGTCGACTTCCCCGACCCGCTGGCACCCACGAGAACCAGGGTTCGGCCGGGTCCGAGCCTGGACCGCAGATCGTCCAGACCCAGGCCGCTGCGAGCGCTCACGGCCAGGACATCGACGTCCCCGGCCACGGCCCGAACCGTCTCAGCCGCAGAGGCGGCTCGAGGGGCCCGATCGGCCTTGGTGAGCAGTATCACTATCGAGGCCTCGCTGTCGCGAGCCATTACCAGCATGCGCTCGAAGCGTCCCGGCGGCAGGGGCCGATCAAGACCCGCGACGATGCCCACGATGTCGAAATTGGCCGCCAGCACCTGCTCGGTGTCGCGTTCGGCCGGATCCCGGCGGGTCAGCGCCGTGAACCGGGGCAGCACCCGGCTTATGAGCACCAACCCTTGCCCGCTCGCCACCTGCACCCAGTCGCCGGTGACCGGCGCGGTCTCGGACTGGGCCCGCACGGAGTCCGAGCCGGCCCGCACCATGCCCTCTGCCGTCACGACATCGCACTCGCCCCGATCCACCTGCACAACCCGCCCGATCCGCGCTCCGGCTTCGGCGGCACCGGCCACGCGATCCTCGTAGCCCCACAGGCGCAGTTCGCCGACGCCGGCTGTCATTGGCGCTTCATGGGCACTGAAGGCGGCTCTCCATCCTCTCAACTATGGCCCATCGCGCGCCATTCTTCCGCTCTTGTTCGCTGCGCTCACGGGCCGCTCGGGCCACGGCTCCGCTCGAGGCTTCGAGCTTTGCGGGGGAATCCAACGGATTCGCTCCGCCTCTGGCACCAAGGGCGTACGATCTCTGCGGGCGAAATAGCCGATCCGAAGCGGCCAAGGGAATTGCGGTGACAGACGAAGAATCCACTGCCGAGCAACCGAACCCCATGCCGGGCTCCGCGCCCTCCTTGATGGGCGCACTGGCCGGAACGGCGGGCGCAGCCGTCGGTCTGGGGTTCGGCGAGTTCATTGAAGGAGCATCCGAGTCGATCCCATCGCTGGTGGTGGCGGTGAGCGAGCTGCTGAGCGACTACACCCCCGGCGACGTGGTGAGGTTCAGCATCGCCAACTTCGGAGCCAGCCAGAAGACGCTGCTCACCGTAGGGATCATCGTCGGGTCGCTGGCTCTCGGCGGTCTGCTGGGGCGTTACGCGGTGAGCGGGCGCCCGCGGGTAACGCTGGCTGGATTCACGCTGTTCGGTCTGCTGGGCGGCTGGGCCGCGGCTCGCAACCCGCTGAGCCCAGCGGCCGGATCATGGCTGGTGGGGCTGGCGGCCGCCGCTCTGGCCGCGGGAACCACGCTGCTGCTTACCAACCGCCTGGCCGGTCGGATGGTCACCGCTCCAACCGCTCTGCCGACGGGTCCGAGTGAGCCGGACCCTGCCGGCGAGGTCGAAGTGCCTCGTGGCGGGGAGACGACACGGCGAGCCTTCTTCGCCTACGCAGTCGGTGCCGGTGCGGCCGCGCTGGGCATGGTCGGCTTGGGCCGGGCGCTGCGGGGCCAGTCGGCCGCTGAGCAGTTCCTGAAGACGAACACGCTGCGGTCAGCCGCGACCACGACGGCCCCGTCGCCGTCCACCACTGAGGTGACCGCGGCGCCGGAGTCCACTACCACTACGACCGCACCGGCGTCAGCCGGACCCTCGGTGCAGGAGCAGGTGGCCGCGCTCGACACGCTCGACGACGACGTGGCCGGCATCGCGTCGTACGTGACACCCAACGACAGCTTCTACCGGATCGACACCGCGTTCGGCCAGGTGCCGCAGGTCGACCCGTCCAGTTGGCGGCTGCGCTTCACCGGAATGGTCGACAACCCCTATGAAATCTCCTTCGAAGAGATCCAGGCCATGGACCTCTCCGACTACGTGATCACCCTGTCGTGCGTGTCGAACCGGGTGGGCGGCAACCTGGTGGGCAACGCGATCTGGACAGGGGTCCCGCTGTCGGTGCTGCTGGACCGAGCCGGGGTTCAGGCCGGCGCCGACCAGGTGGTGGGGCGCTCGGTGGACGACTGGACGGCCGGCTTCCCGACTCCACTGGTGTACGACGGGCGCAACGCCGTCCTGGCCATCGGCATGAACGGAGAGTTCCTGCCGACAAACCACGGGTTCCCGGCCCGGCTGGTGGTGGCCGGCCTCTACGGCTACGTCTCGGCGGTGAAGTGGATCGACGAGATCGAGCTCACCACCTGGGACGGTTTCGACGGCTACTGGGTGCCCCGGGGCTGGTCCAAGGAAGGACCGATGAAGACCCAGAGCCGCATCGACGTGCCCGACGCCGGCCGCGGGCTGGTCGCCGGTCAAACCACGCCGGTCGCCGGCATCGCCTGGGCACCGACCCGAGGCATCGAGCGGGTCGAGGTCAACATCGACAACGAGGGATGGCTGCCCTGCGAGCTGGGCGAGGCCCTGGGCGACGAGAGTTGGGTGCAGTGGCACCGCGAGTGGACTCCCAGCGAGGGCCGGCACCGGATCCAGGTGCGGGCCACCGACGGTGACGGCATCACCCAGAGCGGGGAGCCAGTCGATCCGGCCCCCAACGGCGCCGAGGGATGGCACACCGTCACAGTCACGGTGGACGCCTGACCCGGATTTTCCACGGCCGACCGGACGAGGCCGGCAGCTAGACCTCTAGGAACAAACTTTGTGTGAGACTGGGGGGTGAACTTGTGTATTGTGCAAGCATGGGGAGACGTACGCAGCCATGACTGATCTCCAGGAACGGATCGCATCTGCCGCGCCGACGGTGACGGAGTTCGTGTGCAACGGCGCAACGGTGCGCGTCGGTGACCATCCCCACCTGCTCGCCGCCCTGCGGGAAGAGCTGAGGCTGATTGCGGCCAAGGACGGCTGCTCCCCATCGGGCCAGTGCGGCTGCTGCACGGTTCTCCTCAACGGCAAGGCCCGGGTGGCGTGCCAGATCCCCCTGGCGAAGGCCCAGGGTGCGGAGATAGTCACCCCCGAGGGACTGAGCGCCGAGGAGCGCCACCGCTACGCGGCCGCTTTCGGCGCCGCGGGGGCGGTGCAATGCGGCTTCTGCACGCCGGGCATCGTGATGCGGGTCAAGGCCCTGATCGACCGCAACGGCGCCAACCTCACCCGCGAGCAGGCCTCCCGCCATCTGGGAGCGCACCTGTGCCGCTGCACCGGGTACCTCAAGATCCTCGACGCAGTGGAGATGCTGGCTACTGGTGCCGACGGGCTGACCGGATCCGACGGCACCGCAGTTGAGATCGCCCGGGGCGTTGGATCCCGAGCCGCCCGCTACGAGTCGACCGAACTCACAATGGGCGACAAGCTCTACATCGACGACATGACGGCCCCGGGAATGCTTCACGGTGCGGTGCACCTGGCCGAGCATGCCCGGGCCGACGTGATCTCGATCGACACCAGCCGGGCCGAGGCCGAGCCCGGAGTGGTGGCCGTGTTCACCGGGGCCGACGTGCCGGGCGACCTGCGCATCGGGCTGATCCACAAGGACTGGCCGGTGTTCATCCCGGTAGGAGGCCGCACGTCGTATTTGGGCGACATCATGGCCTTGGTGGTGGCCGACAGCAGGGAGGCGGCTCGCCGAGCCGCGGAGCTGGTCGAGGTGGGCTACGAGCCGCTGGCCCCGATCACCGACCCGGCCGCGGCCGTAGCCGACGGTGCCGAGGACGCGGTGTGGGGACTGGACGGCAACGTCCTGTCGGTGTCGACCTACACCCGGGGCGGCGATGTGTCCGATGCCCTGGCGGGATCGGCCCACATCGTGCGGGAGACGTTCCAGACCCAGCGAGTGGAGCAGGCCTTCCTGGAGCCCGAGTCGACCCTGGCCGTGCCCAAGGTCACCGACGGCGAGCGCGGCCTGGACGTGTACTCCGGCGGACAGGGCGTGTGGGACGACCGCGACCAGGTGGCGGCCGTGCTCGGGATCGACAACAGCCGCGTCTGGGCGGAACTGGTCTCCAACGGCGGCGCCTTCGGGGGCAAGGAGGACTGCTCGAATCAAACCCAGACTGCGCTGGCGGCCTGGCTGCTGGACCGTCCCGTCAAGACGACGTTCTCGCGCGAGGAGTCGCTGCTGGTGCATCCCAAGCGGCACCCGGTGCGTATCGAGTTGGCCGCGGCCTGCGACGCCGAGGGGCGGCTCACCGCCCTGCGGACCCGGATGCTGGGTGACTCCGGTCCCTACGCCTCGGTGGGGATGAAGGTGCTTGAGCGAGCGGCCGGCCACGCCTGCGGCCCCTACGTGGTGCCGGTCGTGGATGTCGAAGCGGTGGCGGCCCGCACCAACAACAGCGTGTGCGGGGCCTTCCGGGGGTTTGGAGCCAACCAGGCCCAGTTCGCCATGGAGGGTGCGCTGGACCGCCTGGCCGAGGCGGTGGGGATCAGCGGCTGGGAGATCCGACGCCGCAACGCGGTGTACCCCGGCGCCGTCTGGGGTCCCGGCCAGATCATGGACGGCGGCAGCCTCGGTGCGATGGAGTGCCTGGAGGCCATCAAGCCGGCCTACGACGAGGCGATCGCGGCCGGAAAGGCCGTCGGGCTCGGGCTGGGCCTCAAGAACTCAGGTCTGGGCAACGGGTTCAAGGAAATCAGCAAGGCCGTGGTTCACTTCGTGGCCGATGCTGCGCACCCGGCCGGAACCCCGGCAGGGCCCGACACCGTCGTCGAGGTGCGTCACTGCTGGACGGAGATGGGCCAAGGCGTGCACACGGTGGCCCTGCAGGTGGCGGTGGAAGAACTGGGGGTGCGCCCCGACCAGGTAAGGGTCTACGTCGACACCAGCCGGGAGTTGGGCGCCGGCCAGACCACCGGCTCGCGGGGGACGCTGATGGGAGCCGGATCGGTCGCCGACGCGTGCCGGGCTGCATTGGCTGGAGGGTGTCTCACCGGCACCGACTACGAGGGCGAGTACCGCGTGGACTGGACCAACAAGCTCAGCGACGGCCTGGAGAACCCGGTGATCCACTCCACCTTCGGCTATGCGGCCCAGATGGTGATCGCCGAC
The DNA here is from genome assembly GCA_965220645.1 of Candidatus Aldehydirespirator sp. Classification (GTDB taxonomy): domain Bacteria; phylum Actinomycetota; class Acidimicrobiia; order Acidimicrobiales; family Aldehydirespiratoraceae; genus Aldehydirespirator. The sequence continues at coordinate 1,734,691 of OZ244836.1, read as the reverse complement.
CCGCAGACCGGCAAGGTGGAGAAGGTGGTGGCCGCCCACGACGTGGGAAGGGCCGTCAACCCGCTGCTGTGCGAGGGCCAGATCGAGGGCAGCGTCCACATGGGCCTCGGGTACGCGCTGACCGAGGACTTTCCCTGCGACGAAGAGGGCCGGCCCCGCTTCGACACGTTGAGGGGCCTCGACATAATCCGTCCCAAGGACATGCCGCCGGTGGACGTGATCCTGGTCGAGGCTCCCCAGCCCGACTCACCCTACGGCATCAAGGGTGTCGGCGAGATCGGCCTGGTACCCACCGCCGGAGCGGTGGCCGAGGCCATGCGCCAGGTGGACGGGCAGTGGCGCAATCGCCTGCCCATCAACGTTCATCAGCCTGTAGTGCCCCAATCGTGAGCCCGCCTGCCGCCGGCGCAGGCCTTGGCGCGGGCCAGACACCCTCGGACCCGGCCGACTCGGGCGACCCGGCCCGGACCACCCCGGGCATGGTGTGTGCCCATCACCACCTGTACTCGGCGCTGGCCCGGGGCATGCCCGCGCCGCCCCGCACCCCTACGAGGTTCTTGGAGATCCTGGAGCTGATCTGGTGGCGCCTTGACCGGGCCCTCGACCTCGACATCATCGAGTGGTCGGCCAAGCTCGGCGCACTGGAGGCCCTGGAGTCGGGCACCACCGCCCTCATCGACCACCACGAATCCCCCAACGCCATCGAAGGGTCCCTGGACGTGATCGCCCGAGCCTGCGCCGAGGTGGGCGTGAGGGTGGACTGTGCCTACGGGGTGACGGACCGGCACGGATCGGCGGGTGCCAGAGCCGGCCTGGAGGAGAACGACCGCTTCCTGCGAGCCGGCGGACGGGGCCATGTCGGCGTCCACGCGGCATTCACCTGCTCTGACGAGACGCTGGAGGCCGCCGCGGGTCTGGCCGCGGACCACGGCACCGGGGTCCACATCCACGTATCCGAGGGCACGGCCGATCTCGCGGCCGGGGCCCGCCTGGAGCCGCTGGCCCGCGACGACTGGCTCGTGGTCCACGCCGTGCACCTCGACCGCGACCTTCCGGGCACGATCGTGCACAACCCCCGCTCGAACATGAACAACGCGGTCGGCTACGCCCGCCCCGCGACCCGAACCAACCCGGTGGCGCTGGGCACAGATGGAATCGGCGCAGCCATGCTCGACGAGTTCCGGGTGGCCTACATATGCCAACGCTCCGACGACGTGACCGCCACACCCGAGACGGCATGGAGCTGGCTCGAGACCGGCTGGCGGCTGTTCCCGGAGGCCCTCGAGGACAGGGTGGTCTGGTCCTACGACCGCATGGACCCGTGGTCACTGGCCTTCACCACCGGGGTCCGGGCCCTGGACGTGACCGTGGACGGCGAGGCCGTGCTGCGCGACGGCCGGCCCACGAGGGTGGACGCGCGGGAGATCAGAGCCAAGTCCGCCGAGGCCGCCGCCAGACTGTTCGCCAAGCTCGAAGAAATGCCCTAAGGCGGATACTGCCGCCGGCACGCTGCAGGAGGAGACGCCCGTGACCCAGCCAGTAGCCCTCTACATCCAGGACGCCCACACCCTCGCCGAATCGATGGAGCTGGCCCGCTACGCCGAGGCCAAGGGCTTCGACGCCGTCTGGCAGGCCGACTCCCGGCTGGTGCGCGACGCAGTGGTCCCCATGGCCGCTTTCGCCGCGGTCACCGACACGATCAAGGTGGGCAGCGGCGTGGTGGACTGCTGGACCCGCAACCCGGCTCGGTTGGCGTCCACCTTCTCCACCCTCGACGACCTGGCCCCGGGCCGGATCATCCTCGGCATCGGCGCCTGGTGGGAGCCGCTCGCTTCCAAGGTGGGAGTGAGCCGGGTGCGGCCCCTGAAGGCGATGCGCGAGATCGTCGAGGCCTGCCGCGGTCTTCTCAACGACCAGACCGTCACCTTCGACGGCGAGTTCGTGCAGTTCGACGGGGTGGAACTGGACTACGTCCAGCAGGAGCGCCGCCCCAAGGACGTCCCCATCTACATCGGGGCCACCGGCGCCAAGATGATGGCTCTCACCGGTGAGATCGGCGACGGCGTGGTGTTCAACTATCTGGTGTCGGCCAGCTACAACGCGCGGGCTATGGAGCACCTGGCCGAGGGAGCGGCCCGGGTCGGGCGCACCGTCGACGACCTGGACCGGCCCCAGCTGATCGTGTGCTCGATGGCTTCGGGTGACTCCGAGGCCGAGCGGACCGAGGCACTCGACAGCGCCCGCATGCTGATCACCCAGTACCTGGGCCAGCAGCCCCACATCATGAAGGCCTCAGGCGTGCCCGACTCGCTGCTCGACGACGTTCGGGCCGTGCTGACCTGGCCGGCCACGCTCAAGCAGGTGGAGGCGGCTTCCAAGCTGGTGCCCGACGAGGTGGTGCAGATGCTGTGCGCGGCCGGCACCGCGGACGAGTGCCGGGCCAAGGTCCGCCACTACATCGACAACGGTTGCACCACCCCGATCCTGTACCCGCTGGGGCCGGACGCGAAGATGATGATCGACGCCTTCGCCGACTGGGAAATCTGAACGGACGCACGCCAGACTCATCCATCGTCGACGTGCTCGTCGGCGTGGTGAGACACCATCGAAGGCTGACCCGATGACCGATCTTCTAGTGCGCAACGCTCGGCTCGTGGCAGCCGTGGACGCTCAGGGCACTGAGATCGCCGGTGGGTGGGTGGCCGTCACCGGCGGGCTGGTGTCGGGAATGGGGCCAGCCGGTACCGAGCCTTCCGGCGCGGCTCGCACCGTCGACGCCACCGACTGCCTGGTGACACCGGGGCTCATCAACACCCACCACCACCTCTACCAGAACCTGACCCGAGCCTTTCGCCCTGCCCTCGACGGCACCCTGTTCGACTGGCTGCAGACGCTCTACCCGCTGTGGGCCCGGCTCGACGAGGAGGCCGCCCACGTGTCGGCCTGGGTGGGTCTGGCCGAGCTGGCCCTGAGCGGATGCACGACCAGCACCGACCACCTTTACGTCCACCCGGCCAGCGGCGGCGACCTGATCTCGGCCGAGATCGAGGCCGCGGTCGACCTCGGGGTTCGCTTCCACCCGACCCGGGGCTCGATGTCGCTCAGCACCAAGGACGGCGGCCTGCCCCCCGATTCGACGGTGCAGACCGACGACGTGATCCTGGCCGACTCAGAGCGCCTGGTGGCCGCCCACCACGACCCTTCGCCTGGTGCGATGGTGCGCATCGGGCTGGCGCCGTGCTCGCCGTTCTCGGTATCGACCGAGCTGATGACGGCCACGGCCGAGCTGGCCGAGCGCCTGGACGTGCGCTTGCACACCCACCTGGCCGAGGACATCGGTGAGGACGGCTTCTGCCTGGAGACGTTCGGCATGCGCCCGGTGGACTACTTCGAGCACTGCGGCTGGGGCACCAACCGGTCCTGGATCGCCCACTGTGTGCAGCCCAACCCCGCCGAGATCTCCCGGCTGGGCCGCTGGGGCACTGGTGTGGCCCACTGCCCGAGTTCCAACATGATCCTGGGCGCGGGGATGGCGCCGGTGCGAGAACTGCGGGCTGCGGGGGTGCCGGTGGGCCTCGGCGTCGACGGCTCCGCGTCGGCCGACTCCGGGTCGATGTGGAGCGAGGCCCGCAACGCCATGCTCATGGCCCGCCTGCGAGACGGCCAGGCTGGCCGGGGCGGCTTGTTCACCGCTCGTGAGACGCTGGAGATGGCGACCCGCGGCGGAGCCGGCTGCCTGGGACGGACTGGAGAGATCGGCGAGCTGACAGTGGGTGCCTGTGGCGACATCGCGGTGTGGCGGCTCGACGGCTTCGCGTTCGCGGGAGCCTGGTCCGATCCGATCGAGGCGTGGCTGCGTTGCGGCCCGGTCTCCGCGCACCACACGATCGTCGCCGGCCGGCTCGTGGTGGAGGACGGCCAGCTCAAGTCGGCGAGAACGGATCAGATGCTGCAAGACCACCGCCGCATCGCCGAAGCCATGCAGTCTGGGCGACCGGGCTGAGCCCACGGACATCCCACCGGGCGGCAGTGCGAGCTAGTAGGAACTAGCGAACACGCCACGACCAGAGAGGACGGCTGAGAATGGGCGACAGTACGGCACGGGAGGAGATGGACTGGGCCCGCTACGGGCGCGGCGTCCGGGAGTTGGCGCAGATGGTCGCCGATGACGGGTACCGGCCCGACATGATCCTCGCCATCGCCCGGGGCGGGCTGTTCTGCGCCGGGTCATTGGGGTACGCGCTATCGGTGAAGAACGTCTACGTGATGAACTGCGAGTATTACACCGGAGTCGGCGAGCGCCTCGAGGTCCCGGTGGTGCTCCCCCCGCAACTCGACCTGGTCGACCACCGCCGGTCCAAGATCCTGATCGCCGACGACGTGGCCGACACCGGCCACACCCTCAAGCTGGTTCGCGACTACTGCCTGGACGAGGTAGCCGAGGTCCGCTCGGCGGTGCTGTACGAGAAGTCTCATTCGCTGGTCAAGTGCGACTACGTGTGGCGACGCACCGACCTGTGGATCAACTTCCCCTGGTCCACCCTGCCGCCGGTGGTCGATCTGGCCGAAGCCAGCTACCAGGTGCTCGACGCCTGAGAGCGGCAAACCGGTGCCTGCCGCCCCCGAACCCGCCCGGGACCCGGGCTGACGGCGATGGCAGGCGGCATGGACCCGGCACTGGTCGACAGGACGGTCACGCACCTGGCCGGGATCGACGACGCCTCGCTGCCGGTCCGGCCCATGACTCTGCCGGGGATCGACGGCTCTCTGGAGGCACGCATCCTGTCGACCGACCTGAGAGGATCGAGCACCCGGCTAGTGCGACTGCGGGAGGGGTGGGGTCCGGAGACTCGGGGCGCGTTCAGCGCCGAGGTTGAACTGTTCGTGATCCAGGGCGCGCTCGAGGCCGGGCCGCATGCCCTCGAGGCCGGGGACTACATCCACATCCCCGAGGGGAGGACCATCCCCCGGCTGCGGATCACGGCCGACGGCGCCGCCCTGTTGATGACCTCCGCCCCGGTCGCGTACGACCCGACCTTCCAGGGCCGGCCGGCCGACCTCACCCCCGGTCGGGCTGCCGAGCGGGAATGGGTGCCCGTTCCCGAGATGCCGGGGCGGCACATGAAGCACCTGGGGCGGGGACCGGTCGGCGACGTCTGGCTCGGCGGCGCCCGCGAATGGGATCACGGCGACGGGGAATGGCACCGCCATCCCCACCACGAGGAGTTCTTCGTAATCAGCGGCGAGATCGCCCTGCGCGAACAGGCCACCGACAAGGACGAGGTGCTCACCGCGGGGCCGGGCACCTACTTCTTCCGCCCCGCGGGCATCCTGCACTGCGGACCTGGATCGCGCTGCGACGACACCGTGCTCGCCTTCCACCGGGGCTTCGGCGACCTAAGCACCCAGTGGGACCCGTCCCCCGGTGACGTCGTCGACGGTGCCGGCAGCCGCGAGGCGGCCCCTTAGCCTGCATCCACCGGCCGAATCAGAATCTCGGGTTGGTTCTAGGTTGTGTAGACACAGGAATCGACCCGAGATCCCGGCGCGGAGGTCGAACCGCGCTCGCTCTTAGCCCAGCACGGCCCGCACTGCCGCCTCTATGGCATCGGCGCCGGGTACCACCGCGGCCTCCAACGGTGGGCTGAACGGGATCGGTGCTGAGGCCGCGCCGATGCGGGCCACCGGCGCTTCCAGCTCACCGAAGAGCTCGGAATGCAACTGGGCGGCCAACTCGGCGCCGAAGCCTCCGAAGCGCCAGGCCTCGTGGGCGACCACCGCCCGGCGGGTGCGGGCCACCGACTCCACAACGGTCTCGAAGTCGAGCGGCACCAGCGACCGCAGGTCGATCACCTCGACGTCGATGCCGTCGGAGGCCAGCCGCTCCGCCGCAGCCAGTGCGTTCAGGGCCATGGCCGAGTAGGCCACCACGGTCACATCCGCGCCGGGGCGAGCCACCGCCGCTGAGCCCAAGGGCACCCGATGATCGCCGGTGGGGACCGGGCCCCGCTGGGCGGTGATCCTCTTGTGCTCCAGGTAGATGACCGGGTCAGGGTCGTCTATGGCGGTGCGGAGCAGGCCCTTGGCGTCGGCCGGGTTCGAGGGGGCCACCACCTTCAAGCCGGGCAGGTGGGTGAACAGCCCCTCCAGGCTGGAGGAGTGCTGGGAAGCCGACGAGCGAAGCACGCCGTCGGAAGCCCGCAGCACCAGCGGCACCGACACCTGGCCGCCGAACATGTAGCGGAACTTCGAGGCCTGGTTGACGATCTCGTCCATGGCCCCGAGGGTGAACTCCACGAAGCTCATCGACGCCACCGGACGAAGCCCGGCGGTGGCCGCACCCACCGCGACGGCCACGATGATCGCCTCCGAGATCGGCATGTCGATGACACGCCGGGGACCGAACTCGTCGACCAGGCCCCGGAACTGGCCGAAATTCCCGCCCCAGGAAATGTCCTCACCCAGCACCAGCACACCGTCGTCGGACCGCATCGCCGAGGCCATGGCATCGACGGTGGCCTGGCCGAAGGTCATGCGCCGCGTCTCGGCGGCATCGGCGATCCCGGCCGGTCCCCCATCCGCTTGCGAGCCTCCTCCGGCACGGCTCCCTGCGGGCCGATCCGGCGTCACGGCGACGAGGCCTCCGCCGCACGCCTCGTCACGGTCCTCGCCGCCGTCGGGCGGCGCGGGCCGCTGGGGCGTGAAGACGTCCTCGAGGGCGGTGGCGGGGTCGGGAGGGTCGGCGGCCTCGGCCCGCTGCTCCGCGTCGATGATCACCTCCGTGGCGCCCTCCCACACACCGGCCCTCTCGTCGTCGTCGAGCCAGCCCCGTTCGGCCAGGGCCGCTTCCCAGCGCCGGATGGGGTCGCGGCGGCGGTGCTCGTCCACCTCGGATGCGTCGCGGTACACCTCGGCGTCGCCCACGTAGTGGCCCCCGAGGCGGTACGTCTCCATGTTCAGCAGGGTCGGCCCCGCACCGGACCGGGCCCGCTCGACGGCTCGGGCGGCGGCGGCCACCACCGCGGCCACGTCGTTGCCGTCCACCGTCGCCCCCTCCATGCCGTAGGCGACGGCCCTGACGGCCAGGTCGTCGACCGAAGTGGTGCGGCTTCGGGAGGTGAATTGGGCGTACTGGTTGTTCTCGCATACGTACACGACGCCCAGCCGGTGCACCGACGCGAAGTTGAGGGCCTCGTGGAACGTGCCTTTGTTGATCCCGCCGTCGCCGAAGAAGCAGACCGCCACCTGATCCGTGCCGCGGTGGCGGGCCGACAGCGCGGCCCCGGCCGCGATCCCGAAACCACCGCCGACGATGCCGTTGGCGCCGAGCATGCCCAGCGAGAAGTCGGCCACATGCATCGAGCCTCCCCGACCTCGGCAGGCGCCCTCGGCCCGCCCGTAGAGCTCGGCCATCAGCTCGGCCGGGTCCATTCCCTTGGCCAGCGCGTGGCCGTGGCCGCGGTGGGTGGACGTGATGTAGTCGTCGGGCCGCAGCCGCGAGCACACCCCAACGGCGATGGCCTCTTCGCCGATGTAGGTGTGAACGAAGCCGGGCAGCCTGCCCGCGGCGAACAGCTCCTCGACTCGGCTCTCGAAGACCCGGATCATGACCATGTCGGCATGCAGGGACAGAGCCTCGGACTCGGTGATCATCGCGATCTGCCATGCCTGCCAGCGCCCGTTCCGCAGACACGAGCCTCAGATGCAGTGGTCATCGCCGTCAGCAGCCCCCTATTGCGCCGTATAGCCGCCGTCGACGGCGAGGATCTGCCCGGTGACCATCGCTGACGCGGGCGAGGCCAGGAACACCGCGGCACCCACCATGTCGGCCGGCTCGGCCAGCCGGCCCAGCGGGGTGCGGCTCTCGAAGTGGTCCTTGAGCTCCGGCTCGATCTCCCACTGGCGGAGAACCAGAGGCGTGGCCACATGTCCGGGCGAGATGGCGTTGACCCTCACGTTGTGCGACGCCCACTCCACGGCCAGCGTGCGGGTCAGCTGGATCACCCCGCCCTTGGACGCCTGGTATCCGACGCTGCCCGCCAGCCCCACCGCACCCACGACGGAGGCAATGTTGACAATGGACCCGCCGTGGGGCTGGGCGATCATGCGGCTCCCCACGGCACGGCACGTGCGGAACGCTCCGGTGAGGTTCACGTCGATCACGTCGGCCCAGGTCGCGTCGTCGTAGTCCGCGGCCGGTCCGCGGCCGCCGATCCCGGCGCAGGTCACCAGCACGTCGATGCTCCCCGTCGAAGCCGCCGCCCGGGCCGCGAGGTCCTGCAGTGACGCCTCGTCGCGCACGTTGACGGTGACCGCCTCGGACCGCGCCGGACCTAGGTGCTGGACCAGCGCCCGGTTGGGCTCCTCGGCCGAGTCGGCACACACCACGTAGGCGCCGGCGTCGGCCAGCCCCTCGGCGATGGGCGCGCCCAGCCCGCCGGCCGCGCCGGTGACGACCGCCACCCGGCCCTCGAGCGAGAAGATCCCGCTCACGCTTCAGCGACGGTGGCCAAGACCGTGCCCACCGCTACCTCTTCGTCGCCGGCCGCTACCAGGATGTGGAGCCGGCCCGACGTGGGGGCCTCCAGTTCGGTCTCGGCCTTGTCGGTGTCGATCACCACCACCGGGTCGCCCGCGGCTACCCGCGAGCCGTCTGCAACGAGCCATTCCACCACCAGGACCTGCTCCACCACCCCCATCTGGGGTACCGCTAGGCCGGCCCCGGCGGGCCCCGAGAGCGCAGCCCTTCCCTCAGATGTGGCCATGGCGTTCGAGGCCCTCCCACGGAGTGGCGCCGGCCCGCATGTCGGCCCGCACCAGCTCCTCGGATCCCACGATCGACTCGGACTGCTCCAGCACCCGCTCTGCTTCGGATCCAGCAACGACCAGAACGCCGTCCCGGTCGCCGACGATCAGGTCGCCCGGCTCGACGGTCACGCTTCCGATGGAGACCGGCACCTGGGAGGCTGACATCTCCCAGCGCCCGATGGCGTTTAGGGGCGACAGGTCCCGGTAGAAGACCTGAAGGCCGATGTCCAGCAAGCCGTCGAGATCGCGCAGGTTGCCGTCGAGCACGACACCGACGCAGCCGCGCTGTTGTGCCGAGTTGCCGGTCAACTCGCCGAAGTGGCCCACTTCGCTGTCCGGATTGGACGAAACCAGCACCGAGTCGGGCGTCAGCTCGTCGAACATCTGCAGGTACGACTTGATGCGGTCCAGGCCGCGGTCCCATCCCACTCCGGGACGGATGGCCCGGCCCTCCAGGGTGTAGGCGATTCCGGCCATGCGAACGTCGGGCAGCAAGGGCCGAAGCGCGCTGGGCAATACCCGCTCGGGCAGGCCGAGTTCATAAAGGGCGTCGCACACCACCGACACGCAGATGCGCCGGTATCGCTCGCACAGCTCCGAAGTCGGGATGATCACTAGGTCTCGCCTTCTCCCGAGCCTTCGGCCCCGCCGAGGTAGTGCAGCGCGGCCAGGGCGTAGATGCGGGCCGACAGGGCCGCACCGTCGGCATCCATGTACTCGTTGGGGCTGTGGGCCCTGGGCAGCATCCCCGGTCCGAACGCGGCCACGGTCGGGATCCCGGCGCCGAGCTGGAAGTACGGCGCGTCGGTGGCGCCCGGGAAGGCATCGAGATCCGGCTCGGTCCCCAACACGTCAATGGCCGCTTCGACCAGCGCGGCCACCACCGGATGGTCGGCATCGATCTCCACGGCAGGAACCATCAGATGCCATCGAAGCTCGGCCCGCAGGTCCGGGTCGTCGGCCATGGCGTCGGCTAGGAACCGGCCGATGTCGGCCCTCATCATCTCCTCGTTCATTCCCGGCAGGGTCCGAACGTCGCACGCGAACTCGGCGTTGCCCGGGTAGACGCCGTAGAACACGCCCCCCTCGGCCATCACCCCCACGTTGACGGTGGGGCCGGTGGGACACAGCGGGTGCTCGTCGTAGGTGAGGTACGACTTGAACTCGCGGTCCATGCGATCGATGAGACGAGCCATCTTGACGGTGGCGTTGACACCGGGAAGGCGATCCGAGATCGACGAGTGCATCTGAGTTCCAAAGACGGCGATCCTGAACAGAGCCGCGCCCCGCGACACCAAGTGAACCGACTGCCATTCCTCTGTGATGCCGCTGGGTTCGCCGATGACCGCGGCATGGGCGTCCAGATGGCCGTTGTCGGCCAGCCACTTCGACCCGAACTGCGCGCCGGCCTCCTCGTCGGCGGTGAACACCAGCACCACCTCGCCCGCGAAGCCCCCACCGGCCTCCTGGGCGTGCTTCAGGGCGGCCGCGGCGTACATCATTCCGGCCACCGCGGCCTTCATGTCTCCCGACCCCAAGCCGATGAGGTCACCGTCGCGCAGCACAGGATCCCACGGATCGGTCTCCCAGGCGTCCATGTCGCCGGCGGGCTTGGTGTCGATGTGTCCCGACAGGATCAGCGTCCGCCCTGGAGCCGTGCCTCGCACCCGGGCCAGCACGTTGGGGCGGGTCTCATCGAAGCCCACCCGGGTGATGTCATCGACACCGAGTTCCAGCAGCCTCTCGGTGACCAGGTCGGCCACGGCCCGCTCGTCGCCGGGCGGGTTCGGAGACGGCGTCCGGATCAAGTCGCGGGCCAGTTCCAGCACCTCTGCGTCCCGCCCGGTGAGGTAGGCGCGGACACGCTCGGCCATCCCGTTCGCCGGTGTCGACTCGGTGGCCTGTGTGATCCCGTTCGCCGGTGTCGACTCGGTGGCCTGTGTGATCCCGTTCGCCGGTGTCGACTCGGTGGCCTGTGTGATCCCGTTCGCCGGTGTCGACTCGGTGGCCTGTGTGATCCCGTTCGCCGGTGTCGACTCGGTGGCCTGTGTGATCCCGTTCGCCGGTGTCGACCCGGTGGCCTGTGTGATCCCGTTCGCCGGTGTCGACCCGGTGGCCTGTGTGATCCCGTTCGCCGGTGTCGAGTTCATTGCCGAGGTCTCCCTTCCTGTAGTCCTGATTCTCCCTATCGGTGCAGCGCCTTGGCCAGGCGACGGACACCCTCCGTTATCGCCGGCTCCTCCGCGGCCAGAGAGATACGGGCCCAGCCGCGGCCGGCGGGACCGAACACCGAGCCGGGCGCCACGCTCACCGATTGCGACTCCAGCAGACGAAGCGCGAACTGAAGGTCGTCGATTCCGGCCGCGGAGACGTCCAGCAGCATGTAGAGGGTGCCATCGGACGCCACCGCCCGCAGGCCTGCCCCGAGCGCGGCATCCAACGCGGCGCTCCGGCGGCGCCGGTAGGCGGCGAGCATGTCGTCATAGGGGGCGCGCGGTCCCGTGAGGGCAGCCTCGGCCGCCTTCTGGGAGATGGTGCTCGGGCACGACACCAGGGGCTCCTGCAGTTTGCGCAGCAGATCGGCCACCGGCCGCGGCGCCACCGCATAGCCGACCCGCCATCCGGTCATGGCGTACACCTTGGAGAAGCTGCACACCGTGATCACCCGCCCGTCGGAATCGAGGGGAGCGGCCGCGGTGTGCTCGCAGCCGGGCGACAGCACCATCTCGTCGTACACCTCGTCGCACAGGAGCCAGAGGTCATGGCGAGCCGCGAACTCCACGAGATCCCTCATCAGAGGGGCGGGATACACCGCCCCGGTCGGGTTGGCCGGCGTGTTGACGAAGATCATCCGCGTCCGGTCTGTCACCAGCGCCTCGAGAGCCCCCACGTCGGGCAGGAAACCGGCGTCGGCCGACAGCGGGTAGAACACCGGCCGGCTGCCCAGCAAGCGGATGGTCTCGTCCATGTTGGGAAAGCCCGGCGTGGGCAGCAGGACCTCGTCACCGGGCTCGAGCAGGGCCAGGTACACCGAGTACAGCGCGTTCATGGCTCCCGGTGTCACCACGATCTCATCGACGGAGGCTTCGATGCGGTTGACGCTGCGAAGCTTCTCGGCGAGCAGCTCACGCAGGCTCAGCAAGCCCCCGTTGGGGCCGTAGCCGGTGTGGCCGTCGCGAGCAGCCCTGGCCGCAGCGTCGATCACGTGGACGGGCGTGGTGAAGCTGGGCTCGCCCACTTCCAGGCGGATCACGTCACCGGTGGCTCGGGTGGCCGCGTCGAACAGGACCCGTATCTCCGATCGGCGCAGCGAATCGGCCCGGCCAGCGGGAGTCCTCATGGACCGACCGGAGTCGTGGTCACCGGGAGCGGGCCGCCGCTTGAGCCTCAAGGTCGGGGCGCTGGCCGGGATCGAAGTAGCGCAGTGCCCAGTCCGCTCCCTGCCAAGTCATCAGACGACCGTCCCGCGGCACGAGCCGCACCAGGTATCGCTCCCACCCCCACGACATCTTGAGCTGCTCGGGGCCGTCCGGCCCGGTGTAGCGGGCGGCCATCTCCTCGGCCACCGGCACCCATTGCGAGCCCTCGCCCACTGCCGGCCCCTCGACGATCTCGGCCGTGCACTGGGCCAGCACTTTGCGGATGCGGGGGTGGGCCAGCTCCTCGATGCACACCGCACAGCGGGGATCACGCCGCAGGTCCTCGACCCACTCCGAGCGCTTGCGCCCCACCACCAGGAACGCCTCACCGTCCCACTGGTACCACAGCGGCACCACCATGGGCCAGCCGTCGGCCTTGAGGTGGGCCAGCTTGAGCAACCAGGTGCTGTCGGCGCTGGCCAGGAAGGCCTCCACCTGCTCCGCGGGGATCCCGCCGGCGCCGGAGTCCTCCTCGTAGTACCGGTCCTGCTTGAATTCGCTCATCGACACACCCCTTGGTAGGTCGCGTTCCGCCCACGAAGGAACGGGCCGATACTGACACACCGGAGCACCGCCATGACAATCGAGACCGCTCCCGCCGGCGGACGAGCAGTCCCCCCTCATCGACCCGACAATCGGAGTTCTCCATGACGATCGAGACCCTGCCCGGAATGCCGGTCACTGTCGAGCGCGACATGCCCGCCACCATGCGCGACGGCACGGTGCTGCGAGCCGACGTCTACCGCCCGACGGGCCCGGCGGCCGAGGGTTGCGAAGACGGCGTCCCGGTACTGCTGGCGCGCAGCCCTTACGACAAGCGGATCAACGTGTCGACCTTCGGCAACGCCCATTCCGCCTGGTACGCGTCGCACGGCTACATGGTGGTCATCCAGGACTGCCGGGGCCGTTACACCTCCGAGGGCGACTTCTACCCGTTCGCGCACGAGACCGAAGACGGCTACGACACCGTGGAGTGGGCGGCCCGGCTCGACGGCGCCAACGGCGACGTAGGCATGTTCGGTTTCTCCTATGTGGGCGCCACCCAGTTGCTGGCCGCGGTGGCCCGGCCCCCGTCGCTGCGCGCTATCGCGCCCGGCTTCACCGGCTCGCAGTACTACGACGGCTGGACCTACAACGGCGGTGCGCTGGCGGCCGCCTTCGTGTGCTACTGGGCCAACCTGCTGGCCCTCGGATCGGCGGTGCGGGCCGAAGACCGGGCCGCGGTCGACGCCCTGAGTGCATCGCTCGGCGCGGCCGAGGGCTGGTTCTGGTCGCTGCCGATGTCGGAGTTCCCGCCCCTGCAGGGCGGCTACGCCCCCTACTTCTACGACTGGGTGGAGCACTGCACCTACGACGACTACTGGAAGCGCTGGAGCATCGACACCGACTACAGCCGCATCGAAGTGCCGGCCCTGCACTTCGGGGGCTGGTGGGACGTATTCCTGAGCGGCACCGTCAAGAACTTCACCGGGCTCCGCGCCGGCGCTGGAACGGCGGAGGCCCGCACCGCCCAGAAGCTGTTGGTGGGTCCATGGACGCACATGCCATGGACGCCGGTGAGCCGCTGCAGCGGCGACGGTCCCAGCACCAACGAGATCGACGATTGGCAGCTGCGCTGGTTCGACCAAACGCTCAAGGGCCTCGACACCGGCGTGCTCGACTCCCCCGCGACCGTGTTCACCCTTGACGGCGGATGGCGCGACCTCGACGGCTGGCCGCCTTCCGACACGGTCGCCGAAGACTGGTACGCCCACTCTCGGGGGCGGGCCAACTCCAAGTTCGGAGACGGCACCCTCGACGAGGACCTGCCCGAGGCCGAGCCCCCAGACATCTTCGTCTACGACCCCGGCGTGCCCATCCCGAGTCTCGGCGGCCACTCGTGCTGCTTCGACACGATCACCCCCATGGGCCCCGCCGACCAGCACTCCGCCGAGGTGTCCCGCATGATCCTCGTGTACACCTCCGAGCCTCTCGCGGCCGACATCGAGCTGCTCGGCGACGTGTCGGTGACCCTGCACGCGGCCACCACTGCCACCGATACCGATTTCACTGCGCGGCTGTGCGTGGTCGATCCCGACGGCCGCAGCGTCAACCTGCAGGAGGGCATCCTGCGGGCCCGCTACCGTCACTCGCTCAGCGAGCCGGAGCCGCTCGTTCCCGGCGAGGTCTACGAGCTGCGCATCGATCTCGGCCCTGTCGGGGCCAGCATCCCGGCCGGGTCGCGGCTGCGCCTCGACATCTCCAGCTCGGACTTCCCGCAGTGGGACCGCAATCTCAATACGGGCGGCACACCGCTGCAGGACAACGCGCTGGCGGCCGCGCCAGCCACGCAGACCGTGCTTCACGACGCCGAGCATCCCACCCGCATCACCCTGCCCGTACGGCTGTCCGAGACGAGTAGTCTTGCTCGACAGGCACGCAGCCCCGACGACGGGATAAAGGCATGACGGTCACGGCACGCTCGAAGGATGCCACAGCAGCACAAGTGCGCCAGTGGGCTGCCGCGGCTGCCCGGCAGGCGGTCATCGCCGACGCGGAGGACACCGAGTACCTGGTCGCGACGGTCGAGGGCTGTCCCGGCGCGTGGGCCTACGGCACGACCGCGGAGGACGCCGCCGCTTACTTGGAGTCGGTGCTGATCGGATGGGCCGATCTCAAGCTGGCCGACGGCGACACCGACATTCCGGCCATGGGAGGCATCAGTCTCAGCTCTGGGCGATGAGCCGCCGGTTGGGACCGGTCAAGCGGCGGGACCTCATCGGCAGGCTCAAGATGCTCGGCTGGCAGGGCCCTATCCCGAGTCGTCATGACTACATGGTGCTCGGCGCGCGCAAGGTGCACCTACCGAATGTCAAGGAAATCGACGCTGGCTTGCTGCGTGTCATCCTCAACGAGGCAGGGGTCAGCCGTGACGAATGGTTCAACACCGGCTAGCCGACGGGTGAGGAGATTCCATGTGTACGACCGGCGTGCTGAGACTCGGTTCCGACGACTACCTGCTGTTCAAGAACAAGGACTTCGGGCGGACCCACTTCGATGACCGCCTCGTCACGGAGCCCGACGTGTTCGGGGTGCGGGGCGTGTCCACCTGGGCCGGCACCGATCCGGACCGCGACCAGTTCTCGGGGCTCTCCATAGGCGCCAACCAGCACGGCCTGCTGTGCTGCGACTCCAACGTGCGCACCCTCGACGGGCACGCAAACTACGACGAACTCACCGAGATCGCCCTGCGCCAGGGACGCGACATCGACTCGGCCGTGGCCGCGGTCGGTGAGGCGGTCGGGTCGCGGCCCTACCTCTGGGCCAACCTGATCATGATCGACGCGACAGCCGCCACGGCGGTCGAAGTGCGAGGCAAACACGCTGAGGTCACCGCGCTCACCGGGCCGGCAGCCCGCTCCAACCACCACATCGAGCTCAATCCCCACCCCGATGACGACGACACCGTCACAACGCGGAAGCGGCTGGCCGCGGCCCAACGCCGCCTGGACCAGGCCGCTGCGGTCGACGACATACTCGCCTTGCAACGCTCTCACGACGACGGCGACACCGGCATCTGCAACCACCAGGGCTACCAGACCGTCTACTCCTATGTGCTGCGCCGCAAGGGGGACACCACCACGCTGCACGTAGCCCAGGGCCAACCCTGCTCCGACCCTCCCCAGGTCGAGTTGGCCCTACCCCTCGGCGAGCAGTGGTCCCCCGACTCGGTAGCCCGGTTCCGGACCGCGTACCCGTCAGCCCAGGCCGCGGTCGACGCCTGACCCCAACCACGGCCGACAGGGCGCACCGGGCCGATTCCTGACGGCACCGGCGACCCAGCGCGACGCTTTGGCGTGGGGTCGACGGATGGTATACAGTCACGTTGCAAGCTGTCGTCGCTTGACGGCGGTCGCACGTCCAATGAGACCAAGGGGGGTCCCCGACATGGGCAATTCGTGGATACGAGACGAGTACGGACCAGAGGTCGCCGAGCTCGCCGACCAGTACCAGGCCAAAGGAATCGACCGCCGGGTGTTCATGAAGCGCCTCGGCCTGTCGGGCATCGGCGTCGCCGCCGCGGCCAGCATTCTGGCTGCCTGCGGCGATGACGAGGCGGCCGCGCCGACCACGACCGCGGCCCCGGCAGAGCCGGCAGACACCGACGAGGCCGCTCCGGCCACGACCGCGGCACCCGAGCCATCGGGCCCGACGCAGGGCGGCACTCTGCGAGAGGGCTACAACCGGGACGTCTCCAAGCACGACCCGCTCACCACCAACTGGTACGACCCGGCCTTCTTCGCCATCTACGAGGCCATCCTGTCCAACGACCCGTCCGGTGCCACCGTGCCCCAGTTCGCGTCGGGCTTCTCGGTCTCCGACGACGGCCTCACCTACACCTTCGACATCCCCGAGGGCAAGCTCTCCCACTCCGGCGGCACCGTCGACGCCGAGATGGTGGCCGAGTTCTACCGCTCGGTGCAGGCCTTCAGCTTCATCGCGGGGCTGGCCGCGCCGGTCGACACCTACGAGGCCGACGGCAACACCGTGATCATGAAGATGAAGAACGCCTGGCTGGGCGCCCTCGGCCCCCACAAGACCGGCTACTGGCGCATCCTCAACATCAACACGTGGAAGGACAGCAGCCTCAACGCCGACGGCTCGCTCAACCCGGAGTCGTCATACGGCACCGAGTTCGCCGACGGCACCGGCCCGTTCACCCACGAGGAATGGGTGCCGGGCAGCCACGTGCTGGTGAACCGCTGGGCCGACTACCCCGGCTCGAACACCCCGTTCTTCGAGAACAAGGGGCCGGCCCACCTCGACGCCATCCGCTGGACGATCATCACCGAGGAGGGTCAGCGGGCCACCCAGCTTGAGAACGGCGACATCGACACGCTCATCAACCCGGCCCACATCGACATTTCCAGGCTGGAGAACAACCCCGACCTCACGGTGATCCGCCACCCCGAATGGTCGGGCTTCCACCTGGCCATGAACCGCGACTACGACGAGCTGTTCGGCGACGTGCTCACCCGCCAGGGGCTGTCGCACTCGCTGGACCGCGAGGGCATGGTCAACGCCATCCTGGCCGGCAACGGCGCGGCCACCTACGGGCCGTTCCCCACCACCGACCGCCAGTACGACCCCGCGGTGGAGCAGTTCAACCAGTTCGACGTGGATCTGGCCAACCAGAAACTCGACGAGGCCGGCTGGGAGATGGGAGACGACGGCGTGCGGGTGCGCGACGGCAACCGCTTCGAGTTCCGCTACCTGGTCGAGGACGAGTCGGTGCAGAAGAACGTGGCCGCCGCGGTGTCGGCCCAGTTCGCCAAGGTCGGTGTGAGGGCCAACCTCAACGTCGTCGACCGGGGCCTGGCCTTCACCGAGCAGAGCCAGCCGGGGCGCGACTCGGTGGAGATGTCGCTGTTCTTCTGGCTGTGGCCCATCCCCCTCGATGTGCTCATCCTGTTCGGCTGGTCGGCCACCATTCCGGTGCCGAACTTCTCGCACGCGGTCGAGCCCCGCATCGACGACGCCATCGCGGCGTGGCAGCAGTCGGGTACCGAGGCTGAGGCGCAGGCCGCGTCGTCGGAGTTCCAGCTGGCCTGGGCCGAGCAGCTGCCGTACCTGCCGATCATGAACCAGAACGCCACCTTCGTGCACCACAACAAGGTGCACGGCTGGCAGCCGTTCGTGTGGAACCTCTACCCGTACTACAACGACACGTGGATCGAGGGCTAGCGGGCGTACAGGCCAAGAGCCTGCCGAGCACCGCGGCGGCGCCGTGCCCGCCGCCATAGAAGAAGCAGGGTCGGCCGTCGACGCGCGGCGGCTCGACTGGGAGAACCAACTCCTCGAGTTGGAGGAGGCCCAGCACGTCACCGGGCTGCGGCGCAGCCTGCGCCGCATGCGCCACAACCGGTTGCTGCTGCTGGGATCCGCTCTTGGCGTGGTGGTGCTGGCCGCGGGGATCCTGGGACCGTGGATCACCGGCGGCGACTACGTCAGCCAGGACTTCCAGGACATCCACCTGCCGCCGCTCAGCGACGGGCACATCTTCGGCACCGACGGGCTGGGCCGCGACATGGCGGTCAGGGTGTTCGTGGGCATCAGGGTGAGCCTCACCGTGGCCGCCGGAGTGACGGTGCTCGCTCTGGTGGCCGGGATCGTGCTGGGCATGGTGGCCGGCTACCTCCGGGGCTGGACCGACCGGGCGGTGGGCGCGACCGTCGACTTCATCTGGGGTTTCCCGCTGATCCTGCTGGCCGTGCTGTTCGCCGGAGGGATGGGCGGCGGTCTCCTCCCGGTGATCCTGGCGGTGGGCCTGGTCAACACCGCGGCCATCGCCCGGGTGGTGCGGGGCGAGGTGCTGACGCTGTCGCACAGGGAGTTCGTGGAGGCGGCCCGAGCCGGGGGCTACTCGTCCATGCGCATCATGTGGCGCCACATCTTCCCCAACATCCTGGCCCCCGCCTTCGTGCTGGCGTCCTACTACGTGGCCGTGGCCGTGATCGCCGAGGCCGCGCTGTCGTTCATCGGCCTGGGAGCCCAGCCGCCCACTCCGAGCCTTGGCCAGCTGGTGGCCGACGGCCGCAACTTCCTGCGGCTCAACCACTGGGAGTCGACCATCCCCGGCATCGCCATCGTGCTGGTGGTGCTGTCGGTGAGCCTGATCGGCGACGGCCTGCGCGACGTGTTCGACCCGCGCCTGCGCCACGAGGCCAAGTCGGTGGACGAGCAATGAGCACCCGAGGCGTCCCTCGATGAAGCGCATCGCGGCCCGCTCTCTCTACACGCTCAAGGGCTCCCTGACGGCGGACACAGGCGGTGTCACGCCATGAAGCGCATCGCGGCCCGCTCTCTCTACACGCTCAAGGGCTCCCTGACGGCGGACACAGGCGGTGTCACGCCATGAAGCGCATCGCGGCCCGCTCTCTCTACACGCTGATCGTGTTGCTGCTGTCGTCGATCGCGGTCTTCTACGCCATCCGCCTGTCGGGCGGCGACGCAGTGTCGGCCCGGCTGCCCGCGTCGGCCTCCTATGAGGATCGAGAGGAGTTCCGGGAGCTTCTGGGACTCAACGACCCGGTCCACGAGCAGTACTTCCGCTACATGGGCCGCCTGGTGACCCTCGACTTCGGCAAGTCGCTCACCAACAACGCCGACATCTTCGACATGCTCACCGAGCACGGGAAGAACAGCCTGGTGCTGGGGGTCGCAGCCTTCGTGCTGGTGTTCGCCATCGGGGTCCCGTTAGGCATCCTGGCCGCGGTCAAACGCAATAGCTGGGCAGATGGCTCTGTGATGACGTTCTCGGTGGCCGGCATGGCCGTGCCCAACTTCTGGCTGGCCCTGCTGTCGGTGTGGCTCTTCGCGTCGACGCTGGGATGGCTGCCATCGGCGGGTTGCTGCAGCACCAAGCAACTGATCCTGCCCGCGGTGGTCCTGGCCATGGAAGGGATCGCATTGACCGTTCGGATGACCCGCTCGGCCATGCTGGAGAACCTCGGCCAGGACTTCGTGAGGACGCTGCGAGCAGGTGGCCTGTCGGAGACGAGCATCGTCGGCAAGCACGTGCTGCGCAACGCCATGGTGCCGATCATCTCGCTGGCCGGGCTGAGGATCGGTCAGATCGTCGGCTACGCGCTGGTGGTGGAGACGATCTTCGGCTGGCCCGGCCTCGGACAAGTGCTGGTCAACGCGGTGCTGAGGCGCGACTACCCGGTGGCCCAGTTCTTCTCGCTGGTGCTGATCACCATCGTGGTTCTGAGCAACTGGCTGGCCGACGTCGGCTACACCGTGGCCAATCCCAGGCTCCGCAAGGCATGAGCCCGCGATGAGCACCGACGCCCGCCACGCCACCAACGGCTCCAACCGCCAGCCGGTGCTGTCGGTGCGCAAGCTGCACACCGCGGTGGCCACGCCGGAGGGATCCTTCGACGTAGTCCGCGATGTGTCCTTCGACATCGGACCCAACGAGGTGCTGTGCCTGGTGGGCGAGAGCGGCTGCGGCAAGACCATCACCGCGCTGTCGATCATGCGGCTGCTGCCCACTCCCCCGGTGCGGATCACCTCCGGTGAGATCGTCTTCGACGGCAACAACCTCACCGAGTTGCCTGAGCGCCGCGTCCGCGATGTCCGTTCGGAGCGCATCTCGATGATCTTCCAGGATCCCCTCACGTCGCTGGACCCGGTGTTCACGGTGGGCCAGGTGATGACCGAGGTGATCCGCACCCACCGCGACCTCACCAAGGCCGAAGCCCGCGACATGAGCATCGACATCCTGCGAGCCGTCGGCCTGCCCGCACCCGAGGAGCGGTTCGACTCGTACCCGCACGAGCTGTCGGGCGGGATGCGCCAGCGGGTGATGATCGCCACCGCCCTAATGCTGGACCCCGAGATCCTCATCGCCGACGAGCCCACTACCGCCCTGGACGTGACCGTTCAGGCCCAGATCCTCGAGCGGCTCCGGCAGGAGCAGCAGGACCGCCACATGGCGATGCTGCTGATCACTCACGACCTGGCCGTGGTGGCCTCCATCGCAGACCGGGTGGCGGTGATGTACGCGGGCGAGATCGTTGAGGAGGCTCCGGTCGATGAGCTGTTCTCCAACCCGCGCCATCCCTACACTCAGGGGTTGCTGCGGGCCCTGCCCCACGTGAGTCGCAAGCGCCGGGAGCTGGTTCCGATCCCGGGGCTCGTGCCTCCCATGCAGATGATGCCTCCGGGATGCCGGTTCGCCCCCCGCTGCCCCCACACGCTGGAGCGGTGCTGGAGCGACCATCCCCCCCACGAGGTGGAAGCCCGGGTGGGATTCCGCTGCTTCAACCCCCAGCCTTTCTGACGGCGGGTCGCCATGGAGTTGTCGAAGCCCTACCCGATAGAGATCGCCCTGGCCGACGGGACGGTGCTGCGGGGGATCGAGCATCCCGCCGACGGGCCGCCCCTGCTGGTCGTGCACGACATCGGCGAAGACCTCGATGCCTGGGGATCGGTCGCGCCCGCCGTGAGGTCGGAGGGCTTCAGGGTGATCTGCCTGGAACTGCGCGGTCATGGCCTGTCCGACGGCGAGCCCGACCCGTCCGCCACCGTCGATGATGTGGCCGGCGCATTGGCCGAGGTAAGCGGTGCCTTCGGCCCGTCCGGGTTGGTTGTCCACGGAACCGCGGCTGCCGCCGCCTTCGAGCTGGGCCCAGAGCACGGCGCCCCGGTCCATGCGGTGATCAGCCCCACGCCCGGGCCGGGCAACGCTGACGACGGCAACGACGGCGTCGGATCGGTCCCCTCCATGCGGGTGCTGTTCACCGGCTCCCACGACGAGCCCGTACACGAACATGTGCGGACGATCCATTCGAGGATGCGAGGCCAGAACATGTGGATCTCGACGGGCACCACCTTGCGAGGCCCGACCTTGTTGCAGGAGCACCCCCACCTCGTGGAACAGCTGGTGACGTTCATGCGGCGGCACCTCACCGCCTACCACCTCGCCTGGATCGCAGAGCACGCCCCCGACCGGCAAGACTCCGACGAATAGAGCCCCCACAGAAAGGCAACCGCGATGGACGTAGTGGATGGTCACCTGCACCTGTTCAAGGCCCTAAGCGACGAGTATCCCCGGGCCATCTTCGACGTCATGGCGCCGCCCGAGCGCTCCGAGACCGCGGCACGCCTGCTGGAGGCCATGGACGCCTCCGGGGTGGATCGGGCCATCTTCTGCGCCCTGTCCCCCCACGACCGCTTCCTGGCCGAGGTGCTGGAGCAGTACCCGGGCAAGTTCGCAGGCGTAGCGGTGCACGACTTCGAGGACCTCGACCCCCTTTCAACGCTGCGCGGCCGCATCGACGCGGGCATCGAGGGAGTCCGGTTCTACGGGCTGGAGGGCGAGCCCGGTTCCGACCCCGAGTCGCTGGCGGCATTCCCCGTCCTGGCCGCCATGCGCGACGCGGGCATGAAGGCATGGTTCTACGGGCCCGCGGACCAGGTGGCCCTTCTCGACGGCTGCCTCGATCTCCTTCCCAGTCTGAAGGTCGTGCTCAACCATCTGGGGTTCCTGCCCAACATGCATTTGGAGCTGCGGGTCGACGCCGACAGGCGGCCCCAGTTCGACATGCCACTACCGCCGCCCGGCCTGGAGGTGGTGGAGGCGCTGGCCGCCAAGCACCCCAGCGTTCACGTCCACTTCTCGGGGCACTACGCCTTCAGCGGTGCCCCCTATCCCTACCGGAACCTCCAGGAGACCACCGACCGGATCTACGCCGCCTTCGGCGCAGAGCGCATGCTGATGGCCTCGGACTGGCCCTGGATCCGGGAGAACCCCGGCTACCCCGAGACCTTGGGCGTGGTCGACCAGCTGCTCGGCGACATCAGCGCGGCCGAGCGAGACATGATCCGAGGCGGCACCGCCATATCGCTGTTCGACTTCTAAGGGACACCGCGCTAGCTCCCCCAGTCAGCCACCGCGTCGGCTAGGCGCCCGACACCCTCCATGAGCGGCTCGGTGGCGGTGGCCAGCGAGACGCGGACGAAGCGACCGGAGCCGGGGCCGAAGGTGTCCCCCGGCACCACCGCCACCTGCCTCTCGTTCAGTAGGCGGAGCACGAAGTCCATGCCGGAGCAGCCGCTGCCGCTCACGTCGATCATCAGGTAGAAGGCGCCCCGCGGCCGTACATGGGGGATGCTGCGGCCGGTCAGGAGCTCGGTGACCAGGTCGCGCCGGTGCCGGTAGGCGTCGCGCATCTCAGCCACGCAATCCTGCGGTCCGGTGATCGCGGCCAGCGCGCCCATCTGCGCGGGGGCGTTGACGCACGACGTGATCGGCTCCTGAGCCCGCACGATCAGGGGGGACACCCCGGGCGGAACCACCAGGTAGCCCACCCGCCAGCCGGTCATGGCATAGGTCTTCGAGAAGCTGAAGAAGGTGATCACCCGCCCGTCGGTGTCCAGCGGCGCGGCCGAGGTGTGGGGCCCGTCGAAGGAGATCTCGTCGTAGACCTCGTCGGAGAACACCAGCAGGTCGTGCCGGCGGGCCAGTTCCATCAGGTCGGCCAGAGTCGCAGCATCGGTGACCGCGCCGGTGGGGTTGCCCGGGGAGTTGAGCATGATGGCCCGGGTGCGTGCGGTGATGAGCGGCTCCACGTCCGCGGCCTGCGGGACCAGATCGTTCTCGGGCCGCAGCGGGAAGTGGACCGGGGTGATCTTCAGCAGCCGCATCATCTGGGCGTAGTTCGGCCAGCTCGGATCGCCGAGCAGCATCTCCGCGCCCGGATCCACGAGCGAGATCATGCTGCTGTAGATCCCCGCGACCGCGCCGGATGTGACCACGACCTGATCAGCGGTGGCGTCGATGCCGTTGCGCTCCCGGACCTTGGCCGCCAGTGCCTCGCGCAGCGGCATTACCCCGGCGTTGGGCGTGTACTTGGTGAAGCCGTCGAAGGCGGCCGCGGCCGCGGCTTCACAGATGTGGCGGGGCGTGTTGAAGTTGGGCTCGCCCGTCTCCAGGCGGATGGCGCCGTCGATGGAGTCGGCCAGCTCCATGACCTCGCGTATGCCCGAGCGCGGCATGGCCGCGATGGGCTGCGACGGCTTCACGTCAGACGACCTGGCGGGCCTCGGGGAAGTGACAGGCCACCCAATGACCGTCGCTCACCTCATCGAGAGGAGGCTC
This sequence comes from Candidatus Aldehydirespirator sp., assembly GCA_965220645.1. GTDB lineage: Bacteria > Actinomycetota > Acidimicrobiia > Acidimicrobiales > Aldehydirespiratoraceae > Aldehydirespirator. The sequence continues at coordinate 1,710,817 of OZ244836.1, read as the reverse complement.
CTGGACGCGGCACACTTCCTGGTCGCGCCCCACATGGCAGCGAGTGTGGAATCGGCAGCCCGACGGCGGGTTCAGGGGACTGGGGACATCGCCCTCGAGAAGGATGCGCAGCCGCCCTCGCTCCAGGTCCGGGTCGGGCACCGGAACGGCGGACAGCAGGGCGTGGGTGTAGGGGTGCATCGACTCGGCGAAGAGCCGCTCCGCCGAGGTCCTCTCCACGATCTTGCCCAGGTACATCACCGCGATGTCGTCGCACACGTGACGCACCACCGCCAGGTCATGGGCGATGAACAGGTACGTGAGGCCCAGCTCCTGCTGAAGGTCGTCGAGGAGGTTCAGGACCTGGGCCTGGATCGACACGTCCAAGGCCGAGACGGGCTCGTCGAGCACGAGGAAGCCCGGATCGAAGGCCAGGGCCCGCGCCACGCCGATGCGCTGGCGCTGCCCGCCGGAGAACTCGTGGGGATAGCGATCGACGATGCGGGGATTGAGGCCGACCAGCCGCAGCAGCTCGCCCACCCTGGTGTCCTGCTCGGACCTCGGCATCGAGGTGTGCACCGTCAGCGGCTCGCGCAGCGCCTGGCCCACCGACATCCGTGGGTTCAGCGAGGCGAAGGGGTCCTGGAAGACGATCTGCATGTGGCGGCGCAGGCGGCGAAGGTCGGCCCGGCTGCTGGCGATGATGTCGATCCTCTCGGTCGTGCCGTCCTCGATCGGGCGCCTCAGGACCACCTCGCCGGAGGTCGGCTCGATGAGGCGCAGGATGCAGCGGGCCGTGGTGGACTTGCCGCATCCGGACTCCCCCACCAGCCCCAGCGTCCGCCCGAGCCCGATGTCGAACGACACGCCGGCCACCGCCGACACCTCGCCCCGCTCGCCGCCCAGCCATCCGCCGCCCACCTCGAACGTCTTGACGAGATTGCTCACCGACAGGGCCGCGTCGTCGCCGCTGCCGTTGGCGTCATCGGCCTGCAAGACACCATCGACCGGCTTGGAGGGGGACATCGGCGCGATGGTACTGTCTGTCCTCGACCAGTGAGAAAAGGAGCGGTCGACTATGAGCAGTTTCCGAGGCGACCTGGGCGGCTTGACAGCCGAGGAGTTGGAGCAGTTCCTGGCGGGCAACTCCATCGCCCGCCTCGCCACCCTCAAGCCCGACGGATCGCCCTACGTGATGCCGGTGTGGTACCAGTGGGACGGCGAGGCGCTGTACTTCGTCGGTCGCCAGCGGGCCTTGTGGTGCGAGAATATCAAGGCTGACGGCCGGGTCAGCGTGGTCATCGACGCCCCACACAGCGACCCCGACGAGTCGGGCCAGTCCATGGAGATTCCCAAGGTCTACATGGAGGGCACAGCCACCGTCGCGGAGGAGCCCAACATCGGCGGCCGCTGGGTGCAGATCGCCGAACAGATGTCGTACCGGTACCTCGGCCCGAACGGTCCCACCTATTTGGTGTCCACCCTGCAGCAGCCCCGCTGGCTCATCAAACTGGTCCCCACCAAGATCAAGACCTGGCAGGGCGTGGGCTGGGCCCGGCGCTACTGGGTCCAGGAGTCCGGCGGACCCACCTATGAGGAGGCCCACAGCACCTGATCCTGCTCGATCGCCGCCACTAGCCGCTAGGAGGCCCCCAGCGCCCAATCCGCTCGACTTCTTCCGCCTCGACGGCCGCGCCGCTCTGGTGACCGGCGGCTCCCGGGGCCTCGGCGCGGTGATGGCCGAGGCTTTGAGCTTCGCTGGTGCGCGTGTAGCGGTGACGAGCCGCAGCATGTCCGACGCGGATGCCGGGGCAGCCGAGATCGCCTCCGCCACGGGGGGTGAAACGCTGGGAGTGGAGATGGAGGCCACCGACACGGAGTCGGTCGAGGCAGCCGTGGCTCACGTCACCAAGCGTTTCGGCGGCCTCGACATCCTGGTCAACAACGCCGGCATCCTCGTGCGGGGTGCCATCGGCGACCTCGAGCCGGCCCAGTTCGAGGAGTCCCTGGCCGTCAACGTCACCGGTCCGTGGCTGGTCTGCCGGGCGGCCGCCCCGCAGCTCTGGGAATCCGGCTGCGGCCGGGTGATCAACGTGGCCTCCACGTTCGGGCTGGTGGCCGCACCCGACCGCACCGCCTACACATCCTCGAAGGGCGCCGTCGTGCAGTTGACGCGAGCGCTGGCCATGGAGTGGGCCCCGCGGGGGGTGAACGTGAACGCAATCGCTCCCGGCCCGTTCCTGACCGACATGAACCGGGCCCATCAGCACAGCGAGCACAGCATCAGGGTGATCGGCCAGGAGGTGGCCCTGCAACGCTGGGGCGAGTTGCACGAGATCGCGGGAGCGGTCATCTACCTGGCGTCCGAGGCCTCGTCGTACGTGACCGGTTCGGTGTTGACAGTGGACGGAGGCTGGACTGCCCACTAGTAAGGCACAACGGGGGGAATCAAGAATGAGCCGAAGATTCGAAGGACGCAACGTCTTCGTGACCGGAGCCGGCAGCGGGTTCGGGCGCCGCACCGCTGAGTTGTTCGCAACTGAGGGTGCCAAGAATCTGTACTTGCTCGACTACAAGCAAGAGCGGTTGGACGAGGTCGCGCCGGTCGTCGAAGAGTTGGGGGCCACGCCGCACCTGCTCAACTGCGATCTCAGCATCATGGAGAATTGCGCCCAGGCGGTGGACCACGCGCTGTCCATTGATCCCAAGCTGGACGTCATGGTGTCGAATGCTGCCGCCTGGGACCTGTCCGAGTTCGTCGACGTGAGCGACGCGGTGTGGCGTCGCATCCTGTCGGTGGACCTTGACGCCTACTTCGTGCTGGGCAATCGGGCGGCCCGCGCCATGAAGGAGACCGGTGGCGGGGTGATCCTGTTCACATCGTCGATCGCTGCTCTCGGACACGGCCGAGGATGCACGCCCTACTGCGTGGCCAAGGCCGGCGTGGTGGCGCTTGCGAAGGCAATCGCCGTCGAGTGCGCGCCTTACAACATCCGGTGCAATTGCGTTGCGCCCGGCCCCGGCGACACCCAGCAGTCGGTCGACATCGTGGGCGAGGAGTTGATGGACAAGTGGCGCAGAGAGGGCTTCCCGGCGGTGCCCGCCAACCGGCTGACAACGGCAGACGACATAGCCCAAGCCTTCCTGTACCTCGCCTCCGACGAAGCCCAGTACGTGTCCGGCATCAACCTCGTCGTGGACGGCGCCCTGAGCTCCCAAACCTACGACGTGCCCGAGAGCTAACCGCAAGGAGAAGGCTGTGAGACTGACATCCGACGTTCACCTGGTGGGAGGCGGCGCGCTCAGCGGCTTCGGCATCTCGTCAGACTTCGACGCACACTGCTATCTCCTCCACGGCGGCGACGAGCAAGTACTCGTCGAATGCGGCATGGGTACCGAGACCGGGTTCCAGCGAGTAACCAGCAACATCCGGCGCGCTGGCTACGACCCGGCCGCGATCACGAGACTGTTCCTGACCCACCACCACACCGACCACGCAGGAGGCGCATCGGTCTACCGTGAGCGGCTCGGGCTGTCCGTCGCGACGGGCGCCGCCACCGGGCGAGCGCTCGAGGCGGGCGACCACGAAGCCACGGCTTTCAACCGGGCTCAGGCTGCCGGAATCTTCCCCGAGGACTATTCCTATGAGCCCTGCCCCGTCGATGACCTGCTGGCCGACGGCACCGAGCGAAGGGTAGGTGCGCTGACGCTCACCTACCTCGACACACCGGGTCACTGCGGCGGGCACGGGTCGTACGTCGTCGAGGGCGGTGAGCAGACGTACCTCTTTGCCGGTGACGCGATCTTCGCTTGGGGAAAGCTGCACCTGCAGGCGATTCCGGACTGTGACCTTCAGGACTCGCTCGCAACCGTGATGACGCTCGCCGAACTCGAGTTCGATTCGCTCCTCCCGGGCCATGGAGCCATTGCCCTTCGTGACGGCAAGGCCCACATCGACATGGCCAAGGCCGCCATCGACCAACTCGCCGTCCCGCCGAGGCTGGTCTGAAGGTCGACACCGCCGAGGATCGAGTCCGGCTCCGCGCCGGGACGGTTGGCAGTATCAATTCTCGATCACGAACCGGTTTGCTGTAAGTCGCTCCAGAAGGTCGGCCTTGGGCGCCGGCGCAATGCCGGCCTCTTCCTCGGCCACGGCGTACCACCCGCCGTCGCTTGTTGTCTCGAACGACACCGCCGGTTCCGCGACGTCCTCGGCGTAGAAGCGCGAGGAGGGGAAGATGTCGGCCGGGTAGGTGAAGTTCTCCAGCGTCGCCAGTGCAACACAGATGGAAGCACCGATGCCGGTCTCCAGCATGCCGCCCACCCAGCATGGGATGCCGGCATCCTTGCAGAGATCGTGGATCGACCTGGCAACCGTCAGCCCGCCGACCCGGCCCGGCTTGACGTTCACGTAACGGCAACTGCCGAGTTCGACGGCCTGCTCGGCCCGTCTGACGGAGACGATGCTCTCGTCGAGACAGACCGGCGTGTCGATCTGCGCCTGCAGCTTCGCATGATCCAGCAGGTCGTCATGCTGGAGTGGCTGCTCGATCATCGCGAGTTCGAACCGGTCCACTGCACGAAAGAGATCGAGATCGGACAGCCGGAAGGCTGCATTGCAGTCGATATGGGCGGTGATGTCGGGAAAGGTCGAGCGCACCGCCTCCAGCATGTCTATGTCCCACCCCGGCCGGAACTTGAGCTTCACCCGCCGGAATCCGGCGCTGACTGCACCGTCCACCGCGGCGACGAGGTCGTCGAGCGAGTCCATGACACCGAAGTCGGCTCCCACCTCCACCCGATTGCGCCGGGCGCCAAGTAGTGCGTGCAGGGGCTTGCCGACACGACGCGCTTCGAGTACCCACCAGGCCACATCGAGCGCAGCCTTGGCGAAGTAGTTGCCCTTGTAGTGGGAGAGCCGCTCCTGGAGCTGCTCACCGGAGTCGATCTCGGTGCCGACCACGGCAGGGGCAAGCCAATCACGCAGGAGCGCGAAGGCACCTCCGGCGTACTCGGGGCTGTAGTCGGGTGCCCCGAAGGGACATGACTCGGCCCACGCTTCGAGCCCGCCGCTGGTGAGCTTTACCAGCAGAGAGTCGATGGCGGGGATCTCGTGTGACGCCGTGCGCCACGGATACAGCAGCGGCATCGTGACGTGCCGGACCTCGATGCGGTCGATCCTCACCGCCTGTGCTCCTTCTTGCTGCGGCCAGCGATCACCCTTGGCCGCATCACAAGATTCCCATTTCGAGCCGCGTGCCCGCACCGAGGCTGATCTGCCGGTGGCCGCTCCCCGGTCGCCACCGGTATCTCGGGAAGGCCCCGAAGGACACACTCAGCCGGACGCGATGGCCGCGGCGGAACTGGTGGACGGCGTGGCCGAGCTCGACGAGATTGGTCGGCCCGGTGACGGATGCGCCGCCGTCGGCAACGTTCCACGCTGATGCGTCCGGCCCCATGTCGCTGAGCGTCGCAAACACCATGCCCTCCGGCTGTTCGACGTCGGTCGCCACCGTCAGTGTCACCGGTCCGGCAACGGTCACGGCCGCAGGCAGGCGCTCGGATGTGAAGGTGACCACATCGCGACGGGCGTCTCGCACCGTCTGGTCGAAGGGGCCGGGCACGAGGTCGGGCGGCCAGGGAAAAACCCGTCCCCCGACCGAGGGAGTGGGATCGTCGGCATCGAGTCCCACATGAACCACTGCATCCTCAGCCGTGTCGCAGAGCTGGCCGTCCGCGGCGGGAAAGAGGGCCAGCCGGCTAGTCCGGGGCGGCCACGCCACGTGCGACTCCCAGCGGTTTGCGCCGGTGACGAACACGGTCGCCTCGGGTGTCGCGGTGTCGACGTCCCGCAGGTGCCGATCGAGAAACCTCTGCTGGGCGCCGCCGAGATCGAACGCGGCAGCAGCGCCGTGATCGCGTCCTCCCACGTCGCGGGCCAGAGGCAGCCCGCCGTGGCCCCAGGGGCCGGCAACAAGCACAGACTCAGCCAGGGCGTCGTGGAGTTCGAACGTCGAGGGCTGGAAAATGTCGAACCAGCCGGCCACCACGAGCGCCGGGATCGGCACACCCGCGATGGAGTCACGGGTGGGGATCGACGAGACTCCGGCGTAAGGGGCTGTGTGGTTCCACTCCCGCCAGGCTCCGGCCAGCGGACTGGCCGCGATGAGGTGGTCGATCACAGAGCGGGAAGCCGCGGTCGGGCCGGGCCGGGCCCAAGCGTCGAGCGCTCCAGCCGGGTCGGCCATGCGGGAGTCGGCCGGCAGGAGGGCGCCGAGTATCCATGAGAGGTTGAAGCCGTGATTCGGCTCCCCCCTCTCACGAATCCAGCCATCACGCACATCGCAGGGTGTGAATCCAGGCATGATCGCCCGCAATGGCTCGGGGCGGCGCGCTGCCGCGGCTAGCTGGCAATAGCCGAGATAGCTGGTCCCGGCCATGCCCACCCGCCCATTGCACCAGGGCTGCGCAGCCACCCACTCGATGGTGTCAACTCCATCGGCCTGCTCGTTGACGAAGGGCTCGAAGTCACCACCGGAGGCGAACCGGCCCCGCGCGTCCTGGACCACCACCGCATAGCCCGCCTCGGCCAGGCCCAACGCGTTCACCTGAAGACTGCGAGTCGCCGGCGTACGGCGGTTGTAGGGGGTGCGCACGACGACAGCGGGAACCGGACCGCCGCCGGATGGGCGAATCACGTCAGTGGCGAGCCCCGTCCCGTCGCTCATCGGGACGCCCATGCCGACATCGACACTCAAAGAGAGCACGGGCCGAGAGCTTACGCTCGCCCCGACCAGCGGGCCGCCTGGAGTGGGTTTTCCTCAAGCACGATTCCGCGCTTTGACACCCACATGGCGGCTGCCTACGATGCGTATTGGTTGATTGCATTTCGCGTCAGGGGGTATAAAATGCGCGAAAGATTTAAGTCCCAATACCTTGGTCGGAACGATGTGGGAACGGGAGATCTCACGTCAACGTCTGACAGCGCAGGCTTCGGGCGACGCGGATTCCTTCAGGGCGCGATGGGCCTCGGCCTCTCGCTCCCCGCCGCAGCCGCACTCCTTGCCGCTTGCAGCGGCGAAGATCCCGAAGCAACCCGGCGAACGCTGCGATTTGTCGGCTGGGATTTCTTGCCAGACACGATTCAGGCGCATCTGGACAACTGGTCGAGCGTGTCAGGCGGCTCGGTTGAACTCGAGGTGCTTCCTGTCACCGGCTATCCCGCCGCGCTCCAGACGCGGTTCCGGGGCGGAGACCGACCCGACCTCTTCTATAACTTCACATACCTGGAGGGCATATTCCTTGAGAATGGGTGGAATCGAACGCTTAACGATCTGCCCGGCGTAGAGGAGAGAATCGAAGCCCTTTACCCGGGTGCGCGGTCTCGATTTGTCACCGCAGACGGACAGATCATGAGCCTGCCCTATTTCTCGGCAGTCTTCATGAATCACTACAACGCGGCGATGATCGAACAGGCAGGATTCTCTGGTCCGCCCCAGACACTGCAGGAGTACTACGACCAGTGCGCCAAGATCAAGGCTGACGGAATCTCAGACGCTCCATATGAGTCGTCATGGCTCAACGAGCGAATCGAGGAATACCTCATGGCAACGCTCCTGGGCGAGGGAATCACACCGTTCGATGATTCCGCCCAGCCCGTGTTCGCTGATGATCCCAAGACAGTCGACGTTCTCGAGTGGTGGCGGGCGATGTATCAGGACGGCTTGACATCGCCAACAATTCTGACCGACGACAACCCAGAACTCATCGGCGGAATGACTCAGGGAACATTCGCCTTCTATGCGGGCCACGACTACTGGTTGAAGATCTTCAACGATGTTGGCGGACCGGCAGCCGCGGACCTGAGGATGGCCCCGATGCCGGGAGCGGGCGAGACGCTCCTGGCGGGTGAAGTCGTCCAGATGGGCCCAGACCTCGAAGGGACGGCACTCACGGACGCATGGGACCTGCTGAAGTTCTACACGGGGACCGACAACGACGGGAACTTCACCGTTCCCCTGACCTGGGTCGAGGCAGCGGCGCTAGCCGTTCCGTACCCCTCCTTCTTCGATGACCCCGCCATCCAGGCGGCCTATCCCGGCTATTACGACCTCGGTTTGATCAAGTCCGAATACGACCGGGCGGCGACACCTGGAGCCAGAGCGCTGTCCTGGTATCAGGGCTTCCAAGTCAAGGTGGGCGAGCGAGTCAACGACATGCTGGCCGGGGACGCGACGCCAGCGGAAGCGGTGTCGAACATGGCCGACGACGCGGTTCAGCTCGCGGCCGGCTCGTAAGGCTCGCCTGATCACGAGGACCGCTTCAAGCGCCGGGGACAACCAGAACGCGCTCCACGCACTGCCACTGGACCGCTCGCGTACGGACGTGACAGACGATGGTCGCTAGGGCCGAGGCGCGCCCCACCGCCGACGCCGAAGCACTCGGTTGGGCCCAGTCTCGGATGAGCGACCGGATGTTCGGCTTGGTCCTCGCGCTTCCCGCGCTCATCTCACTGATCTTGGTCGTTGGCGTGCCGGCCGCGCAGACCTTGATCTACAGCTTCCAGCGGGTCCCTCTCTCAGACGATCCGGCGACCTTCGTCGGGACCGACAACTACTTGAAGGTGCTCCGCGACGAGTCGTTCCTTGAGTCGCTCGTGGTGACGCTGCAGTACACGGCGGGATATGTCGCCCTGGCCACGGTCCTCGGACTGCTCTTCGCTCTACTCCTCGACCAACCGCTGCGAGGGCGGGGTATCGCCCGGGCGCTTCTCATCATCCCTTGGGCCACGCCCGTCATCATCGCGGGAGTGATGTGGAAGTGGCTGATCGACCCGTCGGTCGGCGGACTCAACGCAGCTCTGTTCGAACTCGGCGTGCTGGAGGACTACAAGCCGTTCCTAGCGGACAGGGAGTGGGCGCTCGTCTTCACGATCTTGGCGGCCGGCTGGCACCAGGCGTCGTTCTCGGCTCTGCTCTTCCTGGCTGCTCTTCAGACCCTTCCCAATGAGTTGATCGAGGCGGCGAAGGTCGACGGGGCGACCGCGTGGCAACGGTTCCGCGGAATCGTCTTCCCATGGATCCGCCCAATGTGCCTAGTCGTCACCGTGATCAACGTGATCTATGGAGTTCTCCAGTTCGACACTGTCTGGGTGATGACTCAGGGCGGCCCGGGAGACGCTACGACGCTACTGCCGATCCTGCTGTATCGGCAGTTGTTCTTGTTCGCCGACATCGGGGCGGGATCGGCCCTCGCAGTCATGCTGGGAATTGTCGCCGTGCTCGTGAGTTCAATAGCAGTGATCTTGCTCGGTCGAGCCGATCCAATCGAGGCGTAGGCGGAAAGCGAGGGTTGGCAAAGCCGTGAGGAGAGCAGTGGTGAGGCGAAGAGCGGTGACTGCACTGCTGTACGCGGCACTAGTGTTGTTCGCCGTTTGGGTGTTGTTTCCTTTCTGGTTCCTCGTCAACAGCAGCTTCATGACTCCTCAGGAAGCGGTGGCGGTACCGCCGCACTGGATTCCCGAAGAACCGACGCTGGGAAACTACAGCGCGATCCTCGCCGGCAAGGTTGCTCCCGGTGGTGCCGAGGTTGGACTCAGAGTGATGACGGCGTTGGGCGAGAGTTTCGCAGTCGGCGTCCTCACGGTCGTGGTGAACCTCGCCCTAGGCGGCACGGCCGCGTATTCGATGTCACGGTACCGGTACCGAGGATCCCGGCTGGCCTACCTGGCCGTGCTCTTTGCTCGCCTTGTTCCCGCGATCGCCATCGTGGCCGCCTTCTTTGTCGTCCTTCGCAATTTGAGCCTCATCGACACCCGCTACGCCCTTGTCATCGCCTATACGTCATTCACACTGCCGATTACGATCCTGCTCCTCAAGAACTACTTCGACGGGCTTCCCCGAGAACTCGACGAAGCAGCCCTGGTCGATGGCGCGTCGCGGCTACAGGCACTCTGGTATGTGATACGGCCTATCGCTAGGCCAGGCTTTATCGCTGCCGCCTGTCTAGTGTTTCTCGAAAGCTGGGGAGAGTTCTTCTACGCATTGACGTTGACCAACCAACTGACGATTCCACCCGTGCTCGCGGGCTTCCGTGGCTTCTTTCAATTCAACTGGACAACTCTCGCGGCCGCGACTGTACTCGCGGTCGTGCCGCCGGTGCTCCTTGCACTCATTTTCCAACGGTACGTCGTGCGGGGGCTGGCCCAAGGCGTCACGAAGTGAGCAAGGAATCTCGGGGAGTTGACCTACGTCCGGTCGTGCTCAGCGCGGCCAGGATCGGCAACGATCGGCGGGCCTGATGAAGGTAGGCCTCGCAGGCTTCGGTTTCGCCGTCAGGCACGCCCAGGTCGTGGCGGCCAATCCGTTCGTCACCGAGTGGGCGATTGCCGACCTCAGTGCAGACCGCCGGCAGCAGGCCGCGCAGGAACACCCGGGGGCGAGGATCTTCAACGACGCGGTCGGGATGCTCCGCCGGATGGAGCCGGACTGCGTGATCGTCGCCTCGTCGTCGGAGAGCCATGCGGGGATCACGCGTGCCGCCCTCGAGGCCGGCATCCACGTCTTCTCCGAGAAGCCCTTGGCCCTTTCATGGGTCGAGGCTCGGGAGCTGCGGGACCTCGCACGGCAGCACGACCTCATATACCAGGCGGGCTACATCCTCCGGTACGAGACCCGCCACCAACTCCTGTATGACCATGTGAGCGCTGGACGATTGGGCCGCGTCGTGTTGATGCGCTCCAAGCGGAACTGTTCTCGCAGTTGGTTCGAGACATGGGGCAAGCACAGCCACCCTGTCTTGGAGAGCATGGTCCACGACATCGATCTGACCACGTGGCTCACCCAGCAGCGCTGTGTTCGCGTCTCGGCATGGGGGCAGAAGTTCCTCGGAGGGCCTCCGCCCGAGGCAGTCGTGGCCGTCCTGGAGTTCGACCGCGGCGCCCTGGCAGTGCTCGAGACTTCATGGCTCATTCCTGACGGCGCGCCGGCCAACATCGTCGGCCCTCCAGGCAGAGAGGATGAGGGCGCCGGCGTTCTGGACGCGCACTTCGAGGTGCATGGCACGTCAGCCGTCGAGGCGCTCTCCCTATACAGCCCCTCGCTCATGCTGATGACCGACGAGCGGAGCTACATGCCGGAGTCGACGTTGTTTCCCGCCGCCAGGCTGGGAGTGGGCGGAGCGCTCCGCGACGAGCTGTTCGACTTCCTGGCCCATGTCCGGGGTGAGCCCCACACCGGCGTCGCCTCGATCGACGACGCGGTGCATGTTCAGGCGGTCGTGGAGGCGATCATGCGCGCCGCGGAGTCAGGGTCCCCAACCGTCGTGAACGATTGAGATCGAGGACGGGAGGACAGATGCCAGTCGGGTTCTGGGTATTCCCTTGGGACATCGAAGATGAAGGGATCGACCGCTTCGCGGCGGGCCTCGAGCGGCTCGGTGCCACGTCGGCAAGCCCGAGCGTCCTCTATCACTCCGGCCGTGCGCTGCTGCCACGAGCACGGAGGCAGAAGGTGCGTCTTATGGGCGGACCGGGGGCGAACTTTCCGTTCGAGAATCTCGAGGCGCCCTTCGCCGGTATGGAGTCGGAGTTCGCGCTCAGATCTGGCAAACGGTTCTGGTGGCAACTCGCTGAGGCGCTCTCAGACCGGGGAATCCGCCTTCACGCCTGGGCGATGCCGATGCACGGTTCGGAGCTCGGCCGAAGGCTGCCTCTCGGCGTCGTGCGGAACTGCTTCGGGGATCCCTATGCGTATGCGCTGTGCCCCTCCCATCCCCAGGCCCGTCGGTTCGCCGAATCGCTGGTCGGCGAGCTGGCGCGGTCGCACCTATTCCACGCGGTCCAGCTCGAGTCGGCCGGATACCTCGGCTATCGACATTTCCACCACCACGAGGCGGAGTACGTCGGCCACGGGCCGCTCGAGGAATTGCTCCTGTCCCTGTGCTTCTGCGACGGGTGCATTGCCGGGGCCCGCCGCGAGGGGATCTCGATCCTCGGGCTGCGCGCCGCTGTCAGCCGGGACCTGGAGAGACGATGGCGCGACGACATCGCAAGCGTCGATGTAGACGCGGTGAGAGAAGCGCTCGAGGAGAACGACGACCTTCAGGCGCTCGTCTCATTCAGGCAAGCGACGGTGTCCTCCCTCGTCTCCTCGCTGGCGGAGCAATGCCGCAGCGAGAACACGGAACTCCAATCCTTCTCTGCCATCTTCCCGCCGACGCTCGAACAGAGCATGTGGATCGAGGGCACGGACTTCGCAGCCTGGTCACGGATCGTGGACCGGCTGATCGTCTTCGGCTACACCGCCGGCGGTCCCGGCGCAGCCACAGTCGATGAGGAGTGGACTCGCTCTGAACTGGAGTACGCAGGCCGCTACTTCGACCGGTCTCGGATCAACGTCGTTCTGAACCTGGCACCGAGGTACCTGCCGACTCTCGACGACGCCAAGCGCCGCTTCGGCACCATCAGGCAGATGGGAATCAGCGACCTGAGCATCACCAACTACGGGATGCTCAGCGAGACGCGCCTGGAATGGGTTCCCGAGTTGAGGACCGTCCTGGACTCGCCGGCGTCCTCGGCGTAGAGCGTTTCCCCGCTAGGCGAGCCAGGCCTGTCTACTCAAGGTGCCGCCTCTAGGGATTGGGGGCGGGATATAGACGTGTTCCTTCGTCACCCAGAACGTCCCGGAGGTCTTCGCGTAATTCGAGACGTCCGCCCACGCGACCGCCATCTCGGGCGTCTCTGCGGCCTTCTCGAATGCGGCCAGGTCGTCCCACCACTGCTCGATGAACGCCTCCGCGTGCAGCTCTCCCTGGACCTTGCTGATGACTTCCGAGACCACGTACCCGCGCATCGGGCCGATCTTCGCCGAGACGGGCGCGTGGACGTCCCGCCAGTAGTCGAAGAACTCTTGTGTTGAGAAGTCTTCACGCTTGTATGCGGTTCCGATTACTTTGATCACGTTGACCTCCAAGGTCGTGTGTCGGACGATCATATTGACCAGGAAGGAACCGTTCCAGATGACCGCCGCGCACGCGGGTGGTTCCTCAGCCCATCTCCCCGGTCGTGATGAGCTGCACTAGATCGCGGCCGGTGACTCCCTCCAGCTCAAGGTCGGCGATGGCGGCACCGTGGCGGAGCACGACTGCCCGGGAGCAGACGTCAAGCACCGCTTGGATGTTGTGGCTGATCAGCACAACCGCGAGGCCCTGATCTCGAAGGGTTGTTATCAGCTGCAGGACGAGGCGGGCCTGTTCGACGCCCAGTGCGGCGGCCGGCTCGTCCATCAGCACAATTCGCCGGCCCCACGCCACCGAGCGCCCCACCGCCACCGCCTGGCGCTGGCCGCCGGACAGCTTCTCCACGGCATTGCGAACCGAGGGGATGCTGATGCGCAGGCCCTCAAGTATCTCTTTGGCCTCCCGGTGCATCCGGCGCTTGTTCATCCACCTGAGGGTGCGCGGACCGGACAGGATCTCCCGGTTCAGGAACAGGTTGCCGCTCACGTCCAGCGTGTCGATGAGGGCCAGATCCTGATGAACGGTCTCGATTCCGTGCCGCCGGGCCTCGTGGGGAGATGAGATGCTGACTTCCTCGCCGTCCAGCAGGATCTGGCCGGCGTCGGGCCGGATGATCCCGGCCAGGCAGTTGACGAGCGTCGACTTTCCGGCGCCGTTGTCGCCGATCAGCCCTATCACCTCGCCGGCTCTCACGCCGAGGCTGACACCCTTGAGCGCCCTCACCGCTCCGAAGGACTTCTCGACATTGCGCACCTCGAGCGCGGCGTCCTCGACCTTGATCGGCTGGCCCAGAACAGGCTGGGGCGAGGTCATGCCGCGCCCGCGGCCCGACGGGCCACGTACTTGCTGAGAGCATCGAGGGCGGCCGCTGCCACCAGGGCCAGCCCGGCGCTCACTCTGACCCAGAACGGCTTGGCCCCCAGAAGCAGCAGACCGTCGTTCAGCACGCCGATGAACAGCACGCCGGCCACGACCCCGAGCAGGTTCCCCTTGCCGCCTCCAAACGCCACGCCTCCGAGAAGGACAGCGCTCAGCACGGCGATCTCGTCGCCATCGCCAAGGGTTGGAGGGGCCGCGTTGAGGCGTGAGACGGAGATGACCGCTCCGAGCCCAGCCGCCAGCCCACTGGCTGTGTAGAGCATCAGGGGCAGTCGATACAGATCGATCCCGGCCCGCCTGGCCGCCTCTGGATTGACGCCCAGAGCCATCACGTGCCGACCCCAGGTCGTCCTGGTATGGAATATGGCACCGAGAATGAAGACCGCGGCCGCGATCACCACGGGATACGGGATCGGTGTTCCGGGAAGGAGGTTGCGCCCGAGCGCCCTAAAGCTCCTGTCCCAGCCGCTGGGGACGTCCCCGTCACTGATCACCAGCGTGACGCCCCGGACGGCGGTGAAGAATCCGAGGCTCACCACGATCGGCGCGAACCGCAGTCGTGTGGCCAGCACGCCCTGGGCCGCGCCGGTGGCGCCCCCCAATGCAATGGCGATGACCACCGCAAGCAGCGCGGGCATTCCCGCCTCGAGCTGCCGACCCAGCACGATGGCGGCCAGGCCGAGTGTTGATCCGACCGCGAAGTCGATGTAGCCCGACATCAGCAGCAGGGCGCTCGGCACGGCCATGATCCCCACCACCGCCACCTGCAAGAAGACGAGGCGGATGTTGGCTGGGGTCATGAACTTGTCCGACTGGGACCAGAAGAACAGGACCTCGACCAGAAGGGCGAGGACTATCCCGTTGCGCAGAGACCAAGCCCTGGCCCGAGCGACGCGCGGTCCAGAATCGATTCCGACCATGCTCGCCGGGCCAGGGCCTGAGTTTGAAGGCGTCAGATTCTCCGACATCGGCTCATGGGGGTGCGCACCAGACAACTCGACTGGCACCAGACCCTAGAGCGTCTGAGGATCATTCGCCGGTGAACTCGGCGTACAGGTCCAGGAGATCCTGGGCGTCCTGCGGGCTGTTCGCCGACATGAGCTGGTAGCCCATGTGCACGACTGCGTCCGCCGAACCGGCCTCGATGTGGCCCTCGAGGATGTCGGCCGGAAGGTTGACGACCAACTGGCCGAGCTCGTGCAGGAGCAGCGAGGAGCTGGCACGGTAGATGCCTCCCTCTCCGCCGCCTGCGGCCACCAATTCCAGGGCCTCATTCTGGCCGTCGATGCCGGCGACAAAGAACGCGCCCGGATCGCGGCCCGCCTCGACCTCGCCGAGGATCGCCTCGTACGCCCCCATCGCACCGGCGTCGTTCACTCCGATCACCATGGCGATGTTCGGATTCGACTGGAAGAAGACCTGGGTGTCATCCAGGCCCTGCGGGATGGATATCGCCTCGGACTCGAGGGGCGCCACTCCGGTCGCTTCGGTGATTATGTCGCGGATCGGGTCGGTGCGATCGGTGCAGGGCTGCCCGCATCCGTCATAGGTGAACAGCACCCACGAGAAGTCTCCCTGGTCCCCGGTGAAGTCCGCGTCGAACCACCTGAGCGCCTCGGCCGCGACGGACTCGCCTGCACCCCGGTTGTCCCAGAGGATGGCTCCGTCGCCAGTCTCCGGGATCTCGCTGGCGTAGCCGACGACGACGATGCCCTGGGCCTCGGCGTCTTCGAGCGTCGGGACGAGCGCGTCGATGCCACATATCGGCACGACCACGATGGCGTCGACGTCCTGGACGACGAAGTTCTCGACGTCGCGGACCTGTGCGTCGCAGTCGCCGTTGGCTGCGCCCTCCAGGAACTCGTAGCCACGGGCCTCGGCCTGTAGACGGGCCGGCCCGGCCACGATCTTGTATATCCCGACTTGTTCGTTGCCGAAGCTGAAGGCGATGGTTCCGCCCTCCTCCATGGGCTCCTCAGCCGGCTCCTCAGCCGGCTCCTCCATCGGCTCCTCAGCGGGCTCCTCCATCGGCTCCTCAGCCGGCTCCTCAACCGGCTCCTCAGCGGGCTCCTCCATCGGCTCCTCAGCCGGCTCCTCAGCCGGCTCCTCAGCCGGCTCCTCAGCCGGCTGTTCAACCGGGGCTGCCGGCTCTTCACCGTCGTCATCATCCCCGCACCCGGCTGCGACGAGCGCCACCGTGAACAACGATATGAGAATAATAGTGCCTTTTCTCATGTTTACTTTCCTTTCATTGATCCTTGCGATGGCCGCCGGGGTCCGAGTTAGCGGACATTGACGCACAGTCGGCCGGGCCTTTCCCGACCGACCACTCGGTGTTTGTGACGGCCACAGGGACTGGCAGCGACGGATCAGTCATGCTGGCAGTCCGCCGGGGAGGATGACAGCGCGCCCGTTGATGCGGCCGGCGCGCAGATCTGAGATCGCTTCGTTGATTCCCTCGAGCGGGTACGGGCTGAGGGGCATGGACAAGACGTCGCGTTGGGCCAGGCGCACCACGTCATGTAGATCGAGAACAGTGCCGGCCACTACCGTTGTAAGCGCGGCTTCCGGCGCGAGCGCCTCGAATCCAAACGCGACATGGCCGCCCGCCAGGCCGAGCAGCGCCACGACACCTCGCGCCGCCGCCGTGGCTGCGGCTAGCCCGAGCGTCTCGTCGGTGCCGACGAAGTCGATCACAGCTTCGGCGCCGCGGCCCGCGGTGAGCTCGCTCAGCGCGCCGGCTGCGTCGGCACCCGACGGGATGCTGTCGTGAGCGCCCGCGGACAGGGCAAGGTCGCGCGCTTCAGGGCGTGGGTCGACAGCCACAACCCGCGCCCCGGTGAGGGTGCGGGCGTAGTGGGTGGCGTACAGGCCGAGCCCGCCGGCACCGAGCACGACCAGCGTCGACGGGCCTGAGAGGTGCGGCGCCACCCGCTTGACCGCCGCATAGGCGCACAGCGCCGCGCAGCCGAACGGCGTGGCGTCGTAGGGCGAGACGTCGCCCAACGGCACGACATGGCGCCGGTGCGGCACCAGCACGAACTCGGCGAACCCGCCGTCGACAGTGGCGCCCGCCTCGTCACCGGAGGGACACAGCTGCTCGTGGCCCCCTACGCAGGCGTCACAGTGGCCGCATCCCCAGCCCACCATTACCGCCACCGGCGTCCCGATGTCGAGGTCGCTCACGTCTCCGCCGACGGCTTCGACCAAACCCGCGATCTCATGCCCGGGTGTCACCGGCCGAGAAATCATGTCGGCGAAGGCCCCGTCCAGCACATGGATGTCGGATCGGCACACACCCGCGCCCACCACCCGGACCAGAACCTCGTCACCGGACGGTTCCGGCTCGGAAACGTCGAGAATCTCGAGGCTGTCGGTGTCTGGAAGCAGCCGGGCGGCCCGCACCTCAGAACACCTGGCCGAGCTGGTTCTGGAGCGTCACCACATCCGCGTAGATCGAGACCTTGGTGATGCGGTGCTCGTCGTCGACCTCGATCACGTCGCACTCGGCGAAGGCGAACTTGCGGCCCACAACGTCGCCGGTCATGCCTTCGGGAGCCTCGATCACCTCGCCGCTGATCCACAGTTGCACGGCCACCTGCCGCTCGTCTCCGAAGAGGTTGAGGATCTCGCCGTGATAGTGGCCCCACGAATGGCAATAGGCCAGCAGGTCCATGACCTCCTGCTTGCCCTTCACGGGCTCGGGCATGAGGGGGTCGACGACCACACAGTCGTCGGCCAGCGCGGGGCGGACCTCGTCCCAGCGCGAGTTGAAGAAGGCGTCCAGATAGGCCTCCACAACGTCGCATGCCTTGGTTCTCATCACTAGTCCTCCCTGCCGGCGTGACCGCGGAAACCGCCGGCCGATCCCTCAGTCGGCCCGCGGCTGGAGCTGCGCCGTGACGCTGGCCAAGTCGTAGTAGTAGGTCTCCTTCCAGATCCGCTCGTTGTCGTCGGTCAGATCGAAGAAGCTGCAGGTGACCCAGCGGATCACGTTTCCCGACGGCGGATAGCCCAAGAACTCCCCGAGGTGGGTGCCGACCAGAACGAACTCGGCGGCTACCAGGTTCTCGCCGGTTATCCAGCGCTCGTCCTCGATGTGCATGTCCGGGAACGCGCTCAGAAGGTTGGCCATGTGCTCGTGAAGGAATGCGCTTCCGTAGGTGGGCTCGGGCGCGGCAACGTCGATGAGTATGCAATCCTCTGTGTAGGTGTCGATAACTCCTTGAGCGTCATGGGCATTGAATGCCGCGAAGTTTCGAAGTAGAGGATCCTGTGGTTCTGCCATTCGGGTTTCTCCATTTGGTGTTGTGATCGGCTGAAGAGTGCCTAGGATGTGGCGCCCAAAGGGTCAACTTCGGACTGCATGTGATTTAGAGATGTCTCCCATCTTTCTGATAGATTGGATGTGGTTACTGTGGTTAATGAGGGTCCGGGGCTAAGGCTCTAGGACTTCGAAGAAGCACACGAGTGTTCCGTCAGGGTCCCTCACGTATGTCGTCTTGGATGACACGCCATCATCGGTGACATAAGGCACCGGATCTGACAACGTCTCGACACCGGCTTCACGGACCCGGGCCACAACGCTCTCGCTGTCAGAAACAGCCAAAGCGATGATCACCGTTCCACCCTGATCCACATTGCTCGGCGACTGCGGTGGCCGCTTCGGTGTGGTGTACTCGATTAACTCCAGAGCGGTCTGGCCGTCGGGCGCCTCCATATAGACGACTCGGATTACGGCGTCGTCTACTCCACAAACTTGCCGGTGATAGGCGTCCCAGCGCTCTCTCTCGGCCGGCGGAGGTAGCTCTACCGCCACCCGAAAACCAAGAAGGTCGCGGTAGAAGGCAAGCGAACGCTCCATGTCGGAGACGGTGACCGCGGTTGTTAACACGGAATCGATCATGCTCCTGCCCCCAATTCAGGAGTACGACGCGCCCAGCAGTCGGCGCGAACGGCGCACTGACGATACATCACGCCGACGATGCCCTCCAAAGCGGGCAGGGAGCCCAACCCGGTTATGAGGTTCGTCCACGCGACCCGGGCCGCGCGACCGGACGGCTCGATGTAGGAGTTAGTCGGCGAGTTCGTCAGACTCCGGATCGTGGATGTGGAAGATCTTTCGAACCGGCTCGATGACCGTCCAATTCCACACCTCGCCCTTGCTGTTGTAGAACGTGTCACCCGCGGTGAACTCGTGGGATTCGCCATCGGCGGAAACCAGCCGGATCCTGCCTTCGAGAAGGGTGCAGATCTCGTCGCCTGGATAGGTGTATTCGAAGCTGCCCGCCGTGCACGCCCAAACACCCGTCATCGTGCGCTTTCCGAGGCCGCCGGAATCGAAGCGACCCGACTGGACGGGATCGCCCTCGAGAGTCTTCGCGTACGGCAATTCATCGAAGCCAGGCCAGACGTCAAGTCCTCCCTGGCCCTTGAGTTCGTTGTAATCAAGCACTTGCAGTCCCCCTTGCTCGTGGCTGGGACAAGCACATTAGTTCCCTCGTGGTCGACGCGCACCAGCGGACCGTTGAAGGGGTCGCTTAGGAGCGCGGATCGGATGCTGACTAAGATGAAATGGCGTTCCGGGCCGCGGGGAAACACGTGATGGTGACCGGGCCGGAAGTGCGAATTCCAGTATCGAGAACCGGAGAACCAATGATGAATCGTCGATTCGAAGGACGCAATGTCTTCGTTACGGGAGCTGGAAGCGGTTTCGGACGGCGCACCGCAGAATTGTTCGCTGCTGAGGGTGCCAAGAATCTGTACTTGCTCGACTACAAGCAGGAGCGTCTGGACGCGATCGCGCCGGTGATCGAGGAACACGGCGCCACACCGCACCTGCTCAACTTTGATCTAAGCGTGATGGAGAACTGCGCCGAAGCGGTCGCCCAGGCTCTGGCCATCGACCCGAAACTCGACGTGATGGTGTCCAACGCGGCCGCGTGGACTAGCGCTGAGTTCGTGGACATGACCGACGAGGAATGGCGACGAGTGCTGTCAGTCAACCTTGACGCCTACTTCGTGATGGGCAACCGAGCAGCCCGAGCAATGAGACAGACCGGCGGCGGAGTGATCCTGTTCACTACATCGATCGCCGCCCTCGGGCACGGTCGAGGCTTCACGCACTACTGCGTAGCCAAGGCCGGTATCGCCGCGCTCACGAAGGCGATCGCGGTGGAGTGCGCTCCGTACAACATCCGGTGCAACTCAGTCGGCCCGGGCCCAGCCGACACCCAGCAATCGACCGACATCGTGGGCGAAGAGTTGATGGACAAGTGGCGCAAGGAGGGCTTCCCGCTGGTCCCGGCCAACCGGCTGGCGTCCGTCGACGACGTCGCCCATGCGTTCCTGTACCTCGCCTCTGACCAAGCCAACTACGTGTCCGGCATCAACCTCATCGTGGACGGCGCCTTGACCGCTCAGACCTACGACGTACCTGAGAGCTAGCAACCCGAGCCGTCGGTCACGAGAGGCTGAATCAGCGTCGGCGGCGGCATCGTTTCCAACACCAACACAAACAGAGGAGAGACAAGGCCATGGCCGACGAATTCCGAGGAAAGATCGGATCCATGGACGGCGATGAGGTGGCAGCCTTCCTCAACTCCGACGCGCTAGCCCGGCTTGCGTGCGTCAAGCCGGACGGATCGCCGTACGTGGTTCCGGTGTGGTTCCACTGGGATGGAAGTGACTTCTGGTTCGTAGGCCGCCAGCGAGCGGAGTGGTGCCGGTACCTGGAGCACGACCCCAGGATCTGCATCGTGATCGACGCGCCCCACAGCCCGGCCGACGAGATGGGGAAATCGACCGAGGTTCCCAAGGTGTTCGCCGAGGGCACCGTCGAAGTGGTGGAACAGCCCAACGTCGGTGGCCGGTGGGTCGAGATCGCCGAACTGATGTCGTACCGCTATCTGGGTCCTAATGGTCCGACTTACCTGACCGCGAGCAAACAGCAGCCGAGGTGGCTGTTCCGGATGCGGCCCACCAAGATCAAGACCTGGCAGGGTGTCGGATGGGCGCCCAAGTACTGGGTCGGCACCACCGCTGGACCGAGCTACGAAGAGATCCACTCCTAGCCGAAGACATCGCCCACTAGGACGCCGCCCGGTGACCAGGGTTGCCGGCGTGAGCGATCAGGCGACCTGCCAGGTGGGGCGGGAGTGCAGCAGCTTGTGAAGATCGCCGGGACCGGCCTTGGACTGGGAGGCCGCGATCTGAGACGTGACAGCCGAGCCGTACTCCGAACGGTCGACCGCCCGGAAGACCCCGATCGGCGTGGGCACGTCGTTGGTGTTGGCCAGCCGGCTCAGCGCGAACGCCACCGACGGATCGGGATCGGTCTCGTCGTGCACCACCAGGGCGTCCACGCCCACGTCGGCCACATTCACCACCTGGGCCCGGCCGCCTGCCATCACTACCCCGAACTCGCCGTCGGATCCGAAGCGCACCGGCTCGCCGTGGCGCAGGTCGATCAGCATGGAGTCGCGGGCGTCGCGCTTGGTGAGGGCCGCGAAGGCACCGTCGTTGAACACGTTGCAGTTCTGGAAGACCTCGACCAACGCCGCGCCCGGATGGTTGTGGGCCCGGCGGAACATCTCCTGCATGTGGCCGCGGTCCATGTCGTGGGTGCGGGCCACGAACGACGCCTCCGCCCCCAGCGCCAGTGAGATCGCATTGAAGGGCTGCTCCACCGAGCCGTGGGGGGTGGACTTGGTCACCTTGCCCCGCTCACTGGTGGGCGAGTACTGCCCCTTGGTCAGCCCGTAGATCTGGTTGTTGAACAGCAGGATGTTGAGGTCGACGTTGCGGCGCAGGGCGTGGATCAGATGGTTGCCTCCGATCGACATCATGTCGCCGTCGCCTCCCACCACCCAAACGTGCAGGTCGCCCCGGGCCATGGCCAGGCCGGTGGCGACCGCCGGCGAGCGCCCGTGGATGGCGTGCAGGCCGTAGGTGTTCATGTAGTAGGGGAACCGGGCCGCGCAGCCGATCCCCGACACGAACACCGTGTCCTCGCGGCGCACGCCCAACTCGGGCATCAGCAGCTGCACCGCGGTAAGGATCGAGTAGTCGCCGCAGCCCGGGCACCATCGGACCTCCTGGTCGGTGGTCCAGTCCTTGCGGGTGGTCACCGGCACGTCGGTCATCGCTTCTCTCCGGTCATCGCCGCTCCCCAGTCATCGCTTCTCTCCCGTCGCCCCGATCTCATCCAAGCACGCCTCGACAAGCTCGGCCGCAGTGAAGGGCTGGCCGGAGACCTTGGCCACCGACCTGGCGTCGACGAGATACTCGGCTCGCAGCATCCGGCAGAGCTGCCCGGTGTTCATCTCCGGCACGAGGACACGCTCGAACGACGAGATCAGCGAACCGAGGTTGGCGGGCAGCGGGTTCAGATGGCGCAGATGGATGTGGGCCAGGCGATGGCCGGCCGACTCGAGCCGGCGGCGGGCTCCGGTAATGGCACCCCACGTCGACCCCCAGCCCACCACGGCCACGGCCGCGTCCGGGTCGCCGATGACCTCCGCGGGCGGGACGTGCTGAGCGATCAGAGCGATGCGCTCCGCCCGCAGCCGCACCATGGCCTGATGGTTGTCGGGCTCGTAGCTGATGTTGCCGCTGCCGTCCTCCTTCTCGATCCCGCCGATTCGGTGCATGAGATCGGGCGTGCCCGGAATGGCCCAGGGCCGCACGAGTCGTTCGTCGCGGCGGAAGGGCCAGAAGACAGCCTCGCCCTCGTCGTTCACGTGGTTCGGCTTGGAGGCGAAATTGACGTCAATGGAGTCGAGCTGCCCGACGTCGGGGATGCGCCAAGGCTCGCTGCTGTTAGCGAGGTAGCCGTCTGAGAGCAGGATCACCGGCGTGCGGTGCTCGACGGCGAGACGCACTGCCTCGATGGCCGCGAAGAAGCAGTCCGAGGGGCTCAGGGCCGCCACTATGGGCAGCGGCGCCTCGCCGTGGCGGCCGTACATGGCCATTAGCAGGTCGGCCGCTTCGGTCTTGGTCGGCAAGCCCGTCGAGGGTCCGCCCCGCTGGATGTCGATGACTACCAGCGGCACCTCCAGGCTCACCGCCAGGCCCACGGTCTCGGCCTTGAGGGCCATGCCCGGACCCGAGGTGGCGGTAACGCCGATGTGGCCCCCGTAGGCAGCGCCCAGAGCCGCACCCACCGCGGCGATCTCGTCCTCGGCCTGCAGGGTGCGGACTCCGAAGTTCTTGTGCCGGGCCAGCTCGTGGAGGATGTCGCTGGCTGGGGTGATCGGATAGGACCCGAGGAACAGGGGTATGCCTGCCTGCTGGGAAGCGGCGATGAGCCCCCAAGACAGCGCGGTGTTGCCGTTGATGTTGGTGTAGGTGCCTGGCTCCAGCGCAGCCGGGTTGACCATCAGCCGGCTGGCGCCCAGCTCCGCGGTCTCGCCGAAGGCGTGGCCCGCGGCGAAGGCGGCCTTGTTGGCCGCGATCACGGTGTCGCGCCCTGCGAACTTGCCGTCGATCCAATCGACGGTGGGCTTGACGGGGCGCGAGTACAGCCACGACACCAGCCCGAGGGCAAAGAAGTTCTTGGAGCGCTCGGCGTCGCGGGGCTTGACTCCCAGGTCCGCGCAAGCCCGCTTGGTCAGGTCGGTCATGGGCGCAGTGACCAATGTGTAGCCGTCCAGACTGCCGTCTTCGATGGGATTCGACTCGTATCCGGCCTTGCCCAGATTTCGCTCATTGAATGCGTCGGAGTTGACGATGACGGTCCCGCCCGGCGTCAGCAGCGACAGGTCGGACCGCAGCGCGGCCGGGTTCATGGCCACGAGAACCGTCGGTGCGTCGCCGGGGGTGGTGATGTCGTGGTCGGAGATGTGGACCTGGAACGACGAGACGCCGGCCAACGTGCCGGCCGGGGCCCTGATCTCTGCGGGAAACTCGGGCAGGGTGGCCAGATCGTTGCCGAACAGGGCGCTGGCCGAGGTGAACCGGTCGCCGGTGAGCTGCATGCCGTCGCCGGAGTCGCCGGCGAAGCGAAGGACGATGCCATCGGTCCTGCGGACCTGCTGGGCCCGTGCCGCAGTATCGGTCACTGATGCTCCTTTGCACCCGCTAAGCGCAGCGGACGGCCTGGCCCGCGGTTGAGACCCACCATCTCCGGCCCGCAGGGGTCACCTTAGCCGGTATACCGTTTGAGGCCACGGTTTTTGAGCCGGTTCGTTTGCAGGTTCTGGGTTAGAGAGAATCAGGCCACGGTGATGGCAGCGTCCAGGTACACGTCCTGGATGGCGTTGAGCAGTTCGACGCCTTCGGCCATGGGCCGCTGGAAGGCCTTGCGGCCCGAGATCAGCCCCGTGCCGCCGGCCCGCTTGTTGATGACCGCGGTGGTGACCGCCTCGGCCAGATCGCTCGCGCCCGACGACGCCCCGCCGCTGTTGATCAGCCCGATCCGGCCCATGTAGCAGTTGGCCACCTGGTACCGGCAGAGATCGATGGGATGGTCGCTGGTGAGCTGGTCGTAGACGAGGTCGTGGGTCTTGCCGAAGCCCACGGCCCGGTATCCGCCGTTGTTGGTAGGCAGCTTCTGCTTGATGATGTCGGCCTCGATGGTGACTCCCATGTGGTTGGCCTGACCGGTCAGGTCGGCGGCCGCGTGGTAGTCGATGCCGTCCACCTTGAACGCCGAGTTGCGCAGGTAGCACCACAGCACACAGAACATGCCCAACTCGTGCGCGGCTGCGAACGCCTCGGAGACCTCGCCGATCTGGCGCCGGGAGTTCTCCGATCCGAAGTAGATGGTGGCGCCCACACCGGCCGCGCCGAGGTCCCAGGCCTGCTCCACGGATCCGAACATCACCTGGTCGTAGGACTCGGGATGGCTCAACAGCTCATTGTGGTTGAGCTTGACGATGAAGGGGATGCGGTGGGCGTAGCGGCGCGACGCCATGCCGAGCACACCGAACGTGGTGGCCACCGCGTTGCAGCCTCCCTCGATTCCGAGTTCGACGATGCGCAGCGGGTCGAAGTACGCGGGGTTGGGCGCGAACGACGCCGCTCCCGAGTGCTCGATGCCCTGGTCGACGGGCAGTATCGACACGTAGCCGGTGCCGGCGAGCCGGCCGGTTCCGAACAGCGACTGGATGCTGCGCAGCACCTGGGGCGAGCGGTCGCTCGTCGCCAGGATCCGGTCCACGTAGTCGGGACCGGGAACGGTCAGCGACTCCCGCTCGAAGGTCTTGCACTCGTGCTCGAGCAGCGACTCGGCAGCTTCGCCGAGCAATGTGTGAATGTTCACGGAAGAGCTCCTGATGAGTGGTCTGAGGCGACCGCCGGTCGGCAAACCAGGCGACCCGCGCCCGCCTGCCGCCACGGTAGCGCCCGCGGTCAGCTGAGCGCGCGGACCCGCGAGGGTGGAACACAAGCGGGGGTCGAACGAGTTGCGCTAGCGTCGTTGCGACGAGCGATGAGGCTCACCGACGACCAACTCCGGGAATTCGATGAGGCGGGCTACCTGTTCCTGCCCGACGTCTTCTCTGCCGCGGAAGCGGCGCTTCTGCGCCGAGAGGCCGACACCTGCTTCGCCATGCAAAGAGAGGAGGTC
The DNA here is from genome assembly GCA_965220645.1 of Candidatus Aldehydirespirator sp. Classification (GTDB taxonomy): domain Bacteria; phylum Actinomycetota; class Acidimicrobiia; order Acidimicrobiales; family Aldehydirespiratoraceae; genus Aldehydirespirator. The sequence goes on along the minus strand of OZ244836.1, from coordinate 1,685,373 downwards.
TGGCGCGAGGACAACGGCGCACCGCGCAGCGCCTTCGCCGCCCACCTCTACAACGAGGCGTACCGGTGCGTCGCCGCGCACCCCCGGCTCCTCGAGCCGGTGATGCAAGTCCTCGACGGCCAGGTGTACATGCACCAGTTCAAGATCAACGCGAAGGCAGCCTTTGACGGCGCGGTCTGGCAGTGGCACCAGGACTACGGCACCTGGCAGCGCGACGATGACATGCCCGAGCCGCGGGCGATGAACATCGCGGTCTTCCTCGACGACGTGACCGCGGCCAACGGCCCGCTGCTTCTCCTTCCGGGCAGCCACAAGTTGGGCGTGCTCGAGGCCGGCCACGATCTGGAGACCACCTCCTATCCGCTCTGGTGCCTGAAGCGTGAGACCGTCCGCGAGCTGGCCGAGAGCGGCGGCGTGGTCGCACCGACCGGCAGGGCCGGCTGCGTGCTGATGTTCCACTCCAACATGGCGCACGCCAGCCCGCCGAACATCAGCCCCTTGAGCCGGGTGATCGTCTATCTGAGCCTCTGTGAGGTCTCGAACCACATCCGCAGGTTCCAGCGCGCGGAATGGCGCGCCCTACGCGACTTCGCGCCGATCGAGCCGTTGGCCGACGACTGCCTCGAAGAGCTGGTGCGCCTCCAGGACTCGACTCCCGACCCGTACGCACGCGACCACAGTTTGGACCCACAGCATGAATCTCTTCCGGCTACTGCAGGAGCGCGCCGCTGAGGGCCACCCTGTCACCGTCGGCCTGATCGGAGCCGGCAAGTTCGGCTCGATGTTCCTGGCCCAAGCCAGAAACACACCCGGGCTCCGTGTGGTAGCCATCGCAGACCTCGATCCCGACCGCGCCCGCGCCGCCCTGGCCGGGACCGGCTGGACCGGAGAGGCCGGGTGGGCCTGCTCGCTTCCGGCCGCGCCGGAGCAGGGAACGATCCATCTGACCGACGATGCCTTCGAGCTGATCGCCGCCGACGGTCTGGAGGTCGTGGTCGACGCGACCGGCAACCCCCCGGCCGGCCTGGCCCACGCCCGCGCCGCCATCGCCAACGGCAAGCACATCGTCATGGCCAACGTCGAAGCCGACGTCCTGGCGGGACCGCTGCTGGCCACCGAGGCGCGCCAGGCCGGGCTGGTCTACTCGATGGCATACGGTGACCAGCCCGCGCTGATCTGCGAGTTGGTCGACTGGGCCCAAGCCGCGGGCCTCGGTGTCGTCGCCGCCGGCAAGGGCACCAAGTACCTGCCGAGCTTCCACGATTCCACGCCCGAGACGGTCTGGGACCACTACGGCATCACGCCCGAGCGCGCCGCCGAGGGCGGCATGAACCCGCAGATGTTCAACTCATTCCTCGACGGCACGAAGTCAGCGATCGAGATGGCCGCGGTGTCCAATGCCACCGGCCTGATGCCGGCGCCGGGCGGACTTGGATTCCCGCCGGCCGGCACTGACCAGCTCGCACAGGTCCTGCGACCGCGTGCCGAGGGCGGCACGCTGCACCACAAGGGCCAGGTGGAGGTGATCTCCTCGCTCCATCGAAACGGCGAACCGGTCGAGCGCGATCTGCGCTGGGGTGTCTACGTGGTCTTCGAGGCGCCCAGCGACTACACGGCGCGCTGCTTTGCCGAGTACGGCCTCATGACCGACCGCAGTGGCCGTTACAGCGCGACCTACAAGCCCTACCACCTGATCGGCCTGGAGGTTGGCGTGTCAGTCTTGAGCGCAGCCCTGCGCGGCGAACCGACCGGGGCACCCACCGGGTTTCACGGCGATGCCGTGGCTGTGGCCAAGCGGCACCTCGAGGCCGGCGACAGCCTCGACGGCGAGGGGGGCTTCACTGTGTGGGGGCGGCTCATGCCAGCAGGCGACAGCCTCGCCACGGGCGCTCTGCCGATCGGCCTTGCCCACAACGTGCCTCTGGTCAACGACGTGCCCAAAGGCCAAGTCGTCACCTGGGCCGACGTGAAGGTCGACGAGACCAGCGACGCAGTGAAGATCCGCCGCGATATGGAAGCGCGCTTCGCCCCGGCGTACGCCGCCGCCATCTGATCTCCCTACAACGCCCTCAGGAAAGCGCCCGGACCCGTTGGGACACGTCGGCCAGCCGCGGGTCGTGGGACTCGACCCAGCGGAACAGCTCCCGAGCCCTGGGGGAACGGCCCGACCGTTCGTAGAGGTCCGCTAGGGCGTAGGCCCGCCGCAGATGGTGGGCCCGGGGCCGCGACGGCAGGCGCCAGCCCTGCTCCAGCACCCGGATGGCCGCCGGCATCTCTCCCCTGTCGGCCTTGGCGCCGGCCAGCACCAGGCGTCCCTCGGTCACCAGCTCGGCTGACGGAGACGCCGCGCCGAGCTCCTTCCACAGCGCCTCCACGTCAGCCCAGCGACCGAGGGCGCGGTGGCAGTCAGCCAGGACCGGATGCTGCTCCACGGAGCCACTGAGCTCACGGAAGAACTCGAGCTCGGCCATGGCTGCCTTGAACCGGCCCAACCGGTACAGCACCAGGCCGTGGAGCTCCCGCACATCGGCGACCTCTGGAGCGTCCCGGACCAGCCGGGTGAGCAACGGAAGGGCGTCCTTGAACCGCTCGGAGCGAAAGGCCTTGGACGCGGCCTCGAAACGCCGAACCGCGCTCTTGCCGCGTTCCGGGCCCAGAACCCGCACCAACTCGGATTGAGGATCGGGAGCGGCGTGCGGAACCGAAGGCAGCGGCACACGCTGGCGCGGCCTGCTCGGACGCTGGGCCGACGGCGAGCGACCCGACCTGTCGCTCTTGTGCGGCATGACCGAAGCCTACCGGTACCCCCAGAAATGCCAGAAGGCCCCGGCGATGATCATCGGGGCCTTCTGGTCGGCGAAATCCGGCGGCGTCCTACTCTCCCAGGGCGTCTCCACCCAAGTACCATCGGCGCTGGCGGGCTTAACTTCCGTGTTCGGAATGGGAACGGGTGTGACCCCGCCGCTATCGCCACCGAAACCTGTTGTCGTGCGGGCGAACCCTCATGCGAGGATCGCCTCTTGACGAACTCCATAGCGAGCACGAGCACCGAGCGCTCGATGCGAATATAAACCAAGCCCTCGGCCGATTAGTACCGGTCAGCTGAACACGTCACCGTGCGTACACTTCCGGCCTATCAACGTGGTGTTCTACCACGGGCCTTACCCGGTTTCCCGGTGAGAGACCTCATCTCGGAACAGGCTTCCCGCTTAGATGCTTTCAGCGGTTATCCCTTCCGCAGGTCGCCAACCAGCCATGCTCCTGGCGGAACAACTGGCACACGAGAGCTGCGTCCGTCCCGGTCCTCTCGTACTAGGGACAGCTTTCCTCAAGTCTCTTCCGGCTGCAGAGGATAGGGACCGAACTGTCTCACGACGTTCTAAACCCAGCTCGCGTACCGCTTTAATGGGCGAACAGCCCAACCCTTGGGACCTGCTTCAGCCCCAGGATGCGATGAGCCGACATCGAGGTGCCAAACCTTCCCGTCGATATGGACTCTTGGGGAAGATGAGCCTGTTATCCCCGGCGTACCTTTTATCCGTTGAGCGACGGCGCTTCCACACGCAACCGCCGGATCACTATGCCCTGCTTTCGCACCTGCTCGACATGTACGTCTCGCAGTCAAGCTCCCTTGTGTCATTGCACTCAACGCCTGATGGCCGACCAGGCTGAGGGAACCTTTGGGCGCCTCCGTTACCTTTTAGGAGGCGACCGCCCCAGTCAAACTACCCATCTGGCACTGTACCTAATCCGGATTACGGACCTAGGTTAGATTCCCAGCATAGAAAGGGTGGTATTTCAAGGTCGACTCCACGAGAGCTAGCGCCCTCGCTTCCAAGTCTCCCACCTATCCTACACAACCTATACCAAAAACCAATACCAGACTGTAGTAAAGGTGCACGGGGTCTTTCCGTCCTTCTGCAGCTAACGAGCATCTTTACTCGTACTTCAATTTCGCTGGGTCTATGGTTGAGACAGCAGGGAAGTCGTTACGCCATTCGTGCAGGTCGGAACTTACCCGACAAGGAATTTCGCTACCTTAGGACCGTTATAGTTACGGCCGCCGTTTACTGGGGCTTAGGTTCAAAGCTTCGCCCGAAGGCTAACCTTTCCCCGTAACCTTCCAGCACCGGGCAGGCGTCACAGCGTATACATCGCCTTGCGGCTTCGCACGCTGCTGTGTTTTTAGTAAACAGTCGCTTCCCTCTGGCTTGTGCCACTCCTTCGAGCTCTGGCTGCGAGAGCCGTCACCCTAATGGAGTCGTCCTTCTCCCGAAGTTACGGACGCAATTTGCCGAGTTCCTTAACCATAGTTCTCCCAATCACCTTGGTATTCTCTACCTGTCCACCTGAGTTGGTTTGGGGTACGGGCACCGAGTGAGCTCGCTAGCGGCTTTTCTCGACAGCATAGGATCAGTGACTTCACCTATAGCGGTTCGGCGTCACGTCTCAGAGTTCATGAGGCCCGGACTTGCCTGGTCCTCCTCCTACACGCTTACCCCAGGACAACCATCGCCTGGGCTCACCTACCTTACTGTGTCCCCGCATTGCTTGCAGCCACGAGATGGGTCAATTCGACCTATTGCCCCTTCATGGGGCGCAAGGCATCCTCTTAGCAATCTCGCTTTTGCATGGACGCGCACTTGGTGGTACCGGAATATCAACCGGTTGTGCATCGACTACGCCTATCGGCCTCGCCTTAGCTCCCGACTTACCCTGGGAGGATTAGCCTTCCCCAGGAACCCTTGGACATCCGGTGGAGGGGTTTCTCACCCCTCTTTCGCTACTCATACCTGCATTCGCACTCGACCACGGTCCACGACGGTTCACACCGGCGCTTCACACCAGGATCGACGCTCCGCTACCATGCCTGTTTACACAGACATCCGCAGTTTCGGCTCTGTACTTAAGCCCCGTTACATTGTCCGCGCAGGACCACTTGACCAGTGAGCTGTTACGCACTCTTTCAAGGGTGGCTGCTTCTAAGCCAACCTCCTGGCTGTCTGGGCAATCCCACATCGTTTACCACTTAGTACAGAATTAGGGGCCTTAACCGGCGGTCTGGGCTGTTTCCCTTTTGTCCATCGAAGCTCATCCCCCGAGGACTCACTGCCGCACTCTGGAGCCGTGGCATTCGGAGTTTGGTTGGGGTCAGTAACCTTGTGGGGCCCCTAGCCCATCCAGTGCTCTACCTCCACGGCTGAACATGCGACGCTGCACCTAAATACATTTCGCGGAGAACCAGCTATCACCGAGTTTGATTGGCCTTTCACCCCTAACCACAGGTCATCCCCTCCGTTTTCAACCGAAGTGGGTTCGCGCCTCCACGGGGTCTTACCCCCGCTTCACACTGCCCATGGCTAGATCACTCGGCTTCGGGTCTACAGCATGCGACTGGACGCCCTATTCAGACTCGCTTTCGCTCCGGCTTCCCCTCACGGGTTAACCTTGCCACACACCGTAACTCGCAGGCTCATTCTTCAAAAGGCACGCCATCGTGACCTCCAATGCACAAGGCATTGAAGGCGACACTCTGACTGCTTGTAAACCAACGGTTTCAGGTACTATTTCACTCCCCTCCCGGGGTGCTTTTCACCTTTCCCTCACGGTACTAGTTCACTATCGGTCACTGACATATACTTAGCCTTACGAGGTGGTCCTCGCGGATTCACGCCGGCTTTCCCGGATCCGGCGCTACTCGGGAGATCCGATCAGAGGACAGATGAGTTTCGTGTACGGGGCCGTTACCCTCTGTGGCTCGCCTTTCCAGAACGATTCCACTACCCACTGTCTTTGTAACTCTGCGGGAGATCTGGCGCTCTCCCAATCGGTTCCCACAACCCCCAGGTGGCAACGCCGCCAGGCTTTCCACCACCTGAGTTTAGGCTCTTCCCGTTTCGCTCGCCGCTACTCAGGGAGTCGCTGTTGCTTTTCTTTCCTCGGGTTACTTAGATGTTTCAGTTCACCCGGTTCCCTCTAGCCGTCCTATGTGTTCAGACGGCAGTGACACTCCATTACGAGTGCCGGGTTTCCCCATTCGGTCATCCGCGGATCGAAGCTTAGTAGGCAGCTCCCCGTGGCTTATCGCAGCCTCTCACGACCTTCATCGGTAGTCAGTGCCAAGGCATCCGCCGTTGGCTCTTAGTAGCTTGGGTTTCATATTCATTGCATCTTACGAAAGATGCTCGTGCTCGCTATGCAATTCTCAAGAGGCGATCCGTGGGCGTTGAACCTCGACGTGTCGTGGACGTTGTCCTCGAATGCGTCGGGGCTCAGCGCGCCCGTTGGGAGCGGTGCCATGACCGCTTCCTCAAAACGGAAGAGACGGACCAGCGAGTGCCTTAACTGGGAGGCACTCAACTGCCAACTGACCTGAGCGGCCAGCTGATCGTTGAGATCAATGCTCCTTAGAAAGGAGGTGATCCAGCCGCACCTTCCGGTACGGCTACCTTGTTACGACTTCACCCCAATCGCCAACCCCACCTTCGGCAGCTCCTCCCCCGAAGGGTTAGGCCACTGACTTCGGGTGTTGCCGACTTTCGTGGTGTGACGGGCGGTGTGTACAAGGCCCGGGAACGTATTCACCCCGGCATTGCTGATCCGGGATTACTAGCGACTCCGACTTCATGGAGTCGAGTTGCAGACTCCAATCCGAACTGAGACCGGCTTTATGGGATTCGCGCAACCTCGCGGTATAGCAGCCCTTTGTACCGGCCATTGTAGCATGTTTGCAGCCCTGGGCATAAGGGGCATGATGACTTGACGTCATCCCCACCTTCCTCCGAGTTGACCCCGGCAGTCTCCTACAAGTCCCCACCGTTACGTGCTGGCAATATAGGACAAGGGTTGCGCTCGTTGCGGGACTTAACCCAACATCTCACGACACGAGCTGACGACAGCCATGCACCACCTGCGCACAGCCCCGAAGGACACCATATCTCTATGGCTTTTCCGTGCATGTCAAACCCAGGTAAGGTTCTTCGCGTTGCCTCGAATTAAGCAACATGCTCCGCCGCTTGTGCGGGCCCCCGTCAATTCCTTTGAGTTTTAGCCTTGCGGCCGTACTCCCCAGGCGGGGCACTTAATGCGTTAGCTACGGCACGGAACCCGTTAAGTAGGCCCCACACCTAGTGCCCAACGTTTACGGCGTGGACTACCAGGGTATCTAATCCTGTTCGCTACCCACGCTTTCGCTCCTCAGCGTCAGTTCCGGCCCAGAGCACCGCCTTCGCCACTGGTGTTCCTCCTGATATCTGCGCATTTCACCGCTACACCAGGAATTCCATGCTCCCCTACCGGACTCTAGTCAGCGCAGTATCGGATGGCGTCTCCGGGTTGAGCCCTGAGTTTTCACATCCGACTTACGCAACTGCCTACGAGCTCTTTACGCCCAATAAATCCGGACAACGCTTGCCCCCTACGTGTTACCGCGGCTGCTGGCACGTAGTTGGCCGGGGCTTCTTCTGCAGGTACCGTCATTTTCGTCCCTGCTGAAAGGGGTTTACAACCCGAAGGCCGTCATCCCCCACGCGGCGTTGCTGCGTCAGGCTTTCGCCCATTGCGCAATATTCCCCACTGCTGCCTCCCGTAGGAGTCTGGGCCGTGTCTCAGTCCCAGTGTGGCTGATCGTCCTCTCAGACCAGCTACCCGTCGATGCCTTGGTAGGCCGTTACCCCACCAACAAGCTGATAGGCCGCGAGGCCCTCCCGGAGCACCGGAGCGTTTCCTCGGTTGGCCATGCGGCCATCCGGGGACATCCGGTATTAGCCAGAGTTTCCCCTGGTTGTCCCGGTCTCCGGGGCAGGTTCCTCACGTGTTACTCACCCGTTCGCCACTCGACAACGGCCCGAAGGCCGCTGCCTCGTTCGACTTGCATGTGTTAAGCACGCCGCCAGCGTTCGTCCTGAGCCAGGATCAAACTCTCCGTCGAGATCTCCAGCACCGGCCGAAGCCGGGCTTTCGATCGGATTGCTCGGCTGCTGCCCCGCCTAGGCGGGTGCGTGAGCAGCCTTGCGGCCAGAGAGCCGGCCTCGCCGCTTGGAGCGGGAGACCTTTGGCTCTACCGGCGCCGAAGCGCCGGCCGGTCCGGCAGGCAATGCCGGACCGAGTTTTGACAGACATCGCCTCGAGCCACGCAGCCCGAGCCGACGCCCGCACTCGCTATGCGTCCGTCTCTTCCGTTTTCAAGAAGCAATCTCCTGTCGGCGACGATTGCGGTCCCGGACAGGGTCCGGCCCGATGACGCCTAAGGCACTGCAACTCCGGCCGCGCTCACAGAGCCCCGCCGGGGTGACTCGTGACACTATCGCCCCCGGCCGCCGCCAGCAACCCCTCTCACGCAGAAGTCGCGCCGTGCGACGAGTCAATCCGCTGCCAAGAGGTGACCCTCTGCGACGAGTCAGTCCACCACCAGGAGATGACGCTGCCGGCGACCGCGCTGGACCAGGGCGTAGCGCCCGCCCACCAGGTCGACCGGCTCCACCGCAGACCCCACCTTCTGGCCGTTCACCCGGATCCCGCCCGAGGCGATCGTGCGGCGGGCATCGGAGCGGGAGGCACACACTCCGGCCGCGACCAGTGCGTCGACCACCGGCTCGTCCCGGCCGATGGCAGAGCCGCCAATCACCGTCTCGGGCACGATGCCGCGCACCGCCTCCAGCCGATCTGAAGACAGCACCGACTCTCCGAACAGCACGTCGGCTGCGAGGCGGGCCTGATTGGTGGCAGCAGCACCGTGAACCAGGGTGCAGACCTCATCCGCCAGGGCGCGCTGAGCCCGGCGCTCGTGCGGGACGGCGGCGTGGGCCGAAATGATCTCCCCGACTTCGGCCACGGGCAGGAGGGTGAGCTGCAGCAGCAGCCGCTCCGTGTCGCGGTCGTCGGTGTTCACGAAGTACTGGTGCAGCTCGAACGGCAGTGTGCGCTTGGGGTCGAGCCACACGGTGCCTTCGGCGGTCTTGCCGAACTTCTGACCGTCGGCTCGGGTCATCAGCGGCCATGTCAGGCCGTGAACGGCGGCGCTGCTGCGGCGACGGACGAGGTCGATGCCGGCCGTGATGTTGCCCCATTGATCGGAGCCGCCCACCTGGAGCCGGCAGTCGTAGTTCTCGAACTGCCACCAGTAGTCGTAGGCCTGCAGCAGCATGTAGCTGAACTCGGTGAAGGAGATCCCGTGATCGCTCTCCATGCGGCTGCGCACCGAGTCCTTGGCGACCATCTGGTTGACGGTGATGTGCTTCCCCACGTCTCGCAGGAACTCGAGCAGGCTCACGTCGCGGGTCCAGTCGTAGTTGTTGACGAGGCGGGCGGCGCCGTCGCCGGAGAAGTCGAACAGTGACTCCAGCTGGGTCCGGATGCCTGCGGTGTTGGCCTCGAGCGTGACCGCGTCGAGCAGGGTGCGCTCATCAGAGCGGCCGCTCGGGTCGCCGACCATCCCCGTGGCCCCACCCACCAGCGCCAGCGGGCGGTGGCCCGCCTGCTGGAAACGCCGCAGCACGAGCACAGCCACGAGGTGGCCGACATGCAGGCTGTCGGCACTGGGGTCGATGCCGCAATAGAGGGTGGCGGGGCCCGAGGTGAGCAATTCCCGCAATCCAGCCTCATCGGTGTGGTCATGGACCAGCCGGCGGGCGCGCAGGTCGTCGAGCAGGTCAACCATCGCAGTTCAGCCTACCGATGTGTCTGCGGCCGCTGGAGCCCGCTCGCCGTCTTCGAGACATTAAGAGTGGCTCGGCTTCCCCGGTGCAGCACAATGAGACCGTGTGTCGGCGTCCTGCCACCATCGCGGCCATCGCCGTTTGCCTGTCGGTGCTCGCGGCGGGCTGCTCGTACGAGCTGCGCGATGTGACATTCGATGTGGACAAGCTGACCACCGCTCAGTCGTCGCGTGTGTACGACCGCAACGGCGTGCTCATCGCCGAGTTGCGGGGCGAGCAACGCCGTACCGACGTGACCGACATCGCGCTCGTCCCCGAAGTGGTGCGCAACGCGGTCGTGGCCATCGAGGACGAGCGCTACTACGAGCACGACGGGGTCGACCTCAAGGCCATCCTGCGGGCGGCCCGCAGCAACGTGAGCGCGGGCGGGATCAGCCAGGGCGGCTCCACCATCACCCAGCAGTACGTCGGCAACGTGTTCCTCGACCGCGACGAGGAGACGCTGACCCGCAAGATCGAAGAGTTCTTCATGGCCCGGCGCTTCGAGCAGTTCTTCACCAAGGACTTCATCCTGCTGCGCTACCTGAACTGGGTGTACTTCGGCAACGGCGCCTACGGCATCGAGGCCGCGGCCCGGCAGTACTTCGGCGCCCCCGCCTGCGAGTTGGTCACAACCGCGGCCGAGCGCGGCACCGAAGCGTGCTTGAAGGTGAGCGAGCTCACGCTGGAGCAGGCCGCGCTGCTGGCCGGACTGATCCAGCGCCCCAGCGCCTTCGACCCCTACCGCAACCCTCAGGACGCCCGGCGCCGACGCAACCTGGTGCTGGAGCGGATGCTGTTCAACGGCTTCATCACCCCCGATGAGCACGACCGGGCCTACAACGAGCCGATCGTGCTGATCGAGGACATCCCGATTCTCGAAGTGCGCTATCCGGCCGCCCACTTCGTTGAGGACGTCAAGCAGTGGTTCCTGGACAACCCTGCCTTCGGGCCGACCCGCGAGTACCGCACCCAGCTCCTGTTCGAGGGCGGCCTGGACATCCACACGACGATCGATCTTGGCCTCCAGGCCGACGCCGAGGCCGCGGTGGAGGCGATCCTGCCCGACAACGGCATCAATCCCGACGCGGCGGCAACGGTGCTGGGGGTGGGCGGCGCCGAGGAGGGCCACGTGCTGGCCATGGTCGGCGGCCGCGACTTCTTCGGCGACGACGCCGACGCCAAGTTCAATCTGGCCAGCGGCAAGGGCCGGCAGGCCGGATCGGCCATGAAGCCGATCGCGCTGGCCACCGCCCTGACGCGCGGGTTCACGGTGACCAAGAGCTACGACGCCCCCGACGAGCTGGAGATCGACCGGCCCGATGTCTGCGGGCCGCTGTGGACCATCAGGGGCGGGCTCGGCTCGGAGCCCGAGGTGCCGGTGGACGCGAACCTGATACAGGCCACTCAACGCTCGATCAACACCGTGTACGCCCAGCTGATGGTGGACATCCGCCCGGCCAACTTCGTGACCATGGCCGAGAGGCTCGGCTTGGAGCCCAGCCGCATCGCCCCGGTGTGCGCTGGCGTGCTCGGCACCGAGGACGTCAACACCGTCGAGCTGGCCATGATGTTCTCCACCTTCGCCCGATCAGGGCGGCGGGCTGAACCGGTGCTGGTGACGAGCATCATCGAGCCCGACGGAACTGCGCTCTACCGCCATGTCGCCGACATCGTGCCCGTGCTCGATTCCGCCATTGCCAACCAGATCACCTGGGTGCTGCAGGGAGCCATCACCTCCGGAACCGGACACCGCGCCGCCATCGACCGTCCGGCCGCGGGCAAGACGGGCACGGCCCAGAACTACGCCGACGCCACCTTCGTCGGCTACACCCCGCAGCGGGCGGCTGCGGTTTGGGTCGGCTTCCCCGTCGCTCAGATTCCGATGGTTCCCCCGACCACCGACATCAGGGTGTCGGGAGGCACGTATCCGGCCCAGATCTGGCGCGAGATCATGATCGCGGCCCACGAGGGAGTCCCTGCCGTCAACCTGCCCGCTCCTCCGGTCAGCGCGCCCCCTCCGCCCACGGAGGCACCCCAGCTCGACTCGGTCGAGATCCCCGACCTGGTCGGCCGGACGTTCGATTCCGAGCAGGTGGCGGCGGAGTTGGACGAGCTGACCCTCGGCCTGGCCGCGGTGGAGGTCGAGACGGATGAGTACGCGGAGGGGATGATCATCGGGCAGGCCCCGGCCGCGAGGTCTCTGCAACGGGGCGGGATCACCGTGACGGTGGAGGTGGCGGTGGCTCCCGAGCTGCCGACAATCATCGCCATGCCCGACGTGGTTGGCCTGAACGAGGCCGAGGCCAGAGGGGTGCTGGCTGCGGCCGGGCTGGGTGTGGAGGTGTACGTCGAACCGTTCTTCGACGAGGAGGCGGAACGCTTCGGTGGTGACCCCGGCGTCGTGTGGCAGCAGTCGCCCGCCGCCGGCGCCAGCGTGGAGCCGGGTAGCTCCGCCGAGATCTGGGTGAACACCGAGCGGTGACCGCCGAGGGGCCGGATGCGGCAGCGACGACCGGGGCGGGCGACAACACCGGGCCAGCACCGGGTCCGAGACGGTGGCGGCGGGTAGGCCGGTGGCTGGGCGGCCTGTTCGTGGTCGGCAGCTTCGTGTTCTGGGCGTGGGCCTTTTCGCCATGGGCCCGCACCGAGAACCCGGCCCGCCTCGACGACCGCGAATTCGCGCAGTGGGCCGACCAGCGCTGCGCCGAGGCCCAGACGGCCATCGCGGCGGTGCCCACGGCCCGCCAGGCGACCTCACGGGAGGAGCGGGCCGACCAGGTGGACCGGGGAACCGACGAGGTCGAGATGCTCGTGGCCGACCTGCGCCTGAGAGCCGAAGCCTCGCTGTCCGACTCCACCGAAGGCGACGGGCCACCGGACGCGTCCCTCGTCGGCGACTGGCTCGCCGATTGGAGCGTCTACATCTCGGACCGACGCGGCCACTCGGACCGGCTGCGCACAGCCGACGACGACACGCCAGACCGGGAGCTTCGCTTCCTTCTTGTCGACATGATCGAGGGCAGCACCTACACCGAGCGCATGGACGGCTTCTCCCGCCTCAACAACATGGACGCCTGCCAGGTCCCCGGAGACGTCTAACTCCAGCGGCGAGAGACGTCGGACACTCCGGCGACGCAGAAGCGCCAGGGCAGGTCGGCTCCGTTGGCCAGGCCGATCCTGGTGGTGACCGCCGGGTCCGGCGGTGGCGGCTGGCCGTCGTCCACGATGGTCACGCCCCGGTCGCCGCTGACCAGATAGGCGCCGTCGAGGTCGCCGTCGATTCCCAGCGCCTGGGTGAGCTTTGCCGGACCGCTGCACAGGTCGCGGTCGCGGCGGGCGGCCGGCCCCCGGGCGGTGTACATGGTGTCGAGGCCCCGCAGCGGCGTCAGTGCCCGCAGCAGCACGGCCGCGGCCACCCCGTCGGTCTCGGCCACCACGTTGGCGCACCAGTGCATCCCGTAGGTGAAGTACACGTACAGATGGCCCGGGGGCCCGAACATGGCGGCGTTGCGCTTGGTCTTGCCGCGGAATCCGTGGCTGCCGGGATCGTCGGCGCCCCGGTAAGCCTCGACTTCCGCGATCCGGCCGGCGCGGCCGTCCGGGGCGACGAGCACCTTGTTGAGCAACTCGGGCGCGACTTCGAGCGCGCTGCGGGCATAGAAGCCGCGGCTGAGCCCCTTCTGGCTCACCCCAGATTGGCCGCGTCAGTCTCGATCCGCTGCCGGAAGCGCTCCATCTGGGCGGCCACCGCCTCCGGGCCGCCCGCGCCGTGCGTCGCGCGGCGGGCCGCCGAGGCGCCCGGCTCGAGCAAGGCAGCGGCCTCCGGACCGAACCGGCCGTCAGCGGCGACCAGGTCGGCCAGCGACCCCTCCCCCGCCAGCGACCGCCGCACCAAGTCCCCCACCGCGCCATGGGCCTCCCGGAAGGGCGTGCCCCCAGCCACCAGCCACTCGGCCAGGTCGGTGGCTGCCGCGTACGGCGACGAGGCGGCATCGGCCATCCGGTCTGTGTCGAATCGGGCGGAGGCCAGCAGCCCGTCGAGGGCGGCCAGCGTCAGCATGACGGTGTCGACCGCGTCGAACAGGGGCTCCTTGTCCTCCTGGAGGTCCTTGGCGTAGGCCAGCGGAAGGCCCTTGAGGGTGGCCAGCAGCCCGGTCAGGTGCCCGATCAGGCGACCGGCCTTGGCCCGGGCCAGCTCGGCGACATCGGGGTTCTTCTTCTGGGGCAGCATCGACGACCCGGTGGCGAAGGCGTCGTCGAGCTCGACGAAGCCGAACTCCGACGACGTCCACAGCACCAACTCCTCCCCCAGCCGGCTCAGATGCACCCCCAGCACGGCCAGCGCGTAGAGCGCGTCAACGACGAAGTCGCGGTCGGCCACCGCGTCGAGGCTGTTGTCGAAGACCGCCGCGAACCCGGCCTCGGCTGCGGTCCGCTCGGGGTCCAGCGGCAGCGACGACCCGGCCAATGCGCCCGCTCCCAGCGGCGACACGTCGGCGCGTCCACCGGCCTCGGCCAGCCGGTCGACGTCGCGAGCCAGTGCCCAGCCGTGAGCCAGCAGATGGTGGGCCAGCAGCACCGGCTGAGCCTGCTGGAGGTGCGTGTAGCCGGGCATCAGTGCCTCACCGGCCTCCGTAGCCCGGTTGAGCAGGGTCCCCTGCAGCCCGAGCACGGCCCGGGCGACGTCGTCCAGCGCGGCGCGCGTCCAGAGCCGAAGATCGGCAGCCACCTGGTCGTTGCGGCTGCGGCCCGTGTGGAGCTTGGCTCCAGCCGGGGTGAGCTCGGTGACCCGCCGCTCCACCGCGGTGTGGATGTCCTCGTCGCCCGGCGCGGCGACGAAGCGGCCATCGGACATCTCGGCCTCCACCTCATCGAGCGCGGCGCAGATCGCATCACGCTCGTCGCCGGTGATCAGCCCGACCGCGGCCAGCATCGTCGCATGGGCGCGCGACCCCGCGATGTCCTCGCGGAACATGCGCTGATCGAACCGGAAGCTGTCGTTGAGCGCCCGGAGCGCCTCGGCGGGGTCGCCTTCGAACCGCCCGTGCCACAGGGTCGCTGAATCGTCCACGGCTAGCCCCCTCTCTCGGCCTGCTTTAGGGCCAGATTGCGCAGCCGCAAGGCGTGCAGCGCGATGAACCCGGTGGCATTCGCCTGGTCGTAGGCCCCCTCGTCCTCCTCGAAGGTGACCACGTTGTAGTCGAACAGCGAGTCGTCGGAGCGGCGTCCGGCGACGTCGACGTTGCCCTTGTAGAGCCGCACCCGGACCTCGCCGTTCACGCTGCTCTGGCTGTAGTCGATGGCGGTCTGCAGCATCCTGCGCTCCGGGCTCCACCAGTAGCCGTTGTAGATCAGCTTGGCGTACCGGGGCATCAGCTCGTCCTTGAGGTGGGCCACCTCCCGGTCGAGGGTGATCGACTCGATGGCCCGGTGGGCCCGCAGCATGATCGTGCCGCCAGGGGTCTCGTACGCGCCCCGGCTCTTCATACCGACGTAGCGGTTCTCGACGATGTCGATGCGCCCGACACCGTTGGCAGCACCCAGCGAGTTGAGGGTGGCCAGCACCTGGCCTGGAGGCATGGGCTGGCCGTCGACGGCCACGATGTCGCCGCCCGCGAAGGTGAGGTCCACGTAAGTCGGCTCGTTGGGGGCGTGCTGGGGGCTCACCGACCAGAGCCACATCTCCGCGGGGGGCTCATACCACGGATCCTCCAGCGGACCGCCCTCGTATGAGATGTGGAGCATGTTGGCGTCCATCGAGAAGGGGGACTCGGTGCCCCGTTTGCGCTCGATGGGGATGCCGTGGGTTGCGGCGTAGGCCATGAGCGACTCCCGCGAGCCCAGATCCCACTCCCGCCAGGGCGCGATCACCCGTATGTCGGGCTTCAGCGCGTAGGCGCCGAGCTCGAACCGGACCTGGTCGTTTCCCTTGCCGGTAGCCCCGTGGCTGATCGCGTCGGCGCCCGTCTGTTCGGCTATCTCCACGAGGCGCTTGGCGATCAGGGGCCGGGCGATGGAGGTGCCCAGCAGGTACTCGCCCTCGTAGATCGCGTTGGCCCGGAACATGGGGAACACGAAGTCGCGAGCAAACTCCTCGCGCAGGTCCTCGATGAAGACGTCTTCGGGCGCGACGCCCATGGCCAGGGCCTTGGCCCGGGCCGGCTCCAGCTCATCGTCCTGGCCGATGTCCGCGGTGAACGTCGCCACCGTGCAGCCGTAGGTCTCCTGCAGCCAGTGCAGGATTATCGATGTGTCCAGCCCGCCCGAGTAGGCCAGCACAACCTTGGAAACGGGCGCGGCGCCGGCCGGCGGCGCATGCGATGTGCTCATTGGAAACCTCTCCCCACTTCGTTCATGTCATTCCCGCTCCTGTTCGCTGCGCTCACGGGCCGCTCGGGCCACGGCCTCGCTCGGCACCTCGCGAAGATCCGTACGAATCGCTCCCTGTCCGCTCGGCCTCATGTGATCACTGGTCCAGTCCGGCCAGGTCCCGCAGGCGGTCCGCCAACTCCGAGCCCGGTGTTCCCTCTTCGGCCACCACGATCAACGAGTCGTCGCCGGCCACCGTGCCGAGCACCTCGGGAAGCCCGGCCCGGTCCAGGGCGGATGCCACCACGTGGGCCGACCCGGGTGGCGTGCGCACCATCGCGAGGTTGCCCGACGAGCCGATGTCGGCCACCCAGTCGCCCATGACCCTCCGGAGATGCTCCTCCGGCGCGATGCGGTCCACCGGGTGCTCCGGGATGGCGTAGACCGTGCTCCCCCCCGGCACCCGCACCTTGACCGCGCCCAGGCCGTCAAGATCGCGCGACACGGTGGCCCGGGTCGCGCTCACGCCGGAGGACGACAGCAGATCGACGAGCTGCTGCTGGCTGGCCACGGCGTGCTCGGAGAGCAACCGGACGATGAGATGCTGGCGGCTGGTCTTGCTCATGGCCGGACTCAAATGGCCTGTTCCATCAGCCACAGCAGGATGCCCCTGGCCGCGTGCATCCGGTTGACGGCCTGCGGCCAGACGCGGCTGCGGGCACCGTCGATCACCTTGGCTTCGACCTCCTTGCCCCGGTGGGCGGGCAGGCAGTGCATGAACACGGCGTTCGGCGCGGCCTGAGCCATCAGCCTCGTAGTCACGGTGAAGTCGGCAAAGTCCTCACGGCGCTTCTCGGCCTCCTGCTCCTGGCCCATCGAGGCCCACACGTCGGTGTAGACCACGTCGGCCCCCCGCACCGCCTCGACCGGCTTCTGAACCTGGACCGGCTCGCAGCCACGGCGGCGCATTCGCCGCAGGTCGGACTCGCTGAAGCCGTAGTCCACGGGACTGGCGATGCGCAGCGCGACGCCCGCCAGCCCGGCTGCGTACGCCAGCGAGCGGGCAACGTTGTTGGCGTCCCCGACGTAGGCCACCGCCAGGCCCTCGAGGTGACCCAGCTCGGCCCGCATGGTCAGAAGGTCACCCACGGCCTGGGTGGGATGGGCGTAGTCGCTGAGCAGGTTGACGACCGGCACCCCGTCCACCGCCGCCATCCGCTCCACCGTGCTGTGGGCGAACACCCGCGCCCCGATGACCGCGTTGTAGCCGGCCAGAATGCGGGTGACGTCCTCGACTGTCTCGCGCTCGTCCAGGCCGACCTCCGCACCGGTGATGTACAGCGGGTGGCCGCCGATCTGCACCACGGCCATCTCGGTGGCGTTGCGGGTGCGGGTCGAGGGCTTCTCGAACAGCAGGGCCGCGCCCTGGCCGGCCAGCACCTGGGTCGGACTGGGATCGGCAGCCAGGTGGAGGATCCGCGTGAGCTCGCCCGGATCCAGGTCGTCGACGTCTAGGAAGTGGCGCATCTCATCTCCTTCGTTGCGTTGGGGATCGACTCTTGTGTGGTATCGCTTGAGGCGAGGGCTGTGGCGGGCGAGTTGGGCAGATCAGTGGTGCTTGAGTGCTGCGGCGAGGATGGAACATCCCTCGGCGAGCTGCTCGGCGGAGACAACGAACGGCGGGGCGAGCCGCAGGGCGGTCGGGGTCACGCCGTTGACGACCAGACCTTGTTCAAGGCAGGCCGAGGCGATGTCCTTGGCCGGGCGGCCCGCTCTGGCATCCTCGGACAGCTCCGCGGCGAGCAGCAGGCCCCGGCCCCGAACGCTGTCCACGCCGTCGACCTGAAGCAATTGGTCCCGCACAGCGGCACCGAGGCGCCGGGCTGTGGCAGGCGCATCCATGGCCTGCATCTCGGCAAGCACGGCCCGGACCGCAGCCAGCGCCAGGGGCTGGCCGGCGAAGGTCGAGCCGTGGTCGCCGGGCGCGAAGGCGGCGGCAACGGGGGCCCGGGCCCAGACGGCGCCCACCGGCACACCGTTGCCGAGCGCCTTGGCCATGGTCACGATGTCGGGCTGCACGCCGGCGTGCTGGTAGCCGAACCACTTCCCGGTGCGGGCCAGCCCGGTCTGGATCTCATCCAGCACCAGCAAGATGCCGCGCTCGTCGCACACCTGCCGCACGGTCTGCAGGTACTCGTCGCCGGCCGGCACCACGCCGCCCTCGCCCTGCACCGACTCCAGCAGCACTGCACCGACCGAGGGGTCGAGCACGGCCACGAGCGCGTCGATGTCATCGAAGGGCACGTGACGGAAGCCTTCCGGCATCGGCTGGAAGGGCTCGTGCTTCTCGGGCTGCCCGGTGGCCGCCAGCGCGGCCAGCGTGCGGCCGTGGAACGACCCGTAGGCGCTCACGACTCCGTGGCGGCCCCTCCCCTGGTGCTTGCGGACGAGCTTGAGGGCGGCCTCGACCGCCTCGGCCCCGGAGTTCTGGAACAGGACCCGGCCGGGCTCGGTGTCGCCGCCGGGACCGGACCGGATGAGCCGGTCGAGCGTCTCCACCACCTCGGCGGTCGGCTCGTTGGCGAAGAGGTTGGACGTGTGGATGAGCGTCCCCGCCTGGGCCGCGACCGCCTCGGTCACCGCGGGATGGGCGTGGCCCAGCCCGGTGACGGCGAGACCGCACAGGAAGTCGAGGTAGCGGCGACCGCGGTCGTCCCACAGCTCGGCTCCCTCTCCCCGCACGAACGTCACCGGCGGGGTGCCGTAGTTGTTCATCAGGGCAGCTCTGGTCATGGCCGGTCCTCGCGTGTCTCCGTGGATGCGTCGTTTCGAGTGATCATCGTTCCTATTCCCGCGTCGGTGAACAGCTCGAGCAGCACCGCATGGGGCATGCGGCCGTCGAGCATGTGAGCGGAGCCGGCACCCTGGAGCACCGCGTCCACGCAGGCTCTCGCCTTGGGGATCATCCCGCCGCTGACAGCACCGGAGGCGACCATGGCCTCTACTTCGGCGACGGTGGCCTGGCTCACCAGCGACGACAGGTCCTCGGGGTCGGCGAGCAAACCGGGTACGTCCGTGAGGTACACGACCTTGGCCGCGCCGAGCGTGCCGGCGAGGGCCGCAGCCATGGTGTCGGCGTTGATGTTGTAGGCCTGGCCGCCGGTGTCGGCTCCGATCGAGGACACGACGGGCACGATCTCGCGGGCCACGAGATTCTCGATGATGCGGGGGTTGACCGCGGCCACGTCGCCGACGAAGCCCAGAGCGGGATCCCGGGGCACCGCGGTGACGAGGTGACCGTCCTCGCCGGAGAGCCCCAGGGCTGCCCCCCCGTTCGCATTGATGGCGCTGACGATGTCCCGGCCGACCTTGCCGACCAGCACCATCCGGGCCACTTCGAGGGTCTCGGCGTCGGTGACCCGCAGACCGTCGCGGAACTCGCTCTGCTTGCCCAACCGCCGCAGGTGCTCGCCGATCTGGGGGGCGCCGCCGTGAACCACAACCGGATGCAGCCCGACTGAGCGCACCAGCACTATGTCGCGAGCGAACGAGGCAGCCAGGGCGGGGTCCGTCATGGCGTGGCCGCCGTACTTGACGACAACCACTGCGCCCCGGAAGTGCCGGATGTAGGGCAGTGCCTCGACGAGCGCCCGGGCCCGCCGTTCGGGCTCGAAGCCGTGGGATGCGTCGTGGTCGGGGTGGGTGCCGGTTGTGTGAGTCATGTCCGATACCCCGCGTTGATGTCGATGTAGCCGTGAGTGAGGTCGCAGGTCCAGATGGTGGCCCGGCCGTCGCCCACGCCGACGTCCACCCGAAGCTCGATGTCGTCACCCAGCAGGTGCTCGGTGGCCCTCGCCTCGCTGTAGCCCCGACACGGCATGCCCCCCTCGGCGCACTGCTCATCGCCGATCCAGATTGACAGCCGGTCGCGGTCGGCCCGCTGGCCGGCCTTGCCCACCGCGGCCACGATCCGGCCCCAGTTGGCGTCGGAGGCGGCCAGAGCGGTCTTCACCAGCGGGGAGTCGGCCACCGCCCGGGCTATGGCCCCCGCGGCGCAATCGTCGGCAGCCCCGGTGACGGTGACGGCCACGAACTTGGTGGCGCCCTCGCCGTCGCGCACGATCTGGTGGGCCAGATCCAGCGTGACCGCGTCCAGCGCGTCCCGGAATGTGGCCATGTGCACGGTGGCCGATTGTCCCGACGTGCCGGTTGCGACCAGCAGCACGGTGTCGCTGGTGGAGGTGTCGGAGTCCACTGTGACGCGGTTGAAGCTCTTCTCCACCGACGCGGCCAGGCACTCCTGGGCCGTCGGCGGGTCCACGGCAAGGTCGGTGAACACGAACGCCAGCATGGTGGCCATGTCGGGGGCGATCATGCCGCTGCCCTTGGCGATGCCGGCCACATGGGCGCTGGTGCCGGCCACCGGCGCCGACGCAGCCTTGGGGAACGTGTCGGTGGTGCCGATGGCGACCGCGGCAGTCTCCCAGGTGTGCGGGTCCGGGGCGGACAGGCCGGCGACCAGTGCGGGGAGGGCGGCGTCGATGCGCTCGACCGGCAGGTCCTCACCGATCACCCCGGTGGAGGCGACCAGCACCTCATGCGCCGGTGCCCCCAGGGCTCCGGCCACGGACTGCGCCGTGTGCTCCGCGACGCGATACCCGGCCGCTCCGGTGAACGCGTTGGCGTTGCCCGAGTTGACGATGATGGCCCGGACCCGTCCGGAGCTCGCAGCCAGGGCGTGCCGGCACCAGTCGACCGGCGCGGCGGTGCACAGCGACCGGGTGAAGGTGCCCGCCACGGTGCTGCCCGGGGGCATCTCGGCCAGCATCACGTCGTCCCGGCCCGCGTAGCGGATCCCGGCCGCGGCTGTCGCCAGCCGCACACCTGCGACGGTGTGGACAGGGGGGAACGCCGCGGGGGCGAGCGGAGAGACATTGGTCTCGGCCATGGCAGCCTCCGCCTCCGCTCCGCCTCTAGGGGTAGATGCCGGCCGAGGCCAAGCCGGCGGTCTCGTCGATTCCCAGCGCGAGGTTGGCGCACTGCACGGCCTGGCCCGACGCTCCCTTGACCAGATTGTCGAGCGCGGCGATCGCCATCACCCATCCGGTGCGGGCATCGGCTCGGGCGGTGAGGTGGACGCTGTTGGATCCCAGCGTCGCCTTGGTGGACGGCGACCGCTCGCTCACCACTACGAAGGGCTCGTCGCGATAGGCGTCGCTCAGCAGGCCGAGGACCTCATCGGTGCTGACGGCGCCGGTGGGCCGGGCGTAGCAGGTGGCGAGAATGCCCCGGTTCATGGGAGCCAGGTGCGGGGTGAACAGCACCTGCACCTCGGTGCCCGCATGCCGGGAGACGGCCATCTCGATCTCCGGCGTGTGCCGGTGCGTCAGCAGGCCGTATGCGGTGAAGTCCTCGTCGACCGCGCAGAAGGTGGTGTTGGGCTTGGCCGGCCGGCCCGCACCCGACACCCCGCTGGCCGCGTCGACGACAATCCCGCTCGGCTCGACCGCGCCCGCGGCCACGAGGGGGGCGAGCGCCAGCGAGGCCGTGGTCACGTAGCAACCGGGCGCGGCCACCAACTCGGCACCCCGGATGTCGTCGCGGAACAGCTCGGGAAGGCCGTAGACGAACTCGTCGAGAAGCTCGGGCACGGTGTGCTCTTCGCCGTACCACGCCGGGTAGAGGCCGGGGTCGTTGAGCCTGAAGTCCGCGGCGAGGTCGACTATGTGCTTGACATCGTTGCGCAGCTCGCCCACGACGGCCTGCGAGGCGCCGTGGGGCAGTGCGCAGAAGGCCAGGTCGTTGCCGGACGCGACACCCTCTGTGTAGGGCACGAACTCGACGTCGCGGTAGGCCGCGGCCAGGCTCGGGTACAGGTCGCCAACAACCCGACCGGCCATCGAGTCGCCCGTGGCCACCGTCACTTCGAGCTCGGGATGGGCCGCGCAGATCCGGAGCAACTCCGCGCCGGTGAACCCCGACGCGCCGATCACGGCCACACTGTGCATCCTGCGAGGCTACCGGCTCTCTACCGTTTGTGCAACTATGTGCAATGTAAAGAATCTAGTTGCACAAGTCAGGATCGGAGGACGGCACCGGTGCGGCGGGATGTCTCGTCGATGCAGCGCTGGCGAGCCTCGGCCACCTCGGCATCGGTGAGGGTGCGGTCCGGTGCTTGGAACCGCAGCCGATAGGCGAGGCTGCGGGAGCCCTCCGGCACACCGGCCCCCCGGTACACGTCGAACAGCTCGAGGCGGGCCAGCAGCTTGCCGGCCGAGGCCCGCAGCGCCCGCTCGAGGAGGGCCGCCGCCACACGGTCGGGAACCACGAAGGCTAGATCGACGTCGCTCGGCGGGTACTTGCTGACCGGCCGGTAACGGCGCCGGGACCGGGGGCCGTCGAGCACCTCCTGCAGGTCGAGTTGCAGCCACGCCACCCGGCCGGCCACCCCGCAGGCCTCCAGCACCTCGGGGTCGACCTCCCCCACCGCGCCGCGGCCCCGCCCGGCCACTATCACCTCAGCGGCGCGGGTGGGGTGCATCCCAGGCAGCGCCTCCTCACGCAACTCGACCGCCGGCAGCGAGAGCGCCTCCACGAGCAGGTCCAAGACTGCGACCGCGGCCGGAGCCTCCTCACCCGACAGAGCCACCGCCAGCAACTCCCGCTCCGCCGGGAGCAGTTGGCCTTCCGGCACCGGCAGGTACACGTGGCCGATCTCGAACAGCCGCACATCGCCGTTGAAGTGGCGCTGGTTGTAGGCCACCGCCCGCAGCTGGCCGGGCAACAGCGAGGTCCGCAGCACCGACTCGCTGTCGTCCACCGGGTTGGACAGGGTGATGCCGTCCTCGGGCAGGCCCACCGCGGCCAGCGCTCCCGGCGCGACGAAAGGCATGGGCTGGGTCTCGAAGCAGCCTGCGCCCACCAGGACCTCGCGCACCAGGCGGCGGTCCTTCTGATAGGTCGACAGCCCGCCAGCCTCGTTGGCGGTGGGCACGGTGCGCGCGATGTTCTCGTATCCGTGGAGGCGGGCCACCTCCTCGGCGACGTCGGTCTCGGTCTCGGTGTCCCAGCGCCACGTCGGGATGGTCACATCCAGTCGGGCGTCGTCGACAGGGTCCACACCGAAGCCGATCGAGCGAAGATGGCCGGCCATGTCCCCGGCGCTCAGGCCGGTGCCGAGCAGGCTGTTGACCCTCGCGGCCCTCACCCGCAGCGGGCGACGGTCGGGTAGGTTGCCGCGCTCGTCGATCGTGCCCGGCGCCACCTCGGCGCCCTGCTCGGCTGCCAGTTGAGCGAAGCGGTTCATGCAGCGCTCGACGTTGTAGCCCCAGTCGGCGCCCCGGCGGAAGCGAGTGGAGGCCTCGCTGGAGAGGTTCAGGCGCTTGGCCGTGCGGGAGATGGACGGCGGGTCCCACCACGCCATCTCAACCAGCACATCGGTGGTGTCGGCGTCGATCTCGGTCGATGCCCCGCCCATCACCCCGGCGATGCCAATCACGTCGTCGTCACCGTCGGCGATCACCCCGTCTCCGGCGGCAAGAATGCGGTGCGCGCCGTCCAGGGTGGTGATGGTCTCGCCGTCGCGGGCCCGGCGCACCCGTATCCGGGCGCCGCTCACCCGGCCCAGGTCGAACGTGTGGCTGGGCTGGCCCAGCTCCAGCATCACGTAGTTGGAGATGTCGACGATGCTGTTGATGGGACGCATCCCCAGCGCGGTCAGCCGGTTGGCCATCCACGCGGGCGATGGGCCGATGGGCGTGTTGCGCAGCACCCGGCCGACGAAACGACCACACAGCGTGGGATCGACGATCTCCACCGCGGCAACCTCGGCTATGCCGGGGCCGGAGGTGGCCGTGGACCAGTCGGGCGGTTCGAATGCCACGCCCAGGCCGGCCGCGAGGTCGCGGGCCACGCCCATGACCGACATGGCGTCGGGCCGGTTGGCACCGACGTCGAGATCCCACAGCACGTCGGGCGCCAGGCCGAGCGCCTCGGCCAGGGGCGTGCCCGGCCCGGTGCCGGCGGTGACCCGGTCGTTGAGGATCATGATGCCCTCGGCGTCGGTGCCCAGATCCAACTCGATCTCCGAACAGCACATTCCCTCTGAGGCCCGACCCCGCAGCTTGCGGCGGGCTATCTCCAACCCGCTCGGCATGACCGTTCCCACTCGGGCCAGCGGCACCAAATCGCCGACGGCCATGTTGAACGCGCCGCAGCACACTTGCAGAGTCGTTCCGGAGCCGTCATCAACCTCGACGAGCTGGATGCGGTCGGCGTCGGGGTGGGGGCGCAGCTCCAGGACCCGGCCCAGCACCACGCCGTCGGGCATCGAGCCGGTGACGGTCATCTCCTCCACCGTCAGTCCCAGCGCGCTCATGGTGTCGCTGAGAGCGGCCGGGGCACCCTCGATGCCGGGCGCGAACTCCCTCAGCCACGAGAGCAGAACCTTCATCGTGAACCCTGCCCCATCAGAACTGGCCCAAGCGGATTGGCCACAGTCAGATGTGCCGGTATGGGCACTGTCCCGGGCGCGCTCGCCGCTGTGAGTGTCTTCGCACTCATCAGAACTGGCCCAGGAAGCGAGTGTCGTTGTTGACGAACTCGCGGATGTCGTCGATCTCGTGGCGCATCACCGCCAGACGGTCGATGCCGAAGCCGAAGGCGAACCCCTGCCACTCCTCGGGATCGATCCCGCAGTTGCTCAGCACGTTGGGATGGACCATGCCGCAGCCGCCGAGCTC
Organism: Candidatus Aldehydirespirator sp.; assembly: GCA_965220645.1. Lineage (GTDB taxonomy): Bacteria > Actinomycetota > Acidimicrobiia > Acidimicrobiales > Aldehydirespiratoraceae > Aldehydirespirator. Next base: position 1,660,625 of record OZ244836.1, on the reverse strand, counting down.
CAGCCACGATCCGTCGGGCCGGGAGATGTCGAACTCCGCCGATGGCTCGGTGAACGGGAAGTACGACGGGCGCAGCCGGCTCTTGACCTCGCGGCCGAAGAGGGCCCGGACGAACTCGTCGATGGTTCCGGCGAGGTCGCCCATCGTGATGTCGCGGTCAACGGCGAGGCCTTCGATCTGATTGAAGGCAGGCAGATGAGTGGCATCGGCGGTGTCGGCCCGGAAGGTCCTGCCCGGGGCGACTATGTAGATGGGCGGCTGCCGGTTCTCCATGACTCGGATCTGCACCGGGGAGGTGTGAGAGCGCAGCATCACCTCCTCGGGCTCGCCGAGGTTCACGAATATCGTGTCGAAACTTCCTCGGGCGGGGTGCCATTCGGGGATGTTGAGGGCCTCGAAGTTGTACCAGGCGCTCTCCACCTCCGGGCCCTCGGCGACCGTGTAGCCCATCCCTACGAACACGTCCTCGAGGCGGTCGCGGGCCTGGGTGACGGGATGGAAGTGCCCTCTGCGCAGCGGAGCGGTCTGAGGCAGGCGCTCGGTGAGGTCGAGCCGTTCGACGGCGTAGCGGTCGGCTCGGCCGGATGCGGTCAGCCGGGCCCGAGCCGCGGCGGCGGCTGCCTCGACGCGCTCGCGGGCGTCGTTGAGCCGCCGACCGGCGGCAGCTCGCTCACCGGGGTCGAGATCACCCAACCGGCGCTTGGCCTCATTGAAGAGCGAGCGGCGGCCCAGCATCTCCCGCTCGATGTCGGCCACGGCATCAACATCGGCGGCCGCGGCGAGGCGCTCCTCGGCTTCGGCGGCAGCGCTCTCGTAAGCCTGCTCGTCAGCCTGCTCTTCGCCCTCCATCATCCGAGCAAGGCTAGGGCGCAGCGGCCTCCGCCCGGTGGAATGTCAGGGTTGGCGGCGGTACTCGAAGGCGAGGAGGGTTGCGGCCATGGCGACGTTCAGGGACTCCGTGTCCCCTGCCATTCCGATCCGTACCCGGCTGTCTGCAAGCGCGTAGATCGAGTGGTCGAGGCCGTGGGACTCGGATCCCAGCACCAGGGCCACGGGACTCTGCCCGGCGAGCACACCCGAGTCATGGGCCTCGCCCTCGCTCGAGTCGGCGGCCACGACCGACGCTCCAGCGGCCCGGAGGGCCTTCAGCGCGGCACCGGCATCGGGGGCCCCCACAACCGGCACGCGTAGCACCGAGCCGGCCGAGGCCCTCACAGCCTTGGGCGCCCACGGGTCGGCTCCACCCACCACGACCACGCAGCAGGCCGCGCAGGCTTCGGCGGTGCGGATGATGGTTCCCGTGTTGCCGGGGTCGGACACCCCCACGAGCACGAGCACGAGATCGCCTCGTGCCATCGATCCCGGCATCCTGGCCTGCGGCTTGTCGGCCAGCGCCAGCATCGGCTGGGGACTCACTGCGGGCGCCACGGATTGGAAGGCCTGATCGGTCAGCGCCATCACCTCGACACCCGGACTGAGCTGGTCCAGAACACCCCGGACCGGTGATGAGCTCAGAGCCGACTCGGCCGTGACCACGACCGAGGGCTCGATCCCGGCTGCCAGCGCCTCCGACAGGGTGCGCGGCCCCTCCAGAATCACCGTGGCGTCTCCCCGTGCGCGTCGGCGCACGAGGCGGCGCAACTCGGCTACCCGCTGATTGCGCGGCCCGAGCGATGGCGGTGGGTTCAGCTGGCCTGAGCCTGGGCCTGGGCGGTTGAGGCCGCAGACGCCGCCTCGACCAGCGCGGAGAAGGCGTCGGGGTCGTTGACGGCCAGGTCGGCCAGAATCTTGCGGTCGACCTCGATGCCGGCCGCCTTCAGCCCGGCAATGAAGCGGCTGTAGGAGACACCTCGCTGGCGACAGGCTGCGTTGATCCGCTGGATCCACAACCGGCGGAAGTCGTTCTTGCGAGCTCTCCGGTCGCGGAACGCGTAGTTGCCCGAGTGCATGAGCTGCTCGTTGGCGGAACGCCAGGATCGGGACTTGTTGCCGTAGTAGCCCTTGGCCTTCGCCACCACGGCGCGGCGGCGGCGCCTGGACTGGGCGGGACGCTTGACTCTGGCCATCGACTTGTCTCCTTGGTGTGGTGCGCCCGGGGGCAGCCCGCAGAGGGCAGGGCTAGATGCCCAAGTCCCTCAGCATCCTCTTGTCCGACGATGACACGTCGCCCGGAGCCCGCAACTGGCGCTTGCGCTTGGGGGACTTCTTCTCGAGGATGTGGTTCTTGTTGATCCGGCGGTATCGCAGCTTGCCGGAGCCGGTGCGCCGGAAGCGCTTGGCCGCGCCCCGGTGTGTCTTCATCTTGGGCATGATTCACCTTCGCGGGTGTTTCGACTGCTCGCCTCGGTGTGAGGGCGAATTACCGGTGACGTTCAGTCGGCGGTGCCGGGCTGGGGCGTCTCGGTGGCGGCCATAGCGGCCTCGGCCTCGAGTCTACGGCGGTGCCGGGCCTGTGCCTGCTTGTCCGGTGCGAGCACCATCACCATGTTGCGGCCGTCCTGGCGGGGTTGGAACTCCACCTTGCCGACGTGCTCCACGGTTGCGGCCACATCGTCGAGGATCTTCCTTCCCAGTTCCGGGTGCTGGACCTCCCGTCCCCGGAACATGATCGTGACCTTGACCTTGTTCCCCTCGCCCAGGAACTTCTCGACTCTGCGAGTCTTGGTGTCGAAGTCGCCCCGGCCGATCTTGGGCCGGTACTTCATCTCCTTGACCATCACGTTGGACGACTTGCGGCGGGACTCCTTGGCCCGCTGGGCCGCCTCATACTTGAACTTGCCGTAGTCCATGATGCGGCAGACAGGCGGATTGGCCGCCTCCGCAACCTCGACGAGATCGCGTCCCGCCGCCCGGGCCAAGTTGAGCGCCTCTTGAATCGACCTTATGCCGATCTGTTGACCATCCTCGCCGACAAGGCGCACCTCGGCAGCTCGGATCTGGTCATTGATGTTGGGCTCTTCGCCTGCCGGTGCTATCGCCTTTCACTCCTCGTGAGCACGGAACCTCCGTATTCGGGCGGAACGCCCCGGCCGCGGCCGGGGCGCATGTCCGCTGGATTGACCCCGGTAGGGTAGCACCCGGTCGCCGCAAGCGGCCAGGCCCATCCGCGAGCGCGAGCCGGAGGTTATCGGATGAGCACGCTGTGGACCCCTGGAGGGGAAGTACCAGTCGACGACCGCGCCACGGAGGCCTCAGGTGAGTCGGTCACCCGAGGCGCTGCGGCCTCAGATCCGGAGGGATTCGACCTCGACAGCCTGTCGCCGGAGGAGCGCGAGCAGGCCGAGCAGTACATACGGGAGCTGGCTGAGTCCCGCGAGCGGCTCAAGGCGGTGCCCGCTTCGGTGGTGGTCGCCAACCACGCCATGGGGCTGTACGAGCTGGCCGCCCTGCACCTCTCGAGCCAGCCGCCGAATTTTAACGAGGCCGCGGTGGCCATCGACGCCCTGAGCGCGCTGCTGGACGGCATGCAGGGCCGCCTCGACGAGGCGGAGTCCACCCTGCGCGAGGCGCTGTCACAGATTCAAATGGCATTCGTCCAACTCAAGAACCGCCCCGAAGACCCAGGCGAAGAATCCGACGACCCCGAGCCGTCAGACCCCGCCGCTTGAGCGCGGATCGTCGGTCAGCAGTTGCCGCGCTTGAATCCCCTGCCGCCCCACGACCCGATCACGACGCCGACGAGCGCCCCGATGCCTGCCCCGACCCCGGACCCCGTGCCCGCGTCACCGAAGATCGCTCCTACACCAGCTCCGATGCCCGCTCCCGAGCCCGCGCCGACGCCGATCCAGTACCCGAGCCATCGATTGTCCCTCGCTCGCGCCGGGCCGCCTGATTCCTCGGCGGCTGCACTGCCAGTCTCTGCGTTCTCACTCATTGCACAGCCTTCCTAGGGGATGATCTTGGATATGGGGATCTCGACGATGTCGGTGGCGCCCAGGTCGCGCAGGGCGGGGATCAGGATGTTGATCTCGCTGCGGGGCACCACCGTCTCCACCGCGTAGCCCGCGCCCTGGAACAGCTCGTTGACGGTCGGGGCTTTCATGGCCGGGAGAATCTCGATCACGTCGTCGAGCGCGCCCGGGCCGACGTTCAGCTTCACCAGCACTTTGCCCCTGGCCTCGAGCACGCCCTGAAGCAGCGTGTAGATCTGGCCCATGGCATGCCGCTTGTCGGCGTCGGCTGCGGCCGCGGGGTTGGCGATCAACTCGGTGTAGGAGGTCAACAGGGTGTCGATGATCCGCAGCCCGGCAGCTCGCAAGGCCCGGCCGGTCTCGGTGATCTCGACCACCGCATCAACGATGTCGGGCACCTTGGCCTCGGTGGCGCCGTAGCTCAGCGCGATCTGGGCCTCTATGCCGGCGTCGGTGAAGAATCGCCCGGTCAGCTCCGGGTACTCCGTCGAAACCCGCACCCCCTGGGGCAGGTCGGAGACTCGTTCGTAGGGCGCACCGTCAGCTACGGCCAACACCACCCTGATCGGCAGCGATGTCGCCTTGGAGTACTGCAACTCTCCCAGCGAGACCACGTGGCTGCCGGTCTCCTCCACCCAGTCCCGGCCGGTGATGCCGAAGTCGAACAGGCCGTCGGCTACGTAGACCGGGATCTCCTGGGGCCGGAGGATCCGCACGTCGTCGATGCGCGGGTCGGCCACCGCGGCCCTGTAGGCCACGTCGGAGGACCGCTGAACCGGCAGGTCGGCGGCCTCGAACAGCTCGAGAGTGGCCCTCTCGAGCGATCCCTTGGGGAGAACGAGCTTCAGCATTGGGGTCCTGGGACGGTTGAGGGCGGCGTTTACAACCGCGCCGAGGCTACCGGCGCACGGACGCTGCGCTGCCCCCTGGGCGCGCCCCGTTCACCCGCCGTGGGGGTGCGGGTCGTAGTTGTCAACCAGGAGCCGCACCGCATGGCCGACGATGTCGATCACCGCCCCCACCGTCTCCACACAGCCCTTCGAGGAGCCGGGGGTGTTGAGAACCAGCGAGGTGCCGATAGTGCCGGCCGTGCCCCGGGACAGGCGGCCCAGCGGGTTGACCAGACGCATGGCCTCGGCCAGACCGGGCGCCTCGCGGTCGAGCACGGCCTTGGTTCCCTCCGGTGTGGCGTCGCGGGGCCCGAAGCCGGTGCCCCCGGTGGTGACGATGAGCCCGTGGAAGCCGTCGGCCAGGCGGGTCAGCGCCCCGGCCACGGATTCCACGCCGTCGGCCACCGCGGCCCGCTCGACGACCGTCCAGCCTGCGGAGGAGAGACATTCCTCCAGCGCTTCGCCGCTTCGATCCTGCCTGGTGCCCGCCACGACCCCGTCGGACACGGTGAGCACCTTGGCTGCCCGGTCCGGCCCGCCGCGGTCGCCGCCTGTCGTCACCCTTTCGACCCTACCCACAGCCGCTTCCCCTCGCCGCCCCAGAGGAACTGGCAGCCACCGACTCCGTTTCGGGACTCCACCGCTGCCAATTCATCGCCAGCGCCCCAGACCTCGAGGAACTGGCAGCCACCGATACCCATTCGGGAACCCACCGCTGCCAATTCATGTGCGGTGCCAGCGGAACAGGGCCATGCCGTCGTGGTCGGCGTCGGGAAGCAGCCGCGCGCCGTCACCGTGCGCCAGCCACGGTTCCGGTGGAGGCGGCCGGGGCTCCAGGCGGTCGTCGCGGGAAGCGTGCTCGGCCACAGCCGACGTCTCAGCCGCGGTGAGGGTGCAGACGCTGTAGACGAGCTGCCCGCCGGGGCGCAGCAAGCCGGCGGCCGCGTCGAGCAAGGCGCATTGCAGCTCGACCAGCCGGGGCACCGCCGATCGCTCGATGCGCCAGCGTGCGTCGGGGCGGCGCCTCAGGGTCCCCAGACCGCTGCACGGCGCGTCGACCAGCACCACGTCGAACCGGCCCGACCGCAGAGGTGAATACCGGCCGTCAGCGGCTATCACCCGCATCGATTCGGCTCCGAGAGCCTTCCGGTTGGCCTCAAGCCGCCCGATCCGGCCCCGATGCGAGTCGCAGGCGATCACGGCCGCCCCGCATGCCGCCAGCGCGGTGGCCTTGCCGCCCGGTGCGGCGCACAAGTCCGCCACCAGCGCGCCCGCCGACACGTCGATTGCGTCCACCACGAGCTGCGAGCTCAGGTCCTGCACGTAGCCATCCTGACGCCGGTGCATCCTGGCCGGGCCGTTCATCGACTCCAGCGCGGCCAGCGCCGTGGAGCGGCCAAGATCGTCGGCGAGGGTGTCGACGATCCAGTCCGGGTAGCTGAGCCGGGTCGGGTCGTCGGGCCAGTCCGGCACCTCGGTGTCGGCGACGCGGCGAAGCACCGCATTGACCAGCGCCCGGTGCCTGCGGGGTGCGGCCGACACGGTGGCCGACACAGCCGCATAGGCCGGGGTGCCCAGTTCGATGATCTGGTAGGCGCCCATGCGCAGCGCGGCCCTCGCGGGCGGAGGTGGAGCCGCGACCAGGAAGGCGTCCAACACCCAGTCGAGGGCCCGGCGACGGCGGGTGACGCCGTACACGAGCTCGGTGGTGAAGGCGCGGTCGCGCTCGTCGAGACCGGTCTGGGCCAACGCGGCTCCAAGGGCCACATTGGCGTAGGCGCCCTCCGCGTCCACGCGAACCAGCACATCGAGCGCTACCCGTCGGGCGTCGCTGACCGCTTGCCGACCGCCGGAGGCCTGGCCCGAACGAGCGGGGCGGCTCACTCGTCGAACCGGTCGCCGCCGGCGATACGAGCGCCGTTGGTCCAGTTGCGGGCCGGTCCCGCGGCCCGTCCCTCGGATTGCACCGTCACCAGCTCCACCGCGCCGCGGCCGGTGGCAACCCGCACTGAGGGGCCGTTGCCGGATCGCGTTCCCAGCAAGATTGTGCCGGCCGCACCCTGGGGGCCGGATTCGGTTGAGAGTCCGGCTTGGAGAACCTTGACGCGCCGGTCCCGGAGGGTGGTCCAGGCACCGCCGACTCGCACCAGCCGCAGAACATGCTCAGCGGGGGCGGACCAGTCGATGCGCAGATCCGAGGGACCGATCCTGTCGGCCCAGGTCATCTCGCCCGACTGCGGCACCGGCTCACCGAACCCCTCGCTCAGAGCGTCCAGAAGCAGCTCGATGCCCAGCTGGCAGAGCCGGGCTCGCAGTTCGTCGGCCGACTCGTGTGGTTCGATCGCGGTGGACGCCCGCCGGTACACCGCCCCGGCGTCGATCTCGGAAGCCACATCCATCAGGCAGACGCCGGTCTCGGTGTCGCCGGCCAGGATGGCACGCTCCACCGGCGCCGCCCCCCGCCAGCGGGGCAGCAGCGAGAAGTGAAGGTTCACCGTGCGACGGCGTTCGAGGACCTCGTCGGGAATGTGCTTGCCGTAGGCGACGACGACGCCGAGGCCGGCCTCAGCCTGTAGTGCATCGGCCAGGTCGCTGGTCACGGCCAGCCCCAGATCGGCGGCCGCGGCCGCGACCGGCGAGGGAGAGGGCGCCTGGCGCCTGCCCCGGCGCTTGGGGGGACGGGTGACCACCAGCGCGACATCGTGACCGGCGCGGCAGAGTGCCTGCAGGGGCGGCACCGCGACGGTGGGTGTGCCGAAATAGACGACGCGTGCAGGCGTCGCCCTCACAGCAGGCGCAGACCGCCCGAAGCCCCGTCGCCTCCTGTGTCCGGCTGCCGCGACACCGGCGTCGAGCCGGGTCCGATGCCAAGCTCGCGCAGCGTGCGCAGCGCGGCCTTGCGAGTGGCCTCGTCGAGCCGCTCGATCAGCAGCGTGCCGTCCAGATGGTCCAACTCGTGCTGGAACAGGCGAGCCTCGATCTCGTCGGCCTCAACGGAGACCTCGTTGCCGTCCAGGTCACGGCCGATCACGTGGACCTGCTTGGGCCTGACAATCTCCCACGACAGCCCGGGCACCGACAGGCACCCCTCGTCGTAGACCCACTCGCCGTCGGACTCGACGATCTGGGGGTTGACGATGGTGCGAGGGCCGTCACCCAAGTCCCACACGAACAGACGCTTCTGCACGCCAATCTGGGGAGCGGCCAGCCCGACCCCTTCCGCGGCGTACATGGTCTCGACCATGCGCTCGACGATGCGCACCAGGGTGGAGTCAACGTCGCTGACGTCGGCGGCGCGCCGGCGCAGCACCGGATCACCGATAATGCGTATGTCGTAGGGGGCCACCGGCGTTGAGGCTACCGTCGCGGCATGGCCGATCCCGCCGCCAAGAGGCCGAGCGGTGAAACCGTGAATCCGCGGGAATCGCGCGCGGCATCGAGCGAGGCTGTGGCCCGAGCGGCCCGTGAGCGCAGCGAACAGGAGCGGGAGACACAACCCCTCACCTCGAAGCCCTCGCCGTCCATCCGCGCTCGCTCTGAGCCAGCCAGCGGCCAGTACTTCGAGATTGAGCCCCTGGCTGCAGCCGCGCCGCGGACGATTGGGGTCAACATCGGTGGGATGCAGCTGACGTTCACGACCGATTCGGGCGTGTTCTCGCCCGACCGGCTGGATGCAGGCACGCGGTTGCTGCTGCTGGAGGCCCCACCGCTCACCGCCGGCGACCGCCGGGTGCTCGACTTGGGATGCGGCTGGGGTCCCATCGCCTGCTTCGCCGGGCTGCGCTCCCCCGCGTCCGAGGTGCTGGCCGTGGACATCAATGAGCGGGCATTGACCCTCACTGACGGCAACGCCGAGCTGAACGGCGTCGGCAACGTGACGGTGGCCCGCCCCGACGAGGTGAGCCCCGCACGCCGCTTCGACCGCATCCTCTGCAATCCCCCCATCCGAGTCGGCAAGACCACCCTCCACGGCTTGCTCGCCACCTGGCTCGACCGTCTGGCGACCGGCGGGCGGGCCCACCTGGTCGTGCACCGCCACCTGGGGAGCGACTCGCTGGCCCGATGGCTCACACACCGGGGCCATCCAGTGGACCGGCTGGTATCGAGATCCGGATACCGGCTCCTGGAGGTGCGACCCCGCGACATGAGTACGACGTGAGCCAACTCGACTCCACCGGGCTGAAGCGTCTGCACCGGGAATGGCGAAGGCGTGGCCACCCACGGCTCGGCTTGATGCTGGACCGGGTGCAGAACCCCCTCAACACGGGGGCCATCGCACGAACCGCGTCCGCCGAGAGGGTGGAGCACCTGTATCTGATCGAGTCTGCCTCGCCGGACGCGCCCAAGGCAGCAAAGACGGCAATGGGCACTGAGAGGTATCTCGCCTGGAGTGCCTACGACAATCCGGCCTCGGCGATAGTCGCGGCCCGTCGCGACGGCTACCGCTTAGTAGGCGTGGAACTGGCCACCGGGGCCCGGCCACTGCACGAGTTGGATCTCACGGGCGCGGTCGTCCTGGCTCTCGGCAACGAGAATCACGGCCTGTCAGCGACCGTGCTGGAGAGCTGCGACGAGGTGGGCTTCATCCCACAGCTCGGCCGGGTGGGATCACTGAATGTGGCTGCCGCGACGGCTATCGCCGTTTACGAGGCTCGCCGCCAGCAGTGGACACAAGGTCCCGCTCCAAATTGACGTAGTTGACGACCCTGGAGGGGCACAACTACGTCAATTTCGCCGAATCCGAGCATCCAGGGCGCGGTCAGCGCGCTGAAAGTAGCTCAGACTCGCAGCGGGTCCACCTCCAGGCGCATCCGCTCTGCAGGCCGCGGCGTGCCGGCCAGCAGGTCGAGAAGCGGTTCGTGGCTTCGAGCGCGCAGCAGGTAGTTCCCGTTGAGCGGGCCTCTGATGCTCACCGCGGTGCCCGCGGCTGGTTGCAGTGCCCCGATGAACGCCGCCGCGCCCGGACCCGAGATCCTGGCCTGGGCACCGTAGGGCGGAAGGCCGAGAGCCCGGCGCCGGTCCCGCTCGACGGTGGACACGATCGACGGATCAGCCCTGACCGCAGCCCGCACGACGGGATGGTCGGGCTGGCGAGTCTGGACAACCAGCCGGCCACCGCCCCGGCGTCCGCCTGCCAGCCGGGCGCCCCGCGCCAGCAGCGCCAACGCCTGCTCGGCGGCTCGCTGGCGGGGGGCGAGAAGCTCCTGGTCGAAGTCGAGGAACACCACCGCCGCCGCCGACTCCAGCCGCCAGAGCACAGCCTCGGTGCCCGTCACGATCCGCTCCGAGCCGAGCACGCCTGCCTGGGCGGTCACCTCGCCCACGGGCTCGCCCGTCAACGCGGCCAGCTCCTCGCGGGCCCGGGTCACACCCATGCGCAGGATGCGCAGAACCGTCGATCCGCACTCGGCGCACACCACCGGCCGTCGCTCGCTGCCGTCGGCTGCCACCAGCTCCTCATCAGTGAGCCGCATCGGCACCCGTCCGTCCGACGTGCGGGCCAGCTCACCGCAAGCCTTGCAGGCCAGGAGCCGCCCGCGGCCCTTGCGGTTGAGCACGACCGCCACCCGTCCTGGGGCGGCAGCCACGCGGTCCCGCAGACCCTCGGCGAACAGGCCGCCCCGGATCGGATCGTCGAAACGCCGGTCCAGCACCTCGACTACAGGCCAGCCGCCGCGCTCGGCGCCCCGATCCACCGTCCTCAGCTCACCCGCTTCCAGGGCCTCCAGCGTCGGAACGGGCGACGCCAGCACGGCCGGCGCCCCGACCCTTCGGGCCCGCTCCAGGGCCACCTCGCGGGCGTGCCATGTCGGTGCCTGCTCACTCTGGAGGCTCTCAGAGTGCTCATCGAGCACCGTGACTGCGGCCAGGCGCGGCATCGGCAGCCACACTGCGGTGCGGGTGCCCACCACGGTTGCGCCCGCGGCGGCGATAGCCCAGTCGTCGAAACCCAGAGCGACCCGCAATCCCCGGCGCCTGAGATCGGCTGCGATGCGGCGGGCGTCACCCACGCCCGGCACAACGATCAGCGCGTCACCCCGGCGAGCCGCGGCCCGGGCCACCGCCAAGCCGCCATCCGCGGGCGGGCACCGCAGCGTGGTCACGAAACCGGAGCGGCCGAACAAGCCATCGTACTCTTGGAGCGAACCGTCGCCCGCGACCGCTACTTGCCGACTCTGCTCCGGTCGCCCCCCGCCTTGGCCGTACGGCTGCGGCGAACCGTCGCCCCCGCCTGCGACCGTCCGAGCCCCAGCCGGGCGGGTCACGACGCGGGGCGGCGACGCGGCGCGCAGCAGATGCACCGTGCGCCCTGCCCAGCGCCACGCGGCCCAGCTAGTCAGGCTCACGACATCGGCGGGTGGACCCATGCCGGTGAGCTTGGCCAGCGGCTGGAGTTCGACGTCCGAAGGCGGCTCGACGCCAACCTCGGTGATCCAGCCCCGCATCGGGCGGCCGCCCAGGGTGATGCGCACGATCGAGCCCACCGCCAGCCGCCCGGCGCGACCGTCGGCATGCCAGGTGTCAGGCACCGCGTAGTGGAATTCCTTGTCGAGGCGCACCACGTCGGGCAGAACCCGAACTACGAGTACCGGGGCAGCTCCCTGGGCCAACTCCACCGCAGAGTCGCCGGGCGCGGCCTGCTGGTGCCCCTCGTCAGGACCCACCGGAGGCTCGCCGCGCACCCCCGGCTCCTCGCTGGGCTCCTCGAAGGAGAGGAGTCCCTGGACGCCGGAGCTCAGAGGCCGAGCGCCGACTTCAGGTCGTCCAGGCGGTTGGTGCTCTCCCAAGTGAACTGCCCGCCTTCGGGGATCCGGCCGAAATGACCATAGGCAGCGGTCGGCGTGTAGATCGGCTTGAGCAGGCCCAGGTCCCGCACGATGGCTGCGGGACGCAAGTCGAACACTTCCCGCACCGCCTCGACGATCCGGGCCCGGTCCACCGTCTCGGTGCCGAAGGTGTCCACCATCAGCGACAGCGGCCTGGCCATGCCGATCGCGTAGGCCACCTGCAGCTCGCAGCGCGACGCCGCGCCCGCGGCCACGATGTGCTTGGCCACCCAGCGGGCCGCGTAGGCGGCGGAGCGGTCGACCTTGGAGGGGTCCTTGCCCGAGAAGGCGCCGCCGCCGTGGCGGGCCATGCCGCCGTAGGTGTCCACGATGACCTTGCGTCCCGTGAGACCGGTATCGCCATTCGGCCCTCCGGTCTCGAACTTGCCGGTCGGGTTGACGATCACCTCGTAGTCGTCGTCGGCGAACTGCGGGCACTGCTCGGCGATGACCGGCTCGATGATCTGCTCGGTGACGTCGGGGAGGATCATCCGGTCGCGGTCGATGCCGGTCCGGTGCTGGGTGGAGACGAGCACGGTGTGCAGCCGCACCGGCCGGCTGCCCTGATATTCCAGCGTGACCTGAGTCTTGGCGTCAGGACCCAGATAAGGGATCGTGCCAGCCCGGCGCACTTCGGCGTGGCGCCCCGCCAACCGGTGGGCGAGATGGATCGGCAGGGGCATTCCGACGTCGGTCTCGTCGCAGGCGTAGCCGAACATCATCCCCTGGTCACCCGCGCCCTGTTCGTCGGGATCCTCGTCGGTGCGGTCCACTCCCATGGCGATGTCGGGCGACTGGTCGCCGATGGCCACTACTACGCCGCAAGTGTCGCCGTCGAAACCGAAGGTGGCGTTGTCGTAGCCCGCGGCGCAGATGGTTCGGCGCACGATGCTCGGGATCTCCACGTAGGCCTCGGTGCGAATCTCGCCCGCCACCACGGCCAGGCCGGTGGTGAGCAGCGTCTCGCAGGCGACACGGCTATTGGGGTCGACATCGAGCAGGGCGTCGAGGATGGCGTCTGAGATCTGGTCGGCCATCTTGTCTGGATGGCCTTCGGTAACCGACTCGGAAGTGAACATCCAACTGCTCAAGGCGGCCTCCGGCTGTCCTAGCTGTTCCGGCCGTCGGCGGGGGCCTGGCCGCCAGAGCTGTCCGCTGCGGACTGCGCCATGAGCGCGACCACCTTGTCGAGCACGGACCGTGCCGCCTCGCGCTTGGTGGTCAAGGGGACATGGTGGCGTGCGCCGTCAGCGGTGAACATCACGATCTCGTTGGTGTCATGGCCGAATCCGACGTTCTCCTTGGAGACATCGTTGGCCACGATGACGTCCAGGTTCTTGCTGCGCAGCTTGTCGAGCGCGTTGGCCTCCAGTTCCTCGGTCTCAGCCGCGAAGCCGACCAGTATCTGGCCGGGCGACTTGGAGGCGCCGAGCGACGCCAGGATGTCGGCGGTGGGCTCCAACTCCAGCGCGGGCACGCCCTCGCCCTTCTTGATCTTGGTGCCCGAAGGCCGCGCCGGGCGGAAGTCGGCAACGGCGGCCGACATGATCACTGCGTCGACACCGGGCCCCTCCAACTCGACCGCGGCGGCCATCTCCGCGGCCGTTTCCACCGCCACCACCCGAGTCCCGGCCGGCGCGCGTTCAGGTTCTGTGGTGACGAGCACAACTTCGGCCCCGCGGGCCGCCGCCTCGCAAGCAACCGCCGCTCCCTGCTTGCCCGACGAGCGGTTGCCCACGAAACGCACCGCATCTATCGGCTCGCGGGTTCCGCCAGAGGTGACCAGCACTCGCCGGCCGGCCAGGTCCTGGGGAGTGAGCGCCGTCTCGACCGCGGCCACGATCTCCGCCGGCTCCGCCATCCGTCCCGAGCCGACGTCCCCACCCGCCAGTGGGCCCTCCACAGGCCCCACGATGGTCACGCCGCGATCGACCAGCACCGCGACGTTGTCCTGCACCGACGCCTGCTCCCACATTTCGGTGTGCATCGCAGGAGCAACGATCACCGGCGCCCGGGTGGCGAGCAGGGTTGCTGTGAGAATGTCACCGGAGCGGCCCGTGCGCAGATCCGAGACCAGGCGGGCCGTAGCGGGACACACCACGACTGCGTCGGCTCGCTGGCCCAGACTCGTGTGAGGGATGGCCGAGGAGGGATCCTTCCACAGCGAGGTGACGGCCGGTTCCGATGCCAGGGCCGAGAGAGTCGTCTCCCCCACCATCCGCAGCGCTCCGGCCGTGAGCACGGGCACCACATGGGCTCCAGCACCGACCAGCCGACGGCATACCTCAGCCGCCTTGTAGGCCGCGATGCCGCCGGTCACGCCGAGCACTACGCATCGGCCTCGGAGCGGGCTCATGGCGTCACGGTCTGCCGGTGCCCGGATCGACAGGGCGCGCTCATCGTGCGCCGGTCAGGCGCCGACGTCGCCGGCTGACTCGAGAGACTCAGCCGCAGCCAGACCCTGCTTCGGGTCGCTGACATCCTGCAGGTGAGCGCCCTCGATGGAATCGCCCTGCTCGGCCAGCAGCTCTGCCGCCTCGGCGTCGGGGTCGACGTTGATCGCCTCGATCTTGCCGGCCGCGATCTCCTCGAGGGCGATCGACAGCGGCTTGGCTGATGTGGAGATCACCTGAGGCGGCACGGTCGCTCCGATTCCACCGCCCAACTGGCCCAGGTAGTTCGTGATCTCGCGGCTTCTCATGGCAGCCAGAGTCACGAGAATGAACTTGGACTCCATCCGATCGAGAAGCTCCTCGATGGCCGGGGTCATCATCGTGTCGTAGCCGTGGGCCATGGCGCGCTCCGCTCGATCTGCAGACTGGGGGAGCTTCACGCTACCAGCCGCACTAACAGTTGCGGACGCATGGACCCAGCCTCCGGGGCCCGTCCGCGCCTATTCGCTCGGCCTCTGGGAACGGCGCCGATCACGGCCGGCCGCGATCAGGCTCTCGATGGCTCGAACAGCCCGACTCACCTCGTCATTCACGACTATCTGGTAGCCCATCTCCAGGGCCTCAGCCCGCTCCGAGGCGGTCTTTCGCATTCGGCGAGCAACTGTCGCCGCATCGTCACCCCTGTTCTCGAGCCGCTTCCGCTGATGCGCGGGACTGGGCGCGTCCACGAACACCAGCACGGCGTCGGGAACCAGCTCCCTGACCTGCCGTCCTCCCCGGACATCGATCTCAAGCAGCACGTCCGCGCCCTCAGGGGGGTCGGGAACCGGCGTGCCCTGCATGTAGTCCAGGAACTCCACCCATTCCAGGAAGCCGCCCTGATCGACGGCGGCCTCGAACGTGGCCCGGTCCACGAAGCGGTAGGCCTCAGCCGGCTCCGTAGGCCTGCGGGGTCGGGTCGTCCAGGACTGGGACAGCCACAGGCGCGGGTCACGGGTCAGCAACTGCTCGACGATTGTGCCCTTGCCGACGCCTCCCGGTCCGGAGACGATGACGACCGAACGGCCCTCGAGGGAGGTCACCCCCGCGAGGCTACCGACCCGGTACTAGTCAGCCGAAGGCGTCGAGTAGTTGGCTCCGCTGCCGGCTGCCAAGCCCGCGGAGGCGGCGGTTCTCGGATATCCCGATCCCCTCCATCGCCCTGCGAGCCTTCACCTTGCCAACGCCAGGCAGGGACTCGATGACGGCCAGAACCTTCATCTTGCCGACGGTGTCGTCGTCCAGCCGGTCCAGGAGGTCGGAGAGCGAGATGTCGCCAGCCTTGAGCTGCACGCGGAGTTCTGCGCGCTCGCGGCGAACCGCAGCAGCCTTGACTAGCGCCGCTCGCCGGACTTCATCTGAAATGGAAAACGGTTGAGCCATGGGCGGTGAGATTAGCCAATGTGACGCGGATCTGCCACCATTTCATCGAATTGGGCTAACGCGGCATCTTGAGGGGCGCGGGTCGGAAAGCCTCACTGCCGGAGGCTGCGGTGCAGCCGCTCGGCGGCCTCGACGGGGTCGGCGGCCCTGGTAACCGGCCTGCCGACGACCAACAGATCCGCCCCGGCGGCCAGCGCCTGGACCGGTGAGGCCACCCGCCGCTGGTCGTCCACTGAGTCTCCGGCCAGCCGGATGCCGGGAACCGCACGGAGTAGCTCCGGTCGGACATGACGGGTTGCGGTCAGGTCGGGCGCGGCGCACACCACACCCGCGCAACCGGCCTCGAAGGTCATCTCCATGCGCTGGGCCACGAGGTCTCGGGTGGCGGCGACCTCGGTCTCGCTGGTCAGCACGGTTACCGCCAGCACACCTGCGGGGCCGGTCGCACCTTCGGCCAAGCCCTCGGCTCCGGCCCGCAGCATCTCGACGCCCCCGGTGGCATGAACCGTGAGATACGAGACGCCCAGTTCCCCCACCACGCGGGACGCCCGGGCCACGGTGCTGGGGATGTCGTGGAGCTTGAGGTCGCAGAACACGTCATAGCCGAGGTCGATCATGGCCCCGATCGCTTCGGGACCCGCAGCCGTGTAGAGCTCCAATCCAATCTTGGCCACCCGGAAGTGTCCGACGAGCGACCGGGCCAACCGGGAGGCCGCAACCAGGTCGTCGACGTCGAGCGCCAGCGCGAGATGATCGCGAACCGACCTACCACCCGAGGCACCTCCGCTCCTAGCGGAAGCAGATGCTGATTCATCCATGGGCTGCTCCAATCAGTTCGTCCAGTCGTTGTACGCCCGCGTCCTGGCACCACTCCCGCAGCTCGTCAAGAACCCGCCAGGCCGCTCGAGGGTCGGCGAAGATCGCCGTGCCCACCTGCACCGCCGACGCGCCGGCCTGCAGCATCTCGACAGCGTCAGTGCCGCGGGCTACCCCGCCGACACCGACGATGGGCACCTCCGGCATAGCTTCGCACACGTCGTAGACGGCTCGCACCGCGACCGGGTGCAGCGCCGCTCCGCTCACGCCGCCGCGCAGACCTCCAAGGACGGGTCTCCGGTTGTCGATGTCGATGACCAGGCCGGCCAGGGTGTTGGTGAGGACGACCGCTTCGGCCCCGGCCCCCACTGCAGCCGCGGCCACCGCGACCAACTCAGGGGTGTTGGGGCTCAGTTTGGCCCAACGGGGCCGTCCGCACCCCTCCGTGGCGGCGAGCGCGGCGGCGGTCGCCTTGACGGAGTGCGCGAACATGCGCATCCCGTCCTCGGTGTTCGGGCAGGACACGTTCACCTCGACTGCCACTACCTGCGGTGGAGCCGCCGCCAGCGAATCAGCCGCTCGCCGGTAGCCGTCCACGGTGTCGCCCCAGATGCTGGCCACCACATCGGCACCCTCCTCGACGAGTCCGGGAAGGTCCTCGGCGAGCCAGGCTTCGGTACCCGGCCCCTGGAGCCCCACGCTGTTGATCATCCCCGCCGCGGCAGAACGCAGCGGATGCAGCCGGGGCGGTGGATTGCCCGGCCAGCGCTGGTCACTCAGGGACTTGACCACCACCGCGCCCAGATCGGCGAGCCGGCCGTAGGAAGCCAGCTCCGCACCATGTCCGGACGCACCCGACGCGGTCATTACCGGGGCTCGCAGCGCAACGCTGCCAACGCTTGTCGCCAGCTCGGTCACGGCGCCAGCTCGGTCACGCCACAAGCCTGGTCACGGTCCACGCCGGGACACGGCCCCACGTTCGGTCACGGTCCACGCTCGGTCACGCCACAAGCCCGGTCACGGTCCACGCCGGGACACGGCCCCACGTTCGGTCACGGTCCACGCTCGGTCATGGCTCGGAAGGACCGTTCAGGTTGCGGTGATACTCCTGGAGGCTTCGTACCGTCGGGCTGCGGCCGCGCAGGTCCCGCAGGCCGTCGGCGGCGGCCAGCGCCGCAGCCCCGGTGGTCACCAGGGGCAGCCCGGCTCGTCCGGCCGCGGATCGGATATGGGCCCCGTCGGCGCGCGGGCCGCGGCCCCGGGGAGAGTTGATCACGAGCTGGATCTCCCCCGCCTCGATCAGGTCCACGGCGTGCCGACCCTCTTGGTCGCCCAGCTTGGCCACCTCCACGGCCACCTTCACACCCCCGTCACGCAGGCACTTGGCCGTACCCGCGGTGGCCGCCAGCCTGTAGCCGAGCTCATGCAGGATCCGGGCCGCTCGCAGACCCACCTCCTTGTCCCGGTCGGCCAAGGACATGAACACGGTACCCTCCGCGGGCAGCCGGGTGCCGGCGGCCAGCTGAGCCTTCACGAAGGCGAGTCCCGGAGTGGCGTCGATCGCCATGACCTCACCGGTCGAGCGCATCTCGGGACCGAGCACGGCATCGGCATCGGGGAAGCGGTTGAACGGGAGCACCACTTCCTTCACCGCGACGTAATCCCCGTTCGCACCAGTATCCGATCCCGGATGCGGCAGCATCCCCTCGTCCCGCAGCTCGGCCAGCGTTGTCCCGACCATCAGGCGGGCCGCCACCATGGCCAACGGAACCCCCGTGGCCTTGGCCACGAAGGGAACCGTGCGCGACGCCCTCGGATTGGCCTCGATCACGAACACATCGCCCGCAGCGGCCGCGGCAGGCGCCGAAGCGGGGGTCGCGGCAGCGTCCGGTCCTGAACCGTTGCCGTTCCGCTTGACCGCGAACTGGACGTTCAGCAGGCCCTTCACGTCCAACTCGTGCGCGATGCGACGGGTGTAGTCGCAGATCACGGCGACCACGTCGTCGCCCAGCGTGGTAGGCGGGATCGTGCACGCCGAGTCCCCGGAGTGCACACCGGCCTCCTCCACATGCTCCATTACCGCACCGATCTGCACCTCGCCGGTGCAGTCCCGCACCGCATCGACGTCCACTTCGGTCGCATCCTCGAGGAACCGGTCCACCAGAACGGGACGCTCCGACGCCGGCCCCCCTTCCCGACCCAGGGAGCCGAAGTCGGCGAGCTCCTCGATTGCCGCTGCGAGCTCCTCGTCGTCGTAGATGATGGCCATGGCCCGACCGCCCAGCACGTAGGAGGGCCGCACCAGCGCCGGATAGCCGATGTCGGCCGCGACCTGCTGAGCCTCCTGAAAGCTGGTGGCCGTGCCGCCCGGTGGCTGCGGGATCCCGAGACGGGTGCACAGCGCGTTCCAGCGCTCGCGGTCCTCGGCCAGATCGATGGAGGCGGGAGAGGTGCCCAGCACCAGGTCTGCGGGCAGTTGGCCGGACAGCGCCAGCGGCGTCTGACCCCCGAGTGACACGATCACCCCGACGGGATCCTCAGCCGCGATCACGTTGGCCACATCCTCATCGGTCAGGGGCTCGAAGTAGAGCCGGTCGTTGGCGTCGTAGTCGGTGGAGACGGTCTCGGGGTTGCAGTTGACCATCACCGTCTCGTACCCCGCCTTCCTCAGGGCCTGCCCGGCGTGGACGCAGCAGTAGTCGAACTCGATGCCCTGCCCGATGCGGTTCGGGCCCGATCCGCAGATCACGACACGAGGCTTCTCAGCCGGTCGGATCTCATCGGTGTCCTCGTAGGTGGAGTAGTGGTACGGCGTGGTCGCCTCGAACTCGGCCGCGCAGGTGTCGACCGTCTTGAAGGTCGGCAGCACCCCTGCCGCCTCCCGGAGGGCCCGAACTCGAGCCGGAGCCGTGCCCCACAGGTAGGCGAGCTGGGCGTCGGAGAACCCGAGCCGCTTGGCCCGGCGCCACCAGGCGCGGGTCATGGCCTGCGGCTGGGCCGCTTCGAGCGCCAGCCTTTCCTCACTGATGCGCAGAATCTGGTCGAGGAACCAGGAGTCCACGCCGGTCGCAGCCGACAGCGCAGCGATCGACATCCCCCGGCGCAGCAGCGCTTCGAGCTGGAAGATCCGCTCCGGCGTGGGCACGGCCGCGGACGCCAGCAACTCGGCGTCGCTGAGGAGGTCGAGGGCAGTCTCACCGGGATCGGCATTCAACCCGAGGCGGCCCTGCTCCAGGGAGCGCAGCCCCTTCTGCAGCGACTCGCAGAATGTGCGACCGATGGCCATCACCTCGCCCACCGACTGCATGGAGGTCCCCAGCACACCCGACTTGATCTGGAACTTCTCGAAGACCCAGCGGGGAATCTTGGTGACCACATAGTCCAAGGCCGGCTCGAACGAAGCCGGGGTCACGCCGGTGATGTCGTTGGGGATCTCGTCAAGCGTGTAACCCACCGCGAGCCGAGCTGCGATCTTGGCGATCGGGAAGCCGGTGGCCTTGGATGCCAGAGCCGAGGACCGGCTCACCCTGGGGTTCATCTCGATGACGACCTGCCGGCCCGTGGCCGGGTCCACCGCGAACTGCACATTGGATCCGCCGGTCTCGACTCCCACCCGGCGCAGCACCGCGAAGGCAGCGTTGCGCATCTGCTGGTATTCCGGGTCGCTGAGCGTCTGGGCCGGGGCGACGGTGATGGAGTCGCCGGTGTGCACCCCCATCGGGTCCAGGTTCTCGATGGAGCACACCACCACGCAGTTGTCGGCGCGGTCCCGCATCACCTCGAGCTCGAACTCCTTCCAGCCCACGATCGACTCCTCGATGAGGATCTCGGAGATGGGGCTGGACTCCAGGCCGAAGGCTGCGACCCGCTCGAACTCCTCGGCGGTGGCCGCAATGCCGGCGCCGCGGCCTCCGAGTATGTACGCGGGGCGGACGATGACCGGGAGCCCCACCGCCCGCATCACCTCGCGTGCGGTGTCCATGTCCCGGGCCACCCCGGAGCGAGGCACGTCCAGACCGATCTCGACCATGGCCTGCTTGAAGAGCTGACGGTCCTCGGCGGTGGCAATGGCGACCGCGTCGGCGCCGATCAGCTCCGTGCCGTTGGCCTCCAGCACGCCGGCTTCAACCAGTTCCATGGCCAGGTTCAACCCGGTCTGGCCCCCCAGGGTCGGCAACACGGCATCGGGCCGCTCCCGCTCCACGATGCGAGCCAGCACGGCGGCATCGAGCGGCTCCACGTAGGTGGCGTCGGCCACCTCAGGGTCGGTCATGATCGTGGCCGGGTTGGAGTTGGCCAGGACCACCCGGTAGCCCTCGGCCCGCAGCACCCTGCAGGCCTGCGTCCCCGAGTAGTCGAACTCACAGGCCTGGCCGATAACGATGGGACCAGAGCCGATTATGAGGATCGACTCGATGTCGTCACGCCGGGGCACGGCGTCCGTCCATCATGTCGTCACGCCACCGCACGGCGGCGGTCCATCATCTTGGCGAAGGCAGCGAAATGGTGGCGTGCATCGTGGGGGCCGGGGCCGGCCTCAGGGTGGTACTGCACGCCGAAGGCGTCCGCGCCATCCACGGACAGCCCCTCCAGGGCACTGTCGTTGAGGCAGACATGGGTCTCCGTCACGCCGGGCACCGATCCCGCCTCGACCGCGTAGTTGTGGTTCTGGCTCGTGATCTCGATGCGCCCGGTGGCGGTGCAGCGGACGGGCACGTTGCCGCCGTGGTGGCCGAAGCGCATCTTGAAGGTGCGACCGCCGAGGGCCAGGGCGAGCAACTGGTGGCCGAGGCAGATCCCGAAGACGGGGACCGTGCCCACGAGGTTGCGCAGCGCCTCGATGGCCGGACCGGCCAGCTCGGGATCACCCGGCCCATTGCTGAAGAACACTCCGTCGGGCCGGCGAGCGAGCACCGCGTCCGCCGGAGTGTGCGCAGGCACCACAGTCACGGTGGCCAGCTCGCCCAGGCACCTCAGGATCGTGGACTTGATGCCCAGGTCATAGGCGACGACCCGGCGCGGGCCGGTCCCCGCGGTATACGGCTCGCCGGTGGTGACCTCGCCTACGAGGTCCACGCCGCTGGTGCCGGGCTCGGCTCGGGCCGCGGCCAGCAGGGTGGCCTCGTCCGCGGTGCCGAAGGCGCCGGGCATGGCCCCCGCGTCGCGGATGTGGCGTGTGAGGCGGCGGGTGTCGATCCCGGTGATGCCAGCAATGCCGTGGCGGCGCAAATAGCCATCGAGGCTGCCGGTCGCCCGCCAGTTGCTGTGGCGGCGGGTCAGATCCCGCACTATCACACCCCGGCAGTGGGGCCGCGCCGCCTCGGAGTCGTCGGCGTTGGTGCCGTAGTTGCCGATGTGGGGATAGGTGAAGGTGATGACCTGGCCCGCATAGGACGGGTCTGAGATCACCTCCTGGTACCCGCTCATAACCGTGTTGAAGACGACCTCTCCGGAGGCGACCGACGCCACCGCTCCGACCGCCTCGCCCTCGAAGACCTCGCCGTCGCACAGCACCAGCAGCGCCGGCTCCGGTGCAGTCACCGCTGCGGCTCGCCGTCGATCACGACCGGCTCGGAGTCCAGCAGGGTGTGGCGGACCCGGCCTTGCAGCTGTTGCCCCTCGTAGGGAGTATTGCGGCTCGGGCTGGCCATGTCGGTCCCCGACACCGTCCAGACCTCCTGCGGGTCGATGACGCACAGGTTGGCAGGCTCGCCGGGCGCTACCGGCCGTCCGTGACGGTCGTTGATGCCGGCGATGGCGGCGGGTTGCCACGACATCAGGGCCAGCACCCTCTCCACGGGAAGCTCCAGCTCGGTCAGGGCCAGGGCCAGCGCCGTCTCGAGCCCCAGCATGCCCGGGGGTGCCGCGTCGAAGGGCCTCTCCTTGTCGGCGCTGGTGTGGGGAGCATGGTCGGTGGCGATGGCGTCGATGGTGCTGTCGGCCAGTCCTGCCCGGATCGCGTCCGCATCGGCGCCGGTTCGCAGCGGCGGATGGACCTTGAAGACCGTATCGTAGTCGGCGCAGCAGGCGTCGGTGAGGGTGAAGTGGTGGGGCGCGGCCTCAGCCGTCACCGGCAGTCCCGCCTCCTTGGCTGCTCGCACCATGGCCACCGATCCTGCCGTCGACAGATGCAGGAAGTGCACCCTGGAGCCCGTGAGCCGCGCCAGGGCGATGTCACGCATGACCATCAGCTCCTCGGCCTCTGAGGGCTGGCCGCCCAGGCCGAGGCGGCTCGACCAGGCCCCTTCGTGCATATGGCCGTTGGCGCTGAGCTCGGCCACCTCGCAGTGCTGGGCCAGAACCACCCGGTAGCCGCCCGTGAGGTGGTCGAGGCCGGCTGCGTACTCGAGGGCCCGTCTCATCATGTCGGCGTCCTGCACGCCGCTGCCGTCGTCGGTGAAGATTCGCACGCCCAGGCGCACGAGCTCAGCCATGGGCACCAGGTCGGTGCCGCGGCGGCCCACGGTGATAGCGGCCGACGGGTACACGTCGCAGCACGCCCCGGCGCTGAGGTCCTGCACTTCGCGTACCACCGCCGCGCAGTCGGCGGGCGGCTCAGTATTGGGCATGGCGACCATCGCGGTGAACCCGCCCAGGGCCGCGCCCCTGGCGCCGGTCTCGACGGTCTCGGCGTCCTCGCGGCCTGGCTGGCGGAGATGAACGTGCAGGTCTACGAGTCCCGGCGAGACGACACAGCCGGAAGCGTCCAGCGTGCGGTCGCCTTCCACACCGGCGGCGTCGACCGAGATCACCCGGCCGTCACCCACCAGCACGTCGGCGCGTCGGCTGCCACCGGAGTCCACCACGGTGCCACCCCTTATGGCGACGGTGCCATGATGGGGCACCGCAACCAGCCTGGCGCTCATTGAGCCATCCCCTTGCGGTCACACTGGGCGGGCGTCGTGCCCGCCACCGGCTGGATCATCACGCCGCCATCATCCTTTCGCCCTGAGCGAGGTCCAATCCCGATCCAAGCAGCAGGAACAGCACCGCCATGCGCACGGCCACGCCGTTGGCGACCTGCTCGGTGATCACCGCATTGGGCCGGTCGGCCACGTCCCCGTCGATCTCCACGCCGCGGTTCATGGGGCCCGGATGCATGATCAACGCACCCTTCTTGAGCCGGTCGGCCCGGGCCGCGTCCAGGCCGTACTCGGCTCGGAACTCGCGCAGCGACGGCACCGACGCGCCCGCCTCGCGTTCGAGCTGCATCCGCAGCAGGTAGCAGATGTCCATGTCGCCCAGGACCGCGTCGAGGTCGTGGGTGACCGCAACGGGCCAGCCTTCCAGGCTGGACGGCAGCAGGGGCCGGGGCGCGACCAGGGTGACCTCCGCGCCCATGGTCGTGAACGCGAGCACATCGGAGCGGGCGACGCGCGAGTGGCGGATGTCGCCCACGATGGCCACGCGGGCGCCGTCGAGGCCCCCCAGGTGCGTGCGGGCGGTGTAGAGGTCGAGGAGGGCCTGCGTGGGATGCTCGTGACGGCCGTCACCGGCGTTGATGACCGAGGCGTCGACCCATTCGGCCACCCGGTGCGGAACACCCGCGCACGAGTGACGCACCACGATTGCGTCAATGCCCATCGCCTCGATCGTCTGCACGGTGTCCCGTACCGACTCACCCTTGTTCACCGATGACGACCCGACGGAGAAGTTCACGGTGTCGGCCGAGAGCTGCTTGGCGGCCGCCTCGAACGACAGCCGGGTGCGGGTGCTGTCCTCGTAGAACAGCCACACCACGGTCTTGCCTCTCAGGGCCGGCACTCTGGGTATGCGGCGCTGGCTCACCTCGGCGAACGAGTCCGTGAGGTCGAGGATTCGCTCGAGGTCAACCCGGTCCAGGTCCGCGATCGACAGTAGGTGGCGACGTTGCGAAGCAGTCGGCATCACACCAGCTCCGTCTCGTGCATCACAGAGGCTCTCCTATGTCCATCACACCAGCTCCCCTATGTGAACGCCGTCGGATTGCACGTCCACCATCTCGTCGCGGCTGGTCGGGAGGTTCTTGCCGACGTAGTCGGGGCGTATGGGAAGCTCCCGGTGGCCGCGGTCCACCATCACCGCCAGTTGCACCGCACTGGGTCGGCCCCAGGTGTGCAGGGCGTCGAGCGCGGCCCGCACGGTTCGGCCGGTGAACAGCACGTCGTCGACGAGCACCACCATCCGCTGGTCGAGGTTGACCGGGATGCGGGTCTCGGCCTGGGGCAGCACGGGTCGCAGGCCGATGTCGTCGCGGTGCAGGGCCACGTCGAGCGAGCCGACCGGCACCGCGGAGCCCTCGATCTCGGCGAGGGTGTCGGCGATGCGGTTCGCGATGTGAACGCCGCCGGTCTGGAGGCCGATCACCACGAGGCCCTCGGTTCCGTGGTTGCGCTCGATCACCTCGTGGGTCATGCGGCGGATGGCACGGTCCACGTCGTCGGCGCTCATCACCTGGCTGCGCGACCGGAATGTGCCGCTGGTGTGGGGCACCGTGAAGCGGCGTTCTCGTTCGGCCATTCTTTCCTCCCCGTTCGGGCCTCACCGGACCCGTTTCACGGTCGGGCGGCGACGGTATCACCGGCTCGGGCGATACGCGCGCATGGCTGAGACTGTGGGCCTGACGTGGCGGTTTGACGCGCTAGCGGACCACTTCGACGTGGAATCCTTCGGCCCGCAGGGCGCCTTCGAGGCGCGGCGACGGCACCGACAGGAACACGTCCGCTCCGAGATGGACAGCTGCCGCGAGTGCCTCGCTGCCCAGAGCGTTGAGACGATGGCGGCGACGATGGCAAGCGATCTGGGGGCCCAGGGTCCTAGGGCTGACCAGCCCGATCTCGCGTTATCGCCCATGTGAACGACGACACCGGCAAGCCCGTCGTTACTATCGGCGGCGGCGCCATACCACTGCACTGGCGAACGCAAGCAACACGGCGCCCGCGACGATCAGGGCCGCTAGCAGGCTCCGATCGCGGGCTGACCAATCGGGCTGCGATGGCGCCACGAGGCCATCGTCGGGCGGCTGGCCCGTATAGAAGGCATGCTCTTCGGGGTCGGGCGAGACCGGCAGCCGGATCGACTCGTCAGGCGGATAACCCTCGCCGAAGACCTCCTCGAGCTCATCCATCGCGACAATCGAGCCGCACAGATTGACGGAGAGGTCGCCGCGCCACTGGCTGGCGACAACGCCGACCGTGCCCTGATCGCCGACATCGATTCCACAAGCAGAACCCTGGGCATGCGTTCGCACTTCGATCAGCGGTCCGGCCTCCCCCTTGTACACCCGGTCCACACGGAACAGCAGCGCGGCTCCATTGTCCCCGACATAGTCCTGCACGACCAGCTCCAACTGGTGTCCGACGAATGCGACCGAGACCCCATCGGCGTACTCCGGCAGCTCCTGAAGAATGCAGCTACAGGCATGAGCGGTGCCCGCATTGGCAACCATCGTCCCAGCAGTGAGCACTGCCGCCGACACCAACCATCGGAGCAGGCGCAACCTGAGCATCGGATCCGACGCTAGCAATCAGTCAGCGTGCCAATCGGCGCGCTCGGTAGGTGAGCCGGGCCTCCGCGAGTTCGCACAGTCCGCTATACAGGCGGATACCACACTGACGAGGAGTTGCAGGGGCGCGGGAGCGCACCGTCTCATCAACCGGCTGGACGAACTGCTTGCCCTCATTCCCCGCTCACACCAGGAGTGCTGATGACACCACCGCCGCCCAGCCAAGACACACCCCCCGATCCCGACCTGGCCGAGGCTCTGGCGTACGTCGAGTTGCAGCGCTTGCAGAGCCGTTATGCCGATGTGGTCACCCGACGAGCATGGGGCGAGCTGGCCGACTTCGTGCGGGTCGACTGCCCGATCGTGGTGGACGTGCGCCACAAGACATTCGAGTTCACCGGCCCGACCGAGTACGGCGAGTTCATAGATCGGCAGATCGAGCGCTTCTCGCTCTTCGAGTTCGTCCTGCTCAACTCGGTGTATCACATCGACACCAGCCGCGGCGTCGCCGCGGCCCGGGTGTACATGCAGGAGGTTCGCCAGAACGTCTCCGACGGCCACCGGACCGACGCCTACGGCGTCTACCACGACCGTCTTGAGCAGGGCGACGACGGCCGCTGGTGGTTCGCCCGGCGGAACTACCGCAGCTTCGCCCGCACCGCCGAGCCTCGCGTCGACACCGACTACGACGTCTTCGACCTGCCGGTCATCCCGCTGGAGGACATCCTGGGCGGCGGCTAGGTGAGGCTAGACGCTGATGCCGGGCTCCCCGGACGGCGGCGAACAGGAGCGTGTGCGAGCGAAGACCAGCACAGCCGGGACATCGGACCCGCCCGACTCCCGATGCGGCGCGTCGACTCTGCGCAGACCTGCATGGCGGGCCACGGCCAGCGATGCCGGGTTGTCCGCGCCGATCTCGGCCATCACCGCCTCCAGCGGCCCCTCCGACAGCGCCCAGTCCACCACCAGCCGGACCGCCTCGGTGGCTCGACCCTGGCCGCGCCAACTCTCGGCGATCCACCAGCCGACCAGCGCGGCCCGCCGCACCGGGTCAAGTCCGCTCAATCCGACCTCGCCGATCACCGTTCCCGACGGCGGATCGGTCACGGCCAGATCCACCGAGCGCCCATCGGCCCAGGCCAGCTCGCGCTGGGATATCCAACGGACCGCGAGCGCCTCATCCACGGGCTCGGGAACCCTCAACCGGTCCCGGATCTCCGGGTCGTGCCACGCGGCCAGCAGAGCCGGAGCATCGGTGACTCGCCACGGCCGCAGCAGGATTGTGGGACCGGCAAGGTGAGGAACCGGCAGGGTCATCCCGGTCGCCGGAACCGGTGGCAACGCCTTGCCGGTCACGCAGGCGTATCTCGGCCGCGCACTTCGTCGGCCACCGCGCGCAGCACCCCGTTGAGGAAGCGGGGAGACTCGGCGCTGCAGTACTGCGCAGCCAGCGCCACCGCCTCGGACAGCACGACGCCCGTCGGCACGTCGTCCCGGTGCACCAGTTCCCACGCTGCGATCCGGGCCAGCGTGCGGTCAACCACTGCCAGGCGCTCAAGGCGCCATCCGACCAGGTGCCGGCGCAGGAAGTCGTCCACGCCGTCGCGGTCGGCATCCACGCCCAGGGCCAACTCCATGGCATAGTCCGACGGGGGCACGGCTCGGCGAGCCAGCGCCTCAAAGGCCGAACCGCCTGCGATCTCGGCCTCGTAGAGCACCGCAAGGGCGTCCTCGCGAGCCTCCCGACGGGCTCCGAAGCCGGGAACGGACGCCACTCAGAGGCCCCGCGACATCTGTGCAACTCGCCTTTAGGCCCGAGCGATGTAGGTGCCGGAGCGCGTGTCCACCTTCACCCGCTCCCCCGGCGACACGAACAGCGGCACCTGCACCACTAGGCCTGTCTCCAGCTCAGCCAGCTTAGTGGCACCCGACACCCGGTCGCCCTGTATGCCCGGCTCGGTCTCGGCAATGGCCAGCTCCACCGCAGCGGGCAGTTCCGTGCCGACTATCTCAGCGCCGTGCATCAGCATCACCGCCACCGAGCCCTCCACGAGGAACCGGGCCGCATCGCCCAGAACCTGCGGCGGCACGGTTATCTGGTCGTAGGACTCGTTGTCCATGAAGACTGCGTCGTCGCCCTCGCGGTACAGCAGCTGCATCTCGCGCTTGTCGATGGTGGCTCGCGCCACCTTCTCGCCGGCCCGGAAGGTGCGGTCGACCACCGCTCCAGTTCGCGCGTTCTTGAGGGTTGTGCGCACGAAGGCATGGCCCTTGCCCGGCTTGACGTGCTGGAACTCCACGACGCCGAACAGGTTCCCGTCGAGTTCGAGGGTCATGCCGTTCTTCAGGTCGTTGGTCGTGATGGTGGGCAAGTTCAGCTCCTTGTCGGTCGGTGACGGTCCCCCGGGGAAGACCCGCCGTGTTGTTCTACCCCTCTAGCGGCACGACGGGAGCCTTCGGGTAGAGCGTCAGCGGACGGCACCCGTCGTCGGTGACGACCAGCAGATCCTCCACCCTCGCGCCCCCGACCCCGGGAAAGTACACGCCGGGCTCGACGGTCAGCACATTGCCGGACTCCAGCACCGCAGTCGACCCCGAGACCACACGGGGCAGTTCGTGGATGTCCAACCCGACACCGTGTCCCGAGCCGTGGACGAAGGCCTCGCCCATGCCGGCCTCTGCGATGATCGATCGGCAGGCTCCGTCGATCTCGCTCGCCGCCACACCCGGACGCACCGCTTCGACGCCCGCCGACTGGCTGCGACCCACAACCTCCAGCATGGTCTCGACCCGCTGGTCGGGATCACCCAAGACGAACGAGCGGGTCATGTCGCTGCGATAGCCCTCCACCTCCGCTCCGACGTCGACGATCACCAGATCGCCGGACTGCAACCGTCGGTCGGTCGGCTGGGCATGGGGAAGAGCGCTGTTCGGACCGGATGCCACGATCGTGTCGTAGGCGGGGCCGGATGCGCCGGCGGCGCGAATGGCGTCGTCCAGAGCCTGCTGGAGGAGTGCC
This sequence comes from Candidatus Aldehydirespirator sp., assembly GCA_965220645.1. Taxonomy (GTDB): domain Bacteria; phylum Actinomycetota; class Acidimicrobiia; order Acidimicrobiales; family Aldehydirespiratoraceae; genus Aldehydirespirator. The sequence continues at coordinate 1,631,863 of OZ244836.1, read as the reverse complement.
TCGGTCACTCCGGGTCGCAGCATCGGCTCGGTGGCGGTCATTGCCTCGTCCGCGATCCTGGCCGCGGCCTGCATGCGAGCCAGCTCGGCTGGATCCTTGACGGCGCGCAGCCCCTCGACGGCCTCGGTGAGCGGCACCGTCTCGGCATCGACGGCCTCGCTCCAGCGGATCTGCTCGCCCCAGGCGACGCTGTCCTCCAGGCCGAGCCGGGCCGTCGAATCGAGCCGCGCGGCCACCGCGTGGGCCACGCGGCGGGCCACGACCACCTCCACTTCGTCCGAGCAGCCGGCCTCGGCGAGCTGCACAGGCGCCTGCTCGGCGTAGCGCGAGTCGGTGACGAGCAGCGCCTCTCCGGAGCCGAGCACCACGACGGTCCCGTTGGAGCCGGTGAAGCCGGTGAGCCACCGCACATTGGCCGCCTCGACGATCACAGCCGCGTCGACGCCCACGGTGTCCAGGCAGCCACGAAGCCGATCGAGACGCCCATCCACCCGCAACGGCGGCAGGCCCTGCAAATCGTTCGCCGGGTCGGACCCCGATTGCGCCGGCGGGTCGCTCATCGAACGGCCGCCAGTGCTTCTCGCAGCACCGACTCGGGCACCCCGGCCACCGGCTCAACTCCCCGGTCCGAGTCGAGCACGAACGTGACGCCGTCGACGGCCTTCTTGTCCCGGCCGAACAGCGCCAGCAGCTCGTCGTCGTCGAGTGCCGCCGGCAGCCGGTCCGAAAGGCCGTAGCCGGACACCACCCGGCGGTGGGCAGCCACGCGCTCGGAATCGATGCGACCGAGCCGCATGGCTACCTCCGCGGCGTACACGAGACCGACAGCCACCGCTTCGCCGTGGCGCAGGTCGTAGCGTCCCGCCGTCTCAATGGCGTGGGCCAGGGTGTGGCCGTAGTTGAGGATGGCCCGGCGCCCCCCTTCCCGCTCATCGGCCGCCACCACCTCAGCCTTGATGCGCACGGCCGCTGCAATCCGTTCGCCGGTGTCGAGAGCGTCGAGGTCCTCGCCGCTCAAGAAGTGATACTTGGCCAGCTCTCCCTGGCCGCTTCGCAGCTCCCGGGGCGGCAGCGTGGCCAGCGTCTCGGTGTCGCACAGCACAGCCTCAGGCTGCCAGAAGGCGCCGACAAGGTTCTTTCCCTCGGGCAGGTTGACTCCGGTCTTGCCCCCGATGGCCGCGTCCACCTGGGCCAGCAGCGTGGTGGCCACCGAGACGTAGCGAATGCCGCGGAGGTAGACGGCGGCCACGAAACCCGCCAGGTCGGTCACCACTCCCCCACCGACGGCCACGATCAGATCGGACCGGGTAAGGCCGGCCCGCGACAACTCACGGCAAATCCGCTCGACCTCAGTCAGCGTCTTGGCTTCCTCTCCGTCGGCGACGGTGAACACCGACTGGTCGAGGCCGCTGTCAACTGTCCAACCGACGTCTGCCTGGGTGATGACCGCAGCTCGGCGCGCCCCGGCCGGCATCACTGGGCCGAGCCGGGCTCGAACTCCAGCGCCCACATGGACGTCGTAGGCGCGGTCGCCCAGGGCAACGGTCACGACATGGGCACCAGAAGCGGGCGGCGGCACCCCGAAAGCCTACCGACGCACCGCTAGGCGTCTCATTGCCCGCTCTTGTTCGCTGCGCTCACGGGCCGCTCAGGCCCCCAAGCCCGCTCTTGTTCGCTGCGCTCACGGGCCGCTCAGGCCCTGGACTTGGATCTCAGCCGAGCAGAGTGTTCGGAAAGAGCACCGCGATCATCGTGCCCGCAGCCAGGGCCGGTCCGAACGGCAAGGCTGTGTCCAGCAGCCGCCCGCCGTGACCGGGGCCTGAGCCATGGCCAGGATGGGGAAGCGGATCAAAGCCCCGCTGGCGCAGCAAGGCCAGCACCAGGGCCATTCCCACGCCGATCACGCAGCCGACCAGCAGGGCTTGGGCAACCAGTTCGATCACCGCGACCCAGCCCGATCCGAACGCGCCGGCAACCCATCCGAGATGCACGCCCAGCAGCGGACCGATCTTCACATCGCCGAACCCCAGTCCGCTGGGCCGCAACCGGTGGGCGATCCACAGCACCGCGCCATAGCCCAGCGCCGCGGCCACCGCCAGCACGATGGCATCGAGGCGGCCGGCGACTGCGGACTCCAGCGCGACGGCAGCCAGGCTGAGTCCCAGAGAGGGAAACGTGATGGCGTCGGGCAGCCGGTAGGCGCGAAGATCCACAGCCGACAGCGTCACCAGCGACACCGCGGCCACGAGCGGTGGGATCATGGTCCAGCCCCCATCGAAGCGAGCCATTACGGCGGTCGACAATGCAGCCGTCACCACCTCCTGCACCGGGACACTCCGGGAAGCAGTGCGAGCAGGCGCGAAGCGGTCCGCGGCCAGAACCCCCAGACGCCCCGCAACCAGGCCGCCACCGAAGGCAACCCCCAGCGCGACCGTGTTCACTGAGCGACGAGCGGGACGCTGGGTTGGACTCTGGCCGCGGCCGTCAGCGGCCCGCGAGCGCAGCTCGGCGCATCGCGTCCACCGGCGCTTCGATGCCAGTCCACAGCTCGAAGGCGGCCGCAGCCTGGTACGCCAGCATCGACAGGCCGTTGTGAGCCTCGACGCCGCGGTGCCGCAAGGCGGCCAGCCAGGCGGTCTCCAGCGGCTCGTACACGAGGTCCACGGCCACCTGGCCGGGACGCAGCAGGGTCGGGTCGCATGGCATGTCGTTTCTGTTCGGTTGTGCTGAAGCACTCCTCGGATGTGCTGAAGCGCCTGCTCCCATGCCCACCGAGGTCGCGTTCACGACGATGTCGGCGGCGGCGATGTCGTCGATAGACCCGACCCGGCCCGCCTGTCCCGCCTGTGCGGTTGCATTTGCGATGTCCGCTGCGGTTTGGGCTCTCGACGGCGTTCGGTTGATCACCGCAACGTCGGCCGCGCCTCCGGCGGCCAGTCCCCAGGCCACCGCCCGGGCCGCCCCGCCGGCGCCCAGCAGAGCCACCCGAAGTCCGTCGGGTCCTACCCCGGCGTCGGCCCGCAGCCCCGACACGAACCCTGCGGCGTCGGTGTTGGCGGCGCGCAGCCGGCCGTCGCCCAGAGGCACGATGCAGTTGGCCACGCCCAGAGCCACCACCTCGTCGTCCCGGATGTCCGCGGCCTCAGCCACCTCCGCCTTGAGGGGCATGGTCACCGACAGGCCCGCCAGGCGCAGCGCCCGCATCGCTTCCAGGGCGACGGCGCCGCCCCCTGCGGGCACCTCGAAAGCGGTGAACACCCAGTCGATGTCGCTCGCCGCGAACGCCGCATTGTGGATTGCGGGCGAGCGCGAGTGCCGCACCGGGTCACCGATCACCGCCGCCACCCGTGGGTTCGCAGGCCCGGCCATCAGCAGTACCCGAGCTGGCGGCAGTACCCGGCCATCAGCAGTACCCGAGCTGGCGGCAGTACCCGGCCATCAGCAGTACCCGAGCTGGCGGCAGTACCCGGCCATCAGCAGTACCCGAGCTGGCGGCAGTACCCGGCCATCAGCAGTACCCGAGCTGGCGGCAGTACCCGGCCATCAGCAGTACCCGAGCTGGCGGCAGACGTCGACCTGGGCCTCGTGCTCCTCCAGCGTGCGGTGGAAGTGGTGAGCGCCTCGCACTCCTCCCTCATCGGTGCGGACGTAGAAGAGCCAGTCGCCGTCGGCGGGCTGCAGTGCGGCCTCCAGCGACGCCTCGCCCGGCGCCGATATCGGCGTGGGGGGCAGTCCGGCCACCACGCGAGTATTCCAGGGCGACTCTCGACGAATGTCGGCAGAGGTGAGGTCGACGCACGACTTGGCCGCGGCATAGCAGGCGGTGGCATCGATATCGAGTCGCATGCCCTCGGCCAACCGGTTGTAGATCACCCGGGCGATCTTGGCCCGGTCCTGCTGCACCAGGGCCTCCTCCTCGATGAGGCTGGCCACGATGATCACGTCATAGGGCACCAGACCCAACTCGACCATGTCGGGGTGGAAACCGGGATCCTCCAGCAGGCGGGCGAAGCGGCGATCGAACTCGTCGGAGAGACGCAACAGGAACCCGTGCTCGTCCGCTAGGTCGTCGGCGTTGATGTCGTAGGTGGCCGGGAAGAGCATCCCTTCGAGACTCCTGACTGCGGCATCGTCGGGCAGGTAGGACGCTTCGCGCACCAACGAGACGTAGGCCGCTTCCAGGCCGTCCCGCTCGAAGGCGGGATTCTCCTCCATCAGGCGCGGGGCCATCTCGCTCCAGCGCAACCCCTCGGGAATGCTCACGAGTTCGAAGACCTCGGGCAGCGGCCCGGCCTCGAACACCGTTCGCACCGACTCGAAGTCCATGTTCTCCCAGAGGATGTAGTCGCCTGCATCGACGGACACCACCGAGTCACACCCCAGGAAGCCCGTGACGGTCAGCTCGCCGTCGCAGCGCAGCCAGTAGCGGAAGACGGTGGCGTTGGCGATGACTCCCGCGTTCTGGAGCTCTCCGGCGATCTCGTTGACGGATGCTCCCTGGGGAATGGTCAGCTCGACCGCGTCGCCCGGCAGTCCCCCCGGTGTGATCTGAGCGTCCACCCAGCCGTATATGCGCCCTCGGGCCCACCCGACGGCCAGCACCAGCACCACGGCCAGCACCACCAAGCGGGCGAACCCGCCCCAGAAAGGGCGGTAGCGGACCCAGTTGCGATCATCGGCGTCATAGACGGGATCGACGAGGGGGTCATCACCGAGCTCCTCATCCACAACGACCATCGCGCCCTGGTCGACCGTCGACCAGCCGCCCCGGGCCACGATGACCTGCTGCTCATCTCGCCGGGCTGCCTTGCGCCCTGCCCGGCCGGCTCTACGGTCGGGACGATTCTTGGGCGCCTTCGTACGGCTGGCGGGCCGGGGCTGGGACGCGACCTGACCGGCAGGCCCCTGCGTGCGCCGACGCGGCTGAGCCGGCCGGGCGGGACGATCCTGAGCGCGTCCGGCGGGTGCAGCCGGCCGGGCGGGACGATCCTGAGCGCGTCCGGCGGGTGCAGCCGGAGTCCGAGGCGGGGCGGCTCTCGGGCCGGCACCGCTGTCGGGGCGTCCAGTGATGAAGTTCGACAGTTTCGACGGTCGACGACGGCCCGCACCCCGGTCAGCCACGGGGCATTCCAGCGTCGAGCCAGGACTGGAGAATCACGGCGGCCGCCACCCGGTCGACGACACCGCGCCTCTGCGGCCCCTTCATCTGCTGCTCCATCAGGCTCCGTTCTGCGATGACCGTCGTCAACCGCTCATCGTAGGAAACGACGGGCACCTCCAGGAGCCGCTCAAGACGGTCCATCTCCGCTCGGGCGGCCCGGGCCGCCGGACCCTCGGAGCCGTCGAGGGAGATGGGCAGACCGACCACCACGATCTCGGCCTGCCACTCATTCACCTGACCGGCGATGGCCTGCAGATCGCGGTCGGGATCGCCGGTACGAAGGAGCGTCTCGGCCGGAGTCGCCACCGTCCCGGCCGAGTCGCACACCGCCACACCCACGCGGCGCTCGCCCAGATCGAGCCCCAGGGCTCTCACTTCAGGTAAGTCCAGCCGCGGCGCGCGCCAGGTCGAGGGCCTCGTCCAGCCGATCAGCGTCCCGGCCCCCGGCCACGCAAAGGTCGGCCGCGGATCTCCCTCCGCCGCCGATCGTCTTCTTGGCGTCACCGATGAGATCGCCGGCGTGGAACCCGCCGCCATCGGTGGCGGCCGCGGCCAGGGCTGCTCCCCCCGAGCCGAGCGCGGTGCCCAGCACCACGGCCTTCACACCGTCGATGCCGCGTATCGACACCGCGAGGTCGCGCAGTCCATCGCGGTCCACGTCATCGACGCGGGCCACAACCACACCGTCCACGGCCGCGGCCGCGAGCTCGGGGGCGCGGCCCAGCGCCACCCGGCGCCTGAGCTCCGCCACCTCGGCTCGCAAGGCCTTCGTCTCGCTCTGGCGCTTGACCACGCCGTCGGCCAGTTCCGCGGACGGCACTCCCAGCGACCGGGCCACGTCGTCTATGAGCGACTGCTGGCCGCGCAGCAGAGAAAGCGTGTCGTGGCCGGTGATGGCCTCCAGCCTGCGCATGTTGGCGCCGATAGACGCCTCGGAAGTGATGTGGAACGCGCCGATGTCGCCCAGGGCCCGCACATGAGTGCCCCCGCACAGCTCCACCGAATGGCGGCCGGCCTCGAGCACCCGCACCATCTCGCCGTACTTCTCACCGAAGAAGGCGATGGCGCCGACGTGCTGAGCATGGTCGAACGTGGTCTCGTAGTGGCGGCACGACTCGTTGGCGAGCACCTCGGAGTTGACGAGATTCTCCACCTGGAGAATCTGCTCGCGTGTAAGGGCCTCGTAGTGGCTGAAGTCGAAGCGGAGCCGGTCGGGGCCGACCCAGGACCCCTGCTGCTTGACGTGGTCGCCGAGCACCTCCCGCAGCGCCCAGTGCAGGATGTGGGTAGCGGTGTGGTTCCGCCGGATCCCGGACCGGCGCTCGGCATCCACCGCGGCGGTGACCTCGTCGCCGACTCTCAGCTCCCCGTTGATCGGCTCGACGACGTGGACGTGGAGGTCAGGCACTCCGTAGACGGTGTCGACGACCCGCACCCGGGCCCCGGTCGCCTCACACGAGATCTCGCCGGTGTCGCCGATCTGCCCACCGCTCTCGGCGTAGAACGGCGTACGGTCCAGCACCACCCGGCCGCCCGCGGCGTACAGGACCTCGCCCACGGACGTCAGCTCGGCCCGTCCGGTGAACTCGGTTGGCCCGGTAGCCGATAGCAGCGCCACGAAGGGGGTCACATCATCGGCGGCGGCCACCGAGCGGGCGCTGCGGGCCCGCTCCTGCTGCTGCGACATCGCAGCTGCGAAGCCCTCGGTGTCCACCTCCACGCCCCTCTCGGCCGCAATCTCGACGGTGACTTCGAGGGGGAAGCCGTACGTGTCGTGCAACAGGAACGCGACGTCGCCATCGATCGGCTGGCCCGGGGCGAGGCTGTCCAGGCGGATATCGAGGATGGCCTGTCCGGTGCGGAGCGTCTGGCGGAAGCGCTGCTCCTCGCGGTCGATCACGTCGCGCACGTAGCCGTGGTTGCGGGCCAGATCCGGGTGCGCCTCACCCATCACGTCCACCACCGCGTCGACCATGCCTCCCATGACGGGCTCCTCCACGCCCAGCAGATAGGCGTGGCGCACGGCTCGGCGGATGATGCGTCGCAGCACGTAGCCGCGGTCCTCGTTGGAGGGGAACACCCCGTCGCTGACCAGCAGCGAGGTGGACCGGGCGTGGTCGGCGAGGATGCGCAGCGACACGTCGCGGGCCTCGGACTCGCCCAACTTGGCGCCGGACAGGTGCTGGGCCGCGTCGAGCAGGGCCACGAACTCGTCGGTCTCCCACACCGAGTCCACGCCCTGAAGCACGGCCACAGTCCGCTCCAGGCCCAGGCCGGTGTCGATCGAGGGCTTGGGCAGGGGGACCTCTTCGCCGTCGGGGGTGCTCTCGAACTGCATGAACACCAGGTTCCAGACCTCGACGAAGCGCTCCTCGCCGCCGTGGGCCGGGCCTCCGTCGGGTCCGTACTGCGGCCCCTTGTCCCAGAAGATCTCCGAGCACGGCCCGCAGGGGCCCACGTCGGCCATGCGCCAGTAGTTGTCCTCGCCGAGGCGCTGGATCCGCTCGGCGGGCACGCCGACCTCGTCGCGCCAGATGGCCTCGGCCTCGTCGTCGCTGAGGTGAACGGTCACCCACAACCGTTCCGGATCGAGGCCGAGCACGCCGGTGACGAGCTCCCAGGCCCAGGCGCAGGCGTCGGACTTGAAGTAGTCGCCGAAGCTGAAGTTGCCGAGCATCTCGAAGAAGGTCAGGTGGCGGGAGGTACGCCCGATCTCGTCGAGGTCGTTGTGCTTGCCGCCGGCCCGCACGCACTTCTGCACGGTGACGGCCCGCGAGAACGGGGCCTGCTGCTCGCCGGTGAAGTAGCTCTTGAAAGGCACCATTCCGGCCACCGTGAACAGCAGGGTGGGGTCGTGGGGGATCAGGGTGGCCGAAGGGTGGTGGGTGTGGCCCCGCTCTACGAAGAAGTCGACGAAGGCCTTGCGGACCTCGGCCGCGGTCATCGACCTCATGGCGCGTCGGTCCCGGTCGTGGACCGCTCGTCGTCGGAGAGCGGTTCGTCCTCACCGATGAGCTCGGACTCGGCGCGGCGCATGGCCTCGCGTCCCTCGGCGACGGCTTGGCGGACGTCGTCGGCGATTCGTCGAGCCTCGCGCCCGACATTCTTGGCGCTGTCGACCGCGGTGTCCCGGGCCCGGTTCGCGGCCTGCTGAGACCGCTCGGCCACGACGTTGCGCACGTTGGCGGGCGCATAGCGCTCCGCGGCCTCACGGGCCTTGCTGCGAAGCCAGGCCGCGGTGCCGAGGCCGGCAACGTAGCCCGCGCCCAGCCACCAGACCCGCCTCATCGCCGCCGCCTCCTGGTCCGGGACCGCTCGGTGCTGGGGGACTCTCCAGGCCCGGCCGCGGCGGAATGGCTTGAAGCTACGGCCTCCGCCGTGGTTGAGATCGCTTCGGTGGTGCTGGAACTGTCGTTCGCGGCCAGGTCCAGAGACCGGCGATGGCGGCGGCGCTCACGCAGCCGCCGGCCGGCCTGGCCCGCGCCCGAGACCAGCGACAGACCTTTGATCAGCGGCGGCGCGAAAGCCCGGTAGGTCAGGCGGCTGGCATGGTCCGCGGTGGCCGCGATGCGCTCGGCCCGCCCGATCACCCGGTCCACCCGGTGAAGCTCGGCGTCGGCCTTGGTGACGGTGGAGCGGAGATCGTCGACCATGGGAAGCGCCGAGTCCCGCAAGTCGTCGACCACGTCGCGCAGCTCGCGCATGGTCCGCACCAGCGACACCACCGCCACCGTCAGCACGACCACCGTGGCCAGGCAGACGATCGTCACGATCACGGCAGCGAGGTCGACGGCGCTCACGCAGTCAAGATACCGCCGATGGGCTGCGCGGCAGCCCAGTACGCGTTGCCGTCGGGGCTAGGCCGCTCAGTGCGGAGAGCGTCGTCGGCCGGGCCGGATCTCGGCCAGGGCGGCCTCAGAACCGTGATCGGACGGCTCGTAGTAGACGTTGCCGGCCACTTCGGCGGGACGATGCTCCTGGGTGACCCAGCCGTCGGGGTCGTCGTGGGGATAGCGGTACCCGTCGCCGTGGCCGAGGGATCTCGCGCCCTGGTAGTGGGCGTCGCGCAGGTGCATGGGCACCTCGCCCGCCCCCGCGGTCCGGGCGTCGGCGGCGGCCCGGCCCAGGGCCTCCGTCACCCGATTGGACTTGGGCGCGGTGGCCAGCCGCACCACCGCGTGGGCCAGGTTGAGCTGCGCTTCGGGCAAGCCGACGTACTCCACGGCCCGGGCCGCGGCGTCGGCCACCAGCAGCGCTCCGTCGTCGGCCAGGCCGATGTCCTCGGAGGCCAGGATTACCAGACGTCGCGCGATGAAGCGAGGATCCTCGCCCGCCTCCAGCATGCGGGCCAGCCAGTAGAGCCCGGCATCGGCGTCGGAGCCCCGGATGCTCTTGATGAACGCGCTGATCACGTCGTAGTGGCCGTCACGTCCGTACCGCACCGCCTTGGCGTCGGCGGCCGCCTCGGCGTCGGCCAGGGTCACATGGACCGGACCCGCCGGTTCGGCGCCCGGCTCGGCTCCGATCCGGCGACCGGCCAGCGCCACCGCCACTTCTATGCCGGTCAGGGCGTGGCGACCGTCGCCGCTGCTGCGGGCCGCGAGATGCTCCACGGCGTCGTTGTCGGCGGTGGCCTGCTCCGCCGCCAGGCCCCGGTGGACCAGTTCCACCAGCGCGTCAGCATCCAGCGGGTGCAGGCGGAACAGCGTCGAGCGCGACATCAGCGGAGGGTTGACCTCGAAGTGCGGGTTCTCGGTGGTGGCGCCGATCAGCACGATCAGCCCGTCCTCCACCGCGGGCAGCAGGGCGTCCTGCTGGGCCTTGTTGAAGCGGTGGACCTCGTCGAGGAACAGGATCGTGCCGGTTCCGTGGACACCGAGACGGTCCCGGGCCCTCTCGATCACACTCCGCACGTCCTTCACCCCCGCGGTCACCGCTGAGAGCTCCTCGAAGGCCTTGGCCGTGGTGAGGGCCACCACCCGGGCCAGCGTGGTCTTGCCCGTGCCCGGCGGCCCCCACAGGATCACCGACGACAGCCGGTCGGCTGCGATCAGCTCCCGCAGCGGTCGCCCCGGCCCGACCAGGTGGTCCTGGCCCACGATCTCGTCCAGTGTGCGGGGCCGCAGCCGAGCCGCCAGCGGCGCCCTCCCGCGCAGGCGCTCGTCCGCAGCCGCATCGAACAGGTCGCCAGCCACGCTGTGACCCTAGTGGTCCGTCGCTGAATTGATCGTCCGCCCCACCGCCCATACGCCGAGGTCACCGGCGTCTGTCGCTGCCCAGTCATTTCGGCAACACAGCACTAGGCCCTCAGTCGGTGATCGATCCGAGGTTGCCGCTCGGGTCCTTGAAGATCCAGAAGAACGAGATCACAACCGACAGGGCAACCGCCACCAGCGACAGGATGGACTCCGAGACGGTCACGATGTCGCTCGCGGAGTGGAACGTGTTCTCATCCGATTGCCATGACGCAGGGTCCTGGTGGAACAGCAAGTAGCCGAACGCCAGCACCGGGGCGGCCGTTACCAGGAACGGAAGGAACATCTCGGACGGGCTCAGGTGCTGCTGCTGGCCAGCGACCAGTCCCGAGATGGCCCGGACCACCAGGAACCCGGCAAGCAGCACCAGCGGAATCAGGACAAATGAGACCATGCTCATCAACACCAGCGGCGTGCTCGCGAAGAGCGTCAGCGCGGGCCGTCCGGTGCGACCCCCGAGGAAGGCGAGAAAGCCGAGCACGCTGTACGGAGCCCCGAAGGCCACCGCACCGAGCTCGGCGTTGGGAAGCCCATCTGCACCACCGAAATAGTGGATGATCACGAGTCCCAGACCGACCGGAACGAAGAACAGGGCGACCGCATCCTGAGCCCCTCGCAACCACGGCCGGAGTACAGGATGCAGGGACAACGAGGGCTTGTTCTCAGGCGGGGGGCAGTACTCTCAGGCCAAGCTCTTGCAGGTGAGCTTCGGCTATGGGGCTCGGAGCGTCGGTGAGGGGGTCAGAACCGGACTGGGTCTTGGGGAAGGCGATGACCTCGCGGATGTTCTCCTCCCCCACCAGCAGGGCGGCCAGACGGTCCAGGCCCACCGCGAAGCCGGCGTGGGGAGGGGCGCCGTAGCGGAAGGCGTCGAGTAGGAAGCCGAAGCGTTCCTGGGCGTCGTCGGCGGCGATGCCCAGAACTTCAAAGATGCGCTGCTGGATGTCGCGGCGATGGATCCTCACGCTGCCCGACCCGAGCTCCCAGCCGTTCAGCACGAGGTCGTAGGCCTGGCTGCGTATGCCGAGCAGAGCCTCACCCTTCCGAGGGTCGTCGGCGGCCATGAGCCGCGCCAGATCGTCTTCATGGGGCATGGTGAACGGATGGTGCGAGGGAATCGGCTCCCCCTCGGCGCTCAGCGCCTCGAACAGCGGGAAGTCCACCACCCACAGGTAGTTGAAGCTGCCGTCGTTGACCGGCGGCCGGCCCAGCTCGAGGCGCAGCAGGCCCAGCACATGGCGCACCACGGGGCGCTCGTCGGCCACCAGGAACACCATGTCGCCCGGCCGGGCCTCCAGGGCTTCGATCACCCCTGCGCCTTCGGCGGCAGAAAGGAACTTGGCCACACCCCCGTCGAGGGCTGAGCCGCCGTCCTCCCCGGGTACGACGCGCATCCAGGCCAGGCCCTTGGCGCCCCAGCGCTGGCAGGTGGCCACCAGCTCGTCGACGCGGCTGCGGGCCAGCGCCTCCGCGCCGTCGGTGAGGCAAATCCCCTTCACGCACGGGGCCTGGAACACCCGGGCCTGGGTCTCGGCGAAGATCGGGGTCAGCTCGGCCAGCTCCATGCCGAAGCGGGTGTCGGGCTTGTCCGAGCCGAAGCGCTCCATGGCATCGTGCCAGGTCATGCGGTCGAAGGTGCCGGGGTCGTGCCCGGTCACCTCGATGGTGGCTTCAGCCACTGCCCTTGTCACGAAGCCGAGCACGTCGTCGCGTGTCACGAACGACGCCTCCACGTCGAGCTGGGAGAACTCGAACTGGCGGTCGGCCCGCAGATCCTCGTCGCGCAGGCAGCGGGCGATCTGGTAGTAGCGGTCGACGCCCCCCACCATCGTTAGCTGCTTGAAGATCTGCGGACTCTGGGGAAGGGCGTAGAAGGAGCCGGGCTCCTTGCGGGACGGGACTACGAAATCCCGTGCTCCCTCGGGGGTGGAGGCGATGAGCATCGGCGTCTCCACCTCTAAGAAGCCCTGGGCGTCCATGGCCGCCCGGATGGCCCGGTTGACTGCGGCCCGAGCCCTCAGGTTGCGCTGCATCCGGGTCTTGCGCAGATCGACGTAGCGGTGCTTCAACCGGAGCGTCTCGTCCACCTCGGTGCGCTCGTCGAGCGGGAACGGTGGCGGCTCGGCCCGCGACAGCAGCTCCACGTCGCAGTCCTGCAGCTCGACCTCGCCCGTGGCCAGCGCCGGGTTGGCAGTTCCGGTGGGACGCAGCCGCACGGTGCCGGTGACTCGCAGCACGTACTCCGAGCGCAGTTCGCGGGCGCCGTCCACCACGCACTGCAGCACCCCGCTGTGGTCTCTCAAGTCCACGAAGGCGAGATGCTCGCTGTGCTCACGACGGCGGTCCACCCAACCGCACACCGTCACGGAGCGGCCCGCGTCGCCCGGGCCGAGAAGGCCGCAGAGGTCGGTCCGCATGGACGTGGCGTCAATGCCGGTCATGGAGCCGCGCCTTCCAGAAGCTCGGTGACCGCGGCCACCACGTCAGCCTCGGCCACCCGTTGCTGGCCCCCGCCGGGGCGCATGTCGCGCACGGTGACCGCCCCCTCGTCCTGTTCGTCGGTCCCCACGATCACCGCCACGGCGGCCCCGGATCGGTCGGCCCGTTTCATCTGAGCCTTCATGGACCGGCTGTCGAAGGCCCGATCCACGCCCAGGCCGCTCCGCCGGAGCCGGTCACAGAGCACGACGGCACTCTGGCCGCCGGCCGTGTCCACCACGAACACTTCCACGGGCGCGGCGGTCTCGGCGAAAGCGCTCTCGGCATCGCAGGCCAGCAGGATGCGGTCCACGCCCAGGGCGAAGCCGATGCCCGGCGTCGGGGACCCGCCCAGTTCCTCCACCAACCCGTCGTAGCGCCCGCCGCCGCCCACCGCGTTCTGGGCGGTGTGGAGGGCGTCGGCCACGAACTCGAAGGTGGTCCGGGTGTAGTAGTCGAGTCCGCGGACGAGGCGGGGCGAGATCTCGTAGGCCGCGTCGAGGTTGTCGAGCCCGGCCCTCACGGCCGCGAAGTGCTCGGCCGAGGCGCCCGACAGGAAGTCGGCCATCACGGGAGCTTCCGCGATCACCGGTTGGTCCTGCTCCCGCTTGGAGTCGAGCACCCGCAACGGGTTGCGTTCCAGGGTCAGTTGGGACTGCTCGGACAGCTCGTCCCGCCGGCTCTTGAGATAGTCGGTCAGCGCGGCGTCGTAGACCGGGCGACTCTCGGAGTCGCCGAGACTGTTGAGCAGCAGACGCACCTGCTTCATGCCCAGAGCCTCGTAGAAGCGCACGCCCAGTCCGATCACCTCAACGTCGGCGTGAGGGTCGTCGGTGCCGAGGGTCTCCACCCCGACCTGCTCGAACTGCCGGTAACGGCCAGCCTGGGGGCGCTCGTAGCGGAACTGGGGGCCCGAATACCAGATCTTCCAGGGCGGAGTGGGACGGAGTTCGGCGAACGCCCGGCAGACGCTGGCGGTCAACTCGGGGCGCAGGGCAAGGTGGCGGGGCGGGTCGCCCTTGTCGAAGAACTCGAACAGCTCCTTGGTGACCACGTCGTTGTCGGCGCCGAGCCGCTGGAACACTCCGAGGTCCTCGAATATGGGTGACTCCAGCAGACCGAAGCCGGTTCGCTCGGCCAGATCGGCGAACACGCTCACCAGCCGGCGCCGCCGCGCCGACTCCGGCGGCAGGATGTCGCGAGTGCCCACCGGGGCGCGGAACAAGGGCTGGGCCACGACCCCGGAGGCTACCGCCGCCCCGCAGGTCCAAATGGGAGGCAGCCGGAAGGCGGCTAGGCAGGGCGGGAGTTGCGGCCGGGGAGCACCCGGTAGGCCTCGAAGACCGCTTCGAGAGACAGGACCCTGGACAGCACCGAGTCGAGCTGGGACAGGTCGGCCAGCTCGAACTCGAAGTCCATGCGGGCGATGAAGTCGTCGCCGGTCTCGGCGTTGGCGCTGATGATGCTCAGGCGATGCTCGGCCAGCACGTCGGTCACGTCGCGCAGCAGACCGGGCCGGTCCAGCGCATGCACCGAGATCGTCGTGGAGAACTTGCCCGCGAAATCGGCGTCCCACTCCACCTCGATCAGCCTGTCGGTCTGGCCCTCAGCGAGCCCCATGGCGTTAACGCAGTCGGCCCGGTGCACCGACACGCCCCGTCCCCGGGTCACGAAGCCCATGATCTCGTCGGGCGGCACCGGCGCGCAGCACTGCGACAGCCGGATGAGGATGTCGTCAAGGCCCTCGACGTGCACGCCCACGTCGGAGTCGCTGCGGAGATGGCCGGTCCGCCGTCTCGCCGTGGTGGGCAGACGGTCGCGATCGGCTTCACCGTCGACATCGTCGCCTCCCAGGGCCCGGGCGAAGCGGCCGGCCACCGAGGCCGCCGACTGATGGCCCTCCCCGATGGCCAGGAACAGCAGATCGGTCGAGCTGTAATTGAGCTGCTCCGCGATGGAGTCCAGCAGCTTGTCCTTCAACAGGCGCTGGGCGGGCAGACCCTCGCGCCGCAGGGCTTGGATCAGGTCGTCGCGCCCGTTCTCGATGGCGTCGGCCCGGCGCTCACGCGAGTACCACTGCTTGATCTTGTTGGTCGCCCGGCGGCTGGCCACGAACTTGAGCCAGTCCCGGCTCGGCCCGGCGCCCTCGGTGCGGGTAGTGAAGATCTCCACCGCGTCACCCGAAAGCAGGCGGCTGTCCAGCGCCACCAGCCGTCCGTTCACCTTCGCACCGACGCAGGCGTGGCCCACATCGGTGTGGATGCTGTAGGCGAAGTCCACCGGGGTGGCTCCCACCGGCAGCTCGATCACCTTGCCCTTGGGGGTGAACACGTAGACCTCGTCGGTGTCGAGCTCGATCTTGAGGTTGGACATGAACTCGGCCGGGTCCGACGTCTCCTGCTGCCAGTCGACGATGCGCGACAGCCAGGCCATCTCCTCCGACGGCGACGCGTCCTTGTACTCCCAGTGGGCCGCCACGCCGTGCTCGGCCCGGTCATGCATCGCTCGCGTCCGGATCTGCACCTCCAGGGTCTTGCCCTGCGGCCCGACCACCGTCGTGTGCAACGACTGGTAGAGGTTGAACTTGGGCATGGCGATGTAGTCCTTGAACCGGCCCTGCACCGGTCGCCAGGTGGCATGGATCGAGCCGAGCGCCGCGTAGCAGTCCCGCACCGAGTCCACCACCACGCGGATGCCGATCAGGTCGAAGATCTCCTCGAAGGAACGGCCCTTGACCACCATCTTCTCGTAGATCGACCACAGGTGCTTGGGCCGGCCGATCACCTCGGCGGAGATCCCCAGCTCGGCCAGGCGCGACTCCACGTTGCCGAGCACCTGCTCGAGGTAGAGGTCGCGCTCGGGGGCTCGCTGCTGCACCATCTGATCGATCTCGGCGTAGCGGCGGGGCTCCAGCGCGGCGAAGGCCAGATCCTCCAGTTGCTGCTTGATGTCCTGCATCCCCAGACGGTGGGCCAGCGGGGCGTACACATCGAGGGTCTCGCGCGCGATGTAGTCCTGCTTGAACGCGGGCAGCACGGCGAGGGTGCGCAGGTTGTGCAGCCGGTCGGCCAGCTTGATGATCAGCACCCGCAGGTCGCGAGCGATGGCGACGATCATCTTCCGCACCGAGGCGGCCTGCTGCTGCTCGCGGGTGTCGTAATGGACCCGGTCCAGCTTGGTGACCCCGTCCACGATGCGGGTGACCTCGGGACCGAAGTCGGTCTCGATGGCGGCCAAGGCCATGTCGGTGTCCTCCACGGCGTCGTGAAGCAGCGACGCCGCGATGGTCACATCGTCCAAGCCGAGCCGAGCCACGATGGTGGCGACGGCGAGCGGGTGACGGATATAGGGCTCCCCCGACAGGCGCATCTGGCCCTGGTGGGCCTTGGCCGCAACGTCGAAGGCTTGCAGGATGAGATCAGGCGACCCATCCCGGTGGCGCTGGCGGTAGCACTCCAGCAGTGGGGCGATTTCGGCCGCCGCGGGCCGCCGGGCTCCACGCCTCCAAGGCAGGACCCGGGTGACGGTGGCCACCTAGCAGCCCCGGTGACGGCAAACCATAGTGGTCACCGTTTCTTCTTCTTTCGAGGACGCGGCGGTATCGCGCCCTGCGCCGACCCTGCCGCGGCTCGGGGAGCCGACCCCGACCGCCGGGCCGTGGCCGACCGCTTGGCCGCAGCCGCTTCGCCGAGCACCGCGTCGTCGGTCGCGATCGTGCGGGTGCCGGCCTCGGCCGCACCGCCGCGCAGACGGACCCGCTCCGCGATCTCGACGTAGGCGGGCTCCCGTTCCTTCATCCTGGCCACCACTGAGGCTGCTACGAACAACGAAGAATAGGTCCCCACCAATATTCCCACCAGCAGAGCGACCGCAAACTCCTGAAGCGTCACCGCGCCCAGCACGAACGAGCCGATCACCAGCATCGACGCCACCGGAAGCATCGACGTGATCGAGGTGTTGACCGAGCGCATCAGCACCTGGTTGAGCGACAGGTTCATCATCTCGGTGTAGGTGTAGCGACCGGTGGCCGATACCCGGCCCACCACCTCGCGCACCTTGTCGTACACGACGATGGTGTCGTACAGCGAATAGCCCATGATCGTCAGGAACGCGATGACCGTGGCCGGGGTGATCTCGAACTGGAACACGGAGTAGAAGCCCACCGACACCACGATGTCATGGATCACCGCCAGCAAAGCCCCCACCGCCATCTTCCACTCGAGCCTGATCGCGATATAGGCGGCCACGATGGCGAAGAAGGCGATCAGCGCGGTGCGGGCCTTGCCGGTGATCTCCTCTCCCCACGACGGTCCGACCGTGGTCACGCTCACATCGTCTCCGGTGACGCCGGTCAGACCGGCCAGCGCGTTGCGCACGCTGTCCACGGCCTCGGGGGCCTCGATGTCGGCCCGAACCCTGATGGTTTCACCGCCCACCGTCTGGATCTTGGCGTCGGCCGCGCCCGTGCCCCGCAGAGCGTCCCGGGCCTCAGCAACCGACACACCCGGCGCGGGCACCTCCCAGGACGTGCCCCCCTCGAACTCGATGCCCAGATCGACGCCACGCAGCCCGAAGCTGGCCACGCTGATCACCACCGCTGCCAGCGAGCCGATCAGGGCGCGCCGCCACAGCTGCGGGAAGTCGATCTGCTGCTCACCGCGGTACGCCGCGGCCAGCCGGCCCAAGCCCTTGCCGGTCATGTCGTTGCTCCGGGCTCGGCCCCCTGCCGCGCCAGCGAAGCGGGTATCCCGAACCGGCCCGGGTGTGCATACAAGCCCGTGCCGCGGGCCATCAAGCCGACCAGCGGACCCATGAAGAAGTACGTCGCCACCAGATCGAGGATCGTGGCCAGCCCGAGGTACAGGGCGAAGCCCCGGACCTGACCCACCGTCAGGAGGTACAGCACCGCCGCGGCGATCAGCGACGCGAAGTCCGCCTTGACGATGGTTGAGAAGGCCACCGGGAACGCCCGGTCCACCGCGGAGCGCAGCGTCCGACCCGACCGCACGTCCTCCTTGAGATGCTCGAAGTACACGACGTTGGAGTCCACCGACACACCGATGGCAACGATGAGGCCGGTGACTCCGGCCAGGGTGAGCGCCAGCCCCTGGGACTCGCCCAGCCAGGCGATGATGGTCCACAGCATTGCGCCGGACAGGCCGAGGCTGGCGATGGCGACCAGGCCGAGCAGGCGGTAGTACATCAGCAGGTAGAGCGACACGAGTCCCAGCCCGATGAGTCCTGCGAGGACACCGGCGGACAGGGCGTCGGTTCCCAGCGACGCCGACACGATCTGGCTCTGCTGGGCCTCCAGTTCCACCGGCAGGGCGCCGTAGTCGAGCACGAGGGCGACATCGCGGGCCTCCTCCTCGCTGAAGCCCCCGGAGATGGTGATGCCCGAACGCTCGAACGGCTCGAAGAAGGCGTTGTCGGCCTGGACCGAGGGGGCACTGACGATCTCGTTGTCCAGTTCTATGGCCACCTGGCCAGTGGGGCACGACGGGACCCGGCTGTGGCACCTGCGGCTCACCTCGTTGAACAGGTCGATGCCGGTGGGTCCCGGCTTGAAAGTGGGCGCCACATGCCAGCCGATGAAGGAATGGAACTGGGCGACAGCCCCCTCGAGGCCGTCGCCCGCGACCGCGGTCGGGCCCAGCCGGTAGCGCAACGCGATTTTCCGGTCATCGTCGTACTGGGGCAACACGACCTCCGCGTCGGCGGCGACTTCGCCCTCGGGCAGGGCGAAGAGGTCGAGCAGCGTCTCGTCGGTGTCGCCGCTGGTGAGAGCGTCCTCCGACACCACGCTGAGCACGGGCCGGAAGCGCAGCTCCGCGGTCTGGCCCACCAGGTCCAAGGCTCGCTGCTGCTCGTCGACACCGGGGAGCTGCACGAGAATGTTCCCGCCCTGAGTGGAGATCTCGGGCTCGGCCACGCCCAGACCGTCCACCCGGTTGCGGATGATCTCCACGGCCACGTCCAACTCCTCGGGCTCCGCCACTCGAGTCGGCTCCAGCACGACGCTGGCCCCGCCCTGCAGATCCAGGCCGAGCAGGGGCTCGTTGCCGGCGGCCAGCGTGTAGACCACACCGGCGACGGCAACCGCGACGATGCCGATCACATAGGTGAGCTTGCGGCGCAAGGACGCTCCCGCGGTCCGACCCGATCGCCCCTCAGGAGCGCTGTCGGCCTAGCCGTCGTGCTCCTCGTCCTCCTCGGCGTCGTCCTCCGCCTCCTCGTCGTCGGTACCCGATGTTCCGGGCACCTGTCCGGCGATCGCATCCCGGGAGACCTTCAACTCGACGTTCGGCGCAACCTCCAGCCACACCACTGCATCCTCCACTTCGGCCACGACACCGTGGATGCCGGCGTTGGTCACCACCTCGTCGCCCGCCTGGAGGGAGCGGACCAGCTCCCGGCGAGCCTTCTCCCGCTTCTGCTGGGGGCGCAGCAGCAGGTAGTACAGCGCGCCGAACATGAGGATGATGATGAGGAACTGTTCCATGCCCCGAGCCTATTGCGGCAGCGTGCGGAGGTGACACCCCTCGCGGTGGGGCGCCTTCGTTCCCGCTCTTGTTCGCTGCGCTCACAGGCCGCTCGGGACACGGCCCCGCAAGCTCGGCCTCTATTGCCAGTTACGGGCTTATTGCCAGTTACGGGCTTATTGCCAGTTACGGGCCTATTGCCAGTTACGGGCCTATTGCCAGCTATGGGCCTATTGCCAGTTACGGGCTACGGAGGCGCGCAGCTCCTCGAAGGTGCCGGTGCGCACCGCAATGCGTACCTGATCCATGAGGCGCAGCACCCAGGCCAGGTTGTGCAGGGTGATGAGCCGGGCCGCGGTGGGTTCATGGGTGGCCAGCAGATGGCGCAGATAGCCGCGCGACCACCGTCCGGCCGGGCTCTCAGGAAACGACGGGTCGAGCGGGTCGTCGCTGTCGGCGTGGCGGGCCGCGGCCAGGTTGTAGCGGCCCGCGTCGGACAGGACCGTGCCGTGACGACCGAGACGGGTGGGCATCACGCAGTCGAACATGTCGATGCCGCGGGCCACTGCCTCCACGATCCCCACCGGATCGCCCAGGCCCATGAAGTAACGGGGACTGCCGCTCGGCAGTGCCGCGGTGCAGGCCTGGAGAGCGTCCAGCATCTGGGGGCGTTCCTCGCCCACCGACAACCCGCCCACCGCGTAACCGTCGAATCCGATTTCCACGGTGCGCTCGGCGGATTCGCGCCGCAGCGTGGGGTCGGCGCCTCCCTGAACGATGCCGAACTGGCACTGGCGCCCCGCGGCGCCGGGGTGGGCCAGAAAGGCATCGCGGCCCCGGCGAGCCCAGAGAGCGGTGCGGCGGACGGCCTCGGAGAGGACGGCGCGCTCCGCCACCGCGGAGGGGCATACGTCGAGAACCATGGTTATGTCGGCGCCGATGAGCGCCTGTTGAGCAACCGCATCCTCGGGGGTGAGCCGGCATGCCGAACCGTCGTAGACCGAAGCGAAGCTGGCGCCGTCATCGTCGACATCCGGGTCGAGCGAGTAGATCTGGTACCCGCCGGAATCGGTGAGCACATGGCCCGACCAGCACGCGAAGCCGTGGATCCCGCCCAGACGGGCGACGGTGGAGGCTCCAGGCCGCAGCATCAGGTGGTAGGTGTTGGCCAGCACCACATCCACGCCGAGGTCCTCGAGGTCTGACGAGTCGAGGTGACGGACCGCCCCGCGGGTGCCCACCGGCATGAAGCACGGCGTGGGGAAGCTGCCCCGGGCGGTGGTGACCGTCCCGGTCCGGGCCTCCCCCGCGACGCTCTCCACCGTGAAGCCCGCCCGCATCACGACGCTCCGCCGGCAGCACCGATCGGCTCGGAGCGGGCCACGAACATGGCATCGCCGAAGGACAGGAACCGGTAGCCGTGCTCGAGCGCAGCGGCGTACAGGACCCGCCAACGCGGTCCGATGAAGGCATCAAGCAGGCACAGAAGGGTGGATCGGGGCAGGTGGAAGTTCGTCATCAGGGCATCGACGACGCTCCACTCATACGGCCTGCGGATGAACAGGCTGGTGCGCCCGGACGCTTCGCCGGTCGCCGCCCAGGCCTCCAGGCACCGCACCACTGTGGTTCCCACCGCCACCACCCGCTCGGCCCCCTCGAGGGCCTCTTGGATGCCGGCGGGCACGTGGTACTGCTCGGTGTGCATGTCGTGGTCGTCGAGACGGTCCGCGGTGATGGGCCGGAAGGTGTCGAGGCCGACGGCCAGCTCGACCGCCACCACCTCGGCCCCCGCATCTCGCACCCCGTCCAGGAGTTCCTCGGTGAAGTGCAGGCCCGCGGTCGGAGCGGCGGCCGAGACCGGTCGCCGGCCGTACACCGTCTGGTAGCGCTCGGGGTCGTCGATACCGGCCGTGATGTAGGGCGGCAGCGGCACGACACCCACGTCACCCAGCACATGCAGCAGCGGCCGCCCGCCGGTGTGGACCCGGACCACTCGCCGTCCCTCGCCGAGATCGTCGCGGATCTCCACGGTGGCCCCGGTGTCGGCTCGGTCCGGTGTCACCACCTCCCCGGGCCGCAACCGGCGAGACGGCCTGACCAGCGCCTCCCAGTCGCCGTCGTTGCGTTCGTGCAGCAGCAGCACCTCGACCGCGCCCCCGGTGGCCCGTCGCATCCGCAGGCGAGCGGGCAGCACACGAGTGTCGTTGACGACGACGACATCGCCGGGTCCCAACAGCTGCGGCAGGTCGCTGACCCGGCGGTGTGAGATCCCGCCGGCACCATCGACCAGCAGCCGGGCCTGGTCGCGTTGAGGCGACGGCGACTGGGCTATGGCGTCGGGTGGCAGGTCGTAGTCGAGGTCGGCCGGAATGGTCGGCGGCGCCGTCACGACCTTGGAGGGCATGGCCAGCCCCGGGGTTCAGGTGAACAGGCCCGGGTGGGTTTCCGGGCCCGACTGGGGTGCCTCCAGGCCGAGGTGCACCCATGCCGCGGCGGTGGCCACCCTGCCCCGGGGCGTGCGCATCAGCAGGCCCTGCTGTATCAGGTACGGCTCGTAGACGTCCTCGACCGTCTCGGTCGGCTCGCTGACCGCGATGGCCAGGGTGGACAATCCGACGGGCCCGCCGCCGAAGTTGCCGCAGAGGGCCTCGAGCACCGCCCGGGAGGCCCGGTCCAGCCCCAGCTCATCGACCCCGAAGAAGGCAAGGCCGTCGGCAGCCACCGTCGAGTCGATGCGGCCGTCGCGGTGCACCTCGGAGAAGTCGCGCACCTGTCGCAGCAGGCGGTTGGCGATGCGGGGCGTTCCCCTGGCCCGCCGGGCGATCTCAGCCGCGCCGCGGGTGTCGATGCCCACGTCGAGGATCCCCGCGGTGCGCTCCACGATCGACACGAGGTCGTCGACGGTGTAGAAGTCGAGCCTGGCCACCAGCCCGAAGCGGTCGCGCAGCGGTCCAGTGATGAGGCCGGTGCGGGTGGTGGCGCCGACCAGGGTGAACGGCGCCAGATCCAGCGGGATCGAACGGGCCGCAGGGCCCTTGCCGAGCACGATGTCGATGCGGAAGTCCTCCATGGCCGGGTACATAACCTCTTCGACGGGCCGGGGCAGGCGGTGGATCTCGTCGATGAACAGGACGTCGCCGGGCTCGATCTTGGTGAGCATGGCCGCCAGGTCGCCGGCCCGCTCCAGGGCCGGACCCGACGTGGTCTGCAGATGGGCACCGAGCTCGTTGGCGACGATGTGAGCCAGCGTCGTCTTGCCCAGTCCCGGCGGTCCGGCGAAGAGCAGGTGGTCGACGGGCTCGCCGCGCTTGCGGGCCGCTCCCAGGAGAACGTCGAGATGGCCCTTCAACTCGCCCTGGCCGACGAAGTCCTCGAGGCTGCGGGGGCGGAGAGCGGCTTCGCCGCGGCGGTCGGCCGGCAGCGGATCCGGCGACAGCAACTCCGCCGCGTCGGCCTCCGGCGCCGGGGCGGTGCCGTTGCCGTCGCCCGAGGGCCGGGCCAGCATCTCGGATCGGGCCATGCTCAGCCCCCTTCCCTCTCGGCCTCTCAGGCAGCCACGCCGGCCAGGCGCCGCAGCGCCTCGCGCAGCAGACGGCCGGCGTCATCGCCTGCGGGCAGCTCAGCCAGCACGCCCTTGATCTCCTCGGTGCCGTAGCCCAGCCCGTCGAGCGCGGCACGCACATCGGTGCGGGCGTCGTCGTGCGCAGCGGGCACCGCCGCGACATCATCACCGCCGGGCGGTGCGTCCGCTTCGGGCAGATGCAGGCGCGACTTGAACTCGACGAGCAATCGCACCGCGGTCTTGGTGCCCACACCCGGCACCAGGCACATCATGTCGACGTCGTCGGTGGCCACGGCCCGACGCAGGGCGTCGGGATGGTGGACGGCCAGGATCGACAGCGCCAGGGTCGGCCCCACACCCCGGGCGCCGACCAGCGCCTCGAAGGCCCGCCTCTCGTCCAGGGTGGAGAAGCCGTAGAGCGTCTGGGCGTCCTCCCGCACGATGTGGCTGACATGGACGAACACTTCCGAGCCCAGCCCGTCCGCAGCCGCGACCGCGGCCGTCCGAGGCGTGGCCTGAACCCGGTAGCCGATCCCCGACACCTCCACCAGGAGCTCGGCGTCCGGTGACCGCGACAGCAACTCACCCCGCAGCGACCCGATCATCGGGTACCACCTGCGACCGCGGCCCGGCGGCTCACCGCGGCGGGCGGACCGGTTCGGGCCAGGTGACACAGAGCGACAGCCACCGCGTCGGCGGCATCGGCGGGGCGCAGCAACTCCCCGACCCCGAGGATCACCCGCACCATCTCGGCGACCTCCTGCTTGTCGGCGCCGCCCCAGCCCGCCACGGCCTCCTTCACCTCGTTCGGCGAGTACTCCACAACCTCGCAGCCGGCTGCGGCCGACTCGGCCAGTACCACTCCGACGGCCTGCCCGACGGACATGGCCGTGGCCACATTGCGCTGGAACAGCACCCGCTCCACCGCTACCACGTCGGGCTTCAGTTCTGCGATCAACGACCGGATGTCGGTCTGCAGCTCGGCCAGCCGCGACGCGCGGTCCATCTCCGCGGGCGTGACCAGGACTCCGGCCACCTCAGCGGTGGGCCGGCGCCCGTGCCGGACCGCGCCGTAGCCGCAGCGCGAGAGTCCCGGGTCGATGCCCAATACGAACACGTGCGCGACTCTATTGAGCCTCCCGGCCAAGGGCGCGGATGGCTCAGAGGCCGAGCTCGCGAGGCCGTGACCCGAGCGGCCCGTGAGCGAAGCGAACAAGAGCGGGGCTGCCTGTCCGCTCGGCACCTAGCTGGCCAGTTCCTCCATGAGGTCGTCGCCGATGTCGAAGTTGCTGTGCACGTCCTGCACGTCGTCGAGGTCGTCCATCAGGTCCATCAGCTTCAGCACCGCTCGGACGACGCCGGAGTCGGTCACGGCCACGGTGCTGGTCGGCATCATGGTGAGGTCGGCGCTCTCGAAGGAGATCTCGGCCGCCGCCAGGGCGTCGCGCACCGCGTTCAGATCACCGGGCTCGGTGGTGACCCGCCACATGTCACCCTCGCCCTCCAGGTCCTCGGCGCCGGCGTCGAGCACGGCCATCATCAGGTCGTCCTCGCTGGCCACCGACGACGGCACCAGCACGACGCCCTTGCGCTCGAACTGCCAGGCCACCGAGCCCGGCTCGGCCAGCGACCCGCCGTTGCGGGTCAGGGTGCTGCGCACCTCGCTGCCGGTGCGGTTGCGGTTGTCGGTGAGGCACTCGATGTAGAGGGCCACTCCGCCCGGCGCGTACCCCTCGTAGGTGACCGACTCGTAACTGATCCCCTCGAGCTCGCCCGTGCCCCGCTTGACCGCACGATCGATGGTGTCGAGCGGGACCGAGTTGTCGCGGGCCTTCTGGTACATGGTCCGCAGGGTGGGGTTGGCGTCGAGGTCTCCACCCCCCTGGCGGGCCGCCACCTCGACCTGCTTGATCAGCTTGGCGAACAGCTTTCCCCGCTTGGCGTCGGCCGCGCCCTTGCGGTGCTTGATCGTCGCCCACTTGCTATGCCCGCTCACGGCGTCGAAGGCTACTCGGACACGCCGCGCCAGAGCTTTCGGCGCGCCGCCTCTACATCAAGTCGTCGAGGAACCGCTCGTGGAGGCGGTCGTCGCCCGACAACTCGGGATGGAAGGCCGCGACCGTGGCCGGGCCCGACCGGCACAGCACAGCACGACTCTCGTGGCGGGCCAGCACTTCCACGCCGGTGCCGACTCGCTCGACGGCCGGAGCGCGAATGAATACCGCGTGGAAGGGCGTCTCGAGACCGTCGACACCGATGTCAGCCTCGAAGCTCTCGATCTGGGTGCCGTAGGCGTTGCGACGCACGGTGATGTCCACCAACCCCAGGTTGTGCTGGTCGGCTCGCCCGTCGACCACCTCGGTGGCCAGCAGGATCATCCCTGCGCAGGTTCCCAGCACCCCCATCCCGGCATCCAGGCGCTCGGAGAGGGGCCCCAGCAGCCCGGATCGCTCGAGCAGCATCGACATGGTGGTCGACTCGCCACCGGGCATGACCAGCGCGTCGACCGAGGCGAGCTGCTCCGCGGTGCGGACCTCGTCGACACGGCTACCGAGACGCTCAAGGATGGCGGCGTGGGCGGCGAACCCTCCCTGGAGGGCGAGCACGCCGACGCGCGGCTTCACCAACCCCGTTCAGCCATCTTGACGGCGAGAGTGGCAGTCTCGAGGCCGGCCATGGCCTCGCCGAGCCCCGAGCTGATCTTGGCCAGGATCTCCGGATCGCGGTAGTGGGTGACTGCCTCCACGATGGCCGCGGCCATCTTGGGCGGATCGGAGCTCTTGAAGATCCCCGACCCCACGAAGGCCGCCTCGGCACCGAGCTGCATCACCAGCGAGGCATCCGCCGGCGTCGCTATACCGCCCGCGCAGAACAGCGGCACGGGCAGCCACCCTGTGTTGGCGATCTCCTGCACCAGCGGCAGCGGGGCCCGCAACTGCTTGGCCCACTCGAACAGCTCGGCCTGGTCTCCTGCGGCCGCGATGCGGCGCATGTCGCCCACGATCGACCGCAGGTGGCGGACCGCCTCGACGATGTTGCCGGTGCCGGCCTCGCCCTTGGACCGGATCATGCAGGCGCCCTCGCTGATGCGGCGCAGCGCCTCGCCCAGGTTGGTGGCACCGCATACGAACGGCACAGTGAAGGCCCACTTGTCGATGTGGTGAGCCTCGTCGGCCGGTGTGAGGACCTCGGACTCGTCCACGTAGTCCACTCCGAGGGACTGAAGGATCTGAGCCTCCGCGAAGTGGCCGATCCGGGCCTTGGCCATCACCGGGATGCTCACCGCGGCCTTGACTCGCTGGATCATCTCGGGATCGGACATCCGCGAGACGCCCCCGTGGGCCCGGATGTCGGAGGGCACCCGTTCGAGCGCCATGACCGAGACCGCCCCGGCGTCCTCCGCTATCCGAGCATGCTCAGGAGTGACGACGTCCATGATCACGCCGCCCTTGAGCATCTCGGCCAGGCCCCGCTTCACGAGCGTCGTGCCGGTGGTAGGTGCGCCTTGCGCCGCGGCGGCTGGGTCGGAACTGGGAGTGCCGGACATGACCCCAATCCTACGACCCGCGGGCGGCGTTGGCTTCCGCGTCGGCGGCAGCCCGAGCGTCGGCCAGCAGCCGGGTGGCGTCCGATGGCGCCAACACCGTTACCTCAGCCAGCGGCCAGCGCCTGCTGGTGTTGCCCAGCAGCAGCCAGGTGGAACCCGATGACAGGCTCAGAGGATTGCCGCCCGAGTCCCAGAAGCGAAAGCCGATCCGGTCCTCGGTGCGCGCCCAGAAGCCCTCGTGGACCGATCCGGCGGTCAGCACCAGCGCATTGCCCGAGCCGTAGGAGAGGGCCTGCGGCGACCGGCGGTCGGCAGCGGACGTGCCGTAGGGCATCGACAGCACGACCACATTGGCCGGCGCGATCTCGCCCACGCCGGAGGCGGTCTCGGTCGTGTGCAGGGTGCCGTCCTGGATACGCACCCAGCCCCCCAGGTGGTTGTCCCAGACATGGGAGACCTCACCGCCGTAGAGCGTCTTGTAGGCCACGGTGACACCGGCTGCGTCCACCAGGGCCGGGGAGTTCGACGAGCCGTAGTCGAGCAGCTGCACCGGCGGCGCGTCGGGCAGGCCGCCGGGCAGCGAGTCAGGGTCGCCGCCGCCGAGGTTCTCGTAGTAGAAGTACAGGTTGTGCGGCGAGCGCCGTGAGCGGTCACGCGTGTACGGCGCGGCCAATCTGAGCGCACCGATGTCGATGAGGGTCCCCTCCCTCCCGGCTTGTCGCATCTCTCGCAGCACCGTGCTGTTGGCACCGGAGGAGACCAGGTAGGGCGTGGAGAGATCGGCGAGGATCTCGAAGTCGCTGGACCTGACCGATCGCACCGGTCCGATGCGGGTCGGCATCTCGGAATGGAACACCGCAATGAACCTGGTAAATCCCGCTTCAACCAGCACCTCATAGACGATGTCGGCCGCCGCCAGGCCGGCCTGGGGACGATCCTTGGGGTCGCCGTTGCCCACCTTCACGGCCAGGGGCCGCCGCTGGGCCAGGCTCAGGTCGGTGGTGATCGAACCGGTGAGAGGCGCGATCGGTCCGGTCACGAAGGGTTCTAGCTCGAGGTCGCCCTCAGGTGCCTCTGCGTCGAGTGTCCCGCCCTCAGACGCCGCACCCTCCGCGGCCGCCTGCCCGGATGCCCCGCCCTCGGATGCCGCACCCGCGGATGCCGCACCCTCAGACGCCGCCTGCCCGGATGCCCCGCCCTCGGACGCTCCACCCTCCGCGGCGCCCTGAGTGCCGTCGCTCGTTCCGCCGGCAGCGTCTCCGTCGGCGGCCGGCCCATCACCCTCGCCTCCTGGAGAGTCGGCGGCGCCGGCATCGAGCGGCGGCTGATCGGCGGACTCGACCGGAATGGAGTCGGAATCCCCCGGCGACAAGCCCGGGGCGTCAGTCGCGGGGGTGACGGTCGGCTCCGTGCCCTCCGGACTGCCGGAGCACGCTGCAGCCAACGTTGCCGCTGCTGCGAATACTGCAATAGCGTGCCTCCAGGCGAGCCTCCTCGCTGGAGCCGGCCCCGCCGTGCTCGCGCCGGGCCGCCCGGCCATCACATTTCTTCCAGGACGTCGATTCGCTGGAGCGTGGAAGATCTGTCCGGGGTCGTTGAGGCGTCTCGGTGGGACGGGACCATCCACAGGTGGACGGCCGCACGCGCGGTGCTCAAGCCGGGCCCGTCGGCGGCCCTCCGCAGGGCCGACGCCAGCGCCGGGGGAAAGCTCGTGATGCGCGCCGACTCGACATCGATGCCTGAGGCGGTGTCGAAGCCGCCGGCCCGAGCGGCGAAACCGGCCGTGACCGCGGCTGCACCCGGGAGCCTGGAGACGCTGGCCAGAACAGTGGGGAAGGCGACGCCTCGCCTCATCGCGCACAGCTGGCGCGCGATAACCGCCTCCAGCTGCAACCGGTCGAGGTCGGATAGCGCACCGCGGGTTACGACCAGATGGGTCGCAGGCCGCCTCAGCCCGACGGAGGCTGCGTTGACGGCCGGGGTCTCAACGACATGGACGGTCGGCTCGTGGAAACCGTGGGTGGTGCACAGCCCGGCGATGAGATTCTCCAGCCGTGGATGATCACCTCTCGCCAGCGGCCGAGCCCGAAGGACCCTGAGGGCCGAACGAGGCGCCCTCGAGTGGAGCAGCGCCGCGATCAGCAGACCGGCGGCGGCCGCCGGTGCGATAGCCACAAGAGGCGAGATGCCGGCTACCGCGAGCGCAGCCCACACGATGACAGCGACGGCGAGCGCAGGCGGCGCCACGAGGGCTGCGGGAGCGTAATTCAAAGGCGTTCTACGGTGTACTGGACATCCAGGTCTGCGCCGACAATCACGACGACACTGTCTCCGTCTCCGGTGCCGCGTCCGCCAACTGCGGTCGGGCGGGGCCTACCGTCGACGCCTCGCAATGGTAACGGTAGGACGCGGCAGTACAGCCATCGGTGGCTGTCAGATCCTGTTCAGCCAGGTTGCGGTCAGCGTGACGGCCGGAGCAACGCGGAGCCCTTCAGCCTGTTCGAGCGGCCGGTGGGCACCGCAATCCGCTCGTAGCGTTCCAGGTACTGGTCGGCCAGCCCGGACATCGAGAAGGACTGGGCTCGCTCGTGCCCCGCGGCCACCAGCCTGGACGACTCCGAAGTGCTCGACAGCACTCGACCGAGGGCCGCGGCCAGCTTCTCAGCATCTCCCGGCGGAACCAGCAGGGCATCGTGGCCGGACCGGGCGACGTTGCGGTAGCCGGGCAGATCGCTGGCCACGACCGCAGTGTCGGCAGCCATCGCCTCCAGCAGGACTATTCCGAAGGACTCGCCCCTCAACGACGGGGCGCACAGCACGTCGGCGCCCTTGAGTCGGGCGATCTTCTCAATGTCAGTGACGGTGCCGAGCCACTCGATGCGAGGATCGGACGCCGATCGGGCCTGCAGCCCGGCCGTCTCCGGACCCGATCCCGCGACCCACAGCCTCACTTCGGCCGGGAGCATGCTGAGCGCGTCGAGCAGCACGCCCAGGCCCTTGCGGGGCTCGTGGCGACCGATGAACAGGATGGTCGGACCGGAAGCGCGCACGGACTCGGCGCTCCGGTACGGGGCCAGCTCCACGCCGTTGTAGAGCAGGTCGTATGTCCCGCCGAGAGAGACGCTAGCCGTGTCGCGGGCGTCGGGCGACACGGCGACGCGGTGATCGAGGCGACCGGCAAGGAATCGGGCGGCTCGGGGAAAGAGGTCATAGGCCAGCGACGCCCCCGCGGCGTGGAAGGTGCCGATGAGGGGGGCAGGCCTCACCAACAACGCGGTCGTGGTAGCGCCGGGCGCTAGCGGCTCATGGAGGTGGATGACATCGAAGGACTCGTCGCGCATGGCTCGGATCGCTCGCAGCTGGCAGGAGGGGTCGGGAGCCACCGGGGCTACTGATCCGTTGGAGCTCGCCGGCAGGCTGTTGCCGAGCGGCGTGACGTTGGGATCCGGTGGCGGGCCGTCGCAGGGCCCGAGTACCCGGGTTGGATGCCCGCTGCGGCTCAGCGCCCGGGCCAGTCCGAGCACCTGCATCTGGACGCCGCCGGGCAGGGTCAGGCTGTAGGGGCAGACGATGCCGATCCGCACGTCGGAGAGACTAGATCTCTTGCAGGGACTCTGGAACGAGCAGGCCGAGCGCCTCGTAGTCACTGGGCCAGTTGGGCGACATCAGATGCCACTGCTCGGGCGCGGCCCTGATCAGGCTTTCCAGCGCGGCGGCGTAGTCCTGGACGACTCGATGCGTATCGCTGCGGATGCCTCCCGATCGTCGAGTGTCGACCGGAGGCCCGGCGATGGCATGGCGGGTCCTGCCCCGCCAGTACACCGCGGCGGGGATCAGGGGCGCGCCGGTCCGCAGCGCCAGCACGGCAGGACCGGCCGGCAGCCTGGTCCGCTCGCCGAAGAACTCCACGGCCACGCCGGTGCCGGTGACATCCCGGTCCGCGAGCAGGCACACCACGTCCCCCCGCTTGATGGCCGCCACAAGACGCCCGCCCGCGTCCGGTCCCACCGGAATGATGTCCATGCCCAAGCGCCGCCGGAACGAGGTGAACCACTCGAACAACTCGGGAGGCTCGAGCGGCTCCACGACCGCCGTGACCTTCATGTGCGGGACCAGCGCGAGCCACCAGGCGGCCCATTCCCATGTGCCGAGGTGCGGCATCACCAGGATCGGACCGACACCGGAGCGAACCGAACGCTCGATGGTGTCGACCCCCTCATAGCCGAAGCCGGCGTCTATCGCGGCCGCGTCCAGCGTCGGCAGTTGGAAGCTCTCGAGGTAGTAGCGGGCGTACCAGTCGAACGTGGCCGTGACCCGGCGGGCCGCCTCGCGGCGCCCCAACGGCCGGCCCAGCGCCCTCTCAAGGTTGCGCCGCACCAGGAGTCGCCGGTCGCGGCTCGAGGCCGCAACCGCGACCGCCCCGGCCAGCGCGGCAGCCCGGGCGACCGGCGCAGGCGCATGGCGAGCGAAGAACTCGCCGGCCCTATAGGCCGATACCGACGGCATCTGGATTCAGCCGGAGTCGGTGGGCGGGCGGTTGCGCATCCGCGCCCGCCAAGCGGGTTCGGCGACGCTGCCCCGGTTCCGCGTAGTGCGGGTGCGGCGGAAACGGCGGCGGGAGCGAGGGCGGACCGGCCGGCCCTCCGACGCCTGCCTCCACACCTTCACGAAGCGCTGCACCGCGGTGACCGCGGTGAGCACGATCATCACCCAGAGGGTCCACACGAGCAGTTCGCTGAAGAGCAGGCCGAAGGCGAGCACGATGAAGCGCTCGGCCCTCTCCATGATGCCGCCCTTGGCTTCGTAGCCCAGGGACTCCGCCTTGGCCCGCTGGTACGACACCAGCATGGCCAGGCTCATCACCGCCACCGGCAGCATCATGATGTGACCGGGCTCGGTGTCGGCGAGGTACCAGGCAATGCCGCCGAACAGCAGGGCATCGGTGAGGCGGTCCGACACCGAGTCGAAGAAGGCGCCCCGCAGTGACGAGGTGCCCGAGGCCTTGGCGACCGCGCCGTCGAGGGCGTCGGGAATCCCTGCGAGTATCAGCAGCAGGAAGCCCGCCCGCAGGTGGCCGGTTGCTATGGCGACAGCCGCGCCGCTGGCCATGACGATGCCGGTGATGGTCACCATGTCCGCGGTCACCCCGGTGCGCCGGAGCGAGACGCCGATCGGCGTGAGCCCTCGGTCC
Source organism: Candidatus Aldehydirespirator sp. (assembly GCA_965220645.1). Taxonomy (GTDB): domain Bacteria; phylum Actinomycetota; class Acidimicrobiia; order Acidimicrobiales; family Aldehydirespiratoraceae; genus Aldehydirespirator. Next base: position 1,600,187 of record OZ244836.1, on the reverse strand, counting down.
ACTGCCTCGCGCCAGTTGCCGTCGAACATTCACCTGCTCCCGGTTGGCTGCAGATGACGCTATCAGCTTGCCGTACGGGGATTGCGCCGGGCTCAGGCGTCGAGGCCGGTCCAGTCCTCGGGATTGTCCTCCACGAAGCATCCCATCACCCGACCGTCGACGCCGTCCACCAATACGAGACCGCGCCTGTCCGGGGGCGCCTGGTTGGAGTACAGCAGGATGCGCCAGGTTGGACGGCTCCTGAGGCCCCTCCAGGCGAGCTGCGCCGACGCGTGCCCTACCGGGAAGCCCACCTCCCTGGTGGCTGCCACCAGGGCGTCGTTCTCGTCCACGGCGAGATCCCATCCCGCCTGCATGCAGTACAGGCCGAATCCGATGAGGGCGACACCGCCCACGACGAAGCCACCGTTGACGAGCACCGCGTCGCTGCCGGTCACGAGCGCAATCACGATGGAGGTCGCTCCGATCAGCAGGTACAGCCCACCGGCGATGCGGCGCCTGTTGTTGTTCGGGAACATGTAGGGCCCCACGTACCCCGATGCATCGAGGTCGGCGGGGAGCTCGTCGCGAACCTCGGCGTCGTTCGCCCCGGCAGCCGCGGTGTCGTCGCTGCGATCCGGGTCGCCTCCGACCATTGCCTCACTCACGACCGGCAGGATAGGTCGGCCAGTCGGCTTAAGGCCTGAACCTCCTCGCAGCGTCGAACCGCCTCAGATGGGCAGGTTGCCGGTGGCCCGGCGGGTGGTGCCGTCGTCGGTGTAGGCGGCGATGGTGCGCTGGGCGATGCGCATCTGGTGCACTTCGTCGGCGCCGTCGGCGAAGCGGGCCCAGCGGGCGTGCTGGTACATGTGGGCCAGCGGGGTGTCGGTGGAGTAGCCGAGCGCGCCATGGACCTGGATGGAGCGGTCGATGACCCGGTTCAACATGTTGGCCACGAAGTGCTTGGCCATCGACACCTCCGACTTGAACTCGTTGCCTGTGTCGATCTTGTGGGCCGCGTGCAGGACCATCAGCTTGGCCTGGTACAGCTCCATGGCCGAGTCGGCGATCATCCACTGGATCCCCTGCTTCTCGGCTAGCAGCGAGCCGTGGGAGAAGCGGTTGAGCGACCGGTCCACCATCATGTCCAGCGCGGTCTCCGCCTGGGCTATCCAGCGCATGCAGTGGGCCAACCGGGCCGGTCCGAGCCGGTACTGGCCGAGCAGGTGGCCCTGGCCCCGCCCGCCGAGCATCTGGTCGTTGTGGACCCGCAAGTCCTCGATGCGGATCTCGCTGTGGCCGGTGCTGCCGTGCATGGTCTCGATCTGGCGCACCTCGGTCCAACCCTCATGAGGCAGGTCGATGATGAAGGCGCTGTTGGCGGCCTGCGGGATGTCGGGGTCGTCCTCGGTGCGGCACACCAGGATGGCGAAGTCGGCCCGATGGGCGTTGGAGATGAACCACTTGTGGCCGTTGATCACCCACTCGTCGCCGTCGGGGTAGGCCCGGGTCTGGATCAGGGTCGGGTCGGAGCCCGCGACCTCCGGCTCGGTCATGGCGAAGCACGACCACACCTTCCCCTCGCACAGCGGTCGCAGGTACTTCTCGGCCTGCTGGGGCGTGGCCCAGTGCAGCAGCGTGTGCATGTTGCCCTCGTCGGGGGCCTGGCAGTTCAGCACCCACGGTCCGTAGTACGACTTGGCCGCCTCGGCCTGCACCATCGCCAGGGCCACATGCCCCAGCCCCATGCCGCCCCACTCGGGCGGCATGTGCGGCAGCCACAGCCCGGCGGCCCGGGCCTGCTTGCGCAGGTCGATGAGCACGCCCACACGATCCTGCCCGGTCAGGGGCTCGCCGGAGTCACGGCCCTCGATGCGGGCCTCGGCCGGCTTGACCACGTCGTCGATGAACGAGCGGACCCGGTCCCTCATCTCGGTGAGCTCGGACGAGAGCGTGAAGTCGATGGCCATGGCTGCTCCTGGGTCGATGCACCCACAGTCTGCATTCTCGGTGCGAGTTATGTGCCTCCACGGCCCACAACCCGGCCGAGATCGAATCCATTACGCTGAGCCGACCCCATCGCGACAGGAGACAGCGTGACCGGAGCGCCCATGAGCCGTCCCGGCGAGGTGGCCGGATGGCCGAAGCTGGTAGTGACCTATCGAACCGACCGGGCCGGCGTCGAGCAGCTGGTCCCGCCCGGCCTCGTTCCGGGAGAGCCGGTGGTGACGGTGGGCGTGTACTGCGTGCCCATCCTGGGCGAGCCGGAGTTCGGCGTCAGCATCAAGGTGCCCGCCTCCTGGCAGGGCACCGAGGGTCTCTACAACCTCGGCATGGGCATCGACCAGGAGGCGGCCGTATCCATCAGCCACGAGACCAACGGCCAGCCCAAGTTCCTCTGCGACATCGCCTTCTACCGGCTCGGCGACCATGTCTCGGCCCGGGCCACCCACCAGGGCTACACCTTCGTCGAGTTCAGCGGCGACGTGACCGGGCCGGCCGATCTGCGCCCCGGAGACGTCACCGACCACGAGTGGTGGGTCAAGTACTCCCGGGCCATCGGCGGAGCCGACGGTCAGTACGACTTCTGTCCCCACGTCGTGGACGTGGCCACCACCTTCGAGCAGCGCCACGTGGAGAGCATCGACGGCGCGTTGAAGCTCCTGGACAGCCCGTGGGATCCCGTGGCTCGCTATCTCCCGATCCGGGAGCAGTTGTCGGCGCAGCTCGTGACCCATCAGGCCAAGGCCCGAAGCATCGCGAACGCCGGCCCTCTCGATCCCCACGCCTTCTGGCCCCACGCCGACACCATCGGCGCTTCCCGCTGGCCGGGAACCAGAGGCGGGCCCCGCGCCGACTGAGAGCCTGCGTCAGGCCGCGGCGGGCTGGCGCTGGTTGAGCGGATTCATGCCGGGGCAGCCCCGGGCCTCCTCGGGGACGTCCGAGTAGTCGATGCCCTGGGCTACCTCGTCCTTGGTCAGGCAATGCTGTTCCGCCAGCGGCCGTAGCGCGTCGAGGTCGAACTTGTAGAGCTTGGCCACGTTCGTCGTGAGCAGCGTGGTGGCGTCCTCGACGGGCATCCCGCCGAACGTGAGCTTGAGGTGCTGGCGGGTGTAGGGGTGTGATCCCTCGGTGTGGGGATAGTCCGAGCCCCACATGATGCGGTCGATGCCGATCTCAGCGGGCAGGTGGGCTTCGCTGGGGCGCAGGAAGCTCGCGCCGATATAGCACTGGCGCTGCCAGTACTCGCTCGGCTTCATCGACATGGCCGACACCGCCGGCCCCCCGAAGATGGCCTCCGACCCGTAGGTCGAGTACTTCATCCGGTGATAGAAGGAGTCGAGGTCCTTGAGCACCTCCGGGACCCACGCAGTGCCCGTCTCGGTGTTGACGAACTTCAGGTCGGGGTGGCGTTCGAACACCCCTGAGAACATCAGATGCCACAGCGCCCGCTGCGACCACCAGCGGACCTCGATGAGGAACACGGCCAGCGACGCCGGGAAGTGGTTGCCGAACGACGGCGTGGCCCCGCCGGCATGGTGGTTGACCGGCATGTCGTTGGCCTCCGCCGCGGCCCAGATCGGCTCGTAGGCCGCGGAGTAGAGCGGCTCGAACGGCGAGTCGGGCGGCGCGCCCGGCAGCAGGATCCCGCCCCGCAGACCGTTCTCGGCGGCCCACTCGATCTCGGAGACGGAGCCCTCGACATCGCCCAGGAAGACCTGGGCGATGCCCGCGCAGCGCTCGGGCGCCCGGCTCACCGTGTCGAGCATCCAGCGGTTGTGGGCCCGCAGACCCGCCCAACGATGCTCGAAGTTGTCGGTGTACTGGGGGGCCTCCAGCGCCGTGGATGCCGGCGGGGCGAACGGCGGGAGCGTGTTGGGGAACATGACCTCGGCCACCACTCCATCGGCGCTCTGCTCCCGCAGCCGCCTCTCCATCGACCAGTTGCGGTTGCCGTCAGCGATCGGATCGCCGTCCACGCCGACGTTGCGGGGGCTCTTGCGCCCCGCATGCGCCGCGGCGGCCGCCTCCTGGGAGCGCTCCGCGCCGTCAGCCCACTCGTCGAAGTCGCGGTGGTGCTTGGACTCCAGGTACGGGCGGTAGTCGCGCAGGTCCGCGCCGCAGTGGGTGTCGGCTGAGATGACGATGTGATGCTCCGCCATCGAGTTCTCCTATGTGGCAATCGCTCCGATCAGCGTACGTCTCGTGAGCCTTCCCGACTCTCCTCGCAATTCCTGGCGCATATTGCCAGAAATCGCGATGAAAGCGCTCTGGGCACTGTCGCCCGGCGGCAATCCCTAGCCGCCGAGGTTGTGGCCGGGGGGCATTTCGGCCCGGGAGATGGCCTCGGCCCGGGCGTGCAGCAGCTCTGCGGTGTCATCGAGGTCCCGGGCGATGATGTAGCGGCGATCCTCCACCCCGTCGAGCACGAACTCGCCGAGCTCGTCCAGGTCGGCCACGGTGGGCTCGGTGCCTCGCATCTCCGCGATCATCTGCTTGAGCTGGTCGAACGTGAGACTCTTGCGCCCGGTGGCCTCACCCACCCGCTGGAGGTGCTCGGGCCGGTTGCGCTGTGCGTTGAACAGGCCGGTGTTCATCAGGCCGCCCGAGGGGTAGAACACCGATGCCCTGAGGTTGGTGCCCTCGCTGATCAGGTTGTGGTTGAGAGCCTCGGTGAAGCAGCTCGCCGCGGCCTTGGACGACGCGTACACCGAGGCGGTGGGCACCGGGGCGAACCCGCCGTCGCCCGAGGACGTGACGATCACCTGGCCCGGCCGGCCGGAGTCGATCATGCGGGGAACGAAGGCCCAGGTGCAGATGGCCACGCCGAACACGTTCACGCCGAAGCACCAGCGCCAGTCGTTGGGCTCCTGCTGCCAGGGTTTGCCGCCGCCGCCCGAAGTGACGCCGGCGTTGCAGAACAGCAGGTTGCAGGCCCCGTGAGCCTCGAACACATGGTCGGCCAGCGCGGTGACCGACTCCTCGTCGCTCACGTCGGTGCGCACGCCCTCAACCGGCCCGAGAGGCGACAGCTCCCCCACCGCCTGCTCCAGAACCGGCTCCTCGATGTCGGCGATCACCACCGTTGCGCCCCTGCGAAGCAGTGCCCTGGCGATTCCCTTGCCGATGCCGCTGGCCCCGCCGGTCACTACCGCCGTCGAGCCGGGAATATGAAGGTGATGATCGTCGGCGCACACCTCGTGGTTGAGTGGGGGGCCGTCCGGCATGGATCGGAGGGTAACCCGCAGCTAACGGGTCAGGCCTCGTCGAAGGGCAGTCCGACCAGTCTCTACCTCGTCGACTATCGACTCCCGATCGAACCCGCTCATGGTCGGGGTCACACTTCGAGCATCAACGTAACCGGGCCGTCGTTGGCCAGCTCCACCGCCATGTTGGCCCCGAAGGAGCCGGTGGCGACGGTCGCTCCCAGCCGCCGCAACTCGGCCACCAGCTCCTCGATCAGCCTGGCCGCGGCGTCAGGAGCGGCTGCGGCGATGAACGACGGGCGGCGGCCCTTGCGAGTGTCGCCGTACAGGGTGAACTGGCTGACTACCAAGACCTCACCGCTGGTTTCGGCCACCGACCGGTTCATGTGGCCGTTGTCGTCGGCGAAAATGCGGAGGTGCCAGAGCTTGGCTGCCAGCTTCACCGCCGCGTCCCGGTCGTCGTCGTGGGTGACTCCCACCAGGCAGCACAGCCCCGGTCCGATCTCGCCCACAACCCGTCCGTCCACCCGCACACGAGCCGCGGCGGCTCGCTGCACCAGGGCTCTCACGGGGCCAGCCTACGAATCGCCCCTCCCGGACCCAGGGTTGCGCGTCTCGAACGGCCGGCCGCGACCGTGCCGTAGAACACGCCGGCCAGCACCACCGCCGCGCCGGCCACCGTGCCGACACCGGGCAACTCCGACAGGAACAACGCGGCCCACACCGTCCCGGCCACCGTCTCGGTCGGCGCGAACAGCGAGACCTCCGACACGGGGGCGAAGCGGAGGGCGTTCGAGTTGGCCAGCCGGCCCAAGGGGTTGAAGCACAGGCCCATGGCCCCGATGGCCATGTAGGCCCGTGCGTCGAGCGAGAACGGCGACGCCGCGAAGCTGGTGACCACCACGACAATGGCCGCGCTGGCCCATAGAGCGGCCCGGCGGCTCAGGTCCGGGAAGCGCCGCCAGACGGTCATGTTCCCGGCGAAGCACATCACCGCCACCAGCGCTAGGAAGTCGCCTTTCAGCGTCGGCTCTCCCACCGAACTCGACACGATCACCCCGATGCCCACCATGGTCAGGGCGATGGCCACGGCCACGCGCCGCGTGATGGGCTCGCCCAGAAACAACCGTGCGCACAGCGACGCCATCAGAGGGGCCGCAGCCACGATGGCGACCACGTTGGCCACCCGGGTCTCGGTGATGGCGGTGATGAAGCAGAGGTTGCTCACAGACGCGAGCACCCCCACACCCATGACCAGCACCGGATGGGTCCGGAACGACTCCAACGCGGGGCGCCGGTCGAACCACCGCCCGAAGGTGGAGTGCACCACCAGAGCGCAGCACGACACCAGGAAGGCCACGTCCATCGCGCCGGCCTCCGACACCCGCACCCACAGCGAATCGGTGGAGACGGACAGCATCCCCACCCCGGCCAGCAGCCATCCCAGCCGCCGCCGGTCGTCCGAATGCCCCGCGGTCACCGGGACACGCTAACGGCCCCCCGCCTCGCGGGCCGAAGCCACAGCCGGCTGCCAGAGCCGAAGGCAGCGCCCAGACCAAGCTTCCGGTCACTCAGCGGAGGCGCCCGGTATGCCCCCGGCAGCGGCTGCTTCGGCTGGAATCACCTTGTCGACAACCACCTCGCCCACCTCGGACACTGAAACGCCGTAGTAGGCGGCGATGGCGTCGCGGGCTGTCTCGGCCACTTCCTCCAGGCTTCGAGCCTGCGAGAACACCCAGTCGAGTTCTCGCACCCGGATCCCCCACCAATCCTCGCCCTGTCGAGCAACTACCCGGAACTTGCCCCCCGGCGATGGATCAGCAGTCATCAACCTCTCCTACGACGACCTGCGAGCTTGCCGGATTATAGCCATGGCTGTGTATTCGTCAATTTCATTGTGCCTCGGTATCACAAGCCGTTGGCTGCCGAAGAGCCAGACCTCATGTTTGCCCTGACGCGAGAGGCGCAACGCAACCCCCTTCTCACTAGCTGCACGGCGCAGCTGCTTCATCAGGAACCGTCTCCGCATACAGGGCAGCAAGGGTATCTATCAAACATCTTGTAAATGCACTATATTAAATGAAATAGTCTCATCTGTCGGCTACGGCGGCGCCGGGCGCGTCAGCCAGCGACGAGGAAGGCTTGCGGATCGGAGTCGAAGGTCCGCAGGCAGCCGGGGGCGCAGAACCAGTAGTCGGTGCCCTCATGCACCGTGTGGTACTTGGCGTCGTCGACCAGCACCGTCATGCCGCACACCGGGTCTGTGGCCTCGACTCTGAGCGGAGCCGGGCCGGAACCCGTAGCCACTAGCTCGCCTCTTGCCCGGCGAGCCACGAGGTCGGCCATGACCGCCACCGCGATCTCGGGATTGGCGACTGCGCCGAGGTCGAGCCCGACGGGTGCGTGGACGCGATCCAAGTCGGCCGCGGCGGCGCCCCGGCTGCGCAAGTGGTCGAGCACGGTCGCGGCTCGCCGGTCGGAGGCGACCAGGCCCACATAACCCGCGCCAAAGGCCAACGCGGCTTCGAGGGCCAGGTCGTCGTAGTGGCCCTGGGTGGCCACCACCACGGCGGTGGCGCCGTCGATCCCCAGTCCCGACAGATCGAGCTTGGTGCGCACCAACTCTGGGCGGGTGTGCTCGTCGGGCTGGCCGCCGTCGTCGATAATGGTGGCCCGCCATCCCGCCGCGATGGCCATCTCGGCCAGCGCATCCACCGCCGGGGACCGGCCGACAACCACGACTTGGGGATCGGGCCGGTGCGGCTCCAGGTACACCTCCAGGGCTCCCTCGGACTCACAGGCCATGGCTATGGAGCGCACCCCCTCCTGCGAGCGCCCATCGAGTTCGTCGGGCTGGCCGAGAAACAGCAGCGCAGGCTCGCCGGTCTCCAGGCACTGGCGGGCGTGGCGCACCACGGACGGCTCCGCGCAGGCGCCGCCCAGCCAACCCCGGACCGTTCCGTCGGCGAGGACGACAGCCTTGGATCCCTGCCGTCCCGACGACGGGCCCCGCCGCCACACCACCGTGGCCAGCACATACGGAACGCGCTGGGTGGTGAGTTCCACCGCCTCGGCCAGCACCGACACGTCCACCTAACTGCCCCCTCGCAATCGCGAAGCTGCCCCGACCCCACACCGAGCCACAAGCGTACCGTCGCGGTTCGTCGCCAGCGGTGTCGAGCAACTTACAGAGCCAACGGACCGCTGAGACCGGACCGCTTTGAGATCATCCAAGCCGTTGACGTGTTAAGGCCGGACTCTGTGGCTTGCCGACGGCTTACCGCGCAGACCATGGACTACCCGACGGTGGCAGACTCCCCTATGCCCGCGGCTCCGACGGGGCTCGGCCACGATGATCCGATTGCTTCGGGGGCCACTTCACCCCGGGTGCGGGAAGCGGCTTGCCCTGCGCCCGCAAGTGCTCGACCGTCTCGGCGACCACGGCCCGGATCCCCGCCTCGGCCGCCGCCCGATCAGGCTCGAGCCAGCTGACCAGGGGAAACCCGTCGCAAAGGCCTACCCACTCTCCGTCCTCTTCGGACCACTCGGTCCAGTAGCGGTACTCACGCTCAACCATCAACTTCCTCCATCAGATCAATGGCCCGCAGCACTTGGCGCACCTGATAGGGCTTGGCCTTGCCCCTGCGAGGTTGCAAGACAAGCACTGGGTGATCCATCCACGGAGTGTCGTAGATCAGGTGGCTTCCTCCGCCTCGTCGCGACCTGCCGAAGCATACGTCGCAGATGGTGACGAGATCAGCCCACGCCACATCGCTCGGATGGTTCCTGATTCTTGCCAATCGCTTCTCATATCGTACCCATCCATCTCCTTCTCAGGGTCTTCAGCATCAATTTCCATACAGTACAGTAGATTTAGACTACTTCGACAAGACATGACAAAGGCGCTCTCGGAGTTCTAGCCGGACTCCTGGAATTCGAGGGCGCGGGTGAGGAAGCTGGCCATCTCAGCCCTGGTCGTCGGCCCCTGCGGGCAGTACAGCAGCGGATCAGTGCCACAGCCCTCGGTGACGCCAGCCGCGAACAGGGCGTCGATGTCGGCGTCATGGCCCGTATTGACGACGTCGTCGAAGCCCGCCGGAGGTGCCGCAGCCAACTCGAAGGCCCTCACCAGGAAGCTCGCCATCTGGCCGCGGGTCACCGGATCATTGGGACAGAACAGCCGCGGCTCGGTCGAACACCCCAACGTGATCCGCAACTGCGCCAACCGCTCAACATGGCCGGCCCACCACCGGCCCACAATCACATCCTCAAAACGCGACCGAGGAGGCCGGCCGGGGTTGTCGCCGTCGATCACCCGCACCAGCCACACCGCTATCTCCCAGCGGCGGATCGGCTCATGCGGGCACAGCACGCCCCGCCGGCAGCCGGTACGAGCCATAACCCCCTCGCTCGCCAACTCCAGCACCGCCGCGGAATGAACCCCCGCCTCGTCGAGATCGGAGAACTCCTCGGCCGGGTCCCGCTCCACCGGCGCTCCCCCGCCACCACCGCCGCCGCCACCGCCTCCGCCCGGACGTCGACCGTGCAGTACGACTTCCCATCGACGGGAGTGCATCAGGGCCACGAGATCCAGGGCCCCGCGCTGATTCATCTAGCAGGACCGGGCGCTCCAAAACGTGGGTCTGTACTGGTCCGATCTCAGAGCCTTGAATGGTTCTCAACGGGAGGGCTTTGAAGAGCTGTGCAGCCAGTTGGCGCGAGCAGTGAGACCGGCTGGATTGGAGTTCGTCCGCAAGGGCAGCGGTTGGTTGGTGCGGATGACGTGCTCGCCCGTCAGCCGTTGGCGCTGTCGATGGCCTCCCACACCCGGTCGGGCAGCACTGGCATGTCGATGTTGCGCACCCCGAGGTGGGCCACTGCGTCGATCACCGCGTTGACGAAGGCCGCAGGCGAACCGACCGTAGCCGACTCCCCTACGCCCTTGGCCCCGATCGGGTGGTGCGGAGACGGGGTGACCGTCTCCAGCAGCTCGAAGCGGGGCGTCTCCCAGGCGGTGGGAACCAGGTAGTCCATGAAGTTGGACCCGATGCAGTTGCCGTCGTCGTCGAAGGTGATCCACTGCATCGACGACATGGCGAACCCCTCGGTGAGGCCCCCGTGGATCTGGCCATCCACGATCATCGGGTTGATGCGCACCCCGCAGTCGTCGAGGGCGACCATACGGCGCACCTTCCAAACCCCGGTCTCGGGATCTACATCCACCACCACCACGTAGGACCCGTACGGGAACGTGAGGTTGGGCGGGTTGTAGTAGGTCACGTCCTCGAGGCCGTACTCCATGCCCTCCGGCAGGTTGGTGTATGCCGCGAAGGCGGCGTCCTGGATGGTCACCGACGCATCGGGCGAGCCCCGCACGAAGAACTTGTCGGCGTCCCGCTCGATGTCCTCGGGCGCGGCCTCCAGCAGGTGGGCCGCTATGTGGCGGGCCTTGTCGGCGATCTTGCGGGCCACCATCGCGGTGGCCGCCCCGCCCACCGGCGTGGACCGCGACGCGTAGGTGCCCAGACCGTAGGGGGTGTCGTCGGTGTCGCCGTGCACCACCTTGATGTTGTAGGCGGGGATGCCGGTTTCCTCGGCCACGATCTGGGCGAAGGTGGTCTCATGGCCCTGGCCCTGGGTCTTCACCCCGAGCTTGAGGATGGCCTTGCCGGTGGGATGGACCCGCAGCTCGGCCGAGTCGATCATCTTCAGCCCGGCGATGTCGTAGGTGTGGGCCGGCCCGGCCCCCACCGCCTCGGTGAAGTGGGCGATGCCGATCCCTACCAGGCGTCCCTCGGAGCGGGCCGCAGCCTGCTCGGCCCGCAACTCGTCGTAGCCGACCTCGTCGAGAGCCTTGCGCAACGCGGTCGGGTAGTCACCGGAGTCGTATACGAAGCCGGTGGGCGTCTCGTACGGGAACTGCTCGGGCTGGATGAAGTTGCGCAGCCGCATCTCGGCCGGATCTATGCCCAACTCGTAGGCCGCGTTCTGGACCAGCCGCTCGATCAGGTACGACGCCTCAGTGATGCGGAACGAGCACCGGTAGGCCACCCCTCCCGGCGCCTTGTTGGTGAACGCGCCCCGGCACTTGATATGGGCGTGCGGGAAGTCGTAGCTGCCGGTGCACACATGGAACAACCCGGCCCGGTAGCGGGTGGGCTGGGCGTCGGAGTAGAAGGCGCCCTGGTCCGACAGCATGTCGACCCGCATGGCCTGGATGCGACCGTCGTTGCTCAGGGCCAGCTCGCCCGTCATGTAGTAGTCCCGACCGAACCCGGTGGAGATCAGGTTGCCGGTGCGGGTCTCGACCCACTTGACCGGCTGGCCGATCAGCAGGCTGGCCGCGGTGGCCACCACGTATCCGGGGTAGATGGGCACCTTGTTGCCGAAGCCGCCGCCGATGTCGGGGCTGACGATGCGGATGTTCTGCTCCGGCAGCCCGGCCACCAGGGCGAACAGCGTCCGGTGGGCGTGCGGGGCCTGCGACGTCATGTACAGGGTGGCCTGGCCGGTCACCGAGTTCACGTCGGCCACGATCCCGCAGGTCTCCAGCGGCGCCGGGTGCGAGCGCGGGTAGTGCGTGGTGAGCGACACCACCCGGTCCGCGCCGGCGAAGGCGGCCTCGGTGGCGGCCTCGTCGCCGGTCTCCCACTCGTAGACCAGGTTGTCGGTCTGGCCCTCCTTCTCGTCGCGGATCAGCACCGCGCCGTCGGCCAGCGACTGCTGGGGGTTGACGATGGCGTCGAGCATCTCGTAGTCCACGTCCACCAGCTCGGCCGCGTCGACGGCCGCGTACGGATCGGTGGCGATGACCGCGGCCACTTCCTGGCCCTGGTAGCGGACCTTGTCGGTGGCCAGCACGGCCTGGGTGTCGCCCGACAGGGTGGGCATCCAGGCCAGTCCGTGGGCGGCCATCAGCTCGCCGGTCACCACGGCCAGCACGCCCTCCACCGCGGAGGCCGCGGCGGTGTCGATGCCGTTGATGCGCGCGTGGGCCACCGGTGAGCGCACCAGGGCCATGTGCAGCATCCCGGGCAGCACGATGTCGTCGAGGAAGTTGCCCTGGCCCTCGATCAGGCGGGCGTCCTCCACCCGCTTGATGCTGTGGCCGATGCCGCCGATCTCAGGAGGCGTCGTCGTTGTGTCAGTCATTGGTCACTTCCTCCTAGCCGTCGGAGCCGTTGCCGGCCGCGGCCGCCGCGGCCTGTATGGCCTTGACGATGTTCATGTAGCCGGTGCAACGGCACAGGTTTCCCGAGATGGCCCAGCGGACCTCGTCGTCGGACGGGGCCGGGTTCTCGTCGATCAGCGCCGCGCCCACCAGCATCATGGCCGGGGTGCAGAACCCGCACTGCAGGCCATGCTCGTCTCTGAATGCCTGCTGGATGGGGTGAAGCCCGTCGGCGGACTTGAGGCCCTCGACGGTGGTGACCTGCCGTCCGTCGGCCTGCACCGCCAGCATCGTGCACGACTTGACCGGCGTGCCGTCCACCAGAACGGTGCAGACCCCGCAGCTCGTTGTGTCGCAGCCGATGTGGGTGCCGGTCAGTCCGGCGCCTGTGCGGATGTGGTCGACGAGCAGCCGCCGGGGCTCTACGTCGGCGGTGTGGTCGGTCCCGTTGATGTTGATCGTGATCTCCATGTCTCCCCCTCTCAGGCCTGGGCCTGCTCGGCGGCGGCCGCGAGGGCCCTTCGAGTGAACGCAGCTACGACTTGGCGCTTCCATCGGGCTGAGCCGCGCACGTCGTCTCGGGGCTCGGAGGCGGCCGCAGCCGCCTCACCGGCCTCGGCGAACAGTTCGGCGCTCGGGGCGTTGCCCACCAGCAGCGCCTCGGCGTCTGTGGCCTTCCGGTTGATGGGCGCCACCGATGTCATGGCCACGCCGGCCGCCGAGATGGTGCCGTCGGCGGCCAGCTCGAGGTGGGCGGCCACCCCGACGGTGGCGTAGTCGCCGACCTTGCGCTCCAGCTTCTGGTACGAGCCGCCGGACGGTCCCGAGGGCATCGGGATGTGCAGGGCCGTCACCATCTCGTCGTCGCTGAGAGAGCTGGTGAAGAAGTCCACCACGAAGTCTCCGATGTCGATGGTCCGCGAACCCGACGGCCCCTGGGCGATCACGCCGGCGCCGGTGGCCAGCAGGACCGAGTTCCAGTCGCCCTCGGGGTCGCAGTGGGCCACCGACCCGCACATGGTGCCCAGGTTTCGCACCAGCGGATCGGAGATCCACGGGGCCGCGGAGGCCACGGCACCGGACACTGCGCCGGAGGCGGCGATATCGGCGTGACGGACCAACGCTCCAATGTGCAGGTGCCCGTTGTGGTGCTCGATGGTGTCGAGTCCACCGATCCGGTTGATGTCCACCAGCTTCGAAGGTGTCGCGAACCTCAGCTTCATCATCGGCAGCAGGCTCTGCCCGCCGGCCAGGAACCGGGTCTCGTCACCTCCCTCGGCCTTGGCGGCAATGGCCTCCTCCACTGAGGAGGCGGCTATGTAGTCGAACTGGGCGGGCAGCATCCTGAACCCCCATTCGTCGCGGTCTACGTAGGTCCACGCGGATCGCGGACATTACACGACCAGGCATCGTCCCGCCCATGCGGGAAGGCGGGCCTGGCCCGAATGCGGCCGGGGGCACGCTGAGTGCTCAGGGCGGGCGGAGCCGCAACACGCTCAGGGGTGCGCTGAGTGTCCAGGGGCGGGCGGAGCCGCAACACGGCTAAGGGGTGCGCTGAGTGTCCAGGGGCGGGCGGAGCCGCAACACGGCTAAGGGGTGCGCTGAGTGTCCAGGGGCGGGCGGAGCCGCAACACGGCTAAGGGGTGCGCTGAGTGTCCAGGGGCGGGCGGAGCCGCAACACGGCTAAGGGGTACGCTGGCGGATGCGCGCCACGGGATCCCCAAGACCCTCGGGGCGTTTCACGGCGCTGGGCAATCGCCAGTTCCGGATGCTCTTCGTGGGCGGGCTGTTCACGTTCCTCACCATGCAGGTGGCCGGCATCGCCCGGGCCTGGCTCGCGTTCGAACTCACCGGCAGCAACACCGGCCTCGGCGGTGTGATGCTGGCCTTCGGACTCTGCAGCATCATCGCCATCCCCTACGGGGGCGTGATCTCCGACCGTTTCCCCAAGCGCAATGTGCTCGTGGCGGCGGGCGTGCTGCAGGCGGCAACCCCCATCGGTCTGGGCGTGGTGGTGGCCACCGGCACCGAGTCGTACTGGATCCTGATCGCGGCGAGCGTCGTGCAGGGTGGCGTGATCTCGATTCTGGCGCCGGCCCGGCTCTCGTTCGTTTCAGAGATCGTCGGCCGCGAGGCCATAACCAACGCGGTATTCCTGTCGATGTCCACCGTGCAGCTGGCCCGGGTTGCCGGTCCGGCCGCCGCGGGCGCCTTGATCGGTGTCGCGTTCTTCGGCCTGGCCGGGGTGTTCTTCGCCGCGGGCGTGCTCGGGGTCTTGAGCGTGGTCCTGCTGGCCGGCCTGCCCCGAGGAACGCCGGCGAGCCACTCGGGCCGCAGCGCGCTGGGCGATATCGCCGACGGCTTGAGATTCGTTCGCTCCCGTCCGGACCTCGTGCACCTGCTGGCGGTGTCGTTCGGGGTGGTGTTGATCGGCTTCCCCCACATGGCGTTCCTGCCGGTAGTGGCCGAGCAGGTTCACGACAGCGGATCGACCGGGTTCGGCCTGCTCAACGCGGCCGCGGCGGTGGGTGCCGCGGTGGGATCCATCTCCCTGGCAAATCTTGAACGACGAAGACTGCGCCCGTTCCAGACCCGCAGCGGCCTGGCCTTCGGCGTCTCGCTCGCCGTTTTCGCGGTGATGCCCGGCTTCTACGCCGCGCTGGCGGTCATGGCAGTGGTGGGGGCCACATCCAGCGTGTTCCAGGCCCTCAACAACTCCATGCTGCTCACCTCGACGCCAGTCGAGTACCACGGCCGGGTCCAGAGCCTGCTGATGCTCAGCTTCTCGGGTTTCGCCATAGCGTCCCTGCCCATCGGAATCGTTGCCGACGCCGTCGGGATCCGCACGACCTTGGTAGTGCTTGGTGTGCTGGTGATGGCGGTGATGACGGTGGCCCGGATTGTCGAACCGCGCCGCATGCCGGAGGAGACAACACTATGAGTGGACGAAACGATGAGGAGGCAGCCATGGCCGGCGATACGAGCAGCGATCACGCCCCGGGCGCGGACGAGGCTTCCGCTGAGTCGGTGGTGCGCGCCTATTGGGAGAGAGTCTGGCTCGAGCGAGATCTCGACGCGCTGGAAGACCTGGTGACCGACCCGGTCGTGCGCCACACCGCCGAGGGCACACAGTCCCTGACCCGCGGTGAGTACCGTCGACGGCTCGCCGACGCCTTCGAGGCAGTCCGGGCCACCGAGGTGAGCATCGACTCCATCACCGCCGATGGTCCCCTCGCGTGGGTGCGTCTCACCCTTCGAGGGGTGAGCCTGGCCACCGCCGCGCCGATGTCGCTGGCCTGGCTGGGGCAGTACCGGATCGAGGGCGGCCGCATCGTCGAGCTCTGGGCCCTGCACCAGCCCGGCGCGGACTGGTCGGCGTGACGAGCGGCGGCCCGATCATCCGGCGTCTCGGAGACCCCGAGGTTCCGTGGCAGCGGGTTAAGGCACAGCGCAACGCCGACGGCACCGAGTCGTCGGTGTGGGAGAAGTGGTTCGCCTTCCGCTCCGACCCTCCCTACCTGTCGCTGTACGCCCGCTACGACGGTGGCATGGTCGTGCGCCGCCATGGCCACCGCTCTCCCCACGTGGTTTTCGTTCTGGAGGGCGAGATCCTGGTGGGCGACGATCTGTGCGGCGCCGGCGCCCACGTCGAGCTACCTCAGGGCGCCCAGTTCGGGCCCCTCGTCGCCGGAGACGCCGGATGCACCCTGTTCGAGGTGATGCTGGGCGACCCGCGCAGCTGGGGCGACGACCCAGACGCCTTCACCGAGGCATGCTCGGCGCGCGGCGTCACGCCGCTGCCCGACCCCGAGATCGACTTCCCGGACTGGCTCGCAGATGAGCGCAGCCTCTGGCTCGACTCGACAGAGGCCGGCCGCGAGCCCCAGAGGTGAGCACCACCGAACTGATCGTGGTCGGCGTGGCCTCCGCGCTGGCCATGCTGGCCAAGAGCGCGACCGGGCTCGGCTACCCGCTAGTCGCCATCCCGATTGTGGCCTCAGTGGTCGGGGTGGAGACCGCGGTAGTGGCCGTGACCCTGCCCAATGCCGTGGCCAACCTCCTCGTCGGCTGGCGCACCCGCCATGCCCGCTCCGAATCCCGAGATGTGCTCGTCCTGTCGGCGACATCCGCCGTCGGTGCGGTGTTCGGCGTGTTCATACTGGTCTCCGCGCCCGAAAGGCCCCTCCTAATCGTGCTGGCAGCCACGGTGCTGCTGTTCGTGGTCAGGTCCCTGTGGTTCGGGGAGGTAACCGTGTCGCCCTCGGTAGGACGACGGGCCTCGCCTCTCGTGGGCGCGGCCACGGGGGTGATGCAGGGTGCGGTCGGCGTGTCCGGACCCATCATCGGGTCGTGGCTGTACGCCTACCGGCTGCCGCGCGACGCCTACATCTTCTCGCTGTCTGTGCTGTTCCTGCTCGCCGGTCTCGCCCAGATAACCACCTTGGCGTCGATCGGCGCCTACAGCACTGATCAGCTGATCGCGGCCGCGGTAGGACTCGGACCGGTGTTGGCCGTCCTGCCCGTCGGCGAGTACCTGCGAACCCGGCTGTCGGGCCCTCAGTTCGACCGGGCCGTGCTGGCCCTGCTGGCGGCCTCAGGCGTGGCCCTCGTGGTCCGGGCCTTCACCGGCTAGGGCGCGCCCGAAGATCCTGCTTTCGAGTTAGGGGTTCGGGCGGCGATCCGAAGTTCGTCGACCTGGAAGACGCCATTGCGGCCCCCGGCGCTCCTGTTCGGGCTCGGGCTGGTCGAGACCGGGATAGCGGGCGCGGACCTCGCCGACATTGCCGCCGTACAGGCGGTCCGGCCTTGGCTGGCCGCTCCACACGACCACCTGGGGGAAGGCGATTGTGATGGAGGAGGCCGCGAACGCCTGGTGGATCGCCAGCAGCAGGTCATGGCGGGTCGCCCGCTCCGAGGGAACGTCGCTGGCATGCCAGTAGAGCACCTCGAATCCGATGCTGGAGTCGCCGAAGCCGTCCAGATTCACGGCGGGCTCCGGCTCAGTCAGGACCCTGGGCACCCTCGCCAGGGCGTCGTATATCGCATCGGTGGCCTGCTGGAGGTCGGTGTCGTAGGCGACTCCGACAGCAAGGGAACTGCGCCGCACGGGCTCGCGGGTCAGGTTGACGATCGTGGCGCCGGCCACGTTGGCATTGGGGATGCGGATGTGGGTGCCGTCGAGTCCCCGGAGTTGGGTGGTGCGCGAGTCGATGTCCTCCACCACGCCCAAGCGCCGGTCGAGTTCGACGGTGTCGCCCACCGTGTAGGGCCTGCGCGTCTGCAGGATCACCGACGACACGAAGTTGCCGACCACGCCCTGCAGGGCAAGCGCCAGTACCAGACCGCCGAGACCGAGGGCTCCCAGCAGCGGGCCCACCCGCACGCCGAGCACGGTCAGCGCGTACGACAGTCCGATGATGAATACGGCGTATCCCGAGAATCGCGAGGTCAGGATGGAGGCAAAGCCGTGTCCGATCCCGCGGGCGACCACCCGGCGCAGGATCCTGGACACGACCATCGCCAGCACCAGCGTGGAGACCAGAACGATCCCGGCCTTGATCCAGTCGGAATGCGACAGCGGGTTGTCCAGCAACGCCTCGTTCTCGGCCTGGGCCAGCAACCCCGCGAACCGCATCATCAGCGGCCAAGTCTGTCATGCACACCGACCGCCGTCGTGGAAGCGGCCGCCGGGCGGCACCAGCGCCAGTTAGAGCGCGCTCGGCCCAGAGCGGCCGATGGCGTGATCGGAGGTGCCGAGGTAGCTGGCGATAACCAGCGGGTCCTGACGGACCTGGTCGGGCGGGCCCTCCGCGATCACCGCTCCCGCCTCCAGGCAGTACACCCGGTCACTGATCCCCATGACCAGCGGCATGTCGTGCTCGATGACGATCACCGCGGCGTCCAGCTCGGCCTGCACCTGCTTGATGAGCGGGCCGAACGCCTCGGCCTCGCGCTGGGCCACACCGCCCGTCGGCTCGTCCAGCAGCAGCACCCGGGCGTTGACCGCCAGCAGGCTGGAGAGCTCCACGATGCGGCGGGTGCCGGTGGACAGCGTGGCCACGAAGTGATCGGCGTAGCGCTTCAGACCCATGTAGTCGATGATCTCGTCGGCCTCGGACCGCTTGATCCGCTCCTGTCCGCGCGACGGCGGCAGCGCGGTCATCGATGCCAGCAGGCGCGAGTGCGAACGGGCCTCGAGAGCCACCATCAGCGACTCGCGTACCGTCAGTCCCGGATAGACGCGGGCGCCCTGGAAGCCCCGTCCCAAGCCTCGGGCGTGGCGGGCCGGAGCCCTCCGTGAAGTGACGTCGGTTCCGAACACGAACACCCGCCCCTGGGCGGGAACGAAGCCGCTGATGGCGTTGAGAAGCGTGGACTTGCCCGCGCCGTTGGTTCCGATCAAACCCACCAGCTCACCGTGGTCGACATGCACCGAGACGCGGTCGACGGCGGTGTTGCCGCCGAAGTGCACGGACATGTCCTGGGCGTGCAGCGCCGGGCCCGGTTCGGCCGCGGCCACAGCAGGTCTTCTCGTCACCGGCGAGCGAGGCCTGCCCGGCTCCACCGCGGACTCAGGCACGTCAGGGACCTCTCCGGCGGCTGGGGGCTCGGCCGCCTTGGCGGCCTCCCGTTCCGCCATCCTGCGGTCGGCCCGCTCGAGCAGCTTGTCGCGGATGCTGTAGATGATCTGCAGCAGGCCGCCGGGGAAGTACATGAGCAGCACCAGCAGACCGATGTTGCTGGTCAGCAGCCTCACCAGGTCGTCAAGCTCCTCGGGGATGGTCTGGGGGATCCCCCGGACCCACAGCGTCCCGAGGATGGGGCCGGCCACCGAGCCGAGGCCGCCGATGATGGCGGTTGCCACCACCACGATCGACTCGCTGGCCCGGAACAGCGAGTCGGGCTGCAGCGAGGGCACCAGAGTCACGAGCAGGCCGCCGGAATAGGCCGCGATGCCTCCGGCCACGCCGAAAGCGGTCAGCTTCATGCGAGCGGGCGACACGGTGGACGCCGCGGCCATCTCCTCGTTGTCGCGCACCGCGATCCACGACCGCCCGATGCCGGTGCGACGCAGCCGGGCCACCACCGCGGCCACCACCGCCAGTGAGACCAGGCACAGGAAGTAGTAGTTCCTGCGCGAGGCGTCGAAGTCGATGTGGATCGGGCCGATGTCGAGGACCGGCTTCTCGGCCGGGCGAGGGAAGGAGGTTCCGCCGGTGAAGAAGTCCTGCAGGAACAGCCACGTCGCCGAGGCCACTGCGAACGCCAGGGTGGTCACGGCCAGGAACAGGCCTCGCACCCGAAGCGCGGGCACGCCGACGATGACGGCCACCACGACCCCGACCGCGGTGGCCACCACCATGGCCAGGGCCCACGGCAATTGGAGCGACAGATCGAACAGGTCGAAAGGCACGGGTATGTCGTTGCCCTGGGTCAGTCCCAGCACGGTCAGCCCCCCGAGCCCGACGAAGGCGTACTGGCCGAGAGACAGCTGGCCGGCCCAGCCCGTCAGCACAGTCATCGACAGAACCACCATGGCGAATAGCAGGATGCTCGTCCACGTGAACAGAGAGCTGCTGGTTGAAAGGCTCAGGCCCAGCAGGGCGAAGAACCCGAAGAGCGCCACGAACCCCATGGCATTGAGACGGCGGACCCACCACAGCGACTCCAGCCGGCTCGGGATGGCTCGCACCTGGGGCGCGAGCGACCAGGACTCCTGCTCGCCGGTGCTGCGCACCACCAGCAGAACCACCACCAGCACCGCCAGGAACAGATACAAGTCCACAACGGAGCGGTTGGCCGAATCCACGTTGCTGCGGATGAGCGCCTCGGCCACGCCCACCGCCACTCCGCCGGCCAGCGTGCCCGGAAGCGAGCGCATGCGGGCCAGCAGCGACACCACCAGCACTCTCAGCAGCAGCGGTTCGGCGAGGGCTGCGGTGCCGGCCTGGGCCGAGTTGATGCCCTGCAGCGGGGCCAGGAAGATGGCGGTGGCCGCCGCGAATGCGCCCGAGATGGTCCACACAATCGTCGAGGTGCGCCGGGGAGAGGTGCCATAGACCCGGGCCGTGTCCGGATTGGAGGCCGAGGCCCTGACAGCCAGCCCGAAGCGCGTGCGCGAGATGAACCAGGCCAGCACGCCGATCAGTACCGGAATCACCGCCAGCACGACCAGCTCGCGGGCCTGGAGACGGATGTGATCGGTGGGGGTCCACGTCGCCTTGAACGGCGCCGGGATCGGTCCCGGGGTGACGACGTTGGGCAGGTTGAACTTGGCGAAGAGCACTATCTGCCCAACGCCGATGGTGGCGATCAGCACCACCAGGCGGGGCGAGGCGAACAGCCGCCGGATCACGATGAGCTCGATGGCCATGCCGATGGCCGCACAGGCCGCCAGCGCGAGCACGAACGACAGCCACCAATTCAAGCGGTACTGGGCCAGCAGCAGGACGAACAAGGCCACGCCGAAGGCCCCAACCTCGCCGTGGGCGAAGTTGAGCACGCCGGTGGAGCGATAGATCAGCACGAACCCAGCCGCGAAAGCGGCGTAGGTGAGACCCGTCACCAAGCCGAGCACCAGGGTCTGCTGGCCGACGGTTATGCCGAGAAACTCGATCACGGGCCCTCAGTCCTAGGCCCTTCTGTCACCACGACGGTGAGACCCATCATCCGCCCTCGCCCCCCAGGAACACTGCTCGGGCCAGATCGTCGCGCTCGGCCAGCTCCTGGGCCGGGCCCTCGAAGCGGATGCGGCCCTTCTCCATGAAGATGGCCCGATCAGCGAAGGCCAGGGCCACGTTGAGCGACTGCTCCACGATGACCATCGTCTGCCCGTCCTCCCGCAGCCGCTCCACGACCCCGAGCAGCTCCTGCACCACCACAGGAGCGAGCCCCAGGCTGAGCTCGTCGATGAGCAGCACCTCGGGCTCGTGCATCAGTGCCATGGCCAGGGCCAGCATCTGCTGCTGCCCTCCCGAAAGATCGCGCGCCGCGATGCTCGTGCGTTCGGCCAGAGCCGGGAACAGGTTCAGAACCCGCTCGGCTCGGGTATCGGCCTCGGCCTCGCTCAAGTCCGATGCCAGCACCGAGGCCCTGAGGTTGTCGGCGACCGAGAGTTCCTCGAAGACCCCGGCTCCACCCCTTAACTGCACCAGCCCGGCCGCGAAGCGGTCCTCGGCCTCGGCGTAGGTGATGGTGCGGCCCCCGAGCCTCACCACGCCCCGGTCGGGAATGCCAAGGCCGCTCACGGCCCGGAGCAGGGTGGACTTGCCCGCGCCGTTCGTGCCCAGCAATGCCAGCACCTCGCCTCTGGCGACCTCGAAGGACACGTCGAACAGCACCTGCACGCTGCCGTAGGCGAAGTCGAGGTTGTGGACCTGGAGGGCGGGCACCGAGGCGGGATCGGCCGCGGCCCGCTGCTGCTCCTCCTGCTCCTCGAGCAGCTCCTCGACCGAGCGGGAGATGTCAAGGCGGATGAAACGGCTGCCGTAGGCGATGAGGACGCCGCCGATCAGAGCGGCCGGTGGCGCGGCCACCAGCATGGCGGTGCGCTCGTTGTAGGCGTCGGAGAGCTGGCCCACGATCAACCCGCCGAAGAAGCCTCCCATCAGGAACACGAATACCGGCAGCAGGGCGAATGCCTGGGCCCGGATGCGATAGGGCGACACCGACGCGATCACCGAGGGTGCGGCCACGAAGGCCATCGAGATCAGGGTCTGGGCCACAGCCATCAACGCCACCAGCGCGCCGAGGATCTTGATGGGCAGGGCCACCGCGTAGACCACCCCCGCGGCCATGACCAGCATTCCGGCCAGGCGCATCATGGCGGCCGGGTCGCGGCGGAAACCCCGGTCGAACATTCGTCCGGCCACGGGCAGGCCGACCAGGGCGGCCACCCAGATGAGCGACTCGACCACTCCCCGCTCGAAGGGACCCAGCGCGTACTTGTCCTCGAGCAGCAGGTTGAACTGGATGGGTATGGCGATCAGGGCGAAGCCGAGGACGCCCACACCGGTGGACAGGAAGTAGAAGGTCCTGATCTTGCGGAGGCGGGCGAAGGCGGTGCCAATCGACACCGGCAGCTCGTCCACCTCGACGTCCTCGTGGCCGAAGACGGCTTCCTTCTCGAAGCGTCCCCTGGGGGGCTCGCGCATCACCAGTGCCGAGACGACTGCGGCCACGACGGGGGCGATCGCGATGGCGAAGAAGGCGGCGCGCCAGGGTTCGTCGCCTCCTACCACCGCAGCAATTCCTCCGACCAACAGTGGTCCGAAGATCTGGCCCACGGGACGGCCGAGGCCCTCCAGCGCGAAAATCCGGCTGCGGGCCGGGATCGGGTAGGTATCCACCAGCAGGGAGTTGGACACCGGGATCCGGTAGGCCTGCCCGAATCCGATGCCCGCATTGGTGAGGAACAACTGGAAGGGGTTGATGATCAGGCCGCTCAAGAACGCACTAACCCCCCAGAAGACCGAAGCCACCGGGATGATGGTCACCCGCTTCACCCGGTCGGCCAGCGCAGCCATGGGAACGGCACCCAGCACCAGGGTCACGCCGCCGAAGCCGAGGATGCCGAACAGCACGGTGTCGCTGATGTTGAGCGAGTCCTGGATGTCGGGTGCGAGCACGCGGATGGCGCGGGGCAGCTCGTCGATGAAGGCGAGGAGGAACATCACGAGCAGCGTCGCCTTGCCGCCGGCCCGAAGACCATCCCGCAGGGTCATGGGCTCGTCGCCCACGCCCGGAAGCAGATCGTCGGACAGGACGGTCTCGGCGTCGCGTTCGGCCTGCTCTGCCCGGCGCTTGGCTTCCTCGTCGAGGATCGCCCCCGCCAGATCGGATACCGACGGCTCGGGTCCGGTCATCTCGGGCGAGTCGTCTGCCATTCTCCCCCTCGCCACGCTCCGTGCCGACCAGCAGGGGTGCGGTCGGTGCGGAGACAGTAGCCGCGACGGTCTTCGGCGCGATAGACGGCTGCCCTATGACCCTGCGATGTAATCGTTTGCGGGAGCGCGTCCGCAGCCGACTTGTGCACGATGAACCCATGAATGAGACTGCCGTTCGACCCCATCAAGGGGCACGATTAGAAGAGGACGGCGCATGAGGACGAAGCATCAGGTGAGTTCACGACTGCGGTTCGCGCTCGCCCTTGTTGTCTGCGCCGCCCTTGTGGCCGCGGCATGCGGAGGCGAGGTGACGGACTCCGGCGAGGACGCCGCCGCGCCCACGACTCAGGCACCCGAAGCCGAAGGCGACAGCGCCAGCACAGAGCCGGCCGCCGGACCCGACGAATCCGGCGAAGCCCCCAAGACCGAGGCCACCCCAACGACAGAACCCGAAGCCGAAGGCGACAGCGCCAGCACAGAGCCGGCCGCCGAGCCCGACGAATCCGGCGAAGCCCCCGAGACCGAGGTCACCGCCACCGAGCCCGATGAAGAGCCCGAAGGTCCGCCTCCGAACATCTACGACGATCCCCGAGACGGGATCTTCGACGAGTTCCAGGCCACCTTCGACCGGGGTGACCACCCCTTCGCGCAGCTGGACGCCTTCTGCCACGCCCACGACCCGGCCCCGAACAGGGTCGCGACCGATCCCGGCATTGAGGCCGATTCCATCTCGCTGGTGCACCTGCGGTCCAAGCTGG
Source organism: Candidatus Aldehydirespirator sp. (assembly GCA_965220645.1). Classification (GTDB taxonomy): domain Bacteria; phylum Actinomycetota; class Acidimicrobiia; order Acidimicrobiales; family Aldehydirespiratoraceae; genus Aldehydirespirator. The sequence goes on along the minus strand of OZ244836.1, from coordinate 1,576,186 downwards.
AGGACTTCGCCGCGATGGGCTTCGCCGTTCCCGTGGGCAATGTGGCCGAGATGTTCGACACGTTCACGGCCGTAGTCAACGAGCAGTGCGGAGGCGTGCGGGGCCGCATGATCGAACTGCACACCATCGAACTGGAGGTTCTCGGCGCCACGGTGGACGAGGACCGCAACGCGGCGTGCATCGAGGCTATCGAGGACCTCCAAGGCGTGATCCTGCTGAACTCCAGCGGATTCCAAGGATCGGCCAACCTGTGCATCGTCGAGGAGCACCAGACCTCGTTCATCTCCACCCAGGGCCAGAACGAGGAATTCATGCGTCGGGGTGAGGACCGGCTCATCTCGCTGTCGCCGACGCTGGAGGAGAGCGTGCGCTGGCTCGCGGCCGACCTCGCGGACCGCGGACAACTCGACGGCAAGACGATCGGCGTCGCCGCGCCCGACACTCCTGGCCAGTACGAGGCGGTGGAGGCGGGCCTCGTGGAAACGCTCAGGTCCAAGGGCATCGATGTGGCCGTCTTCGACGTCATCGGCTGCGGAGGCACCACCTTCTGCGCGGAGGGTCTGGTCGATTCGGTGCAGCGAATGAAGGCGGCCGGCGTCGACGTCTTCTTCAACGTCCTCAACGTCGTGTCCGCGCCGAGTTACATCGTGGAGATGGCCAACCAGGGATTCGCTCCCGGCGACGTGCAGTTCTACGCCTCGGACTTCAACGCCCACGCGGGCGAGCTGGTGGCATCCAAGGTCGTGGCGTTCGGCGGAGAGGTGGCGGGAGCCATGTACAACGGCGCTCTGATCATCGATGACGCCGACACGGGCGCCTACCGGCTGGAGGGCTACGAGCCGCGGCCATTCAACGAGCTGTGCGCCGAGACTTACGGTGCCAACAGCAGATCGGGCGCCACCGCCGAAGCCGCGGAGAGGTCGACCGGGTCGTCGGCCTACGGGATGGTGTCCACGGTTTGCAACATCATGCGCACCGCGCTTCGAGCGATCTACGACGCAGGCGAGAACCCCACGCGGGCCGACCTAAGTGCGACCCTGGCCAATCTGGGACCGATCGACTCCAACGAGATGCTGCCGTTCTCGATACAGCCGGGCAAGACGCAGGCTCCCGACGCCATCCACACTCTGCGCTTCGAGTATCCGTGCACACGGCCCAATCCGTTCGGAGCAGAGAACATCTGCATCGTCCCGGTAGACGACTACCGCCCGGCTCCGCGGTAACCAGCGCTCCCGCCGCATCGACGGCCATCGGCTCGGGCGAGAGCGACGCGTTCGCAATCGACTTGTGCCTGGTATACAAGTGGAGGAAACTGGTCTGTTGACCCCATCGGGGTGCACCAAGAGAGGACGGAGAATTAGATGAATGCACGACTGCGCTTCGCGCTGGTCCTTGCGGTTTGTATGGCACTCGTAGCCGCGGCCTGCGGGGGCGAAGTGACGCTCGAAGTGACGGACTCCGACGACGATGGCGCGGCCGCGCCCACGACTCAGGCACCCGATACCGAGCCGGACACCGCGGAACCTGACGACTCCGGCGAAGCCCCCGAAGCTGAGGCAACCACGACGGAGCCCGAAGCCGAGCCCGAGACAACCACGACAGAAGCGGCCGCGGCCGAGCCCGACGAAGAGCCCGACACGGACACCGAGACCGCGGCCACCGAGCCCGACGAAGAGCCCGAGGGTCCGCCGCCGAACATCTTCGACGATCCCCGCGACGGCGTCTTCGACGAGTTCCAGGCCACCATGGACCGCGGCGACCACCCGTTCATGCAGGTCGACACCTACTGCACGGCCCACGATCCTGCCCCCGATCGGGTGGCCACCGACAAGGGCATCGGGGCCGACTCGATCTCGCTCGTGCACATCCGCTCGAAGCTGGAGGACTTTGTGCAGATCGGCTTCGGCACCGATGTGGGCGATCCGGCCGAGATGTTCGAGACCTTCGTGGCCTACGTCAATGAGCAGTGCGGCGGCGTTCGGGGCCGCATGATCGACCTGCACACCATCCATGTCGACGTGCTCGGCGACCAGTTGGACGAGGTCCGCAACGCAGCCTGCATCGAGGCCATCGAGGACGAGGACGGCGTCATCCTGCTCAACTCCAGTGGCTTCCAGGGATCGGCCACCCTATGCATCGTCGAGGAGAACGAGACCGCCTTCATCACCGTGCAACCCCAGACAGAGGAATTCATCGGGCGCAGCGGCGACCGGCTGATCACTACGACGGCCACCTCGGAACAAACGCTCAGCTGGCAGGCCCTGGACCTGATCCAGCGGGGCGAACTCGAAGGCAAGACCGTCGGCATCGCCGCTCCCGACACCCCGGGCCAGTACGAGGCGGTCGAGGCCGGCCTCGTGAACATCCTGCGCGACCACGGCGTCAATGTGGCCGTGTTCGACAAGCTCGAATGCTTTGGGTCGATCGCTTGTGTGGGTGGAATGGTCGAGTCCGTCGGCCGCATGCGCAGCGAGGGCGTCGACGTGATCTTCAACGTGCTCAACGTGATCACCGCGCCCCAATTCCTGAACGAGATGCTCAACCAGGGATTCGAGCCCGGCGACGTGCAGTTCTATGCCTCCGACTTCAACTCGCAGGCCGCCGAGATCGTGTCATCCAAGGTCGTGGCGTTCGGCGGGGAGGCCGCCGGGGCCCTTTACCACGGGGCCCGCATCATGGACTCCCGCGACGTCGGCGCCTACCGGCTCGAGGACTACGAGCCGAGAGCGTTCAACGAGATGTGCAACGACACCTACGGCGCCAACAGCGGATCAGGTGCCAACCACGAGTCGGAGGACCGTCACGACGGCAACTCCCGCTACGGCATGACCGTCACGGTCTGCGAGGTCCTGCGCATCGCGCTGCGAGCGATCTACGACGCGGGCGACAACCCCACCCGAGCCGACATCTATGAGACGCTGGCCAATCTTGGACCGGTGGACGCCAACGAGATGATCCCCGGTTCGATAGCTCCGGGCAAGACCCAGGCCCCGGACGTGCTCCACAACCTCGTCTGGGAGTTCCCCTGCACCAAGCCTTACCCGCTGCCCATCCCGGGCGTCGAGGGAGGGACCTGCATCTACCCGCTGGACGAGTACAGGCCCATCCCCTCCTAGATCTCACTGTCTGAGCGGCGCCAGGCCCGCGGTCAGGCGCGCGGGTGGCTGCTGCGATGGACTTCGCGCAGGCGCTCGCGGCTGACGTGGGTGTAGATCTGGGTGGTGGCGATATCGGCGTGGCCCAGCAGTTCCTGCACGGCCCGCAGGTCGGCGCCGCCGTCGAGCAGGTGGGTGGCGAACGTGTGGCGCAGGGCGTGCGGATGGGTTGGCACCACGCTGCGGCGGTCGATCACCCGGCGCACATCGCGCGGCGTCATGGCCCGGCCCCGCTGGTTGAGGAAGATCGCGGCGGCAGGGGTGTCGACGGTGACGAACGAGGCGCGATGATCCTGTAGCCAGGAGCGCAGCGCGGCCACGGCCGGATCGCTGAGCGGAACCAGACGCTGCTTGGAGCCCTTGCCCCACACTCGAACCTCGGCTTGGACCAGGTCCAAGTCCTCATAGCGCAGGCCGCACAGCTCGCTCACCCGCAAGCCGCTTCCGTACAGCAGCTCGACGATGGCCAGATCACGGGCGTCGCGGGCATCATCGTCGCCAGCTCTGGCCGGCTTCTCTATGAGTGTGCGGATGTGGTCGTCCTTGAGCACCTGGGGCAGCCTCGACGGCCCCCTCGGCGCGGCCAGCCCGAGCGTCGGGTCGACCGCTATCCGGCCCGTGCGGCGGGCCCAGTCGAAGTAGCGGCGCAGCACAGAGACCTTGCGAGTGATGGTGCGGGCTGCGTAGCGGTTGGCGCCCAGGTGGGCCAGGTAGCGCCTCAGGGCGCGGCGGTCCACCGTGGCGGGACCGGACGACCCGGCCGTCTCCAGCCACTCCACGGCTGCGGCCGCGTCCCGGGCATACACGGCCCGGGTGGAGTCGGCCACACCGCGCAGCGAGTCGAGCCATGCGCTCAAGCCCCAGTCGTCCACAGTGTGAGTCTAGTTATCCACACCAATCGGTCGGTTCGGGGTAGGCCCTTCGAGCATTCCAGTCGATCTAGCCGGCAGGCGGCGGCGTCTCGGCGGTGGGCCCCGTAACAGCCTCAAACTTCAGGTCCGAGACGTCGAGGCCCGGTGATCGGGTGGACAGGCGGAGCATCTCCACGCCGACTACTTGCTCGGCCTGGTTGTAGTCCAGCACGACTCCGGGGGCGACCTCGACGGACTCGACGATGGCAGAGTCGTCGAGGCGGAGGCACAGGGCGTCGGCCTGGCTGTCAACTCGTAGCTTCATGGCCCACCTCGCATCGAGCGATCGAAGAACGTACTCACAACACGCCAGGGATCCGACTCGGTGTTCACCGCGACGCGCAGCACTCTGCCGCCGTACTCGGGGACCCGAGAGAAGAACCGCTCCACGGCTCCATCGTAGGGGTCTCGCGTCCTTTGCGCGGGCGCAGCCACCGTGCGCTCCACCCATTCCAGATGAATCCCCCGCCTCTCCATGACATCCAGCGCATGCGAGGTGTATGTTAGCACCATCGGGTGGCGGCGGTCCGGCGGCTCGGGCACCCTGCTGACCTCAGGCCCGCAGCACAAGGGCGCCGTCGCGAGCAAGCAGACCGAGGCGCTCAAGGCCCTCGGCGGCCACCAGCACCTCCGGCACGGGCGCGGCGGCCCGCAGCACCAGCACGTCGAGGCTCACCGGGCCGTCGTCCAGCAGTTCAAGCAGCCTCTTCTCGAGCTGGTCAAGGCCGCTGATGTCGATACCGCTGCCCGCCGAAGGCCCGTCTACGGTGCTGCCGGGCCCTGCAGCACCCGATGTCGCACCGGCGGTGGCCAGACCTAGCGCGACCAGCACATCGTCGGTGCAGCAGGCTGGCGGGCAGCCCTCGCTCAGCAGCAGGTTGGTGCCCGCCGCGGCCGGGTTGCGAACCGAGCCGGGCACGGCCATGACCGTGACCTCGCGCCGAATGGCCTCCTCCACCGTGTGCATGGAGCCGCCCGCCCGCTTGGACTCGACCACCACCACCACGTTGGCCAGCGCCGCCAGCAGCCGGTTGCGGGCCGGGAAGCGCCAACCCTCCGGCTCGGCGCCCAGAGGCGCCTCGCCCATCAGGGTCCCGGCCGCGCTCACCGCTTCCCACAGGTCGCGGTTTCCCCTCGGGTAGACCACGTCGAGGCCGCTGCCCACCACCCCCACCACCGGCGCTGCGTCCGCAGCCAACGCTCCCCGGTGGGCGGCCCCGTCGATCCCCAGCGCAAGGCCCGACACCACCGTCACACCGGCCGCGGCCAGGCCCGAACCCAACTCCATCGCCACCGAGCGTCCAGTGGGCGTGCAGCGCCGCGTGCCCACGATGGCCACTGCCGGCGCGGTCGGGTCGGGCACGCGGCCCCGGCGGAACAGGACCGGCGCCGGGTCGATGTCGTACGTGATCGTCAACGGATGATGAGCGCTCGCCGGCGTCGTCACCCAGGCGTCCAGCGACTCGAGGCGGCTTCCCAGCCCGTCGAGGTCGGTGCCGCGGGCATGGTCCCGCCAGAGGTCGTGAAGATCGTCGCCAGCCACCCATTTGGGCATCTCGCCCCGCTCCACTCTCTCCCAGACCCTGGCCGGATTCCGCCTGCGCAGCAGCCGGTCGAGCCTCCGAGGCGTCGCCCGGGGCAGAGACGCCAGCGCGGCGGCGTGGACTCCCCGGTCGGTCGAAGCCGGAGGTGACTCATGGGGAGATCCGCCGTCGCAGTGGTCGCCTCGGCGGCCGTGGACTCCCCGGTCGGTCGAAGCCGGGTGATGTTCATCCATGGACCAGGCCTCCCGCGCCGTCGAGCCGCATCCTCAGTGAGAGGGCCGTGAGCACGTCGATCGCTCGCAGTTCGTGACCGCCATCGTCAAGGTCTCGGATGGTGCGGGCCACGGTTCGGACCCGGCGCAGGCCCCTGGCGCTGAGACGGCCCTCGGTCAGGGCAGCCCGCAATACTTCGGTGGCGGCGCGGTCCAAGGGGGCGTGCAACTCGAGGCCTTCTCCTGCCAACTCGCCGTTGCTGCTCACGCCTCGTTCGCGGGCCCGCGCGCGGACCGCGGCCACCCTGCCGGCGACCTCGGCGCTGGGAGCGCCCGGTCCGGTGTCGAGCAGGTCGGCAGGATCCGGGCGGTCGACCCGGACGACCAGATCGAGCCGGTCCACGAAGGGTCCCGACAGCCGGCGCTGGTAGCGGGCCAGCGCTCCGGGAGCGCACCGGCACCCGATGGTGCCGCCCGCGCCGCAAGGGCAGGGATTCATGGCGGCAACCAGCAGGAAGCGGGCCGGATGCTCGACCATCCCATGTGAGCGGGCCACCCGGATCATGCCCTCCTCCAGCGGTTGGCGCAGGGCATCGAGCACCGACGGCGCGAACTCACCGAGCTCGTCGAGGAACAGGACGCCACCGGTGGCCGCGCTCACCTCCCCGGGTCTGGCCCTGGCACTGCCTCCCCCCACCAGCGCGGCCATCGACGACGAGTGGTGGGGCGCCCTGAAGGGAGGGCGGGACACCAACCCGTCGGGCAACGCCAGACCGGCCGCTGAATGGACCCGGGTGACCTCCAGGGCCTGCTCGGTCGACAGGTCCGGCAACACGCCCACGAGGCGGCGGGCCAGCATGGTCTTGCCCGCGCCGGGGGGCCCGACCAGCAGCAGGTGGTGCCCGCCGGCTGCGGCTACCTCCAGCGCCCATCGGGCCAGCGGCTGGCCCGCGATGTCGGAGAGGTCGGGCTCGGGTTCGACACGCCTCGGAGGTCGGATCGTGGGCGGTTCGGGCCACGGTGCACTCCCGGCCAGCGCGTCGAATGTCTCCCTGAGACTGTTGACCGGCCGAACCCGCTCACGAGCCACCAGCTCTGCTACTGCGCCGTCCCGGGCCGCCACCACTACCGGGGAGTCGCCGATGGCGTCGACCAGGGGCAGCGCCCCGGGGACCGGTCGCACCGAGCCGTCGAGACCCAGCTGCCCGAGCACGCCGACATCGGCGATCGACGCCGACTCGAGCTGCTCGTCGGCGACGAGCACGCCGACGGCCACGGCCAGGTCCAGACCGGCCCCCGACTTGGGTATGTCGCTGGGGGCCAGGTTGACCGTAATGCGCTTCGGCGGCCACTTCAGCTTGCTGGACACGATGGCGGCCCGGACCCGGTCTCGGGCCTCCCGGCAGGAGGCGTCGGGCAGGCCCACGACGGTGAACCCGGGCAGCCCGTCGGCGACATGGACTTCAACTGAGACGGGATGGCCCCAGACGCCGACGAGGGTGGCGGAGCGGACGGTAGCGAGCATTGCGGCCTCCGTGGTCTGAGGAGTGGAGGCCGTCGTCAACTCGGCCGGCGGCTAGCCGTGCATGTGGGTGCAGCGAACGACTATAGCACTTCTCGTGTATATCTGACTACTGCCGCTATCTCTCCGGGGTCGAGCACTTCAGCGAATGCGGGCATCGACCGCACCCCGTCGACGACGATCTCGACTTGGTCGTCAACGACGGGATATTGCGTGATCATCCGCCCGTCCGAGAGCTTCGTGCCCCGTCCCCCGCCTCCGTCGTTTCCGTGGCAGTTGGCGCAGCGGTCGATGTAGACCTGCCGCCCCGCCACGAGCTCACGGTCCGGGAAGCCGTCCGGCCCGACGGGAACCTCCGGCACGTCATCGGCCGCGCAGGCGCCGGCCGCCGCGATCGCGGTGATCAGGGCCGCCAGCAGCAGGCGGTGCGGGAGTCGGCGGCGGAGCATGAAGCGATGAGGTACGGGAGTCGGCGGCAGCGGGGCGTAGCACGTTGAGGTGCGGGCTGACCGCCGCTGCACGATACTTGCGCCATGGGTTTCAACCCCACCCGTCCCCACCGGCGCCGGCCCTCCGACGTCATCTTTGTGGCCGCGGGACTGCTCGTGGCCATCGCCCTGGTGGTCTGGGCGCTGCTGGGGTAGGGGCTCGTGGACGATCCGGAGCGTCTCGGCGAGGTGGAGGTCCGCTTCATCCAGTCCTACCTGGCCACCAAGGACTACATCTGCCCCAACTGCAACCGGACCGTTCCGACCGGAACGGGCCATTACGTCGTGGTGCCCGTCGAGGCGCCCGATCTACGGCGACACTGGCACCGGGGATGCTGGGACAGGCGCACCAAGCGCTAGAAGTCGCTCGCGTTACCGAACCCGCCACCCGGCTCGGCCTTTGGGCAGATGGCATGCCGCGAGAAGACGATACAAGCGGACAAGCGTTAGAAAGCGCCCTCGATCACGTTGACTTCGACGCCGGTGACGGTGGCCACGTCGAAGCGGACCCGGCCCCGGCGCCCGCTGGCCTGCAGCCACTGAGCCGCCAGCGACCGGATGCGGATCTGTTTGCGACGGTCGACCGCCTCCGCGGCCGCGCCGAAGCGTTCGGAGCGGCGGGCCTTCACCTCGCAGAACACGATCTCGCCATCCCGGAACAGGACCAGATCCAACTCGCCCGAGCGCACCCGCCAGTTCTGGTCCAGGATCTCGTAGCCGGCTTCGAGGTACCAGCGGGCAACCCTGCGCTCACCCCAAGCGCCGCGGGCTTGCTTTGATAGATCCGGGGATCGGCCACGCCGATGCGCGGCACCGGACTGGGGGTCAGCGATAGCGCTTTTCCTTGACCTTGGCTGCTTTGCCGACGCGGTCGCGCAGGTAGTACAGCTTCGCTCGGCGCACATCGCCCTGCGTCACGCGCTCGATGCGATCAATCAACGGGGTGTGCACGGGGAACGTCCGCTCCACGCCCACACCGAAGCTCACCTTGCGCACGGTGAAGGTCTCGCGCACTCCGCTGCCCTGGCGCCGGATCACGACCCCCTCGAACAGCTGCGTGCGGGCCCGGTTGCCCTCAACGACCCGAACATGCACGTGAACGGTGTCGCCCGGCTGGAACTCCGGGATGTCGTCGCGAAGGCTCTGTGCGTCGACAAGATCTGTGGGATTCATGGTTGTCTCCGCTCACATCGGCCACCTAGACCGGGCCGAGCGAGTCTACGAGGACCGCTCCCCGCCTCCACCGGCGTCGAGACCGAATCACCGCGGAGGACTGTGCCTCACCTCTGGCCGCAGAGTGGCCCCTGAGGGCTACGAGGACTGGATCTCGCCAGTGACTGCGTCGAGACCGTGATCTTCGAGCAGCCTTCGCTCCTCGTCGCTCAGGCCGCCGCGGGCCTCGATCAGGTCGGGGCGGCGCTCGATGGTGCGAGCCAGAGACTGGGCCCGACGCCAGCGAGCCACCCGTCCGTGATCGCCCGATAGCAGCACCTCGGGTACTGACCATCCCCGGTAGTCAGCCGGCCGGGTGTACTGCGGGTACTCCAGCAGCCCGTCGCGGAATGACTCCTCGAGCGTGGAGGCCTCGTTGGTCAGCACTCCGGGCACGCAGCGCCCGACGGCCTCCAGCACCACCAGGGCGGCCGCCTCCCCGCCGGCCAGCACCACGTCGCCGACCGAGAGCTCGCCGTCGACCAGGTGCTCGCACACTCGCTCGTCGACGCCCTCGTACCGGCCGCAGAGCATCGAGAACCCGGACCCGGAGGCCAGTTCGCCGGCCATGGCCTGATCGAAGCGACGGCCTGCGGGCGACAGGTAGAACAGCGGCCGGGGCGGCTCGACCGCCTCCACCGCGTCGAACAGCGGCTGAGGCATCATCACCATTCCCGCTCCCCCGCCGAATGGAGCGTCATCGGTGCTCCGATGGCGGTCGGTGGCGGCCGTCCTGAGGTCGTGGACCCTCACCTCGAGCGTGCCGGCAGTGCGGGCGCGCCCGAGGACGGAGGCCGAGGCCATGGTCTCCACCAAGTCCGGGAAGATCGTGAAGATGTCGATGCGGAAACTCATGGCGCTAGGAGGGATCGAACAGTCCGTCGGGAACGTCCACCTGGATCTGCTGTGTGGGCACCGAATCGACGATGAAGCGCAGCGGCACGAGCGTGCCGTCGGCGAGTTCGAGCAGGTCCCCGGCCGGATTCGCCACAACAGAGGCCACCGGGCCCCGGTCCGTGCCGGATTGGTCGACCACGCGAGCGCCGATCAGCTCATGGACCCACATCTCGTCGGGATCCACCATCGGTTCGGCTCGCAGGACCAGGCCCCGCAAGGCCTCTGCCTCCCTGCGATCGTCGATGCCGGCGAACGTCACCAGATGCCGCTTGTTGTGGGGTCGGGCCGCCACCACCTGAAGGGTTCCCAGATCGGTCTGCAGTTCCGATCCCGGCGCGAGGCGCTCGGGCCGGTTCGACACCAGCATGACGGTGACCTCACCGCCGGTGCCGTGGGGTCGGCCGACGCGGCCTATCTCAAGCAGAGGCGTTGAGGACGCCCCCGAGGAGTCCGAGGGGTTAGTCGACGAACTCGACCTCGATGTCCACATCGTCGCGAGACCCGGCGGCGCGCACGACGGTACGGATGGCGTGCGCCACCCGGCCCCGCTTGCCGATCACCCGGCCCATCTCGCCCTGCGCGACACGGACATCCAGGCGCACCGCGTCGCTTCCGGCCGCGCTCGCGGTGACCTGTACCGCATCGGCGTCATCGACGATGCTCGTGACCACGAAGCGGCACATCGCCTGAGCCGTGGGAGCCAGATCGCTCACGAGCCTGCATCCCCGGCGTCGGTGGCGGCGGCCTTGGCCTCGCCTGAATCCGGTCCCCGGAAGCTCTCCCAGGCACCGCTGATCCTCAGGAGCTTCTCCACCCTCTCGGTGGGCTGGGCACCGTGGCGCAGCCAGTGCAGAGCCCGCTCGTTGTCGATCCGCACCACCGAGGGGTCCTGGCGCGGCTCGTATATTCCGATGATCTCGATGAAGCGCCCGTTGCGGGGCGCGCGGGAATCTGCCGCCACGACGCGGTAGGTGGGCTGCTTCTTCTTCCCCATCCGCATGAGGCGCAACTTGACGGCCAATGTGAGTCCTCTGATCTGCTAGTCGTCTGTACGAATGGTCAATTGAACCCGGGCCAGTCACCCTTTTCCAACCCTGGAAGGGTGAGAGGCGCCTTGGAAACGGGCACAGGCCCCTTGGGCGTGGTGCGGCCGCCGGTGCCGCGCCGCTTGGAAGCCGACGACTTTCCCTTCGACCTCCCCGCCTGTTTGGACGACCTGGCTCTCGCCGCGGCCGTGGGCCGCTTGCTGCCGAGACCTCCTAGACCCTTCATCATCGACCGCATCTGCTTGAACTGATCGACCAGCGCCTTCACCTCGGCGGGACGGCAGCCCGAACCGGCTGCGATGCGCTGGCGCCGGGCGGCGTCGATGATGTCGGGCTCGGCCCGTTCCGCGGGTGTCATCGAGTGGATCATGCCGGTGATGCGCCCGATGCGGCTCTCGTCGATGTCGGCGTCGCGCATCTCCCGCGGCACCCCCGGCATCATGCCGAGAATGCTCCGCAGGTTGCCCATACCAAGAACCTGCTGCATGGTGGCCAGGAAGTCGTCGAACGTGAAGGTTCCCTCGAGCAGCCTGGACGCTGTCTCTTCCGCCTCCTCGGCCTCGAAGGCGACCTCGGCCTTGTCGATCAGCGTCTCCACATCGCCCATCCCCAGGATGCGGCTGGCGAGACGGTCGGGATGGAACGGCTCGAAGTCCTCCAGCTTCTCGCCGATGGAGGCAAAGGCGATGGGCCGCCCCACCACCTCCTTCACCGACAGCGCGGCGCCGCCCCGGGCGTCGCCGTCGAGCTTGGTGAGGATCACGCCGTCGAGGGCCAGCGTCTCGTGGAAGGTCCTGGCCGAGTTCACGGCGTCCTGGCCGACCGTGGAATCGACCACCAGGAACGTGTAGTGGGGCCGAACCGCCTTGGAGATGCGGCGCACCTGGTCCATCATCTCGGCGTCGATGGCCAGGCGCCCCGCGGTGTCGACGATCACCACGTCACGCCCCGTGCGGGCTGCCTCAGCCAGCGAGGCCGAAGCGGCCTTGACCGGGCTGCGAGGGTGGCTGAACACCGGCACGCCGGCTCGTTCGCCCAGCGTGCGCAGCTGCTCGACGGCGGCGGGCCGCTGCAGGTCGGCACCGACCAGCAACGGGCTGCGGCCCTGGCGAAGGAACCACTGAGCCAGCTTGGCCGCGTTGGTGGTCTTGCCTGATCCCTGGAGACCGGCCAGCAGCACTACGGTGGGCGGCTTCGACGGGTAGTTGAGGGCCAGCCGCTCACCCCCGAGGCTGGTGGTGAGCTCCGAGAGCACGATCTTGACCACCTGCTGGGCGGGGTTGAGAGCCCGCGACAGCTCCTCACCGGCGGCTCGCTCGCGGATGCGCTCCGTAAGGCTCGTGACCACGTCCAGATTGACATCGGCCTCGAGCAGAGCGACCCGGATCTGTTGCAAGGCCGCGTCGACATCGGAGGCGGACAGCCTCCCCTTGCCGCGAAGCTTGGAGAAGACGGCCTCGAAGCGGTTCGTCAGAGTGTCGAACATGACCGAGCCACAATACCCGGCAGGCCTCTACATCAAGACGCGGCTCAGGCGAACCGGGACGGGGCGCGGACCCGGATCAGGCGAAGAGGGCTTCCACGAATTCGGAGGTGTCGAAGGGCACCAGGTCGGCGATTCCCTCACCGACCCCGACGAGCTTCACCGGCACTCCGAGCTCGGCCTGCACCGCGACCACGATCCCGCCCTTGGCGGAGCCGTCGAGCTTGGTGAGCACCACTCCGGTGACGTCCACGGCCTCGGTGAACTGCCGGGCCTGGGCCAGGCCGTTCTGGCCGGTCGTGGCATCGAGCACCAGGAGGGTCTCGGTGACTACCCCCGATCCCTTGTCGGCCACCCTTCGCACCTTCTGCAGTTCGGCCATGAGGTTCTGTTCGGTGTGGAACCTTCCGGCCGTGTCGGCCAGGACCAGATCCGCCCCCCGGGCCGCGGCCGACTCGACCGCGTCGTACACCACCGACGCCGGATCGGCACCGGCGGAACCCCGCACGATGTGCGCCGAGGAACGCTCCGCCCACATGGCCAACTGGTCGGAGGCTGCCGCCCGGAAGGTGTCGCCCGCGGCCAGCACCACCCGGGCGCCGCGGTCGGCTTCACGCTTGGCCAGCTTGCCGATGGTGGTGGTCTTCCCCGTGCCGTTGACGCCGACGAACAACCACACAGACGGGTGCTCTCCGTCGCCGCGGCGAGCCAGAGACCGGTCGAAGCCTCCAAGTCTCTCCCGCAGCTCGGCCTGCAGCGCCGACTTCGCCTCCTGGGCATTCTGTCCATCCGCTTCGACCCGCGCCCTGGCCGCCTCTACGATCTCGGAACTGGTCGCCAGCCCGACATCGGCCCTGATCAGAGCCTCGGTGACCTCGGTCCACGCTTCCGCGCTGGTCGAAGCTCGCTCCAGAGCGGAGGTCAGCGATCCGGTGAGCGCGTTGCGCGCCTTCGACAGGCGGTCACGCAACGACGGGGCAGGCCCGTCGGTGGCTCCGGCAGCCCGGTCGGCCAACCGGCCGACCACCCGATCCGCGGTCTCCGCGGTGGCATCGTCGGCGGGTGCAGCGGCCGGCAACCCGCGGCGTCTGCGCGCCACGATGACCGCGGCCAGCACAACGACCGCGAGGGCGACTACGGCTACAACGATGAGTTCCGTCATCCGAGCGCTTCCAGTACGGCCGTGACGACGTAGAGATCGCCGCCCCGCCTGATCGTCATTTCGACCGTCTCACCGGGCCTGCGCAGCTTGATGGCGGCCGAGAGCTCCGCGATGTCGTACATGGGCTCTGAGTCGAGGCTGACGATCACGTCGCCGGCCAGCAGGCCTGCCGCCGCGGCCGGGGATCCGGGCAGGATCTCGGCCACGAGAACCCCCAAGTCCTCACCCTCGGCGGCCCTTCCGCTGATGCCGAGGTATCCAAGCTCGAGCGATTCCCCGTTCACGATGCGGGTGGCGATCAGATCCACGGTGTCACTGGGCACTGCGAAGCCCAAGCCGATGTTGGCCCCCGAGGTGGTTTGGATCAGCGTGTTCATTCCGATGACCCGGCCCTGTCCATCGGCCAGGGCGCCGCCGGAGTTGCCGCGGTTGATGGCTGCGTCGGTCTGGATCATCTCGATCGGCACGGGCGAGTTGGGGTCTGCGCCTCCCTGGATCTGGATCCTCACCGCGCTGACAATCCCGGCGGTGACCGTGCCCGCCAGGCCGAGCGGGCTGCCGATAGCCACCGCCAGCTGTCCCACCCGCACCGACGAGACCGGCGCCAGCACGGCGGCCACCAGATCCGCGCCCTCCGGATCGACCCGGACTACAGCCACATCGTGGCCCGCTGATCCACCGACGACCCTGCCGACCAGGCGCGTGCCATCCGACAGAGTGACAAACACCTCATCGGTGCCCTCCACGACATGCTGGTTGGTGACGATGTACCCGTCGTCGGCGTCCCACACGATGCCCGAGCCCAAGCCGAATCCGAGCAGCGACTCAAATTCGACCAGCACCACCGACGGTCCGACCGCCTCCGCTACGGCCACAACCGGCTCCTCAGAGACCGCCGGCGCGGGATGCCGCTGGTCAGTTGCGTCCGGGATCTGCTCATCAGAAGCGGCAGCCGGCCCGTTCTGGATCGCTCCGGAACCCGGTGCCGGGAGTTCGTCGCTCTGGGGGCCGTCGGCCGCGAGTTGTTCGAGGGCGGGGTCCTCGCCCGCCAGCTGCGCGCCGGCCTCGGGCTCCTCCGAGCCGGTGACCGCCGCGACCTCATCAGGTGAGGCCAGCCTGATCGATGGACCTTGCTGATCATCGGAGACAAGCAACCCGACAGCCGTTCCGGCGAGGAGGACAGCGCACGCAAGCACCAGTACCGCGGCGAGCCGCCAGACGGGCCGTCGGGCCGCGGGGGCTGGCTCAGCGGCCGCGATGGCGGCTTCCGGCGGCCGGACCACTGCGGTCCGGCTGGCGGCGTCAGGATCCTGCATTTCACCTAGAAGCTAGGCCGAGCACGTGAGAGAACCGTGAGCGGCGACGAACGGCCCGCTCGGCGTCAGGCGGCGTCGGAGACTCGTTCGGACACCACCATCGACGAGCCGCCGGGTTTCATCGAGACCCCCTGCAAGCAGTCGGCGGCCTCCATGGTCCGCTTCTGGTGGGTGACGATCACAAGCTGCGCGTCGCATCGGAACTCGTCTATGAGCGTTAGGAAGCGGTGCAGGTTCACATCGTCGAGGGCGGCCTCCACCTCGTCCATCACATAGAAGGGCGAGGGCCGGCTGCGGAACACTGCGAAGAGGAAGGCCAGTGCGGCCAGCGTCCGCTCACCGCCCGAGAGCAGCGACAGCCTCTTCACGTTCTTGCCCGACGGCTTGGCCGAGATCTCGATACCGGTGTCGAGCAGGTCGTCGGGGTCGGTCAGGCTGAGGCGGCCCTCACCGCCCGGGAACAGCGCCTCGAACAGCACTTCGAAGTTGGCGGCCACATCGACGAAGGCTGAGCTGAACACGGTCTTGATCTCTCCGTCGATCGAGCGGATCACCCGATTGAGGTCCCGGCGGGCCGCCCGGATGTCGTCCAGTTGGCCGCTCAGCAACTCGTGGCGCTCGTAGAGCTCGTCGTACTCGGCCAGAGCCAGGGGATTGACCGGTCCCATGATCTCCAACTCCGTGGCCAGCTGATCCACCCGCTGCCCCGGATCAAGCCCGTCGGGCAATTCCGGAAGCTGTGCCTCCGCGGCCTCCGACGGGGACAGGCCGTAGGTGTCGCGCAGGCGCTCGACCGCGCCCTGCAGCAGGGTGCGAAGCTCGGCCTCCTCGATGTCATGCTGGCTCTCAGCCCGGCGCAGGGTCTCGTAGCGACTCTCAGCATCGGCATGCCGGCGCCGCAGGACGTCCAGGTTCGCGGCCACGGTCCGGACCACCTCGGAGTGCCTGCGGCGAACTTCTCGGATCTCGGCAAGGCCCGCGTTCAGGATTCCCGTCCGCTCCTCCACCGCTCGCCGGAGCGTGTCGAGCACCGTCGCTTCGCGCCCCAGCGCGGCCAGACGGTCCTCGGCCCCGGCCCGCGTGGCGTGGTGGCGAGCCAGACGCTCCTCCAATTCTGTGACGCGGGATTGCAGCATCTGCTGGCGCTGTTCCAGCCCGGCGTCGGTTGCGCTCTGCTCCGCGGTCCTCGACGCAAGATCCGATGCGCGCCGGTCGAGCTCGGCGCGGGCCTCAGCCGCCTGACGGTTGCGCTCCTGCGCCTGCGCCTCGGCTGCCTCCAACCCGGGCAGGCGGGCCTCGATCTCTGTGCTTCGGGTGACGGCCTCGTCCAGGCGGCGGGATGTCTCCATCAGGTGGTCGCGCAGGGCGCCGGCTGTGGTGTCGAGATCGCGCCGATCAGACTCGGCGCGGTTGATGGCGTCGGTCGTGGACGACGCCGCGACTTCGACCGCCGCCAATCGACGACCGAACCCGTCGACCTGTTCACGGCTCGCGTCCAGGCGGCTCTGGGCCAACTCGCAGGCGGCCTCCGCACGGTCACAGGCCGTCCGCGCGGCCTCGATCCGCTGATCCGCCTCGGCTCGCGCGGGTCGGAGCCCGGCCGCGCTGTGCACCCCTAGCCGCCAGCCTCTCCCGCTCAGGCGGTCACCGGCTGACGTGACCACGACGACATCCGGGTGCTGCATCCAGACATCGGCCGCGGAACGCCAATCACCCTCCACAAGGACCGTGGATCCGAGCAACACGTCCAGCAGCCGGTTCACTTCGGGATCGGCAGCGCGGACCCGGCCCCGCAGCGGCTCCAGTCCGAGCCGGTCCAACGACACCGCAGCCGCGCCGTTAGATCCGTTGCCCTCCAGCGCGATCACAGCTGCGCCGGCGTCACTGGCCTCGACGCTGTCGAGCAAGCGGCGGGCCGCAGCCGCATGCCTTACGACCACCGCGCCGATCGCGTCGCCCGCCGCGGCCGAGAAGGCGGCTTCAAGGCCCGGGGCCACCTCCACAAGGTCGCCCAGCAGCCCCAGAACGCCATCGGCGGCCGCCTGCACATCAAGAGGCATCGGCCTGGCGTACTCTTCGAGGGCCATCGAGAGCGCCTCGCTCCTCGCGGTCCAGTGCCGCAAGTCACCCTCGGCCACCGAACGGGCTCCGAACGCACCCTCCAGTTCGCCGGCGGCATCGGCCTGAGCGGCTTCAGCTGCCGCGAGCCCGGCACGAAGGGTGGCGATCTCGTCGTTGCATCGGACCAGCTCGCCGCGGTGGAGATCAATCCGGCTCGTCAAGTCCTGTAGACGGCGCTCGGCCTCTTCCAACTGCTGGGCGAGGCGATGCCGTTCGGACTGGTTGAGTCCGATCGTCGACTGCAGGGCTGATCGCTCGCCCCTGGCCTCGGCAGCTTCGCTCGCCACATCAACGTTGAACCCCCCGGCGTCGCCCCCTTGGGCCCCGAACGCGGCCCGGTCTGCTTCCAAGCGTTGCTGCGATTTCTTGAGACGGATGCGATCCGAATCAGCCGCGGCGGCTTCCAACACGACCGCGGAGAGCTCGCTGCGGCAGCGCTCGAGTTCGGCCCGCAGTCCAGCGGCCAGGTCGTGATCGGCTAGGGCGGCCCTCTGGTGTTCGATGCCCCGCTGGCGTTCGAATGCGACCGCGGCCAGGCCGGCCGCCCTGGCCCGCAGCCCCTCGAGGCGGGCCAGGCGTTCCGAGTGGTCGTCCATGCCGTGCCGGGCCAGCCGCTGCTCGTGGGCGGCAACGCGGGCACTCAGATCGTCGAGCTCGGCCCGCAGATCGGCCTGTTCGGCTGCTCGCGCCTCGCCCTCATCCTTGCGGGAGCGCAGCCGCTCCCGCAGGTCGGCAATCTCGCGGCCGGCCAGGTACACCCGCAACGCCTCCAACTCGGACAGCAGATCGGCGTGCCGCCGGGCTGCCTCGGCCTGCTTCTGCAAGGGTCGCAGCCGCCGTCGCACCTCCCTCAACAGGTCGCTCATCCGGGTCAGGTCGCCGTCGGTGGCGAGCAGGCGGCGCTCGGCCCGCTCCCGCCGCTTGCGGTACTTGAGGATTCCGGCCGCCTCCTCCACCACCACTCTGCGATCGGTGGGACGGGCGTTGAGCACGGCGTCTATCTGGCTCTGCGACACGATCATGTGCTGCTGGCGGCCCACGCCGGTGTCGGAGAGCAACTCGACGATGTCCAGCAGCCGGCACGGGGTGCCGTTGAGCGCGTAGGTCGATTCGCCGTTGCGGAACAGGGTGCGGGTCACCTGCACCTCACTGGCCGCCATCGGCAGCATGCCGTCGGAATTGTCGATCGTGAGGGAGACCTCGGCTCGGCCCAGTGCAGGCTTGTGGGCCGTGCCCGCGAAGATCACATCGTCCATCCGCGTGGAGCGCACTGCGCTCGGCGCCTGGGCGCCCAGAACCCACGCCACCGCATCGACCACGTTCGACTTGCCGCTGCCATTGGGGCCGACGACCACCGTGACGCCCGGCTCCAAGCGGATCGAGGCCGGTTCGGCGAAGGACTTGAAGCCCTTCAACGTCAGCGTCTTCAGATACACACGCGCGACGCTAGTTGGAGCCGATGTTGGATCCGGGCATCCCCCGAGGTCAGGGGCTCATACCTGGGTGTCGCAGTAGTAGGTCCAGGTGCCGCGGAACTTGGTCCGCTTGATCGGAGTCCTGGACCGCTCGCTCAGATCCCCTTGCCGACCCCAGACCTTGAGGTGGCCCCCGTAGCTGCCCGGCTGGCCGAACGGATCCACGAAGGGTCGATCCGGCACCGACGTTCCCCGGTACTTCATGGCGTCGTGCATTGTGCCGACCAGCGACCGATGCAGGCGGCGGATCTCCTGGGTGGAGAGAGTGTTGGCGATCCGGTCGAAGCGCAGCCCCGCCTCGAACAGGATCTCGTCGGCGTAGATGTCACCGATGCCGACCACGAACGTGCTGTCGGTTATCAGCGTCTTGAGCTTCGTGTTCCTCTGCAGCAGCAGACGGCCCATCGCGGTCCAGGAGATGGGGGTAGCGACGGGGTCGAGGCCGTAGTCGGCCACCTCGGGCAGAGCGTCGGACAACTCCTCGCCGGACACCACGAACAGCTGGCCGGTGCCCTCGGAGTCGACGAACCGCAGCTGTCCGTACTGGGTGAACGAGATCACCACTTCGGTGCCCGCGACCCTCGGATGCTTGTTGGCGTTGCGGCGAGGCGAGCCCGTTGAGCCGAGCGACAGCACCAGCAGCAATTCGGTGCTGAGCTCGACCACCAAGTGCAGGCCCAACCGCCTCACATCAGTGATCTTGGCCCCCTCCAGCTGCGAGGTGAAGGCCTTGCGGTTGTGGTAGCGGCGCAGGCACTTCATGCTCGAAGCCTCGGCCATCTTGATCTTGCGGCCGACGATCTCCCGTTCGAGGTCGCGCCGTATCGTCTCGACCTCGGGCAGCTCGAACTCAAGACTGCGGGCAGGGCGCGATGGGCTCATGACTTGACCCTGGCGGCGCGGTCGGTCTCGGGGTGCCCGCTCCCGTTCGCGAGAATCCTCATGAGCCGCTCCCTATCCGCTCGGCCTCTGGGTGCCCGCTCTTGTTCGCTGCGCTCACGGGCCGCTCGGGCCACGGCCTCGCTCGACAGTTCGCGAGAATCCTCATGAGCCGCTCCCTATCCGCTCGGCCTCTGGGGTGAGAGCCGCGTAGGCGACCTCCGCCGCCTGCTGTTCGGCGTCCTTCTTGGTGCTTCCCCTGCCTACGCCGCTGGCATTGCCGGCCCGCACCTCGGCCTGGAACAACATGTCGTGCGCGGGCCCGCTGGTGGTGACGTCGTAGGTGGGAGGGGAGAATCCGCGACGGGCTGCCAACTCCTGGAGCCTTGTCTTGAAGTCCGCGTGGCCGGGAGCGCTGGCCGCCGCATCGAGGCGTGAGCCCAGGAGTCGACCGACCGCCTTGTTGGCCGCGCCGATGCCGCCGTCGAGATACACCGCTCCGATCACCGCCTCGACCGCGTCGGCCAGGATCGAGGACTTGTGGCGACCGCCCGATGAGATTTCCCCCCGACCCAGGCGCAGCAGTTCGCCCAGGCCGATCGACCCGCCCACCTCTGCCAGCGTGGCAGAGTTCACCAGCGAGGCGCGGGCCTTGGCCAAGTCGCCCTCGGACCAGTGGCCGAACCGCGAGTAGAGCCTCTGCGTCACCACGAGGTCCAGGACAGCGTCGCCAAGGAACTCCAGCCGCTCGTTGGAGGACGACCCCGAGTGCTCGGCGCACCAGGAGCGGTGCGTGAGGGCCAGTTCAAGCAGCGCCAGATCATCGAACCGATGACCGAGCCGGTCCATGAGCATCGCAGTGTCCGCCGGAGAGGCCTGAACCGTCAACCCAGCTTCGCTACGACGTAGTCAACGGCATCACGGACGGAGCGCAGGTCTTCCAGATCCTCGTCCTCGATGCGAAAGCCGACCGCACGCTCCGCCAACTCCTCCTCGATGCCCTCCACCAGCTCGATCAGGGCAAGCGAGTCGGCGTCGAGGTCATCGGCGAATGAGGCTCCCTCCGCGATGTCGGAGGGATCGATCTCGAGAATGTCCGCGAGACGATCCCGAATGAGCGCAAGCACCTCCTCACGCCCCATAGGTGCCTGCTCCACGTGGGTTTCTGCCGGCATCGGCGCCTCCGTGCGTCGGTCTCGGTCGATGCAACCGACAACCATACCGGCGAGGGCGAACATACCGGCGAGGGGTGGGACGGCGCCGCGTGACGTGGCCTCCGGCGACTATCCGCGGGCGATGGCGGCGATGTGCCCCACCATGCCCGCGGTGACCATCTCCTGGGCCACCCTTATGGCGTTCATCACCGCGGCGGCGCTGCTCGCTCCGTGCGAGATCACGCAGACCCCCCGCACCCCCAGCAGCAGCGCGCCGCCGACACCATCGGGGTGAAGCTCTTGCGCCATCTCGTCGAGTGCGGGGGCAAGCAGCCGGCCCGCCTGCCGCGAGGTGTCGTCAGTGTCGATAGCCACCAGCAGCCGGCCGAACAGGGCCCGCAGCGCTCCCTCCAGCGCCTTGAGCGTCACGTTGCCGGTGAAGCCGTCGGTCACGACCACGTCGACTTCGGGCGTCATGATGTCGCGGCCCTCCACGTTGCCGATCCACTCCGCGGCGACATCGTCGGCCCACCCGCCGTCGGAGAGGAGTTCAAAGACGGTCTTGGTGAAGTCGTTCCCCTTGCCGGCCTCCTCTCCAATGGACAGCAGGCCGACGCGAGGGCGCGGGATGCCGAACCGGTCACGGGCATAGACGGCGCCCATGCGAGCGAACTGCACGAGCCACTCGGGCCGGCACTCGGCGTTGGCGCCCGAGTCCAGCATCGTCGTGGGGCGGGCTCCCGGAGTGGGGATCGGGGTCGCTATCGCCGGACGGGCAATGCCCCGTATGCGCCCCATGCGCAGCAGTGCCGCACCCATGGCCGCACCGGTGTTCCCGGCCGACACCATTGCCGATGCCCGGCCGTCGCGCACCGCCTCCGCGGCCCGCACGAGAGACGAGTCCTTCATGGCGCGCACGCTCGAACCGGGCTCAGCGTCCATCGGGATCACTTCGGAGGCCTCGATCACCTCCAGGCCGCCGGTGTCGCCCATCTCGTCGGGCCGCCCCACAAGCACCACCGGGATTCCCAACTCCTCGGCGGCGCGGCAGGCCCCGGCCACGATCTCCTTGGGGGCTCGGTCGCCCCCCATGGCGTCAACCGCTACCGGTGACACACCCGACCCCGCTATCGACCCCATGGCCCACGGTGATTCAGACCACTCGACTCCGACAAAGGTTCCATCGCGGCGCGTTCCCGCCTGATGTTCGACTGCAACCAGCCGTTCGAAGCACCGGCTATTCGACGTCTATGGCCTGCCGGTCGTGGTACCACCCGCAGTTGCCGCACACCCGGTGGGGGCGCTTCACGGCACCGCAGCGACTGCACGCGCTCCGGCCACCCGGCCGGATCCGCCACGCGGAGGCCCTCCGGCTGCGGCCCTTGGCCTTGGAGGTCTTCTTCTTGGGAACAGCCATGAGGGATCCTGATCTTCGGCGGCCGAGCGGACAATCCGGCCCGGCAGCCTACCGGCGAGCGGTGGGGCCTACACGCCGCCGTACCACGAGACGGCTTCGCCTACGGGCGCGTGTTTCAACTTAAGAAGTCGGCCGCTGCCGGCCCCGTCGGGAACCGGTCCGGCACCGGTCCCGCGCAGTCCTCGGAGCACAAGGGCGCGAGCGGCAGGGCCAGGACGGCGGCCTCGCGAGCCGCCGGAGCCAGGTCGATGCGCTGATCACTGATCGGCCAAGTCTCACCCTCGGTCGGTTCCCATTCGAACACCTCGCGCAGCTCCGCTTCCAGCGGTCCCTGCACCTCCTCGAGGCAGCGACGGCACTCAGCGGTCCAGTTGCCCGCCACCCGTCCGACCGCTACGAAGGAACCTCCGGCCGCCCTGATCGTGGCTTCCAAGTCGACGACGCCGTCCGTCACCCGCGCCCCGTGAACACCGGGCTCATCGAGAGCACACTGGCGATCGACCTCGATGTGGTCAACGGAGCCGGCGTCCAGCCGGGCGCAGTCGACCACGACCCTGTGGGGCCGCGCCGATGTCTCGCGATTCAACCCAGGTCCTGGTCGAATACGTCGTCGTCGAAATCGGCCGGAGGAGTTGCCGGTGCCGGGCGCGGCAGCCTGGTGTCCTGGAGTCGCTGGCGCCCGGTCGACACGGCGGTGGCCGTCTTGTGCAGCATGGCCTCGAAGGCTGCGAGGCGCTGGTCACACCAGTCCTCAGTCTCCAGCTTCATCCTTCTGGCCCGCTCCTCCCCTTCGTCGACCGTCCGTCGCGCCCGCATCTCCGCGGCCTTGACGACCTCGCTGCGCTGCACCATCTGCTCGGCTCGGGCCCGGGACGCCGCGATGATGTCCTCGCCCTCGCGTTGCGCGCGGAGCCGCATGTCGTCACGTTCCTTCAGCATCCACCGAGCAGCCCGCAGCTCCTCAGGCAGAGCCGCAAACGCCTTCTGCAGTATTCCCAACAGCTCTTCGCCGTTGATCATCACCGAGGTCGAGAACGGCATCGGCCGAGACCTCTCCACCAATCGGATGGCCTGGGTGAGCATCTGCTCGACGGCCAGCCGCCGCGCCTCGGACGAACTCTCGGCGGGGCCCATTCCGGTCGACGGGACCGGGTCGCCCGAACTCATCGCTCCTGCTCGAAACGACCGGCCAGCCGAACCCGCACGGGCTCGGGCACCATGGATGAGACGTCACCACCGAGGCGAACAACCTCCCGGATCAGCTTGGAGGCCACGAACGACCGCTTGCTGGCAGAAGGGACGAAGATCGTCTGCACGCCGGCGAGGGCATGGTTCATCTGCGCCATCTGCAGTTCGTTCTCGAAGTCGGAGACTGCCCGCAGGCCCTTCACGATGAAGTCGGCGTCGATGTCGCGGGCCAGATTGACCACGAGATTCGAGAACATCGTCACCGAGACATTGGGCAGATGGAGGATGCACTCCTTGATCATCTGCTCGCGCTCGTCCAGGCTGAACAGGCCCTCGCCCTTCCGGGGATTGCGCATGGCTGCCACCACGACCTCGTCGAACCGTTGGGCGATGGTCTCGATGATCTCGAGATGGCCGTAGTGGATCGGGTCAAAGGATCCGGGGTACAGCACACGGGTCACTGATCGGCTCCGGCGAGGATCGGGCCGCCTCTGGCAGCTTGTGCGAACGTCACCACGGTACCGCCGTGGCGCCTGTGATGGTGGATGGCAAAGTCCGGCCCCACATCCACCCGTCGATCCGACTCGGCCACGACCAGTTCGGCCGGAACGCGGGACAGCAGCTGCGGCCAAGCATCGAAGGCGTACGGAGGGTCGACGAGAGCGACATCGAAGCATCGCCGAGCCAGTCCATCGAGGGCCAGTTCCACGTCGACGACCATGACAGTGGCGGCGTGTGCCAAGCGGGTGGCCTCCAGGTTGCTGCGCAGCACCGCGGCCACAGCCTGGTCGCGCTCGACGAAGACCGCTTCGGCCGCGCCGCGGCTGAGCGCCTCGATCCCCAGGGCACCCGTGCCGGCGAACAGGTCAAGCACCCGGGCGCCCTCGATGGCGCCCAGCGAGTAGAGCGAGTTGAACACGGCCTCGCGCACCCGGTTGGGCGTGGGGCGAGTGACATCACCGTCGGGCGCGGCCAGCCGGCGACCCTTGGCCAAGCCCGCCACCACACGAATGCCCCTGGTCAGCGCAGACCTCCCTTCTGGAACTGGCAGCACAATGACCGTATAGCGTGCAAAACGCTGCCAATTCCCCAACTGCCTCACCTGGCCCGCAGAACTGGCAGCACAATGACCGCATAGCGTGCAAGACGCTGCCAATTCCGGGCGCGGTGAACTGATCGGCTGCGAACTAGCTCTTCAGCAGGAATTCGGCCTCGCGGTCGCCGAGCATCAGGTCGATCTCGTCGGCCAGCGCCGGGAGGCTTCGCAGGTCCGGGTCGGCGTCGAGCATGTCGATCGCGACGTCGCGGGCTGTGACAACCCGCTCCTTGTCGTGGCGCAGCGAGGCAAGCCGCAGGTCGTTGCGGCCCTTCTGGCGCTCACCCATGATCGTTCCCTCTCCCCGCAACTCCAGGTCCACCTCGGCCAGATCGAAGCCGTCGTTGGATTCCACTACCGCTTTGAGTCGGGCCTCGGCCTCCGCAGTGACGGCCTCGCCCACTAGGTAACAGCTGGACGCAAGACGGGCGCGGCCCACCCGGCCGCGGAGTTGATGGAGCTGAGCGATGCCGAACCGGCCGGCGTCGATCACCACCATGATGGTCGCGTTGGGCACGTCGACACCGACTTCGATGACGGTGGTCGACACGAGCACGTCGAGCGCTCCCGAGCGGAACAGCCCCATCGTGGCCTCCTTCTCGGCCGGCGTCACCCGGCCGTGCAGGAGGCCGACCCGGAGCCCGGCCAGCTCGCCGCCATCGCCGGTCAAGCGGTCATGCGTCTCGATCACAGAGCGGACATCGAGCACCTCGGACTCCTCGATGACGGGGCACACCACATACGCCTGGCGGCCCTCGGAGACCGCGTCTCGCACTGCCTGCCAGACAGTCGCCTCCTCCAACGGGCCGCGAGCCCACGAGGTGGCCACAGGCAACCGGCCCGCGGGAAGCTCGTCGAGCACCGACACGTCAAGGTCGCCATAGACGGTCATGGCCGCAGTACGAGGGATGGGCGTCGCCGTCATCACAAGCAGGTCGGGCATGACCGACCCGGGGCCGCGATCACGCAGCACAGCCCGCTGCTCAACCCCGAAGCGATGCTGCTCGTCCACGACCACCACGCCCAGCGCCCGGTACTCCAAGCCCTCTGAGATCAGAGCATGGGTGCCGACCACGATGTTGACATCGCCGGTCGCAAGTCCCTCGGAGGCCCTGCGGCGGTCGGCCGCGCCCCGGCTCCCCGACAACAACTCGACCCGCAGCGGCCGCTCCCCGCCGAGCCTCGACGCATCGGGCACACTCAGGTCGCCGAGCAATGCGGCGATGGTCTGGTGGTGCTGCTCGGCCAACACCTCGGTGGGTGCCATGAGCGCACCCTGGAAGCCGCCCTGCACCGCGGTCAGCAGGCCGCTGAGCGCCACCACCGTCTTGCCTGCGCCCACATCCCCCTGAAGCAGCCGGTGCATGGGATGAGGCTTGGCCAAGTCGGCGGCGATCTCGTCGATCACCCGCTGCTGGGCGCCAGTCAGCGGGAACGGCAGGCGGGCCAGGAAGTGACTCACCAGCTCGCCTTCAATGGCATGCGACACCCCCGCCGTATGCCGCTCCAGCCAGCGCTTGCGTCTCACGAGTTCAAGTTGCACGCGCAGGAGCTCATCGAACTTGAGGCGCCGCCGGGCCTGGTCCGATTCTCGCATCGTGGCCGGCCGGTGGATCCCATTGACTGCGGTGTGCCGGCCCACGAAGTCAAAGCGCTGCAGCACCGCGAAGGGAATCGGATCGAGTATCCCGCGTGGTTGGCAGCGATTGAGGGCCTGCTCGACGAAGGCGGCGATGTCCCAAGTGTCGAGTCCCGCCTTCTCGGACTGCGGGTATACGGGAAAGAAGCGCCCCGTGCGGTCGCCGATCAGGTCGACCACCGGATTCGCCATCTGGAGTGAACCCCGGTACAGCCGCGGCCGACCGTGAACGATCACTTGACGACCCGGCTCCAACTCCTTCTTCTGCCAGGGCTGGTTGAAGAAGCTGAGCTTTAGCCGGCCGGTGTCGTCGGAGATGACGGCCTCGACCAGCTTCCTGCTCTGCCGAGTGCGCCTCAGCGAACTGCGCTCCACGCAGCCCTCCACGAAGGCGTCCTCTCCCTCGGCGAGCTCTGCGATGCGGGCCTGCTTGGTGCGGTCGTTGTAGCGGTGGGGATAGTGCTGAAGCAGGTCCAGCACTGAGTGGATGTCCATCCGCGTCAGCTTCGTTGCCGGCTTACGACGCTCGTCTCGGAGATGACTCACGGAGATGGCGTCCAGGTCCCGGAGGCTGAGGGGTGGGTCGCCAGCGGGCATCGGCGTGGTGGTGCAGGCCCGCCGACGTCTATTCGAGGCCGAAGTAGTACGGGTACAGGGGCTGGCCGCCGTCTGACACCTCGACCTCTACGTCAGGGTGGTGCTCGGCAACGTGCCCGACGATGGCCTCGGTGGTGGCCGCCTCCGCTTCGGTGCCGGTGAGCACGGTGAGCAACTCGTGGTCGTCGTCAATGATGGTGCTCAGCAGGCCGGTCGCGGCGGCAGCGACATCGGACTCCACCGCGGCGATGCCGTCGGGGCCGATACCGAGCCAGTCGCCCTCCGTGATGGGGCCCGCCGAGCTGGAGGCGTCGCGGACGGCTTGGGTGACCTCGCCGTGGGTGACCGACGCGGCTGCGGCCGCCATCGCCTCGGAGTTCTGGGCCGCGGTGGCACCCGGAGAGAAGGCCAGCAGGCTGGAGATTCCCTCGACCACGCTGCGAGTGGGCACGACGCCCACGGCGCGCTCGGTCTCGCCATCGACCTGCTCAGCCACCGGGATGATGTTCTTGTTGTTGGGCAGCACCACGACATGGCCGGTGGGAAGCGAGTCGACGGCCGCGAGTAGCTCCGCGGTGGACGGGTTCATGGACTGGCCTCCCGCCACCACGCGGTGAGCGCCCATCGACTTGAGGATGTCGACCACGCCAGCACCGGCCCCCACCGCCACCACCGAGCATCGATCGGCCTCGGTGATCTGCACCGCGGGCGGCGCCACGGTGCCGTCATCGTGAGCGAGCGCCGAGTCCGGCGCCGTGAACGACTCGGAGTGCTCGGCGGCCTGATCGAGCAGGTCGGTGATCTGGATGCGGTGGGGCCGACCTACCGCGATCCCGGCCTCGATGGCCGCGCCGATGTCGTCGGTGTGGATGTGGCAGTTCCAGATGCCGTCTCCGCCCACTACCACGATCGAGTCGCCGACCTCGGTCCATGCCTGCTTGAATCCGTCAACCGACTCGTCGGGGGCGTCGAGCAGGAACATCACTTCGTAGCGCAAGTCGGCGATGGAGGACTCCTCCACCGGGCGGGCCTCGCTGGCCAACGCGGCCGGCGCCGGCCCAGCGGCAGCCTCGGGTGGCACGGGCATGGGCCGGCCGTCCAGTTCGGCCAGGCAGGCGTCGAGCAGCAGCAGCAGCCCCGCCCCGCCCGCGTCCACAACCCCGGCCTCGGCCAGTACGGCCAGCATCTGCGGGGTGCGCGACAGCGCGTCGTAGCCCCTGGACCGGGCGGCGTCGAGCATCTCCACGAGGCTCTCGCCGGCCGAAGCGGCCTCGTGAGCCGACTCCGATGCCTCCCGGATGACGGTGAGGATGGTGCCCTCCACCGGCCGGGCTACCGCTGTGTACGCGCCGGCGCTGGCGGCGGCCAGCGCCCGAGCCACCTCCGGCGCCCCCGGAGCCACACCCGCGGCGTCGCTGTCGCGCAGCACACCGGAGAAGCCCCGCAGGATCTGGGCCAGGATCACCCCGGAGTTGCCCCGGGCGCCCATGAGCGCGCCGTGGGAGACCGCCGTGCACAGCGGCTCCAGAGCGTCGTCGACGTCGGCGAGCCCGTCTGTGACCGACTGCATGGTGAGCGTCATGTTGGTTCCGGTGTCGCCGTCCGGGACCGGGTAGACGTTCAGGTTGTCGATTACTTGGCGGTGGTCGGCGAGTCCTCCGTGGAAGCCGACGATGACGCGGCGCAGTGTGGCCGCGTCGAGAACGAGCGGTGGCATGAAGCCGATGATACCGATCAGGGTGGGCGCAGGTGAGCCGGGACCGGCGCTGCCAACTCGGCGCTACGCTGCGGCTCCGTGCAGGGTGTCATCAAGAGCTACGACCCCGTCACCGGCGATGGGGTGCTCGTCAGCGAAGCCGACCTCGCCGACATCGACCTCGCGGACGACGCGCTGGAGGGATCGGTGTTCCGGATGCTGCGCCAGGGCCAGCGGGTGCAGTTCGACCTCGACGACCACGGGCGGGCCACCCGGCTGCGCCTCGGATCGGAGGTCGACATGGGGACGCCCGAGTTCTAAGAGCCCCGGGCGGGCGCTAGATCGCAGCCCCGATCCCCATCTCGGCGTATCCCTGCTCGGTGTACCTGGCCCGGAACATGTCCCTGAGCCGGAAGGCCGCGGCCTCGTAGGCGTCGGGAACCTCCCAGGTGCTGCCCGGATCGAGGATCCGGTCGTCCACGCCAGCGCAGGTCACCGGCATTCGCAAACCCAGGACCGGGTGGGTGCGGGTGTCGACGTCGTCGAACTCTCCCGACAGCGCGGCATCGAGGAGCCTGCGGGTGACCGGCAGCGACATCCGTTGGCCGGCGCCGTAAGCGCCACCCGACCAGCCGGTGTTCAACAGCACGCAACGGGCCTGGTGATCGTGCATGCGCTGCTTGAGCAGCCGGGCGTACACATCGGGCTTGCGGGCCATGAACGGAGCGCCGAAGCAGGGTGAGAAGGTGGCTACCGGTTCGGTCACGTCCACCTCCGTGCCGGCCAGCTTGGCTGTGAAACCCATCACGAAGTGGTACATCACCTCGTCGGGGTCCAGGATCGCGACCGGTGGCAGCACGCCGAAGGCGTCCGCGGTCAGCAGCACGATGGTTGTCGGGTGTGGGCCGCGATGGCCGGGCGCCAGGTGCGGGTTGCACTCCAGCGGATAGGCGAAACGGGTGTTCTCGGTAATGGACCGGTCTCGCAGATCCAAGTCCTGGGGGTGGGTGTCCGCGAGGCTGCGACCGTTCAGGGCGGGGACGTTCTCGATCAGCGTGCCCTTCATCGACAGCGCGGCCGCGATCACCGGCTCGGCCTGCTTGTCCAGGTCGATCAACTTGGCGTAGCACCCGGCCTCATAGTTGGCGATACCGGAGTCGGTCCAGATGTGCTCGTCGTCGCCGATGAGATCGCGATCGGGATCGGCCGACAGGGTGGTCTTGCCCGTTCCCGACAATCCGAACAGGATGGCGCTGTCGCCACCGGTGCCCACGTTGGCCGAGCAGTGCATCGAGAGCTGTCCCTTTTGTGGCTGCACGAAGTTCATGACCGTGAACATGGTCTTCTTGTTCACGCCGCAGTAGTCGGCCCGGCCCAGCACCAGGGCGAGGCGGCGCTCCATGTCGATGATCACCGCCCGCGGTGACCGGGTGCCGTCGCGGCTGGGGCTGCAATGGAAGGACGGCACGTTGAGCAGCGTCCATCCGTGATCGCGGCGATCGGGAGCGCCGTCGAGGTGCGCAGGCAGCATGATGTTGCAGAAGTAGGCGTGGGAGGCGTACTCGCCGACGAAGCGGCAAGGCTCCGCGAAGTCGGGGTCCGCACCGCAGTACACGTCGGTCACATACAGCCGGGCCCGGCGTCCGTTGAGGTGAGCCACGACGCGGTCCACCAGAGAGTCGAACGCCCCGGCATCGAAGGGCGCGAAGTCGTCCTTCCACCACACCTGCTCGCTGATCGAGGCGCGGTCCACGCAGAACGTGTCGTGCACCGGCCGGCCGGTGCAGGAGGGATCGGAGTAGAAGACCAGCGGTCCGTCGTTGCCGAGCGCAGTGACATGGGCCTTGTGCTCGTTGTCGGGGCCGCCCGGACGCACCCGGCCCAGATCGCCGGAGACCGCGGCCGCAAACAACTCGTCCTGGGTCAGACCGTGGTGAACGTCCACGGTCGCCAGACCCAGAGACGAGAAAAGCTCCGTGGCCACATCGGTAGCCGTGAGCGCGACCGTCGACGTCATGGTCATAGTCATAGTCGAACGACTCCTTCGTCGCCGCGGCCGACAGTACCCGGGCTCTCACGACGAGACGCGCATGGCTGCTATGGAGCCCGGCGCGGCTGATGTCAGGGAAGAGAGTCGAGAATCACGGCCCGGATTCCCAGTCCCATGAGGAACAGGCCGGTGCAGCCGTAGAGCAGGTACAAGTGGCTGCGCAGCTGCTGCCGGTAGCTGTATGCGATGCCCACAGCGACCAGCGCCGAGAACCCGTACAGCGCGTGCAGATCTCCAGCGTCGCGTCCCTCCCGGACCATGAGCCAGGTGCCGAGCCCTGCCTGCACGAAGACGGTGAGCTGGGCCGCGACCGTGGTGATCCACAGAGCCAGCGACCGCAGGCTCGAACGGCGGTGCGCCGCGAGGGCCCACAGCCCGGCCAGGGCGTTGGAGAAGATCACCACCCACGAGAACCAGTCGTGGAAATCACCGACAATCGACGCCATCACACCTGTCATTGCGGTCACCCCGCCGCCGGGACCTAGGGGATCGAGTCCGCGTCCAGCGCGGCGAAGAGGTCGGTCGAACTTGCGCCGGCGGCGCTTGACGGCCATCCGATGAGATCCATCAGGCGACGACTCCGGACTCGCGCAGGGACGCAATCGCCCCAGGATCGAGGTCCAGCTCGGACAGGATCTCGTCGGTGTGCTGGCCTGCGTGGGGCGGCGGGCGGCGGATCGTCCCGGGGGTGCGGCTGAAGCGGGGCGCCGCGGCTGGTTGCACCACGCCGGCGATTTCAGTGAAAGTGCCTCGCTCTCGGTTGTGGGCGTGCTCGGGCGCCTCCGCCAGCGACAGGACGGGCGCAAAGCACGTGTCAGTGCCCTCCAGCAACTCGCACCACTCGTCGCGGGTGCGCTGGCCAATCACCGCAGCAAGCCTCTCCTTCAGATCAGGCCAGCGCGTCCGATCCATCTGGTTGTCCCACTCGGGGCCTTGCAGTCCGAGCCGTTCGCGAAGCTCGGCGTAGAACTGGGGCTCGATCGGGCCCAGCGAGATGTACTTGCCGTCGGCGGTCTCGTACACGTTGTAGAAGTGCGCGCCGGTGTCGAGCATGTTGGTGCCCCGCTCCTCCGACCAGAACCCAGACCCCGCCATCCCGAAGAAGGCTGTCATCAGCGAGGCGGCGCCATCCACCATGGCGGCATCGACGACTTGGCCCCGACCCGAGGAGCGGGCCTCCAGCAGCGCGCACACCATCCCGTAGGCCAGGTACATGCCGCCGCCCCCGAAGTCGCCTACCAGATTGAGCGGCGGCACCGGAGCGTCGCCCTGGCGTCCGATGCCGTGCAGGGCACCGGCCAGAGCGATGTAGTTGAGGTCGTGACCGGCTGCGGTGGCGTACGGACCGTCCTGGCCCCAGCCGGTCATCCTGCCGTAGACGAGACGGCCGTTGCGGGCTAGGCAGTCCTCCGGGCCGATCCCGAGCCGCTCCGCGACCCCGGGCCTGAATCCCTCCAGCAGCGCGTCGGCGCCCTCGACAAGGTTGAGGACCGTCTCGACGCCTTCAGATGACTTGAGGTCGATACCGACGGAACGGCGGCCCCGGTTCAGCAGGTCGAGCGGAGGGCGGTCGGGGTCGCCGCCTCGCACCGCCGACGCCCGGTCCACCCTGACCACGTCGGCGCCCATGTCGGCCAGCATCATGGCGCAGAAAGGACCGGGGCCGATGCCCGCGATCTCGATCACCCGTACTCCTGACAGCGGCCCCATGCGACTCCTCCTGTGTCGGCCGCCAGTGTACGGCGGGGCTCATCGCCGTCTGTCAGGTCAACAGAGCGACCGAAGAGATCCGCTACCAGGCGATGCGGGCCGCCAAGGTCGTCACTGCGCTGATGATGCTCGCCCACACCTGGGGCGGCAGTTCGTGGCCCATGCCCTCGATCTCCAGGTGCTCGGCACCTGGGACCAGCTCCGCGGTTCGGCGGCCGGCGTCGGGGCCGATCAGCGGGTCGCCGCCTCCGTGAATCACCAGCGTGG
The DNA here is from genome assembly GCA_965220645.1 of Candidatus Aldehydirespirator sp. Lineage (GTDB taxonomy): Bacteria > Actinomycetota > Acidimicrobiia > Acidimicrobiales > Aldehydirespiratoraceae > Aldehydirespirator. Next base: position 1,543,949 of record OZ244836.1, on the reverse strand, counting down.
GGACTTCGAGCGCGGCGAGCGCCTCAGCTCGGCTGCCGCTTCGGGCCGCGGCCTTGAACTGGCGCTCGGATGCCCCGGGATGCCACGCCCGGCGGTAGCTGCGCTCCAGGTACTCCCGCTCGGCCTGCTCGTTGCGCCATTCCGGGTTGGACCAGATCCGGTAGCCAGCCAGATCTGCCTCGATCTGTTCGGGAATCGTGGCGGCGGGAGGCGCGGTCAGGGCTGCCATTGCTTCGGGCGTGGGATCGCCGACGCCCGGCTCGCCGGTGTGCGACGAGATGGAGACCAGCCCGGCCACGCGCTCGCCGAAGGCAGCCGCCGCGGCCTGGGCGACCATGCCGCCGAGTGAGTAACCGCAGACGATGGCCCGGTCGCATCCGGCCGCGTCGAGCACCGCGACCGCATCGCCGGCCATGTCTTCGAGGGTGTAGCGGGAACCGTCTGGAAGCACGGTGGACAGCCCCGAGTCGCGGTGGTCCATTCGCAGCACGAAGAAGCCGCGATCAACGAATCCGGCGCACATCTCCTCAGGCCACACGAGCATGCTCGAACCGAGGCCGTGGAGCAGGATCAGCGCAGGATCGCCCTCAGCGCCGAGGGTCTCGTAGGCGATCTCGATCTCGCCGTTGCGGGCCCTAGGCATAGACCCTTCTGGCGCCAGTGAAGGCGGCGGGCAGGGTCCGCAGTCCCGACAGGCGGTTGGTGCGAGTCCAGGTGGGCTCGCCGATGGCCTCGATGTTGCCCAAGCCGATGAATCCGACGTCCATGCCTTCGCCAAGCTATCCGACGGTCCCCGCGGGCGATAGCGTCGGCCGGTGGCCTGCATCGCGGACCGAGTCCATGGCGACATGGCGGTCGCCAGCCCATGACCGAGACCGCATCGACCTCCACGTACGACCGCGCCAGGGTCCAGCGCCGCACGATGGCAGCCACCATGGCCTCGGTGGTTCCCACCACCATGGCCATGGGAGCGTCGTTCGCGGGTTCGGCAGTGCTCGCCGAGGAGATCACCGGCAGCGAGACGCTGGCCACGCTGGCCGCGGGCTCCATGTCGCTCGGCAGCATGGCTGCCGCGGTGCCCCTGTCGCGCCGCATGGCCCGCCTGGGCCGGCGCCAAGGCTTGGTTGTGGGATGGGCGCTGGGCGCAGCGGGAGCGGCCACCGCCCTGCTGGCGGCCGTGTTGAGCCTGTATCCGCTGGTGGTGCTGGGCATCATCGGGGTCGGTGTGGGCCAGGCCACCAATCTGGCCGCCCGCTACGCGGTGGCCGATCTCGCTCCCGACGACCGCCGGGCCCGCGCCATCGGGATGCTGGTGTGGGCCTCCACCTTCGGCGCGGCCGCGGGACCGACGATCGCGCTGGGGCCGCTTGCCGACTTTGCCCACTTCATCGGCCTACCCGAGCTCGCCGGCCCCTATGTGCTGAGCTCGGCGATGTTCCTGGCCGGACTCGCGATCACGCAGACCTGGCTTCGCCCCGACCCGCTGGAAGTGCTGGGCACGATCGGGGCGGAGGCGCCCCGCCCGGCATCGCCGGCCACCGTCATCCGCCGGATCACGGCCGTGCCAGCGGCCCGACTCGCCCTGCTGGCCATGCTGGTGGGACAGATGGTCATGGTGGCCGTCATGACCGCAACACCGCTTCACATGACCAGCGGGGATCAGGACCTCGCGGTGATCGGCCAGGTCATATCGATCCACATCATCGGGATGTACGCCTTCTCACCGATCGTGGGATGGCTCGTAGACCGTCTGGGCACCCACACCGTCATCACCCTCGGCGGTCTGGTCCTGTTCCTGGGCGCAGAGTTGGCCGGACACACCGACCCCGAGCACAGCGCCGGGCTGTTCAGCGGTCTGACGCTGATCGGAATCGGCTGGAGCTGCGGACTCATCGCGGGCAGCGTGTTGCTCACGAACTCGTTCCCGGTGCGCCAGAGGGTGGAGGTTCAGGGCGGCGCGGACTTCGTCATGATCACGGGAGGCGCGGTGGGCGGGATGTCATCCGGGGCCCTGGTGGAGCTGCTCGGCTTCCAGTCGCTCAGCCACTATTCGGGCATCGCCGCCCTGATGCTGGTGGCCGCCGCTGCGGGCGCCTGGTTCATGGCCCGCATGACCCGGCCCCGTCAGATCGCCTGACGGCCGTCAGGCCGGAGGTGAGCCGACGGACACGACCGCTCCCACATCCACGGCGTAGGTGATGGTTTCGCCGGTTGCTGTGGGGAGCGGGTCGCGCACCAACAGCTCAAGATCACCCGGGACGGTGCGCAGGGTCAGCTCAAAGCGATCACCCCGGAATCGGGCGTCGGTGACCGTTCCCGTGACGGCGTCGTCGGCGTCGGTGGCCGTTCCCGTGACGGCGTCGTCGGCGTCGGTGGCCGTTCCCGTGACGGCGTCGTCGGCGTCGGCAAGCGAAGCGTCCATGCGGCGGAAGGCATCGGCACGCACCACCACCGGGCCTGGGGCCACATGCAGGCGACCCCACGGCACGGAGCCACCCTCCCCCACCGTCACCACGTTGGCATGACCCAGGAAACGGGCCACTGCGGCTTCGCGGGGATCGTGCCAGATCTCGGCGGGGGTGCCGATCCTGGCGATGCGGCCGGATTGCATGACCGCCACGCGGTCGGCCACTGCGAAGGCCTCGTCGTGATCGTGGGTCACGTGCAGGACGGTGACACCGATGCCGCGCAGCAGATGCCTGAGCTCCTCGGTGAGCTCCTCGCGGCGGGGCCGGTCCAGCGAGCCGAGGGGTTCGTCGAGCATCAGCAGGCGGGGCTCGGGCGCCAGCGAACGGGCCAGCGCCACCCGTTGGGCCTCGCCTCCTGAGAGCGTGGCGATCTGCCGCTCCTCGAAGCCCGCCATCCCCACCAGGCTCAGAACCTCGCGAACCCGCCGACTCCGGCTGGCCGCGTCCATCTTCTGCATACGCAGCCCGAAGCCGACGTTGGCCGCCACGTCGCGGTGGGAGAACAGCGCGTGCTCCTGGAACATCAGCCCGAAGTCGCGCCGGTGCACGGGCAGCCCGGCCAGGTCCTCGCCGTCCCAACGGACCTCGCCGGAATCCAGGGGCTGCAAGCCGGCCACCGCCCGCAGCAGTGTGCTCTTGCCGCAGCCGCTGGGGCCGAGGATGGCTACAACCTCGCCGGTTGCCACCTCGAGGTCGACACCGTCGAGGGCTGCAACCCTCTCGAACGAGACCCTGGCACCGCTGACCGTCAGCATCTCAGAAGACCCCCCTGCGGGTGTCGCCCCACATGTCCATGACGAAGACTGCCACAGCCGTGAGCGCCATGAGCGCGACCGCCAGCGCCATGGCCTGACCCCGCAGGGCCTCGCCGGGGGTGCCCAGCAGCCGGAACAGGGCCAGCGGCGCGGTGAGCGTCTCCGGTCGGCGTGGAATGAACGACGTCGCCCCGAACTCCCCCAGCGACACCGCGAAGGCGAACCCGGCGCCGACCGCGACGCCCCGGGCCGCAACCCGAAGATCCACCTCGCGGCGCACCCGACGGGGCGAGGCGCCGAGCACGGACGCCGCCTCTCGAACTTGAGGATTCACGGTTCGCAGCATCGGCACCAGGGTTCGCACGACGAAGGGAACCCCCACCAGTGCGTGGGCGATGGGCACGACGATCACCGAGGTTCGGATGTCTATGGGCGGGCGGTCGAGCACCAACAGGAACCCCAGTCCGATCGTTACCGCGGAGGTGCCCAGCGGGAGGGTCAGACCGACATCGAAAGCCCGGCCCAGACCCCGCGTGCTGCGAGAGCCCGACCGCAGCACCACCAGCGTGGCCGCCCCGCCCACGAGCAGCGCCAGCGCGGCTGCGGGAAGCGCGAACGCAAGCGAGTTCCGCAGGGCGGCCAGGGCCGTATCCGGCAGCAGGTTGACGCGCTCAGCCATGGCTGTGTAGTTGCGCATCGTGTAGCCGCCGCTGCGGCCCGCCGCGAACGACCGCTCCAACAGCACCGCAAGCGGCAGGCCCAGGATCAGCCCCATCACCGCCAGGTTGGCGACCAGACCGGGACCTCTGCGCCGGGGCGCGGCCGCAGGCGGAGAGGCAGGTTCGATCGCGGCGCGTCGCCGCTCAAGTGCGTTCGATACCGCTACCAGCGCAACCACAGCGGCCAGCTGCACCACGGCCAGAGCCGCGGCGGTGGAGAGGTCGAGCCGGACGATGGCGTAGCGGTAGATCTCGGTCTCGATCGTGGCCCGGGCCGGTCCTCCCAGTATCAGCACCACACCGAAGGACGTGAACGAGAACAGGTAGACGATGGCCGAGGCCGCAGCCAGCGACGGTGCCAGGCGGGGTAGCACGACCTTGCGAAAGACCTGGATCCGAGAGGCGCCCAGCACCCGGGCCTGATCCTCCACCCGGGCGTCGAGGTTCGCCCAGTGCGCCCCGACCGTTCGGAGCACGACGGCGTAGTTGAAGAACACGTGGGCCAGCAGGATGGCCCACACCGTGTGGCGCAGGCTCAACCCGTCGTCCCCGGCGAGGCCGAACCGGGCGAACAGCCCCTCGAACGCGGCGGCCACCACCACAGTGGGCAGCACGAACGGCACCGTCGCCAACGCCCTCATCAGCCGTTGCCCCCGGAAGCGCAGCCGGGCCATGGCACCCGCCGCGGGCAGCGCCACCGCCACGGTGAGAGCAGTGGAGACGACCGCCTGCCAGACGGTGAACCAGATGACCGAGAGATGCGAACCCGAACTGAGGACTTCGCTCAGCAGGCTCGCCGGGCTGGTCCCGCCGATGCCTCTGGCGATCACCCCGGCGATGGGCCAGGCAAAGAACAGCACCATGAACCCGCCCACCGCCAGGGCGGGCAGCGCGGATACGGCACCCCTGGCGATACGGGCGGGGGCAGTCATGGTCCCAGAGGCCGAGCGGATGGGCGGCAATTCGTGAGGATCCTGGCGAGGCGGTCAGCGAGGCCGCGGCCCGAGCGGCCCGTGAGCGGAGCGAACAAGAGCGGGCATGACTGCGTAGCTCGGAGGGACTTCAGCGAAGGACGATCTCCACCCACCGGTCCGTCCAGGCGTTGCGCTGGGCCTCAACCTGGGCGGGCTCGAGGATGAACGGATCATCCGCTATCTCGGCGTGCTCGACGAACACGTCCGGGAGGGTGGCCGTGGTGATGACCGGGAACACGAACATGTTGAGCGGGACGTCGTTCTGGAACGTCGGCGTGAGCATGAAGTCGATCAGGGCCTGGGCCCCGGCCGGGTTGTCGGCACCGGCAAGCACGCCGGCGAACTCGATCTGGCGGTAGCAACTGGCGGTGACCACCCCCGTGGGCGGCTCGTCGACGGGCGGGTCGGCGAAGATCACCTCGGCGGGCGGGCTCGACGCGTACGACACGACGATCGGACGCTCGCCGCCGCCGGCGGTGAACTCGCCGTAGTAGGCGTCCTCCCAGCCGGCGGTGACCGACACGCCGTTGTCGCGCAGCGCGGCCCAGTAGTCCTCCCAGCCCTCGCCGTAGCGGGCGATGGTGGCCAGCAGGAACGCAAGTCCCGGCGACGAGGTCTCCGGGCTCTGCACGACGAGCATGCCCGCGTAGGCCGGATCGATCAGATCGTCGAGAGATGACGGCGGGGGCGGCGAGCCGTCGAAGGCCTCGACCCAGTAGTTGAGGCACACATCGCCGAAGTCGATGGGAGTGACCCGGTGCTCCGGATCGAGCTCGAACCGGTCGGGCACAGCGGCGAGGCCGGGCGAAATGTAGGACTCGAACATGCCGCAGTCGAGGCCGCGCTGCAGGAAGGTGTTGTCGATCCCGAACAGAACGTCGCCCAGCGGCTCGCCCGCGGTGAGGCACGCTTGAGCCACGAGCGCCCCGGCGTCTCCCGCCGCGAGCTGCTCAACGACGATGCCGGTGGACTCCGTGAACGCCTCGAGGGTCTCAGGCGACAGGTAGAACGAGTCGTGGGTGAGCAACGTCACCGTCGTGCCGGACAGATCGTCCGCAGTCGCGATGTCCTCCGTGGCGGACAGGTCCTCGGAACGGTCTCCGCTGCAGGCCGCGGCAATCACCGCAACCGCGGCGACGGCCAACGTCACCGCTCGGATCCGTGTGCCGGTCGTGCGACGGGGCGCGCTCAGGTGGGTTGAGTTTGGGATTCGTGGATGATCCATGGGTCTTCCTCCGCTGGCATTACCCAGATCAGGTCGACGGGTCGACACCGCTGCGATCGCGTGGATGCCCTCTCAGCCCGGCTGTCCCGAGCTCCCCGGTCTTTTTCTTGTTGTCGCCCGAGACTATACGCCGGCTGACTCGCAGAAATCCAGGCCCAGCGCGTCCAGATCATCAGCCGGGGTGTCGAGCGACTCCCAAGCCGCGGGGAGACATCCGCTCCACGAGTTGGTGCCGCCCAGGAAGAGCTGATCCAGATCCGTCAGCTCGCCCATCTCAGCCGGGATCTCGCCCGACAGATCGTTGTCCTGAAGCCACAGGCGCTTCAGGCTGGCGAGGTAGCCGAACTCGGCGGGAATCTCACCGGAGAGCCGGTTGCCGTCCAGGTACAGGCGCCGCAGGTACCTCAGGCGACCGAGCCGGGCCGGAATCTCACCGGAAAGGTCGTTGCCCCTCAGCCACAGTTCCGTGAGAAGAACGAGGTCGCCGATCGCGGCAGGGATCCCCCCCGTCAGCTGGTTGTCGTCGAGGTCCAGTCGCGTGAGGGCCTCCAGTCGTCCCAGCTCTTCGGGGATGTCGCCCGACAACTGGTTGTGCCAGAGGTTGAGTTGCCTCAGACGGCCGAGATTGCCCAGCTCTGCGGGAATCTCGCCCGACAACTGGTTGAAGCGGATCTTCAGGATCCTGAGGTTCGCCAGGTTGCCGAGTTCGGCGGGAATCTCGCCCTCCAGATGGTTGAAGCTGAGGTACAGGGACTTGAGGCTGGCGATGTCGCCGAGTCCCGCCGGAATCTCCCCGGACAGCTCGTTGCGGCTGAGATCCAGCCACTGGAGCCTCTCGAGGCGGGCCAGCGACTCCGGGATCTCCCCGGACAGCCCGTTGCCGCGCAGCACCAGGTGGGTGAGGCTCGAGATCTTGGAGACGCTCTCAGGAATGGGCCCGGACAGCCGGTTGCCGCTCAGGTTGAGAATCGCGAGTGCGTTCAGATTGCCGATGGCGCCAGGGATCTCGCCCGAGAGCTCGTTGCTGCGCAGATCGAGTCGCGTGAGCTTGGTCAGCTTGCCCATCCCGGGCGGGATCGTTCCCGACAGCGAGTTGTTCCGCAGGTCGAGTTCCGTAAGGCGCGTCAGGTGACCTACGCCGCCGGGAATCGGGCCCGACAACTCGTTGTCGTCCAGTCGCAGGATCTGGAGCCTCTCGAGGTTGGCGATCTGCCAAGGGATCTCCCCGTAGAGCCAGTTGTCGGCGAGGCTCAGGCTCTCCAGACTCGCGAGGTTGCCCAGCGACGGCGGGATCTCCCCCGTCAGCTCGTTGCCTTCGAGCAGCAGGTCCTCCAGACGGTTCAAGCTCCCGATCGAGGCGGGGATGTTGCCCGAGAGCCGGTTGTCGTCGAGGTACAGACCCCTCAGTTGGCCGAGTCTGCCGATCTGCGCGGGTATCTCGCCGGACAGCCGGTTGTCCTCCAACGACAGATCTCTCAGGTTGGCGAGGCTGCCGAGTTCCGCGGGAATCGCCCCCGACAGGTCATTGTCCTCCAGCGACAGGTACCTCAACCCGGCGGCGTTGCCCAGTTCGGCAGGGATCTGACCGGACAGGTTGTTGTGCCCGAGCCTCAGGCGCTGCAACGCGGCGAGATCACCGAGCCGGGAGGGAATCGGGCCCGACAGCTGATTGAGGCTGAGGCTGAGATCTTCAAGCTCTGACAGCAGACCAAGCGCGTCGGGGATCTCTCCCGACAACCCGTTGTTCCAGAGACTGAGCCGCTTGAGCCGGGTCAGCAAGCTCAGCTCGGTGGGGATCTCACCCGACAGACGGTTGGAGCTCAGGTCCAGCCAGGTGACGTTGGCGAGACTGCCGAACTCGGCGGGGATCTCACCCGACAGGCGGTTGGAGCTGAGGTCCAGCCAGGCGAGGTTGGTGAGACTGCCGAACTCGGCGGGGATCTCACCCGACAGACGGTTCCCGCTGAGCACCATGTGAGTCAGCGAGGAGAGATCGCCGTACGTCGCGGGGATCTCGCGGGAGAACCCGTTGTTGCGAAGGTCGAGAATCCTGAGACTCGCGAGCTGGCCGATCTCGGGGGTGAGCGCTCCCCATAGGCCGTTGTCTCGCAGGTCCAGGGTGGTGAGCTTGTCGAGACTGCCGATCTCGGTCGGAATCTGCCTGTCGAGGTCGTTGTTCTGGAGGTCCAGGTGCGCGAGGTTGGACAGCTCTCCGATCTCGGCGGGGATCTCCCCGTACACCTCGTTGTCGCCGAGGTCCAGTAGCTCCAGGGCCGTGAGGCCGCCGATCGCAGAGGGAAGCTCCCCCGACAGCCCGTTCGACGGCAGCGCCAAGCGAACTACCCTGCCGTCTTCGTCGGTGCTCACGCCGTACCAACTCTCCAGCGGAAGTTCGGAGCCCCAGCTGTCGTGTCGATCCCAGTTGGTGCCGTCGGTGGCAATGAAGAGCTCCAGCAGCGCCGGCCGGTCGACCGGCTCCTCGGCCTGGGCCAGAGCGCTCGAGGGCGCTGTCAACGTCGCCAGGAGAGCCGCGACGGCCATCGCGGCCAGCGTTCTGGGGGCTCGGCGTCGGTGAGCCCATCCAGGGGTGTCCGATCGGGACGGACGGGCTCGGGCGGTACCAGCTCTGAAGTTCACGCAGTGCTCCTGATCCAACGAAGTCGGCGTTACAGCCGCAACGTACATATGGGGAAGCTGCCGCGCGCGGACCGTTGGCCAGCCCCATCGCAGCGGGCGTCCATTAGCTTCTGGACATGAGCCAGCCCGACATCTTGGTCGTCATGGCCGACCAGCTCGCACCCCATTTCACCGGGGCCTACGGCCATCCGCTCGTACGCACGCCGGCAATGGAGGCTCTGGCCGAGCGCGGGGCCCGCTTCGACGCGGCGTACTGCCATTCGCCGCTGTGTGCCCCGGCCCGCTTCACCATGCTGTCGGGCCAGCCGGTATCGGCCATCGGAGCGTGGGACAACGCCGCCGAGTTCCCGGCGTCGGTGCCCACTCTGGCCCACTACCTGGCGCTCGCCGGCTACCGCACCTGCCTGTCAGGAAAGATGCACTTCGTGGGCCCCGATCAGCTCCACGGGTTCGACGAGCGTCTCACCACCGACATCTATCCCGCCGACTTCGCCTGGACCCCCGACTGGGACGATCCCGACACGCGCATCGGCAAGTGGTATCACAACATGGACAGCCTGTCGGAGGCCGGACAGGCGCTGGCCACGTACCAGATCGACTACGACGAGGAGGTCGGGTTCGCCGCGGTTCGCCGCCTCTACGACCTGGCCCGGGACCCTGACGAGCGACCGTTCTTCCTGGTGGCGTCGTTCATCCACCCCCACGACCCCTACGTGGCCCGACCCGAGTGGTGGAACCTCTACAACCACGACGACATCGACCTGCCCGAGCCCATCTCCGAAGATGCGCTCGACCCCCACACCCGGCGCATCCGCCGCGGCATCGAGGCCGACACGGTCGGCTACACCACCGACCAGTGCCGCAACGCCCGCCACGGCTACTACGCCAACACGAGCTACTTCGACTCATGGGTCGGTCGCCTCGTGGGGGTGCTGGACGAGACCGGCCGTCTCGACAACACCGTGGTGATCGTGACCAGCGACCACGGAGACATGCTCGGCGACCGGGGCACGTTCTTCAAGATGTCGTTCTTCGAGCGTTCGGCTCGGGTGCCGCTGATCATGGCCGGACCGGAGGTGGCCAGCCGCTCGGTTCCCAACGTCTGCTCGCATCTGGACCTGCTGCCCACCCTGCTCGACATCGCGACCGGCGGCGGGGCCTGGCCCGAGCTCGCAGCACCGCTCGCCGGACGCAGCCTGTGGGAGGTCGCGGCCGGCGGCACCGATGTCGCCGCCGAGACCACGGGCGAGTACATGGCCGAGATGACCTCGCACCCGATGTTCATGATCCGGCGGGGTCGCCACAAGTACATCCACTGCGAGACCGACCCCCCGCTGCTCTACGACGTGGAAGCCGATCCGCTCGAGCGAACCAACCTCGCCGCCGATCCCGACTGCGCCGCCCTGGCCGCGGCCTTCGCCGCCGAAACCGCCCAGCGCTGGGACAGCGCCGCCATCCGCGACCGCGTGCTGTGCTCCCAGCGCGCCCGCCGGGTGCTGTACGCCGCGGCCGGATCCACAGGCACGCGTTCGTGGGACTACAACCCGCGGCGAGACGCCGCCAACGAGTACGTACGCAACCACATGGACTGGGCCGAAGCCGGTCCCCGGAGCCGCTTTCCCCGCTTCGCCTGAGCCATCGCGTGCGAGTGGTTCAAGCCGGCCCGGGTGACTCCGATACGAACCAGCAACCCCTTCGGCTAGTCCCAGCCGAGTTGGTGCAGGGTCTCGTCGTCGATGCCGAAGTGATGGGCCACCTCGTGCACCACGGTGACCATGACCTCGTCCAGCAACTCGTCCTCGCTGTCGCAGATCTGGCAGATGGGCAGGCGGTAGACGGTCACCCGGTCGGGCATGGCCAGCCCGCCGTAGTCCTCCCGCTCGGTCAGGGGAACACCCTCGTAGAGGCCGAGGAGATCCTCGTCGGGGTGGGCGTCCTCCACCATCACCACGATGTTCTCCATCATCTCCCCCAGCGCAGGGGGCAACGAATCAAGGGCCTCGCCCACCAACTGCTCGAAGCGGGCCTCGTCGATCATGAACACCGCCTCTGACAGTACCGGCAGCGGGTCTGTCGAACGGCGCTCGCCGCGCCCTGTGGCGGCCGTTGTCTCCCTCTAGGGTCGGGTGGTGACCGACCCGAAGCATCCGCTGCTGGCGGGCCTCACCGCCGAGCAGCGCGACGCGGTGACGACCCGAGCGTCGCCGCTGTGTGTCGTTGCCGGGGCCGGCTCGGGGAAGACCCGTGTCCTGACCAGGCGCATCGCCTGGCAGGCCAGCGAGGCCCACGTCGATCCCCGGCGCGTGCTGGCGGTGACATTCACCCGCCGGGCGGCGCGCGAGCTTCGGTCCCGCTTGCGGGGAGTCGGCCTCAATGACGCGGTCAGAGCCGGAACCTTCCATGCCGTCGCTCTGGCCCAGTTGCGCCGCTATGCCGCCGACTCCGGCAGGCGCCCTCCCCGGATCCTCGAGAGCGTCGCAGGCCTCATCGCCGAACTCCGGCCCCGCGCCGACCGAGCGGCGGTGGCCGACATCGCCAACGAGATCGGCTGGTGCCGGGCCCGGCTGGTGACACCCGAGAACTACTCCCAGGCGGCGCGGGCTGCAGGCCGGCGGCCACCAGTGGGTCGAGCCGACCGCTTCGCCCAGATCTACGCCGACTACGAGTCGGCCAAGCGCAAGCGCCGGCTGCTCGACTTCGACGACGTGCTGGCCCGCTCGGGGGAGCTGATGGCGGCCGAGCCCAAGCACGCCGCAGCTCATCGCTGGCTTCACCAGCACCTGCTCGTCGACGAGTTCCAGGACATCAACCCGCTGCAGTTCGCCCTGCTGAGGTCGTGGCTGGGCCCGGACTCGACGCTGGTGGTGGTGGGCGATCCCGACCAGGCCATCTACGGATGGAACGGGGCCGATCCCGAGCTGATCAACACGGTGGGCGAACACTTTCCGGGTTGCGCGGTGCTGCACATGCGCACCAACTTCCGGTCGACGCCGGAGGTGCTGGACGCGGCGGGCCGGATCCTGGGCCGGCCACCGCAGCCCGCGTGCCGCCCGTCGGGCGACGACCCCACCGTCACCGTCTGCGACGGGGCCGACGAGGCCGCAGTGCTGGCCCGCACGGTGCGGCACCGCCACCGGCCCGGCTCTTCATGGCGCCGCCAGGCTGTACTGGCCCGCACCAACGCACAACTCGAGCCGCTGCGCAAGGCGCTGCGGCGCCAGAACATCCCGATCGCCGCGGCGAGCGAGGCCAGCCTGATCCGCCGGCCCGAGATCGCGGCTGTGCTGGCGGCCTGGACCCCCGGCGCGAGCCTCGTCACCTGCGTGGCCGACACTCGCCAGTGGCTCCGCGACCCTGCCGGCACCGGCGCGGATGCAGGGCGGCCTGCCGCTCCGGACACGCCCGAGACCCGAGCCAACATCGAGGCCTTCCTGGAGTTCGCGGAGGACCATCTGTCCCTCGACCCCGACTCCACTGTCAACGCCTTCACCACCGCGCTGCGCTCCGACGGCCGTCTGACGGCGTCGTCGGACGGCGTCGATCTGATCACCTTCCACGCCGCCAAGGGACTGGAGTGGCCCATCGTGCACCTCGTAGGCATGGAGGACGGGTTCGTCCCCATCGCCCACGCCCGCACCGCCGCGGCGCGAGCCGAGGAGCGCCGCCTGCTGCACGTCGCCGTCACCCGGGCCGAGCAGGAACTGCACGTGCTGTGGTGCGACCGGCGCGAGCTAGGCGGCAAGGACGTGGACAGAGAGCCGTCGCCGTGGCTGAGCGCAATCGCCGAGGCCTCCGGTCCGGGCCCCGGCGCCGTCGACCACCGGGAAGCGATCGCCCGAGCCCGCCAAGAACTCCGATCCCGCCGAGACCGCTAGGAACGCTTCGACGGCAAGCCTCTAGCCGGTGTCGGCGCGGGGCATGGCCACCACTGCGACATTGGCGGTGCATCGCTCCAGCACCGTCTCGACGGTGTGTCCCAGGAACGGGCGACCGTCCACATTTCGCAGCGATGCCCCCAGAACCACGAGGTCGGCCTCCTGCTCCTCAGCTACCGACACCAGCGTCGACGCCGGCGAGGAGCCCTCCTGGACCAGGGTGCGGGCGCCCACACCCATCTCTTCGCCCCGCGCTCTGGCGGCGTCCATGAGCGCATCAACTACGGGGCGAGCCGATTCGCTGTGGGCCTCACCGAGCACCCGGGTCGCCAACTTGCTTCTGGTCAGCCGCTTAGGCAGCATCCGCATCTCCGCCCACTGCCGCTGCACCACATGGGTCAGGACCACGTCGGTGCCGAGTTGGCTGCTCACCCCGAAGGCCACCTCCTGAGCGGCTCTGGAGGACCTCGTGCCCGTCACCGGCACGATGGCACGGGTGAAGGCGCCCGGCAGCGGCGTCTCCAGACCCTCGGCCCGCCTGACGATCACCACCGGGAGAGACGAGTGCAACAGCAACTCGTCGACCATCGGCGAGTACAGCTGGCCCTCGTGACGGCCGGCCACGCCGACGCAGATCACGCCGTACCCAAGGCGGGCCTCCGCCACTATGGACGCCGCGACCACCGCGCCGGCTGCGCTGGAGGCCTTCACCTGGCGGTGATCTATGTCCCGCCCGTCGAGAACATTGCGGATGATGGTGATGTCGGGCCACTGGCCTCTCGTCGGGCCGTCGGAGTGGTAGGAGCCGTCGCCAGAGCTCTCGGGCATCACTGAGATCACGGTGGCCGGCACTTGCACCGGCCAGGCGAAGTGCATGAGCTGCGCGGCTGCGATGGATGCGGGCTCGGCCCGCGAGGCCAACAGCAGCCGCGACGATCGCACCACCAGGTTCCGGCTGAGCGCTTCCTCACGCTCGAGGCGCTCGCGCTCCGCCGGGGAGCCCATCCAGTCCCGCACCGCCAACCGCAGGCTGACCGCGGCGAACACCGATGTCACCAGGGGCACGATCACGATGACGGTGTATGCCGTCTCGCTGAACACGCCCAGAGACAGCCCCACCGAAGCGATGACGATCTCCAGCGCGCCGCGGGCGTTGAGGCCTGCGCCCAGCGCCACCGCAGCCCGCTGCGACTGTCCCGCCAGCCGGGCGCCGATGAAGGCCCCCGCGAACTTGGCCACGATCGCCACCGCCATCACCGCCCCGGCCCAGGCCAGCGCACTGCCCTCACCCAACAGGGAGAGATCGACCCGGAGCCCGGCCATGGCGAAGAACACCGGGGCCAGGAAGGCGTTAGTGAGCGACTCGATGTGATGAACGACCTCGTGCTGCTGGAAACGAGAGCGGTTCAGGACCACCCCGGCCACGAACGCCCCGAGCACGGCCTCGATACCCAAAGCCTGGGTGGCCACGCCGAACACCAGCATGGTGATCACTGCGATGCCGAGCGCGCCGTGCAGGTTGGGTCCGTCGCGCCGGATCCGCCGCAGGCTCGCGTCGATGGCGCGCTGGCCCAGCGTCATCGCCAGGAACAGGAACGCGGCCAGGCCCAGCACCGTCCGCAAGGTGCCCCCCACCGACACCTCGCCCGCGGTGGCGAAACCGGCGAACACGGCGAGCATCACCCAGCCGACCACGTCGTTGGCCATGCCGGCCGCCACCGTGATCTGGCCGAAGTCGCGCCTCATCAGCCCCAGCTCCGACAGGATCCGCGCGATCACGGCCAGAGCCGACACCGACAGCGCGGCCGCGACGAACAGCGCGAACACGGTGCGGTCGGCGCCGCCACCCACAAAGTCCTCCGGCAGCAGCAAGCCGGTCACCAGGCCTCCGGCCAGCGGAATGACGAGGCTGAAGCCGGTCACCAGCGCCGCGGCGCGCCCCAGTCGACGTATCAGGGCCAGGTCCGTCTCGAACCCGGCCGTGACCAGCAGCAGCGCCACCCCCAGCCAGGTGACCGCGAACAGGGCGCCCGAGGAGATCTCCTCGTGGGGAAGGAACCATTCGAGGCCGCTCGGCCACACCACCCCGAACACCGAAGGGCCGAGGATCACACCCGCGGCCAGGTGGCCGATCACCGAGGGCAACCCGACCCGGCGCATCGCGTAGCCAACGGCCCGTGCGGCCACCACGAGCACCAGCAGTTGCGTCCAGAAAACGAGCAGGGCGTGCTCGTCAAGCGGCGTCAGCACTGCTCGACAACCTCCTCCAGGTCCACCAGAAGAGGCGCATGGTCGCTGGGCGGGTCGTCCTTGGGACCCTTGCGCTCATTGCGGTCGATGAGCACGAAGCTGGCCGCGTCGGCCACCGGCCGGGTCGCCAGCGCGAGGTCGATGCGCATTCCCATGCGCTTGTGGAAGTTGCCTCCCCGGTAGTCCCACCACGTGAACAGCCCACCGCCGTCGTGATGCTCGCGGAACACGTCGACCAGTCCCCAATCGAGCAGGCCGGCAAGCTGTTCCCGCTCCGCCGCGCTGGTGTGGGTGGAGTCGGCGAAGGCGGCCGGGTCGTACACGTCCCGATCGTCGGGGGCGATGTTGAAGTCGCCGCACACCAGGACGGGAGCACCGGGATCTGCCTGCACACTCAAGGAGTCCCGCAGGCGACTCAGCCAATCGAGCTTGTAGTGGTAGTGGTCGTGACCTAGGGCCCGTCCGTTGGGCACGTAGCACGACGCCACGCGAATCCCTCCGCATGTGGCCCAAGCCAGGCGGGCGTCGGGATCCGGCTCGATGCCTTCGCCGAATCCGGCCACCGGGTCGGTGAGCCCCACCCTGCTCAGCACGGCCACGCCGTTCCAGCGGCCCTCGCCGTAATGGAAGCAGTCGTAGCCGAGCGATTGGAAGGACAGCGCAGGGAAGGTGTCGTCGGCGAGCTTGGTCTCCTGCAGGCACAGCACGTCCGGTGAGAAGGACTCGATCCAGCGCTGCACCCGGCCTAGCCGCGCCTTCAACGAGTTGACGTTCCAGGTCACGACCCGCACAGGCCGACCCTACCCCCGCAAGAAAGTAGCATTGCGGCCATGAACGAACGGACCGCGACCGAGCCGGGCGACGCTCTGGGCGCCAACGCCTGGGTCATCGACGAGATGCGCGACCTTTGGGCCGCCGACCCGGCCTCGGTGGACGAGGCGTGGCGGGCCCTGTTCGAGGGCGAGACGCCGGATTCACCGATCACGTCGGCCACGCCGCCGGCATCGACCGCCACACGGACCACCATCGACACCATCGCCACAGACGTGACGGCGCCTGCCGCGGACTCCACCGGCGTGACCGCGCCGCTCGCAGGCGAGCCACCGAAACCGCCCGCACCGAAGAAGAAGCCCGCTGCCGACGACACACCCATCGGCGAGCCGATCAGAGGTGTCGGAGCCCGCATCGTCTCCAACATGGAGGCCAGCCTGGCCGTGCCCACGGCCACCAGCTTCCGCGACGTCCCCGCCAAGCTCCTGGAAGTCAACCGCAAGATCGCCAACGGCCATCTCAGCCGCAAGATGGTGCGCAAGATCTCGTTCACGCACCTGATCGGCTACGCCGTGGTGCGGGCCATTGCCGACACGATCCCGGCCATGAACAACATCTATGCCACCGACGCGGCGGGCAAGCCCAGGATCGTGCGGCCCGATCACATCGGTCTCGGGATCGCGGTCGACATCGCCCGCGACGACGGCACGCGCTCGCTGATGGTTCCGTGCATCCACGACGCCGACACCCTCGACTTCGCCGAGTTCGTGGACCGCTACGACGAGCAGATCGCCAAGATCCGCGAGAACCGCCTGACCGCCGACGACATGCGGGGCGTCACCGTCACCATCACCAACCCCGGAACCATCGGAACACATCAGTCCGTCCCCCGGCTCATGACCGGTCAGGGGACCATCGTCGGCGTCGGCGCTCTGGCGTTCCCCACCGAGTACGAGGCCGCCGACCCCTCGCTGCTGGCGGATCTGGGCGTGAGCAAGCTGGTGACCATCAGCAGCACCTACGACCACCGCGTCATCCAGGGCGCCGAATCCGGGCTCTTCCTGCAGAGGGTGCACGACCTGCTGCTGGGCACCGACGACTTCTACATCAATGCCTTCCGCTCCCTGCACATCCCGTACGAAGCGGTGAAATGGCGGCGCGACTTCAACCCGGTGGACCGCGAGACGACCATGCTCGAGAAGCAGGCCAAGGTCAACCAGCTCATCAACCAGTACCGCGTCAGAGGCCATCTGATCGCCGATCTCAACCCGCTGCGCGACGGGGCTCCCGTGATGCACTCCGAGCTCGACCCGGCCACCTACGGGCTGACCATCTGGGACCTCGACCGCGAGTTCCTGACCGGCAGCGAGACCGGGATATACGCCACCGTGGGCGGGACACGCCGGATGAAGCTCGGAGACCTTCTGGGCGTGCTGCGAGACGCCTACTGCCGCACCGTCGGCGTGGAGTACATGCATATCCAGGAGCCCGCGGAGAAGCGGTGGATCCAGGAGCAGATCGAGGGAGCCGACACCACCCTCAAGGGTGAGGACCAGCGTCGCATCCTCAGCCAACTCAACGCGGCCGAGGCCCTCAGCAGCTTCCTGGGGACCAAGTATGTCGGCCAGAAGCGCTTCGGCCTGGAGGGCGCCGAGTCCACCATCCCGCTGCTGGACGCCCTGCTGACGTGCGCGGCCGATGAGCCGCTGGCGGAGGTGGTGATGGGCATGGCCCACCGCGGGCGGCTGAACATCCTCGTCAATCTGGTGGGCAAGACCTACCACGAGCTGTTCAAGGAGTTCGAGGGAGCCATAACCACCGAGCAGATCCAGGGCAGCGGCGACGTGAAGTACCACCTCGGCCAGATCGGTGCCTACACCAGTCCGTCGGGCAAGCACCTGCTGGTGGAGATGGCCGCCAACCCATCCCATCTCGAGGCCGTCGACCCGGTGGTGGTGGGCATGGCCCGTGCCCGCATGGACAACATCCCGGCCGGCAGCAGCTACGGCCCCTATCCGGTCATGCCGCTGCTCATCCACGGCGACGCTGCCTTCGCGGGGCAGGGTGTGGTGGCCGAGACCTTCAACCTGAGCCTCATCAAGGGATACCGCGTCGGCGGGACGATCCACCTGGTGATCGACAACCAGCTCGGCTTCACCACCACACCGGACTCGGCCCGCTCCACGCAGTACTCCACCGACGTGGCCAAGATGGTCGGCGCGCCGATCTTCCACGTGAACGGTGACGACCCCGAGGCGTGCGTGCGTGCCGCCCGCCTGGCCTTCGCCTACCGCCAGCGGTTCAACAAGGACGCCGTGATCGACATGATCTGCTACCGGCGCCACGGCCACAACGAGGGCGACGACCCCAGCTACACGCTGCCGGACATGTACCGCCGCATCGACGCCAAGCCAACCGTGCACACCCAGTACCGGGAATCACTGCTGAAGCGGGGCGACATCAGCGCCGAGGAGGCCGACGCGTCCCTGGCCGAGTACCGCGACCAACTCCAGGCCGCCCTGGACGAGACCCGCGACGCCGCGCCCGGCCACAACATCCGCGCCCGGCGCCCGCCCGAGCCGATGGGCGTGATGCCCCACGTCCGCACCTCCATCGATTCGGTCACCGTGGAGCGCATCTACGAGGCTCTCAACACCGTGCCCGAGGGCTTCACCGTGCATCCGAAGCTGGCTCGGCAGTTCGAGCAGCGCAACAAGTTGTTCCGCAGCGGAGAGTTCGACTGGGGCATGGGCGAGGCGATGGCCTTCGGATCGCTGCTCATGGAGGGAACTCCCGTGCGCCTCAGCGGCCAGGACAGCCGCCGGGGGACCTTCTCCCATCGGCACTCCACCCTGGTGGATTATGTGACCAGCGAGGAGTACGTGCCGCTGTCCACTCTGTGTGCGCGCGAGGCCGAGCTGTGGATCTACGACTCCCTGCTGTCGGAGTACGCCGCGGTGGGCTTCGAGTACGGCTACGCGGTGGCCAAGCCGGAGGCCCTGGTCATGTGGGAGGCCCAGTTCGGCGACTTCGCCAACGGGGCCCAGATCATCATCGACCAGTTCATCGTGGCCGCCGAGGACAAGTGGGACCAGCACTGCGGGATCGTGCTGCTGCTCCCCCACGGCATGGAGGGCCAGGGTCCGGAGCACTCGTCGGCCCGTATCGAGCGGTTCCTGACGCTGGCCGCGGAGGACAACATGCACGTGTGCCAGCCCACGACTGCGGGGCAGTACTTCCATTTGCTGCGCCGCCAGATGATCCACCGCGTCCGCAAGCCCATGATCGTGTTCACCCCCAAGTCGCTGCTGCGGGCCAAGCCCGCCCGCTCGAAGGTCGCCGACCTGTCGTCGGGCACCTTCGAGGAGGTGCTCGGCGACCCCGGCGCGGAGACCGGGACGGTCGACGCCGAGGCCGTGACCAGGGTGGTCTTCTGCAGCGGCAAAGTGGCGTACCCGGCGATCGAACTGCGCGACGAGCACGAGGCCCCGCTGGCCATATGCCGCGTCGAGCAGCTCTTCCCGTGGCCGTTCGGGGCGGTCGACTACGAGCTTCGCCGCTACCCCAACGCTTCGGAGATCGTCTGGCTGCAGGAGGAGCCCGAGAACATGGGCGCCTGGGACGGGATCAAGGGACGGCTCTACGAGGCCCACGGCGATGACTACGAGATCCACAGAGTCAGCCGCCCCGAATCGGGCAGCCCCGCGGGCGGCAGCCCCACCGTGCACTCCCAGGAGCAGCAGGACCTCCTCGAAGCGGCGGTGCTGGCCTGACCCCCACCGCCCATGACCACCGGCTGGCGGCAGACCTCGCCCACCGTGCAGGAGAGCTGCTGATCGAGCTGCGGGAAAGGCTGGTCTCCGACGGAGCGCCCGCGGCCGTGCTGAGAGCTGAGGGCGACCGCCGGGCTCACGAGATGCTGGCTGGCGAGCTGGCCGCGGCCCGCCCTGCCGATGCGGTGCTGTCGGAGGAGGGCGCCGACGACGCAGCCCGGCTCGAGGCCGAGCGGGTGTGGGTGATCGACCCGCTCGACGGCACCCGGGAGTTCTCCGAAACGGGCCGTACCGACTGGGCGGTGCATGTGGCCCTCGTAGTCGACGAGCGTCCGGTAGCGGGGGCCGTGGCCCTGCCCGGTCTGGGGCTGACCCTCTCGACGGCCGACCCTCCCCGGCTTCCCCCAGGTCGAGACGGGCCGCCCCGGCTGGTCGTGTCGCGTTCACGGCCCCCGGAGCAGGCCGAGACGGTGGCCGCCGCGCTCGGTGCCGACGTCGTGCCGCTGGGGTCGGCCGGCGCGAAGTCGATGGCCGTGGTGCGGGGCTCCGCCGATGTCTACGTTCATTCCGGCGGCCAGTACGAATGGGACTCGTGCGCTCCGGCGGCGGTGGCGAAGGCGGCAGGCTGCGTCGCTAGCCGGCTCGACGGTTCCAGGCTTCGCTACAACCAGCCCGACGTCTACCTGCCCGACCTGGTGATCTGCCGCCCCGAACTGGCCGGCCCGGTGCTCGCCGCGCTAGCGACCGCGTAAGAAGCAGCCAGCTGTCAACGGCAATTCGCGGTACTGGTAGGGTCGCACGATGAGACGGTTCGAGGGCCAGGTTGTGGTCATCACCGGCTCGGCTACCGGTATCGGGGCGGCGACTGCTCGCCGTTTCGCTGCCGAGGGAGCCCGCGTCGCCTGCCTGGACATCAACGAGGCCGACAACGAGGCCACGGCTGAGGCCGCTCGGTCCGAGGGGATCGAAGCGCTGGCTCTGACGTGTGACGTGCGGTCGCGCGACGACCAGCAGGCCGCCTTCGACCGGGTGATGGAGGCTTGGGACCGCATCGACGTGCTGGTCGCCTGCGCCGGGATCTACGTCGGGGGACCGCTGCCGGAGATCCCGCTTGACCGCTGGGAGGACATCGTTGCCGTCAACCTGACCGGGGTCCTCGTCTCCAACAGCCTGGCCGCCCCGGTCATGACCGCTCAGAGACGGGGCTCCATCATCAACATCGCGTCAATGGCCGCCAAGACGAGCTGGCCCTTCTCGGCGGAGTACTCGGGCACCAAGAGCGGGGTGGTCGGCATCACCCGTTCGGCCGCCATGGAACTGGGACCCCACGGCATCACCGTCAACGCGGTGTGCGCCGGCAACACCCTGACGGCGATGGTGCGCGAGGTGGCCGCCGAGATCGGGGCCACGCTTGGCATGACCGCCGAGGAGTGGCTGGACATGCGGGCCAACGACACCGCGGTCAAGCGGCTGGCCCGGCCGGAGGAGATCGCCGGTGTCATCGCCTTCCTGGCCAGCGACGACGCCCGCTACCTGACCGGCCAGGCCATCGAGGTGGACGGCGGCCTCGTCCTCAGCTGACGGGAGAGGCTCGCCAACCCGAAATTGATGTAGTTGTGTGGCCTATAGGGCTACAACTACGTCAATAATGGATCTAGGCGATTTGGTCGAGGATGTCGGGGCGGACCTCGTTGATGGCCGGCCGGCCGGCGAGATAGCGGCGGACCTCCTCGACGGCCATCTCCCCCATGCGGTGGCAGTTCTCGATACAGCCCGCGATGTGTGGCGTGACCACCACGTTCTCCAATGAACGCAGCGGGCTGTCGGGTGCCGGCGGTTCCGGGTCGGTCACGTCGAGGAAGGCGAAGATGCGGCCGGTGGACAGCTCGTCGACCAGGGCCGCCTCGTCGATGATGCTGCCCCGGGCCGTGTTGATCAGCACGGTGCCGTCGCGCAAGCGGCTCAACAGCTCGGCACCGATCATGTGCCGGGTCTGATCAGTGTCCGGGGCATGGATGGACACGACATCGCTGCGATCCATCAGCTCCGCCAGCTCAACCCTTTCCACTCCGAGTCCGGCCGCGTCCTCGTCACTCAGATACGGGTCGGCCACCAGGATGGTCGCCGAGAAGGGAGCAAGCAGCTCGACCACATGGCGGCCGACATTGCCGGCGCCGATCAGGCCCACCGTCGAACGGTTGAGCTCCCGGGCGTCCCACCGGTCCCAAACCGGACTGTTCCGCCAGCCGCCGTCGCGCACATGGTTTCCCAGGGGCCAGATGCGCTTGCGGCCCACAATCATCAGGCCGAGGGTGGTCTCGGCCACGTCCCGGGCCAGAGTGATCGCGGCGCTGGTGACCCGGATGCCCCGCTCCCACACCGCCGCGGACACGAAGCGCTTCACGCTGCCGCCCATGTGGGCCATATGCCCCAGTCGGGACGCGGCCGCCACGACGTCGGCATCCAGGGGGGCCACTCCCCAGCTGGTGATGCATGCATCGGCCTCGCCCAGGACGGCCAGCAAGTCCTGCTTGGAGGCGGGCTCGCCTCCGGAGTGGTGGACGACGTGAGCCGCGTCGGCCAGATCGGCCAAGGCGGTGTCGCTGAACATTCGCCGGTAGTGGGACCGGCCAATCGTGATAGCGACAATAGGTCTGGTCACGTTGCTTCTCCCCCGGTCGTCCACCCTAAACCTGCTGCGGCCAGCCGGGCCGCACCGAGGGCCGGCCAGCTGGCTTCGGGCCGTGCGACCACGGGCCGGTCGACGGCGTCAGCGATCATCTCGATCAGCGCGCCGGACCGGGTTCCGCCCCCCACCATCACAATCTCGGCGCCACCGTCGGCCATCTCGCCCACCCCTTCAAGAGCCTGGCGCACCTTGTCAGCACAGGTCTCGAAGGCGGCTGGAGCGCTGCCAGGAGAGCTCCGGGCAATCAACGCTCCCAGCCCTCCGAGGTTCGTGGACGCGGTCCAGCGTCCCGGCACGACATGGGGACTGAGGTTCAGCCCGGGGGGAAGGGCTGCGACATCTGCGCGGTCGGTGACGATGGTCAAGACCCATGCCGTGCCGGCCGACAAGAACACGTCGCCTGGGTCGACAGCGCCTAGCCCGAGGGCGGCGCAGGCCTGGTCGTGGCCGCCCATCACAACCGGCGCGCCGGTATCCAAGCCCAGCGCCGCGGCGGCCCCGCCCGCCAGCGCCCCCGCAGCCGAGCCGGACTCCAGGATCGTCGAGAGCACCCCTGGATCGATTCCGGCGACGCGGCACAACTCGGGGCTCCAGGTGCGGGTCGAAACCTCCATCAGCTGCATGCCGGACGCGTTTGACGGGTTGGTGGCCCACTGCCCGGTCAGACGGAACACTAGGTAGTCGTCCACTGAGGCCCAGCGGTCCACCGCGGCCGAATCCCGTTCCCTATGCCGGACCGAACCGGCCTCCTGCAACCAGGCCACGGTCGACAGCCCCGCCCCGGATGCGGGCACCCAGCCGCTGAGAGTCCGGATCCGGTCCCTGACCTCGCGCGACCAGCTCTGCACCACAGACCTGGATCGTGTGTCCATCCAGGTGATGGCCCGCTCGGCGCGTCCTCCAGCAACAACCGGGATCACCGATCCGCTCTGCGCGGCCACAGCCAGCGCCGCCACCCGGACGCCGGTTCCGAGGTCGTCTACCGCCCGCCGGCCCACGCTTGTCAGGGCCTGCCAGATCTCTTCGGGGTCCTGCTCGCTGCCGCCGGCCGGTGTGGAGCGGGTGGCAATGGAATCCGATCCGGCGGTGGCCAGGATCTCACCCGCCCCGTCGACGACCACGGCCTTGGCCGAAGTGGTGCCCGCATCCAACCCCAGAACGACCTCGTTCCGGTGCTGATGAAGTCGTTCGTGCGGGTGCGGCGGCATCAATGGGCAGGCGTGGGAGCAGTAATCGTGCATTCCCCGCCGCTGATGGTGATGTCGTAGTGGACGAGGATGAACCGGCTCTGCGAGCCGCCGGGCGGCACCTCGCAATCGACCTCCACCAGAATTCTGGCGTCGGCAACTTCAAATGAGCGCAATAGACGCTCTCAGGCAAGGCTGGCTGAGAAGATGCCCAACTCGATGGGTTCCCGACCGATCTCCTTCATGGAGAAGCCGCCCAAACCCCACCTCTCGTAGCCGGTCACGTAGGCGTCGTTTGGGTCGTCGTATACGTCAACGACCTTGCCGTCGTGCATCAGCGCTGTCTTGCCGTGGTGGTCACGCTCCAACTGCTCTCGGTAGTCCTTCTCGTAGGCGGCCTCGTTAGTCCGCAACTGTTCTGCCGCCATGGTCATTGAACCTCCTGAGTTATGGAGGATTACTGCACGGGGTGAGAGTAACACCGGGGATGTGACAGCCCGATGATGGGAAGGGCCACCCGGGTCATCCTTTCAGGATGGCTAGGGCTTCCTCGACGCTGGCGTCGGCATGCACGACGGCGACCACGGCCCGGGTCATGGCCGTGGGGTTGGCGCTCTGGAAGACGTTGCGCCCCATGGCCACGCCGGCCGCGCCCGCGTCGAGGGCGGCCCGGATGTTGGCCAGGGTGGCAGCCTCCGAGCCCTTGGATCCCCCAAGGATCACCACGGGAACGAACGTCGATGAGGTCACCCGGGCGTAGTCCTCGCAGTAGGGCGCCTTGATGAAGTCGGCGCCCAGTTCGGCGCCGAGGCGGGCCGCGGTGGCCACCGCGTCGGCGCCTCGCATTTCGGGCGGCGAGTCGAAGCCGCCGGGCACCATCTCAGCCATGACGGGCAGGCCCCGGCGATGGGCCTCACCAATGGTGAGGGCGAGGTTGCGAAGAGTGTCCGCTTCTGCGGCCGAACCAGGCAGGGCGGTCACGGCCAGGGCGTCGGCGCCCACCCGGAGCGCCTCGGCGGCCCCGAAGAACTGACCCACCGAGCCGGTGCTGGGCGAGCCGAGATTGCTCACGGACCCGTCGCTGCGCAGGATCAGCCCGACGCCGCTCAACTCGGCCGCGAAGTTCTCGGCAATGCCGTAGGAGGTCAACACCGCGTCGGGACCGCCCGCCACAATCGCCGAGATGGTCTCGGCCGGCCGCTCGAAGCCCGCACAGGGGCCGTCGATCAATCCATGGTCCAAGGCGATGATCACTGTGCGCCCGTCGGGGCCGAAGATGCGGTGGAGGCGTCGAGAGGCCATGGCAGCAAATGCTACGGCCGAGCGTCAGACACGCGGCTTTGGTGATGCCTCACCGCGATGCGACGCGGTGCTTCCCGCTCTTGTTCGCTGCGCTCACGGGCCGCTCGGGCCACGGCCTCGCTGAGGACACCGCTAAGACTCCTACGCATTGCGGCCTACCCGCTCGGCCTCTGGGCGTGGATGATGGGCAGGGACTCTTCCAACACAGCGAGGTTCTCGCCGAGATCGGACGACAGCGCGTCGATCAGCACACCGCTCAGACTGTGCCGGCGAGCCAGTTGCTCGACCTCGGCCCGGCACTCGGTGGGTGTGCCGGACACCTGGTAGCGCCGGAGAAGGTCGCCGGTCACCAGCTCGTCCACGAGCTCGGGCTGGTTGGCGCCGGCGGCGTGCTCGACGACCATGATCTCTTCGGGGCTGAGACCCAGCGACTCCAGTACCCGGCGGGGCGAGTCCATCAGCACGAACGACAGGGTGCGGCGCTGGCCCTCAAGGAGCTCCTGCGTGTAGCAGATCCGCCCCAGGTAGAAGCGACGGGGATCGGCGCGGCCCACCTTGGCCGCAGCCTCCTCGACGAGGCTGAGAGCCGCTCCGAGATCGGGCTTGACCGTGAGGATCACTCCGTCGGCCTGCTGTCCGGCCAGCTCGAGCAGGCGGGGGCCCCGGCTGGCGATCCAGATGGGAATGCTCTGGGGACCCATGCCGAGTCGGGCCCGGTCGAGGGAACAGGTCTCGCCCCTCCAGCTCACCTCTTCGCCCGACCACAGCCGCCTCAACGCTTCCATGGAGTCGGCCACCACCCGGGCCGGGCGGGCTCGCTCGATTCCCATCGGGCTGAGCACCATCGACCCCCCGGCCAGCAGGGTGACCACCAGCCGACCCCCGGAAAGTTCGTTCACGGTGGCGGCCGCGGCGGCGGTCACCGCCGGATGGCGGGTGTAGCAATTGGTAAGCACGCCAAGGGTGATCCGGTCGGTGGCGCGGGCGATGGCCCCCAGGCAGGCGTAGACGTCGGGATGGAACCCCTCGTCAGCCACCAGGCAGTAGTCGTACCCGAGCCGCTCCGCCTCCACGGCCACCGAGATCACATCGCCCGGCGGCATCAGCGGCACGATGTGGACCCCGGCGGCAACCATGACCGGGCTCAGACGACCGCGACTGGGCTCATGCAAGCACAACCGGAGTCAGCCGTGGGCGTGCTTGCGGTGCCCGTAGCGCTGGCCGCCGTCCACGGTGAGGACCTCACCCGTGATGTAGTCGGCTGCGATGAGGAACTGGACCGCCTGGCCCATCTCCTCGGGAGTTCCCCACCGCCCGACCAGCGTCTCGTCGGCCACCCGCTGGTAGGTGGCGTCGTCATAGTCGGCTGGGCGCAGAGCCGGGCCGGGCACCACCGCGTTGACCCTGATGGTGGGAGCCAGCTCCAGGGCCAGCTGCCGGGTCAGGGAGATGATCGCGCCCTTCCCGACGGCGTGACCGGCGAACCCGGGCCAGGGCTCGAACGCGCTCAGGTCGCCGATGCTGACGATCACTCCCCCGCCGTTGGCCAGCATGACCGGCGCCACCCGGTTGGCGCAGTAGAAGGGGCCGTGGACGAGCGTGTCGATCGACCGGTGCCACACGGTCAGGTCGTCCGTCGGGAACTCGCCGAAGGCGAAGGTGGAGGCGTTGTTGACGAGTACGTCGATGGTACCGAAGCGGTCGGTTGCGGCGGTGACCATGGCCTGGACTTGGCCGTCGTCGGTGACGTCGGCCGCCACCGGCAGGGCCTGCACCCCCAGCGCCTCGGCGTCGGCCGCGGTACGGCGAGCCTCGTCAGCCGACGTGTTGTAGTTGATCACCACGTTGGCACCGGCCCGGGCCAGGGTCAGGGTGATACCCTGGCCGACCCGCTTGGCTCCCCCGGTTACCAGTGCCGTCCGGCCAGCAAGATCCACCGGCAGAGTATGCCACCCGGCCGCGGCTGCAGGTCAGCGTGCCCCTACCACAGGCAATCAGTTGCCGTCGCGCGGCACGGTGTGGCCGGCGCGGGCATCTGAGCGCGCGACGTCGGGTACCTTGGCCGGAGTGCGCCTTGTCATCGCCCGCTGCACCGTCGACTACGACGGTCGCCTGCAGGCCCACCTGCCCTCGGCCGTCCGCCTCATCATGGTGAAGGCCGACGGCTGCGTGGCCGTCCACGCCGACGGGGGCGCCTACAAGCCGCTCAACTGGATGAATGCCCCCAACCGGCTGGTGATCGACGAAGAGGCCGGAGTGTGGCGGGTTTCCGCTCCGGGCCGCAGCGACTCGCTGGTGATCACGATCGAGGAGATCCTCCACAACAGCACCCACGAGATGGGCACTGATCCCGGCCTGCAGAAGGACGGCGTGGAGGCGCAGATGCAGAAGCTCCTCGCACAGAATCCGGACACCATCGAGGGTGGCTTCACCCTGGTGCGGCGGGAGTTCCCCACGGCCATCGGCCCTGTGGACCTGCTGTGCCGCGACGCCTCGGGCAAGGCGGTGGCCGTGGAGGTGAAGCGCAACGGCGAGATCGACGGCGTGGAGCAGCTGACCCGGTACCTGCACTACCTGAACTCCGACCCGACCCTGGCGCCCGTTCGCGGCGTGTTCGTGGCCCGGACCATCAAGCCTCAGGCCAAGGTGCTGGCAGCCGACCGGTCCATCGACTGCGTAGAGGTTGACTACGACGAGCTGCGGGGCATCGAGTCACCGGAGTTGAGATTGTTCTGAGAGGCTCAGCGCAGCTGTTGAGCCAGCGCTGTCACTTGCTGCGGATACCCTCAAACCGTGCTCAGGCGGCTGCTAGGACGGCAGGTTCGGCACGGGCGACTATGGCCGTTCCTCGTCGGAGCAGGGGTGGTGGTCGCCGCTCTCATCGTCGGTTGGCAGATCTACGAAGCGGGCGAGGAGACCCGGATACGCCCGGGAGCGACGGTCTCGGGCGTGGAGATCGGCGGGCTCGAGCCCGAAGCGGCGGTCGAGGCGCTTGAACCCGTCGTCCAGGAGGTGGCCGAGACCACCATCGACCTCCAGTTCCCGGACATCGACCTGCAGTTCCTGGACCACACGATCACGTTCACCGCCGAGGAACTCGGAATCTCGCTGGATTCCGAGCGAATTCTCGCCGAGGCCGACAACCCGCCCCCGCCAGTGATCCGGCCGGCCGCGTGGCTGTTCGATCTGTTCGCCAGCCGCGACGTGAGCCCGTCGGTGACCACCGACCTGGGAACCCTCGCCGAGACTGTCGACCCCTACACCGACCCCGAGACGCCCCGGATCCAGTTCGTCGACGGAGTCTTCCAGCCGGTTCTTCACATCGATGTGCCAGCCCCCGACATGGAGTTGCTGGCCCTCAGGCTCGAAGACGCCGTGCTCAACAACATGGGCGGCCGGGTTGCCGTCGAGGTTCCGATACGCGGCATGGAGCCGGCCGACCCGATCGCGGTCGCGCTTGCCGCCGCCCTCGCCACCAAGGCGAACGAGATCACCGCGGGAGGGGTTCAGCTCCAACTCGAGGGCACCACCGAGGTGTTCACCATCGGCGAGCTGGCCCTGCGGCAGTTCATCGTCCTTGAGGGAGAGCAGCACGACACGCACCTCGGCCTCAACCCGCGGATCGCGGCCACTCTCGCCAGCCTCTTCGTGGGGATCGGCAGCGAAGGGATCCCCGCGACCATCGGCCTGGACCAAGACGGTGCGGTGACGATCTCCGAAGGCGAGGCCGGATTCAAGTGCTGCCACTCCTCGGTCACCGACGTGCTTCTCGCGGGAATGATCGAGGGCCAGCCGGTGATAGTGCTGCCGGCCGCTCCCGCGCCCCACCCCCAGGGGCGGGAGTGGGCCGAGTCGCTCGGAATCATCCAGGTGGTCGGCGAGTTCACCACGCAGTTCAGGCCGGGCCAGGACCGGATCATCAACATCGCCCGCATCTCCGAGCTGACGCGCGGGGCGATCATCGAGCCGGGCCAGCGCTTCTCGGTCAACGGGTTCGTCGGTCCGCGCACGGCGAACAAGGGGTTCGTTCCAGCCTTCATGATCCTCGACGGCGTGTTCGTGGACTCGGTGGGGGGAGGCATCTCGCAGTACGCCACGACGCTGTTCAATGCGGCCTTCTTCGCGGGACTGGACTTCGTCGACTATCAGAGCCACACGATCTACCTGAGCCGCTACCCCTACGGGCGCGAGGCAACCGTGTCGTATCCGGCGCCCGATCTGGCGCTGGAGAACAACACCCCGTACGGCGTGATGCTGTGGCCCACCACCGACGACTCGTCGATCACGGTGAGGCTCTACTCCACGCCGTGGGTGCTGGCCGAGCAGACCGACCAATGGTCGCGGACGGTGGGAACCTCCTGCACCCGGGTGACCACAGAGCGCACTCGCACGTACCTCGAGGACGGGCGCACCGAGACGGACACGGTGTGGGCCCAGTACCGCCCCGAGGGCATCAAGTGCGACGGGTCGCCATCGGTCACAACGACGACCACAACGAGCTCCACCACCGTGCCGCCCGAAGGGAGCGAATTCCAGGGCAGCGAGGAAGGCGACCAGGGTCAGGGGGAGACCGGAAGCGGGACCGGCGAGCTCGACCGCAGCGGGGGCGCCGGTCCAGATGATGAGCCCGGCAGCGGGGGCGCCGGCCAGCAGGACGGCGAGACCGGCGACCCGGGCAGTAGTGTCACGCCCTCCACGACCATTCCAGGTGAATCTGAATGAGCGATGCTGGGAACGCCATCGACGGCATCGACACCGCGGTCGACGGTTGGTGGGAGCGTGCCCTCAGGGGCAAGCCCGGGCTGGATCGGCTCATGTACTCGGTATCGGAGGCCGCCAACCACTCGCGCCTCTGGCACGCGCTCGGGGCCGTGCAGGCCGCGGTACGGCGAGACCATCGCCCGGCTGCCGAGTTGAGTGGTGCCCTGCTTGCGGAGGCGGTGCTGGTCAACGGTGTGATCAAGACAGTCTTCGGGCGGCGCCGCCCGGTCGTCGCCGGACGGCGGCCCCATGCCCTGCGCCGGCCCCTCACCAGCAGCTTTCCCAGCGGCCACGCCAGTGCAGCCATGGTCGCGGCGGCGCTGCTGTCACGCCGCAGCCCGTGGGCGCCCGCGTACTACGCGCTGGCCCTGGTTGTGGCCCTCAGCCGCATTCACGTGCGGATCCATCATGCCAGCGACGTGGCCGCAGGGATAGGGGTTGGTGCGGCCCTCGGCTCGATCGCCCGTCGCCTCTTGCGCTGAGACCCGGCGTGCGGGGGCGTAACTAGGATCACCGACATGGAACTCGAAGGGGCGGTAGCGGTCGTCACGGGAGCCGCAAGCGGCATCGGGCGTTCGCTGGCTCGGGCGCTGGCGCTCGATGCCGGTGCGGTGGTGGTGGTGGCCGACATCGACGGAGCCGGCGCCACCGCTGTGGCCGGTGAGATCGCAGCCGAAGTTGCTGCCGGCAACCCGGTCGGGTTCGGTGCCGAGATTGATGTCACCGACGAGGCCGCGGTCGTCGCTCTGATTGAACGCGTCGAAGAGAGCCTCGGCCCGATCGAGCTGTGGTGCGGCAACGCCGGCATTTCCAGCATGGGCGGGGTGGAGCGTCCCAACGAGGAGTGGAACCGCGTGTGGGATGTGAACTTGATGGCCCATGTGATCGCCTGCCGCCATCTCGTGCCGCGGTGGGTGGAGAGAAGCTCGGGCCACTTGCTCGTTACCGCCTCGGCGGCAGGGCTGCTGACGGGTCTGGGTACTGCCTCCTATGCGGTCACCAAGCACGCGGCCGTGGCCTTGGCCGAGTGGATCGCCATCACCCACGGCGACGACGGCGTGAGGGTGTCGTGTCTGTGCCCCCAGGGTGTGCGCACCCCGATGACGGAGTCCGATTGGATGCTCGGAGTGGCCCAGGTGCGAGAGCTGGGCCTGATGGAGCCCGAGGAGGTGGCGGCCGTGACCCTGTCAGCTCTACGGGAGGACGCTTTCCTGATACTGCCCCACCCCGAGGTGGCCACCTACGAGCAGCGCCGGGCCGGCGACCGGCAGCGCTGGCTGGCCGGGATGCGGCGGATGCAGCGGGGTCTTCTGGGACTCTGAGTCTCAGCCGGCGGCGGGAGCCAGTGCTCTGACCACTTCGAACGCGTCGACTCCGTCGACGGGCAGCACCATGGGCGCGGGGCAGGTCACCCCGTTGTCGATGAAGCGCTGGACGTGGTCGCGGCACTGTTCGGGCGAGCCGTGCACCAGCAGTTCATCGACCACGTGCTCGGGGATCTTCTCCAGGGAGCCTCGACGGTCGCCCGCATCCCACTGGGCCCAATGCTCGCCGAGCGCGTCCGTGCGGCCGAGCCATGTGTGGAACGCCCGGTACACCGGGACGTTGAGGTACGCGGCCAGCATGAACCGGCCTGTGGCGATGGCCGCCTCCCGATCAGGAGTTGGCAACACGAAGATGCGGGCCACGACCTCGGCCGTGGGACTCTCGGATCTCACGATGTCGCATACTCGGGCTGCATCCCGGGCTGACAGCCAGTTGATGATGGCGCCGTCGCCCTCGCGTGCTGCCAGCCGCAGCATCCGTTCTCGAAGGGCGGCCACAAAGATGGGGACGGGCTCGTTGACCCTCACGCCGAGCCTGAATCCCCGCACCGAGAAGGTGTCGTAGTCCTCTGTCACCTTCTCGCCGCCCAGTGCCGCTCTCAAGAAACGGATCGTGTCGCGAACACGCTGGTAGGGGCGGTCGAAGGGGATCGCGTTCCAGCGGCCGACGATCACGTCCGACGACGATCCGATCCCGAGCACGAAACGGCCCGGGGCGGCCGAGGCCAGCGACGCGGCCGACTGCGCGAGCAGAGCCGGCCCGCGGGTGTAGACGGGGAGGATCGCGGTGCCTAGACGCAGTGACGGCGCCCATGCCGACGCGAGGGCGAGGGTGGTGAGGCCGTCGAAGCCGTCGGCCTCGGCCGACCAGACGTCGGTGTAGCCGAGGTCGACGAGCTCCTCGAAACGCTCCCGCTGCGAGTGCAGCGGACCGGCGAAGGGCACCGTGATGCCGTGTCTTTGGGGGAGGACCTGATTCACGCAGGAAAGGATGTCACACCCCCTCGCCATCATGTCTACATGACCGATCAACTGGTTCTTATCGAAATCGTCCCCGCCGAAGGGGCCGACTCGAGGGACAGCTGGCAGCTCGACCCCGCAACCTGCGAGATCGGCAGGCGCGGAGTAGCCCGAGCCCGCCAGGCGCTGCGTGCAGCCCGAACCGAAACTCGCACCGCTACCGTCCCCAGCCCCAACCTGCCTGCCGCGGCCTGAACGCCGAGGACCCCCTTTATCGCCCCTGGTCTGCTGACCGCCGCGGGGCCTTAGATGGAGACAACGCCCATCTGTGGAAGGACCTTTTGACGAGAGGTAGGCGCGATGCTGCGTCGAACACTCCGACCGCTGGTACCCGTAACCCTGTTGCTGCTCGCGTGCGGCTGCGGGACGGATGACACCCGTGGTTCCGCCGACATCGCGGCCACGACGCCCGACTCCGCATCGGTTCCCAACGCTGTCGTCGAGCGCGTCGTCGACGGAGACACGCTCGTCGCACGGATCGGGAACCGTTCCGAGACGATCCGCCTGATCGGTGTCGATACTCCCGAGTCGGTGGCGCCCACCCGACCGGTGCAGTGCTTCGGCAAGGAGGCATCGCACTTCCTCGCGGCCGCGCTTCCCGCCGGGACCGAGATCACCCTGGTGCGCGATGTGGAGGCCCGCGACGTGTACGACCGGTTGCTGGGCTATGTAGTGCGATCCCGTGACGGCCTCTTCGTCAACCTGGAGCTGGTCGCGGCCGGCTACGCCGCTGCGCTGAACTATCCGCCCAACGACCATTTCGCCGATGCTCTCGGCCGGGCCCAGGCGGAGGCGATCGCCGCCGGTCGAGGGCTATGGAGTGTCTGTGGAGGTCCCGACGTGCCATTGGACTGACTCGGACGCGCCGCGCCCGCGGGCACGGAACCGGTGCCGGAGTCAGGTACCGTCAGGTCCGTGGAATCGCTGGTGGAGCGACTCGGACACCCGCCCGACGCGAGGCTCGTGATCGTCAGCGCGGACCGGATCGGCACCACCCACTCCTCCACTGCCGGCGGCTACCAGGCCCTGCGCCAGGGCGCAGCCACGACCGGCACGATCGTGATGCCCGGCGCGTGGGCCCGCCATGCCGCGGAGCTGTACCGAGGCGAGGACCTGGGCGTCCACCTCACGCTCAATTCCGAACTCGACTGCTTCCGATGGGGTCCGATCACCAACGCTCCGAGCCTCCTTGACGGCGACGGCGGGTTCCCCCGCACGGTGCAGGACCTGTGGGACCACGCGGACCTCGACGAGGTTCGCCGGGAGTGCCGCGCCCAGGTCGAGCGAGCCGTGCTGTGGGGATTCGACGTAACCCACCTCACCACCCACATGGCTGCTCTACAGCAACGTCCAGAGTTCTTCGACGTGCTGCTCGACCTGGCCGTCGCCTTCGACCTGCCTCTGCGGCTCGAGGGCGCTGACGCCGAAGCCAACGCCGGATTCCCGTTCCGGTCGCTGGCGACGGACGAAGGCATCGTCTTCCCGGACCACTTCCGGCTCGT
The DNA here is from genome assembly GCA_965220645.1 of Candidatus Aldehydirespirator sp. GTDB lineage: Bacteria > Actinomycetota > Acidimicrobiia > Acidimicrobiales > Aldehydirespiratoraceae > Aldehydirespirator. The sequence goes on along the minus strand of OZ244836.1, from coordinate 1,510,716 downwards.
CCGAGGCGACGCCCGCCGTCACGTGATCGAGCAACTGGCCGACTTGAGTCCAGGCGTGACCGAGCTGTCGCTGTGCCCGGCCCTCGACGAGCCCGAGATCCATGCCGTCGACCCCGCCGCGACCGGCCGGGTCGACGATCTCGCCCTCGCCCTGTCCGCCGACATCACCGACATGCTCCAGCAATCCGGAGCCGCGATGGTCGGTCACCGCGCGCTGCGCAGCGCCCAGAGGAGGGCCAGGCACCGCATCTGACCTCCATCACCGGAAGCCAGATCGGAGCACGGGCGCGGCACGGAGCCCACTTCCGTGGCGCCTGGCAGCTTCAGCGCAGAGGGGTTAGCGCTGCCCGGAGTTCGGACGACCGCAAGAGGGGTCGCCAGCCGTCGAACAGCAACACCTGGTCTCCCTCGAGCTTCATCCGGCCTGACATGTAGGCCGCTTCCAGGGAGAGTCCGCCCTCCCAGGCTTGCACGAAGTCGGGATAGGACCACGACAGCAGCATGTCCGGCTCAGGATGGCGCCCTGCCGCCGCGCTCAGGCGACCGGCCGCGACCACGACATAGAACGGGGCAGTGCCGGAAGGCGAGCCGCTCACGATGATCTGAGCCACGCCGTCTGTTGAGCCGAGCGCGTCGACCGTCGCCAGCTCAGCCCCCACGGCCTCCAACCAACCCTCGCCCAGCGGTTCTGGCGCCACGTCAGAGCGGCTCGCCGGCGGGATCCGGCCGAAGGCCCTCGAACAGGTCGCGCTCAGGTATCGCGGCGGGGTGGGGGCCGCGGGCCAGCACGTAGTCGTCATAAGGATGAATGGAACGCTCAACCTCCGGCGGCAATCCGAACCAGAAGGTCGACTCCGGATCGATCTGGGTCGCGTGGGCCAGCAATCCCTCGATGCGCGCGTCGATGAACCCGTCCACAGGAACCTGAGTGGTGATCTGGTCGTCGGTGGAAGGGCGCTTGAACCACCAGTTGCTGTACGGCGACTCCAAGCCAAGATCCTGGAACGCCTGATGCCGCTCCTCGATGCGCTTGCGCGACCACAGCGTGTAGTAGAGCTTGGCCGGCGACCACGGCTCGCCCAGGTCGGGACGGTACTGGGAGTCGCCGGCCCGCTCGAAGGCCGGGATGGAGATGTCGTGAACCCGCAGATGGTCCGGGTGCATGTAGCCGCCCTGATCCTCGGCGTAGGTGACGATCACGTGGGGTCGGAACTGGCGGATCACCGCCACGAGACGGCTCACCGCCTCGTCCAGGTCTGCGTTGGCGAAGCAGTCGGGGTGGGCGTTGGCCTCTGACCCTTCCATACCCGAGTCGCGGTACCCGAGCATCACCACGTCGTCGTAGCCGATCACCGACGCGGCCCGGGCCAGTTCCTCGGCGCGTATCTCGGCCAGCTTGTCGGCCATCGAGGGCTTGTCCAGCGCCGGGTTGAGGATCTCGCCCTCCTCTCCTCCCGTACAGCACACCAGAACCGTGTGCACGCCCTCGGCGTGGTAGCGGGCCACCGTGGGCGCGCCCTTGGAGGCCTCGTCGTCGGGATGGGCGTGAACGGTGAGCAAGCAGAGCCGGCCGGCGGGAGTCGCCATGGTCGGTGAAGCTAGCGCCGCAGCGCATCGGAGCGCGCCGCCCCGGTCTGCGCCCTCGCTGGGCCGCTAGGCAGTCGGCAGGCTCGACTCCAGCGGCTCGAAGACCATCGCGGCGTCGTCCTCTCTGTTGATGAGCCGCCAGCCGCACATCTCGGCCAGGCGATCTCGTCCCTCGTCTGGGCCGCTGGCGATGAGAGCATCACCGGGCGCAAGCTGTACCTCGCCGCGCGGCCGGTAGCGGTACTGGCCCCCGCGGCGGATCGCCAGCACCGTGAAGCCGGGCTCGATGTTCAGCCTCAGTTCGCTCAGCGTGCTGCCATCGACCTCGCAGCCCTCCGCCACCGGTATGTGCACCACGACTTCGTCGCTGTCGCCGAGCGCGACGCCGAGTATCGGGTGGATCTGTTCCTGGCGCTCGATGATCCAAACCATCTGCTGGGCCTGGTCGCCCAGATCCTCCGCCGCTTGCGACAGGTGAAGCAGCCCCCGCAAACCCGAGTGGTCCACGTGTTCCCTCGCGGCGCGCAGCACCCACTCCTCCAGGCGGTCCTTCATCTCGTCGAGGCGATCCTCGAGGTGGCGCACCTCAGCGGCAAGGCTCTCGTCCCGCAGCACCAGCGACGAGTAGGCCAATCCGACGGCCACCTCCGAGAGATCCTTCATCTCCACCAGCACGTCCACCGCACGGTCGAGGTCTGTGGCGATCGGGCCGTCAGGCTCCTCCGGCGGCGTCCAGTCCGGAGACCCGGCCAGGCTGCGCAACTCGTCGATGCCGTCGGGCGAGCCCCGCAGAAAGAGCACGTCATCCGGAACGAGAACCGTGTCGCCTCTCACATCGGTGATCCACTCGCGCTCCCGACGCACCGCCATCACCCGCATACCCATCTTGGCCGGCATCTCGTGGTCGGCGAGGCGACGGTGGGCGAGAAGCGAGCCATCCGAGACCAACACCCGATGCGACACCTCCTCGGCCGCACTCAGGTCGGCCACGAGCTCGGCCGGTATGCCGACCCGGTGGGTGACGATGCGGGCAATGTCGACCGCGTCGTTGGCGATGCGCTCGATAGCGGAGACCACCTGAAGTACCGATGACATGCCGTCGGCATCGCGGGGGTGGCGCACGGCCAGAATGCACACCGCTCTCATGTCCTGCACCAGGTGGCTCATCCGCTCCTCGAGCGCGCTGACCTCGTCGGCCATGTCGGGGTCACCGAAGTAGACCGCCGCGTAAGCCAGGTCCACCATCAGCTCGGAGGTGTCCTTGGCCTCGGCCAGCATCTCCCGCAAATTGCGAGGTCTGTCTTCCATCAGGTCCCTCCTGGAAGCATCGTAGGTCTCAAGCGCGGCACCTTGCCTGTCAGACCACACCCACCAGGACCACCGAGAGGATCAAGGTGAACGCCCCGGCCAAGTCCAGTGACGACGTGACCATGGGAATGCCGTAGGTGTCGGGGTCGACCCCGAACCGCACGGCTGCAAGCGTTCCGTAATAGGCAACCACCACAATCACCACGGTGGCCAGCAGGCCGCCGAGCACAGCCACCGCGACCAGATCCGCCAGCGGAGGGCCGGCATGACCCGCCAAACCGGCCGCGATCGACGACACCAGGCCGAGCAGCGCGAACACCGGAATGGACAGAGCGAAAGTGGTGGCGAGATCGACCCTCGCCTCTCCCGAGGGCACTACTGAGGGCCTAACCAGACCGAGGTGCAGCTTGGTGGACAGGCGGCTCGACAGCACGCCCCCGAGCGCTCCGGCCGTGGCCAGGTAGCCCGGCAGCAGGACGAGCAACACCGGGAAGGTGACGAAGTCCTCTATGCGCTTCTCCACCGTGATCCCGGCCACCAGGTCGAGCATTCCCGCCGCGATCAGCACAGGTATCGACTCGCGCATGATCGTGCGTAACTCCACCAGCCTGCTGCGAAGCGCCCACGCAACCGAGAGGACCGACACCACCCCCAGCGCCCACGCAACCGACGGCGTGACAATCTCGAACCCGGCGAGCTCGGCCGCCACCACCAGCGACGGCAGGGTGACCACATCGCCTGCGACCGTCACCATGGGAGCGACGACGTTGTCCAGGTCCCATCCGAATCGGACTGCGCCGGCCGTAGTCGCCAGAGTGAACGCCAGCACCACGAAGGCGGCGAGCAGACACCCCAAGGCCGAGATGACCACGAAGTCAGCGAGGCTCATCGTCGGGGAGATGTTGAAAGCCAGCGCGGCGCCCTTAGCCATGACCGCCAACGCCACACCCAGCGCGAGGCTCAGCGCCACCGACGCAACCGCGTTCTGCGCCATCACCGAGTCCCACCGGTTCGACAGCCTGAATGTGCCGGCATGGATGGAGGTGCCCAGCCGGCTGCCCAACGCCCCGAAGATGTTGCCCTTCACCGCGATCGCCGCCGGTACCAGCAGCAACAAACCCGGCAATTCCTCCAGCGTGTCGGTGATGGACGCAAGGATCAGACCGGCGACCAGGCTGGCGACGGCGGCCATGACCAACGCGCCGAAGGCGCCGCGCACCGCGAGCAGGTCGCGCGCCCAGCGTGTGGCGGCCCTCATCAGCGCGTGCGGAATGCGACCGCGTGCAGCCATGCAGAAAGTGTGCTCTATCAAGCGGCACTTCGGCGCGATGATGCGCGTGGCATCATCTTGCTTGGCTACCGTGCAGACATGGCAGTGATCGCTCTGGTCAACCAGAAGGGCGGAGTCGGCAAGACGACCACAGCACTCGGGCTGGCGTCGGCCGCCTGGGCGCGACGGACTCCGAGCCTCGTGATCGACTTGGACCCGCAGGGAAACGCGACCACCGGACTCCGGTTGTGGGCGCCTACCACAACCGTGGACGAGGCACTGGCCTCCGACCGACCCGGAGTCATTGCAACTCTGGCCGTTCCATCCGGATGGCCCGACGACAAGGGCCTCCCGCCGCAGCTCGTGGCATCCACTCCAGCCCTCGCGGGTCGGGAGCGGCAGTTGCTCTCCGACCCCGTCGGCGCCCAAGACCGCCTCCGGGTGGCTCTGGCGGGGTACCCGAACCTCGTGCTGATCGACTGCCCCCCGTCGCTCGGACTCTTGACGATCAACGCCTTGTTCGCCGCGGACGCAGCCCTTGTAGTGACCGAGCCGAGCGCGTGGGCCTCGGACGGCGTCAGCGAGATCTTGCGGACCATCGAACGCGTCGCGGCCAGGAAACCGTCAGGCCTCAGAGTCGCGGGAGTGGCCGTTAATCGCCTCGCCCGTACCCGCGACTCGCGCTACTGGAACGAACAGCTCATCGCCGACCACGGGCGACTGGTGCTGCCCCCGATCCGCTTGCGGGCCGCGGTTGCGGAGGCTGCGGCGCGCTCGCTTCCCATTCATGCCCTTCCGCCCCGCCGAGGCGCGGCGGAGGCGTGTGCCGAGTTCGATCAGGTCTACGATCTGGTTGTCGGCGTAGGCACCCCGGAGGATCGCAATGACCTATGACCCCCAGCGTGACCAACCCCGTTACCGGCCCAACGGGCAAGCGTCCTCGGTCGTCGACACCCTCCTTGACCCGGTGGTCGATCCGCCGCGGCCCAACGACGATGAGCCCCTTGCGGCACCGGATCCCGGGATGGCGCCCGAACCGCCCAACGCCTGGAGCGAGCGGCTGCTGTATTCGGTGGGAATCTCGACCGTGTTGGGCGCAGCGGTAGGGCTGGTGGCTCTGCGCTGGCTATGGAGGATCTGGAAGCGCCGCGCTCGCTAGCCGGCCAACTTCAGCAGGTATTCCCCCTCGGCGGCTCGCTGCTCTGCTCGCCGCCGGTTCTCGGCTTCTCCCTCGGGGCAGCGCTCGGTGTACGCGCAGTAGCCGCATAGCGGACCGGGCCGGGCCGAGAAGTCATCACCGTCACAGGCATCCGCGATGGCGCCCCAGGTGGACTTCAGCTGTTCGACCGCCCCGCCCAGCTCGACCGGAGTCACCTCAGTGGCCACGATTCGCTGTCCCAGATACAGCAGTTGGGCCCTTGCCGGCTGCTCGCCCGTGTCGGCAGCTATGGCCGCCGCATATAGCAGCACCTGCTGCAGCCGGCTCGGCGCATAGCGTGCCGAGGGTGCTCGGCCCGACTTGTAGTCGCTGATCACCAGGCCGTCCGGCTCGGACTCGACCCGATCCACGACGCCCCGGAAGGGCACGCCGTCCAGCACCACCGACACTTGCTGCTCCGTGGCCCGCACATCCACGCAGGCGGGGTCCTCCAGATGCCAGAGACCCTCGATCGCTGTCCAAGCCTTCCAGCGGAACTCCAAGGCCTGCTCGTCGTCAAGCTCCAGATCGCGATAGTCCTCGCTATTGGCGATCTCCAGCCACAACGTCCGTGCGATCCGCCGGGCGTCGTCCTTGGTGCGCCGACTCGGCTGCCTCTCCATCAGGTGCTCGAGCACCTGATGGGCGAACGTGCCTACGAGGGCGTCCACCCCCGGAGGGTCGGGCAGGCGGTCGACGTAGCGGAACCGCCAGCGACGGGGGCATTGCTCGAAGGTCGCCGCGCCCGACGGGGACAGCCTCTCAGGCGGGCTCGGGCGACCGTCGTGCCCGACCGCGCCGACACCTGCAGGATCGAGCATGTCGCCGGGATCGAACTCAAGCTGCATCCCGCCGTTCTAGCTCATCGGTGTGACATCAGCAGGGATGTCGACCCGCAGGAACGAACAAGTTGTGCCGCGGCTAGATGTCGAGCGTCTCCTCGTCCACCACCGAGGAGTTCTCGACCAGGTAGTCGCGCCGCAAGGCCACGTCGCTGCCCATCAGTACGTCGAACATCTCGGCCGCCGCGTCGGCCTGCTGGGCGTCGGCCATGGTGAGGCGGCGCAGGGTGCGAGTCGCAGGATCCAGCGCACAGTGCCGGAGTTCGTCGGTGTTCATCTCCCCCAGGCCCTTGAAGCGCTGCCACTTCACGCTGTCGCGCCTGCGATTGCCCCGGCAGAGCTCGTCGGTGACCCGATCGCGCTCGTCGTCCGAAAAAGCCCGGTAGGTCCGGTCCCCGACCTTGGCGGTGTACAGCGGCGGCTGGGCCGAGAAGACGCGGCCCTGAACGAGCATCTCCCTCATGTACCCGTGGATCAAGGTCAGCAGCAGGCAGCGGATGTGGCTGCCGTCCACGTCGGCGTCACACAGGATGACGATCCGGCCGTAGCGAGTAGCGTCGATATCGAAGGCGTCGCCCGCGCCCGCGCCCATGGCGGTGAAGATCGCCTGCGCTTCGGTGTTGTCGAGAACCTGCTTGGCGCTTGCCTTGGCCGCATTCACGATCTTGCCTCGCAACGGCAGGATGGCCATGAACTCCGAATCTCGGCCCCGCTTGGCCGGGCCCGCCGCCGAGTCGCCCTCCACCAGGATCAGCTCGGCTTCGGGACCGTGGACCCGGCAGTCGGCCAGCTTGTCGGGCATGCCGGTGGAACCGAGGCTCGCCGCCTTGCGCTTGGTGTCGAGCATCTGCTTGGAAGCGACCCGGTTCACTACCGCGGCGGCCAGTTTGTCGCCGATGGCCTTCACCTGCGACCGGGGACCCCCTCCGGGCTCGAACCACTCCTTGAGCTGCTCGTAGGTGATCCTGGCCACGATGCCCTCGATAGCCGGCGTACCCAGTTCCTGTTTGGTCTGGCCCCGGAACTGCGGCTCCGAGAACGTCACCTTGACCGCCGCCACCAGACCCTCGCGCACGTCGTCCTTGGTGGCACTGGTCTTGGCCGCGCTGCTCCGTCCGTTCTTGGCGCCTGTCCCGCCGGTGTCGCGGGCCAGCCGGGCAAGCTTGCGATTGTCCTTGAGCAGCACCCCGTTGACCACTCGCGTCAGCGCCTTGTCGAACCCGGCCAGGTGGGTACCGCCGGAACTGGTGGGGATCGTGTTCACGAACGATCGCACATCGCTGTCGTATCCCGACACCCAGCGGAGTGCGATGTCGACGGTGCACTCCCGCTCAACTTCGGTGATCTTGCCGTCGACGGGGACCTTCTCGGTGAAGCGCTCGATGCCGTTGACCGTGATCACGCCGCTGACGGCGTGGTCGCCAGACCGTTCGGAGCGCTCCTTCACCAAGTCGGCGAGACCACCCCTGCTCACGAAGTCGAAGGGCTCGACACTCTCACCGGCCCGGTTGTCGGCAACCGTCATCCTCAAACCCGGCACCAGGTAGCACATCTGCCTGACCCGGCTGCGCACTTCGTCGGCATCGATGCGTGCATCGGGATGGAAGAGATCCGTGTCCGGCCAGAACTTCACCCTTGTACCGGTTGCCTTGGTTCGCCGGCTGGAGGGACGGACGTTGCTGCTGGAGACGAACTTGTTTCCGTCGAAGTGGCCCGGCTCCTGATCCTTGAAGCTCAACTCGTGGACGCACCCGTCGCGACGTACCTCTACATCGAGTCGAGTGGACAGGGCGTTGACAACCGACGCGCCGACGCCATGCAGCCCACCGGAGGCCTTGTAGGCGCCCTCACCGAACTTCCCGCCCGCGTGAAGCTCGGTGAACACCACTTCCAGGGCTGACACCTCGCGATCGGGGTGCTTGTCGACGGGAATGCCCCGGCCGTTGTCCGTTACCTCGATCGACCCGTCGCGGCGCAATGTCACGACCACCTTGTTGGCGAAACCTGCCGCGGCCTCGTCCACGGCGTTGTCGACGATCTCCCAGATAAGGTGCATAAGGCCCTCGGAGCCGTTGCCGCCGATGTACATGGCCGGGCGCTTGCGGACAGCTTCCAGGCCCTCGAGCGTCTCTATGGAGTCTGCGTCGTAGGTGCTGCCGGGACGGGGGGCGTTCCGAGCGGAGTCATGGGCGTGGTTCGAGCTGGTGTCGCTGCGTGCCCCGGCCGCCCTGCGGCGACGGGCCGGCCCGTTTGAGGCTGCGCCGGCATGGGATGGAACGCCCGGCTCGGGGGCAGGGTCCACCTCAGAGTCCGGCAGCAGCGGCAAGGCGAGCGCCTCCGACGTCTCTCCTGACGGGCGCGACGATGCCACGCTCATCACCACCGTCCCGGCGCCAGCACATGAATGCTCCGCTCGAAGCGCTGGGGCGAGCGATTGCGGGCGGTGGGCTCAACCCGCACGGGCACAGGGTGGGGATCGATCTTGCGGGGATTGTCGTCCTGACCCATCAAGGCCAGCATGCCGTCGGCGGCACCTACTGCCGCGGCAACTACGGACTCCCCGGGTTGAAGCTTGACGACGAGCACGCCCTGCGCTCCCCTGCCCTGGGTAGGCAACTCCGAGCAGTGCGTGACCTTGATGCCGCTCCCCGCGCCGGGTGCGCTGGTGGCGACCATCAGCACCGGGTCGCCGGCCACGCCTCCAGCGCCTACCGGCACGGAACCCTCACGCAACTTGATGCCGGCCATTCCAGCCGCGCCGCGCCGCTGCACGCGAACCGATGAGGCCTCCATCCGGACCGCCCGGCCGTCGTCGGCAGCGACTACGAGATCCGCTTCGTCGGGCGCAGTGAAGGCGCACGCCACCCGGTCGCCCGCTGCCAACGCGATCAACGGGGACTGTGGCGGCGTGGCGAGCACTTCATCAGCGTCGATCCTCTTGATGATGCCGCCCGCGGTCACCATTACGAGCCTCTCGCTGCCTCCGGCGACCAGCGCCAGGATTCTCTCGCCGGCCTCCATGTCGAAGATGGACGTGGCGTCCGCGCCGCGGACGCGATTGTTCGCCTCTTCGATCTCGGCGCCGCGCACGGTGAACGTTCGCCCCGTGGTGGTGACCGCTACCACCGGTGCTCCGGTCGAGGCCACGACCCGGGCTGCGATCAGATCGTGGCGTCCGGGAGACGCGCGCCGGTCCCCCTTCAGCGATGCCCGTCCGATATTCCCGCTCGTCGACACTGTCACTACGCAAGGCAGATCAGGCCCGGCGTCGTCCGCCTCGGTGGAGGGGGACGTCCCTGCCTCGCTGCGAGAACTTCTGGCCAGCTCGCGGTCCGCGGTTTCAGCCGTGACCATCCGGCTGCGCCGCGGGCGGCCGTGATCCTCGACGATCCGTCGCAACTCCTTGCGCACGATGGCCCGCTGCCTACGCCTGCTGGCAAGAGTCTCCTTGAAGTCGGTGATGTCTGCCCGAAGAGCTTCTGCCTCCGCGTCAAGCTTCTCGCGCTCCAGAGCGGTGAGCCGCCGAAGCGCCATGTCGAGTATGTGGGTTGCCTGAACTTCGGTAAGCCCGAACCGGGCCATGAGGCTCGCTCTCGCCTCGGCCGCGTCCTTCGAGCCCCGGATCAAGGCCACTACGTCATCGATGTTGTCGAGAGCGGCGATCAAGCCCTCCACGATGTGCAAGCGCTCGTCCGCTCGCCGCAGCCGGTGGCGGGTGCGGCGCAAGACGACTTGGAGACGGTGGGCTACGTAGTGCTCGCACAGCTCCCGCAGCCCGACTGTGGTGGGGACACCGTCAACCAGCACCACGTTGTTGACACTCAGGCTCTCCTCCAGGGGAGTCAACCGGTAGAGCTCCGCGAGCACGGTCGCGGGATCAGTTCCCGGCTTCAGATCGATCTGCAGGCGCAGCCCGTCCATGTCGCTCAAGTCGGCAATGCCGGAGATATTCAAAAGCCGTCCAGCCCCCACCAACTCGGTTATGCGCGACACCACCCGTTCGGGTCCCACCAGGTGGGGCAGCTCGGTGACGATGACCGCCTGGCGGCGGCGTGTGATCGATTCGACGCTGGCCCGCGCCCGCACCCTGACCGACCCGCGGCCACTGTCATAAGCGGCCCGGAGACCTTCGTCTGCCACCACGATTCCGCCGCCCGGGAAGTCGGGGCCGGGAACCACCTCCATGAGCTCGTCGGTTGTCGGTCGTGGCCGGCGCCTGCGGCTCGACTTGTTGCCTGCCTGCGCCGACCCGCCCTCCGTTCCGGCTTCTCCCGGCTGCTTGCTCATGACCAGTTCGATGGCGTCGCCGACCTCAGCCAGGTTGTGGGGAAGCATGTTTGTGGCCATGCCCACGGCGATTCCTGCGGTGCCGTTCACGAGCAGATTGGGCAGTGCTGCGGGGAGCACGACGGGCTCGGTGTCCTCGCCGTCGTAGGTGGGGCGGTAGTCGACGGTGTCCTCGTCGAGTTCGCCGACCATGTCCATGGCCGCCTCGCTCAGCCGGCACTCCGTGTAGCGGGCGGCGGCGGGCGGGTCGTCGAGGCTGCCGAAGTTGCCCTGCGGGTCCACGAGCGCCACCATGCGGCTGAAGTCCTGGCCCATCCGGACGAGGGTGTCGTAGATGGCCGCGTCGCCGTGCGGGTGGTAGCGACCCATCGTGTCGCCGACCACGCGAGCCGCCTTGCGGTACGGAGTGCCGGGGCGAAGGCCCATCTGCAGCATCGACCAGAGGACACGGCGCTGCACCGGCTTGAGGCCGTCTCGCACATCGGGGATGGCACGGGCGGTGATCACCGACAGCGCGTAGGCGAGGAACGAGTCGCTCATCTCCTCGGCCACCGGCACGTCGTCCACCTGGCGGGCCGGGACGGGGTCGAGAGTCGCGGTAGTCAGTTGCTGTTGTGGTGGTGACACGGTCGTCTCCAGGCTCTGTTTCTTAAGGCTTCTCGTGCTCCGCATACCGCCGTGGGCCTAGCCCGACGGGGATTCAGTTGCGGCTCATCGATGAGATCGAAGGTAGCGGCTGACGATCGGAGGTTCAGTGACCCACCAGCCCATACGCCGAGGCAGGCAGCAGCCCAAGCGATTGGAGCGCGATGGCTGCCGCCAGTCCCGACGGCCGATCGGCGCCCTCCTCGACAGCACCAGCCGCCACCTCCATCACCTGCACTCCGAAACTGGCGGGCCGCGTACCGCAGAGCCACCGCCAACATCGGTCCTGTTGGGTTCCATCATGTTGACCGGGTTGTCTTCTTGGCCACCGAATCCGCTTGCGGGATATGCCGTCCTCGGCTTCCCTCCGCGTGCAGCCGTCGACCAAGTGACGACTCCGAGTCCGTCGACTGCTCGCACGACACGCCGGTTGGTCCTGTGCAGCCACAGGTGGCAACTGTTGCAGAGAGAGCGACGAGATTCTCGATGTCCGTCGCGCCGTGATCGGCGCAGTGCTCGTCGACGTGGTGGAGCCTGCAGCGGTGCATCGGAGCCCGGCACAGCACGCAACCACGGTCCCGTAGAGCGACCGCCACATACTGGGCGGTGTTGGCGAGGCGCTCCATGCGACCCAACCACAGTGGTTCGCCGTCCCCGCCGAAGATGGCGCCGACAAGCCGGTCGTCGGGCGAGATGCTGTCGAGCACCGTCGGGGGAACCGGCCCGACCCCGATAATCTCGCAGGATCCGTCGGGGTCCGTGCCGTCAACCACCCCCACAGTCACCGCGATGATCCGACCCGGCGGCAGGCGCCGCGAACCCCGCGGGCCGTCGGCAGCCGCGAGGGGTTCGTGGGTCAGAGCGTCCAGCCCGGTGCACAACTCGAAGATGGCGTCCATCGTCCGCTGACCGTTGTTGCGCACCGCGTCGGGGGTGCCGTCACGGCCGCCGTCCCTGCGCCACAGGAAGTCTTTGCGCTCGTCCACCGCCTGCTCCAGCACGCCGAAGCTGACCGGGTCCATCTCGCCCTTCAGCACGCCCATACCGTCGCTGCCGACGAACAGGTCGGCCTTCCGGCTGTTGCGCTGCCCCTTGAGCAGGTCACCGCCCGCCGACGGATCATGGCGCTGGGCGAACCTCCGGGCCACTCGACTGAATGACCCGGAGTCTCGGGCGGCGGCCTGGTACAGCAACTCGTCCGAGCCGTCCACCGCCGCCGCGCCGCATTGCCTTGCCGCCGACCCGAGCGCGAACACGCTCTCAAGCGTCAAGTCCCCGGCGTCAAGCAGCCGCCCGACGTTGGGCATCTCCTCGACCTGCCTCGCCGCCTCAGTGACCCGCTTGGCCGCTCGACCCGACAGCTTCGCCCCAGCCACCAGCGCCTCGCGAGCCGAGCCGGCCCTCAGCGCCTCCAACCCGCTTGCAGCCCGCAGGGTCAGAGCATCCGCCAGAGCCCTCACCCGGCCGACCCCGGCCACCCCCCGGCACAGCCCATCCTCGTCCAACCCCTCCAATGAGACCGACCTCAAGGCCTCGCAGACCGCCTCCAGTAGAACCTGCACCGAGAATCCGCGTTCCACTTCGCTGCCGTTCGAGCAGCCAACATCCCTGTCCGCTAGACCGCTGCCGGACTCGCCACTGCCATTCAGAACACCTGTTCGTTCCATGGCTGCCACTCTACTCACCCCCTGTGACAACACAACTCGAAAAATCACAGAAATATCTATAAATCCTCAGTGATTCGTCTTGATGTGATCCTGGGGCATCCATCTCAGATGCGCCAGCCCCAATCAACGGAGGTTGCACCGAGAGCAGGTTGCGTTCCGACACGCGGAACTTAGACGCCTGGTCGGACGCTAGAAGGCTCCCGCTGTCTCGTATCGTGGGGCGATGGACGTGCAGACCCTCGTCGATCGAGCCGAGATCACCGACCTGCTGACCCGCTACGCCCGAGCCGTCGACCGGAAGGACTGGGACCTCTTCCGCAGCGTCTTCACGCCCGACGCCCAGATCGACTACACCCAGGTGGGCGGCATCGCCGGGAACCTGGATGAGGTGGTCGGCTTCCTCTCGAAGGTCATGCCGATGTTCGAGACCATGCAGCACCTGATCTCCAACATCGACATCGCCATCGACGGCGACGAAGCCAGGGTCGTGGCCATGGTCTACAACCCGCTGAAGCTGCCGGACAGCCCGGTGTGGGCCACCGGCGGCTGGTACCACCACGAACTGGTGCGCACATCCGAGGGTTGGCGGAGCCGGTCGCTGGTGGAGGAGGCCAGCTGGTTCGATGGCGTCCCGGAACCCGACAAGCCCGCAGGCGCCGACTCAGCCGACCGAAGCTGAGCCCAGGCCGCCCGACGCCCCCGCAAGGATCGACGAGACACCGTGCCCGGCCCCCTCGACGGCATACGGATCGTGGAGATGTCCGTGGCCGTAACCGGTCCTCTGGCAGTGACCCTTCTGGTGGACCAGGGCGCCGAGGCAATCAAGGTGGAGGAGCCCAGAAACGGGGATCAGGGCCGCTACGTGGGCGTCGCGTCGGGCGGTATCTCGGCGCTGTTCCAGATGTGCAACCGCGGCAAGCGCTCCATAGCGGTGGACTGCACCCGTCCGCAGGGCCGCGACATCGTTCTCGACCTCGCCGCCGACGCCGATGTGTTCGTGCAGAACATGCGTCCGGGAGTGATCGAGCGACTCGGTCTCGGCTACGGAGACGTGTCGGGTCGCAATCCCGACATCGTCTACGCCTCGCTCTCCGGGTTCGGGCCTGACGGCCCCTACTCCCACCGGCGGGTGTACGACTCGGTGATACAGGCCCAATCGGGGCTGGTCGGCAACCAGACGGGTATCAACGACGAGTCCCCCCGGTTCCTGCGTCAGGCCGCGGCCGACAAGGTCACCGCCTATACCGCCGCGCAGGCCATCACCGCCGCGCTGTTGGCCCGCGAGCGGGGTGCAGGCGGTCAGCACGTCCAACTGGCCATGCTTGACGCCGCGGTGGCATTCCTGTTCGCCGACTCGGCTGCTCACGAGGTAGCACTGGACAACGACCAGCGCCACCTTGCCCAGTCGTTCTCGGCCCACCAGCGCGCCATCGCCCTGGCCGACGGGCATGCAGTGGTTGCCGCAGTCACCGACTCCGAGTTCCACGGCATGGCCAGGGCATTCGGCGTGGACTCGAGCGATCCCCGCGTGGCCTCCATGAGCGATCGCCAGCGTCACAAGGAACAGACCAGCGGGGTGTTCCGGGCCGTGCACGCCGCTGCGGCCGCCATGCCCCTAGCGGACGCTGTGGAAGCGTTGGATCGCCACGAGGTCCCATTCGGGGTTGTGCTCGGACTGGAGGACGTCGCCACCGACGCCCAGGCGGTGCACAACGAGTTGTTCGAAGAGCACGACCACCCAGCAATGGGCCGAGTCCGCCAGCCCAGGCCCGCAGCCCGCTTCTCGGCCACGGCGGCCGAGCTGCACCAGCCGTCATCTCCCATCCACGGCGAGCACACCGACGAGGTGCTCAAGGAGCTGGGCCTCGGAGCCAGCATCGATCAACTCAGAGCCGACGGCGTGATCAAGTGAGCGGCGTTCAGACGGGCTCGACCGATGACCGGGCTCAGGCCGCTTTCCGGCGAGAGGTGCTGCAATTCGAGGAGTGGCGCAAGCAGTTCGAACGAGACGGCGAGGCGCCGGCCATCCCAGCCGCAACCGTGGTGGTGCTACGCGACGGGCCCAGCGGTCCTGAGTCGCTGATGCTCCGCAAGAACTCCCGCCTGGCGTTCGGCGGGATGTGGGTGTTCCCCGGTGGCCGCATCGACGACGCCGATCATGACGGCACCGACGACCTGATCGCGGCGGCTCGCAACGCGGCTGCTCGCGAGGCCCAGGAGGAGGCGGCCATCGTGCTGGACCCGGCGGATCTGGTTCACTTCTCATACTGGATCCCGCCTCCCATCGCCCCCAAGCGCTTCGCCACATGGTTCTTCGCGGCCAAGGCCCCCGCCGATGAGGTCACCATCGACGACGGCGAGATCACCCACCACGAATGGATGACCCCCGCCGAGGCGATGAGACGCCGCGACGCCGGCGAGATCGAGTTGATCGCCCCCACCTGGGTGACGCTGCGCACCATCAGCCGTTTCTCCACGGTGGCCGACACGTTGGAGGGTCTGGGCCGCCGCCACCCCCGCCGGTACGAGACCCGCATCAGCAGCGGCGAGCACGGGCCGATCTCGTTGTGGCACGGCGATGCCGGCTACGAGACCGGCGATGCCTCGGTGCCCGGCCCCCGTCACCGCCTGGAGATGACCCCCGGCGGCTACCTGTTCGACGAGTCCGGCTACGCCGATCCTGTCCAATGATCCATTCTTGACGTAGTTGTACCCCTACAGGGGGCATAACTACGTCAATTTCAGTTCAGGCCGGGATCTGCGGCGCCCACTATTCGGTAGGCCGGGTCAGGAGTTCCTCGATCAACGCAACGAGCTCCAAAGGACGGTCGCCCTGGATCGAGTGGCCCGCGCCGTCCACTACCTCATGGAGCGTTCCTGGCAGCCGTCGCATCCACTCGGCCACGTCGGCGTCATCCACCACGCTCCAGGCGCCGCCCTGCCAGAGCGCGGTCGGAGCCTCGATCGACGAGACCTTCTCCCACAGATCCTCGAATCCCGGCTCGGCGGTGTCGCCAGTCTTCCAGTCCCGCATCCGGTCGTAGTTCCAGGTCCAGCGCCCGTCGGCCATCTCGTGGGCGTTGTGCAGCACGCCCCGGCGCAGCGACGACTCGCTGCGGGTGGGGTTGTGCTCCATGGTGCGTTCCAGAATGGTCTCGAAGCTGTCGAAGTGCTCGGGGCCGTCGACGAACGCGATGATCGATTCGGCTTTCTTGTGGTCGGTGCCCGGCGTCACGTCGACCACCCCCAAGCGCCGCACCAGACTCCGGTGGTCGGCGGCCAGGCAGATGGCGGTCAGTCCGCCCAACGACATGCCCACCACCGCCTCGGCTCCAGGTGCCAGCGCCTCAACCGCGACGACCACGTCATCGGCCATGGATGCCGGCCCGTAGTTGTGGGCGGGACGGTGGTCGGAGCGTCCGTGGCCGGGCATGTCCACCGCCACCAGCGGCCGATCAAGCGCCAGCGCCACCGTGTCCCAGGTGTGGGCGTTCTGGGCGCCGCCGTGGATCAGGACCAACTCCGGCTCGGCTGTGCCCCACACCAGCGCCGACAACCGCAGCCCCGACGGCAGCGCAACCGATTCCCGGCGCACCGCGGGCGGGTCGGCCCACTCAAGCCCGTACTCGGCGGCATTCTCGGCGAACATCCCGAACTCGTCGTAAGCGACCATCCGGCGATGCTAGGCGGCTGCCGGAAGGAGCCACCGACTCCTCGCGCTGCGGGGTCGTCTCTCCCGCTCCTGTTCGCTGCGCTCACGGGCCGCTCGGGCCACGGCCTTGCTCGGCGACGCGAGGCCCTCGTGAACTCTCGCCTATCCGCTCGGCCTCTAGGCGGACTAGACGGGCACGGGGCGACGGCGGCGACGGGACGCCCGACCGGAAACCACGGGCGGCTCCCAGCTGAACTTCCACGCGACCACAGCCGCGCCGGCCGCCAGCCAGATCAACAGCACGCCGAGCCGGTGCCACTCGAAGGCCGGGGCGTCCGACAGCGGATTCATGGCCTCGCCGAAGGCCAGGCCGAAGTGCTTGAGGGGAAAGATGTCGCCGAGCACATTCAGCCAAGCGGGGGTGTCGGATCCGAAGGGAACGAAGATGTTCGAGATGAAGGCGATCGGCAGGAGTGTGGCGTTGGCCATCGGCACCGCCATGGACACCGACCGGGCCAGCGAGGCAAGTGCCAGGCCGAGCGCGGCGAACGACGCGGCACCCACGACAAAGGTGACGAGCATGGCCGGCGCCTTGGTCGCCTCGACGTTCACGCCGTAGGCCGCCACACCCAGCACGACCATCACGGCCACTCCCAGAGCCGCGATCCAGACCGCCGACAGCACCACGCCGCCGAGATAGGCCCACGGCGGCAGGGGCGTTCCCCGCACCCGCTTGAGGATGCCTAGCTCCCGCCGGCTGGCCAGGTTGATGCCGATGCCGGTGTAGGTGGACGACGCCGCCGCGTACACGGCCAGGCCCGGCGTGTAGAACTGGCTGCTGTTGACCCGGCCGTAGACGGTGTCGAGGGCGTCGTTGCCGAAGATGGCGGTGAACAGCACCATCATCAGGACGGGGAACACCAGAGTGAAGAAGGCCGCTATCGGCGTCCGCCAGAAGATCCGGTTCTGGATGCGGATGCAGCGCCACAGCAGCCTCACGGCTCGCGGCCTCCGTCGCCAGGCGCACCGTCCTCGCCAGCTTCGTCGTCGCCCACGAGGGTCAGGTACACATCCTCCAGGCTTGGTGTCGAGACGGTCAGGTTCTCCAGCTCGACGCCCCGCTCCGCGGCCCAGCCCGTCAGATGGGCCAGGTCGGCGGTGGGAGCGGACGTGGTGATCTCCACGTGGCGGTCCCGCCCGACGATGTCGCCCGACACCGGCCCCAGCAGCTCCGACACGGGATCGGCACGGTCGGGCACCGTGAATCGGATCAGTGTCGAGCCTGCCCGGGCCCTCAACTCGGCCGGTGTGCCCTCGGCCACGATCCGGCCCTTGGCCAGCACCGCCACCCGGTCGGCAAGATGGTCGGCTTCGTCCAGGTAGTGCGTAGTGAGCAGAACGGCACGCTGCTGCGAGGCGAGCCGCTCAACCAGCTCCCAGCCCCGGCGGCGGGCCGCGGGGTCGAAGCCGCTGGTCGGCTCATCCAGGAACACCACATCCGGGTCACCCGCTAGCCCGAGCGCCATGTCGATGCGGCGTTGCTGACCTCCCGACAGGGTGGAGATGCGGGCGTCAGCCTTCTCGTCCAGCTCGACGAGGTCGATCAACTCATCGGTCGAGACTCGACGCGAGTAGGTCGCTCCGTAGAAGTCGATCGCCTCGCGCACGGTCAGTTCGGGGTCGATGCCCGAGGACTGCAGCACGATGCCGATCCGGTCGCGGAAGGAGGCGCCGGCCGACGCCGGATCGGTATCGAGAACCCGCACCGCTCCCGACGTGCGGGTGCGATGTCCCTCCAGGATCTCCACCGTGGTGGACTTGCCGGCGCCGTTGGGCCCGAGCAGCGCGAACACCTCGCCCTGCTCCACCTCGAAGGACACGCCGTCGACGGCCCGGACCGCCCCGTACTCCTTCACGAGGTCGCTGACAGCAACGGCCGGACTCACCGGCAGCACGCTATCGGCCGCTTCAGCGGGCAGGATGTGGGGGTGAGGCCGCTTCCTGGCATGGTCGCCATCGCCGAGTACGCCAACCGCTGGGAGGCCAACGTGGCCGCGGCGCGGCTACACGAGGCGGGATACGAGGCCACGGTGCTGGTGGACCCGGCCTCCGAGGTCGCCCCTCACCACATCACCTACCGTCTCGCCACGCTGGTGGTGCGGGCCGAGGTCGCCGATACCGCGGCTGAGGTGCTCGGACTGGAGCGACCCGACGTCGAGGCCGAGAGCCTGGACGCCGCCTTCCACCAGCGCCGTTTCGCCGACCGGCCCGCATGGGTGCGCTACCTGACCTGGACCCTGGTCATAGCCATCCCCGTACCGATCGCCATCTCGGGCCTCTTGCTGCTGTGGACCACCCTGGGCAGCATTTTCCCGTGACCGCCCCCAACGTAGGATGACGGCCGCCATGACCGTCACGCCCGTCGACCCCCGGCCGCTGGACATCCTCGACGGCGACTTCTACGTCAACGACCCGTACTCCCGCTATGCCTGGCTGCGCGAGAACTCGCCGTGCCACTGGGACGACATCAACGAGTTGTGGGTGCTCACCCGCTACGACGACATCGTGGCGGTCGAGAAGGACAAGCGGCGGTTCATCAGCTCGGATCGCGAAAAGGGCGGCTACCGGCCCAACATCGGTGCCGACCAGTCGATCATCGGCACGGACGACCCGCTGCACCAGGCCCGCCGCTCGCTGGTCTCTCGCCGGTTCACTCCCCGGGCCGTGCAACAGTGGCGGGGGCACATCACCGAGACCGTCGACGGGCTGCTCGACCCCGTGATCGAGCAGGGCCGGGCCGAGATCGTTGTGGAGCTGGCCGCTCCCCTGCCCGCGAAGATGATCGGCCTGTTGCTCGGCTTCGACGACCGCCTCTGGCCCAAGCTTCAACACTGGTCGGAGGCCACCATCGCGCTGGGCGGCGGTCCCCGATACCAGAATCTGGAAGGCCGCGAGGCTGTCGGGGAGTTCAGGATCGCCTGCCGAGAACTGTACGACCAGAAGCAAGGGTGCCCGGCGAGCGACGTGATGTCGCGCTGGGTCGAAGCCGAGTCCGACGGCGATGGGCTGGTGGGCGGCTCGGAGTTCGGCCTGGCCCAGATCATGTCGGATTGCCTGCTGCTGCTCGACGGCGGGGCCGAGACCACCCGCACCGTGATCGCCCGGACGCTACTGGACCTGGCCGACCACCCCGAGTCTTGGGCCGCCCTGAAGGCGGGAGCCGACCTTGAGACCGCAGTGGAGGAGTTCATCCGCTGGGTCACACCCATCCACACCATGTGCCGGACGGCCACGGCCGACACCGAACTGGGGGGCCAGACCGTCCGCAAGGGCCAACAGCTCGTCATGATGTACCCATCGGCCAACCGGGATCCCCGCCACTTCGACGATCCCGAGACCTACGACGTCACCCGCAGCCCCAACAACCACATCGCCTTCGGTTTCGGCACCCATTTCTGCCTGGGCGCGGCCCTGGCCCGGCTCGAGATCCAGATCTTCTTCGAGCGCCTGCTGCGGCGGGTCGACCGCATCGAGCGCATAGAGGGCGAATCCCAGGTGGAGATGCCCAACTCCTTCGTCCACGGCCTGCGCGAAGCCCATCTAGCCTTCACCCCGGCCTAAGACGACTGCTCACCAGCCGAGACGACAAGGAGCCGCGCCGTGCCCGAATCCTCACCGAACCTGTTCAGCTACGCAGGAAAGAAGGTGGTGCTCACCGGGGGCGCCAGCGGCGTGGGTGCGGCGGCGGTGGAGCTGCTGGCCGAAGCCGGCTGCACCGACCTAACAGTGCTCGACCGCAACGAGCCCACCGGCCCAGCCACCGCCTATGTGGCCGCCGACCTGAGCGACCCCGACTCGATCGACGCGGCCTGCGAAGCCATTGGACCGGGCGTGGACGTGCTATTCAACAACGCCGGTGTGGCCGGGGTGCACTCCTCGGACTTCGTGATGCGGGTCAACTACCTGGGCCTGCGCCGGCTCAGCGAGGGGCTGCTGCCGACCATGGCCCGGGGTGGCGCCATCGTCAACACCGCCTCGGTCGCCGGGCAGCGCTGGCCCCAGCACCTGGCCGAGATTTCCGAGCTCATCGCCATCGACGGCTGGGACGAGGCCTTGGCCTGGATCGCCGACCACGGCGAGTTGATCGACCCTGCGCCCTACGAGTTCTCCAAGGAGGTGGCTCAGGTGTGGACCATGTATGGCTCGCGCCGCAGCTACCTCGACTACGGCGTGCGCACCAACAGCGTGTGCCCGGGTGTGATCGACACTCCCCTGCTGCACGACTTCCGCCGTCACATGACCGAGAAGATCATCGACTGGATGGTGGACCAGTCCGCCGGGATCCTCACTCCGATCGACATTGCCCGCACCCTGGTGATGCTCGGATCGGACGCCAGTGCAGCCATGAACGGCCACAACATGGTGGCCGACCATGGGTTCATGGCCTGGTTCACCACCAACCAGGTCGACTTCGCCGGCCTGGCCTAGTCGAGGACAGCGTTCAGGACCTCACCGCGGCTAGGTGTCGGGGCGGACTTCGATGAAGCGGTCGATTCGGCGCAACTCGGGGAAGATCACCCACCAGATTCCCACCACGGCCAGGGTGCCCACCCCGCCGAACACCACCGCTCCCACCACGCCCAGCAGTGCGCCGGCCACACCCGACTCGAACGCGCCCAGCTCGTTCGAGCCGCCGATGAACACGTACTCCACCGCCAGGACCCGTCCCCGCATCTCCTCGGGGGTGGCCAGCGGCACGACGGTGCCCCGGATGAAGATGCTCACGGCGTCCGCCGCGCCCAGAACCAGCAACGCCATGAAGGCGACCACGTACGAACGGGTCAGGCCGAGCACGATCGTCCCCACGCCGAAGAGGCCCACCGCGGCCAGCAGCGTTGGACCCACTCGCCGCTGAAGCGGCCGTACCGACAGGACCACCATCACCGCGGCAGCCCCGATTCCGACGGCGGCCGCCAACCAGCCGAGGCCCACAGCCCCGACGCCGAGCCGATCCTCGGCAATGGCAGGCAGCAGTGCCATCGCTCCTCCCAGCAACACTGCGAACAGATCGAGGGAGATCGCCCCGAGCACCACCCGGTTGCGTCGGACGTAACGCAGACCCTCGAGGGCGTGTCCGAGCGCGGAGCGAACTCCGGATCCAGCCGCGAGCGCCGCCCGTTGTACGTCGCCCGACGGCACGAGCATGAGCATGCCGATCCCGGCTATCGCACAGCCGGCGGCCAGCAGGTACGGCAGGGCCGGATCGACTTCGAAGGCGAAGCCGAACGTCACCGGACCGACGATGAAGCCCCCCTGCCAACCGGCAACGTTCAACGCCACCATCCGCTCCCGGGACCCGTCCGGCGCCAGGTCCACCGGCAGGGCTCGGCTCACCGCCATGAGAAAGGCCCGAGCCGTGCCGAACACGAGCACCAAGCCGTAGATGGGAAGCACCGATGTCGGATCCGACGCGACGTAGAAGAACAGGCCCACCGAGGCGACGGCCTCGCCGCTGAGGCCCCAGGCGAACACGAGCCGACGCTCGAAGCGGTCCGCGACCATGCCGGTGATGGGAGCGAGCAGGAAGGCGGGCACGAATTCCGCCAAGCCCAGCAACCCCAAGGACAGCGGGCGGCCGGTCATGTCGAACACCTGCTTGCCCAGAATGGTGATCTGCCCCATAGTCAGGGCCATCGAGAAGAACGTCGCTCCGAAGAGCGCCCACAGGCGAGGACCGATCCGCCTCGGCGGGCTGGTCCGCTCCCCACCGCTCCGTCCGCTCGGCTCCTGGATCGACATCCGCGGAACGCTAAGAGGCCGAGCGGACGGAGCGCAATTCACAGAGACTTGGCCAGGCATCGAGCGAGGCCGTGGCCCGAGCGGCCCGTGAGCGCAGCGAACACGAGCGGGAAACAACATCCTTCAGCGCAGGGGCGATCACCCGCCAGCGCGGCCTCGAAGGCGCATGACCTAGCCTTCGGACCGCATGGCCCTGCCCGCACTCGGCGACTTCCTGCCGGCCACCCCCGGCTCCGACGAGTTGCTGGACGCCTTCATCGAGTGGTCGGCTCACTCCGGGTTGGAGCTGTATCCCCACCAGGAGGAGGCGGTCCTTCGGCTGCTGGCCGGTGAGAACGTGGTGCTGTCCACGCCCACGGGATCGGGCAAGTCGCTGGTGGCCCTGGCCGGGGCGTTCGCCATGCTGGCCCAGGGGCGCAGGGCCATCTACACCGCTCCGATCAAGGCCCTGGTGAGCGAGAAGTTCTTCGAGCTCACCGCCGCTTTCGGGCCGTCCTCCGTCGGCATGGTCACCGGGGACGCCTCCGTCAACGCTGATGCCGGTGTGATTGCCTGCACCGCGGAGATCCTGGCTCAGCGGGCCCTTCGAGCAGGCTCCGACACTGCGGCCGACCTGGTGGTGATGGACGAGTTCCACTACTACGGCGACCGCGACCGCGGCTGGGCCTGGCAGGTTCCCCTGCTTGAGCTGCCCAAGTCCCGGTTCCTGCTGATGTCGGCGACCCTCGGCGACACGGGCGCCCTGCGCCGCGATCTGACCGCCCGAACCGGGCGCGACACCGCCCTTGTCGCCTCGGCCGACCGGCCGGTCCCGCTCGATGTCGAATACCGCGAGACCCCGCTGCACGTCTCCATCGAGCAGCTGCTCTCCACGGGCCGCGCCCCGGTGTACGTCGTGCACTTCACCCAGAGGGGGGCCACCGCCCGGGCCCAGAGCCTCACCAGCCTCAAGGTGCTCAACGCGGATGAGAAGGCCGCGGTGAAGGAGGCGGTGGGCGGGTTCCGCTTCGACACGCCCATCGGCAAGGATCTGCGCCGCTTCGTGCTGGCCGGCATCGGCGTGCACCACGCCGGGATGCTGCCCAAGTACCGGCTGCTGGTCGAGAAGCTGGCCCAGCAGGGCCACCTGAAGCTGATCTGCGGCACCGACACGCTCGGGGTGGGCGTCAATGTCCCCATCCGCACCGTGCTGTTCACCCAGCTCTACAAGTACGACGGCCGCCGCACCCGGGTGCTGTCGGTTCGGGACTTCCAGCAGATCGCGGGGCGGGCCGGCCGGCGCGGCTTCGACACCGTGGGGAGCGTGTGGGTGCAGGCCCCCCAGCACGCGGTGGAGAACAAGCGAGCCGAGATGCGGGCCGCGGGAGACCCGAAGAAGCTCCGGAAAATGGTCCGGAAGAAGCCACCCGAGAGGGGCTACGCCCACTACGACGACAAGACCCTGACCAGGCTCTGGGACGGGACGCCCGAGACGCTGGATTCGAGCTTCGACGTGACCCACGCCATGATGCTCAACGTTCTGGACCGGCCCGGCGACGGCTGCGCGGCCATGAAGCGCCTGCTGGTCGACAACCACGAGCCCCGCGCTCGCCAGCGTCGACACATCCGCAAGGCGGTCGGGGTGTTCCGGTCGCTGATCGACGCGGAGATCGTGGAAGTGCTGGACGAGCCGGACAAGTCGGGCCGCCCGGTGCGGGTGAACATCGACCTCCAGGACGAGTTCCGGTTGAACCAGCCGCTGGGGCTGTTCGCGGTGGAAGCCATCTCGGTTCTTGACCGCGAGGTTCCCGACTACCACCTGCAGGTGCTCAGCGTGGCCGAGTCGGTGCTGGAGGATCCCATGGCGGTTCTGCTGGCCCAGCGGGACCAGGCCCGCGACGAGCTGATGACCCGCATGAAGGAGGAGGGCGTCGAGTACGAGGAGCGGATGGCGCGGCTGGCCGAGGTGACCTGGCCGAAACCCGAGGCCGAGTTCATCGAGCCCGCCTTCGACACCTTCGCCCGCCATCACCCGTGGGTCGGACACCTGCGGACCAGCCCCAAGTCGGTGGTGCGCGACATGGTCGAGCACGCCGACACCTTCAACCAGTATGTGAGCCGTTACGGGCTCAAGCGCTCCGAGGGTCTGGTGCTGCGCTACCTGACCGACTGCTACAAGGCGCTGGTGCAGACCGTGCCATCGGCTGCGGTCGATGACCGTCTGGCCGAGGTGATCCAGTGGCTGGGCGGGCTGGTGCGAGAGGTCGACAGCAGCCTGCTGGACGAGTGGGAGCGCCTGCGCGCCGTCTAGCGGCTGGCGGGGCGGGCCCGGCCTGACTTCACGTCCTCGCCGTAGGGCAGGAACGATCCGAAGTCGGGGCCGCGCCGCAGGCTGTGCCCGCCGTCGACATTGATGGCGGTGCCGGTGATCCAGCGGGACTCGTCGGAGATCAGGAACGCCACCAGTGCGGCCACGTCAGAGGGCTGTCCCACCCCGCCGAGCGGGGTGTTCTGCACGTAGCTGTCGTACACGGCGGAATCGCGGGGGATGGCCTCCATGATCTCGGTGGCGATGAAGCCGGGCCTGACCGCGTTGAAGCGCACACCGGCCGGTCCGAACTCGTCGGCCGCGTTGCGGACCATCGCCTCGATGCCGGCCTTCCCCGCGGTGTACGCCCCGAAGTAGGGGTGGGTGACGTTCCCGGCCAGCGACGACATTGCCACGAACGACCCGCCACCGGCCGCGGCCAGACGCTCCACCGTGTGCTTGATGGTGAGCATGGTGCCCACCACGTTGAGGCTGAGGACTCGCTTGAAATCGTCGGTGTCGAGCAGGTGGTACGGGCCCATTCGCCCGCCCCCGCCGGCATTGGCCACCACGCCGTGCAGATGGCCGTCATCGTCGGCCGCGGCTTGCGCGGCCCGGGCCATGTCGTCCTCGGAGGTCACGTCGGCCACCACGTACGACGCCGAACCCCCGCCGCCGCACTCAATAGCCGCGGCGGCTTCCGCGAGCGTCGGCTCGGTCCGTCCGCAGATGGTCACGCTCGCTCCCTCCGCGGCCAGCCGTGCCGCGCAGGCACGCCCGATGCCGGTGCCGCCCCCGGTTACGAGGGCAGACTTGCCCTCTAGCCGACCTGATGCCGGCGGATCGCCGATCACGAATCCTCGGCCGGCTCGCGGCGGGTGGCCCGGCTCACCAGATCGACCAGGCTCGGGCATCCCTCGATCTTGGAGAACCGGCGGTCAACGTACAGGAGCGTGGCGAATATCAGCACGAACGAAGCCAGGTAGTTGCCCAAGTAGCGGATGATCACGAACGAGTTGAGCTCGGAGTTGTTGTACAGCCAGACGTCCCACACCGACGAGCCGATTTCGTAGAAGGCAATCACCCATGTCACGCCCTGCATCGTGGCCACGAAGTCGGGGTGTCCCTGCACCGTCTCGGGCAGGTTCAGGAAGCGGCGGGCTACCCACAGCATGAAGGGCCAACCGGCGAGGATCGTGGCCGCGGCCGCCAACCCCACCAGCATCTTGGTGCCTATGCCGATACCGAAGTACACCGCCTCCGAGCTGACACCGAAGTCCACTAGCTCGCGTTCCACTGCGATGCTCACCGCGGCCCGCACGACGAGGTACCCGGTGATAACCGGCAGCCACTTGCCTATGGGCAGGCCCCGACGCACACGGCTGTAGGCCGCCTTGATCGACCATGCGGTGGCCGCTGCGACTGCGACCTCGATGTTGTTGAGGCCGCCGACCTGGACGGCGTCCAGGTTGTAGAAGACCAAGAACAGCACCACCGGCATGAGCTGGTCGATCTGGCTACCGGCGCCCCAAGCCATGCGGCGCGACTGCAACATGGCGGAGCCGGTCGGACTGGCCGCGCCGGCCGCCGGACCAGCTGTGTCCGCGGCCGGCAGATCCGAGCGCTCCGTCCCCGTCTTGTCGGTCCCTGGATCGGACCCGTCCGCGCCGAAGGCCGTGTTCACGGGGCGAGATCCGCCCAGGCCCGGGCGGTGGCCTCGTCGCCCACTACCGAAAGCGAGGCGTCGTCGAGCGGCAGCCGGTTCCACATGGCCAGGAACAACGCCCCGCCCGGTCCTCGCACCGCGGCGTCGCCCTTGACGTGGGCGCGCTCCATGACCACTTCGTCGCCGTCGGCGTGCACGATCCACTCACCGTCGCCGTCGGTGCGATGCACATGCAGGCTGCCCGCCGGAAGATCCCGGCGCTTGCGCTTCTGGGCGTTGGGCAGCACGAAATCGAAGAACTCGTCGACCCCGTCGCGGCCCTGATCGCCGTCCACGGGACCGGACTCCCCCACCGCGTGCTCGGCGTCCCAGCGATGGACGCTGGTCTCGTGCAGCATCCTGCGGAAGTAGAAGCCGGCGTCGGGCCGGGGCGACCAGTTCCACACCGGGGTGTCGGGATCGATTCCGGCCAGCGCGTCGACGAGCCGACCGAGTGAGGCCGCCGCGAAGTCCACGGCAGAGTCGTCGTCGGGCACCTGGGGCATCTGCTCCCGGGACAGGGGCTCAGTGGCTCGGCCGGCCACGTAGCTGCTCACCAGTCCATGCACCCATCCCATGTGCCCGGCCAGGTCGCGCAGCGTCCAGTCGCCGCAGGTGGGCACGGCGGCGCCGAGGTCGGATCGGGCCACCTCGATCAGGCGTCGCCCGTCGAACTCGATCTGGTTGACGATTGCCTCGGAGTCCATGGCCACAGTCTGGCCCTCCGATCGGCCAGTCGCGACACCCGCTGAGGGTTGGGGCAGGATGGACGGATGGGCAGCTACGCGATCAGCGGCTCCGCCTCGGGCATGGGGGCGGCCACGAGGCGACGACTCGAGGCCGCGGGACACGAAGTAATTGGCATCGACCTGCGCAACGCCGAGGTGAGCGCCGACCTGGGAACGCCCGAGGGTCGGGCTGAAGCTGTCGATGCAGCCATCGACGCGGCCAGCGGAGTTCTCGACGGCGTGGTCTCGGCCGCGGGCCTCGGTCCGCCGGTGGAAGGAGAGCTGATTGCCCGGGTCAACTACTTCGGATCGGTGGCACTGCTCGAGGGACTGCGGCCCGCGCTGGCCGCTTCGGGTGGGGCCCAGGTTGTGCAGTTCGGATCGAACTCGTCCACCACTACTCCCAACCTGGCAGACGAGCTGGTGGCGGCCTACCTGGAAGGCCGGGAAGAGGACGCCGTGGCCCTGATCGACGAGGTCGACCCGGTGTTCGCTCCTGCCGTGGCCTACGGAGGCGCCAAGCTGGCCGTCACCCGCTGGTGCCGCCGCACCGCGGTGACCGAGCCATGGGTGGGCGAGGGCATCCGGCTCAACGTGATCGCGCCGGGGCCGGTGGACACGCCGCTGCTGCGCAAGGGCCAGGCCGACGACGTGTACGGCCCGCTCATGGAGGCCTTCCCGGTGCCGGTGACCGAGACACCTGACGCCGACGCGCTGGCGGAATGGGTGGAGTTCCTGCTGTCGCCGGTGGCGAGGTTCGCCTGCGGCTCGGTGTTCTACGTCGACGGCGGCACCGACGCGCTGATGCGCTCCGACGACTGGCCCCGCTCCTTCGCACTGTGATTGGCCGCGGTGCCATGTGGTGCGGTGTCTGTTGAGATGCAAGGCTGCTTGCGATGTTGGAGAAGGTGTCGGCCGAGCAGTACCAGTGGCCGATCATTGGACGCTTTGCGATCGGTCGCTGCGCGCTGTTGAGCATCGATTGGCAAGTCGACTACTGCGCTCCGGACGGGTTCTTCGCCGATCTCGGGCTCGACACGGCTCACATCCAATCGGCGCTCGGACCGGTGGCAGAGGTCCTCGCCGCGGCACGGGCAGCCGGAATGCTGGTAGTGCACACCCGCGAGGGATACCGCGCCGACTTGTCGGACTGCCCCCCGACCAAGGTGGCCCGGGCGATCGCCCGTGGGCACCCGGTCGGGCGTGAAGGCCGTTACGGGCGACTCCAGGTGCGGGGGGAACCCGGATGGCAGATCGTGGACTCCGTGGCCCCGGCACCGGGCGAGTGGGTGATCGACAAGCCGAGTCACGGCGCGTTCTACTCCACAGATCTCGACCAGCGACTCAGCAACCGTGGGATCGATCTGCTGGTGATCATGGGGACCACCGCGGACTGCTGTGTGAGCGCGATGGTCCGGGAGGCCAACGACCGGGGCTACGACTGCCTGGTGCTCACCGACTGCATTGCTGACGTCTCCGAAGCCCGCACCGCGTCGACTCTCGAGTCCTTCCGCATCAACCCGCTCGGCGCCACCGCGAAGCGTTCGGCCTTCCTGGCCTCACTCCAATAGCCCAAACAGTTGACGCTCGTCGGCACCGCGATCAAGCGAACGCCCTAGTCAAACCGTCGCGCCAGTAGGGCCTCGGTCGGATTGTCATGTCCCGACCGCCGCGGCCGCCCTCATGCACCCAGTCCGGCAACCCGGTGGATCATGCCAACCGACGGTGCAGTTCGGCCACCAACAGCCGCAGATCGTCGGAGCAGCGATCGAAGCCCTCTTGATCGCCAGCGCCGGGATCGACGATCTCCTCCCACGGCTCCATGTCAAGTGAAGCCAAGCCGAGCGAGGCGATCCGCTGACCGATCTCACCGGTGGTGGGCAAGTCGCGGGCCAACCGGCGCAGCGACGCGGTGATCGGGGCTGCCTCAGACAGGTTGCGTCTCATCCACAACAGGTGCAGTGGCTCCATCACGACCACCAGATCGGCGTCGGCTGCGTCGGTGGCGCGGAACTGCCGGGACCGGTGGGCGTGGTCGACAAGCCCGTGGCGGGCCAGCGCCGACCGGGTGCGGGTTCCCATCGGGTGGCCCTCCAGCGCGAGGATGCCTGCGCTGCGCACATCGAGTCGACCCTCGGTGTCGAGGTCTCGCAGCATGGCCGCGGCCATCGGCGATCGGGCCGCGTTGCCGGTGCACACCATGTACACCACCGGCCGCTCCCCCATCCGAGTCACCCGCTTCCCGCCGCCACCGCGGCTGAACCCTATGATCGCAAGCGGTCCACGAGTCGCCAGACGTCGGAACTGGGATTGGACCGTGGAGGCGAATCGTTGCCATCATGCCAAGCGTCCAACTCCCTTGCCCGCCGCCTGGCGTCCTCATAGTTGTCTTCAAGGACACGCCACGCGCCCTCCGGGACGCTCTTTCTTCGCACGAGACCTGAACGCGATGCTCGCCGCTGAATCTCCAAGCCCGAAAGAGGCCCTAGTCGGTCCTCCAAGTGCAGCACCAGCCAGATCTCGAAACAGGGATTCGATACCGCGATGCTGATTCCGCTCCGCTGTGCAGTCAGAATCGCTTGAGAGGCGTTGGCGTGAGTATCAACATCGAACACGCACCAGGTGTCGTCGAAGTCGGCTACGCCGTGACGCCGCGTGTTCACGCTGCTCTGACGGAGTTCCGCCTGAGCCCGACTGACCAGGCTCATGGGATCAACTCCGGACTCGCCCCAGTCGATCCGAACGCCGCTGTTGAGCCTGGCCCAATGGTTTAGATAATCGCGTTCCGTCACGCGCCCCTCCGTGTGGACCCGGATGACGCGAACTCTCTCAGAGGTCCTCCCGCCTTGCGGGACGACTCTCCGGCGGACCTTCCGGCGCGGCCGGTTCACGCGTCTACTAGGCCAAGCGCCCGCTCCGCGTCAGCTGGGTTCATCAAGGGAACCGCTCCGTAGCGACCCTGGAGGTAGCGTCGCTCGACCGCATCGTCCCGCCGTGGCGCAAAGTCCGTGAGCGGATAGAGAGAAGTGACACCAGCGAGGTCCTTATTCGTGAACCAGATCTGGTCGCGGCCAATAGAGCGCCGGTCGCTGTCTCCGAGCACGCCCGTGTCATGCGAGTTGAAGATGAGTTGGGCGCAGCGCGGATTCGTGTGATCGTCCTGAAACAACCTGATGAGACTCCTCACGATGTGAGGGTGCAGGCTCGCGTCAAGTTCATCGACCAGCAGAACTGTCCCGCCGTTCAACGCGCTCAATGCCGGACCGATCAAGCTGAGCCACGCTTGCGTGCCCTGGGACTCGTCCTCGGGCTCAAGTTGCCACTCCCCGGCAGGACTGGAGTGCGTGAGCCTCATTGCTCCTTCGATCACAAGCTCATCATCGGTGCCGATCGCTTCACGACTGTTGTGGGCGCCGCGAAGAGCCTGACGCACTCGCTCCACCAACTCGGGATCGGGTGGCTCCTTGTGAGCATCCACAACGCCGAGATCGGCATACCGCAACAGACTCAGCACGCTCGGCTTCGTATGCGGCGACTGCACTAGATCGGCGGTGAGGGCGGAACCCCAGCCGCGCTTGGTCGGCTTTGTGAGCAACAGATTCGATTGGAACCACCCGTACAGCGCTTCCAAGCCTTCGATCTCTGCGACGCCCGCTACTGAGAGCAACAGGTAGTGGCTGCGAAGGAGGCTTCGGAGCACGCGGCCCGAGGATCGGAGAGACGACCCGAGGGCAACGCTGTCAGGTTCTCGATGGAAGACCAGCGCCTGCCTGCCTTTGGGGAAGTGATAGGCGTATTCGCTGAGAACCCGGCGGTCGTCGATGTCAAACCCGTACTGCCAGCGGACGCCCCCGACGATGAGTTCGGTCTCGAAGCTCGACTGGCGTCCTCTGCTCTCTCCGTCGAGCAGGAAGGGGCGACGACCCATCGATTCTGTCGGATCCTTGCGATGGAAGGGCTTCATCACCGCGATGCGCATGTCCTCCATCGCTTCGAGGACCGCCGTCTTGCCCGAGGCGTTGGCGCCAAAGATCCCTGCGACAGGCGACACCGAGATCGGTCTGTCGCTCCCTGCGACCGAGACACGGCGGACAACACCCTCCTCGGACATCCGGGTTCCAAGAAACGACAGGTGGACCTCGTCACGGTAGCAACGGACGTTTCTTGCGGTGAAGGACAGTAGCGCACTGGTGCCCGATGAATCTAAGTAACTTGTGATCATAAGAAGCATTCTACGGAAATTCCGTAGAAAACGCAATTTAAAGGGGCTTGTGTCGGATGGTGCCAACCCCTAGTGGAGGCTGTAGTGCTGTGACACCCCTTGGCTGCTGTGGGGTTATGGCTACGAACTCCAAGCATCGTGCTCCTGGTCGCAGCGACCGGCAGGGTCTGAGTCTGGCGGAACTGTTCCGCAGGTTCCCTGACGACGCGGCGGCGGAGGCGTGGTTCATTGATCGTCGCTGGCCTGACGGGTGCGCTGTCCGCATTGTGACTGTGACGATGCGCAGGACGGTGCGCGGCATCCGTCGCAGCGTTTTTGGTGTCATGGCTGCCGTCGCCGGTTCAGCACCCGCACTGGCACGGCGCTGGCCGACAGCAATGTTGGGTTCCGCGAGTGGGTGGTCGCGTAACTGCTAGGGGTTTGGGCCAAGCAGTGCGAACCGTCAGACGCGACGCCACGTCAGGTCGTCGTCGCTGACTTGCCGACGCAGGTAGACCTCTACAAGGTTGCGCAAGGGTTCGTGGCCGCCCATGGCGTTCAGCAGTTTCTGGATGAGTACCCCGTCGTGGCCGGGGACGAACGAACTCTCAGCGCTGGCTGGGGACTCGCCGCATCTGCACAGACAACTCACCGGATCGCCTTCGTCATCGCATCCTGATCGGCTTGTCCCGATCCCGTGATCATCGCGGGATCAGGCCCTTGGCTGCCTGTTCATCCAGGTCGGCCATCCGCTGCGTGTTCTCGGCGAGCAGCTGCTCCAAGTATTCGTCCTCAAGTTGATACTGCCACAGGGTGTTCGCCAGCGGCGGCTGAAAGCCTGGCTTCACCCGACGGTTCCTTGGCGCATGTTCACGGGCACGTTCTCCTAGGGTCTTGGTGTTCATCAAGGTCCGGGTCCTCCTCTATGGGCTCGTTGAACGCCGCCAGTGGCAACTGGCGGCGTTCGTCTTGAGACGAGCTTAGAGCAGGCATGGTCCGCGGTGGGCAGACCCTCCGGGCTTGTCCGTTGGGACGGCCCCGTCTAGGTTGCTGGTTACCGTCGAACGCTGTGGAAGTCAGCCGCTTCCGTAATCGCATCCGAACATGACGCGGACCAATAGGGTTCCCGAGGCTCCCTTCGGTTTCGGGTGCACGGTATTCGACGGCAAAGAACCCCCTAGTCCGCGCCGAGGGGAGCCGCCATGTCCCGAACCGCAGCCGTTGCTGCGATGGTGTTGGTGTTGGCGTTGGCGGGATGTGCCACCGATCCGCAGGCAGCGCCGCCCACGATCACCACCGCCACGACCATCGCCGTGTCCGCACCAGCCACAACCACAGCCGCCACCGAGAACGGGTCCACCACTACAACGACGGCCGCAGCGTGCGAACTGCGGGGCGCGCTCGACGCGGTGTGGATGGTCGAAGCCGAAGACGGTCACGGTACTGCGTTCCATATCGGTGACGGCGAGTGGATCACCGCTGCGCACGTCGTAGGCGACTCAGACGGGGTTGTGCTACGTCACGGATCCAAGGAAATCGGAGCGTCTGTGGTAGGCATCGACCACGACACCGACGTCGCGTTGTTGGATGCCGCCACCGAATCGCCGACGGTTCTGCTGGCACAAGATGCACCGGGAGTAGGTTCGGACGTGCTGGCTGCGGGTTACCCGCTCTACGGCGAGTCCGAACCGTCGGTCACTCGCGGTGTCATCTCACGCCTTGAACGTGACATCTTCTTGGGAGAGTTGCTGCTGACTGACACCGCCATGAACCCCGGCAACAGCGGCGGACCACTGCTCACCGAGTGCGGTGACGTGGCAGGGATGGTGGTTCAGAAGATCGTCGACGTGGACGTGGAAGGCATCGGCTACGCCGTGACCGCTTCGGAACTGTTGTCGCAACTGCCCAGACTGCGTAGCGGGTACCGAACAGCCGCAGCCGATCCCGAACCAGTCGGCAGCGTTCCAGAGACGACCCCTACCCCGACACAGAGTTGGTACATCGACTATGTGGACGGCATTCCATGGGCAGAGGTTCAAGCCACCTACTGGGAAGGACCACAGACCACACCAGACCTCGCCCCAGCGCTGTGGGTCAGCTGCCTGAGATCGTGGCTGTTGTGGTGGCCCAACGCCTTCATCTATGCGCCTGCGGGTACTGATCTCATCGCCACAGACTGGGGGTTTGACGACGGAACCACAGGATTCGGGTCATGGCGTCTCCGAGGCGAAGGCGACGGCCTGCTCGACGCAGTCGGATGGACCGACGACCTGGATGCCGCAGCGCGTGACCCTGACACGTCCACCGTGTTCGTCATGTCATGGAACGGCTACTGGGAAGACCAAGTCGCCATCGGTACCGCCGTGTTCCCACTCGACGGCTACGCCGAAACGATGGCCGTACTACAACGAGAATGCCCCTAGGTCGTTTCACCGTCCTCCGGTAACAGCACGAAGAACCCATCGCCGTCAACGCCCCCAGCGCCGAAGCACTGGGCGAAGCGTTGATGCACCACAAGCCACGTCGCAAAACCCCCTAGCCATCACCGGCCTTCGGCACCATCCGACATAAGCCCCAATTCAAATGCCCTATGGGGCAGCGTATTGAGTGTCAACTGGGGCAGCGTATTGAGTGTCAACGAAACTCGCGCTTGCGGATGCCCGTGGGGTCGATCACGTTGCGGATGAGGTGCAGTTCCTCGTCGGTGGGGAGCCGGCTGGCCGGAACATCTTCGGGCACTGAGAGCTCGAAGGGGGAGGCTGCCAGGACGTCCTCAAGCGATACGCCGGGATGGATGGACCGCAGACGCATGGTGCGGTCGCAAGTCTCGAAGTCGTAGGCCGCGAGCTCCGTCACGACCCTGCGGATCTCGTGGAAACGCCCGCTGGGCTCGGGCAGCACCGCCACCCGGTCATGGCCCGGACCGGACACCACGTCGACGCTCTGGCAGAAGGCGCGAGCCTGGTTGGGGATCCAGTAGCTGGTGGTGTGGTTGATCACGTTGCCGGGCGCCCCGCGCAGACCGAGAAGCTGGGCCTTGGGCTTTCGATAGTCACCGATGGCGGCGAAGTTCTGGTTTCCGTGCCGGTCGATCTGGCTGGCACCCATCACGACGTGGCGATGCCCCGACCAGGCTTGGTCGAAGACCGTGCGGAACGGCAGGTAGCCCTCGACCACGATGCCCTCGTCCTCGCCGCCGGGAGCGTCAACGGTTACCCCCAACGGCAGCGTGCCCACCACGGCGTAGGCGATCGTGTCGGTGAGCATGAGGTCGGGCTCGAAGCTGGCCCGTGCCAGCCTGCCCGCCGCCACCGGGAACGGACCCATCGGATGGCACAGCAGCTCGCCGTCTCCCCGGAAGGCCTCGGCCAGCGCCACCAGGCAGATCTCATCGATCGTCGCGTCGCTCATGGCGCCTTCTCCGATCCGAATTCCCGGGCGGGCACGGGCCAGCTCATCGTTCTGCTCCGGCGGACTCGGCCCGATCGGCTAGGCGAGCCCGGTAGTCGTCGTGGGAGGGCAGGTCCAGCCAGTCGGCCTTGAACTGGCCCCAAGCCTCGGGATCCCGCGCCGTTGTCGCGTACTCCCTCTGGAACGCCTCGTCGCGGCCGTAGTCGGGAGGGCACTCGGTGAAGTGGGCGCCGCCAGGGGCCTCCACGACGCCGTCGGTGTGCAGGCGCGGGATCTTGAGGGTGTGGACCGAGCCCTCCTTCAGCAGGTCCTCTGTGGGCACCACCCGCTCGCACGACATGAAGGTGCGCTTGGCGGCCATGGCGAACAGGTCGTCGAAATACAGGTCCGGTCCGAGGAACTGCCCGTTGCCGGCCGCGTCGGCCCGGTTCATGTGCACCAGCGACACGTCGATGTCGAAGGCCGGCACGGCCACCAGTTCGGTGCCGTCGCCGTAGGGGCTCGTCACCGTCTTGAGATCGGGGTTGTAGGTGAGCATGTCCGATCCGAGACCCGCCCTGGTCGGGTAGAAGGGCACCCGGTGCACCGCTGCCAGCAGGCCGAGGTAGAAGGCGCCCTCGTCGAACTCGCGGGCCACCACGGAACCGGTCTGGCGGGCAATCCGGAAGTGCGGCTCCAGCGGGATGGAGTCGAGAGACACGAAGCCGTAGGTGATCTTCCGAACGCGCCCCGCGGCGCACAGCAAGCCGACATCCGGTCCGCCATAGCTCGCCACGTGAAGGTCCCGCAGATCGCTGCGGAGGATGGCCCGCACCAGCGACATCGGCTTGCGGCGCGAGCCCCAGCCACCGATGCCGATGGTCATGCCGCTGCTGAGCTCGGCTACCACCTCGTCTTCGGTCATGCGCTTGTCGGCCATCGGCCCGACCGTAGAGCGCCAGCAACCACCACGCCACCGCCCCCGCGAACTGGCAGCGGACGACGCCAAACCGGGAACCCAACGCTGCCAATCCCCAACACCCCCCAGCCCGATCCGCGAACTGGCAGTGGACGACGCCAAACCGGGAACCCAACGCTGCCAATCCCCAACACCCCCCAGCCCGATCCGCGAACTGGCAGTGGACGACGCCAAACCGGGAACCCAACGCTGCCAATTCCCAGGTGGCGATAGCTTCGAGGCGGAGCCAGGCCTGGAGGGCCTGCCAATCCGGGGAGCGCCGCGTGCCCGACAATCCTCTCGACATGACCGGCCGGACCGTGATCGTCACCGGCGGCACAGCGGGCCTCGGGCGCGTCATCGCCAGGAGGTTCCTCGAGCACGGTGCCCATGTCGTGGTGTGTGCCCGGCGCACTCCCTACGAGCCGGTGGCCGCGGCCGGAAGGGAGGCCGTCTTCGTTGCCGCTGATGTTCGCGACCCCGACCAGGTCGCCAAGGTGGTCGACGAGGCGATGCAATCGACAGGACGCATCGACGTGCTGGTGAACAATGCCGGCGGCGCCCCTCCTGCGAATACCGCCACCGTGTCGCCCCGGTTCAACGAGAAGGTGATCGCCCTCAACCTCATCGCTCCCCTGACCTTCGCCCAGGCGGTTCATCCTGTGATGAGTGCCCAGGAAGGGGGCGGGGCCATCATCAACATCTCATCGGTGTCGAGCATCCGCCCCACCCCCGCCGGAGCGGCCTACGGAGCGGCCAAGGCGGGACTCGACAGCCTCACCCAGACGCTCGCCCACGAGTGGGGCCCGTCCATCCGGGTGCTCAGCGTCATGGTCGGGCTTCTCCGCACCGAGCAGGCGCACCTCTACTACGGCGACGAGGCCGGAATCGAAGCCGTCGGCAGGACCCTCGCCCTCGGCCGGCTCGGGGAGCCGGGCGAGATCGCCAACGTGGTGCTGTTCTGCGCCTCGCCGTTGGCGTCGTTCATGTCCGGGGCTTCGGTGCCGGTGCACGGCGGCGGCGAGGTGCCCTCCTACCTCACCGTCTCCACTGGCGAGGTAGCCCAGTACCGGCCGGAATCCAAGCCGTGAGGGGCCGGCGCCGCGGACTCGCAGGCCGGGCTGCTCTGCTCCCGGTCGTCGCTGTAGCGCTGCTGCTCGGCGCCCACTCCGGCGCCGCGGCTCACGAGGGCGACGAGGAGCCTCTGCCGGTCGACACCGGCGACGACCTCAAACCCGTGTATGAGATCCCTGCCGGCGCCGACCGGATCATCGGCTCACCCGAAGCCGGACCCAAGCCCCAGCAGTCCGGCGATCGGGGCGGGAGCCTCCAGTTCGCCACCCTGGGCGCAGTGGCCGTCGCGGTCGCATTCATCATGTGGCGAATCGCCCGGGCCACCCGGCGATCCTCACAACACGTGCGGGCCGACAGCCGCGGTTGACGCCCCAGAGCCAGCACAGCATCATTCCTGACAAATCTGATCGGCTTTGTGTTGTATCGCGGTCGCGCCTGCGCTACCATCTCAAATCCTGACTTATCTTATCGGAATTATCGTATTCGGATGACCAGTACGCCAGTCCCCTACCCGGTGAACCTGTGCCTGGCCGGACAACCCGTCCTGGTTGTCGGCGGAGGTCCGATCGCGGCCCGCAAGGTGGAGGCGCTGCTCCGAGCAGGAGCCCGTGTGACCGTGGTCGCCCCGGCGGCCGCGGACGCGATCGCCGAGCAAGCCGAGGTGACGTGGCAACGACGGAGATACCAGCCGCCGGAGGCAGGCTCCTACCGGCTGGTCGTCACGGCCACGAACGACCCCGAGGTGAACGCCCAGGTGGCCCGGGATTGCGAAGCCGCCAACGTCTTCGTCAACTCAGCTGACGATCCGGCCAACTGCACATTCACCCTTCCGTCGGTGGCCAGGCGCGGTGACCTGCAGGTGGCCGTGGCCACCGGTGGCCGCAGCCCCGCCCTGGCCCGTTGGCTCCGGCAGCGGATCGAGCGGGAGATCGACTCCGGCTACGCGACCCTGCTGGACCTGCTGGCCGAGGCGAGGACCGAGGCCCGGACCGCCTTCCGAACATCGGAAGTACCGGGTTGGGATGCCGCGCTCGACAGTGGGCTGCTCGAACTCGTGAGGGTGGGGCGCGCCGCCGAGGCCCGGTCCCTCCTGCGGTGTCACCTCGGCCTCGACACGCCCGAGGCCGCAACCACGGAGGCGCTGGCATCGTGACCGTGCATCTTGTGGGCGGGGGTCCCGGCGATCCTGAGTTGCTGACCATCCGGGCTGTCAACCTGCTGCGCCAGGCCGATGTCGTCGTCCACGATCGGCTCGTTGATCCAGCCGTCGTCGACCTCGCACCACCGTGGGCCGAGCGCATCGACGTCGGCAAGACGCCGGGGGCCCCGAGCCCATCCCAGGACGACATCAACGCCATTCTCATCGATCGCGGCCGGCGGTTCGAGCGGGTCGTGCGCCTCAAGGGTGGGGATCCGTTCGTGTTCGGGCGCGGCGGCGAGGAGGCCTCAGCGCTGTGTGCGGCCGGTATCGACACCGAGGTCGTCCCCGGAGTGACCTCGGCCGTGGCCGCGCCGGCAGCAGCCGGCATCCCCGTCACCCTTCGAGGGGTCTCCAGCGGGTTCACCGTGGTCACGGCCCACCAGGACCCGTCGTCTTCGCGGTGGCTGGACTGGGACGCCCTGGCCCAGGCCGGAACCACCCTGGTGATCCTGATGGGAGCGGCCCGAACCACCCAGATCGCCGACCGGCTGCGGGCCGGCGGCATGGCCGACGACACCCCGGTGGCGGTGATCAGCGCGGCCACGACCCGGAGCCAGCGCGTCGACCGTACCGACCTGGCCGGCCTGCGTCACCTCCGGGTGGCCAGCCCGGCCACGATCGTCGTTGGCGCCGTCGCAGCCACAGACGTTCTCTCCATCTCCGAACTCAGCGCCGCCGGCGCCGTGACATCCCTAGGAGCTTTGCCATGACCCTGCTCGAGCCGGGCATCGCCCCGCTTGCCATTCCCACCCCGCCGGGGCCGCCCCCGGCCAGTGGTTCCATCGATCCCGAGATACGGGCCGACGTCGACAAGTACAGGCAGCAGTACGCGCGCTTCCTGTCCGGCGAGCTGAGCGACGAGGTGTTCCGGGTCTACCGGCTCACCAACGGCATCTACGGACAGCGCCAGGGCGGCACGAACCAGATGGTCCGGGTGAAGGTGCCCTACGGATCCATCAAGCCCGAGCAACTCGAGATGATCGGCTGGCTGGTCGACACCCACAGCCGGGGCTGGGGCCACATCACCACCCGCCAGAACATCCAGTTCCACTTCGTGCAGCTCGACCAGATTCCGGAAGTGCTCGGGCATCTTGCCGCGGTGGGACTAACCACCCGGGAGGCCTGCGGCGACACCGTGCGCAACGTCCAGGGCTGCCACCTCGCCGGTGCCTGCCCCCACGAGAAGCTCGACATCACACCCTGGGCCGAAGCCACCTACCGGCACTTCGTCCGCAACCCGATCAGCCAGCGGCTGCCCCGAAAGTTCAAGATCAACTTCTCAGGCTGCGAGACGGATTGCGGCCAGGCCATGTTCAACGACGTGGGCGTGATCGGAGTCCTGCAGCAGGGCGCCGACGGCGCACCGGAGAGCGGCTTCCGGGTCTTCATCGCCGGCGGCCTCGGCACCACGCCGCACCCGGCGCTGGCCCTGGAGGACTTCACGCCCCGCGAGGAGCTGCTGCCCACCATCGAAGCCTGCTTGAGGGTGTTCGACCAGGCCGGCAACCGCGACAACAAGCTGCGGGCCCGCATGAAGTGGCTGGTGGACACTCTCGGCTTCGAGGAGGTCCAGCGCCGCGTGCTGACCCAGCGCAAGTTCCTGGTGGCGTCCACCTCCTGGCCGGGCGGGATCCCGGCCGAGGTGCAGATCGACGGCGACGACCCTGCCGGCGCAGTCGATCCAGCTGCCGTCACCGCCATCGGCCACGGCACACCGGTGACAATCGGCACGGGCTCCGCCTACGAGCGGTGGGAACAGGTCAACGTGGTGCGCGGCGTGGGCGACGGCACGGTCTCCGTCTACGCCCAGGCTCATCTGGGAGACATCACCGGCGACCAGTTCCGAGCCCTCGCAGCAATGCAGCGCGATCTCGACGCCGACGTGCGCCTGACCAACCGCCAGAACGTTGTGTTCCGGGGCCTGCATCCCGACGACTTGCCCGCCGTCTACGACCGCATGGACGCCGTCGGGATGGGCCGCCCGGGGGCGGAGCTGGCCCGAGACGTGGTGGCCTGCCCCGGGTCGGACACCTGCAACCTGGCCGTCACCCAGAGCCGGGGACTGGGCCACGCCATCGGCGAGCGCCTCGAGGAAGAGGGACTCGCCGACGTGGGCGGAATCCGCATCAACATCTCCGGCTGCCCCAACTCCTGCGGCCAGCACCACGCCTCCGACATCGGCTTCTTCGGAGCGGAGCGAAGGGCACACGGCCGCAGCGCCCCCGGCTACCAGATGCTGCTCGGCGGCCACATCGGCCAGCAGCAGATGCACTTCGGCGACAAGGCCCTGCGCCTGCCCGCCCGCAATGCTCCCGAGGCCACCGCCAGGGTGATCCGGCGCTTCACCGACGAGCGCCAAGCTTCCGAGAAGTTCCGGGACTGGATGCAGCGTGTCGGTGGTGCCCGAGCCGTGGCCGAGGACCTCAAGGACCTCGACGAGTTCCCCGCCTACGAGGCCGACCCGTCGTTCTACGTGGACTTCGACGAGACCGTCCCGTACACCGTGGAGACCGGCGCCTCGGAGTGCGCCACCTGAAGGGCTGTCAGCCCGTCCGAACTTCGACAGCGACCGGGTGGTGGCAGGCGACGTAGTGGTCGGCGTCGCCGATCTGCTCGCTGGTCGGCTCGACCTCGCGGCAGACGTCGGTAGCCCTCGGGCACCGGGTGTGAAACCGGCAACCGCTGGGAGGGTCGGTAGCTGACGGCAACTCGTCGCCGATGTCTCCCTCGCTCACGTCCACTGTGGGAGCCGGCTCAGGGATGGAGGCCAGCAGCGCCCGGGTATAGGGATGGGCTGGATGGGAGTAGAGCTCCTCCGTGCTGCCGATCTCGCACACCTTGCCCAAGTACATGACCACGATCCGGTCGCTGACGTTCTTCACCACTGACAGGTCATGGGAGATGAACAGCACCGTCAGGCCGTAGCGACGCTTCATGTCCTGGAGCAGGTTCAGGATCTGGGCCTGGATGGACACGTCGAGCGCCGACACCGGCTCATCGCAGATCAGCACCTTGGGATCGAGAGCCAGCGCCCGGGCGATGCCGATGCGCTGGCACTGGCCGCCGGAGAACTCGTGCGGACGGCGGGCGCCGTACCTCGCCTCCACCCCGACCGCATCCATCAGTTCGTCTATGCGATCGCGACTCCAGGATCCAATGTCGTCACCCCACACGGCCAGGCCCTCGGCTATCACGTCGCGAACCCGGCGGCGGGGGTTGAGCGACGAGATCGGATCCTGGAAGATCATCTGCAGGTTGGGCCGCACCTTGCGCAGGTCCTCACCCTCGAGGGTGGCCAAGTCCTGGCCCTCGTAGAGCACCTCGCCCGCGGTGATGTCCACCAGGCGGATGATGGCCCGAGCAACCGTCGACTTGCCGCAGCCCGACTCGCCCACAATGCCCAGCGTCTCACCCTGGGCCACGTCGAAGGTCACCTCCGACACGGCGTGCACGACGCGCTTGCGGCCCGCGGGAAACTGCACCACTAGGTCCTTGACGCACAGCAGCACGCCGTCGTGGTCGCGTAGCTGGGCATGACCCGTCCCGGCCATCAGCCGCTACCTCCAGAGCCCTCGGATACAGCCAGACCGGCCGCGGTAACCCCCGCGGCCCTGTTGGTGGCCATCGCGGCCATGCCCCGCTCGGTGCCGGTTGGATGGAGGCAAGCGAAGCGGTGCAGACCGACCAGCCCGCTCAGCTCGGGAACACCGCCGAGACAGTCGGCTTGGGCGTAGATGCACCGGGGCGCGAAGGCGCACGCATCGGGCGGGTGGACCAACTCGGGCGGGCGTCCCGGGATGGGATCGAGCCGGTGGTGGACGGGATCGTCGATGCGGGGGATCGAGCGCAGCAGCGCCTCGGTGTAGGGATGGCGCATGTCGAAGAAGAGCGTGCGAGCGTCGGCCGTCTCCACAACGCGTCCCGCGTACATCACCGCAACATCGTCGGCCCGGCCGTGGGCCACGCCGAGGTCGTGGGTGATGAGGATCATCGACATCCCCCGGTCGCGACGAAGCCGGTCGAGCAGGTCCAGCAGATGCTTCTGGACCGTCACATCGACTGCGGTGGTGGGCTCGTCCGCGATCAGCAGCCGAGGCTGGCAGGCCAGTGCCATGGCGATCACGGCTCGCTGGCGCAGCCCGCCCGACAGCTCGTGGGGATACTGCGTCACCCTCCGGGCCGGCTCGGGCATGCCCACCACGTCCAGCAGTTCCACGGCCTCTTCGATGGCCTCGCTGCGGGAGCGGCCGAGGTGGTAGCGGAGGGTCTCGGCGATCTGCTCGCCCACCTTCTTGACCGGATTGAGCGATGTCATCGGATCCTGGAACACCATCGTCATCTGCACTCCGAAGAAGTGCTTGGTCCGCGCCGCGGCCAGGGCCCGGACGTCCCGGCCGTCGTAGGTCACCTCGCCGCTCACGCGGGCGCTCCGGGGCAGGAGGTTCATCAGAGTCTTGGCGGTGACCGACTTGCCCGAGCCCGACTCGCCGACAATCGCGAGGGTCTTGCCCTCGTACAGGTCGAAGCTCACGCCGTTGACCGCGTTGACGGTGCCCCGCTCGGTGGGGAACCGCACGTGCAGGTCGCGCACCGACAGGAGTGGGACGGGGGCCGCAGCCTGCTCCGCCATCAGAAGGCCAGCTCCTTCACATCGAAGTACTGGCGGATACGGTCGCCGGCGAAGTTCAGGGACAGCACGGTCACGAACATGACCGCCACCGGGAACATCGCCACATGGGTGGCGTTCTGCAGGTCGCGTAGGCCGGCGCCGTCAACGATCATCTTGCCCCACGAGATGGCGTCATCGCCGGCCACCGACAGGCCCAGGAAGGCGAGCGAGCCCTCGGCAACGACGGCGACG
This sequence comes from Candidatus Aldehydirespirator sp., assembly GCA_965220645.1. Taxonomy (GTDB): domain Bacteria; phylum Actinomycetota; class Acidimicrobiia; order Acidimicrobiales; family Aldehydirespiratoraceae; genus Aldehydirespirator. The sequence continues at coordinate 1,468,056 of OZ244836.1, read as the reverse complement.
GCCATCCCGAGCAGGGTCAACGCCCCCATGGGGATGACCACATTGGGCAGCAGCTCTCGCACGATGATCCGGCCGTGCTTGGCCCCGAGCACCCGGGCCGCGGCCACGAACTCCCGCTCAGCGAAGACCAGGGTGGAGGCCCGTGACAGCAGGCCGACGGGCGCGACCGCCAGGATTCCGATGGTGAGGCTCACCACCAGCAGGCTGCGCTCGAGAGTCGCGGTAATCAGGATGGCCAGCACCAGTGCCGGGAATGACAGCAGCACGAAGAACACGAAGCCCACGGCCTGATCCAGGCGGCCCCGGAAATAGCCGGCCACTATGCCGAGTGCGCCCCCGACCACCATCCCGAAGACGATGGCGAACCCGCCCACGGCCAGGCTGATGCGGGCGCCGTGCATGGTGCGGGAGAAGACGTCGCGACCCAGGGCATCGGTGCCGAACCAGGCGTCCAGCGAGGGTGACTCCCGTGGACCCCCGAAAGCGACCTTGGTGGGGTCGGCCATCGGCAGCAGCGGCGCGAACACCGCCACGAACGCCATGAACACCAGCCAGACCGCCGCCACCCAGAAGGCGAAGCCCAGGCGGCGGCGAACGGCTTCATCGTCGCCTGAGGGGCCGTGATCGGGCACCCGGCTGGACCTCACCAGCCGCAGGATCCGGAACCGCCAGAGCAGCCGCTGCCGGGAGGCTCTCTGATCGCGAGATGCCTGAGGCTGGCGGGCCGCCCGATCCTCGGCGTTCATTGGGCCCGCACCCTCGGGTCGAGCCAGCTGTAGAGCAAGTCCACCAGAAAGTTGAGCACTACGAAGGTGACCGCGACCAGCATCACCATCGCGAGCACCACCGGGTAGTCGTCGCGTACCACCGCGGTCACAATCTCCCTGCCGATCCCCGGAATGCTGAAGATCTGCTCCACCACCAGCGACCCGCCGATCAGCGCCCCGGTGCTGACGCCGAAGACGGTCACAACCGAGAACATCGACGGCCGCAGGGCGTGACGGAACATGATCCGCAGCGGCGGCAGGCCCTTGGCTCGGGCCATGTGCACGAAGTCCTCCTGCAGGGTGGTGATCAGGTCGGTGCGCAACAGGCGCTGGTAGCTCGCCGCCAGGGGCAGGCCGAGCGTCACGGCGGGCAGGATCATGGAGAACACCAGCCCACCGACGTTGTCGCTCTCGTAGGCCGACGGGAAGATCTGCCATCGCAGGGCCAGCAGGTACAGCAGCACCACCCCCAGTGCGAAGTTGGGTATCGACAGCAGGCCGAACGACGCCACCGTGGAGCCGCGGTCGAAGGCCCGGTTGGCCCGGTACGCCGCGATCACACCCCAGGGGATGGCCACCCCGAGCGAGACGATCTGAGCCATCACCACCAGGATCAGCGTCTCGGGCAGTTTCTCACGGATCACCTCGCGCACCGGCTGGTCGTTCTGGAACGAGGTGCCGAAGTCCCCGGTGGCAAGGTCACTGACCCACAGCAGGTAGCGCACGGGAACAGGCCGGTCGAGGTGGTACTGAGCCTTGGCCGCCGCCACCGTATCGCAGTCGCGGCTGGCAGCATCCACCGTCGTGTCCTCGACCGTCCCGGCCGCTATGCCTTCGCAGTCGAGCTCGGCCAGCACGCCCACGACGTTCACGAGCGGGTCGCCCAGCAGGTTCATCGCCGAGAACCCGAGGAATGTCACGGCGAACAGCACTGCCACCAGCAGGGCCAGCCGGCGCAACACGAACCTAGCCACGAGCGCCTACCGCCCCGATCGCCGCAGTGCGCTCACCGAGGCACCACCCAGTTCAATTCCAGCAGCCACTCCGAGGGGAGATTACTACTGCCCGTGGGGTCGTGCCGGTAAGCCGGTCGCGCCGGCGACCGCCTCCCCCGGCCCGGGTCCTAGCTCATCCAGGCTCCCAGTGGACTCTAGCTAAGCCAGAGCTGGTTCAACCAGATCCTGCCCTGGTTGTTGCAGAACAGCTGGTCGCCTGTGGGCCCGATCTGCCCGCAGACGTTGTGCACGTTGTCGCGGGCTCCGATGGTCCAGTTGGAGTGGGTGAAGAAGATGGAGATGTAGGCGTCGCGGTTCATCTCCTGGATCCGGTGCCAGATCTCCACCCTCCGATCGAGGTCGTCGATCCTGCGCTGCTCGTACAGCAACTCGTCGCGCTCGGGATCGCAGTAGCGGGCGAAGTTCAGCGAGATGAAGCTGATCGACCCGCACTCCATCCAGATCGCCTCATTGTCCGGATCGACCGCCCCGAACGCCTGCGCTATGGCCGCGTCGTAGTTGCCGAGCACCACATCGATGAGCAGCTCGCTCAGGGGCTTCACGGTCACTTCGAGGTTGAAGAACTCGCCCAGGGTGGCGACCAGCAGATCTACGGCGCGATCGGTCTCCACCGAGGGGCCAGGAAGGCCGAAGCGCATGTTGATCTTGCCGTCGGTGCAGTTGGCGGGGAAGTCTGCGCAGTGGGCGGCCACGAGCGGTCCCGCCCTCTCGGGCATGTTGGTCTCCTGCACCACATCCGGGTTGTTCCAGATCAGGTCGGGATGGAACATCGAGTCGGCCGCCTGCGCGGTGCCCTGGCGGAGCAGCTCCACGTACAGGTCCTGGTCGGTCGCGAAGGTCAGAGCCTGGCGGGCCCGGATATCGGAGAACACCGGGCTCTGCGTGTTGATCAGGGCGAGCGACTCCTCTCCGCGCTGGTTCTCGATGGTGATCACCCCTTGGTCCGCAGCGTCGCGCAGGGTCAGGATGGCGTCTGCGCCCGAAACGACTACCAGATCGAGTTCTCCCGCTATCAGCCGCTGGGCGGCAATGGTGGAGTCGGATATGGGGTATACCTCGATGCGGTCGAGGTAAGTGTCGATCATGTCCGCGGCCCAGTAGTCGGGGTTGCGCACCAGCACCGTCTTCTCGAAGGGGATGCGGCTCTCCACCATGAACGGGCCGGTGCCGACCGGCATCTGATTGAGCGTGGCATCCGTGGCTGCCCGCTCGAGCCACTCCGACGGCAGGATCATCCCCAGTTGGCTCGTGAACGCGATCGGCAACCGGGCCGAAGGCCGAACGCCGACATACTCGACGGTGTAGTCATCGACCTTGCGGATCGCTTCGTCGGGATCGAATCCGGGCTTGAACGCTATCGAGATCAACGGGTCGGCGAGCTGGGCCTCGAGAGTCGCTACAACATCGTCTGCGTCGAGCTCGGTCCCGTCGTGGAATCGCACCCCCTCGCGCACCTTCATCTGCCAGGCCGTGCCGTCGCCGATCTTGGTCCACGACTCGGCCAGGACCGGGACCCAGTTGCCCTCAGTGTCGTAGTAGGCCAGCGGGTCGAAGATCGGGGTGATCATGGTGTAGACGGGTGTCGAGATGGCGTTCGCCGCGGGATTGAGGCCATCGCCTTCGGCGAAGATCGCTACCCTCAGCGTGCCGCCGGTCTGAGGCTCGGGCTCGGCCGGAACCTCGGTGACGACCTCACCGTCGTCGGGCGGCGTCGTCGTGGTCGTGGTGTCGACCGGTGCCACCAGCAGTTCCTGTTCTTCCCCGACGTCGGGCTCGGTGCCGGTGGCAGCGGGTGCCTCGTCGGTTCCGTCACCGGAGTCGACCGGCTCCGACGGAGCAGCCGTCTCGGTGGTCTCGACCGGCTGGGAGGGCTGCGCTTCGCCGTCGTCACCGCCTCCTCCGCATGCCGCCGCGAGCAAGGCGAACGCAAGAGCGGTTGCAAGCCAGACCGTCCGAGGCTTGTGATTGTCTTGAGCAGCCATCTCCACTCGCCCTTCAATTCGAGACACGCGAATCGGCACGTAGCCGTCGAGCGTATAGCTCTGCCAGAGGGCGCTCCGCACCCGCCAGCACAGCCATGACCGGGGGCGGGAGCAGCACCGGGCTCGGGGGTCTAACTCAGCCAGACCTGATGGAGCTGCACCCGGCCCTGGTTGTTGCAGAACAGCTCGATGCCGTCCGCCGGGGATGTCTGGCCGCAGATGTTGTGGACGTTGTCACGGGCCCCGAGCGTCCAGTTGGCGTGGTTGAAGAAGATGTAGGTGTAGGCGTCACGGATGTTCTCCTGGACCTCGTGCCAGATCTCCACCTGCCGATCTAAATCGTCGATGGCGCGCGCCTCGTACATCAGCGCGTCGCGCTCCTCGTCGCAGTAGCGGGGGAAGTTGAGGGCGATGAAGCTGATGGCCAGGCAGGTGATCCAGAGGACGTCGTTGTCGGGGTGCACCGCGCCGAACTGCCGCCAGGTGGCTACGTTGTATACGCCCAGGACCACCTCCGTGATGTGGTCGTCCTGGAGGATCTCGTCCCGCGTGACGTTGAAGTAGTCCTCCCAGCTGTCGATCAGCAGATCGGCGATGCGGGTCTGGGCCACCGACGGGCCGGAGAACTGCAGTTCCATGTTGATCTTGCCGTCGGTGCAGTTCCCGGGATTGTCGGCACAGTAAGCCTCCACGAGCGGACCGGCTCGTTCGGGCATGTTCGTCTCCTGCTTCACGTCGGGGTTGTGCCAGATGAGGTCCGGATGGAACATCGTGTCGGCCGGGGGCGCGGTTCCCTGGCGGATGAGCGACACGTAGGTGTCCCGGTCGGTGGCGAACGTGAGAGCCTGGCGGGCCCTGATGTCGTCGAACGGGGGCATCTCGGTGTTAATCATCGCGAAGTCCTCGCTGGAGCGAACGTTCTCGATGGTCTGGACCCCCTCGGAGTCGCGCAGCGTGAGGATGGCATCGGAGTTGCTGGTGACCATGAGATCGATGTCGCCGCTGGCGAGACGCTCCGCAGCGATCACGGTGTCGGTGATCGGATACACCTCGATGCGGTCGAGGTAGATGTCGGTCAGGTCGGCTGCCCAATAGTCGGGATTGCGGACCAGCACCGTCTTGTCGTCCTGGACGCGGCTCTCCAGCATGAACGGGCCGGTGCCGACGGGCATCTGGTTGAGGGCCGGATCCTCCGCGGCGCGCTCCAGCCACTCCGACGGGGCGATCATCCCGAGCTGGCTGGTTATGACCTGCGGGAAGGCGGAGTACGTGTGGATCGGGTTGTACTGGACGGTGAGGTCGTCGATCTTCTCGACGGCTCCGGTCGCCGGGTAGAAGGGGCGGATGGCGAGCGACACGATCGGATCGGCGAGCTGGGCCACGAACGTGGCCACCGCGTCGTCGGCGTCGAGTTCGGTGCCGTCGTGGAAACGCACGCCCTCGCGCAGCTTCATCTGCCATGACGCTCCGCCGTCGATCGGGGTGAACGACTCGGCCAGATACGGGATCCAGTTGCCGTTCTTGTCCCAGTAGGCGACCGGATCGAACACCGGGTAGGTCATCACGTAGGCCGACACCGCGAAGCTGTTGGCCGCGGGGTTCAGGCCATCGCCCTCGGCCTCGACGCCCACCCGCAGCGTGCCTCCGAACTGGGGCTCGGGCTCGGCGGGCGCCTCAGTGACGGCTTCCTCGTCGTCGGGCGGCGTGGTCGTGGTCGTCGTGTCCACCGGAGCGACCAGGGGCTCTTGCTCATCCGAGTCATCGGGCTCGGTGTCGGTGGGTGCGGGCTGCTCACCGGAGTCGACCGGCTCCGAGGGTTCGGCAACCTCGGTGGTCTCGACATCCGCAGCGGGTTGCGGTTCGCCGCCGTCGTCACCGCCTCCGCACGCCGCCGCGGTCAGAGCGAACACCAGTAACACCGCCAGACAGCACGCCGAACGTCGTTGAGTCAATCGAGCAAGCATTCTTATTCCTCCATGTGAGGCCGTGTGATCGGGCATCGAGACACAACTACCTTGCCAGACGGGCCACTGCACCGCCAGCGATGCAGTGGCCGCAGTACGCGCAGAATGGGCCGCTGTTGTTGGCGCGACGAATCGCGTCGCTCTCTCCAGTCACGGGTGCTGGCTGCTGACCGAGACGACTTCTCCGGTCATGTAACCGGCCAGATCGCTGGCCAGGAACACCATCACGTTGGCCACCTCCCAGGGTTCGGCCGGCCGGCCGAAAGCCTCTCTGCGGGCCAGGTCGGCCAGAAGCGCTTCACCGGTGGTCTTGGCCAGGAACGGGTGCCACGCCAGGCTGGGCGCCACGCAGTTCACTCTGATCCTGTGCTCGGCGGCCTCCAGCGCAGCGCAGCGGGTGAGGGCCATCACCCCCGCCTTGGCCGCGGCGTAGTGGGCCTGCTCAGCCTGGGCCCGCCAACCCGCCACCGAAGCGTTGTTGACGATGGCGCCACCGGTGCCCTGCTCGATCATGAGCCGCAGCGCAGCCCGGGTGCAGCGCATGGTGCCGTCGAGAGTCACGCCGAGAACAGCCGACCACTGCTCGTCGGTCATGTCCACCAGGCGGGTCGAGCCGCCGAGGCCGGCATTGTTCATCATCACATCGACGCCGCCCAACAGACTGGTGGCCGAGTCCATCAGGGCCTGCACGTCGCGCTCAGCCGTCACATCGCAGCGCACGGCCTCGGGGCGCGAGCCGGTCTCGGCCTCCAATCGGTCGCAGGTCGTGGCCAGGCGCCGCTCGTGGACATCGGAGATGAGGACCCGACCACCCTCAATCAGGGCGCGGCGGGCGACGGCCGAGCCGATGCCTGCGCCCGCCGCGGCGGTCACCACCACCCGCCTGCCTTCGAGCAGTCCCCGCCCGGCCGGCTCCGCGGGAGGCTCCGGCCAAGGCCTGTCGTTTGGCTCAGCGGTCATGGCTCAGCGGTCATGGCTCAGCCGTTGCGGTCCTGGCTCATCCTGGCTCAACGGTCGCGACACCGGCTCAGCCGTTAGCCATCTCGGCCATGCGCCGCTCGAGGTCGGCTATCAGCGGGTGGGGCTCCTGCCCTACGGTGCGGGGCAGCTGCTCGGCGATCTCGCTTGGCGTCCATTGGCCGCCGGACGACCACATCGAGCGCAGTTCCGAGGGCTGGTTCCAAACCGAGATCCGCCGCCCGACCACGCTGTAGATCTGAGCGTTGACGTCCCGGCCGGCTTCGCTGAGCAAGTAGACCGCCATGGGCGCCACTGCCTCAGGCTCGCCCGTCTCCATCTCGAACGGGACGTTCTCGCTCATCCGGGTGCGGGCCACCGGTGCGATGCAGTTGGCGTTGATGGCGGGCCCACCCCGCATGCGTATGGATGCTGCGGTCATAGCGGCCGAGCGGGTGAGGCTCACGATGCCACCCTTGGCCGCCGAGTAGTTGGCCTGCGCGGTGGAGCCGATATGGGCACCGGAGGTGAACCCCACCAGCGAGCCGCCCGACGGCTGCTTGCGCATCCGGGCGAGCGCGGCGCGGTACACGTTGAAGTGGCCCTTGAGATGGACGGCGACCACATGGTCCCACTCCTGCTCGCTCATGTTGAACAGCATCCGCTCGCGCAGCACGCCCGCGGCACACACCACGCCGTCGATGCTCCCCCACTGGTCGCAGGCCGCTTCGACGATCTCAGCGCCCACATCGAAATGCGACACGTCGCCAGCCGCTGCGATCGCCTGGCCACCGGAGGCGCGGATTTCCGCCGCCACCGCTTCGGCTATCTCGCTCGACGGGTCGGATCCGTCCAGCGCGACGCCGTAGTCGGCTACGACCACATTGGCACCCTCGGCCGCGCAGGCCAGGGACACGGCCCGGCCGATGCCGCCCCCGCCACCAGTAACGGCGATGGCCCTGCCTTCGAGATGCCTGCTCACGGGCTGTTGCCCAATGTGGGTCCCGGCGAGGCGCGCCGTCAGCGCTAGTCGCTGTGCTCGCTGTCGCGACGCCGCAGTGCGGCCAGTATGTCCACGCCGGTGGCAGCCTCGATCTGCTCGGTCATGGCTACGAGCGACGCCGGGAGCTGGCTCATCAGGCCGGGAATCCCCCCGCGCGAGCCGCCGTTAGCGGTGCTGTCGCCGTTGCCGCCTCCGCCGGTGTCGATCACAGCGACCCGGTCGATGCTCACGTTGGCCACGGTGGCGACGATCTTGTCGATCAGGTCGGGCAGCATGGTGAGCACGAGCACGTCGTGGCCGTCGGCGCCGGCCGACTGGTACTGGTCGGTGAGTCGCTTGAACACGTCCACCTGGGCCTTGCCGTCCTCGATGATGGTGGCCGCTTCGGCCTGGGCCTGAAGCTGCCGAGCCTCGAGGTCGGCGCGGGCCGGGACGACCACGTCGGCCTCGATCCGGCGCTTCTCCAGCTCGATCCGCTCGCCCTCCAGCTCCTGGCTGGCGACAGCCTTGGCGGTCTCGCCGGCTATCAGCGCCTCCTCCTCGCGGGCCCTGGAGATGGCCTCCAACTCCGCGGTGCGGACCCGGAGCGCGTTCGACTCCTCGACGATGGCCTTGTCGGCCTCGATGGAGGCGACCTCAGCGGCCCGCCGGGCCTCGGCCTCGGCCTGCTTGGACTCGGCCACGCGGTTGGCCTCGGCCACGCGGGCGTCGCGGATCACCTCGGCGGTGAGGCGCCGGCCCACCGACTCGAGATAGTTCACGTCATCGGTGACGTTCTGGATCTTCATCACGTCGAGCTCGAGGCCCAGGGTCTTGATGTCGTCGTCGGCCTCATCGATGAGCTGCTGGCTGAACTTGAGGCGGTCCTCGTTCACCTCCTCGGGCGACAGCGTGGCCAGCACACCCCGGAGGTTGGCCTCGAGGGTCTCCTTGGCGATCTGGCCGATCTGAGCACTTCCGACCTGCAGGAACCGCTCGCAGGCGTTCTCCAGCAGGCCCTCGGCGCTCGACACCTTCACGTTGGCGATTCCCTGCACATTGAGCGGGATCGCACCGCGCGAGTAAGCGTTCTGAACCGACACGTCCAGTGGAATGGTGTTGAGGTCCATCCAGGCGACCTTCTCAAGGAGCGGGATCCGCATCGTGCGGCCGCCCTTGAGGATGCGATAGCCCACCCTCCGCCCGTCGGAGAGGATCCGCTTGCGGCCCGAGATGACCGCCACCCGGTTGGGCGGACAGATCACGATCAGGGACCTGACTATCAGGATGACGAAGAACACCGCCAAGGCCAGTGCGACACCGGCTACTACTGCTGAGGACATTGCGCCTACCCTCCGACGCGTCTCGCGCGTCTCTAGAGCCCACTGCCCGGCCGAGCGTACCAGCCCCTCCCGACAGGCAGCCAGGGTCACTTGAGGACCAACCGGCCGCGTAATGGTGTTGAGGTTGCGGGGCGCCCGGCGGTGACCAACCTGTCGGTCGCCTATTCCAGTTCGGGGTCCAGGCGGGTGACGAGGGCAACGCCACCCTCGATGCGCACGATGATGACCCGAGCGCCGGCCTCGATGGTCTGATCGTCATCGAGGGGGTCGATCGGCGCGGCTGTCATCTGCGTGCGAGCGCCAGCCACGGTGAGCACGATCCGACCGCGCCGCTCGCTCGCTATGGGCAGCGAGACCCGGGCGATGCTGCCCTCGATCTCGCGGTCGCTCACCTCGCTGGAGACCTCGCTGCGGCGCAGGTAAGCGAACGCAGCGCTGTTGAGCGCACCGGCCAGCACACCGACCACGACTGCCAGCAGCACCGTGAAGACCGCGCCGGTCCCCAGCCACTCCGAAACCAGTCCGGTTGCGCCGAAGAACGTGGCGACGAAGGCCAGACTGCTCAGCGGGATGACCGAGAACACCTCCGACAGCCCGTCCACCTCCGCGCCCGCATCCACGTCGGCCGCGCCGCCGGAGAACACGAACCACAGCAGCACAGGCGCCCCGGCGGCCAACATGAACGCGTACAGCCAGGTCACAGTGCGGCCCCCGGAATCGGTGCCGCTCCCGAAGAATCCGGACGGCGTCCGTTTCCCGACATCAAGCCCAACATAGGCCAAAGCTAATGTCCCGGCCGTGCCATGCGCACCCGCAACAACAGTTCGCTGGCCCGTACTGTTGAATTTCCCCCAGCCCCCTCGAGCCCTCCGGGAGACAGAATGAGCTTCAGCGACGCCTTCTACGCGGTGCGAGACGAGGTCCGCAACTGGGGCCGCTGGGGCGACGACGACCGCCTCGGCACGCTCAACCTGATCACCGACGACGCTGTGGCTCACGCGGCCTCGCTGGTTCGCACCGGCCGGCGGGTGTCGTGCGCTCTGGATCTGAGCTACTCCGACGGCGTGCAGATCGGGCAGATGCACGGACGGATCAACCCGCTGCACGCCATGGTCAAGATCCACAGTCCCGACCTCGGCGACGCCGACGGCAAGGGCATGGTCCCCCACTTCTCCGACGACATCGTGACCATGCCCCTGCAGGCCGCCACCCACTGGGACGGCCTGTCCCACGTGAGCTACGACAACACCCTCTACAACGGTGTGCCGATCTCGTCGATCAACCCCACTGGCGGCGCCACGGTGCTCGGAATCGAGAACGTCCGCCACCTCACCGGCCGGGGCGTGCTGCTCGATGTGTGCGCAGCCAAGGGTCTTGAGCGTCTGTCCAGCGACCACGAGGTCACACCCGACGACCTCGACGAGGCCGCCGAATTCGGGCGGGTGCGCATGCGCCCCGGAGACATCGTGCTGCTGCGCACCGGTCGGATGCAGGTGTTCCGCGAGATGGGGGCGATGGCGTACGTGACGGGGCCCGATGCCGACGGCACCAGCCCCGGCCCGGGCTTGGACGCAGTGCGCTGGTTCTGGCGCAACGATGTGGCCGCCATGGCCGACGACACCTACATCTACGAGGTTTTTCCCGGTCCGAACTGGGATGACGCGCTGGGTGTGCACTGCTTGCATGTGGTGGACATGGGCATGACCCAGGGCCAGAACTGGGACCTGGAAGCCCTGGCTGCAGCATGCGCCGAGGAGGGTCGCTACGAGTTCCTCCTCCAGGCCAACCCGGAGCCCTTCGTGGGCGGCTGCGGCTCCCCCGTCAACCCGGTCGCCGTGCTCTAGCCGCCGCGGTCAGGCACTGGGGATGCTGTGACCGATTCCACATCGGCGGCGGGTATCGAACCGCGCCCCTGCCGCTACAACGGAGTCGGAGACAACAACGGAGGCAGGCATGACCGTCGACGACACACTGGCAAAGATCGAACTCTTCTCCGAGCTGTCCAATCGGGAGCTCAAGCAGATGGGTTCGCTGATCACGCCCTTGCGGGTGGCGAAGGGTCGCGTGCTCACGAACGAGGGCACCTACGGCCGGGAGTTCATGATCATCTCGGAGGGCACCGCCACAGTAAGCCGCGCGGGCAAGGAAGTAGCTCGCCTCGGCCCTGGCGACTTCTTCGGGGAACTGTCTCTCGTGGCCGGCATCCCGCGCACCGCCACCGTTACCGCCGACACCGACATGGTGGTGAACGCGCTCAACCGGCGGGAGTTCTGCGCCATGCTCGACGAGAGCCCCACTCTGGCCAAGGAGATCCTGGTGTGCGCAGTTCGCCGACTCTCCGAACTCAAGGAGAGTGCCGTCCGCTGAGAGGGCGGGCGGATAGGCAGCGATCCGTTTGAGTCTTCGTGAGGCGGGGAGCGAGGCCGTGGCCCGAGCGGCCCGTGCGCGCCGCGAACCAGAGCGGGAGACACGACGCTGCCCCGCGAGGCGCCATCACCTAACCGCGCATGCTCCAAGCGCCTCGGCCGTCCGCCGGCCCGGCCAATCATTAGGCCGCTCATGAAGCGGTGCAAGGGGCGACCATAGACTGCGGCGATGGCCGATGACCTGAGGGCGAGGCCAGAGGTTGCGGTCGTTGGTAGCGCCAACCTCGACCTAGTCGTGGAAGTGGAGACGATCCCGGTGGCGGGTGAGACCGTGCTGGGCGGCGACCTGCGGCTCATTCCCGGTGGCAAGGGCGCCAACCAGGCTGTCGCTGCGGCCCGTCTCGGCCGGCGGGTCGCCATGATCGGGCGGGTCGGCGACGACGACGCGGGCACGATGCTGCGCTCGACGATGGACTCGGCCGGCGTCGACACGGCATCCCTGCTGACCACCGAGGGCACTCCAAGCGGCACGGCTCTGATCGCGGTTGGTGCCGACGGTGACAACGCCATCGTCGTGAGCCCCGGCGCCAATGGCCGGGTCAGCTCCGCCGACGTGGAGAGCGCGGCCGGAGTGCTCGATGCCGCGGAGGTGGTGCTACTGCAGTTGGAGGTGCCTCTCGAGGCGGTCGCGGCGGCAGTTCGTTGCGCCCGCGGCACGGTCGTGCTCAATCCCGCGCCCGCGCCGGCCACCATGCTGCCGTCGGAGCTACTCGACGGGGTGGACGTGATCGTGCCCAACCAGACCGAACTGGCGACTCTGGCGGGCCACGCTGGACTCTCCCCCATCGGCCGCGTCGACCCCAGGACTGCGGTGGCCTTGGCCCGAGGGCTGCCGGTCGCGGCTGCAGTAGTGACCCTGGGAGCGGCTGGCGCGATGGTCGTCACGCCCACTGACGCCACCCACGTACCGGCGCCAGCAGTCGTGCCCGTCGACACGACTGCAGCCGGAGACGCCTTCTGCGGAGCGCTTGCCGACGCTCTCGTCGGCGGCGCCGATCTCCTGGGGGCCACACAGTGGGCCGTGAGGGTGGGCGCGGCCGCCACGTTGCGCCACGGCGCCCAGCCGTCCCTGCCGACCAGGGCCGACATCGAGCACCTGCTCGGCGCCTAGACGAGCGGACAGGCGACGGGTAGTCAGGATCTTCCGCTCGCGCCTGGGCCCCGCGTAGGCTCGTGAGAATGACCCCCGACGTCGCGCCAGTCCCGCCCCGGATCGTGCTGGACTGTGACCCCGGCCTTGACGACGCCATCGCCATCCTTACCGCCGCCCATCACGGCGAGTTGGTAGGGATCACAACCGTCAACGGCAATGTGGGCATCGAGCACACGACCCACAACGCCCTGATCACTGCTCAGGTGGCGGGCCTGGACGTTGAAGTGCACCGGGGCGCCGCCCGCCCGCTCATCGCGCCCACGATGGATGCGGCCCGGATCCACGGAGCCACTGGCCTGGGCGATGTGACCCTGCCCGCACTGTCCCGCTCGGTCACCTCCAACGATGCCGTGGCCTTCCTGTGCGACACGGCCCGCTCCGTTGACGACCTGCATCTGGTGGCGGTGGGCCCACTGACGAACGTGGCCCTCGCGTTGCGGCGCGACCCGGACCTGCGCAACCGCCTGGCCGGTCTCACGATCATGGGCGGGGGTGCCCACGCCGGCAACGTCACTCCCGTGGCCGAGTTCAACGTCTGGGCTGATCCCGAGGCCGCGGCCATCGTCTTCCGCGAGGCAGCCCCGCTGACGATGGTGGGTTTGGACGTGACCCATAAGGTCCTGCTGGGCGGGGATGAGGCGTCGCGGATGCGCGCCGCCGGCACTCCTGCGTCCGACTTCGCCGCAGGTCTGTTGGAATACGCCTACGACCGGTGTCGCGAGTTCGGCCTTAAGGCAGCCCCGGTGCATGACGCCACCGCCATCATCGCGGTCACGCACCCTCACCTGTTCCGGCGATCAAGCCATCCGGTGGCGGTGGAACTCCACGGCGAGCACACCCGGGGCATGACCGTCACCGACGTGCGCCCCCCGGCTGCCATCGCCGCAGAGCCTGCCCCACCCGCCCACGACGTCGTCTGGGACGCCGACGCTCAGGCCGTCATCGACCTGATCGTGGAGGCAGTGGTCAGGACCTAACCGGGCGGGTCGACTTGCCTCCGTCGCCGCCGGCCCACCAGATCTCGGGTTGGTCTTGCGCTCCATGTCCACAGAATCCGCCCCAAGAAATCGCCCTGCTACGCCGCGGCAACCCTAGGTAGGGCGGTGGATCTCCGCGATCCAGTGGTCCTCTATGTCAATGGGGCACAGCGCCCAGCACACCGATAGCAGCCAGCGCAACACCGCGTCGTGCGACGCGCCCGGAGCGGGGTGCACGACGATCCCGTTCTTGGCGTGGTCCTGCACCTTGCGCCAACCCGCCGGCAGCGGTGCACCGGCGTCACTGAGCCGGTCCAGCGCCTTGGGGCCGGCACCGTGCTCCACGCCGACTGTCGGCACCGAGGCGTTCCGGTCCCGGTGTGGCGGGGTCCAGGTGGCCATGGGCACGGCCGGTCCCCGTCCCGAGAACCAGCGGCCCAACGGCGAGGGCGTCGGCAGCGCGTCGATCTGGTCGTCCCGCAGCCCGGGACCGATGTTGATCCAGCCCAGGCCATCGCCCCGAGCCACCAGGCTCTCCATCTCGCGAAGAACGGGCGAGGTGTCGCCCGAATCGAAGGCGATCGTCTCGGTGCTGAACGATGCCACCGACACGGAAGGTACAGCCCTATCCGCGCTGCGCCGAATCGTCCTCCCGCAAGGCGGCGGTCGTACCACGGTGGCCGCGACGCCAGCCCTGACTATCGTCGGGGCATGGACGACCGGCAATGGGGGTTCCGGACCCGGGCCTTGCACGCGGGCAGCCAGCCCGATCCCACCACCGGTGCCCGGGCCGTGCCCATCTACCAATCCACGAGCTTCGTCTTCGAGGACACCGCCGACGCCGCCGACCTTTTCGCCCTGCAGAAGTACGGCACCATCTACACCCGGATCTCGAACCCGACCACGGCTGCATTCGAGGAACGCATGGCCAGCCTCGAGGGAGGGATCGGGGCAGTAGCCACCGCCAGCGGGCAGGCCGCCGAGTTCCTGACCGTTACCGCACTGGCCAACGCGGGAGACCACATGGTGGCCGCGGCCGGGCTCTACGGAGGCACCTACACCCAGTTCGACGTGACGCTGCGACGTCTGGGCATCGACACGACGTTCGTGGACGGAACCGACCCCGACGCCTTCGCAGCCGCCGTGCGCCCCAACACGAAGCTGCTCTACACCGAGACCATCTCCAACCCCTCGGGCGCGGTGGCCGACCTCGTCGCCCTCGCTGGCGTCGCGGCCGCCCACAAGCTGCCGCTGGCAGTGGACTCCACCTTCGCCACGCCCTATCTGTGCCGCCCCCTCGACTACGGCGCTGACATCGCCCTTCACTCGGCCACCAAGTTCATCGGCGGCCACGGCACCTCCATAGGCGGCGTGATCGTCGAGGCGGGCCGCTTCGACTGGGACTCGGGCCGATTCCCTCACATGACCGAGCCGATTCCCAGCTACAACCAGCTGCGCTGGTGGGACAACTTCGGTGAGTACGCCTTCTGCACGAAGGTGCGGGCCGAGCAACTGCGTGACGTGGGGGCCTGCCTGTCGCCGTTCAACGCCTTCCTCTTGCTGCAGGGGCTGGAGACGCTGCCGCTGCGCATGGAGGCCCACGTCGCCAACGCCCGAGCAGTGGCCGAATGGCTCGACGCCGACGACCGGGTGGCGTGGGTGCTGTGGGCGGGGCTGCCCGACCATCCCCAGCATGACCTGGCCTGCCGCTACCTGCCCAAGGGACCGGGCGCCATCTTCACCTTCGGCGTGGTGGGCGGGCGGGCCGCAGGCGCCCGCTTCATCGAGTCTCTGCGGATGGTGTCGCATCTGGCCAATGTGGGCGACGCCAAGACGCTGGTGATCCATCCGGCCTCCACCACCCATCAGCAGCTCTCCGACGCCGAGTTGGAGGCGGGCGGCGTCTCGCCGGACATGGTGCGCATATCGGTCGGGCTCGAGGACGTCGCCGACATCATCTGGGACCTCGACCAGGCCTTGGCCGCGGCAACGAGGGATCCGGATGGCTGAGCATCCGCCCGTGGAGGGCTGGACGCCGCCGACCGCACGTGAGCGCCAGCGCATTCTGGACCGATCTCGCTCGGTGGCTGTCGTCGGCGCCTCGTCCAGCCTGGCCCGGGCCAGCTACTTCGTTCTCACCTACCTGCTGTCTTCGTCCACCGACTTCGAGGTATACCCGGTGAATCCCCGTGCGGCCGGGAGCGAGATCCTCGGCCGGCGGGTGTACGCGTCGCTCGCCGATGTGCCGGTCACACCCGACATCGTCGACGTGTTTCGCCGCTCCGAGGATCTGCCCTCCGTCGCAGACGAGGCCATCGCAATCGGGGCTCCGGTCTTCTGGGCGCAACTCGGGCTATGGAGCGCCGAGGCGGCTCGACGCTGCGCCGCAGCCGGACTCGACGTGGTGATGGACCGCTGCCTCAAGATCGAGCACGCCCGGTTCCATGGCGGTCTGCACCTGGCCGGATTCGATACCGGCGTCATTTCCTCACGCCGCAAGCTTCAGAATTGAGCAAATCTGCCGGATTCTGTGCAAGAACATTTGAATATTGGGCTATCTGCGCAAAGGACTCGCGGCAATAGCGCTGTTAGACGCTATAGCCAGCCCTCAAAGAGGTGCCAATTGCCAACTGTGCAGGCGCGAACTGCGAAATTTCTTCTGCGAGGGCAGGAAGCAGTTCGCTAAGATCGTTCTTTCTCTCGATTCGGGCGGGCATCCGATGAGATGAGGGGGGAGGACGGATGGCACGAACGGTTACTTCGGCAATTGTCCAAGTCGCTTGGACCGGCGACAAGGAGTCGATGATCGAACTCCACGAGAAGTACGTGGCCGAGGCCGCTTCAGCCGGCGCCAAGGTCATGTGCTTCCAGGAGCTGTTCTACGGTCCCTACTTCTGCCAGGTGCAGGACACGGAGTTCTACTCCTACGCCGAGGCCATACCCGACGGTCCCACCACCAAGCGGTTCCAGGAGCTGGCGGCCAAGCACGAGATGGTGCTGGTGCTGCCCATGTACGAGAACGAGCAGGCCGGGTTCCTGTACAACACCGCCGCGGTCATCGACGCCGACGGCAGCTACTTGGGCAAGTACCGCAAGACCCACATCCCCCAGGTCAAGGGGTTCTGGGAGAAGTTCTACTTCCGCCCCGGCAACCTCGGCTACCCGGTGTTCGAGACCGCGGTGGGCACGGTCGGGGTGTACATCTGCTATGACCGCCACTTCCCCGAGGGCTGGCGGGCGCTGGGGCTGGCGGGCGCTGAGATCGTGTTCAACCCGTCGGCCACCAGCCGCGGCCTGTCCGCGTACCTGTGGCAGCTCGAGCAGACCTCAGCCGCCGTGGCCAACATGTACTTCGTAGGGGCCATCAATCGGGTCGGGATCGAGCCGCTGGGCGACAACGACTTCTACGGCACCTCGTACTTCGCCAACCCGAGGGGGCAGTTCGTGGACGGCACCGCGTCGGACCGCGCGGAGGAACTGGTGGTGCGGGATCTCGACCTGGACCAGGTCGAGGAGGTCCGGTCCCAGTGGGCCTTCTACCGGGACCGCCGCCCCGACGCCTACGGACCCCTGACCGCTCCCTGACCTGTAGCCCGCGAATCCCCTCCCCCGGTCCTCGAGTCGCACACCTGGAGCAACCCGGAAGGAGACGAAGATGACAACTCTGATAAAGGGAGGCACCGTCGTTAGCTCGACCGGCGCGGATCCGGCCGAGGTTCTCATCGACGGCGAGCAGGTGACGGCAGTGCTGCGCCCCGGCAGCGACATCGCGGCCGCGGCCGAGCAGGGCGCGGAGGTCATCGACGCCACCGGAAGGCTGGTGGTGCCCGGCGGCGTCGACGTCCACACCCACATGGAGTTGCCCTTCGGTGGGACCTTCGCCTCCGACACCTTCGAGACGGGCACGCGGGCCGCGGCCTGGGGGGGCACCACCACGATCGTCGATTTCGCGGTGCAGAAGACCGGGGAGAACGTCCGGGAGTGCCTCGACGCCTGGATGGCCAAGGCCGAGGGCAACTGCGCCATCGACTACGGCTTCCACATGATCATCGGCGGCGTCGACAACGACTCGCTCAAGGAGATGGATCTCCTCGTCAACGAGGGCATCACCAGCTTCAAGCTGTTCATGGCCTATCCCGGCGTGTTCCTCGCCGACGACGGTCAGATCCTGCGGGCCATGCAACAGGCCGCGGGCAACGGCGGGCTCATCATGATGCACGCGGAGAACGGCCTGGCCATCGACGTGCTGGCCGAGCAGGCCTTCGAGCGGGGCGAGATCAGCCCGGTGACGCACGGGTACGTGCGCCGCAAGGAACTGGAGTCGGAGGCCACCCACCGGGCGATCCAGCTCGCCAAGGTGGGAGCGGCGCCGCTGTACATCGTCCACCTCTCGGCCTCCGAGGCCCTCGAGCAGGTGGCCATGGCCCGTGACGCGGGCATGAACGTGTTCGCCGAGACGTGCCCCCAGTACCTGTACTTCAGCCTGGAGGAGCACCTGGACAAGCCCGGCTTCGCAGGGGCCGGCTACGTGTGCTCCACGCCGATCCGGTCGCGGGCCGAGGGCCATCAAGACGATCTGTGGAAGGGCCTGCGCACCAACGACCTAGCGGTGGTAGCCACCGATCACTGCCCGTTCTGCATGAAGGAGCAGAAGGAACTGGGCCTGAACGACTTCCGGGCCATCCCCAACGGGATCGGCGGCGTCGAGCACCGCATGGACATGATCTACCAGGGTGTGGTCACCGGCGAGATCGGCCTGGCCCGCTGGGTCGAGCTGTGCGCCACCACCCCGGCTCGCATGATGGGCCTCTACCCGCGCAAGGGCATCCTCGCCCCGGGGTCCGACGCCGACATCGTGATCTACGACCCCGACAAGCGGTGGACCATCAGCGTTGACAACCATCACATGAACATGGACTACTCCGCCTACGAGGGCATCGAGGTGACCGGCCACGTCGAGACCGTGTTCTCGCGGGGCAAGAAGGTCATCGACGGCGGCCAGTACCTGGGCCGGACCGGCGACGGCCGATATCTCCCGAGAGGCCTGTCCCAGTACCTGCAGTAGCCCTCTCGGTTTCGACAACGGCCGGATCCTGATCCGACCGGAGCAAGACCCCAGACAGGAGATACCAAGTGGAGACGATTGACCACCTCATCGATGGCGAGACCGTGCCGTCACGGTCGGGCCGGACCCATCCGGTCTTCAATCCGGCCACCGGCGATCAGGCCGCTGACGTGGGATTGGCGAGCGTCGAGGAGGTCGACGCGGCGGTGGCCTCGTCGGTGGCCGCGTTCGAGGACTGGCGCCAGACTTCGCTGGCGGCCCGCACCAAGCTGATGCTCAAGTTCCGCAACCTGGTGGAGGCCAACGCGGCCGAGATCGCCGCCCGCCTGACGGCAGAGCACGGCAAGGTGCGCTCCGACGCGCTCGGCGAGGTCGCTCGGGGGCTGGAGAACATCGAGTACGCGTGCGGACTGGCCGACCTGCTCAAGGGCAGTTTCAACTCTCAGGCATCGAGCGGTGTGGACGTGTACACCGTGCGCCAGCCACTGGGCGTGGTGGCCGGGATAACCCCGTTCAACTTTCCCGCCATGGTGCCGCTTTGGATGATCCCCAACGCGGTGGCCTGCGGCAACACGTTCGTGCTCAAGCCGTCCGAGCGCGATCCGTCCGCGCCCCGGCTGGTGGCCGAGTTGGCCTTCGAGGCGGGGTTCCCGCCCGGGGTGCTCAACGTGGTCAACGGCGACAAGGTGGCCGTGGACCGGCTGCTGACACACCCCGACGTCAAGGCAGTCAGCTTTGTCGGATCCACCCCGATCGCCCGCTACGTCTACGAGACGGGCACCTCGACCGGCAAGCGGGTGCAGGCCCTCGGCGGAGCCAAGAACCACATGGTCGTGCTGCCCGACGCCGACATCGACCTGGCCGCGGATGCGGCTGTCTCCGCGGCCTACGGCTCGGCGGGCGAGCGCTGCATGGCCATCTCGGTGGTGGTTGCCGTGGGCGATGCCGCCGACCGGTTGGTTGACGCCATCAGAGTGCGGATGGACAAGCTGCAGATCGGGCCCGGCGACGACCCCGAATCCGAGATGGGCCCGCTGATCACCCGCGAGCACCGCGATCGGGTTGCCGGCTACGTAGGCACCGGGGCCGACGAGGGTGCCACCGTGGTGGTGGACGGACGGGAGGCCGTGTTCGACAACGACGGCTTCTTCCTCGGAGTGTCCCTGCTCGACAACGTCACTGTTGACATGTCGGTGTACAACGACGAGATCTTCGGACCGGTGCTGTGCGTGGTGCGCTCCGACAGCTACCACGAGGCCGTCGAGATGATCGAGCAGAACCCGTGGGGCAACGGCGCGGCCATCTTCACCCGCGATGGCGGCGCGGCCCGCCAGTTCCAGCTCGACGCCGACGCAGGGATGGTCGGGGTCAACGTCCCCATCCCGGTGCCCGTCGGCTACCACTCCTTCGGCGGCTGGAAGAACTCGCTGTTCGGCGACACCCACATGTACGGGCCCGAGGGGATCCACTTCTTCACCAAGGCCAAGGCCATCACCGCACGCTGGCCCGATCCGGCCGACAGCGTCGTCGACCTGGGCTTCCCCCGGAACCGGTGAGGATGGTGCCGTGACCGTCATGCCGCCGGACCTGTAGGAGTCCCGCCCATGGATTTCGGGGTTGTCTTGCAGACCGACCCGCCGGCATGGCGGGTGGTGGATCTTGCCCGGCAAGCCGAGACGCACGGGTTCTCCCACGGATGGACCTTCGACAGCCATGTGCTGTGGCAGGAGCCGTTCGTGATCTACAGCCAGATGCTGTCGGCCACGAATCGCATGACGATCGGGCCGATGGTCACCAACCCGGGCACCCGCAACTGGACGGTCATCGCCTCGCTGTTCGCCACCCTCAACGACATGTTCGGGAACCGGACCGTGTGCGGCATCGGCCGGGGTGACTCAGCCATGCGAGTGCTGGGCCACACTCCCACCAACCTGGCCACCCTGGCCGAGTCGATGAAGGTCATCAAGGGCCTGACCGAGGGCCGGGAGGTCGACTACAACGGCACCCGCCAGCAGTTCGGATGGTCGGCGGGAAGCCGGCTCGACATCCTGATGGCCGCGTACGGCCCCCGTGCCTTGAAGCTATGCGGCGAGCAGGCCGACGGGTTCATCCTCCAGCTCGCCGACCCCCAGATCACGGAATGGACCATCGCCGCCGTCCGCAATGCTGCCGCGGCGGCGGGACGTGATCCCGACGAGCTGTACATGTGCGTCGCCGCGCCCGCCTACGTGGGAGACGATCTGGCCCACCAGCGCGACCAGGTTCGCTGGTTCGGCGGCATGGTCGGCAACCATGTGGCCGACCTGGTGGACCGCTACGGCGACACCGGTGCGGGTGTGCCCCAGGCGCTCACCGACTACATCAGGGGCCGG
The DNA here is from genome assembly GCA_965220645.1 of Candidatus Aldehydirespirator sp. Classification (GTDB taxonomy): domain Bacteria; phylum Actinomycetota; class Acidimicrobiia; order Acidimicrobiales; family Aldehydirespiratoraceae; genus Aldehydirespirator. The sequence continues at coordinate 1,447,052 of OZ244836.1, read as the reverse complement.
GAGGGCTACGACTACTCCGAGCACGGCAAGGCAGGAAACGTGCACACCGATTTCGTGCCCGACGAAGTGATCGACCGGTTCTGCCTCCTGGGCGACGCCGACAACCACATAGCCCGTCTTGAGGAGCTGCGCGACCTGGGGGTCGACCAGTTCGCCATCTACTTGATGCACGACCAGCAGGACGAAACACTCAACGCCTACGGACAGCGGATCATCCCCGCGCTCAGGAACTGATTCCCGCCGTGAGTGCCGAGTCGGGGCCGCCCGCTGAAGCGATGATTGACTCTGTTGACCAGGACTCGACTGAGGCCGTCGACGATCCGATCATCTTCGAGCAGCTGCTCCGCCTGCAAGCCGCCCGGGAGCAGCGGCGGGCGCGGCTGCAGAGAACCGGCCGGCAGGTGGTCGTGCTGGCCGTGTTCATATGCCTGCTGGGCCTGGCCTACAGCGCTTACAAGGTGGTGGGCACGTCCATCGACGACGCTCAGTCCGACTGGCCGATCATCGGCTCGATCCTGCCCGGGTCCGACGACCTCAGGATGCCGCCGGTGCTCGACATCGTGTCAGGGATCTTCGAGGAGCCGAGAGGCACCAACGAGCCGTTCTGGTCGATCGTCGGCAAAGAGGCCGCCTTCACCCTGCGAGAGGCGGCTGTGGGATTCGCCATCGGCGTGATCGTGGGCCTCAGCATCGCCATCTTGCTCACCACCTCCGGGCGCTTGGAGCGAGCCCTGGTGCCCCACGTGATCGCCAGCCAGACCATCCCCCTGATCGCGATCGCGCCGATCATCGTGATCTGGGGCCGCAAGAGCTTCGACTTCCTGCCCTTCGAATGGCAGGACTGGATGTCGGTGTCGATAATCGCCACCTACCTGACGTTCTTCCCCGTCACCATCAACGGTCTGAGGGGCCTGCAGTCTCCACGTCCCGAGAACCTCGAGCTGATGGACTCCTACGCGGCCCGCTGGGTCCAGACCCTGTGGCGTCTGCGACTGCCGGCCTCGCTGCCGTACCTGTTCGCGGCGTTCAAGATCGCGGCCACCGCCAGCGTGGTGGGAGCGATCGTGGGCGAGATCTCCGCTGGCGTGAAGGGCGGTCTGGGCCGCCGAGTGCTACTGGAAGCCCAGCGCTACACCACCGGCCCGGAGCGCCTGTACGTGGCTGTGTTGGGCGCGGCCGCCCTTGGGATATTCGTGTTCGTAGCCATCTCGACGATCGAGTACGCGCTGGTGGGTCGCAAGGGTCGGGAGACGGTGACATGAACGACACAGGTTCCGCTGCGAACACTCAACCACCCGCAGTTGAGATCCGGGGCGCGTCCAAGATCTTCAATCCCGGGCGCCACAACGAGGTGAAGGCCCTTGAAGACATCGACCTTCACATAGGCCAGGGCGACTTTGTGACCCTCATCGGCCCGTCAGGCTGCGGCAAGAGCACGCTGCTGCGCTTGATCGCAGCACTCGTCGAAACCACCAACGGCACCGTTCTCGTCAACGGCAAGACCGCGGACCGGGCCCGCCTCGATCGGGACTACTCGATGGTGTTCCAGAGGGCGGGACTGTTCGAGTGGCGCAACGTCTCACGCAACATCGAGTTGCCCCTCGAGTTGATGGGCTGGAAGGCAGCCGACCGGCGCCGCCGAGCCGCGGAGATGCTGGAACTGGTCAAGCTCCCCGAGTTCGCCCGCCATCACCCCGCCGAACTCTCCGGCGGTATGCAGCAGCGCATCGCCATCGCCCGGGCCATGTCGTTCCACCCGCAACTGTTGCTGATGGACGAACCGTTCGGCGCGCTCGACGAGATGACCCGGGAGCACATGCAGAACGAGCTCCTGCGCATCTGGTCGGAGACTGAGATAACCGTCGTGTTCGTCACCCACTCCATACCCGAGGCGGTGTTCCTGTCCACCGAGGTCGCGGTGATGTCGCCCCGGCCGGGGAGGATCGCGGCCGTGATCGACAACGATCTGGGCCCGCGCACCGATGCGACCCGGGACGATCCCGCCTTCTTCAGCAACGTCACCGCAGTGCGAGACGCGCTGCGAGGAGGCGATAAGCCGTGACCGCGGCGAGGACGCTGCTGCGCTCGTGGCTGCCGCCGATATTGGCCGCAGTGGTCATATTCGGTGGCTGGGAGGCGCTGCTGGCCGTGATCCGCCCTGACGGCTTCGTGCTGCCGCCGCCGTCCGACATCGCCAGCGCGGTCGTGGAGCACTTCGACGCGATCGTGACCGCAACCAGGGTGACCGGCTTCATCATCGTCACCGGTCTGCTGGGCGGAGTGGTGGTCGGAGCGGCTTTTGCTCTGCTGGTAACCGCCTTCCGAGCCGCCAACGAGACGCTCACTCCCCTCGCGGTCGCGGTCAATGCGGTGCCCATCATCGCGCTGGCCCCGATCTTCAACGCCTGGTTCGGGATCCTGTCGCCCCGCTCCAACCAGGCCGTGGTGGTGGTGCTGGTGTTCTTCCCGATCTTCATCAACACGGCGCGCGGCCTGACCCAGGTCGAACCCAGCCAGATCGAGCTGATGGAGTCCTACGGGGCCAGCAAGTGGCGGATCATGCGCGAGGTGCGCATCCCCAACGCCATGCCGTTCTTCTTCACTGCTCTGAAGCTGGCGACGTCACTGGCCGTGATCGCGGCAATCGTGGCCGAGTACTTCGGTGGCCGCCAGGACGCCTTGGGCAACCTCATCACCAACTCGGCCGGACTCACCCGCTACGACGACGCCTGGGCCGCGGTCCTGGCCGGTTCGCTGGTGGGCATCGGTCTCTACGCGCTCGCAGTGCTGATCGAGCGCCTCGTGATGCCCTGGTATTTCGTGGCTAGGAGATCGGCGTGACGCCCGCTCCTGTCACCGTGCTGCAGGCCGGCAACGTGCCGCGGCCTGCCTTTGAGTCTCATCAGAGATAACCCACCCCGGGAGGGAAACCATGAAAACAAGAAAAACCTTGATCCGTCTATTGGTGCCGCTTCTGGCCCTTGGTCTTATCGCCGCAGCCTGTGGCGAAGACGACGAGCCAGCAGCTCCAGACACCAGCGCGGCGGACGCAGCCGCAGCAGAGGCTGCAGAGGCTGCGGCCGCAGCTGAGGCCGACGCGGCTGCCGCTCAGGCCGAGGCCGACGCGGCTGCCGCTGAGGCCGAAGCGGCTGCCGCCAGGGCAGCCGAGGCCGAGGCAGCACTCGATGCTGCCATGGCTGAGGCGGTAGACCCTGAGGCCGTCGCCGAGCTTGAAGCGCAGCTGGAAGCGGCTGCTGCCGAAGCGGCAGCAGCCCAAGCCGACGCCGAAGCAGCTGCCGCCGCCCAAGCCGACGCCGAAGCAGCTGCCGCCGCGGCCGAGGCCGCCGCGGCCGAGGCGACCGCGGAGCCCGAGCCCGCGGAGCCCGTCGATGTCACCCTTCAGCTGCAATGGTTCACCCAGTCGCAGTTCGCGGGCTACTACGCGGCCGTGGCCACCGGCATCTACGAGGACTACGGACTGAACGTGGAGATCCTCGAGGGAGGCGTGGAGATCGTGCCCGCCTCGGTGCTGGACTCGGGTGCTGCCGACTTCGCAGTGTCGTGGGTGCCTCGGGGCCTGGTGCCGCGCGAGGAGGGCGCCAACATCACCAACATCGCCCAGGTGTTCCAGCGCAGCGCCACCCTTCAGGTGGCCTTCGCCGACTCCGGCATCTCGACAGTGACCGACCTGGAGGGCCGCACCGTCGGCAACTGGGGCTTCGGCAACGAGTTCGAGCTGCTGGCCGGCCTCCGCAGCAACGGGCTCGACCCGGCTAGCGACGTGCAACTGGTCCAGCAGAACTTCGACATGCTCGCGCTTATCAGCGGCGAGATCGACGCCGCCCAGGCCATGATCTACAACGAGTACGCCCAGGTGCTCGAAACGGTCAATCCCAACACCGGCGAGCTCTACCAGCCCGATGATCTCAACATCATCAACTGGAACGACGTGGGCACGGCCATGCTCCAGGATGCTCTGTGGGCCGACGCCGACCGCCTCGACGACGACCCCGCGTACCACGAGACCGCGGTCAAGTTCGTGGAAGCGTCCCTCAAGGGCTGGATCTACTGCCGCGACAACCCTGACGAGTGCGTGCAGATCGTGCTCGACAACGCTCCCACTCTGGGCCTGTCGCACCAGACCTGGCAGCTCAACGAGATCAGCGCCTTGATCTGGCCGTCGCCGCTGGGCGTGGGCGTGATGGACCCGGACCTGTGGGCCCAGACCGTCGACGTGGCCACCAGCGAGGGAATCCTCGCCTCGGCCCCCGACGACGACGCCTACCGTCCCGAAATCGCCTGGGAGGCGGTTACCAACCTGCGCAACGCCGGCGTCGACGTCATCGGCAACAACTGGCAGCGCGTCCCGGTCACGCTGCTCGCGGGCGGCGAATAGCCACTAGCTAGACACATCCGGTTCGGCCGGCGGCGGCGTTCAGCCGTCGCCGGTCCGACCGCGTCAATTCCGATTGCGCGGCCATAGCCTGCCGGGCGGAAGGCTCTTGCTGTGTACTCCTCTCTCGGCCGATGGTGCTACCGGCACCCGTGGCGGGTTCTGGTCGCCTGGCTGCTGATCCTTGTGATCGCAGCCGGAGCAGCAGGCGGCCTGGGTGCGGCCTATGGCGGCACGCCGGCCGCTCCCGACGCTGAGAGCAGTCTGGGTGCCGACATCCTCGACGAGCACTTCGGCCGTATCGGCGCGGTCATAAGCGGCCGCATCGTGTTCAGAGCCGCTCAGGGCGTGGACGACCCGGCGGTGCGATCGGCCATGTCCGAGTTGTTCGACGAGGTCGAAGCCATCGAGGGGGTCACCGTCGGCTCACCCTACGACCCTGACGGGGCCCGCCGCATCGCGGCTCGGGGCTCCGAGGCCGGACTCATCGCCTATGCCGACATCGACACCGGAGCGGACATCGCAGCCAACGAGGCCGCGGACATCGGCGTCGAGATCGACCACCTCATCGCGGCCAGCGGGCTGCGCTCGATGGACGGCATGCAGGTGGAGATCGGTGGGGCCTGGCTGGCCGAGCGGGAGCCGCCCGAAACCGAGGCCATCGGGCTCGCCTTCGCGGTGTTCGTGCTGATCCTGGCGGTGGGCTCGGTGGTGGCCATGGGCATGACCGTCGGGGCGGCCCTGGCAGGTGTGGCTATCGGGGCGGTCTGCGTCGTCATGCTGAGCAACGTTGTGACCGTCCCCGAGTTCGCTCCGACCCTCGGGCTCATGATCGGCATTGGCGTGGGCATCGACTACGCCCTGTTCATCATCACCCGCTACCGGGAGTGGGTCAGCCGCGGCCTGACCCCCGAGGATGCCACCGCGGCTGCGCTCGACTCAGCGGGCCGCGCCGTGATCTTCGCCGGGGCCACCGTGGTGGTGTCGCTTCTGGGGCTGCTGCTCATCGGTCTGCCCTTCGTGGCCGGGCTCGGTTTGGCAGCGGCCACCACCGTGGCCTTGGTGATGGCGGGGTCGGTCACGCTGCTGCCGGCCGCCATCGGTCTCCTCGGCGACCGGATCACCACGACCCGGGTCCGGGGTGTGGCGGCTTCCGCGCTTATCGGCGTTGCGCTGCTCGGATTCGGCACGGGCTTCAGGCCGCTGCTGCTGGGCCTGCCCATGGCCGTTGTCGTACTGGTGGCCGGGGCAGTCAGAATCCCGGCCAACCCCCTGCGACGAGCAGTGCGGCACAGGGAAGCCAAGCCGCTGAGAGACACCGGCTGGTACCGGCTCAGCCGGGTAGTCCAGTCCCGGCCCTGGCTGTTCGCCATCGGCGGCACCGTCGTTCTGTTGGTCCTGGCCGCTCCGGTTCTGGCGCTGCGCCTCGGCTTCTCCGACGAGGGCAACTTCGCGGAGGACACCACCACCCGCAAGGCCTACGACCTGATCTCGGAGGGCTTCGGACCGGGGGCCAACGGCCCGCTGCTGGTGGTGGCCACCGTGTCAGGTCCGCAGCAGATCTCGACTCTCAACGACCTGTCGGGCGCGCTGAACCAGACCGAGGGCATCGCCTTCGCTTCGCCCCCATCAACAAGCCCCGATGGCCAGGCCGCAGTGATCCGGGTGCAGCCGGTCACCGGACCCCAGGATGCAGCCACCGAGGACCTGGTGCACCGGATGCGCAACGACGTCATCCCGCGAGCCCTCGACGGCACTGGACTGGATGCTCTCGTTGCGGGCCAAGTGGCCTTCAACATCGATATCTCCGACTATCTGGCCGGCCGGATCCCGATCTTCTTCGCAGCCGTGCTCGGGGCCTCGTTCCTGCTGTTGATGGCCGTGTTCCGGTCGCTGGTGGTTCCGCTCAAAGCCGTGATCATGAACATGCTGTCGATCGGGGCGGCCTACGGGGTGGCGGTGGCCGTGTTCCAGTGGGGATGGCTGGCCGACGTATTCGGAATCCAGCCCGCGCCGATCGAGCCCTTCATCCCCATGATGCTGTTCGCCATCCTGTTCGGCCTGTCCATGGACTACGAAGTGTTCCTGCTGTCGCGCATGAAGGAGGAGTACGAACGAACCGGTGACGCCGTCAACTCCGTGGCCGACGGCCTGGCCGCCACCGCCCGGGTCATCACCGCGGCGGCGGCCATCATGGTGGTGGTGTTCGGCAGCTTCGTACTGGAGGACAGCCGGGTCATCCGGCTCTTCGGGCTCGGCCTGGCCACCGCCATCGCCATTGACGCCACCCTCGTGAGGATGCTGATCGTGCCCTCCACCATGGAACTGCTCGGAGCCCGCAACTGGTGGTTGCCCCGTTGGCTCGATCGCATCATCCCGAACCTGCGGGTCGAGGGCGAGATGGCCGACCGCCGCCCCTAGCCCGCCGAGCTTCTGAACTCAGAACCGCTGCGTCACAACGGATCGGTGTCCTCGTTGAGCAGTGCAAGGTACTCGTCGTAGGCAAAGACGCGGTTGCGCCGCTGTCCCGTGATCTCCGAGGCAACCCCGAACTCGCACAGCCTGTTCAGTGCCGCACCCACAGTCGGCGCGGACAGGCCAGTCATCTCGACGGCTGCGGCCACGTCTACCGCAACTCGCTGAGCGAGCGCCTCGTGGACCCGCAGGGCCGAGCCAGCGGCGCGTCCTATCGTGGCTACAGACTCACGGTCGCGGGCCACCAGTCGCTCAATGCGCTGAGCCGTGTCCAGAGCCGCGGTCGCTGTGTAGCGAACTCCATCGAGGAAGAACTCAAGCCACGCCTCCCAGTCGCCCTTCTGGCGGACCTGGTCGAGTAGTCGGTAGTAGTCGTCGCGGTGCCGCTTGAGGAACAGGCTCAGATACAGCACGGGCATCGTGAGCACGCCGCGATCCATCATCATCAGGACGACCAGCATCCGTCCGATACGGCCGTTGCCATCGAGGAAGGGGTGGATCGTCTCAAACTGGACGTGCGCGAGGCCGGCACGCACCAGCGTGGGAATCCCGTCGTCGCGGGAGTGCACGAAACGCTCCAGATCAGACATGGCTTCGCTAGCCTCAATCTGCGGAGGAGGCACGAACGCCGCGTTGCCCGGCCTGGTACCGCCGATCCAGTTCTGAGAGCGACGGAACTCACCGGGCTGCTTGTCGCCGCCCCTGCCTCCCGAAACGAGGATTCTGTGAGCCTCCCTGAGCAGTCGATTGCACAGCGGCAACCCAGCGGGGTTGGCCATCTCTGTGGTGACGTGGTTGAGCGCCACGACATAGCGAGACACCTCCGCTGCGTCATCGCGTAGCAAGCCCGGGGTGTCGCTCAACTCGAAGCGCATCAGGTCCGACAGCGACGACTGCGTGCCCTCGATCTGCGACGAGAGCACGGCCTCCTTGCGGACGTAGGAAAAGATGAACAACGCCGGATCGGGCAGCAGCCTCGCTGCGCCATCGAGCCGGCCGAGGGCAAGGTTGGCCTCCTCCAGAGCCGTAAGCAGTGCGCCGTCAATCTGCAGCGGAGGGTCGGGCGGCAACGGCGCCGGAACGAACGCCCGAACCTCCTCGCTCTCCCAAGATGTGACGATGTACCGACCGGTCAGGCCTCGCTCCATGCCGCTGAACTCTCCTAGCTCCTCGATCCCAACTGAGCGTGCGTAACTCAACTACATACTGTAGTCTGCTATTTAAGTTTGGGGCCAATTTGTTATTAACTACCCGTGCCAGTCGGCGCTCCCGCACGTGATTGCCCAACTCCCTTGCATAGCGGCGACGGTTATTCAAAGTTGTGGCTGATCCTTAAATTGGTCGCCTGGCTGGGTCGCACGCGATTTGTCTCCGAACCAACGCCACGAGGGCCCCGTACACCGCTTTGAAGCAGCTCAGCCTTCGAAGCGGTGAGGCATCCGGGACGGGTAGTCGACTTGGAGGATCCGGCTCAAGGCCAGCGCGGCGGCTGCTTCGAGTCGGCGGTAGAGGTCGGCGGCCAGCCCGTAGGCCTCATTGCCGACCCAGTCCGGCGGCAGCAGCTGGCGGGGCATGTCTGGAGAGCGCAGGCGGATCTTGCGCAGGTCGTGGATCAGCATGGTGCGCAACGCGAAGGCGTCGAGAGGATCGATCCACCCGTCGAGCCCCCCGTCGTGCCAGGGCCTGTATCTCTCGATGAAGCTCCTGTACGCCGACTCGGTCTCGGACGTGCGGAAGGCCTCGGCGAAGAAGCCATTGGCCACCAGGCCGTCGACATCGCCCAGTTCGGCCCGTCCGGCGGGAACGACACCGGAGAACTCGATCAGCTCCAGCAGCTGGTGCAGGCTCTGCGGCATCACCGACGGCGACGCGAGCAGACCCCGGCCGAGGGTCACGAAGCCGTGCCACCGCAGGTGCCGGATGATCCACTCCCTCTCGGCGGCCGGCGTGAGCGGGCTGTCCACTATGGCGATCGTCCACCAGCCGTCCCATTCGAAGGGCGTATGGGAGTAGATGCGGCGGTCGGCATCCTGGAACTCGCTGACGGCCAGGCGGGTCAGCGAGTAGCGGCTCCGGCGGCCGACCCGCTCGTTCGACACCCAGTCCTCGGCTGCCAGCCGGAACAGCGACGTGCGCACGAGGCGCTCGCTGAACCCGAACGGGCGGGCCAGCTCGAACAGGCTTGAGAGCCAGACCGTCTTGGTGACGGGCAGGACCGAGTCTCCCAGCACGGTCACCAGCACCGACCTCGCCGAGATGTCGGGTGCATCGCTCCACCGCCCCACGGCGGCGGCGATGTCTCTCATCCGGGGGCCACTACTCGCTGCGCCTTGCCCGCGGACCGCGGCACTGCGCCGGGCTCGGCGATCACGACCTCGGCGGTGACCCCGATGTTGCCCTTGATGTGGCCGGCCAGTTCGTCGGCCAGGTCGAGTCCGGGGCGGCGCCCGGACGGGTTGCGCTCCACCCGAACCGTGAGCTTCGCCAGGTTGGCCGAGCGGTCCACCTCGATCTGGAAGTGCGGGGTTAGACCGTCGACCCTGAGCACCTCGGCCTCCACCTGCGAGGGGAACACGTTGACGCCCCGGACGATCAGCATGTCGTCGGAGCGGCCCGAGATCCGCTCGATCCGCCGCATGGGGCGGGCCGTGCCCGGCAGCAGCCGAGTGAGATCGCGGGTGCGGTACCGCACCACCGGCTGTCCCTGCTTGGTCAGTGCGGTGAGCACAAGCTCGCCGAACTGGCCTTCGGGCAGCGTCTCGCCCGTATGGGGATCGATGATCTCGGGGTAGAAGTGGTCCTCCCACAGCGTGGGACCGTCCTTGGTCTCCACGCATTCCTGGGCCACGCCGGGGCCCATCACCTCCGACAGCCCGTATATGTCCACGGCGTCGATGCCGAGGCGGGCCTCGATCTCGGAGCGCAGCTCGTCGGTCCATGGCTCCGCTCCGAAGATCCCCACCTCCAGCGAGCACTCCACCGGATCCATCCCCCGGCTCTCCATCTCGTCGATGAGGTTCAGGCAGTACGACGGTGTCACCAGGATGATGCGGGGCTCGAAGTCCCGGATCAGCGTCACCTGACGCTCCGTCTGCCCGCCGGAGACGGGTACCACCGTGCATCCGAGCATCTCCGCGCCGTAGTGGGCGCCGAGCCCGCCGGTGAACAGTCCGTAGCCGTACGCGACGTGGGCGACATCGCCGGCACGCCCGCCGGCGGCGTAGATCGAGCGCGCCATCAGCCGCGACCACACGTCGATGTCGTGGGCGGTGTAGCCGACGACGGTCGGCTTGCCGGTGGTGCCCGAGGATGCGTGCAAACGCACAACCTCGGCCTGCGGCACCGCGAACAGCCCGAAGGGATAGTTGTTGCGCAAGTCGGTCTTGGTCAGGAACGGGAATTGAGCCAGGCCGTCCAGGTCTCGAAGATCCGAGGGGGCGACGCCGGCGGTGTCGAAGGCCTGCCGGTAGTGGGCCACGTTCGTGTAGGCGTGGCGGAGCGTGTCCTCGAGGCGCCCCAACTGGAGTTCGCGCAGCTCGTCGATCGACGCGGACTCGATCGGCTCGTAGTGGCCAGCGCCGGCGGACCTCACCATCTCACCTCTGGATCGAGGAGCGGGCCGGGATCACCCGTGTTCACCATTTCGCCTCCGGATCGAGGGGCGGGCCGGGATCACCCGTGTTCACCATTTCGCCTCCGGATCGAAGTCCAAGACCTCGCGCATGCGCGCCAACCGCGGCTGGAAATCGGCCGATCTCACTGTGCGGAGGCTCTGGTGGCCGTTGGCTGCGCCCAGGGTTCTCGGCTCATGCTCGAACCGTGCGGCGATGGCCTCGGTGAGCGGGGCGACCAGATCGCGGGAGGAGCCGCGGCACACGCCCTCGCGGATCGCGTCGGCCTCGCCCGCCACCGGCTCGCAGAGGCCGAATACCAGAGGCCCGAGCGCCTCGAGCGCGGCCACCAGTCGCTCGCGAGCGTCGGGCGCGGCCAGCAGCACGTCGAGCAGGGCGTCCGCGTGCCGCCGGTGGAACTCCTCCTCGCGCAGCGCTCGCCGGGCAATGGCCCTGAGCTGAGGCAGTGTGGAGTCGGCCACGAGCTGCCAGCGCATCGTCTCGCAGGTGTCATAGATCCAGTGCCGCACGAGGGCCTCGCCCCAGTCGACCGTGGTGCGTTCCACGAGGTGGCAGGACCGGTACTCGGAACCGGCGCGGTGATATGCCAGGGCGTCGATCGCCTCCGCGCTGCACTCGGTGCCGTCCAGTTCGAGAACCAGTTCGTAGAGGAGCGCGGCGTGGCCCAGCTCGTCCTGGCCGATGCTGGAGAACGCCAAGTCCTCCTCCAGGAAGGGGCCGATTCCGACCCACTCCGTGTGCTGCTGGCCCATCAGATGCTCGTCGTCGGCGAAGGCGAGCAGGTAGTCGCGCGTGCCGGCGGAGCTCACCGCCACGCTCCCGTCGCTGCACCGGCCATGGTGAGTTCCCCGCACAGAGCCCGTGAGGCCGCACGGACCGCTGCCAATCCCGGTCGATGCTTGCCCGGCGGTCGATGCTTGCCCGGCGGTCGATGCTTGCCCGGCGGTCGATGCTTGCCCGGCGGTCGATGCTTGCCCGGCACTCTCATCCTTGCGACTGCCTGACGGCCTTGCGACGCGCCGCCACGGCCAGGCCGTCGTGGTGCCGGTGGGGCTTTTCGGCGTTGGGGGCCACGAATCGGGAATCGGCGACGACTACATGGTCGCGGCGCACCACCCACAGGCGGTCGCCCTCGGCCCGGCGCGCGTAGCCCTCACGGGCCAGCACCAGCGCGAGCTCGTCAGTAGCGGCCTCCAGGGCTCCGACGTGGCGGAACTCCTCACGGCCGTCCCGCTTCATGAACACCTCGTAGACACGCATCTCAGACCCCAGCGCCGTTGTCCAAGGCGGCTCGCACCCAGGACGTGCGGTCCCAGTTGTCGGCGGCCTCGCGGATCCGGCGGGCCGAGTCAGGGCCGCCCTGAGCCAGCGTGCGTTTCAGCGGCTCCCAGTCGATCGGCCCGACATCCCAGCGATTCGCCTCGCCGTCCCAGCGCAGGTCGGGCGCGGGGATCGTGAACCCGTAGCCCTGAAGCATGGGCACGAACTTCTGCACCCAGCGGTCGCGCAGCACCTCGTTGCGCTCAGACTTGATGTGCCAGCGAAGCAGCACGTCGTCGGGCTCGGAGTCGGGTCCGAACAGTTGCAGCGCCGGCCAGAACCACCGGTCGAGCGACTCCTGGAACATACGGCGCTGGCGGTCGGTGCCCTCGGCGATGCGCATCATGCGGTCCTCGCCCAAGCGCATGTGGAACCCTTCTTCGGTGATGATGCGCCGCAGGATGCGCTTGTAGGGGCCGTAGGAGCAGTTCTTGAAGACCGCCTGCTGGCTGATGAGCGCCGCCGCGTCCACCAGGAACGCGATGGCCACCTGATCGCCCCAGGTGACGGCCCGGTAGTGGAACACGTTGTGGAAGCGGCTGCGGCCCGCGAAGAGGTCCTCGAGCATCTCGGTTCGGGTCTTGATGCCGAAGTCGGCGGCGATCATGTAGAGCAGGTGGCTGTGGCCGATCTCGTCCTGAGTCTTGGCCAGCACGGCCATCTTGTGGCGCAGCCCGGGCGTCTTGGCAATCCAGTCGCGCTCGGTGAGGCCGCCCATCAGCTCGCTGTTGGCATGCAACTCGATGAAGAAGAACACCGCCCGGCGGTAGGCGTCGGGCATGTCGTCGTCGACCTCGACCAGGCCGCCGCCGTCCAGGAAGGCCTCGAAGTCCTCCGTGGTCGCCCAGGACCTAGGCATGGCTGCGGCCCTCGGGAGCGCCGTTGACGCCGGGGGCGTTGGCCACCATCGTCAGCACGTCGTAGGCCGCGTTGACCTCGCCGTGCTGGTTCATGACCCGGGTGTCCCAGGCCACCTCGCCGTAGCCGCGGCCGTCGAGTTGGATCTTGCGCTTGCAGGTGAGCACGACGTGGATCTCGTCGCCGGGATAGGTGGGCTTGGCGAAGCGCAGCCGGTCGATGCCGTAGTTGGCCAGCACTGGCCCCTCGTCGGGCCACACGAACAGCCCGGCCGCGAACGACAGCACCAGGTACCCGTGGGCCACCAAGCCGTTGAAGATCGGGCTGCGGGACGCAGCCTCGTCGTCCATGTGGGCGTAGAACTTGTCGCCGGTGCTCTCGGCGAAGGCCGCTATGTCGGCTCGGGTGACCGGTCGCGATCCGGTGGTGATCGAGTCGCCCACTTCCAGGTCGTCGAAGGTGAGCTTGAACGGGTGCCCCTTGTACTGCTGGGTTGACGAGCCGCCGATGAACTCGCCGGTGATGGCGGTGAGCATGTCGGGCGAGCCCTGCACTGCGGTGCGCTGCATATGGGAGAACACGCCCCGAATGCCACCCATCTCCTGTCCTCCGCCAGCGCGGCCGGGGCCGCCGTGCACCAGCGGCGGGAGGGGCGACCCGTGGCCGGTGCTGGCCGCGGCGATCGACGAGTCCACGATCAGCACCCGCCCGTGGTGCGACGCCACCCCGGTCGCCAGCGCGGCGATCTCGCCGCGGTCGGCGCCGTAGAGCGAGGCGACGAGGCTGCCGCCGCCCGCGGCCACCAGCTCGACCGCCTCGTCGATGCTGCGGTACGGCACGAGGGTGGACACCGGGCCGAAGGCCTCGGTGGTGTGGACGGCCTCCGAGCGGGGGTCCTGGGCCTGCAGCAGGGTGGGAGCCATGAACGCTCCAGCGGCGGCATCGACTCTGGACAGGTCGCAGGAGTCAACAACGGTGTCCGCTGCCTGGCGCAGGGCCGCGACCGAGGCGGAGACCTCGTCACGCTGGGCCAGTCCCACGAGGGGCCCCATGGCGGTGTCGGTGTCGCGGGGATCGCCCACAGCCACCTGGACGAGCGCGTCGGCGAGCGCGTCGGCCGCGGCGGCGACGTGCTCGGCAGGCACGAGGGCCCGGCGGATGGCGGTGCACTTCTGGCCCGCCTTGACCGTCATCTCCTTGACGACCTCAGCGGTGAACAGGTCGAACTCGGCGGTGCCGGGAGCGGCGGCGGGAGCCAGCACGGCCGCGTTGAGGGAGTCGGCCTCGATGTTGAGCCGGGCCGCCCTTTCGGTTACGGCGGGATGGGCGCGCAGCGCCGCCGCGGTGGCGGCCGAGCCGGTGAAGGCGATGCTGTCCTGGCCTCCGAGGCCGTCGAGCACGCTGCCCAGCTCGTTGGGGGAGGCGCACACCAGCTGCAGGGTGCCCTCGGGCATCAGGCCGGATTCGATCATGAGCCGCACCGTCGCCTCGGCCAGGTACGCGGTGGGAGAAGCAGGCTTGACGATGGAGGGCACGCCTGCGATGAAGGCGGGGGCGAGCTTCTCGAGCATCCCCCAAACGGGGAAGTTGAAGGCGTTGATCTGTAGCTCCACGCCCTTGCGGGCGCTGAGAACGTGCACAGCCGAGAACGAGTCGTCGCGCGACAGCGCTTCGGTGGCGCCGTCGACGGCCACAGTCGCGTTGGGAAGCTCGCGGCGAGCCTTGCTGGCGTAGGACATGAGCACCCCGGCCCCGCCCTCGATGTCGATCCACGAGTCGGCTCGGGTGGCCCCGGTGCAGTACGACAGGTCGTAGAGCTGTTCCTTGGTCCCGTCGGCCAGCAGCACCTTGCCGACACTGCGCAGGATGGATGCCCGCTGATGGAAGGTCAGCTCCCGCAGCGCGGGGCCGCCGACGTTCCGCCCGTAGGCAACCGAAGCCGTGATGTCGATGGCTGGGGGCGCAAGTTCTGCGACGGCCTGGCCGGTGGCCGCATCGGGCAGCGCTCGTCCCTCGGCCAGCGGGCGGTGCCACGCTCCCGCTATGTAGCTCTCAACCCGGTGCATGGTCGTTCCTCAATATGATATGACTCAACCCTGTTTATCAGTACTGAGCGTATCACAATTGCGCCAAGCGGGGCCGCGGAGGGGTGGGTCCACTTCACGGCGAGAATCACGAGCGCCGCCGAACCTCGATTCGCGCCCACGCTCCCCGCCTCGGCCAGGCATGCGGTCGGCGAGGCTGGCTTGACGGTGCGTGCTCGACTGCCTCTGTGAGGTCGATGCCCTCAACTCGCCCCGCCCGGGATTAAAGGCCTGAGCCGGCCCCTCAACCCACCCCGCCCCAGGGTCCGGCTACCCGAACAGTGACGCATCTGGAGTGGGCGCACCACCGCTGACCATGGCCGCGGCTGTCGGCGGCGCTCGCCGACCGCGGTGAGGTGGCGGCGGCCGAGCCGGTGCTTCGGCAGGGCCGTGTCGGATGCGATCCGGCGGGTGCACTTCGAACCGGCCGTCACCTGTCGGCCGAACTCGCCAGTCGTGGTGGTGGACCTTGTTGTGACAGTCCCAACACAGGAGGGTCATGTTGGATATGTCGGTCGGTCCTCCCTGCGAGACCGGCCGCACATGATGGTCGTCGCACAAGGCCGGGTTGGCTCGGCATCCGCTGCAGCCTCCGTCGCGGGCGATCAGCGCCTGATGCTGGGCGGCGGTGGCGGTCCGCTTGGTGACGCCGCGCCACAGCGGCACGCCGTTCGATCCGTAGAGGAGGGGTGTGATGGCGGAGCGGCACATGAGCTGCTCAAGGACGCTGGAGGGCAGCGGCTCGCCGTTGGCGAGCTGGGCGACGATGCGGCTGGTCTCCTCGTCGAGATGGGCAACTACTGCGATGTCGGCAAGAGGATGGCCTGCGTTGCCCCGACCGCCGGTACGACGCTTGGCGTTGTCGCCCGATCCTGTGGTTGTGCGGTCGAGAGCGTCGGCCATGCACTGCTCGAAGGTGCGACGGTTCGCTCCGTCGGCTCCGCCGCTCGTCCTGTCGGCCTTGTACAGGCGTCGGGCCTCGGCCTCCAACCGGTTCCGGATCCTCTCACCGGTCACGGGATCCAGCTCGGCCTTGAGGTGGGTCATGCCGTCGTCGCCGTCCCAGAAGCGAACTGAGCGCCGGTCACGCTTGCGCTTGTAGTCGACCTCTCCCCCGTCGGGTTGATGTTGAGCGACCCACCGGCGGGCCTCGCGGGCGAACTGGTCCTCGGACATGGACTCAGCGCTCGACACGAGGCCGGCATCGGATTGCACGGCATCGGCACCCGCCTTCTCACCGGCCCGAGCCAGGTGACCGGCATTGGCGAACGAGACCCGGCCACTCTCGACCGCGTCCCGCACGACGGGCATCGACTCAAGCCTCTCGGCCGTCTTGACGTGACTCTCGGCCTGCCGTCTGGACAGTCCAGCGGCATGTCGCAGGATGCCGGCACCACCGTCGCCGTGACGCTCCCGGACGGCGGTACTTGCCGCCGCCGCCGCCTGGAACACGGCGAGCATCGCAAGAATCGCCTTCGACCTCTCCAGCCCCACGCGCATGTCCGAGGTGGCGGCGTCGCCATTCTTGGCGCAAGCCACCATCTCCGCCACGGCCACCTCAGCCCGTTGAACTGCATCGATAAGCATGTGCAGACTATGCCAGAAGGGTGTGACATCGAAGGGTCCACTCGGGCCGGGCTCCGGCTCGGGAGGATGCGTTCGATGTCCCGATGGGCTGGTCTGACTCTGGGTGTGACTGGCCTCGTGCCTTGTGACTGATCCGTCGGCTGGTCCAGCGGGACATCGAACGCGCACCAGCCGGTCGGACGAACGTGACCTCATGAGGAGCTTGGCTGTTCCCCCGTCGATGTCTTGTCCGTCGTCCCGGCCGGTGGTGCCATCCATCCGAGTTCACGAACGGAAGGCAGGTTCAGCATGCATGATCATGACAGGCAGGTCACAGGAGGGGTCGACACCCACGGCGAGGTCCACGTCGTAGCGGTCATCGACGGGATCGGACGGATTCTGGCGACGTCGTCGTTCGCGGCGACTCCCGCCGGCTACCGAGGACTGTTGCGGTGGCTGCGCCGCCACGGCCATGTCGTCGGGGTCGGCGTCGAGGGCACCGGCTCCTACGGCGCCGGCCTGGCCCGCTACCTCACCAGCGAAGGCGTCACGGTCACGGAGGTCAACCGCCCCGACCGGCAGCGACGTCGGCGTCACGGCAAGTCCGACACCGTCGACGCCGAGGCCGCCGCCCGCGCCGCGCTCAACGGCGACGCGGCGGGAACACCCAGGGCGGGCGGCGGGCCAGTGGAGAGCGTGCGGGTGCTGCGGCTCGCGCGCCGCTCGGCGATCAAGGCCCGCACACAGGCCGCCAACCAGATCCGCGACCTGATCGTCACCGCCCCCGACCAGCTTCGATCCCGGCTGCGGAACCTCGACACCGACCAACGCGTCGCCGGCTGCTCCCGCTTCCGGACCGGGGATACGACAGACCCTGGCGAGGCCACCAAGCTCGCCCTGCGCACCCTGGCGCGCCGGCACCCGGAGCTCAGCGCCGAGATCGACGAACTCGACGCCCAGCTCGCTGTGCTTTGCGCCGCCATCAACCCGGCCCTGCTCGCCGCCCACGGCGTCGGCCCCGAAGTCGCCGCCACGCTGCTGGTCACCGCCGGCGACAACCCGAAGCGCATGGGCTCCGAAGCCGCCTTCGCTGCTCTGTGCGGCGCCAGCCCCGTCGAGGCCTCCTCCGGCAAGGTGACCCGCCACCGGCTCAACAGCGGCGGCGATCGACAGGCCAACAACGCCCTGTGGCGCATCGTTCTCGTGCGCATGTCCAGCGACGCGCGCACCCAAGCCTACGTCGCACGACGCACGCTCGAGGGCAAGTCCAAAAGGGAGATCATCCGCTGCCTCAAGCGCCACGTTGCCCGCGAGATGTTCCGCCTGTTGACCAGACCCGCGACCGTCCCCCTCGGAGCCGACCTGCGAGCCGCACGCCTCAGCGGCGGCCTCACACTCGTCGTCGCCGCCGAAGCGCTCGGCACCTGGCCCATCCGCCTTTCCGAGATCGAACGCGGTCTCGCTCACAACGCCGAACTTGCCCACCGCTACGAACTCTGGCTCCGACCCGACCAAGCCGCTTGACAAGTTACGGCCTATAGGAGCATCAGTCAGCTAGCGCGATCAGGGTTCCAGCGCGATCAGAAGTGCGACAGGAAAACCGTCCGCTCGCAACTTGCCGTGGCACAAGGCGACCAGGCACGAGTGCTTGAACAGGCTCGTCCGTCATAGACGTTGTTATCCTCCTACAGCGTCAACAAGGGTGACGTTATTGAATCGCATCTTGCGATTCAACAGCTTCTCCTAGATCGCTTCTTCCTCCTGGCACCAGATCCAGCGGCCGTCCGCACATCGCGTCGTCCGCGTCGCCGAGCTTGGCGGCCGCCAGACGCTCGATCGCGTCGGCGGCTTCCGCAACCGGGCGCCGCAGCACCGCCGCCGCCGACCCGGCATCGACCCAGCCACATGCGCACAGCTGGTCGATCAGCAGCAGCACGTCCACGGACTCCACAAGCTCCTGCGGGAAGATGTCCGAGACCCCGTTCAGCCAAGAGGCAGCGGCCCTGCCGCAATTGCGGACTTCACAAGTTCCTGCGGGAAGATGTCCGAGACCAGCCGGATCATCTCGGGGTCCGGCTCGCCACCCAGGAGAGTGACCCGGACATAGGGTCCGGCGATCTCGGCGATCTGCGGCCGGGGCCAGCACAAGGCGAGCATGTCGCGCGTCATCCTCGCGACGCCGATGCCCTAGCGTTCGGCGATGCCGAGCGCAGCGGCCGCCTCCGCCAAGCCGCTCTGCCGATGCACCGCCGGATGCGAGATGATGTTCGACGGGCTGATCCCGCCGACGAGGCCACCCGGAGAGGTCACCCTCAACGTCTCGCCAACATGCTCCACAGTGGTGGGCTGCGGCGACAGCCAGTCGCGGTCGACCACCCCGTTGACGATCGCCTCCCGCAGTGCCCTCGGCTGGATCACCTGGATCTGACCGTGGGCGAAGCCGTGAGCCACCTGGAACGTCGAGTTGGCGGCCTCGCCCGCCCGCTCCGCCTCATGGATCTGCTCGAGCAGCGGACCCTCGCCGCGGATCCGGATCCCGCCTAGTCGCTCGGCCTCTCATGGTTGATGCAGGAAGGTGTAAGCGCCAAGTGAACCCATCGAACAGATCGCAGGACTATTTACCTACAGATTGCGGACTCCGACCAGCCAAGACAGCGGTGCAGATCTCTCGCGATCGGTCCACAAGAACCGGATGGAGCCGGCAGCCGCATTGGAATCTTATATCATCGCGTAGTCTTGCAGTGTCGTCCGCTCACAGCTGGTGTCCCATTGTCCCAGTCCTCCGCCGCCCATCTCACCCCAGCCGGTGAACTTGACCAGACGCTGATCTCACGCGCCGACTCGCTCATCTGCGCCGAAGACATGGAACGTGCCCGGGCCTGGATCGAGGCGGGCCTTGAGCGCAGCCTCGACCCTTACCGGCTGATGACGTACCGCGAACTGATCGAGACGTTTCCCGACGGCATCTCGATGGTGGCCAAGATCGCCGAGACAGCTGGCCGGCTGCAGCCGGGATGGCCGCGAGAAACGTCCGGCGAGTGCCACATCGACTACGTGGCCTTCCGCCTGCGCGAAGCCTGCGAAGCTTGCCTCGGGGCCGAAGCCGCCGGCGACGAGATGGCAGCCGAGAGGGCCAAGTACCTGACTGCCGGGCTGGCAGCAGCGAAGATCGACGGATTCCTGCACGACGCCATCGGCGACGCCTTCACCGAGTCAGATCACCTCAGGACGCTGCAGGGTGCGTGTCGAAACCTCCGCAACGCTGTGCTCCGAGCCAGCAGCGACCCGGCGAGCATCGGCCAGCAAGTCCGCGACGTTGCCAACATCTGCCAGTACTGGCGCAGCAAGGTCATAGGCGCCGCGCAATATCTACACCGGTCTCTACACGCTCTGGAGCGGCTCGCCTCCGGCAACGAGGCGACAGCGCAGGAAATCGCCAACATGGCGATCGTTGAGAAGCTGATGGACGACTACGCCCAGACCCGCCTCGCGGATCCCCATCGTCACCAGGGTCTCAGCACCTCGATCCGGTCGCTGTGCACCTCGTCGGAGGCCGTGAACAGGGGCAGGTCCAAGTACTCGGCCAGGACGAGCGCCGACCACGAGTCGAGGTTGTCCAGTGCCTCCCATCCGGCTCGAGCCAGAGTGTCCACGACGAAGGTCCGCACCGGAAACCACTCGTCGACGCTCAAGAGCGCAAGCCCGGTCTCGACCTCGACCGCTTCGGCGCGTCCCTCGTGGCCAGCCGCCAGAAAGCGTCCGATGGTCAGGGCCGACCAGTCCAGCGCGAGAATCTCCGCGGCGGGTGGGGCTCCGCCCTCAAGAGCACCGGAGGCCACCAGCACGCCTCCGGCGTCGCAGACGACGCTACTGGCCATCGATGCCCCGCAGGCGCCGGCGGATCGCTTCGAATTCGGCACGGGTCATCGGCTCGGCACCGCGGGCGACCTCCGCAGGTGAACGGCGCGACGCAATGCGCGTCAACTGGTCGCGCAGGTATTGCTGCATCGACAGGCCGGCTGCGGCCGCTTGCTCGCGCAGCCGCCTGCCCACGCTGTCGTCGAGCCCCTTGATGTTCAGGTCCATGGACATGACTCTACCATTCTGGTATAAGTTGACCGAGAGCAGCGGATTCAGCCTGCAGATGGCAGAGGGCTCGACACCGCAGTGGGCACTGGGCCGGCAGAAGTCTCCGACCCGACCTCGGCGAGCGCGCCGACCAGCGGGATCCAAACTGCCAGGCCGAATCCCACCAGCAGCGCGGCCACCGCGACCAGGTACCAGGCGAGGCGCCTCTCCAACCGGGCGAACCCCAACTGCACCTCGCCCTTGAGCTCCACGACATCGGCGTTGGTCTCGGCCAGGGCCTCGCGGAAACTCACCCTCGTGTCAGCCACGGCTGCGTTGGTCTTCACCACCGCTGCGTTGGTCTCCAACAGGGCTGCGTTGGTCTTGGCGAGCTCGGCAAGGATCCTGAGCTCGCTGGCCTTGACATCGTCCTTGGTGGCCATCTGATCCCAGGCAACCGTGGGGAGATGCTCCATGAGAATCTCGGCGTCCTCCTGCCCCATGATGTCCACCAGCTTCGTGTGCATCGACAAGCGCTGCCTATCAGTGATCGCCATCTTGGGCCTCCCGCACGTTCGACGGATGCTCGATGCCAGGGATGCCGCGGACGGCTGATCCGATAGGTCCGGCCCCAACCCGCCACCGGAGCAGCCAGCGGACCGTTACACCACTATATCACATGAACCACCACACAAACCTATGTGTCTGTGTGTGCCGATGATGGACGAGGCCAGGCGGGTGCCAACAGGGAGGCGAGACTTCGGCACCCGCCACCGCTCGGACGGTCCGACGCCCGGAAATAGCTAGCTGGGCACCAGCACGGCGAGCACAGGCTCGCACTCGAACCCAGCGGACTTGACACTCGCTGCGGCTAGCCGACCGGCACGGTGAACAGGTCGTGGGCGCACTCGCCCGACGACGTGCGGGTCAAGATCTCCGCTCCTTCAGCGGTGCAGGCCAGGGTGTGCTCGAACTGCGCGGTGCGGCGGCCGTCGGCGGTGACCGCGGTCCACCCGTCGTCCCACATTGCGACCTCGGGCGAGCCCAGCGTGAGCATCGGTTCGATGGTGAAGGTCATTCCTTCGCCGAGCGCCGTCGAAGCCCGGCGGTCGTAGTAGTGGGGCACCTGCAGGCCGGAGTGGAACTCGGTGCCGACGCCGTGGCCGATGAACTCCCGCACCACGCCGAGGCTGTGCTTCCAAGCATGGTTCTGGATGGCCCGGCCGATGTCCGACACGGCCGCACCCGCCCTCACGGCTCCGATGCCCCGGTGCAGAGCGACGCGGGTCTCGGCGACCAGACGCCTGGAGTGGTCGTCCACCGCGCCGATCATCAGCGTCACCGACGTGTCGCCGTGGACCCCCTCCCGGTACACGGTCACGTCGATGTTGATGATGTCGCCGTCGGCCAGCCGGCGCGAGTCCGGGATCCCGTGGCAGATCACCTCGTTGACGGAGGTGCAAACCGACTTCGGATAGCCCCGGTAGCCGAGCGGGCTCGGATAAGCGCCCGCCGCGACGGCGGTGTCGTGTACGAAACGGTCGACGGCATCGGTCGTCATCCCGGCCCGAACATGCTCGCAGGCCGCCATCAGCACCTCGGCCGCGAGGGCGCCGGTGCGGCGCATGGCATCCAGTTCGGCCGGGGTCCTCACCAGCGAGGCGGCCGGAGGAGGCGGTTCCCCGCCGGGTCGCGACGCATAGGGCGGACGGGCGATACCGGCCGGAACGCGGCGCTGGGAACTCACGAGCCCCGGCCGCACCGGCGGAACCGATACCGGAATGCTGCTGATGCCCACACCGGCGTTGACCCGCCGCTTCCGCTTCGCCATCGCTTCACAGGCTAGAGGCCCAACAACACCGTGCCCGCGGCCGGAGCGGGCGTCGGGCCGGCTCGGCGGGCCTCAGTTCAAGCGGTTGAGGGCCCGATCGATGAACACCGCCATCTGGCTCCGCGTCGTGTCCTGGTCCGGGCAGAACCGCAGCGGATCGTCCCCACAGCCTCGGGTGATCCCTGCATCGTGGAGGGCATCGATGGCGGCCGCGTGGCTGTTGCCTTCGGTGTCGGTGAACCCCGCAGAAGTAGCCGGGTCGAGCCGGAATGCCCTACTGAGGAGGCTCGCCATCTGAGCACGGGTCACCGGATCGTCGGGACAGTAGCGGGCCGGTTCCGTAGCGCATCCAGTGGTGATCTTCAGCTCCGCCAACCGCTCCACGTGCCCGGCCCACCACTGGCCGGCATCAACGTCAGCGAACCGTGGCGTGCTGATCGGCTCGGGATCCTGACCGTCGATGGCGCGAACCAACCACACCGCCAGGAGCCATCGCGGGACCGGTTCGCCGGGGCAGAAGAGGCCGGGTCGGCATTCGGTTCCGGCGAGGACACCATCTGCCGCCAGCGCGGCCACCGCATTGAACTGCTCGCTGTTCAGCTCGATGTCCGCCGGGAGAGCACCGGGCAATCCCGCCGCGGCCGCCACCTGGCGAGTGAGCGCTATCGGATGCCGGCAACCCGAGAGGTCCACCTCCACGTCGGGCGTGATCCCTCCCGCCGCGCTCGCGCCGTCCGGGCCGAACCATCGGAATACCGTTATTCGGGCGCCTCCCAGCAGAGTGCCCGCCCGCGACTCAACGGCCCGGGTGACTTGGCCGGTGTTCTTTCCGTAGGTGGTCATTCCCACGACCGTCGCCCGGCCGTGATCGCTCAGGGCCAGCGCCATGACTTCCGACGCTGATGCTGACGACCCGTCCACTGCCAACGCGATCGGCAGGCGCCCGGGGTCCGGGAGGCCGTCGTCCTTGCTGACCAGGTGACGCAGGGCGTCGAGCCTGGATTCTTCCCGGAGGACGACGTCTCGTTTGTCCAGGAATATGCTGGCGATGTTGATGACGGTCTGCAGATAACCCCCGGGATTGCCCCGCAGGTCGACGACCAGGGTCTCGACATCGGAGTCGAGCAGGGCCTCGAGTTCCTCGGCGAGGCGACGATCAGTGTTGGCACCGAAGGAGCCGAGACGGAGATAGCCGATGGTGTCCGCCACGGTCCTTCCGGCCACCCCGGGGGCGTACACCAGTGCGGCCTCCATCCTGAAGGACCTCCTGCGGCCATTCCGCTCAACGATGACCGCCACCAGGCTGCCCGGCTCGAAGGAGGGCAAGGCACCCAGTCCGCAGCCCGAGCCCGACGGAGCGAGGCCGGCGATGCTCAGCAAGATGTCGTCGGCCCGCACGCCCGCCTGCTCGGCGGGACTGCCCGGGAACACTTCGGCCACAACCAGCCGGCACGTCTCGGACAGCACAGTGCAGGGAACCGTGCCGTTCAGCAGGCCCAGCCTCAGGCCGATACCCGAGTACGGCGCGCCGCTGCTCAGGCGGGACCGCAGGGCCTCGTACTCCGCCGGCGACAAGAGGATCGTGTTGGGATCTCCCAACGACGCGAACATCTCACTGGAGGCAGCCCGGACCGCGGCCGCGGTGTCATCCACAGCGTCGATCTCTGCGCATGTCTGCTCGAACGCGGGCGCGGGAAGAGCACAGGCCGGTGCCGCTTCCTCGCCGCGCGCGGCCAACCCGGCCTCTCGCACTCCCCTAGCGGCCGCCGAGGCCAGGTCCTCGTCGAGCAGCTCGTCGACGTAGTGCTCCTTGAGCAGTTCAACGCTCCTGCACAGCAGTTCGAAGACGGCTGGCGCCTCGTCGCACGTTGCTCGCGCCGTTCCATCCTCGCCACCGGTTCCACCCTCGCCACCGGTCCCGTCCTCGCCACCGGTCCCGTCCTCGCCACCGGTCCCGTCCTCGCCACCGGTCCCGTCCTCGCCACCGGTCCCGTCCTCAGTCTCTCCGGCGCCGGTGTCCTCCTCGGCGGCCGGGATCTGCGCGGCGGCCGCCGCCGGAAACAAGACCAGCGCGACCAGCACTGCCGCGATAGTTCGCGGGGCTGGCCGCACGAGCTTGCTCAGCGCAACGAGGAACCTCAGCACGAAACGTTCGCCAACACTCAGCGCAGGAAACGGCTGACCGACTCGACGACGCAGGCGGGCTTGGCCTGACCCTCGATCTCCATTGTGATCGTGATCACCGTCTGCACGCCGGCGCCGCCGGGCAACTCCTCGGCGGCCGACAGCGTCACCGAGGCCCGAAGGCGCGATCCCACCAGCACCGGCTGCGGGAAGCGCACCCGGTTGACGCCATAGTTCACGCCCATCGAGATGCCCTCAACCCTCACCACCTGGGGCAACAGCAGGTTGGTGAGTGACAGGGTCAGGTAGCCGTGGGCGATGGTGGCCCCGAAGGGACCCGTCGCGGCAGCTTCCGGATCGACATGGATCCACTGATGATCCCCGGTGGCCTCAGCGAACATGTCGATCCTGGCTTGGTCGACCGTCACCCATTCGCTGTGACCGAGATGCTGGCCAACGGCACCCAACAGCTCGTCGGGAGTAGAGAAGACAACGGCCATGCGTTCGGGACGCTAGCGCCGCACGATGCAGCAGCGACGCGGCCCCCGCTTCGTGCACCGCTGCGACCGGCAGCGGCCTCCGGCATCGCAGCTAGCCTTGCCGCCCATGGCGGCCAGCGGCGGAACCAAGGCGATCCTCGCCGCCCTGTTCGCCAACCTCGGACTAGCCATCGCCAAGTTCGTGGCCTTCGTCTTCACCGGTGCGTCGTCGATGCTGGCCGAAGCCATCCACAGCGTCGCCGACACCAGCAATCAGGCCCTGCTGCTGATGGGTGGGCGCCTCGCCCGCCGCGACGCCACCGCCCAGCATCAGTTCGGCTATGGGCGCGAGCGCTACTTCTGGTCCTTCGTGGTGGCGCTGGTGCTGTTCGCGGTCGGATCCCTGTACGCGATCTACGCGGGGATCGAGAAAATCCGCCACCCCCACGACATCGACTCGCCCGCGTGGGCCTTCGTGGTGCTCAGCGTGGGCATCGTGCTGGAGAGCTTCTCGATGCGGACCGCGGTGGTCGAGTCCAACCGGGTCCGGGGTTCGGCGTCCTGGGTGACCTTCGTCCGCCGGTCACGAACCCCGGAGCTGCCGGTAGTGCTGCTCGAGGATCTGGGCGCCCTCGTCGGGCTGGTGCTGGCCTTGGGGGCGCTGGTGATCGCAGCGGTGTTCGACGCGCCGGTGTGGGACGGCATCGGCACGCTGTCGATAGGCCTGCTGCTCGGGCTGATCGCGGTGGTGCTGGCGATCGAGATGCGCAGCCTGCTGCTGGGCGAGTCGGCCACTGCGGCCGACGACGACGCCATCCGCCGGGCCATCGTCTCGACCGACGGCGTGAGGGGCCTGATCCACCTGAGGACCCAGCACATCGGCCCCGAGGAGCTCCTAGTGGGGGCCAAGGTCTCGTTCGACCCCTCCTACACCACCGCCGACCTCGTCGAAGCGATCAACCGGGTCGAGGAGAAGACGCGGGCCGCGGTGCCCATTGCCCGCATCATGTACGTGGAGCCCGACATCGTGCAGGATCCGTGATCACAGCTCTGCACACCGAGACCACCGGCACAGGACCCGCAGTAGTGCTCGTGCACGGCATGGGCGACAACGGCTCGGTGTGGGCCGGAACCGTGGAGGCCCTGGGCGCGGCCTTCGCGTGTACGGCCATCGATCTGCCCGGCCACGGCCGCTCCCCCGCTCCAGCCGAGCAAGCCCCGTACGAGCGCGAGGCGGTGCTGGCATCGGTCGATGCGGTGCTGGCCCGGACCGGTCCAGCCGTATACGTCGGACACTCGCTGGGCGGCTATCTCGGACTGACCCATTGCCTGACCAGGCCCGGAGTCATTCGAGGGCTGGTGCTGGTGGCCGCCGGTCCCGGCTTCCGCGACGCCTCGGCGATGAAGGACTGGAATGATCGGGTTCACCTCAGTGCCCCGCGCCTGACGATTCCCCGGGTCGCCACCACCACCAGCCTCCACACCGACTCGATGGTGATCGAACGCCTCACCGAGGTGACGGTGCCCGTCGGCTTGCTGGTGGGCAGCAACGACAAGGCCTTCCTGGGCGCCAACGATTACATGGAACGGAAGCTGCCCGACGTGCGTCGCCGGACCATCACCGAGGGTCGCCACCGGTTGATGAGGACACACCCCGACGCGGTGGCCGACATGGCGCGTGAGGTGGCTTCGGCGGCAGGCTTGACCCCTGGGAGGTAGCCATGGACCGGTCCCGGGACGCAGCCATCGACCGGTTCTAGGAGGTAGCCATGGACGGATTCGGATCGCTGGTTGACGCCGAATGGCTCGCCGCCCATACCGGCACCGTGGTGATCGCGGACGTCCGGTGGTACCTGGACGGCCGCTCGGGCCGGGAGGCCTACGACCGGGGACACATCGTCGGGGCCCGCTTCGTCGACCTCGACGTCGACCTCTCGGGCTCGCCCACCACGGATGGCGGCCGCCATCCGCTGCCATCTCCAGAGGACTTCGCGGCCGCCATGGGACGTCTCGGCATAGGCGACGGCTGCACTGTGGTGGCCTACGACGATGCCGGCGGGGTGATGGCGTCGCGGCTGTGGTGGATGCTCGACTCGCTCGGCGAGAGAGCCGCGATCCTCGACGGCGGCATCGACGCCTGGGCGGGCGAGCTGGAGACCACCGCACCTTCGCGGCGGGCCGCTGAGTTCACCGCCCGGCCCTGGCCGGCCGGGCGCTTCGCCACCATCCACGAAGTGGACGCGGCCCGAACCGATCCGGACTCCCTGGTGATCGATGCCCGCTCGATCGAGCGGTACCGGGGCGAGCCCAACGCCATTGATCCCCGCTTCGGTCACATCCCCGGCGCGGTGAGCATGCAGGTCGGCGACAACCTCCGCGAGGGGCGCTTCCGACCGGCTGCCGAGCTGCGAGCCCGCTACGCGGATGCCGGAGCCGGCTCGCGGCCGGTGATCGCTTACTGCGGCAGCGGTGTGTCGGCCTGCCATGACCTGCTCGCCCTGCGTCATGCGGGTCTGGGCGACGGCCGGCTGTTCGTGGGATCGTGGTCGGCCTGGGGCGGCGACCCCGACCGTCCCCTGGCCACAGCCTGACACAGATGATTCTCGGCCGATGACGGAGACGCGGGCGCTGGCTGCCATCGACGTGGGCACCAACTCCGTGCACATGGTGATCGCTCGGCCGGTACCCGGCGGTTCGTCCGAGGTGCTCGCCCGGGAGCGGACGCCCGTGCGCCTCGGCACCGGCGGCGACGACATGAAGCGCCTGATGCCCGATGCCGTGGAGCGGGCCGTTACCGCGCTGGTCGAATGCCGGCACATCGCCGACGCTCACGACGCAGACATGGTGGCGGTGGCAACCAGCGCCGTGCGGGAGGCCGACAACCAGGGCACGTTCCTGCGAAGGGTGCACGACGAGGCCCGCATAACGGTGGAGATCATCTCAGGCATGGAGGAGGCGCGGCTGATCCACCTGGGTGCCATGAGCGCGGTGCCGATCGCGGGCCGGCCTCATCTGGTGATCGACATCGGTGGCGGCTCCACCGAGTTGATCGTCGGCGACCACACCCCCGCGGCGCTGGCCCGCAGCCTCAAGTTGGGCCATATCCGGCTCACCGACCGCTTCTTTCCCGGTGGCGTGATCGCCGACGGCGCAGTCAAGGCCTGCCGGCGCCACATCAAGTCCTTCGTGGCGCCCGTGGCCCAGCAAGCACGCGACATCGGCTTCGAGGTGGCGGTGGGCTGCTCAGGCACGATCGCGGCGCTGGCATGGCTCTGCGCCGCTCGCCGCGGCGAGGCGTTGCGCACGGTTGCCAACGCCAGGATCGGGCGCGCCGAACTCGACGAGGTGGTAGCCGATCTGGTCTGTAGGCCCGGACCCGACGACCGTGTCGACGTGCCGGGCCTGGAACCCGCTCGGCGCGACGTGATCGTCGCGGGGGCTGTCCTTCTGCGGCAGCTCTTCAAGGCTCTCGGGATCACGTCGCTCGTGGTGTCGACCGGAGCGCTACGCGAGGGGCTGCTGCTCGACCGTTTCAACCGCAGGGATCGCTCCCGCGACGACGGTCTCCACCACCTCAGCGACCTGAGACGCTCCAGCGTGCTGGCCCTGGCGCGCAGCTACCACGAGGACTTGATCCACGCCGAGCACGCCACCGACCTGGCGCTGGAGCTGTTCGACGAGACCGAGGCGGTGCACGGGCTGAGGATCGCGGACGGCGAGCTGCTGGAGGCCGCGGGCCTGCTCCACAACATCGGCCGGTTCGTGGCCAACTCCTCGCACCACAAGCACTCCTACTACCTGATCCGCAACAGCGAGCGCCTCGCCGGCTTCACCGAGGGGGAGCTGGAACTGATCGCGCTGGTGGCCCGCTACCACCGCAAGAGCAGGCCGGTGTCGTCGCACCGCGAGTACATGGCGCTCAGCAAACCGGACCGCCGCCGGGTGCGGGTGCTGGCCGGGCTGCTGCGGGTGGGAATAGCGCTGGACCGCACCTACCGCAGGGCGGTCCAGCGAGTCCATGCCGCCGTCAGCGAAGAGGCGGTGACAATCGATGTGGAGATTGCCCCGGACGCCGACGTGGGCATCGAGCTGTTCACCGCCCGCCGCAGTGCCGACCTGCTGGCTGAGGCCCTCGGGCGCAGCATCGAGTTCTGCGTGGTCGAGACGGGCGCAGCCCGAAATCGCCATCCCTCGTCCAACTCAAACCACTAGCCGTAGCCTTGCTCGCTCTTCAGATCAGGCCGCGTGCTTCTTGGCCTTCGACACGAACGGGAGCGGCACAACGGTCGCTCGAAGGGTCCCGCTCACCACATCATCGAGCAGTTCGGGAGTGAGCGCGCTTCCGTGCTCTCGCCACTCGACGGTGAGTGCTGTCCCAACTTCGGAGTGTTCCCGGGCGACCTGTCCCAGGGCAATCTCGCGACGGATCGTCGGACTCCAGCACAGACTGGTTGCCTTCCCGACGACATCGCCGTCGTGCAGCACCCTATGGCGGCGGTAGTCGACACGTCGAGTTATCTCAGGGGCCTCACCAGCCTGGTCGTACAGGGACACGATGTCCTGCCAGACCACATCGAGCCCGACCAGCCTTCGAGCCGGTCCCCCGTTTGCCTGCTCGTCGAGCAGAGCGTCCTTGCCGATGAAGTCGACAGGTTTGTCGAAGTTCACGAACCGACCGAGACCGATCTCGAAAGGAGAGACGACGCCGCGGTCGTCCAGCAACGCGTACGCAGCAATGTTGAGGTCCGTCCCAGCCCGCGTGTAGTCGATTCCGGGCACGATGAGGCCGGCCTCGGTACGCGCCACCTGCACGGCGTTCTGGCCGATCGGCATGAGCCCGTTGCGCTGACCGGCCCGCACGACGGCATCGAAGACCCCCACGGCGTCACTTCGATCGATGTGCAGCTCGTAGCCCAGTTGAGAGGTGTACCCGGCCCTCCAAACCCAGGCTGCGGCCGAGTCGATCGTGGTTGGGCGCCCTCGCATGAACCCGACGCCGGACCAGTCCTCTCCGGTCACTCTCTCAATGATCTCGCCGGACAGTGGGCCTTGAAGCGGCATCACCATCTTGATGTCCGACTCGTCCCGGATTTCGACGTCGTAGGAACCCGCGTGCTCGGCCAACCAGTTCCTTAGGATCCCTCCCATGGTTACAAAGTGCGACTCGCCCACCCGAAATATCGGCGTGTCGATGACAACCTTGCCCTGCTGGTTCAGCCACACGGTGTAGATGCCTGCCCCTATCGGGACCCCGCTCACATCGCGGGTCACTAGGTAGTCGAGGAACCGGGCGGCATCTTTGCCCACTATCGAGTAGTAGTTCATGGGGGACTTGTCCTCGATGACCACCCGATGATGGAGGGCCTTCAGTTCCGGAGCCAGCCCCTCATAGGTGTCGGGAAGGTGCAGCCCCCGCCAACTGTGCCACTTGTTGCCATGATTCAGCGGACCCAGCCGCGGCGTGAGCGGTGTGGGACCGAACGTGGCCTGATCAACGATTCGAGGCATCGCTTCGGGCACTCTCGGATTCTTCGACCAACTCCAGAAGCCCTCGTCGGTACTCGCCGAGTGCGGACACATGAAGGACTGGATGCCAATACCAGATGCGGCTGGCCCAGCCCTGCGCGGCAGAGTCCATCACCCCGAGTGAGATGCGATGACTGATTCACCGAAGGCGGCCAGGCCCTCGGCCGTGTTGCGGAAGTAGAACACCGACGGCACCATCAGCCGCGCCACGCCCCACGACTCGGCCTCCTGCACCGCGGCCGCAGGATCATCACCGAACAACCCGAGATGCACTGCCGACATCTCCAGCCCTTCGGGATCGCGCCCGCAGTCGGCCGCAGTGTTGCGGGCCAAGTTGAGCAGGTGCGCCATGTCCCCGCTGGCCAGGAACAGACCGTCCCCGATGCGCCCGGCCCGGCGGGCGGCGGCCTCGCTGTGCCCGCCGATGTGGATGGGGACCCGGCCCGCTACCGGCTTGGGGTTGGAGCTGGCCCGGCGGAACGACACGAACTCGCCGTCGAAGGTCACGTCGTCTTCGGCCCACACCCGGCGCATCACCTCCACGTACTCCTCGGTTCGGGGGCCGCGCCGCTCCCAGGGCACGCCGAGCGAGTCGAACTCCTCGCGCAGCCAGCCGATGCCCACACCCAGCGTCACCCGACCACCCGACAGCACATCAAGGGTGGCCACTTCCTTGGCGAACGTGAGCGGATGGCGCTCGGGAAGCAGCGAGATGCCCGTGGCCAGCCCGATGCTGGAGGTGACGGCGGCCGCGTAGCCGAGCCACACCAGCGGATCGGGTATCGGGTTGCTGCCCGATCCGGGCATCTTGCCGTCGGGCGCGTACGGGTAGGTGGACTCGTAGCCCTCCGGGTACAGGATGTGCTCCACCGTCCACAGCGAGTCGAACCCGGCGGCTTCCGCGGACTCGGCCAGCCGGGCCGCGCCCTTGCCGCTCACGAAGGTCCCGACGTTGGCGAAAGAGATGCCGAACTTCATCTGTGCTCCTTGCTAGAGGCCGAGCGGTCACGGTAGCCACTTGCGTAGTCCCGTGACAGGATGGCGGGCATGACCGTTACTGCCTCCCCTTCTGATTCTGGCATCTCCACCGAGGACTCCCGCACCCGTGCAGTAACGGCCCGACCCGCCCGCACCAAGCCGGGCCTGCTCGGCGTGCTGATCGCCCTGGTCGGACTGATCGTGATCGCGGCCGGGATCGTCGGCGTGGCCGCGGTGGCGTGGCCAATGGTGTTCCTCATCCCGGTGGGCGCGATCACTTTCGTGTTGTCGTGGCCGGGCCAGTACCTGGTGCAGCCCAACGAGGCGCTGGTGCTTATCCTCTTCGGCCGCTACAACGGCACCGTCGAGACCCCGGGCTGGCATCTGGCCAACCCGTTCACTCGCATGGAGTCACGCAAGATCTCGCTGCGGGTACACAACTTCACCACCAGCGTGTCCAAGGTCAACGACGCCGAGGGCAACCCCATAGAGATCTCCGCGGTGGTCGTGTGGCGGGTGGTCGACACCGCCGCAGCCGTGTTCGAGGTGGACGACTTCGAGGACTTCGTGCACGTCCAGAGCGAGACGGCCATCCGGCATCTGGGCACCCAGTACCCCTACGACGACTTCGAGGGCGACCGGGTGTCGCTGCGTTCCGACCCCGACACGGTGGCGGCCACGCTGCACGCCGAAGTGCAGGACCGCCTCAACCGGGCCGGGGTGGAGGTCATCGAGACCCGGCTCAACCATCTGGCCTACGCCACCGAGATCGCCGAGGCCATGCTGCGGCGCCAGCAGGCCGCGGCTGTGGTGGCTGCCCGGCGCACCATCGTGGAGGGCGCGGTCGGCATGGTCGAGGACGCGCTCGACCTGCTGGCCCAGCGCTCGGTGGTCGCTCTGGACGAGCAGGCCAAGGCGTCGCTGGTGGCCAACCTGCTGGTGGTCCTCACCAGCGAGCAGCAGACCACGCCTGTCATCAACACCGGTTCTCTCTCCTAGGCCTGCTGTGACGGCACCCGAAGCAGGCCGGCGCCCCCGCGACTTCGATGCCTGCTTCGACACCGGGCACAAGCGGGGCAACCGCAACGTCAAGTGGTCCAAGCACGGACCGGAGGCGCTGCCCGCGTGGATCGCCGAGCACGACTTCTACGTCCCGCCTGCGGTGACCGAAGCCATGCAGCTCACCATCGAGCGGGGAGACTTCGGATACCACGACCTCGAAGCCGATGTCGGCGCGGCCTATGCCCGCTGGGCGACTCGGCGCTACGGCTGGAGCCCCAACCCCGAGTTCGTGCACACCTGCGTCGATGTCCTGCAAGGGGTCGTGGCCGCGGTCACCGCCCTGGCCGGACCCGGCGAAGGCGTGATCCTCACGCCGCCGATCTACCACATCTTCCTGCAGATCTGCCCCACGGCTCGGCGCCCCCAACTCGAGTGGCTGATGCGCTATGACCGCGACCTGGGCTGGACGCTCGACCCTGACGACCTCGAAGCGCTCGTGCGGCGCGAACCCGACGCCCGCGTGCTGCTGTTGTGCCATCCTCACAACCCCAGCGGGCGGGTGGCCGGAACCGCCGTGCTCGAACGGATCGTGGAACTGGCCCACGCCTACGACTTCTACATCGTGTCCGACGAGATCCACGCCGACCTCGTGTACCGGGACTCATCGTCGCCGTTCGTCCCCATGCTGTCGATCCCCGGCGCGGCCGAGCGGGTGGTGACCGTCACATCCCCGGCCAAGACGTTCGCCCTGTCGGGACTGCGGTGCGCGGTGATGGCGTACGACGACCGGGGCCTTCGGCGGCGGGTGCGCCAGGCTCATCCTCCGCTGTTGCTCGGCCACGCGGCCCGCACCGGCATCGACGCCACCATCGCAGCCTGGACGCACGGCGGGGCGTGGGTCGACGGGCTCGTCGCCTACCTGGAGGAGCGGCGCGGCCAGCTGGCGAAACGGCTGGCCGCGGAGGCCCCGACCGTGCGGTTCCAGCGGCCCGACTCCACGTTCCTGGCGTGGCTGGACGTGTCGGCCTGCGGTCTGGGCGCGGACCCGGCCGCCCGGCTGCTGGAGCACGCCGGCGTGGCCGTGTCGGAAGGCAGCCAGTTCGGAACCAACGGCCACGGCCATGTGAGGCTCAACTTCGGCACGTCCGGGGGCGTGCTCGACGCCATCCTCGATCGCCTGACCCCCTGCCTCAGCCCCTAGCGTTAACGCTGTGACGGGGACCGGGAACCCGCAGCCGCTCGGCGGCAACGAGATGCCTCGATTCGCGGGAATAGCCACCTTCATGCGACTACCCGGTCGCTCACATCCGACCGAGCTCGACGCAGCCATCGTGGGAGTGCCGTTCGACATCGGCACCTCAAACCGGCCCGGTGCACGCTTCGGACCCAGGGGAATCCGCGACGAGTCGGTGCTGACCCGCCCCTACAACATGGCTACCAGGGCCGCGCCCTTCGACAGCCTGCGCATCGACGACACCGGCGACGTGGCCACCAACCCCTACAACCTGCTCGACTCGATCGACCGCATCGAGGCCCACTTCGCGGAGCTGCTGACCCACGATGTGATCACCGTGGCCCTGGGCGGGGACCACACCATCGTGCTGCCCATCCTGCGGGCCATGCGAGCCCGCCACGGCCCGGTCGGGCTGGTGCATGTCGACGCTCACACCGACATCAACGACGAGATGTTCGGCGAGCGCATCGCCCACGGAACTCCGTTCCGGCGAGCAGTCGAGGAGGGCCTGCTCGACTGCGCAAGGGTGGTCCAGATCGGCATGCGGGCCACCGGCTACTCGGCCGACGACTTCGACTGGTCGCGCCGGCAGGGCTTCCGGGTGGTGCAGATCGAAGAGTGCTGGTATCGCTCGCTGGCCCCGCTGATGGATGAGGTGCGCGATCAGGTCGGGGGCGGACCGGTGTACTTGAGCTTCGACATCGACGGGCTCGATCCGTCGTTCGCTCCCGGCACGGGCACCCCCGAGATCGGCGGTCTCACCACCCCCCAGGCCCTGGAGATAGTCCGCGGCTGCCGGGGGCTTGACCTAGTGGGCTGTGACATCGTGGAGGTGGCACCCATCTACGACACCTCGGGAATGACCGCCCACATAGCCGCTGATCTCGTCTACGAGATGCTCTGCGTGCTCCCCGGCGTCCAGTACCGGACCTGAGCGAGTCAGACGGAGGGGGCCGGGAATGCTCGTAGAGCACGTCGAGGAGAAGTGGATCGAAGCGTTCGCGGAGACGTTCCGGCTCTGCGGCGTGTCCGAGGGTGAGACC
This sequence comes from Candidatus Aldehydirespirator sp., assembly GCA_965220645.1. Taxonomy (GTDB): domain Bacteria; phylum Actinomycetota; class Acidimicrobiia; order Acidimicrobiales; family Aldehydirespiratoraceae; genus Aldehydirespirator. The sequence goes on along the minus strand of OZ244836.1, from coordinate 1,412,439 downwards.
GCCGCGGTGCTCTCGGAGTCCCAGAGCCGCCCGGTGAACGTGCAGCTCGCCGACCTGGCCCTCCAGAGACTCGGGGCGCGGGTCTTCCACTTGCGCCTCACCACACCGCGGCAGATGGTGGCGGTGCCGGTGCGCTCCACCGGGGCCTCCGATGCCGTTGGCGGTCTCGAGCCCGCGGTGGCCGCGCTGGCCGCGTCGTCCTTCGTGGTCGACTGCACTGTGGAGGGTCTGTTGCACGCCCCCGAGCTAGGGGCGATTCTCGGCGGTGGAGCCCGGATCCTCATGGTGTCCAACGAGCATCCCGAGATCCTGGAGAGGCTGGTTCCCGACCCGAGCCTGAAGGGCCCGGTGCAGCAGGGGGCGGCCATGCTGGAGCAGGCCGCTGAGATGCGGGTCACCTCGGCCGCCGGAACCGACCTGACCATCGACGTCTCTAAGGCCCCGGCCGCGGCGAGTTGGGGTTGCACCGACGGTCCGGGCACGGTTGCCCACTGGCCCGGCGGCCTGTGCTTGTGCTTCCCCGCCGCGGGAACGGTCAACGGCACGCTGGTGCTCGACGTAGGAGACGTGAACCTCACCTTCAAGCGCTACCTGGAATCGCCGGTGCGGATGCGCATCGCCGGCGACTACATCACCGACATCGCAGGGGACGGTGTCGACGCCGCGCTCACCTCCAGCTATCTGCAGGCCTGGGACGACCCCGACGCCTACGCCGTCTCCCACGTTGGATGGGGCATGAACCCGCTGGCCCGCTGGGACGCGATGACGATGTACGACCGCACCCAGTTCAACGGCACCGAACTGCGAGCCTTCGCCGGCAACTTCCTCTACTCGACGGGGGCCAACGAGACGGCCGGGCGCCACACCCTGGGCCACTTCGACCTGCCCATGCGAAACTGCACTGTGACCCTGGACGGCACGCCGGTGGTGTCCGCCGGTGTAGTCGCGTTCTGAGTCGGGTCGTTCTGGCCGCGTGCCCCGCTCGGTACTTCTAGGCTGAGCCGGCTGCCCCACCGTCGTCGACCTCAGGAGCCGCGTCCCATGGGCCATCATGCTCTCCTACATCCGTTCGCCCCGCCGGCCAAGCCGGAATCCGAGATGATCAACATCGTTCGCGCCGAGGGCTCCACCCTCTACGACGACCAGGGACGGTCATACATCGACGGCCTGGCCAGCCTCTGGTACTGCCAGATAGGCCACTCCCGCCCGGAGATGGCCGACGCAGTGGCCGTGCAGATGCGCGAGCTCGCCGCCTACAACACCTTCGACCCGTTCACCAACCCGCCCGCGGCCCGGGCGGCCGAGATGGTCGTGGAACGCTCGCCGTTGAGCGATGGACGAGTGTTCTTCGGCTGCACCGGGTCGGACGCGGTGGACACCGCACTCAAGCTCGCTCGCCTCTACGCCCAGCGCGCCAGCGGAGCCGAGCGCCAACTGGTGATTCGGCGCACGAACGGCTACCACGGCACCAACTTCGGCGGCACCTCCGCCCAGGGCATCGCACCCAACCGCGAAGGATGGGGCGATCTGGTCCCCCACTTCATCGAGGTCCCCAACGATGACATCGAGGTGATGGCCAAAGTGTTCTCCGAACACGGCGAGCGGGTGGCCGCGGTGATCACCGAGCCGGTCCAGGGCGCGGGCGGGGTGTTCCCACCGCCCGAGGGCTACCTCGCCGGAGTCCGCCGGCTGTGCGACCAGCACGGCGCCCTGCTGATCGTCGACGAGGTGATCTGCGGTTTCGGCCGCACCGGCGAGTGGTTCGGAGCCCAGACCTTCGGGGTGGAGCCCGACATGATGACCTTCGCCAAGGGTGTGACGTCCGGTTACCTGCCCCTCAGCGGTGTGATCGTGAGCCGGCGGGTGTGCGAGAACCTCGAGGAGCCCGGCTTCCTGCTGCGCACCGGCTACACCTACTCGGGCCACCCCACCGTGGCCGCGGCCGCAGTCAAGAACCTGGAGATCATCACCTCCGAGGGCCTCGTGGATCGGGCCCGCCATGTGGGCGCCAAGCTCACCGAGGGGCTGGAAGCGCTGGCCGCCGACGGGCTCATCGCGTCGCACCGCGGCACCGGCGCGGTTCAGGCCGCGGTGCTGGACCGCCCGTCGATGGACGTGCGCAACGACATGCTGCACAGGGGTGTGATCGTGCGGCCCATCAATGACGTGCTGGCCATCTGCCCACCGCTGGTGATCACCGACGACGAGATCGGCCGCATCATCGACACCATGGCCGAGTCGCTGCGGACTGTCGCCTAGCCATCGAGCTTCACCGACCGGGAGAGCGAATGGGATCGGAACTGCTGGAGCGGGCCCGCGAGTTGCGCTCGACGATCGATGCAGCCGGGGCTGCCGCTGCCCAGACCGGCGCGACCGCCCTGCCGCAGGAGTTGGTGAATGTCTGCTTCGAGGCGGGCCTGTACGGCACCTTGTCGCCCCGGGCCGTAGGCGGCGCGGAACTGCCGATCGACGACTGCCTGGACGTGTTCGCCGAAGTGGCCTACGGCGACGGCTCCGTCGGCTGGTCCCTGATGGCCGGTGCCACCGGTGCCTGCTTCTTCGGCGCCTACTGCGAAGACAGCTTCACCGACGAGATGTTCGCCGGAGGCGTCGTTCCCGTGGTGGCCGGCCAGTTCGCGCCCAACGGCACCGCCGTTCCCAACGGCGACAGCTTCCGGCTGACCGGCAAGTACGGCTTCGGCTCGGGGGTCGCCCACGCCGACTGGGTCGGCGGGGGTGCCTTCACCGCACCGCCCGAGGGCCAGAACGCAGAGTTCCGCCTGATGATGGTGCCCCGCAGCGAAGTCGAGTTGCTCGGCAACTGGGATGTGCTGGGCCTGCGGGCCACCTCGTCCTACGACTACCGCATCGACACCGACGTCCCCGCCCACGCCACCTTCGAGTTCTTCTCACCCACCCGCTACCGGGGCGGCCCCATGTACGACCTCGGGGTGATCATCCTCACCGAGATCGGCCACATGGGCTGGACCATCGGGGTCATCCGCCGAGCCATCGACGAGGCGGTGGCCATCGCCAAGGTCAGGGCCCGGATGGCTGCGCCGTCCGTCATCGCTGAGGACCCCCGCTTCCGGTACGAGTTCGCCATGGCGGTGTCGCGCTTCGAGGCCGCCGAGACGTGGTGCCGCCAGGCGTTCCGCAACGCCGAGCAGGCCGCCGAGGCCGGCTCGGGTCGCGACCCGGTGCTGGCCACCTACGTCAAGCAGTCGGCCACCCTGCTCACCCAGGAGGGCCTGGCCGTGGTCCGCAGCCTCTACGAGTGGTGCGGCACCGAGGCCCTGCGCGACGGCCCGCTGCAGCGCTGCTTCCGCGACATGCACGCCGGCAGCCAGCACGTGCTGGTCGGCGACCGCAACCCCCACGAGTACGCCGATCTCCGCCTAGCCGACCCCGAGCCCTCCTAGGTCTGCCCTGGCTGGTGCTGCTTGCCCTTCATCAGGGCGATGTCTTGGGGTGGGACGCCGGTGATCCAGACGCCCTCGAGGCGCTCGACGTAGCGCACGAAGCGGTACTTGTCCTCGATGCCGTCGGTGCGGCGAGGCCGCACGTGGGAGTGGCCGGGCCGGGTGCGCACGTTGATGAAGCTGCACACGTCGCGGGAGAAGGCCAGCTCGATCTCGGCGTCCAGCTCTTCCTCCGCGGTGACGTCAACGGAGTAGGGCACCCCGCAGCCCGCCGCGATGGCAGCCAGGTCGACCCGCGCCGCGGTGGCGGTGGGTCGCCGTCCCTGGCCGCTCCAGCCGATCGACTCGTACACGCCGTTGTCCACCACGAACACCACCAGGTTGTCGGGCTGGTGCTCGCCCATGGCCACCAGCTGGCCCAGCTCCATGAGCACCGAGCCATCACCGTCGAGGCAGACGATCTTGCGATGGGGCAAGGCCAGGGCCAGGCCAACCGCCATTCCGATCACGTCTCCCATCTGGCCGAGGTGGGCGGTGCGGTGATGCTCCTCGGTGTGGTGGGCCCACTCGAACGACACCGCCCCGATATACGTGGACATCACCAGGCAGTCCTCAGGCAGCCTGGTGGCCAGCCGCCCCAGCCATTCGTAGCGGTCCAGGGCCACCCTCAGTCCTCCCACACGCAGTCGCCGGAGACCAGCACCGCTGCCGGATGGAGTTGGGCCTCCGAGATCCGTTTGGCCCGAACGATCGACTTGGACAGGTCCTCGACGTGGCGCACGACCAGGTACTTGATCCTCAGGGCGTCCAGCAGCGGCTCGGCCACGATCCCGTGCGGGATCCCCCAGTGCTCCGTCTCACCCACATCTCCCCGGTAGGAGCACAGCAGCGTGACCGGCACGCCGGTGCCCAGCGAGATGCGGGCGATGTACTCCGAGGCCACTCTCAGCCCGCTGTTCTCCATGATCAGGGCTGGCTTGCGGCCGCCGAGCCACGCCCCGGCGCAGATCGAGAACCCCACGCCTTCGTTGCACACCGGCACGTAGCGGATGTCGGCGTCGAGTTCGACCCGCTCGTGCAGCGGCCGTTGCCAGCCGTCGGGCAGACCGGAGACGAAGTCGATGCCCGCGGCGCGCAGCCCCTCATGGGCTGCATCGAGCGCGGCTGCGGTCATGGCCATGCGATCAGCCCCCAGCCAATGAACCCGAAGACTGCGGGTGATGGACCGACGGGATGTGCACCGGCGGGAAGATCCCGACCCTCAGCGTGATCAGCCGCAGCCAGAATCCGCTCTCCACGAGCAGGACACAGCAGATCACGGCCAGCATGTCCCGGGCACCGGGTGCCGCCGCCCCGACCAGCGCCAGCACAACGGGCACAGCCGTGCCGGCGCCCACGACGGAGCCGCCGAACAGGATCCGGTAGCGCCCCCGCAGGAGCCGGTCGAGACTCTCCTGCTTGCCCGGTACTGCGGTCCGGGTAAGCAGGTGCACGACCATCGTGACCAGCAGTGCCGCAGTCAACACCGCGAGCAGCACCATCTGGCCGGCGCTGACCGGCTCACCCGCGAACACCTCGATCATCAGCACCACGCCCACCGACATGGCCGCCGACGACAGCAGGAACTGCAGCGGCACCGCCGGCGAGTTCCAGTACGGGATTGACCGGGGCCGGGCCAGCACCGCGCCGGCGTAGGTCATAACCACCACAGCCGCCACCCCGGCGACGATCTCAAGGGCCAGGCCGGGGCCGTCGCGGCCGTGGGGATCCCAGGGGAGCCCCGAGAAGGGCTCGGAGCCGCCGACGCTCAACGCAGGCAGCACCAGCAGCCCCCCGACGGCCAGGAAGATCAGGTCGGACCAGGCTCCCCAGCTGATCCAGCTGGTGCGGATGTTCACGAAGGCCCGCCAGAACTGCAGGGGCCGGCCCAGATCGGCGACCAGGATCGCCCCACCGATCGCGATCGCGACGAAGCTGACCGCATCGACGGTGGGGATCCCGAGCAGGGAACCGAGGCCCTCGGTGAGGTTGAGGATTCTCCCGGCCAGGAACACTCCCCCGCCCACACCCATCAACGTGAACCACAGGGCGTGGTTGATGTCCCACACCCGTTGGGTGCGAGCCTCGAGGTTGAACTGGTCCATGAACACGTTCTGGGAGGCGCCCCCTCCCCCGTCCCCCATGTCCGCTGCGGTCACGGCAGCCCCACGTACTGGGTGTTGGGCCGGGTCTCGGCGTCGGGCCGCAGCACCTCGGCGGGCCCGCGCTCGGCCAGGTACCGGCTCACGTTGCTGCCGGGGTCGTCGAGGTCGCCGAAGATCCGGCACTCCGCCGGGCAGGTGACCACGCAGGCCGGCGTGGCCAGCGGATGCACCCCGACTTCGAGGCCGTTCTCCAACCCGAAGTCGATCTTGTGGGCGCAGTAAGTGCACTTCGACACCGCGCCGCGCACGTGGCGCTGGTGGGCGTAACGCTCGGGGACGGTGGGCTCGACCCGCTCGGATCCGTCCGTCACCGACACGGTGCCGCGGTCGTCGAAATAGTGGAGCGCTCCGTAGGGGCAGGCGGCCATGCACGCCCTTGAGCCGATGCACACGTCCTCGTCAGCGATGACAATGCCGTCGTCGCGGCGCTTGAGCGCCCCGGAGGGGCAGGCGGTCACGCACGGTGCGTCCTCGCAGTGGTTGCACAGCACCGGCAGGTAGTTGAGGGTGGCGTCGGGGAACACGCCGGACTCCCACTCGATGACCGGTGCGAACCAGGCGTCGAGAGGCGACTGGTTCTCGGTCTTGCACGCCACCGTGCACGCCTGGCAGCCGACGCAGCGGGCCGCGTCGATCACCATGCCCCAGCGGGTCACCGCGGGCCTCCGTCTGCCTCGCCCATGACCGCCCGGCGGGTCACCGCGCACCCCTGTGTACCGGGCGCACGTCGGCCGCGATGGCGGAGTCCAGAGCACCCGAGACGAAGTCGATGTGAGCGACATCGATGTTCAGCAGGGCGTTGAAGTTGATCTCGTCGCCGGCGCTGCCCCCGGTCCAGCCGCCGCCACAGCCCTGGGTGGCCAGCACCTCGGGATGCACGAGCTGGGTGACCCGGGCGGTGGCCGTCTGGCACCGCCCCTGGGTGGTCTCGATCTCGACCCGGTCGCCGTTGGCGATGCCCCGGTCGGCCGCGGTCTTCGGGTTGATCCACACCGACTTCAAGTCGTTGTGCCGGTTGGAGAGCGTGTTCAGGATCGAGTTCTTGTGGGTGTGCGACAGGGCGTGGTTGGGGACCTTCATGTTCACGACGAACAGGTTGTGGGGCTCGGACCGCTCATAGGCCGGACCCGGCTTCCAGTCGGGCACCGGCTGGTAGTCGTCGGTCTCCCACGGGATGCCCAGCTCCCGCACTGTGCGCTCCAGGTCGTCCTTGGCGTTAAGCATGAACTCGAAGTACACCTGGGCCCTGGCCTCGAAGAACTGCCGGGGGTACTTCTCCTGCACGGTCTTGGTGTCGGTCCAGAGACCGTCGCTGAGGTGCCAGTCGAGTCCCTTGTCGTCTCCGAGGGTGTTGCGCAGCCAGCAGTCGCAGATCTCGAAGTAGGAATAGCTGCTCTCCGGGTCGAGCCGGTAGGGCTCCCGCATCTTGGCGATGTTGTTGAAGGCCTCGTTGAAGTGCGACAGCCGGCCGGCCCGCCGCAGCAGCTCCAGGTAGATCTGCATGGCGTCCACATAGGGCTCGCCCGGCACCGGGCCCTCGATCGTCGATGCCACCACCGGCTTGGCCCCGTACACCGAGTGGGGGCTATCGCCCGAGGAGAGGTGCTGGTAGGCGAAGGGGGTCAACCGCTCCAGGTAGTGCAGGTCGGGCAGCACGATGTCGGCCATCATCGTCGTCTCCTCGAAGCGCCGGGCGATCGAGGCGACGAATCCGATCCGCTTAATGAACCGCTCCACGATGTCGGGCGGGCCTGATGTCTTCATCATGTTGGACTGGTAGGTGAGCAGCATCGACGGGAACGGCGGCGATCCGAACAGCTCGGGCTGCTCCGAGTTGAGCAGCGAGAAGACGGTCCCGTAGGGGGCGCACGGCAGCAGCTCCCACATCTCGGTGGTGCGAGGCGCACTGGTCGGCCGCGGCGGGTACAGGCCTCCCACCCGGCCACCGCCGATGAATCCTTGCGAGATCAGCCCGTCGGCGCTGGCCGTCGAGGTGTAGGTGCGGTCCTTGACCTTGCCCAGCAACCCCCAGGGCTCGCCAAGCAGGCCCCCGGGCACGTCGATGGCGCCCACCAGCGTGGGCAGCAGGATGATGGACAGGCCGTTGAGCATCGAGTGCTTGTGGGCCGACAGGCCCCGGTACCAGATGGCGGTGGCGGGCCGGTACGGCAACTCGGTGCCGTCGATGGTGATGGTCTCTCCGATGCAGGCCGCCTCGCCGAACTCCCGGGCCAGGCGGCGCACCGTCTCGGCCGGCACGGTGGTGACGGACTCGACGTACTCGGGCGTGTAGGAGCGCACATGGTCCGCGAGCACTTGAAGGCCGGGACGGGCCTCGGCGCCGTCCACGCCGTAGACGCCTCTCAATGCCGCGTTGCCGGTTCCCGCGTCGAAGGGTTGCGCGCCGTTGTGTTCGTCCCACACCATTGGTTTACCGCTGCCGGGGTCACGGACATAGCGGCCATCGGGGCCGACGAGGTAGGCGGCGTTGGTGAAGTTCTTCAGGAACTCGCGGTCGTAGATCCCCAGTTCGTTGAGGAGCTGGTCGACCATGCCCAGGATCAAGGCGGCGTCGGTCCCGGGCCGGATCGGCACCCACTCGTCGGCCACGGCCGCCGCCGAGGAGCACACCGGATCGATCGATACCAGCTTCACATCCGAGCGGCGCACCGACAGCGCGTGGGTGGCGTGCATCGTGTCGTAGTGCACGACCGAGCCGAACTGGGCGCCGAAGTTGAGGATGTAGCGGCTGTAGGTGGGGTCGGGCGTGCCCTCGAACGCGTTCTGGTTCATGTAGGCGATGCCGTGCACGTTGTTGCCGCAGAAGATGGCGGCCGACCAGGTGGAATAGCCCGGCATCCCCAGCCCGGTGACCCACGACGCAGCCAGCGCACCCCTCAGATGGAAGATGTCGAAGCTGGTGTAGAGGATCTTCTCGGGGTCATCGGCGACGGTGGCGCGCAGGTGTCCAGCTATCTCGTCGAGGGCCTCGTCCCAGCTGATCGGCACCCAGCCGGGATCGACGCCCACGCCCTTCTCCGGGTTGGTGCGCCTCAACGGGGTGGTGATCCGACCGGGGTCGGTCAGGCCCTCGAAGCCGGCGTCGCCCTTGGCGCAGGTGCGGCCGCCGTTGTGAGGATTATCGGGGTCGCCGAGGATCTTGTCGACCACGTCGTCTTCGTTGACATGAGCCAGGATCCCGCACCGGTTCATGCAGATCGTGCAGGCGCTGCGGACCCATCCGTCACCGAAGGCAGTGCCCGAGCGCGCCCCCTGAATCGTCTCCATCGGCCGCCTCCTGGGTCGTCGGCGGCAGTCTCGCGCACACGGACGCCGCGACGAGAACCGGCTACGTTCGGAGGCGGAGGATCCCATGAGCAACCAGGCAGACACACCGGGCACGACCGCCATCGTCAACGCCGCCGTCTACTGCTGTGACGAGGGCTCCAGGAGCTTCAACCCGGGCTCCGTCGTCTTCTCCGACGGCGTCATAACCGCAGTCGGTCCGGCCGGCAACGTCGAAGTGCCCGGCACGGCGACCGTGATCGACGCGGGAGGCCGGCTTGCGGTGCTTCCCGGTCTGATCGATGTCCACAGCCACTCCAGCCTGCTCAAGGGCTACTCCGAGAACGCCCAGCTGATGGACTGGCTGCCCGAGTACCAGCGCGAGCACCAGGTGCTCACACCCGATGACGCCTACTTCGGGTACCTGGTCAGTTACATGGAGGCGCTCAAGGGCGGAACCACCGCCGTCATGGACATGTACCGCTACCCGCACAAGGGTGCGGAGGCCGCGGCCGCGCTGGGCATGAGGGCGCATCTGGTGCCCTACGCAGCCGACCATCCGACCAAGCACTTCTTCGAGACGCTGGAAGCGAGCGAGCAGCTGATCCGGGACTGCCACAACACGCACAACGGGCGGGTGAAGGTGTGGCTCGGGCTGGAGCACATCACCTACTGCTCGGAGCAGATGTTTCGCCGGGTGAGCGAGCTGGCCGACGCCTACGGGGTGAGCATCCACACCCACACCAGCGAGCAGCGCGAGGCGGTGGACGTGGTCGTGGAGCTGTTCGGCGACCGGCCCGTCCATGTCTTCAATGAGCGGGGAATCCTGAGACCCGGCTCGGTGCTGGCCCACTGCGTGTATGTCGACGACGCCGAGATCGCGGTGCTGGCCGAGACCGGCACCGGTGTGGCCCACTGCCCGGTCAGCAACATGAAGCTGGCCGGCGGCACCGCCCCGCTGGAGCGGTTCTGGCGCGAGGGTGTGGTGGTCGGGCTCGGCACCGATGGGGGCATCTCCAACAACTCGGTCAGCATGTGGGAGTGCATGAAGATCGGATCGCTACTGCAGAAGGTGACCCGCCTGGATGCCACCGCGGTGAGCGCCGACGAGGCGTTGCGGATGGCCACCATCGACGGCGCCCGCTTGCTGGGAATCGATGACGAGGTCGGCTCGCTGGAGGTCGGCAAGCAGGCCGACCTGATCACCGTGGATCTGTGGCAGCCCCACCTGCTGCCCGTCGCGCTGGCCGAGGGCCATGACCCGATTCTCTGGAACCTGGTGTTTGCAGGCCGTTCCAGTGACGTGCGAGACGTCTGGGTGCAGGGCTGGGCCTGCGTGTCGGCCGGTGAGATCTGCGGCGTGGACGAGTCCGAGGCGCTGACGGAGATCCACGACCGCACGGTGGACCTGCTGAACCGCCGCGAGGGAGTGGCCGCCATCCCGATGGTCGCCGATTAACCTCCGCGGCGCGGGCGGGCCAACGCGGCCCGCTCCGATTCACACTCCGCACGGGCGAAGCAGCCCTCCATGTGGTCGTTGACCAGGCCCATCGACTGCATGAAGGCGTACACGGTGGTGGGACCGACGAAGCTCCATCCTCGCCGCTTCAGGTCCCGGGCCAGGGCTGCGGACTCCGGCGTGGACGCGGGCAGCCATTCCTTGCCAGCCGGAAGAGCCGCGACTGCGGTCGGTTCCCAGGCCCAGATGTAGGCCGCGAGCGAGTCGAACTCCTCGATGATCTCCACAGTTCTGCGCGCGTTGTTGACGGCTGAGGCGATCTTGCCTCGATGGCGAACGATGCCGACGTCGTTCAGCAGCCGCTCGATGTCTCCCGGGCCGAAGGCAGCGACCGCCGCGATGTCGAAGCCGCTGAAGGCGGCCCGGAAGTTGTCGCGCTTGCGCAGGATCGTCAGCCACGACAAGCCGGACTGGAAGCCCTCCAGGCAGAGCTTCTCGAACAGCCGGTCGTCATCGGTGACTGGGCGCCCCCACTGTTGGTCGTGGTAGGCGACGTAGCCCTCGTCCTCGCCCGGCCACCAGCACCGCACCCGGCCGTCGGCACCGATCAGCGTCGTTGCGGTCACGCCGCCCATTCTGTTCGAGGTAGACGGCGTCGAGGGCGGGTTTGCTCAAACAGAACCGGAGGCCCGCTGGGTGAGCGAGAGGCCGTTGTCGCACATCACCTGCTCGATCTCCTCGTCGGAGAACCCGGCGAGGTCGTGCACGAACGACACCGGATCGGCCAGGCCCTCGGCGTGAGGGAAGTCCGACCCGAACAGCATGTGGTCGGCGCCGATCAGGTCGCGCAACCCGAGAAGGTCGTCCTCGTAGTAGGGCGCGATCCATACCTGGCGCCGGAACGCCTCGAGAGGATCCTCCTCGAAGGCATGGCGCTGCTGGCGGTACGTCTTGGCGAGCTTCTTCACGAACGGCCACACCCACTCCGAGCCGGTCTCGATGGTGGCGACCCGCAGGTTGCGGTGCCGGCTCAGAACACCCTCGGCCAGCAGCGAAGCCAGCGCGTCGGAGATCGGCGAGTACGTGAGCAGGCTCTTGAGGGCGTTGTAGCGGAACGACTCGAACTGGCTGTCCACCCCCCAGTGCTCCAGCAGGAACCCGTAACCGGAGTCGCCCGAGTGCATGGCCACCGTGATGCCGTGATCGTCCAGCCGCTGCCACACCTTCTCGTGGGCGGGGTGACCCAGCGAGCGCCGGCCGCCGGCGCCGTCGGGCACCGACGAAGGCCGCACGTTCACCACCCGCACGTCGTTTGCGATCAGCCAGTCGATCTCGTCGAGGGCCCAGTCGGGGTCGGCCAGCGTCAGGTATCCGGCCGTGAAGAGCCGGTCGCGATAGGCGAACCCCCAGTCGTCGGCCAGCCAACGGTTGAATCCCCCGAACGCAGCCGTCAGTGCGGCCGGATCGTGCTCCAGGGCGGCCTCCATGCCCACGCCAAGCGTTGGGAACAGGAAGCACGCATGCAGTCCCTGGGAGTCCAACAACTCGACACGAGCGTCGCGATCCCGGTACGCGGCCGCGATCGGCTCGAGCTTGCCGAAGGCTTCACGCATGTCGGCGGCGGGAACCTTGCCTCTGAAGTATTCGTCCAGGCAGCCTGGCCTCGCCACCGGATCGAAAGTGGGATTGGGGATGAAGCGGTTGATTCGACCGGCCACCAGCAAGCGTTCACGGCCGTCCACGGTGGCCCACTGCATGCAGCGCTTGTGCATCTTGGGGTCGACGTGGCGGATGAAGGCGTCGGTGGCCTCGTAGTAGTGGTTGTCAGCGTCGAAGGCAGCGAAGCCCAGGCTTGTCATCGGGCGCCTCGGAGGTCAGCGGCTGGGGGCGTCACTCTACGAGCGGGCAGGCGGATAGAGGAGTCGAGCCGTCGCCGCGGCGAGTGCCGCACCGACCAGCTGCATCACCACGAACATCGGCGCCGATGCCGGCTCGATCCCGGCGACCCGTGCGCGAGGAGAACAAGAACGGGAGTGTCACCGCTGCGACGCGACACGTTCTCACCCATTTGCACGCGCTTGTCGAGGCCGATCTCCTAGTCTCCGGCTCGATGGGCGTGGCCTTACGGTTCCTGGTGTGCTCCCTTCTGGCCGCGGTGGCGGTACTCCTGGCGGGGTGCAGCGGCGGACCCGAGGAAGAGGACGCGGGTGTCACCGATCCTGCCGCGGCGGTGGCCGCGTCGGGTCCCACGAACACTGCCGATGTGGTGGCGGCTCTCGAGGGGGGCAGCGGGGCCAGACCGGACACCGCCGCCGATTCCGCCGCTGATGGCGACGACGGCTCGAACGATTCTGGCGAGCTGGGACCGATCAACCCGCTGGACATTCCCGGCGAGATCATCAACGAGTACAGCCTGGTCGAAGGGGACTGCTTCAACCGGTTCGAGGGCCTGCAGGCGGGCCGGCGGCTGGCGATCACAGCCCGGATCGGCTGCGACGAGCCCCACTGGGCCGAGGTGTACCACACCTTCGAACTGGACGCTCCCCGTCCTGCCGTCTACCCCGGCGACGACGCGGTGCGCGGCTTCGCCTTGCGAGTGTGCTACGAGCAGTTCGACACGTTCGTGGGGGAGATCTACGAGTTGTCCGTGTACGAGATCGGCGTGTTCACGCCCAATCGCACTAACTTCGAGCACGAGGTGGCCCGCTATCGCGGCGTCCATTGCTGGCTGTACCTCCGCGACGAGGAACAAGTGTCGGGCACGGCTAGGGGCGCGGCTCGATGACGGAACCTGTCGATCCCGTCCTGGCCCGGCGGCAGCGCCTGGCCCGCTTGGCCCGGACGGGGCGCCGAGCGGGCTACTCGCTGTACGGCGTGTCGCTAGCCGCGTTCGTGGCCGGATTCCTCACCGGCTTCACTGCCGGTCCCGCCACTATCGCCGCCGTCGCTCTCGTGGCCGGCTCCGTCCTGCTGGCGCCGTCGATAATCATCGGCTACGGCGTGAAGGCGGCTGATCGGGCCGACCGGGAAGACGACTGGTAGGCGGCTGATCGGGCCGACCGGGAAGACGACTGGTAGGCGACCTTCTCTCCCTAGGCCCGGGGCAGGTCCGGGGAGATGTCGACGGGTGGGTCGGCTAGTTCGCCGGCCACGACCGCGGGGAGGAACTCCCGCAGTCGGGCTGGGACGGTCGGCTCCGTGTTGGCCATCAACTCGTCGACGGTCCACCAGCGGGCCCCGATGAAGGCGGCCGCCTCCAGCGCTTCGAGGCCGCGGGGCCGGAACTCGCCTCCCTCGCACCAGGCCACATGGATCCGCTCGTGCGATTCGAAGCGCATTCCACAGAACGTGTACTCCACGTACTGCGTCCACACGCACGGCCCCATCTCCACATCGGTGATGCCCGTCTCCTCGTGCAGTTCACGCCGGCAGGCCGCCGCCGAGTCCTCGCCGTAGTCAACACCGCCGCCGGGAATCTCGAGCCACTCCGGCTTGTGCGGATCGATCGGATCCTCCGATCGGATGAGGAACACCCGACCGGCGCCGTCGAGCAGCACGCATCGGGCCGCCGGCCGACGGATCAGAAACGACATGAGCGGCGTCGGTCCGGTCGGGGCTCAGACGGGGGCGGGCCGATGCCTGACCGCGGAGAAGACCTTGATCGTGATCGGCGTGTCGGGCCTCGGCTCGCCATCCACTGAGGCGACCCCGTCGGCGATCAGGCTGAACCCGTCGGCGGCCGGCGCCCACAGCACGACCACATCGGGCCGGGCGACCGCGTTGGCGGCTGCGCCCCGGCCGACCACGGCCCGGATCACGCCCTGCTCGTCGATGTCCACCTTCACGTGAATGACCCGGGTGCGCCCGTCGTTGCCGACCGTGAGCACGAAGGCCGTAGGCCCGTGTTCGTCCGCAACCGAAGCCAACTCCCGGGGCTCGACAGCAAAGCTCACGGCTGAGACCTTACCTGCAACCCAACTAGACCGGCCAGCATGGGGCGAGATCCAAGAATGTGAGCAAGTTTAATTAATTTATATGTATTGTCCTGTTGTGCAGGTTCATCCAGCCGCCTACAAGCACGGGATCGCGCGCGAGACCATCGAGCACGCCCTGCGGCACCCGATCACCATCATCGAAGTTGATCCCGAACAAGATCCGCGGCGTGTGCTCACCATCGGCGCCGACTTTGCTGGCCTGCTGCTGGAGATTGTTAGCCTGTCTCTCGACGAGGGTGACGTAGTGATCCACGCCATGAAGCTCCGACCGACGTACCGCAGCCATCTGCCGAGGAGGTGATCAGCCGGATGACCGAACCGATCCAGCCACGGACCTACCGCACCCGTTCGGGGCGCGTTCTCACCGATGCCGACATCGAGCGCATAGCCGAGGAGGTCGTGACCACAGATCTCGACCTGACCAGAGCCAAGGTCCTTTATCCGTCAGAAGCGCCCCAGCCGGCCCGCAGCGCGGCGACCAAGTCGCCGCGTGAGCCGTAGCGGACCTCGCCGACTCCCACGAAACGGGCCAGCTCAGCCAAGTGCGGCCGTAGCCGTTCGGCCAGTTGGGCACGGCCGGGACCCGGTTCGGCGTAGGCGCCCAGCACCCGTATGACCCCGGCTGACCGGTCGGTCTTCAGGTCCAGGCGGGCCACTAGCTGCTCACCGTCGAGGACCGGCAGGACGTAGTAGCCGTAGACCCGCTTGGACGCCGGGACGTAGATCTCGATGCGGTAGTCGAAGCCCCACAATCGGGCCGCCCGGGCCCGGTTCCACACGATCGGGTCGAACGGCGACAGCACCGTCAACGAGTCCACCGCCCGCGGGAGCCGCGCCGAGGGGTGCGTGTAGGCGGGCTCGGTCCAACCCTCCACCGCCACCGTTTCGAGCCGGCCCGCCTCGGCCACCTCGCGCAGCCGGGCCCGACCCTCACGTACCGGGAGGCGGTAGTAGTCGATGAGATCGCCCGCCGTGCCCACACCCAGCGCCTCTCCGGAGCGAACCAGCAGCTCACGCTGGGCCTCCTCGGCAGAGGGGGTGGGCCGGGCCAGCACATCGGCGGGCACGATCCGCTCCAGCAGGTCGAACTCCTTGGTGAAGTTGCCCCGCCGGCGGATGCCCACCGCGCCGATCCGGAACAGCCAGTCGAGCGCTATCGAGCCCAGCGACCTACTCCCCCACCATTCGCCATGGCGACGGCGGGGATCGGCCAATTCGCCCGCGGTCAGCGGACGCTCCGTCACCTGAGCCAGCACCTCGGCCACGTAGCCGGAATCCCGCTGGGCCAGCTCCACCAGATGGCTCCAGGTCTCCCCCTGCTCAGCCCGCTGCTTCTGCCAGCGCAGCAGCGGCTCGTCGTCCACCGGGAGCAGCGACGCCTCATGGGCCCACGCTTCGAACCACTCATCGTCGCGGTACGCGACCCGGTCGAGGAGGGAGGGCTCGTAGCAGCCCAGCCGCGAGAACGGCGGGAGGTACTGCGTCCGGATGACCACCGGCACCGAGTCGAGCTGCAGCAGCTTGACGCGACCCATCACCCGGCGCAGATGGCGACGGTCCACCCGGCCCGCGGGGGCGGGATCGATGAAGCCCTGAGCCGCGAGCGCTATCCGTCGGGCCTGCGAGATCGAGAGTTCGCGACCGCTCACACCACCAGCACGGGGGGGCGCTGGGCGCACCCGCCGTACCGCCCCGAGGCTCCGGCCGGCATCGAACTCACACCACCAGCGTGATCATGCGACCGGGCACGTACAGC
The DNA here is from genome assembly GCA_965220645.1 of Candidatus Aldehydirespirator sp. GTDB lineage: Bacteria > Actinomycetota > Acidimicrobiia > Acidimicrobiales > Aldehydirespiratoraceae > Aldehydirespirator. The sequence continues at coordinate 1,396,318 of OZ244836.1, read as the reverse complement.
TTCTTGCGCAGCTGCCGGCCTCCCACGTGGGCGACCACGTTCGGCTCGGCCAGGGCGGCGGCCACTGCGATGCCCTCGTCGGCATCGGCCGCGATCGTCACCCGTCCCCTCACCTTGCCGTTCACCTGGACGGGCACCTCGACGATGTCCTCCACCAGCAGAGCTGGATCGGCGGTCGGGAACTCGGTTTGCGTGACCGAGCCGGCGCCGTCGCCGTGCAGGCGGTGCCAAAGCTCCTCGGCAAAGTGCGGAACCAGCGGCGCCAGCATTCGCACCAGCACGTCGGCCACCTCCCGGGGCGCGCCCGTGCCCCGCCGGGTGAGCTCGTTGTTCAGCTCGGTCAGCTTGGCGATGGCCGTGTTGAAGCGCATGCCCTCCATGTCGGAACGGACCCCGTCGATGGTCCGGTGCAGCAGCCGGTTCAAGTCGTCGTCCGGCGGATCGTTACTGATCCGCAAGTCGGCGGTCTCCTCGTCCACCACAGTGCGCCACACCCGCTGCAGCACCCGCTGGGAGCCCACCACCGAGCGGGTCTCCCAGGGCCGGTCCTGGTGGATGGGGCCCATGAACATCTCGTAGAGACGCAGGGTGTCGGCTCCGTACGAGGCGTACATGTCGTCAGGGGTGACCGAGTTCTTGAGCGACTTGCCCATCTTGCCGAGCTCCCGGCTGACGGGCTCGCCCCGCTGGGAGAAGCCTCTCTCCAGCGAGCCCTCCACCTCTTCGGCGGGCACGTAGACGCCCCGCGCGTCCTTGAAGGCGTAGGCCTGGATGTAGCCCTGGTTGATGAGGCGCTTGAACGGCTCGAGCCCACTCACGCGGCCGAGGTCATAGAGCACCTTGTGCCAGAACCGGGCGTAGAGAAGGTGCAGCACCGCGTGCTCGACCCCGCCGACGTACAGGTCCACGCCACCCACGCCGCCGGGTTCCGGATCGGCCATCCAGTACCGCTCCACGTCGGGATCGACCAGGGCCTCGTCGTTGGTGGGGTCGAGGTAGCGCAGGTAGTACCAGCACGAGCCGGCCCATTGGGGCATGGTGTTCAGTTCCCGTTGGTAGCGACGCGGCCCGTCGCCGACGTCGAGTTCGACGCTGACCCAGTCGGTCACCCGGCCCAGCGGCGGCTCCGGCTCTGAGTCCCGGGCCAGAGCGCGGGGCGCCCAGTCGGTCAGTTCGGGCAGCTCCAGCGGGAGCATGTCTTCGGGCAGGGCGACCGGTCCGAGATCGTCGAACACGATCGGGATCGGCTCTCCCCAGTAGCGCTGCCGGCTGAACAGCCAGTCCCGCATCCGGTAGTTGACGGTGGGACGGCCGAACCCGGAGTCCTGGAGGCGCTCGATGACCAGCGCCTTGGACGCCTCCACGTCGAGGCCGTCCAGGAAATGGGAGTTGATGGACGGACCACCGCCGGTGTACGCCAAGTCAGCCGGATGGTCGGGCGGGGGCTGCACCGTGCGGACGACCGGCAGGCCGAAGGCCTCGGCGAACTCGCGGTCGCGCTGATCCTCGCCGGGCACACCCATCACCGCGCCCGTGCCGTACCCCATCAGCACGTAGTCGGCCACGAAAACCGGGACCCATGTGCCGAGGGCACCCTCGCCTCCGATGGGGTACATGGTGCCATCCGCGACCTGGGCGCCTCGGGGCGACCCGTCGGGAACGCTCAGGGGAACGAGCGCCAAGGCGCCCAAGAAGACGCCCGTCTTGGAGTCGCTGCGGTCGGCGTCGCTCATCTCAGCGGCTTGCGTCCGGTAGGCGGCCACCGCCTCGGCAGGCGTGGCCGCCCCGCCAGTCCAGGATTCAGGAGTACCCGAAGGCCACGCTTCGGCCGCCAGCCGGTCGACTAGCGGATGCTCGGGGGCCAGCACCATGTAGGTGGTGCCGAAGAGGGTGTCGGGCCGGGTGGTGAACACCTCGATGTCTTCGAAGAGTTCTCTCAGCCTTCGCATCAACCCTCTCGCCCGCGACCCAGGCGCGTCCAGCCGTTCGATTGATGCAACACCCTCTTCGTCGAAGTCGTCTATCAAGTCGATGGCACGAAACGAGATCAGGGCACCCTCCGAGCGACCGATCCAGTTGCGCTGCATGGTCTTGACCGACTCGGGCCAGTCGAGGCGGTCAAGGTCTTCGAGCAGGCGGTCGGCGTAGGCGGTGATGCGCATCATCCACTGCTTGAGCGGACGCTTGAACACCTCGTGGTTGCCCCGCTCGGACCGCCCCTGTGCAGTGACCTCCTCGTTGGCCAGCACCGTCCCCAACGCCGGGCACCAGTTGACCGAGGCGTCGGCCACGTAGGCCAGACGATGGCTGTCGATCACCCTACGTCTATCCGCCTCTCTCAGCGCAGACCAGCGTCGCTTCTCGGGAATGCGCTCTACGGTCTGCAGCAGGTTGTCGGGCAGGGGACGCTTCGCCTTCTTGAACTCGTCGATCAGCTCGGCGATCGGTCGGGCCCGGCGGGACTCGGGGTCGAACCACGAGTTGAAGATCTGCAGGAAGATCCACTGGGTCCAGCGGTAGTAGTCGACGTCGGTGGTGGCGATGCTGCGCCGCTTGTCGTGGCCAAGCCCGAGCCGGTCGAGTTGGCGGCGCATGTTGTCGATGTTGGCCTCGGTGTTGATCCGGGGGTGCTGGCCGGTCTGGCGGGCATGCTCCTCGGCCGGCAGCCCGAACGCGTCGAAGCCCATGGTGTACAGAACGTTGAAACCGGACATGCGCTTGAAGCGGACGTACACGTCGGTGGCGATGTAGCCCAGTGGATGGCCCACGTGCAGTCCCGACCCCGACGGGTACGGGAACATGTCCATTACAAACAGCTTGGGGCCGGTCGTGCTGCGGCCGGCAGAGGGCCCCCCACTCGGGTTGGACGTCCGATAGACGCCGCTCGCGTCCCAGTGGGCCTGCCAGCGCGTCTCGATCTCAGTCGCAAGGGCCGCGTCGTAACGGTGCGGGGGCGTGTCGGCATCCGGCACGGACACTGGCATAGCGGCCAAGGCTAGGGGCACCCCTCCAGAGCGCGGGCGTTGGCAGAGATCTGCCAGCAATCTGGCAGACGTCTGCCAAGACTTGGCAGACACTTGTCCGTCTTGGCAGACGTTCCACGACGCGGCCGTGTCAGGCTCCGGGTTGCCATATCAGCGGCCAGAACCGCGGCCACGCGGGGACAGTCCAAGTAGAGAGGAGACGTCATGTCAGACACGACCGACAACTACACATCAAGCCACCGACGAATGGGTGTGCTTGGCTGGTTCGCCGTGGCGACCGTTGCCGCGGCAGCAGCCGCGGCCACTGTGGCCATGCCGCGGCACCGCCGCGGCAGCCAACACTGACCAGCATGTCGACCCGGCCGTGGCCTCGTGCGCGCGGCGGCCCATGAGCGATATCGACAGGGTGCTCGTCCAACGACCCTCGGACGACCAAGGATCCATCCCCCAAGGATCCATCCCCAAGCCTGACGCACACCGGACCGCCCAAGTCAGCCCACGCGAGTCCCGGTGCTGTTGCGCAGCTTCGACCCGAACGCTCAGGTGCCCCCGGCGACGCCCACGTGCCCGCGGCGACGCCCAGGTGCCAGCGGCAAACCCGGCCGCGGGCACCTGGGCTCCATGCCCGAATAGGCCGCCGTAGTCCTTCAAACTATGCTCACGTGCCGTGAGCGACGAGTTGGGAGGCCTGGCTCTGGCCCGGGTCCGTCTGGCTTGCGGTCGGATCGTCGGAGGGGCGTCAGCCATGTTGGAGGCCTACCGCTTCGGCGTCCGTGAGGGTCCCCACCTCGAGCCCTGGGCCGCGGCGTACCACCGCGAGGCCGTCCTCGTCTATGCCGAGTCGCTGCCGTGGTCCTATCAGCGCGACGTCGCGAGGCTCTTCCGCGACGGCGAGGACGTCATGGCAAGCCAGTCGATACGGTCGGATCTGGCCGAGGACTGGGCGATCGTCGTCAGGTACATGCGCGAGGCCTACACGGCCATCGAGGGTTGGCTGGCCTCCGACGTGTCACCATCCCGCCAATCTGATCCGCCCGCCACGCCGGACCTGGAGGGCGCCGTGCCTCGGGTGGTCCACTACGATGCCTTGGCCCAGCTGACCACCCGCGACGGCGCACACAGGTTGGAGCGCGCCGCCCTCGCGGTGCGTCTGCACTTCGATGCGGCCGCGCCTCAATCCCTAGAGGATCCCGAGCGGCTCATGCTGACGAAGCTGGTGTCCGGTGTGCCGATCGCCGACATGGCGCACGAGATGGGCTACTCGGAGCGCTCCATGTATCGGGAGCTGTCCAGGCTCTGGGCCAAGCTCGGCGTGTCGGGCCGAGCCGCCGGACTGCTCAAGGCGGCCTCTGAGGGCCTGATCGCCTCTGAGGGTCTGATCGACTGAGCTGGCCGCGATCCGTCTTGGCCGCGGCCACGAGCGCGGCGTCGTAGCGGTGCGGCGGCATGCCGGCTTCCGGCACGGACACCGGCAGGGCAGCCCAGGCTGCGCGGCCACCGCGTCACCGCGGATTCTCGGCCCGCGAGTTGCTTGTGTCAGCCCCCAACCGTGGTACAGTCCGTTCCGTATCGTGGGACTGGTCCACAGTACGGAACCGGCACGTGGCTGACATCCGTAGAAATGGACCCACTACCGACATGCGGAGGGCTGAGCCGGATGACCAACATCCCTGCTTCCGGACCCGACATGGCCGATGATGACATCGACCTTGCGAGTCTCGACGACGAAGAGCTCACGGCTCAGATGCATGACGACCTCTATGACGGGCTGGCCGACGAGATCCATGAGGGCACCAACATCCTGCTCTCTCGGGGCTGGTCGCCCGACAAGGTGCTCAACGACGCCCTGGTTGCGGGGATGCGCATCGTGGGCATCGACTTCCGCGACGGGATCCTGTTCGTGCCCGAGGTACTGCTGGCTGCCAACGCCATGAAGGCGGGCATGGCCATCCTGCGGCCGCTGCTGGCCGAGACCGGCGCGGAGCCCATCGGCAGCGTGGTGATCGGCACGGTCAAGGGCGACATCCACGACATCGGCAAGAATCTGGTGGCGATGATGCTCGAAGGAGCCGGCTTCGAGGTCTTCGACCTCGGCATCAACACCGACGCCGACGAGTTCCTGGCCGCCCTCGACGAGCACAAGCCCGACATCCTGGGCATGTCGGCGCTGCTCACCACCACCATGCCCTACATGAAGGTCGTGATCGACACCCTCATCGAGAAGGGTATTCGCGACAACTTCATCGTCCTGGTCGGCGGTGCGCCCCTGAACGAGGAGTTCGGCGCGGCCGTCGGCGCCGACGCCTACTGCCGTGACGCCGCTATCGCCTCCGAGACGGCCAAGAGCCTCGTCGCGGCCCGCCGGGCCGCCGGATGACGGTCGGGCCGCAGCCTCCACGCGTCCTGGTCATCGGCTGCGGCGCGCTGGTTCGCGAGCTGCAAGAGGTAGCTGCCCGCAACGGCAACGAGCACCTCGAGGTGGAGTGCCTGCCCGCCATCATGCACAACCGCCCTGAGCGGATCCCCGAAGCGGTCCGCCGGCGGGTGCGGGCCGCCAAGGCCCGCGGCGCATACAGGACGATCCTCGTGGGCTACATGGACTGCGGTACGGGTGGACTCCTCGACCGCGTGTGTTCCGAGGAGGGCGTCGAGCGGCTGCCCGGCGCCCATTGCTACGAGCTCTACGCCGGCGCAGACGCCTTCGCCGGCCTGCAGGAGGCGGAACCGGGCACCTTCTACCTCACCGACTATCTGGTGCGGCACTTCGACCGGCTCATCATGAAGGGCCTGGGAATCTCGCAGCACCCGGAACTGCTCGAGGCCTACTTCGGCAACTACACCCGGGTAGTCCACCTCGCCCAAGCCGACGACGGGAGCCTGGCCCGGGCCGCGGAGCAGGCCGCCGCTCGTCTCAGCCTCCGCTGCGAGCGGATCGCCACCGGCATCGACGGACTTGAGAGCCAAATCGTGGAGCTGGCCGGGGCCGCGGGGGTGGAGGCAGCATGAGCCCCCCGGCGGGTCGCAGCGGGCGGAGACGCCGCAACGACGACGGGAGCCTCGTGCTGATCAGTTGGCGCGACATCCCCGCCCAGGTCAACGGCGGCTCCGGCACCGACCGGGTTCAGCGCATCCTTCCCCGCCGATTCCAGCGAGCCATCGACCGGGCCGCCATGGTGGCCGGCAAGACTCAGGCTTCGCAGTACGTCGGCGAGTGGCGCCGCAGCATGATCCCCGCAGGCTCCGACGATCCCGAGACCGCAGCCATGGCGGCCGCCACCCAGCTGGAGGATGCCTTCCCCCGGGAGCGCCTCGACGAATTCGTCAAGACCGGTGGCTGGGACCCCGATCGCAGCAATTCCGAAGGAGACCCGCAGTGACCGACACGGTCGTGAGCTCGGCCACCAGGGAAGTGATCATCGGGTTCGACCGCCCGTTCGTGATGATCGGCGAGCGCATCAACCCCACGGGACGGCGGCTGCTGGCCGAGGAGATGCGCAACGGCGACTTCAGCCGGGTGGAGGCTGACGCGCTGGCCCAGGCTGCGGCTGGAGCCCACATGCTCGACGTCAATGCGGGGATTCCCCTCGCCGACGAGCCGGCCCTGCTGGCGCAGGCCATCAAGCTCGTCCAGAGCGTGACCGACGTGCCCCTGTCCATTGACTCCTCGATCATCGAAGCTCTGGAGGCCGGCATCGCCGTGTACGAGGGCAAACCGCTCATCAACTCCGTCACCGGCGAGGAGGAGGTGCTGGAGCGAGTGCTGCCCCTGGTGGCCCGCCACAGCGCCGCGGTGGTGGCCATCTCCAACGACGAGACCGGCATCAGCGAGGACCCCGACGTGCGCTTCGAGGTCGCTCGCAAGATCGTGAATCGGGCCGCCGACTACGGAATCCCGGCCTCCGACGTCATGGTGGACCCGCTGGTGATGCCGATCGGCGCCATGGGCACGGCCGGACGCCAGGTGTTCCAGCTGGTGCGGCGCCTGCGCATTGAGCTGGGAGTCAACACCACCTGCGGTGCCAGCAATGTCAGCTTCGGCCTGCCGGCCCGCCACATGATCACGGGGACGTTCCTGTCGATGGCCATAGGGGCCGGGCTCACCTCCGCGATCATGAACCCCATGCACCCGGAGGTGAAGAATGCGGTGATGGCCGCCGACGTGCTGGCCGGGCACGACCGGGACTGCAGCGCGTGGATCGCGGAGCACCGGGACCCCAACACAGTCAGCACCAGACGGCGGGGCGGGCGTCGCCGCACCGCCTGAATGCAGGCACGATGGCCCCTTTGACCGGACAAGCCTGACATGCACGATGGCCCCTTTGACCGGACAAGCCTGACATGCACGATCGCCCCGTGACCGGACAAGCCTGACATGCACGACATGCACAGCGTGGTGTTCAACCCCTCGGGGATACGCGCCTCGGTGGCTGCCGGGGCCACCGTGCTCGACGCGGCCCGCGCCGGCGGGGTGGATCTCGACTCGGTGTGCGGCGGCCGCGGCCTGTGCGGCCGCTGCCAGGTCTCGGCCACCGACGCCGGTGTCCTATCAAGTCCCGGCCCCACCGAGTTGAGCTACCGGGGACGGCGCCCTCTGGCCGAGAGCTGCCGCCTGGGCTGCCAGGCCGTGGTGCTGGCCAACGCGGTGATCGACGTTCCGCCTGAGAGCCAGGTCCACCGCCCGGTAGTGCGCAAGTCGATCGATCTCACCGAGGTGATCATCCATCCCGTGGTCACGCTGCACTACGTGGAGATCCCGGAGGTCGTGCTCGGATTCGAGGCCGCTGAGCAGGACCTGGTGGCCGAAGCCCTCGCAAGCGACTGGGGACTGCCGGATGTGGATTTCCCGGTCGAGGTGCTGGCCGGTCTGTCGCCGGCGATAGCGGCCGGGGACCGGTCTGTCACCGTCGTCGTGCACGACCGCCGCACCGTCCTCGACGTGCGCCCCGGCTACTCCGACGAGGCCTGGGGGGTGGCTGTCGATGTGGGCTCCACCACCATCGCCGGCTACCTGCTCGAGCTCTCGTCGGGCGAAGTGGCCGCAGCCTCGGGCCGGATGAACCCGCAGATCCGCTTCGGCGAGGACCTCATGAGCCGGGTGTCCTACGTGATGATGAACCCCGGAGGCGAGGCCGAACTCACGGCGGCCGCGCGCGGCGCCATCGACGAACTGGTGGGCGAGCTGTGCGAGCAGGCCGGTGTGGACCGGAGCAGAGTGCACGATCTGGTGGTGGTGGGGAACCCGATCATGCACCACCTGGTGCTGGGCCTGGACCCCACGCCGCTGGGTGCGGCACCGTTCACGCTCACCACCGCAGCGGCCGTGCGAGGACGCGCCACCGACATCGGGATCGAACTGCCGTATGCCGCGCTGTACGTGGGACCGTGCATCGCCGGGCATGTGGGCGCGGACGCGGCTGCGGTCACCCTGGCCGAGGGTCCTCACCGGGCCACCGAGCCAATGCTGGTAGTGGACGTGGGCACCAACGCCGAGATCGTGCTGGGCGACGGGAACCGGGTGCTGGCCGCGTCGAGCCCGACGGGCCCGGCCTTCGAGGGAGCCCAGATCAGCTGCGGCCAGCGGGCGTCGGAGGGGGCAGTCGAGCGGGTCCGGATCGATCCGGACACCTGGGAGCCCCGGTTCAAGGTCATCGGCTGCGAGCTCTGGTCCGACGAGCCCGGATTCGCTGAGGAGCTGGACCGGGCCGGACTGCGGGTATCCGGACTGTGCGGCTCGGGCATCATCGAGGTGATTGCGGAGATGTTCCTGGCCGGCATCACCGACCGCCACGGCGTGATCTCGTCGGAGCAGGCCCGGTCGCCCCGCATCGTGGCCAACGAGCGCACCTTCAGCTACGTGCTACAGACCGAGCCGATCCTGCTGTCGATCACCCAGAACGACGTTCGTGCCGTCCAGCTGGCCAAGGCCGCTCTGCGGGCCGGCATCGACCTGCTGCGCGAGCACGCGGGGATCGACGAGGTGCCCGACATTCGGCTGGCGGGAGCCTTCGGAGCCCACATAGACCCGGTGCGGGCGATGGTGTTGGGGCTCGTCCCCGACACGCCCGATGGCGGCGTACGCGCCGCCGGCAACGCCTCAGGAGTGGGCGCGGTGCGCATGCTGCTGTCCGGCGAGCAGCGCCTGGAGATCGAGCGGGTGGTGCGGTCGGTGATCAAGATCGAGACGGCTACCGAGTCGCGATTCCAGGAGTTGTTCGTCGCGGCCATGGCCTTCCCCCACGAGACCGATCCCACCCCGCACCTTGCTGCAGTGATCGATCTTCCCGAGGCGGATGCCCACGATCCGGATCAGGGTCGGCGCCGCCGCCGCAGACCTCGCCCCGCGGCGTGAGTCCCGCTCGACGACGCGCCAACGGCCCGATAGCACGATATTGAGGTAGCTACACCATGAACGAGGCAACATGAGCGAGCCACACCGACGCAGGGGAGGCGGCCGAGCAGGCAGGAGGGCGGCGAGGGCGGCGTCAACCGAGTCGGCGCCTTACCTGGTTCGCCGGCTGCCGCCGGTGGACATACTCGATGTCGAGAGCCTGGAGCAGATCGAGCGCAACGCCGAGGCGATCCTGTCGGAGGTCGGCATCGCCTTCCAGGACTTCCCGGAGGCCCTGGAGCTGTGGCGCGCCGCGGGAGCGGACGTCGACGGGGAGCTGGTGCGGTTCCCGCCCGGTCTGTGCCGCCAGATCGTGCAGGACAACGCTCCTAGCGTCTACACCCAGCACGCCCGCAATCCCGCCCGCAGCGTCCAGGTGGGCGGCGACGCCACTGTCTTCGTCCCCAACTACGGATCGCCCTTCGTCATGGACCTGGACCGGGGTCGCCGCTACGCCACGCTGGAGGACTTCTGCAACGTGGTGAAGCTCACCTACGCCCTGCCTCAACTGCATCACAGCGGGGGCACGGTGTGCGAGCCGGTGAACGTGCCCGTTAACAAGCGCCACCTCGACATGGTGTACGCCCACCTGCGGTACAGCGACAAGCCGTTCATGGGTTCGGTTACCGAGGCCGAGCGGGCCGCGGACTCCGTCGAGATGGCCCGCATCGCCTTCGGCGGAGACCTCGCCGACCGCACGGTGTTGACCTCGCTGATCAACGCCTCGTCCCCGATGCGCTGGGACGCCACCATGCTGGGCGCGGCCACCACCTACGCCCGAGCCAACCAGGCCTGCATCATCAGCCCGTTCATCCTGGCCGGGGCAATGTCGCCGGTGACGGTGGCCGGCCTGGCCGCCCAGGCTCTGGCCGAGGCGCTGTCGGGCATGGCCTACCTGCAGTTGGTGCGGCCCGGGGCGCCGGTCGTGTTCGGCACGTTCGCCTCATCGATGTCGATGGCCACCGGCGCGCCTACCTTCGGCACGCCCGAGGCCGGCCAGGCCATCTACGTGATGGCGTCGTTGGCCCGCCGGGTCGGTGTGCCGTTCCGCTCCGGTGGGCAGTTCACGTCCTCGAAGCTGCCCGATGCGCAGGCCGCTTACGAGTCGGCCCACACGCTGCTGCCCACGATGCAGGCGGGGGTGAACTTCGTGCTGCACGCCGCGGGCTGGCAGGAGGGCGGGCTGGCCCTGGGCTACGAGAAGCTGATCCTGGACGCCGACCAGCTGGGTGCCATGGAGGTCTGGGCCCGGGGCGTCGACGTCAGTGACAACGGCCAGGCCATGGAGGCGTTCCGCACCAACGCCCACGGCGACCACTTCCTGGGCAATCCGCACACGCTGGCCAACTTCGAGACCGCCTTCTGGCGGTCGGACATCTCCGACGCGGACAGCTACGAGCAGTGGTCCGAGGAGGGCTCGCTGTCCGCGGGCCAACGGGCCAATGCCCGCTGGAAGCAACTGCTGGCCCAGTACGAGCCACCCCCCATCGACGACGCGGTCGACGCCGAACTGCGAGACTACGTGGCCCGACGCAAGGCGGAGATGCCCGACGAGATCGGTTGATCCGGCTGCGGGCCGGACCCGTCAGCTGGCGATTGAGACGTTCTCCAGCTGGGGGCGATCGGGAAGGCGCAGACCGATGAGCTCGCCGGCGGCGTGCAGCTCAAAATGCCACACGTCGATGTCGTCGGGGCTGGTCTGGCGCAGAGAGGTGACTGCGTGCCAGATGGCCAGTCGAGCCGCATGCGCGGTCGACTCCGGAGACTCCGCGGCACGTGAGACCGCGGCGTAACCGGCGGAGATGCCGGCGTAGATGTCGCCGTGGACGGAGATCGACACCGCCGCCCACTCCGCCAACGCCCTGAGCGCCCGGGGCCTGGATCGGTTTATTGGATCGTCGAAGATCGCCATCACCCATGCGTGCCAAGCTGATGAGCCTCTATCCGCCATCTGTGTCTCCCTTCACGCGCGCCGAAGGACCGCACCTGAGGCTAGTGGACAGTCGCCATGCTTCATCGCGGCAGTCCACCTCGTTCCGCACGTTCCCGGTCACCGGCGGGGAGGATCGAGCGCGTCCCTCAGGCCGTCTCCGATGAAGTTGATGCACAGCACAGTCACCACGATGGCCAGCCCCGGAGCCCACACCAGCCAGGGTGCGGTGATCACGAAGCCCTCGTTGCCTCCGAGCATGTTGCCCCAGGTGGCCGTACGAGATGCGCTTACCCCCAACCCCAGATAGCTCAGCGTCGACTCTGCGAGGATGGCACCGGCCACGGCCAACGAGACCGCGACAACGATCTCGCCGACCAGGTTGGGCAGCAGATCGCGGATCATGATCCGGCGTCCGGGCACACCGAGGGCGACGGCAGCCTCGACGAACTGGTTCTCGCACAGCGACAGCACCTTGGCTCGCACGATCCGGGCTGGGACCATCCAGGTAACCCCGGCCAGGACGATCACGACGTCAAGCACGCCGTCGCCCAGTAGTCGTGCCGCCATGATCACCACCATCAGGCTGGGGAGGGCCAGCATCGTGTCGGTGAGGCGCATCAGCGCCGAGTCCACCCACCCTCGGCAGTAGCCCGCCACCAGCCCCACCGCCGTTCCGACCACGCCGCTGATCAACGCCACGGCCACGCCGACGAGCAGAGAGATCCGGCCTCCGTAGAGGATCCGGCTCAGAGTGTCACGCCCGAGGGTGTCCGACCCCAGCAGGAAGTCGCGACCCGGCGGTGCCAGGATCTTGTCCAAGTTCTGCTCAGTGGCACCGTGGGGAGCGACCCAGTCGGCGAGTGCCGCGCAGAGCGCAATCCCGGTGAGCACGGCCAGTGAGCCGACTGCGACCCGTTGCTTGAGGAACCGTCTCCACACGATCCGCCAGGCCGCTTCCGTGTCGTGGCCGGGTCGCTCGAGCGGCTGCCCGGCCATCGACCGGCTGTCACCCAGCCGGTCGGAGCCTCGGTGCTGGTAGCCCGGCCGCGCCGGCAGTTGCTCAGCCACAGCGGATCCTCGCGCTCAGCCATCGCAGATCGAGGCGCTCAGCCATAGCGGATCCTCGGGTCGAGCGCGGCGTAGAGGAGGTCAGCCAGCAGGTTCATGAGGAACACGGCGGACGAGACGATCATTACCGTGGCCAGCAGCACCGGATAGTCACCGCCGTTGAGCGCGTCGAGGAACAGCAGGCCCATGCCCGGGTACTGGAATACCCGCTCGGTAACAATCAAGCCGCCGACCAGAAGACCGAGATCCACCGCGGCCAGCGTCGTCACGGGAATGAGCGCATTGCGCACACCGTGGCGCACGACCACCGTTCGCTCCGGCAGGCCCTTGGCTCGGGCGGTGGAGATGTACTCCATGCCCATCACGTCGAGCATGGAGGACCTCATATAGCGGCTGTAGGCCGCGATCAGCTGTAGCGCCAGCGCCATTACCGGCAGCGCGAGGTGGCGGGCCCGATCCAGGAGATCGAAGCCCTGCTGCCCGGGCGAGTAGATCCCCGCCGTGGGCAGCAGAGGTGCGGAGACCCGCAGCCACTCGGCCAGATACAGCCCGAACATCAGCTGCAGCATGAGGCCCAGCCAGAAGACGGGTATCGAGATGCCCAGGAACGACACCGTGGTTGCAGCCCGGTCGACGATCGAGCCGGGGCGCAGTGCCGACAGTGTCCCCACGAACAGCCCGATCCCCAGCGACAATGCCATGGCGACCGCGATCAGCAGCAGCGTGTTGGCCATGGCGCTACGCACCAGCGGCCATACGTCCTGGCCGTTGCGAACCAGCGACATTCCCAGGTCCCCGGTCACGAAGTTGCCGAGCCACGTCAGGTAGCGCACGCCGAAAGGCTCGTCGAGGCCGAGGGACTCGACGTAGGCCCTTCTGGCCTCGGGGCTGATGCGAGGGTTGAGGGTCAGCTGGGCGGTAGGACTGGAGATCTCGCCTGCCGCCCAGAATGTGGCGAACGAGACCGCCAGGAGGATGGGAACGGTGACCGCGAGACGCCCGGCCGCGTAACGAATCACGCCAGCAGCGTGCCCGCCTGACCGGTCAAACGGTGACTCACTTGGTCACAGTCCAGTCGAAAATGTCGTAGAAACCGCCGTACACGCTCGACACGTACTTGCCCGGACCTGCGAGCACCTCGGGGTTCCAGGCCAGCAGGTTCGGCAACACGTACAGCGGGATCCAGGGAACATCCTCGGCCAGCAGAACGCCGAGCTCGCGCACGATTTCAAGGCGGGCTGCCTCGTCGATCTCGGCGTCTATGGCAAAGGCCAGGTCAGTGGCCTGCTGGCTGGTGTAGGCGGTGAAGTTCTGGCCGCTGAAACCGTTCTCCTCACTGGGAATGCTGTCCATGTCGTAGGAGGAGCTCACGGACGGATCAGGGGTGGTGCTGTTGGCGAACAGAGCCACCGGACCGAAGTTCATGGCCGGAAGCCGGTTCTGGAACAGCTCTCCCGGGTCGTAGTTGATGATCTCCCAACCGATGCCGAAGGGCCTGGTCATCTCGGCCACCAGGGCCTGCACATCCTCGCGGCGCTTGTTTCCGGCCACGGTGTTCCACTGCAGCACCAACTCGACGCCCTCCGCGTTCACCCACAGGCCCTCGGGGTCCGGGCGGGTCCAGCCGTCCGCGGTGAGCAGCCCCTCGACGGCGTCCATGTCCTGGCGATAGCGGGCGAAGTCGTCGGCGCACCAGTCGCCGAAGGCCGGGTTCCAGCCCGCGCACTGCAGCACCACCGGATCGTCGATGATGGGGCCGAGAGCCACGTCGGCGATCCGCTCCCGGTCGAGGGCGTAGGCGAGGGCCTGGCGCACGTTCTTGGTGATCTCGAAGTAGCGGTCCGGCGCAATCTGGTTGATCCACAGGCCCTCGATGAACGTTCCCGCCCCCGAGACGAACGCCAGCGGCGGGGCCAGGCGCTCCTTGGCGCCGGGGAACGGCTGGGGGAAGGCGGCCATCGCCTCGCCGGTCTGGAGGGCCACGATCTCGGTGTCGGTGTCCTCCCGGGGGACCATCACCACCCGGTCAACCAGAGGCATGCGCTCGGGGACCCAGTAGTTCTCGTTGGGGACGAGGATGTGCTGTTCCTGGCTCCACGACTCCTGGAGCCAGGGTCCGCCCGAAATCGGGATCGAATCGTTCCAGTGGCCCGAGATGTCGGTCTCGCCGTCGAAGGCGTGGGCGGGCAGGATCCCGTCGAGTCCGCCGAAGAGTTCACGCCAGGGCGCGTAGGGCTCCGAGAACGTGATGATCGCCGCGTGAGGATCGTCGTGGCCCACATCGGTTATGAGGTCGTACCCGATGGTGTTGAGCGAACCCTCGGTGTCGATGATCGCCCGCCAGGTGAACCACACGTCGGTGCTGGTTATGGGGGTGCCGTCACTCCAGCGCGCCTCGGGGTTGAGGCGGTATGTGATCCTGAGCGTGCCGTCGTCGTTGAGCACTGCTCCGCCGTTGTCCACCGTCGGCGCCTCCACCAGGACCGGCGAGGCTCCGATGTTGTTGTTGATGTCGAACTCCATGAGGCCGGGCCGGACGTGCACCAGCACCGACCACAGCAGCCACGTGGCGTTGTTGCAGGATGTGAGCGGGTTGAGGCATTCGGGCCATTGCTCCACGGCCAGCACGATCTCGCCACCGGGACGGTCCGGTGCAGGCTCCGGCACCGCGTCAACGCCATCGGTTGATGTCCCGCTGCCCGTTGAATCGCTGCAAGCGCCGGCGACCAGGGCGAGGGCTGCTACCAGGGCCCAGGGCAGAACGCGACGAACCAGTGCACGATCTCGCATGACTCGAACAATAGTTTTGCCAGTTCCGTCTAGCTGCGGCGGGGACGGCGCAGGAGGTTGGCCGCCACTGCCGAGGCTCGGGCCGGCCAGGGATCGAACTTGCCCTGTTCGGCGACAGGCGGGGCCGGTCGGGTGAACATGCGGTACAAGACATAGAGCGCAATGGCGGCGTGGCACGCGATCAGGACCCCGAAGTAGGCCGACGGCGCAACTGCCGCCATTAGGAACCCGCCCAACGTCGGCCCGATCACTGCACCGATCCCGCTGACCCGCACCAATGATGCGCTGGCCCCGGTCAGCTGCGCGGACGAGACGCTGTCAGCGGTGGTGGCCACAGCCAGCGAGTACAGGGGGAAGGTCGAGCCGCCGTGGACGAACATCAGCAGCAGCGACAGCGCCGATCCCACCGCCACCATCAGGTGCAGCCCCGCGGAACCTGCCGCAATGATGGCCACTACCAGGATCACGTAGCGGCGCGGTACCCGGTCGGAGGCACTGCCGACAAGCCATTGGAACACCACCGAACCCGCCATGGACGACACCACGAAGAGCGAGATGCGGGTGGTGGACAGGCCCTCGGAGGCGGCGTAGAACGCTCCGAGCCCCATGAGGCAGCCCTGCGAGACGCCGACCCAGAACGCGGTGAGCAGCCCCAGGGGCACGATCTTGACGAGCTCGCGCACCGAGATCGGCTCGGGCACCACCAGCGGCGGCGCGGTGGACGCCGACAGCGCCACCGGCACGAGTGCGAAGGAGATCAGCGCCGAAGACACCACGAACAACTTGAAGCCGCCGGGATCGGCGACGTTGAGCATCAGCTGGCCCACACCGATCCCGCCCATGGTCACGATCATGTAGCGCGACAGCATCCGGCCCCGGGTGGCGTTGGTGGCCATGTCGTTGAGCCACGATTCGACGGTCACCAGGATTCCGGCCAGGCACAGCCCGTAGGCGAACCTCAGCAGGGTCCACGACACCGGGTCGACCCAGATCACGTGCAGGATCGCGGCCGCCGAGCCCACCGAGGACAGGGCTGCGAAGACCCGAATATGGCCGACGGAGGCGATGAAGTGCTCGGCTGCCCTGGTTCCGAACAGGAAACCCAGGAAGTAGCCGGCCATCACCACGCCGGTCACGGCCAGCCCGAAGTCCTCCAACTCGGCCCGAACGCCCAGCGCGACCCGCAGCAGACCGTTGCAGGACATGACCAGGGCCACGCCGACGAGCAGGGACCTGACCGCTCCGAGACTGTTGCCGCGCGGATCGATCCACGGTCCGCCCGCCAGTCCTTCGTCGCCGGGCTCGGGCCGCACCACCGCGCCAGAGGCCACAGCGTGATCGTAGTGATGAGTACCGACGGCCGGCTTGCGGTTCGCTAGTGACTTTCGTCACACCGCGACGGACCGGCAGCAGCACCGGTCGACGCCGGTTCAGGCGGGATACGTCAGGTTCGGGCCAAGGCCGCGGCGATGGCCTTGCGAACCGGGATGGGGCTCTCGATCTGTAGGAAGTGGCCCACCCGGTCTAGGTACACGGTGGTGGCGCGGCCGTCGCCGAAGGCTCCGATCATCCCGGCTGCGGCCCGGTTGGGCGTCATCTTGTCCTCGCGGCCCAGCACCAGCGTCACCGGGCACTCCACCTGGGCTGCCGCCGCCTCGGCGCCGTCGTAGGCGTTGCAGGCAGCCAGGTCGCCGGCGAGCACTCCGGGCTGGGCCCGGTCCAGCAGCGAGGTGTTGCCCCCGATCAGCCACATGCCCGGTGAGGCGTGGCCTCCGGTGTGGGCTCGGCTGCCGATGCCCCAAGAGGTGATGAGCCTCCCGGCCACGGGGTCGTCGGCGTCGGCCGCCGACTGCAACGCCGGATGCACCGGCATCGCTCCCGCAGTGCCCAGCAACACCAGCGACCGGGCCACCTCGGGCCGCTGGGCCGCCGCCTCCAACACCACGAACGTCCCCATCGAATGCCCCACCAGGTGGGCCGGAGCCAGCCCGAGGGCCTCGGTGGTGCTGGCCAGCCACTCCCCCATCTGCTCGATGCTCGCCAGCGCCGGGCCCTCGCTGCCGCCGTGTCCCGGCAAATCCACCGCCGCGGCCCGGTAGCCGTGATGAGCGATCCAGCGGGTCTGGAGTTGCCACGCGGTGCGGTCGCCACCCGCTCCGTGCACCAGCACAACCGCGGGCTCGTCGCCTTCGATGCTGCGGCCACCGGTGGCGCAGCGCACGACCCGGCCGTCTATCAGCGTCTCCACGGCACTAAGTCCAAGGCAGTTGATCGGCCGAACCGAATCTCGGGAGCGTTGTGTGTGCTATAGCCACAGAACTCGCACCAAGAATCGAGCGAGCGCATGATCAGCGCTGCGAGGCCTTTAGTGCCCGCTCCAGGTCCTCGATGATGTCGCGGGGGTCCTCCAGCCCGACCGAGATCCTCACCAGGTCCTCCCCCACTCCGGCCGCGGCCAGATCGGTGGCCGACATCTGCTGGTGGGTGGTGCTGGCCGGGTGGATCACCAGCGTCTTGGCGTCGCCCACATTGGCCAGATGGGAGGCCAGGCGGACCGCCGAGATGAACTTGGCTCCGGCGTCGCGCCCTCCGGCGATGCCGAAGCTCAGGATGGCCCCGGTGCCCCTCGGGTACAGACCTTGGGCCAATTCGTGATCGGGATGGCTGGACAGGGACGGGTACTTGACCCAGGTCACCGCGTCGTTGGCGGCCAATGCCTCGACCACGGCCTCGGTGTTGGCCACGTGACGCTGCATCCGCAGCGGCAGTGTCTCGACGCCCTGGAGGATCTGGAAGGCGTTGGCCGGACTCATGCAGGCTCCGAAGTCGCGCAGCCCCTCGGCCCGGGCCCGGCTGATGAAAGCACTGGGGCCGAACTCGTCGCTGAAGCTGATGCCGTGGTAGCCGGCGTAGGGCGCGGTGACTGTGGGAAACAGGCCCGAGGCGTCCCAGTCGAAGTGGCCACCGTCGACGAGCATGCCTCCCAGAGCCACGCCGTGACCGCCCAGGAACTTGGTGGCCGAATGCATCACGATGTCGGCGCCGTGCTCGAAGGGCCGGATGAGGTACGGGGTCGAGAACGTGGCGTCCACCATGAGCGGGAGCCCCCGATCGTGAGCGACGCCGGCTACCGCGCCGATATCGAGCACCTCTATGCCCGGATTGCCGAGCGTCTCGGCAAAGACGAGGCGGGTGTCTCCGCCGATGGCAGCCGCGAATTCGTCGGTGTTGCGGGGATCCACGAACGTCGTGGTGATGCCGAAGCGCGGCAAGGTGAGGTTGAGCATGTTGTGGGTGCCGCCGTAGATGTTGCGGCTGGCCACGATGTGGCCGCCCGTGTCCATCAGAGTGGCCACAGCCAGGAAGAAGGCGGCCTGGCCGCTAGCGGTGGCCACCGCGCCCACGCCGCCCTCCAGCGCGGCGACTCGCTCCTCGAGCACGGCCACGGTCGGGTTGGAGATCCGCGAATAGATGTGGCCCGGGATTTCGAGGTTGAACAGCCCGGCCGCGTGGTCGGTGTCCTCGAAGGAGTACGAGGTGGTGAAGTAGATGGGCACGGCTCTGGCCCCGGTGGTGGGGTCGCTGTGCTGACCGGCGTGGAGGCTGAGGGTGTCGAAGCGCAGGAAGTCGGGCTCTACCACGGAGGCGAGCCTAGAGGCCGAACGCATAGAGGCCCAGCGGATGGGCCACAGCTTCCGACGAGCTCAACGGTCGCTGAGCGAAGCCGTGGCCCGAGCGGCCCGTGAGCGCAGCGAACAAGAGCGGGAGCTGCAGAGGCCGAACGCGTCGAGGCCCTCGCCGTATCGGCTGGGGGGGTACCGATCCCGGCGGGGCCTCGAGTTGGGGTGAGGGGCCTTGCCCCTCAGCGAGCGATGTGTATGCCAGTCCGTGAGGGCCGGCGGTCTGTCATCGGCGGACTCGATAGGGGCGACCGGCCGCGTCTCCGATCACCCTGATCAAGCCCTCGGCCGCGCCTACGGCGAAGCCGGGACCCAGCGCGTCTCGCCACACCGTCGTGGCGTCAACACTGCTGCTGTTAAGAGGAATGGATCTCATTTCTTGTTCCTCCTTGCTCTGCTTATGCCCCCATCGTCGGCGACAACCTGATTGTTTCGCCCAACGCGCTGAATTGCAACGATTTGCAGGTCAGAACGGGTGTGATTTGCGTCACACCGGCGGAGTGACGGACCCGGTGGAGTCGCCGGACCGGTAGAAGTCCACCGGCTCGGGGGGCAGCGGGGTGTCGCCCCGGATCACATCGGCGGCCTTCTCGGCCAGCATCATGACCGGGGCGTAGATGTTGCCGTTGGTCACGTACGGCATCGACGAGGCGTCCACCACTCGCAGGCCCTGGGTGCCGTGGACCTCGAGGGTGTCGGGGTGCAGCGCCGAGTCGTCACCCAGACCCAGGCGCGCCGTGCAGGAGGGGTGCAGGGCGGTCTCAGCGTCGCGGCGCACCCAGTCGAGGATCTCTTCGTCGCTGCTCACTTCGGGTCCGGGCGACACCTCTCCGCCGTTGAACGGGTCCATGGCGGGCTGGTTGAGGATGTGGCGGGCGTGGCGGACGGCCTCCGCCCATTCGCGGCGGTCCTCGTCGGTGGACAGGTAGTTGAAGCGCAGCGCGGGCTTGGTCCGGGGGTCGGTCGAGACGATGGCCACCGTTCCTCGCGAGTTGCTGTACATGGGCCCGACGTGCACCTGGTAGCCGTGGCCGCCCTCCGGCACCGAGCCGTCGTAGCGGATGGCGATGGGCAGGAAGTGGAACATGAGATTCGGGTAGGGCACGTCGTCGTTGCTGCGGACGAACCCTCCCGCCTCGAAATGGTTGGTGGCTCCCGGCCCGCGGCGGGCCAGCCACTGCAGTCCGATGAGGGGGCGGCGCCATTTGGCCAGGTTCGGCTGCATCGACACCGGCTGCCTGCAGGCGAACTGGATGTACACCTCGAGATGGTCCTGCATGTTGGCGCCAACGGCGGGAACGTCGGCCACCACCTCGATGCCGTAGCGGCGCAGAAGGCCGGCGGGGCCCACGCCGGAGAGCTGCAACAGCTGGGGCGAGTTGATGGCCCCGCCGCAGCAGATCACCTCGCCGGCCAGCACGGTCCGGCTACGGCCACCCTTGGCGTATTCGACGCCGGTGGCCCGGGTGCCCTCGAAGAGGATCTTGGTGGTGAAGGCCCGGGTGATGAGGTGGAGGTTGGGCCGGTTGAGCACCGGGTGCAGGTAGGCCTGGGAGGCGCTCAGCCGGCGGCCCCGGTGTACGTTGCGGTCGAAGGCGGCAAAGCCCTCCTGGCGGTAGCCGTTGACGTCGGCGGTCCGGGGGTGGCCGGCCTGCTCGGCGGCCTCCAGGAAGGCCTCGAACAGCGGGTTGGTGGCCGGTCCCCGCTCCAGCACCAGCGGGCCCTGGTGGCCGCGGTACTTGCCTTTGCCGCGAGTGCCGGGCGGGCCGCTGGTGTCGTCGCCGGCAAGGCACTGCTCCATGCGCTTGAAGTAGGGCAGGCAGTGGGCGTAGTCCCAGTTCTGCATGCCGGGATCGGCGGCCCAGCGCTCGTAGTCGAGGGGGTTTCCCCGCTGGAAGATCATGCCGTTGATGCTCGACGATCCGCCCAGCACCTTGCCCCGGGCGTGGTACACCCGGCGCCCGCCCATGTGGGGCTCGGGCTCGGATGTGTACTGCCAGTCGTAGAAGCGGTTGCCGATGGGGAACGACAGCGCCGCGGGCATGTGGATGTACACGTCGAAGCGCCAGTCCCGCCGGCCCGCCTCCAGCACCAGCACCGAGGTGGCAGGATCGGCGCTGAGCCGGTTGGCCAGCGCGCAGCCCGCCGAGCCGCCGCCCACGATCACGTAGTCGTAGCGGCCGTCGTAGTCTGCCATGGTCACCTCGCGAGCTCGGGCCGGGGTGCGACGACTCGCCCCGTGCCATGCAACAATCGCGACCCTACCGTTGCCGATCTCCAACTACGAAGGGACCGCCGTGAGCGAGACAGCCCCCCTTGAGTCGAAGTCGCCGCCCTCGGGCCACTGCCTTTGTGGCGGAGTGACCTACGAGGTGCACGGCCCGATCCGCCAGGTGTGGAACTGCCACTGCTGGCGCTGCCGCCGCTGGACGGGCCATCACATGGCGGGGACGGGCTGCAAGCGCTCGGACCTCCACCTCGTGTCGGACGCCACCCTGGCCTGGCATCACCCTGCCGACGATCCCAACGTGGCCTACGGCTTCTGCCGGGAGTGCGGCGGATCACTATTCTGGAAGGTGGTGGACGGACCGCCCGACCAGACCGACCACATCGCCATCTGCGCCGGCACCCTGGATTTGCCCACGGGCCTGCACACCGAGCGGGCCCTGTTCACCAACGACGCCTCCGACTACCACACGCTCGACCCGGCAGTGGAGGCCTGGGACCGGGAGTGACCGCGCCCGTCCTTATCCACATGGGGACGTGCGACTTATTCCGGCCTAGTCACCCGTCTTGCCCAGAAAGACTTGCGATTTCCACAAGATTCGCCCATACTTGCGCCGTGGAGGTGTCCATCGGCCGCCAGATTCGGCGGCTGAGAGAGGCCGCGGGACTCAAGGCTGCGGATCTCGCGGACGCGCTGGGGGTAGACGCCAGCGCCGTGTCCAATCTTGAACACGACCGACGAAACGTCAAGGCTGACGAACTCGGCTCTATCGCGCAGTTTCTTGGTGTGTCCCAGCTGGCAATACTCGAACCGGACTCACTGTTGGGGCGGCTCCCGGTTGCGCACCGCACCAACGGCGACAAGAACGCAAGCCAGGACTCGCTGCTGCGCCTCACGGCACTCGCAGAGTTGCACCAGGTGCTCGACGAGGGCGGTCATCCCACCCCCTCTCGCACCGGCGAACCGCCCCCACAGGGCTCAGGGTGGTTGCAACATGCCAACGCTCTAGCCGACTGGGCTCAGCAACGTATGGCTCCAGCGGCCAGCGGCGAGGACCGTCTCGCGGAACTGGCCGCGGCGATTGAGGCCAACCTATGTGTGGACGTGATGGTCGAGAGCTTGGGCGAAGAAGCGCCGTTGGGCCTGTCAATAACTGATTCGGAGTTCTCCTTCATCCTCGTGAACACCGACCAGCTCAGATCCAGGGCTCTGTTCACTCTGGCTCACGAGTTGGGGCATGTCCTCAACAGCGACGGGGCAACGATCAACATCGACAGGGACCTGCGGGCCCGATCCGATGAGGAGCGGCTGGCCAATGCGTTCGCAGCCGCGTGCCTGATGCCCGAGCCGGACATCAGGGAGACCATCGACGAGTACGGTCGTGGAGCGGATTCGCTGGCACGCATGCTCCTGCGCTTCAGCGTCAGCTATGAGACACTCGTCTACCGACTCCACAACCTGCAGATCATCAACGCCCAGGGACGGGATCGTCTGCGAGGGATCAGTTGGGCCAGTCTGATCGAACAAATCGAAGACGAAGAGATCGCTCGAAGCCTGCTCGGTGCGAGAGGGGCGAGGCCCGAGAGACGGCCACCCGCGCTGCTCGCCACCAGGTGTCTCCATGGCGCGCTGGATGGAACAGTCGGGGCGGGGCCCTTGGCGCGACTGCTTGACGTTGACATCGATGACGTGATTGAGGCACTCAACTCGATCGGGCCAGAAGCAACCCACGCCATTGAAAGCGACTACTCGACTGCCCCCCAAGATCCGCCCAGCGTGGCGATCAAGAGCTTCGACGAGGATCCCGTAGCCGCCTGATATCGGCTCGTACCATCGACGCATGGGCTCTGTGATCCATGACGCCGTCACGCTTCGCCACTTCGCGGCCGTCGAGCGCATTGATGTGCTACGGACGTGCCACGGCCACCGCCCGGAACCCAGATGGACCGAAGGAATCCGTGCCGAGATCGAGTCCGCCGCACAGGAGGGCGAATCGCACTGCGCTGACATCCTGCGCGAAGCTTGGCTCGGCCCGCCAGCCGAGCTGAGCGCCGCCGAGTTGACCGATGTGTACCGCTTGCAGGTGGGTTTGAACGCAGGCCGACAGCCACCGAAGGCCGACCGCGGCGAGGCTGAAGGCATCTACTTCGCGGAGAAGCACAACGGGCAGTTCGCCACGGACGACAACAACGCGTACGACTTCGCTCGACGGCGCCCCACGCTTGGCGCGGGGAGGGTGATCGACTCGATCCACATCCTCCGAACCGCCGTCGCCGATGGTGAACTCACGGCCACTGCGGCTCACCGAATCGCGAACGCGATAGAGGACGCAGGCCGTTCGTTCCGGCCGACCCATCGCGGCACTAGGGATCCCGACTACTTCACCCGCTGAACCGTCAGAGGACCGCCACCGCTGATGCGAGTCGTGATCGCGGCCCGTCGGCTACGCGGGCAGCGTTGTGGTGAAGAGTGACTGTTGTTCGGGAGAGCTCACCTGTGCCGGAGGCGCTTCGGATACCGGGGCGTCGAGGAGCGATTCGATCTCGGCGACGCTGGCCACGGCAACTGCACCTTGCTGCTCGAGGGGCTCATTGCCGGGGCCTTCGCCAGGGCCTCGCCACACCGCGACCGGCCCGTGTCCGTGCTTGAGAGCCTGGGTGGCACCGGACCAGGTGCCGCCGGTTCCGTCGTCGCTGGCGACCACCACGGTGAGCGCAGCCTGTGCGTAGATGAGCTTGTTGCGGCCCATGGCGTTGCCGGCGCTGAACGGGGCGTCAGGGCTGTAGGGCGTGCACATCACGGTGCTGCCGTCGTACACGGCCTTGCGCACATCGGAACGCTTCAGCTTGCGCGACAGCGACTCGGCCAGGATCCCGACGACAGCACCGCCTGCCTCGAAGGCCGCGTCCATGGCGAGTTGGTCGACGCCCCGGGCACCGCCCGACACGAGCGGCAGGCCCCGCCGGGCCGCTAGCCGGGCTACCTGCTTGGCCACCTCGCCTCCGACTTGGGACACGTCCCGGCTTCCGACCACTCCCAGTCCGGGGGTGTCGAGCAGGTCGAGGGTGCCAGCGGCATGCAGCATCGGCGGTGCCTTGGTCCCGAGCCGGTCAAGCCACAAGTACGGGTAGTGCTCATCGAAGACGGTGAGCGTTTTCATGCCCGACTGTTCCAGCCGGTCAAGCTCGAAGGCCACCGCGGTCGCCCGCTCTACGAGTCCGGCGATGCGGTCAGCGAGGTCCTCGGGCAGACCGCAGTCCCGGACGAGCCGGTTCTCGCTCTGGCCGAACAGCACGCCGAGGACTTCAACAGCGTGCGCTCCCTCACCGCTCGCCGGGCCAGCGCCCTTAGCGCGGCCGGCGCCGAGGACCGGCCCAACTCCAATGTCATCGAGCAAGCTCCAGTACTCCGACGCCTTGAGGGGCCGAACGCCTTGGGCGCACAGGCGACTGACAAGCAGGATCGTGGCCAGCGAGTCGTCGTGCCTCATCTGACCTCAGCGGTGCGTTGCCTGTAGCGCCGATAAGCAGCCTGGAGGTTCAGCCACACCTCGGGCGTGGTGCCGAGCGCCTCGGACAGTGCCCGCGCCGTCTCGGTGGTGATCGCCGCCTCGTTGTCGAGTATCTCCGTCACGGTGCGCACGGGCTGGCCCATGGCGGCGGCCAGGTCGGCGACGGTCCAGCCACGCTCCCCCAGTTCATCACGCAGGTATTCGCTCGGTGGGAAGGCCTCAGCCGGGGTGCCCGTCATGGTCGGTAGACCTTCCCCCGTGGTGCCACTCGCAGCACCACGACGACACCCTCCTCCGTCTGTCTGTGGATGATGCGGAATTGGCCGAAACGCACAGAGCGGCTGCCGCTCCACCTGCCTTGGAGTCGTCTTCCGAGGGTTGGATTGCCGTCGAGTGACGCGATGATCTGCAACGCCCTTGAGCGATCAGCTGCGGAGAGTCGATCCAGTCCCCGCCGTGCTGGTCTAGCCAGGAGGGGCATAGCGATCCAAGGGCAGCAAGTTGCCGGCCGCTATGTCGTGTTCTGCCTCTTCCAAATCGGCCATCGCCTCTGGGTCATTCAGGATGGCGAGCGTCTCGAGTGCGCCCTCGGGGTCGCTCCAGTCCAACTCCGGGTGTTGTTGGGCCAGAAGGCGGACGCTGTCGACCGTAGGACTCTCCGGCGACTCCGCTCCTGTCCGCGCCGCTATGTCAGCCTCCGGCTCAGTGAGACTGACGGGTCCCAACTCTTCGGGATCGGACATAGACCGAGCGTACTGCCAGCCCAAGCCGCCGTCGCTGTGGATGTAGAGACTCATCGCCACCCCCCGTATTCCTGCTCCATTGGACGAGCCCTCAACGCGGCTGAATCAACAATGGCAATTATATTACATGAACACTACATGAATACTTATGACATTGCTGATCATGTGTCGACATTTCGAGCCGTCATGATGTCCGGGGGGTTGATCCCGGGCGCACGGGGCCCGAAGGCGCTGCGTGGCACAGTCCGTAGCTAGCGTCAACCTTGGCCAAAAGTTCGATGGGAGACCCAGCCGTGGACGATCCGCTGATATCGGAAGTGCTCGACCGTCTTGACCGCGACGACGGGATGACCGATGAGAGCGAGTCTCTCGTGCTCGGGGCACTGGAGGGCCGTTTGAGCGATGTGATCGATGGCGCCGTGTTTGAGCGACCAGAACCGGGAGCCGCTGGCCCAGGGCCAGTGCCCGTACGCGCCTATCTGGAGTCGGTGGCCGTGACGGGGTTCCGAGGCATCGGCCCAACCTGCACGTTGCGGCTCCATCCAGGTCCAGGCCTGACGCTCGTGGCTGGGCGGAACGGATCGGGCAAGTCTTCGATCGCTGAAGCAGCCGAGTTGACGTTGACGGGCAATTCGGTTCGCTGGTTGGGCAAGTCGCTGGAATGGAAGCGCGGCTGGCGCAACCTGCACACAGAGAACAATTCCGTCATAACGGTAGGACTGCGCGTTGACGGAGAGCGCCAACCTCGCACAGTGCGCGTTACTTGGGCCAGCGACGAGCTTGAGTCGTCCGAGACCATTGTGACGGTTCCCGGCAGTGGGCACGAAAGCCTCGACTCGCTCGGATGGAGCGCCGCCCTCAAGACGTTCCGCCCGTTCTTGTCCTATTCGGAGCTCTCCACGATCATCGAGGGGAAGCCCGTCGATCGATACAACGCCTTGGCACCGATGCTCGGGATGGAATCGCTGCGAACGCCCCTGGCGGACTTGCGGGAAGCGCGGCAATCGGCTGAGAACCAAGCCAAGACGTCCAAGCAACACGTCGAGGCGACGATCGGCGCACTCAGGGACTTCCCCGACGACCGAGCCCGCGCTGCCATCGATGCCCTTACGGGCAGTTGGGACCTCGCCAAGATCGATGAACTCATAACTGGCGCCGAGCCCACGTCAGCCGAGCGAGAACGTGTGTTGGCGGCCCTGGAACAGCTTGCGGCACCCGACCTCGACCACGCAGCGGCAGCGGCGAGCGGCTTGCGCGAGTCGGTTGACCGTCTTGCGGCGCTACAGGGGAGCGATGCAGATCGCGCCTTGAAGCTTGTTGAACTGCTGCAAGCTGCCGTCGAGGTTCACGCGCAGCACGGCGACGGCGACTGTCCCGTGTGCGGACGGGTCGAGGGCCTCCACGCCGGTCGGGTCGCAGATCTGCAACAAGAGATCGGGCACCTGCGCTCCGAAGCACACGCTGTCGATGCCGCTCAAGAGGCACGTCACGAGTCCCGGCGCGCGGCCCGCAGCGTGATCGGTGCGATTCCGGAGGCGGTCGGCATGGCTGCCCATGTTGATGTGGGGATCGACCTCGCTGATCTGCAGGCAGCCTGGAATGACTGGATTGGCACACCACAGGCCGACGCGGAGTTAGCGGAGCATCTCGACTCCGTGTGCCTACGGGTAGTGGAGGCGACCGAAGCGATTCGATCGGCGGCCGCAGAGCGCAGACAGCAACTCGCGGACACTTGGAGGCCGATGGCCGAGGTGCTTACCAAGATGCTGCCGGATGCTCGCGCTGGACAGTCGGCGGCCGAGAGGGTGAGGCCGCTCAAGAGCGCAGAGCAATGGCTCAAGAACTGCGAGAAGAAGATTCGCGATGAGCGTTTCGAGACAGTCAGCGAGCAGGTCAAGGAAGTATGGGCCAAACTCGCTGCCAGCTCGAACGTCACTCTCGAGGACGTGAGGCTCGGTGCCAAGAACGTCACTATGGATGTAACGGTTGACGGAGACCGCAGCGCGGCCCTCGGTGTTATGTCCCAGGGCGAGTTGTACGCGCTCGCCCTGAGCCTCTTCATCCCACGGGTGCGATCCAACGACACGCCATTCGGGTTTGTCATGCTCGACGATCCGGTTCAGGCGATGGATCCTGTCAGAGTTGAGAGGTTGGCGAGCGTCCTCGGCGAGTTGGCCCAGACGCACCAGGTGGTCGTGTTCACTCACGACAACCGGCTCCCGGCGGCCATCAACCAGCACCAAATCCCCGCAACCACCGTAGAGGTGACTCGCCGCCCGAGATCCGAGGTAGAACTCAAGCAATCGCTCAATCCGGTCCGAGCAGCCATCAGAGACGCGCGGGCCGTGGAGCACGACGACGATCTCCCCGACGAAGTGCGCCGCAGGGTCGTTCCTGGCTTCTGCCGGAAGGCCATCGAGGCCGCATGTCTTGAGTCGGGTCGAAGACGGCTGCTTGCCCAAGGGATGAGCCACAAGGAATGCGAAGCTGTTTGGGACAACGCGGTACGGCTCATGCCCCGGATCGCAATCGCGCTCTATGGCAATGCGGATCGTGCTGGCGACGTCAAGAACAGGCTCAACAACAAGTTCGGCCCATGGGCCAGCGCAACTGTGTCGGAGTGCAACCGGGCAACCCACACCGGCGCTGACGAGGGAACCGACCTCAGGGACCTCATCCGCCGCGCCGAGGATCTTGCCCAGAGATTGGCCGCGTCATGACAGCAGTCGGCAGTCGCCATCAGTCGGCGATTCTGGCGGACCTCGCCCGATCAGTAATCCGGGAGCAGCGTGCCAGCCTGGTGGGCACATGGCCGCGCGCTGCAGCCTTGCTCGGTCGCCAAGCGTTGGAGAGCGCCCTTGACCAGTTCTGGACGCAAACCGCGCCAGGAGTCGAGACGGCGTCCCGACACGCTCAGCTACTGTGCCTGCCCGAATACGCTGGCGTCGTACTCGCCCGTCGAGTCCGAAGCGCATGGCACCTTCTCTCAGGGGCCTGCCATCACCACGCTTACGAGCTACCGCCGATCGCCTCGGAACTCAACGGCTGGCTCGACGATGTCCAGGCTCTCATCGATGAAGTCAGGCGACTGGGCAGGACAGGCTGACAATCGATCGCACATGAGGCGGACCCCACGCAGCATGCAGGACTGGCGATACCAAATAGCTCGCTATATGCCCTGTTATCGACTCATTCCGACACTCGCGGGCCATCGCTCACCGTCCCAATCGGCTCAGAGGCATCCGGCGTCAGCCCGCCTGAGCGGCCCTCTTCAGGGTCGATCGTTGACCGAGCGGCATAGGTCACGAGAATCTGGCGGATTTCGCGTGCTGAGAGGATTGCCTGAGCACCAGGAGAGCCCTCGATGGGCTCGCCATCCGGCCCAAGAAGTGTTAGGGGCTGACCGATGACCAGATCACGGTCTGGGGAGTCTTCAAGATCTGTGTTGTACCAGACGAGTGGTCCCGCCACGTAGCTTCCGTCGTTCAGGTGGCACTCGAGATATACGTAGCTGTCCTTCGGGGCGCCGATGAAGAAGTAGCGGTGCCATACGGACTCGTCGGACAGCGCTGGAGCGAACCGCTTCAGGAAGGGCTCTATCGGCCAGAGGCGATGGGCGAACGCCACCGCGAGGGCCGACGCTCCAGCGAGGAGCGCCACCGACCATCCTCCGATCCATGCGAGCCTGGCGTTGCTTTGGAGTAGATATCCCTCCGCATCGCGCAGGAGATGAACGATGCTCGGAGAGTGGCCCCGTATCCACGGCACCGATTGAAGGGCGCCATAGAGCGCCAGCATCGATGCATTGGCAACCATCGCTACGACGAGCAGGTTGGCACCTTCGATCACTGTGGAGACCGGGCGCGTGGGAACCGTCCGTCGGCGCACCGCGTAGTAGCAGTAGCCGGGGATCAACACATAGACGGCAACCAGCAGCCCTACCAGCGTGCTAGGCATCGGCTAGGAGCTACCGCTTGGGCGACTGATCTCCGCCTCTGCTCGGTGGCGGCGGCAGAGTGTCCACGGGAGGCGGTGCCGGGGGGGCGTTCCGAGGTGCCCTCCCGCGCTTCGAGAGGTTCGGCTCGGCACTGGGGCGAGTTTGCTTCTCGGCCATGCAATAGAGGCTACATGATGATGCGATGGAGGCCAGCGGGACTGCTGCGACCGAAGCCGAGCGAGACGACGACGTCTGAGGCTTCCGGCCTCGGCTAGCGCTTCCTTGGAGGCTTCGGCAACCTGTTGACCACACGCGGTGGTGGAGGCGGATTCTTCGGAGCCCTCCCACCCCTCACATGGACATTCCGAGGCCTGCTGCCCGTCTCCTCGTCTCCCACACCGGAAGCGTACCGCAGACGCGCCGTGGCACGGTCCACCAGAGTTCCACGCTTCCGAGTCTGCCAAGATCTTCTCTCTGAAGTGTTGACGAAGATCTCGGACTGTGAGTTACGGGTCGTGACCGCCCTCGCTGTTGAAGCCCTTCTCTGCCCAAGGTGGTCTCCGGTACTGGGACGGACCAGCCTTCCGGCTGGCCCGGCTCCTAGCCCAGGGAGCGTTGGGCTGTCCGTCGCTTTGCCTCCCCTAGGTTGATTGCATATGCGATGTGCTCCGGGCCGACCGCCTTTCGGCCGCGGGTAGCGATTGTCTAGCGATCGTCGAGGCCCACATCCGGTCCCGTGCATGTGGGGGGTGTGCGTCAATGAAGCCGTGCGAGTGTCGGCAAGAGGTCAGCGTCCACAGATCCCAGCTTCCGTCTCCAGCATGATCGCTTGGACGGGGTCGATGAGTCCGGATGGATTGTGAGAGCGAAGGCTCGTCTGACCGAGAAGTCTCCATAGTGACATGCATAGTCCACTGCTCGACCCGGGTTGTGAGCCCTCGAGTAACCCCAGGCCCTTGCAGCCCAGGCTTGGAGCGGAGTGTGCTGCATGAGGCTGCTGTCAGTAGCCAGCTCTTCCAGGCGTTTGCCGTGCTCTTTGCTCATTCGAAGCTGGCTTGCTGCTCGGCATGCTTGGAGTTGGCCTGCGAGCGAGCGGGATGAGTGTGGGCCTGTTGCCTGCTCAATGAGCCAGTCGTGGTCGATCTTTCCCCGCATCTGCTTGTCAGTAGCCAGTGTCGCCAAGTACCTTCCAGTGTTTCGTGGCATCTCTTGCAGGATTTGCGGATGCTTCTGAAGGACGCCAAGCCCGGCAGCACTCTTGGTATGCCTGAGCGATCCCAGATGAAAGCCGACGACGGCCCAGTCCGGTTCTGATTGTTCGAGCTGCGACCGGATCTCGCCAGCGGCCATGTCAGGCGTGCGGTACCTCGCATGGTCCGAAACCAGATACGCGATATGTCCATGCTGTATGGCGTTCTCGGCCCCGACGCTGCCCTTCTGGTGAACCGCGACCTTTGAAGCGTTCACTTCAAGACCGAGAGCCGATGCTGACGCGATGTAGACGTCGTATACCTCTGACCACTCGCTCTCGGACCGGAGATACAACCAACTGTCGTCCATGTACCGGACATGGCCAAGGACACGGTCGGCGACAGCCTCGTCGACCGCCAGCAACACTATGTTGCCCAGCAAGCCAGACGCCTCGGGGCCAACCGGTAGGCCCCGAGGTGCACCCATCGCCTTAAGTTCGCGAAGGAAGGTATCGATCAGTCTCACAGCCCCAATAGGCGCTGCGGCTCGATCGAGGGCTCTTGAGAGGGCTTCCGGCGCA
Source organism: Candidatus Aldehydirespirator sp. (assembly GCA_965220645.1). GTDB lineage: Bacteria > Actinomycetota > Acidimicrobiia > Acidimicrobiales > Aldehydirespiratoraceae > Aldehydirespirator. Next base: position 1,365,286 of record OZ244836.1, on the reverse strand, counting down.
AGGGACGGGTAATAGTGCCGCAGGTCGGAAACCGCCATCGCATTGCACCGCCAGTCAGCGAGTAGGGCCTCGCCTCGCTCGCGCCGCAGATGGAAGGCCCTCCGGACATCTTGTACTGACCACCCCGGAGGCTCGTCCTCAAGTCGGTAACTGAACACATCAGGACCGAGCGCCGACTCGATGGCTAGCGCAGCGCGCCCTACGACGATCCGAAGGTAGAGATCGTCATAGGGGTTGAGCCACGCCATCCTGCGCACCTCGTTCTTGCCGGGCTTCGGCAGCGGAAACGTGGCGACCACCGACGGGCACCGGCCTTCCTTCAAGCGGCTGACCATACGCTGATGCACCAACTCGGGGGCCGCCTTGAAGTCAGCCCAGGCGACGACGTCGGGAAGATCACGCTCTCCCGCCCAAGGCGCGCCAGCCCGCAGATTACCCGAAACTTCGGCCAGGATCGGCCGATGGCCGCCACCACGAGAGCGCGCAACGCGCATCTTTCCTCCCTTTGATGTAATTACACCACCGTCATTTACTCTACGCTACCTCCCACAAGCCGCCACGACTACCCGGCCCACCCGGGCCAAATCGCCCGCGCACAGGCGACCACCGCACGCGTCCCTGAGCGCCTCTTATGCCCACCTCGACCATCACTGGTGCCGACACCAAGCGCAGCCGGAGCACAACCACACTCTTGGAGATCCAGACGCCGTGGCACCGAGCCAGAGTTCCTCGCATTTATGCGACCGCGGGCCAGGGTGCATCGTGCGACAATGAGTTGCGACGGCGGCGGTAAGGTGAGGGCAGTGCCTGGATGGATACCACCTCTTTTGCGGCCCCTCCTCGGAGCCGAGCTTACGAATATCACGAGGGATGGTCTTGAGCAGTTGATCGGAGTATCCGAAAATCAGAATCTGGAGTTCAAGCGCCAAGCGTACAAGTCAACAGACGGGCAAAGGAAGGAGGCCGCATACGATATAGCCGGGATGGCCAATGCATCAGGAGGCTTAATCATTATCGGGATTGAAGAGGATGGCTTAAGCACTGCAATCAAGATAGTACCCATTCCAAGAGACGAAGACATGGAAGGCTGGCTGCAAAGGGTAGTCGCATCAAGAGTATCACCATCACTGTCGATCAGTACGCATCGGGTTGAGGCTGACAACGGCCTGGTACACCTAGTTAGCGTGGGACCCAGCACCCGCAAACCACATGCTGTCTCTGTTGGCGATGATGCCTTACGCTATCCAGTCCGCTCCGGCACGACGAAGCGTTACTTGTCTGAACCTGAGGTGGCTGACTTCTACCACCGACGACTCTCGAACGCAGCAACGGTTCAAGAGAAAATCCACGGAATCCATAGAGATGCCATGCAACTATACTTGACCGCCGATCATGCAGACCCAGTCGCTTGGCTCGTATTGAGCATTGTGCCAACATTGCCTGGCAACCTAGATCTCGAACAAGGGATCGAGAGGCAATGGCAAGAATGGGTTAACCCCGCTCTTCATAATCTTGCCGCATGCCAACCTCGACTAGTGACTCGCGCATCTGTTGGCTTTAGAAGTATTGAACTCGCAGATACTATTGATAGCGACATGAGAGTCTATTCCATTCATGTGAGGCTATGTCTTGATGGGTCGGGTTTTCTATTGGTAGGCTACCCATACATGTCATACATATCAGATGATGGGCCGTTAACCAAGATCTGGGATGAAGAGATCGTTGTCAATGCCATAAACGGATTAGGTGTTTTGACACGCCATGCTTCATCTGCTGGTGCGATCGGAGATATAACAATCGGGGCGCAACTCTTCGCTCCCTGCGGGATTGTCCTGCATCAATACCGCCATTCTCGCGATGGACTAATCTATGGAACTCGAAGAGTAGACAAAGAAACACCTATTGCGATGCGTAGCGCTCCCCTTGAACCCGTTTCTACACCTGGTAACGCTGTGTTATCGCTAGCACGAAACATCGTCAGTGATCTCTTCTCGCCATTCGGGCGGTGCCTCCCCCTGTTGACCGGTCACCTCGATTAGGAGGTAGCCATGTCAACTATGGAAAGGCAGCGTGCTGGGCCGGTGTTGCCGCCGGGCCGGTCGCGAAGATCGTTCACGGCTGAGTTCAAGGCTGATGCGGTGTCGTTGGTGCTCGATGAGGGCCGTTCGGTTGCGTCGGTGGCGCGCAGTTTGGGGATCGGGGCGACGAACCTGGGCAATTGGGTGCGCCAGGCGCGCATCGACCGCGGCGAGCGCGAGGGAGTGACGACCAGCGAGCGGGCCGAGCTGGCCGAGCTGCGCCGGGAGAACTTTCGGCTGCGCCAGGAGCGTGAGTTGCTCAAACGAGCGACGGCCTTTTGGGTGAGGGAGTTGGGACAGTGACCCGTTTCCGGTGGGTGGCTGCCCGAAGGGCCGAGGGATTCCCGACCACGCTGTGCTGTGAGGCAGCCCGAGTGAGCCGTCAGGCGTTCTATGACTGGCGCGCCAGGCACGCCGCGGGTCCCAGCGAGCGTGATCTCGCCGAGGCGGACCTCCTCGGGGCGATCCGCCGGGCGCATGCCGGCTCGGGCGGCGCTTATGGGTCGCCGAGGGTGACCGCGCAGCTGCGCGCCGCAGGGCGTGTGGTGAACCGCAAACGCGTCGAGCGGCTCATGAGAGTCCACCAGATAGCGGGGATCCGCCGCCGGCGGCCCAAGCGCACCACCATCCCAGCCCGCACGGCTGTGACACTCCCGGACCTGCTGGGACGGGACTTCGCTCCGGGGACCCCCGATCGGGCGTGGGTGTCAGACATCACCTACATCCGCACCGGCGAGGGCTGGCTGTACCTCGCGGTCGTGCTCGACTTGGGCAGCCGCCGGCTGCTCGGCTACCAGATGAGCGACCGCATCGACACCCGCTTGGCCCAAGACGCCCTCGACATGGCCGGCGCGGCCCGCGGGGGCCGCACCGCAGGCATCGTGTTCCATTCCGATCGCGGCAGCAACTACCAGGCCAAGGCGTTCAAGAACAGCGTGAGGTCATGGGGCATGAACCAGTCAGCCGGCCGGGTCGGGTCCTCAGCAGACAATGCCGTGGCCGAGGCGTTCTTCTCGACGCTCAAACGAGAGCTCGTCCACCGCCACAGCTACCCCGACCGCGCCGCAGCGCGCCGGTCGATCTTCGAATGGCTGATCGGCTACAACACCCACCGGCTCCACACCAGCTTGGGCAACCAGACCCCCGACGACTACGAACACCACTACCGTCACACCGCGGGCAACCAGCCCGCCTTAACCACCTGACCGGTCAACGGGGGGAAGCGCCGGCTAGCTCAACCCTTACAGATTACACCAGAAGGCGCGCTAGACATTCGCCATTTTGACCGCAAGTACCGCTCCGTTATCAGAACCTGGGCCATGCAAGCTGGCATCGAAGTGAACGATAACTCCTAACATTGGGATAGTCGCTGTCTCAGCTCTTATGAATTCGTTTAGGGGGTTTGCGGTTGGCGGGGGTGGGGGTTGGTAGGTCTTTGGCTGGGATCAGGGGGCCTTTGACGATTTGGGCTAGGAGGTCGGCGGCTTTGGGGGTGACCTCGATGGTGTGCTCGATGATGGACAGGAGGAGCAGGAGCTCGTTGGTCTGGGTCCAGCGGGTGGGGCGGATGTCGTCCAGGGGGCTGGACTTGCGGCCCTTGCGGGTCTTCATTCGGTAGGCGAGCCAGGAGCGGAGGACTCTGAGGCCGGAGACTTCGAAGTTCCATGCCTCCTCGCTGACAGGGCTGACGGCGCCTGTGCCGACTGTGAGGGTCTGGGACTCGGGGTCATATGCGTGGGCCTCGGGCATGCCTTCTACTGGGCGGACTGCCTTGGCTTGTCCCGCGGGGAGGCTTGACTGGCCCGCGGGAGCAAAACGCTCGCCCCAGGTGTGCCGCCACAGGAGGTCGCGGCCCAGCTCTACCGCCTGCTGGAATAGGTCGGGGTCGGCGGTAATCGGAATGCGGATCGGGCCTGCCGCTTCGGCCAGTGCTTCGTTGTAGCGGCTGTGGAAGGCGCTCGTCCCGCCTACGGCGTACGCGTAGGCCAAGAGGTCCTCAGCAGCGGCCTCGATACCGAGCCCGTCGCTGAGAGCGACTAGTAGGCCGTCTGGGACATTGGACTCTCTTCCCTTCTGGTCTCGGTAAAGCGGCATGACGTTCTTGGCGCCGTAGGAACCCCGGAAGTGGTCGAGATCGGGCACGTAGGGCGTCGCAATGAGCGATGGCCCCTGCCCCAACCTGGTCGATGTCAGCGAGGTGAGGAACACCTGTTGAGGACCGTGAACCCGCCAAAGGTCAGGGCGTGGATAGTCGCCGACCCTGTGGTCAGCAATGACCCACTGGCGGTCGAGACTCCTATATCCGTATCGCTCGATGCCCTCGGGTGGCTCGCCACGATCGAGCTCCTTGAGCGGCCGCAGCCGAGATCCGAGCGTCAGTATCGGAAGCGGGTTGCTCGCGGCGCTCCGATCCCGGGTCTCTTTGAGCATCGACCCCCGGTTACGGGGAACCTCATGGAGAAGTGCTCTCCAACGATGACTCAGCAGTGCCTGTGACTCCCCTATCGGCCATGTCCTCTTCATCTGGCAGCCCGAATGGATCCACGGGAACAGGTCGGTGATCTCAGGCCAGTTGTTGTACTCGCGCTCCTTTCGGGGCGTCATGCGGTCAAGGCGGTTGCCGGGAACCATCTCGGTTGCGTCGGAAAGGCTGATCTGGTGCAGGCGGACGAGCTTCTCGGGGCGGGTGCCGGTGATCCTGAGATATCGAACCTTGCAGCGTTCGCCGGGCTCTCGCCCCGTGCGTACGCCCACGGCAATGGCGACGGGTGTCTGGATGTCAAAGATGTTCTCGTCCGTGACATTGCGCACGCCGCGTCCATCTCCCCCGAGATCGACGATCCACAGCTCATCGAAGGCGGCCCGGAGCAAGTCTCGGACTCCACCCATGGAAACGCCGTCCAGGTAGGAAGACGCAGCGATGAAGGCGACCACACCTGGGCCAGGCCGCAGTTCGGTGGCCTGCCAGATAGCCCAGCGCCAGAAGTAGACGTAGTCGTTGTAGACGTTCTTGAGGTGGCGGCCGAGTCCTGCCTCCTTCATCGGCTTGGTCACCGCGTTGAGCAGCGGGGCGATGCTCTCGGCTCCGTAGCGGACTACGCCACCCTTACGTCTACCAGCAGTCCCGACGGCGCGTTGTTCGCGGTCATAGGGCGGGTTGCCGACCACTACCGTGAAGCGTTGCGACTCCTTCAGCTTGGCCGCCCTTTCGCCCTCATCGGCGACGGGGTCGCTGATGGTGGCGAACCAGCCTTGGCGGGCTGCGTGTTCCAGCGTGTCGGTGAGGAGGATCTGCATGGCGCCGTCGCCCGCCCCGACGGTGTGCAGTTCTAGGGCGACCTTGAGGTGGGCGATGGCGTAGGGGGCGAGCATCAGCTCGAAGGCGTGCATGGACGGCAGCAGGCGGTCTCGCAGGTGCTCGGGCCATTCGCCGGGAGCGCCGGAGTCCAGGAACGACTTGCGGGCCCGGCGCAGCCACTCCACCAGGAACGTGCCGGTGCCGGTGGCCGGGTCGACCATCGACACGAACGGCTTGTCGGGATCGACGCCCTCGGGCACCTCGAAGCCGTTGCTCGCGGCGACCTCTTGCCACGACGCGGCGTCGGCTATACCCATCTGTAAACCGAATCGGCTCCGTAGCACCTCGTCAACGGCGCTCACGATGAACTCGACGGCGGGTTGTGGCGTGTAGAACGCGCCGGCGTCGGCTCGCACTCTTGCGGTCGTACTGCTTGAGGAATTCCTCGTAGAAGTGGATGACGGGGTCGCCACCCTTGATGGTGGAGTCGATCTGGTCGAGGATGGCCTCGACGTTGGTCTCACGCAGATCGGCGACGAGCTGAGGCAGGTCGCTGCCAGGCAGATCGAGCGACACAGCCTCGTCGTGGACCTGCTCGAAGAGCGCCTCCAAGAACGGGTTGGCCACCGGCACCGTTGAGAAGATCGGCGACGACCCGAAGTCCTCCGGATTGGTCACCCGGCTGCTGAGCATCCCGTACACCAGCGTCTGAGCGCACATGTCGGCGAAGCTGTCGGCGTTGACATCACTGACGAGTTGGGTACGGATCTGCTCCATCAGCGAGGAGAACGGCCCTGACCCGTTCTCGGCCCCCAGCGTTTCGCGTATCTGGGTGCGCAGGTCGCGGGCGGTTCGGGCCATGCGGTCGGCCAGGCGGGTCGAGTCCTTGATCGTCTGGCCGACCGGCAGCTTGAACGCCTCCCACCAGGCTTTACGCCACGACTCGATGTCGCTGTCGTCGGCGGGCCAGACCAGATTGGGCAGTAGTTCCTCGCTGAGCCGCTTGAGATGACGCGGCGGGGCATGCGCCGGCCGCCACGCCAGCGACCGGAACTCCGCCGTTTGCGGATCGCTGCCGTGGAAGGCCAGCAGGTGTATCTCAACCTCGTCGCCGGTTCCGGTGATCACCACGAACAGCAGGTCGTCGAGCGCCCAAGTCGGTCTGCTGGCGTCCGCAGCAGTCCGCTTCTTGGTGACCAGAGCCCGTAGCAGGCGGCGGATCGGCGTGTACCGCAGCCTCGGCCCGCTGAACTCCAGAAAGAACACGCCCCAGGGCTGGTTCACGGTCAGGGGACGCATCTGCTGCAGCCGCTTGAAGTCCTTGAGGCGCTCCGCAGGTATGCCCAACTCGGCCGGATCCCAGTCGTAGGTGACGGCAGTGAGATCGTCGTCTTCCAGATCAGGCAGTTCCAGGGGCCAGCCCTGGACGTCCACCAAGTACTGGAAGACCTGCGCGAAGGTGCGGATGCCGCGCATCGTCTCGGCGTAGTCCGCGGGCACGCTGGAGGCCATCAGTTCAGCTCCATCCAGCAGCGCAGCTTCGGCTCGGGCGCGTCCATGGGGGCGTTGACCCGCTTGAGGTACGAATCGCGCACATGGCGCAGAACCTTGTCGCGCACCTGCTTGAGGGTGGCGCGCTCAGTGGTGCAGCGCCGGGGGGTGTTGGGCTTCGAGCGGATGCTCTCAACGATGTCACCGGGCGACTCAACGATCGAGTCTTCGCCAATGCCGTAGAGGTACCAGCGGGTGGGGCCGGCCTCCAGCGTGAACGCGCCGCTCTGCGCGTCGAGAGCAGGGAGGGAGTAGCAGAAGAACACGCCGCGGACACCCTTGGCGAGCTTGCGGCGGCCCGAGAACACCGAGCCGGGCAAGGCGTCCAGGCGCTCGGCCAGGTCGGGGTGGCGCTGGAGCAGGGCCTGGTACTCCAGGTGCATCTCCTCGGCGGCAGTCCTGGTGCCCTCGTAGCTGGCGTTGAACTCGCGCAGCGGGTCGTAGGCGTCGTCGGGGCGCAGCAGCTTGCGGCCCTCGATGCCGAGAGTATGGGAGATCAGCAGCGTCTTTCCCGCGACCTTCTCATACAGCTCGAGGATCCTCTCGAGCTCGTCGGGGGGCAGGAAGTTCCAGAACCGCACAGTGCCGCGTTCTGCCGCCGTCTCGGGATGGTCGACGGCCAGGCGCTGCTCCACGTCGGGGCTCATGCGACGGTCCACACGACCGATGCGCTGCATGAGCCGCACCGGGTTCCAGTGAAGGTCGTAGTTGACGAGCCTGGTGGCGTCCTGGAGGTTGAGCCCCTCCGACAGCACGTCGGTGGAAACCAGCACCCGGATCTCGTCGAGGCCTCCGGCGGCGAGTTCCGCTGTGCTGCTGGCGTTGTAGTAGGGCGAGAACCGGCGGATCACCTCGGCACGGTCCACCTTGGAGCCGCTGTCAATGCGCACAAGGCCGTCGACGCCGGCGGCGCGTAGGTGCGACTCCACATAACGGGCGGTGTCGGCAAATTCAGTGAACACCAACACCTTGCGACCAGCCAGGTCCTTGGTGTGCAACAGCCGGACCAGTTTGCGCACCTTGTCGTCCTGCTCCGGGGTCAGCCGGCTGGCGGCGTCGAGGAAGCGGGCGATCTCGTCGAGGTCCTCGAACGTCTTGTCGAGTATGGCCACCACGTCGTAGTCGCTACGGGACAGCTCGGTGACCGCTTCCAACAGCTCGGGCGGGATCACGTCCTCCTCTTCGTCGTCCTCGTCCGCTTCGCCGGTGCCGTCGAGATCGAGGCCGAGCTGGACCTCGGGACTGAAACCGAGCACGGCCGCGTGTTGACGCATCCAGGCGTCGAAGCAGTCCCTCTCAGCGCCGGGCTCGCTGTGGACCTCCACGAAGGCCAGCAGCTTGCGCATCAGCCGGTCCAGCGACTTCTCGAAGGCGTACACCGAGCTCTCGAAGCGCTTGAGGAACATCGTGCGGATCAGGCCCACCACCTGGCGCTGGCGGTTCTCCTCCACGGGATTGATGTCGTCGGGGCCGACGTAGTAGGCCAGCGGGTAGTAGATGGACAGCGAGAACAGGGGCTGCTGGCGCCGGAAAGCCCTGTCGAACATGTCGAGCACTTCCCGGTACGACGAGCGGATCGAGTACTCGGCCACCTGGGGCGGCTTGCGCTCGGGGAACGCGGTCGACTCGCCGCGCTGCTGGATCTGGCTGGCCTTGGCATAGGACCGGCTGCGCTGCACGACCAGAGCCTTGAACACCTCGTCCGTTGCGAGCGCCTCCTGGGCCTCGGGAGTCATCCCCTCCGCGAAGGCTGAACCGACGGCGTCGGGCGCTGCCCCGTCGCCACGGGCGAGGGCGCTCTGAAGGGCTCGCTCCATCACGTTGAAATGGCCCGAGAGATTGTTCACGCCAAGGCTGCGGGCGAAGAAGGCCTCGTCGCCTCGGGTGAACAGTTCGGCCATGTGCCGGAAGTCGGCCAGACGGTTGTTGACCGGGGTGGCGGTGAGCAGGAACATCAGCTTGGGCCGGACCGAGCCGTCCAGCATGTCGAACAGGCGCCAGTAGCGCGAGCGGCGGTCCTGCCCGTCGTCGTCGGTTCCGGTCCTGCCACCGAGGCCGCGTCCGCCGTCGGGAGTGTCGTCGCCTCGGCTGCCGCGGTTGCGGAAATGGTGGACCTCATCGACGATCACCGCGTCGGCCAGATCGGTGATGCGCCGGAACCGCTCCGGAAAGTCGTTGCCCCGGCCGAGGTCGGTGTGGCTGAACACGCTGAGGCTGGAGAAGTCCGCGCCCCCGCCGACGCCACCAATGTGAGGCAGCCACCGGCGCAGATGCGGCTCCCAGACGCCCTCGCGGGCTGCCTTCGGAGCGAACAGCACCACCCGCTTGTTCTCGTGCAGGACCAGCCGCTCGATCAGCATCAGCCCCACGAACGTCTTGCCGAGGCCCACCCCGTCGCACAGGAACGCCCCGCTGTGCTGGCGGGAGATCTTCATCAGAGACCAGTACGCCTCCTGCTGATAGCGGTCGAGTTGACCGAACATGCGCGACTGCGACTCGTCCCACTCCCCCGCCGTGAGCTCCCGGCCCCGGAAGAATTCGTGCAACGCCCTGGCGTACACGTCGAACGGCTTGAACTCGGCGGTGTGGCGGGTGATGGTACTCAGCATGTCGGCGGTGACGTCCTCCGCCGCGTCCCAATGCGTTTCGAACCAGTCCTGGAGTTGGGCGACCTCGCGGCCGCTCTGGACCTGGATGTTCAACTCCACATTGCGGGTCAGCCCCGGCTTGGTGAAGTTGCTCGATCCCACCAGCGCCTGCGCGCCCACCACATCGAACTTGGCGTGGGTGATGTAGGCCTTGGCGTGGAACTTGCCGCGCCGGTACACCCGGCACTCGATCCGGCCCGTAGCAATGGCCTCGACCACGGCCTCGACACCCTCCAAGAACGGGTTCGGGCTCTTCTCGTGCTCCAGACTGTCATCAAGGCGGCCTACCCGTTGGCTCAGCGCCTGCTTGAACGCCTTATGGGTCTGCAACGACACCTCGTCGCCCATCAACAGGCGGATCTTCTCCAGCTGCTGCCACTTGCCGTCAAGCGCTAGCAGTGCCCCGATCTCAAAGAACCCGGTGGCGATGTCGAATGATCGGGCCAGGTCGGTCCACTGGCTCAGGTACTCCAGCCCTGTCCAGCCCGAGACGCTGTTGTCGACGATGAACAGGTCCCCGCCGCCCGCTTCGCTCACATGTCAGACCGTACCCCGCGGGTACGTCACTACCGCTGCTACATGGCCGCGGTCGGCGTCAGGTGTTCAGGCCTCCTCGGAGTCTTCGGGACGCTTGCGGGCCAGGTCCGCCCCGGGTGCCTTTGCGGCTGCCGCGGCAGGCATGCCGATTCCCAAGAAGCCTTCCATCCGAGCTAACCGGTGCTCCACGTTGACTAGACGGTTACGCAGCTTGCTGGTGGTGCGCTGGTGGTGCCAGATGACGGCAAGCACGGCCAACGCTGCCGTCACCAACTGCGTGACCGTGTTGAGATCCATGGCTAGTCCTAGTCCGGCTCGGGCCGGTCGGACACCCAGGCCGCTCCAGGAGCTTCCGGCCTCGCGGCCTTTGGCATGCCTATCCCGAGGAAGCCCTCGATCCGGGCCAGTCGCTCCTTCACCTCGCCCAAACCAACTCGGTGCTCCTGGTCGGATGCATCCAATCTGTCACGCAGCTTGTCGGTAGATCGCTGCTGGTGCCAGATGATGGCAAGCACGGCCAGCACGACTGTCACAATCTGCGAGACCGTGTTGATGTCCACGACACGACCGTAGCTCGTGCAATTTCAGAGGACAACTCAATTGCATGAAATTGTGTGATTCAGCCCCTCATGCGGTTGCCTTCGGGGTCCCAGAGGCAGCCGTCCACCGGCTTGGCGGGGCGGCGGGTGCCGACTATCTCCATCTCGAAGCGGCCGGGGGAGTCGGCCAGCTCGGCGGGGACGTAGCCCATGGCCACCGACACCTCGCTGTGGTGGGCGTAGCCGCCGGAGGTGACCCAGCCCACCACCTCGCCGTCATGCCACACGGGCTCGTCGCCGATCACGTCGAAACCGGCTCGGCCCGGCTCGGTCTCGACCGTCCAGGTGCACAGACGCAAGCCGGTCGCAGCCACCTCACCCGGCGGGCCACCTTCGCCGTGCTTGGCGGCCAACGCATCGCGCCCCACGAAGTCCTTCTCCATGCGCACGAAGCGGCCCAGACCGGCTTCGAACGGGTCGTAGTCGGGCCGGAACTCGCGAACCCAGGACCCGAAGCCCTTCTCCAGGCGCAGCGAGTTCAGCGCGTGCAGCCCGAACAACTCCAGCCCGTGCGCGGTACCCGCCTCTCGCAGCAGGTCGAACACGTAGCGCTGGTAGCGGGCCGGCATCCACAGCTCGTAGCCCAGATCACCGGTGAAGCTGATCCGTCCGCACCACACCGGAGCCAACCCCAAGTCCAGCTCTGCGAAAGCCATGAACCGCATCCCGTGAGCGGACACGTCGGCGTCGGTGACTTCTGCCAGCAGCGCCCGCGAGGCAGGTCCGGCGATGGCCAGACCGCACATCTCAGCCCCCAGGGTCTGGTAGCTCACCGAGCCGTCCTCCGGCAGCCAGTCGTCGAACCAGCGCTCGTAGTAGCGCTCGGCGATTCCGGACCCGAACAACACGAACTGCTCGCCAACCCGCACGTTGCCGGTGACTCCGCCCACCACCGTGCCCGCCGGTCCCTCGGCCCGGCCAAGCGCGGCCGGCAGGCACGCCACTGTCAGGTCGCCGGCCAGGTTCCCCGCCGGGTTGGTCATCGGCGTCAGCGCCATCCGGCCCGGTACCGGTATCCGCCCTGCCAGCAGCCGGTCGAGCCACGCCCTGGCCCTCGGTCCCTGCACCAGGAACTTGGCGAAGCCGGTGGTCTCCATCATGCCCACTGCGGCCCGCACGGCCAGCGTCTCGGCCCGCACCCGGTCCCAGGCATTGGACCGGCCGAACGTGACCTCCTCGACGGGCTCCAGACCGGGGTCCTGGAACCACAGCGCCGACTCCAGCCCGAAGGCGTCGCCCCACACCGCGTTGGAATCGGCCAACCGGTCGTGTATGGGCGACGTCTGCACGCCCCGCCCCTCGGGCAGGAACTCGTTGGGAAACGTGATCCGGAACCGCCGCGCGTAGTTCTCCTTCACCTTGGTGTTGGTGTAGGCGAGCGTGGCGTGGTCCCCGAAGCGGGCGACATCCATGGCCCACACGTCGAAGCCGGGATCCTCTGCCGTGATCCAGTTGGCCACCGACAGCCCCACCCCGCCGCACTGGGACAGCCCGGCCATCACCCCGCACGCCGTCCAGTACCCCGGCAGGCCGCGCACGGGCCCGATCAGCGGGTTGCCGTCGGGCGCGAACGTGAACGGCCCGTTCACCACCCGCTGGATCCCGGCCGCAGCAAGCGCGGGGAAGTGAGCGAAGGCGACCTCCAGCGAGTCGGCGATGCGGTCCAGGTCCGACGGCAGGAGCCGCATGGAGAAGTCCCACGGCGTCTGGCGGGGCGACCACGGCAGGCAGGCCTGCTCGTAGGTGCCCAGCAGCATGCCCTCGCCCTCCTGGCGCATGTAGATCTCGCCGCCGAAGTCGATCACGTGCCTCAGTCGCGAACCGGTCCGCCGGTTGTGCTCGATCACCTCCTCAAGCGGCTCGGTGACCAGGTAGGTGTGCTCCATAGCCAGCACCGGAAGCTCCAGCCCCACCATGCGGCCCACCTCGCGGGCCCACAGGCCCCCGCAGTTCACCACGTGCTCGCAGTCGATGGCGCCGAGGTCCTCGCCGCTGGCGGTGTCGTACAGCAGCACCCGCCAGCCTCCGTCGCGGCGGCGCTCGATGGACCGGGCCCAGCAGTTGCGGTACACCTCGGCGCCCGCGAGCCGGGCCGCCCGGGCGAAGGCATGGGTCACCCCGGCCGGGTCGACGTGGCCCTCGTGGGCGTCGACCAGGGCGCCCACGAAGTGCTGGGTGTCGATCAGCGGGACCAGTTCGGCCGCCTCGGCCACCGACACCAGCTCGGTCTCCATCCCGAGGTAGCGGCCCCGGGCGTGGGTCATCTTGAGCCAGTCGAGCCGCTCGGGCGTGTCGGCCAGCATGACGCCGCCGGGCATGTGGATGCCGCAGTCCTGACCGGAGATCCGCTCGATCTCGGCGTAGAGCTCAATGGTGTACCGCTGGAGACGGGCCACATTGGGGTCGCCGTTGAGGGTGTGCATGCCGCCCGCGCTGTGCCAGGTGGAGCCGGCGGTGAGCTCGGTGCGCTCCACCAGCACCACATCGATCCAGCCCGCCTTGGTGAGGTGGTAGAGCACGCTGGCGCCCACCACTCCCCCGCCTACCACCACAACCTGCGCGCCGGTCTTCATTTCAGGCCTTCCCTGCCAGCCGGCTCGCGCCGATCAGTCCGGAATCGACCACCGGCGGGCGTCGATGGCGGGAAGCGCCGGGTTCGGCCCGCATCCGAAGAGGGCGCCGTCGTCGGGGCCGTCCCCGGGCGGGATCCTCAAACCGTCGGCGAGCGAATCGGCGGTGAGGCAGTCGGCCACCATGTTCTGGAAGCGGTGCAGGGGCTCCTCGAAGCGCGGCGACAGCGGCCCGGGCGGCACCCCGCCGAGCGACAGTCCCCGGTGGGCCCGCTCGCAGATGTCGATGTCCTCGTTGTTCACCTCGATCCAGAACTTGAGCGTCTCGGCCGCGGCGTCGCCGTACTGCTCCGACGGCGTGGACGAGGGCAGCAGCAGAGTGCAGTGCTCTCGGGTGGTGCCCGACGACAGCGGTTCGAGACGGATCACGAAGGCGTGGCCGGGCAGCACCGCCAGCGTCAGGTTGGGGAACACGGCCACGAACCGCCCGCTGACGCTGTCGGATGAGTCCAGCCCGGGTGCGGGCGGCAGCACCAGCCAGTCGTCGCGCTCGTCGCTCGACACCGGCGTGGTGGTCTGGCCGCAGTACAGGCCCGGCCCCTGATAGCGGTAGTGGTCCCGAACCCGGGACACCTTGGCCAGCTCGGGATGGACCCAGGCCAGGTGGTAGTACTCCTGGAAGTTCTCGGTGATCAGCTTCCAGTTGGCGGCCACGTCGAATGTGCACTTCTCGTGGACGGCCCAGCCTTCGAAGCTGTAGCCGGCCATGCGCTCGGGCAGGTCGCCCAGCCACTGGGCCAGCGGCGGAGTGTGCCCGTCCAGGCAGACGAACACATCCAAACCCCAGACTTCCACCCGCACGGGAAGCAGCGACAGCTCAGCCGGATCGAAGTCCGGGCGGGGCACCTCGTCGAACAGCGGGGACGCCACCAGGGAGCCGTCGAGGGCGTATCCCCAGCGGTGGTAGGGGCACCGGATCATCCGCGAGACCGTGCAGTCCTCGGAGGCCAGTTCGGTGCCCCGGTGACGGCACGAGTTGACGAAGCCCCTCAACACGCCGTCGCGATCCCCGGTTATGAGCACCGACGTGCCGCCCACGGAGCGCACCAGCAGGCGCCCCGGCTCGGCCACTTCGGCCGCGGAGGCCACCGCAACCCAGGACCGGGCAAACAGGCGGCGCTGCTCCACCGCGAAGAAGTCGTCGCCGGTGTAGGCGACGGGCGGGAGGCCGGTCGCCTGCTCCAGCGGTCGGCGGGTCCCCGCCCAGAACTCTTCACCGACGAAGCGGGCGCTGCTATCGAGCGTTCTCACCGCGCGAAGTACACCACGGTCACCGCCCGGAGCGCAATGCCCCACCCCAGCCGCCGCCCCCGACACTCTGTGCGAGCAAACCTGCCGCTACGACGCGAATCCTCGAACAGAACGAACGGTGTGGCTCAGCGAGCCCTAGAAGTCGGTCTTGACTCCGCCCTCGGCAATGCGCCGGTCGGTGAAGTCGTCCAGCTCGGCGCGTACGTCATCGGCCAACCGCGGGGGCTCGTAGACGGCCAGGAGCTCCCCCACCAGGCGTTCGGCGTGGTCCAGGGCGGTGGGCGAGCCGGCCTCGGCCCACGTTTCGTAGTTGCGCCAGTCCGACACCATCGGCTTGAAGAACGCGTCGCGGAAGCGGGCAAGGGTGTGAGCGGTGCCGAAGAAGTGCCCCCCGGGGCCGACCTCGGCGATGGCCTCCACCGCGAGCGAGTCCGGGTCGGTTGCCAAGGGCTGCAGGAATTCCCCCACCATGCCGATCATGTCGGCATCGATGACCATCTTCTCGTAGCAGGCCTGGAGCCCGCCCTCCATCCACCCCGCCCCGTGCATCACCATGTGGGCGCCGCCCATCACCACCGCCCACAGCGAGAACATGCTCTCGTAGGCGGCCTGGGCGTCGACCGCGTTGGCCGCGCAGACGTTCGAGGACCGGTAGGGGACGCCGTACCGGCGAGCGAGCTGGCCCCCGAGCAGCACCGCCTGCATGTACTCGGGGGTGCCGAAGGCGGGGGCGCCCGACTGCATGTCGACGTTGGAGGTGAAACCCCCGTAGATCACCGGCGAGCCCGGCCTCACCAGCTGGCAGAAGGCCATGCCGGCGAGGGCCTCGGCGTTCTGCTGCACCACCGCGCCGGCCACTGTCACCGGCGCCATCGCCCCGGCCAGCGTGAACGGGGTGACCGCCACCGTCTGATTGCGGGCCGAGTACTGGAGGATCCCCTCCAGCATGGGCGTGTCGAGACGCAGCGGCGAGTTGCAGTTCACCACGGTGAAGATCGACGGCTCCACCTCCAGGTCGTCGTCGCTGACACCCCGCACGATGCGCACCATCTCCAGGCAGTCGCGGTTGCGTTGCGCCCCCAACGAGTAGGCGTGGAGGGCCTTGCCCGTCAGGGTGAGCAGATCGCGGGTCGCCACCAGGTGACGCACCGATGCGTGCACGTCCACTGGCTCCACCGGGTAGCCGCCTTGGAAGGCGATGGAGTTGAGCACCTCCCCGAGCATCACCAGCCGCCGGAAGTCCTCCCGGTTGCCGGTGCGGCGGCCGCCGGCCCGGTCGGCCACGTTCGGGGGGCTGGCGACCGACGAGAAGGCCACGCTTCGCCCACCCATCGGGAGGTGCCGAGCCGGGTCGGGGGCGTGCAGCACGAACTCGCCGGGCGCGGTGGCGACCAGTTCGGTGACCATCTCCGGGTCGAAGCGCACCCGAACCCCGTCGACCTTGGCCCCGGCCTCGGCCCACATCCGCTGGGCCGTCGGATGCAGGAACTCCATTCCGATGTCGCGCAGCACCGCCAGCGAAGCGGCGTGGATGGCCTCAAGCTCGTCCTCGCTCACCATCGGCGTCGGCTCGAACCGGCGCTCATGCAGCCGCCACGGCGGCTGGACCGGACCGCTCGGCTTCTCAACCGCGGCCTGCCGCGGCCTGCGCCGTCGACGCTCGGTGCTCATGATCGCAGACTAATGCGCTGCCGGTCACTCCTCGCGCTGATAACTACATGCATCACCATCGTTTTTCATGCAGTGAACCTTGGGGTGCACAACAGGGTCCAGACACCTCTCCGCGGTGCCTCACGGGGCAAACGAACCCGTTAGGCAGCAGACTTAGCAGTCATGGCCGACCTGCCGGAGATGCTCGAAGTCCCTTCCGACGACCCTGACGCCGTCCGGGACGTCTATGCCGGGCGCGGCTGGGGCGACGGGCTCCCACTCGTGGCACCGACGCCGGAACGGGTGGATGCGATGCTTGCCGGCGGCGGCGACCCCGACGAGACCGTCGCAGTGCTGCCGCCCCGGTCCGGCGTGGCCACCCGCCGAGTGATCGCCGTCAACGGAGTGCTGGCCGGCTGCCGCCCCGAGCACCTGCCCGTTCTGGTGGCCGCGGTTCGAGCCATGACCCGTCCTGAGGTCAACCTGCGAGGTATCAACGCCACCACGCATCCGGTGGCTCCACTGCTCATCGTGCATGGTGAGATTGCTCGCACGGCTGGATACAACGCCGGCCTCGGCGCCTTCGGCCCCGGCAATGTGGCCAACGCAGCCACGGGCCGGGCGCTGAGGCTCATCCTCCTGCACGTTGCCGGAGCCGTCCCTGGGGCGGGCGATGCCTCCACTCAGGGCGGTCCGGCCAAGTACACCTACTGCGTGGGCGAGAACCTGGCAGAGTCGCCGTGGGGCGGGTACGCGGCCAGTGCCGGCGTGGACGCTCCCTCCGCGGTGACGGTCCACTGCGGCGAGGCGCCCCACAACTTCCATGACATGGAGTCGACCGACCCCGCCGCCATCCTCGACAAGGCGGCCTCGGCCATGACGTCGCTGGGCTCCAACAACGCACCGGTCAGCTCAGGCGAGTTCTTCGTGATGCTGTGCCCCGAGCACGCGGCCGCCTGTGCGGGCGCGGGATGGACCCGCGACCACGTGGCCTCCCACCTCCATCAGCGGGCACGGATGCGGGTGGGTGATCTGCGGGCGGCGCTCGCGCTCCGGGCATGGGCGCCCTGGCAGGAGGCCCTCGATGACGACGCGCTGATGGCCGTCACCGAGCGACCGAGCAACATCAAGGTCATGGTGGTGGGAGGACCTGGAAAGCACAGCTCGGTCATCCCGAGCTGGGGGATCACCCGGAGTGCCACCGTGCCCGTGGAGGTCTGACCCATGAGGGAACCTGCGAGTACCCTCGAAGGAGGCAATCGATGAGGATCTACACTCCCGTGGGAGAGGTCGGACCGTCCGCCGCCTCCCTCGCTGCTCCGGAACCGGTGCTGGCCGGCAAGCGGATCGCGATTCTGGACAACTCCAAGCCGAATGCGGGCCGGCTGCTTCGACATCTGGCTGAGCGCCTCGCAGCCCGCACGGGAGCGACCGTCGGGCTGGTGGAGCGCAAGAACGCAGCCCTGCCCGCGTCCGACGACACGCTGGCGAGACTGGCCGAAGCCGAGGTGGTCCTAACCGGCTCGGCCGATTGAGGCAGTTGCACGTCGTGGAGTGTCCACGACTCCGTCAACCTAGAGACAGCAGGCACTCCCACCGTCTTGGTGGCCACTACCAGCTTCGCATCCCTGGCCGCCGGCGTGGCCGAGACGCTGGGTCTGCCCGACCTGCGAGTCGTCGCCGTGAGCCATCCGCTGGGCGGCATCGCCGAGACCGCGGTCATCGCTCGGGCCGACACCGCGGTCGAGCCCGCGCTTCGCCTTCTGACCGGATCCCCATGACCGGTCCGCCGGTCGTCGGAGTCCTCTATCCGGGTGAATGGAACCTCGATTTCGACCGGCATCTGGCCGAGCTGGCCGCCATCGATCCCCGCATCGACATCGTCGTGGAGCCCTACGAGGAGTCCTCGGAGCTTCGCTCAGGCCGGGGAGTCCCGCCCTACGACGCGGTGCGCCATCTGGCCCCCGAGCTCACCGCGGCCCAGCGGGACGCGTTCGCTCGCATCGAGTGCTGCATCGCGCTCGACCTGCCCTTCGATGTCGCCGCGGTCGCGCCCCGGCTGCGCTGGGTGCAGGCTCTGGCCGCCGGTGTGGCTCACCTCACCTCCGCGGGGCTTCGGGAGGCAGGCATCCGCCTGACCAACGCTTCTGGAGCCAACGCGACATCGATAGCCGAGTTCGTCTTCGCCCGCATCCTGGGAGAGTTCAAGCAGACCCGCCGGTTGGACAAAACCCAGCAACGAAGACGATGGCACCCGGTCTTCGGCGACAACGTAGCGGGCACCACCATCGGGCTCGTGGGATTCGGACCCATCAATCAGGCGGTGGCCCGCCGAGCCCGCGCCTTCGACCTGGAAGTGATCGTCATACGTCGCAGCGCGGCTCCGAGCGACCTGGCCGACGAGGTTCTCGGCCCCGGCGGGCTCCACGACATGCTGGGCCGCTGCGACATTGTCGTCGCGGCTGTCCCCGAATCGCCCGAGACCCACGAGCTGTTCGACTCTTCGGCCTTTGCCGCTATGCGGGACGGCGCGATGTTCGTGAACGTGGGCCGGGGTTCGCTCGTCGACGAGCCTGCGCTGGCGGCTGCGCTTGGCTCCGGCAAGCTCCGAGCCGCCGCGCTCGACGTGACCGCGGTCGAGCCGCTGCCGCAGGACTCGCCTCTCTGGGATGCTCCCAACATCTATATCTCCGCTCACTGCTCCACCGAGCCGACCCGCTTCTTCGAGTCGGCGCACCGGGTCTTCGCCGACAACCTGGCCCGCTACGTCGCCGGTCAGCCCCTCCTGAACGAGATCGACCTTCACACCTATTCGGGCTGACGGGCAATGAAGGGCCAGAGCCGCAGAGCCGTGCCCCCTAGGCAGGCATCCTGCTGAGCGCCTCCGAGCCCGGCGAAGGCGTCGATTCCCGCTCGCACCAAGTCCCCATAAGGTCGGTCGTGGGTCTGGCAGTAGTCGGAGCCCCACATCAGGCGCTCCGCGCCGAAGGCGCCGGTCAGACGGCTCACGAAGGGTCGGGCCGTGCCGGCGGCGGCAACCGCGGCGTCGATCACGTTGGTGGTCACCTTTAGGTGGAGGTTCTCGAACCGGGCCAGTTCGGCCAAGCGCTCGGGCCGGGCAATGTCGCAGAACCCGCAGTGATCCAGCGACACGGCCACGTCCTCGAAGCGTCCCAGCACGCCGGCGAGCTCGTCGAATTGGCTCTCGAAGACGGTCACGATCACATGGGCGGCGGATGCGCCGGCCTGCTCCCACAGTCCGAATGTGTCCGGATCGCTCAACCACGATCGCTGCCTCGACAGCACGAAGAACCGAACGCCACCGACACCGGCGTGGTCCAGCCAGCGCTGGAGTTCCTGTGCGGGCGACTCGCCGTAGGGATCGACGCAGCAAGCGGCTGTGAACCGGTCGGGGTGAGCCGAGGCGCCTGCCGCCGCGTAGCGGTTGTCGAAGGAGTACGCCCCGACCGGCTGGACCAGCACGGCCCGATCGACTCCCGCATTGTCCATCTCGGCCAGCAGACCTTCGGCCGAACACGGCGACTCGGTGTACCAGTCCCCGGGCAGGGCAGCCGGAGACAGCGGAAACGCGTTCCGATCGGCCGCCACGACGTGGGTGTGTGCGTCGACGAGCACCCGCGAACGCTAGTGGTGACAACCGGGGACGTTGTCCCTGGGTCGAGGGGGTTGGTGGACAGGACGCTCCCCGGGTCCGAAGTCCGGGCTTCACAGCGGCGCGGTTGTGCTCTACAGTCGGTTGCCTACCCGCCCGGACGCACGCATCGGGCCCCACAACCCAAGGAGGGTCCGCTCTCATGTCGACTCTGGCCAGCGACCTGGTAATCGAGTTGGAAAACAAACCGGGAGCGCTGGCCAGAGTGGCAACCGCGATCAGCGACGCAGGCGTCAACATCGCGGCCGCAACGTGCATGGGAAACGGCAGCACGGCGGAGCTGCACATCCTTGTGCCTCACAGCGAGCCTGTGTACCGGGCCCTGGCCAACACGCAGGGACCGACCGTCACCCGCGAGCGCGAGGTGGTGGTGGTCCAGGCCAAGGACAGGCCGGGCGAGCTGGCCGAGCTGGCCCGGATGGTTTCCAACGCCGGCATCAACCTCGACATCGTCTACGTGGCTACGAACTCGAGGGTCGTGCTCGGCTCGCACGACACCGACACCCTGAAGCAGGTCCTGGACGGCTTCTCCTTCTAGAGGCCGAGCGGCCCGTGAGCGGCCGCGAACAAGAGCGGGAATCTAGAGTTCAGCCAGCTCCGGATCTGACCGGACCAGGGCATGCCACAGCGACCGGTAGGTGGGCCAGATCGCTTCGGCAGGCATGTAGCCGTCCTCCTCGAGCGCCTGCTGCAGCCGGGGAAGGTTGCGGGCCGGAACGCCGGAGTCCACATGGTGCGCCAAGTGGTAGCCCACGTTGTAGGGCACGAGGAACAGGCGGGCCGGAAGGCTCTGGCGCACATGGTGGGTGGTATTGCGGCGGTCGGGGGTGCGTGTCATGCCGCCATGCTCGGCGATGGCCCGGAGACGGTTGGCCACCTGGTAGTAGGTGAAGTAGGGCAGCACCCACAGCACTAGGTAGAGCCACGGGTGCCCAACGGCCCAGAATGCGCCGAACACCAGAGCCTGGCCGGCGAAGAACCGCAGGCTCAACACCAGGAAGCGGGGCTGCACCAGGCCCGTGAGGCGGGGCTTGACGATCCGGTAGCCGGACACGCCGAGCAGGTCGCGCAGGAGCTTGCGGCGCATGGACGCCCGGGGCACCGGATAGAAGGAGTACAGCAGGAAGTCGGGCTCCTTTGGACCGAACTCGTCGCGGTGGTGGTTGACGTGGCCCCGCCGGTAGTGGTGGGTGCCGGTGCCGAAGGGCAGCCAGCCGAGGATGTGCACGCCGATCACGTCGTTGACGACCCGGTCGGAGAACAGCAACCGGTGGGCGGCCTCGTGATGCAGGATGAACATCCGCAGCATCACAACTCCCATCACCGGCACGGCAAGAGCAGTGGCGAGCCAGTGATCGATCGCGATGACCGCCGCAACCACGGCGACGGCCGCAGCCAATGTCGCCATCACGGTGACGGCGTTGACGGTGTCGGGAATCCGGCGCAGCTCGGCGCGGAATTCCGGGCGGGGCCGGCCGTCGGGCCGCAGCCGCGGCGAGCCCGCGAAGGTGGGCAGGCCGGAGCGGGCCATGCCGCCGGTCATGGCCGCCACCAGCTCGTCGTGGGACAGAGAGCCAGCCGCCTCGGTCATCGCCTCCACAATACGGGATCTTGGGGCCGAGCGGATAGGAGCAAGCGACCAGCTGCGACGATCGGTCAGGGAGACCCGTAGTGCTCCAACTCGGAACGCACTGCCCCCGACGCGCTTGGAGGAATCCCGGCCACGCTGACCTCCACCCCTCCGGCCGACATCCTCTCGATGATGCGGCGCAACGCCACCGCCCCGGAATAGTCGAGCCTGCCCACGCCGGACAGGTCGATCACCACCGACGTCAGGTTGCGCTCGGATGCCAACTCCTCACGCACCGAGCGCTCCACCTGGGGCACAGTGGCGAACCACATCACGCCCTTGGGCCGCACGGTGAGGGTGTCATGGTTCCGCTCGCCGGGTGTGGTGACCTGCATCTCACGGTAGAGGTGCACCGCGATGGCCAGTCCGATCCCCAACAGCACACCTCGCTCCACCCGAGGCGCGAAGCCGATGGTGGCGATGGTTGTGCCTGCTCCGACCAGCGCCTGGGGGAAGGAGCCGCGCGGCAGGCGGGCCATCTCGTTCACGTCCACCAGGCGCACGACGACGACGATCACGATCACGCCGAGCACCGCGGTGGGCAGGTTCTCCAGCAGTGACGCCAGCGGCAGCACGGCCAGCACGAAGGCTCCGGTGATCGCGCCCGACCAGGCGCTGGTGGCGCCGGCCAGACGGTTGAGCGAGCTGCGTGAGAACGAGCCCCCCACCGGGAAGGCGCCCGACACCGCTGAAGCGAGGTTGGCGACGCCCTGGCTGACCATCTCCCGGTTGGCGTTCCACGGCAGGCGGTCGGCAGCGGCATAGGTGCGGGCGATCGACGCCGGCTCGGCGAACCCGACCAGGGCTATCACGGCCGCTGGCAGCAGCAGGCTCGGCGCCTTGGACCACGCGAAGTTCAGGCTCAGCGGTATGAACCCGCCCCCAAGGTCTCCCACCTTCGAACCCTCGTAGCCGCCGGCCCCGGCCAGCACGACCCCGGCGATGACTGCTACCAGCACACCGGGGAACAGCCGGTGCACGTAGCGACCCCCGATCATCAGGGCCACCGTCGCGACGGCGAAGGCGATGGCCGACCAGCGCCATTCGTCGGGTTGGCCCAGGGCCCGCACCGCTGCGGCCAGCATCTGCCCGTCGGGGTCGACATCGAAGATCTTGGGGAGCTGCGAGGCGATGATCACCACCGCGGCTCCTGCGGTGAATCCGGTGACGACCGGCTCCGAGAGCACGTAGGCCACCCGGCCCATGCGGGCCACTCCCAGCAGTAGCCGCATGATGCCCACGAGCAGGGCCAGCAGTGCCGCGCTCTGGATGTAGCCGGTCTCGCCGGGTTCGGCCACCCCGGACAGCGCGCCGAGGGTAAGCAGGGCAGTCAAGGCCACCGGTCCGGTCTGCAGGTATCTCGACGACACGAAGAACGCGGCCAGCAGCGATGGCAGCGCCGTCGCGTAGAGGCCGTAATGCGGCGGAAGCCCGGCCAGCTCGGCGTAGGCCAGCGACTGCGGAATGGCGACGAGCGCCACCGACACCCCGGCGATCAGATCTCCGGTGCTCGGACGGGACACAAGGTCAGGCTACGGGGGGCGGTAGTCTGCGCTGTCGTGACCGCGGAGCCGCTTCCCGGCGACATGCCTGAATTCCCCTCCGACGAGTGGGTGGCCCGGCTCGACTCGGTTCTGTCGGAATGCCGCGTCGGCGACGCCATCGACCTAGTGCTGGAGTATCAGGTTTCGGGTGATGACGGCTCCGTCTACTGCTGGCATGTGCGCATCGCCTCCGGTCGCGTGTCGGCCGCGGCAGGGCGTTCGGGCGACGCGCCCGGCGAAGCCATCGTGGCGCTGGCGTCGGATCGCGATACCGCCCGGGAGATCGCCATCGAGGGCAAGTCCGCCCAACGCGCCTTCGCCGAGGGACGGCTGCGCTTCAGTGGCGATCCCCGGCTGCTGCTCGCGGCCCGCCCGGCCCTGGCGGCCGTCGGAGCGGCCCTGGCCGGGCCGGCTTGACCGTCTACTTGAGGAAGCGGCTTGTGGTGTTGTCGGCCAGCACCTTGCCGCCTGTCTGGCAGCTCGGGCAATAGGCCACCCGGTAGCGGCGGTACTCGACCGAGCGCACCGTGTCGCCGCACACCGGGCACGGCTGGCCCACCCGGTGGTGCACGTCATTGGGGCGGTCCTCGGAGCGGCCCATGTCCTCAAGCTCCCGCTCGGCGGCCAGACCCCGTGCGATGGACGTTGTGATGGCTGCGTGCAGACGAGCCACAGCCTCGCCGTCGAGGCGCGACGTGTTGGCGAATGGCGAGATCCGGGCCGAGTGCAGTATCTCGTTGGCGAGCAGGCGACCTATCCCAGCCAGATGAGACTGGTCACGCAGGAAGCCGTGCACTCGCTCGCTGGCCGCAGCCAGGCACTGGGAGAGTTCGTCGCGCGAGATGCTGTCAGCGTCGGGTCCGAGACGCACGAGCGGCTCCACCGCGCCGGGGTCGCCGTCTAGCAGCCACACGCCGGCCCGGCGCTCGGTGCCGGCCTCGGTGAGCAGCAGCGCCGGGGCGTCAACGAACGTCCAGCGGGCCATGCCGCCGCGGGGCTTGCGGGACTGCTTGGCGTCAATACGCAGCCGACCTGCCTGCATGAGATGGACCACGAAAGTGAAATCCGGGTCTCCGGGCGCGCCGTGGCCGTCTCCGAATTGCAGCAACAGGTACTTGCCCCGGTGGCCGATCCCGGTTAGCGCCTTGCTCGCTGCCGCGGCGGGCCTGGGGGCGAAGGTCTTGAGCACCGCCGGGTGCAGTGGCTCGAACCGGGCCAGCGGGGTCCCCGCGAACACGGCCGACAGCCGCTCGCAGTGGGCTGCGACCTCCGGCAACTCGGGCACGGAGGCGTCGCCCTCCTAGATCAGGCCCAACGAGGCCACGGTGTCGCGCTCGGCGGCCAGCTCGGCCACCGAGGCGTCGATGCGGGCCCGCGAGAAGTCGTCGATCTCAAGCCCGCCGACGATCTGGTAGGCGCCGCCGGCGCATGTGGCCGGGAACGACGAAATCAGCCCCTCGGGTACGCCGTAGCTGCCGTCGGAAGGGACCGCCATCGACACCCAGTCGCCTGGCGGCGTACCCCGCATCCAGTCGCGCACGTGGTCGACGGCGGCGTTGGCCGCGGAGGCGGCCGACGATGCGCCCCGAGCCTCGATGATGGCTGCGCCCCGCTGCTGCACGGTGGGTATGAACGTGCCTTCGAGCCAATCCTGGTCGTCTACGAGCGCGGCGGCGTTGCGACCCCCCACCTCGCAGTGGAACAGGTCGGGGTACTGGGTGGCGGAATGGTTGCCCCAGATCGTCATCCTGCGGACGTCGCCGACGGTGGCGCCCACCCGGGCCGCGAGTTGCGCCTTGGCCCGGTTGTGGTCGAGGCGGGTCATGGCCGTGAACCGCTCGCGGGAGACGCCGGTGGCGTTGTTCATGGCGATCAGGCAGTTGGTGTTGGCCGGATTGCCCACGACCAGCACCCGAACGTCGGCGGCGGCTCGAGCTGCGATGGCTCGGCCCTGCACGGTGAAGATGGCGCCGTTGGCCTCCAGCAGGTCCTTGCGCTCCATGCCCTTGGTGCGGGGCCTCGAGCCCACCAGCAAAGCGATCTGCGCGCCGTCGAAAGCCTCTTCGGGATCGTCGCTGAGCACCACTTGTGCCAGCAGCCCGAAGGCGCAGTCGTCGAGCTCCATGGCCACGCCCCGCAGGGCGTTCATGGCTGGTGGGATCTCCAGCATCTGGAGGACCACCGGCTGGTCGGGGCCGAGCATCGATCCGGAGGCGATGCGGAACAGCAGGCTGTAGCCGATCTGCCCGGCCGCGCCGGTGACAGCCACTCTCACAGGATCACGCATGGCAGGCACGGTAGCCGGTGCGTGTATTGCTAGCGGCCTCTAGCCGCCGGTGCTGAGCGCGGTATGGCGCGTGTTGCCTACCCAGGACCGGTGCAGCCGGGCGTACACGCCGCCCGCGGCTAGCAACTCGGAATGGGTGCCCTGTTCCACCACCCGTCCCGCGTCGAACACCAGGACCAGACCGGCACGCTCGGCGGTGCTCAGGCGGTGGGCCACCGACACCGTGGTGCGGCCCACGGCGAGATGGGCCATGGCCGCGGCCAGCGCCTCCTCGGTCTCGGGATCCACCGCCGAGGTCGCCTCGTCCAAGATCAGCAAGCCGGGATCGGCGACCTGGGCCCGAGCCAGCGCCACCAGCTGGCGCTCGCCGACCGACAGGCGGCCGCCCCGCTGGCCCACCGCGGTCTGCATACCCGCGGGCAGACCGTCCACCCAGCCCCGCAGCCCCAGCTCGTCGATGGCCGCGGCCGCGTCGGAAGCCGTCGCGCCGGGCCTCCCGTAGCGGATGTTGTCCTCGATCGTGGCCGCGAACAGGAAGCCGTCCTGGGGAACCATTCGGATGCCACGCCGGCGGGCATCGGGCTCCACCCGCCGCAGGTCCACCCCGCCGACCAGGACCTCGCCGGCTGCAGGGTCAGCGAGGCGGGCCAGCAGGCGGGCGAAGGTCGTCTTGCCCGAGCCGGTCTCCCCCACCACGGCCACGTTGGCATCGGCCGGGATCGAGGCGTCGATCCCGCGCAGAACCAAGCCTCCGGTGGAGTAGGCGAAATCGACGCCCCGCACCTGCACCGGCAGCGGGCCCTGCGGCAGCGCCTCTCCCCGACCAGGCGCAGGCTCGACCACGTCTACACTCATGTCGAGCACGCCCAGGATCTTTGACCAGGCGGCCAGCGCCGTCTGCGTGCGGTCAAAGACCTCGCCGATCTCTGAGATCGGCCTTGCGAGCAGGCGCACCAGGAACACGAAGGCAACCAGCCCGCCTGCGCCGATTCCCAGTTCGTCGTCCCACACCACCCCGGTGACGATGACTGCGGCCAGCGCGATCGACGACACGAGCTCGACGACGGGCATCATCACCGCCCACCACTTGAAGGCTGACATCTCGCACTCGTACTGCTGGTCGACGGCCCGGTCGAGCCGGCTCCGCACCGCGCCCCGGTACCCGTAGGCCCGGATCACCTCCGCCGCCGACACTGCCTCGCTGGCGTGGCCCATGGTGTCGGCCACCCGGTCGCGCACCCGGGAGTAGGCCGCGATCTGGCGGCGCTGTATCCAGCGCAGGAACGGCAGCAGCGGCACCTGCAGGGCCAGCACGAGCAGGGTGAGCTGCCAGCTGTAGGACACCATGACGCCCAGCGTCGCCACCATCAGCACCGGGTTGACGATCCACGACATGGCGCCCCACTGCATGAACATGGCCATCGCCTCGATGTCGCTCGTGACCCGGGCCACGAGGACCCCGCGGCGCGACTGCGTGTGGGAGGACAAGCTCAGCCGATGGATGTGCTCGAAGGCCCGGACCCTCAGCCCGAGCAGCACCGACTCGGCCATGCGCACCAGCCGGATGTAGGCCGCGCGGCTCGCAACCGCCACAACCAGCACCGCTGCGACGGCGCTCAGCGACAACACCCACACCACGCCGGGCCGGTATCCGTCGGCGCCGAGCACGCCGTGGTCAAGCACTAGCTGCACCAGGATCGGCACGATCAGGCGGCCCACGGCGGCAAACACGGCCACCGCGGCGGTGACCCCGAGGCCACGGCGCAGCTCGTCGCTCTCGGCAAGGCCGCGACGCAGCACGTCCAGCGCCCTCACCTCGTCCACGTCGCCGCCGAGGCGTGCACTCTCGGGCGTGTCCGAGGTGGTCACGACGCCGCGGCCTGCTCGTAGGCCGACACCAGCGACCGGTAGTCGTCGAGGGCCAGCAGCTCGTTGTGGGTGCCGACGGCGGCGATGCGGCCGCCGGCGAGAAAGGCCACCCGGTCGGCCAACTCGATGGTCGAGAGCCGGTGGGCGACAACGAGCAGGGTCGTGTCGAGCCGCCTGCGCATGTTGGCCAGAATCTCGCCCTCCACGACGGGATCGACTGCGCTGGTGGCGTCGTCGAGCATGAGCAGCCGGGGCGAGCGCACCAGGGCCCGGGCCAGAGCCACCCGCTGGCGCTGCCCGCCCGAGAGGGTCACACCCCGCTCGCCCACGACCGTTCCTGCACCCTGGGGGAGAGCTTCCACGAACTCACGCGCAGCCGCCACGCCCAGCGCGGCGCCCACGTCGGCCCGAGTGCCTCCCCAGCGCAGGTCCACATTCTCGGTCACCGAGTCGGCGAACAGGAAGGCCTCCTGGAACACCAGCGCCACCGCCTCGTGCAGTTCGTCGGCGGGGACTCGGTGCAGATCCGCGCCCGACAACCGGATCGAACCCCGCGCCGGGGCGTTCAGTCCGGCGACGGTCTCCAGCAGGGTGGACTTCCCCGAGCCGGTGGCGCCGACGAGCGCCACCGTCTCGCCGGGCCGCACCGCCAGTGTCACTCCGTCGAGCACGAGCTTGGCGCCGTAGCCCACGGCAAGGTCATCGATCTCCAAGCCGAGCGGCCCGGAGGGCAGGATCGGGCCGTCGCCGGCCGGCGCAGCTGCTTCCGGGACAGGCTGGTCGAGCACTAGGTCCACCCGGTCCAGTGACACGACCGAGCGGGGCATCTCCTCCAGGAAGAAACCCACGATCAGCAGAGGCAGAGCCAGCAGTGAGAAGAGGGTGGTGGCCAGCACCAGGTCCCCGGGGGTGGCCGCGCCCCGGTCCACCAGCCAGGCCCCCACCAGCAGAAGGGTGATCGCGCCCACTGTGGGCAGGGCGTCGAGGGCGGGCTCGAAGGTGCCCCGCATGCGGCCCACCCGGATGCGCTCGTCGCGCAGCCGCTCGGAGGCGGCGCGCATCCGCTCCACCTCCATCTGCTCGCGGCCCAGGGTCTTCACCACCACGGCACCGTCGAAGCTCTCGTGGGCCACCGTGGACACCTCGCCGACGCGCCGCTGCACCTCGGCCGAGGGCGCCTCGACCCTTCGGGTGTAGATGCGGCTGATCGCCGCGAGGGCCGGGAAGACCACGGCCGCGATGAGTGCCAGCAGCGGGTGGGCGAGGAACAGCACCACCATCGTCACCACCACCAGCACTAGGACGCTGACCGCGAAGGCCAGCGGTTTGAGCACCATCGTGGCCGTGTTGACGTCGGAGTCGGCGTGGGCCAGCAGCTCGCCGGGAGCCCGCTCGCGGTGGAAGTCCATGGGCACGTCGAGGTAGCGGTGCAGCAGGGTCCGGCGCCAGTCCCGCTGCGTTCGCAGCTCGGCCATGGCCAGGTACCAGCGGCGCAGCAGAACCGACACCCCGCTGGCGACCGCCACTGCGATCACCGCGGCGGCCGCCACGGCCGGCCCCGTCCGGTCGGCGGCGTCGGCGATGATCACGTTGTCGGTGATCCAGCCCAGCAGCCAGGCGCTGCCCACGGTGGCGGCGACGAAGCCGAGCGCGCCCACCATGGCCAGCGCGTGCGGGCCGGGATGGGCCCGCACCGACCGCATTATCAGCCGGAACCCGCGCCGGGCGACACTGTCGCGGCGAGTCCTCACGGTGGAGCGTCGACCGTTAGAGGCGCTCGACGATGGCCGCCGCGAACTCCGAGCACTTCACCTCGGTGGCGCCCTCGGTCAGCCGGGCGAAGTCATAGGTGACGATGCCGTCGCTGATGGTGGCCTCCACCGCGGCGACGATGTCGTCGGCAGCCTCCTGCCAGCCGAGGTGCTCGAACATGAGCGCCCCCGAGAGCAGCACCGACGAGGGGTTGACCTTGTCCTGGCCGGCGTAGCGGGGGGCGGTGCCGTGGGTGGCTTCGAACACGCCGTGGCCGGTGACGTAGTTGATGTTGGCTCCCGGGGCGATGCCGATGCCGCCCACTTGGGCGGCCAGCGCGTCGGAGATGTAGTCGCCGTTGAGGTTCATGGTGGCGATCACATCGAAGGAGGCCGGGCGGGTGAGCACCTGCTGCAAGGCGATGTCGGCGATGGTGTCCTGTACCAGGATCTTGTCGCCCGCGTCGCCGCCGCAGTCCTCCCAGGCCACCGCCACGTCCGCGAACTCCTCGCGCACCAACTCGTAGCCCCAGCCTCGGAAGGCTCCCTCGGTGAACTTCATGATGTTGCCCTTGTGCACCCAGTGGACCCGCTTGCGGCCCCTGCGCACCGCGTAGTTGAGGGCGGCCCGCTGGAGGCGCTGGGACCCGAACTTCGACACCGGCTTGATGCCCACCCCGGCGTCGGCCCTGATCTCCCAGCCGAAGGCGTCGTGCAGCAGTTCGATGAGCCGGGCCGCTTCGGGCGAGCCCGACGGCACCTCCAGGCCGGCGTAGATGTCCTCGGTGTTCTCCCGGAAGATCACCATGTCGACCAGCTGGGGCTCGCGCACCGGCGAGGGAACGCCCTGGAACCACCGCACCGGGCGCAGGCAGACGTACAGGTCCATGATCTGGCGGATGGCCACGTTGAGGCTGCGGAAGCCACCGCCCACCGGCGTGGTCAGCGGCCCCTTGATGCCGATGAGATGCTCGTCGAATGCTGTGATGGTGTCGGCCGGGAGCCAGTCCCCGGTCTCGTTGTAGGCCTTCTCGCCGGCCAGCACCTCGAGCCAGGCAATGCGGCGGCCGTGCTTGGCCGCCGCTGCGTCTAGCACGGACTTAGCCGCGGGCCAGATGTCGATGCCGATCCCGTCGCCCTCCACGAAGGGGATGATCGGCTCGTCGGGCACGCGGAGGGCTCCGTCGGAGCCCAAAGTGATCTTCTCAGCCATGTATACCGAGGCTACCGGCGCCCCGTCTTGGCCCGTTCAGCCGTTAGTTCAGCCCGCCAGCTCCTGGGCCTCGTCGAAGACATCCTGGAGGCGCTCGCGCACCATCTCGGAGAAGCGGGTCATCTGCGGGCGGGTCATGCGGCCCTCGGGCGGGCGGATGGGCGGACCGGCCACCATGGCCACCCTGGTGCGGCGGGGCAGACGCGTCCCTGCGCCCATGGCCTCCTCGGTGCCCGCGATCCCGACGGGGACGATGGCCGCGCCGGTGCGCGACGCCAGGTAGCTCATGCCGTCGAACACGCTTACCACTGTCGGCCCGGTCTGGCGGGTGCCCTCGGGGAACACCAGTATCTCCTCACCCGCCTCAAGCATCTTGATCGCCTCCCGGATGGCCTCCCGGTCGGCCACGCCCCGTCGCACGGGGAACGCGCCCAGCGCCGACAGGAAGTCCCCGAAGAGCCGGTTGTGGAACAGCGACTCCTTGGACAGGGGCCGCAGGCGCCGATGACCCAGCCCAGCCAGCAGCAGGGCGTCGAGATTGGAGCGATGCACTGGGGCCAAGATCACCGGCCCCTCGATGTCGAGGTGTTCCCCGCCGCGGCGGCGCACCCGGAAATACGGGTACAGCACCACCATGATGGTGCGCCTCACGAAACGGTAGACCCACATGGAGCTGCGCTTGGCCGCGATGCGCTGGGCCCTCTCTTGCAGGTCCGCCACCGGACTCCCTTCGGCTCGAATGTGTTGTGCCGGCGGTTGTCTACCACTCCCACGGCAAGCCCCCGCAATGGAGATTGGTCCGCATCTTCGGCCGGTGACGCGACCCTCGGCAGGACCGCGGCTTTGTGCCGCCGCAACACACCCAGCTGTGACGCTGTAAGAGAGAATGGATCGGTGGCGCGCGACAGGAGGGCAACAAATGGGACAGCTTCAGGGCAAGACGGCGATAGTCACCGGAGCGGGCGAGGGCATCGGGCGGGCCGTGGCCCGGGCCTTCGTGGCCGAGGGCGCCCGCGTGCTTGTGGCCGAGATAGACGAGCATCTGGGCGAGGACGCGGCCGCCGAGTTCGGCAACGCCTGTGAGTTCCTGCCCACCGATGTGGGCGAGCGAGCCGCGGTCGAGGCGATGGTGGCCCACGCGGCCCAGCGCTGGGGGTCGGTGGACATCCTGGTCAACAACGCCTGGGCCGGTGGCGAGGTGAGCCGGGTGGAGCACAAGTCCGAGGCCGGGATGGCCCGAGCCCTGGCGGTGGGCTTCTACGGCCCCTTCTGGGCCATGGCCGCGGCGCTGCCGATCATGAAGTCCAGCGGCTGGGGCCGGGTGATCAACATGTGCTCGCTCAACGGGGTCAATGCCCACATGGGCACGGTGGAGTACAACTCGGCCAAGGAGGCGCTGCGGGCCGCCACCCGCACCGCGGCCCGCGAATGGGCCGGCTGGGGCATCACGGCCAACATCGTGTGCCCGGCGGCCAAGTCGGCGAGCTTCCACCGGGTGATGGGCGCGCATCCCGAGCTGCTGGCGGCGGCCGACGCCTCCAACCCGATGGGCCGCATCGGCGATCCTGATCTCGACATAGCCCCTGTGGTGGTGTTCCTGGCCTCGGACGCCAGCCGGTACATGACCGGCAACACGCTGTTCGTCGACGGCGGCGGCCACATCAACGGAGCAGCCTGGAAACCCGACCTCGGTGACTGAGCCCGAAGCCGTGGCTGGGGGCGGCACCGGCCGCTGGGGTGCCGGCTGATACCGTCGCCCCCATGCCCTCAACCGATGACTTCGTGCAGGTCGACCACCCCCGGCAGAACATCGCACTGGTGACCCTCAACCGGCCGGAGCGGATGAACGCCATGGCCTTCGACGTGATGGTGCCGCTGGCCGATGCCCTGCGAGATGTCAACAACGACAACGACGTGAGGGCCGTGGTGGTCACCGGCGCCGGGCACGGGTTCTGCTCGGGGGCCGACATGGTCAGCTCGGGCAGCCCTCCCCACATCGATGGACTCACCAGAGCAACCATCGCCCACCGGGCCGCCGACCGGCTCCATGAGGTGATCGAGCTGGTCGGCGACCTTCACCAGCCGGTGATCGCGGCCATCAACGGCGCGGCCATCGGCGGGGGCCTGTGCCTGGCGTTGGCCTGCGACATCCGCATCGCGTCCACCGAGGCCTACTTCCGGGCCGCGGGCATCAACAACGGCCTCACTGCGGCCGAGTTGGGTCTCAGTTTCACGCTGCCTCGGGCGATCGGATCGTCGAGGGCCTTCGACATCATGCTGACCGGCCGCGACGTTGGCGCCGATGAGGCGGCCCGCATAGGCCTTGTCAGCGAGACGATGGAGCCGGACGACCTGCTGGAGCGCTGCTACGAGATCGGCACCCGCATCGCTGCCCTCAGCCGACCCGGAATCGAACTCACCAAGCGGATGCTCTGGGCCGGGCTCGAAGCCTCGAGCTACGCGGCCCACATGCGCTCGGAGATGAACGCCCAACTGCTGGTGCGCATGACCACCCGCAATTTCGAAGAGGCCGTCCTAGCCCGCTCCGAGAAGCGCCCCCCGGTCTTCGAAGACTGATCGAACCCTCGGCGGCGCGCTCAGTTGATGCCGAGAATGGTGTGGAGGCGCTCAAGCGCCGCTACCACGTCGATGCCGTCGTGCCAGATCTCGTTGACGCCGGCGGACCGCAACTCGGCGAGGAGTTCGACGGGGGTGTCGGGATCACAGACCAGCGCTACGAAGGCTGCTCCCGCGTCTGCGAGCGCGGCCGCGGTAGCCGCGGCCCGCAAGCTGTACATGTCGTCGGTGCCGGCTATCACGGCCACCGTCCGGCCCGACGCCGCGAAGTCGGCCGCAGCTGCGATGGGCGAGTCCACCCCGGCGGCGCCTCGCGACTCGATCCCGCCCGCGGCCAGCAGGTTCTGCGTCCATGCCGTTCGGGCCGAGTGGGCCGAGGCCGACCCCAGCGCGGCCACCCAGACTGCCGGCCGATCACCGGTGGCCATCCCATGGCGGTCGGCGGCGTCGCGCAGGCTCTCGAAGGGCTCGGCCAAGCGCCTGACCGGAAGGCCGGCGGCGTCCGGGGCCTCCGAGTCTGAGAGGGCTGCCGGGGCCACGTCGTCGAGCAGGGGGAACTCGCTCACGCCGGTCACACGTTCGCTCCGGGTCCTCAGCGCTTCCAGGCGGGACCGCCAGCTCTCCGCCATCGCGACGGCCAGAACGCCGTCGCCGATGACGGCCTCCATCCCGCCGGATGCCTCAACGTCCTGAAACACCCGCCAGCCCGCCGACGCCAGCTGTTCGGTGAGTGACTCCACGTAGAACGACCCGCCCGCCGGGTCGGCGGCCCGCGCCAGACACGACTCCTCCAACAGCAGCAGTTGGGTGTTGCGAGCCAACCGGCGGCCCAGGGCTCCGTCCGCGTCGACAGCGCCGGAGGCGTGGTCGAAGGGCAGCACGGTCACCGCGTCGGCACCGCCCACACCGGCGGCCAGCGCCGCGGAGGCACCGCGCAGCAGGTTGACCCACGGATCGCGCCGGCTGTACATGTGGGTCGCCGTGACTGCGTGCTGGTACTGGCGAGCGGCTTCGTGGGGTCCGCCGCTGGCTATCACTACCCGCGCCCACATCACCCGGGCCGCTCGCAGGGCGGCGATGGTCATGAACTGGTCGGCGGTGGCCGCCAGGCGGAACCCGATCAATCCGGCTGCCGCGTCCACCGGCATGCCCGCCCCGACCAGCGCACGCAGGTAGGCGACCCCCGTAGCCGTCGCCCAGCCCAGGGTCTGCGCCTCGGTCGCGCCGGCGTCTGCGTACCGGGTCGCGTCCACCATGAAGGCCGTGATCCCGGAACCGGACTGGGTGGTGCCCCCGACCTCCGATCTGACCGCCGAGACCCACCGCTCCGCGGCGGCCCCACATTCGACGATGCGACCCGATCTGGCCCACTCCCCCAGCGGATCGACACCGAGCGAGCTGCCGGGCGCTAGGCCCGCACCGCGGCGGACCGTCAGCGCGATGAGGGCCTCGGCCACACCCAGCTCCGCGTGGGGCGCGAGAGACAAGGGCGTCGCTGTGGGGTCAACGCCATCGAGCAGTGCGTCGAGTCCGTCGGCGTCGACGCTCGCGGGGACTTCGAGCTCCAATGAGGTGACCCCGCCCGCCAAGTCCTGTTCTATCTCGACCCGGAGCCCGTCGATGGCGTCGGCGGTCACCGCGGCCGTCCGGTGGTGCTGGCGGACGTCCCAGCCCGCCTCCAACCGCCGCGGGTCCGCTGCTGCCAGCGCCGCCGGACGGTGCGGGCCTTCGGTGTACAGAGGCCGCATCTCGATGCCGTCGCGGGTGGCGCTCACCAGTTCGGCGAGGTCGCGGCCTCCCAGCGTCCGCGCGACCAGAGCCATCCAGTCGTCGGAGGTGACGAGAGGCCCTTCGTCCCGGGTCACGGCGCCGACACTACGCGGCTCACCGTCCACCAACCGCTTTCATCGCGCTCTTCGGCGCATATGACCAGAGAACGCGATGAAAGCAAAGGGAGGACGTCACATTGTGAAGCGGAGGCTGCGGGCTGCGTGTTCGCCCCAGTGCGCGTCGCCGCTCCAGGAGATCGAGCCGTCGTCGATCTTGGACTGGGGGTCGATGCGCCCGCAGGACAGCATCATGAACGTCGTCGAGTCCGCGGTGAGCACCACGTCGGGCGAGGCCAGCGTGGCGGGGTCAGCGGCCCTGGCCCTGCCGTCCACTATTACCGCGACCTGGCGCTCGACCGGACCGGTGATGTCGGCCCGCAGGCTCATGCCATCAGGCAGGCCCACCTTCTTGCCCATGATGAAGCCCATCGAGCCCTCCACCTGGTCGAAGGCGATCTCGGCCGCGGGGCCGCTGTCGTCGGTGGCCCGCCCCAGCGGGATCGTGCAGTCGCGCACGTGGACCCACATGTCGAAGATGCGGATGGCGAGGAAGCCCCCATAGCTCTGCACCCCCACCGGCGTCCACGACGGCCGGTCGATGTCTTCGTCGCTGAGCGCGGCCAGGTCGGACCGGCGCGCGTCGAATATCTCACCCACCCGAGCGCCGAATGCATCCGACGACATGCCGGCGGAGGCTTCCGTCAGGGCCACCATCTTCTCGAACGGAGGCATGTTGTCGGTGCTGATCTTCCAGCCCGAGAGCACGTCCTCCACGCCCACGGCGTGACCGGTGGCCTGGCGTACCGTCCAGGCCGGGCAAAGCGACTGCACGGTCGACTCCTCATCGGAGAGATCAGAGCACATGTCCAGAATCTCGGCGAAACACGCCTCAGTGGTGTCGATCAGTGACTGGCGGGAGTAAGAATGCATGGGCCAAGCATGACGCCGACCCGCCTGCAACTGCAACGTCCACCGGAGAATCACACGATGACACTCACCGAAGCATCCGCCGACATCGCCGAGCAGACCAGCATCGTCGACGAGGCCGTCAACGCCTTCCTGGCCGCGCACGACCCCACCGAAGAGAATCAGGTCGAGTTCCGGGGTCACCAGTACGACGCCGGCCTGGCCTGGGTACACCACCCGCCGGGCTTCGGCGGGCTCGGCCTCTCCCACCGGCTCAACCGCCACATCGAACGGCGACTGCGGGCCGCGGGTGCCCAGCCCGCCGATCCCTCGACGTTCTTCACGGCGCTGGTCGGCCCGACGATCCTCAACCACGGGACCGACGAGCAGAAGCGCCGATTCCTGCGGCCCATGTTCACCGGGGAGGAGCGCTGGTGCCAGCTGTTCAGCGAGCCCGGCTCCGGATCGGACTTCGCCGGTCTGGGCACCAAGGCCGAACGCGATGGGGACGAGTGG
Source organism: Candidatus Aldehydirespirator sp. (assembly GCA_965220645.1). GTDB lineage: Bacteria > Actinomycetota > Acidimicrobiia > Acidimicrobiales > Aldehydirespiratoraceae > Aldehydirespirator. The sequence continues at coordinate 1,329,249 of OZ244836.1, read as the reverse complement.
GTGGTCAACGGCCAGAAGGTGTGGAACACGCTGGCCCATGTCGCTGATCTGGGAATGCTCGTAACCCGCTCCAACCCCGAGCTGCCCAAGCACAAGGGACTCACCTACTTCGCGCTCGACATGCGCGCTCCCGGCGTTGAGGTGCGGCCGCTGCGCCAGATCACCGGCGAGGCCGAGTTCAACGAGGTGTACATGACCGACGTGCGGATGCCCGATGCGGCTCGCATCGGAGCGGTCGGCGAGGGCTGGCGGGTGGCACTCACCACTCTCATGAACGAACGGACCGCCATCGGCGGCGCGATGGGCAGCGCCACCACCGCCAAGGAGGGGCCGGTGGCCGGCCTGGTCGAGGCCTATCGCAACATGGACCCGGCCGTGCGCACCAAGGCTCACCGAGATGAGGTCATGCAACTGTGGGTGCGGGGCGAGGCTCTGCGGCTCACCAACGCCCGGGCCTCCCAGAACGCACGGTCCGGCAACCCCGGACCGGAGGGCTCGGTCAGCAAGCTGATACTGGCCGAGTTCAACAAGGACCTCACGGCCAAGGTGATCGACCTCGAGGGAGCCGCGGCGCTGGTGGACTACGACTACGAGTTCCGCCGGCCCACTGCCATCTCTCTCGACGGCAAGTTCGGCGACAGCCACCACGGCTTCCTGCGGGCCCGGGCCAACTCCATCGAGGGCGGCACCAGCGAGATCATGCGCAACATCCTGGGCGAGCAGGTGCTGGGCCTGCCCGGCGAGCCCAGGGTGGACAAGGAGATCCCCTGGCGCGACGTGCCCCGCAACTAGCACCGCATCGCCGGCGACGAACGGAGCCCGACACCATGCCAATGCCGACCGATGTGGGGATCATCGACACGATGATCGGCTTTCCCGCCAAGGACTTCGAGCACTACGAGTTCATCCGCGAGCAGCTCAAGGACTCCGAGTCGGCCGACTTCGACTTCCCGGTGGAGTACATGTTCAAGGGCGTGCCCAAGGAGAAGTACGGCGCGGACGATCCCATCGCGCTCACCCTGGGCGAGATGGACGCCTACGGCGTCGAGTGGGGCTTGATCGGCTGCGAGGGCGAGGTGAACCGCAAGGCCCTGGCCGACCATCCCGACCGGTTCGTGGCCACCTGCCAGGCCGACGCCAACGACGTGATGGGCGCGGTGCGGCGCATCCGCCGCTACCACGACGAGTACGACATCCGGGCCGTGGGCACGTTCCCAGCCGGGTGCTTCCCGCAGATCCCCATCGACGACGCCAAGTGGTACCCGGTGTACGCCACCTGTTGCGAACTGGACATCCCCGTCTTCGTGTGCGCGGGGGTGCCCGGTCCCCGGCTGCCCATGGACTGCCAGCATGTGGAGCGCCTCGACCGGGTGATGTACGACTTCCCCGAGTTGACCCTGGTAACCCGCCACGGCTGCGAGCCCTGGGAGGCCCTGGCCGTGAAGCTGATGCTGAAATGGCCGGGCCTGCACTACTCCACGTCGGCGTTCGCACCCAAGCACTACCCCTCCGCCATCATCAACTACGCCAACACCCGGGGCGCCGACAAGATCATGTACGCCGGCTACTTCCCCATGGGTCTGTCGCTGCAACGCATCATGACCGAGATGCCCAACGTCGGCTTCCGTGACAGGGTCTGGCCCAAGTTCCTGCGCGAGAACGCGGCCCGCGTCCTCAAGGTCACCTAGCTGCACGAAGCCGGGTCGCGGCTGCGCAAGGCTCGCCATGGTGACGTTCGACGATGTGCGGAGGATCGGGCTTCAGATGCCCGAGGTGACCGAGTCGACCTGGTACGGCACGCCCGGACTCAAGGTCCGCAAGAAGGGCTTCTGCCGGTTGTGGGGTGAGCGCGAGCATCGGCGCGACCATGTCCACGACACCGCGGTGCTGGTGCTGTTCTGCGAGCTGGAGATGAAGCCCGTGCTGCTCGAGAACCATCCCGGGGTGCTGTTCACCGTGCCCCACTACGACGGCTACGGCGCGGTGCTGGTCCGCCTCGCCGACGCCGACATCGACGACGTCGCCGACTGGCTGGAGGACAGCTACCGCCGCGTCGCCCCGCCCACTCTCATCCGCCAGCTCGACGGCGCCTGACCGCCCCGACGGGGCTGGCGTGCGCCGGTCCGCTAGATGCGGCGGTCCTGGTCCTGCCAGTACTCGTCCCGCAGTAGGCGCTTGTAGAGCTTGCCCGTCTGGTCGCGGGGCAGCTCCTCGCGGAAGTCCACCGTCCGAGGGCACTTCACGGAGGCGAGACTGGCCCGGCAGTAGTCGATCAGGTCGCGCTCCAGAGCGGCCGCGGCCTCATCGTCGGTGGGCGTGTCGATGGGCCGGACCACGGCTTTGGGCACTTCGCCCAGGTCGTCGTCGGGCACGCCGACCACGGCCACGTCCAGCACTGCGGGATGCATGGTCAGCAGATTCTCCGCCTCCTGGGGGTACACGTTCACCCCTCCGGAGATGATCATGTGCGCCTTGCGGTCGGTCAGGTACAGGAATCCGTCGTCGTCCACCCGGCCGATGTCGCCGATGGTCGACCAGCCGTTGGGCAACCGGGAGTTGCGGGTCTTCTCGTCGTCGAGGTGGTACTCGAAGGTGCCGCCGCCGCCGAAGTACACCACGCCCTCGGAACCGGCGGGCACCTCCTCGCCGGTGGCCTCGTCCACGATGTGGACCTCGCCGCTGATGGGCACCCCCACCGTGCCGGGGTGGGCCAGCCACTGCTCGCTGTCGCAGAAGGTGGCCCCGTTGCCCTCGGTGCCCGCGTAGTACTCGCTGACGATGGGTCCCAGCCAGTCGATCACCTGGCGCTTGGCCTCCACCGGGCAGGGTGCGGCTGCGTGCAGCACGCTGGTCAGCGACGACGGGTCGTAGCGCAGCCGCTGCTCGTCGGGCAGCTTCAGCATCCGCACGAGCATCGTGGGCACCACCTGGGTGTGGGTCACCGAGTAGCGCTCGACCGCGGCCAGGAACTCGGCCGCGTCGAATCGCTCCATCACCACCACCGTGGACCCGATGATGTGGGCGGCCATGGTGAAGCGCAGCGGCGCGCCGTGGTACATGGGCGCGGGCGACAGGTACACCGACTCGTCGGACATGCCCAGCAGCAGCACGGACATCACGGCCACCACCGACTCCACCTCCTCGATGGGTACGGTCTCGTACGCGGCGAGCACCCCCTTGGGACGCCCGGTCGTGCCCGAGCTGTAGAGCATGTCCGCACCGGCCACCCGCCCCTCCAGCGGCTCCGGCGAGGCCGCGGCCACCGCCTGCTCGTAGCTCTCGTACCCGTCGATGACGTCGTCCATCATCAGACGCAGGTCGACGCTGTCCATCCGGTCGACCAGCTCGGCGGCCTGCGCGGCCTTGTATCGCGACGTGATGTAGGCCTGGGCACCGCTGTTGTCGACGATGTAGGCGATCTCGTCGGTGGTCAGGCGGCTGCTCATCGGCGTGTAGATCAGCCCGGCGTAGTACGCACCCCAGCACAGCGGCAGGAAGTTGCGGTGGTTCTCGAGGCACCAGGCGACATGGTCTCCGGGAGACAGCCCCGCGTCGCGGAACATCCGCGACACCCGGTTGGCTTCGGCGTCGAGCTGGGCGTAGGTGACGGTCTCGCCCGAGCCGGCCATGATCAGGGCCGGCTTGTCGGGGTTGGTGGCGGCGTGTGCTCCGGGGTACATCGACTCCGACGCTATCCGCGCCGGCGATACAGAGTGGCCGCGAACCGGTGCTTCAGACCGTGTAGCCGCCGTCGACTGCCAGTTGCTGGCCGGTGATGTAGCGGGCCCGATCCGAGGCCAGGAAGCACACCGCTTCGGCGATGTCGGCGGCGGTGCCGAAACCGCGCATGGGGATGTTGGACCGGGCCGCGTCGAGCGCCCTCTCGTCGAGGTCGCCCGAAGCCACCAGGCGCTCGGCCATGCCGTCGGTCAGCATCCCAGGGCCCACGCTGTTGGCCCGCACGCCGAAGCGTCCCTCCTCAGCGGCCAGGCCCCGTACCGCGGCCTCGACGGCGGCTTTGGGGACGGTGCTCAAGCCGTCGCGCACCGGGAACCGGCCGGTGCCGGCGGTGGTGACGGCAACGATGCTGCCCCTGGACTCGCGCAGATGCGGCAGCACGGCAGAAGCCGCCGCGAAGAACCCGGCCGCGTCGGCGTCCAGTTGAGCCCTCATTGCCGCGGACCCTGTGCGGCTCATGTGCATCTGCGGGACGTGGGGGCCGGCCGCGTACACCATGGTGTGCAGGCCGCCCGCCGCGTCGGCCAGTTCCGCCACTGCCGCGGCCACCGCCTCGTCATCGGTGAGGTCGGCGGCTGCGAGCCAGCTCCGGCGGCCACGTCGCTCGATCTCTGCCGCGGTGGCTGCGGCCGCGTCGGCGTTGCTGCGGTAGCTGAGGGCCACATCGCTACCGCGGGCGGCCAGCTCCACCGCGATCACGGAGCCAAGGCCGCCGCTGCCCCCCACCACCAGCGCCGCGCCGTGACGGCCTTCGAAGTCCTTGCTCAGATCGAGCTCACTCATGGCATCAGCGTGCCCCGGACGTGTCCGGCCGCCAACCGGAGCGCAGCAGGCGGGTCAGCTCGCGCACAGGGCGATCCGGCAGCGAGCGGACGGCCTCGGGGACTCCCGGGTCGAGACGACCGCTGGCCAGAGTCCGGAACTTGCGCTCGATCTCTGCGTCGCCGAGCGGATCGTGCATGGACCCTCGCTGGCCGTGGACGGTCCGCTCCAGCACCTGGCCGTCGGTCGTGGTGATCTCCACCCGAGCTCCCTGCTTCCAGGCGTAGGTGGCGTCGAAGGCGGGATCCGGCACGGTCGTGGCCACCTTGGCCTGCAGGGCCGCCAGCGCAGGGTCGGCAATGCGATCGGGATGGTATGTGTCGGGGTCGGCCGGGTCGGCCAGGACCGCGGCCGCGATGTTGAACCGGGCCGAGTACTGGGCGGCCATCACCGAGGTGGTGCCGTCCATGTCGTTGAGCTCGGCGGCCTTGGTCGGCCCGTGCACCGCGATGTTGTCGATCTGCTCGGCAATGATGCCGTGTTCGGCCACCAGCTCGGAGGTGGCCTGGATCATGGCGTGGACGTCGCTGCAGGCCGCGTACGGCTTGACCGTGATCTCGTCGATCATCCAACGCTCGCCGAGGTCCTCGGTGAGCAGGTGCGGGCTGGGGTCGCGCGTGAACACCCGGCAGAACCCGTAGGTACCTGCCAGCCCGTCACGAGCGCCCTCGAACCCGTCGGCGGCCAGTGTGGCGGCCATGATCCCACCCTCGGCGGCCCGCCCCGCGTGGATCCGCTTGGCCATCCCGCCCGAGGCCGCGAACTCCATGGTCCCCGACGCCAGCGAGGCCGCGACTCCGAACGCGTCGTTGAGCCGGGTTGCGTCGAAACCGTGGAGATGGGCGACCGCGGCCGCCGCGCCGAAGACCCCCGACATCGAGGTGGGATGGAATCCGGCCAGCATGTGCGAGACCGGCCCGACCGCCAGTCCGGCCCGGGCCATGGCCTCGTAGCCGACCACTACCGCCTCCAGGAGGGCCAGCCCGGAGGCATCGATCTCCTCGGCCATCGCTAGAGCGGCCGGAACCACAACGGCACCCGGATGGTTGACGGCCTCCTCGTGCACGTCGTCGAGCTCGAAGGCGTGGGCCGCCGTGCCGTTGGCGAAGGCAGCCATGGCCGGCGTGGCGCTCTCGCCCCTCCCGACGACAGTGCAGGGTCCCTCACCACCGGTGGCGAGGGCGTAGCGGGTCGCGGCCCGCGACCATGGCTGTTCCGCCCCGTAGGCGATGGCACCGAGGGTGTCGATCACACAGTTGCTGGCGACCGTGATGCGCTCTGGTGCGATCCTGCCCTCAAGACTGCTCAGGAACTCGGCCAGCACAGCCGACAACGAGCCGTTCGCAGCCTCAAGGGTTCTAGAGCCCGAGGGTTGAACGTCCGTCATCACACGGTGTCGCCCAGCGAGGCCAGCAGCAGGCCCTGAAGGTGATGGACCGAGTTCTCGCTGTGGACGTCGCACTCCCCGCTGGGGTCCATTGTCAGCGGGCCTGGGCGGTAGCCGCGGCTGGACATGCCCCGCTGGACCGACTCCACGATCACGAAGTCCTCCCAGGCGGTGTTGTCCCAGTCTTCTGAGATGAGCCTCGATTGCTCCCCGGTGATCTCCGCGGTCGGGAACCACCACTCGCGGATCAGCAGCGTGCGGTCAACCGCGAGCGGCACCCAGCGGAAGGTGTTGATGACCTGGCCCGGATAGCACTGGATGGAAGAGACGGGCCAGGTGTAGAACGAGCCGTAGCCGGCCGCCTCCCCGGTCGACTTGCCGGATCCGTCGTGCGACCGCGGACCCTCGGCGGTGTGGCGGATCACATCGCCGTGCATCGAGATCCGGTAGCTGCCGGGCGAGATCACTCCCGCGGTGAACCACTTGTGCACGTTCGGGCAGTGGTAGCACTCGTTGTAGTTCTCCACTACCACCTTCCAGTTGGCCCGCATCTCGTGGGTGTTGCGGGCCGCCAGCACCCGCTCGGCCACGTCGGGTGCCAGTGCCAGCAACTCGTCCTCGACGCCCGCACCGACGTCGGCCAGTGACGCGGCCTCGGGGTCGAGGTTGGCGTACATGAAGCCGCCCTGGGTCTCGAGCCTCACCGGTGGAACGCACAGCTCGCCGACCTGTTCACCCCGGGCGTGCAGCAGCCGGCCGTCGAGCCCGTAAGTCCAGGCGTGGTAGGGGCAGGTGATCTGGTCCACCTGCACCCGCTCGGAGGTCACCAATTGGTGGCCCCGGTGCTGGCACACGTTGTACATCGCCCTCAGAACACCGCCGTCGTTGGCAACCAGCACGCTCTCGTCGCCGACCGCGACGGTGATGATGGTGCCCGGCTCGGCCACCTGCGAGACGTGTCCCACCATCACCCAGCTGCGGGCGAAGACCCGCTCCATCTCCGCCGCGAATATGTCAGGGCCGGTGTAGTAGCGGGCTGCGAGCCCTCGCGGCCTCTCGGTCACGGCAGATCCGCCAGCGCGTCCACGAGGCGGTCCATGCGGTCGGGCAGGTTGGCGTCGCAGCGCAGGAAGCGCCGGTCCAGGCCCCGGAACGAGACCGATCCGTCCTTGACGATGACGCCCCGCTCCAGCAGGCCCTCGAACACTTTGGTGGAGTCGGTGCCGGGATCCAGGATCTCCACCAGGAAGAAGTTGGATCGGCTGTCGGGCACCATCCGGAAGCGGTCAGGAGCGCCGAAGCGGGCCTGCGCATGGGCCCGGCCCTTCGAGATCACGTCCACCGTGGCGTCAAGGTGGTCCTTGTCGTCCAGGGCAGCGCCCGCGCCCGCCGTCTGCAGCACTCCCATGTTCCAGGTCGGCTTGACTGCCAGGCAGGCATCGACCACCGGCTTCGGCCCCACGCCGAAGCCGACCCGCAGGCCCGCGAGGCCGAACGCCTTGGAGAACGTGCGCAGCACCACCAGGTTGGCATAGTCGTCGGCGAGGTGGATGTATCCGCCGGTGCCCGAGTAGTGCACGTAGGCCTCGTCCAGCACCACCAGAGCTTCGGGCGCGGCCTCGATGATGCGCCTCACGCCGTCCTCGGTCATCCAGGTGCCCGAGGGGCTGTGCGGGTTGGTGATGAACACGATCCGGGTGTCGTCAGTGATGGCGTCGATGTAGGCGTCGACGTTCACCGCCATGGTTCTGCGGTCGGTGGCCTCATGCACCAGGACCGGGACCCGCCCCTCGGCCTCGGCGAACAGGTGATAGATGGGGAAGCACGGGCCGGGCATCTGGATGCGCCCGCCCGGCTCGCAGAACGCCCGGATCAGCCACGAGATGATCTCGGTCTCGCCCGCTCCGCACATGATCCGCTCAGGCTCGAAGCCATAGGTCCGCGAGACCTTCGCCCGCAGCGGCTCGGCCGTCCACGACGGGTACAGGTGCAGGGCGTCAAGCTGCTCCCGTATCGCCTGCACCGCCAGCGGCGACGCACCCAGGGGATTCTCCGCGGAGCCGAGCTTGGCGATGTCGGCAGCGCTGACGCCGTAGCGGTCGGCCACATAGTCGGCAGGCAGGCCGGGCACGTAGAACTCCGGATCGGCCAGAGCGGGATGCGACAGACGCATCTCGACCTCCTGTGTCCTGTAGTCCGGCACGACCCAAACGCATGCCCTCGGATGCGTATTGTGCCTCATCCGCGGCGGTAGCGTCACGCTCCGGCGCCTGCGGAGGACGGACCCAAGGGAGGGGCAACGTGGCGCAACGTTCGGTCTCGCCCGACCAAACCGCACACTCCGGCTCCGCGTTGCCGGACTCGACCCGGGTAGTGATCGTCGGCGGCGGGATATGCGGAGCCAGCGCCCTCTACCACCTTGCCCATGAGGGATGGACCGACTCCCTCCTCATCGAGAAGGCCGAGTTGACATCGGGATCCACCTGGCACGCGGCGGGCCAGGTCACCCACTCGGTGTCGAGCTACGCGCTGGCATCCTTCCGGCGCTACGCCTGCGAGCTGTACGCGTCGCTGGAGGCCGAGACTCAGGTGGCCACCTCGTGGCACCGCAGCGGCAGCCTGCGGGTGGCCTACAACGCCGAGGAGGTGGACTGGCTGCGGGCCCAGCTCGGCCCGGCCACCTACGTGGGCAATGCCATGGAATGGATCGGGTCGTCGCGGATCTCGAAGTTGCACCCCTTCTACGTGACCGACGGAATGCTCGGCGCGGTCCACACCCCCGACGACGGCCACGTCGACCCCGCAGGCGCGGCCAACGCCATGGTGCGGGCCGCCAGGAACCTGGGCGCGGCCGTCAGCCGGCGCAATCGGGTACTGGGAATCCGGCGGCGGCATGACGGCACCTTCGACGTGGACACCCAGCGGGGCACCGTCCACGCCGAGCACGTCGTCAACGCGGCGGGCTGCTACGCGCAACGGGTGGCTCGCATGGTGGGGCTCGACGTGCCCATCGCCAACGTCCTGCACACCTACCTGCTGACCGAGCCGGTGCCGGAGTTCGCCGACCTCGACCGCGAGCTGCCGGTGGTGCGAGACGACTACGTGTCGGGATACCTGCGCCGGGAGCAGCAGTCGGGCCTGATCGGCATCTACGAGCAGACCGGCGCCGAGGCCGTCTGGCACGACACCGACGGACCGGACTGGTCGCTCGAGAACCCGCTGTTCGATGCCGACTTCGACCGGGTCGGCCTGTGGCTGGCCCGAGCCTTCGAGCGGATGCCGGTGCTGGAGCCGCTGGGCATCAAGCAGGTCATCTGCGGCGCGATCTCGTACCCGCCCGACGGCGAGCCCCTGCTGGGCCCTTCGGGCGTTCCCAACTTCTGGCAGATGGTCGGCGTGCAGGTCGGGATTGCCGATGGTCCGGGCCTGGGCCGGGAGCTGGCCCGCTGGATGGTGCAGGGAACAACCTCGGTGAGCGTGCGGGCCTACGACCCCCGACGGTTCGGCTACATCGACCGCGACGACATCATGTCCTACGGGCGGGTGAAGGGATCCGAGGACCACCAGTACCGGCACCAGACCCCGCTGCCCGGACTGGAGCGGCCCGCCGGGCGGCCCTACCGCACAACCCCCCTGTACGAACGGCTGCACGGCAAGGGCGCGGTGTTCACTCAGGTCTACGGCTGGGAGCGGCCCAAGTGGTTCCCGGCCGCGGCCGGACTGCCCTCCCAAGACATGGTCTCGTTCCGCCACACCGGATGGTTCGAGGCCGTGGCCGAGGAGTGCCGAGCCGTGCGCGAGCGGGTCGGGATCCTCGACGCCACCGCGTTCGCCAAGTTCGACCTGATCGGTCCCGACGCGGCCGCAGTGCTCGACCACCTCACCACCAACAACGTGCCTGCGGTTGGACGCATCGGGCTCACGTACCTGCTGACGCCGCAGGCTCGCATCGAGAGCGAGCTGACCGTGACCCGCCTGGCCGCCGACCACCTGTACCTCGTCTCGGCCGCCGCGGGTGAGGGCAAGGACCGCGAGTTCTTCGAGGAGCACTGGCCCGGCGGCGCGGACGCCGAGCTCGTGACCCGATCGACGGAGTTGGGCGTGCTGAACGTGACCGGACCGGCGGCACGGCACCTGCTGGCTCGGATCTCCGACGCCGATCTGAGCAACGACACCTTCGGATGGCTGCGAGGACGGCCCATCACCGTGGCCGGCGTGCCCGATGTGCGGGCGCTGAGGGTGGGATTCACCGGGGAGCTCGGCTGGGAGCTTCACATGCCCGTCGAGGATCTCGGCACCGTCTACGACGCGCTGTGGGCCGCCGGCGAGCCATTGGGGGTGGCCGACGCGGGCAACCACGCGCTGGACTCTCTGCGCATGGAGAAGCGCTACTTCACCAGCCGCGAGCTCACCCACGACGTCAACTGCGACGAGGCCGGTCTCCAGCGCTTTGTCAAGGTCGACAAGGGCGACTTCGTGGGCCGCGACGCCCTCCTGGCCCGCCGCGACAGGGCAGCCTCGGGCGAGGAGCCCTACCGGTGGCGGCTCGCCTACCTGGCCGTGGACTCCGACGACGCCGATGTGCACGCAGCCGACGGCGTCTATGCCGGCGGGCAGGCTGTGGGCCTGGTGACCTCCGGCGCTCATGGCTTCCACACCGGCCACAGTCTGGCCTTCGCCTACCTGGCCCCCGAGCACGCCGAGCCCGGCACCGCCCTTGAGGTCCGGGTAGTTGGTGACCTGCGGCCCGCCCGCGTGCTGGCCGAGGCCGTCCACGATCCGACGAACACCCGCCTGCGGGCCTAGAAGGAGGGAACGAACCACATGATCCCGATCCTGGTGCTGTGGGCGGTGCCCCGCTCGACGTCAACCGCGTTCGAGCGGATGATGAGCCAGCGCGGCGATCACAACTGCGTGCACGAGCCCTTCGGGGAGGTGTGGTACTCGATCGGCAACGACACCCACCCGCCCGACAGCCACGTACAGCACCGGCCGGATCTCAGCTACGAGTCGGTTTGGGCGGAGCTGGTGTCAGTCGCTCGGCGGGAACCGGTGTTCATGAAGGACTTCCCCCACTACGTCACCCACATGCACGACTGGGTGGTCTCTCCCACCGGTCCCGACGACCTGGAACTGGCGTTCCTCGACGCGTTCAATCACTCCTTCTTGATCCGCGACCCCGCCAAGACGTTGACGTCGATGTACGCGCAGTGGACGGACTTCACGTTGGAAGAGACCGGCTTCGCTGAGCAGCGCGCGCTGTTCGACCTGCTGGCGCAGCGCACCGGAAGCCCGCCTCCCGTCATCGACGCCGACGACATGCTCGACGATCCGCACCGCATCACCGCGGCATGGTGCGAAGCAGTGGGGATCGACTTCATACCGGAAGCGCTGCTGTGGGGCGCGACCAAGGCGTCCGAGCTGACCTGGTACGAGACCGGCACCTGGCATGCCAATCTCTCCCAGTCCACGACGCTGTCACGCCAGAAGCGCGACTATGTGGCCATCGACCACAACCAACTCCTCAGAGACGCCTATGCCGCCTGCCTGCCCCACTACCAGGCCATGCACGCGCACCGGCTCGCACAATGAGAGCATCCGCGAATGGGTAGCAAGCGCCTCGTGCCGAGGAGGAACGGAGCTGTCGACCGCCGTGGCCGATTCTGAGGGGCCCGCGGTCATGCGGGCCGCAGTCCTGCTGGGCACCGGCGGGCCCGAGATGCTCGCGGTGCGAGACGACGTACCGGTGCCCCGTCCCGACCTGGGCGACGTGCTGGTGCGGGTGGCGGCATGCGGCATGAACAACACCGACATCAACACCCGTGTCGGCTGGTACAGCCGCTCGGTCACCTCCGCCACCTCGTCGCAAGGCTTCGCTGAGGCCGACCCCGAAGACTCGGCTTGGGGTCGCAGCGGCCTGTCCTTCCCCCGGATCCAGGGCGCCGACATTGCCGGTGTGGTGGTGGCGGCGGGCGAGAGCGCCGATGCCGGACTGGTGGGACGCCGAGTGCTGGTAGACCCGTGGCTGCGCGACCGGGACCGGCCCGACGATCGCGCTCTAGCCGGCTATCTGGGCAGCGAGCGCGACGGCGGGTACGCGGAGTACTGCACGGTTCCACAAGAGAACGTGTACCCGGTGTCGGTGGGGCTCTCGGACATCGAGTTGGCCAGCTTCGCCTGCTCTTGGTCGACCGCGGAGCACATGCTGCAGCGAGCAGGCCTGCGCTCGGGCGAGAGCGTCGCGGTTCCGGGCGCGTCCGGCGGCGTGGGCAGCGCGTTGGTGCAACTGGCCAAGCGGCGCGGGGCCCGCGTCGTGGCGGTCGCCGGAGCGTCCAAGCGGGACGGGGTGAGGGACCTGGGCGCCGACGAGGTGCTGGCCCGGGAGTCCGGAGACATCGTCGCGGCCGCCCTCGAGGCCAACGGCGGCAGCTTCGACGTGGTGGCCGATGTCGTCGGGGGCGGCAGCTTCCCGGGCTGGCTCGAGGCGCTGTGCCGGGGCGGGCGCTACGTCACCTCGGGAGCCATCGCCGGACCCGTAGTGGATCTTGACTTGCGGACGCTGTACTTGAAGGACCTTCAACTGCACGGCGCCACGGTCTACGCCCCGCAGGTCTTCGCCGATCTGGTGGGCTACATCGAGCGGGGCGAGGTCCGCCCCGTGGTGGGCGGCACCTACCCGCTGGAGGAGATCCACGCAGCGCAGCAGGCCTTCGCCGACAAGCGCCATATCGGCAGCCTGGTGATCGCGGTCGGGCTCGCGCCCCCAACCGAGCAGTCCCGTACTTAGCGCGCCGTCAGCTCCCGGCGGCGAAGTCGCGGGCCCGGTTGATGAGGGTGGCCGCCTGGCCCCTCGTGACCGGATCGTCGGGGCAGAACCGGTCGGGTTCGGTGCCGCAGCCCATGGTGATCCCCGCGGCGGCGATTGCGTCGATGCTGTCCGCATGGGGGCCCTGCCTGTTGATGTCCTCAAACACCGAGGGCACGTCCGGCTGCAGCTCGAAGGCCCGGGCGAGCAGAGTCGCCATCTCGGCCCTGGTGACCGGGTTCTGCGGGCAGAAGCCGGAGGGACTGCGGGAGCAGCCCGACACGATCCCGAGCTCGGCCAGACGTTCTACGTGGGCCGCCCACTGCAGGCCGGGATGCACATCCTCGAACCGGTTGTAACCCAGCGGCTCGGGATCGTCACCGTCGAGGACTCGCACGAGCCAGAGGGCCACCACCCAGCGCTCAAGCGCCAGACCGGGGCAGATGAGGTCCAGACCGCACTCCGTGTTGTCCAGGATCCCGTCCGCCGCCAGCCGGCTCAGGTTCCAACCGTGGAGGGAGCCCGACGCGTCGATGTCCCAGAAGAAGTTGTCCGGCGAGTCCCCCCGCTGCTGGTCACCGCCGTGGATCGTCAGCCCGGCCAGGATCAGATGGCGTAGCGGCGCGTAGTCGCTGATGACATTGCCGGCTACGTAGAGATCCTCCAGGCCGGTCATGCTCGACAGCGGAGAGACGTCGCTGACGAAATTGTGGTCGAGCCGCAGTTCGGTCAGCCGCACCAACGCCGCCAGCGCCGCCAAGTCGGCGATCGAATTGTCCCTCAAGTCCAGCTTCTGGAGCGCGGGCAGGCCCGGCAGCATCGACAAGCTCGACCCGGTGAGGTCCATGTCCCTCAGTCCCAGTTCGGTGAGGCCGGTCAGGACGGCCAGCGCGGGCAGGCCCGAGATCTGGCCACCGCTCACGTAGAGCTTCCGCAGTCCGGCTCGTGACGTCAGCGAGATCGGTGCAGCCAGGGGGTTGCCGGCCAGCCGGAGATCGGTGATCCATCGGGGCAGCGTTCCGAGGCTTGTGATCTGGTTCTGGTAGGCGGGGTCGGCGGGGCTGCCGCCGACCGACACGCCGTTCTGCAGCCAGAGGACGTCCAGCTGCGTCAACGGCGCAAGATCCACAGCGGTGAGAGCGTTGTCGCTCAAGTAGAGCTGGCGGAGGCTGGACAGCCCCGACAGGTCGATCGAGGCCAGGCGGTTGCTTCTCAAGTTGAGGGCTATGAGGGTGTCGCCGATGTCGGGCAGCCCCGTGACACCAGCTATCCGGTTTCCCCGAAGCCAGAGTCGCTGGACGCTGTCCAGCCCTGTGACATCGACGGACGTGAGCCTGTTGTCGTTGAGGAAGACCCGTTGCAGCCTCGAGAACCGCGACAGGTCGATCGAGGAGATCTCCGTCTCGTAGAGGTGAAGCCGTCTGAGATCGGTCAGTGCCGAGAAACCGGCGAGATCGGCGGTGCTCGAGATCGGGTTGTTGTTCAGGTACAGGTAGTGGAGGTGGTCTGCGCCCCTGAGATCGACGGAGGTCAGCTGGTTGTGCTCCAGCTTCAGGCTCCAGGCGCCGTCCGGCAGGTCACGGAGCCCGGTGACGCTCCTCAGCTGGTTGCGGTCCAGCCGCAGGCTCACGAAGTTCGGGTGCGAAGCGCCGTCCGGCCTGTCTCGCAGGGCGGTCAGGCCTGACAGGTCTACCGACGTCAGGCGATTGTTGTGCAGCCACAGCGCGTAGAGCCGGCTGTCCCGAGGGTTCTCGCCGACCCTGGTCCTCTGACCGGAGAGATCGATGCTCTCCAACTCGTTGTTGCCGAGATCGAGGAACCTGAGGTTGGTCATCCGGGTGATGTCGATCGCCGAGATGTCGTTGCCGTTCAGGACCAGCACCTGCATCCTGGCCAGGTTGGCGAGGCTCGAAGCGTCCGAGATGCCGTTGCCCTGCAGGTACAGCGCTCGCAGGTTGACCGCGTGCTGAAGGCCCTCAGCCTGCTGGACGTTCGAGTAGCTGGCGTCCAGCGACCCCAGTCCGGCCATCTCGGCTTCGCTGATTGTCGCCCCGGGCTGCTTGCCGAGGGCGCTCTCGATGGCGCTGCGGAGGTACGGGTCGGGGATCGAGACTCCCGAGGACCCGGATTGGGCAGCCGCGGCGGGTGCCATTACGGCGGCGAGCAGCGCCAGCCCGGCGGCGGTCGCGGCGATCCTGGCAACTCGGCGACGGAGACGACCGAGGGCATGCACGCATAGAGAGGTGTCACCCATCGGGTAGTCCTTCGTCGAGACGGTCGGGCGGATCGCGCCGCAGCGGAACGTAGCAAGGACTATCGGGTTCCGTAAAGCGCTTAGGGAACACATGGCCGCGGGCATCTTGCCCGGCTCTCGGTGTGGCGTTGTCGCGGCTTGTCTCTACAGGACGCGACGCATGGCGTCGCGGGCCCGTTCCTCGGCCACCCGCTTGCGGCCGACAATCGGCGTGGTGGGAGCGAACCCTGCCTCAGCTCGCTCCGACTCGCTCTCACCGCCCCAGAAGCCCAGCTCACGGTTCCGGCGGGCATAGTCGCGACAGGCGTGCAGCACGGCGCACTCCTCGCATATCGACCGGGCCCGGGCCTCACGGCGCACTCTGGCCTCGGGACGCTCCGCGAACGGTGCGAAGAACAACCCGCTATCACCCACGCAGCGCCCGTGCTCCATCCACGCTGCGGACCCCATCGATGGTGCGAAAGTCTCGTAGGTCTCGAGCATCGGTATACAATTTAGCAGCGGTATACAATCCTCGCAAGGCGAGTGAATACTTCCTAGAAGGGTGTGGAGCTAGCACCGTCGGCGCCCCTCACGATCCCTTCGTCGTGCAGCCTTCCGATGTCGGTATCCGAGAGGCCGAGCCATTCGGCCAGGACTTCGTCGGTGTGTTCGCCCAGAACGGGAGCCACCGCGTCCCTGCCGTGGTCGCTCGCCGCCCAACCGTCCACTTCCGTAGGGGTCACCGGCGACATAGGGGCCAGGCAAGGGCCGATGCCGGGCTGGTCCACCTCAACAAAGAGCCCCGCGGTCGGTGAACAGCGCGGGTCGCTCGCAACCAGCTCGCCGAATGTCTGGTAGGGACCCCAGCAAACCCCGCGGGCGTCGAGGCGCTCAGCCACCTCGGTGAACGATCTTGCCCCGGTCCAGGCTTGCATCGCCGCCTTGATCTCGTGCCGCGCCTCGAAACGGGCGCCCTCGTCGTCGAAGTCGAGACCCCGTGCCGCCGCTATCCCAGCCACAGGACCGGCGCTCTCGGTGGCCTCCAGCAGCGCGTCCCACTGCCGGCGACTAATGGCCACCGCGTAGAAGCGCCGGCCGTCGACCGTGGACAGCTCTGCGCCGAACGCTCCGTACAGGTCGTTGCCGCAGCGCGGCCGCTCCGCGCCGTTGACTTGGACCTCGGCCACATATCCCAGCGCAGCCGTGGCGGCCAGGGCCACATCGCTCAGCGCGAGGGTCATCACCGAGCCCTCACCCGTCAGCAGGCGGCGGCGCTCGGCAGCCAGGATCCCCACCGCGGCCGTCTGGCCGCACAGCAGATCCCAGGCCGGAAGGACGCTGTTGACGGGATCGGCGCTGCCGGCGGCACCAGTCACCATCGGGAACCCCATCGCCGCGTTCACGGTGTAGTCAACGGCGGTAGTGCCGTCGCGGTTGCCTGTGACGGCCACCATCACCAGGTCGGCCCGGCGAGCGACCAGCCGCTCCGGAGCCATCCATCCCCGGGCCGGAAAATTCGTGAGGAACGTGCCGGCCGCGCCGACCAGCTCGGTAAGCAGCTCATGGGCCGTGGGGTTGCCGAGGTCGACGGCGAGCGACTTCTTGCCCTTGTTCAAGCCCGCCCAATACAGGGAGCGACCCTCAGCGGTGAGCGGCCAGCGGCCGTAGTCGATGCCGCCGCCGATCCTGTCGAAGCGCACCACCTCGGCTCCGAGCTGGGCCAGCGCCATGCCCCCCGAGGGTGCGGCCACGAACGCCGACCCCTCGACGACTCTGAGACCCTCCAGCGGCATGCTCCCGATCATGGCCGCGAACCTATACGGGCTAGGCGAACGACCCGTTCAACTCCCGGACCGAGCATCGCCCCTTGGCCATCGGGGCGCAGCGCGGGCACACTGGGCCCGTGAGTAACGGCGTGCCGTGCATGTTGATGCGCGGGGGAACGTCGAAGGGCGCCTACTTCCACGGCGAGGACCTGCCCGCAGACCCCTCCCAACGCGACGACCTCATCTTGCGCATCGTCGGCTCGCCCGACCCTCGACAGATCGACGGCATCGGCGGAGCCCACGTGCTCACCACCAAGGTGGCCGTGGTGGGTCCGGCGACCAGGCCGGACGCCGACGTGGACTACCTGTTCCTTCAGCCGTCAGTGGACGAACCCTTAGTGAGCGACGCCCAGAACTGCGGAAACATGCTGGCCGGTGTCGGGCCGTTCGCAGTGGAGCGCGGCCTGGTCGCGCCGGACGGAACCGAGGCGACGGTGCGGATCCACATGGTCAACACCGGATCGGTGGCGACTGCGACCTTCCCGATGCGAGGCGGCATGCCCGACTACTCGGGCCCGACCTCCATCGACGGCGTTCCCGGCACGGCGGCCCCGGTGCGACTCGACTTCGAGGACATCGCCGGCGGCTCCTGCGGCGCCCTGCTGCCCACCGGCAGCCTCGTCGACTCCGTGACGGGGATCGACTGCACCCTCATCGACAACGGCATGCCCACCGTGGTGATGAGGGCAGCCGACCTGGACGTCACGGGCTATGAGGATTGCGCCGTCCTGGAGACCGATGCTGTTCTGCAAGGCCGGATCGAACAGGCGCGACTGGTGGCCGGTCCCCTCATGGGCCTGGGTGACGTGTCGGCGTCAACCGTGCCCAAGATGACTCTGGTGGCCCCTCCCCGAACCGCGGCCGGCGACATCTGCACCCGGACCTTCATCCCACATCGGTGCCATGAGGCGATCGGTGTGCTCGGGGCGGTGTCGGTCGCCACCGCCGCCCTGATCCCCGGATCTGTAGGCCACGGGATGCTGCTCCCCCGCACCGGTCGAGACCCGCGATCAGTTGAGACCTCGAGAATCGACCGCATCGTCACTCTGGAGCACCCCACCGGCACCTTCGATGCCGCGGTGGCCCTCACCACCGGGACTGACGGGAGGCCTGCGGTCCAGCGGGCCGGCATCATCCGCACCACCCGGAAGCTGTTCGACGGCGTGGTCTTCCCCCGGCCCTACTGAGCCGGGAGCACGGTACCGCCAACAGTGAAGCCGACGATCCCGCCGCCCCATCCCGATCCGCACCCTCCCGCAGCGTTCACGCCGCCGCCGGATGCCTGTGACGCCCACTGCCATGTGTTCGGTCCGGCGAGCCGTTTCCCGTTCGCGGTCGGCCGCTCGTACACGCCGCCCGACGCTGGTGCCGAGCAGCTTGCAGCACTCCACGCGCGCATGGGGCTGAGCCGGGCCGTGCTGGTGCAGGCCAGCTGCCACGGAACCGACAACTCGGCCATGGTCGACGCGCTCGAGCGAGCTCGGGGACGGTACGCCGGGGTGGCCATGATCGACGAGGCCTGCAGCGAAGCGGAGATCGACCGCCTGCACGACGCCGGCGTGCGCGGAGCCCGATTCAACTTCGTGAGGCACCTCGGGGGAGGCGACATTGGGGCCTTCGAGCGCACGGCTCGGAGGGTGGCGCCGCGGGGCTGGCACATGGTGGTGCACCTCGACGCCTCCGACCTGCCCGGCTTCGCGGGGGTGCTGCTGGGGCTTCCGTGCCCGTTCATCATCGACCACATGGCTCGGGTCCCGGCAGCCGGGGGCCTAGGGCAGCCATCCTTCGCCGCGCTGCTGGCTCTGATGGGCAACGAGAGGGCCTGGGTAAAGATCTCGGGCGCGGAGCGGCTCACCGCCGGTGGGCGCCCTCCCTACGACGACGTGGCACCCCTGGCCCGGGCGCTGATCGCCGAGGCCGGCGACCGGGTCCTGTGGGGCACCGACTGGCCCCATCCCAATGTGCGCCACATGCCCGACGACGGGGACTTGGTGGACCTGCTGGCCGTGTTCGCCCCCGACGAGGCCGACCGCAGCCGGATCCTGGTCGACAACCCGCAGCGCCTCTACGACTTCGACTGAGCCTCGCAGGTCGGCCGGAGGCTAGATCCAGCCCGTTCGGCGCGTCGAATCCGGTGAGCAGTTTCCAGCCCGGCCTGACCCCGTCTCAGCCGTGCAGGTCGTCGAGCGTGTCCACCCAGTCGACGCCCATCTCGACCAGCTTCTGGCGCAGGCCGTGCATGTCCAGACCCAGCTCGCCTGCGGCCAGGCGGGCCCGCACCTCCTCCTCGGCGGCCAGCCGCTGGCGGCACATCTCCAGCGCCCAAGCCGCCTCCGAGCGGGCCACCACCACCACACCGTCGTCGTCGGCGCACACGACGTCGCCCGGGCTGACGAGGTGGCCGCCGATGACGACGGGCACGTTCACAGAGCCCGGTGTGGCCTTGACAGTCCCCTGGCAGGAAACGTGCCGGCTCCACGCCGCGAAGCCCATGGCCCGCAGCTCGGCCGTGTCGCGCACGCCGGCGTCGATCACCAGGCCCCGTACTCCCCGAGCCTGAAGCGAGGTGCCCAGCAGTTCTCCGAAGAAGCCGTGGGACGAGGGCGCGGTCACGGCCACGACCAGGATGTCGCCCGGCCGGCAGGTCTCGACCGCCGCGTGGATCATCAGGTTGTCGCCGGAATGGCACAGCGCGGTCACCGCCGTGCCCGCGGTGCGGGTGCCGGACTCGATGGGGCGGATGTCAGGACCGAGGAAGCCCCGCCGACCGATGGACTCGTGCACGGTGGCGGTGCCCATCGGCGCCAGGGCGTCGACTATCGACGGGTCGGTGCGTTCCACTTTGCGCACCACCACCGGGCGGCCGCGGTTACTCATTGATGCACCTCCAGTCGGGGCCGCGGTAGCTCATTGATGCACCTCCAGTCGGGGCCGCGGTTACTCATTGATGCACCTCCAGTCGGGGCCGCGGTAGCTCATTGATGCACCTTCAGTCGGGGATAGACGCGGCGGGCGTTCCCCTCGAAGATCTTGGCCCGAGCCGCCTCGTCGAGGTCGGCATTGTCGATGTAGCGCCGGGTGTCGTCGTAGTGGTGGCCGGTAGCGGGATCGACGCCGCGCACCGCGCCGACCATCTCCGACGCGAACAAGATGTTGTCCGCGGGCACGACGTCGACGAGCAGGTCGATGCCACGCTGGTGGTACACGCATGTGTCGAACCAGATGCGCTCCAGCAACCCGTCGAAGTCCCAGCCGGAGTCCTGGGCCATGCCCTTGAACCTCCCCCAGTGGTAGGGCACCGCTCCCCCTCCGTGGGGGATCACCAGGCGCAGCCCTTCGAAGTCGTGAACGAACCCCGACGTCAACGCCTGCATGAAGGCGGTCGTATCGGCGCCAAGGTAGTGCGAGCCGGTGGTGTGAAAATGCTCGTTGCACGACGCGCTCACGTGGACCATGGCGGGCACGTCGAGTTCGCACATCGTCTCCCACAGCGGCCACCAGTAGCGGTCCGGAAGGGGCGGCCCGCTCCAGTGCCCGCCGCTCGGGTCGGGATTGACGTTGCACCCGACGAAGCCCATCTCCTCGGTGCAGCGTCGCAGCTCCCGCACCGAGGCGTCGATGGGCGCGCCTGGAGACTGCGGCAACTGGGCCACCGGGGCGAAGTGGGACGGGTACAGGTCGCACACCCGCCGTATCAACTCGTTCTGGTGCTGGGACCAGAACTTGGAGGTGTGCTCATTGCCGATGTGGTGGCCCATCCAACTGGCCCGGGGCGAGAAGATCGTCAGGTCGGTGCCCCGCTGTCGCTGGAGGGCGAGCTGGGCGCCCTCCAGGCTCTCGCGGATCTCGTCGTCGCTGACCACGAACTCGCCCTTGGACCCGACATGGCTCGGATCGGAGGCCACGGCCGCCTTCTGAGCCTCGCGCCACTCCCCCACCGCGGGCGGGGTGGTGGTGTAGTGGCCGTGGCAGTCGATGATCACCGGCGTCCTCTCCAGATCGGCGCCGGACGCATACTACGGATCATGGCGAGAGACCCGCATGGGTGCGGGCTGCTGGGCGAGTGGACGGGCAGGCGCAGGTGGTGACAGAGTTCGACCTCACATCTGTGTCACAGAGAGGAGAGATGTGATGGGTGAGCTCAGTACAGCCGCTGATGCGGTATTGGATGGTGTTGTCTCGGGGTCGCCGCGCGTGCCCGGCGTTGCTGCGGTCGCCACCGACCGCAACGGCGTCATCTATGCGGGCGCCCGGGGCGAGCGCGTCCTCGGGGGCGATCCCTTCACCACCGACACGGTGTGCGCGATCTTCTCGACCACCAAGGCCATCGGCGGCACCGCCTGCCTGCAGCTGGTCGAGCAGGGCGATCTGGACCTGGACGCCCCGGCGAAGGAGTACGTGCCGAGGATCGGCGGACTCGGTGTGATCGAGGGGTTCGACGACGAAGGAGCACCCAGACTGCGCCCGCCCCGCAGCGACATCACCACCCGCCAGCTGCTCACCCACACCGCGGGGCTCTCGTACGACTTCTTCAACGAGACCTACACGAGGTTGGCCAACGAGCATGGCCAGCCGTGGGTGGTGGATGCCTCCTACGCCTCCATCGAGACGCCCCTGCTCTTCGACCCCGGCGAGCAGTGGGACTACGGCTCCAACATCGACTGGGCCGGCCAGGTGGTGGAGGGCATCACCGGCAAGCGGCTGGGCGAGGTGCTCGATGAGCGGGTGCTGGGTCCGCTGGGCATGGACTCGACCGCGTTCTCGATGACTCCGGCGATGCGTGAGCGCCTGGCGACGATCCACGCTCGAGAGGACACCGACGGGTCGCTGATTCCGCTGCCCGGCGTGGAGCTGCCGCCCGACCCGGAGATCCACATGGCCGGCCACGGCCTCTACGGCACGGCGGAGGACTACGCGAAGTTCATCCGCATGTGGCTCAACGACGGCGCCGGCCCCGACGGCGAGCAGATCCTCAAGGCTGAGACCGTAGAGATGGCGTGCCGGAACCACCTGCCCGAGGGCATGTTCATCAAGATGCTGCCCGGCGTCGGCGCCACCGAGGTGGCCAAGACGGTTCTTCCCGTGTCGAACCCGCGCCTGTCCAACGACGCCGAGTTCTTCCCAGGAATGCCCAAGACTTGGGCGCTCTCCTTCATGATCAACGAAGAGGATGCGCCCACCGGCCGGCCCGCGGGCGCGCTGGCATGGGCGGGGCTCGCCAACCTGTACTACTGGATCGACCGGGCCAACGGGGTAGGGGGCTTCTGGGCCACCCAGATCTTCCCCTTCGCCGACCCCACTTCGGTGGTCGGGTTCCTCGACTTCGAGAAGGCCGTCTACGACAACGCCGCCTAAACCCCGGTGACCCCGCGTGAGGGGTTTCCGTGCTGTCGGGACGGGGTGGAAGCCGTCAGGACCGGGCTGCGATGTCGGCTAGGACTTGGGCCGCGTGGGCGGCTAGGTCTTGGCCCGCGAGGTCGTAGGCCGCCGCGATCCGGCCCTCGGGATCGATCAGGTAGCTGACACGACGGGGCACGCCCCAGTCGTAGTAGTCCTCGCCCGGCCCGCGCTCGGCGTCGTAGCTGCGGCCGACAGCCTTGTCGGTGTCGCTGATCAGCGCGTACGGGAATCCCTCCGCATCGGCGAAGGCCCGTTGCTCCTCCACGGTGTCGAACGACGCTCCGACAATGACGGCGCCGGCCGCCTCGAACTCCGGGGCTCGGTCACGGAACCCCCTGCCCTCTTTGGTTCAACCGGCCGTAGAGGCCTTGGGGTACCACCACAGCACCACCCAGTTGCCCCGTAGTTCCGAGAGGTGCACCGTGTTGCCCTGCTGGTCGGGCGCTTCGAAATCGGGAGCCTGTGAGCCCACATCAAGCATGGACACCGAAGCTACCGGAGCCTCCGACGTAGCCGCGACTCAGCGCCCGTGCCTCGCTTACCACGGGCGGGAGGCGAGCGAACTCAGGATTAGGGTTGCCCGCCGATGACGTTCGTGGCTGGCATCCGCTCTGATCTCGGACCAGCCGGGATTCTCACCGGGCCCGATGCCGCGCCGTACCTGACCGGCCAGCGGGGCCTCTTCACCGGGGATGCGCTGGCTGTAGTGCGCCCGGCGTCGGTCGAGGAGGCCGCCATGGTGGTGCGGGCGTGCGCGTCGTCCGGGGTAGCCATCGTGGCCCAGGGCGGCAACACGGGGATGTCCGGGGGCGCGGTCCCCGCCGTCGCGGGCCGTTCCGATGCCTCGGCCCCTCCCGACACCGGAGGCGACGGCCGGGGCTCGCAGATGCCGTCGATCGTGCTGTCGATGAGCCGCATGAACCGGGTCCTGTCGGTGGACCCCGACCGCTGGACGGTCACCGCCGAGGCCGGCGCCGCCATCGAGGCGGTGCAGCGGGCCGCGACCGCGGCGAACCGCCTGTTCGCGCCGGACTGGGGGGCAAGGGGCACCGCCACCGTCGGCGGGGCCATCTCGACCGACGCGGGCGGCAACAACGTGCTGCGCTACGGCAACATGCGCGACAACGTGCTCGGCCTTGAAGCGGTGCTGGCCGACGGCCGGATCTGGGACGGGCTGCGAGCGTTGCGCAAGGACTCCTCGGGCTACGACCTCAAGCACCTCTTCATCGGCGCCGAAGGCACCCTCGGGGTGGTGACCCGAGCCGTGCTGCGGCTGCATGCGGCCACGCCACACACCCAGAGCGCCCTGGCTGCGATCTCTGGCCTCGACCGTCTCATGCCCCTGCTGGAGCTGGCCGCGTCCCGGTGCGGCAACGACGTGACCGCTTTCGAGCTGGTCCCGGAGGTGGGTCTGGACCGGGTGTGCGAGAAGCTTGCGCTGGCCCGGCCGTTGGACACCCGCGAGGAGTTCTACGTGCTGGTGCGACTGGCCTCGGCCGAGCAGGTCTCCGAGCGGCTCGCCGCGTTCCTGGCCGAGGCGTCAGAGCAGGGGTGGATCACCGACGCTGCCGTGGCTGTCACCGACGACCAGGAGTCACGGCTATGGACCATCCGCGACGGGTTGTCGCCCATGTTCCTGTGGCCGCAGCACGAGCACGGCGTCAAGCTCGACACCGCCGTGCCCATTGACAGCCTTGGGGGCTACCACGATGAGGTCCGCCGCATCGCCGCGGAGCTGGCACCCGGTGCGTTGACCTACGGGTTCGGCCACGTCGGAGACGGGAACATCCACCTGTACGTCCTGCCCACCAGCGACGACCAGGTGGCGCCGTTTCTCGGCGTGCGCGACGCGCTGCAGGAGCGGATCGACGAGGCCACGTTCCGCTTCGGCGGCACGCTCAGCGCCGAGCACGGCATCGGCCAACTCCTCCGGGACCGCATCCGGCCCCAGAAGCCCGCCGTCGAGTGGGACCTGATGCGGGCCGTCAAGGACGCCCTAGACCCCCAAGGCATCATGAACCCCCACAAGACCCTGCCCGCCGCTGAGGCAAGGAGGCCGAGCGGACAGGCCGCGAATCGGACGTCGAATTCGCGGGGCGTGAAGCGAGTCCGTGGCCCGAGCGGCCCGTGAGCTAAGCGAACAGGAGCGGGAACAATGACGGCGCGACGCGTAGGGCTGCGCACTACTCAGCGCAGCCCTCAGGGGCTGCACGGTCGGTTCGCAGCAGGAGCAGGTCGTACTCGCCCTTGGGGCCGTCAACAGTCAGCTTTCCGTGGCGAAGCACGTCGAGGCCGATTAGGACCTCAGCCCCTAGCACTTCTGGAGGCGCGAGTGCACGGACAGAGATGCGATCCGGCGGATGATCTTGTTGCCACCCCAGCAGAAGCGATACGAAATAGACGCCAACGGTTTCCTCCCTGAGTGCAGTCCGGAGGCCGGCGCGCCCCACCAACGATAACGACAGCGTCTCAGCAATGCCCAACCGGATGCACGTTCGCTCGGCTCCAGTATCAAGGATGCCTCGTGTGCGATATGGAAGTGGGGGCGTACTTGTAGCCGCGTTGTATCCCCCGAGTTCGAAGGGTGTCAGATGTACCTCGACATCAACAATCGGGCCGTGCTGCTCAACGCGACCAACGACCCGCGAATACTCATGTTCATCAGCGATGATCGACCAACACCGCCCACGGAACGCTGATCACCCGGTCCCTCTCCAAGACCTCTTTGATAAGGAAGCGCCGGCCGATGGTGCTCCCGAAGCCAGCGGCACACGCCGCGTGCTCGTCGTCGAAGCAGCCCAGGTACTCCGGCCGGCGGCGACGGTCACGCGGCTGCACAAAGACCGCCCAGCGTCCCTCTTCTGTCGCCAACAATTCGACGCGACGCTTTTCGAAAGTAGCTTCCAACTTGTCGAGGATCGGATCAGGAGTCATGCCGCATTATGGCACAGCCAGCAGGCTCAGCGGTGGATTATTTCAATAATTTTCAGTGTATCTAGGAGAGCCAGTTGATGGCTTGGATCTCGGTGTAGGCCTCTATGCCCCACTTGCCCCTGTCGCGGCCGATGCCCGACATCTTGAACCCGCCGAAGGGGGCGTACATGTGGGGCTGCACCGTGTTTAGGGCCACGTTGCCCGACTCGAGCCGGCAGCCGATCTCGTAGGCCCGCTTGGCGTCGCCGGCGTACACGTAGGAGAACAGGCCGTAGGCCGAGTCGTTGGCCAACGCCACCGCCTCGTCGTCGTCGTCGTGGGCCAGCACCACCACCACCGGGCCGAAGGCCTCGTCGCGCACCACGGTCATGTCGGCGGTGACGTCCACCAGCAGGGTGGGCGCCACGAAGTAGCCGGGCAGGTCGGGCCGCTGCCCGCCGCACACCGCAGTCGCTCCGGCGTCGATCCCGCCCGCTATGAATTCCTCTACCCGATCGCGGTGGACATCGGTGATGACCGGGCCGACGATCGTGTCTGGCGCACGGCCGTCGCCCACGTTCATGAAGCCTGCGAAGGTCTTGAGCGTCTCCACCGTCTGATCGAGGATACTGTGATGGCAGATCACCCGGGTGGGGGCGGTGCAGATCTGACCCGAGTGGAGCCCCCAGGTGGTGGCGATACCCATGCAGGCCGCGTTCACGTCGGCATCCTCAGTCATCACCAGCGCGCCCTTGCCGCCGAGCTCCATCAGCACCCGTTTCATGGTGGCCGCGCCGTCCGCGTAGATGCGGGCCCCCACCTGCGTCGAGCCCGTGAACGACACCATGTTGACATCGGGCGAGGCCACTAGGGCAGCAGGCGCTTCCGGCCCGGAGCCGGTGACGATGTTGACCACGCCGTCGTCGAGATCGGCCTCGGCCACCGCCTCGCCCAGCAGCAGCACGCCCAGCGGATCCTGGGGGGCGGGCTTGATCACCACCGTGTTCCCGGCGGCCAGCGCCGGAGCGATCTTGCCGGCCACGTTCACCAGCGGCATGTTGTAGGGGGTGATGCAGGCCACCACCCCCACCGGGTGACGCTTCACCGTGGCCGCGATCAGTCCGGCCGGGCCCAGCGCCCCCGCCTCCGCCGGCATCGGGGCCACATCGTCGTCGACATTGATCGGCTTCGAGTAGTAACGGAACCGATCGATCATGGGCCCGCCCACCTGCAGGCCCTTGGCGATGGAGGTGACGGAGCCGGTCTCGGCCTGCACGAGCCGGAGCCACGAGGGCGCCATCCGCTCGATCACATCGGCCAGGCGGGACAGGCGGTTGCCTCGCGCTTCGGGACTCAGGGCCCGCCACCCCGGCAGGGCGTCGCGGGCCGCCCGGGCCGCGTCCGCCGCCTGACTCGCGGTTGCTTCGGGAGCTTGCCCCACCACGGTGCCGTCGTTGGGGTCGATGACGGGGTAGGTCCCCGCGCCAGGGTCGACCCACTCCCCGCCGACCAGCAGCTTCCAGACCCGCTCGGCGTCAATGCGGGTGTCGCCGATGTCGTTGGGCACCGGGCGATCCTACTGCCGCCTGCCTTGAGGTATCGAGCGAATCTCCCGCGAACTGGCAGCGCAGAGAGCCCGAAAGGGAGCTAGACGCTGCCAATTCCGAAGCAAGCAAGAACTACCCCGCGAACTGGCAGCCGGGCGGTCCCAAGAAGGAGCCGAGCGCTGCCAATTCCGGGAGGGGGGCGATGCGGGCCTGCGAACCAGCCGTTCGCCTCCTAACGTTGTCGATCGAACCGCCGCGCCGGTGCGGAACGGAACACCACCGACACACAAGGAGCCGTCATGCCTGAAGCCGTCATCGTCGCCACCGCCCGCACCCCAATCGGCCGGGCCGTCAAGGGATCACTCATCGAAGCCCGGCCCGACGACATGTCGGCGTTCATCATCGGCGACGTGCTGTCCAAGGTGCCCGGCCTCGACGCCGCCGACATCGAGGACGTGATCTGGGGCATCGGCCAGCCCGGCGGGGAGGGCGGCTACAACGTCGCCCGGGTCGCCTCAATCCTGGCCGGGGTGAACGCTCCCGGCGTGACCGTCAACCGCTACTGCTCGTCGTCGCTTCAGACCATCCGCATGGCCGCCCACGCCATCAAGGCCGGCGAGGGCGACTGCTTCGTGGCCGGGGGCGTGGAGACCGTGTCCCGCTACGAGTACGGCGCCGCCGACAGCGGCCCCCACAACGACGACTTCGCCGCAGCCCAGGGCCGCACCGCTGAGCGCACGACCGGAGGCGCCGAGTCGTGGGCTCCCCCGAAGGGCCTGCCCGACATCTACATCGCCATGGGCCAGACCGCCGAGAACGTGGCCCAGCTCAAGGGCGTGTCCCGCCAGGCCCAGGACGAGTGGGGCGTGCGGTCCCAGAACCGGGCCGAGGCGGCCCGCAGCCGGGGCTTCTTCGAGCGCGAGATCACCCCCTACCCGCTGGATGGCGGCAACGAGGTGCGCCATGACGACGGCATCCGGGAGGGCACCACCATCGAGGGTGTCTCACAACTCAGACCGGTGTTCCGGCCCGACGGCACGGTCACCGCCGGCAACTGCTGCCCCCTCAACGACGGCGCCGCCGCGGTGGTGGTGATGTCCGACGCCAAGGCGGCCGCGGTGGGGGCCACGCCGCTGGCCCGGATCGTGTCCACTGGCGTGTCGGCGCTCAATCCGGAGATCATGGGCCTCGGCCCGATCGACGCCTGCCGCCAGGCCCTGGGCCGAGCCGGGATGACCATCGACGACATCGACCATGTCGAGATCAACGAGGCCTTCGCGGCCCAGGTGCTGCCCTCGGCCGACGATCTGGGCATCGACTACGACAAGCTCAACCCCAACGGCGGGTCGATCGCGCTGGGCCATCCCTTCGGCATGACCGGGTCGCGCATCATGTGCACCCTGCTCAACGGTCTCGAGGACGCCGACAACACCATCGGCCTCGAATCCATGTGCGTGGGCGGCGGCCAGGGCATGGCCATGATCGTCGAACGCCTCAACTAACAGCCGAGTTCTCCGCTCCCGGGGCGGTAGCCACGAGACGGCCGGCCGACCACTGCGCGGCCCCGGCATGACATCCAAGGACGCATTCGAGCATTGACGCGACGGCATGCTGTTGGCGGCGGCTCCGGTCAGGCCCTGGCCGCCGAGAGCGCATTCGAGCATTGACGCGGCGGCGGGAAACGAAGTAGCTAGCGTCCAGTGCCGACCATGTCGACGCGACCTCACCGTCCTCATCGCCTTGCCGCCGGCATCTGCCTGTGCGTAACGCTCTTGACCTCCTCATGCGCGAGGGACACCCTTTCCAGCGAGGCCGGACCGCACTTCACTGGAGAGCGCGCTGGGGCCCTCGAACCCGCCACTGACTCGACCGACGCAGCGGCTGCCACCGCACAACCGACCGCCCCCCTCCCCGAGACCGGGCTTGCGGCGGAGCAGCCAGCGGCTGAGGAGCCCACAGTCGCACCGGTGCCAGATCCGGATTCGTCACCTCCCCCGTCCACTTCGGAACCGCCGCCGATCGAGCCTGCCGTTCTGGAAGCGCCGGCCGAAGACCCCGCAGCGATCTCCACTCTGGCGTCCGGCGACATTGAAGACCCGCCGTTGGTGGCGGATCCTGATTCAGATGTCCCGCTGATTGAGGAGCCCGGGCCCTTGGAGCCGCAGGGCGAGGTGGCGGCTGGAGCCGATGAACAGCCCTCCGGCGACACGACAGCCGGAACCGACGAACAACCCCCAAACGACACGACAGCCGGAACCGACGAACAACCCCCAAACGACACGACAGCCGGAACCGACGAACAACCCCCAAACGACACGACAGCCGGAACCGACGAACAACCCCCAAACGACGCGACAGCCGGACCCGAGGTCGAGCATGTGGAGGTCGGCGAGGAGTTGCCTGGTGGCGGCCTGCTCTTGTTCGAGCCGGGTGATGGGAGCCCGGATCGCCGCCTGGTGGCCATGTACGGCCATCCGTCGACAGCGGGTCTCGGTGTGTTGGGTGAGCAAGGTCCCGAGGACGCGGTGAAACGCCTTCAATCCATAGCCGAGGGCTACGGGGCGGACGGATCAGTGGTGCTGCCCACCTTTGAGATCATCGCCACCGTCGCCTCCGCCTCCGCCGGCGCTGACGGGAACTACTCGAGGCTGACCGATCACGAAGTGATCAGGCCCTGGATCGAGGCGGCGGCAGCCAACGACGTGTACGTGGTATTGGACCTTCAGCCGGGACGGTCGGATTTTCTCTCGCAGGCCAAGCACTACGAGGAGTTCTTGCGCCTGCCCCACGTCGGGCTCGCACTTGATCCGGAGTGGAGGCTCAAGCCGGACCAGGTCCACTTGAGACAAGTCGGCACGGTGGACGCCGCTGAGATCAACGGGGTTGTGGAGTGGCTGTCCGGGATCGTCAGGGAAGAGGCCCTTCCCCAGAAGCTGCTGATCGTTCACCAGTTCCGGTTCTCCATGATCACCAACCGCGAGCAGATCGAGACACCCCCAGAACTGGCAGTACTGATCCACATGGACGGCCAGGGCTCCCTGGGCGCCAAGTACAACACCTGGAACACGCTTACCGGCCTGGCCGATGCTGACCGCTTCCACTGGGGATGGAAGAACTTCTACGACGAGGACAGTCCGATGGCCACTCCGGAGCAGGTGCTGGAGCTGTCACCCGAGATTGTGTACGTGTCGTTCCAGTAGGCCAAGTCCCACTCAGGCGAGGAGGCTGCGGAGCATCCAGGCTGTTTTTTCGTGGACCTGCATGCGCTGGGTGAGCAGGTCGGCTGAGGCCTCGTCGCCGGCCTTCTCGGTGGCACCGAACACCGACCGGGCGGTGCGCACCACTGTCTCCTGGCCCTCCACCAGGCGCCGGATCATCTCGTTGGCGTCGGGCTGGTCGTCCTCCTCCGACACCGACGACAGCGAGGCGAACTCGCGGTAGCTGCCCGGCGCGGGCTCGCCCAGCGCCCGGATGCGCTCGGCGATCTGGTCGACGGCCATAGCCAGTTCGGTGTACTGCTCCTCGAACATCAGGTGCAGCGTGTTGAACATGGGCCCGACCACGTTCCAGTGGTAGTTGTGGGTCTTCAGATACAGCGTGTAGCTGTCGGCCAGCAGCCGCGACAGCCCCTCAGCGATGGCGATGCGGTCGGCCTCGTCGATGCCTATGTCGATCACAGGTGCCCGGCTAGCCCTGTCCACCAGAGGTCTCCTTCACCGACGCCTTGCCGGCTGATATCCACGGCATCATGGCCCTGAGTTCCTCACCCACCTTCTCGACGGGATGCTCGTGGCCGGCCGCCTCCAGGCGCAGGAAGTTGGCCCGGCCGCCGCGGCTCTCAGCCACCCACTCCTTGGCGAACGAGCCGTCCTGGACCTCGGCCAGGATTTGCAGCATCTCGGCCCGCACCGCGTCGTTGACGATGCGCGGTCCCCGGGTCAGGTCGCCGTATTCGGCCGTGTCAGACACCGAGTAGCGCATCCCGGAGATGCCCTCCTCGTACATGAGGTCCACGATCAGCTTCAACTCGTGGAGGCACTCGAAGTAGGCGATCTCGGGCTGGTAGCCCGCATCCACCAGCGTCTCGAACGCGGCCTGCACCAGCGCGGTGGTGCCGCCGCACAGCACGGCCTGCTCGCCGAACAGGTCCGTTTCGGTCTCCTCGGTGAAGGTGGTCTCGATCACCCCGGCCCGGGCCCCGCCGATGGCGTCGGCGTAGGCCAGGGCCAGCGGCAGCGCCGAGCCGGACGCGTCCTGCTCGATCGCCACCAGGCACGGCACCCCGCCACCCTCGACATAGGTGCGCCGCACCAGATGTCCGGGGCCCTTGGGGGCGACCATGCACACGTCCACCGAGTCTGGCGGGGAGATCAGTCCGAAGCGGATGTTGAAACCATGGGCGAAGAACACCGCCTCGCCCGGCGACAGGTTCGGTTCGACATGCTCGGTGTAGATGGCGCCCATCTCGGTGTCGGGCATGAGCATCATCGTCACGTCCGCCTCGGCGACCGCATCGCCGACGGACCGAACCTTGAGCCCGGCCTCCTGGGCCTTGGCCACCGACGACGAGCCCTCGCGCAGGCCGACCCGCACGTCGATTCCCGACTCCTTGAGGTTGAGAGCGTGCGAATGGCCCTGTGAGCCGTAGCCCAGCACGGCCACCTTCCGGCCGGCAATGGCCGACCGGTCGACGTCGGATTCGTAATAGATATTGGCCACAGAAACCTCTCTTGTCGCGTGTTATGGATCTTGTCGCGTGTTCCCGATGTTCGCGTGTTGCCGATGTGATCGTAGGGGCAGACCCGATCGAAGCGGGTCAGGAGTCGAGTGACGGCAGGGCCACCCGGCCGGTGCGCTGCAGCTGCACGATCCCGAAGGCTCGCAGACGCTCCTCGAACTCGTCGAGCCGGGCCGGCCGGGCCGCGAGAGACATCATCATCTGCGATTGGCTCTGGTCCAGCACGTAGGCCCGGAAGTCGTCGATCAGCTCCAGCAATTGGTGGCGGCGCCCGCCGGCCACGTCCACGGCCACCGTTACCAGCATCAGCTCCCGCTCCACGGACTCCGTCGGGCTCAGCTCGCTGATCTCCACCACGTTGATGAGCTTGTCGAGTTGCTTGACCACCTGCTCCAACGGTGACGAGGCCACATCGACGGTGAATGTGATGCGGCTGAAGCGCTCATCGGCGGTGGGCGCCACCGCCAGAGACTCGATGTTGAAGCCCCGGCGGGCGAACAGCCCCGCCACCCGGGCCAGCACGCCCGGCTTGTTCTCCACCGTGGTGACGATGGTGTGGAACCGGTGGTTGTGATCGGTGGCCGCGGCCGCGCTGGAAGCCGTCATCGCTGCGAGAAATCGGTCGTGTGCGAGCCCGTCATCGCTGCGACGGGTCGACGACGATGTCGGAGTTGGACTGGCCCGCGGGGACCATCGGGAACACGTTCTCGCCCGCGGAGCTGCGGAACTCCAGCACCACGGGACGGTCGTCGATCTCGTTGGCCTTGTTGATGGCCGGAGCCACCTCCTCGGGGGACTCCACCCGCAGGCCGACGCAGCCCATGGCCTCGGCCCACTTCACGTAGTCGGGGATCTCGTAGGAGAGGTACACCTCGCTGTAGCGCTCCTCGTAGAACATCTCCTGCCACTGGCGGACCATGCCCAGGTACGCGTTGTTGAACAGGGCGACCTTGATGGGGATGCGCTCCATCGACGCGGTGACCAACTCCTGGGCCGTCATCTGGAAGCAGCCGTCGCCGTCGACGGCCCACACCATCCGGTCGGGCATCCCGACCTTGGCCCCGATGGCGGCCGGCACCGAGAAGCCCATCGTTCCCAATCCTCCGGAGTTGATCCAGGTGTAGGGATGGTCGAAACGCCAGTACTGGCTGGCCCACATCTGGTGCTGGCCCACGCCCGAGGTGACGATGGTGTCGTCGGGGGTCGAGTCGCGCAGCACCTCCAGCACGTACTGGGGCTTGAGCAGCTCGCCCGGCTCAGACTGCTCGTAGGTGAGCGGGTAGCGCTCCTGCCAGCCGCTGATCTGCGAGCGCCAGGCTCGACGGTCGGGCTGGGCCTCGATGCCGCCGCAGGCCTTCAGGGCCTCGACCAGCTCCGCGATCACCAGCTTGCAGTCGCCCCGGATGGCCACATCGGGGGCCCGGACCTTGCCGAGCTCGGCCGCGTCGATGTCGACGTGGATCACCTTGGCGTCGGGAGCGAAACCGTCGAGCCGGCCGGTGACCCGGTCGTCGAAGCGGGCACCCAGCGCGATGAGCAGATCCGAACTCTGCATCGCGGTGACCGCGGTGAAGTTGCCGTGCATCCCGGGCATGCCCAGGCACAGCTCGTGGCTGTCGGGGAAGGACCCCCGGGCCATGAGCGTGGTGACCACCGGGACGTCGATCAACTCGGCCAGGGCCCGTAACTCGGCCGCGGCCCGAGCCTTGAGGATCCCGCCCCCGGCGTAGATCACGGGGCGCTCGGCGGTGCAGATCAGCTCGGCCGCGGCCCGGATCAGCTCGGGATCACCGGTGGTGGCGGGGCGGTACCCGGGCAGTTCCATGATGTCGTCGGTGGGCTCGTACCAGGTCATGGCCGAGCGCGGGTTGCGGGGGTCGACGATGTCTTTGGGGATGTCCACCAACACCGGGCCCGGCCGCCCGGTGGTGGCGATGTGGAAGGCCTCATGGATGATGCGGGGGATGTCCTGGGCCTCGGTGACCAAGAAGTTGTGCTTGGTGACCGACAGGGTGATGCCGGTGGTGTCGCACTCCTGGAAGGCGTCGGTGCCGATCGCGGCGTACGCGACCTGGCCGGTGATGCACACCATCGGGATCGAGTCCATGTAGGCGTCGCACAGCGGGGTGACCCCGTTGGTGGCTCCCGGACCGGAGGTGATCATCGCCACGCCGGGGCGCCCGGTGGCGTGGGCGTAGCCCTCGGCCATATGCCCCGCGCCCTGCTCGTGGCGCACGAGGATGTGGCGGATCGGCGACTCGATGATCGGGTCGTACACGGGCAGGATGGCTCCGCCGGGCAGCCCGAATATCACCTCGACGCCTTCGCATTCGAGGGTTCTGACGAGGGCTTGTCCGCCGTTCATGTCCATGCCGGGCCTCCAGGGCGGTGCTGTGTGGTGTGGTCGAGGAATTGGGCCGCACGCGAAACGACCTCCCGAGGGAGGTCTGCGCACGATCGGGTTGGGTTGCGAACGCGCGCTGTCAGCCGGTTACTACCACGAGCACGACAGCGTCATTCACGGCACCAAGTATGGCCGCTGAATCGGTGGGAGGCAACCAGGACCCCGCTCCGCCTCTTAGCCTCGCGCCAATGTCCCCAGGGCTGCGCTGGACCAGCGACGACCGCGAGATCTGGCGGCTGGCGTGGCCCGCGCTGGGCGCTCTTGTGGCCGAGCCGCTCTACGTGCTGGCCGACACCGCCATCGTGGGCCGGATCGGCACTCCCCAACTCGGGGGCTTGGCCCTGGCGGCGTCGATCCTGCTGACCGCTCACGCCATGTTCATCTTCCTCGCCTACGGAACGACTGCCGCGGTTGCCCGGCTGCTGGGAGCGGGCGAGGACCGGCGGGCCGCCCACCAGGCCGTGCAGAGCATCTGGCTGGCGCTGACCGCGGGGGTGGTTCTGGCCGTGGTCGGGTTCGTCCTCGCGCCGACCCTGGTGGACGCGCTGGGGGGAGACGACCCCGAGGTGCTCCACAACGCCCTCGTGTACCTGCGGATCTCGCTGTTCGGACTGCCGGCCATGCTGGTGATGCTGGCCGGGGTGGGCTACCTGCGGGGCGTGCAGGACACCAAGCGACCCTTCGCGGTGGCCCTGGGATCGGCGGTCGGGAACTTCCTGCTTGAGGTGGTGCTGGTGTACGGCTTCGACCAGGGAATCGGTGCCTCCGCGCTGTCCACGGTCATCGCTCAGACCGCGGCCGCGGCCATCTTCGTGTGGTGGATCAAGCAGGCCGTGGCCCGCCACGACGTGAGCCTGCGACCCCATCCGGCGGTCATACGGCGACTGGCCGTTGCCGGGTGGGATCTGTTGATCAGAACGTCGGCTCTGCGGGCCAGCCTGACCGTCACGGTGGCGATTGCGGCCCGGATCGGCACCGACGACCTGGCCGCTCACCAGATCGTCTTCGAGGTATGGACGGTGTTGGCTCTCGTGCTCGACGCAGTGGCCATCGCGGGGCAGGCCCTGATCGGCCTGGCCCTGGGCGCCAGCCAGCCCGACCGGGCCCGGGCGCTGGGACGGCGCATGATCACCTGGGGCGCGGTCTCCGGCGTGATGACCGGAACGGTGGTGCTGGCCCTCTCGCCGGTGCTGCCCCATGTGTTCACCACGGATGTCGCGGTCGTCGCGCTGGCCGCCTTCCTGCTGCTGCACGTCGGCTTCTCCCAGCCCGCTTCAGGCGTCGTGTTCGCCCTCGACGGCGTGCTGATCGGCGCGGGCGACCTGCGTTTCCTGGCCGTGTCGATGGCCGGCGCGGGTGCGGTGCTGGTCGGCGGCGGATTGCTGGTCGTGGCCGCCGGCGCCGGAATCGGCTGGCTCTGGGCCGCCCTGCACGCCTGGATGGCGACCCGCCTCGTGCTGATGCTGTGGCGCTTCTCCGGCTCCGCCTGGCAGGTCACCGGCGCCGACCGCTAGCGCGCTCAGTCCCGTCAACTGGTGACGGGAGGCGTGATCACGGAGATCCACACGGTCTCGCCATCGCCGATCGCCTCAAGTCGGCGCAGGGAATCGCCATCCAGGTAGTGGAAGCTATTGGCACCAACGATCTGCTGACCGCTCGACAGGGTTATCTTCAACCGACCCTCAAGCACATAGATCACCTGCTCGGTCGGCTGACCTAGGTCTCGGGAGACCCATATCGCGCCGGGACTCATCCTGGCGCGGAACAGCTCCATCTTGTTGGAGAAGTCTCGACTGAGCATCTCGTAGTGGATCGAGTCGTTAGACAGCCGTTGCTGGAGAACTGCATCAATGTGCCGAGAGTCCGTGTCCTCCACAGGCGGGTCATTCTCGATGAAGTACGTCACTGGGGCCTTTAGCGCGTTGACGATCCGGAGGAATGTCTCTATCGAAGGACTGCTCTCGCCACGCTCGATCTGACCCAGGAACCCATGGGTCACCCCGGTTCGCTCAGCCAGCTCGCGAAGGCTGAGCCCCAAGTCCCTGCGCCGCGACCGAATCAGCGGCCCGATATCGGTGTTGCGGGGTTCGGGCATGCAAGTGACTCCTACACGCGCTCCGGGTACTTCAGCGCTCAGCTGCGGCTGGACGATCTCAGGGCTACAGCAACCCGGACGATAGCTAGCCCTTGGTGCCCACGGTGCAGCGCAAGGATGGTGAGTTCCGAGGTCATGGGGTTGACGCGCATTCGAGCAGTGTAGCTACACGAACTGTTCAAATTCACTGGACATCAACCATCACTCGTACTAGTCTTGTGGAGTCACACTATCAAGCACCGCAGAGCGGTGAAGGGGGGAAAAGTAAGATGAAAGGCCGACGATTAGTGTTGGTTCTGGCGGTGTGCCTGGCGCTCATTGCCGCTGCATGTGGCTCCGACGACGAACCGGCTCCGGCCGCTCCTGCCGAGACCACAGCTCCCGCAGCTCCCGCAGAGGAGCCGGAGCCGGCCGAACCTGAGCCCGACAGCACCGAAGCCACCGATGAGGTCCCATGCGACTTCGACGAGGCGACGTGCGGCTACCTAGCTGGTAAGGACTTCAGCGGGCAGACGCTCACCGTGGGCGTATGGGGCGGCGACATCGAGGACCTGCTGCGCGATGTCGTGATACCTCCACTAGAAGCCCGGGGCGCGAGCGTCGAGCTGCTGCTCGGTGGTGCCGGCGACAGGCTCGCCAAGCTGTACGCGGAGCACCCCAGTCCGACGATGGACGTCCTGTACTTGAACATCCACACTGGGCGTCTAGCCGTCCTGGACGGAGTGGCCGAAGCTGCGAGCGACGAGATCCCGGCCTATGCGGACCTGTACCCCATTGCCACGGACAGCGAGGTCTACGGGGTCAGCCTGCTGGCCCTCGGCATCCAGTACAACACGGAGGCCTTTGATGGCCCGCCGGAGTGGGCGGACCTCTGGAACGAGGTTCACAAGGGCAAGATCGCGTTCCCGACGTTCCCGTCGACCGGTGGCGATGGGATGATCGCGATCGCCGCTCGTCTCGAGGGAGGCACCGAGCATGACACCGACCTCGCGTTCGAGAAGATCGCGGAACTAAAGCCAGTCCCACTCGTCTACACCAGCCAGGATGAACTCGGGCTGTTGATGGATGCTGGCGAAGTGGTCGCTGCTCCCAACCTCAGCGGCTACGCCGTGACCGCGGCCGACAACTTCGACAGTGTGGACTTCTCGTTCCCCGAGGATCCAGGACCGATCCTTGCGATGGACACGATGGTCATCAGCAAGGGGACCCCGAATCGTGATCTGGCGTTGGCTTGGGCCCAGATCGCGTTGAGCCCGAAGACGCAGCAGGCCTACGCCGAACGAATCTACTTCGGTCCAACGAACTCGAAGGTTGAGCTGTCGCCCGAGTTGGCGCAACGAGTGGTCTACGGCCCCGAGGCGGTCGAAGCACTTATCTCGCTCGATTGGCCGTACGTCGCCGAGGCCCGCACTACTCTGACCGAGCGTTGGAACAAGGAGATAATCGCCGACTGAGCGGTGGCGCCCCCACCGCACGTCAGAGCCGCACGCGTGATGTTCCCGGGAACAGATTGAGAGTTCCCGGGAACGTCACGCGGTTCCTGCTTGTAGCTCCGGCTCTGATCCTTATTGCCATCGTCTTTCTCATTCCCCTTGGGCACCTCGTAGTATTCAGCTTTTGGAAGGCCGTTCCCGGTTCAAATCTTCCCGAACGGACCTTCTCGCTCGACAACTTCGAGCGGATCCTAAGCGACATCTACTACTTCGAGGTCTACTGGCGCACGATCAGGATTAGCGCCATTGCTACACTCGTGACTCTCCTGATGGGCTACCCGCTCGCCCTATATGTTTCTCGGCAAGAGGGCGCGAGAAAGAGCTTGAAGGGAATCTTGATGGTGCTGGTGCTCCTTCCGACGGTCGGTGGGGGGCTCATCCAAACACTCGGATGGATTGTTCTGATGTTGCCCTTTGGGATCATTAATGGAACGTTGATCGAGTTGCATCTGATAGAGCGACCCCTCAAGTTGCTGGGCAAAGACATCGGTATCATAGTCGGGCTAACTCAGGCGTTCATGCCCTTGATGGTGTTGCCGCTGGTGACTGCACTCAGCAAGATAGATGCTGGCCTCGAACAGGCCGCAAGATCATTGGGTGCTGGGCCGGCGCGTGTGTTTCGTGAGGTCACACTTCCACTCAGTCTTCCCGGCATCCTCGGTGGCACTCTGCTCGTATTCATGGCTCACTTGACATCCTTTGTTACTCCCCTTCTGCTCGGCCAAGGAAAGGTGCAGGTGTACAGCACACTCGCATACCAACAGGCGATCGAGGTACTCGACTATCCGTTTGCATCCGCCTTTGCTCTCTTTCCCTTTGCGGTGGCGGTTGTGGCGTGGATTGCTTGGCGTGTCGCACGATACTTGTTTCGCATTGCCGTACCAGCTTCAACCGGACGAGTGATCTAGATGGAGAAGCGCCGATCATCGATTGGACTCGTCGTCGCGGCCTACGTGACTCTGTGCTTCACGCTGCTCCCCATAGTCGTACTCATGGTTGCGGCCTTCAATCCCGCGGAGTATTTCACGTTCCCACCGGATGATTGGTCCTTCAGGTGGTTCATCGCCTTCTTCAATGACCGCGAGTATCAGTCGGCGCTGCGGGTGAGCATCCTTGTAGCTGCGTACTCCGTAGTCATCGCCTTGGCCGTCGGTCTGCCCGCCACTTACGCGCTTAGCCGCTACAAGTTCGGGGGGAAGAATGTCGTCCACACATTCTTGATGTCCTCACTCTTCCTCCCACGCGTAATCTGGGCGATTGCGCTGCTCCAGTTCTACGCGGTGATCGACTTGTTGGGCACACCTGTTGGGCTAGTCTTGGCGCACGCAGTCCTGGTGCTCCCGTACGTTGCCCGCATGACCCTTACAAGCTTCGCTTATGCGGGTCAGAACCTCGAGAATGCCGCGCGAAGCCTGGGGGCTTCCCCACTACGTTCATTCTTTGAAGTCACACTTCCTCTTGTCCTGCCCGGCGTGATTGTCGGCGCTGTCTTTGGCTTTGTCATCTCGTTCACCGACGTTGTCGTATCGGTGTTTATTTCCGGCGTACGCTTCATCCCACTGCTTGTACGCATCTATGTGGAGCAGCGAGGCCAGGGCATCGACCCAACAGCCATCGCGGCAAGTGCAGTCGTTATCGCAGTAATCGTCCTGCTGGAACTGCTTGGGGAGCGGTTCGTTCGATGGTCGAGGTTCATCTGATGAATGCGCGTGGATCAGCCGGCAATCGTAGCGATGACTCAAGAATAGCGCTTCGCATAAGTGATCTGAGCGTTTCGCTCGGTGGTACCCAAGTCTTGACTAATCTAGACTTGAATGTAGAAGACGGCGAAATGTTGGTTCTCCTTGGTCCATCCGGATGCGGGAAAACGACGCTCTTGCGACTGATTAATGGGCTGCTCACTCCCGATTCCGGTACCGTACATCTACATGGTCGCGATATCACCCGGGTTCCGCCAAACCATCGAGACATGGGATTCGTGTTTCAGGACTATGCACTCTTTCCGCATCGAAATGTGTATCAGAATGTGGCATTCGGTTTGCGTATGCGAAGGATGACAAGGGCGAAGATTGCTGATAGAGTCAATGAGATTCTAGAGATTGTCCAACTAAGCGGGCTCGAGCATAGACGAGTCCATGAACTCTCAGGTGGTCAGCAGCAACGTGTGGCATTGGCGAGAGCTATAGTCTTGCAACCTTCTCTATTGCTGATGGATGAACCGCTATCTAACCTTGATGCTAAGCTCCGAGCATCGCTACGTGTAGACATCGCGCAGATCCAACGTGAACTCGACATAACGTCGATTCTTGTCACTCATGACCAGGTCGAAGCGATGACTATTGCAGATCGAATCGTGCTGATGAACGACGGAAAAATCGAACAGATCGCGGCGCCGCTGGAGATGTATGAGACTCCGGCTAGCGTCTTTGTCGCTGGCTTCATTGGCAGTCCAGCCATCAATTTAGTGCGCGTACGGATCAGTGGCGAGAGGTCTGAACTTGTCGATCTCAAGACGACTTCCTCAGTGGAGCAATTGTGCCGTTCGCTCACCACGCCGTCGGCCTGCCAGATACCGGATGGCACCTATCTGCTGGGGGTGCGCCCCGAGGATCTGCTCGTGCACCGCGCGGGCACGCCCGAAGGATCGATCGCAAATGGAGTCGTGACTTTCACGGAGCCCCTCGGCTCGGAGACGCTGCTCCACGTTCAAGTTGGGGAGACCAAGCTGGTGTCGCGCGTGCCGGGGCCTCCACCAGCCGATGTATCGGACAGTCGCACAGTGTCACTCGGTCTTAGACCCAACTGTGCTCATCTCTTCGACCAGGACGGTGATCAGGCACGCGTGGAACTAGCGGCAACGAGGAACCAATGACAATCAGCCCACGACCAACGAGTCAGAACGCCGACATTCCGAGCGTGTACCTCACCGACGAAGCTCGGTATGACCCGGGGCCACCCCGATGGCTGGCTCCTGAGGGCGCGACCTCGCTCGCGGTCATGCTCGGCTCCGGAAAGCCCGAGCCGACCCCCTTTCGCAACGGCCCCGGGGGTGCCGTCGTTGTCGACGATGTGCCTTACCTCATTGACGCTGGAGAAGGGGTCTGGCGTGGCATAGCGAAGGCAGCCATGTCTCATGAGGCTCGGCTTGCCGACGCCCTCTCTCCGCGGCGGCTGACCCGAGTCTTCCTGACGCACCTCCACTCCGACCACACGATCGGCCTTCCGAGCCTGATCTTCCTTCCGTGGACCTGTGGCAAGGACCAGCCGCTCGAGGTTCACGGACCCGTTGGTACCGCCAACCTCGTCAACGGAATTCTCGAGGCCTATCGGGGCGATGTCATCGAACGAGTCAAGGGACCGGAAGGCAAGGAGGACCAGGGCTGCCGCGCTACGGCATACGAGATTGAAGCGCCTGGAGTCGTCTACCGAGACGAGAGGGTTGAGGTTGAGGCATTCTTGCGTCCCCACGGTGGGTTCGAGCAGAGCTTCGGCTACCGCTTTCGGAGCGGGGACCGCACCATCGTGTGGGCAGGTGACGGAGTCGGTGGGCGGAGTTTCGCGGACGCGGCGACTGGCGCAGACCTGTTGTTCAGCGATGTATGCGCCGCGGAATTCACGAATGGGCTGACGCCTTGGCGGAGCGAGGCCGAAGACCATGCGCAGCTGTTCCACATCGAGAGCCGTCATCTAGGGCGACTGGCCGCCCGGTCTGGAGTCGAGACTCTCGTTCTACACCACGAGCAGAACTACTCCGACCCCTTCGACCCGAACGCGCTGGTTGAGGAGGTCGGTGAGACCTTCCATGGAACGGTGATCTCGGCGCGGGATGGCGACGTCTTCTAGAGGCCTCATCCGGCTAGGCGCCTGACCTCTGGAGCAACAGCCGGTTGACGGCGGCTCCGTCGGCTTGGCCCCTGGTGGCTCGCATGACCTGGCCGGTGAGGAAGCCGGCCAGCTTCTTTCGCTCGGTGTCGTCTCCAGCGCAATAGCGGGCCCACGCGTCGGGATTGTCGGCAATGACCTGATCGACGACCGCAGCCAGGTCGTCGCCGGCCATGGCCTGGAAGCCCCGACGCTCAGCGATCGCGTCGGGGGCGTCGCCTCCCTCGGCCATCTCGGCCAGCACTTGCTTGGCCTGCGTGGCAGTGACCCGGCTCGAGACCTCCATGGCGACGAGGGCGGCCAGACCTTCAGGCGTCACCATTGACCAGTCGTCGGTGGCCAGGTCGTTCGCCACCCGGGTGGCGGTGAGGCCCGGCTCGGCCCCGGCGTCGATCGCGGCGCGCACCAGTCCGTCCTGTCCCCGCTCCACCAGCAGGGCAGCATCGGAGGCCGACACCGCTCCACCGCCCACCTCGACAAGCTCGGCACGGCGGGCGGCCGGCAGCAGCGGCAGCGCGGCGTCGATCGCGGCGATCGTCTCGGCCGGCGGCACCAGCGGCACTAGGTCCGGGTCCTGGAAGTAGCGGTAGTCGTCGGCATCCTCCTTGGACCGGCCCGGGGTGGTGCGCCCGCCCGCCTCGTCCCAATGGCGGGTTTCCTGCCGCGGCCTCTCGCCGCCCGACCACAGATCCACATGGCGCTGCGCCTCATAGACGATGGCCCGGCCCAGCGCCCGCAGCGAGCTCAGGTTCTTGATCTCGCAGCGGGTGCGGAGCTCGCCGGAGCCGGTGGGGCGGACCGACACGTTGGCGTCCACCCTCATGGAACCCTCCTCCATCCGGGCGTCGGAAACGCCGGTGGCCAGCAGGATGGCCCGCAGCTCGCGCACGTAGGCCCGGGCCTGTTCGGCCGTACGTATGTCGGGGCGGCTGACGATCTCCACCAGCGGCACCCCGGCCCGGTTGTAGTCGACCAGCGCGTAGTCGGCGTCGTGGATGCGTCCACCGCCACCGATGTGGGTGGTCTTGCCGGTGTCCTCCTCGATGTGGGCCCGCTCGATGCCCACCACGTGGCCGTCGGGCAGCCCGAGTTGGCCGCCGGTGTTGGTGGGCTGGTCGTACTGGGAGATCTGGTAGTCCTTGGGCATGTCGGGGTAGAAGTAGTTCTTGCGGGCGAACACAGCCCCTCGCACCTCGCAGCCCAGGGCTCGGCCCAGTCGCATCGCGAAGGTCACCGCCACCTCGTTGGCCACCGGCAGCGAGCCCGGCAGTCCCAGACACACCGGGCAGACGTTGGTGTTGGGCTGGTCGCCGAAACGGTTGGCGCAGCCGCAGAACAGCTTGGTGGCCGTGCTCAACTCCACATGGACCTCCAAGCCGACGACCAGCTCCCAGTCCCCGGGCAGGGCCGGCTCTCGCTCGCGCACAGCCGGGCTCATCGCACCCCGCCGTTGGAGGCAGGACCGCCGTTCATCGCACGCCGCCGTTGGAGGAAGGACCGCCGTTCATCCGTGCAGCCTGCTCGAGCACGGCTGCGGCTCGCAGCAGCACCGGCTCCGACAGCGCCGGTCCCATCAGCTGCACACCTACCGG
Organism: Candidatus Aldehydirespirator sp.; assembly: GCA_965220645.1. Classification (GTDB taxonomy): domain Bacteria; phylum Actinomycetota; class Acidimicrobiia; order Acidimicrobiales; family Aldehydirespiratoraceae; genus Aldehydirespirator. Next base: position 1,286,371 of record OZ244836.1, on the reverse strand, counting down.
GAGGCCGTCGTCGCCACGGCCGAACGGCACCGACACCGCCGGGTGGCCGGTGAGGTTCGACGGGATCGTGCACACGTCGTTGAGGTACATCAGCAGCGGGTCTGCCGTCTTGGCCCCCAGCTCGAATGCGGTCGTCGGCGCGGTCGGGCCCAACAGCACATCAATGTCCTCGTAGGCGGTCGCGAACTCCCGCAGCATCAGTGTCCGCACCCGCAGCGCCTTCCCGTAGAAGGCGTCGTAGTAGCCCGCGGACAGCGCGTACGTGCCGAGCATGATCCGTCGCTTGACCTCGGCACCGAAACCGGCGCTGCGGGAATTGACATTCATCTCCGCGGCATTGGCCGCGTCGACCCGCAGCCCGTAGCGCACACCGTCGTAGCGGGCCAGGTTGCTGGACGCCTCGGCCGGTGCGATCAGGTAGTAGGCCGACAGGCCCAGCACCGCCGACGGCACCGACACCGCGGTGACCGTCGCGCCCGCAGCCTCCAGGGCGGCCGCGGCGTCGTCGACCCGGGAGGTGACGTCGGCCGCAACGCCCTCCACGGCCGAGACCCCGTCCAGTCCTTCCGCGCCCCGCACGCGTGCACTCCCGGCGCACAGCTCGGCCAGCACGCCGACCCGCAGGCCCTCCACGCCACCGTCGAGCATGTCGACGACTGGATCACGGACGCCGTCTATCGACGTGGAGTCGAGCGGGTCGTGCCCAGATATCGCCTCGTAGCAGGCCGCCGCGTCGGCGACGGTCGACGCGATGGGACCGATCTGGTCGAGCGACGAGGCGAACGCCACCAGTCCGTAGCGCGACACCGCGCCGTAGGTGGGCTTGAGGCCGACCGCACCGCACAGCGCCGCCGGCTGGCGGATCGACCCTCCCGTGTCGGATCCGAGCGCCAGCGGCGCGAAGCCCGCCGCCACCGCCGCAGCCGAGCCGCCGCTGGAGCCTCCGGGCACCCGGGTGGTGTCATGGGGGTTGCGGGTGGGGCCGAAGGCGGAGTTCTCGGTGGAGGAGCCCATGGCGAACTCGTCGAGGTTGGTCTTGCCCACGATCACCGCCCCGGCGGAGCGAAGTCGCCGCACCACGGTGGCGTCGTACGGGGGGCACCAACCCTCGAGCATCCGTGACGAGCAGGTGGTGGGAACTCCCCTGGTGCACATGTTGTCCTTTAGCGCCACGGGCACGCCCGCCAGCGATCCGGTCGGCTCGCCTCGGGCCACTGCGGCGTCCACCTCCCGGGCGGCCGTCCTGGCCTCGTCGGCCAGCACAAGGTTGAACGCTCCGATCTCGCCGTCTTGTGCGGCGATGCGGGCGAGGTGCTCTTCCACCACGTCTAGGGCCGTGCGTTCCCCGGACTTGACCGCAGCGGCGATCGCCAGCGCGGTCACGGTGCCGTCTCCCGGCCCAGCGGCAAATCGAGCCGGCTTCCTCGACTCACGGTGCCTCACCCAGGATCGGTGGCACCCGGAACTGCCCGTCGTCAACCGACGGCGCCTGGGCCAGCACTTCGTCTCGCTCGAGCGACGGCCGCACCTCGTCGGGCCGGATCACGTTGACGAGCGGATGGGGATGCGATGTCGGCGCGATGTCGGTCACGTCGAGCGCCTCGACATCGGCGGCGTGGTCGAGCACCGCGGAAAGCTGCGCCGCGAGCTCATCGAGTTCCTCGTCGCTGAAGCGCAGGCGGGCCAGCCGGGCCACATGGGCCGCCTCGTCGCGGGTTATCCGGCCGGACACGTCGGAAGGATAGGCCCGACGGCTACCCCTCGGAGCGTTACCCCTCGGGGCCCCAACCCTCGGGGCGTTACCCCTCGGGGCCCTAACCCTCGGAGCGCTCGCCCTCCGACTCTGAGCCTTGATCGGCGTCCTGTACGTCGCGTCGATCCCCGTCCCCGAATCCGATCACAACTGGGTCCTCTGACGGTGGCGGCTCGGGTCCCCGCGACACTCGTACCTGCACCGTGCTGTCGACCGGCGCGGTGTTGCCGCTGGCAGGGCGCAAGCCGATGACGGTGCCTTCGGGCACATCGGCGGAGAACTCCATCACAATGCGGGGTGCCAGCTGAATGGCATCCAGCGCCGCGACGGCCGCCCCCGGCTCCCGGCTCTCGGGAATTGCAGGGACGATCCGGTCAGGCGGACCGTCCGAGACCAGCAGGGCGACATCGCTGCCGGCCTCGAGCTCGTAGACGCCCTCGCCCACCGCCAGGCCGATCACATTCCCTGCCGGGACCACCTCGTCGGGGGCGAGCGTCTCGCCGGCCACGACGAGGCCCGCGGCCTCCAACTCGTCGATGGCGTCGCCCAGTGTCATGCCATAGAGGCCGTCCAAGTCGGAGACCAGGATCAGAGGCTCACCCAGCGAGACGAACACGTCCAGCGTGGCGCCTTCGCTGAGCGGGGCGCCGGCCGCGGGCTCGGTGCGGACGATCTCCCCGCGCCCGGTGTTCGGCGCCCGTACCAGTATCTCGTTGACCTCCCAACCGAAGTCGGCCGCGGCCGACGCGGCCGCGACGCTCGTGTGGCCCTGAAGCTCGGGAACGGTTGCGTCTGATTCGCTTGAGATCCAGGCCCAGACTCCGCCGACCGCGCCACCCAGAACCAGGACAACCGCCAGCGCTAGTCCCGGCCAGCGGCGGCGGGGGATGTCGTCGTGGGGAATCGCAGAACGCTCCGAGACGGTTGGCCCGACCTGCTCGAAGTCCTCGCTGCTGCTGGCACCGGCTGGACCCGCATCGGCGGGCGGCGCCTTCGAGATGGCCAACGTAAGCGGGTCGGGCCGCGGCAGCAGAGGCGCGACCCGCAGCAGTTCCGATGCCAGCTCGTTGGCAGTCAACCTGCCGATGGGATCGGCCGCGATGGCCCGCTCCAGAACTGCTTGAAGCGGGCCGAGAGCGGTGATGGGAACCGGGTCCTCGCCGCCGACATCCACGGTCAAGTCCCTGTTGCCGGTGACGGCCTCACATAGCACCAGGGCCAGGTCGTGAACGTCCTGCGCCTGTTCAATCCGGGAGTAGCTCACCGGCGCGCCGTCCGAGTCGACTACGTCTGCGGCCGTGGAGGCCGCAGCCGGGTCCTCGGTGCTGCTCGGGTCGGGCTCATCAACCTCCGCTGGATGCTCAGCGGTCGCCTCGAGGGCCGCGGCCAGCCCGAGGTCGGAGATGTAAGGACGGGCACTGGAGTCGAACAAGATGCTGGAGGGCGTCAGGCCGAGGTGCGCTCGGCCGCTCTTGTGGATGTTCACCAGCGCTCGGGCGGCCTCCAGCCCGACCATGAGCGCCTGCGATGGAGTCAGCCGGTACCCAGCGCGCAAGACCGCGGCCAGGCTGCCGCCGGCGAGGTACTCCGTCACCACGTATGGCTGAGGCTCAAGGCCCCAGTCGTACACGGGCAGCACTCGGGGATGGCTGAGCGCTGAGGTCGCCCGCATCTCATCGGCGAAGCGCTCCGGGAAGCCGGCGCGCTCGGCGGTGTCGGCTCGCAGGATCTTGAGGGCCACTCTCCGGCGCAGGGTCAGATCCGCGGCTAGGTAGACACGACCGTCCGATCCCTCCCCGACGAACTCCAGCAGCCGGTAGCGGCCGTCGAATGCTCGGCTCGCCTCTTGTTTGGAGATCATCGTCGTCACGGTACCGCCCGAGGCCGCACCGACCGGGCCTCTCGCTCGACGCACTCGGGACCGATACCGTTCGATCTGCAATGACCACCAACGGGCGCGGTCCCGACCAGCCTCTGCGACAGCGCAGCCCGCTGCGGATCCGCGTGGGCATCGCCGCGTTGGCGGTTCTCGGGATCTTGGGCCTGGTCGTGGCAGCCCTGGTGGGCTCGGGCAGTGACGACGCCGACAGCGCAGTCACCGCGAGTCCGGCCGTGGACCGGGTGATCCCAAGCCCCGGCGACGAGGTCCTCCAGCAGCAGCGAGTGGGCGTGGTCCTCGACGCCCGCTACCGGCTCTCATCGCTGGTCGTGTATGAGAGCGACCAGGTCACCGGCGGGGTTGACGTGACCGCGGAGGTCAACCACATCGAAGGTCTGAACCGGTTCGAGTTCGTGCCGGGAGAGGGCCGGCTGATCGAGGCGCTGTCACCCGACACCAACTGCGTGGTGGCGACTTTCGTGCTGATCGCCCGCCCGGAGGAAGCCGACACTGCCCGCTGGTGCTTCGAGGTGTCCTAGCGGTTGGCGTTGATGAGGCGTTGCTGCTCGTACAGAGGCGTGCCAACTCGACCATCAAGGTCGACGTAGCCGGGTACGGCTTCGTGCGGCGTGTCGAGGTAGATCTTCGCCTCAGGTGGGTTGTTGAAGGGGCCGTGGCTCCATCGGATCTCGACATGCCCCTGCACGCGGTGACGCTGCCCGCTCTCTAGCTGCCGATACGTGGCGACCCAGTCGACCATCGGTTGGCCGCGCCCGGCCGCCTTGACTTCGAGCGAGAGGAACTCATACGCCTGCCGCCATTCCCATGGTGTTGCGACCCGGAACCGCGTCGGCCGCCGCTCATCGACACCGAGGACGAAGTACGTCGCCGAATAGATCCGCAGAAGGCGCCACAACATCCGCTCCTGTTCTGCCTTGTCGTCCAGAGTCTCCCGCCATCGCTCCGCCGAGGCCCGGCTCACGCAATCGATCAGAACCTCGTATTCCGCGTTGACCTCGCTCGGCAGTCCTAAGACTCCTCGCGCCCTGAGGGCGGCCTTGAGTCGCTCCCGCTGCTCCGAAGTCTGCGCCACTGGAGTCTCGGCCATGTTCTCCAATCCCAAGACTTCAACGGTTCTGGCATAGAGGGCTTCGTGCGCGTGAGGCGCAACCTCTTGGAACCAGTTCTTGCCACGCGGCCTAGACGTGACTGCAAGGCGATCGAGAAACAGGCGGGCGGGAGCCGGGTTGAAGAGCACCTTCGACCGGTACTTGCAACTGATCATGTAGACGTGATCGATGAGCAGATCGGCTGGCACCTGCTGGTCGCCCGGCATCTTGCGCCCCCCGCTCCACTCGATCCGCTGGGGCGTGCGCCCATTGAGCCCGCCGACATGAGCGGCGAAGTAGGTGCCGTTCGCGAAGGCGGTCTCTGCTTCCTCTCCCCACCTTCCCGAACCAGAAATGGCGTCAAGGTCTGCCCACTCAGCGGACCCAATCTCTAGGACGTCGGGCCGTGCCTCAATGGCGTCCCGCAGTGTTATGTGCCCTGTCATTCCCAGGGCTGTAGCAAGTTCAGTGATCTTCGTGCGGGCGTCAGCCACTCAGGGTCTCGCCACTTGCCAGCTCTGCCAGGCGTCGCAAGCCCTCCTCTTCGAGAAACCCGATCACATCGTGTATTGGCTTACTCTCGCCCATGAGTGCCTGTAGGGCACGGTGCCCGGCGCTGTTGGGTGTCGGCCGGTCCGTAGTCAGTAGTACAAGCCGCATGCGGGAATCCGTTCCGTGCGGGCTTTCGTCTTCGAAACTCGCGTGCAGCGCAGCAGCCTTGCCGAGGACCTTCCAAAGGGTGTCACTACGTCGGAGCCCGGGACGCCTCGTAACGGTGAAGGCACCCGAGACGAAGAAAAGCCATGGCCGACCCTGCTTGTCAACGGCGCGGAAGTTGACCTCCACTCCGCAACGGAAGCGTGGTGGCACAGTGACATCTTCGAAGCCCGCCCTAAGTAATGCGCCGCTCGCAAGTTCTTGGGCTTTGCGACCTTCGCGCACGGCACGAGCCTGGAAGTCCTCGTTGGCTTCGGCGGGTTCGAGACCATTGACCACCAGATGGGATCCGGCGGGTTTGGATGTGGATGTCGCTGGAGCGTCGTCGGAATCCCCGAACAAGCGGGGAGCGATGCTCACCTCGAACCGCTCGGCGCCCGTCCGCCGGTCAAGTCGCTCACGCTCTTCGGCGACCCGCTGCTCCGCCAAGGCAACGTAACCGGCATCAGTATCGAAGCCCACGTAGTAACGACCTGTGCGCTTCGCCGCCACAGCAGTCGTCCCCGCGCCCATGAACGGATCGAGCACCAAGTCGCCCCGGTACGTGTATAGATCGATCAGCCGCTGCGGCAACTCGACCGGGAAGGGCGCCGGATGCCCCACCCGGGTAGCCGACGCTGGCTCAATCTCCCACACGTCGGTTGTGGCCTCCATGAACTCTTCTCTGTAGGCGGTTCCCTGCGAGGGCAGCCCCTCCCCAGCCCGCTCCGATGCGGACAGCGCTCGATCGAAGCGGCCCTTGGAGGCGATCACGACCCGCTCGGTGAGGTCCCGCAGGACCGGATTGCCAGGTCGCTGGAAGCTCCCCCATGCACAGTTGCCAGCGGCCCCGCGAGCCTTCTGCCAGATCACCTCGCCTCGCAGCAGCAGACCCAGGTCGTCCTGGAGGATCCCGATCACGTCAGAGGACAGCGAGCGGTAGGGGCGCCGTCCCAGATTGGCAACATTGACCGCGATGCGGCCTCCCGGTTCAAGCTTGCGGCTGCACGCGGCGAACACGTCTCGCAACATCTGCAGATAGTCCTGGTAGCTGGCCGGGACATGACCCTTCCCTACCGCCTCCTCGTACTCCTTGCCCGCGAAGTACGGCGGTGAAGTGACAACCAGTGCGACCGAATTGTCCGCGACCTGGTCTTCGCTCATGCACCGAGCGTCGCCTACCCAGAGGCGGTCCTGGCACACAGGCGGCTCGACGTGGTCGTCGCGGCTGGTTTCGGGCGCCGGGAACCGCTCGTAGAACGCCGAGGAGTCGTGGCTCTCCCGCCGGCTGACGCCGAAACGGGAAGTGGCGGTGCCTCCCCGACGAGCGTCGGCGCTCATGCCGCCGCGGGGGTGCAGGAGAGGCTCTCGCCGCCCCTCAATAGCGAGGATGAGGACCCCGAAGTCACGGGTATGAACCTACATCGCCCCTGTGTCAGGGTGGCGGACGCGCCCGGCTCCGCTTCCTAAGGCAACTGGCCGGTCTTGAGCAGCTCCGCGAAGGCGGCTTCATCGATAACGGGGACTCCGGACGCCTCGGCTTTGCGCAGCTTGGAGGCTCCGGGGTCGGCGCCCACCACCAGCGCGGCCGTGCGGCCCGACACCGAGCCGGGCGACGAGCCGCCACGGGCAATGATGGCCTGCTTGGCCTCGTCGCGGCTGAAGCCCTCAAGGGCGCCGCTCACCACCACCGACATCCCCGCCAGGGTCTGGGGCAGCGTGTCGCCCTCGGCTCCGTCGCCGGGACCGCCGGCCTCCATGCGCAGCCCGGCCACCCGCAGCCCCTCGATGAGCTCGCGGTTGTGCGGATCGTCGAACCAGGCCCGCACCGACTCCGCGATGATCGGCCCGAACCCCTCCACCTCGGCCAGGGCCTCCTCGCCGGCATCAAGGATTGCGTCGATGTCGCCGAACGCGGCGGCCAGCACCCGGGCATTGACCTGGCCGATCTCGGGGATGCTGAGCGCGAACAGCAGCCGGGCCAGGGACTGCTCCTTGCTGGCCTCGATCGAGTTGCGCAGGTTGTTCACCGAGGTCTCGCCGAAGCCCTCCATCTGGGCGATCCGCTCGAAGTCCAGCGAGTACAGCCCCACGACGTCGCCGAGCAGCCCCTCGCCCACGAACCGGTCGATGTTGCGCTCCCCCAGGTATTCGATGTCCATGGCGGCGCGGCCCACGAAGTGCTCGATGCGGCCCCGAACCTGCCGGGGACACCAGTAGTTCACGCACATCGTGGCTGACATGCCCTCGGGCCGCTGCAGCGCCTTCCCGCACACCGGGCAGTCGCGGGGGAACGACCACGGCTCCGACCCCTCGGAGCGCTCCGACAGCACCGGCCCCACCACTTCGGGGATCACCTCGCCGGCGCGGCGCACGATGACCGTGTCGCCGGGCCGCACGTCCTTGGCCGCCACCTGGTCCTGGTTGTGGAGCGTGGCGGTCGCCACCGTCACCCCGCCCACGAACACCGGCTCGAGCCGGGCGAAGGGGGTGGCCTGACCGGACGGGCCGATCGACACCTCGATGTCGAGCAGTTTGGTGGTCCGCTCCTCGGGCGGGAACTTGTAGGCGATCGCCCAGCGGGGCGCCTTGGCGTCGACTCCGAGCCGTGCCTGGAGGCCGAGGTCGTCGACCTTCACCACCAGGCCGTCGAACTCGTAGTCGAGATCGTGGCGGCGCCGCTCGAAGTCGGCCAGATGGGCCTCAACCGCGGCCAGGTCGGCCAGTCCGGCCGAGTACTCGTTCACGGGCAGGCCCAGCGACTCGAGCCACTCCAGCGTGTCCATGTGAGACGTGAACGCGGGCCCTCCCTCGACGCGCCCGAGCTGGTAGCACCAGAACGACAGGCCCCGCTCGGCCGTCACCCGGGCGTCCTTCTGGCGCAGCGAGCCGGCGGCCGCGTTGCGGGGGTTGACGTAGGACCTCACGCCCCGCTCGGCCTGGCGGGCGTTGAGCTGGGCGAAGGTGGAGAGGCGTAGGAAGACCTCGCCCCGAACCTCCAGCACCGCGGGGGCCGGCTCGCTCAGGCGGATGGGAATGTCACCGATGGTGCGAACCGAATGGGTGACGTCCTCGCCGGTGCGGCCGTCGCCCCGGGTGGCGGCCCGCACCAGCACGCCGCCGTCGTAGCGGACCGAGATGGCCAGCCCGTCGAACTTGAGCTCCACCGAGTAGGTCCCGATAGCGGTGTCCTCCAGCGTCGGCAGAGCCTGCTCGCCGGTCGGCCTCGCCGAGCCCGCCAGCGCCCGGTGAACCCGCTCGTTCCAGGCCCGTAGCTCGTCGATGTCGAGCGCGTTGTGCAGCGACATCATCGGCGGCTCGTGACGCACCGGCGCGAACACGGTGTCGTCGGGCGGGGCTCCGACCCGCTGGGTGGGTGAGTCGGGGTGTACCAGCTCCGGGTGCCGCTCCTCCAGGGCCTTCAGCTCGTTGAGCAGGTCGTCGAAGTCGGCGTCGGGGATCTCGGGCTTGCCTGCGTAGTAGAGGGCCGAGTGGTGGTTGAGCAGGGCCTGCAATTCGCGTACGCGCGCTCCTGCCCCCTCTCCAGCGGTGCCTGCTCCGGCCATCGTCGCGAGGCTACATCCGCCGTGTGACCCACCTGCGACGGCTCGGTGACACAATTGCGCCCGTGCGAGGTGACGCGCGCGCCGCCGAACGGACCCGGGCCAGGACCGCGTTGATGCTGCGCGCCGCGGCAGTCATGGCCTGGTTGGCCGTGGGGGTTGGGGCGCTGTGGGGAGACTCGGTCCACTCCGGGCTGCTGCCCGACGACGGCGCAGCCCGCACGACGGTGATCGTGGCCCTGTGGCTCGCCTATGCCGTTGTGCTCGCCGCCCTGCTGCTCCCCGGGGCCCGCGCCCTGACGGTCGCTCGCATCGGTGTGCCCGCGGCTGCGGTGGAACTGGCGATCACGCTCGCCTCGCTCGACGCCGGCAACGCCGATGCCTCCGTCGTCGTTGGACTCGTCGCAGCTGTCTGCGGCACGGGGCTCGCGCTACAGCCCAGCTACGCCGAGGCCCAGGTGGATGCGGCCAGCTACGGCGACGAGCGCCGTTTCCTGCTGCGCCCGCCCGCGCCGGTCCTCGTCGCTCTGGTCGTGCCGATGTGGGCGCTCGCGGTGGCCGGTGTGGCCACGGGACCCCTGCTTCTGGCCGACCGTGGCTGGGCGGCGGGGATCGTGGCTGCCGCCGTCGGGCTGCCCGTGGCGGCCTTCGCGGCCCACTCGCTGTTCCGGCTGGCCCGGCGCTGGCTGGTGTTCGTACCCAACGGGCTGGTGGTGCACGACCATCTCACCGTGGCCGAGCCCCTGCCCCTGAGCCGCCGCGGCGTTGCTTCGATTGGCCCGGCCCGAGCCGGCACCGCCGCAACCGACCTCACCGCCCAGGCCTTCGGCATGGCTCTGGAACTGCGTCTCGCCGGGCCGGTGAAGGCCAGCGTCATGACCGGTCGCAACCGCAGCGACGAGCGCATACTAACCGCCCTCCTGATGTCGCCCAGCCGCCCTGCGGCCGTTCTGGCCACCGCCGAGCGCCGCGGCCTCAAGCTCGACTAGTCGCAGCCGCAGCCGAGGGAAGGGCCGGCTACTCCGCGGTGCGGGCCGCGGTTCCTCCCCCGACCACGATGTCGCCCTGGTAGGCGACCACGCTCTGGCCCGGAGCCACCTTGCGGCGGGGCTCGGACCAGTTCACCGCCGCACCGTCCTCATCGATGGTCGCGGCCGCCGTGGCGCCGTGGGCTGAGGTCTGCACCAGCACGGGGCCATCCACCGGGCCGTCCATCCAGCGCCAGTCCTCCAGCGGCGTGAGCGTGCAGTCGAGTTCGGTCAATTCGCCCACCGTCACGGTGGCCGACTCGGCGTCAACGTCCAGCACGTAGCGGGGTGATCCACTGCCCACCGCTCCTAGGCCCCGGCGCTGGCCGACGGTCACCAGTTCCAACGCCTCGACGGTGCCGACCTCGCGGCCCGAGGTGTCCACCAACCGGCCCGAACGCATCGGGATGCGCTCGCTCAGGAACCTCCGGCGACCGGCCGAGGCGGTGATGAAGCACACGTCCTGGCTGTCGGGCTTGTGGGCCGTGACCAGGCCCCGAGCCTCTGCCTCCCGCCGGACTTCGTCCTTGGTGGTCTCCCCCACGGGTAGCAGCAGCCGGGACAGCACCGCGGTGTCGAGCATGTGCAGCACGTACGACTGGTCCTTGGCCTCGTCGACGCCCCGGGCCAGCCGGGGTCCCCCGGACCCGCCGACCCCGGAGACGATGCGGGCGTGGTGGCCGGTCGCCACCAGGTCGAAACCGAGCGCGTCGGCCCGGCGTAGCAGCCGGCGGAACTTGATGTGCCGGTTGCACTCCACGCACGGGTTGGGGGTGCGGCCCACGGCGTGGTCGGCCACATAGGGGGCCACGACATGGCGCTCGAAGTCGTCGCCGAAGTTGAACACGTGATGCTCGATGCCGAGCTGATCGGCCACCCAGCGAGCGTCGTCAACGTCGGACACCGAGCAGCAGCCGGTGTCGCTTGGCCCGCCCCAGAGCTTCATGGTCACGCCGGCGATGTCGTAGCCGGCTTCGAGCAGCCGCGCGGCGGCCACCGAGGAGTCCACCCCTCCCGACATGGCCACCAGGACCCTCGCACTGCGGGCGCCGCCCGCCGCCGGTTCAACCATCTCAGCCTCCGTCGAACCGGTCGAGGCGTCCGACCGACTCCGCTATGACCTCGACGGCCCGCTCCACGTCGGCGTCGACGGTGGTGTGGCCGAGCGACAGCCGCAGCGACCCCAATGCCACCTCTCGGGGCACTCCCATGGCGGCCAGCACATGGGACGGGTCCTGCGCGCCGCTGGAGCACGAGGAGGCGGCCGAGGCCCGCACCCCGGCCGCGTCGATCAGGAACAGCAGCGCCTCGCTCTGCACGCCGGCGATGCACACGTTGGCGATCCCGGCCGCGATGTGGCTGCGGTCGCCGCCGCCGGGCGCGGCCGAGACCAGCACCCGATTGCCGAGCCGGTCCATGAGGCCGTCGATGAGGGCGTCGCGCAGCGCTCCGAGACGCTCGATGCTCTCGGGCCGCGTGGCCACGGCTTCGGTCAGGGCGGCCGCGAACGACACCGCTCCGGCCACGTCGGGAGTCCCGGCCCGCCGGCCCCGCTCCTGCCCGCCCCCGACGATCAACGGGTCGAGCTCCACCCCGTCGCGCACCACCAGCACTCCGGTGCCCACCGGCGAGCCCACCTTGTGGCCCGTCACCGAGACGAGGTCGAAATCGGTGGTGGCGGCGGCCACGTCGATCCAGTTCACAGCCTGCACCGCGTCGGTGTGCAGCCACGCTCCCGGCGCCAGCTCACGCACGACCCGGGCCACGTCTTCCAGCGGGGTGATCGAGCCGGTCTCGTTGTTGACGGCGATGACCGAGACCACCGCGACGTCTCCGGCGCGGGCCCGCAGGACGTCGGCCAATGCGTCGAGGTCGAGGATGCCTCTGGCGTCCACGCCCACCATCACGCCGCCGGAGTGTTCAACCGGGTCGTGCACCGCGTGGTGCTCGGCTTCGGTGGTCACTGCCACCGCTACAGGCCCTCGGGCCCCGAGAGCGCCTCGCACGGCCATGTTGTCGGCCTCGCTGCCGCCGGAGGTGAACACGATCTCGCCGGGGCAGGCGCCGAGGGCAGCAGCCACCTGCTCTCGGGCCCGGTCCAGGCATCTACGGGCCTCGCGAGCGGCCAGGTGAGACCCGGTGGGGTTGGCGTGATGCTGATCGGCCGCGGCCAGCCACGCATCGCGGGCCGAGGGCCTCAGCGGCGTGGACGCCGCGTGGTCGAGGTAGATCTCGTGCGTGTCGTTGAGGCCGAACACCCTGCCATCCTACGTACCGGCCACCCCGCCGGAAGCACCAGGAGTCAGCTCGCCGCGGCGGCGATCACCGATCCCGCGATGAGCAGCGCCGAGAACATGCCGCCGATAGACACCGTCACCCAGGCCGGAGCGTTGCGCCGCCCCAGGGCGAGCATCGAGGCGCCCATGACGGCTCCCGCGATCAGGCCGCCGAAGTGCCCGCCGATCGATATGCGGGGCACCAGCAGGGTGAAGACGAGGTTGAGCATCAACACCGTCATCAGCGGCGACCGCCAGAGGTTGCCGCCGATCTCCCGCTGCACCAGCACCATGGCCCCCATCAGGCCGAACACCGCCCCCGACGCGCCCACCGTGGGCGAGTTGGGTGAGAGCAGCAGCACACCGAACGCCCCGCCGAGCGTCGACACCACGAACAGCGACAGGAACCGGGCCCGGCCGAATCCTGCCTCGAGCAGCTGGCCCAGGATCCACAACGCGTACATGTTGAACGCCAGGTGGAAGATCCCGTCGTGCAGGAACGCCGATGTCACCAGCCGGTAGTACTCGCCCGTGTCCACGCCGATCAACGAGACCTCGAAGCCCTGGATCAGCCGGGCCCGGGCGAACAGGCCGCCGTCGATGAGCAAGCCCTGGTCGATCCTGGTTATGCCCCTCGCCGAGCCGCCCAGGACCACCGAGTACAGGAAGGCCAGCCCGTTCAGCGCCAGCAGAACCTGGGTGGCCACCGGGCGAGACGCACCCACCATCATGTGTGGCCGGACGGTCATCGGCCGGGCGCCGCTCTGGACCGTGCACTCCGGGCAGTGGAAGCCGACCGACGCCTGGTGCATGCAGTCGGGGCAGATGGGGCGGTCGCAACGCTGGCAGATGATGCCGCCGCGACGGTCGGGATGCCGGTAGCAGCGGCGCTCAGGGGGTCTGGGCACCACCTCCGGCGTGTCGCTCACGGCCCGGCACCGTAGCGCCGCAGATCGGCGCGGCCACTAGCGTCGCGCCCGTGAGCGGCTCCGCCGACCGGCAGGACCAGCCTGATTCCTATCCCAGCGTGGTCGTGCCGATCGAGCAGCATTCGCTTCTGTCGGACCAGCGCGCCACCTCGGGCTGATCGAGAACGCGCTCAACCTGTCCGAAACCGCCGGCGGCTGAGCACCCCGCGCGGTTTCCCGCTCTTGTTCGCTACGCTCACGGGCCGCTTGGGCCACGGCCTCGCTCAGTGCCTCGACACGTTCTCGTGGACTGAGCGCTGGCACGCTCGGTCTCTGCTAGAGCGAGACGGCCATCTCGCTCATGCCCAGGGCGTTGACCTCTACGACCTCGGTGACCCCGGGCACGCGGTCCCGCATGATCCGCTCGATGCCGGCCTTGAGGGTCTGGGTGGATGCCGGGCAGGTGACGCACGCCCCGTGGAGCTCGACGGTGACGATCCCGGTGGACTCGTCCACATCGACGAGATCGATGTCCCCCTCGTCGGCCTGGATGGCCGGCCGGATGATCTTGATGATCTTCTCCACTTCGGCCTGCACAGGCCCAGTCTCGCAGCACCCGGCCCCAACTCCGACCCCTAATCACACCGCCCGATCTCCTAGCCCAACCTCGCAATGATGTTTGAATCCAATTCATGATTTAATAGGCTATACTATGCATACGGCCGGAAGCCGTGTCCAGCGGCTTCGACAGGTGTTACGGAGATCAGCCAGATGCCAGAAACGACTTCACTGCATCGACCGCTCTACCGGATGGGCGAGGTGGACCGTCTCTTGGGAACCCCGAGAGGCACGGCTCGCCACTGGATCGACGGCTCCCGTCGAGGGCGACGTAGCCACAGCCCTCTGATCCGGGTCGAGCGGACCGGATCGGACAGGGTGACGTGGGGCGAGTTCGTGGAGGCTCGCTTGATCGCGGAGTACTGGAATCGCGGGAATGATGTATTCGGCCTCAGGCCGGCGATCATCGCTCTGCGCGAGACGTTCCGCGCGTCCCATCCGCTCGCCATTGCCCAACCCTTCCGCGACGCCGAGGGCCGGAGAGTGGTCCTGCGTGTCCAACACGACATCGACCTGGATCCCGGCCTTCGCCTAGTGGTTCCCAACGGTCGTACCCTCGTTCTCGCACCCGAGGTGGCTCGATTCACGGATGTCGCCACCTTCGGTGCCGACGGTGTCGTTGAGCGGGTCGTGCTTGAAGGGACCATCGTCGCCGACCCTGAGTACTCGTCGGGCCGGCCGACGATTGCGGGCCGGCGCCTGCGGGCCGACGTCATCGCGGAAGCCGTAGCGGCGGGCGAGCGCCGGAGCGAAGTTGCAAGGATGTGGGACGTCACCCCCGCGGCGGTCGACGATGCCGTCCGCTTCTTGAGCGTTGCGTGAGATCTGGGGCATCTTCGTCGACCTCGTCCTAGTCACCCGCGACAACCGGATCCGCAGGCGCGCTGACGAACTCTCCCACTTCCAGCGGGCCGAGGTTCGTGCCGTGATCCTCACCGGGAAGCACGATCTCAATCCACGTGAGTATCTGCTGCTGATCCTGTCCAACTGGGACAAGGTCTCCCGGCTGTCCTCGTCGCTCGGACACGAGCCCTGGGCCATCGGCCTGAGCCGCGGCCGAGGACCCACCAAGATCCAACTGCCCGACGCCGCCTAGCTTCCGCGACAGGCTTCTCGCTCAGCGCGTCCGCGAGGCCAAGACGACGGCTGGAACCGGCCCGCTAGGCGACATCGCCACAAGCCCTACTCCGGGCCGCGGTCCCTCGTAGGCTCGCGGGATGGGCGTGGCGGTGCTGGCGCATCAGGGCGGATGGGATGAGGCCCTGCTGGTGGCCGGGCCGGTGCTGCTGTTCGCCGGCATCGTGTGGAACGCGAAGCGGCGGGCGGTCAAGCAGGCACAGGCCAGCGCGGACGCCGATGACTTGGATGCCGGCGGACTGGGATGAAGCCGATGAGTGACCGGCAAGCCGCCTCGGCCTACTCGGCCCGCACGTCGGCACCGAGCGACGCCAGGTCGCCCGCCAGGTCCTCGTAGCCTCGGGCCACGTGATGGGCGTCAGTCACCACGGTGGTTCCCTCAGCCCCGAGCCCCGCGACGGTCAGCGCGGCGCCGGCCCGGATGTCGTGCGCCCTGACCGGTGCGCCCGAGAGCCGCTCCACGCCCCGCACCACCGCGTGGTGGGCGTCGGTGCGGATGTCGGCACCCATGCGGCGCAACTCGTCGACGTAGCGGAACCGTCCCGGGAACAGGTTCTCGGTGACGATCCCCACGCCCGAAGCGGTGGCCAGCGTCACGACCAGGAACGGCAGGTAGTCGGTGGCCACGCCCGGATAGGGCAGCGTGGAGCAGTCCACCGAGTCGAGGCGGCGCGGTGCTATGGCCCGGATGCCGTCGGCGTCGGGCGTGATCAGCATCCCCATCTCGGTCAGCTTCAGGCAGAGCATCTCCATGTGTTCGTAGCGAGCGCCGGCCACGAACACCTCCCCCGAGGCCACGCCCAGTGCGGACAGGTAGGTGGCGGCCACTATCCGGTCACCGATGACGCTGTGGTCGGCGGCCTGCAGGAACTGAGCGGTCCCGGCACCCTCGACGACGAGCGTGGACGTGCCGGCACCAGAGATGCGGGCCCCCATGGCGCCCAGGAACTGGCAGAGGTCGAATATCTCGGGCTCACGGGCCGCGTTGTCGATCTCGGTGGTGCCCTTGGCCGCGACCGCGGCCATCAGCAGGTTCTCGGTCGCCCCCACGCTGGGGAACTCGAGCAGTACTCGGCCTCCGAGCAGTTCGGTCGCGGACGCCTCGATGTAGCCGTGCACCACATCCACCTGTGCGCCCAGCTCCACGAGACCCCGCACGTGCATGTCCACGGGCCGGGGTCCGAAGTCGTCGCCTCCGGGCAGAGCCACCTTGGCCTCACCGCAGCGGGCCAGCATGGGCCCGAGGACCACGACCGAGGCCCGGAACCGCTCCACGATCTCGTAGGGGGCTACCGGGCTGATCTCAGCGGGCACGTCGATGCGCAGCGTCGCCGCGGCTTGGGTCGGATCCCACTCGACGGTGCAGCCCACGGCCCGCAGGAGTTCGGCCATCAGGTCCACGTCGACAATTCGGGGCACGTTGCTGATGCGGTAGGAGCCCTCGGCCAGCAGCGTGGCCGCCATGAGCTTGAGCGCCGAGTTCTTGGCGCCGGCCACGGCCACCGTGCCCTCCAGCGGGGGGCCGGGGCGAACAACTATCCGCTCGATCGCCACCCTCAAAGCCTATTGAGCCGACCCGCCAGAAGCCTTCATCGCGTTTTCTCGTCATATGTGCAAGAAAACACGATGAGACCGGCGACCGAGGACCGATCGTGACCGTCCTGCGGGTCGTGCGACGCGGAGGTGCGGCCGAGATGGAACGCGAACGGGCTGCACGCCGGGAGCCTCGACACGACATCGTGGCCGAGCGAGCGGTGGGCGACGACCGCTTCGAGGCCGAGGACGGACCCTTCCGGCACTATGAACGCGAGATGGCCCTCCAGAGGGCGGAGCCCGGCGGCGCCGATGGAGAGGGCAACGGCACGCACGAAACGTGGGAACTGACCGAGACCATCTCCTACCGGCTCGCCGTTCCCGTGTGGGCCTGGCTGTTCCATTTCCCCGTCCGGAGCGCTCTGCTGAGACCGCGGGACTCCTACGGCTACTGGTGGGCACCCCCCGACCGGCTGGACGCCCGCTGCGCCACCGTGCTGGGCCTGCTGTGCACCGTGCAGCTGGTGGACGGCTACCTGGGCACGGTGCTCACCCAGACCCTCACATTCGCAGCCGACGAGTTCGGCCACGGCAACACCGCCCAGGGAAACGTGCTGGCCATAGTGAGGGTGGGCGTGCTGCTCGCTCTGGCCACCGTGGCCCTGGCCGACCGCCACGGCCGGCGCCGCCTGCTGCTGGCATCCGGCATCGGCAGCTGCATCGTGACCGCGCTGGGAGCCCTGTCGCCGGGGCTGTGGTTCCTGGGGGCCACGCAGCTGGTGGCTCGGGGGCTGTCCACTGCCCTGGGCATATTGATCGTGATACTGGCTGCTGAGGAGATGCCGGCGAGGTCGCGGGCCTGGGCCATGTCGGTGCTGGTGATGTGCGCCGGGCTCGGCTCGGGCATGGCGGTGTGGGTGCTGCCGGTGGCGGATCTCCACATCGCGGCGTGGCGCACGGTGTACGTGGTGCCGCTGGCCGGTGTGGCCGTCATGGTGTGGGCGGGGCGGCGACTGCCCGAGAGCCGGCGCTTCGAGGCCGCCGGCGACGGGCTCGAGCCCCGCGGGGGTGCTCCCGCCGACAGCCGCGCCGACGCCGACGCCGCGGCCCGCCGGCACCGGAGGCTGGCTCTCCTGGCCGCCTCGGCGTTCCTGATCCTGATGTTCGCGGCTCCGGCATCCGGGCTCCGCAACGACTTTCTCAAGGACGAGCGCGAGTTCTCGGCCACGACGATCTCGCTGTTCACGCTGGTGACCAACACCCCGGTGGGCATCGGGATACTGGCCGGCGGCTACCTCGCCGATCGGCGGGGCCGCCGTCCCGTGGGCGCCGCTGGTCTGGTGCTGGGCACGGTGCTGATCGCCTGGGCCTATTTCACCGACGGCCTGGCAATCTGGGCGCTGACCCTGGTGGGAGGGATTCTCGGCGCGATGGCCGTCCCGGCGCTCGCGGTCTACGGGCCCGAGCTGTTCGGCACCTACCGGCGCGGCCGTTCCAACGGGATCATCACCACCGTGGGGGTGGCCGGCAGCGCGCTGGGGAACGTGGTGGCGGGCTGGCTGTCGGATGTGCTCGACGGCCGGCTCGGGCCGGTGCTCGCCCTGCTGGCCGTCGGCCCGCTGATGGTGGCCGTCCTGGTGTTGTGGAAGTACCCCGAGACCGCCGGCCAGGAGCTCGAGGACATCAACCCCGAAGACCGCGATCGCTAGGACCTCAACCCCGAGGACCGGCTGACCGGCTAGGCCGGCGACTCGGCGACCGAGCGGCCGCTAATCCTCGGTGTCGAAGCCCGGGTAGGGGGGCTGGGCCGAGCACAGCTCCTCGGCATCGGCTCGCACCGCGGCCACCGCGGAGTCGTCCGAGCGGTTGCGGAGGGCCCGGGATATCAGATCGGCGATGGTTGCCATGTCGTCGGTGTCCATGCCCTGGGTGGTGACCGCGGGCGTGCCGATGCGCACCCCGGAGGTCACGAACGGCGAGCGGGGGTCGTCGGGCACCGTGTTCTTGTTGAGGCTGATCCCGGCGGCGTCGAGGGTGGCCTGGGCCTCCTTGCCGGTCAGGTCGGGATCGAAGGTGCGCAGGTCCACCAGCATCAGGTGGTTGTCGGTGCCGCCCGACACCAGCCGGAACCCGTGGCCGGCCAGCGCGGAGGCCAGAGCCCTGGAGTTCTCCACGATCCGGGCCGCGTAGTCGGCGAACTCGGGCGTGGCCGCCTCAGCGAAGGCCACCGCCTTGGCCGCCACCGCGTGGTCGAGGGGGCCGCCCTGGATGCCGGGGAACATGGCCTTGTCGATCGCCTTCGCGTAGTCGGCCCGGCAGATGATGGCGCCGCCCCGGGGGCCGCGCAGGGTCTTGTGCGTGGTGAACGTCACCACATCGGCGAACTGCGTGGGGTTGGGGTGCACGCCGCCCGCGATCAGCCCCGCGATGTGGGCCGCGTCGAACATCAGCATCGCACCCGACTCGTCGGCGATCTCCCGCAGCGGCTCGGGCTGGATGAGGCGGGGGTAGGCGGTGGCGCCGGCCACGATCAGCTTGGGCCGCTCGGCCAGGGCCAGATCGCGCAGCTGGTCGAGATCGATGCGCTCGTCGCTGGCGGTGACCCCGTAGGACACGAACCGGTACTGGAGGCCCGAGAAGTTGACCGGCGACCCGTGGGTGAGGTGCCCGCCGTGATCGAGGCTCATGCCGAGCACGGTGTCGCCCGCCCCGATCAGGGCCTGGTAGGCGCCCATGTTGGCGATCGCCCCGGCGTGGGGCTGCACGTTGGCGTGGTCGCCGCCGAACAGCTCGCAGGCCCGCTGCCGGGCCAGGTCCTCCACCTCGTCGACCACTACGTTGCCGCCGTAGTAGCGCCGGCCGGGATAGCCCTCGCTGTACTTGTTGGTGAACACCGAGCCGGTGGCGGCCATCACCGCCGGGCTTGCGAAGTTCTCCGAGGCGATGAGCTGGATGGTGGTGTTCTGGCGGTGAACCTCTCGACGGATCAGGTCGAAGACAGCCTCGTCAGCGGTGGGCCAGGGCATTGGTTCCTCGATTCTCGTTCGGTCGAGCGCGGCAGCCGAGATGCCTGGCCGCACAGTAGCGAGGCTCGAGGCCCAAGCGGCGCCGATCCTCGGTGAAGATCAGTCAGAGTTGCCGAGGGCGTCGAGCTTGGCCACCCGGGCCTGGTGGCGGCCGCCGTCGAAGGAGGCGTCCAGCCAGGCGTCCAGCGCCTCGCGGGCGACCTCGGCGCCGGTGAGCCGCTCTCCGATGCACAGCACGTTGGCGTCGTTGTGGGCGCGGGACAGGCGGGCCGAGGTCACGTCGTAGGCGACCGCGGCCCGCACGCCTGCGACCTTGTTGGCGGCCATGGCGATCCCGTTGCCGCTGCCGCACACGCACACGCCGAGGTCGGCCTGCCCGGCGGCCACGGTCCGGCCCACCGCTGCACCGAAGTCGGGGTAGTCCACCCGGTCGGCGGAGTGGGCGCCGCAGTCGGTCACCTCGTGGCCGGCCGCCCGCAGGTGCTCGGCCAGAGCCTGCTTGAGCCCGTAGCCCGCATGGTCGGCCCCCACTGCGATCCTCACAGCCGCCATCCTAGGACTTCAATTGTGAGCGGATGTTGGTTGTTATCATCTGTTTCAATCAATATTATTATGTTTCATGAGTCTGTTCGCAATCCGTCGACAGGATCCGCCCCATCAGCGAAGCCGTCCCGGCCGCGACAGCACTCATCGCGAAGAGCGTTCGTGCCAGCTCCACTCAGCGCGCTTGCTTAGATCGAAATAGGCCGTTATCATGCCAAAGAAAAGGAAACTGGAGCAGCAAATCCGCCGATTAGCCGACGAGTTCGGACACACTGCCCGACCGATGCGCCATGGCAAGCACGAGATATGGGAATGCGCGGGGTTCACTTTCCCGATTCCGCGCCACGCAGACGTCAACGAGTGGACAGCCAGAGCGATCATCGTCAGGCTCACAGAGCACCTTGAGAACCTCGCCGAAGAGGAGGCGCGATGACCACCACCTACCATGCGGTCGCCACCAGGTCGGGTGACTGGTGGGCCATCGAGATCACCTCGGGTCTGCCCGACAACATGCTTGGAGTCAGCCAGGCTCGCTCTCTCGACGAAGTCGAGGGTGTGGCCAAGAGCGTTGTTGCCGACCTCTTGGAGGTCGAGTCGAGCGAGATTGACGTGCGCGTAAGTGTGGCGCACACACGTGGGCCTGAAGACGGTATCGCGCTACCAGCCTCCGAAGTCTCCTAGCCCGCCTAGCTCGACACCGCAGACGAGATCTCGTCGAGGCTGACGGGGCCCTCTCGCAGCACCACGGGGGTGACTCCGGTCATGTCCACCACCGTGGACGAGGCTCCGGGCCGCGGCCCGCCGTCTATCACGAGGCCCAGGGTCGGGAACAGTTCGGCCACACCTTGGGCGGTGGATGGGGTGGGGCCACCGTGGAGGTTGGCGCTGGTCACGGCCAGCGACCCTGAAGCTGCGATGGCCTGCATGATGTCGTCGTCGGGCAGGCGCACACCGATGGTTGCCCCGGTGCCGAGATGGGTCGGCGCCCCAGGCTGGCGCAGCGCGACGATTGTGAGTGGTCCCGGCCAGAAGCGGTCAGCTAGGCGTCGGGCCTGCGCGGTGAGCTCTACCAGCGTCTCGGCTACAGCAAGATCGGCTACAAGCACTGCGATGCTGCGGTCTGAGGGACGCTCCTTGAGTTCGAAGAGATGCTGGACTGCGTCGGCGTTGGCTGCATCGGCGGCGAGCCCGTACACGGTGTCGGTGGGCACCCCGACGGGCTTGCCGCCGTGCAGAGCGGCCAGCGCAGCAGCCACGGCGGCCTTCCGCCGGTCCGGCGTCTCGGCACCAGCGACACGCCCAAAGCTCATGGCAGCCGCCCTATCACGACCCGCTCCAGATCGGCCAGGTCGCGCTCCACCCTCACATCGGCGAAGCCAGCATGGATGGCCATGTCCGCCGACTCCTGGGCCCGGTGCGACGCCACCTCCACCACCAGAGCCCCGCCCGGTCGCAGCCACTGCGACGCTCCGTCCACTACCTGCTCCACTGCTTCGCGCCCGGTGGGCCCCGACCACAGCGCCACCGCCGGCTCCCAGTCGGCCACCACCGTCGGCAGCTCCTCGCCGGCGCCGATGTAGGGCGGGTTCGACACCACCACGTCGATCGACTCCCGCAGCGCGCCCGGCAGGGCCTCGAACCAGTCGCCCTCGTGCAGCGTCACCCGGGCCGCCGCCCGTCCCAGACCGGCAAGGTTCGCGCTGGCGACGGCCAGCGCGTCGGGTGACACGTCGGTGGCGTACACCCTGGCGGCGGGGCACTCGACCGCCACCGAGAGCGCGATGACGCCCGACCCGGTGCCCAGGTCGGCCACGATCACCTCACGGTCACGGCCCGCAGCCACCGAGCGGCTCGCCACCTCGTCCGCGGCCCAGCCGGCCACCACCTCCGTCTCCGGCCGGGGGATGAGCACCCGGCGGTCGACCATCAAGTCGAGGGTGCGGAAGCTCCACGAGCCCACCACATACTGCAGCGGCTCGCCCGAGCCCCGGCGTTCGAGCATCGAATAGAACCAGGCCGCGGCCCGGTCGGTGGCCGGCACGTCGAGGACGCTCTCGAACTCCGCCGGCACTGCCCCCGCCGCCGCCTCCACGATGCGCCGGGCGTCGACGTCGGGAGAGTCCACACCGCCGACGGTGGCCAGACGCTGCCTCGCCTCGTCGAAGAGGCTGCGCCAGCAGACGGCCTCGTCGGTAGGGACCACGGCCCTGCGATCGGCCTCAGGCGTCGTCGCCGGCGGCCAGCAGCGTTTGCTGCTCGTCCTGCACCAGCGCGTCGCTCAACTCGTCGAGCTCGCCGGCCAGCACCCGGTCCAGCTTGTAGAGGGTGAGCCCGATGCGATGGTCGGTGACCCGGTTCTCCTTCATGTTGTAGGTGCGGATCTTCTCGGACCGGTCGCCGCCGCCCACCTGACCCCGGCGCAGCGCCGACTGCTCGGCCGAGGCCCGCTCCTGCTCGGCCTGCAAGAGCCTCGACCGAAGCACGCGCAGCGCCTTCTGCTTGTTCTGGAGCTGGCTCTTCTCATCCTGCATGGCCACCACCAGGCCGGTCGGCACATGGGTCACCCGCACGGCCGAGTCGGTGGTGTTCACCGACTGGCCGCCGGGCCCCGACGAGCGGAAGACGTCGATCTGCAGGTCGGACTCGTCGATCTGCACATCCACCTCCTGGGCCTCGGGCAGCACCGACACCGTCGCCGATGACGTGTGGACCCGGCCCTGCGACTCGGTCACCGGTATCCGCTGCACCCGGTGGGTGCCGGCCTCGTGCTTCATGCGGGTCCAGGCCTGGTTGCCGGAGATGAGCCCGCTCACCTCGGTGTACCCCCCGAGGTCCGACGGCGAAGCGGCCAGCGGCTCCAGCTTCCAGCGCCGCCGCTTGGCGAAGGCCTGATACATACCGAACAGGTCGCGGGCGAAGAGATTGGCCTCCTCACCACCGGCCGCGCCGCGAATCTCGACAATCACGTTGCGGCCCGCGTTGGGGTCGGACGGGAGCAGCAGCATCTTCAGCTCGTCGGTGGTGACAGCCACGGCTGCTTCGAGTTCGTCGATCATCTCGCGCAGCTCGGCTCTCTCGGCCGCGTCGGCCGCGCTGTGCATCCGGCGAGCCTCGTCGAGGTCGTCCTGGGCTGCGCGGAGACGGCTGCCAGTGGCCACGATCTCGCTGAGCTGCTTGTGCCGGCGGCCCAACTCGGCCAGACGGCGCGGGTCGGACTGCACCGCGGGGTCACCCAGGCGCATCTCGACATCTCTCAGCTCGTCGGTGAGGCCGGCTATCCGCTCCAGCATGGCTTCGAGACTACCGGCGCCGCCGGTGCGCTCTGGGCGGGCCTGTGGGGCCGAGCGGCCCTTCGAGCGCGGCCAGGAAGGTGCTGACCGCGGCAACGATCTCAGCGTCGGCCCGTAGTTTGGGGTCGTGGCCCTGGCCCTCGAGCCAGTGAACGGTCACTTCGCCGGCGATGGCACCGATGTGGGCCGCGAACTCCTCGGGCGTGCCGAACTGGTCGCGGTCGCCGTTGACGAACAGGGTCGGCACGTCGATGCTGCCGAAGTGCTCGACTCGGAGCTTGTCGGGCTTGCCCGGCGGGTGCAGCGGGTAGCTGAGCAGCGCCAACCCCGCCGCGGGAAGCCCCTCGGCCACCGCCATCGAGCACATCCGTCCCCCCATCGACCGCCCGCCCAGCACCAACTGTGCCGTGGTGGTGCCCAGCTCGGCCGCGAACTCCTCGGCCTGGGAGCGGACCTCCTCGATCAGCTTCGGGGCCCGGTCGGGGAAGCGGCGGCCCTGGCGCCGGTAGTCGAACTCCATACGGCGCACCGCCACGTCGAGCCCGGCGTCGAGCGCCACGAGCGTGTGCTGGTCGGCGTTGCCCCCCGCCCCGGGAAACAACAGCAGCCCGGCCACCGCCGTCATCGTTTTGGGGTGCATCGGCAGCGGATCGAGAGTCTCACGGGGTCAGATGGCTTCGATGGCGGCCATCACCGCTTGCCAGCGATCGGGGTCGCCCGTCGGCGGGGCGTAGAACGAGATCCGGCTGATGACGTCGCCGTAGCGACGGCCCAGCTCGGGGGCGACCTGATCGGGCGGGGCGACCACCGCGAGCGCGTGAAGGATCTCGTCGTCGATCAGGCTGCCCATCTCTACCCACTGGCCCCGCTTGGACAGGGCGTTGAGCTCTGTCTGGAGGTCTCCCCAGCCGTGGATCTCCAGCACCGGCCGGTAGGCGGGCGTCGAGCCGTAGAAGGCGATCTGCTGGCGGGTGCCGGCCGCGGAGCGCTCCATCTCCTCGTCGGTCTCGCCGGTCACCACGAAGGACGGGCCGGCGATCTCGTAGCCGTCCATCGAGGCGCCCGCGGTGGCCCGGCCCCGTGCCAGCGCGGGCAGCGTGACCTCACGCAGATACTTCTCGGTGGTGAACGGGTGGCACAGGAACCCGTCGCACACCTCGCCGGCCACCTCGGTCATCAGCGGGCCGACCCCGGCCAGGTAGATCTTCGGCGGTCCGAAGCCGCCGAGGTCGGTCGCCTTGGGGGCGAACATCGGCGTCATCAGGGTGTGCTGGTAGAACTCGCCCTCGAAGCGCAGCGGGGTGCCGTGCTGCCAGGTGTCCCAGATGGCCCGTACCGCCTGGACCATCTCGCGCATGCGGGCCGCGGGCCGGCTCCACTCCATGGAGAAGCGCTTGATGATGTGGGGCTTGATCTGGCTGCCCAGCCCCAGCACGAAGCGGCCCTGCGACAGCGTCTGCAGATCCCAGCCGATGTTGGCCAGCAGCATCGGGTTACGGGCGAACGCCACCGCGATGGCGGTGCCCAACTCGATTCTGGTGGTGTCGGCTGCTGCGACGGCCAGGGGCAGGAACGGGTCGTGGGGCCCTTCAACTGTCCACGCACCCGAGTAGCCGGCCGCCTCGAGGCCGGCGGCCGTGCGACCTGCGTCCGTGATCGAGCCCAGCAGCATCGAATCGATCTTCATGACCGGCGACAGTAACCATCCCGGCGACGACGCCCACACCGCAGCGACCGCGCGCACCGCAGCGACACCCACTCGGGCGTGATGTTCGAGGACGGCACTCGTCCGATCGTGATGATGGATCCCCCCGACCACACCACCATGCGCCGCCTGGTGTCTCGGCCCATGACGCCCCGCATGGTCTCGCCCATCGAACCGGCCGTCCGGGCCTTCGTGCAGGACCGGATGGAAGGGATTCGCCGCCGGATACGGCTACGACCGGCCCGACGGAACCACGGTCCTCCCCATCACGGCCCTGGGCGTCTAGCTACCATCGGGGGCGCTCGGGCCGGCGAGTCGACCCGCTAAGGCATTGTCCACCTCGCTGGTGGCGTTGAGGTGGGCGATCAGCGCAGTCAGCTTCAGGTTGATCTCCCCGACCGCCGCTTCGAGCGAGTCGAACCTGGCATCCATCTCGACGAACCTGGCATCGATCTTGTCATCGAGGCGGTCGATGCGCCGGTTGGTGTCGTTGATGCGGATGTGGGGACTAGCCACCGCCGCGGCCAGCAGGGCCACGATGACGAGGCCAAAGAAGCTCAGCAGCGGATTCTCCGCAACCTGAGCCCGCAGGCTGGGCCTGACCGCGGTCGCCGCGCGGGCCTGCGCGGGCGCCTGCTCGGTCGGCGCCTCAACTGTGGTGTTGGACGGGTTCGCCATACGGGGGGCCGCCTCGGCGGCGGGAATCGGAGCGGATGTCGTCATCGGAGCCTCGTCTCAGGGCCGGCGGCGGGTGCGGGCGACAGGCGGCTGAAGGGATCGGCTGCCGACCAAAGCCCGGCAACAAGGCTCACGGCTAAGGCTATATGACAATCAATGTCATGTCAACTTCCGTAATCGGGGTCGCGCTGGTCGGCTGCCAACTCAGGATCATGACTGTCACACCCGGTCCGTACTGTGGCCGTCATGGCTACGGACTACGAGGCGGGACGCCATGTGACGGCAGTCGAGAGCCTGCCCAGGCCCGGCGCGGCGCAGCTCTACCACCTGGAGTGGGTGCCGACCCTCGACGGCGAGCCGTTCGAGGGGAGTTTCCTCCCGTACCGCTTCCGGACTCGGGAGGAAGCCTTGGCCGAGGCGATCAAGCAGGTCAAGCACCGCGCCGGTCTGGCGATCGAGATCACCATCGAGAACCGGACGGGATGTGTCCTCAGCGGCGACCACCCCGTCATCGTTGAAACAGTCGCGGAGGCGCGCAAGGCCATCGTGAACTACGCGAAGGGCTTGATCGGCGATCGGCAACGCGAGCCCGACCAGCGGGAGTATCTGCGGTTCAGGACGCGCCGGGGCCGCTCGGCATGGAAGTCGCTCTTCGAGTGCGAGACCGGCCGGCGCTACGACCCTGCCGATTTTGACGCGGGCATGACTTGTTCCTACCTGCTCTACCAGGAAGGGAACCTGGAGGGAGTCGGTGGACTCATGTGGACCTACGGCGTGGAGATCTGGGTCACCGGGCCGCCCGAAGTCTGGGATCACCCGACCGACCTCCCGTGGGACTCGATACCGAAGATGATTAGCTTTACATGATAATACTTGACAATTGTCACACCCCTATGGGATGCTCTGTGCATGTTGATCGAAGCTGCTCGACGGGCCGAGGCCGCTGCCAAGGAGATGCTGGCGCTGGTTGCTGAAGGCCCGGTGTCGTGCGCGGAGATCCGTGAGGCGCTGGTGGTGTCCAAGGCCATCGCCGGGGTCAACTCGGCGTTCCAGACGGCTGGCGCGGCTGCGGTGGCGGGCCGGGAGCGTCACGGCGACGGCGGGGCTGAGGTGCTGGCGGAGGCGGCGGGGTTGTCGCGGCGGGAGGCCCATAGCCAGGTCAAGACGGCTCGAACGATCCAAGGAATGCCACAGCTGCGTGACGCGGTCGAATCGGGGCGGGTGTCGGTGACCAACGCCAAGCGCTTGGCCGAAGCTGTCGACAAGACCAGCGCAAGCGATGTCGAAGCGGACGGCGAGTTGCTGGCGAAGGCTGCATCGATGCGGCCTGAGCAGTTCGCCAAGGAGGCCCGGCGGTGGGCCACCGACCGGGAGGGCGACGGCGGGGCATCCGAACATGCTCGCCAACGGTCGAAGCGATGTGTGCGCATGTGGGACGCCGACGACGGGATGGTGCATCTGCATGGCCAGTTCGACTCAGTAACCGGACGGCGAATCGGCAACCGGCTGCGGGCGGAGGCCGCTCGCATGTACGACGCCGACAAGAAGAACGCCAAGGACCCGGGTGCCGACCGCCGCAGCTTCCACCAGTGCATGGCGGACGCGCTCGACAGCATCACGGCCAACAACGGCGAGGGTGGCGGAGGCAAGCCCATCGCCGACATCTGCGTGGTCGCGCACGTCGACGACGACACCGGCGAACTCGTCGCGCAGCTACCCGACGGTGGCCGGCTTCCCCGCTCGGTGCTGGAACAGCTCGCCTGCAATGCCAAGTTCACCGGCCTGGTGTATGACCGCGACGGCAAGCCGATCTGGCGGACCCACTCGGTACGCACCGCCACCGAGGCCCAGCGCCAGATCCTCCTCGCCCGCTACGGCGGCTGCTTCCACTGCGCGGCCCACCCCGCGCTGTGCCAGATCCACCACATCAAGCCGGTCTCGCAAGGCGGGTCCACCCGACTCGACAACATGGTCCCGGTCTGCTGGGACTGCCACCAGAAGATCCACCACCACAACTGGCACATCCGCAAGAGCCCCGACGGCAACCACACCCTGCACCCTCCCGAACGGATCCGCCACGGACCGGCGCGCCCCCCCGACCCGCCACTCACGGCGTCCACCCCTGCTGAACACTCCCGACCTGCGGCCAGCAGCCGGCTGTTCGCCCTCGCCTAGGAGATCGTGCGAACGAGTCTCAGCGGCGGGGCGGCGGGTCTGGCAGGCTTGTGCACAGAGACACCGACGGCCTGCTACCGACGGGCAAGAGGGAGGCAACCGATGGGTGAGATGGTGGAGTTCGCCGCCAACGGATCGACGGCACGCGGCTACGTCGCGGCTGCGGCCGGGGGCTCCGGACCCGGTGTGATCGTGCTGCAGGAGTGGTGGGGGCTGGTGCCCCAGATCAAGGCCGTGTGCGACCTGCTCGCCGAGGAAGGGTTCACGGCACTGGCGCCGGATCTGTACCAGGGCGAGATGGCCACCCACACCGAGATGGACAAGGCCGGAGAGCTCATGACCAGCCTGCCGCCCGAACGGGCCGCCCGGGACATGTCCGCCGCCATCGACTACCTGATCGGCCATGACGCCTGCTCGTCATCCACCGTCGGCGTCACCGGCTTCTGCATGGGCGGCCTGCTCACCCTGCGAATCGCCGCCCTCGCCGGTGACCGGGTCTCGGCTGCGGCGCCCTTCTACGGCGCCCCTCTCGGCGACGACTCGCTCGACTGGAGCAACCTGAGCGCCAAGGTCGAGGGCCACATGGCGGCCAACGACGACCTCTTCCCGCCCGACGCCTGCGAGGCCCTCGCCGCCCAACTGCGGGACATGGGCAAAGACGTCGTCTTCCACGCCTACGAGGGCACCGGCCACGCATTCGGCAACTGGGAGAGCCCCCTCGGCAACTACAACGAGCAAGCCTGGAACACCGCCTGGTCCCGCACCCTTGATCTGCTACGCACCAACGTGACGTGAGCGCGAAGATCCGGGCCCAATGGGCCGAGAGAATAGGGAGCGTTTCACAAGAACGTCCATGAGGAGCCAAGCGAAGCCGTGGCCGAGCAGCCCGCGAGCGAAGCGAACGAGAGCGGGAGTGACACCGCTACAACGCGGTGGGCGCTCACTGATCCGCGCGGCCCCTAATAGACCTCGGGAACGAACGTCTGGTCCGTGATCGGCGGCCTCACATAGCCCACGCCGGACTGGCGCTCGGGCAGTTCCACGTCCTCCCACGGCACCGTCTCGTAGGGGATCAGCGACAGCAGGTGCGAGATGCAGTTGAGCCGGGCCTTCTTCTTGGAGTCGGCGTCGACCACATACCACGGGGCCTGCTTGATGTCGGTGTGAGCGAACAGGGTGTCCTTGGCCTTGGAGAAGTCCACCCACCGGGCCCGCCCCTGCACGTCCATGGGCGAGAGCTTCCAACGCTTCAGCGGGTCGGCGATCCGGCTCTGGAACCGCCGCTCCTGCTCGGCGTCGCTCACCGAGAACCAATACTTGATCAGGATGATCCCCGACCGCACCAGCATCCGCTCGAACTCGGGACATGACCGGAGGAACTCCTTGTACTCCTCCTCGGTGCAGAAGCCCATCACCGGCTCGACCAGGCCGCGGTTGTACCAGCTGCGGTCGAACAGGACCATCTCCCCCGCCGCGGGCAGCTCGGCCACATAGCGCTGGAACCACCACTGGGTCTTCTCGCGGTCACTGGGCGTGCCGAGGGCCACAACCCGCGCAACCCGGGGGTTGAGCCGCTCGGTGATCCGCTTGATCACCCCGCCCTTGCCGGCGGCGTCACGACCCTCGAAGATGACCACCACCTTGAGGCCCTTGTGGCGGATCCAGCGCTGCAGGCGCACCAGCTCCTCCTGCAGGTTGCTCAACTCGCGCTCGTAGTCCCTGTTCTTGATCTTCTTGCGCTTCTCGGGCGCCTGATCGCCCGTCGCTGCGCCAGCCAGTGTCACGTCTAGGCTCACGAGGCGAACCATAGTGCAGACCGCACACTGCGAACTAGTCCCCATAATCAGCGTGATGGAACCACAACCAGCCGGCCGGCCCGAACAGTTCACCACCATGTCGGGGGTGCCAGTGGATCCGATCTATGGCGAGGGGCCGCTGCCGGGCGAGTTCCCCTATACCCGGGGCATCTACCCGGAGATGTACCGCAGCCGGCTGTGGACCATGCGGATGTTTGCGGGGTTCGGCACCGCGGTGGACACCAACGGCCGGTTCAAGGACATTCTCCGCCACGGCGGCACGGGACTGTCCACCGCGTTCGACATGCCGACGTTGATGGGCCGCGACTCCGACGACGAGGTCTGGTCCACCGGCGAGGTGGGCCGGGCCGGAGTGGCCATCGACACGCTGGCCGACATGGAGGACCTGTTCGCCGATATCGACCTGAGCGCCGTGTCCACCTCCATGACGATCAACGGACCCGCCATCGTGGCTCTGGCCCAGTACGTCGCGGTCGGTGACAGCACCGGAGTGGAGCGGGCCGCGCTGTCGGGCACGATCCAGAACGACATCCTCAAGGAGTACCAGGCCCAGAAGGAGTACATCTTCCCGCCGCGGCCCTCGATGCGCATCGTCACCGACATGATGCGCTTCACCACCGCGCAGATGCCTCGGTGGCATCCGATCTCGATCTCGGGCTACCACATCCGCGAGGCCGGCTCGACCGCCGCGCAGGAGCTGGGCTTCACCCTCGCCAACGGCTTCGCCTACGTCGAAGCGGCCCAGGCCGCCGGTCTCGACGTGGACGACTTCGCCGGCCGGCTCAGCTTCTTCTTCAACAGCCACAGCGACTTCTTCGAGGAGATCGGCAAGTTCCGGGCGGCGCGGCGCATCTGGGCCGCCCGGATGAAGCAGCGCTACGGCGCACAGGCCGAGCGCAGCCTGATGTGCCGGTTCCACACCCAGACCGCCGGAGTGTCGCTCACAGCCCAGCAGCCCGAGAACAACATCGCCCGGGTCGCGCTGCAGGCGCTGGCCGCGGCGCTGGGAGGCACCCAGTCGCTGCACACCGACGCCTACGACGAAGCCCTGGCCCTGCCCACCGAGAAGGCCGCCCGTATCGCGTTGCGCACCCAGCAGATCGTCGCCCATGAGACCGGCGTGGCCAACGTCGCGGACCCCCTCGGCGGCTCCGCCTATGTCGAGTGGATGACCGACGAGATGGAACGCCAAGCCACCGACATCCTCGACCACCTTCTGGAGTTGGGCCACGGGTCCATCCTCGAAGGCGTGTATGAGGGGATCGACAACGGCTGGATCGTCGGCCAGATCGCCGATTCGGCCTACCGCTTCGAGCGCGAGGTCAACGCCGGAACCCGCATCATCGTCGGCGTCAACGCGTTCACCGACGGCGACCACGGAGACGCCCGCAACCTGCTGCGCATCGACCAGGACACCGAGGACCTGCAACTCAAGCGGCTGGCGGCCGTGAAGCAGAGCCGCGACAGCGAAGCCGTCAGTCGCTCGCTCCAAACTGTCCGATCCGCCGCCGCCGACCCGGGAGTGAACCTTGTCCCACCGGTTGTCGACGCGGCGAAGACCTACGCCACCGAGGGCGAGATCTGCGACGCCCTGGCGGAAGTGTTCGGCCGCTACGTCGAGCAGGCCATCGTCTAGCGATGCCTCTCAAGCATGTCTGAGAGTCACCAGGCGGCCGACGAGAGCACCACCGCCAGCCCCAGCGCGAGCCCCGCCGCCGCGAGCACCACCGCCGAGCCCACCACCGCCGAGCCCACCACCGCGAGCACCGCACCGATCCGAGCGGTGCTGGCCAAGCTCGGCCTCGACGGTCACGACCGTGGCCTGAAGGTGGTCGCCCGCATGCTGCGCGACGCCGGCATGGAAGTCATCTACCTCGGCCTGCGCCAGACCACCGACACCGTGATCGCCGCAGTCGAGCAGGAAGACGCCGACGTGATCGGACTGTCGATGCACAACGCAGGCCACCTGGCCCTCGCCCCCCGCATCCTGCAAGCCCTCGCCGACGCCAGCCTCGACGTGCCGGTTGTCATCGGCGGGATCGTGCCCGAGGCCGACATCGCCACACTCAAAGGCACGGGCATCGCCGCGGTGCTCCATCCCGGCGCGTCCGCCACAGAGGTCGTAGAAGCAGTCCGAGAAGCAGTGAACAACCGAGCGCGCTCGCGCTAGGCACCAAGAGCAATGCCACCAAGAGCAGTACCACCAAGAGCAACGCCGCCAAGATCAATGCAACGAATGCAGCACCGCCAAGATCCAAGCCGCCAAGATCCAAGCCGCCAAGATCAACGCCGCCAAGATCAACGCGTGGGCCGTTGAGCACGGCCAACGAAATCGGCCAACTGCTGGAGCGTGCCGTCGAGGGCGAGCGGCGAGCGCTCGGCCGGCTGCTCACTCTCGTCGAGGCGGGCGGCACGACGGCGGACGAACTGGCCGAACTCGTCCACACCCGCGCGAACGGCACCGCTCCCGTGATCGGCATCACCGGCGCTCCCGGCACCGGCAAGTCCACTCTGGTGGGACATCTCGTCACCGAGATGGCAGGAGCCGCCGACATCGCAGGAACTGCCGCGGGAGCAGGAACCGCCGCGACAAGAATCGCCGGGAAGGCCGGAGCCGCGGGAGAACCAACCGCCAGGCAGGCACGAACCGCCGAGACAAGAACCGCCGGGAGGGCCGGAGCCGCGGGAGAACTAACCGCCAGGCAGGCACGAACCGCCCAGCAAGCACGACTGGGCGGCAAGCCAGCCATCCTGGCCGTAGACCCGTCCTCGCCGCTCACCGGAGGAGCCATACTCGGCGACCGCATCCGCATGGACGGGGTCGCCGCCGGACGGGCGTTCATTCGCTCGATGGCCACCCGAGGCCATGCCGGCGGCCTGGCCTTGGCGGTGCCCGGGGCCCTGCGACTGTTCGAGGCATGCGGCTTCGCGCCATTGCTGGTGGAGACGGTGGGAGTGGGCCAAGTCGAAGTGGACGTAACCCGCACCGCCGACACCACCGTCGTGATGGTCGCCCCCGGCATGGGCGACGCGGTGCAGGCCAATAAGGCCGGTCTGCTGGAGGTGGCCGACGTGCTGGTCGTCAACAAGGCCGACCGGCCCGGCGCCGGCGACACCCGCCGCGACCTCGAGCACATGCTCGACCTCGGCCACACGACTGGCCTCACTGGCCTCGCTGGCCTCACTGGCCCCGCTGGCCCCGCTGGCCAAACGCAGCACTGGCGCCCCGAGATCATCATGACCACCGCCACCACCGGCGACGGCGCGGATCAGGTCCACAGGGCCATCCAAGCCCACCGAGCCCACCTGGCCGAGACCGGTCAGCTCCATGCCCGCCGCCAATCCAGGATCCGCCAGGAAGTTCTCGACCGGGTCACCCAACATCTCGACGCCGCCGCATCGCACTACTTGAGCGCCTACCCGGATGAACTGCGAGAAGCACTTGACGGCCACAACACGCCCGCTGCCACCGCGGCTGCGATTACCGAGCGCCTGTTGAGCAACCAACCCCCCAGCTAACCCAAAGCGATTCTCCTGCCGTCGGGGACGCGGGTGGCGAGGCCGGGGGGTGGCACGGAGGCAAGCAATGGCGGCGCTTGCGCCGCCAGGGCGCGCCCGTGACAGGACCCGCCGGCCGGAGGGGCTCGGCCTATCCCCCTACCGCGCCAGCAGAATCCGGCGGGCCTCGCTCAGCTGCGCTATGCGGTCGGCCGCTTCGGCTTCGGCCGCGCCGAGGTCGGGGTGGGCGGCCCGCAGAGCCTCGCGGAAGCCCCGCCGGATTGCGGCCTGCGCCGGTAGCTCGACCTCGCGGTCGAACCCCAGGACGTCCAGGGCCCAGCCCACGGGATCCGCCACCGCTCGGGCCGGCCTCGACGACGGCCGGCCGGCCGCCAGGTACGCGAACAGCGCTGGCCCTATGTCGCCTCGCCACGCCAGGCCCCTTCGCACCGCTCGGAGCGCTTCGCCGCGTACCGCGAGATCGGCCAGGCCAGCGGCGTAGGCGGAACCGAGCACGAGCTGGCTCGCGGTAGACCGCGAGCCGTCGAACTCGCAGAACAGTCTCTCGCTGGAACCGCTGCCATCAGGCCCGTAGAGCCTCTGCCTGCTGCGAGTAAGACCGACCCGATCGCGCTGCAACCGGTGGCGCAGCCGGGGTTGAGCTACCGGGCGCCCCTGCTCCAATTCATGCACGAGCTCTATGACCTCGCCCAGCAGATCAGGGGTGAGGCCGGGTCCGAAGCGGGCACACGCCGCGCCCAGCAGCAGGCTTCCGGAACCCGGGGTAGTGCCATCGGGGGAGCCGGGCAGCCACGCACGGCCGATGGAGATCCGGCGGGTGGGGGCTATCGGTCTGGAGTGGAAGATCTCCAATTCGGCCAGCAGCACTAGGCCAAGCTAGCGGGCGAGGATTCCTGGCGACCCCGCCCGAGCAGAGCTACGGCTCATCCCAGGCTTCACATCCCAGGCTTCACGCGCCCGACACTTGCCGGACGGTTCGGTCGAGGATTCCGGGAACCCGGGCTCCAGCTCCTCGAGGAAGCCCTGCAGCCCGTCGAAGAAGCCTCCCAGGCCGAAATCATCCAGCATCTCCAGCATCTGTTCGAGCTGTTCGCGTTCGTCGTCGGACAACTGGTCTAGGCCAGCGATGCACTCTTCCTGCTCCTCGCCCAGTTGGAAGCAGAAGCCGTCCTGGGTCCCGTCGCTTCGGAACTGGAACCCCCTGTCACCTTCCCTGAAGAGGTCCCCAAGTTCGCCCTCGAACTCCCTCAAGTCGAACGGCACACCGTCGCCGAAGAACTCCCCGAAATCGAACGGCGGGCCATCACCGAAGGGTCTGCCTTCACGATCGAACGGCGGGCCATCACCCCTCCCATCGAAGAACGGCGAGCCGTCCCTGAACGGCGGGAAGAACGGCGAGAACCGGAAGAAGTCTCGCGGGCGCTTCCCGAAGTCGAAGTGGTCGCGGAAGTGGTCGCGGAAGTGGTCGCGGGAGTCGTCGCGATCACGGTCGGACTCGAACTCCGGCCACTCGGCTCGAGGGGCGTTGCAGATTAGGACCGCAACGGCGTCATCACCCGTGCCGAAGCGGAGCACTGTCATGCAGTCCTCGGCCCCATCCGCCTTGCTGGTCTCACTCCCATCAGCCTTCTCGCTGTGCTTCTCGGCGCCTTTCTCAGTGCCCTTCTCCTTGCGGCCTCGTTCTTCGCGACCGCCCTTGTCACGCTCTGCTTGCTCGCCCCAGTCGCGATCCCGGCGCTCACCACGCCGCCGCTCCGACTGCTTGTTCCAGTCGCGATCCCGGCGCTCACCACGCCGCCGCTCCGACCGCTCGTTCCAGTCGCGCCAGTCGCGGTCCGCTGGATGTCTCGCATCGAACTCGGGACCCCACCGTTCCTCGGGGTAGTAGGGCGTTGCGTAGTCCACAGCGCAGCAGTCGTGGTAGTCGTCGTCATCGACGATGGCCGTAATGGCCCACACGACGCCCGCGATGACGGCCGCGCTGGCCAGCGCCGCGCCTGTTACCAACGCCGCCACCCTGGCTCCCCGCCGCGGAAGCTTGCTCCCGGTCACGCTGCCGTCAGGTTGGGCATCGGCTGCAGCCGCGTCATCCTCGACGTCCGCCTCGTCGGAATGCTCGCCGGGACCGGTGTCTTCGGCAGGGGCGTCCTCGACTGGCGAGTCTTCGGCAGGGGCGTCCTCGACTGGCGAGTCCTCGGCTGCGATGTCCTGGACTGGAGTGTCCTCGGCTGCGGAGTCCTCGACTGGAGTGTCCTCGGCTGGAGTGTCCTCGGCTGGAGTGTCCTCGGCTGGAGTGTCCTCGGCTGGAGTGTCCTCGGCTGGAGTGTCCTCGGCTGGAGTGTCCTCGGCTGGAGTGTCCTCGGCTGGAGTGTCCTCGGCTGGAGTGTCCTCGGCTGGAGTGTCCTCGGCTGGAGTGTCCTCGGCTGGAGTGTCCTCGGCTGGAGTGTCCTCGGCTGGAGTGTCCTCGGCTGGGGTGTCTTCGTCGGCCATGGGAAGAATCTAGGGGCCGACGTTTAGAGT
This sequence comes from Candidatus Aldehydirespirator sp., assembly GCA_965220645.1. Classification (GTDB taxonomy): domain Bacteria; phylum Actinomycetota; class Acidimicrobiia; order Acidimicrobiales; family Aldehydirespiratoraceae; genus Aldehydirespirator. Next base: position 1,250,598 of record OZ244836.1, on the reverse strand, counting down.
CTGGTTAGAAGCGAGCCTGACCAGAAACGAGCCCGGCCGGCAGCATGTGCCGACCAAGCGCCACAAACGGCTCAGACGAGCGTTCTGAGGGTGTCGCTCATGCGGTGGGCCAGCTCGCGCAGATCGTCTCGGTCGGCGTCCTCGCTCTCCACCAGGTCGAGCAACTCGCTCACCGAGTTCCGCAGGTTTCGCCAGCCGGGAGCCGAGAAGCCGAACGGCGTCCGCACTCCGGCAATCCTGCGACCGTGCGTCATCACGCCTCGCACCCCGTCGAGGTCGCCTGGATCCCGCCGCAGCCGGTCGCACGCCACGAACAGATCGCTGAGAAGACCGTTGACCTCCAGGCCGTCGAGCTCCTCGAACTGGGCTTCCTCCTCACGGGCCAGCAGATCATCAATCAAGAGCTCGACACGCTCTTCGTCCACCTCTCGTACCAACAGATCGCAGACTTCGCCCGGCTCGGTGTCTTGATCGGAGTCACGCCCATCGGCGTCACTCGCCGCGGCATCACCCTCGGCGGCATCACCCTCGGCGGCACCAGCCTCCGTGGCATCACCCTCGGCGGCATCACCCTCTGTGGCACCAGCCTCCGTGGCGTCACCCTCGGCGGCGTCACCCTCGGCGGCGTCACCCTCCGCGGCATCACCCTCCGCGGCATCACCCTCTGTGTCCAGGATGTGCGGAACACGGGCCTGCACCAATCGCTCCACCAACTCGGCTCTCAGCGCCTGTGGCCATTCGGCCAGTTCAAAGGCGGTCAAGGCATCCTCGGGTCCGATGGGTCGGGAGGTCGCCTCCTTTGCCCTCTCGGTCTCCTCGACCTCGTCCACGAGGCTGTCGACCGTCTCCTCCAGCGACTCGTGGACCATCAACGTCGTGCCCTGCCACGAGTGAACAACCTTGTCGACGGTGATCAGCTGCTGAAGCATCACCCGGCTCTCGAGCGACCACTCGTGGAGCTCGTAGGCCAACCACTCCCCGCCGGCATCCTCGTCAATGGCCCCACCGGCATCCTCATCGGCTGTCCCGGAAGTGGACGGCTCAGGCTCCGTGTCTCCTGAGCCTCGGCGGAACCTGGGTCGGAAAGCGGCAGACATCATGACCATCTTGCCACCGCGCCGCTGCAGTGCGGCCCTCGGGACTGCATTCATGCCGTGCCAGAGCACTCGCCGGCGCCCAGCTTCGATTAGGTTCGCGTCATGGTCGCCTCAACGCACCCCAAGCCCGACCGCAACATTGCACTGGAGCTGGTACGAATCACCGAGGGCGCGGCCATAGCCGCGTCCCGCTGGATGGGCCGGGGCGACAAGGACGGCGCCGACGGAGCCGCCGTCGACGCCATGCGCAGGGTGCTGAGCGACATCTCGATGGACGGCATCGTCGTTATCGGCGAGGGCGAGAAGGACGAGGCGCCCATGCTCTACAACGGCGAGCGTGTCGGGAACGGTCAGCTGCCCCAGACCGACGTGGCCGTCGACCCGATCGACGGCACCACGCTTACCTCGCTGGGGCGATCCAACGCCCTGTCGGTGATCGCGGTGGCCGACCGGGGCACGATGTTCGATCCCGGACCGTGCGTGTACATGGAGAAGATCGCCACCGGCCCCGAGGCCGCCGGTTTGATCGACATCACCCAGTCGCCGACAGAGAACCTCAAGATCGTGGCCGAGGCCAAGGGCGAGTTCGTGCGCGACCTGACCGCTGTGATCTTGGACCGGGACCGCCACAACGACTTGATTGCCGAGGTCCGCGAGGCCGGTGCCCGCATCCGGCTGATCCCCGACGGTGATGTGGCCGGCGCCATCTCCACCGCGTGGCCCCACACTGGCGCCGACATCCTCTTCGGCATCGGCGGCACTCCCGAGGGAGTGATCACCGCAGCCGCCATCAAATGCATGGGCGGCGCGTTGCAGGGCCGCTTGTGGCCTCGCAACGAGCACGAACGCAAGGCGCTGACCCAGATGGGCTACGACGTGGAGCGAGTGCTAACCCAGGACGACCTCGTCAACACCGACAACTGCTTCTTCGCCGCCACCGGAGTCACCGACGGCGATTTGCTCCAGGGAGTCCACTTCGACGCGACCTACTGCCACACCCAGTCGCTGGTGATGCGCAGCCGGTCCGGCACCGTCCGCCTCATCGAGGGCCGGCACCGTCATCGGAAGGCCCGGGATCTCTGAACCGACCCCGGTTGATGCCGTAACCGGCGAAGACTGCGAGGACTAGCTGGACGAGTCGATCTTGCGGGCGGCGTTGATGTACTTGGCCAACTCCCCGCGTGTGACGACCCGGTCGGGACAGAAGCGATCGGGGTTGGTGTCACAGCCGCTGGCGATCCCAGCCGCGACCACCTTGTCGATGTCGTCCTCATGGACGCTGTCGCCGGTGTCGGTGAAGCCGGCTGATTCCGCTTCGGCCAGATCGAAGGCCCGAGCGATCCAGCTCGCCATCTGGGCCCGGGTCAGGTTGCCGTCGGGGCAGTAGCGCAACGGGTCGGTGTCGCAGCCCACCGTGATCTCCAGCTCAGCCAGGCGCTCCACATGCGGGGCGAACCACATGCTCTCCTCCCACATGGGCGAGGCGTTCACGTCGGAGAAGCGTGACTCGGTGATCGCGGCCGGCTCCTCGCCGTCGAGGATCCGCACCATCCACACCGCGGCCACCCACCGGGTCAGCTCGTCGGTTGGACAGATGCGGTTCGCCTCGCACTCGGTGCCGGTGAACACGCCGAGGGGATGCAGTTCTCGGATGGCGGTCTCAGTGTCGGTGCCGGCATCACCGGCATCTGTGTAGGGCGAATCGGGCTCGGGATCCCCGACAGTCTCGTCCTCGGTGGTCGGGGTTTCGGTAGTCTGGGACCCGCCGCCCCCGCCGCCACCACCGCCACCACCGCCGCCACCGCCGGTATTGCTGGGGCCAAATCCACCGACTCCACTGAATCCACCGCCACCGGTGTTGACCGGCGGGGAAGCGGCCCGGTTCACGGTGATGGTGTAGGTGTTGGTCATCCGCTGATCCTCGTCGACTTGCAGCTGATCCTCGGGAGTGACCACCACCTCGATCACGTTGTCACCCTCTACGAGAGGAGCCGTCAGAGTCACATCGGCCTTCGACATCGCCGAGGCACTCCCCAGGGTCGCTGTCAGGCTCGCTTCTGCGTTATTTGCTACGGCCCCCACCGTCGCAGACGTGACACCGTTGACCACATCCACGTCGTAGGAGGTCTTGTCGCTCATGAAGTTGAGGGGTGCTACATCAAGCGTCAGCGAACTCAGGGTCGCATCACTGGAGAGAGGAGCGACTGCCCGGGTCACCGTGATCTCGTAGATCAGTTTGTCCCCGTTCTGAGCGGTGACCACCACGCGCACGGTGTTGTCTCCGCCGGCCACCGCAAGGGGCACGAACCCCTCACTGTCGGCGTCGGTCTCCCCATCGATCATCCCGTGCTGGTCGACCGTCCCGCCGACCATGATCTCCACGGTCGCTTTCGGGTCGCTCGGCGTCGCGGTCACGTGCGCCCTGTTCACGCCGTTGGCCACGGACACCGTGTAGGGATCCTCCGGAGGACTATTGCCCGCACCAAACAGCGGAGTGAGTTTCAGCTCGGCCTTGGCGGCGTCCCGAAGCTCCAATACGTCCAGAGTGGCGACGCCGGGCAGCGGCCGCGGCAGCCGTTCCACTTCAATCGTGTAGGTCTTGGGCGTCCCGCCGGCTTCTGGGGTGACGTCGATCGTCAACACATTCACCTTCTCTTCAAGCTCGACCTCCTGGCCTGAGACGAGGGAACTCGGGGTGCCGACATCGTTGCCGCTGAGTTGGAGTTGGGCGGTCGCTTCCGGATGACCGGTGGGAACGGCGATCACCTCGATCGACTCAACGTCGTTGCCGACTTCCGCCTCGTAGTGATCTGCGTGGTCGGGATCGCCGCCGGGTTTGAAGACTGGAGCGAGCGTCACCTTGCTGTCGTTGCTGGTATTGGTGATTTCCAGCCTTCCCAACGTGTCGTCCGTGGAGGCGGGCTTCGCCGGGCGGGTCACCCTCACCTCGTAGAGGCCCGTCGTAGTCGTGTCCTGAGCGAGTACCTCCAGCGTCACCAGGTACGTCGTGTCAACGGTTGTCATCGGCACGGTCACGGTGTTGGTGTTGTTGGTGTTGGCTTTGCTGGTGTGCAGAATCGTTCCGAGGCTGACGGTGTTGTCCACTCCGACCGTGCCTCCGACCTTGGTCACCACTTTGGCGGTTCCATCGGACTTGGTGTAGGTCACATCAATCAGGGCGTCGGAGTGCAGCACGGTCGCGGTGTAGCGACCGACGGCGGAACTGAACGCCGGGGACAGTTCGCCGGGATCAAGTTCCAGGCTCTGCAGGGTGGCGACGTTGGAAGGCTGTTCCCGGGTAATCGTCACGACATAGTTGGTCACCACTAACCCGTTCTCGGAGGTGACCTCGACCGTGATCGTGTTGACGTCGACCTCCAAGGCAATCGAACTGTCATGCGGGTCCACGGTCCGCTCGTTTGCTACCACGCCGTTCGATACTCCGTTGCCTTCCCGGATCTCGACCGTGGCGTGCGAGTCTTTCTTCTCATGGCTGACGACCGTCTCCGACACGCCGTGAGCGACGGTCTCGGTGTACTGCCCGGTGTCCATGTCGAATGTCGGTGACAGGACGACATTCTTGAGTTCCAGACTCATCAGCGTGGCGACATCGGACTCCGGCCGCAGCCTGGTCACGGTGACCTTGTAGGTCTTCATGGTGACTCCGTCCTCAGCGGTCACCTCCACCGTGATGGCGTTCGGGCCCACCGCCAATTCCGCGACGTGATCCCCGTCGGGAATCGCGTCATTCGGGTCGGAATTCGGTTCTATCACGGTGCCGTCGAGCTTGTAGACGACGCTCTCGACCCGGGAATCGCTGGGTATGGCCAACACCGTCGTCTCCTCCACCGAACCAAGCACCGTCCCCGAGTCCCCGGCAGGCTTCGCCGCCTCCACCAGATCCACAAGTGGGGCGTTGGTGCCACTGAGGGTCAACGAACTCAACGTCGCATCAGTGGACTTGGCGCGCCGGGTAACGCTCACCCGGTAGGTCTTCGTAGTAATGCCGTCCAGGGCGGTCACCTCCACCTCGATGGTGGTGGTGGAGCCCTCTAGACCCAACGAGACAGCACTACTGGTGGAGATCGTGCTGTTTATCTTCACCTCGGCAGAGCTGTTGCTCGGGGTGGCCGTCACCGTCGTCGACGTGACCTCCGGCTCCACAAGGGCGGTGTAGAAGGTGTGATCGGGATCGAACGGCGAGTTAGACGGAGACAACGTGGCGTTGTTGAGCGACAGGCTGCTCAATGTTGCGTCGCTCGACACCAAGGCTGGCCCGATGTCTCCAGACACGCCGGGCATGCTGAAGGAGTAGATCTGGCCGGTTATGAAGTCCGCCACGTACATGATCTTGTCGGTGGAAGCCAGGCCGTAGTAGAACTGCTGCCCGTTGATGATGTCGAGCTGCCCCAAGTCAACATCCAAGGCAGAGTTGCGGCTGCCATCGGAACGGTTGTAGGCGAATATCTTCCTGTCTTTAGTTCTGTCCTGATGTGCGTCTGTCACCCACCACGTATCCACGTCGCCGGTAGGGGTGCTCCTCCCGGCAGTGATCCCCCACGGGCGGTCGTTGTCAGCCGCCAGAGTGAAGTCCTTGCTGGACTGACGGCAGTGGTTGTCAGTGCGCGTACAGTTCGGCGTCCCGGGCAGCCCGAAGGCAAAGACCTTGGCCTTGTCTTTATCCACCACCCAGAGGGTTTCACCGTCCGACCAGATGCCCCTCGGCTCCTCCACTACACGATTGGCGCGATATCCGCCCGGTCTTACATTCGTGCTCAAGCCGCTGATCTCTGAGCCGTCCGAGAGGTTGTAAGCCCTCAGCGTGCCATCGGTGTCCATCGCCCACAGGGTGTTGTCACCGTCCGACCAGATCCCCCCATTGGGGCTCCCGTTGAGCACGAACTCGTCGGATGCCCGGCGTGAACTGTCGGCAGCATTGAACGCAAAGAGTTTCTGATCATGCTCCTCAACTACGTTGTCGTTCTCATCAACGGTTCGGAGTCTGTCTCCGGTCACGAAGACACGATCATCGTCGGCCCAAACCCCCGCGAGGTAATGGGAGGGAAGTCTCGGGTCGTCAACTAGTTCGTCAACCAGAACATCGTCGTAGACCCGCCAGCCCCTCTCCTTGTTCGACGCACGAGCCACCTCGACGCCGTACCACCCCATCGTCTCTCCGTCCTCGGCCAACACTCCGACACTCACTGACACAGTGTCGCCAACCGTCAGCTCGATCTGATGGCCCGGGAGGTTGGCATCGGCATCGTCCCCAGTCCAATGGAGGGTCGCACGAGCATGATTGGGCTGCACATTCACGGTGACCATGTCACCCTCGCTCGGAGCGGCCACGAAATAGTCCGTGACTTCTGGATCGAATGCCGGCGTCATCTTCGTTTGGGCAACGGTGGAGTCGACCGACAGCGACGCCAGCGAGGCGTCATCGGACAGCGTCTGAGCCCCCGCGGCCGGCGCCAGCACCGCGCCCGCCGCCATCGAGGCCGCCAGCGCGCACAGCAGCCTCGCCGTCCAGCGCCCTGGCCGCCTGCCGGCTACGCCACCAATACGCCGGGAACCTCTGCCACCTCGCCCGAATACCCGCTCCGACCGCACCTTCTTGCCTTCCAGACTGCCTTCCCGCAAGAGCCGGGGTCGCGACGCTGCCCGGCAACTCGTACCTGAGCGGACAGTAATTCGCGGGCAGGCGCGAATCGGGGATGGTACGAGCAACTACGGAGAACCGCGAACGAGCACCACACGACCAGATGCACACCCCGAAGGACGGCGTCCTGCGGGAGGCAGCAAGCGCCGGGCCGGGCGTGGCACGGGGGCAAGGAATGGCGCCGCTTGCGGTGCCGGCACAGATGCCAGTGACAGGACCCGCCGGCCGGGGCGGGGGACTAGCTGGAAGCGACCCGCAGGCGGAGTTCGGCGCGCTCCAATGCGGCAGCCGCGCCGGCGTCCTCAGCATCGGCCGCCAGGGCCTCAGTGGCCCGCTGTCGGGCATCGGTGGCCCGAGCGGTATCAATCTCGTCTGCGGACTCCGACACGTCCGAGAGGATGGTCACCCTGTTGTGGCTGACCTCGACGAAGCCCCGGTGAACGGCGAAGATGTCGCGCTCGCCGCCGGGGCGCAGCACGTCAACCGACCAGGGGGCCAGCACCCCCAGGAACGGCACGTGTCCGGCCTGGAAGGCGATGTCGCCCTCCTCGGTGGTGCGCACGATCACCATCTCGGCCGACCCCGAGTAGGTCACCTCCTCGGGCGAGACCAACTCCACGTCGAGTTCGACGGCCATGTCAGGCTGTCACCCCTGAGGCGTCCGAACCAACGGAACAGCAAGCCATCTCAGGCCTTCAGCTCCGCGGCCTTGCGCTCGACGTCGGAGGCGCCGCCCACCATGTAGAAGGCCTGCTCGGGCAGGTCGTCCAGGTCGCCGTTGACCAGCGCCTCGAACGACTCGATCGTCTCATCCACCGGGGTGAAGATCCCGTCCTGGCCGGTGAAGTTCTTGGCCACGAACATCGGCTGCGACAGGAACCTCTGCACCTTGCGGGCCCGGTCCACCGTCACCCGGTCCTCCTCCGACAGCTCGTCGAGACCGAGGATGGCGATGATGTCCTGCAGCTCCTTGTAGCGCTGCAGCACCTCCTGCACCCGGCGGGCCACCGCGTAGTGGCGCTCCCCCACCACCAGCGGGTCGAGGATCGTGGACGTGGACGCCAGCGGATCCACCGCGGGGTAGATGCCCAGCGCGGCGATGTCGCGGCTCAGCTCGGTGGTCCCGTCGAAGTGGGTGAACGACGTGAACGGAGCCGGGTCGGTGTAGTCGTCGGCGGGCACGTACACGGCCTGAAGCGAAGTGATCGACTTGCCCCGGGTGGAGGTGATCCGCTCCTGGAGCTCGCCCATCTCGTCGGCCAGGGTCGGCTGGTAGCCCACCGCCGAGGGCATCCGGCCCAGCAGGGTGGAGACCTCCGAGCCGGCCTGCACGAACCGGAAAATGTTGTCGATGAACAGCAGCACATCCTGGTTCTGCACGTCGCGGAAGTACTCGGCCACGGTCACCCCGGCCAGCGCCACCCGCAGCCGCACGCCGGGCGGCTCGTCCATCTGACCGAACACCAGGGCGGCCTTGTCGAGCACCCGGGTCTTGCCGTCGCCCATGACGGTCTCGCCCATCTCCAGGAAGAGGTCGGTGCCCTCACGGGTGCGCTCCCCCACCCCGGCAAAGACCGACACGCCGCCGTGGTTGGTGGCCACCCGGGTGATCATCTCGGTAATGAGCACGGTCTTGCCCACGCCCGCGCCGCCGAACAGGCCGATCTTGCCGCCCTGCTTGTAGGGGGTGAGCAGATCGATCACCTTCACGCCGGTCTCGAACATCTGCGATGACGGCTCCAGCGAATCGAACGAGGGCGGCGGGCGGTGGATGTCCCAGTGCTCGGGCGTGTCGTGGCCCGGTGTGTCGAGGCACTCGCCCATCACGTTCCACACATGGCCGAGGGTGCCGTCGCCCACCGGTACCTGGATGCCGTGGCCGGTGTTGCGCACCTCGGTACCGCGGGTGAGGCCGTCGGTGGGCTTGAGCGCGATGGCCCGCACCCGGTGGTCGCCGATCTGCTGGGCGACCTCGGCCGGCACACGCACATCGGTGCCGTCGACGACGACAGTGAACTCGATCTCGGTGTTGATCTCGGGCAGGTGCCCGGCCGGGAACTCCACATCCACGACCGGGCCGGCGATGCCGACGATGCGACCGGTGCGAAGAGCGGTGTCGCCACCGGTTTCGGGGCGGGACTCTGTGACGGTCATTCTTTCTGTCCTTCTCTAGGTCGTTCTATTCGTGGCGTTGCCTGGCGCCCGTGGCCGCCAGCTCGGACGCGTCCGTTCCAGCCAGCATGGACGCCAGCGCAGTCGCGACAGCGGCGGTGTCACCGCCGCTCAACGCTTCAGCGCCTCCGACGATCTCCATGATCTCGGTGGTGATGGCGTCCTGGCGAGCCCGGTTCATGGCCCGCGACAGCTTGGTGATCAGCTCCTCGGCGTTGTCGGTGGCGGCCTTCATTGCCCGCTGGCGGCTGGCGTGCTCCGAGGCGGCCGCATCGAGCAGCGCTCCGTAGAGCCGGGCCTCGGTGTAGCGGGGCAGCAACGCCTCAAGCACCGACTCGGGAGACGGCTCGAACTCGAAGCTCCCCTCCCGTCCCGTACCCGAGCCCTCCGTGGCCATCATCTCGGTGTCGATCAGAGGCAGGAAGCGCCGCACCACCACCCGCTGGGTGCCCATCGACACAAACTCGGTGTAGATCAGCTCCACCTGGTCGACGGCCTCCGACAGGAAGGCCTCGCTGACCGTCTCGGCGATGTGGCGGGCGTCGACATAGGAGGGGTTGTCGCTGAACCCCGACATGGCGTGGTCGATGCGATAGTTGCGGAAGCGGAAGTAGCTGGCTGACTTGCGGCCCACGCAGCACAGCGAATAGCCCTTGCCCTCGGCCATGTGGGCCATGACCTGGCGCTCGGCGGTGCGGATGACCGACGTGTTGTAGGCGCCGGCCAGGCCGCGGTCGCCGGTGATGACGATGAAGCCGACGTTGCGGATCTCCGGCGCCTGGCGCAGCAGCGGATGATCGATCTCGGCACCGCCAGCCGCAAGGTCCTCGATCACGCTGGTGATGAGGCGTGCGTAGGGCCGGGCCGCGTTGGCCCTCTGCATGGCCTTCACCACCCGAGTGGCTGCGATCAGTTCCATGGCGCGGGTGATCTTCTTGGTGGACTGGATGCTGCCGATCCGTCGGCGCAGCTCGCGTTCTTTGCCTCCGGGCACGGTTCGGCCTCAGTCCTCGAGAACTCTCAGTCCCCGGCCCGGCTCAGGTCCTCTTCGGGCAGGGTCGTCTCGGCGTCGACCATGGTGGTCTGCTCCGCGCCCTGCTCGGCCGCTTCGGGCTCGGTGCCCGTCGCGGCTTCCGAGGTCTCGAACTGGTCGGCGAACGCCTTGACCCGGGCATCGAAGTCGTCGACGTCGTCGATCGCGCCGGTTGCGCGTATCTCCGCGAGCGTCGGCGCCTCACGGCTGCGGAACCAGTCCAGCAACTCGCTCTCGAACCGTCGAACGTCGCTGATCGACACTCCGTCGAGGTAGCCGTGGGTGCCGGCGTAAATCGAGACCACCTGCTCCTCCACCGGCAGCGGGCTGTTCACACCCTGCTTGAGCAGTTCGGTGAGACGGTAGCCCCGCTCAAGTTGGGCCTTCGACACCGCGTCGAGGTCAGAGCCGAAAGCCGCGAAGGCCTCCAGCTCCCGGAACTGCTGCAAGTCGCCCTTGAGGGTGCCCACCGCGGTCTTCATAGCCTTCACCTGAGCCGCTCCACCGACCCGGCTGACGGATATGCCCACGTCCACTGCGGGGCGGATACCCGACTTGAACAAGTCGTCCTGCAGGAAGATCTGGCCGTCGGTGATGGAGATCACGTTGGTGGGGATGTAGGCCGAGACGTCGCCGGCCTTGGTCTCGATCACCGGCAGCGCGGTGAGCGACCCGGCGCCCCGATCGTCGCTGAGCTTGGCGGCCCGCTCCAGCAGGCGACTGTGGAGGTAGAACACGTCGCCGGGATAGGCCTCGCGTCCCGGCGGTCGCCGCAGCAGCAGCGACACCTGGCGGTAGGCCTCGGCCTGCTTGGAGAGATCGTCGTAGATGACCAGGGCGTGCTCGCCGTTCTCCATCCAGTACTGGCCCATGGCGCAGCCGGCATAGGGGGCGAGGAACTTGTAGGGCGCCGCGTCGGACGCCGGCGCCACCACCACCACCGTGTAGTCCATGGCCCCGAGTTCGTCGAGGGTGGCCACCGCCTGAGCCACGGTGGAGGCCTTCTGGCCGATGGCCACATAGATGCACTTCACGTCCAGGCCGCGCTGGTTCAGGATGGTGTCGAGGGCGATCGTGGTCTTGCCCGTCTTGCGGTCGCCGATGATCAGCTCGCGCTGGCCCCGGCCGATCGGGATCAGCGAGTCGATGGACTTGATGCCGGTCTGCATCGGCTCGTGCACCGGTTTGCGCCCGGTGATGCCCGGCGCCTGGATCTCCATGCGCCTCGGAATGGGGTTGGACAACGGCCCCTTGCCGTCCACCGGCTCACCGAGCGGATTGACCACCCGGCCGAGCAGGCCGTCGCCCACCGGGATCGAAAGGATGTCGCCGGTGGCCTGCACGGGCTGGCCCTCCTCGATGCCCTCCACATCGCCGAGGACCACTGCGCCGATGGAGGTCTCGTCGAGGTTCAGCGCGAGGCCGACGGCGCCGTTGGCGAAGCGCAGCATCTCATTGACGCCCGCGTCGGGCAGTCCCGACACCCGGGCGATCCCGTCGCCCACCTCCAACACCCGGCCCACTGTGGACTGCTCCAGCGCGGGTGTGAATCCCTCAAGGTTCTGGCGGATGGAGGCCGCGATGTCCGCCGTATTGATCATGAGTTGTGCCGTGTCGCTCATTGTTGGTCGCTCAATCTCCTAGTGATTGCCAGCCGCACTCAGTCGAGGCCGGCTCGCATCTGCTGCAGGCGGCTGCGCACGCTGCCGTCGATCACGTCGTCGCCGATCTCGGTGACCACCCCGCCGACCACGGTGGGATCGACAGTGGCCTGGATCTCCACTTCGAGCCCCGAAGAGGCCTTGATGGCCGCAGTCAACCGGGACCGCTCGTCGCCGGTGAGCTCCACCGCGCTGCGGACCCGGGCCACCCGGCGGTTGCGGCCCGCGGCAGCCCGGTCGATGGCGGCCTCGATGATCTCGACGAGTTCGCCGCCACGGCCCGCGCCGACCACCAGTGACACCAGCGCCGCGGTGGCGGGCAAGGCCGGACCGGCGAGCAGGTCGTCGGTGATCTGCAGCCGTCGCTCCACGTCTATGACCGAATCGGCCAGCGTGGACCGCAGCTCGTCGCTCTGCCTCAGTGCCTCGGCGAAGCGGGCCAGCTCGTCCTCCACCTCGGCCTGAGCACCCTCGGCCCGGGCCACGGCCAGAACGGCGTCGGCGTAGCCGCTGATGCGGTCAGAGGCGGTCCGGTCGGCCATCGCTCAGGTTCTGGACCGGGTCCGCAGGTCGGCTGCCGGAGTCACCGTTCAGCTCCCGTCCCCGTTGCTAGCTGCGCCGGCCACGTCGTCGATGTAGCCGTCGATGAGGGATCGGTGCACGTCCGCGTCGAGGCTGGCACCTACCACCCGCTCGGCTGCGCCCACCGCGATGGACGCCACCTCGGTGCGCAGGTCATCGATGGCCTGGCGGCGGCTCGACTCGATGTCGGCCTCGGCTCGGGCCCGCTGCTCGGCGATGTCGGCCTCGGCTCGGGCCTGCAGGTCCTGCCTCAGCTGGTCGGCCTGGGCACGGGCCTCATCGATGATGGCGGCTGCGGCCGACTTGGCCTCGGCCAGTTGAGCCTCGTACTCCGACTTGGTGCGCAGGGCGTCGGCCTTGGCCACATCCGCGGCATCGAGGTCGGCCCGGATCTTCTCAGAGCGGGCGTCCATGGCCCGCTTGACCGCGGGGAAGCCCTTCCACCTCATGAACCCGAACAGGATCAGGAAGGCCAGGCCGCCCCAGATGATCTCGTCGAGCTCTGGAACTATGGGACTCGGCGCCTCGACGCAGCCCTCCAGGTCGTCCTCGAACTTCTCGAGATCCGCCTTGGGGCCCTCCTCCAGCGCGTGCAGGCTGCCGTATTCCTCCTCGGCGTGCAGCACCTGCTCCAGGACGCAGCCGCCGATCGTCTCGCCCGAGGCCCAGGCCGGCCCGGCCGCGGCGAGCAGCATCACGCTCGCAGCGCCCAGGGTTGCGATGAGCCTCGGGATCGTTCTTGCCATGATCGCGTTCCCTTATGGGAGCAGCAGGATGAAGACCACGAACCCGATGAGGGCGAGCGCCTCGGTGAAGGCGATACCGAGGAACATCGTGGTCCGGACCATGCCGGCGGACTCGGGCTGGCGGGCCATGGACGTGATGGCGTTGCCGACCACAATGCCGATACCCACGCCGGGGCCGACCGCGGCGAGGCCGTAGCCGAGGCCGGCACCGATGGCCTTGAGCCCGTCGAGGAACTCGCCGGGAGCGGTCTGTGCGAGAAGACTTAGCACTTTGCTTTCTCCTGTGGTTGTGATGAGTGATTGATCGAAGGGGCCGGGGCCTAGTGCTCGGGATGCATCGAGCCGCCGATGTACACCGCGGTGAGGATGGTGAAGATGAACGCCTGCAGGAACGAGACCAGGATCTCGAAAGCGGTCATCAGGATCAGCATCACGAAGGGCAGCGCCGCGGGCACGTAGAAGAAGTCCCACAGGGTGGCCGTCAAGATGGCGAAGGTGACCAGAAGCAGGTGCCCGGCCACCATGTTGGCCCAGAGCCGGATGGCCAGCGAGAACGGCCGCACCACGAACGTGGAGACCAGCTCGATGGGCGTGACGATGATGTAGAGGATCTTGGGAACCCCCGGCGGGAAGAGCGAGTTCTTCAGGTAGCCGAACGCGCCCTGGCTCTTGACGCCGACCGCGTTGTAGATCACCCACACCAGCAGCGCGAGCGTGATGGGCATGGCCATCCGGCTGTTGGCCGGGAACTGTACGAACGGGATGACCTCGGTGATGTTCGAGAACAGGATGAAGAAGAACATCGAGGTCAGGAAGGGCATGAACTTCCTGCCGTCGGGGCCGATGGTCTGCATCACCACCGAGTTCTCGATGAAGTTGACCCCCGACTCGGCCACATGCTGCACGCCGACCGGGACCAGCGACTCCCGGGGACGGCCGGCCAGTCCGAACAGCACGATGGTGGCTGCGGTCGCGGTCAGGTAGATGAGGACGGTCTTGTTGATGGCCAGCGGCGTGCCGTCGAGCCAGATGGTGGGCCAGTCGAACAGGTGGCTGACCGGCGGGAACTCCAGGGCGAAGAGGCTCATGCCGAGCTCTCCGACCGGGGCCGCGTCGGCTTGAGCCCGGGGAAGGCCAGCGAGGCCGAGACGTGGCGGGCCTCGACGATCAGCAGGCCCAAGTGCGTGACCAGGAGGCTCACCGCGAAGGGCAACAGCTCGAACCAGTCATGGTGGCGGACGGGCAGCACAGCGGCGGTGACGATACCGAGGCGGACGACGTAACCACCCAGCGCCGCGGCCATCAACGCCGGGGGACCGATGCGGGCGCCCCAACCGATGGCGGCGGCACCCAGCCCGAAGTTGACCAGCACCAGCGCCAGGGCCAAGCCGACCGATAGCGCTCCGGTCCAACCCCACCCAAGAGCACCGCCCGCCAGGAGGGGTACTGCGAACAACACGGAGCGCCGGATCATGTCGCGAGCTATGTCCCGCTCGGGCGCGGCTAGTGCGTCCAACGAGGCGGTCCCGCCCGCCTCAACGACCGAGGCCGCGTCTCCGGCGGGGCTCATGACTGGCCGCCGGCCGCGGGACCGGGCCCGCCATAGGTGGCCCGGCGGCTGTCGAGTGCCTCGTCCATCGAGTTGCCGTAGGCACGGGCGAAGCTCCACACCTGGTAGCCGAAGACGACCACGACCAGCACCAGGGTCACCAGTGGGAACGTGCCGAGGCGGCCATCGACGAGCCAGCCGCCAACGCCGAAGATGGCAGGAGTGGCGATCATCTCGAATGCCTTGGCCAGCGCATCGCCCGCGCCGGCGCGGATCTGCCGCTTCTCGGTGTAGTCCATCGCCGACGACGCCCGCTGAGCCTGCCGTGTCTGGGCGCGTCTACTCGCGGCTCTTGCGGCGGCCGTAACGGCGCTCGAACCGCTCGACCCGACCCGCGGTGTCGACGATCTGCATCGTCCCGGTGAAGAACGGGTGGCTAGCGCTGGAGATCTCCACCTTCGCCAGCGGGTACGTGTTGCCGTCGGACCATTCGATGGTGTCGTCGGTGGCGATGGTGGAGCGGGTGAGGAACGAAGTTCCGGCGGACTGATCGGAGAAGACAACCAGCCGGTACTCGGGGTGTATGTCAGTCTTCATCGGGGGACCAGTCTGTAAGTCGGGCGGGCCGGTCACAACCCCGTCGGGAACGAACTTTTGCCTGATATTTCCCGACGGCGCGATCAGCGCGGCAATGCCACCGGCCCAGAACCGCGATCAGCGCAGCAACTCTGCATTGGAGGGGGTGCTGCGGAGCCGTGACAGAGCCGCTTCAAGAGCCTTGACCGCGGCCGCCGGACCGTCACCAGCGCTGTCGGCGAAACTGCCTCGCAGTTGCTGGAGGCCCTGCACCTCGTCTGCGTCGAGGAAGCGATTCTCGTCGCGCGACACCGAGGTGGTCACATCGATGGACGGGAACAGGCCAAGCTCCGCCGCCCACCGGTCCAGGCGGATCTCGGTGTTGGCCGTGCCCACGAACTCGTCGCACAGAAGGCCGGGCAGCGAACTCGAACCGTCGGAGACGACCGAGGCGATCATGGTGAGCGAGCCGCCTTCGGAGACGTTGCGACCCGCTCCGAAGAGCTTCTTGGGCAGGTGCACCGCCCCACTCTCGACATTGCCGCTATAGGCCCGCCCCGCGTTCGAGAGCGCAGCGTTGTAGGCCTGGGCCAGCGAGGTGAGGCTGTCCAGAACCAGCGCAACGTTCTGCCCGGACTCGACGAGGCGCTTTACCCGCTCAACGGTCATCTCGGCCGTCTGTACGTGCTCCTCGGGGGTCTGGTCGAACGAGGTGGCGGCCACGTCGCCGTTACGGACGCAGCGTCGCACCTCGGTTATGTCCTCGGGCCGCTGGTCGAGGAAGAGTCCCATCACGAATATGTCGGGCTCGTTGTTCTCGATCGCGGAGATCACCGAGATGAGCAATTCGGAGGCTCCCGTCCGCCGGGGCCCCTGCACCAGGACTCGCTGGCCGACGCCGATGGGTGCGACCAGGTCGATGAGCCGGGCCGCGATCGCATCGGGATCCTCGGGCTGCTCCAACGTGAGGCGACGCACCGCGTGGATCGGGGTGAGGCTCTCGAAGACCGGACGATCGGACAACTCCGCGGGACCACCGTTGATCGACTCCAGCGTCAGCAGGGCGGGATTCTTCTCGGCCCGATTGGCGGGCCGGGATGTGCCCGCCAGGTGGTCGCCGCGGCGCAGGCCGTACTGCCGGATGGTCTTGACCGGCACGTAGGCGTCGTTGCGGTTGGGCAGGCAGCCGTCGACCCGCAGGAAGCCGTAACCCTCGTCGCGCAGGTCGAGGCGGCCCGAGACTGCAACGGGATCGCCGTCCCAGCCATCGTCGCGGTCCCGGTCTCGGTCGCGGTTGCGGCGGCGCCGGCGACGATTGCCCGGATCTACCTCGTCCTCGACGCGGTCCGGGGTGCGGTTCTCGTCGCGGTTGCCGGCCGCCGGCGCTTCGCCCGCCCCTTCGCCGTTCTCGCCGTTCTGATCGGTGTCGCGCGCGGCCGCAGGGGCACTGCGGGTGGACCGCGGTCCCTGATCGGCCTCGTCGGAGCCGCCTGCGGCTTCAGTCGGTGGATTCTCGCTCGCCGGCTGCGAGATCCTGGCACCGTCGGCGGTCAGATCGATGATCAGTTGGATGATCTCGTCCTTGCGGGCCCGGCTGGAGGGCTTGGCCCCCAGCGCGGTGGCGATTTGATTGAGTTCGCCACGGTCTTTGCGTTGCAACGTGGACCGTCGCATCTCGGTCGCTTCCACGGATGAATTCCCCGGTTGTCGGACTCAAGTGTCCCGGCTCGGCGAAGCGTCGCATTGCGAGCCGGATCCTGCCGTCACGCCGAAGGCACGCGGCGATGCCTCAAAGGCTAGGGGCTGAACCGGTCTCGTCGCAACCGGCGGAGTTCATGAACGCGCCGAGAGGGCGGATCCCGCCGCCCGAAGGGCCCGCCTGTACGGGCAGCCGCCCCGTACAGGAAAGGAAGGAATCAAGAATGATCGACATTATCGCCTGGCCCGCGTTGGCCATGCCCAAGAAGTCCTTAATCGCAGCGTTGCTCGCCGCCATGATGGTGGCCACTACCTTGGTTGTGGAACCGGTGCCGTTGCCGCTAGTAGGCGGCGTCAGTGAGGCATCGGCTCACACTCAGCGAAGATGCTTCGAAGAAACAGTGAGCGTGCCCGTCTACGGCAACCCCTATTCGCACGTACCAACGGGATACGAAACCCGGACCCAGACAACGTGCATCAACGAAGCCCACAGCCACCCCGGGCAGGACGTGGCCATCGGCGTGGCAGTGGCGGTCGGGTGCGGAACATTCGCCGTAGCGGTCGGCGGCGCCACTGGGGGCGTCGGAGGCTTTGTTGCTGGCGCCGCGTGCTCGACGGCCTTTGCTGGTGCTGCTGCCAGCAGTAGTTCTTCCAAGTAGGCTGTGACGCAATGCCTCAGCACAAGCCAAGAGGCTTTCGAAGCAGCCGCGAGAAGCTGGCCCTGTTTGTCTACTCATGCGTTCTGAACTTCATCATCGTGATGGGGATCCTGCTCCAGGAACTCTCGTTCGTCGAACATGCTGCCTGGACGTTCGCCATAGCGCTGCCAGGCGCAATCGGGTGGTGGACATGGCAGCGCTGGGGACGCGACCGCTTTCCGCTGCCAGGGCCGGACAAGCCGCAGCCTGCTGAATGAGCATCCGCACACTTGGCGCCGCTGCCGCGTTAGTGGCAGCGGCGCTGGCGGTGTCGTGCTCATCGCCGTCGCCGCAGTCGGCGGCGTGCAGGCAGGCCGCCGAAGATCAAGCATTCGCTGAGCAGCGCTGGGCCCCGCTCATCGAGCAGCACGTACACGACGACGCGGCCCTTAGCGAGGATCCCGGCTCCGCGGCCGCGATCGCAGCCCATCACGAGTCCGCCGGGCTGCTGCTCGGAGCTCGCCTCGACGTGATAGTCGCCGAAGCCGGAACCCGGCACCGCTGTGGTTAGCCGCGTTTCATTCGCTGTCCAACACACGTTCTCCGGCCAGGCGTCGCGCCGCCGCGGCCTCAATGTCGAGGCGCTGGCTCTCCAGCAGACCGCGCACCGTGCTGGGCCACCAGCGTGCCCTCTGCGCCGTAGGAACACCCGCTTCGGTGAGCGCAGCGGCAATCTGCGCCAGCGCCGCGCCATGGTGACGCATGGCCACGGCCATCTGGCGCGCTTCAGGCCGCCGGATGACTGAATTGTTTGAGATTGTCCATATTGGGGCGGGTCGTTGTGCCGTGTCTCGCCGACGTGCGTGGAGTGATGGGCGACTCTTGGACGGTGGCGGGGTTGAGAGTGTCGATGTTGACTGTGCTGTGGACGGTGAGACGATCTTGGTCGAGACGTTCTTCGGGAGCGAGGAGAAGGAGTCGCTGTACTGGGATCCTGGATCGGGTGCGGTGCTGGCGGATTCGGTTGTGCGTTGGCCGGGTACGTCCGAGCGGGTGTCGCGTGGGCGGTTGATGCTGAACGAGTTCGCGCCGAGCCAGGAGTTGCCGGGCGCGACATTCTTCGTCCGCTTCGTGTGCAGGGGTCTGGCACTGGATCCCGGTGCGGGGTTCGAGGTTGACTTGCGGTTGGTGAACGGTCGTCCAGTCGATGTCGACGAGGCGGATCCAGCGATACCGGAAGAGCCGGAACTTGTGGTCTCGGGCAATGCTGACGACATCTTCATGTGGTGTGCGGGCGCATGGCTGCCGGAGCTGGACTCGTTGAGGTTCGACGAGGGAAATGTGTTTCTCCTGGCGTGCGTGGCGGGTGTGCTGTCAATGGCCGGAGGGTTCACGATTCCTGCGAGTTGGGTGACCGCTGTGGGGATTCTGATGGGCCTTGTGGACAACCATCGCAGACTCTCGGAGGACGGCGGTCCACCAGCATGACCGGATCGTGCGGTAACGCGCCCGGCAGCGTGTCTGACGCCCCCCAACGCGATGCGGTGGCCGCCAGTCTAGAGCCGGGAGCCGACGCAGCCGCGGCGGCTTGTGGAGCTGGTGCTAAGTGGCTGGAGTCGCTGTGTGCGGAGGGTCTTGACGCGCTGGGCGCACAGCTGGCGGTGTCGGTGGACGGGTGCGCCCCGGTTTGCGCGACCGTGGGCCTGCAGGTCGGCGAGCGCCCGTTGCGTGATCGGCACCTGTTCAATGTGTGGTGCGCATCCAAGCCGTTCTCAGCAATCGTGCTGTTGAGGCTGCTAGAGGACGCAGACCTGTCGCTTGACTTGCCGCTGAGCGCCGCCGGGGAGCAGCTCAGCGGACCGCAATCCATCACGTTAGGCCGGTTGTTGAACCATTCCTGCGGACTCCGACACCCGAACATGGTTGAGGCGAACCTGATGAAGTGGACAGAAGCCGTCACCGCGGCTCGCGCCCAGCACACAGACGTGCCGTTCGAGGCGTTCTCCGAGTTCTCATCGGCGGTCATCGTGGCGGATCTCGTTGACTCGCTGTCAAGCGCGGCTGAACCGAGCGCTGAACAGCAGTTGCTTGACGACAACGGCCTCGATGACGACATTGTCTACGGGATCAGCGACGAAGCCCTAACTGAGCCGCTGGAGCACATCGGGTTCTATCTGCTGGGTCTGCCGACGCAGGCGCGGCCGCTGTATTGCGACGCTCTTCCAATCATGTCTAAACGCAATCGCCGGGTCTTGGGAGCGTTCGCCAACGCCCGTGGCTTGTGCGGCTTCTACCGGCTCGTTGGCCAGGCTCTGCGCGGCGAGTCCCCCACCGGGCTCCCCAGCAGCGAATACCTCCACGACGCGCTCACCAGTCACCGCAGAACACGCGCCTTCGATGAGACCCTGCAAAAGGACTGCGCCTTCGCGGCGGGATTCATGATCGGCTTGTCAGACCATGGATACGGCGCAACAGTCGGGCCTGAAGCCGTCGGCCACACCGGACTCATGGGCAGCCCCTTCGGTTGGTACGACCCCCATCGGCGGCTGGCTGCATCGGCGATCCTCAACGGCATGGCCAGAGGCGCCCAGGACAGCGACTACTGGCGACCACGCATCGTGGACACAATCAATCACGCCATCGACGATTACACGTCCTCCAGTCGCGCCATCGACGAAAGCGCGTCGTCGCACGACCCGGCCCCCGCACCACAAACAGAGGATCACATCAGGCGCCGTTGGCGCATACGCCGACGTACGTAGCAGACAAACACCAGTTGTGCTTCGCCCATGAGACGGGATGTCGCGTGCTCGACGGCCTTTGCTGGTGCTGCTGCCAGCAATAGTTCTTCCAAGTAGGCCGTGACGCAATGCATCAACACAAGCCAAGAGGCTTCCGAAGCAGCCGCGAGAAGCTGGCCCTGTTTGTCTACTCGTGCGTTCTGAACTTCATCATCGTGATGGGGATTCTGCTCCAGGAACTCTCGTTCGTCGAACATGTTGCCTGGACGTTCGCCATAGCGCTTCCAGGCGCAATCGGGTGGTGGACATGGCAGCGCTGGGGACGCGACAGCTTTCCGCTGCCAGGGCCGGATAAGCCGCAGCCTGCTGAATGGGCATCCGCACACTTGGCGCCGCTGCCGCGTTAGTGGCAGCGGCGCTGGCGGTGTCGTGCTCATCGCCGTCGCCGCAGTCGGCGGCGTGCAGGCAGGCCGCCGAAGATCAAGCATTCGCTGAGCAGCGCTGGGCCCAACTCATCGAGCAGCACGTCCACGACGACGCGGCCCTTAGCATACCCCAGCGCTCGCATCTTTCAGAAACGTCAATCAATCGCTACCCAAATGATTCAAAACAGTGTAACGGAAGCCTTCCTTTTCTGTAAACGTGCAAGACGGAACCTAGCCATGCTCTCACACTGAACAGTGGCTGTCAAGCGCGTCGCACCGAGCGGACGAAGTCCTTGATGTCGGCGACATCGTTGGGAAGCGAGGTGCAGCGCTCGGGCCGGTCGGCCACCGCCGCCAGGGCCGGGGGAGGGTCGGGCAGGCATCCGGTGGCGCTTTCGACCGCCTCGGGGAACTTGGCCGGGTGGGCGGTGGCCAGGGTCACGACCAGCTCACCCGGCCGGCGGCAGCGTCGGGCCACGCCCACTCCGACCGCGGTATGCGGGTCGATGAATGCTTGCGACTCGGCGTGGACACGGCCCATCACCTCGAGCGTCCCGTCATCGTCAAGACGGTCTCCGGAGAATTCCGCCCTCAGGCGCCGGTGCTGCTCCGGATTCAGCCTGGCCCGGCCTTCAGACCTGAACTGAGCAAGCAGGGCGGCGGTGGCCGCTCCGTCCCCGTCGAACAGCTCGAACAGCAGGCGCTCGAGATTGGATGAGATCTGGATGTCCATGCTGGGCGAGAGGGTCGCCACCACGTTGTGGGCGGCCAGCTCGCCTGTCTCGATGAGCCGGCTGAGGATGTCGTTGGTATTGGACGCGATCAGAAGCCGCTCCGTTGCCAGCCCCATCCGGCGGGCGTAGTGCCCGGCCAGCACGTTGCCGAAGTTGCCGGTCGGGACGCAGAACGTGACCGGCCGCTCGTCCGCCAGACACCGAGCCGACCAGACGTAGTAGACGACCTGAGCCGCGACCCGGGCCCAGTTGATCGAGTTGACCGCGGCCAGCCTCATCCCGGCGCGGAACGGCTCATCCGCGAACATGGCTTTGACCAGGTCCTGGCAGTCGTCAAAGGTGCCGTCCACGGCCACCGCGTGGACGTTGGGCGCGTCGAGCGTGGTCATCTGGCGTCGCTGGATCTCGCTCGTGCGGCCCGCGGGGTGAAGCACGACGATGTCGAGGCGGTCGCGGCCGGCCACCGCCTCCATTGCCGCCGAGCCGGTGTCGCCCGAGGTGGCTGCGACGATCATTGCCCGGTCGTCGCAGCGCTCCAGTTCGTGGTCGAACAGCCGGGCCACCACCTGCAGGGCGATGTCCTTGAAGGCGAAGGTGGGCCCGTGGAACAGCTCGAGCAGCCAGTGGTCCTCGTCGAGGGCCACCAGCGGGCACACGTCGGGATGGTCGAAGGTCGCGTAGGCGTCGGCGACGAGCTCCGCAAGCTCATCGTCGTCCAAGGCACCGCCGACGTAGGGAGCCATGATGCGGGCAGCCAGCTCCGCGTAGCTTCCGCCGACCGCTTCGGGGCCTGCGCCCTCAGGCAGCTTGGGAACGTGATCGGGAACATAGAGGCCCCCGTCACCCGCGAGACCAGCCAACAACACCTCATCGAAGGAGAGGCGGGCGCGCTCGCCCCGCCCCGACCGGGTGCTCACGTAGCGCACGTCACTCATAACAAGTCACTCATAGCAAGTCACTCATACCGCGTGTCACTGGTGCGAGTTCTCGTCTCCGATGACCCGGATGACGTTGCCCACCTCGTGGACCGCCTCCAGGCCGCGGAGGTCGCGCAGCGTGGCCTGCAGGTCGCGCTCACGGCACTCGTGGGTGATGAACACGAGTTGGGCGTCGTCGCCGAGACCGTGCTGCTCCATGGAGCGGATGGACACTTCGTGGCGGCCGAACACGGCGGCCACCGAGGCCAGCACACCGGGCCGGTCGGCGACTTCCAGGCCGATGTAGTACTCGGATCGGAGGTCGTCGATCGAGCGGATGCGGGCCGGCACTAGCCGCCCGATGCGGCCCGGACCGCCCGAAGCGAGGTTTACGGCGGCGTCAACGAGATCTCCGAGAACGGCACCGGCGGTGGGGCGGCCGCCCGCGCCCCGGCCGTAGAACATGAGCTCGCCGACCGCGCCGCCCTGTATGAACACCGCGTTGAAGCTGTCGCGCACGCTGGCCAGGGGATGCTGCACCGGCACCATGGCCGGATGGACGCGCACGGCCACCTCCGGACCCTCGCCGCTGCGGTCGCTGGTGCGCTCGGCCACCGCGATGGCCTTGACCGCATAACCCAGACGCCGGGCCATCTCAATGTCGTGAAGAGTGATGCGAGAGATCCCCTCGTGGTAGACGTCGCCGGCCACTACCACTGCGCCGAAGGCGACCGTGGCGAGGATGGCGGCCTTGGCCCCGGCGTCGAACCCCTCGACATCCGCAGTGGGGTCACGCTCGGCATAGCCCAGACTCTGGGCTTCGCTCAATGCTTCCGCGTAACTGGCGCCCCGCTCCGACATCTGGGTGAGGATGTAGTTGGTGGTGCCGTTGACGATCCCCATGATCCGCTGCACCGGCTCGGCCGCCAGCGACTCCCGCAGCGGCCGGATGAGGGGTATGGCCCCGGCCACGGCCGCCTCGAAGAGCAGGTCGACGCCGGCATCGTCGGCCGCGGCAAACAGTTCGGCACCGTGGTTGGCCAGCAACTCCTTGTTGGCGGTGACGACGGGTTTCCCTGCCGCGATGGCGCCGCGGACCAGCGTGCGTGCCGGCTCGATCCCGCCCACGACCTCGACCACCAAGTCCACGTCAGGATCGGCCACGACCGCGGCCGCGTCGGTGCAGAAGACCGACGGATCGATGCTCAGGCCCCGGTCCTTGGCGGTGGAACGCACCGCAATGCGGGCGATCTCCAGCTCGATGCCGGTGCGGACTGCCACCGTCTCGCGCTGCTCATCGAGCAGGGTCACGAGCGCGGCCCCCACGTTGCCGCAGCCGAGAAGTCCGATTCGGAGGTGATCCACCCCTCCAAGCTACCGGCCTATAGCTGCGGGCATCGGCTAGCCGATGCCTTACTCCTATGTCGAGCTACGACGGGTCAGGCTGGGCCAGCTAGCGCAGCAGTGACCAACTACTCGCCTTCCGCGAGGGTCATCCGATCTGTCGATGAGGCCGGGGAATGGGGTGCTCCTACCGACAGCAGAGTCATGGGCTCGAGGCCGGTGGCGACGCCGTGCGGGTAGTTGGCGTCGATCCAGACAACGTCGCGCGCAGAGACGGAGTGCATGACATCGTCAAGCACAACGAAGCCATTGCCCTCCAGCACGGCCAGACAATGGTAGCCGCGGTGCGTGTGCAGCGGGAAAGAGGTGCCCGCCGGCATGGCGATCACGTCCGCCCCGAAGACCAGCGGCCCGTCCAGGGGCACCGCGCCGATCTCGCGTGCGGTCGCGTTGACTCCGGACATGGGGGTGGGCAGCTTCGTGCCCGCCCGGTGCCCCTCCGCCCGATGGATGCCGGACCGGCCCACGCCTCAGCGTCCCCTGGCGATCGCAATCGCGAAGTTCGTTGCCAGCGGGCTGAGCGCCCGGGGCCAACTACGGCGTGTCGTGGTGGTCCGCATCATGACCATGGCCAGGGGCGCCCGGATGGAAGCCCGCCGGTTCAGCGTCGTGGTGGGCGAACGCTGTGCCGGCCGTGGACAGGGACAGCGCGGTCACGGCCACGAGTCCGACGACCATATGCCGCAGGCGACGAGCCCACGGTTGAGTGCTCTGACAGTTCGCTCGTTGTGCTGGTGTTTGCGTCATGACAATGGTTGCCTCCGGTTCTGACTGCGATTCGCCGTCGCCCTTCCATTGGCCCGGAGTCGCGAGCCCTTTCAGATGGTTCGCCCGGATGCTCGACGGAAACATCACCAGATATATTTGAAAGTAATGAACAACGCTCCTCATCTGTTCTTGAAGGGCGGCTCCTCAGCAGAGAGATCCGCCCGGGAAGCTCGACACCTCCAGGCCCTGAGCGGCCCCGGGATCGTGCGCCTACAAGGGCGGAGCGATGGCGGCGAACTGTTGCTCGAGAACGCGGCCTGCTCGCTCGCCGATGTGCTTCATGAGCGGGGACCGCTTCCCGCCGACGAGATCCGGGCCGTGGGAGCGGCAGCCGCGGCTGCGTTGGCTCGAGTGCACCAGGCCGGTCTCGTGCACGGCGACGTCAAGCCGGCCAACCTGCTGTTGAGCCGATCCGGTGAGCTGCTGCTGGCCGACTTCGACTCCGCCGCTCCGGCCGACGGCCAGCCGCTCGCCTGCTCCAGCCCTCCGCGGCTGGCTCCGGGCGCTCCGGCCCGTCCGGCGACAGACGTCTGTGCCCTGGCCATCACGCTGGTGGAGCTGTCGACCGGCGCTCTCATCGATCCCGGTGTGGCATGGCGCGCCGGGGATCTGCGCAGACTCGGGTGCTCACATGCCCTGAGTGCCGAGATCGCGTTCATGCTCAGCGGCAACGGATCGGCCTTGAGCGCCAGAGGGGCGGCCGACATGTTCGAGCGGGGTGGCGCAGGCTCGCTGCCAATGCCCGCGATGCACGCCCGGAGCGTCGATCCCACGCCAACCGTGGAGTTCATGCCGGCCCGGGCCCGGACGCCGACCCCGCCGGCACTGCCCGACTCACTACCCGCCTCGGCCGCGGCCGAGCCCGCGTCACGGTGGTGGCGGCGCCTCGCCGCATCGTGGCGATCCGGCGACGCGAGCCCTCACGCCAGTGGACGGTTCGGGGATCAGGCGTCGGGCATCTCGCAGGCCAACAGGTCGTCGTAGGCCTCTCGTCTGACCACCAAGCGGGCGTCGCCGCCCGCGACGAACACCACCGCGGGCCGCAGGACCTTGTTGTAGTTGGAGCCCATCGAGTGACCGTAGGCACCGGTTACGGGCGTGGCCAGGATGTCTCCCACCGCGATGTCGGAGGGCACCACGGCGTCGCGCACCAGCGTGTCGCCGGACTCGCAGTGCTTGCCTACCACCGTTACGACCCGGTTCCGGGGCGCATCCACAGCCCTTGGCAGGAACGCCTCGTAGCCGCTGCCGTAGAGGACCGGCCGGGGGTTGTCGCTCATCCCACCGTCGACGGCCACGTAGGTCCGGACCCCTTCGATGGTCTTGATGGTTCCAACCGTGTAGAGGGTGACCGCCGCAGCCGCCGCGATGGCGCGACCAGGCTCGGCGGTGACCCGGGGCGTCACTCCGGCGGACCGGCAGGCCTCGCGCACCGCCGCGCCCCACTCGGCGATCGTCGGCGCCGACTCGCCCGACACGTAAGGAACGCCTAGGCCGCCGCCAATGGATATCTCATCCACCTCGAAGGGCGCGGCTGCCTCCGCTATGACGGCTACGGCCTTGGCGAACGAAGACGCCTCGAACACCTGGCTGCCGATATGGGAGTGGACGCCGACAACCTCGACCGCGGCCGAGGCCCGGGCCCGCTCCATTGCGGCCGCAGCCGCGCCGGTCGACACGGTGAAGCCGAACTTGGAGTCATCGGCCCCGGTGACCAGATAGGTGTGGGTGTGGGCCTCAACCCCGGGGGTGAACCGCAGCAGCACCCTGGGGCGCGCCCCGGTCTGGGCATGCAGCGCCTCGAGGCGGTCCAACTCGTCGAAGCTGTCCACCACGATGCGGCCCACGCCGGCTTCCACCGCTTGACGCAACTCGCCCATCGACTTGTTGTTGCCGTGCAGCACCAGGCGGTGCGCGGGCACGCCCGCGGCCAGCGCCACGTGCAGCTCGCCGCCGGTGGCCACGTCCAGGCCCATTCCCTCCGAATGCACGAGACGAGCCATGGCGACACACAGGAATGCCTTGGCTGCGTAGGCGACGTCCGGCCCGAACGCGGCCACAGCTTCGCCGCACCGGCTGCGCAGGTGCTCCTCGTCGTAGACGAACAGCGGCGTCCCGTGGGCTTCGGCCAGGTCGAGCACATCGCATCCGCCAATACTGAGCCGACCCTGTGACACCTCGTGGTTGTCGGGCAAGAGGCGGAGGGGCAGCGGCGAAGCCTGAGGATCAGAGGTATGCGAGCCGGCCATTGTCCTACAGCACCTCCGGGGCCGACACCCCGAGAATGCTCAGAGCCACGGCCAGGCCCACCCGGGCTCCCTCCACCAGCCACAGACGGGCTTGGCGCAGTTCCTCACTCACGTCGTCGCGCAGGATGGGGCAGTCGTGCCAGAACCGGTGGAAGGCAGCGGCCAGCTCCCGCGCCCAGGCCGTCACCTGGTGCGGAGCGCGGGCTCGCATCGCGGCCAGCACGGTGTCGGGCAGGGAGGCCAGGGCCCGCAGCACGTCCAACTCACGCTCATGCACGAGCAACGCCAGGTCCACCTCGCTCAGCGGTGCCCGCTGAACCCCGCGGGCCGCGGCCACCCGACCCAGCGAATGGATCCGGGCATGCGCGTACTGCACGTAGTAGACGGGGTTCTCGGCTGATTGGGCCGACACCACGTCGATGTCGATGGTCTGCGTGGTGTCGATGGACTGGAGCAGGTACACCAGCCGGGTCACGTCGGGGCCGACCTCGTCGAGCAGGTCCGAGACCAGCACCATGTCGCCGGCCCGCTTGGACAGGCGCACCTCTGCCCCGCCCCGCCGCAGCGTGACGTTCTGGCCGACCACCGCCTCGTAGGCCTTTCCGCTGTGCCCCAGGGCGGCCAGAGCGGCCCTCATCCGGGGGACGTAGCCGTGGTGGTCGGCACCGAGGATGTCGATCACCATCTCGCCACGGGAGAACTTCTCACGGTGGTAAGCGATGTCGGGAAGGAAATACGTGGGTTCGCCGTCGCTCTTGACCAAGACCCGGTCAGCACTGTCGCCGAGGTCACCGGTCCGGAGCCATACCGCGCCGTCCTGCTCGTACACCATTTCCCGGCGGCGCAGCTCATCGAGGACGTCGTCCATCGCGCCTCGGGCGACCACCGCAGACTCGCTGGTGTAGAGGTCGAAGGCCACGTTCATCGCGGCCAGGGTCTCGACCTGGTCCCGGTGGGCCCGCTCCTGCCCCCACTGTCGGGCGTCGGCGCCGCCAGGCATCTCGGTGGCCCACTCGGTCACGTACTCGCCGTGGTAGCCGTCGCTGGGCGGTTCATCCCCGCGGCTTCGAGCCTCGAGCGAGGCCGTGAACAGAACGATCTGGCCGCCCCGATCGTTGACGTAGAACTCCCGGCACACGCGGTAGCCGCAGTGCTCCAGCAGCCGGCACAGCGAGTCGCCGTAAGCGGCCCACCGTCCGTGGCCGGCGTGCAGCGGGCCGGTGGGGTTGGCCGACACGAACTCGACGCTCACTGACTGGCCCGCGCCCGCTTCGCTGCGGGCATAGCCGTCGGCGCCCGCGTCGATCACCTCTCCGAGAACCTCGTGCAGCCAGCTCGGGGCCAGCCTGAAGTTGACGAAGCCGGGGCCGGCGGCCTCCACCGCTACCACATGGGGAGGTGGCTCCGCACTCAGGTGGGCGACAATCTGCTCGGCCAGCTCGCGGGGCGGGCGCCTAGCGGCCCTGGCCGCGACCAGCGCCACATTCGACGACCATTCGCCGTGGGAGCGGTCCCGGGGGCGTTCGATGGCGATCTCGACGGGCGCGGGAACGACGCCGGCTCCGTCCAGAGCCGATCGCAACCCGTCCCGCAACCCGTCGCGCACATCCGGCATCGACCGATCCTACCGGGCACCCCAATCCCGCCGGTGAGCGCGGCCCGTCGCGCGATCCCGACTCCAACCCCATCGGGGCCCTCCCGATTCTGTGTGCAGTTTCCCGTCAATATGGCGGCAAAGCGCACACGGTTCAACCGATGGCGGCAAGCCCGCACACAGTTGAGCTGGAGGAGACATGTCCGAGCAATAGCCGTGGCCGGCCGCCCGATAGCATGGCCGTCCCAGCCCTCGTAGCTCAGGGGATAGAGCAACGGCCTCCGGAGCCGTGTGCGCAGGTTCGAATCCTGCCGGGGGCGCATGACGGTCACCGACGCCGCCCCTGCGCCGGCCAAGAAGCCCCGCTGGACCTACCAGTGGAAGGAACTGCACGACGAGGTGATCACCTCGGGTCTGTGCACCGGCTGCGCCGGGTGCGTGATCGCGTGCCCCCACCACGTGATCGGCTACACCCACGAGCCGGGCGCATACAAGCCGTTCCACCTCGAGGAAGAGCTCGGAGCCGACGACTGCGTCCACGGGGTGAAGGGCTGCACGTCGTGCACGCGGGCATGCCCCCGCTTTCGCATGTGGGAACCGGAGGCCGACATGCACCTGTTCGGCCGGGAACGGGATCCCGACGAGATGTCGGGCATCTACTCCGACATCCTGCTGACCCGGGCCAGCGACGACTTCGTGTACGAGGTGGGCCAGGACGGCGGGCTGGTGTCGGCCATCCTGATCTGGTGCCTCGAGAACGACATCATCGACGGGGCCCTCACCAGCGGCGTGGAGTCGCTGGCCGGTGGGGAGCCGGGCTGGAAGGCGTTCCCGATGGTGGCCGCCAACCGTGACGAGGTTCTGCGGGGCGCGGGCAGCCGCTACACCTACTCAGCCAACCCCATCGCCTTCGAGGAGGCCCGCGACAAGGGGCTGGAACGCTTGGCCCTAGTGGGCATGAGCTGCCAGACCTCGGTGGGCCCGGTGATGTGGCACCGCAAGGTGGGCAAGGTCAGCAAGCCGATCAAGCTCAACATCGGCCTGCTGTGCTCGAAGTCGTTCGACGACTCCCTCTTCGACGAGTTGTTCGAGGTGAAGTACGGGCTGCCCAAGGAGCAGATCTCGAAGATGAACATCAAGGGCGTCTTCCAGATCTGGACCAAGGACGGCCGCTACCACGAGATCAACCTCAAGGAGTGCCACGCCTGGACCCGGGAGGGCTGCGAGCTGTGCCCGGACTTCGCGGCAGAGCACGCCGACATCTCCACCGGCGGCATCGGCGACCTGACCGACTGGACCCTCACCATCGTGCGCACCGAACTGGGCCGGGCCGTGATCGACGCCATGGCGCGAGACGGGGTGATCGAGACCCGCCCCGGCGACGACGACCCCGGCGCCATCGCCTTGATGCACCGCCTGTCGGCCAAGAGCCGGCAGCGCTGGCCCCACTGGGCCGACGGCGCGGCCCGTCTTGGATTGCCCGAACGCAAACCGGCCTGACCCTGAGCCTGACCAAGGCCTGACCCAAGGAGCCTGACATGGACATCGAGTTCTGGATCGACCCGCTTTGACCGTGGTGCTGGGTGACGGCCCGTTGGGTCGTCGACGAGGTGCAGCCGGCCAAGGACCTGAACATCACCTGGCAGCCGATCAGCCTGTTCTTCAAGAACGATCCCGATCCCGACTCGGACTACTACACGCACTCCTACTTCAGCCTGCGACTGATGAGGGTGATTGAGTCGGTGCGGGAAGCCGAGGGGGACGACGCTGTCCGGCCCCTGTACTGGGAGTACGGCCGGCGCCTGCACCACGACGGTGTGCGGGAGTTCGCGGTGGCCGACGCGCTGGCTGCGGTCGGCTACGACACCTCCCACGCGGCCGCCTTCGACGACGACTCCTGGAACCCGGAGATCCGCAAGCGCATGGACGAGGGCCTGGCCCTGTGCGGCGATCAGGTGGGCACCCCGATGATCGCCCTGAAGGACCGCAACGGCCAGAAGCAGGGCTACTTCGGCCCGGTCATCACCCGCGTGCCGCCCCCCGAGGACTCCCTGGCCATGTGGGACGCCTTGGTGGCCATGATGAACGTGTCCGGCTTCTGGGAGCTCAAGCGCACCAGAACCGAGCGCCCCGAGTTCGGCCCCCGCCCCTGAGCGCGGCTCGGGCAGATCTGAGCTCTACGTCTCGCAGAAGTGTGACCACACGGCGTCGGCCCTTACCGGGCCGACGCCCCTGACTGCTTCAAGGTCCGCCCGGCTGGAGAACGGCTGAGCATCAACCAGCCTGGCTGAGAGCACCTCTCCGATGCCCGACACGGCGTCGTACTGGGCCGCGGACTTGCCCGCGATCACACACTCGTCCGGTGGGGCGACAGTGGTCGTTGGGGCGGTTGTACCCGTCGTGTCCTGCCGCACGGCTGAGATCTCGGGCGCTTGGTCACCGCAGCTGGCCAGCGTCGCCGCGAGGGCGTCCACCTCGGCCTGGTCGGCGGCCAGGCCCCATGCCGACTTGACTGCCACCGTTGTGAGAGCCAGGAAACACCGCCCCGCCGCGGTGACTGTGTACCCACCGCCGCATGCCGACGACGAGGCGATGTCGGCGTCCGACCACTCGAAGATGTCGTCGCCCCCCTTGGACTGGTTCACGCAAGCCCGCGACGCCACATGGTTGTCGGGGTATTGGCTGAACCGCTGCTTCTGGTCGGATGACCAAGCCCAGCCGCCCGACTCGTGGGCCTCGTGCAGGGCCACCACATGGTCGACGTTGCAGGTATCGATGAGGCTGCCGGTGTAGGGGTCAGCAGAGCCGACCGCCCCGCGGCACAGCCCGCTGTTGTGTGGCCCCCAGTCGTCACGGTCATATCCGGAGTCACGCTCGGGCGCCACGGGGAGAGACACCGACGGGACGGACACCGTTGGAACCGACGTTGTTGGCACAGAGGTTGTCGGCACGGAGGTTGTCGGCACAGACACCTCAGGCACAGAGGTTGTCGGCACGGAGGTTGTCGGCACAGACACCTCAGGCACAGACGTAGCCGGCGCAGCCGTTGTCGGCACAGACGTCGTCGGCACAGACGTCGTCGGCACAGACGTCGTGCCTTCTGCTTCGGCGACTGTTGTCGTCGGCGCTGTCGGTGCCGAGGCCTCGGGAGCGGCGACCTCAAGCACAGACGTGGTCGGCACCGAGACCTCAGGCACAGACGTCGTCGGCACAGACACCTCAGGTGCAGACACCTCTGGTGCAGACACCTCAGCGGTGCTCTCGGCCTCGGGGGCGGACGCCGCCTCAGTCGAGGTCGTGGTCTCTTGCTCGGGGACAGCGGCAGGCGCTGACGGCTCAGGCTCCGCAACGAGTTCAGGCCCGTCCTGCGATCCGCAGGCCGCGGCGCCAACCAGCACTAGGGCAGCCGCGATTCGCTTGGACCGATCAAGCCAGGACGCGCTCGAACCTGAGCATCTCATTGCTCGGCCCCCATCGACATGGCTACGAGGCAGGCGGAACCGTCTCCACCGGTTCACCCCGGAGGGCAGCCAGGACCTTGGACACCACCTGGACCGATACGTCGCGCTGGGCTGCGCCAGTGCTGGCACCCAGGTGCGGGGTGTGCACAACCCTGGGATGGCCGATGAGGGGGTGGTCGGGCGGCGGGGGCTCCTGGTCGTAGACGTCGAGACCCAACCCGCCCAGACGGCCGTCGTCGAGGGCGGCTCGGGCCGCAGCCGAGTCGATGAGGCTGCCTCGGGCCGCGTTCACCACGATCGCGCCCGGCTTGATGGCCGAGAACGCGCCCTCGTCCAGCAGCGCGGAGCCGTCCTCCTGAGCCACGGAATGGAGGCTCACAAAGTCGGAAGCGGCCAGCAGCTCGGGCAGCTCCACCATCCTGGCCCCGTGCTCCTGGGCAACCACGGCCGGGATGTAGGGATCGGTGGTCAGAACGGCCATTTCGAAGGCCAGTGCCCGATGGCCCACGGCCCGTCCTATGCGGCCGAAGCCGACCAGGCCCAGCGTCGCCCCGGCCAACTGCACGCCGAGGTACTGCTTGCGATCCCAGCTGCCTCGAGCCAGTGAGTTGTGGGCCTCGGTGACCCGGCGGGCCGTCGCGAGGATCAGGGCGAAGGCGTGCTCGGCCGCGGCCAGCGTGTTCGCCTCCGGGGTGTTGACCACCGCAATCCCCCGGTCAGCCGCAGCCGTCAGATCAATGTTGTCGACACCGACCCCGGCCCGGCCGATGACCCGCAGGCGGGACCCGGCCGCGATCATCGCCGCGTCGACCTGGGTGCCGCTGCGCACGATCAGCGCGGCCGCGTCCCACACCGACTCGAGCAACTCGGCCCGGCCCTGTCCCTCAGCAAAGACGGCCTCGATGTCGAGGTCGTTGCGCAGCCGCTCCGCCCCTGCCGCGCCCAGCGGCTCGGCCACCAACACCCGGTGGCGTTCAGGCATCGGTCATCCCCTTGATCCCCTTCGCTTGCGAGGCCGCGCTTCGCCCGCATCTCGTTCGAGCGCGCGACTCCCCCGCAGTCTCGCCGCCGTGCGTGCGCTAGTCGTGGATGCCGAAGCGGTGCAGACCGTAAGCGTTGATGGCGTTGCCCCGAAGCACCTTGTAGCACTCTTCGGCGTCCATGCCGACCGCGGCGAACATCGAGTGGGCCACCTTGCGGGAGTGCGGGAACGTGCCGTCGGAATGGGGGTAGTCGGTCTCAAAGAGGATCTGATCGATGCCTACGTCGTGGCGCTGCTTGAGACCCACCAGGTCGTCGAAGATGCAGCCGAAGACCCGGCCCTGCACGATCTCGCTGGGCAGCGGACCGTCGCCGCCCACGCCGCCCCGGCCCTCCCTGAACACCGAGTCCATCCGCTCCACCTGGAACGGCATCCAGCCCACCTGGCTCTCGGCGTAGGTGATCTTGATCTCGGAGAACCGCTGCAGCGTGCCCGAGAACACCCAGTCGACCATCGACCCCTCGGCGTTCTGGGCGTACAGCGACATCGACGTGGCCAGCGGCGCGTCGGCGGAAGTGGACGGCATCGACGACGACGAGCCGATGTGCATCGAGACCGTCGTGTCGGACTCCTCGCAGGCCCGCCACACCGGATCCCACTCACCGGTGTACATGGAGGGCAGGCCGAGCTTTGACGGGTTCTCGGAGAAGGCCACCGCGAAGCAGCCCTTGGCTGCGCAGCGCCGCACCTCGGCTGCAGCCAGTTGGGGGTCCCACAGCGGCAGCAGGGCCAGCGGTATCAGCCGGCCCCGCCCCGCGCCCCCGCCCCAGTCGTCGATCATCCAGTCGTTGTAGATGCGCAGGCATTCGGCCGCGAGCTCCTTGTCGTCGCGCTCGAGGAATCCCTGCCCGCAGAACCGGGGGAAGATGTTGGGGAAGTTGATGGCCGCCTCCACATGGTTGAGGTCCATGTCGGCCAGCCGGGCGTTCTGTTCATGGGTGCCGGGACGCAGGTCCTCGTAGCGGGCGGCCACATTGCGCTGCTCCTCCCGGGGCATCCCCGCGGGGCCGTGGAGCAGACCGGTGGGGGTGACGCTGTCCTCGAACAGCCACACATCGCACCAGTGCCCGTCGGGGTCGTTGCGCTCGAAGCCGTAGTGACCGCCGGTGAAGTGCAGCCTCACCCTCTCCTGCACGACCCGGGGGCCCCGTGCCCGCATCGACGGCGGGAGCTGCTGCTGCCAGAGGTCCTTGGGCTCCATGACGTGATCGTCGACGGAGATGATGAGCGGCAGCTCCTCGACGGCGGGGGTAGCTGTCACTGCTCGGGCCTCCGGCTTGGCTGCCAACGCGGGGCCGGGAGGCCCTCTAGGCGTCGACCCTGCGGGCGCATCCCTCGAAGATATCCTCCGCGGTGTCGTCCCACAGGTCCTCGGGCTCCTCGTCGAGATCGCTCGGGTTGGGAGCGGAGCGCAGAGCGTTGTCGAGGGCACGGAAATCCTCCAGCAGCAGCGCATTCCGCAGCCCGTCGAACGAGCACCGGCACAACACTAGAGCCTGGGCTTCGGTGAGATTCTCGGTGTTGGCCGCCACGCACGCAGCCATGAAATTGTGCTCCACCGCGGACTTTGCCCTGAACTCCTGGTCGAGGAAGCGACCGTCCTGCTCGGCCTCGCTCCACGTGTCGGGGTCGGCACTGCTGCCGCATCCCGCCACCACCAGCACCACAGCCGCGGCAAGAACCCACACAGTACGACGGCGCATGCTCATAGCGGATCCGAGGCTATCGGCTGGTGTTAGCCGCCCAGTTCTCTGGCCCGGGCGAACACGGCGTCGAGCATGGGCTCGGTGAGGCGGCCGGTGAAGGTGTTCTGCTGGCTGGGGTGGTAGCTGCACAGCAGCGTCCGGTCGCCGGGCAGGGGGGCCTCGGCACCGTGAGCGAAGCGGGGGCGAGACCCCGAGCCCAGCTCGCGCCACACCACCTGGTGGGCGAAGCCGCCGAGCACGACCACCACCCGGAGCGCCTTGAGCGCCTCCAGCTCGCGCCGCATGAACGGCATGCAGCGATCACGCTCGGCCGGCGACGGCTTGTTGTCCGGAGGAGCGCACTTCACTGGCGCGGTAATCCACGCGCCGGCCAGGGTCAGCCCGTCGCCTCGGTGGGCGGAGCGAGCCTGGTTGGCGTAGCCGGCGCGGTGCAAGGCCCGGTACAGCCAGTCCCCCGAGCGGTCGCCGGTGAACATCCGGCCGGTGCGGTTGGCCCCGTGGGCCGCGGGCGCCAGCCCCACCACCACCAGGTGGGCGTCGGGATCGCCGAAGCCGGGGACGCCGCGGGCCCAATACTCCTCGTCACGGTAGGCGGCCCGCTTGGTGCGCCCGACCTGCTCGCGCCAATCCACCAACCGGGGGCAGGCCCGGCACGCGGTCACCTCCGAGGCAATCTCGGCAAGGATGCGGCGCGAGCCGGGGGACTCCACGGACTACTTCCAAAGTCGGACAAGAAAGCGATAGTCGTCCTCAACGAACTCAGGCTCGGTGCCGTTGTGTGCCGCCATGCTCGGTATGACCTTGTTACGGATTCCCATGCCGCGGGCGTCGACGTAGCCATAGTCGCGCATGATGTTCACCAGAGTCTGGTTCCTGGCGTAGCGAGCGCCCGACCGCATCCCCTCCACCGTGATCGTGTTGGGCAGCCTGCCCGGGCTCTGGATCTCAAGACGGTCCGAAAAGATGGACAGCATCGCGTCGGTACCTTCAATGCTGTAATCGCGATGCGCAAGCGCGTTCACAACTACTTCACGAATGGCGTCCTCAGGGTAGTCGGGACGGTCAATCCTCCGGGCGCCCTCCAATCGGGACGAGACGCCGGAGTTGCGGCGCACAAAGTCCACTGCCCTGTCCACAACCCCGGTCTCGGCGATCGAGCCGTCCGATGTGCCGAGCGGAACCAACGGCCCCTTGAGATCCTCGTCGGAGCGTGCCCCGTAGTCTGGCTCCAGCCCTTGGTAGCAGATAGCCCGGATACCCGACTGCGGCACGAACTTCCCGGAGTTGGAACCAAACAGCAGCATTCCGTCAATCGTGGCGGAAGTATGCCCGGCCGCCTCGATAGCAAGCTCCAGGTTGCAGAGCAGTCGCCCCCACTCGTCCGAACCCGGCGTCGGCACGCTGGTGTCCCCTCGAATGCGGGCAAAATAGTCCCGCAGGCGACGATGGTCCAGGTCGTGGAGCCCAGATCCGGTGACCGGTTTGAGGCCGTAGCGGAGGCCCCCGGACTGCTGATAGAGCCGCTGCTCCTCCTCTCGGGTCGCGTCCCGCGTGATGGTGCCGACCCGCACCTTTGTTACCCAGTGGTTCCCCCTCCTGGCCTTGTAAGGCTTGTCGGGGGCGTTCGGCGGAAGGGTCACCACTCCCACCCGCCTCCCCGGCGCCCACTCCAGCTCCTGCCAGACGGGTATCGCAGCTGGCTGCAGGTTGTCCCTGGCAGCCTGCATCACCCACTCTTCGGCCTTGCCGGGACTGCGAGCGAGACCCGACACCGTGCCATCGTCCTCGACGCCTAGCAGTAGGTGGCCACCCTCAAGATTCAGCAATCCTGCCATGCGCTCGGCGAGCTCTACGGGTTTGATGTCGTCACGTTTGAACTCAACTCGCGAGTTCTCGCCTCCGGCTATTGCCGCGACCAGATCGGTGCGGTTCATTGACAGGCGACGGGCTGGGGCGGTCGGATCACGAGCAGCCTCAGAATCCGTATTTGCGGCGTCGAGTCTCGAAGGCAGTCTTGCCGCCCTCCAAGACCTCCTCTACCAGTGCCCTCACAGACGGTGAGTCGATCGAGCCCATGTGCTCGGACGAGATGAATGCCCTTCCACCGAAGGCTTCGCCTGAGGCGTGTAGTCCCAGTATCAACTCAGCATCACCCAAGACCG
This sequence comes from Candidatus Aldehydirespirator sp., assembly GCA_965220645.1. Taxonomy (GTDB): domain Bacteria; phylum Actinomycetota; class Acidimicrobiia; order Acidimicrobiales; family Aldehydirespiratoraceae; genus Aldehydirespirator. The sequence continues at coordinate 1,213,984 of OZ244836.1, read as the reverse complement.
GAATATTGGCGTTGTGGGTCGAGAATACGAACTGCCGACGACGCTTCTCCTCGCGGATCCGAGGCACAACTCCCTCGGTAATGAAACGGTTGTCAAGGTCATCCTCCGGCTGGTCGATCACTAGGGGGGCGTCAGACTCCAGCAGCAGCAGGAGGAGCACAGCAGTCGCCTTCTGTCCCTTGGACAGCTGTTTGAGCGCGTTCCAATCCGGCCGCTCGCCTGCTGCGGCCGTGTTTAGCTTGAGATCCGTCGTCGAAGACAACTCAAGCTCCTCGATCTGCATCAGGGTGCTCGCAGAGGCCCCTGCCAAACGCTCCGCCTGCTTGGACGGCAGGCCATACTTCTTCTTGACGCTGTCGGTGTCCTTCCGGCACGCGTCAACTAACTCCGGTAGTGACATGTCCTCGACTCGCTCCAGTATCGCGACGGTCTCTGAGAGGCGGCCTCCGATCTCTTTGGTGAAGAGATCGAAGAGCGGCTTGCGATCACCAGCGCTGTAGACGTCGACGTGTACTCGATCCTTCAACGCCGTGCTGACCCTGTCTGCAGCCCGACTGAGGCCCCGGAACTCTTCGGCCTTGACATCTTCCCATTCGACCAGGAGTTGACGCCGGCGATTCATGTGCTCCTCGACGAGACGCTCCAGCAAGGCCCGCCGCTTAGAAAGAGGCTGCAAGTTCTCGATGTCACGCCGCAGTCGGATGAACTCCTCTCCATCAACAGCGGACTTTTGCAATTGGCGCAGGATCGATTCGTACTCGGCGTCGACTTGGCGCTTGCGCTCCAACCAGCGGGCGCGAACGTCCTCGATTCCCTCGTCCGCTTGCTCTAGGGCTGCCCCAAGCCGTCGTGCCACCTCCTCCAGATCGCGACTCAGTTGCTCCAGCACCTCGCTGGCACGGCTGAGGATGCTGGCGCCCGGCAGGTCCTCGAGGGCCTCCTCGGATACGAACGTCGCGTCGACCGGCAACTCTCGGCGGAGCGTCTCCAATGCCTCGCGGAACACCTGCACGCGTTCGGGAACAGCGGCCAGAATGCGCTCTTCGCGCACGAGCAGGCTCTGATCACGCAGACGGTCCTCAAGGCCGGCCTCCTGGAAGCGTTCGAGGGTCTGCTCAAGTCTGGGCAGATCCGCCAGCCGCTCATCGATGTCGTCAAGTTCGGAGCTAGCTTGCAGGATGGCCAGCCGAGTCTTCTTGAGTTCGCGGCGGACCTCCGCTTTCCGTTGGTTCAGCGACTCATCCGGCCTTATGAAGCGATGCAGCAGAGACGTGAGCTGGTCCTCCCTATTCGTCAACTCTGATATCTCATGCTGGCCATAGACCTCGATCCTCGGCAGGATGTCGGCTGGCAGAAGCTCAAGCACCCTTCCGTCCTGGTCTCGGACGACCGGCGGGTTGGGAACCGTGCGCTCAATCCTGTATTCCAACTCGGCCGGCCGACAGCAGCGCACAAGTAGCGACAACTTCGTTCCCGGCCGAATCACCTGCCGTACGATTTCTTGGTGGGTCTTGAGTGCTTCAGCGCCCTTCGGCTCCAGTCCCAGCACATACCTGAGGCTCTCCACTACGGTGGATTTCCCGGTGCCGCGGCCCCCAATCATGACATTCAAGTTCTGATTGAGGTGTATTGCAGCGCCGTCCAGGAAGCCTCCGCCCTCCCACGCGAGTGCCACCAATTCCGAGTGTTCCTCGGGATCGGGATCACTGTTGAGGCGAATCCTCGAGTCCGGGTCAAGGAACGCCTGTCGGAGGCCTTCGACAGTGACATCTCCCGACATCTTGATCCAGCAGGTGGCTGAAGCGTGGTCTAGATCCTCGGGCTTGGTCACATCCTTGGCGTTGAGTGCTGCCACTGCCTGCCTGTCGCTTGCGGCGAAGCTGCGCCTGTAGTCGGGGTTTCGATCCTCAAGAATCTGGCGACTGTCCTCAGGCAGTTGTGAGATCGAGCCAGGGATCTGTACAGCAAGCAGGTCCGGGCACTGCCACGCCCTTATGCGGGCCTGACCACTCAGCACCTTGAACAGGCCCTTCTTGCCAGTCGAATGAGCAGCTACGGCGATGCCACCCTGCTCTCGGACCATGCCTAGGACCGTCACGAAGTCATGAGCGCATTGAGTAGACGAAGGTTGAGTATCTCGTACTCCGAACTCGCCAAGAAGTCTCTCCAACTGCTGGTCCGCCATGTCTGGCGAGTAAACGCACAGGACATGTATTCCCTCGGTTGACTCCAACTCAAATCCGGGCAGGATCGTGATGCCGGTGCCTTGAGCGGCGGTCCTGAAGCGGGAGACGTCACGCACGCTGTTGTGATCAGTGATTGCTAGGACTGACACACCGACTTCCTGAGCCTTGTCCACCACCGCACGCGTGTACTCCGCTGCGCTGTCCTCCTGTTCGTCGCCTTGGAAGGTGCCGAGGTAGTGGGACGGGTTCACTTGCAGCGCACAACGCATGAAACGCGCACCGGATCCGAGGTTCAAGGCATCGGCAATGACGTCGTCGGCGCTCATGGCCCCTTCTCGGCTGTCGGTGGCCCGCGGAATCCTAGCTTTCGGTGCGGAGCCGGCGAGCGAGAAGCAGGCACGATGACCGGTCTCACCCTCAGGACTTCGAGCTGCTCGGCGGACTCCACGGACGATCAGGCTACGTTGACAAGCACCATGGCCACCAGTTCCGCACCCAGTTCGGCCGAGACCGCTCCCAAGGACGGCGCCGAGGCCGTCGCCGTCGTGCTGTTCGTGCGCCACGGGCAGACGCCGACCACGGGATCGGTGCTTCCGGGCCGGGCTCCCGGGCTCCACCTGGCGCCCGAGGGTGCCGAACAGGCTCGCCGGGTGGCCGAGCGGCTGGCCGGGCTCGACCGGGTCAAGGCGGTCTATGCCTCGCCGATGGAGCGCACCGTCGAGACGGCCACACCCATCGCCCGGGCCTGCAGGCTGCGGGTACGACGGAGCCCGGGGCTCATCGAGTGCGACTTCGGCCGGTGGACGGGGCGCAAGCTCAAGAACCTGAGCCGGCGCAAGGAGTGGACCACGGTGCAGCGCCATCCCAGCGGGTTCCGCTTCCCCGGCGGGGAGTCGTTCGCCGAGATGCAAGCCCGCGCCCTCGACGCGGTGGCCGCCATCTGTGCCCGCCACGCCGGCGAGACCGTGGTGGCCGTGTCCCACGCCGACGTGATCAAGGCGGTCGCCGCGGCCGCGGCCGGCACGCCGTTAGACCTGTTCCAGCGGATCGTGATCTCGCCGTGCTCGGTCACCGCCATCGCCTACCACCCCGCCGGTCCGATGCTCCTCACGGTGAACAACACCGGTGACGACCTGACTTCGCTACGCCCGTCGTGAGCGCGAGCCACCAGCGTCGATGAGCGAGTCGTTCCACTTCGAGGAGGTCGAGATGCTCACCGTGGGCACGCTCGGTCCCAAGGGCGAGCGGGTCTTCTACCTTCAGTGCCTGGCCGGGGGCGAACTGGTGTCGCTCAAGTTCGAGAAGCGCCAAGCGGCCGCACTGGCCGAGTACCTGGAGCGGGTGCTGCGAGAACTGCCCGAAGCCGAGGAACCAGACCCTCCCGGCGACCTTGACATGCGCGAGCCCGTGGTGGAGGCATGGACGATCGGCGCCTTGGGAATCGCCTACAACCAGGAGGAGGGCCGGGTGATCCTCGTGGCCGAGGAGCTGGTCGAGGATTCCGACGACACGGGAGCCTCGGCTCGGTTCGCCCTGACCCGCCCCCAGGTCAGGGCGCTGGTGAGTCGGGCCCGTGCCGTGGTTGCCGCCGGCCGACCTCCATGCCCCTATTGCCTGCGCCCGTTGGAGCCGTTCAACGGAGACTGGTGCCCGTGCCACAACTAGGTGTCTCGCCGAAGATGCTGCAATTCACGAAGATGATGCCGCCGATCCCGCTTTATGAGCCAGACTCGCGAGACATGCCTGTGCCACAACTGAGCACCAATCCGAAGCTGGCCTCACCGGCCTGCTAGCCATGGCGGCCGGCACCGACGACACGGCGCGCCAGTCCCCCATCCGGGACCGCCCCCCCATCGAGACCGGCCGTGCCCTGGCCTTGCTGGCCGGCGGCGACGTAGAGCTCAGGGGACGGATGCCCTACAGCTCCAATGCGACCTTCCTGGTGGACGTGACCCACGAGGGACTCGACGCCCAGGCCGTCTACAAGCCACTGCGGGGCGAGCGGCCGCTGTGGGACTTCCCCCCGGGCCTGGCCCACCGCGAGGCTGGCGCCTTCCAGGTCGACGCCGCACTCCGGTGGGATGTGGTGCCCCCCACCGTGGTGCGCGAGGACCTGCCCTTCGACGAGGGGTCGCTGCAGCTGTTCATGCCCGCACACTTCGAGGAGCACTACTTCACGCTGGTGGAACACGAGCGGCTCAGGCCCCAACTCGAGCGCATCTGCGCGCTCGACATCGTGATCAACAACACCGACCGCAAGTCGGGCCACTGCCTGCTCGGAACCGACGGCACCATCTGGGCCATCGACAACGGCCTCTCGTTCCATGCCCAGTTCAAGCTGCGCACCGTGATCTGGGACTTCGCCGGTGAAGAATTGCCCGACGACATGAACCGGGACCTGCAGGCTCTGCTGGGCACCGGCTTGCCCGAGCCGCTGGCCGTGACCCTCACCGCTCAGGAGGGAGACGCCACCCTGGCCCGAATCGAGGCGTTGGTGGCTGCGGGCCGGTTCCCCTCCGACGGCCACGGCCATCGCTGGCCCTGGCCGCTGGTCTAGGCCCCGAGAATCGCTTCCGGAGGCTTGGCGAGCCCAAAGACCTCGGGCGGGCCTAGCGGCCTTCCAGAGCCTCGGTGAGCTTGGGCAGCACCTTGTGCACATCGCCCACGATTCCGAGATCGGCCACCGCGAAGATCGGGGCCTCGGAGTCCTTGTTGATGGCGATGATGTTCTTGGACCCCTTCATGCCCACCAAGTGCTGGGTGGCGCCCGAGATGCCGCAGGCGATGTAGACGGTGGGCTTGACCACCTTGCCGGTTTGGCCGACCTGGTAGCTGTAGGGCACCCAACCCGCATCGACGATGGCCCGGCTGGCTCCCGGTGCGGCCCCTAGCTGCTTGGCCAGGCCCTCGATCATGGAGTACGCGTCCGCCGAGCCAAGCCCCCGTCCGCCGGAGACCACGATGGCGGCCTCGTCGAGCTTGGGGCCCTCGGACTCCTCGGTGAAGCGGTCCCGGACCACCGCGCCTCCGGCCGCGCCCAACTCGGGAACGGGCAGGTCCACGACCTCCGCGGGCGAACCGCCGACCGGCGACGGCTCGAATGACTTCGGGCGGACCAGCCAGATGTCGGGGCCGCCGTCGGTGAACCGCGAGGTCACGTTCAGCGTCCCGCCGAACACCGGCTCGACGCCCACCAGGCGGTCGGAGTCGAGGCGGAGGTCGACGACATTCGACAGCACGCTGACGTCCAGCTTCACCGACAACCGGGCGGCCACGTCGCGTCCGTCGTAGGTGGTGCCCAGCAGGAAGGCGTCAGGCGCGGCCACACTGCCGTCGGAGATGGCTGCGGCCACCGCCGAGGCGACCGACACGCCCTTCATGCGCCCGTCGAGATCGCCGGTGGCGTACACCGCGGTGACCCCGTGGTCGCCGAGCTCGGCCGCGCAAGCCGCGCCGTCTCCCCCGCAGAACACCTCAACGGTGCCGGCCACCTCCCGGGCCTTGGCCAGCATCTCGAGCGTGATCGTGGCCACGCCGTCGTCGCCGGCCTCACAGAACACCCAGATCTTGTCAAGTGTCATGGCTGGGCCTCCTATATCACCTTGAGTTCGTCGAGGAAGGCGACGATGCGTTCGTGGGCGTCGCCCTCGTCCACCACGACCTCGCCCGCGGCCCGCTCGGGAGCCTCGGCGACATCAGTGATCTCCTGGCCCGCTCCAGCCCAGCCCACGCGCTCGGGGGCGATGCCCAGATCAGCGATCTTCAGCTGGTCGACCGGCTTGTTCTTGGCCTGCATGATCCCCCGGAACGACGGGTACCGGGGCTCGACCACTCCGGCCGTCACCGACACCACTGCGGGCAACGGGCACTCGACAACGTCGGCACCGGCCTCGGTCTGGCGGCGAACCGTGGCCGCGTCGCCGTCAACGGCAATCTCCTTGGCGAACGTCACCGAGGGCAGGCCGAGCAGCTCGGCCAGCTGGGCGGGCACGACGCCGGTGTAGCCGTCGCTGGACTCCGTGGCGGCCAGCACCAGATCGGGCTCGGTCCTCTCGATGGCCGCAGCGAGCACGCGGGACGTGCCCAGGGCGTCGGAGCCGGCCAGCGCCTCGTCACTGATGAGCGTGGCCGAGTCGGCGCCCATGGCCAGGGCGGTGCGCAGGCCGCTCACCTCGGCGTTGGGCACCATGGAGACCAGGTGCACGGAGCCCTCGCCGGCGGTGTCCACCAGCTGCAGGGCCATCTCCACCCCGTAGGAGTCGGATTCGTCGAGGATTAGCTTCACGTCGCGCCGCAGCGTCCTAGTCTCGGGGTCCAGCGCGCCGGGATCGGCGGGATCGGGGATCTGCTTCACGCAAACGACAACCTTCATGGGCGCCAAGTGTGCCAGCGCACGGCCGGAATCGAACCTCGCTCGCCGACAAATCGTCGCCTTCTTCCTCGCTTGTACCGCGCTGTTCAGTGGCCTCGCGGATCGGTCTCTAGGCGCGCCGGGCCCGCGAGCAGACAGACTGGGCGAATGCGAGTGCTGCTACTGGTGAACTCGGCCGCCTCGTCGGTGACCGGGCGGCGCCGGGTGGTGATCCAGAAGGCGCTGTCGGCCGACCATGAGGTGACGCTGGCCGAGACCGTCCGGCGCGGCCACGCCACGCGGCTGGCCCGGTCGGCCGCCTCCGACGGCATCGATGTCGTCGTGGTGCTGGGCGGGGACGGCACGCTCAATGAGGCCGCCAACGGCCTGGCCGGCACCGACACCGCCCTGGCAGCCCTGCCGGGAGGAAGCACCAACGTGTTCGCCCGCATCATCGGCCTGCCCGACGACCCGATAGAAGCCGCCGGCCAGCTCCTCGACGCCCTCGACCGGGGCGCCATCGCCAGGATCGGACTCGGGGTCGTTGACGGGCGCTACTTCCTGTTCCACTGCGGCATCGGATTCGACGCGGCGGTGGTGGAGAAGGTCGAGAGCCGCGGCCCGCTCAAGCGCTGGGCCGGGCATCCCCTGTTCATCTATGCCGCGGTGACCACCTGGTTGCACAGGCCGAACCGGCGCCGCCCACCCATGCAGGTGCACGATGCCGAGGGCGAGACGCTGGCCGAAGGCCTGTTGACGATCGTGCTCAACCTCAACCCCTACACCTACCTGGGCAGCCGCAGCTTCGACCTCGTGCCCGGCCTCGGACTGGCCGAGCCCCTGGTCGCAGTGACCCTGCCCAGCCTGTCGCTACACCGGCTGCTGCCGGTGGCGCTGAAGGCCCTGCGCTCGGGCGACGTGCGAGGGTTGCCCGGCGCAAGGGTGAACGAGGGACTGAGGGATCTGACCGTGACCGCTGATCCGCCCGTCGGATATCAAGCCGACGGGGACTACCTCGGCGTAGCGCCCCGTCTCAGGATCCGCTGGGCACCCGAAACCCTGCGCCTGGTCCTGCCCTGATATTGCTGATTGCGCAACGCGGCGGGTCAGGCCGCGTCCACTAGGGCACGAGCCAGGTCGGGCACATCGGTGATCAGGCCGTCCACGCCCATGGTCAGCAGCTCCGACATGCGCTCGCGGACGTTGATGGTCCACACGTTCACGGCGAGTCCGGCGTCGTGGGCCCGGCGCACGAATGCTGCGTCGCACATGGCGTCGAAGGGATGCACGGCCACCATGTCATGGGCGCCGGCCCGGGCCACCGCCTGCGCGGGCGCCACGATCCCGCAGATCAGCGCGGTGCGGATAGCGGGATCGACGGCCCGCACCGCATCCGCCGCGTCAACGTTGAACGACGACACCACAGCCCGCTCGGGGCCGAGGTAGGCAGCGATGAGACCAGCCACCGCGTCGGCGACGAGGTTCTGGCTGTCGTAGTCGGGATCATCGGGCAGGTTCTTGATCTCGAGGTGCACTCCCATGCCCTCGCAGGCCTCCAAGGCCTCGGCCAGGCTGGGCACGTAGCCGGGCAGTTCGTCGGCGTGGAGGTGGCCGATCCGCCGCCCATCGGCCAGATGGGCGTCATGGTGGACCACGGCCACGCCGTCGGTGGTGCGGCGCACATCGAGCTCCACCCAGTCGGCGCCGAATTCTCGAGCCAACCGGAAGGCCTCCACCGTGTTCTCGGGCGCGGCCTGGCTAGCGCCCCGATGCGCGATCACCGCTGCCACCCCGGCAGTCTCGCACAGACTTCCTGCCGGCAGGAATCCCACGGGCACAGCGGTTGTGCACTGCCTAGGCTCGGCCAGCCCTGCCAATGAACATGCCCGTTACCCGACAAGAGTCCGATTCGAGACGGATCCCCACCCGGCGCGCGGCCGCCGCGGTCCTGGCCGCGCTGGTGATGACTTGGACCGTCGCGCTCTCTGTCGCCGACGCGCGCCCTGTGCCCGTAAGCGGCTCCGAGTCCGGAGACCGGTCCGACCTGCCCAAGCTCGGCAACTTCCTGCCGCCTCACTACATACCCCTCGGTCGTTGCAGCTGGCTGTTCGACAAGCCGTTCATCGACGAGATCGAGGAGGCTCACCCCGGCGCCCGGTTCACAGCAGCCGTCCATGACCACCGCACGGGCTGCTGGTACAAGCTCAACGGTGACCTGGAGATCACGACCGCGAGCGTCATCAAGGCCCAGGTCCTGGCCGGCGTACTGCTCGCCGCCCAGGAGGAAGGCCGCCAACTCAGCCAGCGCGAGGCCGCCGACGTCGAGTTGATGATGCACTACAGCCACAACCGGCCGCCCACCTCGAGGCTCTACCTGGAGATCGGCAGCGCGGCCGGGATGGAGGAACTGGACACGCGCTTCGGGATCGTCGGCACGAGCCACACCGCGTGGTACGGCAGGACGCTGTCCACCGCGGAGGATCGGACACGCCTGGTGGAACAGCTGCTTGTCGGCGGAGGACCACTCAATGAGGGCTCAGTGCAGGAAGCATGGGAATGGATGTCGGGTGTGAGTCCGGCACAGAGCTGGGGCGTGACCGTCGGGCTCCCGAACGGATACGAGGCTGCGCTCAAGAACGGCTTCTACCCGATGTCGGGCGCGGGGTGGCGGCTGGGCACCACCGGAGTGGTCCGCGACCCCTGGGGCGGCTCCTACGCCATGACGGTGATGACGGACAACAACCCCACCGAGACCGCCGGCATCACGCTCGTCGAAGAGATCGCCCGCCACATCAACTCGGCGCTCACTGCCGGATCGCCTGCGGAACGTAGCGTGGATCTTGCGGAATGCGTCGAGCCTCCCGAGGGGGCGTCATGGTCCTCGGTTGCTGAGATGCTCGGCGGAGTTGACGCCGACAGGCTGAGGCTCCTCAACGGCGGCGAGGCCGCGCCGCTCACCGGTCAGCGAGTCTGCTGGGCGTAGCGTTATGGGTGCTGAAGGGTGAACTATCGCGCAGGAGGCCCTGTGACGACGATGTCAGCCGCTAAGGGACCGACTTCGGTGCCGCTGCTGGACGAGACGATCCCCCGGAACCTGGCGAGAACCGTCGCGGCGCATGGCGAGCGAGATGCGTTGGTCTCCGTTGAGCAGGGTTTGCGCTATACGTACGCCGAGTTCGCCGACGAGGTCGATCGGGTCGCCCGGGGGTTGATGGCCATCGGGGTGGCCAAGGGCGACCGCGTGGGGATCTGGAGCATCAACTACGCGGAGTGGGTGCTGGTGCAATACGCCACCGCCCGCATCGGAGCGATCCTGGTCACGATCAATCCGGCCTACCGCTCCTCGGAGCTCGAGTACGTGCTCAAGCAGTCACAGATCTCGGTCTTGGTGGCCGTGGAGGCCTTCCTGATCAGCGACTACCGCTCGATGATCGATGAGGTCTGGGACCGGGTGCCGGCCGAGCGGGTGGTGTACCTGCACACCGCCGACTGGAAAGAGCTGCTGGAGGCGGCCGAGACGGTGTCGCAGGCTCAACTCGATCAACGCAGCGCTCAACTCGAGCCCGACGACGCCATCAACATCCAGTACACCAGCGGCACCACCGGCTTCCCCAAGGGCGCCACGTTGAGCCATCGCAACATCTTGAACAACGGCCTGTTCATTGGGGAGGCCTGCCGGTACACAGAACTTGACCGGGTGTGCATCCCGGTGCCGTTCTATCACTGCTTCGGGATGGTGCTGGCCAACCTGGCCTGCACCACCCACGGGTCGGCCATGGTGATCCCCGCCGCGGGTTTCGACGCCGCGGCCACGCTGGGGGCTGTCGCGGCCGAGCGCTGCACCAGCCTGTACGGGGTCCCCACGATGTTCATCGCCGAACTCGGCGAGCCCGACCTGTCCAGCTATGACTTGTCGTCGCTGCGCACCGGGATCATGGCCGGCTCACCGTGCCCCATCGAGGTGATGCGCCAGGTGGTGGACCGGATGAACATGAGCGAGGTGACCATCGCCTACGGCATGACTGAGACGTCTCCGGTGTCCACCCAGACATCAGCCGACGACCCACTGGAGAAGCGCGTCACCACGGTGGGTCGGGTGCACCCCCACGTCGAGATCCGCATCGTCGACCCCGCCACCGGCGAGACCGTGCCCCGCGGCACCAGCGGCGAGTTTCTCACTCGCGGCTATTCGGTGATGCTGGGCTACTGGAACGACGAGGCCCGCACCGTCGAGGCCATCGACTCAGACGGCTGGATGCACACCGGCGACCTCGCGGTCATGGACGACGAGGGCTATGTCAACATCGTCGGAAGAATCAAGGACATGATCATCCGGGGTGGCGAGAACGTCTACCCCCGCGAGATCGAGGAGTTCCTCTACACCCACCCCGACATCGTCGACGTGCAGGTGATCGGCGTGCCCGACAGTCGCTACGGCGAGGAGGTCATGGCCTGGATCCAGCTGCGCGACGGCGCCAAGACCACCGGGGAGGACATCAAGGACTTCTGCCGGGGAACCATCGCCCACTTCAAGGTCCCTCGCTACTTCAAGTTCACCGACACCTTCCCCATGACCATCACCGGCAAGGTCCAGAAGTTCAAGATGCGCGAGCAATCAATCGCCGAACTCGGCCTCGCCGACGCCGCCCAGGTACGCAGCGCCTAGCCCTGATGGCTGTCAAGATTTTCACGAGCGACGGTATGGCAGGAGAAGGGCATTCGGCTGGGTACGCCGCTTGAAGAGTCCTGAGACCGCGACGATCGTCAGCAAGTAGGGCAGCGCGAACATGAGTTGAGGCACGAACGAGTAACCGGCCGCCTGCAACGACACCTGCATGGCGTCGGCAGCTCCGAAGATCAGAGCTGCCCACAGCGCCCGTGCCGGGTTCCAAGCACCGAAGATCACAATCGCCAGGGCGATGAACCCCTTGCCGGAGATGATCGTGTCGCGGTAGGTGTGCGCGGCGGTCAACAGCAGGAACCCGCCCGCACATCCGGAGAACGCTCCAGAGGCCAGAACGCCCAGATAGCGAAGCCTCGTAACCGAGAGACCCGCGGCGTCAGCCATCTTCGGATGGTCACCGACGGCTTGGAGGGACAGTCCCAGCCGGGTGCGGTACAGCATGACCCACACACCCAGGACAAGGGCGAGGGTGACGTAGGTGAGCGGCGACTGGGTGAACACGGAGCCTCCGAGTATGGGGATCTTGTGAAGAAGCGGGATCTCGATCGATCGGAAGCCCGACACAGTCAAGATGCCGGGCGAGCTGCCGTAGATCGCCCGGAACGTGTAGCTCGCAGCGGCCAGGGCGGCCGCATTGAACACCACCCCAACGACCACTTGGCTCGCCTGGACCGTGACATACATCCAGGCGAGGAAGAGACTGACGGCCAGGCCCGCTCCCACGGACATCACGAGCGCGAACACGGGACTGCCTGTCTCGTTGGCAGCAACGAACGCGGCAAGAGCGCCGACGAGCATCGTGCCCTCGATACCGACGTTGAGCACTCCACACACTTCGCCGATGGTCTCCCCCAACGCGGCCATCAGCACGGGCGCGGCGAGACGGATGGCACCCGCCATCCAGGTGACCACGAACACTTCGGAGAGGAGCGTGTTGTCAAGTACGTCCACTCACACCCCCGGTCCTGGCGTCGTCGGGGTTGGGCGCTCCGCCGGTTCAGCGGCCGAGTCAGCCGGTGCAGGGGGCGTGGCCGGCGGCCCGCCTGGGCCATCGTCGCGGGGACCGATCGGGCCTGCCCCCAACACGGCTCGCAGGTTGAACTTGTAATAGCGCAGCGGCCCGCTGGCGAGAATGGCGAGAACGATCAGGCCCTGGATCACTTGAGCCATCGACGCGGGAATCCCCGACCGGCGCTGCATGACCTGAGCTCCAACCGACAGGCCACCCAGCAGGAATGACGCCACCGCCGTTCCGATCGGCGCCAACCCTCCTAGCAGCGCCGCCACGATCCCCTCGAATCCCGTGGTCGTGTCGAGGCCGTCGAGCAGTCGGTACTGGACGCCGAGCACCTGCGACCATCCCGCGAGGCCGGCGAGAGCACCGCCGAGCACAGAGGCCTGAATTGTTCTCTTGGCGATGTCTATCCCGCCGTAGTGGGCCGCTCTGGGGTTGTGGCCCATGGCACTCAGGTCGAACCCGAGCGCCGTCAGGTGGAAGACGCCGGCGATGACGCCGACGAGGAGGACCGCGACGATCACGCCGAAGTGGAGATTGTTCGACGGGCCGAGGAGCAGCGGCAGGTGGGCGGACTCGTCCAGCCGCTCGGTCTGTGGAAGCGCTCCCTTGGCCCGCATGGGCCCGCTCACCAGATAGTTCAGCAGGAAGGCGGCAACGAAGTTCATCATCAGCGACAGCAGCACTTCGTTGCCGTCGTGACGGGCCTTGAGGTAGCCGACGATCCCGCTCCAGACGCCCGCGGTCACCGCGGCGGCAACCAGCGTCAGCGGGATCAACACGGCGGTCGGCGCCCAATCCAGCGGTCGCCCGTCGGCAGCTGGGAGAGCAACGAGCGCCGCACCGGTAGCCCCCATCAGCAGGCATCCCTGGAAGCCCAGAAAGAAGAAGCCGGCCCGCCAGGTGACGATCGTGCCCAGACCGATGAAGATCAGGGGTGCCGCCCGCACAAGGGTGTCGCCAAGCCCGCGGCTAGTGCCGAACCCCTCCCGGAACAGCGTCGAGTACCCATCGACCGGCGAGCTGTCGAAAGGGATGAACAGCAACCCTCCGAGCAGCAGGCCGGTGGCCATGGCGGCGAGCGCGATGGCGATTCCGAATCCCGGCCCACCGATCGGAACCAGACGGCGTTCGATCAGTGGCGGAGCGTCTTGTCGACTCATGACTCCACGCCGGCCATCAGGAGTCCGAGATCGCCGACATCGACATCATCATTGACGACGACTGCGATCACGCGGCCGTCGAACATGACGCCGATGCGGTCCGAGAGCTCCAGCAACTCGTCGAGGTCGACTGATATCAGCAACACGGCGATCCCGGCGTCACGGCAGTCGAGGAGCGTCTGGCGCACTCGAACGGTGGCCTTGACATCGAGCCCCCTAGTCGGCTGCTCAACGACCAGCAACCGCGCGCCCCCCTCGAGTTCTCGGGCGAGGATCATCTTCTGGAGGTTGCCGCCCGACAGGTTGCCCGCTGGGCACTCGGTCGAGGGCGTGAGCACCTCGAATCGGTCGATGAGATCCTCGGCCTCTCGAGCTGCGTCCCGTCGCTGCACGAACCCGTGTCTGCTGAACCGGCCGCATGACCCGAGGATGATGTTCTCCGTGATAGACAGCGCCTCGATGGATCCGACGCCTCGCCGGTCAGCAGGCACGTAGCGCACACCGGCGTGGCGTCGCATCGACACGGAATGACGGTCGATCGCCTCTCCGTCCAGTTGTACGTTGCCGCCGGTCTGCCTCTGGAGCCCGACAATGACTTCGGCGAGCTCGCTCTGGCCGTTGCCGTTGACGCCTGCGATGCCGAAGATCTCCCCCTGCCTGACCTCCAGGGACACGTCGGCGAGCCTGGCGACGCCCGCGGCGTCGGTGAGGTCTACATGGTCCACCCGCACAGCCGGGCGCTCCTCAGGCGGCGCGCTCCGCTCGCTCCGGAGTTCGTCCAGCTCGCTCTCTCCCACCATCAACTCCGCAAGCTCGCGGGCCGTCGTCGATGATGTCCTCTTCGTGGCGACGTTCCGGCCGGCGCGCATCACCGTGACGTTGTCCGTATGGGTCAGAACCTCCTTGAGCTTGTGAGTGATGAGGACAATGCTCTCGCCGTGATCGCGCAGACGGTTGATGACCTCGAACAGACCCGCAGACTCGACCGGTCCCAGCACCGAAGTCGGCTCGTCGAGGATCAGCAGTTGAGCCTCGCGGAACAGAAGCTTGAGAATCTCGACGCGCTGCTGCTCACCGACCGAGAGGTCCGCCACGCGGGACTCCGGGTTGACACCCAGCCCGTACTCACTCGACAGAACCCTCAGCTGCTCCCGGGCGTTGTCGCGGTCCAGCGCGCCGTACGGCCCCGCACCAGGCCCCGACCTCACCCCGACGAGGACGTTGTCGAGGACGGTCATCCTCGGGATCAGCAGGAAGTCCTGATGGACCATCCCGATTCCGAGCGCGATCGCGTCGGAGGGTCTACGAATCTCGACAGATGCGCCGTCGATGTCGACCGTCCCGGCGTCGCGTTGCACGAGACCGTAGAGGACGTTCATGAGGGTGCTCTTGCCGGCGCCGTTCTCACCGAGGAGCGCATGAACCTCCCCGGTCTCGACAGTGAAGTCGACAGAGTTGTTCGCGACGACGCCGGGAAAGATCTTCGTGATGCCTCGGAGCTCCACCCTCATTCCGGTTGTCCACTCCCTCGCTTCATCCTCGCGGCACGGGAGTATTCGACCACACGCGGGGAGCTAAGTACGGCAAGCCGTTGGATTGCCAACGACTTGCCGTACTCGCTTGTGTCTCTGCTTAGTGGGTTGGGACGGAGATCGCGCCCGAGTTGACCTCCTCGAAGACGCTCTCGAACTGGCCCCACACGTCGGAGGACATGAGGTCCGCGTTGTAGTCGTCCCCACCGTATGTGAAAGTCCACATGAACTCGGTAGAGGGAGCCCATTCCGTTCCTGCGGGATAGTCAGCGCTGCCCACGTTCTGACCCAGGAACTCAACCATGTCCGCTAGCTCCATCCTGAAGCTGGTGAGCATCAGGTCCGGGGCCGTCTGGGTCTGGTCCTGGTAGAACCCGATGACTGCCACGCCCTGCTCGGTGGCCCCTTCGATAGCCCCGAGCCCGGTCGTGTCCGCGATATGGAGGATCACGTCGGCGCCCTGGCCGATCATCGCCGTGGCGGCTTCACGTCCGAGCTGTGGATCGTCATAGCTCCCGGTCAGGACGTCCAATGCCTCCACACCGCTGACGGTCTCAGTCGCTCCGGCCTTGAAGGCGAGGAGCATGGTCTGCTGCGTCGGGTTGTCCCCACCACCGACGATTCCGACTACGCCGGACTCCGACTGAAGCGCAGCCAGGGCACCGGCGGCGTAGGAGATGGTGTAGTACTGGGCGTCGACGAACGTGAGGTTGGACGACAGAGGAACATCTGGATCGGGTATGAACGTGGTTGCGAAGAAGTTCGTGTCGGGATACTCCGGCGCCAACTCCGAGACCGTCGTACCGAACTCGAAGCCGTGGCCGATCACGAGGTCGTAGCCGTCGAGCGCATAGCCCTCGACCGTCGACGGTATGTCGGCCTGCGCCACGTCCTCGGTGAACGAGGTGTCGAAGCCTTGGCTCGTGAGGGCATCGAGCCCCTCGTAAGCACCCTGGTTCCAGCCGCCATCATTGATGGATCCCGACATCACTAGGGCGACGCGGGCGGGCCCCGCATCATCTGCGCTCGAGGGCGCATCCGTGTCGCCTGAGCAACCCGCCGTCAACAGCGCCAGCGCCAGCAGCACTGCGGTCAGGAGTTGCAGTCGTTTCTTGATCATTGAGTTCCCCCTTGTAGAAGGCGTTTGTCCTCAGACCGCTTGTTACGGCGGCCCCTCGCAGGGAGCGCACTTCGCGCTCCGCGATCATGTGCTCTCATGGGCTCCCTCCAACCGGGCGCGCAGATCGCCCAGGAACGGGATCCCCGCGAGTTGGTCGGCTTGAACGGATTGCCAATCGACGCCACCAGGTCGTGGGTAGACAGTGCGCGTCTCGATCACTTCATCCGGCGTGATGACCCAATCGAGCGGCGTGTCGTGCCCAACCATTGCTACTCGTCCGTCGTCAACGACTTGCGAGCCGTGCACGGTGGTCACGATCGGCGTGTCGGGCCGGACTAGGCCAGCGTCGCGAAATATCCCCAGCTCCAGATCAGCGAACCCTCCGCCCTTGCCCATGCGTGCCCCCGCCCGGGTCACGGCAACGCAGCCCACTACGACGAGGTCGAACGGGTCCATTTCGTCGAATTCGACCGGAATGCCGATCTCGACGGCGCCCTCGGAGAACATCACGTTCTCGAACGAGATCCGCCGCGACTGGAGATCCTCTGGATCGAGGCGCACGAAGGGAAACGACTTGGTGAGCTCCGGGACCGGCGCATAGAGGGTCTTGCCGTCCTGAAGGGCGCGAAGGCGGACGTGCGACTGCGCGGGATCCGGGTTCGACTTGACGACGGCTGCTCGCTTCCAGATCTCCAGCGTCGCCAGCCGATCAGCCGCCTCGTGGGCTCGCACGTAGTTCGGGATGCGGCTGCGGACGGCTCCAACGCCAGTGGAGTTGAGTTCGAGCGCGGACCAGACCTCCTGCCTGAGGTTGTCCTTAGCCTCGTGTCGCCCGGCCCATCGAGCTTCGGCCATGTACTTCCGTCCCCCCAAACGTCTGCAAGAGTTGTAAGGCAACCGTAGGCCGCACGGGCCGGACTGTCAATTACTTGTCTGACAAGTGCGGCCCGTTGTAAGTTGGCAGCAGGACCTGATCGATGGCTCGTTCATAGCGCGGCGACACGATGGCGCAAGGGGCACCGGGCGACCAGTAGTTTGCCCTGCTGCGGCAAGATCAAGATCATCAAGAGGCAGGCATTGGGCGTGAAGAAGGCACACCACAAGCAGCGGCTCCCCCTTGAGGACCGCGTGCTGTCGCTCTGGCGCGACAGCATCAACGACGAGGACCCGGCCACGCTAGGTGGCGAGGTTGGAATCGCCGAGCAGCTCGGGGTAGCCAGGCCCGCGTTGCGTGAGGCAATCGCCAAGCTCGAGGCAACGGGCGTGGTCTACCGGCGCCAGGGAGCCGCAACTATCGTCAATCGCGACGCCCTGCAGCTCGCCGGACGATTCGATGAGCAGGGCGAGTTCAGCGAGGTCATCAGGGCGTCGGGTGCCATTCCATCGCTGCATCTTGAGAGCTGCGAAGACATCGAGCTCACGGGCACCGACGCCGACGTATTCGACGTTCCCGAGGGCACACCGGCCATCAAGATCACAAAGCGATGGGACGCCGACTCGACCCCGGCCCGGGTCGCGATCGACACGCTCCCTTTGCACCCTGGCGACAGCAGCGAGATCGATCCAGCGGAGTCGATTCTGATTCTGGCCCAACGGCTCCGTGGCGAGCCCGTTACGTGGGAGCTTGCCCTGCCGACGGCCGTATCCGCAGACGATGACACCGCCAGAGTCTTGAACCTGAGGCCGGGTGCACCATTGCTGCTGCTCGAGACCATCGGGTTGTCAGCGAACGGCCGTCGCTTGTATCGATCGCACGACTACCACGTGCCAGGCGCCGTTCCTCAAGGTCTCATCCGAAACGTACGGCCCGAGGCGCCCCCTCAGCGAACGCACACCGGCCACTGAGTCCCAGGCACGAATCGATGGCCGGTCAGATCCCCGAGCCGGGTTGACGGCATGTCTACTCTGCTGCTCAAAGATGCTGATGTCGTTATCACCCTGGACCCGCTAGGGACCACGATTCCAGGCGGTGGGATCTACATCCGCGACAACGTCATCGAGCAAGTGGGGCCCACGCCGGACCTGCCCAACACTGCGGACGAGATCATCGACGCGAGAGGGCGGGCCCTTGCCCCCGGCCTCATCAACACGCACCACCACTTCTTCCAATCCTTGTTCCGCGCCGTGCCCGGAGCGCAGGACTGCGGGCTTTTCGACTGGTTGCGGCGACTTGTGCCCCTCTACTCCGATATCGACACCGAGTCAGTCAGGATCGCT
Organism: Candidatus Aldehydirespirator sp.; assembly: GCA_965220645.1. Taxonomy (GTDB): domain Bacteria; phylum Actinomycetota; class Acidimicrobiia; order Acidimicrobiales; family Aldehydirespiratoraceae; genus Aldehydirespirator. The sequence goes on along the minus strand of OZ244836.1, from coordinate 1,195,716 downwards.
TCGTTGACCTCGATGGCCGAACTCTTGCTGTCCGGCTGCACAACGAGCAGCGATCACCACTACATCTTCAAGAACGACGTCAAGCTCGATGCTCAGATCGAGGCCGCGTCGGAGATCGGCCTGCGTCTGCACGCCACGCGAGGATCGATGTCCATGGGCGAGAGCGATGGCGGGCTAGTAGGCGACAACCTCGTTGAGGACGAGGACGCGGTCATCGACGACTGTGTCCGGCTCGTCGAGAACTACCACGACCCGTCGCCTCTCGCGATGGTGCGCATCGGCCTCGCGCCATGCACTCCGTTCGTCGTCACCAAGGAACTCATGAGGGAATCGGCAGCGCTCGCCCGGTCGTACCCCAACGTCACCCTGCACACCCACGTCGCAGAGACGCTCGACGAGATCGAGTACTGCAACCAGCGATTCGGGCAGCGTCCGGCCCAATACATGGAGGAAGTTGGTTGGGTCGGACCCGACGTCTGGTGGGCACATGCCGTACACCTGAACGACGCCGAAGTCGCGATGTTGGCCGAGACGGGCACCGGAGTCTCTCACTGTCCGTCGTCGAACATGCGGCTCGGATCCGGCGTGTGCCGCGTGCGCGACATGTTGGAGACGGGCGTCAAGGTCGGACTAGGCGTTGACGGCTCGGCCAGCAACGACACAGGTCATTTGCTGGCTGAAGCTCGCACTGCTGTGCTGTTGCAGCGGGCCATACATGGCGCGGAAGGCCTCGGGGTCGAAGCAGGGCTGCGCATTGCGACCTTGGGCGGCGCCTCGATTCTCGGTCGCCTCAACGAGCTCGGCTCCCTCGAGGCCGGGAAGGCAGCGGACGTGATCGGAATCGATCTTCACACTGTCGCCATGGCGGGCGGCGCGGTCCATGATCCAGTCGCGGCGCTGCTGCTGTGTTCGGTCGATCGCGTGGACCTTTCAATCATCAACGGCCGCCAGGTGGTCAGAGATGGCAGGATCCTTACCGTCGACGTCGAAGCTCTGGTCCGCCGCCACAATGAGATCGCTCGTCGACTCGTATCGGGCCGTGCCGGCCCCTAGAAGTCGGCAAATTCGAGACAGCCGCTAGCCAACCGGCACTAGACCGGGGCGGCGGGGCACTGAGACCTCGATCATCGTGCCGCGGGGCGCGTCGGCCGATGCCGCCTTGATGGTGATCGAGCCGCCAAGGTCGTGCACCACGAAGGTTCGCACGATAGTGAGGCCGAGCCCGGCATCACGGTCCAGCGAGAAACCCTCACCCACGCCGGGACCGTCATCGGTGATGCGCATGGTCAGCGTCGTGGCGGTGCGCGCCAGACGCACCTCGACGAGTTCCCCCGGACCGGCGGGGGGTGCAGCATGCTGGAAGGCGTTTTGCACCAGTTCCACCAGCACCACCGCCAGCGGCATCGCCGTCTCTCCGTCGATCTCGCCGACAGTCCCCTCCACTCGAATCTTCAGCGGCCGCTCCACCGGGGCCAGCCCCTCCTCGACCAGATGCACGAGCGGACCCACGATCTCGTCGAAGTTGACTTCAGAGGTGATGTCGAGCGCCAGGTGCTCATGCACCATGGCGATCGACGAGACGCGGCGCACCGAGCTCTCCACAGCTGCCTTCGCCTCGGCGCTGCCGAGCCGGCGAGCCTGGAGCTGCAGCAGCGAGCTCACCGTCTGAAGGTTGTTCTTCACCCGGTGGTGGATCTCGCGGATCGTTGCATCCTTCGACAGCAGCAACCGGTCGTGATGGCGCAACTCGGATACGTCGCGGAGCATGGCCACCGCACCGGTGATCCGGTCGTCGGCCACCATGGGGTAGGCGCGCAGCACGACCACGATCATCGATCCGGCCGTGAACTCGGCCACTGTGGAGCGCCGCCGCCAGAACGAACGCCGCACAACCGTGTCGTCGAGTCCGAGGTCACCGAGGCTGGAGCCTGGAACCGAGCGCATCACGCCCAGCCGGTGCAGAGCACTGCGGGCGTTGGGCGAGGCGTAGCTGATCCGGCCCTCCCGGTCCAGCACCAGCACCCCGTCGCCCACGCGCGGCTCGCGGAACTCGCCCACGCGCTCCATGCGCTCGTAAGGGAACGCGCCCTCCGCGATCATCCGCGCGAAACGCGCGTAGAGGCCGCGGTAGGCGGTCTCCAGCGGATTCTCGTGGCGGATTGGGGCCGGTGCCGCCTCACGAGAGAGCACCGCCACGGGCGCGTCGCCGCACCGGACGGGCACATAGTCCACGACGCGGCGGCGGTCGCGTAGCGGCAGGCTGTCGGCCTCCTCCACGACCGTGTCATCGCCCACGACGGGCAGCGAACCGACCTCTGCCACCTCTGCTTCGCCCGCCTCGCCGGTATCCATCGCGGCCTGCAGCCACGCCAAGGCCGGTCCCTGAACGATGGTGCCCACCGGGTCGACCACATGAACCGTGGGCCCGGTGTTGGCCCGAGCATGAGCCAAGACCACGAAGCCGCCGTTGGCGTCATCGGCGGTCTCGCCTGCCGCCCGGTCGGAAGGGACGTCCACCGTGGCCGGATCGAATCCGCCGACACAGGGGGCGTACAGCAGCAGGTCCCCGAAGGACAGGTCGGCCAGCGGTGCCCACGAGCCCACCAGCCGGTGGAGATGATCGATGGAGTGCTCGTCGAGGGCGGTCCCGGCTCGGGCCAGCTCCGCGAGACCGACCATCGCCCGTCCGCTCAGCCTCTTAGCCGAACCCGATCGGGTTGGAGCCGGGTGGGCCCATCTCGACGTGGGTGACCCGCGACGCGGCCACCGCTATCTCTCGGCCCTTGTCATCGGTCAGCCACAGCACCGGAACCTCTCCGTTCAGTGCTGCCTCGACCGACGCCTTGACGTTCTCGCGGTCGGCTTCATCGGGAAGGGTCACCGTGATGGGCTGGGGGTTGTCGGCGATGCCGATGCGAAGCTCCACTCTGTTCTCCTTGGCTGTGCCGTCGGTGGCTGTCGGTTCCTGGCCCGGCCCCGGGTTTCTCAGACGATTTTCAGTTCGGGGTGGGTTCGCTTGGTGGGGCCGTGGGCTTCGATCCACGACGCCATCGCGGCGAAGACCCCCGATGTCTCAGAACCAGGGTCCACGGCCATTATGGGCCGACCGTGATCGCTGCCCTCACGCAGTGGGATGGTCATCGGGACCTGGCCTATGAGTTCCACGTCGAGTGTCCGGGCAAGCTCCGCACCGCCGCCTGAGCCGAAGAGCAGGTAGCGCTTGCCGTCGTCGCCGGTGAACCACGCCATGTTCTCAATCACGCCTCGCACGGCGATGTTCACCTTGGCGAACATGAAAGCCGAGCGCTGGGCCACTCTCTGGGCCGCGGGGTTGGGCGTGGTCACCACGTAGGCCTCGGCCCGGGGCAGGAACTGCGCCAGCGACAGCGATATGTCGCCGGTGCCGGGCGGGAGGTCGACCAGCAGATAGTCGGGATCGTCCCAGAACACGTCGGTGAGGAACTGCTCGAGGGCCTTGTGCAGCATGGGCCCCCGCCAGATCACCGGCTGGTCCTCCTGGGCGAAGAAGCCCATCGAGATGCAGCGCACTCCGTGCACCTCGGGCGGCACGATCATGTCGTCGATCACCACGGGGGCCCGGTCGACCCCCAGCATCCGCGGTATCGAGAAGCCCCACACGTCGGCGTCCACCACTGCCGTGGAGTGGCCCCGGGCTGCGAGGGCGATGGCCAGGTTGGCGGTGACCGATGATTTCCCCACCCCGCCCTTGCCCGAGGCGATCAGCAGCGTGCGGGTGGCGTTGCCGGGCTCGGCGAACGGGATGGCCCGGCCCTCGGCGTGGCCGTGGGCGGGGGCAGAGCCAGCTGTGGCGGCCGGATTGCCGTGCAGATTGGCGCGCAGCTCGGCCCGTTCGGCGTCGGTCATCACCGTGAAGTCGAGAGTGACCGCGGCCACGCCGTCGAGTGCGACCAGCGCGTCGGTCACCCGGCGCTGGATCTCGCTGCGCAGCGGGCAGCCCGCCACGGTGAGCGCGATTCGCACGTCGGCATGGCCACCGTCGATCGTGAAACCCCTGTACATGCCGAGGTCGACGATGCTGCGGTGCAACTCGGGGTCCTCCACGGGTCGGAGGGCCTCGATCACCTCCGCTTCCGTGACGGCCACGGACGTAGGCTAACGGCGTGTCCAGTACGGACCTCAGTGCAGCAACGAGCGGCGACGGGGTCGGGCCCGCCGTCGCAGGCACCTAGCGCGCTAATCGATGCTGCACCTTGTGCGCCATGCCGACGCGGGCAACCGGATGGCCTGGGTGGGCGACGACTTCGAACGGCCGCTAGACGAGTTCGGGCAGATGCAGGCCGAGGCCATCGGTGCCGCGCTGGCCGCGCGCCCAGTCACGCGGATCCTGTCGAGCGCGGCGGTGCGTTGCGTGGACACCGTCGTGCCGCTGGGTCGGGCGCTCGGGCTGCCCGTCGAGATCTCTGACGAGCTGGCCGAGGGATCGTTCGTCGGCGACGCCTTCGATCTGCTGCGGTCGCTGGCTTCCGCCGAGGGCGACTCGGTGCTGTGCAGCCACGGCGATGTCATTCCCGGGCTGCTGTGGGTGCTGGCCCAGTACGCGCTGGACATCGGAGATCTGGGAAGGTGCAAGAAGGGGTCGATCTGGGAGCTGGACGTGAGCGACGGTCGTATCGTCGGCGCCGCCTACCGGCACCCGCGCACCTTCGGCGCAGCCTGAGGGAACCAGCTTCTCAGGCCGAGCGCGTACTCAGGCCGAGCGCGTACTCAGGCCGTGTACTGCGGCGGTCGGGAGAACACCTCGTGGAGCAGCGGGACGAACTCCTCCAGGGGCAAATCGTCGTAGTCGGGGTCGAAGCAGTTCTGGTCGTATGAGGCACAGAAGTCGACGCAACGGTCGTAGTGCGGCGACTCCGCGCAACGCTCCCGGGCATGGCGGTCACCGCCGAGGTGATGAAAGTAGTAGTAGCCCTGGAACAGCCCGTGGTGGCGCACCACCCACTCCGTCTCGGAGCTGACGTAGGGGGCGACGATGGCGGCCGCCACCGCGCTGTGGTTGTCGGGGGCGAGCACATCGCCGATGTCGTGCAACAGGGCGGCCACCACGAACTCGTCGGACTCGCCGTTGCGCAGCGCCCGGGTGGCCGACTGGCGGCAGTGGCGGGCCCGGTCGATCTGGTAGCCGAGCGTGGGACCCTCGAGCAGCCTCATCACTGAGAGCAGGTGCGGCACGAGCGTCTCGCGGGCGTGGCCCGAGAAGATCTTGGAGAGGTGGACGTAGTCCTCACGCGTGCCGTCGGCCATGGCGGTCCAACCCACGGTGAAGGTCTCGGTGAGCGCGTCGGACATAACGATCCCCGTCCTCTCCCCCGCCGGCGGTGCCGCGGGCGACTTGCGGACCATCATTCAAGCCGACTAAGCGCTGCCGGTCGAGACCTCTCCTGATTCTCGGATAACACAGCCGTCTACTGCCCGATGATCTCGGCGTCGGAGTAGAACGCGGCCGCCGCGAACCAGAACGTGTCGAGATGCTCGACCGGCTCCAGCGCGCCGGTGCCGCTCGCGTCCGACGGCCGGCCGAGGATGTCGTAGGCGACCCCTGTGGTTGCATCCACGAAACCGCCGTCGGCGCCCAGCGAGAGGTCCAGCGGCTGCCCGTCGAGCGAGCGCACGAACACGCCGGTGGCGCCCACGTCCCGGCCCTCGGCGATCGCGCCGGTGTCAAGGGCGCTAGCCGTGCCCGACTCGTAGAGCGCCACCAACTCGCGGCCGGCAAACGAGAAAGGCACGACCCGGCGCTCAGCGAGAACGTCGAGCGGGACCACCGCCCCCTCGTCACCGGCCCGCAGCGCCAACACCCGTGTCATGGGTTCGAGGCGGTCGTCGAACGGGCCGCTGAACAGGAATGGCTGGCTGCTGGTGTCGTAGGACTCGTAGGGGTTCTGCCCGTACCGGCGGGCGTGGCCGGTGTCGAGGCTGAGAACATGGCCCTCGGGGTGGGCTGACAGGAACGACTCGAACGACACCGTCTGCACCGGGATCAGATCCAGCTCGGCACCGGTGAGATGGCCGGCCACCGCGGTACCGGTGTAGTGCGACCACAGGCTCTCGGTCTGGCGATCGTACATCAACAGCGACGAGTTCAGCAGCTCTCCCGACGTTCCGAAGTCGAGGATGCGGTCCCCCACTCGCCGGTCGTAGGCGATTGCGGAGTTGCACAGCGGGCAGTACGACACGGTGACCGGGATCCCGCCGACGGTGCCGTTCACGAGTTCGTGCCAGGTCATGATCCGCAGCGGGTAGGCCCGGGCGTCGCCGTTGATCTCCAGCGCCAGCACCGGCTCCACCCCCGGCAGCCAGTCCACCTCGCCGGCCGGCTCGAAGGCGGGGTTCTCGAGGGGCGGGATCCCGTCGGGCGGCGGTCCCCCGGACAGAATCTCCGAGAGGTCGATGAGCGGCTCGGGATGGTCGGGGTGACGGCGGTCGCGCAGCGCGCTGGGCACATCGGAGCGAGGCGTGGACGCGATCGGCTCGAAGTCGATGACCACCGGCGACGAGTCGCCCCCAGTGCCGGACGCCGCAGTGGTCGTCTCTGGAGCCGGCTCGGGCTCCTCGCCCTCGCTGTCTGATGGCGCGGATGCCGCGTCCCGGTCGGATTCAGCGGATTCGGTCTGCTCAGGGCCAGCTTCTCCGGTGGAGGATGGGGGCTGAGAACCCGTGACGGGCGCGTCGCCGTCACCGGAAGGCGATTCGGAACAGCCGAGGGCCGCAACGACAAAGGCCGCGGCCGCCAACACGGTCAGGGCTCTGGCTGAAACAAACTGCATCTTGCAGGTCATATCGGGGGAAACCTAACGTCGCACACACTCTGCTCTTACAAAGAGGCCGAACCATGATCGATCACGCCCTTGCCCACGATCCCGTCGCGGAGGCGGCTGCCGCCGTTGGCGACGGCTACGACGTGCGGGTGCTGGAACCCAGCCCGCCTGCGGTGGCCGATCCGCCGTTCTGGGCCGACGACCCCGCCGATCCCGCGAGCCGGGGCGCCGGTCCCGTGGTCGCGCCTCACTCAGGCGCCGACCTCACCTGGGATGATCTCATCTCCACCCGCCCAGATCTGGCTGGCTTTGCCGCCGATCGATGGCTGGGCGCCCACCGGTGCCTTCCCGACGTGCCGCCGGACTACCCGCGGTCGCTGTTCGACTTCCACCGGCTCGCCTATTCGGTGGTGGCCGAGGCCCGCTACCAGTGCAACGGCAAGTTCGGGCTGCGGTACGTGCGGGGCGGCTTCGGCACGCCGTTCTTCGACGACGATACGCAGGTGAGGGTGGTCGACGGTCGCCTCGTGGTCCAGGAGGCCGGGCACGCCCGCTCGACGGCCATCGTCACCCTGCGCGAGGCCGGCGAGTTCGTGGGCGTGGCTCCGGGCACCACCGCAGCCGAGCACGACAGTCCCGAGCTGGGCGACATCGACCGCCCCCTCGACGGGCGGGCTGAGGTGGGCCGGTTCCTGGGCGCCTGGTTCGGGCTGGCCACCGCCGCTCTGGAGGAGCTGCGCTTCTCGCCCGGGGTGCTCGATCCCGAGCGGGTGCAGCTATGGCCCGGGCACTTCGACCCCGCCATCGCCGCCGGCGACGCCGAGTCGGGCCAGAGGGCCACCTACGGCTTCTCTCCGGGCGACCACTCCCACGACGAGCCCTACATCTACGTGGCCGCCTGGGGCGGTGTCGACCGGTCTGATCCCTTCTGGAACGAGGAGAACTTCGCCGGAGCGTCGCTGCCCTACGGGGCGCTGGCCGGCTCCGACAACCATTACGCCGCCGCAGTCGCCTTCCTCGAGGGCGGCTATACCCGGCTCAACCGCTGATCGCGGCTCGCAGGCCCTGAGCCTCAACCAGGCGAACCAGGTCTGGCGGCCGGTAGTCCAGTTCATCGAAGGCGGCGAGATCGGCGCGGGCCGCCGGGGTGTAGCCCTGCTGCCACCGTGCAAACGCCCGGTACACCAGTCCTCGGGGGTTGGACGGGTCGGCAGTCAGGGCTAGATCCAGGTATTCGACGCCGAGGGCGAGCAGTTCGGGATCACCGCTACGAACCAGCAACCAGCCCCGGCCGGCCAGCACGTCGGGATCATCGGGGCGGGACTCCAGCACCCAGTCGAGGAACTGCACGGCCTCGAGCAGATCGCCTCGGGCGGCCAAGGCCTCCGCGCCAGCGAGTGCGTCCGGCACACTCAAGGCGGTGTCGCTGAACTCGGGACGCTCCTCGAAGGCGTCCAGAGCCTCCACAGCCTGCAGCGCGGCGGCGTCGCGGGCCGCGGCCACCCGCTCGCGCACTTGTGCCTGGGCCAGCAACTCCTCGGCATACGGGGGCGGGTCCAGGGCGTCGAAGACGGCCAGCTGCTGAGCCGCTCCGGCTCCGTCACCCTCCTCGAGGGCGACAATGGCCCGGAACAGCCGGGCGTCCGGGTAGGCGGGGTCCACCGCGATGGCGTCGTCGAGGTACTCGACCGCAGCGGCCGGATCGCCGCGGCGGGAAGTGAGCCAGCCCCGATAGGTAAGCGCCTCCGCGTTGGAGGGCTGAAGCTCGAGGGCTTCGTCGTAGGCGTCGATGGCGCCGGCCATGTCGCCGTCGGCCAGCCGCGACTGGGCCTCGAAGATCAGCTCGCGGGTGGTGACGCGGATCTCGCCGGTGACTGAGCCGTCGGTGCCGCGGCTGCCCGACGAGCGGGCTACCAGCAGCCCCGCCGCGCCGGCCACCACCGCGACGGCGACAGTCCACACGACCGCGTTGCGCCAGCGGCGTCGCCGCGTCGCCATCGAGGGCTCGGCCCCGGCTTGCCCCGGGCGGCGGTCGGATCGCAGCATCACCACGACCACGGCCGCGATGCCGCCTCCGGCGAACAGCGGGAGGATCCACACCAGGCTGGTGATGCCGGATCCCGACGGGTTGTAATCGATGTCGACGTCGTAGGCCGCTACCAGCTGGTCCCGGATGAAAGCGTCGCTGCGGCCCTCGTCGACCCACACCGCGATCTGCCGCCGGATCTCCCGGGCGACCGGCACGTCGCTCTCGGCCACCGACTGGCCCGCGCACACCGGGCAGGCAAAGTCCTCGGCCAAAGCGTGGACGCGGTCGGCGTTGGTCTTGGGAGGGCCTTCGTCCAGCGCGCCGTACACGAAGGCCGCCGCGACCACCATGACAGCCGCGATCCAGCTGGCATGACGCCAACTCACGGTGCCGCGCTGAGCTGGGCGATCACGTCGTCGATGCCGTCGGCGGTTACCCCGCCGAGCTGCTTCCACACCACCACTCCCGACGGGGCCACGAGGTAGGACTCGGGCACGCCGGTAACGCCGTAGGCGATGGTCGCCTCGCTGGCGCCCTCCACGACAACGGGCCAGTCCCCCCCGTTGACCTCGAAGAATCTCCGCACGTTGTCGACGCTGTCATCGAACACCACCGACACGATCCGAGCGTCGCCGGCTGCGGAGTGGCGCTCTTCGAAGGCGACGAGTTCGGGGTGCTCCATGATGCAGGGCACGCAGGTGCTCTGGAAGAAGTTGACGATCACCCAGCGGCCGCGCCAGTCGTCGAGATCGAAGGACTCGCCGGTTGCGGTTGCACCGACGATGGGGGGCGCGAGGCCACCCACGATCGGGCTGGAGGCGCTGCGCTCGAACGCGGAGTCCCGGGTGGCCAGCACCACCACCAGCAGGGCGGCCGCCAAGGCCACCGGCAACGCGATCCAGACTGCGCGGCGATGGCGGCCACCGCTGTTCATGCCGGTGCCTCCGCTGCGGCTGCCTCGGCGGGCTCCCGGCGCTTGGATCGGGCAGGCAGCAGCGACAAGGCAGTCCCGAGAGCCATCACGATTCCGCCCAGCCACAGCCACACCACCAGCGGCTGCACCGTCACCCGCAGGATCACCCGGTCCGCGCCCGCCTCTTCGGGAAATGTCAGCACCGACAGGGCCACGTCGTCACGCAGCGTGGAGCGCACCGAGGGGATCCCGATGGTCTGGGAGGCGAACGGGTAGGTGGCTATGGCCGGCCCGTAGGTCTTGGCGTCGTCGACCCGCACGAAGGCCACCCGCTCGGTGCGGTTCTCGTGGGCCACAACTGCCGAGCCCACGTAGACGATCTCGTGTCCCGCGAACGATGCCGGCTGACCCGCCTCCAGGTCGAACTCGGCCTGGCGCACATAGGACTGGCTGGCCGCGAACGCCACCGCCACCAGCACCACCCCCAGGTGCACGATCATGCCGCCGTTGGTGCGTCCCACCAGGCCGCGCCACCGGTGGCGGCGCACGGCCAGGACGATCTGGCGCAGCGCGGCCCCGCCCGCGAAGCCGCCCAGGCTGAACGCCAGGAGCGCGGCCCATCCCCGGGCGCCGGCGACCACCGACAACACCAGTGCCGCGGCCGCGATCCACATCGGCACCGCCAAGCGGCGGCCCAGCAGTTCCGTCGGCGGGCGTCGGCCCTCCCCTCCCCAGGGCAGCATGGGCGCCACCGCCATGAGGAACAGCAGCGCGAAGCCGATGGGCCGGGTCATCCGGTCGAAGTACGGGTTGCCGACCGAGATGGTGCGGCCGTCGAACGCCTCCACCAGCAGCGGGAACACAGTGCCGAGCAGCACCACGAACGCGAACGCGGCGAACAGGGCGTTGTTGGCCAGGAACGCTCCCTCGCGCGACACCGGCGCCGCGATCCGGCCCGGCGTGCGCAACTGGTCGCCCCGCCAGGCGATGAGGGCCAGCGACACGGCCACGATCACGGCGAAAAAGCCGAGAATCGCCGGGCCGATGCCCGACTCGGTGAAGGAGTGCACCGATGCCAGCACGCCCGAGCGGGTGAGGAAGGTTCCCAGGATCGTCAGCGAGAACGTGGCGATCACCAGCGACAGGTTCCACACCCGCAGCATCCCCCGCCGCTCCTGCACCATCACCGAGTGCAGGTACGCGGTGCCGGTCAGCCACGGCAGGAACGAGGCGTTCTCCACCGGGTCCCAGGCCCAGTACCCGCCCCAGCCCAGGGTCTCGTAGCTCCACCAGGCACCGAGCACGATGCCGAGCGTCAAGAAGCCCCAGGCGGCCACGGTCCAGCGCCGGGTCGAGGCCAGCCATCCCTCCCCGAGCCGCCCGGTGGCCAGCGCGGCCACCGCGAAGGCGAAGGGCACGGTGAACCCGACGTAGCCGAGGTACAGGATCGGCGGGTGGAACGCCATCAGGATGTGGTTCTGCAGCAGCGGGTTGGGACCCGGGCCGTCGTAGCCGGGAGGGACGTCGACCGCGATGAAGGGATCGGCCGGCCCGATCATGAGCGCGAAGAAGAAGGCGCTGACCGCGAACATCACCAGCATCGCCCAGGCCAGCATGGGGTCGCCCAAGGGGTGGCCGCGGACCTTCTTGACGGTCTGATCGTCGCCGGCACTTGCCCCCCACAGCATGACCGGGCCCCGTCCGCTGAACTTCACCGCCACCACGACCGCGTAGCCGCACAGCACGAGGGTCCACAGCAGGATCGACCCCTCCAGCGCCGACCAGAGAGTGGCCACGTTGAACACCGCCGGCGTGGTGGACGAACCGTTGTCGGCCACGAACTTCACGGTGAAGTCGCGGGTGATCAGGGCCCGCTCCATCACCGCCACGGCCGCCACGGCCGCGACGGCCATCACCAGGACGAGCCGGCGGGCGTCGCGCAGCCAACGCCGGTGGCGCCCGGCCAGCCCCAACGCCGTGACGGCGATGCCCATGAGGGCCGCGCCCAACCCCGCGGCGACCGCCGCCGAGCCGAGCGCTACGTTGCTCACGGTCCTGATGGTTCCCGGAGCGGGGGAGGGTAGCGAAAGACGCCCTCGTCGGCTTCGACAATGCGCTCGTCGTAGTCGTCGCGGTTGCGGTAGTCGTTGTCGTGCTTCACCAGCATCCGGTCCGATGCGAAGTGCCAGCCGTCTGCGGCGATCACCGGGCCGGGGCCAGGTCCTTGCTGCCAGGCCCCTTCGAGCACCACCGGCACGCCGGCCTGGAACAGCTCGGGCGGATCGCCGATGTGGACCACATTCACTACTGCCCCGTTGAAGCCGACGGCGAAAGCCAGCACCGGCCGGTCTTCCCAGTAGGCATGCACCGGCTCGACCAATGGTGTCCCCTGCAGACGGAAGCGCTGGGCAGCCAGTTCATCGCGCCGCTCGACTGCCTCGTCGGCGTTGTAGAAGAACAGCGCCGCGTCACCGAGCAGGTTCGACACGAGCAGCGCAACGCCTCCGATCACGGCCACGGTTATCAACGCCGCGATCCAGCGCCGAGTCCGAGCGGGGGGTCCAACGGGTCGCGGGGTGAGCGGCGACAGCTCCGGGCCCGCGGTGTCGGACAACGTGTCGTCCGCTGTCTTCACCTCGTCATCCATGGCATCCACCGCCGTCGTCCATGACTGTCACTCGCCGTTCTCGCCGGTCTCGGCTCGTGACCGGTGCACCAGCCGCCGGCCTCGCACGATGAGGCTGGCCGCGTAGAGGCCGATCGCGGCGAGCGTGACGCCCCAGGCACCGAGCACGTAGCCGGCCTGGCTCATCGGCCCGCCTCGGCTCGCCGGGCCGCCAGCGCATCGCGAACGTCGCGGGCTTGTAGCTGCCGCTCCAGCCAGCCGATGCGGAAGCGGTGCACCATCATCCAGCAGATGGCCATCGCAGCCACGACGAACGCCAGGAACAGGGTGAACAGTGTGAGGTCCGCGAGCTTGCCGTCGGTGAGCGACGACTGCTGGTGCAGGGTGCGGTTGGCCCACCAGTTCACCGACCGGTTCACGATCGGGATGTTCACCCCACCGACCAGCCCCACCACCGCGGCTCGGGTGGCCACCGAGGCTGCGTCGCCGCCGAGGGCTCGAACCGACAGGTAGCCGACCATCACCAGGAACAGGATGAGGGTGGTGACCAGCCGCACGTCGCCCCACTCCCAGTACGTGCCCCAAGTAGGGCGGCCCCAGAGCATTCCCGTCACCAGCATGAGCCCGCACAGCAGGACCCCGACCTCCGCGCCGGCGTGGGCGGTGACGTCCCACCACACCGACCTGCGCCACAGCCACATCACCGAGCCGACCGCGGTCACCCCGAAGGCGGCGTAGGCCCCTATTGCCGAGGGAACGTGCACGAAGATGATGCGCACCGCGTCGCCCTGGACATCGTCGGCTGGGACGGCCAGAAGCCCCAGCGCGGCCACCCCGGCCAGGCCGAGCAGGGTCGCCGCACCGAGCCACAGGGTGAAGCGCGACCCGGTTCGAGCGGGACCGCCGAGATAGGAGGCGATCCGCGGCTCGGAGGGTGTGGCCGACGACTCCGGGGCTGTCATGCGTCCTCCAGCAGCGGGCCGTAGACGACCGCGCCCAGCACAGCGTTCACCGCCGCGAAGCCGACGAGCAGGCCCACCCAGGACCACCCGTCCACCGCGACCGTGCCGAGCCCGTCGGCAAAGGCCCGGGTGGCCGCGATCAGCACCGGCGCCGACACCGGGAGCAGCAGGATCGGCAGGACCGTCTGATGGGCTCGCACTCCTGCTACCACAGCACCGAGCAGGCTACCGGCGGCGGCCAGACCCACCGTCGCGGCCGCGCACGTTGCGGCCACCAAAGGGATCGACTCGATCCTCGCGTCGTACAGCAGCACCACGCCCGGTAACAGCAGCGCCTCCACGACCAGCAATTGCACCGCCACCGCGGCGGTCTTGCCTACGAACGCGGCCGCCGGGGCCATCCCGCTGAGGAGCAGCACCCGGCGGGCTCCATCGGCGGACTCCACGGCCACGGACCGCTGCACCGCCACCACGGTCGCGAACAGCACGGTCATCCACAGCAGGCCTGGTGTGGCCAGCCGCAGCGTGGGCCGGTTGGCGTCGAGGGCGAAGCCGAACAGCACCAGGACCAGAAGCGCGAAGGGCAAGACTTGTCCCAGCGTCGTGCGGGCCCGCCACTCGATGCGCAGGTCCTTGGAGGCCACCAAACCGGCGTCGCCTGCGAACAGGCTGAGCTCGCGCCAGACGGTCACGGTCCCAGCCCCTCTGGCAGCGTGCCGCCCGCCATCGCCACAGTGCGGGTGGCGAGACCACCGGCCGGTCCCGCCTCATGGGAGGCCAGCACCACGGCAGCACCGGCCGCGGCCGCGGCCGTCACGATGCTGTCCACGATCTCGCGCCCGTCGGAGTCGAGCCCGGCGTGGGGCTCGTCAAGCAGCCACAGCTCGGGTCGGCGTACCACGATCGCGGCCAGCGCCACCCGGCGACGCTGCCCCGCAGACAGCCGGTCGGTGGGGACGTCGCGCAGCCGCGGAGGCAGCCCTAGGCGATCGAGCGCGCCACCCACGTCGGCTTCGCCCACTCTGGAAGCCCGGGCCCATACCTGCAGGTTCTCGGCTGCGGTCAACTCGCCGTAGAGCGCGGTGTCGTGGCCCAGCAGACCCACCCGGCGGCGCACCGCAGCCCGGTCAACGCCCAGGTCACAGCCCAGCACCTCGCCCTGACCCTCCGACAGGCGCAACAGCCCGGCACAAAGGTGCAGCAGCGTGGACTTGCCCGCGCCATTGGGACCCCTTACGAGAACTACCTCGCCGCGCTCGACGGAGAGGTCGACCCCGGCCAGCGCCGGAAAGCCCCCCAGCAGCACGACCGCATCGCGCAGCCGAACGACTCTCACGATCGAGGCGGGGTTGACGTGGGCAGTACGATGCGCACCGTGGCCAACCTAACGGAGCAAGCAGCACCTCCTGACAGCAACAGTGAGGCCGTCCTTGCCTGCGCCCTGGCTGTCCTGGGCGTGGCGCTCCCCGTCTTGTTCCCGTTTGCGTTGATCCTCGGCCGTACCGCAATACAAAAGGCACTGTCGGGAGCCCCGCATCGCGGCTTGGCGGCGGTCGGCTACAGCATCGGGTGGATAGGCACTGCCTTCTGGGTGGCGCTGATCCTGTTGCTTGCTGTAGGCACCGTGTTCAGCCTCTAGCCCTCTCTAACGGCCGATCCCGCCGTCGCTCGGTCAGGCGACCGGGTAGAAGTGCCCGGCGTTGACCACGAGCGTCTGGCCGGTGATCATCCGGGCCCGCTCCGACGCCAGGAACACGACCGCTTCGGCGACATCGGAGTCGGTAGGCATCTCCCGCAGGGCCATCTCCTGGGCGATCTCGTGCGTCACAACCCTCGAGTGATTCCGGTTCAGGGTTGGCCGACCCCGGTGATGCGGGAGGGGTGGATGAAGACCGCGGTCCGGCGTTCGGCCACCATCACGCGGTCGTACTCGTCCCAGTCCTGGTGGCTGCCGCCAGCAGCGGTGAACACGGCCCGAAGCAACCGGGGAACCGATGACGGGTCGAAGCCGTCGAATCGATCGTCGGGGCCGATGATCGTCGTGGCGCCTTCCACGCCCACCCACGACCAGCCCGACCGGAAGACGATGGTGGCCCGCGGGGTGCGGCGCCAATGACGGAGTTTCGCGGCGCTGCTCCGCACGACCAGCGCCACCACCTCCTCGCCGGTCACCGGGTGGGCCATCACCCCGGCGTTGACCAGCGAGGAGTGAACCGACTGGTCAGGACGCCCGAACGACACGACTGCGAGGCCCTGGTCGGCGCCTGCGAACTGGCGAACATCCTCCATGGTGCGGCTCATACGGCTACTCCTGTTCTGGGGTCGAGCCCACGCCACCAACAGACCCACGGACGGCCCTTGCCGGTGGGTGGCGCTTGCAGTCACACTCTATTTCCCGTACCACCTCGGAAGCCGCGGCGCCGATGGCTGCCGTGTCATTCGCAGCTGACAGTATTTTAGTGTATATCTATGTTGGTTAGTGTTGTCCCGCTGATGATCACACGCTAGATTGCCCGCAAGAACCAGATGCGACGCCTTGATGACGGAAGGAGAATCGTGACAGCCGGATCCCCCGCCTACGATGCCCGCAACATCCAAGACTCGGACGATGCCAGCGGTGCGAGGCCGGCCCATCCGCTCGACGATGAGACCCGGCGCCGCGAATGGAAGAAGCTGTTCGATGAGTACCAAGCCGAGCATGGTGCCTTCACCGAGGAGGAGATCGCCCAAGCCCGCAAGGACATGTACGGATGACGACCTTCGTGCTGGACACCGGCGCGCTGATCGCCCTCGAGCATGGAGACCGGCACCTGTGGACGAGGCTGTACACCGCAGACCGACCCAGCGACGTGCAAGTGCCGACTGGAGCTGTCGCCCAAGCCTGGAGGGGCGGTCCTCGCCAGGCGCCATTGGCCCGGGCTCTCAAACTGTCCGATGAAGTGCCGCTGGACGGACAGATCGCACGGGAGGCCGGCGCTCTCTGCGGCCAGACAGGCACCGACGATGTCATCGACGCATCGGTCGCAGTGACGGCTGCAAAGGCTGCACGCCTAGAGGATGTCGGTGTCGTCACATCCGACCGGAGCGACATCGCGCCGCTGCTCGCAGCACTGGGTGCCAGCGTCAGAATCGTGGACGTATAGTCGGCTGGTCGGCCCGGCCCGAATGGCGCTTACCTTGGGGGGTCGTGCAGTCAGGCGACCGGGTAGAAGTGCCCGGCGTTGACCACGAGCGTCTGGCCGGTGATCATCCGAGCCCGTTCCGACGCCAGGAACACGACCGCTTCGGCGACATCGGAGTCGGTGGGCATCTCCCGCAGGGCCATCTCCTGGGCGATCTCGTGCTTGACCTCCTCGACGGTGATGCCCCTCGTGCCGGCCTGCCACTCGCAGTAGAGCTTGACGTTGGGCCCCCACATCCAGCTCGGAACCACCGTGTTGACCCTGATCCCGGACGGACCCAACTCCGCAGCTAGATCGCGCGCCAACGACAGCAGCGCCGACTTGGCCGCCCCGTACGGGCTCTGGGGGAACACCGCCACCGGCCTCATGGACGCCTGCGATCCGATCTGCACCACCGACCCCCCGCCGGCCGCTACGAAGTGGGGCTCAACCGCCCGCACCACATGCACCGCGCCGAGCACGTTGACGGTGAGGTTGAGTTTCCAGTCCTCGTCGGTCGTCCGGTGCCACGCTCCCTTCTGGGTGTCGAGGGCAGCCACATTGACCACTGCGTGAAGCGCCCCGAATCGCTCGGCGGCGGCGTCGGCGGCGGCAGTGCAGTCCTCCTGGCTGGTGACGTCGCCCGGGCAGGCGATCACCCGGTCACCGGTGGGGTCGAGCTCGGCGGCCGCCTCGGCCAGGCGATCAGCGCTACGGGCCATGACGGCCACGTTGGCGCCGTCCCGGAACGCCAGTCGGGCACAGCTGGCGCCTAATCCGGGGCCGACACCCACCACTAGCACGGTTCGTCCTTCGAGGATCATGGCCCCAGTCTCTACCGCTACGGAGCGGCTGCCAACGAAGCGGGCCGGCAGCGTCTAGGCGGGAAGCGGCTGCCAGCGAAGCGGGCGGTCCTCCAAGGCGCAGGCGGTGTCGAGTTCGGTGCCTGGCTCGGCCAGGAAGTCTGCGACGATCCGGTCGACGCAGCTGTCGTAGCCCCACACCCAGATTCCGTGGCCACGGGTGCGGCTCACGATGTGCGTGCTGCGGGGCAGATACTCCGCGGCTGCCTCGGCGAGGCTCGGAGGCGTGATCGGGTCGAACCACCCGGAGATCAGCAGCACCGGCAGATCGCTCTGCACCGGCTCCAACGGCAGTGGGGACTCTGCTACCGTCCACGGCTCGCATTGCCTGGACAGTCCCTCCCCGACAATCGCCGCGGCGAAGCCGCTGATTCCCGCGGGCGGTCCCGAGGCGTGCCGCAGACCCTCGGCACATGCCACGGCTGCGAACGTCGACGGAGCGCCGGAGTGGAACTGCTGGGAGGCCGACTCGACCCGTATCAAGGCCACCAGCTTGGGCACGGTGACAAGGCCGAGTTCCTCCACCCGATCAGCATCGGGCGGTCGCTCCAGCCCCGCCAGTACTCTGGGGACTAGAGTCGCGGTGAACTCGTTGTAGAGCATCTGGAACACCGCCCCCGCCACGGAGTCGCCGTCGATCAACGCGTCGATCGGCTCCATTATGGTCGTCTCGTCCGCGGACAAGTTCACCACCACCGGGTCTGCATTGAAGCGATCGATGTGCTTCGCGAGCAGGACCTCCATGGTCGTGGTCTGCCCGTCGGCGGCGTCAGCCAGGATGGCCGAGCAGACGGGGTCGTCACTGCACTCCGCGTCGAACTCGCGGACCACCCGCTCAGCACCCTCCGCGACCGCCGCGTCAGCGTCAAGGTTCGCGGGATACAGGCCGTCGAGCACCGCACCGGCCAGCCCCGCCGGGACGTCTCTCAGCACTTCCAGACCGATCGTGGTCCCGTAGCTCACGCCGTAGAGGAGCCACCGCTCGTGGCCGAGCGCGGCCATGACATCACCGACATCGGCCGCGTGGGCAGCGGTGGTGATGCTGGCAAAGCCTGGGTCCTGCCTCAAGCGGTCGGAGCATTGGCCGGCAGCCCCTGAGCCGATGGCGTCGGCCTTCTCGCTGGTCGCCTCGACCATCGCCACCAGCGCGTTGAGCAGCTCAGGGCACCAGGAGTTGAAGCTGCCGAAGCCGACGCCCCGCTGGTCGATGAGAACCTGCGCGTACGGGCGGCTCGGCAACACCAGGGCCAAGTCGCTGCTGGCCCCGCCTGGGCCTCCCTGGAGCACGGCGAGCGGTGCGAGCGACTCGTCGCCGGTGCCGGGGCGGATCACCACGCTCACACCCAGGATCCCCGCGGCCGGATCGGCACGATCGATGGGGACTATGACCCACACGCACCGGAGGCCTGCTCCGGCCATGTGCTCGGGACAGTCCTGTTCGACAACCTCACCCGGTTCGCCGGTCACATCAACCGACGGATCGAAGGGGCGGATCTCCGCATTCTCGTAGGGGTCCCCCGATTCAACGAGTTCTGACCCGCTGGACCCGCCCGAGCAGGCGGCGGCTGCTACTACGACCATCACCACTAGCGCCGGAACGGCGGTCAGTCTCTTGTTCACGACCTCTGACCTCTGGTTTGCGACCTCCGACGCGCACCTAGCACCCTGCTGCGGTACACGCCGTTGGCGCCCGGCCAGGATCGGTTCACACCATGGACCGGTCTACCAGAGCTGGTCGGTGTAGGTGTCGGTGCCGACGATGGTGGGCAGGAACGGCGCCGCGAACACGACCTCGCCCGCACCGGCGTCGGCCAGCCCGGCGGCGTAGGCCCGGAACCGGTCCCAGGCGTCGGCCGGGTGGCCGTCGAGGAAGAACATCTGGATCTGGCGCTCGGCCGGCCCGGCCGGGGTGCCCAGGTCCATCGGGGCCCGCTCCGTCTCGCCGCCGGCCGGGTCGATGTAGCTCCACGACACCACCGATGACACCGTCGAGCCGTCCATCAGCGCCGGCAGCGCCTCGGCCCGCAGGTGAGCGTCCAGGCCGTCGTTGTCGGTGCCGTCGGCGGGGTCGACCGCCACCACGGCCAGACCCTGGTAGGGGTGGTCGAGGGCCAGCTCGATCGGAACAGGGTCGTCGTCGCGGTAGTGCGACCACGGCTTGTGCAGCAGGACGGTGTGGGCGTGGATCCGGTTGTTGAAGCCCCGCTCGTGCTTGTAGAGCTCCACCACCTGGTCGATGGCCCAGGCGAAGTGCTCGCGGTGACGGCCCTCGTGAACCCAGTAGATGGCCAGGTACGAGCCGGCATCAGTGGGCACGGCCAGCGGCGAGTCCTCAGGGAACCGCAGATCCTTGAGTTCGCGGGTAGCAACCCAGCGGCGTCCGGCGAACAGCCAGGGACCGACCAGGCACCCGGCGTAGAAGTGGTCGCGCTCGTACCAGCGGTTGTAATCCACCTCGTGGCCCCGTTCGGGGTCGACCATCGTGAAAAGGCAGCTGCCGACCCGCACGGGATAGGTGTTCATGGGTACATCCCTTCCTCGGTGCTGCTCATCCGGCTCCGCCTCCGTGACCGGGGGTGAACGGCGTCAACCTACCGCCCTCCCTTGCCGGAGGGGCTGACGCACCCCATCGGCTCGAAATTGACGTAGTTGTCCCCACATAGGGTGCACAACTACGTCAATTTGCGGTGGCCGAGCGCAGAGCCTGTTCCAAGAGAAGCCCGGATGGGTGGGGTGCCGCTCCGGCGCGGCGGGCGATCACCAGCCGGCGTCGGGCCAGGATCTCGCACCGAACAAGGGCCTGCTCGCCCCATTCGGCCTGTGCCACCGGCAGGACCGACCAGCCCAGACCGAGCCTCACCATCTCGCACAGCACTTCGGGCTGGTGGGACTCGGCCACCACCTCCAGCGGCGCGCCCCGCCGCCGCAAGGCTGCCTCGATCCCGGAGCGGGTGTGAGCGTTGCGGGGAAAAAGCACCCAAGGCCCCCAGCCCGCGCTGGGGCCGGGATGGCGGCGCCCGTCGGGTGCGTAGATCGCGAGATCCTCGGTCAGCAACACTCCGGTGCTCACTCCTCGGGGCGGCTCCGTGGGCTCCACGCACACGGCCAGGTCTAGAGATCCGTCCACTAGCTCGCGCAGCAGATCGCCCGATGGGCCCACCCGCAGATGGATGCGCAACCCGGGGTGGTCGGCCCGGAAGCGTCGCAGCGCCTCGCCGTGGTGCTGCACCGCGGAAGCGTCGATCATGCCGAGGCGCAGACGTCCGTGATCACCGGAACGGGTGCGTTGAGCCCAATCTGTCAAGTCGGCGGTGAGGGCCACCACCTGGCGGGCGTGCTCGAGGACCGGCTTGGTGTCGGGTCGCAGGACCCGGCGCCGGCCCTCCCGGTCGAACAGCGGCACCCCGACGCGGCGCTCGAGCTCCGCCAGACCCTGCGAGAGAGCCGACGGGCTGACCCCCACCCGCTCGGCAGCCAGCGCGAACGTGTCGCAGTCGGCCACCGCCACCAGATATTCGAGCTGTCGGATGGAGAGATCCGGTAGCGATGTAGCCATGTGAGCATAATAGTTCAGTTTTACTTCACTATCTGTCAAATAAGTCAACCGCTCCTTATTCTATTGGCTATGCCTCTCACTACAGCTCGACGAATCGCTCCCGCCGCCGGCAACCTCGGCGTGCTGACCCCCGGCATGGGCGCGGTGGCGTCCACCTTCGTCGCCGGGGTGATCGCGGCCCGCCGGGGCCTGAGCCCACCCATCGGCTCGATCAGCCAGATGGCCCACATACGTCTCGGCACCAAGACCGAGAACCGCAACCCCCCGATCCGGGAGTTCGTGCCGCTGGCCGGGCTGGACGACCTGGTCTTCGGCGGCTGGGATCCCCTGTCGGCCAACGTGCTCGAGGCGGCCCGCACCTGCGGTGTGCTGGAGGAACGCGATCTGGGGACCATCTCGGCCGAACTCGAGGGCGTAGTCGCCATGGACGCAGTGTTCGACCAGCGCTGGGTGAGCCGCCTCGACGGCGTGCGGGTGAAGCCGGCTGCGTCCAAATGGGACCAGGCCCAGGCCCTGATGGACGACATCGAGAACTTCCGCAGCGCCCACAGCTGCGACCGGCTGGTGATGGTGTGGTGCGGCTCCACCGAGGCGTTCTCGGAGCCGACCGCGGTGCACGAGTCGGTGGAGTCCTTCGAGGCCGGCCTGAAGGCCGACGACAACGCCATCGCCCCCAGCCAGATCTATGCCTACGCGGCGCTGCAGAGCGATGTGCCCTTCGCCAACGGCGCCCCCAACCTGACTGTGGACCTGCCGTGCATGGAAGAACTGTCCCGCATCCGGGGCGTGCCCCTCGCCGGCAAGGACTTCAAGACCGGCCAGACCCTGATGAAGACGCTGATCGCGCCTGGCCTCAAGGCCCGGATGCTGGGCCTGCGGGGCTGGTACTCCACGAACATCCTCGGCAACCGCGACGGCGAGGTGCTCGACGCCCCCGAGAACTTCAAGACCAAGGAGGTCTCCAAGCTGGGGGTGCTCGGCACGATCCTGCAGCCCGAGCTGTACCCCGACCTCTACGACGAGATCCACCATGTGGTGCGCATCAACTACTACCCGCCCCGGGGCGACAACAAGGAGGGCTGGGACAACATCGACATCTTCGGCTGGCTCGGATACCCGATGCAGATCAAGGTCGATTTCCTGTGCCGGGACTCGATCCTGGCCGCGCCCATCGTGCTCGACCTGGCCCTGTTCATGGACCTGGCCGCCCGGGCCGGCGAGTCGGGCGTGCAGGAATGGCTGAGCTTCTACTTCAAGGCGCCTCAGCCCTCACGGGAGGCCGATGTGGAGCACGACCTGTTCATCCAGCAGACCAAGCTCAAGAACACCCTGCGCGGGTGGATGGGCGAGCAGCCCGTCACTCACAGCGAAACCGGCTGAGCCCTCCGATCAGTCTTCAGGAGCTGGAAGGGCCGTCTCGAGGATCCCTCGGGCGATGAGGTCGTCAATGGCGGCCTCATCGAGGCCGAGTTCGGCGACGACCTCCCGGGTGTGCTCACCGAGACCGGGGGCGGGACGGATGTCGGCGTCGGCCATGCCGGTGGCCGCGAAGGCCGGGCCCTCGAAGGTCATGACGCCGATGGGCGGCTGGTCCAGTTCCACCAGGTAGCCCCGGGCCGCGAGGTGCGGATCCTGGAGTTGCTGCGAGGAGGTGAGCATCGGGCCGGCGGGCACGCCTGCGGCCAGGCAGGCTTCGGTGACGGCGTGCTTCGACAGCGTCCGGGTCCACGCCGACACGGCCTCCTCCACTTCGTCCTCGCGGTCGCGGCGAGCCTCCAGGGTGGCCAGCGTCGGGTCGTCCACTCCGGCCAGGTCCGCCAGCGCGGCCCATTCGGCGTCGCTGCGGCAGCAAATCGCCACCCACTGGTCCTCCCCCTCGCATCCGAAGAACCCCCAGGGTGCCCCCCGGTCCCGGCGGTTGCCCTGCGGCTTCACCGAGCCGGCTCGCAGCGACTCGCGGGCCAGCAGATCGCCCATCACCCCCACTACCTGCTCGACCTGGCACACCTCGGCGTGGCATCCCCCGCTCATCACGCCCCGCCGGCGGCCCAGCACGGCGGCCACCGCGGCCAGCGCTCCCATTCGGCCGGCCCAGTGGTCGGGGAAGATCGACTGCGAGCCGGAGGGTCGGTCGACATCGGGATAGTCCCAGAGGTGAGTCATTCCCCCGGTCACCTGGGTGTTGGGGCCGTAGCCGCGCCAGGCCGACCACGGGCCGGACGAGCCCATCAACTGGCTTGACACCATCACCACATCGGGGTTGGCCGTCGAGAAGTCGCGGTAGCCCAGCCCGAGTTCATCCATAACGCCGGTCGAGCCGTTCTCCACGACCACATCGAAGCGGGCCGCGCCTCCGGCGCCCGCGGCGAGGTCGAGCACCATCCGGCGACCCTCCTCGGTCTTGGCATTGATCCCGAGGCCCCGCTTGGACCGTGAAGACGAGGCGAAGGAAGGCGACATCTCCCCGCCCAGCACCACTCGGATGAAGTCCGGGTAGGTGCGGCTCTCGATCTTGATCACGTCGGCGCCGTACTCGGCCAGCATCCGGCTGATCTCCACCCCGACGCCACCATGCCCGAAGTCGCCGACCCGGACCCCGGCCAGCGGGAGGGCCGGCTCGGGGGCGGATTCCGGCGCCAGCGGCCAGGCGACCGGGCCATCCGGCTCCGCCGATGCCGCGGCGTCGAGGGCGGCGAGCACCTCGTCGGTGTGCTCGCCGAGATGCGGCGGACGCCCGGTTGGACCGACCCGCTCGCCGTCAATCTCCATCCACCCCGACGGCAGGCTCATCAACCCTCCCGTGGACAGCGGCACCCGGTCGAAGGTCTTCCGAGCCTCGAAGTGCTCGTTGGTGATCACTTCACCCGGCCTGAGGATTGGAGTGGCCACGATGCCGCGGCGCTGGGCCTCCTCGGCCACCTCCTCCATCGTCATGGTGGAGAACAGTTCCTCGTACAGCGGGTTGAGCACGGCGTCGGCGATCATGAACCGGGCGATGAACCCGTCGTACTCGGGGTCCTGCAGGTAGTCGGGCTCGCCCAGCCAGGCTCTGATGGCGTGCCACTGGCGGGGGCTGAGCACAACCAGCCGCACGAAGCCGTCGGCCGCGGCCAGGATCGTGTACACCGGACCGGGTCCGGCTCTGATCTCCATCGGCTCGACGCCCGCGACCATGCTCTTGGACGAGTTGGACAGCGACCAGTCGGTGATCTGGGCGGCCGCCTCGTTGGCCGACACGTCGATGAGCTGCCCGGCGCCGTGCCCCAGGCGCTGGATCAGGGCGCAGATGGTCGCGAAGGCGGCCATCAGTCCGGCAATGTCGCCAGAGATGTTGCCCGGAGGCATGAGCGGCTCGCGCTCGGGCAGACCCGCCTTCCAGCACATGCCCGAGGTGGCGTCGATGACCGATCCGGGCACGTCGCGCCCGGCGTAGGGGCCGGTGCGGCCGTAGGCGGTTACCGACGCCACCACCAGGTGAGGGTGGCGGGCCGCTAGGACTTCAGCGTCCAACTCGGCTCGGCCCACAGCCGCGTGCGCTCCCGGCTCCGACGAGTCGATGAGCACATCGGCGGAGGCGAGCAGCGCCTCGAATCGCTCCTTGCCTTCAGCGTCGTCGAGATCGAGCACGATGCTGCGTTTGCCGCAGTTGCGCATCGTGAAGAACAGCGAGTGGTCCGGCGTCAGGGGGTCGAGGGGCGGCAACCTGCGGCTGGGCGAACCGTCTGGCGGTTCGACCTTGATGACCTCGGCGCCGAGATCGCTCAGCAGGCGCCCGCACAGCTCGCCCCGGTCCACGGCGAGATCGATCACCCGGATGCCGGTGAGCGGTCGAACAGGCATGTCAGTGCTCCTTGGTGGTGCCGAAGACTCCGACGAAGCTCACGATCTCGCCGGGATAGCCGCCCAGATTGTGGGTGAGGCCCAAGGTGCGGCCTGTCTGAGGGATGCGACGCTCGGCCGGGGCCTCACCCCTCAGCTGGAGCCACACCTCATACAGCATCCGCAACCCGCTGGCCCCCACCGGGTGGCCGAAGGACTTGAGTCCACCGTCTGCGTTGACAGGCAGCTCGCCGTCTAGGTCGAAGGTCCCGTCGAGCACGTCGCGCCAGGCCGTGCCTCGCGGCGAGAACCCGAGATCCTCCATCAGCACCAGCTCGGTGGGTGTGAAGCAGTCGTGCACCTCGGCCAGCGCGAGCTGCGATCGGGGGTCGGTGATGCCAGCCTGGGCGTAGGCATCGGTGGCGGCCTGCGCGCACTCCGGCAGCGTGGTGTAGTCGTAGTCGGGGTCGAGCGACCCGGCCCCGGTCCCGGTCACCACGGACAGCCCCTTCACGTAGAGCGGATCGGCGCACCATCGCTCGGCATCCTCGGCTCGGCATACGATGGCCGCCGCGGCCCCGTCGGCTACGCCGGCGCAGTCGAACACCGACAGCATCCCCGCCACTGCGGGCATCTCGCAGATCCGGTCGGCCGACATCTCCCGGCGGAACTGGGCCAGCGGGTTGCGGGACCCGTTGTGGTGGTTCTTGGAGGCGATCCGGGCCGCGGCGTAGCGCAACTTGTCGGGATCGACGCCGTAGCGGTCGGCGTAGGCGGGCAACATCAGGCTGAACATGGCCGCGGCAGTGAGCGTGCGCTGTGTGCCGTCGGTTGGGATGGGGAAGGCGTTGAGGCCCTGGTAGCCGCCGTCCTTGACCTTCTCGGCCCCGAGGGCCATGGCCGTGTCGTAGGCACCGGAGGCCACCGCGTAGCACGCTTGGCGCAGGGCCTCGGAGCCGGTGGCGCAGTAGTTCTCGACTCTCGTGACGGGTTTGCCACCGATCTTCAGGGGCCCGGCCATGGCCAGCCCGGAGGCGGCCGACTGCGATGTGCCGAACCAGAAGGCGTCGATGTCGTCCTGGGCGATGCCGGCCGAGCGGTAGGCCAGGTGGGCCGCGTCGATGATCAGGTCGTCGAGGGATGCATCCCAGTGCTCGGCGAAGGGGGTGCAGCCCATGCCGATGACGGCCACCCGGTCGGTGATGCCGTGCGAGCTCACCGGCTGTCTCCCGGTGGTACGCCGCCGGAGGTGCCGTTCCTCAGCGGTCGGGCCTTCCAGAAGTAGTTGTGGATCTCGTCGGCGGTGTAGAGCCGCCGGAACGTCGGCTCTACACGCATGCCGACATGCACCTCGTCGGCGTCGACATCGGTGAGCTCCAGGGGTGTCCGGCCTCCTTCATCGAAATCGACCACCGCGAACACGGTCGGCGGGCTGGGCGAGTAGGCGAGCCGGTCCACTGTGAAGCTGGCGACGGTGCCGGTGGCGTGGGCCATGGGCGCAGGATCCATGTCGTCAGCCGCGCCGCCCTTCTCCGACACTCGGGCCGGGGGCAGGTGAACCATGCCGCTGGACCGGTCACGGGAGCCGGTGAACCCGTACTTCCAGTCGGTCCGGCGTTGAGCAGCCGACGACGACGGTCGGGGCGGGGTCGGCCGATTCGGAGGCTCCACGGTCACCATGTTGCGCCAAGCCAGGAAGCGGCCGTAGCTGAGCGGCCCGCCCGCGGCGATCTGGGCCGCGATCGATTCGGCTGGGCGGTGGTCGGCTATGGCCTCCGTGACCCGCAGCACGATCACCTCCACCCCGTCGGCCAGCGCCACCACCGCGATGGTCTCGCCCGGGTCGGCGTGCTCCAAGGCCGAGCACAGCAGCAGTGCCGGATGGGCGGTTGCCGTGTTGCCCACCATGGCGATGAGGGGATCTACAAGGCTGCCCGCCTTGACGTCGATGGCCTTCAGGGCCGAAGCCACGGCCCGGCTGTTGAGACCGGTGACTGCCAGGCGGTCGATGTCGGCGGTGTCGCCCAGCCCGCTGGCGATCAGCGCGGCCTGCCATGTCACCAGTGCAGCTGGGCCGAAGACGTGCGCGCCGAAGCGCTCCTCCCAAGCGCGCGAGCGGTCGCTGCCCGGCGTCCGCCAGCGCTCGGTGACTTCAAGCGTGCGAGACGCGCCGCCGAGGTATTCGGCCAGCACCGGCCCGTCGGAGTCGTCACCCACCAGCACTGCGGCGGCCCCATCGCCAGCAACAGCCTCGTCAGCACCGGCGGGCATGCCGTCTCGGGTGTCTGCTGCCACGACCAGGGTCGGGCCACGTCCGGCCAGCGCGGTGCGCAGCGCGCCGAATCCGGAGCGGACTGCGCCGCCGAAGTCGAGTGCGCCCACGGCCGGATCGAGCCGCAGGGCCGCGTGAATGGCAGCCGCGTTGGTCTTCTCCAAGTAGGCCGGAGCCGACGTGGCGAACCATACGGCCTCAGGCTCGACAGCTGCGGACCGAAGGGACAGGTCAGCGGCGGCTTGGCCCATGGTGGTGGTGTCCTCGTCGTAGGACGCCACCGCCCGTGTGCCCGTGCCGCCGCCGGAGCCGAAGAAGGCGGCGATCTCGGACCGGTCGAGCCTGCGGTAGGGCACGTAACCCGCTGCCGAGATCACGCCGCGCATCGCGGAAACCCTACCGGAGCCCGACCCGGCACTCCCCCGAGTCGGCTGTTAGTCCCAGTCGGGCGAACCGATGGCGTCGACCTCGATCTCGACTACGAGGTCGGGGTGCACCAGCGCCGAGACCTCCACCAGCGTGGCCGCAGGACGGATGTCGCCGAACACCTCGCCGTGAGCCCGCCCGTAGTCGTCGGCCTTCGAGATGTCGGTGAGAAACGCCCGCGTCCGCACCACATCGCCGAGGGTTGCACCGACACGCCCGAGCGCGTCCTCGATCAGCCGAAGCACTGCCCGGGTCTGCAGGTAGCAGTCACCGGGATGGTCGACCCCGTCCGGTCGCAGCGTCGTCGTGCCCGCTACGACCACGTGGTCGCCAACCCGGACAGCCCGCGAGTAGCCGACCGTCGCCTCCAACGGCCCCCCGCTGGAGATGTTGACGCGCTTACGGAAAGCCAGAACGCGTGACCGGCTAGCCGAGGGCTCGCCCATTGCCGGCACCGCCTCGCCCTCCGAGGCCGACGAGGACGCGTCTCCTTGAGCCACCAGTAGCTGGACAACCTGCTCGCGCACCCGGTCCAGATCCGCGCCCAGCTCTAACAGCACTTGCGCAGCGACACCCTCGCCCTCGCGCAAGAGGCCGAGCAGGATGTGCTCGGTGCCGATGTAATTGTGGCCGAGCTGCAGCGACTCGCGCAGGCTCAACTCGAGGACCTTCTTGGCCCTGGGAGTGAAGGGGATGTGACCGCTCGGAGTGATGCCACCCCGGCCGATGATCTCCTCCACCTGTGCCCGCACCGACTCGAGGCTGATGTCGAGGGATTCCAGCGCCTTGGCCGCCACCCCCTCGTGCTCGTGGATGAGGCCCAAGAGGATGTGCTCGGTGCCTATGTAGTTGTGGTTGAGGAGGCGCGCCTCTTCCTGGGCCAGAATCACGACGCGACGGGCCCTGTCGGTGAACCGCTCGAACACCGCTCACACCTCCTGCATTGTCGGATCCCTTGACGCCGGCCAGCGTAATCCGGCGCGTGTCCCGGAGGGGCGGCTAGAGCGTGGAGAACACCTAATCGAGCTCGAACCAGGCGGGCTGATGGTCTGAGCCGACCGCCTTGTCGTCGATCCATGCCGACCGGACCCTCGGCGCCAGACCCGGCGTCACGAATCCGTAGTCGAGCCTCGAACCGGGCTCGAACCCTCGGCTGCCGTCGTACCAGGT
Organism: Candidatus Aldehydirespirator sp.; assembly: GCA_965220645.1. Taxonomy (GTDB): domain Bacteria; phylum Actinomycetota; class Acidimicrobiia; order Acidimicrobiales; family Aldehydirespiratoraceae; genus Aldehydirespirator. The sequence goes on along the minus strand of OZ244836.1, from coordinate 1,167,122 downwards.
GATCCCCTCGTCGGCGGAGTGGCCCGCGGCCGTCCAGGTGTCCACGAGCCGGTCGCCAGCCACAGTGAGGCCGTAGTAGTAGTCGGCCTCACCGACGATGAGCGGGTACTCGCCCGATGTGGGAGTCAGGTTGAAGTCGCCCATGAGAACGAACTCCGCGGGCGTGGGGCTCTCGGCCATACCCAGCCATTCCGGCCCGGTGACCGACGCCCCGTCGAAGGGGACCCGGAACAGCAGCGGCAGCAGGTACTTGATCTCTGCTCGACGCTGCCGATGGTTCATAGCGTCCAGATGAACCGAATAGCACCGGACAGGCCCGGAGGGAGCGTCGATGATCGCTTCGAGCGCTCCGTGCTGCGTGCCGTTGGCGTCGAAGCGCCGAACCCTCGGCAACAGCAGGTTCCGGCACGACAGGATGGGCCAGCGGGCAAGGACCATGTTCCCGAACTGCAGGCGACGATGCTCGCGGGGCCGACCGGGAACTCGCGGGGCTGCGTCGAGATCGACGTTGGGCCCGTACACCCAGTGATGCTCGTCAAGCAGCTCGCCCAGGCGGGCCGGCTGGTCCCTGTCGGGCACCGAGTCGACGTTCCGCACGACCTCCTGCAGCGCGATCACGTCGGCGTCGCGGACCGCGCTGGCGATCCTCTCAAGATTGTAGAGGTCGTCCTTGCCCTGCGAGTAGTGGATGTTGTACGTCACGAACCTCATCAGGCCTCCTCGCCTTGCCAGCAGCCAACGTTATGCGTCACGAAGTCCACCAGGCTTCCCTGCCCTGCGAGAAGTGGATGCTGTGCGTCACGAACCCCATCAGGCGTCCCTCTGTGCATCTAGCCGACGATCGACGATCCCTCAAGATCCGCGAGGTGACACGCAGCCCAATGGTTGGGCATGATCTCACGCAGGACGGGCACTTCGGCACGGCAGCGGTCGACAACCAGCGGGCAGCGGGTGGAGAACACGCAGCCCGGCGGTGGCGATGCGGGACTCGGGACCTCCCCCACCACGGGAATGCGGGTCCGGCCGGCCTCGGCCACGGGGTCCGGCACCGGAACCGCCGACAGCAGGGCCTGCGTGTAGGGGTGGAGCGTCGCCGTGAACAGGGCCTTGGTCGGCGCGAGCTCGACGATGTGTCCCAGATACATCACCGCCACCCGGTCAGAGATGTACTCGACCATCGATAGGTCGTGGGCCACGAACAGGTAGGCGATCCCGAACTCGTCCTGGAGATCGGCCAGCAGGTTGACCACCTGGGCTTGGATCGACACGTCCAGCGCGGAGATGGGCTCGTCGCACACGATCAGGTCGGGGCTGAGGGCCAGCGCCCGGGCGATGTTGATGCGCTGGCGCTGACCGCCGGAGAACTCGTGGGGGTAGCGGCTTCGGTGAGCAGGCCGTAGGCCCACAAGATCGAGAAGCTCGATCACTCGATCGGTGACCTGCCGGGCCGTCATGTCGGTGTGGACCCTCATAGGCTCGCCGACGATGCGGCCCACGGTGTGCCGCGGATTCAGCGATGAGTAGGAGTCCTGGAAGATCATCTGCATCCGCGGCCGGAGCCCGCGCAGCTCATTCTCGCCGAGGGCGGTGAGCTCGATGTCGCCGAGCCAGACCCGACCGGAGGATGGACGATGGAGCTGGAGCACCGCCCGTCCGGTGGTGGACTTGCCGCAGCCGCTCTCGCCGACCAGTCCGAGCGTCTCGCCCGCGAAGACCTCGAAGCTCACGCCGTCGACCGCCTTGATGGGCCTGTCGCGGGACCTTCCGGGGAAGTACTTCGTCATGTCCACGACCCGAAGCACCGGCTCGCCGCAACCCGCGGGAGTGGCCGGAGACGGCGACCCGTCGGTGGGCTGGGCCGACCGAGCCGACTCCGCGATGGCGTGGTCAGTCATTCCTCGGCCCGGCCGCCTCGACGTCATAGAAGCAAGCGACATGGTGGTCGGGAACCGGCTCGATCAGCGGCGGCACCTCGCTTAGGCAGCGGTCGAACACATGTGGACAGCGAGCCGCGAACGAGCAGTGAGTCGGCGCCTCCGCGAGATCAGGCGGCACGCCGGGAATGCTCGTCAAGCGGCTGGCCCGGTCGCCCATCTTGGGAAGCGCGTTCAGGAGCCCGATGGTGTAGGGGTGCAGCGGTCGCTCGTACAGGGCGGCCACGTCGGTTATCTCCACGAGCCGGCCGGCGTACATCACCGCCACCCGGTCAGCCAGGCCGGCCACCACGCCGAGGTCGTGAGTGATCCAGATCAGGGCCATCCCGAGCTCGTCGCGCAGGTCGTTCATCAGCTCGGCGATCTGGGCCTGAACGGTGACGTCGAGCGCCGTGGTCGGCTCGTCGGCGATCACGAGCTGGGGGTTGCATGCCACCGCGATCGCGATCATGACACGCTGTCGCATGCCTCCCGAGAACTCGTGGGGGTAGGCATCGACGCGGTTCTCCGCGTCGGGTATTCCCACCCGCTTGAGCAGGTCGATGGCGCGGGCCCGGGCCTGCCGTCTGGAGAGGCCGAGATGGGTGCGGATCACATCGATGAGCTGCGTGGAGATCCTCACCGTCGGGTTGAGAGAGGTCATGGGGTCCTGGGCGATGAACCCGATCTCGGCCCCCCGGACCCGCCGCAGCCGGCGCTGCGACTCCTCAAGGAGTTCGACCGTTCCCCTGGCCGTCTCGAGCGTGGCTGTGCCGCTGGCTATCCGAGCCGGCGGTTCGGCGAGCAGTCGCAGCAGGGCGAGCATCGTCACCGTCTTGCCGCTTCCGCTCTCGCCCACCACAGCCAGCGTCTCGCCTCTGGCGACCGAGAACGTCACGCCGTTCACGGCATGCACCGTTCCTTCGGGGATCTCGAACCGCACCTCGAGGTCGCACACCTCGATCAGTGGTGCGGTGTTCACTGCTTCACCCGCTTGGATCGGGGGTCGAGCGCGTCGCGCAACCAGTCGCCCAACAGGTTGAGTCCGAGCCCGGCCACCACGATGGCGAACCCGGGCGCCAGCGAGATCCACGGACGGATCGCGAGGACCCCTCGACCGGAGCTGATCATGTTGCCCCAGCTAGGGGTGCTGGGCGGGACCGAGAGGCCGAGGAATCCGAGGCCGGCCTCGTAGAGGATCATGGCCGATATCTCGAAGGTGGCCAGCGTGGCCAAGGGGCCGACGAGGTTGGGCAGCAGGTGCAGCCGCAGGATCTGGCCCTCGGGCACGCCGACGTTTCGGGCCGCCTCGATGAAGGTGCTCTCGCGCAGTTTCAGGACCTCGCCCCGCGTGACGCGGGCGAACACCGGGATCGACGTGAAGCCGAAGATCAGGATCACGTTGAGAAGGCTCCGTCCGACGACGGCGGCGAAGAACACCACGAACAGCAGATAGGGCAGCGACAGGACCAAGTTGATGAACCCCACGATCACGGCGTCGATAGTGCCGCCCCGGTAGCCGGCGATGAGGCCGATCGTCATGCCCAGCGTGATGGCGATGCCAACGCCGCCGAGGGACACGCCGAGCGAGACCCGGGTTCCGAAGATGATCCGGCTGAGAATGTCGCGTCCGAGATCATCGGTGCCGATCAGGTATTCGGTGGAGCCGCCGTCGGCGAAGAACGGCGGGGTCCTGGAGTCACCCAGAGTCTGCTGGAGGGGATCGTGGGGGGCGATCCACGGAGCGAACACCGCCAGAACGACCAGCATGACGAACACGAGCGCACCGGCCGTGCCGCCCTTGGACCGCAGCAGCAGTCGCAGGCCGCTGCGAATCCGAGCCCGGATGCGCACGTCCTTCTCGACATCGACCAGAAGGCCGGAGTCGACCTCCGCGCCGGGCCGACCGGCGCTTTCGGGAGGGGTGCGATCAGTCATGTGATCCCCTCTCCGTGGGGCTTCGGGATCGTCGCCGACGTATCGTGCCGACTCGCGCTGCGCGGGCTGCTCACCGCTGGACGCAGCCTTCCCACTCTGATGCGGGGGTCGGCGACGGTGTACAGAACGTCGGAGAGCAGCGAGAACAGGATCACGATCAGCGCGCCGAAGAACGCTATGCCCTGCACGAGCTGGAAGTCGCGGTTGGTCACCGCCTCGGCCAGCAGCCCTCCGGCGCCCGGCCACGCAAACACGGCCTCGATGTACAGCGAGCCGCCCAGCAGAGCGCCGACCTGCAGGCTCATGACGCTGATGAGCGGGATGAGCGCGTTGCGCAGGATGTAGCGGCTGTAGATGAGCGGCGTCCTGAGGCCTTTGCTTCGAGCGATGCGCACGTACTCCTCGTTGACGATCTCCAGCACCGACGACCTGGTGAAGCGCAGCAGCTGAGCCATCGGGAACAGCCCGAGGGCGACGGCCGGAAGGATGATGGACTTGTCGGGCACCGTCACGAACCACAGTGACAGGGTGTTGCGCCCGAACGACGGCAACCATCTGAGCTGTACCGCGAACACGAGGATGAAGACCAGCGACAGCCAGAAGTTGGGAATCGTCTGGCCCAGCAACGCGAACCCGCGCGCCGCGCCGTCCCATCGGCGGCCTGCCTTGACGCCCGCCAGGATTCCCAGCGGCACTCCGATCGCGACCGCGAAGGCCATCGCGGCCACGCCCAGCTCGATCGTGGCGGGCAGACGGTCGAGAATCACCTCCCGCACCGGGATCTTGTAGCGAAGCGAGTTGCCGAAGTCGAGGCGAGCCGAGTCGCCCACGAAGTCGACGAACTGTTCGGGAACGCTCCTGTCCAGGCCGTGCGCCTGGCGCGCCGCTTCTCGCTGGGCCTGGGTCGCTTCCCGGGGGACGAGCAGGTTGGTCGGGTCGCCGGACACCCGCAGCATCGAGAAGACGATCACCATGACGCCGAACACGAGCACCAGCGACTGGCCTATGCGACCTGCCAGGTACCTCGGCACCTATCTCACCCTTCGCTCACTCGCCCTCGGTGCGGCGGTGGGGCCGAAGCGCAGCGCCCCGGCCCCACCGCTCGACGTTCGAATCAGGAGATAGCAGCGATCATCCGGCGCTCTCCAGATACCAGAGCCAGTACTCCTCGGCTGAGCGGGGCTTGTAGTTGACGACCCGATCGCTCCTTGCCTCGAAGGAGAACGGTACGTACAGATAGATGAACGGCGGGTCGTCGTACATGTGCTGTTGCAACTGCCGGTACAGGTCGGCACGGGCCGCATCGTCGGGTGTTGCCAGTATCCGCAGCATCAGGTCGTCAACGACCGGGTCCGACCATGCCGAAAAGCTCGCAGCATTTCCACCCATGGCACCCTGCAGGCGATCCCAGCCCTCGGGATTGGCATTCGACCAACTGTCGCCGAACAGCGGCGGAAGCTGCTTGTCGGCCTCCAGGTCCCAGTACGCCCCGGAGTCCATGACCTCGAGCGACGCGTTGACGCCCACTGCGTCGAGCTGGGCCCTGACGGCCTCGCACACCTGCTCGAAGTTGGTGTAGGCGCCGGACGGGCAAGCGAAATCGATGTCGAACCCGTCGGGATACCCGGCTTCGGCCAGCAGTTCCCGCGCCCGGTCGGGATCGTAGGCATAGGGCGACAGGTCGCTGTTGTAACCGAAGTCGGCGGCCGTCATCAGCCCGGTTGCTCGGACGCCCTTGCCGTTGAAGAGGGCGCCGATGATGCCCTCGACGTCGACGGCATGGTTGAGAGCCTGGCGCACTACGGGATCCTCGGTCGGCTGGCCCACACCAGAGGTGAGGTTGTTGAACGCGATGTAGTACACGCGGTTGGTCGGGTACTCGATGACGTTGACCCCGTCTATGCCCTCTAGCGATGCGGCCTCGTCGGGGCTGAGACGGTTCACGATGTCTACCTCGCCGGTCTGTATGGCTGCAGCCCTGGTGGAGGACTCAGTGATCGGCCGGAAGACGAGCCGGTCGAGCTTGGGATGGCCCTCGCGCCAATAGTTCGGGTTGCGGTCCAACACGATGCGGTCGCCTTGGACCCACTCGGTGAACATGAAGGGGCCCGTACCAACAGGCGCCTGGCCGAAGCCCGTCAGCCCGACCTCGCTGTAGTACTCAGGCGGAACGAAGAACCAGATGGCGCCGGTGAGACCGAGGAAGAGAGCGTTGGGCTCCGGGGCGACCAGCTCGACGGTGTACTCGTCGATCTTGTTCACCTCCGACGCCCGCTCGTAGTAGTTGAAGTACTGGTTCTCCGGCTGCTTCTGCACCTCCCAAGAGAAGACGACGGCGTCGGCGTTGAACTTCTCGCCGTTGTGGAACACCACGTCCTCGCGCAGCTTGAACGTGTACGCGCGGCCGTCGTCGGACACCGTCCATGACTCGGCGAGGGCGGGCTCGAACTCCAGATCGTCGTTGATCCACACCAGCGGGTCGAAGATCTGGTTGGCCACGTTGCCCGCGTTCCGCTCGGCAGCGTTGGCGCCGTCGATCGCGTTCGGCTGCGTCGTTAGCGCGATGACCAGTTCGCCGCCGGGGACGGCATCGTCGGTGTCGGCATCGGCATCGTCGTCGGTGTCGGCATCGTCGGTATCGTCGGCATCGGCATCGGCATCGTCGGTATCGTCGGCATCGTCGGCATCGGCATCGTCGGTATCGTCGGCATCGTCGGCATCGGCATCGTCGGCATCGTCGGCATCGTCGGCATCGTCGGCATCGGCATCGCCGGTGCTGGCATCGGCGGTTGCGGCCGTTGCGTCGACAGGCTCATCCGCGTCATCGCCACAGGCTGTCGCGATCAGGGCGAAGATGCCTACCAAGAGCCACAATGCCCTCATTCCGCGTCTTTGTGGGTATCTCATGGACTTACCTCCAGGAATTCGCCATGTTGCTGAGCCCATTGCAGTTCCACTCTGAAATGGGGATCGAAAGCTAGCCCGGTGCCGCAGGATTGTCGAGTCGGTTCGGATCGTCGAGTCGGTTCGGATCGTAGAGGGAGTGCCGCTACGGGTGTGACGCCGGAGAGATGCAGCGTGGACTTGTTGGGCTAGAGGACTTCCATCCGGCAGCGGGTTCCGCCTTCCCGCCAACATGCTCGTCAGTCAGGCCCGCGGTTTGGCTGAAGTGTGGGAAGTTGCCGGGAGCGTCGTAGCCGACCATGTGGCGGTCGAGGTCGAAGTGGTGCAGCCGAGCGACATCCCGACCTGATGGGTGAGGGCTAGAGGCCGGCGGCTACTCCGATTTGGGCTCTGGGGTCGGCGGCTCCCGCGAGGGTGCCGTGCTCGGTGACCTCGATGAGGTGGGCGTGGCCGAAGGTGTGGGGCGCCTCCTCGCGCAGGGCGGTCTTGTGGCCGCGGGCAGCTAGGGACTCGTGCCAGCCGGTGGCGGAATCCTCGACAAGCACCCGCCGACCCTGGCCGGGGCGCCACGTGGCAAAGCCGGCGTCGTGGTCGTCGGGGCCGAGCACCCAGCGGGGAGCGCGGATGGCCGCGCCCGGCGACTGGCCGAGCCCCAGGGTGCGGGCCAGAAGCTGCAACAGGATCTGGGGCTGGGAGTCGCCTCCCATCGTGCCCAGCACCTGGCGCAGTGAGCCGTCGGAGTTGGCGACCAGCGCCGGGGACAGGGTGTGGGCCGGGCGGCGGCCCGGCCCGTACTCAGCCGGATGGCCGGGCACCAAGTTGAAGCCGAGGCCCCGGTCGTGCAGGAAGATCCCCGTGCTGCCGGCCATCAGCAGCGCGCCGAAGCCGTTGGCGTTGGAGTTGATGAGCGACACGCCCATGCCGTCGCCGTCCACCGCGCACAGATACGTGGTGTCGCCCATGGCCGCGGGAGCGGCGACGTTGGAGGCCCGTTCGGGGTCGATTCCGTCGCGCCGGGCACCGAGCCGGGCCGGATCTACCAGCGCCTGGCCGTCGGCGCCGTCGTACAGCACCCCGACCCGGTCGTGGGCAGCATGTGAGGCCGCCTCGATCAGCAGATGGGCCCAGCGGCCGTCGTCGGAGTCACCCAAGTCAAGACCGCCGGCAATCCATGCACCGGCCAAGGTGAGGTAGCCCTGAGACGTAGGCGGAACCGTCCACAGCACATGGCCAAAGGCCTCAGCCCGCACCGGCTCCACCCAGCGGGCGATCGGCCGGGCCAGGTCGTCCTCGCTGTACTCGCCGGCGCCGAGCGCGATGAGGCCCTCGCCAAATTCGCCGCCGTAGAAACCGTCACGGCCCCGCTCGATGATGGCCCTGAACGCACGGGCTGTGCCCGGCCGCCGCACCACATCGCCGGCCTGCAGGCCGGCCGGGACATCGGTGTTGCCGTCCACGCCGGACACCTCGCCGGCTCGTTCGGCCAGCAGCGGCGAGGCCGTGAACCCGACATCGGCGATGCGGACGGCCTCGGCCAGGACGTCGGCCAGCGGCAGGCGCCCGTACCGGGAGTGCAGGGCCAGCCAGCCGTCCACCGCGCCGGGCACGGTGACCGAGGCGACGTCGCCGTGCAGCGGCATTTCGTCACAACCCTGCGCCCGCAGCCGCTCGGGATCGGCTCCCGAGCCCGCGAACCCGGCTGCGTCGAGCGCAACCGGAGGGCCCTCTCCCCCGTCGTGCACCAGCGCCCACACGTCGCCACCGGGCCCACACATGTGGGGAGACGTAACCGCCAGCACCGCGTTGGCCCCCACCGCCGCGTCCGCGGCTGATCCGCCCCTTCGCAGCAGGTCCACCCCCACGCCGGTGGCCAGGTGGTCGACGGTCGAGACCATCCCTGACACCGAGGTGCGGGTGACGGCAGAAGGAAGTCGAGACATGCCGCCAGTGTTGCCCGTCGCCCGCTCGATCGCACTATCGCGTCCGCCGCCGATCGAGGTACATCCTCGGGTGCCGTAGCCTGCTGCCGGTGAGGGTCGAACGGTTACGCACAGACGCGAACCGTTGGCAACCCGCCGTGGGCAATCTCTGCTCATGAGCATTGCCATGGTGATGGACGGCCCGGGTGAGCCGCCCCGGCCCGAGAATCGCCCTGTGCCCGAGCCCGGGCTCGGCCAAGCCGTGGTGGCGGTGCGGGCCTCAAGCATGAACTACCACGATCTGGTCAACCTGATGGGACTGATCCGGGGTCCCTGGCCCCGGGTGCCCATGACCGACGGCTGCGGCGAGGTTGTGGCGGTGGCGTCCGATGTGCGGGACGTGGCCGTAGGCGACCGGGTGCTGGGTGCGTTCCATCCGTTGTGGCTCGACGGGCCCCTGACCCGGGAGAAGTTGCGAGTCACGCCGGGCGACACCGGCGACGGATGGCTCCAGCAGCACATGGTGTGCCCGGCGAACGCCCTGGTCGCAGCGCCGGCCCACCTCAGCGACGGCGAGGCGGCCACGCTCGTTTGTGCCGGCGTCACTGCTTGGAGCGCCCTACGCGCAGGCGACGTCAAGCCCGGGGACGTGGTGGTCACGCAGGGAACCGGCGGGGTGTCGCTCTACGCGGTGCAGTTGGCTGCAGCCAGCGGCGCCACCGTGATCATCACCTCGTCGTCGGACGCGAAGCTCGAGACCGCCCGCTTCCTCGGCGCGGACCATCTCATCAACTACCGCTCGACCCCGGAGTGGCACAAGACCGTCATCGACATCACCGGCGGCCGGGGCGCCGACTTGGTGATCGACCTCGGCGGCGAGCACACCCTGGCCCAGTCGGTCAAGGCAGCCCGCATCGACGGCACCGTCGCGGTCATCGGGGTGCTGTCGGGCTTCGGCGCAGCGCAGGTCCCGGTGACGTCGGTGATGACCCGTCAGATCAAGCTTCAAGGCATCGCCGTGGGCAGCGTGGCCGCCCTGCGCGACCTGGCTGCTGCCATGGACTCAAGGCTGCGCCCCCATGTCAGCCACACACTCGACTGGACCGAGCTGGCCGAGGCACAACGGGTACAGCAGGCCGGCGAGCACATCGGCAAGATCGTCGTCACGATTCCCGAGGGCGGCGCCTGAGACCAAACCGCCCGGCCGGCGGGGCGTCAATCAGCGCTTATGCCACTCCGGCGGCGTTGAGGGCCCGCTCGGTTAGCACCCTGGCCAAGTGGCTGCGGTAGTCGGCGTCGGCGTTGAGGTCGTCGGGGGGGTCGAGCCCGTCGGCGGCTGCCGCGGCCGCGTCGGCGGCTGAGGCGCCGCCCGCGAGCGCGGCCTCAACTCCGGAGGCCCGAACCGGCGTGGAGCCCATGTTGACCAGGCTCACACCGGCGCCGCTGTCGGCCACGGCCACCCCGACGATGGCCCAGTCCTGGGCCCGGCGGTTGAACTTCTGGTAGTTCCAGCCGCCTCCGCCGGACGGGACCCGCACCTCGGTGATCATCTCGTCGTCGGCCAGCACCGACTCGAAGTACCCGGTGAAGAAGTCCGTGGCCGCGATCTCACGCGACCCTCCCGGCCCCTGGGCCACGATCGTGCCGCCCAGCGCCAGCACGGCCGCCGGCAGATCCGACGCCGGATCAGCGTGGGCAAGGGTGCCGCCGAGGGTGCCCCGGTGGCGCACCGCCGGGTCGCCCACCAGCGCGGCCACCGAGGCCAGCATCGGGCAGGCTGCGGCCAGCGCGGCCGAGTGCTCCAGCTCGCTGTGGCGGGTCAGCGCCCCGATCGACACCGTGCCGTTGCCGGCCCGGATGTAGCGCAGGTCGTCGAGACGGCCCACGTCCACCAGAACGCTCGGCGTGGCCAGCCGGTACCGCATCATCGGTATCAGGCTGTGGCCCCCGGCCAGGAGCTTGGCGTCGTCGCCGTGCTCGGCCAGCAACGAAATCGCGTGGTCGGCGGACTCGGCAACCTCGTAGTCGAAAGCAGCGGGAATCACGACGCACCTCCTTGGGCATCGGCAATGGCTCTCCAAACGGTCTGGGGCGACGCCGGCATAGGCACGTCGGTCACACCCAGGTCGCGCAGCGCGTCCACCACGGCGTTGATCACCGCGGGGGCAGCCGCAATGGTCCCGGCCTCACCCACTCCCTTGACCCCCATCGGGTTGGTGGGGCTGGGCGAGGCGTGGCTGTCGAGCCGGAAGCGGGGCGCCTCCGCCGCCGACGGCACCAGGTAGTCGGCCAGGTTGGCCGACACCAGCTGGCCGTCGGAGTTGTAGACGGCGTCCTCGTACAGCGCCTGGGCCGCGCCCTGCAGGATGCCCCCGTGCACCTGGCCCTCCACGATCAGCGGGTTGATCTGAACGCCGCAGTCATCCACCGCCACGTAGTCGATCAAGTCCACGTTCCCGGTGTCGGTGTCGACCTCCACCACGGCGATGTGGGTGCCGTTGGGGAACGTGAAGTTGGGCGGGTCGTAGGTGACGTGGGCCTCGAGGTTGGGCTCCATCCCGTCAGGCAGGTCGTGCGCAGTGAACGCCGCGAAGGCGATTCCGGCCAGCGGCACCTCGGCCTCGGGCGTGCCCCGAACCCGGAAGGTGCCGCCGGAGAACTCCAGGTCGTCCTCGCTGGCCTCCAGCTGGTGGGCGGCGATGGCCCGCGCCTTGTCGATCACCTTCTCGGTGGCCATGTAGACCGCGGTGCCGCCGACAGCCAGCGACCGAGACCCGTAGGTGTCCAGGCCGGTGGGACTGACCGCGGTGTCGGAGTGCAGGACCTCGACGTCGTCGGGATCGACGCCGAGCTTGTCGGCCACGATCATCGACCAGCACGTCTCATGGCCCTGGCCATGCGGCGTGGAGCCGGTCACCACCTGCACCTTGCAAGTGGGCGAGATCCGCACGGTGGCCGCCTCCCAGCCGCCCGCGCCGTAATCGAGTGACGCCAGCACCCGGCTGGGGGCCAGACCGCACATCTCCACATAGCTGGAGAAGCCGATTCCGATCCGCTTGGAGGAGCCCCCGGCCTGCCGTTGCTCCTGCTCGGCCCGGCGTCCGGAGAGCCCGGCCAGCGCGATCGCCTTGTCGAGCACGGCCTGGTAGTCGCCGCTGTCGAAGACCAGCCCCGCGGCCGACTCGTAGGGGAAGGCGTCGGACTGGATGAAGTTGCGGGCCCTGATCTCCTCGGGTGACACCCCGACGGCCACGGCCATCGAGTCCATGGCCCGCTCGATGGCGTAGGTGGCCTCGGGCCGGCCTGCACCCCGGTAGGCGTCGGTAGGCGTGCGGTTGGTGAACACCGACGTGCACTCGAACAGGTAGAGACCGATGTCGTAGCAGCCGTGGTACAGGAACCCGCCCAGCAGCGGCACGCCCGGCGTGACCAGCTGCAGGTAGGCGCCCATGTCGGCCAGCAGCTTCACCCGCACGGCCTGCACCTTGCCGTCAGCATCGGCGGCCAGCTCGATGTGCTGGACCTGGCCCCGGCCCTGGATGGTGGAGGTGGCGCCCTCGGTGCGGCCCTCGGTCCAGCGCACCGGAGCGCCCCGCTGCATCGCGAGAGCGCTGCACAGGATCTCCTCGGCGTAGACGTTGAGCTTGCAGCCGAAGCCGCCGCCCACCGACGGGGCCACCACCCGCAGCTTGTTCTCACCGATGCCGAGCACGACCGCGGTCATCACCTTGAGAATGTGCGGTATCTGGGTGGACGAGTACAGCGTGAGCTCGCCGCCGGCCGGCGACGGCACCGCCGCGCAGCCTCGGGGCTCCATCGGCGCCGGAATGAGGCGCTGCTGCAGGTAGCGCTCGCTCACCACATGGGCGGCCTCCGCGAACGCGGCGTCCACGGCCGCGGCGTTGTCGCCCCAGAGCCCCCACGTGTAGCACTCGTTGGACTCGAGGTCGGCGTGGACCAGCGGCGCACCGTCGGCGACGGCGTCCTCGATCTCGACCACCGCGGGCAGCGGCTCGTAGTCCACGATGACAGCCGCAGCGCCGTCGGCTGCCGCGTAGCGGGAGTCGGCTAGGACAACCGCCACTGCGTCGCCCACGTACTTGGCTGTGCCCCGGGCCACCGGCAAGTGAGCCGGGTTCTTCATGTCGGGCGTTACCGGCCAGGCGCACGGCAGGGCGCCCTCGCCCCACAGCGGAGCCAGGTCGTCGCCGCTGAGCACTTCGTTGACACCGTCGATCTCGAGCGCAGCCGAGCCGTCGATGCCGACGATGTTGGCGTGAGCCTCGGTGGAGCGCACCACGCCCACCCAGATCGCGCCGGGCAGGGCGAGGTCGTCGATGAACTTGGCCTCGCCGGTGAGCAGAGCCGGATCCTCCTTGCGGAGCCGGCGGGAGCCGACGTGACCGGCCGGAGCGTCTTCGGTGATGGTCATGTCAGTCGCCTCCCGAGCCTGCCGCGGCGAGCACGGCGTCGACGATGTTCTGGTAGCCGGTGCAGCGGCAGAGGTTGCCCTCCAGGCCGTGGCGCACGCCGCCCTCGTCGAGGCCGGAGTACTCCTCCACCAGCGAGATGGCGGCCATGACCATGCCCGGAGTGCAGTAGCCGCACTGCAGGGCGTGGTGCTCATGGAACGCCTGCTGCATGGGGTGCAGCGTCCCGTCGGCGTCGGCGACACCCTCGATGGTGGTGACGTCGGCACCGTCGGCTTGCACCGCGAACATGGTGCAGGACTTGGCGGATTGGCCGTCCACCAGCACCGTGCACGCACCGCAGCTGCTGGAGTCGCAGCCGACGTTCGTGCCCGTGAGCCCTAGGTCGTCGCGAAGCGCGTGCACCAGCAGGGTGCGCGGCTCCACGTCGAGGCTCCGTTCGGTGCCGTTGACGGTCAGGGTCACAGCTGTCATGCGCTTCTCCCTGTGTTGACCGGTTGGGGAGGGACATCCTGTCGCGGAATTGAGCCGCTGTCGAATGAATAGGGGGCAAATCTTGGCCGCCCGGTCAAGCGGTCCGGTTAGGTGGCTCCCTCCGGGTCAGCGGCCGGCCCGGCCGGCTAGTGCGGCACGAGCCGCTTCCAGGTCATCTGGGTTGGTTACCCCTATCCACGGCTCGGTGGTGGATACCACCCTGACGGACAGCGATCGCTCGGCCATGCGCTCAGCGACGATCGTCGGCAGCAGGCACTCGGAGTCGGCGTCGTCTCGGTGGTCTGCCAGGAATCGCTCGAAGCTGTTGCCGATCCACTCGAACGCCGCCTTCGGGAAGGCCCACAGGTTCATGGACACGATGGTCTCCTCGCTGAGTTCCGCAGAGGGCTCGGCAGCCGCGATCGACCCATCGGCGCGCCGGGCCACGCCGTGGTGCTCGACGATGGCGACGAGGCGGCCGTCGGACACCCGGCAGACGCCGCGGCTGACGGCACCCGTCGCGGAGAGCGTGCTCCCGAGGCCGTATCCACACAAGCAGGCCTCGTCGTCGCCGAGTTCAGCCGCAGCGGACGCAAGGGTGCGCAGCGCGGAGGGGCCGTAGTAATCGTCGGCGTTGCACACCACGAACGGCCCGGGTACCTCGGCTTCGGCCACCAGCACCGCCTGTGCAGTTCCCCACGGTTTGACCCGGGGCGGGCCGTGCGCGTCCTGGCGGACATAGGCGAACTCGACGCCGTCGCGCTGCAGGTCGTGGTGGCGGGCGTCAACATGGGTGCGTAGCGCGGGCTCGATCTCGGAGCGCACCACGAGCACCACCCTGGAGGCGCCCGCTCGGACGGCCCCGACGATGGCGTAGTCAAGGAAGGTCTCGCCGCCGGGCCCCACCTCGACGAGCTGCTTGTCACCGCCGAAGCGGCGACCGATGCCGGCGGCCATCACCACCAGCGTGAACATGCCCTTCAGCGCTCCAGCAGGTGACGCACGTGGTGGGTCTCGTTCACGGAGCGCACCGTGCGCAGGCCGGTGCTGGACGCCACTACCCGGGTGATGCCGCAGTAGTCGACCAGCAGCGACAGCGGGTCGTCGATACCGAGCAGGATCTGCAGGTACACACCAGTGACCATGCCGTGGCAGTACACGGCCACAGTGCGCGACCGTTTGGTGCTGATCACATGCTCGAAGCCCCGCTCCACCCGGGTCCGGAACTCGTCGTACCCGTCCGAGAAGATCGTCTCGTTCATGTCGGCGTCGGGGTCGAAGTAGTGGGCGACCGACGGGTCGTCGCGTTCCATCTCCTCCGCGGGTACATAGAGCTGGTTCCGGTGGTCTGACTCGCGCAGGTCATCGAGCATCTCAATGGTGAGCCCGAGGCGGTCGGCGAGGGGCTCGGCCGTCTGCACCGCCCGCTTCATGCTGGACGACACGATGTGGTCGATGCCCTCCGCGGCGAGGCATTCGGCGGTGGCCTGGGCCTGGAGGTGGCCCAGCTCGGCTAGCACCGGATCGGCCGCCCCGCCTTCAGGTGCCTCGTCGCGTACCGGACGGGCGTGGCGGATCACGAGCAACTCCACGGGCCGGAGGCTACCGGGGCCCCTTGCCGGTCTACCGTCAACGTCGCAGACGACCAGACCCTGGCCGACGGTGTGGAGAGTCGGCAGCCACTCGACCACACGCTCACCGCACATGCCGGCCGCGCGCCGATAGCGCCGATAGCGTTGAGCCCATCATCTTCCTCCCGGTGAAGGGAGTCAGTAAGTGCGTCGGTTCGCTTACTTCCAAGGGCGCTCGATGTGTCGTCCATCCCGTTCAGAAGTGCCTTGGCTGCTGGTCGGCGCAGCTATTGGCTTCTTCGCGACGAACTTCTTCCCGGCATTTGCCGTCCTGGCGGGGTTCGTGCTGGTGGCGGCAGCGCTGGTGCGCCGTCGCGCCGACGCGTACGGCTGGTTCGCTGTCGGATTCGCTCTCGGTCTCGCCCTCCTCATGGCGATGGCCTTCGCGCGCCATTTGACTTCGACCACTGGCGTAGGCGACTCGGGGCGTCTCGGCTCCGATCAGCAGGCGCCTGGGTAGCCACGGGCCCGAGGCAGGCCGACACCTAGGCCGGGCCTGTCCGGCGGAGTCATCATCCCGCTAACGACTCGCGGCGGCTCGGCCACATCGCTTGCCAACAGGTTCGATGTAGCCAGGCCGTGAGCCCGGCGGTCGGGGTCGATGGCGTCCACGGCCGCGGCTACGTGCAGGGCGTGGGCGACACCCACGGCCGAGTCAAGAAATGAGGTCACCGTCACTGACGCGGCGGCCCGGTGTGCTCGCTCCGAGATGGAAACGGCCACGTCGGGACCGCCGAGAGCCTGGGGCTTGACGATCAGGGTGCTCACTCCGGCGTCCAGGGCTCGGACAGCGTCGGATTCGCCGCGGATCGACTCGTCCGCGGCCACCGGGATAGGGCTGCGACGGCTCACGGCCGCGATGGCGTCGATCCCTGCGACCGGCTCCTCGCAGTAGGCGATTCCGCAGTCGTTCACTCGGCCCAGGACATCGAGGGCAGTGTGCTCGTCCCAGGCGCCGTTGGCGTCGAGACGAAGATCGGCAGTTGGGCCCAGCCCGGCGCGGGCGGCTCGGATCCGGTCCGCGTCGACCTCCGGATCGACCGCACCCACCTTGAGCTTGACCGCCTTGAAGCCAGCCTCGACCGCATCGTGCGCGGCCTGCCCGACCTCAGACGGCTCGGGCGCGGCAATGAGAGCGTTGACGGCCACCTCGGAGGCGGGAGCGCAGGTCGGGTCGGCCACCAGGCGCTCGGCCAGGGACTGTTCGGCGCGGAGGGCTTGAAGGTCGGCCCATGCGCCCGCCATGCCTGCTCTCGCGTGCGGCGTGTTGTGCATCGCGGCCAGCAGAGTGTCCAGCACGGCCTCGCCGCCGCGAACGAGATCGTCGGAGACGCTCCGCAGCGCGGCCTCAGTCTCGAGCAGGCTGGTGCGCGACCAGCCCGGCAGCGGGCTGGCCTCGCCCCAGCCGGTGAGTCCGTCCGCGGTCAAAGACACCAGGAAGCCGGCCCGGAAACGGACTGACACACCGCCGGTGACGAGCGGAGCCCGCAAGGCCAGCCGGAAGGGATGCAGTTCGGCCCGGATCCTGGTCACTCGTCGTCTCCTTCCCCAGCCAGGCAGGCTTCCACCTCGGCGATGAAATCTGCTACTGCGATCGAGGTGGCCTCGGGTTGCTCGATGTGGGCAGCATGCCCGGCATTGGCGATGCGGACGATCTCGGCTGTCGGCAGAGCCGCTGTGAGCGCCTCCGCGATGGCGGAGAACTTGGCGTCGCGGGCACCGACGACCAGCCGCGTCGGCACGTCACAATGCCCCAGCCGGTCGTGCAGCGGCGCCATCGAGCCGGTGCCTCCTGCCCTCAGGCTGCGGGCGAGGCCTTGGGGGTTCGACGCCAACCGCTGGGCTCGGGCGGCCTCGAGATGGGCCTCGCCCATTTCGGCCTGGTTGGCGAACAGCGGATCGGCCATCCATTCGTCCACGAAGGCTTCGAAGTCGGCAGTGACGCGCAGGGCACGGGTTGCGTCAGCCTCCGCCCGACATCGTCGTTCAACCGGGTCCGCGATTCCGGGGGACACCCCGATCAGGGTGAGAGACCGCAGCCTCTGCGACGCCGCGCATCCGAGCGTGAGCGCGACGCGGCCACCCATCGAGTAGCCGACTAGGTGGAAGGTGTCACAGTCGAGAGCATCGGCGACGGCGAGCACCTGCCCGGCCATGGCCTCCACCCGGTAGAGGTCCAGGGCGTCGGGCGAGTCCGAGTCTCCGTGGCCGACCAGGTCGGGGGCTATGACTCGCGGCGCCGGGCGGGACGGGTCGCCTGCGGCCAGGCGCTCGGTCAGTGGGGCCATCGCTTGGGCGGACCCGGTGAAGCCGTGCAGCACGATCACGGGCACGCCGGTGACCTGACCCTGCTCGCTCACCGCCAGCTGCACTCCACCGGCCCGGATCCTCGATCTGTGTGAAGTTCTCCGGTCTATTGGCGGACAACTGCACACAGAATGCTCAGGGGCCATCGGAACCCAGGCCCGCGGCAAGGGCTCGGTGGGCGGCTTGTTGGGCCCCGGCCGTCAGGGCTCGGCGCTGGGCCACGTCGTCGTCGCGGTCGATGTCGACGACCAGCAGGTCGACGCCCGGACCTCGCGTCGCGGCCGCGGCGCTCACTGCGTCCCCCAACTCGCCGGCAGTGGATACTCGGCAAGCCCGGATGCCGGCGAACCCGTCGAGGCCGCACAGGTCGACACCGTGGGGCGTGCGGAACAGGCGCTCAAAGTCCGGGGCGGGAATCCGGTCGGCCACCGGCAGCAGCGAGAAGATCTCGCCGCCGTCGTTGTCCACGCACACCGCGATCAGGTGCAGCCCGAGACGGGCCACCGCCGCAAGGCCGCTCAGATCGTGGAGCAGCGCGAGGTCGCCGGTGTACAGGGCCACAGCCCTGGACGGATCGTCGGCCGCTATGCCCAGCGCGGTCGACGCACTGCCGTCGATGCCGGCCGCTCCCCGGTTGGCGCAGCAGACGACGGATCCGGTGTCGAACACGAAGGCGTCCAGATCCCTCACGGGCATCGAATTGGTGGCAACCAGCACGGCGCCATCGGGCAGCGCGCCGGCGAGCACCCGAGCGGTGCGGGCCGACAGCAGCGGGCCTCTGTCGACGGCGGCTTCGATGGCGCTCCGAGCACTTGCGTCCAGTCTCTGCCAGGTCTCAAGCCATCCGCCGGGGCCGGATAGGCGCGGACGAGCCGGGGAGGCCGCGGCCGGGGCCATCCGCTGGGATTGGACCCCGTAGTCGGGCGGTCGCAGCGCCTCCACCGAGGCGGCGTCTCGTACGAACGAGCCAAGTTCTTCCGCGGAGGCGTGCACCTGGTCGGTTAGCCGCAAGACGGCCTGCTCCGTGCGGTCCTCGGGGTCGATGAGCACCACGTGGCGGGGGCGGGTGCGCTCCAGCCAGAGCCGTACCGGCTTGGTGGTGACCGTGCGCCCGGCCAGCACAGCCACATCGGGTAACAAGGCTTCGGCGAGGGCCTCGTCGGCCAGCAGGTGGTCGGCGGTAGCGACCACGCACGCTGGCCCTCCTTCACTGCTGCCCGCGGGGGAGCCGCTCCGAGCATGTGAGATGGGCTCGCCGATGAGAGGCCAACCGGCCCAGGCCGCGAACCTCTTCACATGCTCGGCCCACCGCAGTTCCCGGTCCAGCCCCCCGCCCGGCCATGGCCCGACCACAACCACTCCCCGCTCGCACTCCGCGGCGATTTGGGCCAGGTCGGACAACTCCTTGGACGGGCCCAGATCTTCGCCGCCGGCCATGCGCCCCGCATCGACGGCCGCAGCGGACTCCCCTGGCACCGGAACCGTCGACACCGGCTCCAGCGGCTCGCGCAGGGGCCAGTTCAGATGCACCGGTCCGGGGTCCGACCCCGAGGCCCGGGCGAAGGCGGCGTCGGCCCAACCCGCCGAGGCATCCACGCCGGCCTCGTCGGGCACCGGCAGGTCGATGCCCCAGCGGACCGCGGTCCCGTACAGGCCCACCTGGTCAATGGTCTGGGGCGAACCCCAGCCCCGCAACTCGGGAGGACGGTCGGCGGTGCAGACGATTATCGGGACCCCGGCGTGGGAGGCCTCCACCACCGCGGGCAGGTAGTTGGCGGCCGCGGTGCCGGAGGTGCACACCAGCACGGCAGGCCGGCCCGTGGCCCGGCCCAGACCGAGGGCGAAGAACCCGGCGGAGCGCTCGTCGAGCTGGATCCAGGTTCGGATCCGGGGCTGGGCGTCAAAGCACAGGGTCAGCGGAGTCGAGCGCGACCCTGGGCTGAGCACGGCGTCTGTCACCCCGAGAGCGGCCAGCCGGGCCACAAAGGCCGCCACCACGTCGTAGACGGGCTCGGTCACGATCGGCTCGCGCCGGGTTCGATCATGGCAAGGCCGCTGGCCATGGCAAGGCCGCTGGCCATGACAGGGCCGCGGGCCATGGCAAGGCCGCTGGCCGGACAACGGCGGGCACAGGTCAGCGCTCGTCGATGGCGTCCAGGAGGGCCCGGAGCTTGTACGCCGTCTCGGTGAGCTCCTCGCTCGGCTCGGAGTCGACGACCACCCCGGCGCCGGCGAAGAGATGCGTGCCCTCGGGCCCGGTCAGCGCGCAGCGCAGGGCCACGCCCAACTCACCATTGCCGTCGAGGTCGCACCATCCCACCGGGGCCGCATACCAGCCCCGGTCGAAACTCTCGCGGCCGGCTATGAAGCCGAGGGCGACGCTCGTGGGGGCTCCCCCGACGGCCGCAGTGGGATGCAGCGCGCCTGCGGCCCGGAGCACGTCCATGTCGCTCGCTCCGGTGCGCCTGAGCTGCACTTCGGCGGTGATCGGCGTGTGCAGGTGCTGGACACGGCTGAGACGCATTAGTCCCGGCTCGGCGGGAGCCGGGTCCACCAGACCCAGACCGGTCAGAGCCTCGGTTATGCCGTCCACCACGAAGCGGTGCTCGGACCGGTTCTTGGCCGAGGCAAGCAGCCCGGCGGCGAGGCGCTCGTCGGCTCGGGGGGTGTCGCCGCGGGGGGCGGTGCCGGCCAGGGCGGTGGTGTGTAGCCGGGAGCCGTCAAGCGTGACCAGCTCCTCGGGCGTCGACCCCAGGAAGGTGGAGTCGCCGACGGTGAACGCGAAGGTGGCGCACGCCGGGTTGCGGCGTCGCAGGCGGTCCAGGACGGCGACGACATCGAGGTCGCGACCGAGACTGAGAGTGCGAGCCAGCACCACCTTGTCGAACGCGCCCCCGCCGATGGAGGCGACGGCGTCGGAGACGAGGGCCTCGTAGTCGTCGTCACGCTCACAGTCCGCGGCGGCCGCGGCCGAGTTGGCCGGGTCGGGAGTCGGTGGCAGCCACGGCCTGGCGGGGGAAGCGGGCCCGGTTGTCGAGGCGGCCGAGTTGGCCGGGTCGGGAGTCGGTGGCAGCGGCTCCACGTCGAAGGCTTCCAGCTTCTTGTCGAGCGAGGCCTCGGCCGCAGCCTCGTCGCCGTCGGGACCGACCCGGGTGGCGGCCAGCACCCATGTGCCGTCTTCGCGATCGATCACGGTGAGCTCGGGCAGCACCATCTGGCAGTCCCCGAACCCCCGCCACGTCGGAACCCGGTGCTGACTCCTTCCGCCATTCTCGGCGGGTGTCGACGAGTCGTTGTTCCCGGCACCGGTCGGCGTGAAGGAGAAGCCGCCCACCAGCACCGGCGCCGGCGCCTCCGGCGGCACGCTGCGCCGGATCCGGGCGGCAAGCACGGCCCGGGCCGCCGACGCGGCCGAGAACCGGTCGTCGCCCGTCGGCTCGATGGCCTCGACTCGCCCGATGGCAGCCAGTCCCACCCCCTGGTCGGGCCGCAGCCACACGCTGCGCTCGCGATCGTTGCCCGCCGCGGCGTATGCCGCGAGGGGATCGACGCGCTGATCGAGGAGTCGTGCCTTGACGACGACGGCGCCGGCCGCGATGGCAGGGTCGTCACCGATGCGAGCCATGGCCCGGTCCCACAGGGTCCTCTCGAAGTGGCCGATGACGAGCTTGGTGGCCACCGGCACGAGCCGGTTCAC
This sequence comes from Candidatus Aldehydirespirator sp., assembly GCA_965220645.1. Taxonomy (GTDB): domain Bacteria; phylum Actinomycetota; class Acidimicrobiia; order Acidimicrobiales; family Aldehydirespiratoraceae; genus Aldehydirespirator. Next base: position 1,145,909 of record OZ244836.1, on the reverse strand, counting down.
GCTGGCAATCAGCTCGGCCCGGTCGGGGCTGTCCCGGTTGATGTGGCGTTTGAGCAGGTCGATGGCGTCGTCGATCAGGTTCTCGACGTTGGTGACGTGGCGTATGGCCAGGGCAGCCAGCTCCTCGATGGCCACGCCCTCGCCGACGAGCGTGCGGGCCGCGGCCAGTATCGCGACATCGTCGGAGCCGAACCGCTCGCCTTCGGAGCCGTTGTCCAGGGGCGACAGCAGCCCGGCGTCTATCACCAGGTCGACGACGAAGGCGGGAACGTCGGCCCGCTCGGCCAGCCCGGCCCGGTCGAGCACGAGACCGGCTTGATCGGCGGGAGCCGCGGGAGTGCTGTCCGGCACGCCACCATGCTACGAGTCGCGGCCTGGAGCGGACCGTGGCGGCCCGATGAGCAGTCGCGGCAGGCCACGGCGGGCTTGTGAATGGCGGGTCTGGTCATCGGGCACCCGGATAGAGTCGGCCCATGGTCTTCGCTGCGGGCACCACCGCCTACAACATCGTCGAGCTGCTTCATGTCCTTACGGTCCTGGTGGCTCTAGCTCCTGTGTTCGTCCATCCGCTGCTGCGCAAGCAGATGCGGGCGGCGGGCGGCGCCGGGCATCAGCAGCTGGTCGTGGCCATGGCCGCCAACGCACGCCGTCTGTACGGGCCGGCACTGATCGTGGCCGGCTTGCTCGGCATCGCCCTGATCGAGATGTCGGAGGACGCGATCTCGTTGACCGAGGCGTGGGTGATCGCCGCCATCGTGATCTGGGTGGCGATGATCGGGATCCTGCACGGCCTGATCAGGCCCGCGCTCAAGGCCCAGGGCTCCGACGGCCCATCACCGGGCACCGACAAGCGCCTGGAGGCAGGGTCGGCCCTGTTGTCGATCCTGTTCACGGTCCAGCTGGTCCTCATGATTTGGCAGCCCGGAGGCTGAGCGACCCGGCGCGCCGCGCCGATGATCTCGGGTCGGTTCTGTGGCTATACGACCTCGAACAAACCCGAGATTCTGGGTAGATGGGGGCTGCGGTAGCGCAACTCCGCGACGGTGGCCACCTGGGTGACCGTCACGTCGTCGAGTGCTCCCAGCGCGCCGATGATGGCCCGTCCCAGCAGCAACGCAGCCAGGTCGCCGTCGCCCGCGATGAGGGGCAGGGTGAGGCTCTCCTCGGTGGCCAGCCCGGTGGATTCGGAGAGCCCGAAGAAGACCCACGAGAGCCCCAGCGTGAGTCTCAGCGACGCGAGGGGGCCGGCGAGGGCCACCGTGGTGTGCGGATTGAGGCCGTGGGTGAGGTACGGGCTCACGAACGCGCACCGCCCGGACCGGACACGGAGAGCCCGGGCGAACTGCTGCGACTTCAGGTTCTACGATTGCTGGTGGTGGCTGTCGCAGACGGTGATTCGGGCTCGCCCCCGATCGCTCTCGACCAGATCCGCCCGGGGGCCTCGAACTGGTGCCGGATCCTCCGGCGCACGGCAGTGTTGGCTGTCCTGGTTCTTGGCGCGTCCGCCTGCGGTTCAGATGGTCTTGTGGAGCCTCCGCCGCCGGCTGAGGGGTCTGGCGTCGACTCCGGATCGCCGATCGTCGACGAGATGAGCCGAGCGGACCCGGCCGAGGATCCAACTGAGAACGCTCCCGCGGGGCCGGCTGCCACCGAGCCGCCCGTCGAGGAGCGGGAGCCCGAGGAGGCGAACGCTGGGACGGCACCCCAGGAGACGCCGGCAACAGCCGAAGCGGAGGAGGAGAACGACGACGAACCGGATCGGGATGTCCGCTCGGTGCGCTTCGTCAGCCAGAACATCCTGCACGGGGCGGGGTGCCCCCCTGACAGCGATTCGTGCCGTGTGAGCGAGCGGGTGTCGCTGTTCATGGCCAAGCTGTCGGAGGCCGGCTGTCCGGAGTTGGCATCGATTCAGGAGGTCAACGAGCGAATCGTCGGACTTGTCGCCGCCGAGGCCGATGCCTGCGGCTACGAGGTCGTGTGGGATGACGATCCCGGCCTCGACCGCGAGGTGGTGCTGACCACCTTGAATGTGATCGGGTCGCGCCGACGGATCCTGGCCGACCGGTTCCGCTCGGCCTACCTGGTTCGGGTGGCGTCGCCCATCGGGGTGATCGACTTCTTGACCACGCACCTGGCCTCAAGCGACGACCGGGCCTGTGACCCGGGGCTGTGCCCTCCCCCGTGCGACGCAACCGGCCGGCTTCGCACCTGCCAGGCTCGCCAGGTCCTGGAGTTCGCCGAGGAGGTCACATTCGAGGCGGGCGTGACGGTGGTCGGCGGGGACTTGAACGACTTGGCGGGCAGTCCACCGCTGGCGGTGTTCGGTGACGCCGGGTTCGCCGACTCGCATGCGGCCGCGGGCCTCGGTGAGTGCGATCCTTCTAGCGGGGCGGGCTGCACGGCCGGGCGCGAGGACACGTCCCTGTCCGACATGACCGATCCGTCGAGCATCCAGGACAGCCGCATCGACTACCTGCTGTATCGGGCTCCGAGCCGAGATTGCTCGGTGGGCGAGGGAACCGGGCTGTTCAATGCCGAACCCGCGGCCGGCGAGCTGGCCTTCCCGTCGGATCACACTGCAGTGGCGCTGACATTGGTGTGCGACGCCGCGGAGCCGGAGGGTGTGGACCTGGTCACGGCTGGACTGCCCGAGGAGTTCGATGAGCCCGACGCGGCCGATGGCCAGCCGGTGGACGAGATCACGGCCGAGACCATCACGACCACTTTCGAGACTTACCTGGACGGATCGATCGCCGACATCGAGTTGCGCATCGGCCAGGTCGAAGACCTTGAGGGGCTGCGCGACACGGCCCGCCAAGTCTTCGAGGAGGTCGGCGCGACCGGGGCGGCTGCCCGCGGCCGGGTCGACTCGATCTCCCGCACGTCGGCGACTACCGCCAGCGTCGTCTATTCGATCCTGCTGAACGATCAGGTCATCTTCGATGGCCGGGATGGCGAGGCGGTCCTGACCGGCGGCCGCTGGTTCGTCTCGAAGGCGACCTTCTGCGATCTGCTGGCGCTGTCGGTCACCGACCCCCTCGCCGCCTGCTCAACCGAGGGCAACGACTGACGTCCGATCCTCAAGCCGCGTGTCGATGCGACCGGTCAGCGATAGACAACTTCACGGGCCCGCGAAGGGCCAAGCCGTCGACATTCCAGAAGGGACTTCCACCATGCTCACCCAGGGACTCGATCACGTGGCCGTGATCACCAACGACTCCGACAGGCTGCAACGCTTCTACATCGACATGTTCGGAGCCACCATCGAGAGTGACGGCGAGGAGTTCCCGGGCGGACCCCGCATGACCGTCATAAACGTCGGCCCGGCGACAGAGTTGAACGTGTTCGAGATCGAGGGCAATGAGCAGGCCGACCACCAGACGCCGATGTTCGGCCGGGGCCGGCTCGACCACATCGGCCTGCACGCGGCCAGCCTCGCCGACTTCGACGAGATCCGGTCCCGGCTCATGGCTGCGGAAGCCACTGATGGCACCGTGACCGACTTCGGCCGCAAGCTCAGCCTGTTCTTCCGCGATCCCGACCGGATGGAGTGCGAGGTGCTGCTGGCCAACCCTGAGCCGGGCCAAGTTCCAATCGGCAGCCCATCACACCTCTACCAGTAGGCCGCCCCCACGGCGGTTCCAACTGACGAAGGACCGAGGTGACGGGCGTGGCGGCTGATGCGCTTCAGCGGGTGCGGCAGATCTGCCTCGCGTTGCCCGACACGAAGGAGACCTTGACGTGGGGCTCGCCCTACTTCCGGGTCGGCGACAAGATCTTTGCCGGCTACGGCGAGCAGGACGGCAGCCCCTCGGTGGGCTTCAAGCTGGAGAAGCCCCACGCCGAGGCCATCGTGGCCGACCCGCGCTTCACGCCATCGAAGTACGTCGGCCGGCACGGATGGGTCACCATGGACCTCACCGACGTGGATGACTGGGGCCACGTCGAGGACCTGATCTTGGAGAGCTTCCACCTCATCGCCCCCAAACGCACCCTGGCCAAGCTGGACTAAGCCAGCGACGCCGAGCGGTCGGCGCTCTACCTCGGAAACGGCAGAAGCATCCGGTCGAGCAACGGCACGACCCGGCAAGAACTCGTGACAGCAATTGGCGGCCTACCGCGCTGCCAAGTCTCGCACCTGACGCTGTAGCCGCCGCGATCGACAATCACTGCAATCAATCATGCTCTGAACGGAGGGCCTACGATGCCCGCCGGTGCCTCACTCGGACGATTCGGCAGCGACCTGACTCTCGCCCACAACGAACCTGTGCTTGCGCTGGCCGGTTTCGACAAGATCAAGCCTCGACGCGCACTCGGCGGCAAATTCGGACGAGTCGTTGACGCTGGGCTCGGCGCGGGACCGACCGACTACCTCGACATTCTTATCCACGCATTCCCGTCCCCACTCGCCACGAGACTGCAGCCACGATTCAACCCTGGCTTCGCAAGTGTCCGACCCACCTGACTCGACGGACCACCTGTGGAGACGTCCCGATAAGTAAGCGAAACGACTCGTATCCCCTCCATGAATGAAGCGTTGATCTAGATCATGAGTTGAAAAATCGCAAATTATCTGCGATATTGGTGACATGAGCATCCTAGTTCCAGCGTCACCGCCTTCGGTTCTCCTCGCGTTCCGGGCTGAGAACGCTCGCTCGTTCAAGGATGAGATCGAACTGTCGCTGCTGGCCACGGCCATGGCGGAGAAGCAGTACGTCCGCGAAATCCCTTGGCGTGAAGGCGGAACCTCGGTGCGCGTGCTTCCGGTGGCCGGGGCCTTCGGCGCGAACGGCTCCGGGAAGAGCAACCTCCTCAAGGTCATGGACGACATGAGGCGCCTGGTCCTCAGCTCGTTCCGGTCTGGCGCTCCAGGTGGGGTCATACCGCGGTGGCCGTTCCGCCTTGACGAACAGTCTCCGCGTCTACCGTCCCGCTACGAGGTCAACCTCGTGCTCAACGGCGTCCGCCACGAGTACGGCTTCGAGTTGGACGACGAACAGGTGATTCAGGAGTGGGCCCACTACTACCCAAGAGGCAAGGCCGCGCTCGTGTTCGACCGCCAAAGTGAAGCCATCCGGTTTGGCGCAGCAGAACGGTCCGCCAGCCGGGCGGTGCTCAAGCTCCTGCGCCCCAATGCCCTGTTCCTCTCCACCGCAGCAGCAATAGGTCATCCCACGCTCACGCCTCTGTACCAATGGTTCGGGCAGAACCTCAGGCTGGCCGAGGCCGACTCAAGGCTGCCACGCCAAGTCCTAACCGCGGAGATGCTCGACGATGGCCCGAAGCGCGAGGCTGTCTTGCAACTGCTACAGGCCGCGGACCTCGGAATAACCGGCGTCCGCAAGCAGACCCCCGATCCGGCCATGCAGGACAAGATCCGGCGCGCCGTGAGCATCCTGATCGGAACCGAGGACGAGTTTGACCACGACGCTGCGCCGGACCCCGCCGACTTCAGGGAGCTGACAGGCATAAACCTGATGCACCGGGGATCTGCGACCGAGATCGAGCTCGACAATGTGGACGAGTCACTAGGAACGCTGGTTTGGTTTGGTCTCGTGGGACCCGTGATCGAATCTCTGACGACCGGAGCAGTCCTGCTCGCGGACGAGCTGGACGCCAGCCTGCATCCAGACCTCGTAGCGCAGCTCGTGCGGCTGTACCAGAACCCGAGCACGAACCCGAGACACGCTCAGCTCCTGTTCAACTCTCACGACACGTCACTGCTGGGCGGCGCCGTCGGAGAACGACTGCTGGGACGCGACCAGATCTGGTTCACGCAGAAGCTCAACGACGGGCGGACCGAGCTCTACCAGCTAATTGACTTCGATCCCCGCAAGCAGGAGGCGGTCGGGAAGCGCTACCTGGACGGATGGTACGGAGCCAAGCCGATCATCTCGTCAACCGAGTTCGAGTCCGCTGTCGAGACGGCACTGTCCGCAGCCAATTGAAGTCGCCGCCGCCCCGACCGCTGAAGCGGCCATCGTCCGGCAGAGCGATCCGCCGGATCGCGGTCTTCGCCGAAGGGGAGAAGACGGAGCCCGGCTATCTCACCCACTGGTACCGGGCCTACCGAGACCGGGTCCAGGTAGACATCAAGGGAGGCCTTCGGGATCCAGTCACGACGGTCGAAGAGGCCATAGCGCAGAAGCACCGTGAAGCCAGACAGGCAAAGCGCGGACAGGGACGCGCAAGCGACGACTACTGGTGCGTCATAGACGACGACGGGCGTTCGAGTGTGGGTCCTGCTGTCGAGAAGGCAGAGGCCAATGGCATCCGAGTCGCGGTGTCCAACCCCTGTGTTGAACTCTGGTTCATCCTCCACTTTCGTGACCAGACCGCAGAACTCGATAGCAAGCGCGCCCAAGCCATTTCGAAGGAGCTGCTCGGGTGCGACAAGATCCTCAAGGAGCAAGCTCTTGACGAGTTGATGGAACGCTTCCCGGAGGCGAGGGCGAGAGCCTTGAGGCTCGATGCCAAGCACCTGGGCGACGGCAGAGCGCCACGATCAAACCCGAGCAGCGGAATGTGGCGGCTCATCGACAGGATCACTGGCGAGTGAGTGTCGGAGTCGGGTGAGCATCGATTCGTAGGGGTGCTCTACGAGCTGTCCTCAGACCCGTGACGCTCGCATCGTGCAGGCCACCCTCACCGAGGGCACATCCCGGCTGGGGTGAGTCGACCGCCTAGGTCCGGTCGGGGCGGGCTTCGACTATGACGCCGTTGTCGTTGTAGACGCGCCACTCGGCGCTGCGGGCGTGCCAGAACCGGCGGCCGGTGAGCCTCTCTAGGGCAAGGCCGTAACAGTGGAAGCTGGTGGCCGCACCCTCGATGTGGATCGAGTGCACATCGTCACCGAGCATCGCCACGCCGGTGCCCCGCTCCACGATCACCTCGTGCTGCACCTGCGGCTCTCCCCCACCTGCGCACGGCCCGTACAGGCGGTTCAACTCCTGGCCTCGCATCCCCACGATCACGGCCCAGGTCGTGTGCTCGTGCGGCGGCGCCGACGTGCCGTCGCCCACGCACTGGACGTACAGCGCCAGCTCGTCGTCGTTCTGCGCGATCCGGTAGCTCACCGAAGCCCCGGGAGCATCCGGGGGCGGGAAGTCTTCGTCGCCGAACAGGTCGTCGCGCTCGGCCAGCAAGAGCAGCCGCTCCCTTATGCGCTCCACGCCGGCTTGGTCGATGCCCCCGTGCTCGCGGCCGTGGGCGTCGATCTTGGCGATGTCGTCCATCGCGGCCGCGACTACCGCGGCCCGCTCAGATGCCCGGTCCTTCTCGCTCATGGCTCCCTCGGCTCAGCGCTGCGATGCAGCGTATTCTCGGGAACTGTCGCCGTGCTCTCGCCGGGCGACGCCGCCTTTACGCGAGGCTAGGTTCGACTCGCATCACCGCAGTCGGTCCGTCCGGGGAGTCGGGGGACGCATGGCAAGCAAGAGGAGCGCCAGCCTAATACTCCACCGGCGGAACGACGACGGTGAGATCGAAGTGCTGCTGGTGCATCCTGGCGGGCCCTTCTGGGCCGGGAAGGATGCGCACGCCTGGTCGATTCCCAAGGGCGAGTACGACGAGGGCGAGGACGCCGAGACTGCGGCGCTGCGGGAGTTCGAGGAGGAGTTGGGATCTCCGCCCCCGGGCGGGTCGAGGCGCTTCCTCGGTGAGTTCGGCCAGTCGGGCCGCAAACGGATCAGCGCATGGGTACTCGAGGGGGACTTCGATGCCACCCATATGGTCAGCAACACCTTCGAGCTCGAGTGGCCTCCCGGCTCGGGCCAGGTCCGTATGTACCCGGAGGTGGACAGGGCGGCCTGGTGGACGATGGATTCGGCTCGGACGAAGCTGCACAAGGGCCAGGTGCCGATCCTGGGCGCCTTGGCCGAGATCCTCGAAGACGACCGCGATGAGACTTGTGACCCGACCCGAGCAGGCTCGGCCCAGCAGGCCCGGTCGGCGATACGGGCTGGGGAGCACACGGGGCACACGGCCCATCTGGCGCCGGGCTGCGTGCAGGCCAACCTGGTGGTGTTGCCCCGAGCTGTGGCCTCCGACTTCGTGGATTTCGCGGGCCGCAACCCCAAGCCGTGCCCCATCGTGGAGGTTGTGGAGCAGGGCATCGAGGCCATGCACTCAGCGCCTGGCAGCGACCTGCGCACCGATGTGCCCCGGTACCGGTTGTTCGTCGACGGCGTCCACACCGACTCGGCCGCCGACGCCATCGGCTGGTGGCGGAACGACTTAGTGTCGGTGCTGCTGGGTTGCAGCTTCAGCTTCGAGGCGGCCCTGATGCGAGCCCGGCTGCCGGTGCGACACATCGAGCAGGGCTGCAACGTGCCCATGTTCGTCACCGACCGCCAATGCGTCCCCGCCGGTGAATTCGCGGGCCCGCTGGTCGTGTCGATGCGGCCGATGCCCGCCGAGCTGGTCGAGCAGGCCCGGCAGATCACGGAGGCCTACCCCGCCGCCCACGGCGGCCCGGTCCATGTCGGCAACCCCTCCGACCTGGGCATCGCAGACCTGCACGCCCCTGACTTCGGAGACCCTGTGGACATCTACCAAGGCGAGGTACCGATGTTCTGGGCCTGCGGGGTCACCCCGCAGCTGGCCATCGCCAGCGCGGCTCCCGAGATCGCCATCACCCACGAGCCCGGTCACATGTTCATTACCGACCTGCCCGCCGACTAGCGCGCCTGCAGGCTCGCGGAACGAGGCGCCGAGACGATGCGTCCTCTACCGCGTCACGCGAACCCGACGGATCGTCCTTGGCGTTGTGCGGCTTGTAGCCCCGCGAGGTCCACTGCTCCTGGAAGATCTGCGTGTCGAGCTGATGCCGGATCTCGTTGAGCCGGTTGTGCACGAACCGGACATGGAGGTCGTCGTTGGTGTTCTCGGCGAACAGCTTCCAATTGATGGGGTAGTCGACCGCCAGCGTGCGATCGAACCGCGACATCTCGTGGATGTCGTAGCGGTTCCACCGATCCATTATCGGAGCGACCCACTCCTCGAACGGTGGCGCCTTGCGGGAGAGGCAACCGAACACGACCTTGCCCCATCCGATCGCGACCCGGATCGGCACCAGCCCGTAATCCTCCATACGGATGCCGTCGGGATACATGCGCTTGCGGTCGGGAATGCCGATCAGGGAGCCATCGATGGTGTAGGTCCAGTTGTGGTACGGGCAGGTCAGCGACTTGCCGCAGTCCAGGAGCTCGATCAACTGGCGCTGGCGACGCTCGCTCACCGTCGCCAGGGCGAAGCAGTGGCTGATCGTCACTCGCCCCTGCATTCCGGTGGCTGTCACCCGTTCGCAGATCAGCTCGATCTGGAATGCTCCGAGGTCACCACGATCGTGCAGATGAATGTCGATGCCGCGTTGGTGCCGCTGGGCCAACCCGAACACCGCGTCGAGGTGGCTCACTGGATCCCGGTCGACACCGGCAGGGTCAATGCCGCCGACGAGGTCCGCGCCATCGGTGAGCGCCGCGTCAAGCAGGTCGAGAGTCCCGGGATCGCGCAGGATTCCGGACTGGGGGAAGGCCACGATCTCGATATCGGCACGCCCGCGGTGGGCCTCACGAGCCGCTGCCACCCCCTCGAGGCGCTCGAGCCGGCAGTCGGTGTCGATCTGGGCGTGGCTCCGTATGCGGGTGACGCCGTACTCGATCATCCTCGCGGCCGTGAGCGTCGCCCGATCGCCCGGATGCGCCCCTCGACGCACAAGATGTCGACGGGCGCGTCGTCGGGTAAGTGAGCCCAGGGTCGGACATTACGGATCAGAAGCCCCCGGCTCATTCTGCGAGCCTACGATCTGGCGCTCTTGCCGGCTCGGGACCGAGCCCGCGAGTGACTGATACTGTGCGGCTGCTCGGGGACGGGGAGGCACCATGGGGGAGATGACCACTGAGGCGGCTCTGGAGTTCCTCGCCGCCGGCACTCGCACGGCCAAGGTGGCCTGGGTCGCCTCCGACGGACGGCCCCATGTGGCGCCCATCTGGTTCATCGTCGAGGACGGCGACCTCCTGTTCGCCACCAGCGCCGAAGCCGGCAAGTCCAGGGCGATGCGACAAGACCCCAGAGTGTCGGTAGTGGTGGACGTCGAGGAGCCGCCCTACGCCTTCGTGAAGGTCGACGGCACCGTCGAGATCACCGAGGATCCCGACGAGCTGCTGCGGGTCGCCACCCTCTGCGGGGGGCGCTACATGGGCGCGGACCGGGCCGAGGCCTACGGGGCCCGCAACGGCGTGCCCGGAGAGTGCGTGGTGCGGCTTCGCCCCGCGAGCATCGCCGGCTTCGACGGCATCTCGGACTGGGAGTAGGCGTCCCACCCGGCCGGCGGCACGCGACTAGTCGCGTCAAGCCTCCCCGAGAGAGCCGACTCAGTTGTAGGTGGTGGTCTTCGCGATCATCAATCGGATCCACTCACCCGAGGTCACCGGTTCATGGTGGGGCGGATCGTCGGGTGAGGTGCAGGTGGGGATGCACTCGATGAGGGCGTCGTAAGCGGGCTGGTGGAAGAAGGCAACCGAGATGCGGTCGCCGGTGACGCCCTCGGGCACGACGACACGATGAAGCGTCGAAACCCAACGGTCGTTGGTCCACGCCGCCATCAGGTCGCCGAGGTTCACCACGAACGAACCGGCCACCGCAGGCACGTCCTCCCAGTGGCCCTCGGGCGACAGGATCTGCAAGCCCGGCTGGCCGTCGTGGTACAGGATCGTGAGGCTGCCCCAGTCCGAGTGCGGCCCTCTCCGGTACTGGCCCTCCAGCGGTGGCTCCTTTAGAGCCGGGTAGTGAAGGACGGCCAGGCCGGTGATGTGCTCGGCGATCTTGTCGTCGAACCAGTGCTCGTCCAGGTCCAGCGCCAGCGCCATCAGCCTCATCAGCTTGGCGGCGAGGTCCTCCAGCACCGCGTAGCAGGCGTTGAACGCTTCCTTGAAGTCTGGGACTTGCTCAGGATCGGGCCACACGTTGGGCGCGAAGAACGCCCCCTTCCCCTCGTCCTGGCCCTCACGAGAGCCAGCCCGGGCGGCGGTCTCGGGATCGTCGAAGCGGCTGACGGTGTACAGCTCGGAGAGGTCCGGCGGGGTCACCTCGTCGTGGGCCAGCGCCAGAGTCGAACTCCTGAGGGGCACATAGCCCCGCAGGTTGTCCGACGCTCGCGCCCAAGCCATCTTCTCGTCGAGAGGCAGGGCGAAAAGTCGGCGCGAGGCGGCGTCCACCCGCTGCACCAGGTCATCCGGCACGCCGTGGCCGGTGATCACCAGGAAGCCCACGTCCTCGCAGGCCCGCCGGATGGCGTCCACTACCTCGTCGCGGCGCAGCCCCGGCTCGAACGCGCCCGACAGGTCTACGAGCGGAACTCGCGACACCACTGAAAGAGAGAGCATGGTGGCCGACACCCCCTGTTACAGCCGGCGCGATCAGCCTAGGTCCCGCGACCACACGCCGGGCTAAGCGGTGCCGGCCTCTGGCCTGGAACCGGTCGACTCCCGCCGTCCACGGCCAGCCGAGCTTCATGGCCGCTGGTCAGGGGCGCCTCAGTCACTCAGATAGGCCTTGGCGAGCATGGCCTGGAGCCACTCCCCGGGGGTGGTGGGCTCGTAATGGGGCGGATCGTCGGGTGACGTGCAGGTGGGGATGCACTCGATGGGAGCGTCGTAGGCGGGCAGATGGAAGAAGGGGATCGAGATCCGGTCTCCCCAGGCACCGTCCTCGACCACCACACGATGCAGAGTCGACACCCACCGGTCGTTCGTCCACGCCGCCATCAGATCACCCAGATTCACCACGAACGAACCGGGCACAATCGGCACGTCCTCCCATTCGCCGTCAGGGGACATGATCTGCAGACCCGGCTCCCCGTCGTGATACAGGATAGTAAGACTGCCGAAATCGGAATGGGGCCCACGGCGGTACTGGCCCGGCAGCGGTGGCTCCTCAAGTACCGGGTAGTGGAGAACCGCGAGCGCCGTTATGTGGTCGACGATCTTGTCGTCGAACCAGAAGTGTTCCAAACCGAGAGCGCGCGCCATTAGACGCATCAGCGTGTTGGCCAGCCTTTCCATCACCGCGTAGTAGGCCTCGAAGGCCTCTTTGAAGCCTGGGACCAGCTCAGCGTCGGGCCAGATGTTGGGAGCGAAGAAATCCTCTCGCCCCTCGCGAAGCCCGGCGCGGCGAGCCGCCTCGCGATCGTCGAAGCGGTTGATCATGTACAACTCGGCCAAGTCTGGCGGAGTCTCCTGGCCCCTGGTGCGAGCCAGTGCCGAGGCTTTCGGAGGCTGGTAACCGCGCCGACTGGCCGGTCCGCGAGCGAGCACCATCTTCTCGTCGAGGGGCAGTGCGAAGAACCGTCGGGCGGCGGCGTCGAGGTCTTGTATCACGTCCTCGGGGACACCGTGGCCGGTGATCACAAGGAACCCGGTGTCCTCGCATGCCCGCCGGATCTCGTCAACGGCCTCGTCGCGTCGCAGACCCGGCTCGAACGCACCCGAGAGATCGACCAGCGGCACCCGCGACGCCATTACGGGTGCGTGGTTCATGCCAAGGCCCTCCCCAGCCCGAGGCCTTCGAGCGCCATGAGATCCTATTCTCCGCCCGGCCTGCGGCCGTCAGCGCTCGACGGCAGACTCGACCAGGCTTCAGGGCTTCCCGCGAGCCAGTCGGCGAACATGTCCACACAGGCCTGGTCGTTCAGCCGCGTCGTCGACACCCCCACGCCCGCGAGCCATTCCAGTGCCTCATCGGACCAAGTCTCGCTATCGCCCACGATCACCGCGCCTATGCCAAGGAACCGCACAAGCCCAGCGCAGTACCAGCAGGGCGTCATCGTGGTCACGAGGACCGTGTCGGAGTAGTCGCTCAAGGAACCCGCAGCGCCAATGGCGACCGTCTCAGCGTGAAGGAGAAAGCTGCCCTTCTGGACGTGGGCGTTGCACCCCGCCCCAAGCACAACGCCGTCCCCGTCGACGAGGGCGGCCCCGATCGGAATCCCTCCCTCCTCCAAGCCGCTGCGGGCCTGCTCGTACGCGAGCCGCAACAGTGCTTCTGGATCACGCAGTGGCACTCTCAGTCTCCGCTCAGTAGATGGTCTTCTCCAGCATCGACAGGATCCACCCTCCTGACGTGGTGGGCTCGTGGTGGGGCGGATCCTCCGGGGACGTGCATGTGGGTATGCACTCGATGCGGGCGTCATAGGTAGGTTGGTGAAAGAACGCGATAGAGATCCGGTCGCCCAGGTCCCCCTCGGGCACGACCACCCGATGCAGAGTCGACACCCACCGGTCGTTGGTCCATGCGGCCATCAGGTCTCCGAGGTTGACCACGAAGGAGTCAGGCACTACCTGCACCTCCTCCCAGTCATCCTCGGGCGACATGATCTGCAGGCCGGGCTCGCCGTCGTGATAGAGGACCGTCAGGCTGCCCCAGTCCGAGTGCGCGCCCCGACGGAACTGCCCCGGCAGGGCCGGGCGGTCGAGGGCGGGATAGTGGTTGACAGTCAGGTTGGTGATGTGGTCGGCAATCTTGTCGTCGAACCAACGCTCATCGAGGCCCAGCGCCAGCGCCATGAGCCTCATCAGCTTGGTGGCCAGGTCCTCCATTACCGCGTAGTACGTCTCGAAGGCCTCCCTGAAGCCCGGAACCCTGTCGGGGTCAGGCCATATGTTGGGAGCGAAGAACCCTTCCCTTCCCTCGCGCAGCCCGGCTCGGCGGGCCACCTCGGGATCGTCGAATCGGTTGACCGTGAACAGCTCGCACAGATCGGGCAGCGACTCATCCTCACGCGACAGCGCCAAAGCCGAAGCCTGGGAGGGCGTGAGACCGCGATAGACGCCGACCGGGCCGACATAGGTCATCTTCTCCGCTTCGGGAAGAGCGAAGAAGGCACGCGACGCTGCGTCAATGTCAGCCACTACCTCGTCGGACACTCCGTGACCTGTGATGACGAGGAATCCGACGTCCTCGCAGGCGCGCCGGATTTCGTCGACCGCCTGGTCTCGGCGGGGCCCCGGCTCGAACGCGCCCGACAGGTCTACCAGCGGGACCCGCGAGGCAACCATCACAGCGCTCGTCATCGGCACTCCCTTGTGCAACGCCGCAACTGTTGCTCGAAATTCAACTACGGCACATTGATGGTTGCCGTTCTCAGAACCCTATTGACGGATCGATGAACTCGTTCGTGTAGATGTCGGAGGCCTCGAGGTCCTGCGGTGCGCCGTCAAGAACATCCTTGAGCAACGCGACGACCCGTTCCATGCGGGCGTCGTCGAAGTTGCCCACGATTCCATCAGGCCCGTTGCCGACATTGCCGAGCTCGAGCGCAGTGGCGGCCGAGTACTCCATCTGGCCCGGATACAGCACCCAGAAGCTGGCCAGTGACGTCACGATGTCCAGAATCACCTGGCTGGTCGGAGCCGGATCGGCGTAGTGATCGAGCACGGACTGCTGGAAGATCGGGATCACCAGCTCCAGGCATGGGCGGAGATCGTCGAGGGCAGCGGCGCGCACCACCAACGGCTGGGCGTACGCCTCGTAACCCGAGTCGTGGACGAGCAGGAAGTCCACCGGCTTGCCCCACTCCTCGATCGCGTTCTCATAGAGCCAGGGCTCACTGGTGGCGAACCCCTGCTGGACAATGCCCCCTCCCGACGCCACGAACCGGGCCGGCGCACCGTCGTAGGACGGATCCACCTGCTCGGCGCTCAGGATGCCAGCGTCCACCAAGTAGTCCATGTAGACACCGCCCGCGAAGTACACCACCGTGGCGTCGGAGTCCCCGATGTCCTCAAAGCTGTCGAAGGTGAACACCTCCGGGTTCCACATGAGGATCTGCGGATTGATCTCGAAGGGTGCGGCCACCGCCACGGTGGGCACGATGTCGTAGGCCGAAACCTGCTCGTCGGTGTTCACGTACGCGAGGTGGATGCCCTCGTCCAACTGCATCGTCGAGGTCTCCGGCGCGAAGCCTAGATACGGGCCGCCGGCACGGATCTCAAAGTCGATGCCAGTATCGAGCAGCGGCCCGCGGTAGACGCCGTTCTCGATGTCGAGATCCCCGGCATCGCCGATCAGCCGATAGGCGTAGCCGTGCTCGGGAGACGGGAACCAGTCCGTCTGCAAGACCAGTGGATCGGGGCACAGCCCCGACAGGTCCAGCGCCATCGGAGCGTCCGGCTCTTGCGCGGGTTCAGCGTCGGCGACAGGCTCATCGGTTGCAGCCTCGTCGTCGGTGCCCTCCTCGCTAGGGGCGGGCGCCTCCTCGCCCGGGGCGGGCGCCTCCTCGCCCGCATCCGCGTCCTCGCTGGGGGCGGTGTCCTCCTCGTCGGCATCCGCGTCCTCGCTGGGGGCGGGCGCCGCTACGGCGGTCTCGGCAGGTTCGGTGGCCTGCCCGGAATCGTCGTCTGCGTCGTCACCACAGGCAGCCGCGACGAGTGCCACTAGCACGATCAATGCTGCAAATCGCCTCATCAACAACCCTCCATTGTGTTTGATTGTATGAACATTCTTGGGCTATTGTTCATGCTAATCAAACTCGTTGGGAGCGTC
Source organism: Candidatus Aldehydirespirator sp. (assembly GCA_965220645.1). Lineage (GTDB taxonomy): Bacteria > Actinomycetota > Acidimicrobiia > Acidimicrobiales > Aldehydirespiratoraceae > Aldehydirespirator. The sequence goes on along the minus strand of OZ244836.1, from coordinate 1,130,369 downwards.
AAGCGGCCCCGAATGCGGCTCTGAGCATGGGATCGCGACGATTGGGTGGTGGCGCCCCCCGTGTCGAGTTCATCCTCCCCGAGCGTCGTCTCTGGCCGTGATGAGGTAGACGAGGGGCTCCTCCTCACTCACTCGACGGGATCGGTGCGGCACTCGCCCGTCGTAACAGACACAGTCTCCGGCGCGGAGCTCGATGATCTCCCCGTCAATCTCCTTTTCGACCACGCCTTGGACAACCAGACAGATCTCTTCGCCTGGATGCTCGTAGTACCTCCCGAAGCTCCTGGGGACTCCCCGAAACTCCAGTGCAGTCAGGGACCGGGCGTCGCGCACCAGCGATCGGGCGGTGCCGGCAGCTTTGTCGATGTCGTGGTCTACGTCGCGGGGATCGTTGCGCCGGACAAGAGAGTACGGCTTGCTGTCCTCCGTCGAGAGCAGTGCCTGAGCGGTCGTGCCCAAGGTGCGCGCCACCCGGTGAAGCGAGGTGATCCGGGGTCTGGCCAGCCCCCGCTCAAGTTGGCTGAGGAACGAGGGGGAGAGATCCGACTTGGCGGCCAGTTCCTTCAAGGACAGGCCGGCTCGGACCCGGCGGTCGCGAATCTGGCGACCGAGGGCAACATCGAGGTCTCGCAGCTCGTTCATGGCCGTCAGCGCAATCGGTGTTTGGGATCGCAGGTCCGTCGGGTCATCGGCTCGGAACCCTACAAGCCCGGCACGAGTCGTTGGAACAACCCGGGATCAGGCCGATTTCTGTTGACGCGTCCGCGAGCACCGGCAGGGCCGCGGGGCCTCGGCCCCTGAGTCCCGTTGGCAGACGACTGGGGCCCGTGATAGGAACCGGGCCCACGAACGAAGGGAGCCACTGATGGCATCACGGATTTCGCCCTTGGGGGTCGGGGACAGCCCTGATTCCGAGGTCAACCAACTGCTCGCCGACGGACGTGACGGCTGGTGGGAGGACGCCGCCATGTTCGGGGTCATCGGCCGCAACCCGCAGATGCTGAAGGCCATCATCCCCGTGTTCGGGTCGTTCTTCGCCGAGGGCTCCGTCGAGCCCCACATCCACGAGATGATGAGGCTCAAGACTGGCCAGATCAACGATTGCGCCTATTGACAGACAGTACGCACCACCGCCGTGAGCGGTGCCGTGGCTCCCAAGGAAGAGGCCCTCTTCGAGCACCAGCCCCAGCCGGGCGACAACCTCACCGAGCGGGAGGCGCTGGCCGTCTCGCTGGCCGAGCGCATCGCGCTCCACCCCCACACCGTGACCGACGAGTTCTTCGACACGCTCAAGGGCACCTTCAGCGACGACGAGATCGTGGAGATGGTGTTCGCATGCTCGATCTTCAACTGGGGCAACCGGTTCAACATCACCATGAACCTGGACTCCAGCCCCGAGTCGGCCTACCCGACCGGGATGGAGTACCGCTCCGAAGAGATCGCCTGAGCGCAGGCCCGGCCCAGCTGGAGGCTCCGGTGGATCCCGACGTCGGCATCGGTGAGATCAACGGCGTCGCTGCACTCAACCGCGTCATCCTGGCCGAGGACCGCGGCGTGGTCGTCGACTTCTGGGGCGCGTGGTGCCAACCGTGCCGGGCGCTGCGTCCCCACCTCGAGCAGTTGGCCCGGGACCATGCAGACGAGTGGCGGGTGGTAGCCGTCCGGGTCGAGGACAACGAGGATCTGGTCCACGCCTGGTCGGTGCAAGCCACGCCGACACTCATCTACCTGCGCCAGGGCCAGGAAGTGCACCGCTCCACCGGCGCGGTCACGCCCTCGACGGTCGCGGAGGCGCTGACGACCCACTCCTGACGCTCCTGACGGCGGGTCGCGACCGCCCGCCCCAACGCTGTCGTACCGCTGCCGTAGGGTGCGATCCATGGCGATCGACTGCATCACCACGGGCTACGGCCCGCCCGCCCATGAGGCGCTCGCCGAGGCCGTGGTGCGGGGCAAGGGGGGCGACCCGCTCGCGCCGGTGACCGTGGTTGTGCCCAATCACTACGTCGCGCTGGCGGCCCGCCGGGCACTGGGGCGACGCGAGCACAACGGCACCAGGGGATCGCTGCGGTTGCCTTCCACACGGCCTACAACCTCGCCGAGCATCTCGGAGGGGCTGAGATGGCCGCCCAGGGGCGCCGGGGTGTGACGAACGCGGTCATCGCGGCCGCGGTACGCACCGCGTTGCGCCGTGAACCGGGTCATTTTCGCGGAGTCGAGACGCATCCGGCCACCGAGCGCGCCCTGGCCCGAGCGCACCGGGAGCTGTCGGAGCTCGAGGACCGCCAACTCGACGCACTGAGGCACCAGTCGCCCAGGGCCCGCGACGTGGTGCGGATCCACCGCGAGGTCGCCGCGGCCCTCCAGGAGAAGTTCAGCAACGAGCAGCAACTGGCCCGAGCGGCCGCGGCCACGGTGCGCGCCCGCCCGTCGGAGGTGAGGGACCGGCTCGGCCAGGTGATCGTGTTCCTTCCCCAGAGCGTCACCGCCAGCCAGGCGCACTTGCTGCAGGCCGTGTCCCAGGTGACCGACACCACGATCGTCGCTGCGGCCACCGGAGCCGACGATGCCGACGCAACGGTGCGAGCCTCCCTTCAGAGACTCGGCGCCGACCTCGACGCCGCCGCACCGTCCAACGGCCGCGAGCCGAACCGTCCGGTGGACCGGGTGACAGCTCTGGGCGTCTCCGACGCGGATGATGAGGTGCGCCACGCGCTGCGGGCCGTGGTGGACGCAGCCCGGGCGGGCACGCCGTTGGGTCGATGCGCCATCCTGTACGGACTCGAGACGCCCTATGTCCGCCTCATTGGCGATGCGCTCGACGCGGCCGGGATCGAGCGCTGCGGTGCCACCGCCCAGACAGTGGAGACGTCGCTGCTGGGCCGGTCGCTGCTCGACATGCTCGCCTTGCGGGACAGCGGGTTCTCCCGGCGAGCGGTGATGGCCTGGCTGGCCGCGGCTCCCGTGAGCATCAAGCGGCCCGACGATTCGAGCGACGGCACAGACTCCCACCGGTGGCAGGGCGTTCCCAGCGCGGCCTGGGAGCGCGCCGCCCGCGCCGCCCGGGTCGAGTCGGGGCTCGATAGTTGGACACAACGACTCGACCGGTACGCGGCCGACTGCACCGCTGAGGCCGACCGGTTCAGCAACGATGAGGACCAGCTCCGAAGGGCCGACCGGATCCGTATCGACGCTGAGCGAGCACTGGAGTTGCGCGCCTTCGTGGAAGGACTGCACCTCGACCTGAATCCCCAGCCTGCGCCCCGCAGCTGGGCCGATCTGGCCGCGTGGTGCCACCGCCTCGTTCAGAAGTACCTCGGGGGCCGGGTGCGCCGACGCTGGCCCGACGACGAGCGGGGCCTCGCCGAGCGGGTGGACAGCGCCATCAGCCGGCTCGGTGACCTCGACGGCACCGACGACAACCCCTCACCGGCCGCCTTCGGCAGAGCCCTGCAGCTCGAACTGGAGACCGCCCCCAGCCGGCATGGCCGTCTCGGTGCCGGCGTGCTCGTCGGACCGGTGGATCTGGCCCTAGGCATAGAGCTCGACTTGGCGGTGGTGTGCGGCATGGCCGAGGGGACCTTCCCGGCGCGTCGCAATGACGACGCCCTGCTGCCCGACCGCGAGCGGCGCGTCGCCGGCGGTGACCTTCCCGCACGAGGCGACCGGTCCGGCGAAGACCATCGGGCGCTGCTCGCCGTGATGGCGGCGGCGAAGCGGGCGCTGCTGCTGTACCCCAGAGGCGATCTGCGCCGGTCCTCGGACCGGTCGCCGAGCAGGTGGCTCACCGAGCAAGCCACCAGCCCCGAAGAGGTACCGTCGTTCGTGGCGGGGCTGCGCCGAACCAAGTTCCCAGCCCACGCACACGAGTACGACACGAGGTGCCTGCTCGACTGGCACGACAGCCGCGACCGCGCCGACGACAGCACCCAAGCCGATCTGATCGCGCTTCCCAGCGTTCGCCGGCGTGTCGAGCTGCAAAGAGGCATCGAACTGCGCCGGGCCCGCCTCTCGCGAAGGCTCACCCGGTTCGACGGCAACCTCGCCGCCGGCGACCTCAGAGACGCGGCCCTCCCGCACCCGACCGGCAGCGACCAGGTGGCGTCGGCGTCGCGGCTGGAGGCCTGGGCCACCTGCCCCCACCGCTACTTCGTGCGCTACGTCCTGGGAGTGGACGCCATCGACGACCGCGACGACGATCACCGCATCAGCCCGCTGGAGCGGGGCAGCCTCGTGCACCGGATCCTCGAGCGTTGGCTGATTGAGGCCATCGACGACAACGCCGTGCCCGCTCCCACGGAGCCCTGGCCCGAGAAGTGGCGGGGCCGCTTGGCCGCCCTCGGGGAGGAGGAGTGCGACCGTCTGGAGGACCGGGGCCTTGTGGGCCGCCGGCTCTACTGGGCGTACGACCGCCACCAGATCCTCGCCGACCTCGACCGATTCCTGGAGTTCGACAACGAGCAGCGAGCCAGCCACGGATCACGTCCCGCGGCCGCCGAACTCGGCTTCGGGATGCCCCAAAGCCCCGGTGGCCCTGTCGCCATCGAGATCGGCGACGACCGGCCGCTGAGATTGCGGGGCTCCATCGATCGGGTCGATGTGACCGACGACGGAGGTCTTGTGGTTATCGACTACAAGACCGGCTCGACCTACTCGTACGACAAGCTCGACCTCGACAACCCGACTCTGAGCGGGCGCCGGCTGCAGCTCGTGCTCTATGACCTTGCCGCTAGGAGACTACGGCGAGCTTCCGACTCAGTCACCGGATACGGCGCCTACTGGTTCGTGTCGTCCAAAGGACGGTTCACCGAGATCGGCTACCCCACCAATGATGCCCGCTCGCGGGTGCTCGAAGCAGTCGGCTCGGTCGTCGAAGGCATCGGCGCAGGGCTGTTCCCGCTGCATCCCGAGGAGCCCGGCTGGAAGCCGTTCGTGTCGTGTTACTTCTGCGAACCCGACGGGATGGGCACCAAGGACCAGTGGCGCGACTGGCAGCGCAAGCACCAGGACCCGGCCCTCGCTCCCTACCTCGACCTCGTCGACCCCGACCGCGAGGGGGGATCATGACCGGGCCACAACTGAGCGACCAGCCGGCCCGCGACCGGATCAGTTCCGATCTGGCCAGCACCCTCTTCGTCGAGGCCGGTGCAGGCTCGGGCAAGACCAGAGCCCTCGTCGATCGGGTCGTGGCCCTCATCGGTTCAGGGGTGGCCATGGAGAACATTGCGGCCATCACGTTCACCGAGAAGGCCGCTGCCGAACTCAGGGACCGGATCCGCCGCCGGCTGAGGAGCGTCGAGACCCGCCAGAAGCTGGGCGAGGAGCGGGCCGAGACGGCGCTGATTCAGCTTGACGGCGCGGCAGTTGGCACGCTGCACTCCTTCGCCCAGCGGATCCTGTCGGAGCATCCGGTGGAGGCCGGGCTGCCGCCCAGCGTGGAGGTGCTCGACGACATCGGATCCCAGATCGAGCTCGACATCCGCTGGCGCGAATTCCTCGACCAGCTCCTCGACGAGCCCAAGATGGGCCCCACGCTGCTGCGGCTCGAGATGCTGAGAGTACGGCTGGATCAAATCCGGGCTCTGGCGGTGAAGCTCAACCAGAACTGGGACCGCCTCGAGGGACTCGAACACGAGCCCGATCCGCTGCCGCCGGTCGACATCGACGACATCGAGGGAGGCTTGCAAGTCCTCGCAGCGATCAAGGCCAGGTGCACCGCGGGCAGCGAGGACGCCTTGTTCGTCCGCATCGAAGCCGTCGAGCGCGAGTTGGCCCGGCTCGACGGCTGCGAGGACGACGTGGCGCGGATCGAGATCCTCAGATCGGCCATCGACGCCGGAAGGGGGGCGGCCGGACGCCAGAGCAACTGGGGAGCCGGCGGGGAGGGCAAGGCCAACAAGGCCGCAGCCACGGACGCTCTCAAGAATCTGGCCGCAGCCAGAGGCCGCCAGACGGACGTATCGCTCTCGATCTGCGAGCAGATACTGGACCGGGCCGCACAGGCTGCGCTGGAGGTCCTGGTGGCCCGGCTGGCCGCCTTCACGCTCGACTCCGCCGAGGAGCGCCGGGCCAGCGGACGCCTCGAGTTCCACGACCTGCTGGTGCGAGCCCGTCTGCTGCTTCGCCACGCCACCCACGGCCCAGACGTGCGGACCGCCCTCCGAGAGCGCTACCAGCGCCTGCTCATCGACGAGTTCCAGGACACAGACCCGATCCAGGTGGAGTTGGCTGCCCTGCTCGCCTGCGGCGATCCCGGCGCCGGCGGCGTCCCGTGGACGGAAACCGATCCCGATCCGGGCCGTCTGTTCTTCGTCGGCGATCCCAAGCAGTCCATCTACCGGTTCCGGGGCGCCGACATCGCCACCTTCCTTGAGGCCCGGGACTGGACCGAACGCCGGGAGCACGGCCGGATCGAAGGTCTCGCTACCAACTTCCGCTCGACCTGGCCCATCATCGACTGGGTCAACGAGGTCTTCGGCGAGATGATCCAGTGGTCACCGGGCAGCCAGCCCGAGTACCAGCCCCTCGACGCAGTCCGCAAGCCGGTGCCGCAGGGACCGCCGGTGACCGTTCTCGGTCTGGAGCCCGTCCAGATCCCGGGGCGGTCCTATGCCCAAGAACTGCGTCGCCGGGAGGCCGCCTCGGTGGCACAAGCGGTGGCCGGGGTCCTGCGAGACCGATGGTTGGTCGACGAGGGCTCACCGGCAGAGCCATCCACTCGCCCGGCGCGCCTGGGCGACATAGCCATACTGATCCCGTCCCGGACCAGCCTGAGCGACCTCGAGGACGCGCTGGAGGCGATGTCTATCCCCTACCGGGCCGAGGCTTCGTCGCTCGTGTACAACACCCGCGAGGTCCGCGATGTGCTCAACGCCCTTCAGGCTGTGGCCGATCCGACGGACGAACTGGCTCTGGTCGCCGCCCTGCGGTCCTCGCTGTATGGCTGCGGCGACGACGATCTGGCCCACTGGCGCATCGCCTGCCGGGGCCGTTTCTCGCTCATCCGCTCCCAACCCGATTCCTGCCCGGCCGACCATCCCGTGGCCGAGGGGATCGCCCATCTCGCTGAGCTGCACCGGGCGAAGCGCTGGACAAACCCGCCGGCCCTGATCGACCGGCTGGTCCGTGAGCGGGGGGCATTCGAGACCGCGGTGGCTGCCGGCCGGCCCCGCGATGTGTGGCGCCGCCTGCGGTTCGTGATCGACCAAGCTCGGGCCTGGGCCGACGCGGGAGGCAGCAACCTGCGCAGCTACTTGGAATGGGCCCGGTTGCAGGGAGCCGACAACGCTCGGGTTACCGAGGCGGTGCTGCCCGAAACAGACGACGACAGCGTGCGCATTCTCACGGTGCACGCGGCCAAGGGCCTCGAGTTCCCGATAGTCGTGCTGTCGGGCATGACCACCAGGCTGGAACAGCCCAGCCGGGGGCCGACCGTCGCCTTCGGCTTTGGTGGAGCGCCCGTAGTGAAGCTGAGGGGCGGGGTCGAGTCGGAGAACTATGAGGCCTGGAAGCCGATCGACGAGCAGATGGACGCCCATGAACGCCGCCGGCTGCTCTATGTGGCCTGCACCCGGGCCCGCGACCACCTGGTCGTGAGCCTGCATCGCCGAGTCCCGAGCGCCAACGGCACCAAGGAGAACTCCGCGGCATGGGCACTGGCCGACGCCGGTGCCGCAGAGGCGGGAGCCACCGACGGCTCGGCTCTGTTCGACCGGGCGGAGCAGGAATCCGCCCCCGTCTCAGCCGCACAGCAACCCGGCACCGAGCGAGAGCCGCTGCCTGATCGGCACGAGTGGGAGCAGGAGCGGCAGCGCAGCTTGGAAGCTGCCGCCGCTCCGGTAGCGGTGTCGGCCACCAGCCTCGCCAGCGCCGACAGTGCATCCACCACTGCCGATGCGGGCTTGGACAAGGACCGCGACGACGCGGAGCCACCCCCTTGGAGCAAGGGACGCTTCGGCACCGCCATCGGGCGAGCGGTGCACGGCGTGCTGCAGGACGTGGACCTGGCCTCGGGAAGAGGCCTCGAAGCGCTCGCCGCCCGCCAGGCTGCCGCCGAGGGTGTGAGCGGCCGGCTCCGGGCCGTGGCCGGACTGGCCCGGGCCGCGCTCGGCACCGATGTCGCCCGCGAGGCGGCCGCGGCCGAGCATTGGCGGGAGCTGTTCGTGGCCGCTCCCTTCGGAGACCGGCTCCTGGAGGGCTACATCGACTTGACCTACCGCGGCCCCGACGGGCTGGTGGTCGTCGACTGGAAGACCGACACCGTCGCCGGAGATGACGGCATCGACGCCAAGCTGGCCCGCTACCGGCTCCAGGGCGCGGCCTACGCGGCCGCTCTGGAGGCAGTCACCGGCGAGCCGGTGGCCCGCATGGTGTTCGTGTTCCTCGACCGGGACGGGGCGGTCGAGGCCGAACTCCCCGACCTGCGGGCCGCCGTGGACGAGGCGAGGGCGGCCGCCGGCGGCCTCAGCGGCTGAGCCGCTCGTTCAGCTCGACGACAAGGCGCTGCACTGCTGCGGCCACGCCCTCGCGCTCGGCCTCGTCGAGCGCGCCGATGTCGGTGTCAAAAGCGTCGAGCAACTGGTCCAGCGTTTCTCGGGTGAAGCTCAACCCCTCGGGGGTCAGTTCCAGGAGGCTGCGGCGACCGTCGTCAGGGTCGGCCACTCTGCGCACCAGCCCCCTGCCGACCAGGCGCTGCGTCGTCTTGGTGGCGCCGCCCGACGTCTGCACTATCCGCCGGGCCAGCTCGCCCGCGGTCATGCGGTGCGGCGGACCGGCCAGCCATAGGGCGCTGAGAGCAAAGTAGCCGGAGGTGTCGACCTGGCGGGCGGCCAGGGTCTCCGCCAGCCACGCCTCGATCTGGCGCCCCGCCAGCAGCGTCAGAACTAACACGTCGACGGTGTGGCGGTGCCGCTCGCCCAGTAAGGCGTCTATCGACTCGAGCGCCTTGTGATCGATCGCGAATCGTCTCGACTCGCCCGCGTCCTGCTGGTTCTCCCCCACTGCGGCCACCGTCCGGCTAGTCTCCGTCGGCTGACCGCTCGGCCTCTAGCGGGTTGGGGTCGCCGGGGCGCATTCGCCCAGTGAACAGCACGGCCACTCGCTCGGCCGGCGACACGCCCGTGGCCCCGGAGCCGTCGCTAGCCGCGGTCAGGGCCAGCAGGCCGCCGAGGCCCGCCGCCCCGGTGGGGCAGACGTCGATGCCGGTGTGGCGGTGGGCGAGGCGGTGGGCCTGCCGGAAGTCGTCCTCGGAGGCGACGAGGGGCCAGCCCCCTGACGACAGCATCGCTTCGACTATGTCGATCCAGTCATGGGTTATGTCGTCGAGGATCCCTGAGGCGTACGACACCGGCTCATGCTCCCACATCCGCATATAGCGCGCCGGATCGTCGCTCAGCCGGCGCATCAACTCCCGCATCCGACCGTCACTCATTGGTTGCATTTCCTCGGCAATCTTGGCCCGCAGGCGATTGTCCATGGTGCCCTGAGTAGCTGCTTGGGCGAAGAGAATCCGGTCGCGGAAGTAGTCACGGTCACGCCCGCCGCCAGCGCGCTCCTGGGTCCGCAACTCCAGCATCAGGGTGTCCCAGGCCCGCACCAGAGGGTGGTTGCCCTGCGGCTGCACGGCATGGATCACGGGCATGCGAACCAGATCGCCCCGTTCGACCGCGGCGACCAGCCCAGTGACTACCGCGGTGGCCAGCGCGCCCCCTCCCACCTGAACGAACAGGCGGTCGAGGCGGGCCGGTCGCCCGCCGTCGTGCTCGACCAGGGAGTCGACCATCTCCCAGGCCAGGGTCCGGCCGCCGTCGATGGTGGCCGGGGTCTCGGTCCCCTGGCACGAGAACGGCACCGCCCCGGTTTCGATGGCAGCCAGCATGGCGTGGTGGGCGGGGTCGCCGGGCACGCCCGGCTCGCGCTCGCAGTGCACTACCCGCCCGCCCAACTCGGTGATGCGGGCCACCACTGCTTCGTTGGCCCACGTCGGCACGAACACGTCGATCGGCCGGCCCACGGCCCGGGCCACCACTGCGGCGGCCAGCGCGGCGTTGCCGCAGCTGGCGATGGCGTACGGGGGCTTGTCGTCTCCGGCTTCGGGGGCTGCCAGCCGGTGGGCCAAGGCGACCCCGAACAGGTGGCGGGCCTTGTGCGAGCCGGACACGTTGCCCGTCTCGTCCTTGACCCACAGTTCTGCGTCACGAATCCCGACCGCCTCGGCCAGCTCGGGAGCCGGAGCGAACGGCGTGGGTTCGAAGCCGTGTCCCTCCACCTCGGCGACGGCTGCGTCCAGCTCGCGGATCGTGGTCGCCACCGCATCCGAGGCCGCAGCGCCTTCCGGCCCGAGCCGGCGCGCCTCAAGCCGCTCGGCATAGCCCTCGAACGTCGACGCCATGTCTGCCACCAGGACCGCTCAGTCGTCGTCACGGGCGCCGGTGCGGCCGTTGAATTCGACGATCATCTCGTCCCAGTCGTCTACGAAGTGCCGCATCCCGTCCCAGAACCGCTGGTCGCGCCGGGCCACGAAGTCCTCGAAGGCGGTGCCCTGCTGCTCGACCCAGGTGAAGTAGCCCAGGTTGAAGATCCGCCGCCGCTCCAACTCCGAGCAGGCCAGATGGCGCACCTCGCCGCCGGCACTGTCAATGAGCCCCTGCCCGAACGTCGACGCCGCGGCCACGTCGTCGTAGCCGCCCCGGTAGTGACGGCCGATGTAGGCCTCCCGCTCGGCGTCGTACAGCTCGGAGCCGTCGGTGGCCACGGTCACGATCACATCGTCGCGACCCATGTCGTGGGCCTTGGCCACCGCGATGGCGGCCAGTGCGTTGCACGATGACGAGTAGCCCATGTGGGTCAGCAGCCCCACCATGCCGGTATCGAGCCCGGCCCGGTCCACCAGATGGTCGCGGCCGGCCGGGGTGTTGAACAGCACGTCGAGCGAGTCGGTGCACACGTCGCTGACGGCCACGATGTCGTCGGTGTTCATCACGTTGTGGATCAGCGGCACGTGCTTGTCGCCGATGCCCTGAATGTTGTGCTCGCCGTAGCCGTTCTCCAGCAGGGTCGGGCACTCCAACGCCTCGGCTGCCACGATCCGGCAGCCGTGACGGTCCTTGAGGTAGTCGCCCGCACCCAGGGTGCCGGCCGAGCCCGACGCCGACACGAAGGCGGCCAACCTCGAGCCGGGCCGGTCGGCGGCCACGTGCTCGTAGAGCCGCTCCAGGGCCGCCCCGGTCACGCTGTAGTGGCCCAGGTGATTGGAGAACTCCGAGAACTGGTTGACGATCACGTTGCCGGGGTCGAGGGCCATCTCGTTGCAGGCGTCGTAGATCTCCTTGACGTTGGACTCGGTGCCGGGCGTGCGCACGATGTCGTTGGCCGGATCTAGCGTCCACTGCTCCAGCCAGTCGAATCGGGCCTTGCTCATGCCCGCGGGGAGCACGGCCACTCCCCGGCAGTCCATGATGCGGCTGATGGCGACACCGCCCCGGGCGTAGTTGCCGGTGGAGGGCCACACCGCCCGGTGCCGGGTGGGATCGAACTGGCCGGATACCAGCCTGGGGGCCAGACAGGCGTAGGCGGCCAGCACCTTGTGGGCCCGGATCATGGGGAAGCGATTGCCGAGGGCCAGCAGAATGCGGGCGTCGACGCCTGTCATCTCCGGCGGCAGTTCCACGTAGTCGGGAACGGGGTGGGGACCGCTCCCGTCGAGGTGCCCGAACCAGTGGACCCGGAACAGGTTGGCGGCGTCGGGCTCGTTGCGGTCCACCCCGGCCAGCGCGGCCAGGCGGGCCGCCGGGATGTTGGACGGGTCGCGTAGCTCCGCGAAGGTCGGCAAGGCGATGCGCCGGGCCCGGAAGCGTTCGACGGTGTTGGCGTAGGCCTCCGCGTCGGCGACGGCGGCGGTCAGCCCGAGCGAGCGGTGCGCCCTTGATACCTCGGCGTCGGAGATGGTGTTGGCGTCTGTCATGCCCCAAGTATCACGCCCCAGTCGGCCGACCGGACGGTCGGGCGACGGCAACCGCCCACGGCCGGGTCGCCGCTGGGCTCAGATGGCTCGCTCCTGGCCAGCCCTCACAGCATGTCGTTCCTGCCCGTGTGGGTCGGTCTCCCCGACCGGGCTCAGATGGCTCGCTCGTGGCCCTCCCAGTAGGGGTCTCGCAGTTTGCGCTTGTAGAGCTTGCCGTTGGGGTCGCGGGGCATCTCTGTGGTGTAGTCGACGGAGCGGGGCAGCTTCTGGCGGCCGAGCCGATCCCTGAGCCACCCCAGGATGGTCTCGGTGGTGCCGTCGCCAGGCTCCCACCCGTCACGCAGCTCGACGACCGCCTTGATCTCCTCGCCGGTGTCGGGGTTGGGCACACCGAACACGGCCGCGTCGCCAACCGCGGGATGCTGCACCAGCTCGCCCTCGATCTCCGCGGGGTAGACGTTCACGCCGCCGACGATGATCATGTCGTTGGCCCGGTCGTTGAGGAACAGGTAGCCGTCGGAGTCGAGATAGCCGATGTCTCCGACGGTGAAGAAGTCCCGCAGGCGGCTGGCCGCGGTCTTGGCCTCGTCGCCCTTGTACTCGAAGACCGCGCCCGGCATCTTCATGTACACCGTGCCCGACTCCCCCGGCGGCAGGTCGTTGCCGTCGTCGTCGACCACGATCACCTCGCAGCGGGGCCAAGCCTTGCCGACCGTGCCGGGCCGCTGCATCCACTCCGCGGCCGAGACCACGGTGCCGCCGCCCTCGGTGGCCGCGTAGTACTCCCAGATGGAGTCGCCCCACCACTCGATCATGCGCCGCTTGGTCTCGACCGGGCACGGCGCGGCGGCGTGCACCATCGAGCGCAGCGACGACACGTCGTGGCGGGAGCGCACCTCGTCGGGTAGCTGCAGCAGCCGGTTGAACATGGTGGGCACCATGTGCGAGCTGGTCACCCGGTATCGCTCTATGCGCTCCAGCGCCCCTTCCGCGGTCCAGCGGTCCATCAGCACCACGGTGTGGCCCATGTGCAGCGACATCGTGGTCCAGTTGTTGACCGCGGTGTGGTACAGCGGCGCCTGGGTGATCTGCACGTTGCCGTCGTGGGGCTTGGAGCCGAACAGCATCAGCAGCATGCCCGAGGTCGACGCGGCCTCGTCGGGCGCCCGCGGGTCCAGCGCCCGCCGCACGCCCTTGGGCCGGCCGGTGGTTCCCGAGGTGTAGAACATGAACGACCCGGTGGCCAGATCCTCGGGATGGGGCCGCGCGCCGCTGTGGCCCGCGGTGAGCTCGCCGAAGGGGCGGAATCCCTCCACCGGGCCGCCGACGCAGAAGCGGTCTTGCTCATCGGTGACGCAGCCGTCGAGCGCCTTCACAGCCTCATCACCGAAGCGCTCGTGCACGATGAACGCCTTGGTCTCGGCGTCGTTGACGATGTAGTTGATCTCCGCGCCCACGAAATGCCAGTTGATGGTGGTCACGTACAGGCCGCTCTGGTAGGCGGCCAGACATAGCGCGAGCTGCTCGAAGCAGTTGGGCAGCAGTGTCGTCACCTGGTCGCCCTTGCTGAGTCCGGCCGCTCGAAGGCCTCGCGAGATCCGGTTGGTGAGAGCGGCCAACTCGGCGTAGGTCAGCTGATTGTGCTCGGGATCGACTACAGCCAGGAAGTCAGGATCGGCCTCGGCTATGGCCCACAAGCCCAGAGAGTCGGTGTTAGCCATGGTGCTGGCCAGTCTCGGAGCGCTGCGAGGCACCCGCGGTCGCGTCGGTGTCGTTCATGGGAGGTAGTTTGGCCGATTGTGAGCGCCGAGCGACCCCTCAACGAGCAGGTCCGGCTCGAGTACCGCGACCGGGTGGCTTGGATCACCATCGACCGGCCCGAGGCCGGCAATGCCCTGACCCCGCCGTGCCGCGACCGGGTGCGCGACATCCTCAACGGGCTCAACACCAGCCACCGGGCCCGCGCCGCGGTGATCACCGGCGCTGGCGATCGGTTCTTCTGCACCGGCGCCGATCTGCGCCACTCCTACGCTGACGCCGACCGGGCCCCCGAGGTGCCCGAGCGGATCGTCGGCGACGCCCGCCGGATGATGCTCGACGGCCAGCACTCGCTGTTCGCTTCCTTGCTGGATTGCGACGTGCCGGTGATCGCGGCGGTCAACGGCACTGCGGCCGGCATGGGTGCGCACCTGGCGCTGGCCTGCGACCTGGTCATCGCCGGCGACCGGGCCAAGTTCGTGGAAGTGTTCGCTCGCCGGGGCCTTGTGCCCGACGCGCTGGGCGCATGGTTGCTGCCCCGCATCATCGGCGTGCGCCGCACCATGGAGTTGTTCCTGCTGGCCGAGGATCTACCAGCCGACACCGCCCACGAGTTCGGCCTCGTCAACCGGGTGGTGCCCCACGATGAGGTGCAGCCGGCCGCGGCCGAGTGGGCCGCGCGCCTGGCCACCGGCCCGAGCCGGTCGTTTGCGTTGACCAAGTGGCTGGTCAATCGCAGCCTGGACGCCGACCGGGCCTCCATGGCCCACGACGAGGCGGTGGCGGTGGAACTCAACGCTGGCACCGACGACGCCGCCGAAGGGGTGGCCGCCTTCCAGGAGCGCCGCCCGCCTCAGTGGAAGGGCTACTGAGCCCAGCCCGCCGAGGCTCGCCCCTGGCGAGCCGCACCCCTACGCGAACGCCACGGGCAGGCTGGCCAGACCTCTGAGGGTGAGCCTCCGCTTCCAGGGCGGATTGTCGTCGAGGGAAGTCCATGTACCGAACCGGTCAAGCAGCGCCTGCAGGACCACCTGGCCCTCCAGACGGGCCAGGGCCGCGCCCAGGCAGTAGTGGATGCCTGATCCGAACGACAGCATCGGCACTTCGCTTCGCCCCACATCGAACCGGTCCGGGTCGTCCACCGCAGCCGGATCGCGGTTGGCCGCTCCCAGCAGCGTCAGCACACCGTGACCCTGGGGGATGGTGTGCCCGCCGATCTCGGTGTCGGCTCGGACGTAACGGCCATCGATCTGCACGGGTGGCTCGAACCGCAGCACCTCGTCCACCGCGGACGGCACGAGCGAGCGGTCGGCCCGCAGCCGGGCCAGCTGGTCGGGATGGCGCAGCAGCGTGTGGACCATGTTGCCGATCAGGTTCATGGTGGTCTCGAAGCCGGCTGCGTAGATGAGCGACACCGTGACCGCCACCTCCGCCTGGGTGAGGCGGTCCTCGCCGTCGCTGGCCGCGATCAGCCCCGACAACAGATCGTCGGACGGCTCGGTCCGGCGGCAGCGGATCAGGTCGTCGAGGTACTCGTTCATCTTTGCTCCCGACGCCACGGCCCGCTCTTGCTCCCCGGGCTGCCGGGTCGGCTCGAGCGTGGCCGCCAGGTCCGACACCAGCGGTCTCAGCCAGTCGCGGTCGCCGGCCGGGATCCCGACCAGTTCGCTTATCACGTTGGCGGGCAGCGGAAAGGCGAGCGCGTCGATCAGATCGCACTCCCCCGCCTCAGCCACCGGATCGAGCAACTCCTCGGTCATGGCCGCGACCGTCGGCCGCAGCCGCTCCACCCGCCGCGGGGTGAACGCCCGGCTCACCAGCGATCGGATCCGGGTGTGGTCGGGCGGGTTCAGGAACAGCAGTGAGCGGGGACCGTCGGGCCGGCGCGCTCGGGACGACGCCAGCAGCGAGGGCGCCTCTTCGCCGGGCTCGGGACTACCCAGCCGCTGATCGCGCAGCGCGGCCCTGCAGTCCTCATAGCGGGTGAGGACCCAGAAATCGGAGAACCCGGTCTTATGCACCGGCGATGTCTCCCGCAGCTCCCGCAACAGCGGGTACGGATCGGCGATCACGTCCGGGTCGGTGACGATCCGCAACAACAGCTCGTCGCTCATGGGCCGGCTCCCTTTGCAGAGGCGAGGTCTTGGGCCAGCGCGACCGCGATCTCGGCAGCCACGGCTGCATTGGACTCGGCCAGCGCGATGTTGGCCTGAACGGCCGCCCCGCCGGTGGCCTCCACCAGAGCGGTCAGGACGGCCGGGGTCACATCACCGCCCGACACGCCGTCGCGGTGGGCTGCAGCCTCGGCGACCTCGACTGCTTTGCTGACTTGTGCAGAATCGAGCTCCGCCGAAGCGGGAATCGGGTTGGCCACGAGAACCCCTCCTGGGTGGCCAAGCGCGCCGGCGGCTCGGAAAGCGGCCGCGACCTCGTGTCCGTCGTGAACAGTGCTGGTCAACTCCCGGCCGCCATCACGCACATAGAAGGCCGGGAAGCGGTCGGTGCGCCAGCCCAGCACCGCGACACCGAGGGTCTCAAGTCGCTCGAACGTCAGGGACACGTCGAGGAACGACTTGACCCCCGAGGACACCACCACCATCCGGTGGCGGGCCATGGCCTCCAGATCGGCGCTGACGTCGCCGCTGCGGTCCGCGCCCCGGTGCACCCCGCCGATCCCGCCGGTGGCGAACACTTCGATGCCGGCGGCGGCGGCCAGCGTCACCGTGGCCGACACCGTGGTCACCCCCACTTCGAGACCATCGGCCACTGCCGGTCCCAGATCGCGGGCCCCGAGCTTCACAGAGCCGCCGAACAGCCGCTCGGCTTGACGCCGGTCCGCACCGACCACAGCCCGGCCGTCGAGAACGCCGCACAGTGCCGGCACGGCGCCCCCGGCGCGAACTGCGGCCCCGACGAGTTGGAAGCACTCGCGGTTGGCCGGCCCGGGCAGGCCAAGTTGCGAGAATATCGTCGACTCCAACGCCACTACCGGTCGGCCTGAGGCCAGCGCGTTCGCAACCTCGCTGCCGACTCTCAGGATCTCCGTCACGCCCCGAGGGTACGACCGGAGCAGACCGGCGGGACTGACAGAGGAACTTGACGCAGTTGAGCGCCATATGCGGGTACAACTGCGTCAAGAACGACCGGCAGCCCAGAACGACCGGCGACCCAGAACGACCGGCAGCCCAGAACGACCGGCGACCCAGAACGACCGGCAGCCCAGAACGACCGGCAGCCCAGAACGACCGGCAGCCCAGAACGACCGGCGGCCCGTGCGGGCGCTCCTGTGGCCGGTCCCCGGCCGTAGGATCGTTCACCGTGACGGTTGAACCGAGCGCCTCCGAGCTCGTCGTCGACTTCAATGCGGCCCTTGCATCACTGACCGCTCCGGGCGCTCCCTTCGGCTGGACCGTGCATGACATCCACGGCGCGCCGGTGCGGGTCTACGACAACGCCATGGCGGACATGCGAGCGGTATGGGAAATGTCCGCGCCGCACGGCGAGAAGGACTACCTCGTGTACGGCGACGAGCGCTACAGCTACGCCGACGCCCACGGCCGGGTGCGAGCGCTCGCCCATCATCTCCGCAGCACCTACGGCGCCGGGCCCGGCACGCGGGTGGCGATCGCGATGCGGAACTACCCCGAGTGGGTGCTGTCCCACTGGGCCATCCTTTCTGTGGGCGCCGCCGCGGTGGGGATGAACTCCTGGTGGACGACACCGGAGATGGAGTTCGCGCTGAACGACTCCGAGCCGGTTGTGCTGATCACCGACGGCGAGCGATTGGAGCGACTGGGATCGGCCCACCGCGAAATGCCGCTCATCGTCGCCCGTCACGACGGCGAGCTGCCGGCGTCAGCCGTGCGGTGGGACGCGGTCGCGGACCCCTCGAGTGCGCCTGACGCGCTCCCCGATGCCGGCATCGACCCCGACGACGATGCTCTGATCTTCTACACATCGGGCACGACCGGGTTCCCCAAGGGTGCCCAGCTCACCCACCGGGCGGTGGTGCACAACCTGATGAACATGATCTTCCTGACCGCCTGCGGCGACGCGGCCCGGGCCAGCCGCATCGCCCGCTCCGGCGCCGGCAGTCCCGCTCCCGAGGCTCCGGCCCTAGTGGCCCTGCTGCCGGTGCCGCTGTTCCATGTGACCGGATGCAACTGCGTGCTGCACACGGTCACGATCGCGGGCGGCTGTCTGGTGCTGATGTACCGCTGGGACGCCGGAGAGGCCCTCCGGCTGATCGAGCGGGAGAGTGTCACCGTCTTCACCGGCGTGCCCAGCATGTCCCGGGAGATGCTGCAGCATCCCGACTGGGGGAGCACCGACACGTCGTCGCTGCGCTCGATGGGCGGCGGCGGCGCGGCCATCCCCACCGACCTGGTGCGCCGGATCGACGACGGGCTGTCCGAGGGCCGGCCCGGCGTCGGCTACGGGCTGACCGAGACGGCCGGCGTCGCCACCGCCATCAGCAACGAGTTCTATGTGGCCAATCCGTCGTCGGTCGGACCGCTGGTGCCCTGCATGGAGGCCAAGATCGTCGACGAGAACGGCGCGACGCTCGATCCGAGCCAACGCGGAGAGCTGCTGCTGCGGGGTCCCAACGTGATGAAGGGCTACTTGAACCGGCCCGACGCCACCGCGGAGGCCATCGTCGATGGTTGGTTCCGCACCGGCGACATCGCCGAGATCGACGCCGACGGGTGGATCTACATCAAGGACCGGATCAAGGACGTCGTGATCCGGGGCGGTGAGAACATTCACTGCTCGGAGGTGGAGGAGGCGCTTTACGAGTTGGACCAGATCGCCGAGGTAGCTGTGTTCGGCCTGCCCGACGAGCGCCTGGGAGAAGAGGTGGCGGCCGCAGTGGTGCTCGCCGGAGGCGCTCAGCTCGACGAGGCAGGCCTGATCGCCCATCTTGAGGGCCGCCTGGCCCGCTTCAAGCATCCCCGCCGCGTGTGGTTCCTCGACGAGCCCCTGCCTCGCAACGCCAACGGCAAGTTCCTCAAGCGCGAGCTGCGCGAACGCTTCGCGCCGTCCGCCTAGATCGGATCCGCCCTAGATCCGACCGCCGGCCAGCATGGCGAGGCGCTCCACGGCCTGCTCCAGCACCGCGGGGCGCTTGCATGCCGCGAAGCGCACGAAGGGCGCGCCCATCTCCTTGTCGTCGCACAGCACCTGGACGGGCACGGCCACCACCCCGCAGCGCTCGGGCAGGGCTCGGCAGAAGTCCAGGCCGTCGGTCGCGCCAAGGGGGCGGATGTCGGCGGTGATGTAGTAGGTGCCCTGGGGCACGACCGGCTCGAAGCCGGCCTCGGTCAGACCCGCGCACAGCAGGTCGCGCCGGGCCTGCAGGTCGGCAGCCAGGCCTTCGAAGAACTCGTCGCCGAGGCGCAGCCCGACCGCCACCGCGGGCTGGAACGGCCCGCCGCTGACGTAGGTGAGCAGCTGCTTGGCCGCCTGCACCGCCCGCACCAGTTCCGGGCGGGCGCACACCCAGCCGATCTTCCATCCGGTGAATGAGAGCGTCTTGCCCCCCGACGAGATGGTGACGGTGCGATCGGCCATGCCGGGGCGGGTGGCCAGCGGCACATGGGCGTTGTCATCGAAGATCAGGTGCTCGTACACCTCGTCGGTCACCGCGATGACATCGTGCTCCACGCACAGCCGGGCGATGACATCGAGTTCGGTGACACTGAACACCTTGCCGGTGGGGTTGTGCGGGGAGTTGAGCAGCAGGACCCGGGTGCGGGGTCCGAACGCCGCGGCCAGCTCGTCGGGGTCGAACGTGTAGGACGGCGGCCGCAGCTGCACCAGCCGCCGCTCGGCGCCGGCCATTGATATGTCGGCCGGGTAGATGTCGAAGTAGGGCTCGAAGGTCACCACCTCGTCGCCGGGGCCGGCCAGGGCCAGGACCGCGGCGGTGATGGCCTCGGTGGCGCCCGCGGTGATCAGCACCTCGGTGTCGGGGTCGAACTCCAGACCCCAGAACCTCCTCTGGTGCTCGGCGACGGCTTGGCGAAGCACCCGGTGGCCGATGCCGGGCGGGTACTGGTTGAAGTCGCCCCGGATGGCCTCGATGGCGGCCGCGGCCACCGCGGCCGGCCCGTCGGTGTCGGGAAAGCCCTGGCCGAGATTGACGGCGCCGGTGCGCACCGCCAGCGCCGACATCTCCGCGAACACCGACGCTCCGCCGAACTCCTGTAGGCGGTCGCACAGGTACCGCAGGCGCTCGCCGGTCATCGCCACAGACTACGACGAGCCTCGTCGGCGCCGGGTTGTTGCGTCGGCTTCAGCCGGCGCCAGGCGCGACGAAATCGACCAGGAACTCCCAGGCGTCGTCATTGAGCTCTCCGGCGACCCGGGCCACGACCCTGCCGTCCGCATCGAGCCCAACGGTGTAAGGGAAGCCCCTCAGGCCGTAGGCGTCGCCGATCTC
Organism: Candidatus Aldehydirespirator sp.; assembly: GCA_965220645.1. Taxonomy (GTDB): domain Bacteria; phylum Actinomycetota; class Acidimicrobiia; order Acidimicrobiales; family Aldehydirespiratoraceae; genus Aldehydirespirator. Next base: position 1,110,207 of record OZ244836.1, on the reverse strand, counting down.
GTTCTCCGCGGAGTCCCGCACGACCACCGCGGGCCATTGCTCTTCCTCGAACCAGGCGGAGGGCGGGTAGTTGGGGCTGCCGGGATCCACCGCGGTGCTGACCGCGATCACTTCGACTCCGGCAGGCAATCGGTTGTTGGCCAGCCAGTCGACGATCCGGGGCACCTCCCGCTGGCAGTGCGGGCACCAGTGGGCGAAGAAGCCGATCACCTTGGCCGTGCCGTCACCGGGCAGCACACTCACCTCGGTGCCGTCGAAGGTTGTGGCCGCGAAAGCGGGGGCCCGCCTCTCCATCGCGGGATCGGGCTCCTCGCCTTCGAACCGCGGCAGGGGCGCGCCCTCGATGCTGACGTCGGAGACCTGGGCCACGTCGGTCTGCGCCTGCTGCTCCGCATCCCTGCCGGCAAGCAGCGCCACTCCCACCGCTACCGCAACCAGCACTACAACCCCGATGACGATCCACTTCAGCATCGGATTCGAGCCGGCGGCATCGCCGCCGGACGGTCGGGAACCGCTACGGGACTTGTGGACCTTGGGCCGGTTGCTCATCGGCCCGACCGTATCGAGAGAAACGCCAGGCCTGCGACCCCGACGAAACCGCAGCCGGCCATGAACGGGATCGAAATGAAGCCGAGACTGTCCACCCACTGGTAGGTGCAGGGTGCCGATGCGTCGCAGGTGGAGCCCTGATCGGGAGACAGCTGCAACTGGTAGTGGTACACCGACAACCCGAGGCCGGCCAGCGCCAGAGGCAACACGTACCAGCCGCCCCACCGGTCGCGCCGGACCAGAGCGACCGCCAGCACCGGCACGAGCGCGTACATGCAGATCCGCTGGTACCAGCACATCTCGCAGGGCGGGTATCCGGCGACCTCGGAGTAATAGAGGCTCCCAGCGGTCGACACCGCCGCGATCGCCAGCGCCAGCGGCAGCAGCACCGGCCGCAGCTGGGCAGCGCGGGCCCCGGTCCCCGGAGCCAGCGCGGCCACCCCGCTCCAGCAGCCGATGACCAGCGACCCCAGCGCCAGCACCGCGAAGAAATCAGACACCTGACCGGTGCTCACGACCCCAGCCTGCCCCGAACCGAGCGAAATTGCTCATCCACAGGTTGCGGTTGCAATCTACATGTGATTACATGATTTTTTATGGCAGACCTGATGGCTCTGGACACCGCCCGGGCGACGGAGCTTCGCCAGCGGATGGAGACGGCGGCCGACGATGTCGACTGGGACGCCCAGGCGCTGATGGGGCCGCTGGCGGAGGCGGCGTCGCTGTTGGGCAGCCCTCTCCCCGACGTCCCCGGCGGCGCCCGCCGGGTGGCCGACGAGCTTCGGGACAGCGCCCTGGACCTGCAGGAGCGCACTCGCCTGGTGCTGGCCGGAGGACCGGAGATGAACGAGGGGTTGGGCGCGCTGGAACGGATCCGGGAGCACTTCACGATGATCGAGTCGCGCGGCAACCCGGACCGAGCCGACGGCCTGCTGTCTCGCCGCGACCTGCGGTGGGCGGTCAATTCCGCCGACTCGACCACCGCTGTGGCCGCGGGCTGGCTTCTGGACCACGACCTCTTCTTCGATCAGGTCGAGACGGCCAAACACAACGACGACTACCTCAGCCGGGTGCACGAGGGCGAGTTCGCGTTCGATCCCGACGACCGGGACGGCCTCATGAGCCGCGACGACATCGACGCCTTCCTGGACAAGACCGCGGCGTGGTCGGCGCTGCTGCCCCACGCCTCCACTATCGACGCGGCCGGCAGCGGGACGCCCGACGGCTTCATCAGCAGGAGCGACTTCAAGGCCTTCATGAGCGACTACAACCTCACCGCGGATGAGGCGGACGCGGTGCGCCAGGCACTCGACGACCGCGCCCACCACACCACGGGCGGTGGCATCGGTATGGGCGGCGTGCTCGACATCCTGTCGTTCGTGCCTGTGATCGGCGACATCATCGACGGAGCCAGGTCGATCTACTACACGCTGCACGGTGACTTCGACACTGCCGCGCTGTTCGCTCTGGGCCTGGTCCCGCTGCCGGGGCTGTCATCGTCGGGATTGCGCGGGGCCATGAAGGTGGTGGACAGGGTCACGGCCGCGGCCCGCAAGAGCGGCACCAAGGCGGCGAGCAAGGAGGCTGGGCGGTTGGCCATGAAGGGCACCGCGGCCAACTATGCGGCGTACGAGGGCGCCAAACAGGCCAGCGGAGCACTCGACCGCGACCTCGATGTCGACGAGTCCGTCGCCTACGTGCTCGACGACGTGCTCGGCCCCCGCTTCGAAGACCTCCTCGACGAGGACCTCGACCCGAGGCTCAGGGCGCTGCTCAGCGACCGGCTCGAGCAGTCCCTCACCGACAGGCTCGACTCCGGCGCCCGGATCCGGCTGTCGGAGGCCAACACGGTGATCGCCCGCCGCATCGCCGAGCACCACGCCTACGAGGCGATCTTCCGCAACATGGCCCCCGGATGAGCCGGGCCCCACGAAGGACTGGGGCCGTCTAGCGCAGGATGCGGGTCTTGCCGAAGATCGTGCCGTAGAGCAGGCGGCCGTTGTCGTCGATGGTTACGCCGCCACCGAGTGTGTTGTAGCGCGACCCCCCGACGACGTAGTGGAAGCGGCTCGCGCCGGTTGTCCAGTCGAGCGCCTCGATCGTCCATTTGCTGTCCCGGGTGCCGCACGTGTACACCAGATCCGACTCTTCGGCCACGAACGGCACCGAGTTGGGCGAGGACACTTCGGTGTTGACCCACGCCTCCCGCAGGCGCCGCTCGACCGGATCCCACTCGTACTTGTGCAGGCCGTAGGGCGTGTAGGCGGGTTTGTGGCCCAGCAAGAAGCTGAACAGGCGGGCCCGGGTGGTCGGCCACCCGTCGGGCACCGACGCGGGCTCGTTGTTGACCGTCATCGCGCCGTAGCCAGACACGGTGATCGACTGCTCGGTCTTGATCCCGGGCCGTGAGGGATCGCCCATGTGAGCCGGGCCCATCCCCGCGATCCGCCGCGACGGGGCATCGGGAAGCTGCTGCCAGGCCTCGGGAATCTCGTCGCGCCACAGCAGGGTGATGTTGACCACGTCGTCGCCATCGCCGATGACCACGAATCGGTCCTCGTCGGGGCCGAAGCCCATCAGCGAGGGCGTCGTGCCCGAGCCGTCGCCGCCGTCGTTGCGGTAGCGGGCCGACCAGGCTCCGTCGGCGGGGTCGAGCGACAACCGGTCCCCCGTCCAGACCACCTTGTGGATGGTGTCGACCGAACTCACGTAGATACCGCCGTCGTCGCCGGTGCAGCTGCTGGTGCGAACCCACCCGTAGCCGGTGTGGCCGTACTCGGCGGCCCTCCGGGCACAGTGCTCCGCAGCGTCGGTGTCGGCACCGGGAAGCTGGAGGGCTTCGTAGTCGCTGAAGTCGCGGGCCAGGCACACCACCCAGCCGTGGTCCGTGGTCATCACCAGCCGGCCGTCGAAGGTGATGTTGATCCCCACGAAGTAGCCGTCGATGCCCTCGGGCCGGTACCAGCGGTTCCGTTCGGTGATGGGGCTGGCCGGATCGGATGGGTCGATCTCGACATAGGCGGCAGCGTGGTCCTTGCGGCCCAGGAACAGCGTGTGGTCGCAGTCGAGCAACGAGTACACGCCGTCGAGTCCGGTCATGAACCGGACCGCGATGCCTATGGCGTGGGCCACCGCGTCGTCGCCGTCGAGGTCGTCGAGACCTGCCTCCAAGACGTCGAGTTCGGCCTGCTCGGTGACGGGCTCGGTGCCGGTGGGCAGGGTGGCGAGAACTTCGAGGGTGTCGTAGTCGAGCTTGGCGATGGTCTGCCGGCCGTTGGACCAGATCACTCTGCGCCCGTCGGGATAGCGTCCTGATATCACCCCGCCGAAGTGGCCCGGGCCCCGCGGCGTGTACTGGATGTCATCGCGGCCCAGCACCTCCGTCGGCCCCTCGGGACCGCGTCCGGGAGTGTTGTCCTGCTGGTCGCAGCGGCCGTGGGCCATGGCGTTGCCGCTGTCGGCCAGGAACGGGTTGCGGGGACCGCTGCGCACGCTGTTCACGCTCCGGCCGCGGTCTCGAAGGCCTCCACCCAGGGTGCCAGGTACTCCGCAGCCGGCTCAATGCCCTCGGGCGGCTGCAGGCCGATCCGGAAGTCGGTCACGCCGACTTCGATCAGGCCGGGCACCGCAGCCATTGTGGGCGCGATCTGAGGACCGCCGCCATCGTCGCGCTCCACTCGCAGCCCCCCAGTTATCTCGATTCCGGCCGGGTCCCGGCCCGCCGCGGTCACCGCCTCGCGCATCTTGGCAATGCCCGACGCCATGTCGGCCGCATCGGGGCCCCAAGGGATCCAGCCCGAGCCGAACCGGGCGAGGCGGGCCATCGAGCGCCGGTTCACGGTGCCGCTGACCCACACCGGCACGCTCCCGGCGGTGGGCTTGGGCATCTGATGCACACCCTCGAAGCTGAGATGCTCGTCACTGATCGAGGCTCGCGGCTCGGTCCACAGCGCGTGGCACACCTCCAACGTGTGGTCGAGCAGCCGTCCCCGGGTGTCGAATTCCAGGCCGGCGGCCTCGTACTCCTCCTGCTGCCAGCCCACGCCCACACCCAGGTCGAGGCGGCCGCCGGTGAGAACGTCGATGGTGGCCGCCGTCTTGGCCAGCACCACCGGCCGGCGCAGCGCGGCCAGCAGCACCATCGGGCACAGCCTCACCCGCTCGGTGCGGGCCCCGACCATGGCCAGCACGGTGAGCGGCTCCAACCAGGCCCCGTCGGGGCCGGTGGGCTGGCGACCGCCGGCCAGACCGCCCCGGGCCGGGTCGGCGTAGCGGTCGAGTCGCTCGCCGTAGACCACATGATCAGACACCACCAGCCGACCGATGCCGGCCTGGTCGGCCGCGGCAGCCAGGTCGAAGATGCGCTGCCAATTCCCGGGAGGCTCGGCCGCGAAGTTGACGAGATGCATCGACAAGCGGGGTTTCATCGGGGTGGTTCCTCCTGTTGCACTTGAGCGGCCCGGCTGGGAGCCACCCGGGGCGGCTCGTTCGGCATCTTGGGGTACACCGGGGGCCAGGGAGCGTCCATGAGGCCGGCCGCCATGTCCCGAGCGTGCCACTCCAGCAGCGGTTCCAGCGAGGCGAGCTCACCGTCCATCGCCTCCCACGGGTCCCCGATCCCGGCCACCCGGGCACCGACGGTGGCAATGGTCAGATCCTCGGGCTCCACGCCGTCCACCTCGTCCCAGCCGATCGGTGCCGATACCTGCCCGCCGACTCGGGGGCGGGCCGACCACGCGCCGAACACCGTCTTGTGGGGAGCATTCTGGTTGAAGTCGACGAAGACCCTCTGCCCCCGCTGCTCCTTCCACCATGCATCGGTGATCAGGTCGGGCCGGCGCCGGGCCATCTCCCGGGCCAGCGCCACCGCCGCGGCCCGCACCGCGTAGGAGTCCCAGCGGGAAGCCAGCCGGGCGTACACGTGCAGTCCCCGCCGTCCCGAGGTCTTGACACAGGCCGTCATCTGCAACTCGTCGAAGGCGTTCTTCACCTCCCGGGCCGCCTCCCGCACCCGGTCGAAGCCGACGCCGGGCTGGGGATCCAGGTCGATGCGGAGTTCATCGGCGAAGTCCGGGGCGTCGGCCAGGTAGGGCCAGACGTGGAATCCGAGGCAGCCCATGTTGACGGCCCAGACCACGTGGGCGAGGTCGGTCGCAACCAGGGCGTTGGACAGAGTGCCGTTGGGCGTGCTCACCACCGTGGTCTGCAGCCACTCGGGGGCGCCCTTCGGCACCCGCTTCTGGAAGAACGACTTTCCCGAAGCGCCGTCGGGGTAGCGCTCGAGCAGCACCGGCCGGCCGGCCATAGCCCGCATGAGGGGCGCTTCCACCGACAGGTAGTACTCCACCAGATCGAGCTTGGTCTCGCCCCGGGCGCTGAAGAAGACCTTGCCGGGATTGGTCACTCTCACGTCGTGCCCGTTCAGCTCGAGCACGACAGCCTGTCCAGCCACGCCAAGCTCTCAGCGATACGGGGTGGGACCCACCCGCGCTGCCTTCTAGGCGCCCAGCAGGTCGATGAGAGCGTCCACCGCCAGCCGGTAGCTCGTGGAGCCGAAGCCGGTGATGACCCCCACGCAGACCGCAGCGACGGCCGACGTGTGGCGGAAGTCCTCGCGGGCGTACACGTTGGACAGGTGGGTCTCCACCACGGGCACATCCACCGCGGAGATGGCGTCGCGCAACGCGATCGAGTAGTGGGTCAGGGCGCCCGCGTTGAGCACGACGCCGTCGGCGGCACCGTCCCCGCCGGCTGCGGCAGCGTGGATGGCCTCCACCAGGTCGCCTTCCACGTTGGACTGCACGTGACGCAAGACCGCTCCCCGCGATTCGGCATGGGCGGCGACCCCGGCCATCAACTCCTCGAGTGTGGTGTGGCCGTAGATGTCGGTCTCGCGGGTGCCGAGCAGGTTGAGGTTGGGACCGTTGACTACCAGGATCGTTAACGCCATACCGCAGTTATATCCCGAGCCGCGCCTAGATACCGAGCCGCGCCATCACCGCGTCGGCTACCTCCTCGGGGCTGCGGTCCTGGGTGTCCACCGACGCGAAGCGCCCGTAGCCCTCGGACCGCTCAGCCAGAAGTTCTCGCACCCGCTCGGAGGCGTCCACACTGTCGAGCAGCGGCCGCTGTGGCGCGCCGGGACCGGTGACCCGCTCGACGACGGTGCCGGAAGGCGCGGTCAGGCAAACGATGTCGGACACCGGCTCCAGGCAGGCCGAACACTCGGCATCGAGCATCATCCGGCCCCCGGTCGCGATGACGAGGCCGGCGCGAACCGCCAGCTCACGAGCCACGGACCGCTCCATGTCCCGGAACGCTTCCTCGCCGTCTCGCTCGAAGATCTCGTGGATAGGTTCGAACCGCGACTCGATCACCTCGTCGGTGTCGACGAAGTCGCGGCCGAGGCGGCCGGCCAGGATCCGGCCCACCGTCGTCTTGCCCGTCCCCATGAACCCCGTCAGGACTATGTTCCGCTTGGTCGCCGGCCCCATTCATACGAGGCTAGGTGCGCATGTGTGGGCAGACTCTTCACGTGGACAGCGGCTTCTTCAGCCTGCTTAGGGAGCGTTTCATGCCGGTCACGGAGCGTCCGATGCTGCGCGTTCCGGACGGCCCCACGGTGACCTACGGAGAGATGGACACCCGCTCGGCTCTGGCCGCAGGATGGCTGCGGAGCCAAGGCGTGTCGGCGGGTGACCGGGTGGTGGTGCAGATCCCCAAGTCGGTCGACGCGGTAGCCCTGTACCTGGGCGTGCTTCGGCTCGGCGCCGTGTACGTGCCTCTCAACCCCGCCTACACCGCCGCCGAAATCGAATGGTTCGTGGGCGACGCCGAGCCCGCCGTCGTGGTGCGCGACGCCGACGCCCTGAACGACAGACTCGACAGGGCGCAGCCCTTCGATGACGTCGCGGCCTGCGCAACCAACGACCTTGCCGCTCTGGTGTACACGTCTGGCACGACCGGACGGCCCAAGGGCGCCATGCTCACCCACGGCAACCTGTCCAGCAATGCGCTCGCTCTCAACGAGGCCTGGGGGTTCCAGCCCACGGACGTGCTGTTGCACGCGCTGCCGATCTTCCATGTACACGGCCTCATGGTGGCCCTGCACACCGCCATGCTCAGCGCGTGCGAGATGACCTTCCTTGAGCGCTTCGACGCCAGCGAGGTACTCGCCCGCCTGCCCCACGCGACGGTGATGATGGGCGTGCCCACGTACTACAGCAGGCTCATGGCGCTCGACGGTTTCAACGCGGCGGCCTGCAGCCGCATCCGGCTTCTGGTGTCTGGATCCGCGCCGATGACAGCCGAACTGCACCGGGCCGTAGCCGAGCGCACCGGCTGCGAGGTGCTGGAGCGCTACGGGATGAGCGAGGCCCTGATGATCACCTCCAATCCCTACAACGGCACCCGGGTTGCGGGCACGGTGGGGTTCGCCCTGCCCCGCATTGAAGTGCGGGTGTGTGCTGACGACGGCCGCCGGCTAGTGGAGGAGGCCGGAGCGGTGCAGGTTCGGGGCCCCAATGTGGGGCCGGGCTACTGGCACCGGCCCGACGCGACCGCCGAGTCCCGCACCGCCGACGGCTGGTTCATCACCGGCGACGTGGGCCGCCTCGATCCCGAGGGCCGCCTCACACTGGAGGGCCGGGCCAGCGACATGATCATCTCGGGAGGCTTGAACATCTATCCCGTCGAGATCGAGCAGGCCCTGGACGCTCACCCGGCCGTGGTGGAATCCGCGGTGGTGGGTCTAGAGCATCCCGATCTCGGCGAAGCGGCCGCGGCCTTCGTCGTGGCGGCGAGTGACCCGGGCGAGAAACCCGACAAGCAGGCCTCGGACCTGGCCGGCACCCTCGACCACCTCGCCCGCTTCAAGCATCCCAAGCGCTACGTGTTCGTCGAGGGACTGCCCCGCAACGCCATGGGCAAGGTCCTCAAAGCCGAGTTGCGGACTCGATACGCAGACCTGTTCCTGGATTGAGGGCGTGCCAGACCGGAAGACGGAGTCTTGGCGGTGATAATGAGCAGGATGAAGCGGCGGGCGGGTCGTTCCAGAAGCATGGCGGCGATTCAGGGGGCAACGCTCGTCGCGATGCTTCTAGCCGCGGCTTGCAGCGGCAGCACCGACACGGCCCCCGCTCCCGAGCCCGATCATCTTGGCGACGAGTCCCTGGACGACGGGTCCCTGGGCACCGTGCAGGTTCCTGCGGGCGACGCGGTGCAGATCCGCTCGCTCAACACCATCACGGGCGATGTGGCCTACCTCGGGATTCCCAACCAGCGAGGCGTGGAGTTGGCCGTGGCCGACTTCGGTCCGGTCCGCGGCTTCGATGTTGACCTCGGAACCCGCTACGACGACCTGTGCTCTTCCGACGGCGCCCAGGCCGCAGCCCAGATCATCGTGGCCGACGAGGACGTGGTAGGCGTGATCGGACCGTCTTGCTCCACCGCGGCTGTCGCCGCCGCACCTCTCGTCACCGCGGTCGGGATGGTGCTCTTCGCCCCGTCCAACACGTCGCCCACCCTCACCTCCGATCTGGCCGGCAATCCCGGCCTCAACCACAGCGTCGGCTACTACCGAACCTCCAACAACGGCCTGTTCGTGGGCGAGACCATGGCCCGATTCGTGCATGAGGCACTGGGCTTGACCACAGCCGCGGCGATCCACGACGGCGACCCCTACTCCCGGTCGATAGCACAGGCCTTCGCCGACAGCTTCGAGCGGCTGGGCGGCACCGTCACCGGGTTCTCGGCCGTCAACAAGGAGGACACCGACATGGTGCCGGTGCTCACCGAAGTCGCGACCGGCACCCCTGATGCGCTGTTCTTCCCCATCTTCCAGCCCGCCGGCGATTTCCTGACCGAGCAGGCGCCCGGGGTTCCGGGTCTGGAGAAGACGATCCTGCTCACAGACGCGGCTCTGCTCAACGACGGGTTCATGTCGCTTCCGCAGTCGGCCGGCGTCTATTTCTCCGGGCCGGACCTGCGGTTCGGCGCCACGTCCAATCAGAGCACGGGCAAGACCCCTGACACGCTGCTGGACGCCTACGAGGAGATCTACGGCGAGCCGCCCTCGGCGCCGTACTGGGCCCACGCCTACGACGCCACCACCCTGCTGCTCGAAGCGATAGCGGCCGCCTCCAGAGTCGTCGAGGACGGCACCCTGATCATCGACCGGGCGGGCGTCAGGCAATACCTGAACGCAGTGAGCGGGTTCAGCGGCATCATCGGCACCATCAACTGCGACAGTTTCGGGGATTGCGGCTCGCAGAAGACTACGGTCATTCACCACCTCGATCCCGACGACATTGAGGCCAGCCTGGCCAATGTTGTCTTCGAGTTCGCCCCCTAACACCCCCCGTATTCCCCCGTGAACCCCGATACTCCAAAGATTGGTCGCCCGCGGCCCGGGGCAGGAACGCGCCCGAGAAGGCGCATCCTTGCAGTCGCGACCGTGCTGTTGGTCTTGTTCACGCTGGGGTGGGGGAATCCGGGGGCCACGGCCCAAGAAGCGGTGCAGTTGGAGGCAATCGAAGCACGCGTCGGCGCGAAGTGGCTTCCCGACGGACGTGTCGCGGTGGCGTTGCAGGTGCGCTCCGGCAGCGGCGAGTGGGGCCCGGGCCTGCTGCCGCCCAAGCGCCTGCTACCCGCCGGCCGCGAGCACTCCCGCTGGCTGTCGACCTCGCCCATCGCCCTGGAAGGTGCCGAGGTCCGCGTCGTCGCGCGGCGGCTCGCCGACGGGGTCGTCAGCGTCGCGTTGAGGGTGCGCACCGATCCCGGGGACTGGAGCGAGCGCCGACTGCCGCGGCAGCACCTGCTGTACGCGGGCAGCCAGCCTGGATTCTGGAGTTGGTCGTCGTCGGTGACAATCGCCCCGGTGTGGCCCCAGGTCGTCGCGTTCTACGGCCATCCCGGGGTTCGTTCCATGGGAGTGCTCGGCCATGGAACGCCTGCGGAGCTGGCCCAGGAAATCGCAGTGTGGACCGAACGCTATGACCGGCTGAACGGACCGCGCGGCGCGATCGGGGCCTACCACCTCATCACCGGCGTTGCCCAGGCGAATCAGACGTCGGACGGGCACTGGCTCTACCGGCTCTCCGACGACCGCATCGCCACCTACGTCGAGGCAGCCCGCGAGCACGGAATGCTCCTGTTCCTCGACAACCAGATCGGCTGGAGCGATCCGCTCTCGGAGGTGAAGCGCCTCGAGAAGTTCCTCAAAGAGCCGTTCGTCCATGTGGCTCTGGACCCGGAGTTCGCAACCGAGCCGCTTGGGGTCCGTCCGGGGCGGGCCATCGGCGGGATCACCGGCCAGCAGGTGAACGAAGTGCTGCGCTACCTCTCCGAGTTCGTGGAGGAGGAGGGGCTGCCGCCCAAGATCCTGATGGTGCACCAGTTCGCCGACCGCATGCTGTACGACCGCGACGTCATCGAAACACAACCCGGCGTCGAGCTGTCGATCGACATGGACGGCATCGGGAGCCCCCGCGCCAAGCTGTACGGCTACGGGCTCTACGCGATCACCGAACCCTCGCAACGTCCGGCCTTCAAGCTGTTCTTCGACCAGGACAATCCTCTGATACCCCCGGAGGATGTCCTTGCGATGGACCCGGTGCCCGACGTGATCATCTACCAGTAGCGGCGGCGGCGCTTCAGGTCAGCAGGAGACCGATCTGGCGGGAGGCGGCGACCAGCGCCCCGGTTGAGTCCCACAGCGAGCCCGACTCGATCATTCGGCCGTCGTGGAGGTCATGGCTCTCCTGGCGGACCTGGAGCCACCCGGGCGCGGGAACCCTGCGGGCGTGGACGGTCAGCTCGATGGTGGGCACCCAGCCGATGAAGCCGAGCAGGGGGTACAGCGAGGGCGGCAGAGCGTCTGCGAAGAACGGCAGGGCCATGGTGGACGGCGCCGCTCCGTCGCTGAAGCGGATCCAGCCGTCGATCAGGGCCCGGTCGCTGCCGCCCGCGGGAGCGTGGTCCGGATGCACGTGCACGTCGACCCGGGAGAGGATCGGCAGTTCCACACCCTGTTCGAGGCTGCCCCGATGCACGCAGTCCTCCACCGGAGGGATCGTCGGCGGCGCTTGCGCGATCTCCGGGCCGCCGCCGCCCGCAGCCAGGTCCGAGAAGGCGGCCAGCACCTCCAGACGCTGCTTTCCCTCCTGCCACAACGAGCCCCTCAGGGTGCTCACTGTGCGGCCCGAACGGACCACCGAGGCCTTCACTTCGGCGTCGATGTCGCCCTGAGCCGGACGAAGGAAGTGGGTGGTGACCGAGATCGGGTCGGGATGGGGCACCAGCGAGCGCATAGCCCTCAGAACCGACGTCAGCGCGTAGCCGCCGTTGCTGTTGTCTGCGATGTTCCAGCCGGCCGACAAATAGGTGGCCCAAAGGCCCTCGCCGACGGGCACCACCGCCGTCTCAGCGTCGAACTGACTCATGTCGGAGCCACCTCCAAACGCGTGGAACTCGCCCTCTGAGCCCACAGAGCAGCGCTAAGCACGCTGGTAGTCTGGCGCTTCGCTGCGTCTGCACAACGTGTAGACGTTCCCCACAGCTCGGAGAATCCCCCATGCGCCTTGTGACCGTCCGGATCGATGGAGCCACCCGTGCCGGCCGAGTGTCCGGCGACGAGATTGTCCTGCTCGACGCGCCCGACGTGCGGGCCGTGCTAACAGCCGGACCGGTCACCGCGGGAGTCGCTCCCGTCGCCGATTCGGGCGGCGCGATGGCGTTGAAGGACGCTGACCTGGCTCCGGTAGTGCCCTCCCCCGACAAGATCGTCTGCGTCGGCCTCAACTACCGCGACCACGCCGCGGAGACCAACAACCCGTTGCCGACGGCGCCCATCTACTTCGCGAAGTACCGCCGGGCCTTGACCGGGCCCTACGACCCGATCCGGCTGCCGCCGCCCGAAGTGTCCACAAGCGCGGATTGGGAGGTCGAGCTGGCTGTGGTCGTAGGTCGCGAGGTGCGCAATGCCGGACCGGACGAGGCGCTCGCGGCCATCGCCGGGTTCACAGTGCTCAACGACGTGTCCATCCGCGACTGGCAGACCCGCACGACGCAGTTCCTGGCCGGCAAGACCTTCGAGGGATCCACGCCTGTCGGTCCGGCGCTGGTCACCTCCGACGAGATCGGCGACGGCCGGGGCCTGAACGTGAGCTGCACCGTCGACGGGGTCACAAAGCAGTCGTCCAACACCGACCAACTTGTGTTCGGACCGGCAGAACTGGTGGCCGACTTGAGCACGATCATGACGCTCGACCCGGGTGACATCATCGCCACCGGAACGCCGAGCGGCGTCGGTCACGCCCGGAATCCGCAGGAAGCCCTCGCACCGGGGGCAGTGGTGCGCACGGCCATTGAGGGCTTGGGCGAGATGGTCAACACCTGCGTCGTGGGCTGAAACGACATCGAGCTCCGCTCGAAGCCCAGCCAGCCGTGACCGCGATCGACGCCGAGAGCACGCCGCGCCGGGCCGTGACCGTCGCCGGACTCGCGGTCTCCGCTCTGCGATCGCTGGGGGTCGACACGCTGTTCTGCCTGCCGGGCGTGCAGAACGACGACTTCTTCGACGCTCTGGTCGACGCCCGCGACATCAGGCCGGTCGTGACCCGGCACGAGCAGGGCGCGGCCTACATGGCTCTGGGCGCGGCCCAGGTAACTGCCCGCCCGGCCGCGCTGTGCGTGGTGCCCGGTCCGGGCATGCTCAACGCCGCGGCCGGGCTGACCAGCGCCTACTGGGGCAACGCCAGGGTGCTGGCCCTGATCGGGGCCGTACCGTCGAAGTTGCGGGGCCGGAGCACCGGCATCCTTCACGACCTGCCCGATCCTGCCGCAGTGCTGCGCCAGCTGACCAAGCACACGGGCTACGTCGGCAACGGCATCGACGCCGTCGGCGTGTGGCAGCAGGCAATCGACGAGCTGATGTCCGGTGTTCCCCGCCCGGTGGCGGTTGAGGTGCCTGTCGACGTGTGGAGTCAGCCGGCCGATGGCGGCCTCGAATCGCCCCGAGCCTCCAGGCCCGCCATTGACACCGAGCGGATCGAGGAGGCCGCCCGAGTCGTCGGGCAGGCCCAGCGTCCGCTGATCATGGTCGGTGGAGGCGCGCAGGACGCGTCCGAGCCGGTGAGGGAGCTGGCCGAGACGCTGGAGGCGCCGGTGTTCGCCCGCCACATGGGGCTGGGCGTGCTCGACTCCCGCCACCGTCTGCACGCCTACCTGACTATGGGGCGCGACCTGTGGCCCACCTCCGACGTGGTGGTGGGCATCGGCACCCGCATGGAGTTCCCAAACATCGAGTGGGGCGTTCGCGAAGGCCAGCGGATCGTGCAGATCAATGTCGACGCGGCTGAGCTCGACCGGTACGGCACCGGCACCGTCGGCATTCACGGCGACGCCGCCGAGGCCTGCCGGTTGCTGGCTGACGCTCTCGGCCGGCACAACCGGCGCCGGGACGACCGCACGGACGAGATGGCCGACGTACGAGCCCGGCACTTCGAACGGATCGCCTATCTGGAACCCCAGCTCAGCTACCTGAAGGCCATCCGGTCGGTGATGCCCGACGACGGGATCATCGTCGAGGACGTGACCCAGGTCGCCTTCGTCGCCCACATCGCTTACGAGCACCGCCGGCCCCGGACCTATCTGGCCACGGGCGGGGCGGGGACGCTCGGCGCGGGCGTCGCCCACGGCATCGGTGCCGCGGCCGCGGCCCCGGACCGAGCCCAGCTCACCATCGTCGGCGACGGCGGGATGCTCTTCACGGCCACGGAGCTGGCCACCGCGGTCCAGCACGGGATCAACACCACGGTGCTGCTGTTCGACAACGGTGCCTACGGCAACGTCCAGCGTTTGCAGCGGCAGCGCTTCGGGCCGGACCGGACCATCGCCTCGGCGCTTCGCAACCCCGACTGGATCGCGTTCGGGGAGAGCCTCGGCGTGCGCACCGACCGAGCTGACGGCCCCAAGGCGCTGTCGAGGGTGCTTGAGGCTTCGTTGGCCCATCCCGGACCATCGATGGTGGTGGTGGACATCTCCGACGAGCCCGACCCGTGGCCCCTCCTCCGCCTCCGGCGCTGACACTAGGATCGCTGCGGTGATCCGAACGAGTGGGGCTCGACGCGGGGCGCCGCGCACCGGAGTCGATTGGTTTCTGACTTTCCTGCGGGTGGCGGCCTTGACGGTGATTGCCGTGGGGCTGCTGGCGTTCATTTGGCAGGAGATCGACACCGACAATCCCTTTGCGCGGTGGGCCAACCCGGATGCGACGGGTCTCACCGGCGCCCAGTTCCGCGGACTTGTCATCTCCGGGGTGGCCCAGGGCTGCATGTACGGGCTGATCGCGTTGGGCTACTCGATGGTGTATGGCGTGCTGGGGTTCATCAACTTCGCGCACGGCGAGGTGTTCATGGTGGGCGCCATGACCGGGATGATCACTTCCAACAAGCTCGCGGATGCCGGGCTTTGGGAGAGCAACTTCATCGGGTCTTTGATCTTCATTGTGATCGTGTCGATGATCGTGTGCACTTTGACCGCAGTCATCATGGAGCGCGTCGCCTACCGGCCGCTGCGAGGCTCGCCGCGGCTGATACCGCTGATTACGTCGATCGGGGTGTCGTTCTTCATCCAGAACGCGTCGATTGTGCTGTTGGGCCCCGCCGCGAAGGCGTACCCGGATGTGCCTGATTGGGTCAAGGACAAGCACACGTTCATCCAGATAGAGGGGGCCAAGATCTTGGTGATGGTGGTGGCCGCGGTGTCGATGGGGGTGCTGTGGTACCTGGTGGAGCACACCAAGACCGGCAAAGCCATGCGGGCGGTGGCCGAGGACTCTGAGATCGCCGCGTTGATGGGTATCGATGTGAATCGCACCATCGTCAAAGTCTTCGCGGTGGGCGGAGCCATGGCCGGGATGGCCGGGATCTTGTGGGGGATCTTGTTCCGCAGCGTGATCCACTCCACCGGCTTCCTGCCCGGCATCAAGGCGTTCAGCGCGGCAGTGGTGGGAGGCATCGGCCATCTCGGTGGCGCCATGGCCGGCGGCCTGTCGATCGGTGTGGCCGAGTCGGTGGGTCCGCTGCTGATCCTGGAACCCCTCGGGGTGAGTGGCGTGTCCCAGCTACGTGACGCGGTGGCGTTCGCGGTGCTCATCGGCGTGCTGCTGTTGAAACCCGCGGGAATCTTCGGCGAGCGCCTCCCTGGTGAGGACCGCGCATGACCGCCACCGCCGCGCCCATCGAGTTGGCTCCGTCGCGGCCCGTGTGGGCTCATGACTGGCGGCGGCTGGTGCGCATGGGCGCGGTGGGTGCGTTTGCCCAGGTGTTCATCGCGTTGTCGAACATGCCGGTGCGACTCGATGAGCGCGTGGTCGTGAAACCGGTATTGAGTCTGGGTTACCTGACCCTGCTGATTGTGCCGTTCGCGGCGGGGCATCGTGTGGGATATCAGATCAAGCGCGAAGGCATGCCGACCTACGCAGCCGGAGCCCATGAGGTGGTTGGCGGCGCAGCATGCGGTGCCCTCGCCGGTGGCGGGCTGTCGCTGCTGGCGGTGCTGTTGGCGAACTTCGATCTGCGCGAGCCGCTCGTGAATTGGAGCCCGATGCTTGCGGACTTGCTCGCCTTCGGCAACGCCACATGGTTCGCGGTGGTCATCTGGCTGTTGATCGGCGCAGCGATCGGCGCGGCGGCTGGAGGTTTGCGGTTGTTGGGTCCTGCTTGGCGTCGGGCGGTGGTGACCATGGCTTTGGCGGTCGGGGGTGCCGCGGTGTTGGAGCCGCTGGTCGTTGATCTGGCTGAGGGCATGAGGTTGGAGGCGCTGACGGATCGGCTCTACGCCCGCCGGGGAGGGCTCAACTGGACCAGCGCTCTGGGTCTCGCGGCTGGTTCGGGACTGCTGGCCGTGCTCGGGCGAGGACGGGTCCGCCAGGCTCGGAACCACATCGCCACGCTGGAGGGCACTCAGCGCACTCGCACCAACCTGGCACTCATTGCCCTGACCGCTGCAGCGTTGGTGATCTTGCCACTCTTTGCGGGCAAGTTGACCAACGAGCTTCTGGCCAATGTCGGGCTGTTCGTGCTGCTGGCGCTGGGTCTCAATGTGGTGGTCGGGCTGGCGGGCATCTTGGATCTGGGCTATGTGGCGTTCTTCGCGGTGGGCAGCTACACCGCGGCGGTGCTCACCGCCGCCACCTCCCCGAGGATCAACCCGGAGCTGCCGTGGCTGGTGGCTCTCATCGTGGTGGTGGTGGTCACTGGTCTGGTCGGGTTGTTCATCGGCGCGCCGGTGATCCGCATGCGCGGCGACTACCTGGCCATCGTCACGTTGGGGTTCGGTGAGATCATCCGGCTGATCTTCTTGTCGGACTGGCTGTCGGGCTGGTTCGGCGGAGCCCAGGGCATCACCAAGATCCCCGGAGCGGGGATCTTCGGGCTCACCGACGTGGCGGGCACCGACCCGCGCCGTGTCTTCTATCTGGTGCTGGCCTTTTGCGCCATCGCCATATATGTCTCGTGGCGCCTGGAACGGTCCCGGCTGGGGCGGGCCTGGATGGCCGTTCGCGAGGACGAGACCGTCGCTGAGGCCATGGGCATCAACACCGTCAACGTCAAGTTGCTGGCGTTTGTGGTGGGCGCGGTGCTGGGATCGTTCAGCGGAGCGATCTTCTCAGCCAAGGTCGGGTCGGTGTTCCCCAACAGCTTCCTGATCCTGGTGTCGATCGTGATCTTGGTGGTGGTGATCTTCGGCGGGATGGGTAGCATCGTCGGGGTGATCGCCGGCTCAGCGGTGCTCATCGGCGTCTTGGGTGGACCCAAACAACCCGGCCTGTTGGCCGAGTTCTCAGAGTTCAAGCTGCTGATATATGGGGCCCTGTTGATCTGGATGATGCTGGCCCGACCAGAAGGCCTTATACCCAGCGTGCGCCGATCCCGTGAGCTCCACCAACAAGAGATGGCCCAAGACGCCTGGCTCAAAGGCCAAGTCGAAGACGACGACGAGCACCGCGGCACCCACGCCGCAACCGCGACATGACCGCCAACGCCACCGCATCCGAAGGCCGGCCGCTGTTGCAGACCCGCAAGCTCAGCGTCGACTTCGGCGGGCTGCACGCCCTCGACGGGTTGGACCTCGAGGTCCACGACGGCGAGATCGTGTCGGTGATCGGCCCCAACGGCGCGGGCAAGACAACTCTGTTCAACGCCATCACCGCCACCGTCGAAGTCTCAGACGGCGACATTCTCTTCGAAGGCGAGTCGCTGCTGGGCCTGGAGCCCAACCGGGTCACCGCCCAAGGCATCGCCCGCACCTTCCAGAACGTGCGGCTCTTCGCCAACATGACCGTGCTCGAGAACGTCATGGTCTCCCAGCACTGCCGCACCCGCCAACACGCCTTCGGCGCCTTGTTCTACACGCCCTCGTTCAGGCGCGAGGAGGCCGAGATCCGCCAGCGAGCCGAGGAGGTCCTCAGCTTCTTCGGATCCCGCCTGGTGGGATACCGATTCGATCAGCCGGCGTTCACACTCTCGTACGCCAACCGGCGCCGCCTCGAGATCGCCCGGGCCATGGCCACCCAACCGAAACTGATCCTGCTCGACGAGCCCGTGGCGGGCATGAACCCCGTCGAGTCGCGGGAGCTCACCGGGATGATCGCACGCCTGCGCGACGAGTGGGGCTTCGCCATAGTCGTCATCGAACACCACATGGAAGTCGTGCGCGAGGTGTCGGACCGCGTGGTGGTGCTCGACCACGGCACCAAGATCGCCGAAGGCGACTACGCCGAAGTCTCCAACGACCCCAGAGTCATCGAGGCCTACCTCGGCCAAGGCGCCGACGCATGATGAACTCCTGGCCCGCGAGCGGCGCCGACGCATGATGAGCGCCGACGGAGCCACCACCAGCACTCCGCTGCTGGAGATGCGCGCAGTCAACGCCCACTACGGCGCGGTGCACGCCCTGCGCGATGTGGACCTGTCGATCTACGCGGGCGAGATGGTCTGCCTGCTGGGGGGCAACGCCAGCGGCAAGTCCACCACCCTCAAGGCGCTGCTCGGCATGCTCAAACCCACCTCCGGCGAGGTTGTCCTCGACGGCGAAGTGGTCAACGACAAGCCCATCAGCTACCGGGTCGCCCGCGGCGTCACCATGGTCCCGGAGAACCGTCGCCTGTTCAAACGCCTGTCCGTGCGCGAGAACCTGGAGCTGGGCGCCTACCTGCGCTCCGATAGCGACGGGATCGCGGCTGACTTGGAGCGGGTGTTCGAGTTGTTCCCCAGAGTCAAAGAACGCCTCAGCCAAAAGGCGGGGACATTGTCGGGTGGCGAGCAGCAGATGGTGGCCATGGGCCGCGCCCTGATGGCCAAACCCCGAGTGCTGCTCATGGACGAACCCTCCATGGGCCTGGCCCCCGCGCTGGTGCAGCAGAACTTCGAGTTGATCCAGCAGATACACGAGGGCGGCCTGACAGTGTTCATGGTGGAGCAGAACGCCAACATGGCCCTGTCCATCGCCGACCGGGGCTGGGTGCTCCAAACCGGCCGAGTCGTCCTCGACGACACCGCCGACAACCTGCTGGCCCACCCCGAGCTGAGAGCCTCCTACCTAGGCCAAACCGACACGTGACGCACTCCGAGGCGGCGCGTTACAACGATGCCGTCACCGGGGTCCTGCACCCGGGCGCCATGGGCGCGACCGTGGCCGCCGGCGACACCTACCAGCGGCTCGGAGCCTTCAAGGACACGTCCGGCACCACCGTCGACGAGATGCTTGAAGCGCTGCTCGGCTGAAGCGGTAGGTTGCCGCCCGTGAGCATGGGCGACATCGATGTCGGACGGATCGGAGTCTGGACGGGGATTCTGGACACAGTGCCCTCATCGCGGGCTGTGGAGCTCGCAGACGAGATACAGGAGTTGGGCTACGGAGCGATCTGGTTCCCAGAGATCGTCGGGCGGGATCCGTTCGTGGTGGCCGCGCTCCTGCTTCAGGGCACCTCCTCCATCAAGGTCGCCACCGGTATCGCCAACATCTACGCCCGCGACCCGATGACGATGGCCAACGCCCAGCGCACCGTCGAGGAGGCCTTTCCGGGACGCTTCCTGCTGGG
This sequence comes from Candidatus Aldehydirespirator sp., assembly GCA_965220645.1. Taxonomy (GTDB): domain Bacteria; phylum Actinomycetota; class Acidimicrobiia; order Acidimicrobiales; family Aldehydirespiratoraceae; genus Aldehydirespirator. Next base: position 1,090,553 of record OZ244836.1, on the reverse strand, counting down.
CATCGGAGTCAGCTCTCAGCAGCTGGTTCAAGACATCCGCAAGCACGACTACTCCCGGCCCCTCAGCTACATGCGCCAGTACCTGGCCCGGATGAGCGAGGCACCCTTCTTCGCTCACGGCCCCCAAGAATTGCCCGAGATCGTGCTGGCCGCGCTCGGCCCCAGAATGCTCCAGCTGTCGGCGGAGGCCACCGCGGGAGCACATCCGTACTTCGTGCCGCCTGAGCACACTGTTGTCGCCCGCCAGATCATGGATCCCGAGGCGGCGCTCTATCCCGAGCAGATGGTCGTACTCGACACCGATCCAGCCGTGGCACGCTCGCTGGCCCGCAAGAACATGGCGCTGTATCTACGACTCCCCAACTACACCAACAACCTGCGGCGCCTCGGCTTCGAGCAGTCCGACATCGACGGCGAACCCGGCGGCGGGCCGTCGGACCGTCTGGTCGATGCGATCGTGGCCTGGGGAACCCCCGAGCAGATCGCCTCACGCGTCCGGGAGCACTTCGACGCGGGCGCTGACCATGTGAGCGTGCAGGTCCTCGCCGATGACCTCGAAGCGACCGCGGAGGGCTGGAGGATCCTGGCCCCCGTCCTGTTGGGCTGACATGCCCGAAGTGCCCGACGACGGAGCCGGCGTAGGCACCGCCAGGCCGCTGGACTTCATCCGGGCGCAGGTGCGGACCGACAACGCGGCCGGGACGTACGGCGGCCGGGTGCAGACCCGCTTCCCGCCCGAGCCCAACGGGTTCCTGCACATCGGCCACGCCAAGGCGGTGTGCCTCAACTTCGACGTGGCTCGCGAGAACGAGGGCGCCTGCCGGTTGCGCTTCGACGACACCAACCCCGAGGGCGAGGACGCCGCCTACGCCGAAGCGATCGCCGGCGACATCGCCTGGCTCGGCTTCGAACCCGACGGGCGGGCCGTGTATGCCTCCGACTACTTCAAGCAGCTGTATTCGTGGGCTGAGCACCTGGTGCGCGAGGGGCTGGCGTATGTCGACGATCAGGACGCCGAGACCATCTCGGCCACCCGGGGCGACTTCAGCACTCCCGGCACCGACGGCCCCTGCCGGAACCGCTCCGTGGAGGAGAACCTGAGCCTGCTGCGCGACATGCGGGCGGGGCGCTTCGGCGACGGCTCCAAGGTCCTGCGGGCCAAGATCGACATGGCCCACCCCAACATGCTGATGCGAGACCCGGTCATGTACCGGATCCGCCACACCGCCCACTTCCGCACCGGCGACGCCTGGTGCATCTATCCCACCTACGACTGGGCCCACGGCCAGAGCGACGCCATTGAGGGCGTGACCCATTCGCTGTGCTCGCTGGAGTTCGACGCCCACCGGCAGCTCTACGACTGGTATCTCGGTCATCTGCCCCTGCCGGGCGACCAGCCTCAGCAGTACGAGTTCGCCCGCCTAAACCTCACCCACACTGTCACGTCCAAGCGGAAGCTGAGCGCCCTCATCTCCGACGGGCTGGTGGACGGCTGGGATGATCCGCGCCTGCCCACGCTGCGGGGCCTGCGCCGACGGGGCTACCCGCCCGAGGCGATCAGGGAGTTCTGCGCCCACATCGGAGTGGCCCGGGTCAACGGCGTCCACGAGATCGAGTTGCTGGAGTCCTTCGTGCGGACCCACCACAACCGGTGGACGCTGCGACGCATGGCCGTGCTGCGACCCCTGGAGGTGGTGATCGACAACTGGCCTGAGGGCCATGTGGAGCCCCGCCGCGCCGTGAACAACCCCGAGGATCCTTCGGCGGGCGCGCGGGTGGTGCCGTTCTCGGGCCGGCTGTGGATCGAGCGCGACGACTTCATGCTCGACCCGCCCCGCAAGTTCTATCGCCTGGCCCCGGGCCGCGAGGTCCGCCTGAGGGCCGGCTACTTCCTGCGCTGCAACGACGTGGAGACCGACTCAGGCGGCGAGGTCGTGCGGCTGCGCTGCACCTACGACCCCGAGACCGGCGGCGGGCAGGCCCCCGACGGGCGCAAGGTGCGGGCCACCATCCACTGGGTCTCGGCCGACCACGCCGTGGACGCCACGGTGGCGCTGTACGACCGGCTGTTCACCGACCCCGTCCCCGGCGCCGACGGCCGCGACCCGCTGGAGTCCTACAACCCCGCCTCACGGGAGCTGATCACCGGCGCCAAACTGGAGCCGGTGCTGGCCCGTGCCGAGCCCGGCGATGTGGTGCAGTTCGAGCGCCTCGGCTACTTCGCCCACGACCCCGACACGCCCCTGCTGTTCCATCGCACGGTCGGCCTCAGAGACGAGTGGGCCAACATCCAGAAGCGCCGCCAGCAAGGATCCTGACCGTCGTGAGCCCCGCACGGTGTCGCCGAATACGAGCGTGTCGCTGCCGGAGCCGCGGCGGTAGTCCTTCGGCGTTACCCCCGAGGCCGCGTCAGCGTGAGATATTGCGCTGATGGGATCGGAACTGGGCGGGGGTCGAGCAGCTCAAGGACCTCGGGCTGTGCGTCGAAGACGCCCTCTGGTCCTGCATCCCGTACCGAACCGGTGTCCATGCTGGCGACAGTAGCTCGCAGCCGGCATTGGACTCATCGGCTGCCGCGGCGCGCTCGATCGTCCAATACCGAGTTTGACGGCGGCGTGCATCATGGTGTGCGACCGCGAGCCGATGCCTCGGGCAGGAGGGGGTGAGCAAGGCGTGGGCAACTACCGGCAGGATCCCGACGTGCTGGCCGACGAAGCTGTCGAGCGGGTTGGGCGCTGGTTGGAGGTCGCCGGCACGTCGGAGTCGAAACGGGAGCGCGATGCCGCGAGGCGGTTGGCGGGTGTGGTCAGCGACAAGCCGGGCACTGCCTTCGCGATGAGGTTCGTTGACCGGGTGATCCGGCCTGAGGATCCGGCGGTGTCGGCCCGGCAGCTGGCGTCACTGGTGGCCGGGGCCGAGTTGCCCGCCTTCCTGTCGCCCTTCGACCGGTTGCTGCTGCACGTCGGCGCCCGGCTGGGGCCGGCTCTTCCCAGGATCGTGATGCCGATCGCCCGGCGACGCATGAGGGCGCTGGTGGGCCACCTGGTCGTCGACTCCGAGCCCGAGCGTCTGGCCGCCCATCTACGGTCCCGGTCCGCCAAGGGGTTCTCGTTGAACGTCAACATGCTCGGCGAGGCCGTCCTCGGCGACGCTGAGGCGCGCCGCCGCCACGAGGAGGTGCTCGACACCTTGGCCCAGCCCGACGTGGACTACGTGTCGGTGAAGGTCTCTGCGGTGGTGTCACAACTCAACCCGTGGGACTTCGACGGGTCGCTACAGCGGGTGGTCGAGGCCCTGCGGCCGCTGCTTCGAGCGGCCGCCGCGACAACGCCGCCGACCTTCATCAACCTCGACATGGAGGAGTACCACGACCTCGAACTCACCACCGCGGCCTTCCGGGAACTGCTACAAGAGCCCGAGTTCGCGGCGGTCGACGCCGGCATCGTGCTGCAGGCCTATCTGCCCGACTGCTTCGACGCGCTGGTGGATCTGGTGGACTGGCACAACGGTCTGGTCGCCGACGGCCACCGGTCCGGCACGATCAAGGTCCGCTTGGTCAAGGGGGCCAATCTGGCCATGGAGCGGGTGGAGTCCGCTTTGCGGGGCTGGCCGCGGGCGCCCTATCCGACCAAGGCCGAGACCGACGCCAACTACAAGCGCTGCCTCGACTGGGCGCTCACCGCGGAACGCACTGCGTCTGTGCGCATCGGGGTGGCCAGCCACAATCTCTTCGACGTGGCCTGGGCCGATCTGCTGGCCGGGCGGCGGGGGGTTCGTGACCGGGTGGGGTTCGAGATGCTCGAGGGCATGGCGCCCGCGCAGGCCGAGCGGCTGAGCCGAGACGGCCGGGGGGTCCTGCTGTACACGCCCGCGGTGGCCGCGGAGGACTTCGACGTGGCCATCGCCTATCTGTTCCGCCGCCTCGAGGAGAACGCGTCGGCGGAGAACTTCATCCACCACCTGTTCGGCCTTCGGCCCGGCAGCGACGCCTTCGAGGCCGAGGCGGCCAAGTTCCGTGCCGCGGTCGCCGAGAGGTGGTCGGTCGGGCGGTCCCCGCGCCGGCGCCAGGACCGCACCGTGGTGCCCGAGCCCGCCGACCCGGCCGGCGGGTTCTTCAACGAGCCCGACACCGACCCCGCGCTGGCACCCAACCGGGCCTGGGCCCGCGACATCGTCTCGCGGCGATGGAGCGGCCCGGCCACGCCCGTCAGCAGGACGACTGGCGGGGTGGACCGGATCGTTGGGGCCGCCGCCGGGGCCCAGCAGGCCTGGGCCGCCTGTCCGCCCGCCGAGCGCCGGGACCTGCTGTGGCGCGTGGCTGACGAGTTGAGCCGAAGACGCGGCGATCTCGTGGCGGCCATGGTCCATGAGGGCCACAAGACCATCGCCGAGGCCGACCCCGAGGTGTCCGAGGCCATCGACTTCGCCCGATGGTACGGTCAGCGGGCCCTCGACCTGGCCAGTCCCGGGTTGGCCGGCTCGGGCCTGGCCCGGTTCGAGCCCTTCGGTGTGGTGCTGGTGGTGCCGCCTTGGAACTTCCCGGTGGCCATACCGTCGGGCGGCGTGTTCGCCGCGCTGGCCGCGGGCAACGCGGCAGTGTTGAAGCCGTCGTCCAAGACGCCCGGCTGCTCGGAGATCGTGGCCGAGTGCTGCTGGGCGGCGGGCCTGCCGCGGGGCCTGGTCGGGTTCGTGCGCACGTCCGGCGCCGACATCGGCCGGCATCTGGTGACCCACCCGGGGGTGTGCGCGGTGATCCTCACCGGGGCCTACGACACCGCGGCGATGTTCTTGTCGTGGAAGCCCGATTTGCGCCTGTTCGCGGAGACCTCGGGCAAGAACGCCATGGTGATCACCCCCAACGCCGACATCGACCTGGCTGTGACCGACCTGGTGGCATCGGCGTTCGGGCATTCGGGCCAGAAGTGCTCGGCCACCAGCCTGGCCGTCTGCGTGGGCGACATCTACGACTCGCAGCGACTGCGCCGCCAACTCGCCGACGCGGTGACCAGCCTCAAGGTCGGACCCAGCACAGAGTTGGCCACCACCATGGGCCCGACCATCGGCGAGCCCGGAGGCAAGCTGCTGCGGGCCCTCACCCACCTCGACGACGGCGAGCAGTGGCTGGTGGAGCCCCGCCGCCTCGACACCGGGGCCTGGGCGCCGGGTGTGCGCCTGGGAGTGCGGCCCGGCTCGTGGTTCCACCGAACGGAGTGCTTCGGACCGGTGCTGGGACTCGTTCGGGCCAACACGCTCGAGGACGCCATCGCCATCCAGAACGCGACCGCCTACGGCCTCACCGGCGGCATCCACTCCCTGGATCCCGCCGAGATCCGCCAGTGGACCGACGCGGTGGAAGTCGGCAACGCCTACATCAACCGCACCACGACCGGCGCGATCGTGCGCCGCCAGCCCTTCGGCGGCTGGAAGCAGTCGTCGGTCGGTCCCGGCGTCAAGGCCGGCGGTCCGAACTACGTGGCCCGGCTCGGCACCTGGCATCCGGCAGACACCGGCCTCAGCGACGACGAGTGGCTGGCCGCAGCACAAGCCAGCGACGACGACGCCTCGCGAGCAGAGTTCGGCGTCGAGCACGACCCGAGCCGCCTGTTCTGCGAGTCCAACATCTTGCGCTACCGGCCCTTGCCTCGCATCGCCCTGCGAGTCGAGTCCGACGCCGCATCCCGCGACGTCAAGAGAGTGCAGGCCGCGGCAAGCCGCTGCGGCGTGCCGCTGCTCGAGTCCCGCGCCGCCGACGAGACCACCGCCGAGTTCGCGAACCGGCTCGGGTCACTCGCCGTGCAACGCGTTCGCGTGGTGGGAGCCTGCAGTCCCGAACTGCGAGCCGCGGCCAACGAGGCCGGAGTCCACATCGCCGACGACCCCGTCACCGCCGACGGGCGCATCGAGTTGCTCCACTACCTGCGAGAGCAGGCCCTCACTCGCACCACCCACCGCTACGGCAACGTCCTCTAGACCTCGTTCGATCGAGGACGCGAACCTTGCCCCGTCTGCGCCGTGATCCTGACTCTGAAATTGCCGTCGCTATTGTGCTCTAGTGCTCTGACCTACCAGTTTGCCGCGATGTATTGGGTCTCGCAGAACTCGTAGATGCCCTCGGAGGCGCCTTCGCGGCCGAGGCCGGACTGCTTCATGCCGCCGAAGGGTGCCGCCGGATCAGACACCGCGCCCCGGTTGAGGCCGACCATGCCCGCCTCGATGCGCTCGCTCACCCGCAGGCCCTTGGCCAGGTCCTCGGTGTACACGTAGCCGATCAAGCCCATTTCCGTGTCGTTGGCCGCGGCGATCATGGCGTCGGTATCGGTGAAGCTGGTCACCGGGGCTACGGGTCCGAAGATCTCCTCTCGGGTGATGGGCGCAGCCGGATCGACCCCACCGAGCACGGTGGGCTCGTAGAAGAACCCGGGACCGTCGATGGCCGAGCCGCCGGTGACCGCGCTGGCCCCGCCGTTGATCGCGCCCTGCACGAGCCGGTCGATGCTGGTCACCGCGGTGGAGTTGATCATCGGGCCGCACGTCACGTCGGGATCGAACCCGCTGCCGACCTTCATCGATCCCATGGCCGCGGCCAGCCGCTCCACGAACTCGTCGTGTGCCGGCGCTTCCACGAAGAACCGGTTGGCGGCGGTGCACGTCTCGGCGGAGTGACGCATCTTGGCCACGATCGCCCCTGCGACGGCAGCCTCGAGGTCGGCGTCGGCGAACACCACGAAGGGTGCGTTGCCGCCCAGCTCCATCACCGTCTTGAGCACCCGGTCGGCGCAGCGGCGCAGCAGCAGCCGTCCCACCTCGGTGGAGCCGGTGAACGACACCATGCGCACGGCCCGGTGGTCCACCGCGGCGTCGAACCATGGACCCGAAGCGGTGGTCGGGACCAGGTTCACCACGCCCGGCGGTACCCCGGCGGTGGCCAACAGCTCGCCGACCCGCAGCGCGGTGAGGGGCGCCTCCCGGGGCGGCTTGATCACCACCGCGTTGCCTGCGCCCAGCGCGGGGGCCAGCTTGCGGGTGATCATGGCGGCCGGGAAGTTCCACGGGGTGATCATCACCACCACCCCCACCGGCGGGTGGCGGGTGATGATGCGCTTGTCGCCTCCCGGCGCGATGCCGATGGTGCCGTGGATGCGCACCGTCTCCTCTGCGTTCCAGCGGAAGAACTCGGCCGCGTAGGCGACCTCCCCCAGCGCGTCGGCCCGGGGCTTGCCGTGCTCGAGGGTGATCAGGTCGGCCAGCTCGTCGGAATGCTCCATGAGGATCCGGTGGCAGTCGCGCAGGATCTCAGAGCGGACTCTTGGCGCGGTAGCGGCCCATCCGGGCTGGGCGGCCGCGGCTGCGTCGCAGGCGGCGACAGCCTCGGCCGGGCCTCCCGCGGCCACCTCGGCGATGCCGTCGCCGGTGGCCGGGTCGAGCACCTCGATCCGCGCGGCGTCGGCGCCGTCCCGCCAGCGCCCGTCGATGAGCATCCGGGTTTGCATCGTCTCAGCCTCCGTTGTGGATCGACTCGCCGGGCATTGTCTGTCAGCCCTCGAGTCTGGGGATGGGGTGACCGCCGTAGGCGACGGCCACGTTCTTGGTCTCCATATAGAAGTCGAAGCTCCAGTCACCGCCGTCGCGGCCTATGCCGCTGCGCTTGGTCCCCCCGAACGGAGTGGGCAGGTGGCGCACATTCTGGGAGTTGACCCACACCATGCCCACGTCAACGGCGTCGGCCACCCGGTGGGCCCGGCCGACGTCGCCGGTCCAGACGTAGGCGGCCAGCCCGTAATCGGTGTCGTTGGCGAGACCCACCGCGTCGGCCTCGTCATCGAAGGCGATGGCGGTGAGGGCGGGACCGAAGATCTCCTCCCGGGCGATACGCATGTCGTTGGTGGCCCCGGTGAACAGCACGGGCGCCACAAAGTTGCCGTCGGCTGGGGCGTCAGCCCACAGAGTGCCTTCGACCACGGTGGCGCCCTCGGCTGCGGCCAGTTCGATGTAGCTACGGACCTTCTCACAGTGGCACCGGTGGATCAGCGGGCCGATGACGGTGCCGGGGTCGAGCGGATGGCCTACACAGATGTTGCGCAGCTTGGCCGCCAAGCGTTCGGTGAAGTCGTCGTAGATGCTGCGGTGCACGAGAAGGCGGCTGGAGCTGGTGCAACGCTCGCCGTTGAGGCTGTAGATCATGAACAACACCGCGTGGAGGGCCCGGTCGATGTCGGCGTCGTCGAACACGATCACGGGGTTCTTGCCCCCCAACTCGAAGTGGAGCCGCTTGAGGGTGGCCGCCGACTGGGCCTGGATGAGCGACCCGGTGGCCGACTCGCCCACGAAGGCGACGGCCGCGATGTCGGGGTGCTCGGTGAGGGCACGGCCCGCGGTCTCGCCCATGCCGTTCACCACGTTGAGCACGCCGGGAGGCAACCCCGCGTCGAGCGCGATCTCAGCCAGCAGGCAGGCCGTGAGCGGGCTCCACTCGGCCGGCTTGTGCACGACCGTGCAGCCGGCGGCCAGCGCGGGGGCGATCTTCCAGGTGGAGAGCATGAACGGCGTGTTCCACGGCGTGATCACCCCCACCGGCCCGATGGCCCGGCGGCTGGTGTAGTTGAGGTGGTGGGCCGACGGCAGGGCCAAGCCGTCAGCGGCGGCGGGGGCCTGATCGGCGAAGAACCGGAAGTTCTCCGCGCCCCGCAGTGCGGCCGACGACATGAAGCGGATGGCCTGACCGGTGTCGACCGACTCCACCACCGCGATCTCATCGGCCCGGGCCACGATGGCGTCGGCCACCGCGTGCAGGATGCGCTTGCGCTGCTCGCCGGGCGTGCCCGACCACTCCTCGAAGCTGGCACGGGCCGCGTCGGCCGCGGCTGCGATGTCGGCCGAGTCGCCGGCCGCCACGTCCCCTAGATGCATCCCGTCGATCGGCGAAGCGTTGGCGAACGTCTCGCCCGACACGCTCGCGGCCGGCTCGCCGCCGATGAGATGCAGCGTGGGCGCAGCCGCGAAGCGAGCCAGATGCCGGCCGGCGGCGGCAAGGTTCTCCTCGAGACTGGCTGCGGTTGCCATCGTGCGTCTCCTTCGCGGCCTTCGAGGCTAGGTCCCGCTGGACTGGGCCAGATGGGTGCGAATGTGGTTGCGGTTGATGCGCATGGTCGGGTCGATCAACTGGACTTCGGCGCTGATCGCCACTGGATGATCGGGCTGAATCGGTGCCAGCATCTCGTCGACGGTATCGATGAGGCGGTTCAGGAACCGCTGGATCGACTCGGATTCCCGACCAGGTCCGATACGAGCGGTGAGATATACGAAGCCGTAGGCCGGGTCGCCGTCGGCGATGCGGTAGTGCTGGCGGGACACGGCCCGGGTGCGGAGGGCGTCGAGGGCGGGAAGGCCGTCGTCCAGGGCCGCTTGATGGACCGCGGCCACCAAGGCGTCCATATCGGTGAGGTCGGCAACGTTGGCGGAATGTTCGATGATGATGTGAGGCATGGGCGGTCCCGTCCGCCACGATTGTACGGTTCCCACTCTCCCTGCCGATCCCCCGAGGTTGTGCATGCGCCTGCTCAGCTACAGCGTCCACGAAGCCTCGTCGTTCGGGGTGCTCACGCCCGATGGCGCCGGCGTCATCGATCTCGCCCCGCGCATCGACGGCATCACGGACCTCAATGATCTGATCGCCCAGAGTCGCCTTGGCGAAGCGGCCGATTGGGCCGACTCCGGCACTCACGCCGACCGTGCCCTCGACGACATCTCCTTCGAGCGCCTGCTCCCCCGCCCCGGCAAGATCATCTGCATCGGCGTGAACTACGGCGGGCGGGGCGCCGAGTACGCCGAGGACCCCAGCGACGCCTACCCGAGCGTGTTCGTCCGCTTTCCCGAGACCCTGGTCGGCCACGAGCAAGCCCTGCTGCGGCCCCCCGAGTCCGAGCAACTCGACTACGAGGGCGAGATCGTCGTCGTGATCGGCACCGGCGGGCGCCGCATCCCCATCGAGCAGGCCCGCAGCCACATCGCCGGTGTGACCCTCGGCAATGAGGGCACCATCCGGGACTGGATCCGCCACGGGCGCTTCAACGTGACCCAGGGCAAGAACTGGCACCGCAGCGGATCGATAGGCCCGTGGCTGGTGACCCTCGACGAGATCGGCGATTTCGACGACCTGCACCTCACCACGAAGGTCAACGGCGAGCTCCGCCAGGACGACCTGGCCGGCAACATGCGCTTCTCGATCGAGTACCAGGTCCACTACCTGTCCACGTTCGTCGGCCTGGACGCAGGCGATGTGATCTTCACCGGCACCCCCATCGGTGCAGGAGCCCGCTTCGACCCGCCCGTATGGCTCAAGCCCGGCGACATCGTGGAAGTGACCGTCCCCGAGATGGGCACTCTCCGCAACCCCATACAGGACGAGCAGCCGGGGCGTCGGACCGACTGAGCCCCCATTAGCCTCGGGCGAACCCAACAGGAGGCTCAAGAGATGTCGACACCGGCAGGCGGGACGAGTGCGGCGATTCAGATGGCTGAGACCGGTGGGCCCGAGGTCATGCAACTCGTGCAGCGGCCCGATCCGGTGGCCGGCGACGGCGAGATGACGGTGGCCGTGGCCGCAGCCGGGGTGAACTTCATCGATACCTACCATCGCTCGGGCCTGTACGACATGCCGCTGCCGGTGGTGCTGGGCCAGGAGGGATCCGGGACGGTACTGGAGGTCGGCCCGGGGGTTGAGGGCTTCGCCCCCGGAGACCGGGTGGCCTGGGCCGGATCGGCCGGCTCCTACGCCGAGCGGGCCGCGGTTCGAGCCTCGGTGGCGCTCAAGGTGCCCGACGGCGTGGACCTCGACACGGCCGCCTCCATCGGGGTACAGGGCCTCACCGCCCACTACCTCATCACCGACTGCCCCCGGATCGGGCCCGGCGACCGCTGCCTGGTGCATGCCGGCGCAGGTGGCACCGGACGGCTCATCGTGCAGATGGCCAAGCTGCGGGGGGCCGAGGTAGTGGCCACGGTGGGCTCGGACGCCAAGGTGGAACTGGCCCGGGCCGCGGGGGCCGACCACGTGGTCAACTACTCGACCACCGACCTGGTGGCCGGGGTGGAGGCCGCGGTCGGTCCTGAGGCCATCGACGTGGTGTACGACGGGGTGGGCGCATCCGTGTACGACGGCAGCCTGAAGTTGTTGCGCCTGCGGGGGTCGATGGTGACCTTCGGCAACGCCTCCGGGGCGGTTGAGCCCAAGGCACCGCTTCACCTCATGGGCAAGTCGCTGTGGCTGACCCGACCCAAGCTGTGGGACTTCATCTCCACCCGCGATGAGCTCGACGCCCGGGCCGCGGAGGTGTTCGGCTGGATCGCCTCGGGCCAGCTCGAGGTGCGAATCGGGGCCCGCCTGCCGCTGGCCGAGGCGGCCGAAGCCCACCGGCTGCTGCAGGGTCGCAGCATCGCGGGAAAGATCCTGCTCATCCCGTGAGCGAACGCCCATCGGGGGACGGGGCAGCCTCGCCGGGAGCAGCCGCACTCACCGACGAGGAGATCCGGGCCGAGGCCGAACTGCTCGACGCCGCCGAGCGCGAGCGCAGGCAGGTCCGCCAGACCACCACCGCCTACCCGCACATGACCATTGATGAGGCCTACCGGGTACAGGCCGCGTGGTTAGAGATCCGCCTGGCCCGGGGCGAGCAGGTGATCGGCCACAAGATCGGCCTCACCAGCCGGGCCATGCAGCAGGCCATGAACATCGACACGCCGGATTCGGGCGTCCTCACCAACGCGATGGCGTTCTCCCCCGGCGAGCCCATCGCGGTCGCCGATTTCTGCGACCTGCGCCTGGAGGTGGAGTTGGCGTTCGTTCTGTCCGACGACCTGTCCGGCACCGATCTGGCGATCGACGACGTGCTGGACGCCACCGACTTCGTCACCGCGGCGGTGGAGTTGATCGCCTCCCGCACGCCACGCACCGACCCCGCCACCGGCCGCACGCGCGGGGTGATAGACACCATCGCCGACAACGCGGCCAACGCCGGGATCGTGACCGGTGGACATCCCGTGGGCTCGCGCGACGCAGACCTGCGCTGGGTGGGCGCCATCGCCTACCGCAACGGTGTTGCAGAGGAGACGGGGCTGGCCGCGGGCGTGCTCGACCACCCCGCCAACGGCATCGTGTGGCTAGCCCGGCGCTACACCGAGCAGGGCATGTCGCTTAGGGCGGGCGATGTGATCCTGTCGGGCTCGTTCACCCGCCCCATGGCGGTTGCGCCCGGCGACGAGTTTCGCTTCGACTTCGGCCCGCTGGGAGCGTTCGCCATCCCGATCGTCTGACCGGCACTGGCACCGCCCGCAGCCCGGGGGACGCCGTTAGCGCTCGAACATGTTTGAGAGGCCGCCGATGACCGAGCCCTCGCCCTGGGAGCCGCCCGGTTTCAGGTTGGCGATTACACGATCCGCGATGCGGTTGAACGGAAGCGACTGGAGCCACACCCGGCCGACGCCGGTGAGGGTGGCCAGGAACAGGCCCTCACCGCCGAACACCATCGACTTGAGGTTTCCGGCCCGCTCGATCGAGTACTGGATCTGGGGCTGGAAGGCCACGATGCAGCCGGTGTCGACCCGCAGCGTCTCACCCTGGAGCTGCTTCTCGACGATCGTGCCGCCAGCATGCAAGAAGGCCAGGCCGTCTCCGGAGATTGATTGCAGGATGAAGCCCTCGCCGCCAAACACACCGGTGCCGATCTTGCGGTTGAAGGCAATGTCGAGCTTGGTGCCCGACGCCGCGCACAGGAAGGCGTCCTTCTGGGCCAGCAGGTTCCCGCCCGCCGCGGCCAGGTTGATGGGCAGGATCTTGCCGGGGTAGGGAGCGGCCATGGCCACGCGCTGCTTGCCCTGCGGGGCACTGTTCATGAAGTGGGTCATGAACAGACCCTCACCGGTGATCCCCCGTTTGGCCGCCGACTTGAGCTTGCCCCAAGTGCCCTGGTCGGGATCGGAGCCGTCGCCCATCTTGGCCTCGAAAGTGATGGCCTGCTCCATGTACATCATGGCTCCGGCCTCAGCGATGACTACCTCGCCCGGGTCCAGTTCGATCTCCACGAATTGGAGGTCATCGCCGTAGATCCGGTAGTCGATTTCATGGCTTCGCATTCCTGCCTCCTGCATGTACGGGCTCGCAGGGCGAGACTAACGGGCGCAGGGTAAGAGTGCTCTTGCCGTCTCCCGCGTCAGCCCTGTGACACCCGTCAAGCATTGCTATGATATTACATTGCTCTCTATTGCTGTTCAACTCAGCATCGGAGGGCTATCATCAACCTGAGAATGCAGCTGATGATGTCTGGTGTGTTATGGTTGGCTGCAGCCGCCGCCCGGTGGCCTTGGAGCAGCCGTTCAAGGCGCCCCCGAATCTGCATTTGCCGACTGAAGGGCACCGAAGATGGCTCTCACCCACGCCCAGCGCACCTCGATGTTCAACACACTGGCAGAAGTCATGGGACAAGACGACGCAGAGACCCTGATGCAGCACCTGCCGCCCAGCGGCTGGGACAACGTCGCCACCAAAGACGACCTCCGCGCCGGCTTCGCCGAAACCAACGCGGCCATCGCGGCCGGGCTCGCCCAAGCCGCGGTCGAACGCACCGAGATCATCAAGGCGATGACCGAGGGGTTCGCCCAGGCCGCGGTCGAGCGGGCCGACATCAAGGCCCAAGTCGCCAGCGAGTTGGCCGACATCAAGGTCCAGGCCGCCACCGATCTTGCCGACGTCAAGGTCCAAGCCGCCACCGATCTTGCCGAGATCGTCAGGCGGCAGGCGTGCCACCTCTACATCGTGGTGTCGGCCATCGTGGTGGCCACCGTGTCGATCTGGATCGCCCTGCTGACCCAGCCCGGCGCGGGCGGCTGACCGCCGCCAGCCGTTGAGTGCGCCGAGGTCAGATCCAGGACCAACCGTGGGTGGCCACCAGGCTGGCAGCTGATAGGAGCACGGCCATCTCGGCGACCTGCTCGGTGGCTCCCAGGACGTCTCCGGTGGTGCCTCCGAAGGCTCGCCATGCGACCAGGCCGACCAGCGCGGCGCCGGCCGCGGCGGCTGCAAGCGACACTGCGCCCGGGATTCCGAGGCTGGCCGCGGCCGCCGACGAGACAACGACCGCGACTGCGGTCCAGGCGCGAGGCAGATGGACCGTGTAGCTGTGACCGAGGCCAGTGGCCGAGGCCGCAGGGGCTACCCCCATGACGGCCACCGCCATGGTGCGGCCCAGCATGTGGGCCACCACGAGGGCCACCAATCCGTCAACCGGGCCGAGTGACGACACCGCGAACACCCGCACGAGGGTGGGCAGCACCACCGCCAGGACGCCGAAGACTCCGACACGGGAGTCCTTCATGATCTCCAGGCGCCGTTCCCGGTTAGACCCGCCGAGCGCGTCGGCGGTGTCGGCCAGGCCATCCTCGTGGAAGCAGCCGGTGGCGACCGCGCCCGTCGCCACGGCCAGCACCGCGGCCAGGAGCGCCCCCAGCGGCCCGTTGAGAGCCCAGTAGACCGCGCCGGACAGGCCGCCGATCACAGCACCCACCAGCGGGAACCATGGGACACTGCGGCCCAGCTCCCGGTCAGCACCCGGATGGGCGCCGCCGGGCAGCCTCGTCAGGAAAGCCCAGGCCCGCCGCAGGCTCATCGTTGCCGCGGGATCACTGCCCCAGTCCCCACTCCTCGAAGGTGGCCACATTGGTCACCGCGGCGGCAGCCATGCGGATGATCGGCACTGCGACCAGCGCGCCCGATCCCTCCCCCAGCCGCAGATCGAGCCGCATCAGCGGATCAAGCCCCAATGCCTCCAGCGCTCGCTCGTGGCCCGGCTCGGCCGAGCAGTGCCCGGCGATGCAGTGATCGAGGGCGCCGGGGCGGGCCACTGCCAGCGGAGCGACCGCGGCGGTGGCGATGAACCCGTCGAGCACCACCGGCAGACGACGCCGGCGCGCCGCCCCGACGGCACCGGCCATCGCCGCCAGCTCCCGGCCCCCCAGGCGTCGAAGCGCCTGCAAAGGGGCAACCGACCCCACGCGGTCGAGCGCGGCCTGAACCACATCGCACTTGTGGGTCAGCGCCGCGCCGACCACACCCGTACCAGGTCCGACCCAATCAGCAGCGGAGCCGCCCAGCACTGCGGCTGCGACCGCCGCGGCGGCGGTGGTGTTGCCGATCCCGATCTCGCCCACTACCAGCAGGTCGGCATCGGCCGCTTCGACCGCGGCCGCCCCCGCGGCTGCGGCCGCGTCGAACTCGTCGCAGCTCATAGCGTCGCCGACCCGGATGTTGCCGGTGGGTCGCCCCACCCCCACGTCGAGGAGGTCCAGGGTTGCGCCGGCCTGCCGGGCGAGCACGGAGACGGTGGCCACCCCGCTGCGGATGGCCCCGGCCATCGCCGCGGTTACCTCCGCCGGATAGGCGCTCACGCCGTCGGTGGCCACCCCGTGGTCGGCCGCGAACACCACCACGTGCGGCCGCTCCACCCGCGGATCCGCGGTGCCCTGCCAGCCGGCCAGCCAGGTGGCCACCGCGTCGAGCCGGGCGAAGGCGCCGGCCGGGCGCAGCACCGTCGCGGCCCGGGCCGCGACCTGGTCGCGTGCCGACAGGTCCGGGCCGGGGAGGTCCGCAAGCAGCCTGGACAGAACACTGGACTCGACCATCAGGGCGACGGGGTCAGGCCCCCAGCCCGGAAGCCGGGTCTACGAGGGGCAGCAAACGGCCCGCGACCACCAGGTACGAGGCGTCCGCGGCCCGCACCACAGCCTGGTTGACCATCCCCAGGAGGTCCCGGAAGTCGCGTCCCAGCGACGTGGCCGGCACCACACCCGAGCCGACCTCGTTGGTGACCAACAGCGACTGACCGGGCCGGGCCGCTAATTCACGAGCCAGCCCAGCCGCCTCCGCCACCACCTCGGCGCCGTCCGGAGAGGGGTCCTCCAGCATCCGGTTGGTGATCCACAGCCCGAGGCAGTCGATGACGAGCGTGGCGTCCGGGTCCACCGAGCCCACGGCGGCGCAGAGGTCTCGGGGCGCCTCCAGCGTCGTCCAATGGGCGGGCCGCTCGGCGCGATGACGCTCGATGCGGCCGGCCATGTCGTCGTCGCCGGCTTCCGCGGTTGCGATGAACACCACCGCGGCGCCGGTCGCGTCGGCCGCAGCCGACGCGGCGGCCGACTTGCCGCAACGGACCCCTCCGGTGAGAACGGTCAGCGTCAACGGCGCGGACTCCCGACAGGCTGCGCCCCGACAGCTGCGGGTGCCATCAGTAGTCGATCCCCTTCTTGGCCAGGATTCCGGCGTCGTAGGCGTGTTTGGTCTTGACCATCTCGGTGACGGTGTCGGCCAGGTCGATCATCCAGGCCGGTGCGTCCCGGCCGGTCAGCACCAGCGACACCCGCTCGGGACGGTTGCGGAACGTGGCCTCCACCTCCGCCGCATCGATCCAGCCCCAGTTCAACGGGTAGGTGATCTCGTCGAACACCACCAGCCGGTGCTCGCCCGCCTCCACCACCGCCTTGCCGTGGCGCCACGCCTCCCGAGCCTCGGCCTCGTCGCGGGTCAGGTCGTCGCTGTCCCAGGTGAAGCCCTCCCCCAGCGACCAGAAGTCCACGCCGAGCGGCTCAGCCATCAACTGCTCACCGGTCACCCAGTCGTCGGACTTGAGGAACTGCACAACCGCAACCGGCCAGCTCCGGGCTCTGGCCCGCATCACCGTGCCGAACGCAGCCGAGGACTTGCCCTTGCCGTCGCCGGTGTTGACCACCACGAGGCTCTTGGCGGTGCGCATCCCGCCGGGGCGGGGATCTTCGGTGGGCGGGGAGTCGCTGGTGGTCACAGTTGGTCTCCATTCTGGGCGATGGGGCCGGTCGGCGGGTGCGAATTGCTCGCCCCGGCGGTGGGAACGACCACAGGGCCATCGGGATCGTCGACGATGCGCACGCTGGCGCCGAAGTGTTCGGCGATGTTCTGCACCGTTAGCACGTCGGACGGGGACCCGGTCTCGGCGACGCGCCCTTGCGCGAGTATGGCGATGCGGTCGCCGTAGCGGGCGGCCAGAGTCAGGTCGTGAAGGGTCGCGATGACCGTGAGTCTGCGCTCGCGTCTCAGGGCGTCGACCAGCTCGAGCACATCCTGCTGATGGCCGAGGTCAAGGGCGGTGGTGGGCTCGTCGAGGAGCAGCACATCGGCCTGCTGGGCCAGGGCCCGGCCCATCACCGCCCGCTGACGCTCACCGCCCGACAGCGACTGCACGGTGCGCTCGCCGAAGCCGCCCAGGTCGAGGCGTGTTAGGACTTCGGCCGCGATCTTGCGGTCGTTGGCGGTCTCGGCCGCGAAGACGCCCCTGTGGGGGGTCCGCCCCAGCATCACATAGTCGGCAACCAGCATTCCTGGAGGGATCACGGGGGTCTGCGGCACGTAGGCGACCTTGCGGGCCCGAGCCGAGCGGCGCCGGTCGCTGAGCCCGTCGATCACGATCTCGCCTTCGAAGGACACCAAGCCGAGTAGGGCGCGAAGCAGGGTGGTCTTACCCGCGCCGTTGGGACCGATGATGTTCACCCACTCCCCCGTCGACGCGACCAGATCGACGCCGCGCAGCACGTGCGTACCGTCGAGGGTGACGTCCAGCGCCCGCACGCTCACCGCGTTCTTCACGTGCGCGCCAACCGGCTCGGGGACAGGCTGCGGTACTGCGTTCTTCACCAGATCTCCCGGCGGCTGGTCCGCAACACCAGCACGAAGAAGGGGGCGCCCAGGAACGCGGTCACCACGCCGATGGGTAACTCGGCCGGGGCCAGCGCGGTGCGGGCGGCCAGGTCGGCGAGCACCATGAACGCTCCTCCGAACAAGATCGACAGCGGCAGCACGATCCGGTTGCTGGTGCCGAACGCGAGCCGCACCGTGTGGGGCACGATGATGCCGACGAATCCGATGAGCCCGCTCACCGACACCGCCGCGGCCGCGCCCAGCGACGCGGCCAGCACCACGATCATGCGAACGCGGCGGGGGTCAACGCCGAGCGCGGCGGCCTCCTCGTCGCCGACGGCCAGCACGTCGAGCGCCCGGCGGTAGCGCAGCACCACGACCACGGTCACTCCGAAGTAGGGCAGCATCAGCGCGGGCTCGGACCATCCCGAGGTGGCGATACGGCCGAGGATCCAGGCAAAAATCTGGCGGAACGCATCGCTGTTGGCCTGCAACACGTACGTCTGGCAGGCGGTGAGGAAGCTGGCCACCGCGATGCCGGCCAGGATCAGCGACGCGGTGGAGCGTCCCCCGAGATGGCCGGCCACATACGACACGGTCACCGAGATGAGCGCTCCCGCGAAGGCAGCGAGCGGCACCGGGTCCAGCAC
Source organism: Candidatus Aldehydirespirator sp. (assembly GCA_965220645.1). Lineage (GTDB taxonomy): Bacteria > Actinomycetota > Acidimicrobiia > Acidimicrobiales > Aldehydirespiratoraceae > Aldehydirespirator. Next base: position 1,072,190 of record OZ244836.1, on the reverse strand, counting down.
GCCGGCCCCGTCACCCAGGTTGCTGGTGATGGCGATGGTGGCCCCGAGCCCGGCACCGGCCGCGATCCCGAGAAGGTACGGGTCGGCCAGCGGGTTGCGGAATGCACCCTGATAGGTGGCACCGCTGACAGCCAAGGTGGCCCCCACGAGCAGGCCTAGGGCCACCCGGGGCAGCCGGATCTGCTCCACGATGGCGGCGTGGGCGTCACTCAGGCCGGAATCGAGAGTCACCCCCGGCAGCCCGTCGAGCAGCTGCAACGCCACCCGGTGCGCGGCGATGTCCACCGGACCGATCGTCAGCCCGGCGAGCACCGCGACGACCACCGCGGCCAGGCCGGCGGCCAGCGGCCCTGGTCGCAGGCCCGACGCCTGCAGCACGACATCGGGCCCCCCGGCGGGCTGCAGTTCACTCACGTCAAGGCCCGTCCACTCGCCTGCCGTCTAGCCGGTCGCGCCGATCGACACCAGCACACCGGAGATGGCCGCGATGAAGTCCACCAGGCGGGGACCCCAGCGCGACACGATGTCATCGTTGAGCTCGACAATCCGGTCGTCCTGCACCGCGGACAGCAGGTCCCAGCCGGGACGGGCCGCCACGGTCTGGGCGCTCTGGCCGCAGCACAGGGTGTCGGCCAGGAAGATCACGTTTGGGTCGGCGTCCACCAGATACTCGTCGCTCAGCTGCGGATAGCCCCAGGCGCTGCCGTCGGCATCGGCGGGATCGGCCACGTTGGCCAGGCCGAACAGGCCGTACACCTGCCCGATGAACGTGCTGCTGGTGACGGTGTAGAGGGTGTTGTCGAGTTCGTGGTAGTAGGTCAGACCCGACGCATCCGGCGCGGCCGCGATCAGCACGGCGATCTGGGCCCGCATGTCGGCGACCAGCGCGGCCGCTTCGTCGGCCTGTCCCGTGACCTCGCCAAGCTGCTCGATCTGGACGTACACATCCTCGAAGGCGAACGGGGCGTCGTGGGCCCACACCTCGATGCCGAGAGCCTCCAGGCTGGCGCCGACATCGCCGCTGGTCTGCATGACCACCAGGTCCGGGTCGTAGGAGGCGATGGCCTCGACGTTCGGGGTCCAGCCGTCGAGGCCGGTGACCGGGGCCTCGTCCGGGTAGTACGAGAACTGGTCGACGGCCACCACCCAGTCGCCCGCGCCGATGGCGAACAGCATCTCGGTCCCGGTTGGCGAGATGGACACAATCCGCTGGCCTGCGGACTGGTCACCGTCTGGGGTGCCGCTGCACGCGGCCGCGACAAGGGTTGCGGCGAGGAGTGCGAGCCCGAGCCTCACCCACAAGGCGGCTCGCCGGGTTGCGGGGCTGATCATCTGGTTCTCCCTTCTGCTCGAGTTCGAGGCCGAGCAGTGGGAGTGCCACCGCACGAGCCTTCCCTTACCTCGAGGGTCGGTCCGTCGAGCCGGCAGCCAGGCGATCGGACTTGTCTCCGCGGCCGGAGCCGCCGAGCATCACCGCTGCGGGACAGTGCCGGGTTCGCACCGGCTTCGCTGCCTGTCGGCGCGCGACAGACTAGCCGGAATCATCAGACGCGGTTCGCTGGAGTTCAGCGGGCGAACCACCGATCAGCGACAGACAGGCTCGTAGCGCAGTCCCCGGTCGGCCAGCCGCTCCAGAGCCATGTCCAGGCCCTGCACCGTCGTGGAGCGATCGCCGCCGCCGTCGTGCATCAGGATGACCACTCCGGGCCTGGCCCACTTCACGAGGTGGTCGGCGATCTCCTCAGCCGGGGGCCCGAGCCAGTCGGCGGGGCTGGCGTCCCACGTCAGCAGCGTCAGTCCGTGGGAAGCGGCCCACTCCCTCGTGAAGGCGCCGATCGACCCGTACGGTGGGCGCAGGCACGGCGCGGCGAGATCACCCAGGACTGCCTGGGTGCGGCCGATCGTCTCGTCGAAGGCCGCCCGGGACAGCCCGGCCAGATCCTCGTGATTCCAGGCGTGGTTGGCGATGGTGTGACCCTCCGCCGCCATGCGCTGGATGAGCTCGGGATAGGCCTGCGCCAACGAACCCACGACGAAGAACGTGGCCCGGGCATCATGACGGGCCAAGACATCCAGCATTTGAGGGGTGTAGACGGGACTAGGGCCGTCGTCGAAGGTCAGATACACCACGTCACCGTGGTCGTCAGGCGTGACCGGTCGGGGCACGCGCACCGGCTGCGTCGTTGTTGTGGTCGCGGGCCCGGCCGCCGCCAGCGGCAGCACCTCGACGGTGAGTTCGTAGTCGGACTCCCCCGCGTGCGAGGAGACCACAGTCACCTTCCACGATCCCGTCGCCGGCAACTCCGCCTCCACCAGTTGCGACCGCTGGGCGGCAGAGGCAACCACGAGGTGGTCTAGGCGGACATCGAGCCACACACCCAGGGGTGCTCGCAGTGTGGCGGTGAACGGCTGGCCCTCTGATGCGTACAGGGTGTAGGTCTGGCGCTCGCGGAAGTCGATGGTCCCGGTCTGCGTGGCGCTTGTTGAGCCCGGCTCGAAGCGGATGTCTACTTCCGGCCGCTCCGGGCCGGGCATCGGCATGTCCTCGATGGGCTCGGTGCCGGCAACGGTGACGAGAGGCGGCGATGCCGACACATCGATCTCCACGGTGAGGTGCTCCAGATCCTCCCAGCCGATGACTCCGGGTTCCGGGGGCGGCTCCTCGGACGTGTCGGGGGGCGGGACTTCCACTTCGGCCGGAGCCGAGGTCGTCTCAGGTCGGGCCTCCGGCTGGGTCGTGGTGGTCGAGGTGGTGCGCGAAACCGTCGGAGCGGAAGTCGTAGTGACCTGCGGTTCCTCGCCCGACATGGCCGGATCCTGGCCCGACGAGCGCTCGCCGCTGCACCCTGCAACTACAAGAACCAGTGCGAAGCCGATGGCGAGAGTTCTAGGCAACACGCCGCAACACTCGCAGCGAGCCCACTGCCGCCTGCTCGCGGAAGCACCCGTCGGACAGGGCGCGGCACCAGATCTCATACGGTGGCCGTCCACCGTCGGCAGGGTCCTCGAAGACGTCATGGATGGCGAGGAGTCCGCCCGGCGTCACATGGGGCGACCAACCCTCGTAGTCGCGGTGAGCAGGCTCGGCGCCGTGTCCGCCGTCGATGAACACCATGGCCAAAGGGGTGGCCCACAGCGACGCCACCCTCGGCGAATCGCCCACCACGGCCACGACGGTCTCCTCCAGTCCGGCGTCTGAGATGGTGCGGCGAAAGAACGGCAACGTGTCGATCACGCCCCGTTCGGGGTCCACCACTTCCGGATCATGATGCTCCCAGCCGGGCTGATTCTCCTCGGAGCCGCGGTGGTGGTCCACGCAGAACAGCATCCGCCCACTCTGTTGTGCAGCTGCACCGAGATAGACCGCCGACTTGCCGCAGTAGCTGCCCACCTCCAGCAGCGGCCCGTCCACATCGAGCGAGGCAGCCGCCCCATGCAGGGCGAGCCCCTCATCGACGGGCATGAAGCCGCGCGCCGCCTCAGCAGCCAGGCGGAGACGGTCGTCCATAGTCATCGGAAATTCGTCGGATCAGGTCGTCCATAGTCATCGGCCATTCATCGGATCAGGCCGTCCATCATCGCTGAGCCAACCGGCGCCGGGAACGGTCACGCCGCCTGCTTGGCCGGCATCCGCTCAGCCTTTCGGCAGGCGAGGCCACATCACCCGGTCGAGGAACACATACTTGGCCACCCACACAACTCCGTAGGCACCGACGTTGCCCGCCACAACGAGCAGCGTGCGCTGCGTGAAGTGCTCGATGATTGCGACCGCCAGTGACGACACTGCCAGGCCGACTAGCGCCATGATCCAGAAGGTGAGCACCTCACCGCCCAGCCGGTGCGGACCGCTGCGCTTCCACACCCAGGCCCGGCTCAGAAGGTATGCGGGCGCGGTGCCGACCATCCAGGCCGCGAGGTTGGCCCCGACCGCGGGCCACCCCAATACACCATGGCAGACGGCCAGCACGCTGATGCCGACCGTCACGTTGACGACCGACACGCCGCAGTAGCGCAAAGCCTTCAGCCCGTGCTCGGCTCTCAGCCTCTGGAGGGTGGAGGAGGGCATGGCGGTCATGACCGCTCAGGCTATTGCAGGCGGCGGCCGGGAGGCACCCGCACAGAGGCTGTTGCGACCGGGCATGATGGGCGGATGCAGACGGCGCTGGACAATGTGGTTGCCCTCCTGGACCTCGAAACAATCGAGGTCAACATCTTCCGGGGCCTGTCCCCCAACGACGACCGCCAGCGGATCTTCGGCGGCCAGGTTGCCGGCCAGGCTCTGGTTGCCGCGGCCCGCACAGTGGAGGAGGGCTCCGTGCACTCGCTGCACGCCTACTTCCTGCGGGCCGGCGACCCCAAGGCCCCGGTGCTCTACGACGTGGACCGCATTCGGGACGGGCGATCGTTCACCACCCGGCGGGTGGTCGCCATCCAGCACGGGCGGGCCATCTTCCAGCTCGCGGCGTCGTTCCACCTCGCCGAGGACGGGTACGAGCACGCCGATCCGATGCCCGAGGTGCCCGACCCCGAGACGCTGCAGTCCCGCACCAAGAGAATCGAGTCCACCGATCCGGACCGGGTCCGGCCCGACCGCATGCAGGCACTCGACATCCGCTATGTGACCACCAGCCCGCTCGATCGCAGCGGCCCTCTGCCGCCCCGGCAGATGGTGTGGATGCGGGCCAACGGCACGCTCGGTGACGACCCGGTGCTTCACGCCTGCCTGCTCACCTACGCCAGCGACCTGACCCTGCTGGACACTGCGCTGGCGCCCCACGGCACCAGCGCGGCCAACCCGAAGGTCATGCTGGCCAGCCTCGATCACGCCATGTGGTTCCACGGGCCCTTCCGAGCCGACGAATGGCTCCTGTACGACCAGCACACCCCGGCCGCGAGCGGCGCCAGGGGATTGGCGACGGGCCGGGTGTTCACCCAGGACGGCCGTCTGGTGGTGTCGGTGGTGCAGGAAGGTCTTATCCGGCGGCTCGGGCAGGCCGGTGGCCCGCCCTAGCCCAGGGCTGGGCACCTCGACCGTCACGCCCTCGATACGCCTGCTGCTGGTTGCCACCGCGGTGGCGGCCGCAGCAACCGTCGGGGGTGCCTGCGCCGCCGACGACGAGCTGTCGACGCCGCGACCCACCGTGCCGACCGTGACCTCGACCCCGCGACCCACCGTGCCGACCGTGACCTCGACCCCGGACAGAACCGCGCTCGTCGACAGGCAGGCGCAGGACGGCCAGCCGGAGGATCCGCTACGGACCGGCGGCCAGGAGACGGACGCCGACATCGATGGCGAAACAGCGACGACCGCCGAGGAGCCGGCAGCCGAAGCGACGGACACCACAACCGTCGCGCCCGAGCCGCAGGATCCTGATCCGCCGCCGGTCAGCATCCGCCCCGACGGCAACATGTTCGAGGCCGACGTCGATCTGGTGCCGGTGCTCACCCTCGACGAGCCGATCGACATGGCGGTGGCCCCCGGCGACGACCTGGTGTGGATCGCAGAGCGGGCGGGCCGCGTGCTGCGGGTCGACATGGAGCGGGGCGAGGTAGTGGAGGCGATCCTGGACATCACCGCCGAGACCGAGGCCACCGGCGAGCGGGGCCTGCTCGGTATAGCGGTGACGGAGCGCTGGCTGTTCGCGAACTTCACCGACCTCGCGGGCGACACCCGAGTGGAGGCATTCGAGCGGGCCGGAACCAGCCTGAGCGGCCATCGGCGGACGATCCTGTTCCAAGCCCAGCCCTTCAGGAACCACAACGGTGGAGATCTGGCCATCGGCCCCGATGGCTTTCTCTATGTGGGCTTCGGCGACGGCGGCTCGGGAGGCGACCCGCTCGATGCCGGCCAGGACCCCACCACCTGGCTGGGGGCCATTCTGAGGATCGAGCCGACGCCCGACGCCACCGACCCCTACGCCGTGCCGGCCGACAATCCCTTCGCTGCCGGCCGAGATCCGACGGGACGGCCGGAGATCTTCCTCACCGGGGTGCGCAACCCGTGGCGCTTCTCGTTCGACCGCGCCACCGGCGACCTCTGGATCGCCGACGTGGGTCAGGACCACTACGAGGAAGTGACCGTGCTGCTGGCCGCCAACGGGGGCGGACTCGGCGCCAATCTGGGCTGGCGTCTCCGCGAGGGCCTGCACGCCTACGCCGGCGACGAACCTCCCAACCACGCCGACCCGGTGTGGGAGTACAGCCAGGACGACGGCTGCAGCGTCACCGGCGGATATGTGTACCGGGGCACGGCCATCGAGGACCTCTACGGCGCCTACGTGTTCGGCGACTACTGCACGTCGCGCCTGTGGGCCCTGCAGATCTCCCGGGGCGTAGTCGAGTTCCACGAACTGGGAGCGGAAGTGTTCGGAGGCTCCCTTGCGTCGTTCGGCGAGGACGCCCAGGGCGAGATCTACGCGCTGTCGCTCAACGGCACCGTCGCCCGCATCGTCGCCACCTGAACCCGCGCCGGCTCACGTTTCCGTCTGGTGAGCGGTGGCACGGCCGCGGGCTCTACTCTGAGCGTCCGTGACCGCTCCCGGAGACGACATGGCCGACGCCGCCGAGATCAAAGTCCACGAGTGCCTGGCCGTCACCGACGAGTTGGTTGAGGCGATGCAGCGTCTCATCCCCCAGCTGTCGTCATCGAACCCTCCGCCCGGCCGGGCCGAGCTGGAGGAGATTGTGTCGTCCCCCTCCACCACGCTGTTCGTGGCCCGGCACCGGGACCGAATCGTCGGCGCGCTCACGCTTGTCGCCTTCCGCATCCCCACCGGTGTGCGCACCCGCATCGAGGACGTGGTGGTGGACGAGGCACTGAGGGGGCAACGGGTGGGTGAGCGGCTAAGCGAGGCCGCCCTCGAGGAGGCCAGGCGTCTGGGCGCCCGCAGCACCGACCTCACTTCCCGGCCCTCGCGAGAGGCGGCCAACCGCCTCTACGCCCGGATGGGCTTCGAGCGGCGAGAGTCGAACGTCTACCGCTACACGCTGTGAACAGCCCGGGTGCCGCCACCGCGCCCTTGTGGTCGCCCTCTCCGCAGCGGGTGGCCGGCTCCAACCTCGAGGAGTTCAGGGGTTGGCTGCGCGAGCACCGCGGCATCGACGTGCCTCAATGGGAGAGCCTCCACCGGTGGTCGGTTCAGCACAGCAGCGAGTTCTGGGCCGCGGTGTGGGACTGGTGCGGAGTCGAGGGCGACCGGGGCGAACGTCTCGTCGAGGTGCCCGATGAGGGCCAGTGCCCGGACCCGGGCGAGCGGATGCGACGCACGCGGTTCCTGCCCGACGCCCGGCTCAACGTGGCCCAGAACCTGCTGGGCGAGCCGTCGACCGACACCGTTCTCGTCTTCCGCAGCGAGGACGGCGAGGCCGCGGAGCTGACCCGGACCGAGCTGCACGACATGACCGGCCGGATACAGCAAATGCTGATCGACGCCGGAGTGGGGCCAGGCGACCGGGTCGCGGCCTGGATGCCCAACCGCCCCGAGGCCTACGCCGTGATGCTGGCTGCGGCCGGCCTCGGCGCGGTGTTCAGCTCCACGTCGCCCGACTTCGGTACCGCGGGCGTGCTCGACCGTTTCACCCAGATCGCCCCCACCGTGCTGTTCGCGTGCGCCGACTACCCCTACGGCGGCCGCCGCCACGACTGCACCGAGCGCATCGCGGAGATCGCGGCCGGCCTGCCGTCGCTGCGCCGAGCCGTTCTGGTGGAGCCGGGGTGGCTCGACGGCTACGGAGCCGGGTTCGGGGCTGGACCGACTCCGGCGGTGTTCCGGAAGCTGCCCTTCGACCATCCCTGGTACGTGCTGTACTCGTCGGGCACGACCGGCCCGCCCAAGTGCATCGTGCACCGGGCGGGCGGGCTGCTCCTCAAGCACCTGGCCGAGCATCGGCTTCACTGCGACGTGCGGCCCGGCGACCGGGTGTTCTACTTCACGACCACAGGCTGGATGATGTGGAACTGGCTGGCTTCGACCCTGGCGTGCGGCGCGGCCGCGGTGCTCTATGACGGCTCGCCCGCCCATCCCGGTCCCGGGCGCCTGTTCGACCTGGTCGACGACACCGGCATAACCCTGTTCGGCACTTCGGCGAAGTTCATCGACGCCTGCCTCAACGCGGGAATCCGCCCCCGGGACACCCACGACCTCTCCTCGCTTCGCACCATCACGTCCACCGGCTCGACGCTGGTGGCCGAGGGATTCGACTGGGTGTACGAGAACGTCAAGGCCGACGTGCATCTGGCGTCCATCTCGGGAGGCACCGACCTGTGCGGCTGCCTGGTCGCCGGTGATCCGACATCGCCGGTTCGACGGGGTGAGATCCAGCGTTCCGGCCTGGGCATGGACATGGACGTGGTGGACGGGTCGGGGGAGGCGGTGGCGGTCGGGGTCGAGGGCGAGCTGGTGTGCCGCAGCCCGTTCCCGTCGATGCCGCTGCGCTTCTGGGACGACCCCGACGACGCCCGCTACCGGGCGGCCTACTTCGAGCGCATCGCCGGCGTGTGGCACCACGGGGACTTCGCGTCGAGGACCCCGTCGGGAGGGTTCGTGATCTCCGGCCGGTCCGATGCCACGCTCAATCCCGGCGGGGTGCGCATCGGCACGGCCGAGATCTACCGCCGGGTCGACACGATGCCGGAGATCGACGAGAGCATCGCGGTGGGCCAGCCGCACGGTTCCGACACCCGCATCGTGCTGTTCGTCAAGATGGCATCCGGATGCGAGCTGACCGGTGAGCTTCGCGACGTGATCCGCAGCCGGATCCGCGCCGAGTTGTCTCCCCGCCACGTGCCTGCGGTGATCGCCGCGGTGGATGACATCCCCCGCACCCGATCGGGCAAGATGACCGAGACCGCGGTGCGCGATGTGATCTGCGGGCGACCGGTGCGCAACACCTCGGCGATGGCCAACCCGGAAGCTCTCGAGCACTTCCGCGACCGTCCCGAACTGGCCTGACGACCACGCTGAGCTGGGGCCAGATTGTGCTCCGATGGGCGGGTCGGCACCGCTTCGGCGACGGTATGGTGGGCGCCCGTGTCTATTGAGCCAGAGCATGTCGTGTGGTCGGGGCCCACGCCCGAGTTGAACCGTCCCACGCTGATTGCCGCGTTCGAGGGCTGGAACGACGCCGGCGACGCGGCCACCACGGCGGCATCCCACCTGGCCGGTCGCTGGGGATGCGTGCCGGTGGCGGAGATCGACCCCGAGCCGTTCTTCGATTTCACGGCCGCCCGGCCGACCGTTCAGCTGGACGAGAGCAAGGCCCGGAGCATCACATGGCCGTTGAACGAGGTGCGGGTTGCCCGGCTGGACGATCCGGGCATCGACGCGGTCGTGCTGATCGGCACGGAGCCGCAGCTGCGGTGGCGGACGTTCACCCACCAGCTGATCTCCCTGGCCGGGATGCTCGGTGTCGAGCGGGTGGTCACCCTCGGCGCGCTGCTTGCCGAGGTGCCCCATAGCCGCGACGTGGAGGTGTACGGCTCCACCGACGACGAGCAGTTGCGAGCCGAGCTCGGCCTCACGCCGTCCGCCTACGAGGGGCCCACCGGGATCGTCGGCGTGCTGGCGTCGGCCTGCCGCGACGCCGGCTATCGCACTGCGTCGTTCTGGTCTGCGGTGCCGTCGTACATGCCGGCCGCGCCGTCTCCCAAGGCTGCGCTGGCGCTGGTCAACCGGGTCTGCGCCCTGATGGGGGCTCCGGTGCCGACCTTCGACCTGGAGCAGCGGGCGAAGACCTATGAGCGGGAGATCACCAGGATCGTGGCTGAGGACGACGAGACCGCAGAGTATGTGGCTCGCCTCGAGAAGGCCTGGGACGCCGGCCGCGAGGAAGACGACGACACGGCCCTAAGCGACGACCCCGACCTGCTGGTGGCCGAGGTCGAGAAGTTCCTGCGCGAGGGCGGCTAGCTCCGCCACGGCGGGGTGCGGGGATGGTCGAAGAGCACATCCACCGGCTCGCCCCGGATGGCCTTGAAAGCGTGCGCGGCCCACATCTCGGGACGGGCGGTCCGCTCGGGCAGGTCGCCCTCGGCGAAGAACCCCACGTCGGAGCACTCGAGCGGGTGGGCCTTCAGCTTCCCACCGAGGCTGCGGCAACAGAACACGATGGACACCAGCGGCACCCGGTGGAAGCCGAGGCGCATCCCGTCGAGGATGGCGATGGGACGGATCACCTCGCAGTCGATCCCGGTCTCCTCGTGCACCTCCTTGACCGCCACCTCCGAGGGTGAGTAACCCACGTCGGACCACCCGGTGGGGTACAGCCACCAGCCGGAGTCGGCCCGCTGCACCAGCAGTATCCGGCCATCGTCGTCGCCGACGATGGCGCCCACTGTGATCTTCGGCGTGATGTATCCGGCGATGCCTTCGCCGACCCCGCCGAGCCAGTCCTGAACCTGGTTGCCGGCGTCGATACCGACCGCGCTGTGGGCCCGGATGTCGGCTGCCACGGCCAGCACTTCCTCGAAGCGCTCCTGCTCGTAGCGGCTCTTGGTGAAGCCCAGGCCGGTCTGGGCTATCCCGGCCAGGCTCTCGGCCCAGCGCAGGATCTCGACCTCGCCCGCCGGCCGCGGCTGCGGTCCGGAGGGTTCAGACACGGGCGAGGATCTCGTCGGCCGGCCCCACCAGGCCGGTTACGAAGGGGCCGAACTCGGCGTAGGCGGCCGAGGCCCGGTCGTAGCGCATGGTGTAGACGGTCTCCTTGAGGGCGCTTATGTCCTCGCCGAACAGGGTGACGCCCCATTCCCAGTCATCGAGCCCGGTGGACGCGGTCACCAGCTGCACGATGCGCCCCGCGAACTTGCGACCCGACGCACCGTGCTCGTACATGAGCTCCTTGCGCTCGTCGAATCCGAGCTCGTACCAGTTCTGGCCGACGTTGCGCCGCTTGGTCATGGGGTAGAAGCACCAGGCCGGCTTGCCCGGCGGGGGCAGCTTGGGATTCAGGCGCATGTCGGCCATCTCCGCGGGCAGTCCCAGGGCGTACTCGGACAGCTCGGTGATCGACACATAGCTGTCGGCGATGTCGAGCCCGGCCCGGGCCAGGCCGGTCTGGAGGTCGCGCAGCGCCCAGGCGTCGGCATGCAGGCCCATGAAGCACAGCTGCGCCTTGTGGCCCAGCACCGCCACGGTCACCACCTGGGTTCCCGCCTCGGTGGCGTCCTTGACCGCGCTGAGCACGGCAGCGTCGTCGGTGTCGGGCGTGCGGGCGCAGAACAGGTGCACCACGACCAGCCCCTGACCCACACCGACCGATTCCAGCATCACCGCAGTCTACGAAGGGCTGCGCAGCGCGGGCAGTCCCGCTCTTGTTCGCTGCGCTCACGGGCCACTCGGGCCACGGCCTCGCTCAGTGCCTCGCCCGCCTAGCTGGGGCCCATTCGCTCGGCCTCTGGGGCGCCGACGTAGACGGTCATGGCGCCGTTGCGGGCGAAGCCGGCCAGTTGCATCCCGGCGGCCTCGGCGGTGGCCGCGGCCAGCGCCGTGGGGGCGCTCACCGCCACCAGGGCCCGGAACCCGCCGGCCCAGGCCTTGTGAACCAGCTCGAAGCTGGCCCGCCCGCTGACCACCAGGCCCAGCCCGGTGGCCGGCAGGCGGCCGTCGAGGAACAGCCGGCCGATGAGCTTGTCGACCGCGTTGTGGCGGCCCACGTCCTCGCGGACCACCGAGACCGAGCCGTCGTAGGAAACCAGCCCGGCCGCATGGACGGCTCCGGTGGCCTCGAACAGCGTCTGTGTCGGCCGGAGCTGCTCGGGGGCGCAGGCAAGCGCCTCCCACGGCACCGGCTCGCCGGTGACCGCATCGAGCTTGGAGGTGAGTTCATCGATCTCGCTCGTGCCGCAGAAACCGCACGACGAGGTGGTGGTCGTGAGCCGGGGCCGGGGTGGCGGGGCCTTGCCTCCGGTGGACACCGACACCACGTTGAAGTCGGTGGCCGCGGCTGAGCCCTTGGCGCAGTACTTCACCTGGGTCACACCGTGGCCGTCCAGCAGTCCCTCGGCGAAGCAGAAGCCGACGGCCAGCTCGAAGTCGTTGCCCGGGGTGCGCATGGTGGTGGCCACCCGTACGTCGTCGAGTTCGATGGCCATGGGTTCCTCGGATGCGAGGCGGTCGGTCCGCCGGTCCTCGCCGGGGCCCTCGCCGGTCCAGGGCCGCACCAGCCGCTGCTGGCTCCTCGACTTGGTGGCCATGACCACAGGCTACGGCACCCCGCAGCGACCGGCCGCAGCGCGCTGCCTGCCCTATTGCGACAGCTCTGATCGCACGTGGTGGATGAGATCGGCCTCGCCGACCGCGGCCATCCACAGCTCCGACACCAGTGTCGTGCCGGTCAGGCGCAGGCGGCGGCGCACCGCCGTCACCGACTTCGCCGACGGCGTGAGGCTCACCTGGGCCGACTCCAACTCCACGACCAGGCCGTCCGAGGTCTCAGTCACGGAGCCCACATCGACCTCGACGATCCCCGACGGCTGGGCCACCGTCAGCTCGACGGCCCCGTCGGGCCGCGCCCGCAGGTACCCGACCTCGGCGTGCAGCGGCTCACCCGTCAAGAGGTCCCGGCTGCGCTGGCCCATGGACAGGAACGGCTTGCCGACGTGGCCGAAGACGAGCTCCTCGGTGTAATCGAAGTCGTCGATGGTCGGGTAGCTCCCCCGGCCCGGGCCCCGCCAGGTCCCTAGTAGCGGCGCGAGCGGCTCGCACATCGGATGGAGCTCCGGCATCACGGCAACCTATCCCAGCATGCACCGAGCCGACCGGAGAACTGGCAGCAAGATGCACGCATGGCGAGCAAGACGCTGCCAATTCTTGTCGGGTGCCGGAGCCTGGACGCGCAACAGCCCGGCGCCGAGGGGACGGGCCGGGCTGTTGTTGGGGGAGGAGAACTGGGACTTAGAAGTCCATGTCGGGCATTCCGCCGCCCGCGGACCCGTCCTCGGGGGCCTCGGCGATTACTGCCTCGGTGGTGAGGAACAGACCGGCGATCGAGCCGGCGTTCTGCAGAGCCGAGCGGGTGACCTTGGCCGCGTCGATGATGCCGGCCGCGATCAGGTCCTCGTACTCGCCGGTGGCCGCGTTGAGGCCGACGGCGCCGCTGAGGTTGCGGACCCGCTCGACGACCACTCCGCCCTCGAGACCGGCGTTCACCGCGATCTGGCTCAGCGGCGCCACCAGCGCCTTGGCCACGATGCGGGCCCCGGTCTTCTCGTCGGCGTCGCTGAGTCCCTCGATGGCGGCATCAACGGCGTCCACAGCCCGCAGCAGCGTGACACCGCCGCCGGCCACGACGCCCTCCTCGATGGCGGCCTTGGTGGTGCTGACCGCGTCCTCGATCCGGTGCTTCTTCTCCTTGAGCTCCACCTCGGTGGCCGCTCCCACCTTGAGCACAGCCACGCCGCCGGACAGCTTGGCCAGGCGCTCCTGGAGCTTCTCGCGGTCGTAGTCGGAGTCGGTGTTGTCGATCTCGCCCTTGATCTGGTTGATGCGGCCGGCAACGTCGGACGCGTCGCCGGCGCCCTCGATGATGGTGGTCTCGTCCTTGGTGACGATGACCTTGCGGGCCGAGCCCAGCATGTCGGTGCCGACGCTGTCGAGCTTGAGGCCGACTTCCTCGCTGATGACCTGGCCGCCGGTGAGGATGGCCATGTCCTGCAGCATCGCCTTGCGGCGGTCGCCGAAGCCGGGCGCCTTCACCGCCGTCGAGGTGAACGTGCCCCGGATCTTGTTGACCACCAGCGTGGCCAGGGCCTCGCCCTCCACGTCCTCGGCAATGATCAGCAGGGGCTTGCCGCTCTGCATGACCTTCTCGAGCACGGGCACCAGGTCGCGCACGTTGGAGATCTTCGAGCCGACCAGCAGGACCTGGGGGCTCTCGAGCACCGTCTCCATGCGCTCGGGGTCGGTGACGAAGTACGGGGAGATGTAGCCCTTGTCGAAGCGCATGCCCTCGACGGTCTCCATCTCCAGGCCGAAGGTCTGGCCCTCCTCGACGGTGATCACGCCGTCCTTGCCGACTTTGTCGATGGCATCGGAGATGGTGGTGCCGATCTCGGCGTCGGCTGCGGAGATGGCGGCCACGTTGGCGATCTGAGCCTTGTCGGATGACACGTCGTGGCTGTTGTCGTGGATCGACTGCACCGCGGCGTCCACCGCGGCCTCGATGCCCCGCTTGAGCGACATCGGGTTGGCTCCGGCCGCGACGTTGCGCAGGCCCTCGCGGACCATCGCCCACGCCAGCACGGTGGCGGTGGTGGTGCCGTCACCGGCGACGTCGTCGGTCTTCTTGGCGACCTCCTTGACCAGCTCGGCGCCGATCCTCTCGAAGGGGTCCTCCAGCTCGATCTCTTTGGCGATCGACACGCCGTCGTTGGTGATCGTGGGGGCGCCCCACTTCTTGTCGAGCACGACGTTGCGGCCCTTGGGGCCCAGCGTGACCCGCACTGCGTCGGCGAGCTGGTTCATGCCCCGTTCGAGCGCACGGCGAGCCTGCTCGTCGAACTGGATCGTCTTGGCCATTTGAACCTCCGGAACGGCCCTGCACAGGGCCGGCTGTCTCTTGGTTGCCTGGGTTGGCACTCGCGTGCCACGAGTGCCAAGTCAACCGCCGTAGACCCGCGATGACAACCCCTCAGAGCGCGAATGTCGCCGCTTCGAGGGGGGATTTCGGGGGTGGCGGTGCCTCAGCCGCGCCCGCCCGCGACTGCGGGCACGATGCTCACCGTGGCGCCGTCGTGGACGGCGGTGCCGAGCCCGTCGAGGAAGCGGACGTCGTCGTCGCTGATGAACACGTTGACGAAGCGGCGCAGCTCGCCCGCCTCGTCGAGGATCCGGTCCCGGAAGCCCGGATGGGTTGACTCCAGCGAGTCGAGCACCTCCGCAAGGGTGGCGCCGTCGACGGCCACCTCCGACGCGCCGGCGGTGAGAACTCTCAGGGTGGTGGGCACTCGAACAGTGACGGCCATGGCGTTCCTCGCTGGGCTCGCGAAAGGGTTGACGGGACCGGGCCATGGTATAGGCCCGGCGATAGGATCGACCCGTGGAATCACCTATGGAGAAGGGGGCGGGTGGAGCCGTGGAACGGCTGGGCCGCCTGCCCTGGCCGGGCCAGCTCATTGTGGGAGCGCTGGCTGTAGTGGGAGCGGTCACCGTGGTGAAGTGGATCGTGACCATCTTTGCCTGGCTGGTCACCCTGCTGATGATCCTGGTGGTCTTTGTGGGCCTGGTCTTCTGGGTCCTGACCGGGAGGCACCGCCGCTAAGGACGGCCTCGAAGGACATCCTCGAGGGCCTCTCTCACACATCTGCAGGGGTCGGCGTGAGCGCGCTCGGAGCCGAACCGGGCGGTGAGGTTGAGGAGCTCCAGGCTCTCGGGTATGTCCGCCGAGGAGTCCGAGCTGCCGACCACGGCTATCGCCCTTGTGCCTGACTCGGCTGCAAGCTCAGCGACACCCCCGACCACCTTGCCCTGCAACGACGTGGCGTCGTAGCGGCCCTCGCCGGTGACGACCACCTCGGCGTTGAGGATCCGCTCGCCCAGGTCGATCTCCTCGGCAACCACCTCGAAGCCGTTGACCAGGCTGGCGCCCCTTGATGCCAGGCCTCCGGCCAGGCCGCCGGCTGCGCCCGCGCCCGTCAGCGTGGTGACGTCCACGCCGAAGTCGCGCTCGTAGATCTGCGCCAGCCGTCTGAGCCGCCGGGTCAGCAGCTCGACTTGGACGGGCGAGGCTCCCTTCTGGGGACCGTAGACCGCGGCTGCGTCAACGAAGGCCGTGCGCACGTCGCACGCCACGATCATCTCCACCCCCGCCATCCGGGCCACAGAGGGCAGGGCCTCCAGCGCGCCGAGGCCGCCGTCGGTGGTTGCCGAGCCGCCCACCGCCACCAGCACCCGCTGCGCGCCGGCCTCGACCGCCTCGGCGATCAACTCGCCGGTGCCCGATGTGGTGGCGTTGACCGGGTCGTTGCTCGAGGCGCCGCCGGCCACGGCCAGGCCCGAGGCGAGGGCCATCTCGATGACGGCAACGCCGCGGCTGAGCCGCCATGGCGCGGTGACCGGCTCGCCGAGCGGACCGGTCACCACCGACGAGCGGTTGGCGCCACCCAGCGCGTCAAGGGTTCCCTCTCCCCCGTCGGCCATGGGTGCAAGGTCGCAGGAGGCGGAGACAGCGCCAGCAGCCGCAGCTATGGCCTCTGCGATCTGTGTTGCGGAGGCCGTGCCGCGGAACTTGTCGGGTGCTGCCAGCACGCGCACAGCCACATTCTTGCGGCATTCTCGCGGTATCCCCGCGAGAGCCGCGGTCAGTCCGTGCGAGCGCCTCTATCCGGAATCAGCGGGCGGCGAGGGGTCGAGGATCACGTCGTCGCTGCCGACGACCGCGAATACGTTGAATTCCTCGAGGTCCGCTGGCGACTCCGGGCTCCTGATCAGGGTCATGATCGTCGTCGGGGCGGGCGTGATGATGTCCGGGGGGGCGCCGAGCACCGACGCAACCGCCTTGGCGTCGTCCCCGTACCCCGGCCGGTAGTAGATGACCGACGTGTCAACCCGGTCCTGCTGCGTGTTCTTGGCTGCGGTCACATATCCCGTGGCGTTGAGCGTGTCGGCCGTGCGACCGGCCCGTCCCCGCTCGCCGGTGCCGTTCATCACCGCCACCTTGACCTCACCGGGCAGGTGGGTGACCACGGGGGGAGCCGTTGTGGTGGTTGTGGTGGTGGTTGTGGTTGACGTCGTGCCGTTGGACTCGGAGCTCTCGTCGGGATCGCCGTTGGTGGAGGGGTCCGTCTCGGTCTCGCCGGGGGAGGCATCGGTGTCGTTGTCGTCGGAGCCGTCGAAGCCTCGCGCCAGCAAGAACGCGCCCAGCGCAACCGCCACGATCACAAGCACGATCGCCCGCCCCGCCGAGCCCCCTCCCGAGGATTGAGCGTGCTGGGGAGTCATGGCTCGAACCTTAGTCGGTGTCGCCCGCGGAGTCTCGCACTCGGACCAAGCGCGGACCGGTTGCGAACTGGTCGCGATGCGCTGCTCCTTTCCCGCTCTTGTTCGCTTCGCTCACGGGCCGCTCGGGCCACGGCCTCGCTCAGTGCCTCGCCGAGACAACCGGTGGTCTCTGTCTATTCGCTCGGCCTCCGCTCCAAAGGGTTTGGAATCAAACATCCGGGCCCGCTGAACCGGCCGCGTTGCCGCTCGCGGACCGGGATGCGAAGCGGGCCGCGAGGCGGCCGGCCCCGGTTCCACTGCGGACCGCCCCCTCCATCGTGGCCGGCCAGCCGGTGTCGCTCCAGGCACCGGCCAGATACACGCCGGGGAGGTCGCACTCGGTGCCGGCTCGCAGGGTGTCGGTTCCCGGCACGCCGAGGAAGGTGGCCGAGTGCTCGCGGGTGACGATCGACTCGGTGACGGTGGCGCCGCGGGCCGCGGGCAGCAGGCGGGCCAGCTCCGCGATGAAGTGTGACACGAGATCGGCGGAGGCCATGCCGATGTAGGACTCGGCGGCCGAGAGCGACACCGCCAAGCACTGCCGACCGTCGTCGAGCCCGGCGCCCTCGGTGCGGTCGAACACGAACTGCGCATCGCTGCCGACTGTGGCGAAGAAGGCCAAGTCGGTGATCGGGCGGTCATACACCAGGTGGACGTTGACGATCGGGGAGGTGCCCAGCTCGACCAGCCGGTCCTGGGCCGCGACGGTGCCGGGGGGAAGCAGTCCGGCCACCGCGTCGTGGGGTACCGCCACCACCACCGAGTCGGCCTCGAATACCTGCTCGTCGGTCCGTACTTCCAGGCCCGCGGCGCCGGAACGCACCGCCTTCACCGGGACGCGCGAGCGGACCTCGCCTCCGCCGGCTTCCAGGGCCCGGCGGGCGGCGTCGCCGTGCAGGGCCGAGAGCGGCACCCGGGCCAAGCCGATGTCGGCCGCGCCGGCCTCGGTGAGCAGCCCCGTGACGAACACCTTGGCCGCCAGCTTGAGAGAGGCTTCGGCCGCGCTGGCATTGACCGTCGGCAACACGATCAGGTTCCAGAATGTCTCGATAGCGGTTGCGTCCTGGCCGTGGGCCGACAGCCATGCGCCGAAGGTCATGTCGTCGAGGGTCGGATCGTCGGGATCGAGGCGCCTCAATGCCAGCCCGGCCCGCAGCACGGCCAGCCTCTGGCGCAGGTTCAGATGCGGGTAGGACAGCAGCGCAGGCGCCAGGTGCAGCGGGGCCGGGCCGGGCGTGCGCCTGATGGACCCGACCGGTCCGCCCGGTGCCATCACGGGAACGTCGAGCCGGTCCTGCATCCGCACGCCGCCGGCCGAGCCGATCCGCTCGAGGAACGCCCGGTAGGCGGTGCAGCAGCGCATGAACACGTGCTGGCCGTTGTCGAACCAGATGCCGTTGCGCTCGAAGGACCAGGTGGCACCGCCGAGGCGGGGGCGGCGCTCGAGCAGCGTGACGGCCGCGCCGCCGTCGGCGGCCTCCACCGCGGCCGAGAGCCCGGCCAGACCGCCGCCGACCACCACCACCCGGGGGCGGTCGCTCGAAGCGGCGGGACTCACGCCGGGGGCGCGACCGGGGCGCTCGGACCGAGGCTCACGGCCGCAACCCGGACAGGCTGCGAGCCGCCACCAGCGCCTTCTCCCAGGCGGGAAGGCTGACGCGCCCGTTCAGCGGGGACGCGGGCTGGGCCAGGATGCGGCCCAACAGGCGCCGGTAGATCCCGGCCATCGCCGCGGTGCACGCCCGGCTGCGATAGTCGAGATGGTCCAGCAGCACCAGTCCTCGCTCGAACCACATCACCGCCTGACCGGCCACGAACTGCACCAGAGCGGCCACCTGGTCCGGCGGCGCCCACTGGCCCGGGGTGATCCCGAAGCGGTCCCGCTCCTGTTCGGGCAGGTAGATGCGCCCCATACGGTGGTCCTCGACGATGTCGCGCAGCATGTTGGTGAGCTGCAGGGCCACGCCGAGGTCATCGGCCAGATCCTCGACGGACCGCAGCGGCCCGGCCGGGTCGCCGTTGCTCTCGCTCGCGCCTGGGATGGCTCCGCGGGCGCTCCTGGTGCCGAACACGCCGAGCGACAGTCGGCCCACCGAGCCGGCCACCAGGCGGCAGTAGCGCACGGTGTCGTCCATGGTGGCGTAGGTCTCGCCCCGCACGTCGAGCTCGCAGCCCTCCACGATCTCGTGCAGGGCGGCCACGGGGATCGGGTAATGGGACGCGGCGTCGGCCATCGCCACCAGCACCGGATCAGCGGGATCGGCAAGATCGCCGGTCTCTAAGGCCCCGATGGCGGTGTGGAGGTCGTCGAGGGCGACGAGCTTGCGGTCCCGGGACCAGTCGCCGTCGCCGACATCGTCGATGCGCCGGGCCAGGGCGTACAGGGCGGACATCGCCCTGCGTTTGGGCGGCGGCAGCAGGCGGATCCCGTAGGCGAAGTTGCGTGCCTCGGTCCAGGTGATCTGCTCGCAGCGCCGGTAGGCCGTCTCCGCTGAGATCATGGGCCGCCCGCTCCTCGCCGGGCCACGCCGCCCAGGTACACGCCGGCCAGACGGCCCAGCACCCGTGCGGAGCCGGCCTTGCGGGTGCCGCCCAGCACCTCGAATCCGGCCGCTTCCAGCGCGTCGAGTCCGGCCAGCCCTCCGGCCACGAACCCGGCCACGGCCAGGCGGGCCGGTCCCTGCAGCGATGCCACCAGTCCCTTGCCCTGGCCGAGCATGGCCCGAGCCCTGCTGGCTTCATAGGCCACCAGGCCGCGCAGGTTCGCCGCGGCCGTCGGGGCGTCGAGATCCTCGACGTCAACACCGAAGCGCTCCATGTCGTCGGCGGGGAGGTAGACGCGCCCCCTGGCCGCGTCCTCGCCCACGTCCTGGAGGTGCTCCAGCACCTGCAGGCCGCTGCAGACTTGATCGGAGGCGGCCAGGCGGTCGGGGGTGGCCGCCTCGAACACGGCCAGCACGAGGTGACCGACGGGATTGGCGGACAGCTTGCAGTACTCCATCAGATCGTCGAAGTCGGCGTAGCTGGTCTTGTGCTGGTCGAGCCGGTTGGCGGCCAGCAACTGGTCGAAGGGTCGGCGGTCCAGCCCGAATTGGTCCACCGCGGGGGCCAGCCGGACGAAGACCTCGTGGCAGGGGGCGGCCGCGAACAGGCCGTCGATCTGAGCCTCGACCCAGTCCAGCGCGGCCAGGCGGTCGCCGGGATACTCGTCGCCGAGGTTGTCGACGAGCCGTGCGTAGCCGTAGATGGCGCGCAGGTGGCCCTGCACCGCTCTGGGCAGCACCCGCAGCGCCACCGGGAAGTTCTCGTGCCGGGCCCGGGCCATGACCGCCTCGAGCCCGACATGGCGCTCGACTGCCTCGGCGGTGGTCGCCTCGGCCGCGGTCGCCTCTGGGGAGGACACCGGCTGCGTGCGGCGCGGTGGAGGCAGATTGTTCTGCGCCCCGTTCACTGGCGGCTCAGTGGACACGGTCTCCCCGTTCTAGGGGACGGGGCCGGACGGCATGACGGACGTCCCCACACCGGATTGAAGCTACCACCCGGCCACGGCCTACTCGTGGCGCTCGAGGGTTCGGCCGAGCCCCGCGGACGATGCCAAGCCTTGTTGACAAAGAAATTACATAAAAAGGTTGTAAATAGCCGAGCGTCGTGGTTTGATGTCTGACCATGAATTTCTGTTGTTTTGGATCTTTCGAAAATTCACCCAGACGGCGGTCCGCTACGACGGTGGCCGCGGTGGCCGTGGCGTTGGTTACCGTCGCGGCTGCGTGTGGGGCTGACAGCAGCCCCGGGGACCCGTCCATACCCGTGGAGTCGGCGCCGGCCACCTCCGTTCCGTCGGGATCGTCGCCAGTTGAGCCGGCAGCAGAACCGGACACTCAACCGAGCGTCGTCGACCCGACCCCGGAGGTTTCGGCGGCCGCGGCCCCGCCGGCGGCGGAGGCTGAGTCGACACCGGTGGCGCTGCCCGAGCCGGAACCGTCGGTCCTGCCCGCCGAATCGGCCGGGGAGGTCCGGGCCGACACCGAGCAGGCCGTGCCGTCCAGGACGGAGCCGACCGCGACCACCGCGGCGTCGACCACCACCGGGGCCCCCACGACCACCGCCGTCCCGCCGACGACGGCTGCGCCCACAACCACCTCAACCAGCTCGCCACCGGCAACGACCACCGCAGCCATCCCGACAACCACCGCTGCGCCGGCCACAACGACGACAACAACCACAACCACCGCTCCGCCGGCCACAACGACGACAACAACCACAACCACCACGACCACCACCACCACGACGACCGCTCCGCCGCCGCCCACCACGATCCCTCCGGTCACGGCGGGGCTGGCGGACGCTCCCGAGGGTGGTCATCCTCCCCATCCCGAGGTGGGGATGATCCCTCGCGAGCATCCCTACTGGGACTACCCCAACTGCGCACCGGGGCCGCCGTGGCCCTCCGACTGTTACCCGCCCAGCGAGTGGGAGGTCCCCCAGGACCTATCGGACTGCTCTAGCGGTGCCTACCCGGACGAGGGGGTCGGCGGCATCTGCGCCGGACGCCGGGCAAATGAGAAGCCCCGCTGGACGAGCGATGTGGCCCGTTGGGCGAGCTGGTGCTTCGACCAGCCTCGGGGCAACTGCACCTGGCTCCTGCACCAGATGAAGTGGGCGCTGGACTTCCTGGGCGCCCATCCGTGGTGCGTGCTCAACGAGTACTACGACCGCGCCAACGCCTACGGCGCCGGGTCCCGCGGCTCCAAGGTGATGAACCGCCACGGCTGGCACAACTGCGCCACCGTCATCGACCCCCTCGTCAGGGAGACGCCGCCGCACCGAACCAACGACGCCGGGTTGCTGCTGTCTGCGACGGTAACGCTGTCCGAGCAGTGCCGCATTGTGTTGCCCGCGGACGTGCGGCTTGAGACCCGTGTCCGCCGAAGCTCGGAGCAACCCAAACGGTTCGGGAACGACTGCGACGCGTGGGCCGAGTGGGTCCAAACCCGCCGCCGGGACCTCAACCGGCGCGACTGCGACCGCTCGGCCCGGTTGGCCGAGGAGTGGATGGAGCACCACCACGCCACGTCCGAGCACTACTTCCCCGCTTACTGCTGACTCTGAAGGGAGACATCCGCCGTGTCAAACCAGACACCACCCTCGCGACCCTCCCCGAGCGAACCGAAGCACCGTTACGCGCTGGTGATGCTCGCGCTAGCCGGCGCGCTGGCAATGGGCGCGGTGATCGCCCACCAGCGAGCCGAGGTGGGTTTGGGCACCAGAGCCGCGCTTGCTCATCCCCTCCCGCCACCGGGACACAAGCACCCGCCGACAACCACCCGGCCTCCCATCTGCAGCCCTCCCCACGCCTGCTACCGGCCACCCCCAACCACAACCGCACGACGACCACCCCCAACCACAACCGCACGACAACCACCCATCTGCAGCCCTCCCCACGCCTGCTACCGGCCACCCCCAACCACAACCGCACGACGACCACCCCCAACCACAACCGCACGACGACCACCCCCAACCACAACCGCACGACGACCACCCCCAACCACAACCGCACGACGACCACCCCCAACCACAACCGCACGACGACCACCCCCAACCACAACCGCACGACGACCACCCCCAACCACAACCGCACGACGACCACCCCCAACCACAACCGCACGACGACCACCCCCAACCACAACGACCGTCCCGACCCTCACGGCCGTCCCCCGGCCTCCCGGGGGCGACCCGGACTGCGCATCGTGGGCGTGTGACGAGATCAACTCCGGTATCGAAGAGGGCTACCTGCCAGAGGACTTCGATCCCGACTCGGACACCCAAGCGGTGGATCTGATTGAGATCGTGGAGAACTTCGGGAGCCACAACCCCGACTTCGACACCGAAGCCGCCCTTGAGACTCTTCCCGCAGACGGCGACGTCGACCGGGGGGACATGTTCAACGCACTCGCGGGTGGGCTGGGCATTCCTTATGACCCCGACGATCCGTTCGACGTGGCCGACGAGCTGGCCGACATGGGCATCCTGCAGGGCCTCGACGGTAACGGCGACGGCGTCGTTGATCCCTACAGCCGGCCCGACGCCGATCCCGGCTCGACCATGACCAACGCCCAGCTGGCCGCGTTCTTGGACCGTATCGAGATCCCCTCCGACCCTGACGGCGGAGGTGGCGGACCCACCATCGACCGGCCCGATCCAATCCGGCCGGGCAGTGGCGGAGGAGGTCCACCCGGAGGTGGTGACGACCTCGACGACGAGATGTGCACGACCGGCCTGTGGCTGTCCAACAGTGAGCGGGCTGCGTTCGCCGCACAGCTCCGCTGGGCGACCCTGGTGAGCATCGAGCCCCACGGCGATCCCGGCCGGCAGTGGCCTCCACACCCCGACGTGCCCGGCGGGGCGGAGTACCTGGTGGTGTCAGGCTCGCCGGTGTGGCCGGTGATCGACGCCGGCGCCGACTGGTACGTCCTCAGCGACGACGGCTGCTACTGGGAAGCCATCACCGTGCAGACCCGCCTGACTCAGCTGCTGCCGTGGCGCACCAGCCACCGCTCGACCATCGACAACTCCCACGCGTCCCGTCCCGATGCGGGCTTCGACACCTACCTGCGCCGCTGGGACAACCTGACTGCCGTCCAGCAGTCCCAGGCCCAGCAGTACCACCGCAACCGCGACGTGAGCGCGTCGTGCGGCGTCGCCACGGCCATGATTGGGGCCGACGCCTACGACCGGTGCCGCTGGGAGCTCCCGACTCCGGGGGTGTGGGCCTGGCAGGCCCGCGCCTGCTTCGAGGGCGTCGGAGTGGATGCCACGTTCCACGAATGCGCGACCCTCGCCGGCGGCGTCGAGTGGTTCCGGGAGATCATCGACTACACGTCCGGCATCACGCTGCAGCACGACCCCGACACCCGGTCCGATGCTGAGCATCGGCGTCCGGCACCCGGCAGCTAGGAGGCGCAGATGGCCACCGGTCCAGTACCGATGTCGGGCCAGGCGCAGCGGTTCACGGCCGCAGCCCTGATCGTGGTGGTGGTGGTGCTGTTGGTATGGCTGTTCGGCCGTCCCGAGCCGCAGCCCACGGTGCAGGTGGTGGCCGCGGCCGAGGACTGGCCGGCAGGACGCCAGCCGGGCGAGTTCGTGACCGTAGAGATGCCCGAGGCGTCCGCCGCGCTGTTCGTGACCGCCGACCAGTTGGCTGATCGCGTGCCTGCGGTGGCGGTGCCGGCGGGCACGGTGCTGTCCGAGGCGCTGCTGGCCGACTCGGCGCCGCCGGCCGCCTCAGACCTGTCGGCTGCCCTGCTGGCCGTGGTGGTGGACCCGTCGCTCTGGCCCGACCCGGGTCCCAGGGCCGGCGACATCGCGGTGCTGGCCGCGCAGCCGGGCGGTTGCGCCACCGCGGTGCTCCCCGTGGTGGTCGCCGGCGAGGCCACGGTGGTGGTCGAGGCCCGACCGCAGCTGGCCGCGGTCCTGGGCCCCACGGTCTGGTGGATCTGGGAGTCGCCGCCGTCGGGCTGGCCCGGCTGCCCGGCGCCGGCACCACAACCGGACGAAGGGAGGGTCGACAATGTTGATGGTCTCAGCTGATCGGAGGCTCGATCCGCAGGCCGCGGGCTGGGTCGTTCGCACGATCATCGAGGGAGTGCGAGCGTCGGCCGCGGATCTGGTTGTGGGCGAGTCGCTGGCCGACCGGGCCCTGGAGGCCGCGCCCCACCGGGCCACGGCCGTAGCGGTGGACACATCCACCGGCGACAGCGTGCTGCGCTCCACCGCAGCCGCAGCTGCGGGGGTGGTATGGGTCACCGCAGGCTCGGGTTGCGGCGTGCGGGACCGGTTGGGCCTGCACGCCGGTGAGGCGACCAAGGTGCCGGTGGCTCTGGTCGTGGTGTCCGACCACGCCGTAGACACCGCTGAGGTGCGGATGCTGGCCGGCGCTCAGGCGGTGCGAGCCGTGCCGCCGGCGCCCTCCCGGCGCTCGGAACGGACGCTGCGCCGCCTGGGTCGGTCGTTGGGTTCGCTGGCGGCCGCGCCGCAACGCATGGACGGCGCCGACCGGACAGTGCGCCGCGAGTCGGCGGCCGCCGCGGCCGCCCGCAGGCTGAGGGAACTGCTCGGTGAGGACGGCGTGGAGGAGTTCCAGATACGGGGCGGTGAGTCGATGGTGGTCGAGTTCTCCAACGGCGAGCGACAGAGCCGTTCGTCTCCGTTCCTGAGCGACGACGAGCTGATCGGGGCGTGCCGGTTCCTGGCGGCCTACTCGGGCGAGCGGCCCCAGCGCTTCGACGAACTGGACCCCCGCCTCGACACCCGCATGGGCGACCGGTGGCGCCTGCACGCCGAGGCGTTCGTCTGCTCACCGCCGACGCTGGTGCTCAGGAGCAACCTGGGCGGCCGGCGCACCCTCGCAGAGCTGGGCCTGTGCAGCAGCCGGCTGGCCGATGTGCTGCTGGAGGCCATAGCCGGCGACGTGCGGGCCAACGTCGTGGTCGCGGCCGCGATGGGGGGCGGCAAGACCACGCTGTGCCAGGCCCTGCTGGCGCAGGTGCCGCCCGAGGAGCGCATCGACACCATCGAGGACACCCCCGAGCTGCGACTGCGCGAGTACGGCATCCATCCCAACGCCTACGAGCGACTCACCAGAGACGCCAACAACGATGGTGTGGGCAAGCACTCCATGGCCGACCATGTGCGCGACGCCAAGCGGGCCAACAGCTCCAAGCTGGTGGTGGGCGAGGTGAGGGGCGAGGGCACTATGGCCCTGCTCGACGCCATGTCGTCGGGGCTCGACGGATGCCTCGTGACCCTGCACTCCCCGCCCGGTGACGGTGTGCTGGAGAAGCTCACCGCGTACGCCACCTCCGAGGGAGCCGACGAGGGCCTGGCCCGCCGGTCGATAGCCATCGCGGTGCACCTGCTGGTGTGGCTGGGCCGCAACCACGCCGGTGAACGGGTCATCGCGGACGTGACCCAGATCACCGGCACCAAGGCCGACGGCACGATCCAGACCCGTTGCCTCTGGCGCCTCGAACCCGGGCAGCGTTGGGCGGTGCCCGTGGCCGCGCCCGTGGGCCGCATGACCGACGTCTACCGATCCGCGTCGGTCACTGTCGATTGTGCCGGCGCAGAATCCGTGCCACAGCGGCCCACTCTGCAGCTCGTGGGCGGGGACGCGTCCGGCGGCGGCCCGACCACTGCGGAGCGCAACGGAGCACCCAAGTGAGCGCGGCCGGATGGACGATGTTGGGTGAGCGCAACGGAGCACCCAAGTGAGCGCGGCCGGATGGACGATGTTGGGTGAGCGCAACGGAGCACCCAAGTGAGCGCGGCCGGATGGACGATGTTGGGTGAGCGCAACGGAGCACCCAAGTGAGCGCGGCCGGATGGACGATTTGTGCCGGCGGTGCGCTGATGCTGGTGATCACGCTGTGGCCGACCGACGGAACCCGCTGGTCGTTGCGGGCCAGAACGGTCCGGCGGCGGCGGGCTCGGATCCCAGCCGAGCTGCCCGCGGCAGCCGCGGTCTGCGCGGTGATGATCGCTCTGGACCTCGAGGCCGCACACGCGGCCGCGGCGGCGATATGCGCGCTGGTGTGCACGTCGGCGATGAAGGTGCTGACGACGTCGAGGCGGCGGGTCGCCACTGCCGAAGGGGTGGCCCGTTTCGCGAGCGTGCTGGCCAATCAGGCCGCGGTCGCGGTGACCGCCTCCGACGCGGTCGCCAGAGCCGCCCCGCTGGTGAGCGGCCCGGTCGGGGAGGCGGCCGTGGCGATGGCCGCTGACTGCGAGAGCACCGGCGTCGACATTGCGGCCGAGCGGTTCGCAACTCGCGTGCCGTCGGCGGTCGCCGGCTCCCTGGCCGACCTGATCGCCATCTCGGCCGAGGGTGGCGGTCGCTGGGCTGAGACCGTCGCCGTGCTCGAGGCCGAGGCTTCCCAGACCGCGGCCACGGCCCGGCTGTTCCATGCCCGTGTCGCGGCGACCATGCCCACGCTGGCCCTCGTGGTGCTGCTCGGGGCCGGCCTCGTCGCCGGAGCAGGGCAGGTAGCCACCGACGTGGGAGCGTGGCTGGCCGGCACCCGAGGCGCTGCGCTGCTGCTGGCCGGAGCCGTGGTGATCGCAGCGCTGAGCGCACGCGTCCTGCTGCCCGCCCGTGCGGCCGCGGGGTGAGGATCGCGATGATCTGGCTCACGGCCATATCCGGTGCGGGGGCGGCGTTGCGGCTGGTACTCACCGCTGCGCCCCGAAGGGCCAACACGGTCGAGCTTGCGGCCGCGGGGTGGCCCCCGGCGAGGCTGCGCACCGCGTCTGTGGTGGCCACGCCGCTGATCGCTGGCGTGATCATGGTGGCTGGGTCGCTGCTGGCAGGTTTCCGCAACGGCGCCCTGGTCGCGGCGGCCGTGTCATTGTGGGTGCCGGTGGCCACGGCGCCGTTGCTGCGCGGGATCGTGCTGTCGGGTTACCGGGCCCGCCGTGACGCCGCTCTGCTGGAGTGGCTGCGCCGGATCCGCCTGTTCACGGCGGCGGGCCGCCCCATCAACGACGCTGCCGTGGAGGCCGCTGAACGAGTCGAGGCTCCCGCCTTCGCTCCCGCCGCGACCAGCATCAATTTGGCCCTCGCCGCCGGGCACGACCCTCTCAGCGCCGCGGAGGCGCACTTCGCCGGCTCGCCGGCCGAGACGGTGGTCGGCACCCTGGCCGCAGCCGAGCGGGGCGGTGCCGCGGCCACCGGTCTGATCGACCGGCTCATCGCCCAGGCCGTGCAGGCTCTCGAGGACAACCGCCGGGTCCGCATCGAGGCACTGGGCCGCTCGGTGGCCGGCACCGGCACCCTCGTCGCGGTCACAGCCAGCGCGGTCGTGGTGGTGGCGCTGCTGGCCAGCATCCAAATCGGCGTGTGAGCCCTGCTCTTCGCCCTTCCGACAGTCACGAAGTTTATGCGAAGGAGACAAAGCTCATGGACTCACCCGTTGCCAAGATCATCATGCTCGCCGCCACCATTGCCATCACCGCCGCGGTGGTGCTGTTCACGTGGCGCGTCGTGGGCGAGAACACCCCCGATCCCGCTGCCGACCCCGACGCCGACAAGTCGCAGATCAAGCACGAGAACCTGTGCAAGGCCGTCGGCGGCACCTGGACAGCCGCCTCCAACACGTGCGCGTAGCCACAAGGACTCTCGTCGCGTCGCTAAGCACCCGGCAGCACACCGGCGATGGACACCGCCTTCGGGGCGCTGCGCACCACCGCCATGATCTTCGTGGTGGTGGCGGTCAGCGTCGGGATCTACCTCCACCAGCTTGCCAGGATCACCGCGTCCACTGCGGCTGTGGCCGCGGCCGCCGCCGCCGCCCAGGTGCTCGACGACACCGAATGGGACTGCACCGACACCCACACCGGCTGGGCCGGCGCCGAGGAGGCCGCGGCCCGGGCCGCAGCGGCTCGCACCGGGGCCCGCTCGGCCACCACCGCCACCGGCTACACGCTCACTGCGGAGCCATCATGCACGGTGGTGGCCACCGTCACCGTCGGCGCGGCCGGAGCCCGAAGATGGTTGGAGGCCACCGCGGTGGCCTGCCGGCCGTCGCGTGCCGCCGATGCCACCGGATGGGTGGTCGCCGCGCCGTGCTAGCCGGACCCGCGCCGCGGCCGGGGCTGCCCTATGGATGAGGCCGTGGCGCTGGTGGTGGCGGCTCCGGTCGTCGCGCTCGCGCTGTGGGCGGTTGCGTTCGTGGGCGGCTACTCCAATGGCCAGGCCCGGTCGGCTGTCGCGGCGGAGCTAGCCGCCCAGGCCGCCGTGCACACACAAGGTCCCGCAGCGGCCGACACCGCCGGGCGAATCGCTCTCGGGGCGACGCTGTCCGCTTGCGCCCGCACCAGTACGGCTCTCGCCCACACCGACGCCGGCCGGTCGGCCGCGGTCACCGTCGTCTGCGAGGTGTCGGGTCCCCTGGCCGGCAACCGGGTGTGCTTCACCGGCTACGCCCAAACCCGGCCGGCTGCATCGGTGCATGTGCGAGTGACCTGCCCGGCAACGTAGGAGACCCAGGTGACCGTCCCCGTGCTGGTGCTCATGCTCGCCGCCATGGTCACCGCGATGGCCCTTTCGCTGCACGACCACGCGGCCCATGCCGCGGCCACCGACCTGGCCGAGATCCGGGCCGAACACGCCGCAGCCGCCTTCGTGTCCAGCTGCATCACCCACGAGGGTTGCGCCCCACCCGAGTCCGGCGGCATCGAGGCCTGCGCCGCAGCCGACGCAGGCGTGATAATGACCGCGCAGGTGTCGTGGGACCCGGTCCTGTGGAAGCGCCTGACGCCCGTAACCGCCGACCGGGTCGTCGCCTACGACGGCGGCCTAGGCGCTGGGCTCAAGACCCGCGCCGCCGCAGTCATCGACGCCTGCTGACCCCCGGGTGTGGCGTCGGAAGCCGAGTACCATGGCACCCGGAAGTGATCCCCCCGCCAACTTCCAGACCACCCGCCCGAGTAGCTCAGTTCGGCAGAGCAGCTGTCTTGTAAACAGCAGGTCGCAGGTTCGATTCCTGTCTCGGGCTCAGAAGGACTCGATGCGGTTGAACAACAGGGCCGCCATACCGACAGCCCGGTAGCCGTGCCGCGCCGCTGGCCCGTCCGATGGGGTAGTGCGGCACGAACTTAGGAACTTCCGCGTTGTCGCTGGAGCTGGACGTGGTGCTCAGCAGTCCAGTGACTCCACCGAACCCAGCGACGGCAGGCCGTCGATGTCGTCCAGCACAAGATTGCTGACTGTGAGGACAGGCTGCGGATTGTGGTTGATGATTGGCGTGACGAGCACCTCCTGCGGCCGCATTCCGCCCGAGATCGCGTACATCAGCTTGATGTCAACGCCTACCGAGTTGCAGCGCTTCGCCAGGCGTTCCAAGTAGTTCTCGACCCGCTTGTAGGCGGACTGGTTCTGACCGTACAGCTGAGGGAACAGGTTGTAGGGCTCGTTGACGCCACCCTCGAATCTCCGGCCGAGAATGTGCCCGGCATCGTCGGTGTGTGGGTGCTCTCCGACGGTGCGGATGTGCTTGTTGAGAGCTGACCACGAATCCGGCTTGCCGCCCTCGACCAACCTCAATCTGTGGACCGTCACACCCAGAGGACGTCCGAGATCATCGGTCTCGAACAGGGCACTGCCCGGGCCTCCCGTTCTGAACCGATGGTTCGTGTAGCGGGTGTAGTCCGCCAACTCGTCGGCGCTCTTCAGTGCTGCTCTGGAAGTCTTGGAGGTGTTGAGGCTGCCGTAGTCAACTCGCACCGACGTCCGCCGGACGGCCTTGGTGAGACCCTTTGCGACTGCCGATGACTTCGCTGCTTTGGCGACCTTTCCGAGCTTGGCAGCATCTCCGACATAGGGAAGCCCAGCCGATATGAAACTGATGCCTACCTCATCAAAATCACCTAGAAATAATGAGATCGCTCCGGACGCGCCATCCGATATCGGTGTCGGATCGAGAACACCCGCCCCGTCGAGCACCAGCCGCGCCGACTCGGCCGCCCTCTCGAGGTGGTCGAGCCAGGTGTCGGTGTTCTGCACTTCGGGATGCAGCGGGAGCGACGGCGCCTCCTGCTCGAACCAGCGCGCGGCTGGCTCACTGACGCGCCCGAACACGTCCACGGTGCGCACCTCGACCCGGTACCAAAGGCCGAAGCCCAGCTCCGGGCTTCGGTGACGCCCGCCGTACGTGCGGAACTCGGGACTCGTCCACGGCTCCAACTCGGGGGCGGCGGGGTCGCCAATGAGCGTGTCACGGCTATAGGTCACCAGAAAGCCGGCACGGGTCGGATCGTCGTCCTCGTCCCAGGACACCTCGGTGACCAGGTAGTCGAACGCGCGGTGGTCCAGACCAGTTGGTGGCTGCGGCGGCGGCGCATCGCAGTAGTCGATGCAGCGCATCGCGATTGCGTCGACCCCGATCCGGCTATTCGCCGCTCCGTCCACCTCGTGGTGCTGCGCTGCCTCGCTGTCGCACAGGTTGACCGTCATGGCGGGGGTGTCTCCCCACGGCAGCTCCGCCACCTTGCGCCACCCCGACTCGGACTGGTCGAGCCAGGAGTCGTAGGTTCGGGGCTCGCCGGTATTGGCGACGGTGTACTCGAGGCGATACCGCGCGTTCGCGGTCGAGCCCGCCGGGATGTGGGCCATCACCTCTACAACGCCGACCCTCGGCCCCATCGGGAATATGGCGCAGTTCGTGGGCTCCGGATCACCGCCCGACGCGAGCGTGAAGAAGCAGTCGCCGTCCACAGCCGGGACCGCCTCGCACAGCTTCCACCAATCTGACGGACCGGTCAGGATCGGGTCGTCATTGACAGTCCAATCGGTCTGATCGAACGGATCGTCGTCAGCGGCGACAGGCGCGGCAGCGAGCGAACTAGCGACCAAGACCGAGACGACCAGTGCGGCGCGCGCCGCGACAATCAGCAGCGCGAGCGGCCCTCTCCGCTCCTGAGGTCTCCGGGAGCCGGCGCGGCTCCGCGGGCGTCCCTTGGCGTTAGCGGCTTGACCGCCGGCGCCTACCCAGCGTGTGATGGTCCTGGCGCTCATCCTCAAACCTCCCTGGGGGCTGACAGTTGCCCTAACTGTCGAAAACGAGCGCGAGAACGAATGCAGGAACCACATGCGCGACCGCGAGCCCGAGTCAAGCGGGAGCACAACCTCGGCTGAGTTGCCTTCCGGCGCCCCACGGCTACCGGGGTTGTAACCCCCTCAAGGCGTGCGCGACTCTCAGCCGCACATCACTGCCGTCTCGTCGGCTATCGCCCGATGTGACCTGGCGCTGATCCAAGGAGCAGCATCGGCGACTGCCCTATGTCATCCCCCTAGACGGACGGGTCCGTGTCTGACCGTTCGAGTTCAAGGCAATGCGTTGCGTGATTTCATCAACGGCGCCAACGACGGCCTCATCGGTACCGGCAGCCAGCCTGGTTCGGGCAAACAACTCCTCGATGGATGGCCTCGACACCCAGCCCTCGGCTTCCGCAGCCCTTGCGGCTGCTCCAGCTTTGCTGCAAGCGATGATTGCGTCTGCAATTCGGCGCTCATCCTCGCTGAGATTGTCCTGCGAGGGCGGCTGATCCCGCCAGCCCTCAAGGTAGTCCAGATATTCGGAATTGAACTTGCTAAGAGTGTCGTCATCGAGCAAGTCCACCGGAGAATTCCATTTCGTAGTCCCTCCCAGTTACACGGCCCATCACTTCGATGGTCCGTAGCTTCACGTAGCGATGCCGCCTGCGTTCCCGTTGAACGCGACACACGGCATGCTCGAATGTCAGTTGGCTGTGGCCGCCTAGAGCCCGATGGTGGATGGCATCCTCTCGTCGACGCGCGTCCTTGTCATGACGCGACATCGCGCCCCCCCGGGTACGCGAACCGACAGCGGCTGATGCTGCCAGGAGGAACTTCTGTCGAGTGTCCCCATGGTCTGCTCCTTTCTCTTCTTTTCTCTTCATCGCAAACACCGTGATAGGCGTTCGTTCTTGTCAACAGGGTTCCCGCCGGTCCCGCCGCACTGTTAGTGGGCGTTCAAGCGGGAAACGCGGATCCATGGCGAGCTTCGTGACGGTCTTCTTGAATCGTTGGCCGATCGCTTGGGGGGCCAGCCTGCGCCTTGTTAGCCCCTCTTCATAGAGCATCCCAGCTATCTCAACCCGCTTGCTCCACTCTCGTGCGATCTCGCGAAGGATGTAGAGATCAACCTCATCAAGCCGCTCTTGCTCCAGCAACTCATTCGCGATCTGCCATATCGTGTCCCAATCGTGGGCAGTCAGGGCGTCCGCCTCCGTGTCGGCGTCGCCGGCGACCATCTCAATCACTGCTTGCCCCGTCTCGTTGTCCTGGTTGACCGCCGGGCTATCCGCCGACACGACCCCAAACTCCGGGCGGAACTCCGTCCCCCGCAGGCCTTTCCTCGCATGCCTGATCGCGTCGATTGCTTTGTGGCGAGCGACCGTCCTGGCGTCCGCTATCGGTACGTTGGCTAGTGGTTTGGGGGAGTCGCTCCTCTCGCGCCTGAGCAACTCCACCCATGTCTCCGAGAGAATGTCATCGGCGCTCACCCCGCCGGTCAGGGTTTCCTCCAATCTCCTGTCCCAGTGGCTGAGCACCTTGCGGATGGAAATCATCATGAGATCGGCCAAGCAGTCAAGGGCGGCGCGCTCGTCTCGCGGAGAAAGCGGGTGGTGGGCACCCCCGCGCATGGGAACACCACAGGCCTTGCAGGCGGCATGCTCGCCTCGCGGAGAAAGCGGGTCGTGGGGCTGTGCCATTGGCCCCTTATCGAAAACGGCTCGCATTCCGAAAGCAAGTCGTTCAGATTCCCGCAGAACGACGCTCGATCCTGCACCGGCCGCAACCTTCGGCGGCGCCGCGGCGACGTTCAGCGTTGCCCAACCCGCTAGCGCGGAAAGACCTGGTCGCCGGTCTTCTGGCTGTAACCCTCGTGCACCTTGGCGCCGTTGCTCTTGTTGACGACGATGAACTCCGTCACAGGCTGCCCGCTCCGTCGGTCGTAACCGAGCTTGACCCGCACAGCGCCGGTGCTGTCTTCGGACTGGGTGTGCCACTTGTTGAGGTTGTCAACCTCACGCTTCTGTGAGTTCCCCACTTGGTTTCCTCCTGCCTGGATGAACCGGGCGTTCATTCCCCTGTGGGAATTGTCGAAACTGGCGGCCCCAACGAAAGCGGCCCCAACGAAAGCGGCCCCACCCGCGCCGTTGCAGCAAGCTCGCTCGGTGTTGTTCACGGTACCCGCTCTCCGCCAGCACGTTGTCGGCGTGGACCTGTTCAACAGCGAGGACCTGCCCGCCAATATCGTCACCCAGATCGCTTGCGGTCCCGCTACGCCCGCGGCGGCACTGGCACGGGGGTGCGCCAGCCGAAGGGGTCGGGAGCCGCGCCCACCTGGATGTCGACGAGCGCTTGCCTCAGCCGCAGCGTGTTGCGGCCCGGCTGACCGTCGCCGACCACCAGGGACTCGCCGGCGTACAGGATGGTGCCGACGGGCGCCACACCCGCGGCCGTTCCCGACAGGAAGGCTTCGCCACGCTCAGACCAGTCGAGTAGCTCCTCCACCTCGATCGAGCGCTCCTCCACCTCGTAGCCGAGGTGCCGGGCTAGCTGGATCACCGAGTCCCGGGTCACGCCGTGCAGGAACGACCTGTCCAGATGACGGGTGACGACCCGTTCGTCATCCACCAGGAAGAAGTTGGCCGCCCCGGTCTCGGTGATATCGCCGTCCGTGGCGAACAGCATCTGGTCGACCCGCTCGTCGGCGGCCATCGCGTCCATCGTGGATCCCAGCGCCATCACGTAGTTGGCGCCGCACTTCGCCATGCCGAACTGGGGCACGGTGCGCGGCAGAGACTCCTCCAGCAGAAGCGTGAGGGGCCGTATCCCGCCCTTGAAGTAGTCGCCCACCGGAGAGTTCACCACGAACAGCAGAGCGGAGCGGCTGGGACGGCTCGCGGCCCCGATGTCGGCGGTCGTGCCCACCAGTGTCGGGCGGATATACAGCGACCCGGGCGCGTCGGGAACCTCGCGGGCATTCGCCTCAACGGCGTCGATGATCATCTGCCGCAGCGTGGTCGGGTCGATCTCGGGCAGGCGCAGCAGAGCCGCGCTGGTGGCCATGCGGGCGACATGGCGGTCGAGACGGAAGATGGCCACCGAGCCATCGCTCTGGCGGTAAGCCTTCAGTCCCTCGAAGATGGCGCTTCCGTAGTGCAGGACGTGCGCTGCGGGACTGATGGTGAGGTCGCCGTACGGCTCGGGCGAGCCGCCGTAGACCAATGGCCCGCCGTCGGCGCGCGCGGTCGTCATCCAATCACACAGGATCGTCCCGAAGGGGGCGTCGAAGGGGTCGGGTTTCTGGGTCACTAGGGCTCCTCGGCGCTGGCAGGCTATAGCCCGAACCCTTGGACGGGATGGCCACCGCTAGGCGCCCGCCCGATGTCAGCCCGGCCCCTGCTTCCGCTGAAGACACCCGTATTCGGGCCAACTAGCGTCCTTCAACGCGAGCGGCCCAATACAGCGGCCGCCGGTGAGCCACCCGGGAGGACGCCATGGACGTCGAGACCGCACTTCGCACGATGCCGAAAGCCGAGCTGCACCTGCATCTCGAGGGCGCAGTGGACGCATCCACCTTCGCGGAGCTGGCCGCCCGCCACGGGCTCGAACTCCCGCCCCACGAGCAGGTCGCCGACCTGTACACCTACGACAGCCTGGCCGACTTCCTCATCATCTACTCGCTGGTGTGCCGGTCGATCCAGCACGAGGACGACTTCCGGCGGGTGACCTACGAGTGCCTGGCCCGCTGCGCCGACAGCGGAGTCCGCTACGTGGAGCTCTTCTTCAGCCCCGAGTCGCACTTCGAGGTGGGCGTCGAGTACCCGACCATGCTGGCCGGCGTGCTCGCCGGCATGGCCGACGCCAAGGCCGAGCGAGGGCTCGAGAGCAACCTCATCCCGGCCATCAACCGGGAATTGGGCCCGGACCGGGCGGTCACCTTCGTCGAGATGGTCGCCGCCCACCCCCACCCCCAGATCATCGGGGTCGGCCTCGACTTCAACGAGATCGGGTTCCCGTCCGCCGACTACGTGGACGCGTACCGGGCGGCCGCCGACCATGGCCTGCACCGGACGTCGCACGCCGGCGAGGTCGGACCGGCCGACAACGTGCGGGCGGCCATCGACCTGCTGGACTGCGAGCGGATCGACCACGGCTACCACGTGGTCGACGACCCCGAGCTCCTGGCCCGCTGCGTCGAGTCCCAGATCGCCTTCACGGTGTGCCCGACAACCACCGGGTACACCACCATCTGGCGCGACCTCAGCGCCCCCGACCACGCCATCAAGCAGATGTCCGAGGCCGGCCTCAAGCTGATGGTCAACTCCGACGACCCGGCCATGTTCGTGTCCGACCTCGGCAACGAGTACGTGCGCCTGCACCGCGAGATGGGTCTCAGCCTCGACACGCTCGCCGAGATGTCCCTCAACGGCATCGACGCCTCGTGGATCGACGACGCCACCAAGGCCGCGTGGCGAGCCGAATGGTCGGCCGACATCGACGCCATCTTCGCCGCGGTGGAGTCCTAGAGGCCGAGCGAATAGACGAGCGATTCCGGTTCATGCGGGCGAGGCCGTGGCCCGAGCGGCCCGTGAGCGCAGCGAACAAGAGCGGGAAACACACCGCTGCGACGCGACCGGCTCCCACCTGTTTGCGGGCGCTCGAAGCCCCTCGGCCCGATCTCGCAGACCCCGGAAGGCGCTCAGCTCGGGCTGCGGACGATC
Organism: Candidatus Aldehydirespirator sp.; assembly: GCA_965220645.1. Classification (GTDB taxonomy): domain Bacteria; phylum Actinomycetota; class Acidimicrobiia; order Acidimicrobiales; family Aldehydirespiratoraceae; genus Aldehydirespirator. The sequence goes on along the minus strand of OZ244836.1, from coordinate 1,035,906 downwards.
TCGGCGGCCAGGGCCAGGTCCTCGGCAGCTGAATCGAGGTCGTCGACCGACACCTGGAACTCGTCGATCCCGTGCGCGGCCACCAGCGCGGCCAGCTCGGAGCGACACTCCCCCACCGTTCCCGAGATAACGAAGGCATCTACCCAGTCGTCGCGCACGAGACCGGCTGCGGATGGCGGCCCGCCTTCGGACAAGCCCCGGCGGATGGCGGCCTCAGTACCGGCATCCAGGCCGATCCGGGCCTTGACGTGGTCGGGGGAATCGACAAGCCGGAACGTGAGGCTGGCCCGGGCCGTCTCACGGGCCCGGTCGGACGTAGCCAGGATGGTCATGTAGCACAGCCGCGGGGAGGGCCGGCCGTGCTCCTCCGCGGCTCCACGGATCGCAGCCACGTGCTCGCCGATCAGCTCCTTGTGCACGAACGACAGGATGAAGCCGTCCGCCAGCTCCCCTGCCAGCCGCATCACCCGCGGGCCCCGCCCGGCCAACCAGATCGGAATGTCGGGCCGGCCGTAGCCGAGGCGGGCCCGCCGGAACCCGCCGGCCACGCCGTCGACGTCGACGACCTCGCCCGACCACAGCGCCCGGCTGGTCTCCACCAGCTCGCGCATCGCGGTGATCGGCGCCCGGCGCTCGATTGCCAGCGCGGTGAGCGTGAGGGCACCGCCCGCTCCGATCCCCAGCACGGCCCGCCCGTTCGACGCCTCATCGAGCGTGGCAACGGCCGCCGCGGTCATGCCCGGATGGCGGGTGTAGGCGTTGGTGATCCCAGTGCCGACCTCCACCGAGCTCGTGGCCGCGGCAACGGCTCCCAGCGTCACCCAGCACTCCCGGGCCGCCAGGCCCTCATCGGGGATCCACACCCGGCTGCATCCGAGCTCCTCCGCGACCACCGAGGCCCGCACAACCTCCACGACCGGTCCCTCGGGCATCACCATGCAGGCCAGCTCAACCACGGGGCCGACAATAGGGCGGCCGCAGCGGACCGGGCGAGACCGCGCCCCAACCGCCCCGGTCAGTTCTGCCATGCTTAGCGGATGGAGCTTGCAGGACGGGTGGCGCTGGTGACCGGCGGCGCCCACCGGGTGGGGCGGGCCATCGCACTGGCGCTCGCGGCGGCAGGCGCCGACATAGCAATCTCGTACCACCGGTCCGAGGATCGGGCCGGCGAGACCGTCGAAGAACTGAGGGGTTACGGCGTCGAGGCCGACGCGTTCGGCGTCGACCTGGCCGAGCCCTCCGAAGCCGCCGGGCTGGCCGAAGCCGTCGCCGGCCGCCTCGGACCGATCGACGCCCTCATCAACAGCGCTTCGTGGTTCGCCCGAGACGAGCTCCCCTCAGACGACACCGACACCTGGTACCAGACCCTCGACGTGGTGCTCCACGGGCCGTTCCATCTCATCAACGCCATTGCGCCGACGATGCTCGACCGGGGCGGCGGAGCGATCGTTAACGTCGTGGATCTGTCGGCCTGGCAGCCGTGGCCCGGCCGGGCCGCCCACAGCGTGGCCAAGGCCGCCCTGCTGGCGCTGACCCGGCAGGTGGCGGTGGAGCTCGCCCCGACGGTGCGCTGCAACGCGGTGGCGCTCGGCCCGACCATCGAGCCCGCCAAGTTCGGACCCGACCAGGTCGAGCGACTGCGACGCCGTACGCTGCTCGGCCGCTGGAGCGGAGGCGAGGAGGCCGGTCGGGCCGTGCAGTACCTCCTGGAAGCCGAGGCGGTCACCGGCGAGTGCCTGACCGTCGACGGCGGCGAGCAGTACGGTCACGTCCGCGACCGCTTCACCGACACCACCGGCTGACCGGACGGGCAACGGTCAGGCGGCGGGAGAGCGGCCCTTCAGGATGTCGTCGTAGCCCCGAATGAGGGTGTGCTCGGTCTCCTGCACGTCCTCGGGACTGGCCGCGAAGTAGCCAGTGGCCATTCCCATGTCGGCTGCGGCGTCCAAGTACTCGGTCACGCTCGACAGGTACAGGCAGTCGTAGAGGTCCACCGACATGACCCGGCGAGTCGCCTCGAACAGCGGCCTCTCGGGAAGCGCGGCCCCCACGTCGCCACTGACCAGCCACGACGACACCGAGTCCTCCAGTTCGGCCATGCGCCTCAGCCGCAGTCCCCATTCGCGGGGCTGGTTGCCCACCGCCGCCACCGGCAGGCCCCGGCTCCCGACCCGGTCGAGGAACGGGTGCAGGCCCGGCACGAGCTTGAACGACGACAGGTAGCGGGTCTCCACGTCCCGACCGATCGGACCGAGCCCGAGGTCGCTCCAGAACTCCTCGGCGGTGAGCCGGCCCAGCACCAGCATGCGGTGCCGGTCGCGGATCATCTCCGGATCGATGTCGGGGTTCTCGCCCAGGATCACCGGCAGCAGCAGGCCCTCCCGCGGGTTGGTGGGTCTCACGATCACGCCGTGGACGTCCACCACAAGCAGGCGCAACAGGCGTTTGCGGGGGCGGCTGGCCTCGGCCTCCCGGGCTGCGGCTCGCTGCTGGCGGTGCCTCGTGGCCCGCCGACCCCGGCCCTTGGGAGTGCGCAGCAGCACCACCACCCTGGCCACCACCACCCCCAGCACCACGACACCGAAGGCGATCGCGGCTACTAGGGCGATGTTGCGCCACAGCGGCGCCACGGTGTCGGTGAGCATGGTAGAGGCGTTGACCGTCACGGGCCGGTCGCCGTGGGAGAACTGCCAGGTGGCGGTGGAGCCCTCGACCACGGGTGGCAGCGACACCGCCTCGCCGGAAGGCTCCCCCTCCGCTCCGAGGGCAGTCGAGGAAGCGCTGAAGGCGTCCTCGGAATCGAGCAGCGTCAACGAGAACTCCAGTCCCAGGGAGTCCTCGGGTCTGCCGGCCTCGGCGATCAGGTCCTGCAGCGGCCGACCGAAGGGCTGGCCCTCGAAGATCTGGGCCAGAGCGCCGTCGCTGAAGGCATCCAGAGGCGGGGTCGGGTCGATGGTGGCCCGGAAGCGATAGGAGGTCTCGGCGAAGGAGCGCGTCTGCTCCAACACCACGTCGGTGAAGATCACATCCTTGCCGGCGATCTCCTCGAGGAGCTGGGGCAGCTGCATGGACGACTCGAACCGCTTGATCGCCCGGACCTGCACACCCCCGTCGGCCCGGAACAACGGGCCCTCCACCGCCCAGCCAGCCGCCCGCGCGTCGTCGAGGCGCAGACCGCCGGCCAGTTCGGGGACGCGGGCCACCGCGACCGCGTCGGCGTTGAACACCACCGTCAGACTGCCGGAGCCGTCCTCAGCCACTTCCACGTGCGCGGCCGTGTCGACCCGGCATGCCGCGACCAGCACCGCCAGCCCCAGAGCCAGCCCGACCGCCCGCAGCACCGCGACCACGCGCCGGCCGTCCCAGCGCTGAGCGGCCACGGCCCTAGTCTCCCGCCCCGCTCTCAGCTGCCCCCCGAGGGGGAGCCTAGAAGCGGCCCTCGCCGGCGGTCGGCTCCAACTCGGGCGCGGGTGGCTCGAATCCCTCTATGGCGCGGAACACGATCACCAACTTGGCCTCCTCGAGCGGATCGTCCTCCACGTCCACGATGACGATCTCGCCGGCCCGGAACTCCTTGTGCAGCAGCCGCTCCGACAGCGGGTCCTCCACCAGCCGCTGGATGGCCCGGCGCAGCGGCCGCGCCCCCATCGTTGGGTCGTAGCCGGAGGCGGCCAGATGGTCCTTGGCTGCATCGGTGAGTTCCAGGCCCATTCCCTGGCCGGCCAGCTGATCGGCGGTGCGCACGATCATCAGATCGACGATTTGGCGCACCTCCTGCTGGGTCAGTTCGTGGAACACGATCACATCGTCGATGCGGTTCAGGAACTCGGGCCGGAAGTGCTGCTTGAGCGCCTCCTGCACCTTGGCCTTCATCCGCTCGTAGGTGACCCGCTCGTCGGCCCTGGTGAATCCCAGATTGGCCTTGCGCAGATCGGCGGTGCCCAGGTTCGACGTCATGATCAGCACTGTGTTGCGGAAGTCCACCGTGCGGCCGTGGCTGTCGGTGAGCCGGCCCTCCTCGAGGATCTGCAGCAGCGTGTTGAACACGTCGGGGTGGGCCTTCTCGATCTCGTCGAACAGCACCACCGAGAACGGCTTGCGCCTGACCCGCTCCGTGAGCTGGCCGCCCTCCTCGTAGCCGACGTAGCCCGGCGGCGAGCCGATCAGGCGGCTCACCGTGTGCTTCTGCATGTACTCGGACATGTCCAGGCTGATGAGGGAGTCCTCGTCGCCGAACAGGAACTCGGCCAGGGTCTTGGCCAGCTCGGTCTTGCCCACGCCCGAGGGCCCCAGGAAGATGAACGAGCCGCTCGGCCGCTTGGGGTCCTTGAGGCCGGCCCGGGTGCGGCGGATGGCCTGCGAGACCGCGGCGATGGCGTCGTGCTGGGACACCACCCGCTTGTGCATCTCGTCCTCCATGCGCAGCAGCTTCTTGGTCTCCTCCTCGGTGAGCTTGTAGACCGGGATGCCGGTCCACAGCGACAGCACCTCGGCGATGGCCTCCTCGTCGACCTCGTCGAACAGGTCGACCCCGGCCGCCTTGGCTTCGCCTTCGAGGGTCTCGCGGCGGGCCAGGAGGTCCTTCTCCTTGTCGCGCAGCTCGCCGGCATCCTCGAAGCGCTGGGCGTCCACCGCTTCCTTCTTGTTGGCGATCACCTCGGCCAGTTCAGCCTCGAGCTCCTTGAACTGCGGCGGGGTGGACATGCGCCTCATGCGCAGGCGCGACCCGGCCTCGTCGATCAGGTCGATGGCCTTGTCGGGCAGGTGCCGGTCGGAGATGTAGCGGTCGGCGAGGTTGGCCGCGGCCACCAGCGCCTGGTCGGTGATGGTGACCCGGTGATGGGACTCGTAGCGGTCGCGCAGTCCTTTGAGGATCTCGATGGTGTGGGCCACGGTCGGCTCGTCCACGACCACCTTCTGGAAGCGGCGCTCCAGCGCGGCGTCCTTCTCAAGGTGCTTGCGGTACTCGTCGAGGGTGGTGGCACCGATCGTCTGGAGCTCGCCCCGGGCCAGCATGGGCTTGAGGATCGAGGCCGCGTCGATGGCGCCCTCGGCCGCGCCCGCGCCGACGAGGGTGTGGATCTCGTCGATGAACAGGATGATGTCGCCCCGGCTCTGGATCTCCTTGAGGACCTTCTTGAGCCGTTCCTCGAAGTCGCCCCGGTAGCGGCTGCCCGCCACCAGCGCACCCAGATCCAGCGTGTAGAGCTGGCGGTCGCGCAAGGTCTCGGGCACATCGTCGGAGGCGATGGACTGGGCCAGACCCTCCACGATGGCGGTCTTGCCCACGCCCGGCTCGCCCACCAGAACCGGATTGTTCTTGGTGCGCCGGGAGAGGATCTGCATGACCCGCTCGGACTCGCGGCCCCGGCCTATCACGGGGTCGAGAGCCTTCTCGCGGGCGAGCTGGGTGAGGTTCCGCCCGAACTGGTCGAGCACATGCGAGCCCGAGGACGACTCGCCGCTGCCCCCGCCGGTGGGGGCGCCGGGCTTCTCGCCCGAGGCCGATCCCGAGACTCCGCCGTAGGCCGACAGCAGCTGGATGACCTGCTCGCGCACCCGCGCCAGGTCCGCGCCCAGCTTGACCAGTACCTGCGCGGCGACGCCCTCGCCCTCGCGGATCAGGCCGAGAAGGATGTGCTCGGTGCCGATGTAGTTGTGGCCGAGTTGCAGCGCCTCGCGCAGGCTCAACTCGAGGACCTTCTTGGCCCTGGGCGTGAACGGGATGTGGCCGCTGGGCGAGCTGCCGCCCTGGCCGATGATCTCCTCCACCTGGCCCCGAACGGACTCGAGGCTGATGCCGAGGGACTCCAGCGCCTTGGCCGCCACTCCCTCGCCCTCGTGGATGAGGCCGAGAAGGATGTGCTCGGTGCCGATGTAGTTGTGGTTCAGGAGGCGCGCCTCTTCCTGGGCCAGAACCACGACGCGACGTGCCCTGTCGGTGAACCGCTCAAACATCGCATACACCTCCTGGCCAGATGGGCTGCTGTATGTCGGTCAGTGTAACCCGGACCCGTGACATGAGTTGCGCCGTCGCGGGCGGCTCGGACTGTGACATGGGGCACGCCGGGACATGGGACACGCCGTGACATGGGGCACGCCGCGGCCGCGGTCGGCGATGCTTCGATGCCGAGGCCGCGGTCGAGGCTCGCCCGCGGTACGGCACGTGGAGCCGGTCGCCCATTACCCTCGCGGCGTGGCCGCCACCTCCCCCTTCGCCCTGCTGCCCTGCCTGGAGGACGACCTCAGGCGCGTGGAGGAGGAGCTGCTGAAGGCTGCGGCGGCCAACGACGACTTCGTCACCGAACTGGCCCGGCACCTGATAGCCGTGGGCGGGAAGCTCGTCCGGCCCGGCTTCTGCCTCGCCTCGTCGCTGGTGTGCGAGGCGGCGCCAACGAGGTCGTCTGGGGCTGCGGTGCGCGGCGGAACCTCGGTCGAGTTGGTCCACATCGGGTCGCTCTATCACGACGATGTCATGGACGACGCCACCACCCGGCGCTCCGTGGCCAGTGTCAACGCCCAGTGGGGCAATCTGAGGGCCATCCTGGCCGGCGACTACCTGCTGGGGCGGGCCTCCGCCATGGCGGCCTCGCTCGGGGCCGAGGTCGCGGTGCTGCTGGCCGAGGCGATCACCCAGCTCTGCGAGGGCCAGATCATCGAGCTCGAGAACGCCTACGACACCGAGCGCAGCGAGCAGCGCTACGAGCGGGCCGTGTCGGGCAAGACCGCGGCGCTGCTGTCCATCTCCTGCCGGATCGGGGCCACGGTGGGCGCCGTGCCGCGGCCCGCGTTGGAGGCGCTCGGAGAGTTCGGCTTCGCCTACGGCATGGCCTTCCAGATCGTCGACGACATCCTGGACCTGGTGGCCACCGAGTCGCAGCTGGGCAAGCCGACCGGCAACGACCTGGCTGAGGGGACCTACACGCTGCCCGTCATCCGAGCGCTGACCGACCCGGCGGTGGGCGACGAGCTGCGCTCGATCCTCGGTGGGCCCATCGACGCCGCGGCCCGCGACCGGGCCGCCAAGCTGGTGCGGTCCACCAGCGGTGTGGACGAGGCCCGCGGCACCGCCCGCATGTGGGCCGACAGGGCCCAGGCCGCGCTCACGTCGCTGCCCGACACTCCCGCCACCGCCGTGCTGCGCCTGGCCGCCGACCGCCTGACCGAGACCCCCGCGCTAGCCGGCTAACCGACGAACCCGGTCAGGCGCCGGGATCGGGGCGCAGGGTGGGGAACAACACGGCGTCACGGATGGCTTGGGTGTCGGTGAGGAGCATCACCAGACGGTCCACGCCGATGCCGAGGCCGCCGGTGGGGGGAAGCCCGTACTCCAGGGCCCGCAGGTAGTCCTCGTCCAAGGCCATGGCCTCGTCATCGCCTGCCGCCCGCAGCTCGGCCTGGGCCTCGAAACGGGACCGCTGCTCGGCCGGGTCGACCAGCTCGGTGAACGCGTTGCACAGCTCCCTGCCGGCCACGATCCCCTCGAAGCGCTCGGCGTAGCCGGGGCGGGTGCGATGCCGGCGTGACAGCGGCGATACCTCGGCCGGGTAGTCGGTGACGAACACCGGCCCCCACAGGTTGGGCTCGGCCGCCTTCTCGTAGGTCTCCAGCAGCAGCTTGCCCGCACCCCAGCCGGGCTCGGTGGCGATTCCGAGGCTGCCGCAACGGGCGGCCAGCTCGGACGGCGGCGTGTCGAGGCTCACCTCGACGCCCGTCTGCTCGGCGATTACCTCCTCCATGGTGACCCTGCGCCACGGGGGGGCCAGGTCGACCTCGCGGCCGTCGTAGGTCACCGAGGTCGAGCCGCACACGTCGATGGCCACCCCGGCCACCAAGTTCTCGGTCAACTCCATGATGTCGGTGTGGTCGGCGTAGGCCCAGTACAGCTCCAGCATGGTGAACTCGGGGTTGTGGCGGGTGGAGATCCCCTCGTTGCGGAAGACCCTGCCGATCTCGTACACCCGCTCCATGCCCCCGACCACCAGCCGCTTGAGGTACAGCTCGGGGGCCACCCTCAAGTACAGGTCGGCGTGCAGCGCCTCGTGATGGGTGACGAAGGGCCGGGCCGCGGCACCGCCCGGTATGGGGTGAAGCATCGGAGTCTCGACCTCGACGAAGCCCTGCTCGGTGAGGCGGCGTCTCAGCCCGGCCACGATCTGCGAGCGGCGGGCGAAGGCGACCCGGGCGTCGTCGCTCACCCACAGGTCCACGTAGCGCTGGCGGTAGCGGGTGTCGGGGTCGGTGAGTCCGTGCCACTTGTCGGGGAAGGGCCGCCGGGCCGCGGCCAGCACGACCCACTCGTCGACCCTCACCGACAGCTCGCCGCGGCGGGTGGCCATGACCACGCCCCTCACGCCGACCCAGTCCCCGATAGACAGGGCGGTGAACTGCTCGAATCTCGGGGTAGCGGCCGCGGTGGCGAACAGCTGGATGCGGCCGGTGGCGTCCTGCAGCGTCCCGAAGGCGAGCCGGCCCTGGTCCCGCCGCAGCATGAGCCGCCCTGCCACCGACACCACCGTGTCGGTCTCGGTGCCGGCCTCCAGGCCGCCGAACGCCTCGGTGACTTCGCCCACGGCGTGGCTCCGCTCGAAACGGTACGGAACGTCGCCGTGCCCGCCCTCCGGCGGATCGGCGTCTGCTCCCGGATCCGGAACGTCGCCGTCGCTCATCGGGGTGCCGCCTCGGTTCGGGCGAACTTCAGTGAGTTGTCCACCGCATGGGTGGCGAAGTCGCAGGGAGTTCGCCGGAGATCGTCGCTCATCGGTCCTGGTTGCGCTCGTAGACGATGCGCAGGCCGTGGAGGGTGAGGAACGGCTCGACATGCTCGATCGTCTGCGAGATGGGAGCGATCACATGGGCCAGGCCGCCGGTGGCGACGACGTTGGCCTCGCCCACCTCGGACAGGAAGCGGGCGTTCATGCCGTCGATCATGGCGGTGAAGCCGTACAGGGCGCCGGACTGGATCGACTCGACGGTGGTCTTGCCGACAACGCTGCGGGGCTCGACCAGCTCGACCGCGCCCAGGGCTGCGGCCCGGCCGATCAGCGCATCCAGGCTGATCTCGATGCCGGGCGCGATGGCACCGCCCATGAAGGCGCCGTCGGCCGAGATGACGTCGAAGTTGTTGCCGGTGCCGAAGTCGACCACCACGGTGGGGCCCCCGTAGAGGTCGTAGGCCGCGACGGCGTTGGCGATCCGGTCCGCGCCGACCTCCTTGGGATTGTCGTAGTGGATCGGCATGCCGGACTTGGTGCCCGGCCCGACCACCACCGGCAAGAAGCCGAGCTGGCGGCGCACCATCTCCCGCAGACCGGCGAGCAGGCGGGGCACGCCCGAGCAGATGGACACTCCCGTGATGTCGCTCTCGAAGTCGATGTCGATCACATTGAGCAGCGATCGGATCACGACCCCGAGCTCGTCCGCGGTGCGGAGCGGGTCGGTGGAGAGCCTCCAGTGGTCGAGGAGCCCGTCGGCCGCGCCCGAGCCGTGGACCGCGCCCGGATCGTAGATGCCGACGACGGTCTGCGTGTTGCCGACGTCGATAGCAAGCAGCACCGCCGCAGGATACGGCGGATCAGCCGCACCCGCGAACGGAGAGCCAATGGTGGCGGTCCAACGGATGGGCCGGCCCCGTGGGATGCCGGACCGCGAGTGTCGGTCTACGGAGATCCGCCGGCGCGGCAGCCGATGTTGTCTATGAGGCGGGCCTTGCCGAACCGGACGGCCACCAGCAGCCGCACATCGCCCTGCAGTGGCCCGTCGGCGGTGAGGGTGGACGCCGACACCGCCGCGGTGTAGTCGATCCTGGCCAGCGCTGTGGCGGCGATCACCGCGGCCATCTCGGCTTCCACCAACGCTGGGCTGGTCTCGCCCGACTCCACCAGAGCGGCGCCGGACTGGAGGGCGCGGCGCAGAATCGGCGCCTGGCTGCGCTCGGCCTCGCTCAGGTATGCGTTGCGGCTGGAGAGGGCCAGCCCGTCGGGCTCGCGCACCGTTCCGCAGCCCACCACCCGCACCGGCAGCGACAGGTCCGCAGCCATGCGGCTCACGATTGTGAGCTGCTGGAAGTCCTTCTCCCCGAAGTAGGCCGAGCACTCGCCCACGATCGAGAACAGCTTGGCCACCACGGTGGCGACCCCGTCGAAGTGGCCGGCACGCGAGGTGCCGCACAGCACATCGGCAAGGGTCCCCAAGCGCACCGTGGTCGCCACCGGCTCGGGGTACATCTCGTGCCCGTCGGGCACGAACACGACGTCGGCGCCGGCCTCGCTACACATCTCAAGATCGCGGTCCAGGTCCCGGGGATAGTCGTCGAAGTCCTCACCCGGGTTGAACTGCAGGGAGTTGACGAAGATCGACACCACCACGACATCGTTCTCGGCCCGGGCCCGCTCGATCAATGAGCAGTGCCCGGCGTGAAGGAAGCCCATGGTGGGCACGAGCCCGACGCTGCGCCCGGCCGCTCGGGCATCGGCGAGCCGGGCCCGCAGACCGCGGATCGTGGCCTCAAGCACCGGTGCACCGCGACCTTGGCTCATGGGGATTCCCCGCGACCGGCGAGCCGGCCGGCCTGCTGGCACAGTGCCTCGTAGGCGGGTCGCTCGGCTGGGTCGATGGCTTCCAGGTGCCGCCGGATCGTTTCGGTGTCGCCCCGGGCCGCGGGACCGGTCAGGGCCGCGGCCGGGCCTAGCTCGTCGACGTTGTCGACGGTGGCCCGAACCAGGTCCATGAACGCGGCGAAGGGAACTCCGGCTGCCGACCCGATGCGCTCGGCCTGGCCGAGCAGGGCCACCAGATGGTTGGAGGCGACCACCGCGGCCGCGTGGTAGGCAGCCCGGTCGGCGTCGGCCACCTCCAAAGCCCGCCCCCCGAGATCGCTGACGACCTCACGGACTATCGGGTCTCCCGCCACCGCGAACCACCCACCCGCGAGCAGGCGCCGGGCGCCCACCGTCGCGTCCGGAAGCGCCACCAAGGGGTGTAGGGCCGCGGGCCGGGAGTGCGGAGCGACTGCATCGAGGCCGAGCGACCCGGCAACGTGGGCCACCGCCGCAGTAGCAGTGGGCTCGACAGCGGCGGCCACCTCCGCCACCGCGGCGTCGGGTGTGGCGATCAGCACCAGATCGACACCGTCAGCGGCACCGGCGATCTCGTCGGTGGTTGCCGACCGCCCCAGGATGGGAACCACCTGCCAGCCGACCTCGGTCAGGGCGGCGGCCATGGCGCCGCCCGCACGCCCGCCGCCGATGATGCGGACCGACTGCACGTCTAGAGATCTAGGGGCCCGAGACTGACCACCCCGTCGGCGACCTCGGGTTTGTAGCCGTCAGGCAGCAGGTCCGGGCCCACATCGGCCAGAGGCACGAGCACGAAGTCCCGCTCATACATACGAGGATGCGGGATCGTCAGGTCGGGGGACTCGACCCGCTCGCCGTCGATCCACAGCAGGTCCGCGTCGAGGGTGCGAGGCCCCCAGCGCATCACCCGCGTCCGGCCCGCCTCATGCTCCCTGAGCCGGCACTGCGCCAGCAGCTGTTGGGGGCTGGCCGAGGTCTGAAGCCTCACCACCATGTTGAGATACGGACCCTGCTCGGGTCCACCCACCGGCTTGGTCTCATATACGTCGGAGACTGCGTTCACATCGGCGAAGCCGTCCACCGCGCCGCGCAGGTAGGCCATACGGTCGCCCAGGTTGGACCCCAACGCCACGAAGGCCCTCCGGGTCGGCCTTGTGCGGCCCGGCGGGGTCATGAGTCGGACCTGCGCTGCTCGGCCATGGACACGATCTCGCGAGCCATGGGGCCTAGCTCGCGTTCCAGGAGCCGCTCGGCGATGGTGATGGCCTCGGGGCCGGTTTCGACCAGCCCGGACCACAGCAGGTAGGCCGCCACCACGCCCGACACCCGGTCCCCGATCGAGTCGTGGTGGAGCACCACCCGCCCTCCGGTCGAGTGGTCCCGGATCGTGGTCAGGATCTGCTCGAGACGCTCGGCGCCGTCGCTGGGATCCGAGAAGGGCAGGTGGGCGTAGGCCAGGCCCTGCTCGTCGTAGTCGTGGAGGTTGTACGGGATCGACGTGATGCTCACCATCAGGCCGATCTCGTTGCGGCGCAGCCAGATGATCTCCTCGAGGCGCCGCACCCGCCGGTGGCCCACGCCGTAGCCGCCCGGCCGCTCGCACACGCCGAAGCGATCGGTGATGATCCACCGGAAGCCCCGGGGCTCAATGCCCTCTGACCACTTGCTGCTCATGCATCGTCCAGGTCGAAGAGATGCACCGAAGGCAACTCGCGGTAGCGCTCCCCCACGTCCAGCCCGTAGCCCACCAGCCAGTCGGCCGGGACGGAGAACCCCACATAGCGGATGCCCTCGGAGCGGGCGTCCGCCCGCACGAGCAGGGCGCAGATCTCGAAGCTGGCCGGGCGCCGGGCCTTCAGCAATTCCGCCAGGTAGTCGGTGGTCAGGCCGGAGTCGACGATGTCCTCCACCAGCACGACATGGCGGTCACGGACATCGGTGTCGAGATCCTTGATGATGCGGACCACCCCGCTTGACTCGGTGCTGAACCCGTAGGACGACACGGCCATGAAGTCGATCTCCACCGGCAGGTCGATAGCCCGGGCCAGGTCGCTCATGAACACGAAGGCGCCCTTGAGAACGCCGACCAGCAAGGGGGGACGACCCTGGTAGTCGGCGGTGATCTCGGCGCCGATCGCCTCGACGCGGGCTTGCAGCTCGTCGGCACCGATGATGGCGCGCCCGACCGACCCCGGCGGCTTCGGCATCTGCGCCGCGGGTTGCTCCGGCGCCAAGCTCACCCACCCACGTTACCGGGCACCGCCGGAGCCTCTGCCGCGCTGCTCGGCCGGATCGCGGCCGAACGGCGAAATTGACGTAGTTATGCCCAATATGTGGGCACAACTACGTCAAGAATGATCGAGAGGCGGCTCGAAGGCCTCGATCCTCAGGCAGCCCGCAGTCCGGGCCACTCGATGGCCCCCAGTGATCTCGGTGGCTATGCCCCGACCCTTGGCGACGTCGAGAACCCGGTCGATCGAAGCGGCACTGGGGGCCGCCCCGGCCGTCTTGGAGATCCAACTTCTGAGCGCCTCGGCCGCCACAGCCCTCGGCGCCGCGGCAAGCGCGGCCGCGCTGGTGGGGTCGAGGCCCGCAGCCAGCTCGGCGATCACCTCCAAGGCCTGGGAAGCCAGTTCGGCGTGACGGTTGAGCAGAGGGACCGGGTCGCGGTCCAGTGCCCCGGCCAACGCGGGCATCACCTCGTTGCGGATGGCCACCCGGGCGAACGACAAGTCGTCGTTCATGGGATCGCGCACGGTGGAAAGGCCAAGTTGCTCGCACAGGGCGTGCGTCTCGGAACGGCGCAGGGCGAGCAGCGGGCGGCCAACCCCAGCATGGGGGGCGGCCGCGCCGGCGAGGCCGCCGCCCCGGCCGATGTTGAACAGCACGGTCTCGGCCCGGTCGTCCGCGGTGTGGCCGACCAGCACGTCGGGGGGCAGGGCGCCGTAGCGGGCGGCGCGAGCACGCGCCTCCAGATTGGGGCCGGGATCCACCCGCACGCGGCGCAGCTCGAAACCTGCCTCGAAGCGGGCTGCGATGGCCCGGGCCGCCTCCGCGTCGGCGCCGGCCGAGGGACGCAGGCCGTGGTCCACGTGCCAGGCGGTGACCTCCAGCCCCGCCGCGGTCGCCAGCGCGACCAGGGCGGCGGAGTCGGGACCGCCCGACAAGCCGCAGGCCACCGCGGTGCCCGACGCAGGGAAGGTGCAGCGAACCAGGAGCGAGTCGATGCAAGCGGTCGACGCCGCCCCGCTCGGCGTCCCGGTCACCGTCTCAGGCCGCTGCCTCGGTCAGGCTCATGCGACTCACCCAATCGTGCGGATTGCGGATCTCTGCGATGCCGGGAACGTTCCCGGGATCCTCCCACACCCGGTCGAGCAGGACCGCGCCCCCCGCCTCCTCGACCGATTCGATGAAGCGCTCACCCTCGGCGTACTGCTTCATCTTGGCGTCCAGGCCGATCAGCCGCTGAAAGACCCTGGCGAAGCCCCGCACCGACTCCCGGCGCCTGCGCATCACCCGCCCGAACCGGGGCGCAGAAGGGACCAGGCCCTCGCCGGCTCGATCCATGATCACATCGCCGTGGCCCTCCAGCAGGCTCATCAACCCGGCCAACTCCTCCAGCGTCTCGACCTGGCCCTCCGAGGCGAACAGGGCCATCAGACCGCCCGCGGCCAGCGGGTCCTCCCCCCGGCGCCGGGCTTCCACCACCCGGCGGGCGGCTGCCGCGATCCGCTTCGGATCGGGCTCCACGGAGTCGAGCACCGACTCGACCAGGCCGATGAAATGCGGACGCATCCAGTCCACGCCGGTGAACTGGGCCCGATGAGTCACCTCGTGGAGCGCCAGCCACAGCCGGAACTGGGCCGGGTCGAAGGCGTACTTGTTCTCCAGCGACAGCACGTTGGGGGCCACGTAGTAGACGATGTCCTGGTCCTCGGGCTTCTCGTCCTCGATGATGAGCAGGTCGTACTGGCCCAGCACCCTCCTCGACATCCAGCCGAGCATGATGCCGAGTTCGGCCCCGGTCACACGCCGGGTGACCGGGGCCAGCATCCCGTCCGAGCCGGTGCCGAGCTTGGCGGCGAGAGGCCTCAGCAGCCGCTGGAACGAGGCCAGGTTGGCATCAATCCAACCGACCCGGTCGGTGACCCTGCCCCGGGCCGGTCCCGACAGCGACCGCAGGCCGGTGTAGTCGGCCACCAACTCCTCGGCGCGCTGGGTGCAGTCGGCGAAGTCCTCGGCCAGGCCGGCCCGCCAGCGCGGCGCGGTGTAGGGCTCGCGCCGGGAGGCGCGCACCGCCACCCGGCGGGCCAGATCCCAGTCGATGGGATCGTCAAGATCTTCAGGATCGGTGAGATTGTCGGGACCGGCGAGACTCTCGGGATCGCCGGGACCCCCGGCGGAAGCGCCCATGCGGGTACGGCTCAGTCCCTCGGGTATCGCTTGTACGTGACCTTCTGGAGATAGCCGACGATGGTCGCCACGATCGAGACGATGCCGGCCACGGCGAGCGGGACAGCGATCCAGAAGTGCCACACGACGCCGGCGATGGTCACGGGTCCATCCGGGTCACAAGTCCAGCGATAGTCATGGGTCCGCAGTGTAGATGGCTCGCAGGACGCGCACTCGCAGTGATTCCGGGACCTGCTCTTCGCAGCAGCAGCGGGCCACCGT
Source organism: Candidatus Aldehydirespirator sp. (assembly GCA_965220645.1). Taxonomy (GTDB): domain Bacteria; phylum Actinomycetota; class Acidimicrobiia; order Acidimicrobiales; family Aldehydirespiratoraceae; genus Aldehydirespirator. The sequence continues at coordinate 1,020,655 of OZ244836.1, read as the reverse complement.
CATCCGCACCTGTGATTCGAAATGGAACACGTCGGCACAGGAGGGGCAGCACTCGAGGTGCACGGAGATGACGGTGCGGACCGCAACGGTGGCCTCGCCGTCGAGGTAGAGGTGAAGGTCTCGGCAGATGTCGTCGCAGTTGTGAACCACGTCTCAGCTCCCGTCATCCGGATCTGTCTCCGGCTCCTCAGTGAGAAGCCGGTGGCGGGCGGCGAAGTCGTACAACCTCTTGTGGAGCTGTTTTCTTCCCCGGTGCAGGCGGCTCATCACCGTGCCGATGGGGACGTCGAGAATCTCGGCGATCTCCAGGTAGGAGAACCCCTCCACATCGGCGAGCAGCACGGGCAGGCGGTAGTAGTCGGGAAGGTCCTCCACCGCCTGCTTCACCTCGTGCTCGGCGAACAGCGGGGCCAGCTCGTCCTCGACGCTGCGGCCCAGCCGTGCGGCTGTGTCACCTCCGAGGCGGCGGTAGAGGTAGAGGGTGTCCACATCGCCGAGGTCGGTCTCCGCCGGTCGGCGCTGGCGGCGCCGGTACTCGCTGATGTAGGCGTTGGTGAGGATGCGGTACATCCACGCCTTGAGGTTGGTGCCGGCCGTGAAGGTGCCGTAGGACCGGTAGGCCCGCAGGTAGGCCTCCGAGACCAGATCCTCGGCGTCGGCCGGATTGCGGGTCAGCCGCAGCGCAGCCGAGTACAGCGACGGCATCAGCGGCAGGGCGTCGTCCGCGAAGGTTGCCTGGTCGGCCACTAGCCGCCTCATCTTGTGGGGGCCGAGGGAGCCCGAAAGGGGATTTGAACCCCTGACCTACGCTTTACGAGAGCGTCGCTCTACCGACTGAGCTATTCGGGCCTGTGCGCCGGCGAGCGGAGCCGCCCAGCGCCCGCTCAGGCTACCGCTTCAAAGCGAGTGGACGCTCGCGAGACGGCATCACCCAGCAAGCGCCTGCTCTGGGGCCGTGGGCGGCAGATCCAGCAGCAGCGCTTGGAGCGCCAGGACCTCGTTCGGGGAGCGGATCAGGCTCTCGAGGGTGGCTCGGAGGCGGTCAATGGCCCGCATGGCCCCCATGGCCCTCCGGTTCGCAGACGGGTCATCGCCGGGCTGTGACATGATCTCGGACCGGTACCGGGCGCCGAGGGTGGCCAGGCCGAAGCGGATCTCGTCGGTGCGGAACTGGCGGTGCTCGCGCTTGTGCCGAGCTTCGATGGCGCTGCGGCCCGAGCCCCGGACACCGAACCGCTCCTCACGCTCCTCCAACGCGACGATCTCGGCCCTGTGGCGCTCGGTGAGAGCTCCACCGGCCTCGTCGATCATGGCTCGCAGCTCGGCAACGAGCAGCGCGACCGCGGCCCCGGTTCCGTCGAGGCCGTCCGGAACGTTCCACCAGGCCTCGCGCCGGGCCGCCACCCGCTCGTCGGTAGCCAGGACCCTGGCCCGATGGAGGTTGCCCGCGGCCGCAGCCGCCACCATTGCAGCCCGGTCGGCCGCGACCAGTCCCTCCGACACCAGGGCCGCGGCGATCTCGTCGTCGGGCACCGGGCCGAAGTCGATGCGCGCGCAGCGCGACGCGATCGTGACGTGCTCGGGCAGCACCTGCTCGGCCAGCACGACCCATACCACCGAGCCGGCCGGCTCCTCCACCGGCTTTAGCAGGGCCGCGGCCGCGGCAGGCGTGGCGGTGTGGAACCGATCGACGACCAGCACCTTGCGAGAGCCTTCCACCGGTGTGCGGCTGGCCTCGACAATAAGCTGGGACACTTCCTCCTCGCGGCGCAGGCTGGGGCCGGCAGGACTGACCACGAAGATGTCGGAATGCTCCTCGCGGGCGGCCAGCCGGCGATGCCGCCCGTCCCGGAGCGGATCCGAGCCCGACCGCTCGCCCGCAGCCACGATCAGTTCGCCGGCGAACGCGGCGGCCGCGGCCCGTTTGCCGGAGCCCCGGGGACCCACCAGCAAGTACGCGTGGACCGGCGACGACACCTCCGCGGCCAAGGCAGCCACTGCCTGCGGCTGGCCCACCACCGCCGACCACGGGTCGGTGGGAGCTGTCTCCGCGGCAGCATCGAGAAGGGTCATGGCCTATCGCCCAGGTGGTCTTGCACCGCAGTCAGCACCCGGGCGGCGACCTCATCCACCGGGCCGTCGGCGTCCACCACCGCCCAGCGGGCCGGATCGGCGGCGGCCATGGCCAGATAGCCGGCCCGGACCCGATCGAGGAAACCTCGGCCCGCTCCCTCGAAGCGGTCCACCGACGGTCCCAGCCGCCGCGACGCCAACTCGTGGGGGATATCCAGCAGCAGGTTCAGATCGGGTTCGATCCCGGAGGTGGCGAAGCGCATCATCGCTTGCAGTTCCGCCAGGTCGAGGCCCCGCCCGTAGCCCTGGTAGGCGAGGGTCGACGCGGTGAAGCGGTCCGTGACCACATCCTGGCCGGCCCGCAGCGCCGGGCCGACGATCTCGGCCACGTGCTGGGCCTTGTCGGCGATGATCAACAGCGCCTCGGTGCGATCGTCGAGGGTGTCGTTGCCCGGATCGAGCAGCATCCCCCTGATGATCGCGCCCACGTCGGTAGCCCCGAACTGGAATGTGAACGGCGCTCCCAGCGACTCGGCCAGCAGTTGGGCCTGGGTGGACTTTCCCGACGCGTCCACTCCCTCCACCGCAATGAGCCGGCCGGTCACTGCGTCGACTCCTCGTCAGACTCCGTGACCGGCACCCCCTCGGGCAACCCTTCCGACTCCGATCCCGCAAGCGTCACGCCCGGCTCCGAGGCCGATCCCGCAAGCGTCACGCCCGGCTCCGAGGGCGATCCCGCAAACGTCACGCCCGGCTCCGAGGGCGATCCATCACCGGGCGCCAGGTCGGCCCACCGGGGAGAGCCAGACCGCAAGCTCCAGGTGGCCAAAGCACCGGCGATGATGATGATCACCGCGGCGAGCCACATCGTGAGGCGCACCCCGGGAAGGAGCACTTCCCAACCCATCACCGTGATGTCGCCATCGAACCATCGATCTGAGAGGCGGCCGAACACCTCCGACAAGGCGGGTGCAGCCGCTAGAGCCACCAGCAGGCAGAGCCGCACCAGCACCAGCAGAGCCGAGAAGACACGGCCGCGGATCTCATTGGCGACATTCTCGTGCAGCAGCGTGTAGCCGAGCACGTACGACGGGCCGGCCATCATGCCGAGCATGACCACCAGCGGGACCATCAGTGACAGGCGGTCCACCGACGCCGCAGCGAACAGCACCCCTCCGGCGCTCATCAGAGCCACAACGAATCCGCGCGAACGGTTGAGACGGTTCTGCATCATCGACGCCGACCCAACGCCTGCCGCCATGCCCACACCGAGCGAGAACAGCACCAGGTTGAAGTCGGCCTCGCGGCCCACGAGGACCTCGTCCACGAACAGGGCTCCGAGCGAGAAGACGATCCCCGCACCCATCACCGCGGTAGCCAGTCCCACATTCACGGAACGCACGATCGGGTTGGCCGCCACCAGTCGCCAACCTTCCCGCAGTTCCCGGATGGCACCCCCGAGATCCAGACTCCCTCGCTCGGCCGCCAGCCGCTCGTGCCGGGGCCGGGCCGGGATGGCGATACGCCAGATGATCAGGGCGGTCACGAGAAACGTCAGGGCGTCCACGTAGAAGGCCAGACCCTCCTCGTTGAGTCGCAGGGTCGTCACCCATCCCTCGTCCGGCATCGCCTCCGCCGCCTTGGCCAGCAGCGCGGCCGCCCCGGCAGCCACTGGGAACATGCCGTAGGCCGCGGTCACGTTGAGCGAATTGGCCGCGGTGAGCTTGTCTCGGGGCACAAGGTTGGGGACCGTCGCCTCCTTGGCGGGCTGCCACATCAGCGTCAACAGTTCGAGCAGGAAGCTGGCCAGCACGAGCCCGGTCAGGGTGTCGACGAACGGCAGGGCCACCAGCACCAGTGCGCGGCCGACATCGCAGCCAATCATCACCCGCTTGCGATTGAAGCGGTCGACGATCACCCCCGCCGCAGTGCCGAGGAAGAACCCAGGAGCAACCCGGCTGGCGAGCACCAGAGCGATGGCCGCGCCCTTGGAACCCTCGCTCAGTCGGGCCGCCAGCGAGATGGTGGCCACGAGACCCAGCCAATCGCCGGTGGCCGACACGACCTGGGCAATCCAGAGCCTGAAGAAGTCCCGCGTGCCGAAGATCCGCTCCAGCCGCCCGGACGGACGGACTGCCTCGAAGGCCTCATCGAGCCGGATGGCCGCCGATGAGCGGAGCGCGTCTTCGTCCACGACATCCGAGGCTATGCGTTACGGCCCGGCGACGGCTTGTGTACGAGCCGAGGCGCCCGGTGAGGGGCGTCATTCCCGCTCTTGTTCGCTGCGCTCACGGGCCGCTCGGGCCCTGGTTCCCGCTCTTGGTCGCTGCGCTCACGGGCCGCTCGGGCCCTGGGTCAGCGGCGCTTGCGGGTCGGCTTTCGGCGAGCGGGGCGCTTCTTGGCCGGTCCCTTCGCCCGCCTCTCGGCCAGCAGCTCGCAGGCACGGTCCAGAGTGAGGCCCTCGACGGTGTCGCCCGAGCGCAGCGATGCGTTGGTCTCGCCGTCGGTGACGTAGTGGCCGTAACGACCGTCCTTGACCACAACGGCTCGACCCGTGTCGGGGTCCTCCCCCAGTTCCCGCAGCGGTGCGGACGCGGCGGCCCGACCCCGGCGACTGGGCTGGGCCAGCAGCTCGAGGCACTCCTCGAGACTGACCGTGAACAGTTGGTCCTCGCTGGTCAGGCTGCGGCTGTCGGAACCCTTGCGCACGAACGGTCCGTACCGTCCGTTCTGCACCGTTATCTCCACCCCGTCGGCGGGGTCGGTGCCAACGGCGCGGGGCAGCGACAGCAACTGCAGAGCCTGCTCGAGGGTGACCGTCTCCAGCGTCATGGTCTTGAACAGCGACGCAAACTTGGGCTTGTCGGGAACCTCCTCGGCCCGCCCGAGTTGCACGTAGGGGCCGTAACGGCCCGACCTGGCCACCACGGTCAGCCCGGTGGTCGGATCGGTGCCGAGCTCTCGCCCGTCGCGGCCGGTGGCCAGCAGCTCGACCACTCGCTCCATGGTGAGCTCGTCGGGAGCGGTGCCGTCGGGCACGGAGGCCGAGTCCTCTCCCCTTCGCACCGTAGGTCCGTAGCGTCCCACCCGGACCTCCAGTTCAACGCCTTCGTCATCGGCGCCCAGCGGGATCGAGTTGATCGAACGGGCATCGATGTCGCTGAGACGGCTCGACACCTTCTCCTTCAGGCCCGGATCGTCGTCGCCACCGAAGTAGAACCGGCGCAGCCACGGAACCTGCTCCTCGGCACCGGCCGCGATCCGGTCGAGGTCGTCCTCCATCTCAGCGGTGAAGGCATAGTCGACGAGCTTCGGGAAGTGTCGCTCCAGCAGGTTGACCACCGAGAACGCCGTGAACGACGGGACCAGCGCCGAGCCCTTCTTCCACACATACCCCCGGTCGATGATCGTGCCCATGATCGAGGAGTAGGTAGACGGCCGGCCCACCCCGAGCTGCTCCAGGCGCCGCACCAGCGACGCCTCGGTGTAGCGAGCCGGAGGCTGCGTGACCCGCCCGGCCGCCTCCAGGGCGCGGCAACCCACACCCTCGCCCTCGTTCAAGGGGGGCAGGCGCAGCTCGTCCTCGGCCTCACTCGCCTCTCCGGCGTCGGTGCCCTCTATGTACACCTCGCGGAAGCCCTGATGGGTGATCACAGTGCCGCTGGCCGCGAACTCCACGTCGCGGCCCGAGGCGCTGCGGGCGCCGACGCGTAACTGCACCGTCTCGCCGGTGCAGTCCGTCATCTGGCTGGCCAGCGTCCGCTTCCACACCAGTTCGTAGAGCCGGGCCTCGGGCCGGGGCAACTGGTTGGCCACCGTCGGTGGGTCGGTGAAGGTGTCCCCGGCGGGTCGGATCGCCTCGTGGGCCTCCTGGGCGTTCTTGACCCTGCTGGCGTACACCCTTGGCTCGGGCGGCAGCAGGGCCTTCCCGAAGCGCTTGGTGATCTCGGCGCGCGCCGCGGCCACCGCCCCCGACGACAGCGAGGTGCTGTCGGTGCGCATGTAGGTGATGTAGCCCTTCTCGTACAACGACTGCGCCGTGCGCATGGCCACCGCGGAGGTCATGTGAAGCTTGCGGGCCGCCTCCTGCTGCAGGGTCGAGGTGATGAAGGGCGCGGCCGGCCGTCGCCGGTACGGCTTGGAGGTGCGGGCCCGGACCGCGAAGGCCGCTTCCTGGAGACCCGAGACGAGCGACGTGGCCGCCGCCTCGTCGAGCACGGTCACACCGCCCCGGACCGGCCGACCATCAGGACCGAAGTCGCGGGCTGCGGCGACGCGCGAGCCGTCGAGCTGGACAAGTTCGGCAGTGAACTCGAGCCCGCTGCTGTTGCCGTCGGACTTCACCGGGGCGAACGTGCCACCGATCCCCCAGAAGCTGGCGCTGACGAAGTCCATGCGCTCACGCTCGCGCTCCACCACGATGCGAACTGCGACGCTCTGTACCCGCCCGGCCGACAGCTGCGGCATGACCTTCTTCCAGAGCACCGGCGACACCTCGTAGCCGTAGAGCCGGTCAAGCATCCGGCGGGCCTCCTGGGCGTCCACCAGGCGACGGTCCAGCTCGCGAGGAGAGGCGACCGCGGCAGAGATCGCGGCCCTGGTGATCTCGTGAAAGACCATTCGCTTCACCGGCACCCGCGGGTTGAGCACCTCCATCAGGTGCCAGGCGATGGCCTCGCCCTCGCGGTCCTCGTCCGTGGCCAGGTAGAGCTCGTCGGCGCCGGCCAGAAGGTCCTTGAGCTTGCGGACCTGCTGTCGCTTGTCGCTGTTGATGACGTAGAGCGGCTTGAACTCGTTGTCGATGTCGATGCCCAGGCGGGCCCACGGCTCGGACTTGTACGCCTTGGGGACCTCAGCCGCCCGGCTGGGCAGATCGCGGATGTGGCCGATGGACGACTCCACGACGTAACCGTCGCCGAGATAGCCGGAGATCGTCTTCGCCTTGGCGGGCGATTCGACAATGACTAGGGCTTTGGCCATGGACACCGAACCGATCCGACGGGCGGGTGCCCGTCAACAGTTGGAGACTCGGACAGGATAAGCAGGGTCTTGTTCACGTTGTGGCAGGGGGATGAACGGGCGTGCCGCCAGACCAGCGATTCGCGCCGGTGCTCGCCGGGTGCCTAGGCCCCCGACGCCGGCTCGTCCGCTGGTCGAGAGCTGCGGAGGATAGCGGCGCCGATGAATGCAGCTACCGTCGAGGCCGCCAGGATCCCCACCTTTGCCTGATCGGTGATGTCGTCGGCCGTGAAAGCCAGGTTGGTGATGAACAGCGACACGGTGAAGCCGATTCCGGCCACACCGGCTACACCGATCACCTTCGTCCAGGTGACACCGGTGGGCAGATCGCACAGCCCGAGGCGCACGGCGACCCAGGTGAACGATGAGACCCCCACGAGCTTGCCGATCACGAGACCCAGCATGATGCCGATGGTGACGGGGGACCGCACGGCGTCGTCGAGAGCGTCGGCCGACAGCTCGACCCCGGCATTGGCCAGCGCGAACACCGGAACGATCAGGAAGCTCGTCCAGGGATGCAGCATGTTCTCAAGCCGGTCGGCCACGCTGACACGCTCGCGAACCTCGAACGAGGCCCGCCGGGCCACCGGCGGGCTGACCGCGTCGCCCGAGAACCATCCGGCCACCATGTCGTCGAACGTGCTCTCGCTCACCAGGGGTCGCGCCGGCGTGAGGATGCCCAGCACGACACCGGCGATCGTGGCGTGCACGCCCGACTCGAACACCGCCAGCCACAGCACCACGCCCACGATGAGATAGGCGGGCGTGTACCAGATGCGGACCAGGCGCATCAGCACGAGGAGCGCCACGATCCCCGCGGCTACCAGCAGCCAGCCCGAAGAGAGGTCGTCGGTGTAGAAGAGCGCGATCACGGCGATGGCGCCGATGTCGTCCACGATCGCCAGGGTGAGCAGGAAGATCTTGAGCGCGCTCGGAACCCGCCTCCCCAGCAACGACAACACCCCCACGGCGAAGGCGATGTCGGTGGCCATCGGTATGCCCCAGCCGGCCGAGCCCTCGCCGCCAGCGTTGAGAGCGGCGTAGAGCGCGGCGGGCACCACCATGCCGCCCAGGGCCGCCACGGCGGGCAGCGCGGCGGCAGCCGGCCGGCGCAGCTCGCCGATGATCAGCTCCCGCTTGATCTCCAGGCCGACCACGAAGAAGAAGATCACCATCAGGGCGTCGTTGATCCAGGCCTCCAGCGGCTCGTCCAGCGCGAGCACGCTGCCCAGCTCCAGGCGGATGTGGCTGTGCAGCAGCTCGTAGTACGAGTCGCGCCACGGCGAGTTGGCCCAGACGAGGGCCACCACCGCGGCCACCAGCATCACCACACCGCCCGCAGCCTCGATGCGAAGGAAGCGCAGCATCGGCCGGCCGATCCTGCGGGCCAGCCGGCGGTCGCTGCCGATCCACGTCAGCGGGGACAGGTCCGGGGCGTCCGGGTTGTCTCGCGGGTCTGAGGCCATCATCGTGTGGGTTGGGTGGGCTCGGGCGGGTCGAAGTCGAAATCGTCGGATGTGACGTTAGGACGCGTTGAGAATAAGGGACACTTCGGTGCCGTGCGGGCCTGAACGGAAGTGTGACTCGTCGGCGAGCGTCCTCATGATGGATATTCCCATCCCCGACTCCCGACGCAGCCGGGCCTCCGACTCGGGAGGCGGCATCTCGGGCAGCGCGTCCACATCGAAGCCAGGCCCCTCATCGCTGACCGTCACCAACACCCTTCGATCGGTGCAGCGGCAGCACACCTTCACCGGGCGGGTGCAGCCGGAGCGGATGTGGGCTTGTATGGCGTTGGTGGTGGCCTCCGAAACCGCCACCCGGAGGTCGTCGATGCGCGACGGCTCGAGGCTCGGCACCAGTTCGGCCGCCGCGGCAACGACCAGCCGCACCAGGGACACGTAGTCGGCCCGGGCCGGGATCTCGATCTCGATGGTTCCGCTCACGGCTGCCTCGGCGCGGATGCTGCACCATCCGGGGCCACGCCGGAGAGCCCGGCGAGGCTGTCAAGGGAGTTGTGCAACGCCAAGATCCTGTCGAGGTCGCAGATCTCGAAGACCCTGCGGATGCGGGGCGACGGGCACACGAGCGCCAGGTCGCCACCCCGTTGGCGCAGTCGCTTGAGCGCGCCGACAACCGCGCCTATGCCGAACGAGTCGATGAAGTCCAGTTCCGACAGATCAAGAGCCAGCAGCCGGGCGCCTCCGGCTACTGCAGTGACGACGGCCTGGCGCAGGTCGGGAGCTCCGACGACATCGAGATCGCCACCGACGCGGAGAACAGTCCACGGAGGCTGCTCCCTGCGCCGGATCGTGACGGACACAGACCAAAACGGTACCGCCTATAGCGATCGACTTGGTGATTTCGATCCTCCGGAGAGTCATCCAACGGGCTGTTCGAGGTGCATGGTGGCGCGGGCCTCGAACACTGCATCCCCGACCAGAGGCCCCACCAGCGGAACGTCAGTGGGCTCGGCGTAGCGCAACTCCACCGTCGCCCTGCCGTTGACTCGCCGCACCGACACAGCCAGGCGCCTCGGGTCCAGGTCGGCCGCGGCCAGCGCGGCGGCCCGCACCTCGCCATCAGCAACGCCAACGGCCGCGGAGCGCACGGCCTCCCTGGCCGCGTGCGTGACCAGCACCCGGGCCCGCACGAGCAGGCCCACCTGCACGACAGCCAGCAGCATCAGCGCGAAGAACGGCATCACGAGCACGAACTCCACCGTCGCCTGCCCTGATTGACGGTGCCGGCGACTCGCGCGCCCCCCGGTCACTAGACCGTGCCGGCGACTCGCGCGCCCCCCGGTCACTAGACCGTGCCGGCGACTCGCGCGCCCCCCGGTCACTTGACGGTGCCGGCGACTCGCGCGCCCCCCGGTCACTTGACCATGTTGGCGATCGTGTCCACCATTTTGTCGAGCAGCCACGCGATCTTGCCCGAGCCGGTCGCCCAGGTCAGCAATAGCACGGCCACCGCGGCGGCGCCGACGAGGACCAGGGCGTACTCCGCAGTGGTCTGGCCCCGGTCGCCGAGCCGCTGAAGCGCAGCGCCACAACGCGTCAGCAGCGCCGTGTAGATCCGCAGGAACATGGGCTCTCCTTTCGAGTGTTGCCGTCTGGTCGGCCTGCGCCATCGCGGAGGGAACTGAGCCGTGCGAGAAAGCGCGTGAATGGGTGAGGGCACTTCGCGTCGAAGGTCATGACGGGAATCCCAAGTCAGAGATGGTCCCCACGAGCAGCGGGACGACAGTGAGCAAGCAGAAGGCGGGCAGCACGCAGAAGACGAGCGGGAACAGCATCAGCACCGGAACTCGCCGGGCGGCCTCCTGTGCCCGCACCCGCCGCAGCCGGTGAGCCTCGTCGGCAGCTCGCTGGAGGGCCGGGCGCAGCGGTGTTCCGTCGATCTCTGCCGCGGTGACCGCGTACACGACCGACGAGACGCTGGGGCCCAGGTTGTCTCGCAGCCGCCGCACCGAGTCGACGAAGGACTCCCCGGCGGCGGTGCGCCTAACTACGGAGAGCAACTCGGACCGGAACGGCTCGGCGACTCGTGGACTGATGTCCGAGAGGGCCGACACCGTCGGCCTGCCCGCTCCGATCACCAGTCCGAGCAAGTCGATCACCTCGGGTAGATGGCGCTCGATCTGCAACATGCGCTGGCGCCGGCGGGATCGGCGCCGGGCGACGACAGCGCTTACGACCGCCAGCAACGAGAGCAGGCCACCCGTTGGGCCGAACGCCGCCCCAGCGGCTGCGGTTACGAGGATCGAGATTCCGACCAGCGCCTCATCCTCGGGCTCGACTGCGCCCCTCGACAGCCGCCGACCCAGTGCTGACAGAGCACGTCTCAGGTCGCGGCGGACGGGCCGGGCGGTACCGCGGACCCGGCGGCGGGCGACGCGGCTCGTTGCGGTTGCGACATCGAAGACCGTCAGCACGAGCAGGGCCGCGGACACCGCCGCGAGGCTCACGCCCATCGGCCCACACCCCGGCAGAGGCGGGCCATCCACCAAAGGCCCAGGCCCTCCAACACCAATCCGAGCACCAGCGACATGAGCCCTACAGAGGTGGACAGCAGCCCGCTCAGTGCGTCACGGTCGACGAGCGTGACGATGACCGCGAAGCCGGCCGGGGCCGCCGCGACGACCACCCCTGAGGTGCGCGTCTGGGAGGTCAGGGCTCGAATCTCGTCGCCGAGGGCGTGACGCTGGCGCAGTGACGCGGCGGCCCGATCGAGACTTGCGGCCATGGCCGCTCCGGAGGTGTGCCCCAGCACCAGCAGGGCCGCAGCCGTCTGGCGATCAGGCGCGTCAGCGACCCAGCCGTCGAGGGCCTCCGTAAGGCTGAGACCCCCGCGCACCCTGCTCACCACTGGACCCAGGCCGATCTCGGGGAGCTCCGCAGCCACACCGTCGAGGGCGGTCAACACAGAGGCGCCCGATCGCATCGCCCGGGCCGTCAGCTCGAGCGCTTGCGGAATGGCGTCGGCCTGCTCCGACCGCCCGCTCCATCGTCGCGCCGCGGCCAGGAGACGGGTTAGACGTGCGGTCCGCAGCCACACGCGACGCGATGTGCGGCCCCGAGGCCCCGCCAACGGCAGATCGGGCGCCAACGCCACGAACAGAAGGACAGCCGCCAACAACGCGCTCACGGCTCGGCTGCCGGGCGGGGCGCCCGAGACTCGATGCCGTCCACCATCAGGCGGGCGGGCCGGGCGATGGGCGAGCGGACCTCAGCGTCGTCGGCCAGCAGGCACACCCGGTCGTGCCCCGCCACTTCGGCGACGGCGGCGATCCGCCGGGTGCCGTCGCGGGATCGTCCCAGATGCACGACCACATCGATGGCGGCCGTGACGTGGTCCCGAACGGCCTCCACTCCCAAACGCTCATCAGCCGAGGTGGCCAGCGCGGTCAGGCGGCGCAGCGAGTCGACGGGACCGTTGGCGTGCACCGTGGAGAGGCACCCGGCGTGACCGGTATTGAGGGCGTGCAGCAGGTCGAGAGCCTCCGGGCCGCGCACCTCCCCCACCACCAGCCGGTCGGGACGCATCCGCAGCGCGTTGCGCACAAGGTCGCGGATCGTCACCGCCCCGCCGCCCTCGCGCGTCTCGGGCCGGGACTCCAGCCGCACGACATGGGGATGCTCCAGCTGCAGCTCGGCGGCGTCCTCGATGGTGATCACCCGCTGCCGGTGGCTCACCCGGCCGGCCAGAGCGTTGAGAAGGGTGGTCTTGCCCGCCCCCGTGCCGCCGCTCACGACGAGATTGGCCCCCCGGTCCACCAATTCCTCCAGCAGAGCCACCACAGGCGGCGCGGCAAACATCTCCAGGGCCACATCGGGAACTACGAACCGCCGGATCGTCACATAGGGGCCATCGACCGCGACGGGAGGAACGGCCACGTGGACCCGGGAACCGTCGGGCAGGCGACCGTCCACGCAAGGGGTCAGCTGGTCGACCCGGCGACCCAGCGGGGACACGATCCGCTCGATGACCAGGTCGACCGCGGCCCGGTCCAGCGACACCCCGCTCCGGCTCACGGTGCCGCCCCGCTCGACCCACACCGGCCCGGGCCCGTTGATCATCACCTCGCTCACCGACGCATCGGCCAGCAGGGGCTCCAGGGGACCCAGGCCGTGTACGCGTGCCGCTACCCGAGCCGCCACGTCGTCGACCACATCCGTCGGCGTGAGGGGGGCCAGCGAGCGGACTAGGCCGGCGATGTCGACCGCCGGCATCGGTCCCTCCGTGAGCGTGTCGACAATCCTGCGGTGCACGGCCTCGACCAGCGCGGCGGAACCACTGGCACTGATTGCGTCGCCCCCGCCAGGCGCTGCGATGCCGGCGCTCGATCCCCGAAGCGCCGCCGCGCTACGAGTCATCCCGGCAACTCGAAGCGCCGCAGCGGCGGCGGGAGCATGCTCACGATCGTCCCCGCATCGACTGACCGGGCCACGCGAGGATCCCACGCCACCCGCTTCACGTTGGAGGCCCCGACCGCGGAGGCCACATCGCGCGCCCGCAGAGCCCGGCCCGGCTCCTCCACCAGGATCACCCAGTCATAGGGTCCCGACACCCGCTGGGCCCGGGTCAGGGCGAGATAGCACGACCGCAGCACGCACACCGGCCGATGCGCCGTCGCGAGATCGGACCTCAGCTCGAACGGATCCAACCCGGCGTCCACCACCACCGGACCGATGCGGGCCAGGACCTCGAGGGCCAGCACGAGCCTGCGTCGCCTGTCATCCAGCGACGGTTGGAGGTCGAGGTCCAGCCCCGGGCCGAGCGCCGGCCGGGAACCATGGCGGAGCAGCCTCAGACCCGGAGCAACGTCCTCGAGAAGCCTGCCGATGGCATCAGCCGCGACGCCGTCCCCTGCGGCCATCCAGTCGCCGATGCCGGGCTCCGACGGCATGGCACCAGCGATCATTCCCAGCAGCGCCGGCTGGTCTCCGGTCAGATCCACCAGTGTGGTCTCGCGGTCTTCTGAAGCCAGGCGGATGGCGGTCGCCGCGGCCACAACCGACGTGCCGACCCCGCCCTTGACGGACCAGTACCAGATGATCACCGCTTCTCCCCGCACGTCGAGTTCCTTGACGGCGGGACTTGGGGTGTTTGAGTGCTGTCAGAACACTGCTACAGCGCTCTGACGGCCGGCCCGGCGTCCAGCGAACCGGGCCAGCGACAGCACTCTACAGAAGTTCTGAGATATTACAATCAGATTGAATGATTATTCGATCATTCCCATAATCTTTGCGCCGGAGCGCAGCAACTTCTCGGCCGGCTCATCGTCGAGCAGCGGCACGAGAAAGGACTCGATCCCGTGCTGTGCGGCCAGGCTGTGAAGCTCCTCGCTGCACTCGCTCGGGGTGCCGGCAATCACGAAGGGCAGCGCCCACTCGTCGCGCACGTGCTCGGCCGCGGCCTCCAGACCGCCGGCCAGCGCGGCCCTGATCACAGCCGCGTCTGCTCCGGTGAGCCCGATGGCCTCCTGCACCTCGGGTGGTGAGTCGACCAGCCGGTAGGTCATGTGGGGCTTGACGGCGGCCATGGTGTCGTCGTCGGTCACCAGCATCGTGGAGTAGGCGATGCGGGGATCGTTGCCCGCAGCCCGGCCCGCGCCCCGGATCCGCTCCACCGCCGGGCCGAGATGCGGCTTGTACAGGAAGTCCACCAACACCCCGTCGCAGGCCGCGCCGCCCAACTCCAGCATCCTCGGGCCCCGACCGGCCAGCCAGATCTCGGTGCTGGCCCGGGCACTCAGCAGCGACGCCTCGCGCAGGCTCACATGGGAGCCCTCGACGCTGACCGTCTCCCCCGCGAACAGGCGCCGGCAAGCGTCGATGGTCTCTCGCACCGCGGTCAGGGGCCGTTCCCGGGCGATGTGGAGCGGGTCGAGCGTCAGGCTGCCACCGGCACCGATCCCCAGGAAGGCTCGCCCGCCCGACAGCTCGTCGAGCGAGGCGATGGCCCCCGCGGTGGCGCCGGCGTGGCGGGTGTAGGGGTTGGTGATTCCCGGACCGATCTCCAGGGACTCTGTGGCCATCGCGATGGCCGTCATCGCCACATACACGTCACTCGCCGCGAGGCCCTCGTCGTACACCCAGCAGCGCTCGTAGCCGAGATTCTCGGCAAGCCGGGCGAGCTCTACCGCCCGCTCGACCGACCCATGGGACAACACGTTGAGTGCGGGCTGAACCACGGAACGCACCCTATTGCCGGAGCGCGGCTCGGACCGCACCGAACTAGGCGATCAGGAACGGCCGGCCAGCAGGACCTCCAGCACTCCCTTTCCCACAGCCAGGGCCTTGTCGGAGATCTCCCAGCACGCCGAGGGGTCGCCGCGGGGATCGACGTCGCCGATCTTGAGCCCGGCCGGTACTTCAATTCCGGCGCGGATGGCGCCCCTGACCACTCCGCCGAACGGCGCCAGCACCGCAACTCCGCTCACCTCGCCGAGCAGCTGGCCCTCCGCGACCACGTCTCCAATGTCGACGCGCCACTCGACCGTGCCGGCGGCGGGCGCTCGGACGACCCGGTCGGCTGATCGTCCCCCCAGCTCGGCGGGTATGCCCGTGTCGGCCTGGGCCTGTCCCGATCGGAGCACCCGGCCCAGGTCCGGGCCCCGCATCGTCTCAACCACCGCGTGACAGTCCACGCCCGCGGTGAACCCCGGGCCCAGGGCCACGACGGACTCGGCGTCGTCGATGGCGGTGTCGATGTTGCGCTTGGCCATCCTGGCGTCCACCACCACATCGGGCCGAATCGACCCGAGTTGTGCCAATTCTTGGGCCACCAGCACGGCCACGTCGCCCGATGGCGCGGTGGCCAGAGCCTCGTCGGGCGATTCGACCAGAACACCCCTCATGGCCTGGACGATGATCTCCCCTTCGGTCACTGCAGTGGACAGCGACACGGTTCGGCGCACCGCCAGCGGGTCGGGCAACTCCAGCACCACCACGGGCCAGCCTTGCCTCGTGAGCTGCCAGGCGACTCCGGTGGCCAGGTCTCCCCCGCCCCGCAGCACGCACAGCGGTCCGGGCGCGGCCCCCCTCGGCTTACGTCCGGCGATTGGCGACCACCTCGGCCATGATGCTCAGCGCGATCTCCTCGGGAGTCTCGGCGCCGACCTCGATGCCGATGGGCGCATGGACCCGGTCGAGCGCAGTGGAATCGACGCCCTCGGCCTCCAGACGGGCCCGGGTGGTGGCCCAGCGGCGCTCGCTGCCCATCACCCCCACATAGCCGGCATCCGTGGCCAGCAGCGCGGGCAAGGCAGCCGCGTCCACGTCCACATTGCGGGTCACCAGCACGACGGACACATCCGGGTCGAGGGTCCGGCCGGCGAGCAGGTCGTCGACGGTGCCTATGACGAGCTCGTCGGGCACTCCGTCGGTGGCGCTGCCGCCGGGCGTCTCCGGGTCCGGGCCCTCCGGCGGGTCGCTGGTGGCCATGGGGCGGTCGTCGGTGGCCACGACCCGGAACCCGAGCCAGTGGGAGAGCTCGGCCACCGCCCGTCCCACGTGTCCGTATCCCATGACGATGACGGTGGGCTTGGGCATGTGCGGCTCCACGAATATGCGAACGTCGCCCCCGCAGACTCCGGGATCGCCCCGGACGGGATCGACTAGACGGTACGACAGCAGACGGCAGCGGCCGTCGGCAAGCGCGGCCACCGCCTCGGATACGACGCGGGCCTCCATCTCTCCCCCGCCGACGGTGCCTGAGATGCTGCCGTCGCGGAACACCAGCATCTTGGCCCCGGCCCGCCGGGGCACCGAGCGCGATGTGTCCACCACGGTGGCGGACGCCAACGCCACCCCGCCGTCGACGGCTTCAGCAAGCTGGCGGAGCAGGCTCACGACCACAGCCCGCCTCTCCCCGTTCTGTTCGCGCTTTCCCGCGCGTACGACGGGTTCCTGCAGACAGAACGTCCGGGGCGGGACCGGTTGCTCACGACCACAGTCTCGCAGCCTGTTCGAGGGCGCGGGCCCGCAGCTCGCCCATGTCGGCACCGATCACCTCGCCGCGGTCAACAATCCAGTCCCCTCCCACCATCACCCTGCTCACATCCGAGCCGCTGCGCCACAGCACAAGCTGGTCCAGCAGGTTGTGGGACTCCACCGGCGTGGGCAGGCCCCGAGGACCCTCCAGGTCCACCAACTGCAGGTCGGCGTGCCAGCCGGGCTCCAGCCGCCCGACCCTCTCCAGGCCGAGGGTGCGAGCCGAGCCCTCGGTCGCCAGATGCAGCACGGTGGCCGCGCTGATCGCGCCGGGGTCGAGGGTGGCGGCCCGATGCAGCAGGAAGGCGCCTCTCATCACCGCGAACATGTCGTTGAGATAGCCGTCGGAGCCGAGCCCCACGGTGACTCCCCGCTCCAGCAGCTCGAGCACCGGGGCGATCCCACCGCCCACCTCGCAGTTGGACAGCGGCATGTGCGAGACCCTGATGCCGGACTCGGCGATGATCTCGATCTCCCGGGGCGCCAGCTGCACGCATTGGCTGGCCTGGAAGCGGGGCGAGGCCGCGCCGATGCGGTCGTAGAACTCCAGCGTGCGCATGCCGTGGTGCTCCTCGCACCAGCGCCCCTCATGCACTCCCTCGTTGACGTGGGCATGGCAGAACACGTCCAGGTCGGCGGCCGCATCGAAGGCCTGACGGATGAACGGCTCTCCGCAGGTGAACGTGGTGTGAATGCACATGGCGCCGGACACCCGGCCGTCCGCGGGCTGGGCCCGGCAGGCTTCGATGAAGCGGACGTTCTCATCCAGCCCGGCCTTGCCGTTGGCCGCGCCCATCCGCTCGGTGGCCTCGAACGACAGCACACCCCGGAGCCCACTGGCGGCCACTGCGTCCGCTTGCGCGAACAGTGCGTCGGGCAGGGCGTTGGGAGCTTCGAGGATGTCGAAGAAGCTCGTCGTGCCACCGGCGGCCAGATCGGCCGTCACCCAGGCGGCCGCAGCCGCGATCATCTCGTGGTCGAGAGCGTCCTCCACCAGGGGCCACCAGTAGTCGTCCAGGAAGCCCCAGAAGTCTGCGGGCGGCTGAGCCGGGGTTGGGACGCCATGGGCCAGCACGCCGTAGAGGTGCACGTGGGCGTTGACGAAGCCGGGAAGCAGCACACAGCCAGCGCCGTCGCACGCCGCGTCGCCGGGGTAGCGAGCTTGCAGCTCGGTGGCGGGGCCGGAGTCGTCGATGAGGCCGCCGACCACCCGCACCGCCCAGTCGCGGCGGGGCTCGTCCAGAGCCGCGGTCACCGCCCAGCCTGCCGAGACGATCAGGCCCGGCCCCTCCGGGCGGTGTATATCGCGATTTCCTGTCATATGAGCAAGAAAACGCGATGAGAGTCGGGGCGTCTAGCCCTCGGCCTCTTGTAGGGCTGCCCATACCCGCTCCGGCGTGAAGGGCAGATCGTTGATGGCCACACCGGTGGCGTCGAGGATGGCGTTGCGCACGGCCGGGGCCACGCCGTCCTTGGGAATCTCGGCCACCGCCTTGGCTCCGAACGGGCCGCTGTCCTCCATGGTCTGCACCAGGTACACCACGGTGTCGGGCATCTCGTCGGCCCGGTAGATCTTGTAGGGACCGAACGACGGGTTGACCATGCGGCCGTCGTCGTCGAGCACGACCTCCTCGCAGTGGGCGTACCCGAGGGCCTGGATCATGCCCCCCTCGACCTGGCCGCTGGCCGTCACCGGGTTGATGGCCACCCCGCAGTCCACCGCCATCACCAGCTTGGTCACCGTGACCTGACCGGTGTCGACATCCACCTCCACCTCGGCGAACTGGGCCGCGAACGGGGGCGGACAGTCGGGCGACACGTGCGAGGCGGTGCCCATGATCTGCTCCTGCTCCTGCCAGTGCAGCGAGTCGAGGGCGATCTCCTCCAGCGTGACCGAGCGGCCGTCGGCCGCATAGGCGCGGCGGTCGCGCAGCTCGATGGTGCAGGGTTCGTCCACGTCCAGCAGCATGGCGGCCCGTTCCTTGAGCCTCACCCGCACCACCTCCGCGGCTCGCAGCGCGGCCGTGCCCGAGATGTAGGTGGTCGATGAGGCGTAGGCGCCGGTGTCGAACGGCGTCATGTCGGTGTCGCTGGAGTACACCTTGATGTCGTCGAGGGGCACCCCGAGCACCTCGGCTGCGATCTGGCCGATCACGGTGTCGGCGCCGGTTCCGAGGTCGGTGGCCCCGATGAGCATGTTGAACGAGCCGTCGTCGTTGAGCTTGATGGAGCAGCCGCCCATGTCCAGGAACGGGATGGCGGTGCCGTGCATGCAGAAGGCGAAGCCCAGACCCCGCCGGATATTGGGCCGGCCGGCCGGAGCCTTCCAGGACTGGTCGCCGCGGCGGTGCCAGCCGATCTCGCGCTGCCCCTGGGCCACGCACTCCTCGATGCCCGACGACATGATCTTCGGGTACTCGTCGAGTTCCTCCTTCTCCACGGCCCGCTCGCCCAGATGGGGGGCGATGTCCATCTCGTCGCCCACCTTGACCCAGTTGCGCCGCTTGAACTCGATGGGGTCGAGGTCGAGGGCCCGGGCGATGTCCTCCATGTGGGCCTCCAGCGCGAACTCGGCCTGCGGCGCGCCGTAGCCCCGGTAGGCGCCCGGCACCGGGATGTTGGTGTAGACGACGTGGCAGTCGAAGCGCTTGGACTCCGCGTTGTAGGAGGTGAGGCCCCGCAGCCCCGACACGATCTGCACGGTGAAGCCGTGGGTGCCGTAGGGGCCGGTGTTGCCGATGATGCGCATCTCCTGGGCCAGCAGCGTGCCGTCGTCGTCCACCGCGGTGCGGTACGTGATGGTCTGGGGGTGGCGGGTGCGGCTGGCGTAGAACTCCTCGGCCCGGTCGAGCTCGAGGCGGACCGGGCGGCGGGTGACGATGGCGAGATGGGCAACGATGTCCTCGATCAGCATCTCCTGCTTGGCCCCGAAGCCGCCGCCGATGCGGGGCTTGATCACCCGGATGTCCTTGATCTCCATGTCGATCAGGGGAGCCAGCATCCGGCGGGTGTGGAACGGCACCTGGGTGGCGGTGCGGACCACCATGCGCTCGTCGGAGTCGATCCACGCCATCGAGATGTGGGGCTCGATGGGGCACTGCTGGACCTGGTGGACCCTGAAGGTCTGCTCGAAGACGTGGGGCGCGGCGGCCAGGTTGCCGTCCACGTCGCCGCGCTGGGCCGTGATGTGGTGCACGAGGTTTCGCTGGGGGTCGCAGATGTGGGTGGTGTCGTCCTCGTCGTGGACCTTCGGGGCGTCGGGGTCCATGGCGAAGCGCTCGTCGTACACCGCACCAAGGACCTCGTATTCGACCTCGATCAGCCGCACGGCCTCCTCGGCGGACTCGATGGTCTCGGCGGCCACCGCGGCCACCCGGTCACCCACATGGCGAACCCGGTCGTCGAAGCTGACCTGGTCGTAGGGGTGGGGGTTGGGCCAGCTCTGACCGCCGGAGGCGTACTTGACCCGCGGGGTGTTGCCGTAGTGCAGCACGGCGTGCACGCCGGGTACCGCCTTGGCCTTCGAGTCGTCGATGCTCAGGATGCGGGCGTGGGCGTGGGGGCTGCGCAGCACCTTGGCGTAGAGCATCCCCCGGGGCTCGATGTCGTCGGTGAAGGCGGGGTTGCCCTTGGCCAGGCGCACTGCGTCGACCTTGATCTCGGGCTTGCCCACCACAGCCATCTCGGGAACCTCGCGGGACGGCACCAGGCGGGGCACGGCCTGGGGCGCTTCCGGGGCTGGGCCGTCGGGCTGCCCGGCGGGCGGGGGACGGAAGCCGTCGGTGAGCGGCTCGAGCACGAGCGGCGCGAACGACTCGGTCTCCTCGCCCTGCAGCACTGCCGCAGCCCGCTTGACTGCCTCCACCGGCTTCACGTACGCGGTCTCGCGGTCGAGGATGCCGGACAGCATGTCCCGGATGGCGGCCTCGGACGGGTCGGGGTTCTCCTCCAGAAGGGCGATGGTGCCCAGCACCATCGCGCCCGCGGAGTAGCCCGACTGGAAGGCGCCCACGGCCACGAAGGCGGTCTGGACGGGATGCAGTTCTGGCGAGACGTTGAGCGACTCCACGGTGGTGACCCGATGGCCGGCCGCGGACGCGGCCAGGATCACGTCGGAGGAGGCGAGCCGACCGTCGTAGAGGACCGCGGCCGCGCCGGTCTCGCCGCTGTCGGAGCCGTAGTGCACCGAGAACATTCCCAGCTGGCGCAAGGCCTCTCGCAGCGTGTGGTGAGGCTCGACCGCCAGGGTGGCCGGAGCGCCGTTCAGCTCAAAGGTGACATTGATGGTCATGGGTACAGCTCCTGCATGACCCGAGCGGTGAGCGTGCCGGCCAGGTGGAGGCGGTACTCGCGGCTGCCCCTGAAGTCTGCCGCGGGTTCCAGTCCTGCGGTCGGGTCGTACACGTCGACCAGAACCGTATGGTCGGCCACTCCGGTGAGTGCCATGGTCACGAAGCCCTCGGTACGGCGTCCGTAGGCGGCAACGATGGGCACGTCGGCGGGAGTGCGGCCGGTGCTGGCGGTTGCGGTGCTGCCCGAGGGGTCCACGGTCACCGCGGTGATCAGGGAGCCCGGGGCGAGTCCGACCGTCACTAGCTCGGCCAGGCTCCGCTGCGACGGCCCGGCATCGCCGGGACTGGCTAGCTCTACCTGACCCTCATGAGCGAGCAGGGCCGCCAGCAGCACGCTCTCGGCGGAACCCTTGGCTACGAGCCCGCCCACGGTGGCCAGCGTCCGCATCGTCGACGGCTGCTCCGCACGAGCCAGGTCCCGCAACGAGTCGGGCAGCAGTTCGCAGCGCCGTATGTTGTCGAGGGTAGCCGTGGCCCCCAGGCGCACGAGTCCCCCGTCTAGAGCGGTGATCGAGTCGAGCCCGAGGGCCTGCAGGTCCACGGCCTCCAGGTCGGACGGCTCACGGTCGGCGTTCAGCATCGTCCCGCCGCCGAGAGCCACCCGCTGGGGAGAACTCAGCAGGTCAAGCGCCTCCTGCATAGACGCGGGGCGGTGGTACGCAGTCACGAGCGGCACAAGGAGAAACGCTAGCGCTCCCCCGTGAGTTTCTCCCATCCGCGCGGTTGCCCCGCGATCTTCGGCGAAGCCAACCGCGGTCCGACTAAGCACTACCTGATGAGCGCCGAAGGCGGCCGACGCCGGATCTTGCTGGTGGGTTCGATGCCGTATGAGGACGAGGCGTCGGATATGGCCCGGGTTTGCAAGCTCGCCGGCGATCGACTCATTGCGCTCCCCAACGGCGAGATCGGCGAGCGGTCCGACCAGTACCCGAACGGAGACCGGTCACAGTGGGTAGCCGGACTCGCCGGGCGGCTGAGCGAGGAGCCGTCGCTCTTCGATGTCGTCGACCCCGGCACCATGAACGAGCCGGGATTTCCGGTCGACTTTGGGACTCGACCATCCGGCCGCGTCCCAAAGTCAGTTCCGCAGAACTCAGTGAACGGCTCCAGCTTGGCTACGACACCTTCGCTGCCGCAGCTGGACACACTTTGAGCCCTTGAGGGCGTCGTCGGAGAGCCCGAGCTCCGCATGCAGGTCGGGCTCGGCGTGGCCGTGTCCGTCTTCAACACGCCGAGAGCGCTGCGGTATGCGCGGGCGTTCGCCACCTGCCTGGCCTGGGAGGCTGAGAACACGGTGCAAGCAGCCGGCGCCGAGAACCTGCTGTTCCAGATCGGGGCCCCATTCGAGGTGATCATGGCCACCGGCTGCCGCGAGCCGCAGCTCCACTCGCGGCCAGGCCAGTCGTCGACCTAGTGCGGAGGCTTCCCGAGCAGGTCCCGGTCGGACTCCACCTCTGCTACGGCGACCTCAACAACAAGGCCCTGATAGCCCCGAGCAACTTCAACCGGCTCGTCGGCTCGCCAACGATCTGTTGAGCGGCTGGCCCGCGTCGCACGCGCTCGCCTACATTCACCTGCCCTTCGCCGCCGGTCTTCACCGCCGCCGCGGGATCCGGCGGCGTACCAGGCGTTGCGCTTCCTAGAGCTTCCGCCCTCTACACGGCTCGCGGCCGGTTTCGTCCACGAGCAGCCCCCGTTGGAGAGCCTTGAGGCGCTTCTTCTAACCATCGAGGCCGCCCGAGGAGCGCAGGTCAACGTCGCTTGCGCCTGCGGACTCGGCCGACGAGGTGCCGAGACCGCCGACGAACTAATCCAAGCGCTGCGTCCACCTTGCCGGACTGAGTCCTAGTCTCGCGATTCACACCAAAGGCATCAACTCCCAGTGCCGAACATGTCAGCGCATGGGTTCGCGGGGTCAGTCCAACTCTGCCGTCTGCACATCCTTAAGGGTCCGGCCGTCGCTGTTCTTCCATTCTGTGCGACCGTTGGCTGTACGGCCGAGCATTACCATCGCTGCTGTCGAGGGTGACGCGAACACGAAATCTCGCGTGAGTTGTAGGTGGTTGTCCTTAGCCACCATGATGCCCTTTTCGAGAAGCACCTGCCGCAAGTGTGTCCCAGCCGCGTGGATGGAGGGAACCTCAGTAGCTCTGGCGAGCGACCCACTGAAGACCAGAAAGCCATCCGCGGTTTCTCTACCTTCAGCTTTCGTGTCCTTGCCAACGAGACGCAATCGATCAACACCTGAGGGTTCTTCATCAGCTCGGACAAAGACTCGTACACCGAGCACGGGATAAATGAGCAGCATCTCTGTAAGGAAGCCCTCGGCTTCTGCCCTATCTCTCTCTGAGAGCGGCCTATGCGTCAACTTCTTCTGGCTATTGGCCAACTCAGCTCGCTCTGCCCGTTTAGCCAACTCGATGAGTCGAGCCTCTAAGTACCTAATGTCGGCCTTGATCTAGCTCGAAGCTCGCGAAAGCGTCTCCGAGTCGCCATGAGCGCTTTGCCGGTCCAATTACTCTTCTCGACTATCCAGACACCATCCGCATCACCATTCGCAAGATAGATATGTATCGTTGTCCCCAACGCCTTGACTTGAGAATCCGCAGCCTGAGTCATCTGACCTCCGAGTCCCGGGATCAGCAGACTACCAACGTGCGGCCAATGCACGAGATACACCTGCAACGCCTAATTGATACCACCGACGTTCACTCGTGAGGCGATGCCGGCTCGGTCGAAGAGGCGGTGGGCGGCGTCATCGGCCTTGGCCATGATCTGGTGCTCGTGGGCGATGACCAGCCAGCCGTCTCGCAACAAGATGCGGCCGTCGACCACTACGTCTCTCACGTCTCGTGGAGTGGCGTTGTAGACGAGGGCGCTGGGCAGTCGATGCACCGGCGCG
The DNA here is from genome assembly GCA_965220645.1 of Candidatus Aldehydirespirator sp. GTDB lineage: Bacteria > Actinomycetota > Acidimicrobiia > Acidimicrobiales > Aldehydirespiratoraceae > Aldehydirespirator. The sequence continues at coordinate 996,809 of OZ244836.1, read as the reverse complement.
ACGAACGGCGATCGCAGGTTCACGACCAGCAGGTCGGCTCGCTGACCCTCAGCCAGCGCGCCGAACTCATCCGGCATGCCAAATGCGGCTGCTCCCCCCCGGCATGCCATGTGCAGCACCTCCTCAGGCTGGAGCACCAGAGCGTCTAGGTGGTGCACCTTCTGCAGGAGCACGGTGGCCTTGAGCACCTCGAACATGTCCTGGCGGTTGTTGCTGCCGGGACCGTCGCTGGCCAGCGCCACCGTGATCCCCCGAGCCCGCATATCGATCACTGGGGCCACACCCGAGGCCAGGTACATGTTCGACACCGGGCAGTGCACTACCACCGAGCCGGAATGCGCGATCAGGTCGAGTTCGTCGTCGTCGACCCAAACGCTGTGGGCCAACTGCATGTCGGGGCCGAGCACGCCCAGCGAATCGAGCCAAGTCACATGGCGCACCCCCCGCTCCTCAAGACTCATGTCCACCTCGACCGCGGTCTCGGCGCAGTGGATGTGGGTGCCACGGCCCCAGTTGCGGGCTGCGGCCACCGTGGCTCGCATGGCTTCGTCCGAGCATCCCCACGGGATCAGCGGCGCAAGCTCCACTCGGATGCGGTCCTCGTGGCGACCGTCCCAGCGGCGGCGAGCGTCGTCCGCCCGGGCGACAGCCTGCTCGGCCGTCTGCTCCAGCGCCGGGTGGTAGTTGCGGTCGGCCCAGCCGTGGGCCAGCAGAAAGCGCACCCCCAACTCGTCGGCAGCCCGGCACACGGCATCGTTGATCGCCTCGTCGGTGTGGATGTACTGGTGATCGATGACCGTGGTGGCCCCGCCCCGCAGGTTCTCGACTAGCCCGGCGAGGGCTGCGGCCTGGGCGATGTCGGCGTCGAGGTGGACGGCGGCGGGCCAGATGCAGTCACGCAGCCAGTCAAGCAGGGTCTTGTCATCGGCCAAGCCCCGGAAGAACGCCTGGAACAGGTGGGTGTGGGCGTTCGTCATACCCGGCATCACCGCGCACCCAGTGGCATCGATCACCTCCTTGGCCTGACGCAGGCGACTCGGCGGGGGCTCCCCGGAGCCCACCTGGTCCACACGGTTGCCGCTGACGTACACCCACCCCGGGTCGTGGACCGTCCCGGCGTCGTCGACCGTAACCACCGCACCGCCGTGGATGAGCAGGCCGGTCACCCCCAAGACGCTAGCGATCCGGCCAGTCCCACACCGAATCTTCGCACCAAACGGCGCATACCGCCGAAGATCGCGAAGAAAGCTGCCGAATCCCGCCCGAGCGACGGCTCGCCAGCCAGTCCCACACCGAATCTTCGCACCAAGCGGCATATGCCGCCAAAATCGCGAAGAATGCTGCCCTGGACTGCCTGCGGAATGCTTCAGCGGGCTCAGGCTGCTTGTCGGAGCGCTCTGGCGACCGTTGCGCAGAGTGCCTCGGGCCGCTTGGCGTAGTCGTCCCAGGTGAACGTGAGCACCGTCCACCCGGCAACGGACAGCTGATTACGCCGTCTGGGATCAGCCACAAAGGACTCCAGATTGAAGTGCCATCGCACGCTGTCGAGCTCGATCGCCAGTCGCTCAGCCGGATAGGCGAGATCCACCTGGGCAACCAGCGATCCGCTTCGGTCCACTATTCGGTACTCGAAGACCGGGCGAGGCAGTCGGGCGTCCCCCAACAGCTCGGCCACCATTCGGCTCCAGTCGCTGAGCGGCACACCGCCCTCGCCGGACCGGACTTCGAGAGCGGCTCGGAGCGCAGCGGAACCGTTCCGACCCGACCTTGCGTGAGACACGAGTACTGCCCACAGGTCGCTAAGCCGCAGGCGTCTATCCCGCAAGACGGCGTCGATGGTGCGATCAAGGCGCTTCCGACTGGTCACTGCGGCCAGGTCCAACACGGTCCTGGACAGCCCCGTCACGGGAATCCCCTTCCGGACGACTGGACGGGCTAGATGCATCTGCCGAGAGTGGTGGAGCATCGCTCCCGGTACGCGCCGCACACTGCGCTCCGCGACAACAAGCTCCACCCGGTCGAGTCGATATCCGTCGATGTCGTGCACGGCGGCCGCGGAACGGTGGCTTGCGAGAGCGTCGTGAGCCAGGCAGGGTGCGAGTAGCTCGGATTGCGCAGTGGCGGGGACAGCCGCATGCCGATACACGCCGTACGCCGCTCGCACCCATTGTCCCTTGCGCACTCTCCAGCGAATGTTGTGCTGGGTCAGCCCAGCCTCAAGCGCCTGCGCCCGGGAGACGAGCCCATACTGTTCCGCCATCAGGGCGAACACTCGGCTCTCCGCTGACGATGCGTCCGGTCCGAGCGAGCCGTGCGACATGGTCAAGATAGTACCATCGCGAGACGATAATATGATATTTCAATATTTTCTATGCAATTTTCGGCTCGCTGCGCCGGAAAGCGCAAAGAAAGCGACGGAAGGGGTGCGACCAGTCAGCCTGAGGCTCAGGGGGACCAGTGGGCGAATCTGTCGATTACCGGCTTCATGTCGTCCATCAGCGGGTACAGCACCGGGCAGGTGACACCGGCGTCGATGAACGCCGCCACCGTGTCCCGGCACTCCGATGCGCTGCCCACAGCCATGATGCCGCGCACCAGGTCATCGCCGATGAGGGGAGCGGCCTTGTAGTAGTCGGCTTCAGTGGCCGGCCAGCCGACTACTTCCTGGACCCGCTCGATGAGCTCAGGATCGGCACCGGAGGCGGCCATGATGTGGGGCTCGGTTCCCAGGTAGTAGGCGACCAGCGACTTGCCGGTCAGCAGCGCCGCGTCCGGGTCATCGTCCGACAGCGAGCAGATCAACAGCTCCGGCCGGTCGATGTCGTCGATGGTGCGGCCCGACTTCGCCGCCCCGGCCCCGACCCGGGCCACCGCGTCGCGGATGTAGTCGGTCGACACCACGTAGTTGAGCATGGCCCCGTCGGCGATCTCACCCGTCAGTTCGAGCATCTTCGGACCGGTGGCACCGATGTAGATCGGGATGTCGCGGGGCGACGTGTCGCCGTAGGCCACGTCTAGAGCCACCCGGTCGAGGTGGACGAACTCTCCCTCGTAGCTGATCTCCTCCATCGTGAACAAGGCCCGGATCGCCTCGACGTACTCGCGCATGGCGGTGAGAGGCTTGCGACGACCCGCTCCAACCCGCCCGGCGATGGGCTCCCACCAGGCGCCCAGCCCCAACATCACCCGGCTGCCCCCGTCAGGCGCAGGGCCGCCGAGTTCGTGCATCGTGCTCCAAGTTGCCGCTATCACAGCCGGGTTGCGGGTGTAGATGGGCAGCACGCCGCTGGCGATACGCATCCTCTCGGTGGACGCCAGCAGGGCACTCATCATCACCACGCAGTCGCGAGCCAAGCGGGTGTCGCCCTGCCAGATCTCACTGAAGCCCCGCTCCTCTGCGTAGCGGGCCATCTCGATCTCGTAGCCGATGGGGTGCTTGTCCTGAAAGTAGAGAGCCATGCGCTGGGTCACAGCCGCAAATTGTCTCACAGCTTCCAAGTGACGCCGCAGGCGGGTGACGCCGTGTCGCAGCGCGGCGTAGCGTTTCCCGCTCTTGTTCGCTGCGCTCACGGGCCGCTCGGGCCACGGCCTCGCTCAGCAACGCGCGAATTCCTGGCATTGGTGCCGCCTACCCGCTCGGCCTCCGCGCGACCTACGATCGGCTGTGATGGGATCGCATGCAGTCGAACCGGAGGGAATCGCCCCGCCGGCCGCGCGCTACGCCCACGCAGTGGTCACCACCGGAGCGGAGAAGTGGCTGCACACGTCGGGGATCGTGGCCACCCGATCCGACGGGTCGATAGCCGATGACGTAGCCGGGCAGGCCCGCGACGTGTGGGGCAACATCTCGGCCATACTCGCCGAAGCCGGCATGGGGCCGAGCGACATCGTGTCGGTCACCACCTACGTCGTGCCCGGACAGGACCTCGCATCGGTGATGGCCGAGCGAGACCGGTTCCTCGGCGGCCGCCTGGCCGCTTCCACGCTGTTGGTCGTTCCCGAGCTGGTCCAGCCGGCGTGGAAGGTCGAGATCGCCGTCGTAGCAGCTCGCTGAGCACCCGCCACTGCCGCGAGCGTGGCTCAAGCCGCGATGGAGGCCATCTCGGTGGCGGCACGGTCCACGAAGGCCGCCACCTCCGCCGGGCTGCTCTGGTCCACCCCGTAGAGCGCCACCCATCGCAACCTCGTGCCCGGGGCGCACAAGCGGGCGATCGAGCGTCTCAGGAGATGGCGCCCCGGCTCGCCCTGGAGCCGGTTCACCCAGTTCGAGGAGCCGTGGGTGGTCACCGCCACCAAGTGCCGCACGGTGCGCAGTGGCGAGGTCGCCCGGTCCGCAGCCCCATCGATCCACGCGGCGAGCTCGCGCTGAACCCAGTTGAGCATCGGCGCCGGCAAGCCGCCCCACCAGGTGGGATAGACGAACACGAGGCCCTCAGCGCCGGATACGCCTGCCCCGTTGATCGACTCGCCCTGCGTGAGCCGCACGATCCGCACGTCGTGGCCGGCGCGTTCCAGCGTCTCGGCCACGCGGTTGCGCAGCACGACGTTCAAGCAGTCTTCCTGAGGATGGGCGTGCAACACCACGAATCGCACAGCCAGAGGGTAGCCACCGCGGCAATGGCCTAGATTGGCGTCATGGCCGGAGACACGGTGTCGTGGGCCGACTTCGAACACGCCGACCCGACGTTGGCCCGCCGGGTGCGCGCGAGACTCGAGAGCCACCGGCACGCGATCATGGGCACCCGGCAGGCCGACGGGTCGCCGCGCCTGTCGGGCATGGAGGCGCCGGTCAGGTCCGGACACCTTTGGCTGGCCATGACACCGGGATCGCGCAAGGCCAGGGATCTCGGGCGCGACCCCCGCTTCTCGCTTCACAGCGCTCCCGATACCGAGGATCTGCCGGAGGGAGACGCCCGCATCGACGGCAACGCCGTGCCCGCGGACGCGGCCCAGCAGGAGGAGTTCCTGGCCGCGCACCGCCATCCGATCGACGACCCGTCCATCATGGCGCTCTTTGTGGCCATGATCCGCAGAGTCGTCCTCGTGCGAGTGTCACAGCACAGCCTGCTGATCGAGTCATGGACCCCCCAAGGGGGCCGTGTCACCCAGCAGAGCCAATGAGTCCAGCGGGCCACACCTGGAGTTCCTGACGTGGACCTGCGCGACTGGATCATCGGTGACCTGAAGTCTCTGCGGGCCAAGCTCGACGGCGGTGTGCTGAGCCTGATCCCGCCGGAGTCGCGCCGCGAGCGGGCCGACGGAGGAGGGATCGCGCCGGTGTACGTGCTGTGGCACCTCGCCCGCCACCACGACGTGGCCGTCAACGGCGTGCTGCGCGGCGGCGACGGCACCGTCGTCGACGGCTGGACCGGCAGGCTCGGCATCGACGAAGACCTCTGGCGGGGTCTGGCCGAGGGCGAGGACGCCGAACTCGTCAACGTGCTGGACCCCGAGGCTGTCGGCGCCTACGCGCTGGCCGTGTTCGACTCCACCGCGGCGTGGCTCGACCAGCGTGGGCTCCCCCCGATGGACGACCGGCCCGACACCACCGCCGCCCTGCAGGCCATCGGCACTCCCGAGGACCGCTTCGACTGGCTGTACTCGATGTGGGACGGCAAGCCGGCCGCGTGGTTCCTGCAATGGAGCGCGATCGGGCACGGCTTCAACCACCTGGGAGAGCTCGTGTCCATACGCAACCGCCTGGGTCTCAGCCTGTTCTGAAAGGCCGGGCGTATAGACCCGCGCCCGGAGCTGCCACCGGCGGCTACGGTCTAGGCGTGCGACTGCGGCGGCACCTGATTACGGGTGCCGCCGCGTGCGCTCTGCTAGTCACCGCAGCCTGCTCGAGCGGGCCGACCCGCAGTTCGGAGCCGGCACCGGAGGACTGGACCCCCGAGGTCGAGCAGGATCCGCGGGCCGAAGCGACGAGGCCGGCGGAACCGTCCTCTGAACTCGTCCTGCCCACGGAACCGGCGGACGGCGAGAGCCCAGCGGAGCCCGCCCAGGCCGATGAGAACCCAACCGACGGGGCCTTCGACGGCCGCGGTCTGATCGCAGCTGCCGGCCCAATAGGCATGCGTCTCATGCGGCCGACCGGCGAGGTCGTGGGCGAGCTGGGCCGCGACCACATCGTCACCCAGCCGACATGGTCACGGGACGGTCGCCGTCTGGCGGCGACCCTCATCAATCCGGCCAATGGCGACTCCTCCATCGCCGTCGTCGACATCGCCACCGGGAACATCCAGACTGCGGCCGCCCTCCAACCGTACTTCTTCTACTCCTGGAGCTATGACGGCTCCCGGCTGCTCGCATTGGGGCCGAGCCAGACGGGTGGCACCGCCGCCTTCATACTGGACGACACGGGCGCCCCCGCCTCCGACGTCTCGCTTCAGAGCCAGAGCATGTACGTCGCGTGGGAGCCCGGAGGGGGCCGGCTGCTGCTCCACGCGGGGCACCGGCTGACGCTCGTCAACGACGTCGACTCGCCTCGCGACCACACCGACTACGGCCCGGTCGGCATCGATTTCCTGGCTCCGGCTTGGGTGCCGGGGACTCAAGATTTTCTGTACGTGGACTCCTATGGACAGGCCCCTGCCGACGCCGCGGAGCAAGAGCTCCTGGATAGGAGGTCCACCACCAGCCCGCAGCTGTTGCGCCGCAGCGCCGACACCGGCGAGATCACCGATCTCGGAACCGCCGGCCTCTACACGATGATGGCGGTCCACCCCTCCGGAGACCGTGCCGCCATCTCGGCGGCCTCACACGAGCCGCCGGACTCACCCTCGCAATCCGAGCAGACGGCTCAGGCCGTGTCTGATACCGGAATCCCGGCCGGTTCCGTGCAGATCGTGGACCTCGCAACAGCCGAGCGCCGCACTGTCCTCGACAGGATCGGACTCTGGCTCGAATGGAGCCCGGACGGTCGCCAGTTGCTGATCGCGGCCAGCACGGGCGATTCCGACGGCATCGGAATGTCCTGGCACATCTGGGACGGGCAGCAGTCCTACGAGCTGACCCGGTTCGCCCCGAGCGAGACCTTTCTCCGCGATTACCTGCGATTCGCGGACCAGTACGACGAGACGCCGCGCCTCTGGTCGCCCGACAGCAACGCGATCACCTTCGGCGCCAACACCGCCGACGGCGATATCACTGCAGTGGCCCGTCTCGACCGCGCCGGTGGTATGAGGAGCCTTGGGACCTCCGATGTGTCCTTCTGGAGCCCGCTCAACTAGAGCGAGCCCACGCCGACTGCACTGTCGGCCCCTGGAGTAACCGATACCGTGACATCCATGCCCAACCCACACAGTCGCCATCTCGAGGATCTCAGCGGAGGAGAGATCGCTGAACGGATCACCGAGTCGTCGGTGATCGTGCAGCCGATCGGTGCGGTGGAGCAGCACGGCCCGCACCTGCCTCTATCGGTTGACCACGTGATCGCCCACGAGACCGCGGCCGCGCTCGTCGCCGAGCACGGAGACGCCTACGACCTGTGGCTGCTGCCCACCCTGTCGGTGTCCAAGTCCAACGAGCACGCCTGGTCGCCGGGAACGCTGTGGCTGTCGGCGGAGACGCTGCTGGCGGTGCTGCGAGACATCGGCCGCAGCGTGGCCTCCACCGCGGCCCGCCGCCTGGTGTTCCTCAACGGCCACGGCGGAAACTCGGCCCTGCTCAACGTGGCCTGCCGGGAGGTCCGGTTGCAGCACGGGCTGATGACCTTCCTCGTGCATCCGTTCGTGCCAGCCGATCACGGCGGCACGTCTCCCGAGGCCGAGATGGGCATGGGAATTCACGGCGGGCATCAGGAGACCTCGGTGTTCATGCACCTGCGGCCCGACCTGGTGCACCTGGAGCGGGCGGAACGGGCCGTTCCCGAGGGCCTGGCCCGGAACCGGCACGTGCGCTTCGGGGGGCTGGCGTCGTTCGGCTGGCTGTCGAACGACTTCGGGCCGCACGGCCACATCGGCGATCCGACCGGTGCCAATGAGGAGGAGGGCAAGCTGCTGTTCGAGACCGCAGTGGCCCTGCTCGGCGAGCAGATGGCCGAGATCGCTGCCTTCGACTTCGGCCGCAGCCCGAACTGAAGCTCGCTGACCGCCGGGCGCGGGAGAGACCGGGGCAGAACCCCGGTCCCCCTCTAGAGCCTGGGGACGAACCCCGGCTCAGCTAGTCCGCTGGACGCTGCACTACGACGGGATCCAGGAGCTCCAGGTGGCCTCGTTGGCGGCGATCCAGTCTGCCGCGGCCTCCTCAGCGCTCTTGCCCTCTCCACCGATCGCACCCAGCATCGACAGCTGGTCGTCGGTGGTGTAGTTGAAGTTGTGCAAGAACTCCCAGGCTGCGGGAGCACCGTCCTCAAGCCCGGCCCAGACGATCTTGAAGAGGTCGTCCGGCGGGTAGTACTTGTTCCCGTCGGGGCCCAGCGGCAGCTCCAACTCGACGAGATTGTAGACGCTGACCGCCGGGTGCGGCTTCCACCAGTAGGCCAGCACTGGCCCGTTCCGGGCCGAAGCTGCGTCGAAGGCAGCCAGCAGCGCCTCCTCGGAGCCGGCGTACACGATCTCGAGGTTCAGTCCGAAATCGTCGATGATGTCCTGCTCGAAGGTCACCCAGCTCGGGTCGCCGTGCAGGATCTGTCCCAGGTCGCCCGTCTCTGCGGTGGCGAACAAGCCGGCCAGTTCGGCGTCGGTGAACCCTTCCGCGCTGGCCAGCGCGGCGTTCTCGTCGATCATGTAGGCCGGCAGGAACCAGCCGATCTGGCCGATGGGACCCAGCAGCCCGGCGTCCACGACGTTGCCGTCGGGGTTGTCGATGAAGTCGGTCCGGTTCTGGGCGTGGCCCGATGGCCAGACCTCGAGCGATACGTGCAACTCGCCGGTGTTGATGGCGGACCACTGGGCGTTCTCGTCGAGGTCGGTGACCTCCACGTCGTAGCCGATGTGCTCGAGGAGCTGCGCGGCGACCGCGATGTTCGCGGCCGAGCCAGCCCACGGGTTGGCGATGAGCTGGATGGTGGTGATCTCTCCGAGATCGGGGCCGGCCATCTCCTCCTCAGCAGCCATCATGGCCGCCTCAGCCTCAGCCGCAGCAGCCGCGGCCTCAGCCGCAGCAGCCTCCGCCTCAGCGGCAGCCGCTTCGGCCGCCGCGAGCTCGGCTTCGAGATCGGCCACGACCGAGGGGTCTACGCCCTCCTCGGAATCGGCCATCGCAGCCGCGAGGGCTGCCTCCGCCTCAGCGGCAGCCGCGGCAGCCGCGTCGGCCTCAGCCTGAGCCGCAGCCGCGCCGGCCTCAGCCGCGTCGGCCTCAGCCTGAGCCGCAGCCGCGTCAGCGGCAGCCGCGTCGGCGTCGGCTTGCGCCTGCGCGAGAGCAGCCGCGTCCGCTGCGCTCGTGTCTTCCGCGTCGTCCTCGCCGCAGGCTGCGGCCAGCAGGCCGAACACGGCAAGCACGGCAATCACCTTCCAAAGCGATCTGGTCATTGAGTGTCCCTCCAATTGCGATCATGGCCGCTATCACGCGGCCGATTTGCAGGCGCCATTTATAGCACCGCATACCAGCCGTGTGAAGGGCGAACGTCGCGGGGACTACATTGGCCCGGTGGTGACCACCGAACAGACACCCTTGGAGTGCCACGAGATCACCAAGGTGTTCGGCAACAACCTGGCCGCGGCCCGCACCCTGCTTGCCGATGGCGGCGACCGGCAGCAGGTACTCGACCAGACGGGCTGCCTGGTGGCGGTGCGGGACGCGACCTTCTCGGTGCAGCGGGGAGAGACCTTCGTCGTCATGGGCCTCTCCGGCTCGGGGAAGTCGACCCTGATCCGCTGCCTGTCACGGCTGATCGAACCGACCAGCGGGACCGTGAAGATCGACGGCACGCCGATCGGCGACCTGGACGATCAGGGACTTCGGGAGCTGAGGCGGCAGCGCCTATCGATGGTGTTCCAGCACTTCGGGCTGTTCCCCCACCGCAAGGTGATCGACAACGTCGCCTTCGGCCTCGAGATCCAGGGCGCTAGCAAGGCGGACCGGTACGAGCGGGCTTTGGAGGTGCTGTCGGTGGTCGGCCTCGGCGACTGGGCCGATCACTTCCCCCAACAGCTCTCGGGAGGCATGCAGCAGCGGGTGGGTCTGGCCCGCGCGCTGTGCGTGGAGCCGGAGATCCTGTTCTTCGACGAGCCGTTCTCTGCGCTCGACCCGCTGATCCGCCGCGACATGCAGGACGAGCTCCTTTCCCTGCAGGCCAGGATGCGTCGGACGCTGGTGTTCATCACCCACGATTTCCATGAGGCGCTCAAGCTCGGCGACCGCATTGCCATCATGAAGGACGGTGAGTTCGTCCAGGTGGGCACGCCCGAGCAGATCGTGTCGGCGCCGGCCGACGACTATGTGCGCGAGTTCGCCGAGGACGCCCCCAAGACCAAGGTGATCACCGTGGGGTCGGTGATGCAGCCGCTGGACGGCGAGGCCCCGCCGGGAGAGCCGGTCGGCCTCGATGCGGTGCTCGAGGACGTTCTTCCCCGGCTGCTGGCCGACTCCGAGGCACTGGTTGTGGTCGACGATCAAGGCAACGTGGTCGGAGTGGTCGACCGGGCGCGAGTGGCGGACCTGCTGGGCGAGAGTTCCCGGGCCAGCGCGGCTAGAGCCGAACGAGCCGCTGAACGGCCGTGACCGCTACGGCCCCGGCGACGAGTCCGCCTAAGGCCGCGGAAGCGGTCGAAGCCCGGCTGGCGCTGGACCGCCGGCGGCGGGCGCGCTCGGGCAGCGAGCTCGTGCTGGGCGTGGCCCTGGTGGTCGCCGCCCAGCTGGCGCTCAGCGCGGTGGGCGGGTTCCCCGAGTCGTGGGCCATCGGTCTGGCCGACTGGATTGATGACGCCCGCCGCTGGATCATCAACAACCAGACCACCCACTGGAGCTTCTCCTTCATCTTCAACCCGATCAGCGACTCCATCGACTGGGGCCTGCGCACCGTACAGCGCTTCCTGCTGTGGCTGCCTTGGTACGTGGTGACGGCCGCGGCGGCCATGGTGGCAGCGTCCGCACTCAGCATGAGGGCCGGGCTGCTCGCGGCGCTCGGAGTCATGTACTTCGGTGCCATCGGTCTGTGGGAGGAGAGCCTCCAGACGGTGGCGTTGATGATCATTGCCGTCGGCATCTCGGTCGCCATCGGTGTTCCGGCGGGAATCGCGTCTGCCCGTTACGACCGGGTTCAGCAGTCGGTACGGCCGGTTCTCGACGCCATGCAGACCTTGCCGGCCTTCGTGTACCTGATCCCGGTGGTGCTGCTGTTCGGAGTGGCCCGGGTGCCGGCCATCATCGCCACGGTGATTTACGCCCTGCCGCCGGTGATCAGGCTCACTGACTTGGGCATACGGAACGTCCCGGCGGCCACTGTGGAGGCGGCCGAGATGTTCGGCGCCACCCCGCGCCAGACCCTGCGCAAGGTGCAGTTCCCGTTGGCTCTGCCCAGCGTGCTCACCGGCATCAACCAGACGATCATGATGGCGCTGAGCATCGTGGTGATCGCGGCCCTGATCGGCGCCGGGGGGCTGGGCCAGGTGGTGCTCGAGTCCCTGAGGCGGCTCTTTGTCGGGCGGGCGCTGGAGGCCGGTCTGGCCATCGTCGTTCTGGCCATGCTGATGGACCGCGTCACCCACGGCGCCGCGGGCTTGGGCGCCCGGCGTCGCCGGCTTCGCCTGATGCCCGACTCGCTGGAGCGTCTGGGATTCGTGCGGCGGATGGAGAACGCTCTGTCATCCACCGACCGGATCCTGTGCCGGGTGGGCGCTGCGCTGGCAGTGCCGATGCGTGACGCTCCGGGCCTCGCCTCTCTGGCCCGGCACCCCCGCCGGGTGCTCGGACTCTTCGCTCTCGTGATGGCCACCGTCGTCAGTGCCATCGGTGGCCGGCCCGAGTTCCCCTCGGCTGTCTCATTCTCGTTCGCGCCGGCCATCGACTGGCTGGTGGACTGGGTCCGGGACAACCTCTATGAGATCGGTGGGACCTGGTTCGGGACCGGTTGGTTCAGCGACTCCATCACCATCTATGCGGTCACGCCGCTGCGCGAGCTGTTCAGCGCCGATCTGGCCTGGCCGGTAGTGGTGCTCGCGGTGGCCCTGGCCGGATGGAGGCTGGGGGGCGCGACCCTGGCCATGTTCTGCACGGCCTGCGTGGCCGGTCTGGGGTTCCTCGGGATGTGGACGCTCTCGATGGACACCCTCGCTCAGGTCGTCGTGGCCGTGGTGATGGCGATCCTGTGCGGCATTCCCCTCGGCGTTCTGGCGGCTCGCAGCGATCGGTTCGAGCGACTGCTCAAGCCGGTGCTCGACTTCCTGCAGACCATCCCCAGCTTCGTGCTGCTGGTGCCGGTGATCATCATGTTCAACGTGGGGCGGATCCCGGGGATCATCGCCTCGGTGCTGTACGCCCTCCCCGCCGCGACCCGGCTGACCAATCTGGGCATCCGCCAGGTTGAGGGCGAGGCCACCGAGGCGTCGAGGGCCTTCGGCGCCACCCGGGGCCAGACCCTGCGCAAAGTGCAGCTGCCGCTGGCCGCGCCGAGCATCATCGCCGGCATCAACCAGACCGTGATGCTGGTGCTGGCCATGGTGGTGATCGCGGGTCTCGTGGGGGGCGGCGGTCTGGGCCTCGAAACGGTGAAGGGTCTGAGGCGCACCGACTCGGTGGGGTCCGGGTTCGTGGCCGGCTTGGCCATCGTGCTGCTGGCGATGCTGCTCGACCGCCTGCTCCAAGCCTGGACCCGCCGGTTCACGCCGGTCGAGAGCGGGCCCTGAGCTCTAGCGGCCCTGCCAGCGCGGAGGGCGGCCCTCGGTGAAGGCTCTGGGGCCTTCGGCCGCGTCAGAGGAAGCCAGCATGGCCTCGTAGGCGGCCAACTCGCCGGAGCGCAGCCGCTCGAAGGCTTCTTCGAGCGGCAGATGCCGGGTGCGGTCGCGGATCTGGTGGATGGCCGACACCGACAGCGGCGCGGCTTCCGCAATGCGAGCTGCCAGGGCGCGGGCCTCAGCCAGGAGTTCGGAGGCACCGGCCACGGAGTTGACCAGCCCCCAGCGCAGCGCCTCGGCCGCATCGAGACGCCGGCCCGCATAGAGGATCTCGTTGGCCACCGCCGGTGGGAGCATCCTGGGTAGGCGCACTGCCGCAGTGTCGGGCACGATTCCCAGCGAGGCCTCCGGCAGCCAGAAGCGGGCGTGCTCGGCGGCCACGACAAAGTCGGCGGCCAGCACGATCTCGAATCCGCCGCCCACGGCCATGCCGTTGACCGCGCAGATCACCGGTTTGAGCAGACCGGGCATCTCGCCGAAACCTCCGAAGCCGCCCTCGCCGTAGTCGGCTTCGAAATCCTCGCCGCCGGCCGCTGCGTTCAGGTCCCAGCCCGCGCAGAAGAAGCGGTCGCCGGCGGCGGTGAAGATCGCGACCCGCAGTTCGGGGTCGTCGCGGAAGGTCGCGAACACGTGGCTCAGCTCGCGGCTCGTGGCTGCGTCGATGGCGTTGGCCTTGGGGCGATCGAGGGTGATCTCGAGCACCGGCCCTTCGACGACTGCCGTCACGGCAGCGGCGGGCTCAGCCATGGGCCGACTGCTCGGCCACGCGTATCAGCGCGTCGGCCGCGACCGCGGCATGCGGTGTGACCATCAGGGGGTTGATCTCGACTTCGATGATGCTGCGATCGTCGCGCACCAGCGCGTCGAGTGCAGCGACCGTCGCCGTCACTGCTCCGACTGCGGCTGGAGGACTACCCCGATGACCGGCCAGGAGGGGCCAGATGCGCAGGCTGCGCAGGGCATCGAGGACCGCTTGCTCTGGTGCTGGCAGCAGCAGGCTGGCGGTGTCGTCGAGCAACTCCGCGGTTGTTCCTCCCGCTCCGAGAGTCAGCAGCATGCCCACCGGCGGCGCCGACCGCACGCTCACAAGCAACTCGGCTACCGCGCCGGTGATGCACGACTCCACCATCACGGTCCCGTCGCCGTCATCAGCTAGTCGCGGCACGGCCGCGGCGACCTCTGCCGGGTCGTCCAGGCCGACTACCACCCCGCCGGTCTCGGTCTTGTGCGCCAGGCCCACGGCCTTGACTACGACCGGGAACCCGATCTTCGCGGCCACCGCCGGAGCCCGGGCCGCAGCTACGGCCATACCGTCGGGCACGGTCACGCCGGCCGCGCTCAACCGCTGCTTCGCCTCGTGCTCCGGCATCACCGTGCAGCCGTGGCTCGAGTCCCTCGCCGGAGCCGAGGGAGCAATCCGGTCATCGGTCCGGTGTCCCCAAGCAGCGGCCGCCTCCAGGGAGCACAGGGCGGTGTCGATGTCACCGCAGGCGGCCAAACCCAGCTCGGCGGCACGGGCCCGAGCCTCCTCGGGAAGATTCTCCGGCAACGTGGCGGCGACCAGACCGGGAGTGCTGCTTGCGGTGCAGGCCTTGCTGAAGGCCGCCAGGGTGGGCCACCAGCGCGACCGGTCGAGTCCTTGAGCGGGAAAATCGATCACCAGTAGAGCGGCATCGAACGGCGCTTCCTGCTCGGGTTCGCTGAGCACGGACAATTCGACGCCAGCCCCGAGGACGGCACTGAAGCAGCCGGCCAAGCGGGCCTCGTCGCCCCAGATGAACGTGTGGTAGTCGAGCGGATTGGTGACCGCGACCCGGTCCTCCAGAGCCGACGCCACCCGGCTGGCATGGCCGGGGGCGAAGGGCGGGAAGCTGAGACTGCGACCGCGGCTGCGGTCGGCGACCAGCGCTGCCTCGCCGCCGGAGCAGCTCAACGACACCAGCCGGCTGCCCTTCAGCGGCCCGAGGGTGCCCAGGACGGCAAGAGTGTCGAGCATTTCGGGCAGGGAGTGCACCCGCCGGATGCCCAGCCGGTCGAACAGCGCGCCGTAGGCGGCGTCGTCGCCCACCAGCGAGGCGGTGTGGGTGACGGCGATGGCACCGGAGCCCTGCGAGGCTCCGAGCTTGAGCGCCACCACGGGCAGGCCCCTGCGGCGGGCCGCGGCAGCAGCCGCGGCAAAGCGCTCGACGTCGTCCAGTGCCTCGACACACAGACCGACCCCGGTGACCGCCCGCTCGGCGGCCATGGCCTCGAAGGCTTCTGAGATGCCGACATCGGCCTGATTCCCAAGCGTCACCACCCAGGCGATGTCGAGGGCCCGGCGTTGCATGGTGAGACTCACTGCGATGTTGCCGCTCTGGCTCAGCAGGGCGACGCCCCGGTTGCAGCGGGCCAACCCGTGGACGTCGGGCCACAGCGCGGCGCCGGTGGGAGCCGACAGCGTCCCGTAGCAGTTGGGCCCCACTAGGGGCATGCCTTGGGCCGCGGCCACGAGCTCGGCTTGGAGGGCCGCCCCGGCCTCGCCGGTCTCGGCGAACCCGGAGGCGTGGCACACCGCGGCGCCCGTGCCGCAGGCAACCAGCTGACTCACCACCTCGATGGTGGCGTGGCGGTCCACGCCCACGAAGGCGGCGTCGACGCCGGCCGGCAGCTCGGACACCGAGGCGAAGGTGGGCACCCCGCGCAGCTCCCGGCTCCGGTTGACGGCCCACATGTCCCCCGAGAAGCCGAACGTGCGGCAGGCGTCGATGGCCAGCTCAGCGGCTGCACCCCCGATGAAGGCCAGCGACCGCGGCCGCAACAGCCGATCGAGCCGACCGTTCACGACACTGGCCGGCCCGCGGTTGGACGCGCTGTCGTGGTCACGGCGTCAGCAACCGAGGGGCCGCAGCATGTCGCGCGACACGATGTGGCGCTGGATCTCGCTGGTGCCGTCCCAGATGCGATCGACGCGGGCGTCTCGCCAGATCCGCTCCAGCGGCAGCTCGTCCATCAGCCCCATCCCGCCCAGGATCTGGATGGCCTCGTCCGACACGAACTGCAGCATCTCGGTGGCCGACAGCTTGGCCATGGCCGCGTCGGCGTCGGTCATCCGGTCCTGCGCCGACAGCCAGGCGGCCCGATAGGTCATCAGCTCGGCCTGCAACAGGCGGGTGCGCATGTCGGCCAGCTTGAACGACACCCCCTGGAACCGTCCGATGCGCTGCCCGAACTGCTCGCGGGTGGCGGCCCAGTCGAGGGCCACCGACAGGGCCCGGTCGGCCCGGCCCAGGCACACCGCGGCCACCTGCAACCGGGTGCTGCCCAGCCACTCGTTGGCCACGTCGAAACCCCGGTGCTCCTCCCCCAGCAGCTTGGAGGCCGGCACCCGGACATCGTCGAAGTTGAGGATGAAGTTGTGGTAGCCCCGGTTCGACACGCAGTTGTAGCCCGGCACTCGCTCGAGCCCCGGGGTGTCGAAGTCGACCAGCAGCGACGAGATCAGCTTGCGGGGGCCCCGCTCGGTCTGGTCGGTGCCGGTGGCCGCGAACAGGATCACGTAGTCGGCCAGGTCGGCGTGGCTGATGAAGTGCTTGGTGCCGTTGACCACGAAGTGGTCGCCGTGTCGTTCGGCCCGGCAGGTCATGCCCCGCAGGTCGGATCCGGCGTCCGGTTCGCTCATGGCCAGGCACTCCACCCGTTCGCCGCGCACGGTGGGCAGCAGGTACTCCTCGACCTGGTCGCCGGTGCAGGCCCGCAGGATGTTGGACGGGCGGGCCACGATGTAGTGCAGGGCGTAGGCGGTCCAGCCGAAGGCCCGCTCGGCCATGGCCAGGGTCAGGTCGTCGAGGCCGCCGCCGCCGAGCTCGGCGGGCATGTTGGCCGCGTACAGGCCCGCATCGATGGCCTTGCCGCGGATGTCGTCCACGAGTTCGGGCCGTACCTGGCCGGTGCGCTCCACCTCATCCTCGTGGGGGACCAGCTCGCGCTCGGTGAAGGCGCGCACGGTGTCGACCACCATCTGCTGGGATTCGCTGATCGAGAAGTCCAAGCCAGTCTCCTTGCGTGCTCAATCCTTGGGTTCGGGGATGGCCATGCGGCTGCCGGCCTGCGGCGGCACCGCCATGGACGCGTGGGCGGCGGTGACCGCGGCCACCGCGGCAGCCGGATCTCCGCACAGCGGGGCGCTGCGTCCCGCCGCGGTGTCGACGTGAACGAGCATCTGCTCGCCGGTGCACAGCAACTCGGTACCGCTGCCAGCGGGTCCGTTGCCGCCCCGGTACATGGTGTGGAAGATGTGCAGCCGCTTGGCGTCGCTGCCCAGCACCTGGGTGGTGACCGTCAATGGCTCGCCCAGCGAGGCCTCCTGCCGGTAGGTGATGTGGGTCTCGACGGTGTAGTAGGAGTGGCCGCCACCTCGGTGGGCCTCATCGATGCCGACGTATCGGAAGAGGGCGTCGGATGCCCACCCGAAGGCGGTAAGGAAGGCCCATTCGGTCATGTGGCCGTTGTAGTCGACCCAGTCGGGCTCCACCACGGCCGAGTACAGCTCCAGCGGAGCGGCGATCCCCGCGCCCGGCCTCCACGGCTCGGCCTCGCCGGCGGCCTTGGCGGCCAGGATGCGAGCCTCACGCTCGGCCACGAGGCGGCCCGCGCCGATGCCGGTCGGCCTCAGCGCCCGCATCACGGCCAGCAGGCAGTCGTCGCGCTGCCGCTCGAGCTCGGCGATGGACCGGCCGGCGGCCTGGTCCTCGCAGCCTGAGGCCATGGCCTCCACCAGGTCCTCGGTCAGCTCGGGGGCCTTCAGCCGGGTCCACGGGAGCTTCAACGCCGGCCCGAACTGGCCCAGCATGTGGCGCATGCCGCCCTCGCCTCCGGCCAGGTGGAAGGTGAGGTTGGTGCCCATGGCGGCCCAGCGCAGGCCGGGACCGTAGACGATCGAGTCGTCCAGCTCGGCGGTGGTGGCGACGCCGTCGTTCACGAGATGCAGGTTCTCTCGCCACAGCGCCTCCTGGAGGCGGTCCGACAGGTAGCCCTCAACCTCGTTGCGCACCAGCAGCGGGTGCATGACCAGGTCGTCGTAATGGGCCATGGCCGCCGCTATGGCCTCGGTGCTGGTGGCCTCGCCGGGCACCACCTCGACCAGGGGCAGCAGGTACACGGGGTTGAACGGGTGGCCGATCAGGAGCCGCTCGGGGTGACCGAGCCCGTCGGCCAGGCGGCTGGGCAACATCCCCGAGGAGCTGCTGGCAATGACGGTGCTGGGCTTGGCTGCGGCATCGAGCCGGTGCAGGAGGGACCGCTTGACCGGTTCGTTCTCCGGAGCACTCTCCTGCACCCAGTCAGCGTCGGCCGCGACCTCCTCGGGGCTGTCCACCCACCGCAGCCGGTCCGGTCCGGCCCCGGGGAACAGCCCCAGGCGGGTGGCCGAGGGCCAGGCCCTCTCGATCGCGGCCCGGAGCCGGCGTTCGGCACCGTCGGCGGGATCCCACGCGATCACATCGTGTGCCCGGGCCAGAGCGCGCACCGCCCATCCAGAGCCGATCACTCCCGTGCCCGCCAGCCCGATAGTTCTCGCCATGTCCGTTGCCATGCCTCCAATGCCTTGTGTGGTAGGCCCAGCGCGCCCTGCGCTCGTCTCCGGCGCGAAGTATCGCACTGCGCCGCCCCCGCCGGACGAATTACCACGAGCGAACGCGAGTGAGACGAGAGCCCTTCGCGTCGAATCAGGGTACTTTCCGCTCTTGTTCGCTCCGCTCACGGGCCGCTCGGGCCCCGGCCTCGCTCCGATCCTCGCCAAGACCTCGACTGATCGCTGCCTATGCGCTCGGCCTCTGGGGCTGACCTAGCATCGCGGCATGGCGGAACCGCTCGTGTACAACCCCTACGCGTTCACGGTCCACGACAATCCCTACGACACCTACCGCCGCCTCCGCAACGAAGCGCCCGCCTACTGGAACCCGGATCTGGAGTTCTGGGCGCTGAGCCGCTTCGAGGATGTGCAGGGTGCCTTCCGGGACTACGAGACCTACTCCTCCCTGGGGGGTGTGGCCTTGGAGGCCAGGCGGCCCATCGACCAAGCCAACCCCATGTTCCAGCAGATGATCGAGATCGACCCACCGGAGCACACCGCGCTGCGGATGCTGGTGTCGCGGGTGTTCACCGTGCGACGGGTAGCACAGATGGAGGACGAGGTCCGCCGGATCGTCAACCATTACATCGACACCGTGATCGAGTCGGGCCACGCCGATCTGCTGACCGATTTGGCCGGCTGCTTCCCGATGGATGTGATCTCTGCCTTGCTCGGCATACCCCAGGCCGATCGGGACATGCTGCGGGACTGCGCCGACCGGGGCCTGATTCGCGAGGACGGATCCATGAAGATCCCCCAGGAGGCGTACGAGGCGATCTTCGAGGTGCTCGCCTACTTCACCGAGGACCTCGACCGGCGACGCGCCGGCGAGGTGCCCGGCGGCGGGCTGCTCTCGGACCTGCTGGTGCTAGAGGTCGACGGTCGGGCGCTGACCGGAGCTGAACTGCTCGGGTTCTGCCTGCTGTTCGTGTTCGCCGGATTCGAGACGACCGCCAAGATGGTGGCCAACGCCGTCGAGTTGTTGTCGCATCACCCGGACCAGCAGGCCGCGGTGGTAGCCGACCCGTCTCTGGTCCCCCAGACGGTGGAGGAGGTCGTCCGCTTCCACAGTTCCACCCAGTACATGCATCGCACCCTGACCCGCAATGTCAAGATGCACGGCCAGGAGATGCGGGAGGGAGACTCGGTGCTGCTGCTGATCGGCGCGGCCAACCAGGACGAGCGGGAATTCGGCCCCACCGCGGGAGAATTCGACATCTTCCGCAACCCCGACCGGCACCTCGGCTTCGGATACGGCATCCACTTCTGCCTCGGTGCGGCGCTGGCCCGCCTGGAGGGCCGGGTCGCGCTGGAGGAGATCCATCGCCGCATGGGCGACTACACCGTGGACCACGACAACAAGGTCCGGTTCCACAGCGGCAACGTCAGCGGATGGAAGAGCCTGCCCATCAGTTTCACGCCCGGTCCCCGGCTCGGTAACTTCGCGGGGTGACCCGTTACGGCTACATCGGGCTGGGCATGATGGGCTCAGCCATGGCTGAGAACCTGATCCGCCGCGGCAGCGGATCGGTGATCGTCCACGACATCGATCCGGCTGCGGTGGACGCGGCCGTCTCGCTGGGTGCCGAAGCGGGGGCTAGCGCGGCTGAGGTGGCCCGGGCCAGTGACGTGGTCAGCATCTGCGTGCCGGCCGCGGCCCATATCGAAGCTGTGCTGTCCGGGCCCGGCGGCATCGTCGACGGGGCCCACGACGGGCTCAGCGTGCTGATCCACTCCACCGTGCATCCCGACACGGTGATGACCGCCCGTGACGCGGCCGCCGAGTGGGGGGTGCCTGTGTTCGACGCGTGCGTGGCCGGCGGGGCCGACAATGCCAGGGCCGGCAGCCTGACCGTGCTGGCCGGAGGGCTGGGTGACATGCGTCCGGCAGCCCGGGAGGTGCTCGACGTCTACGCGGGCACGCTCAGCGACGCCGGGCCCGTGGGGTCCGGCGCGGCGCTGAAGATCGCCGTCAACGTGATGACCTACGCCCAGTTCGCGGCCGCGGCCGCGGCTCACGACATGGTGGCCACCACCGGCGGCGAGCCCGCCGCGCTGCTGGAGGCGTGGCGGTCGATGGGCCAGCTGGGAACACTGACCGAGCAGTACTGCGCCCTGCTGGAGATCCCTGCCGAGCACATCCGGGGCGAGCTGCGGACCATGCTGGAGACCCAGGCCGGCATCGCCGGCAAGGATCTGTCGCTGGCCCTGGAGCTGGGCCGCACCCGGCCCGGTGCGGCTGGTGTGGTGGAGGCCGTCCGGGCCGCGATGCCCGCCGTCTACAACGTCCACGACGTCAACGAGGAGTCCGAATGAGCGCCGACAACACCGGAGACCGCCCCGCCGACGACACCTACGAGCGGGGCGTGGCCATGGTGACCGAGATCTACCAGGGCGAGGTCCCGGCCCTGCCCGAGGGCACGATGGCCTTCAACGACGTGATGATGCGCAGCCTGTTCGCCGAGGTGTGGGACCGCGACGTGCTGTCGATCCGGGACCGGCGCCTGCTCATCATGGGTGTGATCGCAGCCCGGGGCTCCACCGACGTGTGGAGACTCCAGGCCCAGTCAGCCCTCAAGCGTGGCGAGCTAACCCCCGACGATCTACGCGAGACCCTGATAACGCTGGCCCCCTACGCGGGCTACCCCGTTGTCGCCCCGTTAATAGGCATCTGCGAGACCGCCATCAACGAATGGGCTGACAATCAGGGCTGAGTAAGAAGCCGCTGGTTTGCGGCCCTCAGTGTCAGGGCAGGTAGTTGCCGGTCTCAGGGGGATGGAGGTGGTCATTGCACGCGGGCGGCGAATCGAATGGGCCGTAATCGAGTCCCCCGCGTGCGTTGCGCAACCGGCGGTACTGGTTGCCGGACCCGTCCTCGAACAGGACCTCGTCTGCCATCGGGTCAGCGATGCTGTCTTCAACCCTTTCAAGCACCGTCTCTGGAATCCAATACACCCAACGTATGTTTGCGCCGTCATGCCAATGGGTGAAGTAGACATCCCTAAGCGTATTCAGTTCAACCCGGTACCGGTAATTCGCTACCGTATTCGGTGGGAGAGCGTCGTGCCGGAAGAACTCTTGGTGCTCGGCGACGGATGCGTACGGACCGTTGTCGTCGAAGACCAAGGACACCGCGTAATTCCCATCGAGAATCATGTAGGACTTCCGGTCGTTACTGTCCCCCTGGAAGTGCCGGTCATGGTGGGTGCACTCGCCGTTCACCAAGTCTATGCCATCGTTGCCGGTCAGCGTGGGGATCAACGGAGGCTGCGTCGTGTCGGGTGGGTTGGTGCCGGGAGTGCCGCCGCCACCGCCGCGACCGCCACCGGTGTTGCCGCCACCGGTGTTGCCTCCACCGGTGTTGCCACGACCACCGCCGCCACCGCCGCGACCGCCACCGCCGCCACCGCCGCCACCGCCGCCAGTCTCGCTGTCGCGGGGGTTGAGGCGGGAGGCGCGGTAGAGCCACTCCACTGCTTCCGCGGCCATGATGGGATCCTCCGGACAGAAGAGACCCGCGCCGTCGGCGCAGTCGGCGGTTAGGACCCCCGCGTTCCTCAGTGCCGAGATGTTGTCCCCGAAGTGGTGGGTCTCCGGCACGTCGGCGAACCCGTGGGGCGGGAGGGTCTCCTCCAAGTCATAGGCGCGGGTCACGAAGGCCGCCATCTCCCCGCGACTGGTTGCTCGGGTTGGGCAGTACCGCAGCGGATCCACCATGCACCCCACGGTGACACCCAGATCGAACATGGTCTGGATGTATCCGGCGTACGGCTCGTCGGAGTCGACGTCAGCGAAGGCGCGGTGGCTCGTCGGAGTCGACGTCAGCGAAGGCGCGGTGGCTCGTCGGCTCGGCATCCAGGAGACGCACGATCCACAGCGCCACCTCCCAGCGCTCAATGTTGCCGCTGCAGTCCTCGACCGAGCATGACGTTCCATCGAGGATGCCGCTGTCCGACAATGCCGAGACTGCCCGCCGCTGGGCAGTAGTGAGGGGCTCCGGCTCGGGGGTCTCTTGGGCAGCCACCGAGCCTGCGATGAGCATCGCGATCATCGCGATCATCGCGACTATCAGCGCCCTGGACAGGATTCGCAACGCGGGGTCCCCTGACTAATCGGTTATCCACAGGATAGACCGCCCGCTGTGCACAACTATAGCGCCGGGCGCGTTCCACGGTTGTCATGTGCGGCGCTCAGCCGACGGTCCAGATCAGGGTGTTGAAAGCGCCGAGGCCGGCCGGGTCCAATAGAGCCTCTGCCTCGCGTTCCCGGCTGCGCGCCTTGAGCGCCGCAAGGTCTCCGACCCCGGCTCGGTCGGTCCATGCCGCTCGGCCCTCGGCCACCAACTCGTCGATGCCGTGAGTGTGGAGGAACTCGGCCTGGGTGCACGCCTCGGCACGGTGGTCGACTTGCACCTGGTCCAGGGCCACGTCCGCGGTGATGTCGCACGACCCCGGTTCGGTGAGCCACTCCGAACCGCCGTGGTGGTCCCGGTGGGTCCGCAGCCAACCCATCCCGGCTGCAGGATCATCCGACAAGCTGGATCGCTCGGCCAGCTCAGCGGTCTCCGCCCCGTAGTCGAAGGCAACGATCCGGCCCTTCCCGACCAGCCGATGAGCCTCCGCCACCCAGCGGCGAGCGGCCCGCTGAACCGGTACACGGGATCCGACCGGCACAACAGGCAAGCCGGCGGCCAGATCGGCAGGCGCAGGCAAGGGGATCAACTCAAACCTGCCCGCAGATGAATCGTCGAGCGCGACCCGCAGCTCCTCCCAGCCGTCAGAGCCAAGGCGGGCAACGTCGAAAGGAAGGTTGTCAAGCAGTTCGTTGGCCACGACCACGCCCGCGGGTACGCCCTCCGGCAGCGCGTCCGGAACCCGGGCCGTGCTCGTCACGATCGGATGGTCGGGATGCAGGGCACGCTGGGCTGGGGACAACTCCATCAGCACCAGCCGCAGCGCGCCCGCCGTCATGCAGTCGGGCTCGGCGGCCAGCACCGACCGGGCCAGCGTGCCCGGACCGGCCCCCCAGTCGACCACCGTGAACGGAGCGGGCCGACCCAACTCCACCCACCACGCGTCCAAGGCCCGGGCCAGGACCGCTCCGAACAGGGGCCCCACTTCGGGCGCGGTCAGGAAGTGCCCAGCGTGGCCACCGGCACGACCCCCGACGGGTCGCATGAAGAAGCCGCTGTCGGGGTCGTACAGGCAGGCGTCCACATACTCCGACACCGGGATCGGCCCTCGTTCCTCGATCCGGCGAGCGATCCGCTCGGTGAGAGTCACACCATGGGGGCGTCCAGCCCGGTGCATATCAGCCGGCGAGGGCGGCTACCAGGCTTACGTCCGTGAAGTGGCCCACCCATTGGGGAACGATGCCGAAGGCGAGGGTCGCCGCACCGGTCAGGACCAGGGCGGCCGACACCGAGGTAGGGATCTTGATGGGCGAGGTGGTGTCGAAGGCCTCGTCGGCGGGCGGGGCCTCCACCCACATGTGGGAGGCGATCCGGGCGTAGTAGTAGAGGGCGATCACCGAATTGACCGCCACGATCACGCCGAGGGCCACGCCCCAGGCCGTGCCCGGCGAGAGCAGGGCCAGCACGATCTCGAACTTGGCGAACCAGCCGCCCAGCGGTGGGATGCCGGCCAGGGCCATCAGGAAGATCGTCATGGCGACGGCCAGACCCGGCGAGTAGCGGAACAGGCCCTTGTAGGTGCCGATCTCGGCCGAGGCGGTGCGGCGGGCCACCGCGATGATCACCGCGAAGGCACCCAGGTTCATGGCCGCGTAGATGGCCAGGTAGGTCACCACCGACGACAGGGCGTCGTCGGCTGTCGCCAGCGACTCCCCCGCCACCGCCAGCGGCGCCAGCATGTAGCCGGCCTGGGCCACCCCCGAGTAGGCCAGCAGCCGCACCACGTTGGTCTGGCGCAGCGCCATCAGGTTCCCGCCGAACATCGATGCCGCGGCCAGGACCCACATCAAGGGCTGGTACACGTCGGCCCGTCCCCAGAAGCCCACGAACACCAGCGACAGCAGGGCCACGAACCCGGCCGCCTTCGACGCCACCGACAAGAACGCGGTCACGGGCGTGGGCGCGCCCTCGTAGGTGTCGGGCGCCCAGGTGTGGAACGGGAACGCCGACACCTTGAAGCCGAAGCCGACCACCACGAAGATCACGCCCAGCGTCACCACCGCCAGCGGCGCGCCGTCGGTGGACACCGCCGCGTCGATGTCGGTCAGCATGGTGGAGCCGGTCGCCCCGTAGAGCAGCGACATGCCGTAGAGGAGCACGGCGGAGGCGAACACCCCCATCAGGTAGTACTTGAGGCCGGCCTCGTTGCTGCGCAGATCCCGCTTGCGCCACGTGGCCATCAGGTAGGCAGGGATCGACAGCAGCTCCAGCGCCACGAAGATCGTCACCAGGTCGCGGGCCGACGCCATAACGACCATGCCCAGCACCGCCGACAGCAGCATCTGGTAGTACTCGTTCTCCCAGTAGTCGCCCTCGGCGATGTAGTTGGTGGACAGCAGCACCACCACGTAGCCGGCCAGCAGGAACACGGCCTTCATTACCAGCGCGTAGTCGTCGATGACGTACGCGCCCCAGAACGTGGAGCGATCGGCGCCGTCCCACGCCAGCGTCAGCACCGGCACCATCGAGGCCAGCAGCCCGAACGACGCCAGCGCGGAGACCACGGCCCGACCCCGCTCCAACCAGAGGATGTCGACCAGGGTGAGCAGCGCTCCGAATCCCAGCAGGGTCAGCTCGGGCGCGATCGCGTGCCAGTCGATCGGAGGTCGCTCGAAGGCGACGACCAGCGCCGAGGCCGAACCCAGCATGAGAGTCTCAGCCTCCGGCCACGAGCAGGCCGACCACGGCCGGGTCGGTGACGTCGAAGATCAGGCCGGGCGCAATCCCGAACAGGATGATGCCCACCAGCAGCGGCGACCAGGCAATCCACTCGGTGCGGGTCACGTCGACGATCTCGTCGCTGTCGGCGAACTCCTCTCGGGGCGCGCCCATGGCCGTGCGCTGCAGCAGCCACAGCAGGTAGCCGGCGGCCAGCACGGTTCCCACCGCGGCGACCACCATGTAGGTCCGGAACGTCTCGACCGGCAGGCCCTCCGCAGGCGAGTAGGCCGACAGGATGGCTGGGAACTCGCCCCAGAAGCCGGCCAGGCCGGGCAGCCCCAGCGACGCCATCGAACAGAACCCCAGTATCCAGCCCATGCGGGGAGCCTGGACCAGCATCCCGCCGAGGCGGCGGATCTCCAGCGTGTGATAGCGCTCCTTCACCGAGCCGGCCAGGAAGAACAGCATCCCGGTGATGATCCCGTGGGCGACCATGCCGAAGATCGCGGCGTTGATCCCGAAGTCGGTCAGCGTGGCGATGCCGAGCATCACGAAGCCCATGTGCGCGACCGACGAGAACGCGATCAGGCGCTTCATGTCGGTCTGGGCGAGGCATGCCAGCGCGCCGTAGATGATGCCGATCACCGCCAGCAGGCCGATCCACGGCGCCCAGGCCTCGGCGCCCTCCGGCAGCATGGGCACGGCGACGCGCACGAACCCGTAGGTGCCGAGCTTCAACAGGATCGCGGCCAGGATCACCGAACCGACCGTGGGCGCCTCGGTGTGGGCGTCGGGCAGCCACGTGTGGAACGGGAACATCGGAACCTTCACCCCGAAGCCGACGAACATGCCGGCGAAGATCCAGATCTGGGTCGCGCCCAGGATCCCTGCGCCGGCCACGTCGGTCAGGGCACGCATGTCGAAGGTGCGCAGCGACTCGCCGGTGGCCGGGTCGGTGGACAGGAAGAACAGGGCCAGGAACGACAGCAGCATCAGCGCCGAGCCGAACAGCGTGAACAGGAAGAACTTGATTGATGCGTAGCGCCGGTTCTCGCCGCCCCATACCGCGATCATGAAGAACATGGGCAGCAGCACGACCTCGAAGAAGACGAAGAACAGGACCAGGTCCTGAGCCAGGAAGGTGCCCACCATGCCCGTCTCGAGGATGAGCATGAGGATGAAGAAGGCCTTGGGGTTGCCCGGTTCGGGTATGTGGTCCCACGAGTACACCACGCACAGCGGAATCACCACCAGCGTGAGGGCCATCAGCGGCAGGGAGATCCCGTCGAGGCCGAGGATGTAGCGGCTGTTGATCACGTCGATCCAGCGGGCGTCGACCACGAACTGCAGGGCACCGGCATTGCCGTAGTCGAAGTCGATCAGCAGCAGGCCACCGATCACCAACGCCAGCAGCGACGACAGCAGGGCCAGTTGCTTGAGGGCCCTCTCCTCGGCGGCGGGGACCGCCATCATCACCAGAGCCCCGGCCAGCGGGACGAAGGTGACCAGGGTGAGGCCCCAATCGTTGAGAAAGTCGGTCATGGTTAGGTCCTTGAAGCTCCTGGGTAATGGGGGGTTTCGTTCGGAGGGGTCACAGCGACAGGATGATCATGAACACACCGGCGAGGATGGTCGCGGCCGCGAACAGGATGGCGGCGTACTGCTGGACCTTGCCGGTCTGCATGGCCCGCAGGCCCTCGCCGGCGCTATCGGAGGCCCGGCCCGAGCCGTCCACGATGACCCTGTCGATGAGGGTCTGGTCGATGTGGTCGTACACGGCGCGGCCCGCGGCCACCGACTGCCGGCCTGCCTCGTTCACGACGCCGTCGATGACCCGCTGGTTGGACCAGTAGGTGGCCCTGGCCAGCGGACCCTTCACGGCCTTGACGATCACGCCGGTGTAGAGGTGATCGAAGTAGTACTTGTTGACCAGCGCGGTGTGAACCGCCCGGGGCAGCCCGCCCCGTGACACCGGCCCGTCGGGAATCTCGGTGAGCGGCGCCTCCTCGGCCTCGGAGCGGCTCTGCACGCTCTTGAAGTAGTAGCGCCAGGCCAGGCCGGCGCCGGTCAGCGCTACCAGCGTTGAGACGATGGCCAGCGACCAGCTCGGCTTGGCGTGAGCAATGGACGGGAAGTAGGCCGCCACCGGCTCGACGTAGTGGCCGAAGCGCTCCTGCCACGCCTCGGGCCACAGCTGGAAGCCCTTCGGCATGTTGAACAGCCCGGCCACCACTGCGAAGAACGCCAGCACGTACAGCGGGCCGAGGATGCGCGGGCCCGACTCGTGGGGATGGCCGTGGCCCCGGTACGTGCCGAAGAACGTGAGGTAGACGACTCTGGTCATGTAGGCCGCGGTCACTGCCGCGCCGAGCATCCCCATCACCAGCATCAGGGTGTAGTTGCCGTTGCCGCCGGTGCCGCCCAACAGCCCCCAGCCCCCGGTGCCGGCCAGGATCTCGTCCTTGGACCAGAACCCGGCCAGCGGGGGCACGCCCATCAGCGCCACCGTCGCCACTAGGAACGTGCGGTAGGTGTGGGGCATGACCTTGCGGAGGCCACCCATGTCGGTCTTCATGTCGAAGCTGTGCACCGCGTGGCTCACCGACCCCGACCCCAGGAACAGGCAGGCCTTGAAGAAGGCGTGGGTGAACAGGTGGAACATGGCCGCGGTCCAAGCGCCCACCCCCAGGGCCATCACCATGTAGCCGAGCTGGCTGACGGTGGAGTAGGCCAGCACCCTCTTGATGTCGTTCTGGGTGAAGGCCAGAAGCCCCCCGAACAGCAGAGTGACCGCGCCGACCAGCGCCAGCATGTTGATGCTGGAGCCGCCGATGGACATGCCCTCCCAGAACACCGGGTAGAGGCGGGCCACCAGGAAGATGCCGGCCACCACCATCGTTGCCGCGTGGATGAGCGCGGACACCGGCGTGGGCCCGGCCATGGCGTCGGGCAGCCAGGTGTGCAGGATGAACTGGCCGGACTTGGACATCACCGCGGCCAGCAGGCACAACGACGCCACCACCAGTGCGGTGTGGCTCACCTCGCCGGCGTTGATGCGCTCGCTGAGGGTGAGGGTGTCGAAAGTGCGGCCCGCGGCGAAGAACAGGATGGACACGCCCACCAGCAGGCCGATGTCGCCCACCCGGTTGGTGAAGAAGGCCTTGAGGGCGGCGTCGGAGTTGGCCTTGTCCTCCCACCAGTGTCCGATCAGCACGAACGAGCACACGCCGACCAGCTCCCAGCCGACGATCATCTGCAGCAGGTTGTCGCTGAGGACGAAGAACAGCATCGCCGCGGTGAACAGGCTCAAGAAGGCGAAGAAGTGGGTGTAGCGGGCGTCGCCGGCCACGTAGTCGGTGCTGTAGATGTGCACCAGCAGCGACACCGCGGTCACGACGAACAGCATCATCACCGACAGGCCGTCGAGCAGGATGCCCGCGTCGTATTCGATGCCTCCCGAGTGCAGCCATCCCACCGTGCGGTGCACGGCCTGGACGCCCTCATGGGCGTCGTCGCGATGGCCGATCCAGGTGATCACCGCACCGAGGGACAGCACGAACGAGCCGGCCACTGCGGCGACGCCGAGTTCGGAGCCCTTGCGGGGCAGGCGCTTGCCGAACGCCAGGATGCCCGCGAACGACAGGGCGGGCAGCAGCGGTACCAGCCAGGCGAAGTCGAGGAAGAACCCGGCGCTGTCGACGGAGCTGGGGCCGTGGGCGACGGTCTCGGTGGCGGCGGCGAGCGCGGCAGCAAACATGTTCACGACGGGCAGTCCCTCAACCCTTGAGCAGATCGGCCTGGGTGAGGTCGATGCTGCGGCGGTTGCGGTATATGAGCAGCACGATGGCCAAGCCGATGCCCACCTCGGCCGCGGCCACCGCGATCACGAACAGGGCGAACACCTCGCCGGCCACGTTGTCGCGGAAGGCTCCGAACGCCACCAGGTTGATGTTCACCGAGTTGAGGATGATCTCCACCGACATGAGGACCATGATCCCGTTGCGCCGGGCCAGCACGCCGTACACACCGATGCAGAACAGCACCGCGGCCAGCAGCAGGAACTGGTTCAGGATCATGGCCCGGCCCTCGCCCTATTCCTTGCGGGCCACGACGATGGCGCCGATCAGGGCGGCCAGCAGCAGTACCGAGATCGCCTCGAAGGCCACGATGTACTGGCTGAAGATGGCGTCGGACACGGCCTCAAAGCGCTGGGGCTCGTCAATAACCAAGCGGGTGTCGGAGTAGCTGTCGAGCAGGGCGACACCCATCACCACCGCGAGCAGCACAGCTACAAGACCGGCCATGAGCCGCTTCTCGCCCGACACCGCTTCGTCGTCACCCATCGAGGCCTTCGTGAGCATGATCCCGAACAGGAACAGCACGACGATGGCGCCGATGTAGACGAGCACCTGGGTGACGGCCACGAACTCCGAGCCCAGCAGAATGAACTGGCCCGCCGCCCCGGCCAGCACCAGCACCAGCCACAGCGCCGCGTGCACCACGTTGCTGGTGGTCACGCAGCGGATCGCGGACACGATCATCACTAGCGCGATCACGCCGAAGAACACGTTCTGGGCCACGAACAGCTCGCCGCTCGCAGCGGCCGCGGCCAGCACGCCCCCGGCGCTCATGTCGGCGGCACCCATGTCGTGCGCCAAACCAGGAGAGTCCCGGCGCTCATGTCGGCGGCACCCATGTCGTGCGCCAGGACGGGACGGTCACCATCGTCATGTCGGCGGCACTTTGAGCTTCTTGGCCACCGACCCGGCCTCGTAGTCCTCGAAGTCGGGCACAGTCTCCATCCACTCCGTCAGCCGCTCCTTGTCGTGGAGCATGTCGGCGATGCGGGGCTCGGAGAACTCGTACTCGGGGCTCCAGAACAGCGCCTCGAACGGGCACACGTCCACGCAGATGCCACAGAACATGCACAGCGCGTAGTCGATGTCGAAGCGGTCGAGAATGTTGACCTGGCGGGGCTTGCCGCCGGCGCGCCGGGGTGGGGCCTTCTCCTTGTGGCCCTCGATGTAGATGCACCAGTCCGGGCACTCGCGGGCGCACAGCATGCAGGCGGTGCAGTTGCCCTCGTGCAGGGCGATCACGCCGCGGGCCCGGGGCGGCGGCGCCTCCTTCACGTGCGGGTACTGCACGGTGGCCGCGCCCTTCGACGGCGCGGGCATGAGCGTGCGCATCCCCCGCTTGGGGAACACAGTGCGCACCACCGTCGAGCCGGTGACCACCAGCCCCTTGACCAAGCCCGGCACGAGACCCATCACACCACCACCTTGAGCACGCCGGTCACCACGATGTTGGCCAGCGCAAGCGGTACCAGGAACTTCCACGCCAGGCGCTGCAACTGGTCCTCGCGGAAGCGTGGGAACGTGAACCGGACCCAGAAGACCAGGAACGTCAGGAGTACCACCTTGCCGAACAGCACCAGCGGTCCGAGCACATTGAGGAGGTTGTCGGCCGGATCGAAACCGGGCACGTACCAGCCACCGAGGAACAGCACTGCGGCGATGGCCGAGAACACGCCGGCGGTGGCGAACTCCCCGATGAAGAACAGCAGGAACCGCAAACCGGAGTACTCGGTCATGTAGCCGGTGACCAGCTCCGACTCGGCCACCGGCATATCGAAGGGGGTCTGGGTGAGCTCGGCCTGCATGGCGATCATGAAGATGATGAAACCGGCGAACTGGGTGATGATGAACGGGTTGCCGATAACTCCCCAGCCGAAGATCTCGCCATTGGCCTGGGCCAGCACGATCTCCTGCAGGTTCATGGTCTCGGCCTGGATGACCACGCCCACCACCGCCAGCAGCAGCGGCAGCTCGTAGGCGATGAGCTGGCCGGTAGCTCTCAACCCGCCGAGCAGCGAGTACTTCGAGGCCGAGCCCCAGCCGGCCATGAGAATGCCGATCACCGACACCGAGCTGACCGCCATCGCCAGATAGATCCCGAGGTCGTTGGAGATGAACCACGCGTCCGGGCCTCCAGGCAGCACGACCAGCAGCAGGAAGGTGGAGGTGAGAACAACGAACGGGGCCGCCTTGAACACGAAGCGGTCGGCCCGCCGGGGGACGATGTCCTCCTTCTGGAGGAACTTGCCGATCTCGGCCAGCAGCTGTAGCGAGCCGTAGGGGCCCGCCTCCATGGGGCCCAGCCGGCTCTGCATGAAGCTCACCATCTTGAACAGGTGGACGTAGACCAGCGTGCCGGCCACCAGCAGCACGGCCACCAGGCCCGCCACCACCCGGATCGACGTGACCTGCCAGTACGACAGCTCCGCCAGGACCGAGATCATCGGTCGACTCCATCAACGAACCCGAGCTCAGCCTTCCGCGGAATCATCGGCCGACTCCATCGACGAACCCGAGCTCAGCCTTCCGCGGAATCATCGGCCGACTCCATCGACGAACCCGAGCTCAGCCTTCCGCGGAATCATCGGTCGATGTCTCCGAGGATGAAGTAGAGGCTTGCCAGGATGGTGATGATGTCGGGAACGTAGACGCCTTTGAGCAGCCACGGCGTGATCGACACGTTCGAGAACGACGCCGAGCGGATCTTCACCCTGAACGGGAACAGGTCTCCCTTCGACACCACGTAGTAGCCCATCACGCCGAGCGGGTTCTCGGTCTCGACGTAGGCCTCGCCCGCGGGCACCTTGATGATGACGGGCACCTTGGCCATGATCGGCCCCGACGGGATCCCGTCAAGCAGCTGGTCGACGATCTTGGTGGCCTCGCGGGTCTCCTGGAGACGCACCCAGAACCGGGCGAAGGAGTCGCCGTCGGGGTGGGTCCAGACCTTCCAGTCGACCTGGTCGTGGACGAGCCCGCACGGGCTGTCGCGGCGCACGTCCCAGTCCACCCCGGAAGCCCTGATGTTGGCCCCCGTCAGGCCGTAGGACAGCCCAACATCGGGCGGGATCACGCCGATGCCCCGGGTGCGGGCCTGGAAGATCTCGTTGCCCTGCACCAGATCCTCGATCTGGTCGCAGAAGGCGCGGATCTTGCGCATGGCCTGGCGAGTCTCGGCGATCCAGCCGGCCGGCAGGTCGTCCTTGATGCCGCCGATGCGGTCGAAGTTGGGGTGGAAGCGCCCGCCGGTGACGGCCTCTATCTGATTGAGCACATGCTCCCGGTCGCGGAAGGCGAAGAACACCGGGGTGATGGCCCCCACCTGCACGGCCATGTCGCCGAGGAACAGCGTGATGTTGGCGATGCGGCTCAGCTCGAAGAGGATGGTGCGGATCCACTGGGCCCGGGGTGGGGCCTCCAACTCCATAAGCCGCTCCGCGGCCAGGATGAACGGCACCTCGTTGGCGAAGCTGCCCAACCAGTCGATGCGGTTGATCAAAGTGGTGACCTGCGGATAGGTCCGCACTTCGGCCAGCTTCTCGTAGCCCCGGTGCATGTAACCCATGACCGGATCGGCCGACACCACCTGCTCACCGTCGAGCTTGGCCACAATGCGCAGCGTGCCGTGGGTGGCCGGATGCTGCGGGCCGATGTTGAGGGTCATGCCCTCGGTCTCGATCTCCAGATTGACGCGGGCGTCGGCGGCCTGAGCCGCGATGTAGCTGAGCTGCTGGCGCTCGGTGACGGTCACGGTGTGCCGCCCTTGCCGTCGTCTGCTTCGGGCATCAGCTCGACATCGACGAGGCCGGGCCATGGCTTCACCCGGCGGGCCAGCAACGGGTAGTCCTTGCGCAGCGGATGACCTTCGAACTCTCCGGGAAGGTAGATGTGGCGCAGCCCGGGGTGACCGTCGAAGTCGATCCCGAACATCTCCCACGCCTCGCGCTCGTGCCAGTTGGCACCGGGATAGACGGGCACCCAGCTGGGAGCGCGCAGATCGTCGCTGGGAAGGTCCGCCTTGGCGATGATGGAGCGGCCCGAAGCCACGTCGTTGACCCGGGCCAGGAGCTGGAAGCGGGTGTCGCCGCCGGCTACCCCGGTCTCGGTCGGCGGAGGCTCCTTGGGCTCAACAGGATCGAGCACATTGTCCACGGCGCTGTCCATGTCGCGCCCGAACGGCGACGGCATCCAGTCGATAGCCGACAGGAAGTTGAAGAACCCGAAGCCCTCCTCGTTGCGCAGGCAGTTGGCGAGATCGGCCCAGGCGTCGCGCGCCACTCGCACCCAGACCTGCGCTCCGTCGGTGTGCCATTCGACGAGCGCGTCGCCCAGCGCGCCGCGCAGGCGGGCCAGCAACTCTTCGACGTCCGCTCCGGTATCGGCGGCGGGGGCGTCGGTCTCAACCGGGGCGGCGTCAGTCGATGACAATCGGCTCACCCCTCCAGCGCTCGCCCATATCCTCGTTCTGGATGCGCTCCTGCAGCATGACGATCCCCTCGAGCAGAGCCTCGGGGCGGGGCGGGCAGCCGGGCACGTACACGTCGACCGGCACGATCTGGTCGACGCCCTTGGTGACCGAGTAGCTGTCCCAGTAGGGACCGCCGCAGTTGGCGCACGACCCCATGGAGATCACGTACTTGGGGTCGGGCATCTGCTCGTACAGGCGGCGCACCGAAGGTGCCATCTTGTCGGTGACGGTGCCGGAGATCACCACCAGGTCGGCCTGCCGTGGACTGGCGGGCAGGGGGATCACGCCGAGGCGCATCACGTCGTATCGGGGCGAGCCGAAGGCTGCGCCCATCTCGATGGCGCAACAGGCCAGGCCCCACTGGTACACCCACAACGAGTACTTGCGACTCATGTTGAGCAGCGTCGACAGGGTCTTGGGCACCTTGCCCGACTCGACTAGACCCATCGGGCTGCCCCCTCAGAGCGTCTCGCGGTCATACCCATCGCAGCATCCGTTTGCGCCAGGCATAGAGCAGGCCGAGGAGCAGGATGAAGATGAAGAT
Organism: Candidatus Aldehydirespirator sp.; assembly: GCA_965220645.1. Lineage (GTDB taxonomy): Bacteria > Actinomycetota > Acidimicrobiia > Acidimicrobiales > Aldehydirespiratoraceae > Aldehydirespirator. The sequence continues at coordinate 962,640 of OZ244836.1, read as the reverse complement.
GGCCATCTCCACGAGGCCGAACAAGGCGTAGGCCTCCAGGCGGGCGGCCCACGGGAAGATGAATACGGCCTCCACGTCGAACAACACGAACAGCAGGGCGAAGACGTAGTAGCGGATGTTCGCCTGCGACCACATGTCCCCGACGGGGTCGACACCGGACTCGTAGTTCTCCAACTTTGCCGGGGTGGGACGAGACGGCCGCAGAATCCGGCCCGCACCGAGCAGCGCCGCCACGATGACGACACCGAGAGCGCCGAAGATGCCGACGGTCAGATAGGTGCGAAGGAACTCCGACACGGGCCGGAAGCTTACCGGCGAGCCAGCCCGCGACGCGTCCCGCGACGCTCTGTCTCCCGCTCTTGTTCGCTGCGCTCACGGGCCGCTCGGGCCGCGGCCTCGCTGACGGGGCTCTTGCTCGATCGCTATCCGCTGGGTATTCGCTCGGCCTCTAGCCGAGAAGCACTACTCGGCGAGCCATCCAGGCCGCGCAACCTGACAGCAGTACCGCCGGTCCGGAGCGCCAGGCCACGACCGCCAACCGCATCGCGGTTGCGTCGCCGGCGGACGGAACGGACAGGACGTTGATGATCGCGAGCACGCCGAGCAGGGCAACTGCAACCGAGGTCCAGTAGACCGATTGCCGTAGCCGGTGGACCATGTCATCGGCAGGAGTCGTGCAGACCACAATGGCCGCCCCCACCAGCATGATGCCGGTCAGAGCGTTGACGTTGGTGAGCGTGCTGTGGAGGTCCTCCCACCATGAGTAGCGGCGCTCCATCCCCGTGTAACGGATCATCGGCGCAATCACGTGCAGCAGCGCGGCCGCCAGCAACACTACGGCCAGCACCTCCCGCGCTTCGTCCCAAGCCACAGCCACCGGTCGCCGGTCGCGCTCGCCAGCCATATCGAGAACGTACCCGCTGGGATGTGACCCTGTCCGGTTGAGGATTAGCGAGAACCCGAGGTGATCTCGCTAAGGAAGCCGGCTGCGATCAGCCTCCGACCCCGGCGAGAGCATCGCCACGCGATCCGTGGACGGGGATGATCTTGTCGAACCCACTGATCTCGAAGATCTCTCGGATCGAATCGGACAGCGAGCAGACGGCCATCTTGGCGTTCTGCTTCTGGAGCGTCTTGGCAACTAGCAACACCACGCGGAGACCTGCGCTGCTGATGTAAGAAATACCTTCGAAGTCCAGCACCATCCCGGTGTCGTCCGGGGTGATGGCGGCCTCCAGTGCTTCGTGAAACTCAAGGGCATTGGCACCGTCGACGCGGCCCTCAGCCATTGCAATCAACGCTCCCCCCTGCCTGTCAGTGCTGATATTCAATGATCCGCATCTCCTCGGTGTCGCGGTCTAACCGTCGGCTAGCTGTGGCCGCTGATTGGGCGACATAATAACCCCTGCGCGCGGCGCGCGCCTACCGGGACATTCCAACCGCGCTGCGAGGCTGCGCTTCCACCGAACTGCCCGACCAAGCCCCGAACCGGCCTGACGAGAGCCAACGCACTACTCTCGTCCCGCTCTCTCGATGCGGACCACGCGGGAGGGATGGAATGTTACTGGACGTACTGCTGCCGATCGGGCTTCTCATTGTCGTGGCCAAGCTCCTGGAAGGAGCTCTCAGCCGCTTCGGCCTGAGTTCGATCATCGCCTTCACGTTGACCGGAGTGCTGCTCGGTCCCGCTACGGGGCTGGTCGAGCCCACCCACGACCTCCGACTCTTCCTGGAGATCGGCATATTCGTACTCTTCTTCATCGTCGGACTCGACGAGATCGACGTTCCGGGCTTCGTGGTGACGATCCGAGGCCGATACTTCGCGGCAGCCATCATCTCCGTCGTCATATCGCTGCTGGCGGCCCTCGTCGTCACTTCCGACCTCTTCGGTCTGGACTTGGGGCTTGGCCTCGAATTCAACGAGTCGCTGGCGCTAGCCGGGGTGCTGTCGCTGTCGAGCCTCGGGCTAGCGGCCAAGATCCTCTCGGACTCCGGGACGCTCAAGCAGCCGATAGGGCTGAAGATCTTCACCATCGTGATCATCGCTGAGATCGCCTCGCTGCTGGTGGTGGGCTTCACCATCGGTGAGCATGGCCAGAGCGTGAACGCGGTCGCGGTGCCGGTCCTTCTGGGCAAGATCGTTGCCTTCGTGATCCTGGCCTGGCTGCTGTCGGCGAAGGTGCTGCCGGCAGCCATCGTCGCCCTGAAGCGCTTCGTCAACGTTCCCCAACTCTCATTCGGCCTGCTGATCGGAGGGCTCTTCCTCATGGTCGTGGGAGCCGAGAAGATGGGCCTGCACGGCACTATCGGGGCGCTGTTGTTCGGCGCCGCCCTGTCGGGGCTGTCCCAAGGGGTGCGCAACGACATCATGCCCGGCATGCGCAGCGCCTCCGAAGGCCTGTTTGTCCCCCTGTTCTTCGCCTCGGCCGGCTTGTACTTCGACCTGTCCTTCACCAATCTGCCCGCCGGGACGATTGCGGCCCTGGTGCTGGTGCCGCTTGCCGGAAAGTTCGCCGGGGCGTTCATCGGCACCTACGTCACTCGAATCGACGCGCCGTTCGCGCTGGCCACCGGCCTCATGTCCAAGGGCGTTGCCGAGATCGCCTTCCTGCTCGTGCTGCTCGAGACCGGCACGATCCAGAAGGACGTCTTCTCGCTGCTGGTGCTGATCATGTTCGGCTACATCCTGTTCATGCCGGCAGTCATCAACTTCGCGGTCCGGCGGACGGTTCTGTCGGAGCGGTCCGCGCTGCCCGCCTCGGTGACGCCGGCGTTCGCCCGGTACGCCCTGCAGGAGGTTCAGGTCAGGAGCGTGCTGGACTCCACACGCGAGTACCCGGGGTCGGACACCTCTGTGGCTGATTTCACGGAGGCATGGACCGCGCCCCACCAGCACGACTACCTGGTCGTCGACCGCGGCGAGATCGCGGGAATCGTCTCGACCACCGGACTCCGGTCGGTGCGCCGCCGCTCGCGGGCTGCGGCCTCGCTGCGGGACGTCCTGCGGCCGAACACCCTGGTCGCATGGCCCGATGAACCGATCCACGACGCGCTGGAGAGGATGACCAACGCCTCGCAGTCCGTGATCCCGGTGCTGGACCGCGAGTCCGGCCGGTTCCTGGGCTCGGTCACGAGTCACGACGTGATCGACCTGGTCGTGCTGATGAACGAGATCGAAGCCGAACTCAAGCAGATGGAGACCGACGAGCCCTAGATGCCGCCGGTTCTGTACACCAGCGGGAACCGCTCGTTGTCGGCGGGGTATTGGCCGGGCACTGCGGTGGTGTCGTCCTGGGTGACGGTGGGATCGCAGCCCGGGTGGGGATACCAGGTGGCGTCGTCGCCCAGCCAGCGGGTGGACAGCGCCACCCGGCGCTCGCGGCCCGCGTTGGCGGGCGAGCCGTGGATGATCCAAGCCGAGAAGAAGATGGCGTCACCGGGCTCGACGTCGAACCCGACGATCTCATAGGGGCAGCCAGAGCGGCTGCGGGCCGCCTCGATGTCGGGCATGGGCTCGCCTTTGGAGTCTTCGGTCCATCCGCCCTGGCCGTCGAATGAAGTCGGGGCGTAGTACGCGTTCCAACGGTGCGAGCCCTTCACGAACTCGAGCGAGCTGTCGCTCACCCGGGTGCTGGTGGCCGAGACCCATGCCGACACGATCTGCTTGCCGAGGAAGGGCCAGTAGGGAATGTCCTGGTGCCACGGCGTGGGTGCCGACGTGAGCGGCTCCTTCACCAGCAGGTGGTCGAAGTAGAAGCGCGTGCTCTCCGAGCCGGTAAGCGATGCCGCCATCGCCGCGATGGGCGACGAGAACACGAAGTCCCGGATCACCGGTGCGTGCTGCCAGCGGTACCGGGTGGTGAACAGGCGGTCCTGGACCGCGCCCGGGTTGGTGTCGGTGACCCAAGGCCCCGGATCATCGAGCTGCGTCTGGGCGTCCTCCAGGATCCGCGCGACCCACTCGCCGTCAACCGCGCCGGGAACCCTGACGACCCCGTCGCGCTCGAAGGTGGCTTTCGTTTCGGCCGATATCACCACCGACAAATCTAGGTCAACGGCCTACGCTGCGGTCATGCCGCTGGTCTTCGCCGGAGTATGCAGTCACGCGCCGGGCATCGTCGGGCGGGCCGACCAGGCAGACCCGCACGCAAGGGACAGGGTCTATTCCGCCTACGGCGAGATGGCCGAGACCCTGGCCGGGTCCGGGCCCGATGTCTTGATGGTCGTGGCCGCCGAGCACTTCGGCAACTTCTTCATGAACAACATGCCCAGCTTCGCCATCGGGATGGCCGACTGCTACGAGGGGCCCATCGAGGATCCGGGGTGGCTGGGCATCGAGAGGTTCGTGGTACCGGGGGACCGAGACCTTTCCCAGCGCCTGATCACCGAGATCATGCGGACCTCAGACGTCTCCTACGCCGAGGAGTGGAAGCTCGATCACGGGATCGCGGTACCGCTCCACTTCCTGACCCCCGAATACGACCTGCCGGTCGTTCCGGTCAACATCAACTGCCAGGGACCGCCCCTCGCTCCCTACGAACGGGTGTGGGCGTTCGGTGAGGCCATCCGGCGGGCCGCCGACCGGGTGCCCGAGCGTGTGGCGGTCATCGGTACCGGCGGGATCTCCCACTGGCCGGCCACCCCCGACTCGGGGAAGATCAACGAGGCTTGGGACCGCGACTTCCTTGATCGCTGGTGCCGCAACGACCGTGATGCACTGCTCGACTACGACGATCGATCCGTCTACGCCGAGGCGGGTCAGGGTGCATTCGAGATCCGCACCTTCATCGCCGTCAGCGCGGCAGCATCAGGGGCCCCCGGCACCGTGCACTGCTACCAGCCGGTACCGATCTTCGCGGTGGGCTGCACCATCGCGACCTACGACCTCACCGCAGCTGCCTGATCGCGAACCCGCCGGCTGCAGGCCTATCCGTTCGGCCTCTCGGCCAAGCCTTGCTGGCCGAGCGCGGCTGCGTGGGCATCGACACCCTCGTAGCCGCTCAAGGCGTACACGCCGGCACGAACCGGTCCGTGCTTGGAGACGCCGTCGCGCATTCGCTGGAGGTAGTCGGCCCACTCGACCTGATGCAGGGCGGCGAAGTGCATCAGGATCTGCCCGTTGACCCCTAGGACGTAGAGCAGACCGATATCGGGTTCGACGAGGGCTTCGATCTCGGTGTCGTCGAGGTCGTACGGCTCGAGCACGTCTCGCCGGTCGTCGAGGTAGGCCTCCTGCAGCTTCAGGTCGCGGTTGAGTTCGTAGAGGAACTTCTGGACGTAGTACAGGCTCATCGAAACATCACAGCCCTGCCGCCGTGCTGGCCACAGATTCCAACAAGGCGGGGGCGATGCCCGCGGCCACGGTGACCAGCACCGCGATCGTGATCACTACGCCCGCTCCGACCCCGACATCGGCTCCTGGCTCCCCCGCCCGATCTGCTGCCGGGGTTGCCGCCCCGCCCGGCGGGACGTCGCCTTCCGCGGAGTCGCCGGAGCCGCGGAAGTACATGGCCACCACCACCCGCAGGTAGGCGAAGGCCGCGATCACGGCGCTCACCATGGCCACCACGGCCAGCCAGTACGAGCGAGCCTCCACCGCCGCCGCGATGACCGAGAACTTGGCCACAAACCCTGACGTGAACGGCACGCCCGCCTGAGCCAGCAACAAGATGGTCAGCCCCAGCGCCAGCGCCGGTCTGCGGGTGCCGAGGCCGGTCAGTGCGTCGAGGCCGGTTCGATCGTCGCGTGGACCCGACAGCACGGCCACCACGGTGAAGCTGCCCACCGCGATCACTGCGTAGGCGGCCAGGTAGAACAGCACCGCGGCCACGCCCGAATCGGAGGCGGCCTGCACGCCGACGAGGATGAAGCCCGCGTGTGAGACCGACGAGTAGGCGAGAACGCGCTTGGCGTCGCTTTGCACCGCGGCCAGAACCGATCCGACGGCCAGGGTGGCGCAGGCCAGCGCGAACACCGCCGGTCGCCAGTCGTCGGCTCGCATGTCCAGCGCCTCCACGAGGACCCGGATGAGAGCCACGAAGCCTGCCGCCTTCACCGCCGAGGCCATGAAGGCCGTCACCGGCGTGGGCGAGCCCACGTACACGTCGGGCGCCCAGGAATGGAACGGGGCCGCGGCCACCTTGAAGCCCAGGCCCACCAGCAGCATGGCCAAGCCGGCCAGCAGCATCCCGTCGCGCAGCACGATGAAGGTGTCGAGATAGCGGCTGATCCCGTCCAGCTCGGTGGTCCCCGTCGCGCCGTAGACCAGGGCGATGCCGTACAGCAGGAACGCGGTGGAGAAGGCGCCGAGTACGAAGTACTTGAGCCCTGCCTCCAGCGACTCGAGACGGCGCAGATTGAGCGCGGCCATCACGTAGGCCGCAATGGACATGGTCTCCAGCCCCAGGAACAGCACGAGTAGATCGCCTGCCCCGGCCATGACCACCGCGCCGGCCGCCGCCAGCAGCATCAGCACGCAGAGCTCCGCGCTGGCAACCCCGACGCGCCGGCAGTACCGGGGAAGGGTCGGGGCGACCAGTGCCACCGAACCGAGAACCACCGCGGCCACGAACAGCGCCATCCGGTCCATCACGAGTTGGCTGCCGAACGCTTGGACCTCGGTGTCCCGCTGCCACAGGACTGCCACCGAGACGAGACCGGCCACTGCTACCGCGAACGTCCAGACTGCGTCCAGCGCCGCCGGCATCAGCCGGCTCGGCACCAGCGAGCGCACCATCAGCAGCACCAGCGCGCCCGCGGCAGGCAGGAGAACCGGAAGGAGCCCCGTCCAGTCGACTGGAGGCGTCCGCACCGGCAGCTGGGCCAACACCGTGCCCATCAGCCAGCTCCCTCATCGTGGCTGTCGCCGTTGTGGTCGTCCTCACCCGTTGATCGGGCCAGGTCTTCGAGACTCACGGAGGGCTGCACGTCGGCGACAGGCTCGGCGAAGCCGGCCACGTTGTCCTCGACGTGGGCGATGATGGCGTCCACTGCGGGCTCGACCCGCTCGATCACGGGCTTGGGATAGACGCCCATGAACACGATGGCCGCGATGAACGGCACCATCAGCAGGCCCTCGCGCCAGCGCAGGTCCGGCACCTCGGCGTTGGCGCCTTCAGCTCGGCCGTGGAACACCCGCTGGTAGGCCCACAGCAGGTAGACCGCAGCCAGGATCACCCCTGCCGCCGCAACCACCGCCCACCAGCGGTGGGCGTTGAAGGCGCCGAGCAGCACCAGCAGCTCGCCCACGAATCCATTGAGGCCGGGCAGCCCGACCGACGAGAGCATCACCACCATGAACACTGCGGCCAGCAGCGGCGCCGGCTTCTGCAGGCCTCCGAGTTCGGAGATCTCGCGGGTGTGGCGACGCTCGTAGATCATGCCCACCAGCAGGAACAGCGCCCCCGTGGACACGCCGTGGTTGACCATCTGCAGCACGCCCCCGGTGAGACCCTCGGTGTTGAGCGCGAAGGTGCCGATCACGATGAAGCCGAGGTGGGCCACCGAGGAGTAGGCCACCAGCCGCTTGAGGTCGCGCTGCATGGCTGCGGCGATGGCGCCGTAGATGATGCCGATCACTCCCAGTGTCACCATCAGCGGAGCGAAGTAAACCGACGCCTCTGGGAACAGGTACAGGCCGAAGCGCACCAGGCCGTAGGTGCCGAGCTTCAGCATCACCGCGGCCAGGATCACCGACCCCGCAGTGGGTGCATTGGTGTGGGCGTCGGGCAGCCAGGTGTGCACCGGGAACAGCGGCACCTTCACCGCGAAGGCCAGCGCGAAGGCCAGGAACAGCCAGCGGGCCGTGTTGGTGGCCAGCAGCTGGTTCTCGGCGATGGCGAGCAGATCGAAGGTCACCTCGCCGCCACTAGCCGACGAGTGCAGGAAGGCCAGCGCCACGATGGCCACCAGCATCAGAGCCGAGCCGAACATGGTGAACAGGAAGAACTTGGTGGCCGCGTAGGCCCTCTGCCCGTGGCCCCAGCCTCCGATCAGGAAGTACATGGGCACCAGCACGATCTCGAAGAAGACGAAGAACATGATCAGGTCGAGAGCCACGAACGTGCCCAGGCAGCCGGCCTCCAGCACAAGCATCCAGGCGTAGTAGGGCTTGGGCGAATGCTCCGCGTCCACGCCGACGATGGCCAGCGGGAAGATCAGTGCGGTCATCACCACCAGGAACAGCGACAGCCCGTCCACACCGACGCTCCAGGAGATGCCCCAGCTCTCGATCCAGGCGTAGCGGTCCGCGAACTGGAAGGTGTGCGCAATGTCGGTCTCGAACTCCTTGATCATCCACACGGCCAACGCAGCCGGGAGGGTGGAGGCCAGCAATGCCACCAGTTTGAAGAGGTCGGGCCGGGAGCGGGGCATGGCCAGCAGCACCAGCGCTCCGGCCGCGGGGGCCAGCACCAGCACAGTGAGAACCGCCCCGAACGATGGGTGCGAGTAGGTGAGCGGCTCGGTGAGGAGTGCGGTGGCAGCCATCTAGAAGCTCGTCCTCACGAGGAACCACACCAGCAGTGCGACCGCCCCTGCTGCGGTGAGCAGCGCGTAGGACCGCACGAAGCCCGTTTGCACCCGCCGCAGGAGCGCGCCACCGGCCTGAACCGAGCGGCCGACGCCGTCCACTGCGCCGTCCACCACCCGTGCGTCGAAGGCGGCCACCCCCTCGAAGGCCCGGCGGCCCGGCCCGCCCACGAAGCGGCTCCAGGCCTCGTCGACGTAGAAGGCCCGGGCCGCGGCCGGCCACTCCACGCGGCTGGCCGGCACCCGGTGACGCAGGTACACCGCCACCGCGCCCGCGATCCCGGCCGCCGCGCCGGCCATCGACACCAGCGCCAGCAGCCATTGGGCCCCGCCGCCCAGACTCAGGTGGGCCTCGTTGCCGAACAGTGAGGGCTCCAGCCACGCCCCCAGGAAGTGAAGGTCCTTGGTGAACGGCAGGTTGAGCCCGCCGGACAGGACCGCGGCCCCAGCCAGCACCACCAGCGGCGCCGTCATCAGCCTCGACGGCTCATGCGGGTGGGCGTCGGTGGCGTAGCGGGCCTCGCCGTAGAAGGTCATGAACACCAGGCGGCTCATGTAGAAGGCGGTCAGCACCGCGGTGACGATCCCCACCACCCACAGCGCCGGGCTCCGGTCCCAGGCGTAGGCCAGGATCTCGTCCTTCGACCAGAACCCCGCCAGCGGCGGAACCCCGGCGATGGCCAGCCAGCCGACGATGAAGGTGACCGCGGTGACCGGCATGGCGGCCCGCAGCGCGCCGTAGCGGCGCATGTCCTGGTCGCCGTCGAGGGCGTGTATCACCGAACCGGACCCCAGGAACAGCAGCGCCTTGAAGAAGGCGTGGGTGACCATGTGGAAGATGGCGGCCACATAGGCACCCGAGCCCACGGCCAGCATCATGTAGCCGAGCTGGCTGATCGTGGAGTAGGCCAGCACCTTCTTGATGTCGTTCTGGGCCATGGCCGCGCCGGCGGCGAACAGGGCGGTGGCTACGCCGACCCACGCGATGACGTCGGGCGCCCAGACGTCGGCTGCGGCGATCAGCGGGTTGATCCGCACCATCAGATAGACGCCGGCGGTGACCATCGTGGCCGCGTGAATGAGCGCCGACACCGGCGTGGGTCCGGCCATGGCGTCGGGCAGCCAGATGTAGAGGGGAAGCTGGGCCGACTTTCCGGCTGCGCCCAAGAAGAGCAGCATCACGACGGCGGTTGCGGTCGTGGACGACAGCGAGCCGGCCTGGCCGAACAGGTCCAGGTAGCGCACCGAACCCAGCGCACCGAAGGCCCAGAACATGGCCAGCATGAAGCCCCAGTCGCCGACCCGGTTGGTGATGAAGGCCTTCTTGCCTGCGGTGGCGTTGGCCTCATCGGTGAACCAGAACGAGATGAGCAGGTAGGAGCACACGCCTACCCCCTCCCAGCCCAGGAAGGTGAGGGCCAGGCTGTCGCCCAGGACCAGCACCAGCATCGAGAAGGCGAACAGGTTGAGATAGACGAAGAACTTCGAGAAGTCCGCGTCGCCATGCATGTAGCCGATGGCGTAGAGGTGGATGAGAGCCCCCACGCCGGTGACGAACAGAGCCATCGTGATCGACAGCGGATCGACGAGCAGGCCGGCGTCAACCGAGAAGTCGCCGGCCGGAACCCACTCGAACAGGGTGATGACTGCGCGGCGCTCGGCCGGGTCGCGGCCCATCAGGCTGACGAGCACCGCCAGCGAGGACACGAAGGAGCCGGCCATGGCCAGAGTGGCCAACCAGCCGGCGCGGGGCTCGCCGAGTCGGCGGCCCAGCGCTACCAGCACGGCGAAGCCGGCCAGCGGGAAGGCACAGATGAGCCAGGCGGCCTCGACCATCTCAGCCCTTCAGAAGCGACACGTCGTCGGCGGTGGCACCTGAGCGCCGCCGGTTGATGGCCACGACCAGGGCAAGGCCGATGACTACCTCAGTGGCCGCCACCACCAGCACGAAGAACACCGCGAGCTGACCACCCACGTCGTTCAGCCCGGCGCCTAGGGCTACGAAGGTCACGTTCACCGCGTTGAGCATCAGCTCCACGCACATGAACATCACGAGCGGGTTCCGCCGTACCAGCAGACCGACCCCGCCGATGGCGAAGAGCGCGGCCGACAGGGCGAGGTACCAGCCCACCGACAGCGCGGCCAGGTCCATCACGTCTCCTCCGGCGCGGCCGCGCCCGCCGCGGCGGCCCGATCGGAACGGGTCGCCCGGCGGGTCAGGACCACCGCGCCCACCACGGCCACGGTCAGCAGGGCCGCGGTGATCTCCACCGCGAAGCCGAACTCGCCGAAGAGCACCCGGCCCATGCGCTCGATATCTGTGATTCCACTGTCGAGAGCGCGATCTCCGCCGGTGCGGCGGGACCCGGTGAGCGCGTCGGCGCCGGTGACGACGACCGTGCCCAGCACCGCGGCCAGGGCCACGCCGACGACCGCAGCCAACGGGCGCTGCCCGAAGATGGGCTCGATTCGCAGTTCCTCGGCCTTGTCCACACCCAAGAGCATGATCACGAACAGGAACAGGATCACGATGGCACCGGCGTACACCACCACCTGGACCGCGGCCAGGAAGTGAGCGTCGTTCAGAACGAACAGCAACGCCACTCCCACCAGGGTCTGGACAAGGAACAGGGCGGCGTGCACCGGGTTGCGGCTGGCCACCACGCCCACAGCCCCCACCAGAATGAGCGCAGCGGCAACGATGAACACTGCCTCACCCATCAGAGGACTCTCCTTCAGACGGGGCGTCCTCGTCGGCGCCACCGGCGAGACCGGCCGGATCCCCCTCCTCGATGTCCGCGGGTTCAGCATCGCGCACGCCGTAGCCGAGCTCCCCGGACCAGGCGACCTCGCCCACGTAGCGGTGATCGCCCGAGGGGGACGTGGCCCGCATCCAGCCCGAAGTCAGCGCGTCGTCGCCCTCCCGCCAGTCCTCCCAGGGCATCTGGCGAGGCCGGCCGTCGTCGTCCACCAGCAGCTCATCCTTTGTGTAGATGGCGTCGTCGCGGCTGGTGAACGAGAACTCGAACAGCTTCGACTCGGTGATCGCCTGAGTGGGGCACGCCTCCACGCACAGGTCGCAATGGATACAGCGCAGGTAGTTGATCTCGTACACGTAGCCGTAGCGCTCACCCGGCGCGACCGGATCGTCGGGGTCGTTGTCGGCGCCGCGCACGTATATGCAGTCGGCCGGGCACACACCGGCGCACAGCTCGCAGCCGATGCACTTCTCCATGCCGTCGTCGTAGCGGTTGAGCACGTGGCGGCCGTGCAGTCGCTCCGGCTTGGGCCGCTTGACATCCTTGGGCGAGTCGTCGAAGCCGCCCCGGTAGTCGGTGGTGACCCGGGGAAGGAACAGTTGTCGCAGGGTGACGGCGAATCCGTGCAGGTAACCCATGTCAGGCCCTCTCCTCGACGGGATCGGCGTCCTCGTGGGAGCGGGAGGACTCACGGTCGCGGGCGCGCCGTCCGCTGCGCACCGCCCGGGCCAGCAGCAGGGCCGCGCCGGCGAACACCAGGAGCGACACGATGGTGACCGTGGCCTCGTTCCAGCCCCGCTCGCGCCCCACCTCCAGGGCGGTGAGGAACAGGAACCAGCCCAGCGCAACCGGTATGAGCGCCTTCCACCCGAGGTCCATGAGCTGGTCGTAGCGGAACCGGGGCAGCGTGGCCCGCATCCACACGAAGCAGAACAGCAGCACGAACAGCTTCAAGAAGAACCACACCACGCCCCAAGCCCAAGCGATGCCGATACCACCCAGCTCGCCGACCAGTACCGGGCCGGCGGGGCCGCCGAGGAACAGGGTGACGATGATGGCGGACATCGTGATGGTGTTCATGAACTCGGCCAGGAAGAACAGCGCGAAGCGGACCGACGAGTACTCGGTGTGGAAGCCGCCCACTAGCTCCTGCTCGGCCTCGACGAGGTCGAAGGGCGGGCGGTTGAGTTCGGCGGTGCCGGCGATCAGGAACACGATGAACGGCACCAGTCCGGTGACGATCAAGTTCCAGCGGGGGACGACGCCGAAGTATCCCTCGGCCGCCTGCGCGACCACCATGTCATGAGTGGACAGGCCTCCGGTCACCAGCACGATGGACGCCACCGCCAAGCCCAGCGCGGCTTCGTAGCTCACCATCTGCGCCGACGCCCGCACCGAGCCCAGCAGCGGATACTTGGACCCCGACGACCAGCCGGCCAGCATCACGCCGTAGACCGCGACCGAGCTCATGGCCAGGAAGAACAGGATCCCGATCGGTGGGTCGGCCACCTGCAGGTAGGTGGTGCGACCCCACCATTCGACCTGGCCACCGTTGTTGAAGTCTCCACCCAGCGGGACGATCGCGAAGGCCAGGGAGGCGGGGATGAGCGACAGGTACGGTGCCAACTTGAACACGAACCGGTCCGACCGGTCGGGCACCAGGTCCTCCTTGAAGAAGAGCTTTATGCCGTCGGCCAGGGTCTGCAGGATGCCGAAGGGCCCGGCGATCGTGGGCCCGAAGCGCTGGTGCATCCCTCCCAGCAGCTTGCGCTCGAACCAGATCATCAACATCACGGCCACCAGCAGGAACGCGAAGGCCACAACCACCTTGGCCAGGGTCAGTGCGACTTCGACCAGGCCGATGTCGCCCGCCAGCATGGGATCGGCGGCCAGCATGAACGTGCCGGTCATCGCAGCCGCCCCAGTGAGCGCCATCGTCTCATCGCGCGCCATCGCCCCAGTGAGCGCCATCGTCTCATCGGGCCTCAACCCTGACCACGGTGACGTCGGTACCCGCAGCGATGAGGGAGTTGGCGGGCGCGCCCGGTGCCAGCCAGTGAACCTTCAACGAGCCGACCGGCACGCCGGTGTCGGCGGTCAGGGTCGCCTCGAGGTGACCGAAGTCGGATACAACCCGCACCGCGGTGCCTTCGGAGAGACTGCTTCTGTCGAGGTCGGCCGGGTTGATGCGGGCGGAGGCGGCGGGGGCCAGGGCCCGGCTCGACTCGCAGTGGCGCAGCATCACGCCGTCGTCGTACATGGTGCGGGCGGCGACCAGCAGGAATGCGCCCTCGGGCACTTCCTCCCGGCCGGCGGATCCTGTCACGGACGCGGCCTGGCGGCGCAAGCGCCGCCATTGGATGCCCCCGTGCCACCCCCCGGCCTCGCTGGTTGCGTCGGGGCTCACCGCGAGGAGCACTCCTTCGACCGGATTCTGGGCCAGGGCCTCCTCGGTGAGTGGGGCGTGGATCATTGAGACTTGGGCCAGTTCGGCTCTTATGGCTTCGGGCGAGTCGAGACCGGTGGTTGAGCCGGGCTCGAGTCGCTCGGCCAGGTCGGCCGCGATCATCCAGTCGGGGCGGGCCGTTCCGGGCGGCGTGACCTTGCGGCTCATCGGGCTGACCCGGCCCTCCAGGTTGGTGAAGGTGCCGTCGCACTCGGTTGGGCCGGCGACCGGAACCACGATGTCGGCGGCCAGCGAGGACGAGTCGTTCACGAACAGGTCCACCGACACCACGAGCGCCGCTCCCCTAAGGCCCCGGTACGCCAGGTCGCGGTCGATGAAGTCGTTGAGCGGATCGGCAGCGACGAGCACGAGCACGTCGATGTCCCCGCGAGCGGCTGCCCTGAAAACGCCGGCCGCGTGCAGTCCCGCGGCTGCCGGCAGCCGGGGCCACGCCGCGATCAGAGGTCCTTCGGCTTCGATGCCGTCCAGCCACACCCGGCCGGGCAGCAGCTCCGGCGACAAACCGGCCTCGAGGGCACCGAGCACATTGCCTCGCCGCAGCGCGGGCAGGAACTTCACCGACGGCAGCCCGGACAATTCCAGCGCGGCAGCCTCCACGGCGTCGGCGGGTTCGGCCAGCGACGCCCGGCCCAGCACCACGGTCACTCCGCCAGTCGCAGCGCTCAGGCACCGCGCCGCCGATTCGAGCTCGAGCTGGCCGGCGTCCGCTCCATCGGCCTCCGGATCGCCGTCGGCAACCGCAGCCACCAGTGCGCTTACCAGCTGAGCCGTCGTACCGGGGCGGGCTCGCAGGGAATGCTTGGCCAGGTGGGACAGACCGGTCTCGCACGGCGTTACTTCGATCAGATTCACACCGTCGTTGACAATCGCGTGGCGCAGCCGCAGATACAGCGTGCCCAGCTCCTCCTTGGGGTCGGGGCCGATCAGCACCACGGTGCCGCCGGGGCGGCAGGCATCGTCGATGGTGGCCCTGGGCAGGCCGAGAACCACCGCAGGGTCGAGGCCGTCGTCGAGTTGGGCGTCGACGTTGTCGGTGCCGATCACTCCCTTGGCCAGCCTGGCCCACATGTACTGGGCCTCGTTGGTGAGCCGGGCACCGCCCAGCACGGCCACCCGTTCGGGCGGCGCGGCGCTCAGCGCGCTGACGATCCGGTCGAGTGCCTCGCCCCAGCCGGCTTCGCGCCACTCTGATCCCCCGTCATTTGCCACGTCCCTCATCACCGGCGCAGAGAGGCGCGCCTCGCTGTTGAGGGCCTCGAAGCCGAAGCGCTCCTTGTCCGACAGCCAGCCCCAATTGACGGCATCGGCGTCGGTGCCGAGCACCCGTAGCACCCGGTTGCGCGACGCCTGCACCGCCACCCGGGCTCCCACGCTGTCGACCCAGGCCGTGGACAGCGTCTCGGTGAGGTCCCAGGGTCGGGCCTTGAAGCGGTAGGGCGCGGCAGTCAGCGCGCCCACCGGGCAGATCTGCACGGTGTTGCCCGAGAAGTACGAGGCGAAGGGCTCGTCGGTGAACGTGTTGACCTCGGTGTGATTGCCGCGACCCATGAAGTGGATGAGGGGGTCGCCGGCCACCTCGTCGGCGAAGCGGGTGCACCGGTCGCAGAGGATGCAGCGCTCCCGGTCGAGGTAGACGGTCTCGCTGATGGCGATGGGCTTGGCGAAGTGGCGCTTCTCCTCCACGAAACGGGTCTCCCCCGGGCCGTAGGCCATGGTCTGGTCCTGGAGCGGGCACTCGCCGCCCTTGTCGCACACCGGGCAGTCGAGGGGGTGGTTGATGAGCAGGAACTCCAGCACGCCGTCCTGGGCCTTCTTGGCGACCTCGGATTCGGTGGACACCTTCATCTGATCCGACACCGTCAGCATGCACGAGGGCTGGAGGGCGAAGCCGCGCCCGGTGTCCACCTCCACCAGGCACATGCGGCACATTCCCACCGAGCTCATCCGCGGGTGGTAGCAGAACCTTGGGATGTAGGTGCCGTTGCGCTCGCAGGCCTCGATCAGCCACTCACCCGGCTTCGCGTCAATAGTGACGCCGTCCACCTCGATCTCCACGGCCACCTCTGCGCCGGCTTGCGGCTCTACCGCGGTCATCGGATGGCTCCTGCGGCTGCTACTACTGGAATCTGGATCGGGTCGCGGCGGGTGATCTTGGACTCGTACTCGTGTCGGAAGCGGCGGATCGTGGACACCACCGGCGCTACCGCCGAGGGTCCAAGGGGGCAGATCGTGGTCTGGCGGGGCGGGAACGGCACAGCCTCGCGCCCGTCGTGGGCGGCCACCGGATAGGGGCCGGGGCTTATGTTGTCGCCTATGTCGAGCAGCAGGTCGATGTCGGACGGCCGACCCTCGCCGTCGAGGATCCGGCGCAGGATCTGTTCCAGCCAGGTGGTGCCCTCGCGGCACGGCGTGCACTTCCCGCACGACTCGCGGGCGAAGAACTTCACCACCCGCCAGGCTGCCTTCACAGCATCGGTGGTGTCGTCCATGATCACGATGGCGCCCGACCCGAGCATCGACCCGGCCGCGCCCACCGGGCGCGCCTCCAGCGGCAGGTCCAGATGCTCGGCGAAGAACCAGGGAGCGGAGCCCCCGCCGGGGATGAACATCTTCAGCTCGCGGCCGTCGCGGATCCCCCGGCAGAAGTTGTCGCCGTAGATCAGCTCCCGGAACGTGGTCACCCCGTGCTCGACCTCGTACACGCCGGGGCGGCGAAGGTGGCCCGACACCGCGAACATCCGGGTGCCGGGCGACGACTCCGAGCCGTACTGGCGATAGGCGTCGGCCCCGTTGACCATCATCCACGGCAGGTTGGCGAGCGTCTCCACGTTGTTGACGATGGTGGGCTGGCCGTACAGGCCGACCGCGGCCGGGAAGTAAGGAGGCTTGAGGCGAGGCATGCCCCGGCGTCCCTCGAGGCTCTCGATGAGCGCGGTCTCCTCGCCCACGATGTAGGCCCCCGCGCCCCACGCCATGACGATGTCCACCGAGAAGTCGCTCCCGCAGATCTCGCGTCCCGCGTAGCCGGCCGCGTAGGCCTCGTTGAGAGCGGCCGCGATCCGCTCCTGGGCCAGAGCCATCTCGCCCCGCACGTACAGGAAGCACTGCTGCAGGCCCAGCGCGTAGCAGGCAATGAGGCAGCCCTCTATGAGTTGGTGGGGGTCGCGCTCCATGAGGAGGCGGTCCTTGTAGGTGCCCGGCTCGCTCTCGTCACCGTTGACGACGAGGTAGTAGGGATGCTTGCCCGGCGGCAGGAAGCCCCACTTGACGCCAGCGGGGAACCCGGCACCGCCTCGTCCCAGCAGCGTTGCGGCCCGTACCTCTTCATGAACTGCGGCCGGAGCCATCTCCAGCGCGGCCCGAAGCCCGTCGTAGCCCCAGGTGGCCTCGTAACGGGCCAGGGTGAACGAATCCTCGTGCACGAAGCGGCCCGTGATGAGCTTGGGGCCGTCGTTGTGCACATAGCCGGGCGCATGCGCGATGTAGCCGTCGACTACCGCCTGCTGATCCATCAGCGGACCGCCTCAGCGTTGCGTGCCAGCCAGACCGGCGCCTCGCGGGCCTGCTCGGGCGGGACCACCCCGGCGAGACGCTCGGCGGGGATCGACTGCCTCACACTGGACAGTGCGCCGTGGCGGGGAATGTCCAGACGATCGGCGCGCAGATCCTCGACCAGCCGGTCGAAGTCATCGGGGGTGACCCGGCCCCGGTAGCGATAGTTGACCTGAAGGCAGGGGGCCTCTGTGCAGGCTGCGATGCACTCCACCTCCTCGACGGTGAACCGGCCGTCATCGGTGGTGCCGCCCACTTCGGTCCCCAGAGTCTCGCAGGCGTGCTCCAGCAGCTCCTCACCGCCCCACAACAGGCAGGAGATGTTGGTGCAGACGTTCACGAGATAGGTGCCCACCGGCTCGAAGCGGAACATCTCGTAGAAGCCGGCGGTGCCCTTCACTTCGGCCGGCGTGGCCTCGACCAGCTCGGCGATGCGGCGCATGGCGTCGTCGGTCAGGTACCCGTCCTGCTCCTGGGCGAGGTGCAGCAGCGGGATCAGTGCCGAGCGGGGCCGGGGGAACCAGGAGATGATCTCGGCAGCCAGCGCCTCGTTGGCAGCACTGAGACTCACCGGTCCACATCCCCCATGACCGGGTCAACGGAGCCGATGATGGCGATGCCGTCAGCGATGAGGCCGTTCTGCATCAGATGGGGCAGGGTCTGGAGGTTCACGAAGCTGGGCGCTCTCACGTGGAGCCGGTACGGCACCGACGTGCCGTCGCTCACCAGGTACACGCCCAGCTCGCCCCGGGGGGACTCCACCGCCGCGTACACCTCGCCCGCCGGCACCTTGAACCCCTCGGTGAAGATCTTGAAGTGATGTATCAGGGCCTCCATCGAGGCGTCGATGCGGGCCCGCGGCGGCGGCGTCACCTTCTTGTCCTGCGTCCGGTAATCGCCCGAGGGCATCGCGTCGATGATCTGGTCGACGATGCGCAGAGACTCGCGGATCTCGTTGAGGCGTATGGCGTAGCGGTCGTAGCAGTCGCCGTGGGTGCCTACGATCACGTCGAAGTCCATCTGGTCGTAGAACAGGTAGGGCTCGTCGCGCCGCAGGTCCCAGGCCATGCCCGTGCCCCGCAGCAGGGGCCCGGTGGCCCCGAGGGCGACGGCCTCGGCGGCGCTGATGATGCCCACCCCTTGGAGCCGCTCGCGCCAGATGGGCTGGCCGGTGAGCAGCGTGTCGTACTCGTCGAGGCGGGGTTCGATCAGCTCGATCAGTTCGGATACGTCGGTGCGCCAGTCGGCGGGCAGGTCGGCGGCCACCCCTCCGGGCCGGATGTAGTTGTGGTTCATGCGCAGGCCGGTGACCTTCTCGAAGAAGCGAAGCACTTCCTCGCGCTCGCGCCACCCGTAGATCATCATCGACACCGCCCCGAGCTCCATGCCGCCGGTGGCCATGAACAGCAGATGCGAGCCGACCCGGTTGAGTTCGCACATCAGCATGCGGATCCAGGTGGCCCGCTCGGGCACCTCGATGTCCAGCAGCCGCTCCGTGGCCAGCGAGAAGGCCAGCTCGTTGAACAGCGGCGAGACGTAGTCCATACGGGTCACGTTGGTGCCGCCCTGCAGGTAGGTGAGCTGCTCACCGGTCTTCTCCATGCCGGTGTGGAGGTATCCGATGACCGGCTTGGAGCGCAGCACCGTCTCGCCCGACAACTCCAGCATCAGCCGCAGCACGCCGTGGGTCGACGGGTGCGCGGGGCCCATGTTCAACAGCACCAGCTCGTCGTCATCGGGGTCGTCGGGATCGCCTCCGATGGCGGCCGCAGCAGCCTCCGACATGCGCAGCACCGCAGACGGCTGGCGCCGGCTGACTCTCTCGGCGCCGGTGGCCGGCGCCGCGGGCGGGGCGTCGTCGACCGAGTCCGCATTGGCGGCGTCGGCATGGGGGGCGTCTGTAATGCTCATCGCGGCGGGTGCATCACCTGACGTTGGAGGCGGCCTTGAACTGGACGGGTATCTGGCCGCTGTCGTAGTCCTTGCGCAGCGGATGGCCCGACCAGTCCTCGGGCATCAGGATCCGCGACAGGTCGGGATGGCCCTCGAACACGATGCCGAACATGTCGAAGACCTCACGCTCGAGGTTCTCCGCTCCAGGCCACAGGTCGAACAGGGTAGGCAGGGACGGGTCGTCGGCAGGAACCTGCACTCGCATGCGCAGGCGCTGGCGGCGCTCGTGCGACATCAGGCTGGCCACCACTTCGAAGCGCTCCGGCTGCACTCCCTCCGGCAGGCTCCGGACCGCCCCGTATGTCAGGTAGTCGACCGCGGTGAGGTCGATGAGCTGGTCGAACCCGTCGGCGCGGGCTGCGGAAGCCACGTCGCTCCACTGGCCCCTCGAAGGGTGGACCACGGCCTGGCCCCGGGAGGGTCGGTCGGCCCCGGCAACGGCGCCGTATTGCTCAGCCATCGCGTCCCCGCCCGGGCCGGTTGCGCCCGCAGCCGGCGTCTCAGTCATGGCGGGGACCGATAGTGGCAGTCGCCGTCTGTCCATCGACCTGCTGCACCAAGATCCCGGCTCCGCCGGTGTCGCTGGCGGTTCGGCGGGCCAGCAGCTCCCCCGACATGATCTCGTGGTGGAGCGTGAAGATGGCGTGCATCAGCGTCTCGGGGCCGGGCGGGCAGCCCGGCGCGTACACGTCCACAGGCACCACCTGGTCGACACCCTGGACGATGGCGTAGTTGTTGAACATCCCCCCGCTGGAGGCGCACACGCCCATCGAGATGACCCACTTGGGCTCCATCATCTGGTCATAGATCTGGCGCAGCACCGGGGCCATCTTCTGTGAGACCCGGCCGGCCACGATCATCAGATCGGCCTGGCGGGGCGAGGCTCGGAAGACCTCCATGCCGTAGCGGGCCAGGTCGTAGTGGGCCGCCCCGGTGGCCATCATCTCGATGGCGCAGCAGGCCAGCCCGAATTGCGCAGGCCAAAGGCTTCGGGCCCGGGACCAGTTGACCAGACTCTCCAGCTTGGACGTAATGAAGTTGTGCTGGATGGCCTTCAAGCCGTGGTCTTGCAGGTCGGCAATCTGGTCGGCGACCCCCATCACACCACCTCTCCCATCGAAGCGACGACGCCCATCAGGCCACCTCCGGCGCGCTCGGAACGCGACCCTCGAGGCCCACCCGGCGCACTGTCGTGCGAGCGGTGCGGCCCGCGGACACCATCTGCTCGTCGGATCCAGCCTCTTCGGAGGGGCCGGCCGAGCGCCAGGACTTCGACGCCGGTCCCCATTCGAGGGCACCGGCGGAGATCAGATACACGAACGACTCGAACACCGCGAAGCTGAACACCAGCAGGACGACGAGCCCGAAGAGGCCCAGCCCGCCCCGGGCCACGGCGTAGGGATAGAACAGCACGATCTCCACATCGAAGACGATGAAGATCATCGCCACCAGGAAGAACCGGACCGGAAACCGCTCAGGAGTGTCGCGGGAGGGCACGATCCCGCACTCGTAGGGATCCCGCTTGGGCACGGTCGGCAAGCGGGGTGCCAGCAGACCCGAGGCGACGAAGCTCCCCGCTGCGAACAGCGCCGCCAGCGCGAACAGCGCAAGCAGGGGGAGGTACTGGCCGAGCACCGCTCAGACGGCCGTCCGCAGGTGATCTTGGGTCGAGTTCTGTGGATATGCCACCCAGAACGAACCCGAGATTCTGCTTCGGCCGGTAGATACAGACATATCAGGCGTCCACCGGCGCTCGCGCCTCGCGCTGTTGCCAAGCCAGCTTGTCGCGCTCGTGCAGGAACAGGCACAGGGCTGCGAAGATGCACAGCGAGCCTAGGGCCACCAGAGCGGGCTTGAGGCGGAGGTTGCCGAGGTCGCGGACCATGATCACCGAGATCACCGGCTTCGACTCATCAACGATGGGCCGCGGCGGGGGCTGGCCGGGAACGAGCCGCTGGTCGATCACTTCTTGGACCTGTACGACCCCGTAGCGGGTGGGATGGGTGATGGTCAATGCGGTGCGTATCTGGGTCCAGATGCGGTCGAGGCGGTCCGGGTCATCGGGCAGGCCCCGTTTGCCGCCCACGGTGTACGCGTCGAGCAGCCTGAAATCCTCCTGAGAGGTGAACGTCAGGTCGGGACTCTCCAGCAGCATCGCCACCGCGGAGGCCTGGGCCTCGCCCGCTTCGGCGGTGGACAGCAGGTTCCAGCCGCCGAAGTTCAACCGTCCCGACGCCTCTGCGTCGGCGATGACCGCGGGGACGACCGCAGCCAGCTCCGACAGGGTGGTGGCCTGATTGCGAGCCAACTCCTCGGCAACCAA
The DNA here is from genome assembly GCA_965220645.1 of Candidatus Aldehydirespirator sp. GTDB lineage: Bacteria > Actinomycetota > Acidimicrobiia > Acidimicrobiales > Aldehydirespiratoraceae > Aldehydirespirator. The sequence continues at coordinate 941,057 of OZ244836.1, read as the reverse complement.
CTGGCTGATCTCGGTGGCACTGAGCCCTTCGGTCTGATCGGGCGTGAGCGTGTCCCGGGTTACCAAGCCGAACTCGGCCTGGGCCACGGGATCGTCGGAGTCCACGACGAGATCGAAGGCGGAAGGGAGCACGACGGCGTCGGGCAATGTCGTGGCTTGCTCCAGCGCGGCCGCGTCGAGGTCGCCGACATTGATCTCCGTCAACTGCCAGGTGGGCGTGTTGCCGGCCCAGCCGATCCCGTAGATCCACCAGACAACGGCCATGATCACAATCCAGCCGAAGAACCCGGTCACGGCGATGAGCGTGCCCAGCCGGGTGCCGGTGTTCAGGGCGAGCAGCAGCCACACGGAGCCCATCAGCACGACCACGCCCGCGAAGACCGCCATGAAGCCGCGGATCTCTGGATCCCAGGCGAGCCCGGCGATCACATCGAGCGCTTCCATGTCACGCCTTCCTTTCGAACACGCAGGTCACACCGAGCGCTTCCATGTCACAGGTTCCTCTCGAAAGCGACGATGGCGTCGATCTGGTCTTGGGTGAGCGTGGCCGGGTAGATCACCCCAAGGGGGTCGTCGGTGCGTGGACCGAAGCCCGGCATCTGCCCGTTGCCGCCCGAGCCGCCCCGGCCGTAGGTCTGCCCGATGCTCTGACCCATGGAGATGAAGTCGGAGTGCAGCCCGGCTGTCTCGAACTGGTCCAGGGTGCTTCCCCCGGTCAGGTTGGGACCGAAGAAGCCGCTGGCGACGTTGTAGGACTCGAGGATCGGCCCGGCGTGGCCGTCGATGCTGTCGTCGCCATCGGTGGTGGCGTCGAAGGACCAGCCGTACGTGTGGCAGCGGGCGCAGCTGTAGGTGCCGCCCGCTGCCGGGTTGTTGAACAGGATCTCGCCATACGTCTGGTAGAGGTCGCTGGCGGGAGCCTCACCCGAGGCGAGCAGTTCCAGACCGGCCCGGCGGATGGCCTCGGGATTGCCTTCAAGCGACTCGTCCGCGGCCAGCGCCATGGCCCGGGCCTCCTCCACGGCGGCATCCACCGCGCCGAGCCATTCGTCCACGGCACCGTCGTCGGCGTCCACGCCCAGATACTCGGCGATTCCCTCTCGCACCCCTTCGTCGACGATCTCGCGCAGTTCCGACTCGGGGATCTGGATTCGCCTCATGTAATGGATCAGGTATTCGATCTGCTGCGGGGTGAGGGGTCCGCCGCCGGGCGCTCCCCATGCCGGCATCACGTTGTTGCGCCCGTAGTTGAGCACGTGGCGTACCTCGTCCTCGCTGTAGCGGGATAGCACGGTGTTGAGGGACGGAGCCGCCCAGGCCACCGTGGCCACGAAGTTGCCCTGCGCGTCGGTAATGGTGACCGGCGCGGAGCCGCCCGTGCCTTCGGCACCGTGGCACTGCTGGCAATCGGAGCCCTCGGTGTAGAGCTCGCCGCCCCGGTCCGCGAAGATGCGGTCGGTGTCGGAGATCAGACCGTCGTGGCGCCCGGGCTCGCCCAGCCAGTAGAGCGGCAGCCCCACCCCGATCACCGCCAGCATGGCCAGCCCGGCCAGCAGCGACTTGTCGAGCTTGGTGCCTTCCAGCTCCTCGTCTTCGAGGTAGGGCTTGCGGTTGGGGGCCAGCTCGATCTCGCTGCCGACCTCCTCGCGGGACGCCCGCGAGTTGAGGATCAGGTACACGATGTACCCGACGAAGACGACGGCAAGGATGAGGAACCCGATGGTTCTCTGCGTGGAGGCGGCTAGGAGCATTCGCGACGATGGTTCCTACGGATCGGATCGGACCACTAGTGCTCTGCCTGGCCGATGCAGTTCGGCCCTTCAGCTTCCTGGCCTGTGGTGTTGGTGCCGATCGGCGGGCCCTGGATGATCGTGCCGGTATCAACGGTGAGCGATCCGTCCGTGCCTATCTCCACCGCGAAGCGGTCCATTCCCCGAGGGGCGGGACCGCCCCGCTTCTCCCCCACCTGGTTGTACTTCGAGCCGTGGCACGGGCACTCGAACCACTGCGACGTGACACACTCCGGCACCCGGCAGCCGAGATGCGGGCACTTCTGGTACAGCACCACGATGCCGCCCTCCAGCCCTAGCTGCTGGCCTGCAGTCATCCCCGCCAACTCGGGCCCGGTGTAGGTCGCAAGCGCCTTCTCCAGCGCTCCGTTGGGGTACTCGGTAAGCCACATCCGGCCCTCGGGCTTGTACAGGAACCCCGAGTTGTCACGGATCTCGGTGAGCAGATCGCTGACCAGGCCCACTTTGATCTTGGAGCCGAAGCCGCTGCTTCCCTGAGGCCACAGGAAGGCGATGCACGCCACGCCGAACCCCGACAGGCTCAAGCTCATCAGCATCACGATCGTCCGGTTGAAGAACTGGCGGCGGCTCACCCCGATCGTCTCGGGATCGGGCGGCACGTAGGGCACGGGCGGGGTTCCGCCTTCCGAAGGAGCCAGCGCGGTACCAGCCCGAGCCGCGGCCGCGGCCTTCTCCACCTCTCGGCCGGTGGGTGGCGCCTCGGCCCGTAGGACCTCCGATGAACGGTCCCGGCTGCGGGTCTCGCGCGACAGCATGCCTATGGCGGCGTCGGACTGGCGCCGACGGACCGCGGCGAGCACCGCGACGATGGCCAGGACGGCAAGAACAGCCAGAGCGACGTAGATCATCGGTTGCCTCCTCGCCTGAGGCGGCGGGACGATTCGTGGGCGGGGGGGAGGGCCATGGTCACAGCTCGAAGAACAGTCCCGCTTGCCAGGGGAAGACGAAGTTGAATCCGGGGCCCCTGAAGAAGGAGCCGATGATCACCAGTACCGCCCAGAACATCAGGTGGATGGTCATGAGGCTGATGGCGAACTTGCGGTCCTCGGGCTTCTTGGAGGGGTTCTTGTCGATATAGGGCGCGAGCATCAGGGCCAGCAGCCCAACGCCGGGGATGGTGACGCCCGCCACCATCGGGTGGAACATCGTCAGCAGTTCCTGCAGCCCGAGGAAGTACCACGGCGCCTTCGACGGGTTGGGCGTCTGGTTGTAGTTGGCCAGCTCCAGCAGGGGCGCGTTCACGAAGATCGAGAAGATCAGCGTGAACGCGGTGATGAACAGCGACGCCACGAACTCCACCACCAGCAGGTGGGGCCATACATGAACCTTGTCCTGCGGCTTGGACTTCACGTCCTGGATCGAGCCCGACTTGACCACGGTGAGCAGGCGCTGGGTGTGCCCGCCGGGGCCGGTGGCCGGCATCGCCGCCGGTGCGGTGGGCGGGGCGGCCACGGCCACTCCGCCGCCGCCCGCCGCGGCTTCCGGGACATCGCCGGACGCTTGGGCGCGGGCTGCCTTGGACCGCTCCAGCAGGTGAGGCGGGATCTTGCTCGCCGCCTGCTGCTGGGCCTCGGTAGCGCCGTCGCCGGAGCCTGCCGCTGCGGGCCCGCCAGCCTGGGCGGCCTTGGCCGCCTCGGCCTTGGCCCGGGCCTCCTCAGCCCGCTTGCGCAGGTGCTCGGGGATCTCCACCATCGCCGCTACCTCTGCTCCACGCCTCGCGGCGAGTGATTCAGTGTCCTGTTACCCGGACTCTGCTCCACGCCTTCAAGCAATTGACTCATTGCCCTGTTCACACAATCCTGCCCCTCGTCTACAGCGGACCCGAGATGCCGCCGTCCTTGCGGACCCGCCAGAAGTGGACGGCCAGGAAGATGACGAGCACGAACGGCAGCATTAGCACGTGAAGCACGTACCAGCGCAGCAGCGTGTCCGTTCCGATCTCCACGCCGCCGAGCAGCACGAACCGCACCTGGTCACCAAAGACGGGCGTGTAGCCCATCATGTTGGTGCCCACGGTCACCGCCCACAGGGCCAACTGGTCCCACGGCAGCAGGTACCCGGTGAACGACAGCAGCAGCGTCAGCTGGAGCAGGATCACTCCGATGACCCAGTTGAACTCCCGGGGCGGCTTGTAGGCCCCGTGGTAGAACACCCGGGCCATGTGCAGGAACACGGTGATCACCATGAGGTGGGCGCCCCACCGGTGCATGTTGCGGACCAGCAGGCCGAAGGTCACCGAGGTCTGCAGGATGTAGATGTCGTCCCATGCCTGAGCCGCGGTGGGGCGGTAGAAGAACATCAGGAAGATGCCGGTGACGGTCTCGAGGATGAACAGGAAGAAGCTCAGACCGCCCAGGCACAGGGTGTAGCTCACCTTCACGGCGTGACGCTTCACCTTCACGGGGTGAAGGTGGTACAGCACGCTGTTCATGACCACGTAGGACCGGTTGCGGGGGCTGTCGGTGTAGCCCTTGCGGAAGATCGATCCGGGCCGGAAGATCGAGGTCCAGGCCTGCGAGCCCTGGACTTGGTCGCCGATCTTCGTCATCTGGGCGACCACGCGCTCCGGCAGAGGCGGCTTGCGCTCTCCTGTGTCGATGGCCATTGGTCTCCTGCGGATCGAGTCTTGGGGGGGCTTCAGGCGAGTCTCATCCCATAGCCATAGCCATGGGAGTTGGTTCTCTGGTGAGGGTCGCCCCCGGGGGGAGGGTCACTCATCTTGCCGAGAATGATGACGCCGGTCGGGCAGCGATCCACGCACAGCGCGCAGCGCGTGCACACGTCATCATCGATCGTGAAGATCACCTTGTCGGCGGGGTCTATTCCAGGGAGTTCGGTGCCGACGGCCTCGTCAACCGCGTCGGTCGTGACCATGAAGATGCACTTCCATGGACAGATGTCCACGCAGCCCTCGCACATGATGCACTCTGACTGGTCGATGTGTATGAACTGCTTGGGCTTGACGGCCTGCGCGAGCCAGGCCGCGTCCACCTCCTGCAGCACGTAGTCGTCCCGGAACTCCGGCATGGGCGGGTTGGCGTCGGTGGTGGTCACGCCTCAGATCCCTCCCGCACGAGGGGACGCCCGAAGCTCGACAGCTCGACCGCTTCGGCCGCCTCCGCCTTCTTGCCCCGGTTCTGCCACACCATCCACATCGCCACCTGCACGCCGACAGCGACGACGTAGATCCCGCTGGCGATGATGTCGCGGATCACGACGTAGGTGATCGTGAACGGGAAGCTGCCGCCCTGTGCCTGGGCCCGCAGGATCCCTCCCGGGCCGACGAAGAGCTTGTCCGTTCGCCAGTTGAGCTCATTGTCCGCCCATGCGAGCCACTGGTGGGGCACTACGCCATAGACCCAGAACATCCCGAAGAAGACGATCATCGCCCCGAACATGGCCTCGCCCCATGTGAGCGGGGTCCCGGCCGGCCGGCGCTTCGTGTAGGCGAGGATGGCGGCAACGAGTGCGACCGTGACCACGATTGACAAAGCGAAGGCGACCACCGGTACTCCTCGGCGATGACTACTGACGGCTGGCAGTGTACTCCGAGCAGGGCGGACCCTCCCCGGACCGGGGTAGGTCTATCAGCGCCGGGGCCTCGATCCGAACACCGGTAGCCATGAAGCCGGCGCGGAGACCCGCTCGGTATGAGCGCCGGCAGAGAGAGGGCCATCCCCAACTTCCCCGAACGGAAGCCCTCTCTCCGCCGGAACAACCTCTACAATAGCTGAAACTTAATGATATCGCAACAGGAGTCCAGGTCATTGGCCGGGTGCACCCGCCGGGGAAGAATCCGGCGACCGGCCTCAACCGCGGAACTTCGAGGCGTAGCCGATGCGCATGGCGGGACGGAAGATCAACTCCGTAGCCGCGTACATCGATCCGAGAATCCCGTCGAGCACTCCGGCAGTCACACTCAAGACCGGCGTGGAGCCCGAAAGGAACACGGCGTCCTCGGGTCCGATCTCGAGCTTCAGGCCCGTCAGGCGCCGGTTCCGGCGCAGCAGATGCTCGTAGAACTGGGCCTGGTTCTCGTCGGGGGACGGCACCAGGTACGTCTCGTAGTGCAGCGTGCGCTGACCGAGGGTGAACCAGATCGTCCACACCTCCTTCTCCTCGCCCCAGACGCGCACGTACCACCGCCGCTCGCCCTGCGGGCCCCGTTCGATCGCGGCGATGGCAGGGTTCGCTTCGGCCGCGGCTGCCAGCCACGAATCCATTCGACGCTCCAGAGCATCGAGATCGGCGTCAGACGCAGGCGGTGCCTGGGTCATGGGATCGGGCGCTAAGGGTTCAGGACGATCCGGCGCCGGAGAGTCTGGCCCAGGCATCGGCTCTCACGCCGTGCAGTCCAACGGAACCCGCGCCGACAGATCCGCGAAGATCCTGCGCAGGCGTGCTGCCGTGGCCGTCCAGGAGTACCGGGCCGCCATCTCGGCACCCCGGCGGGCCATGGACGAGGCCAGCGAGGGATTGTCGAGGATGGAGAGCACCGCCTCGGTGTAGCGGGACGGGTCGCGCTCGGAGATGCGGAAGCCGCTGCGACCATGGTCCACCAACGTTCGCAACCCACCCACATCGGCCGCGACCACGGGCACGCCACAGGCCGCAGCCTCCAACGCGACGAGGCCGAACGACTCCGATCGGCTGGGCACCAGGCAAACATCGGCGGCCCGGTAGTAGGTCGACAGCAGGTGGTGGGGCTGCGGTTGAACCAGCCTGACGCGTCGTTGCAGACGACGGCGGCGGACCGCGCCATCGATGCGAAGCAGTTCGCGCTCTCCGTCGGGGCCCGAGGCGCCGCCCACCACGAGAAGTTGGGCATCATCGTGGCGGCGGCCCACACCAGCGAGGGTCTCGACGGCCACGTCAAGACCCTTCAACGGTTGTATTCGGCCAACGAACAGCAGCACCGGGCCGTCTCCGAGACCCAGTGCGGCCCGGGCTCCTCGTCGCGACCCCACCGAGAACACGGCCCTGTCGACACCCGGCGCAACCACGTCGATGCGCGTGGGATCGGCGCCGTAGAGCTCTGCGAGCTGCTGCAACTCGGTCACAGAGTTGGCGGTGATCACGTCGGAGCAGGCGATCACGTCGGCCTCGGCGTCGATCCGGCGCTGCGGCTCGGAATCACCGGTCTCGGCCTTGACCCGGGCAAGCGTGTGGAACGTGGACACCAGAGGCAGGTCGAGTTCGTGCTTCAGGCGGTGCCCGGCCACGCCCGAGAGCCAGTAGTTGGCGTGCAGCAGGTCGGCCGGGTGCTCCTGGAGCCACGCGGCCACGCCGTCGGCGAAGTCTTCGACCACCGCCGGCAGCGACTCCTTGGCCAACTCGGCCGGTCCGGCGGTCACATGGACGACCCTGAATCCGGGCTCGACGTCGACGACGGTTGGACCGTCGCTGTGACGCCTGACGAACACGGTGGCGTCGACGCCTGTCTGGGCCAGCGCGGAGGCGAGCTCGCGCACGTAGACGTTCATCCCACCCGCGTCGCGGTGGCCCGGCAGCACCAGTGGCGAAGTGTGAAGCGACAGGACGGCGGCGCGACTCACGAAAGGAGAAGGCTACCCGTCAGCTGCCAAGAGCCCGAGCGGCCGCTGCGTTCCGCCTCTAGTTCCGGCTCTTGTTCGCTGCGCTCACGGGCCGCTCGGGCCACGGCCTCGCAAGCTCGGCCTCTAGTTCCGGCTCTTGTTCGCTGCGCTCACGGGCCGCTCGGGCCACGGCCTCGCAAGCTCGGCCTCAGCCGCCCGAGACGGGCGGCAGCACTGCGATCTCGTCGTCGTCTCCCACCGGCGCGTTGGGTGCGGTCGGCTCGCCGTTGCACCAAACCTGACAGGTCTCGAGCAGCCCGGCAAAGTCATGTCCGTAACGACCGCAGGCCTCCTCCAACACCTCTCTGACCGTGGCACCGGGCACGTTGTCGCGACCGGTTCCGGCCGCCTCCCGAGCCGATGCGAACAGCCGTAGATGCGCCACGGCGCCATGGTAGCCAGAGCTCGTGAGCATCCGCGGCCGGCGAACGCCGTCGGGTTACGGTCGCTCGCGATCATGGTCAACCTTCTCGTCGTTCGCCACGCGGAGTCCGTCTGGAACCTGGACGGACGCTGGCAGGGCCACGCCAACCCTCCCCTGTCACCCGCAGGAGCCACCCAGGCGAGGGCCGTCACCGCCAACCTGCGCGGTGTCAGTTGCATTGTGTCCAGTGATCTTGACCGGGCTCGCCAGACTGCCGAGATCATCGCCGAGTCGCTCGACGCCGGGCGGGTGACCTGTGATCCGGGATGGCGCGAGCGCAGCGTCGGCCTGTGGCAGGGGCTCACCACTGAGCAGATCGAGCGCGATTACCCCGGTGCCTTGGCTGCGGGCAACTACCCGGCCGGCTGGGAGGGCGACGAGTCGCTGATCGAGCGTGTGTTCGCCGCCGCGCACCGCATCGCGGCCCGGGTTCCGTCCGGTGATGCGCTCGTTGTGTCACATGCCGGTGTAATCTATACACTTGAACGACATTTTGGTTGCGCCTTCAAGCGCATAGGCAACCTCGGTGGTCGCCGGATCTTGGTGGAGTCGGGCGAGCTGTGCTTGCAGGAGCGAATTGCGCTCACCGGCGACGGTGCGTGCCTCAGGCCCGCAGCTACCCCGGAGCGACGATGAGCACGATTGATACACCTCTTGGCGGCGCCGAGTCGGCGCCCGCACCCCGAAGTCTCCCGCCTGTGCGGGTGATCCGCAGTCCCAAGCGCAAGAAGACCGTGTCGGCGCGGATGTCGGAAGGCGTCCTGGTCGTGCGGGTTCCAGCCTGGACGACGAAGGACGAGGAGCAGGCCCTGGTGAGCAAGGTCTTGGCCCGCTTCGAGGAGAAGTGGCGGTGCGGCCACTTGCCGCTGGAGGCCAGAGCCCGCGAGCTCGCAGCCCGCTACGGCCTTCCCGAGCCGCGCTCGATCCGGTGGTCGTCCCGGCAGCGCTTGCGCTGGGGATCGTGCTCGACGGGTACCGGAGACATCCGAATCTCGAGTCGGCTGGCCGAAGTACCTCCCTGGGTGCTCGACCATGTGATCATCCACGAGTTGGCGCATCTGGTGGTGGCCGAGCACTCGCCCGAGTTCCAGGCGCTCGTGAACCGCAACCCCTACGCAGAGAGGGCGGAGGGGTACCTGCTGGCCCTTAGCGACATCGGCGGTACGACGCCGGCGTCACAAGAGGCCCTCGCCAGCTGACACCTGCGATCAGCAGCACTAGACCCTTGAGTCGCCGTCCTCCGGGTCCGCAATTGGGGTTGGGCTGCCGGGGTGGGACTCTTCGAGTTCAGCTGCCAGCGCTTCTGCTACCTCGAGATCATCGGAGTCGAGCGCGGAGAGGGCTGCGTCCACGGTGTCCAAGTCTCGCTCGATGCCATCGAGTTGGTCCCCGTCACGAGCCGCTTCGATGCTCTGAGGAAGGTTGTCGCTCGCCTCGTCCATGACTTGAGATTAACGGCTGCGCAATCGTGCGAGATCTGAGAGACTGATCACCGTGGCCCGCAACGTACTCGGAGAAGAGTTGAAGCCGTGCTCCTTCGACCCGCTCACCGGCTGGTTCCGGGACGGCTGCTGCAATACCGACTCCGGCGACTACGGCGTGCACACGGTGTGCGTGGTGATGACCGCGGAGTTCCTTGAATTCTCCAAGGCCGCAGGAAACGACCTCTCAACCCCCCAGCCCTCCATCGGCTTCGACGGGCTGACGCCCGGCGACCACTGGTGCCTTTGTGCGGCTCGCTGGACGGAAGCGCACGCGGCTGGGGCCGCGCCTCAGGTCGTCCTTGAGGCAACTCACGCCCGGACGCTGGAGTGGGCGGACCTCGCTGACCTCAAGGCCCACCGCTACACCGGCGACCCGGCCTGAATTCGGACGCGCCTTCTTTTTGCTGGGGTCGCTGCCACAATGGGGGTGGGCCGCTAGCTCATCGGGTAGAGCAGGAGACTTTTAATCTCAAGGTGCCGGGTTCGAGCCCCGGGCGGCCCACCGGCCGGACGTGTCGTGCTCGCTCGTTCGGGGATGTGCAGGCGCTCACGACGGGGCAGTTCGCCCGGACATGAATCCATGCCGTGCAGGCAGCGACTCGGTACCCTCCATTGCTGTGGAGTGGAATCCGGAACCAGAGGATCAGGGTCCGTTCTGGCCTGGAGACGCCGAGAGGCGCAGGCCGAGGTGGGTGCCGATACTCATAGCCGTTGTCCTGGTGATCCTGGTCGTGGGCGGCTTGATCTGGTGGCTCGGTCGAGACTCGGGAGACGACGCTGACGCCCCGGCCGTATCGGACGACACCGAGGAGTTGAGCGAAGACGCCGAACCGGCCGAGCAGCCGGCTGTGGACAGCGACAGCGACGGCGACAGCGACGATGAGGGTCAGACCGCCGAGGACGGAACCACCACGACCTCTACGAGCACCACTGCGGCGACGACCACCACCGTCCAGGCCACCACCACCACGATCACGACCGTGCCCCCGGAGAACCCGGAGCAGTTCGGCCCGCCGACGCTCAGCAACCGGTCCACCGTGTCGACCGTCGGCCTCGACGAGGTGCACTTCGGCATGACGATCGCGGCGGCCCAGAGGGCGGCGGGGACGGTGCTGGTGCCGGCAGGACCGACAGGCGCCTGCTATCACGTGGTCCCCTTCGACGCTCCCGAAGGCATCGTGTTCCTGGTCCACGCGGGCACGATCGAGCGGGTCGACATCAACAGCGGACCGATCACAACCCGCTCCGGGGTGGGCGTCGGATCTCCCGAGAGCATGGTCACCGACCTGTTCGGGGACAGGATCGAGCGGGAGGTACGAGTCGACGGCACCGTCGATCTGGTCTTCGTGCCCTCAGATTCCGGTGACCAGAACTACCGGGTGGTGTTCAACATCTCGGAGGGACAGGTACGGGCCTTGAAGTCGGGGCGCCTGCCCATGGTGATGCTGGACACGGGCTGCGAGAGTCCCTAGGCGAATCCCGCTCAACCGGCGAGCCCGTCAGGAGGGCGACTCCCGCTCGTAGCTGTAGCAGTGGATCTCGAACTCTCCGAAGCCAACCTCGGTGGCCTCGCCCGTCTCCAGGTTCAGGTCCTTCACGAAGCGGATGGCAGAAGCGCGGATCACGTCGTCCTGAAGGTAGAAGTCCAGCTGGCTGTCCAGCGACGGCTCGATGAACGTCCCGTCCGCGAGTCGCAGGCCCACGTACGAATCGACGAACGAGACCTCCACAAACAGCTCCACTAGACCACCGAGGACCGGATCGTCGCCCGCCCCTACGGCGCGCACATCGCCGGCACCGCGGTCATAGCAGGTCACCGCGAACTGGTATTGGATCTCGCCGATCTCGGCTGTTCCCTCGGAGCGAGGAGCCTCCGATGGTGCAGTGGAGGTCGTGCTCTCGACGCTCTCGGAGACAGTCTCCTCAACCACCAGCGGACCATCAGCGGTGTCAGCGCAGGCTGACACGACTACGACGGCCCCCACGACCGCTAGAAACGCACCACGGCGGAGCGGCATCACGCAACGCTACGCGTCCGGCAGCCGGGACGCGGCATCAAGGGACCCGGCCCAACCATCGGCGAGCCACCCGATGTAGGGTTGGGCGGTGCCGTCGCAGGGCGATCTACGCAAGCGCAAAGTCCGTGCCGCGAGGCAGACAGCCGGCAGCGGGCCGCGGTACAGCTCTCGCCGGGACCGGCAGCGCCGCCTGGTGGCCTTGGTCGCGGTGGTGGTGGTGACGATGATGGTGGCCTCACTGGCCGTGGGGCTGCTCGCTTAGAGGCCGAGCGGGGTAGGACGGGTGAGCACAGACAAGCGGGAGCGCCAACGCGAGAACCGGCGCCTGCGCATCGCAGCCGACGAGGCCGCCGCCAAGCAGTACGCGACCCGCCGCCGGATCAAGCTCATCGGAATTGCGGCAGTGGTGGTAGCAGCCGCGCTCGCGGTGCTCGGCTACCTGCAGCGCGACGACTCCGAGACTGAGGTCACTAGCTCGGAATCCGCCGACACCGAGGAGGCCGTCGATCTCCCCGAGACCGAGGCGGCCGCCGACCCGGAGCCGACCGAGGCGGCCGCTGACACCGAGGAGGCCGTCGATCTCCCCGAGACCGAGGCGGTGACCGGGTGTCCGGCGGCCGACGGATCTAGTCCCCGCGTGATCGACTTCGACGGCCCTCAACCCATGTGCATCGACCCCGAGGCTCGCTATGTGGCCACCTTCGACACCAGCGAGGGCGAGGTGCGCTTCGAGCTGACCGCCTCGGAGACTCCCGTGACCGTCAACAACTTCGTGACGCTGGCCCGCTGGGGCTACTACGACGACACCCTGCTGTTCCGCACCGACCCGTCCATCGACATCATCCAGGGCGGCTCGCCCCACACCAACGACAACAGGGATCCCGGTCCCGGATACACGATTCCCGACGAGCCCGCCTTCGACGCCGACCCGGACACGGGCAACCTCACCGGGCCGTACCGCTACCAGCCCGGTCAGATCGTGATGGCCCGATCAGCCGGGCCGGACTCGGCCAGCGCGCAGTTCTTCCTGACCACCGGCCCAAATGCGTCCAGGCTGGACCGCCAGGGCACCTATGTGGTGTTCGGCCAGACCGACGACGCGGGACTGGCCGTGGCTCAATCGATCATCGGCCTTCACGAGCCGGGCGGATCACTCGGCGGAGCGCCATCGCGAGATGTGACCGTGCACTCGGTCACCGTCGAGGAGGCTTCCGCGGGCTGACCGCGCACGCAGCCGGCGCCGCGCTATCCGGTCCCTCCAGGCGAGCCCGCAAGATCGACGGAACTGCCACCCCGGCGGGCCTCGACCGCCCCACCGAGCGCGGCCCAGTCATCCGGGCTGGACGACGACGCCAACACCTGCGGCTCGACTGTCGAATGCACTGCTGCGCCCGAATCCAGGGCCATGAACAACACCGATTCCGGGACCATGCGCCAGAGGCGCCGGCGCCGATCGCGGGGCCAGTTCTCCCAGCCCGCAGCGACGACGATGCCGTCGTAGAGCCCTAGGCCGACCGTGAGCGCGCCCCCACGGTCATCCACCATCGAGGCGCACACTGCAGCCGCAGCCGCTCCCGACCAGACAACATCGGCGCCGCGCCGTTGAGCCGCCACGATGGCCTCCAGCAGCGGGGTCGCCTTGACTGCGCTCACAAAATGGGCGGGAGACCCGTCTAGCACAAGCACGCTGTCGCAATCTGCGATCGGCCCGGACACATCCGGGTCCAGCGCGTCGGACCGCCGCACTGCGCTCACCACCGCATGCTGGATGGACAACGTTTCAGCCCAGGCGCCGATCCGGGAGATGAGCGCGTCGGGTCGGCGGTAGGCGGCCGCCATCGTCACCACCGCGACCGAGCCGCAGCCCGACAGAGCCCGACCCGCGGGCGTGCTCGCGTCCAGCTCGCGGCCCCCGGCAAGGACGACTCGGTTCATGAAGCCTGAGATCGAGGCGACTCGCGGCGAGCCCTCAGAACCACGTACTGACGCCACGCCGCCGGCACCGACGGCGCCTCGCGGCGGTGGATGTCGGTGACCATGAAGCCGCGGGAGCGCACCGCTGACACCACGTCGTGGCCCTTGTCCCTCCGCTGGGGCGACTGGTGACGGAGTCGACCGGTCAGCCACCTCCGCTCCGGTCCGCGGACGAGTCCGGCCGGCTCCACCATGCAGATCCAGCCGCCGGGTGCCAGGACCTGTTCGATCGCGGCGACGTAGTCCTCGAGGGAAGGCACCTGCGGGGTGCACATGAACGACAGGATGGTGTCGTAGCGGGCACCGGTGCGGCCCTCGGCCTCGAGAGCGGCGTCGGCGCCTTCGCTTGGCACGCTGAAGACCCGGCCCACCGCGGTGGCGGCCAGCGCCCGGCAGCGCTCGTCCACCGCCTCCAGCAGGACTCCAGGGGGCGCCGCCAAGTGCCGCTCCGCGGCCCGGGCACCGGTGGTCATCGTTCCAACCTACTCTCTCCCAGAGGCCGAGCTTGCGAGGCCGTGGCCCGAGCGGCCCGTGAGCGAAGCGAACAGGAGCGGGAAACATGATGCCTCGTCGCGACGCAGTAACCGCCACCCACAAGGTGCCCTAGTGGTGGCCCCCGATTGCCGCTGGGTCTTCCCGGATCCCTCACACAGCGACGAGGGGGGTCTGGTGGCTGTCGGCGCCGACCTCGAGCCGGCCACCCTGCTGGCTGCCTACAGCCGCGGGCTGTTTCCCATGCCGATGAAGCCGGGCGGGCGCATCGGCTGGTGGTCCCCTGCCGAGCGCGGCGTCCTGGAACCCGACGGGCTGGTCGTGCACCGCTCGCTGCGCAAGGCGTGCCGCCGCTTCGAGGTCAGAGTGAACACCGCCTTCGCCGAAGTCGTAGAGGGCTGCGCGGATCCGGCCCGGCCCCACGGTTGGATCGATGCTCAGATGCAAGCCGCGTACGTGCGCCTTCACCACGCGGGCTTCGCCCACAGCGTCGAGACGTGGCGCGATTCGGAGCTGGTCGGCGGCCTCTATGGAGTGGCGTTGGGAGGGCTGTTCGCGGCCGAGTCCATGTTCTACCGCACCAGGGATGCCTCGAAGGTTGCACTGGTGGCGCTGGCTGCGGGCCTGCGTGACACCCATCCGAGGCTGATCGATGTCCAATGGGCGACGCCGCACTTGCGCTCCCTCGGCGTGAGCACTATCCCGCGCCATCAATACCTGCGCCGCCTGCCGGAACTGCTCGCCTCCCCGCCTCCAGTGATGTTCGCGGCGAGCGGTCAGGGCTGTTGAGTCAGGCCCAGCCGCCGTAGCCGGCCCGGCGCCTCCACGGCCTGCCCGCGTAGCGCCAGCGAGGTGACGGGGCCGGCATGATTGCGGCGGTCAGGTGTGGCCAGATCTCGGTGCGGAGCGCCTCGACCGCGGCAACGATGGCAGCGCGCTCAGAGTCGGTCGGGTCCGGAGTGATCGACACGACCTCCAAGCCGCCCGCGTACTGCGGCCTGTCCGCTCGGCCTCTGGCGGTCACAGCGGGACGTTCCCGTGCTTGCGCTCGGGGATCTCCTCACGCTTCGACTCCAGCATCCGCAGGCCGGCCACGATCTTGCGGCGAGTCTGCGACGGCTCGATCACCTCGTCCACGAACCCGCGCTCGGCCGCGACATACGGGTTGGCCAACCGCTGCGTGTAGTCGTCCACCAGCTCGTTGCGGCGCGACAGCGGGTCGGCCGCGTCGGCCAGCTCGCGGCGATAGATGATCTCGACCGCACCCTGAGGGCCCATGACTGCGATCTCGGCAGAGGGCCAGGCGAACGAGAGGTCCGAGCCGACGCCCTTGGAGTCCATGACGACGTAGGCGCCACCGTAGGCCTTGCGGGTTATCACCGAGATGCGGGGCACCGCGGCCTCGCAGTAGGCGTACAGCAACTTGGCCCCGTGGCGGATGATGCCGCCGTGCTCCTGATCGACGCCGGGCAGGAAACCGGGGACATCGACGAAGGTGACGAGCGGGATGTTGAAGGCGTCGCAGGTGCGAACGAAGCGGGCCGCCTTCTCGGCCGACTCGATGTCGAGGACACCGGCCAGCACCATCGGCTGGTTGCCCACCACCCCAACCGAGCGCCCGTCGATGCGGGCGAACCCGCACACGATGCTGCGGGCCCAGGAGGCGTGGTACTCGAGGAAGTCGCCGTCGTCGGCTACTTCTGCGATCACGTCCTTCATGTCGTATGGAACGTTGGGGCTGTCGGGCATCAGGGTGTCGAGCGCCGGGCACTCGCGGTCGGGATCATCGGCCGACTTGTATGCCGGGGCCTGCTCGAGGTTGTTGGAGGGCAGGAACGACAGCAGCGCCTTCACGTCGTCGAGCACGTCATGCTCGTGCGCGGCGACGAAGGTGGCCACACCAGACTTGGTGCTGTGGCTGGTGGCCCCTCCCAGATCCTCGAGGGTCACGTCCTCGCCGGTGACCGTCCTCACCACGTCGGGGCCGGTGATGAACATGTGCGACTTCTCGCGCACCATGAAGATGAAGTCGGTCATGGCCGGGCTGTACACCGCTCCCCCGGCGCACGGTCCGAGAATCACGCTGATCTGGGGGATCACGCCCGAGGCCTGAACGTTCCGGTAGAAGATCCCGCCGTAGCCGTCCAGCGAGACCACGCCCTCCTGGATGCGGGCGCCGGCGCCGTCGTTGAGCCCGATGATGGGCGCTCCGACCGACACCGCCAGGTCCATCACCTTGTGGAGCTTCTCGGCGAACACCTCGCCCAGCGCGCCCCCCATCACCGTGAAGTCCTGGGCGAACACGAAGACCTTGCGGCCATCGACGGTCCCCCAGCCGGTGATCACGCCGTCGGTGTAGGGCCGGTCGTCCAGTCCGGCCTCGTGGGCCCGGTGCCGGGCCAGCATGTCGAGCTCGTGGAACGAGCCGTCGTCGAGCAGGTAGTCGAGCCGCTCCCGGGCCAGCATCTTGCCCTTGTCGTGCTGACGCTTGATCGACCGCTCGGTCCCGGCCGAGAGGGCCGCGGACTTGCGGACCCTCAGGTCCTCGAGCTTGTCGTGCATGGACGCTTCCGCCACGACGCTAAAGGCTATCCGAGGGGCTGTGGAAGGCGAGAGGGGCGCGGAACGGCGCACGGCCGGTCGGCCGCGGCCCTCCGTAGCATGCGATGATGGCCACGCAGGATTCGGACGATTTCGGCGGGGCGCCGTCGGCGCGCACGCGGGTGCGGCGGGGGGAGCCGCGGGCCCGCTACGAGCGCGACGAGATCCTCGGGATCCTCGACGCCGGGCTGATCGCCCACGTGGGAGTGATCACCCCGGAGGGTCCCCTCGTGCTGCCCATGGCCTACGGGCACGACGGCGAGCGGCTCTACCTGCACGGTGCAGCCGCCAACCACCTGCTCGGCACGGGCGAGGGACACGAGGTGTGCGTGACCGTCACCCATCTCGACGGGCTCGTAATGGCCCGCACGCCCTTCCACAACTCGATGAACTACCGGTCGGTGGTGGTGCGGGGCCGGGCCACCCGCATCGACGACGAGGACGGAAAGCGCCGAGCGCTCAAGCTCGTCACCGACCACGTGGTGGCCCACTGGGACTCCGTCCGCGCACCGTCGCGGACGGATCTGCGCAAGACGCTGGTGCTGGAGATGCCGCTGGCGGAGGCATCGGCCAAGGTCCGGGCGGGCGACCCGGTTGATGAGCCCGACGACATGGCCGGGCCGTGGTGGGCCGGCGTGGTTCCGATCACCACCCGCTTCGAGACGCCGGTCGCCTCCGCCGACCTCGCCGGTGACGGTGAGACGCCGGCGCCCATAGCCGACCTGGCCGGCCGCACCCCCGACGAACGCTCCGGACTGGAGCGCGGGTGAGGGGCTGACTAGGGCCCGGGCTCGCCCGTCTCGCCGTAGGTGTCCTCGTACTCGTCGTCGTTGGGCTCGGCCGCGGAGCCGCCGGCGCCGCCCCCGGCGTTGCGGCGCAGGTCGGCTTCGTCCACGATCAGCTCGGGCGGCGGGGCCTCCACGCTGATGTCGGCATCGAAGTCGTAGAACTCGACGGTGATCAGGCTCGAAGGAATCTCAGCGGCAGCGTCGGGACCGGCAAGACCCGCGAACATCGACGCCAGATCGAAGGCCAGGCGCCGGATCATGTTCTCATCGTCTATCCACACCTCGACGTCGAAACCGGTGTCCAGCATGCTGAAGAACTCATCCAGTCCCTCGGCGAACGGGTCGGAGGAACTCTCGTCGAAGAACGCTCCATCGGATGCTTCGGGATCGTTCTCGCCGAAAGCCTCACCCAGCGCTTCACCCGCCAAGTCCATGAGCGACACTCCGAAGCGCACTCGTGTGGCCTCGGTGCCCCGCACGTCCTCGCGGCCGATGACCTCCGCGTCACGGGCAGCCTGGAGGAAGGCGCCGGTGTCGCCCAGCGGATCGCATTCGCCGAAGAAGGCATCGGTTGACTGGGGGAAGACACACATGAGGCCTCCCCCCGATCCCATGGCGTCGCTCATCGGGTCGCCCGCAAGAGGCTCGACCACAAACCAGGCTTCATCGACCCCCAGTTCTGCGAGGGTCTCGGCTGGCGTTGGGGGCCGCGCGTACACCACTCCGCCCACGTACCGGAACTCGCCGTCAGAGCCGGCGGGGAACTCCGGGTCGAGACCCGGCGGGAACTCGATCGTCGCCGCGAGGTCACCATCGGCGTCGGACTCGAAGGTCGTTCTCAGGCTGAATCCCGGTGCGAGATCGAAGGTCGCCTCACCCCGCGCGGTGCGTCCGTCGAGCGTCGTCGTGGCCGACGCCAACAGCGTCGCGGCATCCACGGGCGCGGCGTCTCGGCTGTCCTCCGAGGTGCTGGTGCCATCTCCACTCTCGACATCATCGGCGGTGTCATCGTCGGTGTCGGACGGCCGGACGATGTCCTCCTCGGCAGGATCGCCCCCGTCTGAAACCTCGTCCGGTCCTGCTTGAGTGGTGCTGGATGCTTCCGCCACGGCCTGCGGCTCGTCGGGGGTAACGGCCTCGCCGCCGTCGTCGCTGCACGCCGCGGCCAGCAGTGCCATCGCGGCCAGCAGTACCACCGCGGCCAGCAGCCTGGTCATTCGAGTACGGACCATCTTCGCCTCCAATGCCAGCCACTCGTACACGCCTGACACTACAGACGCACTCGCGGCCTCCCGCGGTTCAGAGATTTCGCTCAACTCTGATCCGGCTAGACGTGCCTCTAGACGGGCTTGTTGCGATATGCCTCGCGGTAGTAGTCGGCATGGCTCAGTTGTCGACCGGCAGCTTCGTCAATGATGACTGTGGCGTGGGGATGCAGCTGTAGGGCGGAGGCCGGCAGCATCGCCGTGACCGGACCCTCCATAGCCCTGGCGATCGGCTCGCTCTTGGCCTCACCGGTGGCAATCAACACAATGTGTCGAGCCTCGAGAATGGTGCCGATGCCCTGGGTGATCCCGTGCCGGGGCACCGAGTCCGGCTCATCGCCGAACGAGCTTGCATTGTCTTTGCGGGTGGTCGCGGCGAGCGTCGTCAGGCGTGTCCTCGACGCGAGCGAGGACGGCGGTTCGTTGAATCCGATGTGGCCGTTGCGGCCGATGCCGAGCACCTGCAAGTCGATGCCGCCGGCGTTTGCGATGCGCTGCTCGTAGGCGTCCCCCGCGGCAGCGAGATCCTGCGACGCGCACTCGGGCACGACCAGGGCGCCCTCCGGTATGTCCACATGGTCGATGAGCTCACGCTGGATGAAGTTCCGGCATGACATCGGATGCTCGGGGTCGAGGCCCACGTACTCGTCGAGCAGGAACAGCCGCGCCCGAGCGAAACTCACCCGCCCACTGCGGCAGTGGTCGATGAGCTCGTGGTAGGTGGGCAGTGGGGAGCGGCCGGTGGCCAACCCGATGACGGGATGGTCGGTGCCCGATAGCAGGCGCTCGAAGGCGCCGGCCGCGATGATCGCAGCCTCTCGGGCCGAACCGGTGATGACGATCTCCATCGCGGCTATAGATCCTTCACGAGCGATCCTGGTAGCCGGTGCTGGGCTGCATCGTCGACGTAGCAGACTCGACCGCCGCAGATTGTCGCATGGACCCGGTAGTCATCGTCAAGGAGCACCACATCCGCGATCGAGCCCGGATCCAGACGCCCGCGCCGGGCTTCGCCGATGATCCTCGCCGGGTTGGCGGTCGCAGCCGCCAGAGCCTCGTGCCGGTCGCAGCCTGTGAACTGGGCGAGGTTGGCCGCAGCCTGGTTCATGGCGACCGCGCTGCCGGCCAGAACGCCATCATGAGTGCGGATGCTCACTCCATCGAAGACGGTGGGAGTGCCGGATAGCCGGTAGGCACCGGGCGGCTGTCCCATGGCCGCGACGGCGTCGGTCACCAGGGCGATGCCGGCGGAGCCCTTGGCGTTCCAGACGGCAGCCACCGTGACGGGGTCGATGTGCACGCCGTCGACGATCAGGGTGACGGTCAGGCGCGTGTCCGCCAGGGCCGCGCCGACCAGATTGGGGCTTCGATGCCTGAGAGGAGCCATTGCGTTGAACAGATGGGTGACTGTGGTCACCCCGGCGGCGATGGCCGCCAGCGTCTGGTCCGAGGTCGCCGCTGAGTGGCCCGCGGCGACGACGACGCCTCGCCGGTCGAGCTCGCCGATGATGTCGAGCGCACCGTCCAACTCTGGAGCGACCGTCACCATCGTGACCCCGGTGGAGCGATACCACCCATCGATCACGTCGGCGCTGGCGCCGGTCAGGTAATCGTGCGGGTGCGCGCCGGCATGCCGCGTGCTCAGCATCGGGCCCTCGAAGTGGGCTCCGAGCGGTTCCGCTCCGTAGTAGCCGGTGGGTCTTGCCCCTAGCGCGTCCAGCATCGAGCGCGTGCGGTCGCGGGGCCCGGAGATGATCGTCGGGAGGAATGACGTCACCCCGCTACGGGGCAGTTCGCGGCCCAGATCCCATACGGCCCCCGGGTCGTCCTGAAGATCGTGGCCGTAGCCGCCGTTGATCTGCAGATCGATCAATCCCGGGGAGACCACGAGGCCTGACGCGTCGATCGCTGCGGCGCCCTCGGGTTCTCCTTGCGACGCGGGTGCGGCCGATGCGACGGGCTCGGCCGGGCTCAACGCGGTGATGGTGTCGCTCTCGAAGGTGAGGGTGAGGGCCTCGAGTCCGGATGTAGTGAGGCAGCGTCCTCCGACGATGCTGAACGCGGTCACACCGCTCGGCTCCCACGGGTCAAGGCGGCTGCTCCGATGACACCGACCGGTTCGGGGGGCTTGAGCATGATGCGATCAGGGAGATTGAGGGCCCGTGTCCAGGGGGATGGACTCTCAAGGCGGTGCAGGTCTTGTGCGAGAGCGTCCATGAGCAGCGAGCCGCCGACGTCCGCGACGCCACCGCCGACCACGATGCGATCGATGTCGAAGGTCAGGGCGAGTATCTGGATGGCGCGGGTGAGATGCTCGACGGCACGCCGCAGGATGAGCGTCGCCTTGTCGTCGCCGCGGTCGGCCGCGGCAAAGAGCGCCTCCACCGATGAGTGCCGCCCCGTCGGAGGCCATTGCCGGGAGAGGGCCGGCCCCGACGCCACCGCTTCGAGACAGCCGTGCAGCCCGCACGCGCACTGCGGTCCGTCGGGATCGACGAGAAAGTGGCCGATCTCACCGGCGAAGCCGTTGTGGCCGCGGTAGATGCGGCCATCGAGGATCACTCCGGCCGCGATGCCGGTGCCGATACTGAGGTACACGAGGTCGCGAAGGCTGCGATCGTCACGACAGAGGATCTCGTAGACGCCCAGGGCGGCCGCGTCGACGTCGTTGGCGACCCAGCAGGGAGCCCCGAAGGTGGCATTGAGACGGGACACGATGTCGAGGGCGTCGTCACCGATCCCGAGGTTGAATGCGTGCCGAACCGACCCGGCCGAGCTGTCCACGATCCCGGGAAGACCGACCCCGACACCGGAGAGTTGTTGCCCGTTGGGCTGCAGCGCGGCGACCGTGGAGATGATGCCCTCCCCGACCTGATCCGCTCCCCCGGTCAGTGTCGGCACCACTCGGTCGGCGATGACGTTGAGATGCTGATCGAAGGCAGCCGCGTGCGTCTTCGTCCCGCCTACATCGACGCCGATCACGACTTCGCCGGTCTCCATGGCTCGATTCACCGGTCCCGGTCCAAATGAAGGGAGCGTTCGGTCGTGGCATCGAACAGATGCAGGGTCGGCCTGTTGATGGCAAGGTCGATCGTGTCGCCGACGGCCACCTGGCTCCGGGGTGAGAGGCGGGCCAGGCACGGAGCGCCGTCGCCGGAGTCAACGACCGATGACTCGGCGAGTTCGGGCGTGTCGATCTCGGCGGCGGTCGCCTCGATGGTCGTGTGGGCAACTAGCTCGGATCCGAGCGCCTCAACCAGCTCCACCCGAACCCGAACCGAAGGCCAGTCGGCGTTGTCGCGGGTCCGCTCCACCAACCACTCGGGGCGAATGCCCACGATCACTTCCTGGCCGCGGCGGCTGGCCGACTCGTCCGCTGCCGCGCTGTGGTCAGGCAGCGGAAACGAATGAGCGCCGAAGACGGCGCGAGCGGCTGTGGCGTTCCGCTCTATCCGGCCCTGGTAGAGGTTCATCGAGGGCGACCCGATGAAAGCCGCCACGAACACGTTGTCAGGATGGTCATAGAGCACCTGGGGGCTGTCCACCTGCTGGAGGAGGCCGTCGCGCAGGACCGCGACCCGTGAGCCCATGGTCATCGCCTCCACCTGGTCGTGGGTCACGTACACGGTCGTGGTCCCGAGATTGCGTTGCAGCCGGATGATCTCGGCTCGCATCTGAACCCGGAGCCGGGCGTCCAGGTTCGACAGCGGCTCGTCCATCAAGAACGCGGCCGGCTTGCGGACGATGGCCCGACCCATGGCCACCCGCTGCCGCTGGCCGCCCGACAGGACGCCGGGCTTGCGGTCGAGCAGGTCGGTCAACACCAGCATCGCAGCCGTGTCCTCTATCCGCTTGGCCGCCTCGTCCTTGGGGACCCTTCCCAATCGGAGGGAGTATCCGATGTTCTTGCGCACCGTCATGTGCGGGTACAGCGCGTAGTTCTGGAACACCATGGCGATGTCGCGCTCGCGCGGCGTGTCGGCGTTGACGATCCGGCCGTCGATCTCGACCACGCCTTCGGTGATGTCCTCCAGGCCTGCGATCATCCGCAGGAGGGTGGATTTTCCGCAGCCCGATGGGCCGACAAGAACGAGAAGCTCACCATCGACGATGTTCAGATTCATGTCGCTGACGGCACGGAATCCGTTGGGGTAGACCTTCGAGACTCCTGCCAATCGCAGTTCGGCCATGGCTACACCCCTAGCTGTCCCCGGACCGAATGATCCGCGCGATCATTTGATGGCCCCTTCGGTGAGTCCTCTGAGGAACTGTCGAGAGAAGATGATGTAGAGCAGGAGGATCGGCACCATCGCAAGTGTCAGAGCGGCGAGCAGGGCGTTCCAGTTTCTCTCGAACTGGCCGAGGAAGGCCGAAGCGCCCAGCGTGACCGTCCTGGTCCCTTCAGCCGGCGCCAAGATCAACGGGAACCACAGATCGTTCCAGACCGGCAGCATCGTGAAGACGGCCACGGCTGCCATGCCCGGCCTGACGAGGGGCATGACCAGTCCCAATACCCGGTACTCGTTGGCACCGTCCACTCGGGCCGCAGACTTCAGTTCTCTGGGTACTTGCCGCATGAACTGGGACATCAAGAACACGCCTAGTGGCAGCCCCATGGCGGTGTACACCAGGATTAACGCCCACAGCGTATTGATGAGATTGAGGCTTACCATCAGTTTGAGAATGCTCACCGTTCCAAGGCGGATCGGAATCATGATGCCAACAACCAGATAGAGCGATAGTAGCGTATTGCCCTTGAAATCGTATTCTGTCAGAGCGAACCCAGCCATTGCGGAAAAGAACACAACCAGCAACACTGAAGCAACCGTCACTATGAAGCTGTTTCGAAAGTAGACATCGAAACTTGAGCCGGCGAACAACGTCTCATATCCCACTAAGTCGAACGTTCCCGGAGTAGGCAGCGAGAAGGCGTCATCAAAGATCGCCTGACGTGACTTGAGAGAATTAAGGATGATCAACAACGTCGGGCCGAGCGCGAGCAACGAGTAGGAAAGCAGAACAGCATGAACGCCCCATCGTCCCCAGTGAATACGCCTCCTCCTAGGATGGACCGCGTTCAATGGTGGGGAAACCCGAGTTGAGGTGCTCATAGATCGTATGTTGTGACGCGTCGCTGCCAACCAAACATATAGAGCAATAGGCCCACCAGGATGATGAGGAACATCACAGACGCAACGGTTGCGCCCAAGGCTGGACTGCCCGTAGTCCCCGAAGCACCGAAGAAGGTTCGGTAAAAGAAGGTGCCCATGATGTCCGAAGCAAAGTCAGGGCCAGCGACTATGCCCTTGACCTGATATATCAAGTCGAAGGCATTGAAATTGCCGATGTACGTCAGAATGGAAATGATCCCCAGCATGGGGAGGATCAAGGGAAACGTGATGTCCCTGAAGACCTGCCAGGAGCCTGCGCCATCAACTCGAGAGGCCTCGATGAGATCCTTCGGGATGGCGATCAGCACGGCGTAGAAGAAGATCATGGGGATCCCGACCCATTGCCATACCGATATCAGTGACAGTGTCGGAAGCACCGTGCGGCGTTCGCCCAGTAGCGGCGTGTCCAAGCCTATTGTCTCAGTGACTCCCCATATCGGGCTCAAGATGAGTCTCCATATGAAGCCGACGATGACCACCGACAGAGTTGTGGGCAAGAAGACCAGCGTCCGGTAGATATTGAGGCCTCGGACACTCTGAACCGTCAGCAGTACGGCGAGCAACAGACCGATCGGGTTCTGCAGAACCATGTGGAACGCAAAGAACTGGAAGTTGTGGCCCAGTGCATCCCAGAAACGATCCGCGAAGGTCGGATTCCCGAAGAGAGTGTTGTAGTTGTCCAGCCCGGCGAAGTTGCCATCATCGTCGAAGAAGCTCCGCCGCAGCGAATCCAGCAGCGGGTAGACCATGAACACCGAATAGATAACTGTCGCCGGCGCGAGGAATACCAGTATCGGCCCCCACCTGCGCCTACGGCGAGTGGTAGACCCCGAGCGGGGGATCTGCCGATCGGCAGATCCCCCGCCTGGAGGGAGTCCCTCGGTGGCGACCGCTTCAGTGGCGGTCACCGAGTTGTCCAAGTGCTGCAGGCCGTGTCATCAGCCAGCAGTCTATGGGTCAGCCTCCCGGTGTATACCAGGAGTCGAGGCCGTCCTGCAGCCTCTGTGCTCCGTCTTCGGGTGTCATGTTCCCGAGGACGACAGCATTGCTTACTTCCCTCAGCTCTATGGGAAATTCGGGATCGCCCGAATCCAGGGCCTCGTAGCCGGTGCGATTGGCTGATTCGCAGTCCTCACGCCACGACACGAACTCCTGAGCAACCGGATGGCCGTACTCGACCGGTGTGTCCTGCAGGCTGAAGAAGCCAGACAAAGCGCCGGTGTAGAGGCCGGCGAACTCAGGAGCCGCCACCCACGACAGGAACGTGCGAGCGGCTTCGGCATTGGCGGATGCGGGATTCAGGCCAATCGCCAGGTCGATGTGATCGACGATGTAGCACGTGTCCTGAGCGTCCGGATGCGGTGTCCGGAAGGCGCTGAACTCGAAGCCTGCGTTCTCATCGAAGCCGGAGATCTCCCAAGATCCGCCGGGGTAGATCGC
This sequence comes from Candidatus Aldehydirespirator sp., assembly GCA_965220645.1. Classification (GTDB taxonomy): domain Bacteria; phylum Actinomycetota; class Acidimicrobiia; order Acidimicrobiales; family Aldehydirespiratoraceae; genus Aldehydirespirator. The sequence continues at coordinate 915,995 of OZ244836.1, read as the reverse complement.
GGCCTGACCGGTCTCGAACAGGATCTTGCCGTCCGGGTAGGGGATGCCGGAAGCTCCGGGGTGCATATAGGGACCCAAGCGAGCCATGGTCTCCAAGGTGTCGACGTACTCCTGATCGGTGACCTTGTCTTCGCCATTGATCAGGGCCAAACGTCCTTCTTCGCCCTTCCAATAGTTCGCACCAAGGTTCTGGAACAGGATGTGCTCGGCCTCCCACTCAGACAGGCCAATCCCGATAGGCGTATACGTGCCGTCGTCGAGGATCGCCTGCAACACCTCGAAGAGTTCCGACTCGGTCTCGGGCACGCTCAGCCCCAACTCATCGAAGGCTTCTACGTTGTAATAGAAGCCCTGAATGATCGAGGCGATCGGTACGCAGTACGGAGTCGACCCGTCCGCGGAGAGCCAAGCATTCTGCGCGGAGGGACCGAAGCTGTCGATCCCATCCAGGTCGTTGAGCGGTGCCAGATGACCATCCTCGAAGAGTTCCCGCGAACGATCGAAGGGGAAGCAGGTGATCAAGTCGCCTGCTACTCCGCCCTCCAGACGAGTCCGCAACGCGGGCGGGTACTCCAGCGGCGTCGTGGGCGCGAACACCACGTTGATATGCGGATACTCAGCCTCGAACGCTGGAATGATCTGTTCATCCCAGATCGCCTGATCATCCGAACGCCAACTCTCGATCGAGATCGTTACCTCTTCCACTTCCGGCTCTGGAGCCACCGTTGGCTCGGGCTCGGCCGCCTCAGGCTCTGCTGCCTCGGGCTCGGCGGGTGCTGGTTCGGCCGCCTCAGGCTCTGCGGGCGCGGGTTGCGCGCCGTCGTCGTCATCGCCGCAACTCGCGGCGATGAGCCCGAACGCGAGTAGCGCGGCAAGAAGTCTCATTAGCTTTGCCATTGTCCTTAACCTCCTGGGTCCCTCCCGTGATGGGATTGTGTGTTGGTGCGAAGCGACGGTGTGGCATCGGCCGTTGTTCGCTTCGCTTGCTGTCGCGGGGCGCCCATCAGGCAACCCCCAGCTCTTGGCTCAGCACGAGGACACTGACGCCGAGCAGGACTAGGTCCGCACCGAGATTCGACGGCCGCAGATTGACCGAGCGACCGAGGCCGGGAAGAGTGCGCGCTCGCAGTGACGCCAGCGCGGCACGGCACAGCTCATCTGGGAGGGGTACCTCATAACCCGAGACCACGATGTCGTGGATGTCCAGCACGCTCACCGCTCCGGCCAGGGCAAGCCCCAGCCGCCGGCCGGCGTCCGCCACCACCTGGTGCGGATCCTCGCCGGCCGCGATAGCGGCAGCCAGCCGCGGAGCCGAGACCAAAGTCTCCAGGCAGCCCCGGTTGCCGCACGAGCATCTGGGGCCGTCGTCCTCCACGGTAATGTGGCCGATCTCGCCGGCCGCGAAGCCCTCGCCGTAGTACTGCTGGCCGTTGAGAACTATCCCTGAGCCCACGCCGCTACCGATCTTGATGACCATCAGGTTGTGACTGATCGATCCGTAAGAGAATTCGGCCAGCGCGGCCGCGTTGGCGTCGTTCGAGATCCGCACCGCATGACCGAACCGATCGTTCAGCCGCTTGGCTACGTCGAGGCCGAGCCAGCGGAAATTGCTGGCCTCGACCACGGTGCCGTCCGGTGTCACCACGCCCGGCGTGCCAATGCCGATGCCGAGCAGCCGTGTTGGCGCCGCGGAGATCGCCTCGGCGACGGCCTCTTCGGTCATTGCAAGCGCTCTCTCGCCAGTGACGCCATGGAACGGGTGCTCGATCCTGTGGATGATCTCGCCGGCCAAGTCGATCACGGCAGCCCTCAACACCGAGCTGTCGCTCAAGTCGACGCAGACGATGTTCCGTGAGCGGGCGTTCAGCCCCACCAGCTGGGAGGGCTTGCCGACCTTGGCCGGCCCTCGTCCGAGCTCTTCGGCAAGGCCCTCGGCGAGAAGGTCGGCCACCAGGGCTGAGACCGTCGCCGGCGCGAGTCCGGTCATCCGGACCAGATCGGCACGACTGAGACCGTTCGAGCGCAACAGCGCCTGCAGCACCAGCCGGCGGTTGGTGCTGCGGGTGTCTTGCTGTCCCGCCTTTGCCTCTACCCGCAACGGCACCGAATCCCCCTCTCTCAGCGAACGCAGCGGAAAATGTTTGTTTAGCGAACGAAAATAAGCCTGTCAAGCCCGACCCCTGTAGCCAGCGAAGGAGACACGGTTCCAAGATTTCGCCCAGCGTTCACCGAATACCCCTCTGCAGAGGCGATGGTCGTGACCACCATTCAGCAAGACCCGGACCGGCCCCCTGGGTCGTCGCGGCCTGAAGAAGGTGATTGCATGGGGGGATGTCCAACAGTGAGATGCGCGACGACGTTGTGTCGGGACGGACCTGGGCCGAGTTCTGCGACGCCCTCAAGGCCGCCGGCGACCTCGTGCAGGAACGAGCAACCTGCGCCTCGACTACCGCCGCCTGCCGGTCACCGTCAACAAGCGCACCGCTCGATACGGGCCCGACGGCTCGGTGCGCATCGTGGTGTCCGCCTCCGATCCCGGCTTCGGCAACTGGATGTCCACCGATGGGCACCGCTTCGGCGCCATCGGTCTTCGCTGGAACCAGGCCGTCGAAGACGTCGAGCCCGACGTGCGCGTGATCGCGGTCAGTCCAGGAACTTGAAGGCGGCCCGCATCTCGGCCACGAACAGCTCGGGCTGTTCGAACGCCGCGAAGTGCCCGCCCACCTCGGGCTCGTTCCAGTACCGGATGTCGGTGTAGCGCTTCTCAGCCCAGCGGCGGCTGGCCCGGAAGATCTCGTTGGGAAAGATGCTGCACCCGGTGGGTATGTCCACCTCGCCACCCGCGAAACTGGCGAAGCTCTCCCAGTACAGCCGGGCCGCCGACGCCCCGGTAGCGGTGAACCAGTACAGCGACACGTTGTCGAGCAGCTCGTCGCGGGTGAAGTAGTCCTCGGGGTGGGCGCTGCGGTCGCTCCACGACCAGAATTTCTCGAGGATCCATGCGGCCAGACCCACCGGTGAGTCGACCAGGCTGTAGCCGATGGTCTGCGGTCGGCTCGACTGCTGCTTCGAGTAGCCCGAGTCCCACTTGTCGTAGTAGCCCATCGACTCCAGCGCGGCCTGCTCCTTGGCCGTCAGATCGGCCATCGACTCCTTGCTCGGCCCGGCCACCGGCATGTTGGTGTGGATGGCCCGGCACCGCCCGAGGTTCTGCATCCCGATGTGGGTGGTGACCGCCGATCCCCAGTCGCCGCCCTGAGCGACATAGCTGTCGTAGCCGAGCCGGCCCATCAGTTCGTCCCACATGGCCGCGATGCGCTCCACGCCGGTGCCCGGTGCCGACGGCTTGGCGCTGAACCCGTAGCCGGGCAGCGACGGCAGCACCAGGTGGAAGGCGTCTCCCTCACCTCCGCCGTGGGCAGTCGGATCGACAAGCGGTTCGATGATCTTGACGAACTCCAGCACCGAGCCGGGCCAGCCGTGGGTGACGATCATGGGCAGGGCGTCGTCGTGGGCCGAGCGGATGTGCTGGAAGTGGATGTCGAGCCCGTCGATGTTGGTGATGAAGTTGGGCCGGGAGTTGATGGCGTCCTCGCAGCGCCGCCAGTCGTAGCTGTCGGCCCAGTACTCGCACACCTCCCGCAGGTACGCGATGGGGATCCCCTGCGTCCAGTCGTCGACTAGCTCTGCCTCCGGCCAGCGGGTGCGGGCCAGACGGGCCTTGAGATCATCGATCTCGGCGTCGGCCACTGAGACGGTGAAGGGACGGATCTCTGTGCTCATGGCAGGCATGGTAGGCAGACGTTCAGCGGCGATGGCCCGCCGTCCGGGGTGAGTCGTAGGATCGCGGCCATGGACCTGCCTGTGATGCCGCCGGTGAAGCCGATGCTGGCCAAGGCAGTCAGCGGGATCCCCGACGGCGACCTGGCCTTCGAGCCGAAGTGGGACGGCTTCCGCTGCATTGTGTTCCGCGACGCCGACGAGGTGGAGCTGGGCAGCCGCAATGAGCGCCCCCTGACCCGCTACTTCCCCGAGCTGATCGAGCCGCTGAAGGCGGCGCTGCCCCCCCGGGCGGTGGTCGACGGCGAGATAATCGTGCCCATCGACGACCGGCTCGGATTCGACGCGCTCCAGCAGCGGATCCATCCCGCTGAGAGCCGGATCAACCGGCTGGCGGGCGAGACCCCGGCAGAGTTCGTCGCCTTCGACGTGTTGGCCGCGGCCGATGCCGATCTCATGGCCGAGCCGTTCCGCGACCGGCGCGCCGTGCTGGAGGCGATGGCAGGGGCTTTCGAGGCCCCCGTCCACCTGGCCCCCTCCACTCTCGACCGGACCCTGGCCCGGGATTGGTACGAGCGCTTCGAGGGCGCGGGGCTCGACGGCCTCATCGCCAAGCCCCGGGACGGGACCTACGAGCCCAACAAGCGGTCCCAGTTCAAGGTCAAGCACACCCGCACCGTCGATGTGGCGGTGGCCGGCTTCCGGATGCACGTCGACGGCGAGGGGGTGGGCTCGCTGGTGGTGGGGCTGCACGACGACTCCGGCAACCTGCACCACTGCGGGGTGGCCGCCAGCTTCACCGCCCAGCGCCGCCGCGAGCTGCTCGACGAGCTGAGACCCCACGTGATGGACAACCCCCGCGACCACCCCTGGGCGGAATGGATGGATCCCGCAGCCCACCACGAGGGCGCGGTGATGCCCGGCACCCCCAACCGCTGGTCCGGCCAGCGCCAGCAGCAGCCTTGGGTGCCCCTGCGGCTCGAACTGGTCGCCGAGGTCAAGTACGAGGCCATGTTGAACGGCCGCTTCCGGGGCACCACCCGTTTCGTGCGCTGGCGTCCCGACCGCACCGTTGAGTCCTGCGACTTCGACCAGGTCGAGGTCCCTACAGCCATAGGCCTGAGCGAAGTCCTCTCCGCCTGAGCACCAGCACGTCGAGCCATAGCCGGCCCGCAACCAGCCAGGCCGGGGGGTGGCGTCGGGGCAAGCAATGGCGGCGCTCGCGCCGCCGGGGCGCGCCGGCGACAGGACCCGCCGGCCGGACAGGCCGTCCTATTGAGGTGCCAGTTGGTGGGCTCGGGCCGCCAGGCGCTCGGCCGCCAGCTCGGCGCAGCGCTCGCCGAATCCGGCGACGGGTCCTCGCCACTCCATCTCGTCGACGGTGGCCGACACCGGGGCGCCCAACTCGACGGTGGCGATCCGGCGGTACAGCAGGGCGTCCTCGAAGCCATGCCGCAGGGCAGCCGCGAGCTTGGCCGCGCCCCGCACCTCGACGTCCCAGTCGGCGACATCGAAGGGGATGGAGGTGATATGGCCGTACCGGGCCAGCAGCGTGGCCGCCGACTTCGCCCCCCAGCCGGGCAAACCCGGGAACCCGTCGGCGGAGTCGCCCACGAGGCCCAGATAGTCGGGGATCGAGGCGGGCGGCACGCCGAACTTGTCCACTACCCCGGCGTGGTCGTAGAACACGCGCTGGCGGCGGTCGTACTGCACCACCCGGCCGTCGGCGGTGACACATTGGGCCAGGTCCTTGTCCGGCGTGCAGATCACCACCTGATCCACGCGCGGGTCGCTCGCGGCCACCGCCGCGGCCGAAGCCAGCCCGTCGTCGGCCTCGTGCTCGACCTGCGGCCACACCGCGAAGCCGGCCAGCTCCAGCAGCTCCTCCAGCTCCGGGAATTGGGCTTTGAGGTCGGGGTCCACGCCGCTGCCGTCCTTGTAGCCGGCCAGCATCTCGTTGCGGAATGACTCGATGACGTGGTCGGTGGCGATACCGATGTGGGTGGCGCCCTCGGCCACCATGTCGAGCATCGAGTTGAGCACGCCCCGCTGAGCGCCCCGCCGCGGGTCGCGGTTCGACCTGGCGTAGTGGAAGCGAAAGAGCTCGTACGTGCCGTCCACGAGGTGCACACGCACCAGCTCGACCTCGCTACTCCTCGACCAGTTCGATAAGGGTGCCGAAGGAGCCCTTGGGGTGAATGAACGCGATGGTGGTGTTGCGACTGCCCGGCCTCGGCGCCTGGTCGATGGGCGTTGCCCCGGCCTTCACCATCGCGGCCAGCGCGGTCTCGCAGTCGTCCACCCGGTAGCCCACATGGTGCAGACCCTCGCCTCGCTTGTCGAGGAACTTGGCCACGGGCGAGTCGTCCCGGGTGGCCGCGATGAGCTGCACATAACTCTCGGCCACCGCGAGCAGGGCTTCCTCGACTCCGTCGTGCTCCACCACCTCGCGGTGCTCGACCTCTGCTCCCAGAGCGTTGCGGTACCAATCGATCGCAGCGTCCAGATCGCGGACCGCGATGGCAACGTGGTCGATCTCGGTGAGCATCACCGCAATCTACCGGCCGGCCCCAGTTGGCTCACGATGACCGAGACTCAGGCTCCGTCGAGTGACCGGCGACCCTCGAAGGCCCGCCCCAGGGTGAGCTCGTCGGCGTACTCCAGGTCGCCGCCCACGGGCAGGCCACTGGCGATGCGGGTCACCTGCACCCCGGCGGGCTTGAGGTACTTGTGGACCAGCATCGCGGTGGCCTCCCCCTCCAGATTGGGGTTGGTGGCCACGATCACCTCCTCGATGCCCTCGTCGGCCACCCGGGCCAGCAGCTCCTTGACGCGAAGCTGGTCGACGCCAATGCCGTCGATCGGACTGAAGGCTCCCTGAAGCACGTGGTAGCGACCATGGAACTCGCCGGTGCGCTCGACCGCCACCACGTCCTGGGCGTCCTCCACGACACAGACGAATCTCTGGTCCCGCCTGGGATCGACACAGACCGCGCATTCGCCGCCCCGCTCGGCCAAGTTGAAGCAGCGAGGGCAGTACGACACCTGCTCCTTGGCGTCGGAGATCGCCCGGGCCAGTCGATTGGCGTCTTCGGCCGGCGACCTCAGCAGGTGGAACGCCACGCGCTGAGCTGACTTGGGCCCGATGCCGGGCAGCCGTCCGAGCTGATCGATCAGCTCCTGAACCGCCCTCGAGTAGCTCATCCCGGCCTCTCGCTACGCCTCGCCGGCGACGGTGTCGTCGGTGGGTTCGGGCAGCAGCGTGAGCTCCGCCCCGGGGAACGTGGCCTTGATCTTCTGCTCGATGTCGTGAGCGTGGCTGGGCGCTTCAGCCAGGTCATCCAGATCGGCGAGATCGAAGCCGTCAACAATCTCCTGGTCCTCGGGCGGCGCATCGACCTCTTCGTCCTCCGGCGGCGCGCCGAGCTCTACTTCCTCGGGCAGCGCGTCGTCCTCTTCGTCAGGGACTGCTTTGGCCGCATGGGCCACGAGGTCCTGCCAGAGAGCTTGAAGCTGCGCGGGATCGCGCCGACGTTCCTGGTCGGGCTGAAGGTCCACTGCCCTGGCCACGACGTGCGCCCGGTCGAGGCCCAGGTGTCGACGAGCCCACTCCACCACCTCGGTAGGCGTCTTGGGGTGCATCGCCGCCAGGTCGGGCACCGGCACGGGGGGTGGCGGGGCGTCGGGTCCAGGCGTGGACGCCGGCGATGGAGCCGGCGCGGTAACGCCCCGTCTCGCCGCGGCTGCGGATCGATGCTGGGACAAGGCTCTCCTGGCCGCCTCAGCTGGACGACCGGAGGAGGGCGGCCGAGTCGCAGGGGCCGACGTCGCCTCAGCCATCTCCGGCGGTGGCGGTTGGGGATGAACCGCGGAGGCGGGTGCCGCGGAGGCGGGTGCCGGGGAAGCGGGTGCCGCGGAGGCGGGTACCGGGGAAGCGGGTGCCGCGGAGGCGGGTACCGGGGAAGCGGGTACCGGGGAGGTGGGTACCGGGGAAGCGGGTACCGGGGAAGCGGGTGCCGGGGAAGCGGGTGCCGGGGAGGCGGGTGCGGGGGGCAGAGCTGTCGGGGACGCGGGTGCGGGGGGCGGGGGTACCGATCCCGGAGCCGAAGAAGCCGCCGAGCCGTCCAGACGGGCCTCTAGTTGCCGGACTCGCTGAGCCAGTGCCTCGAGGGACCGGTCCTCGTCGGGGCGGCAGAGCCGCATCAGCGCCACCTCCAGGTCGATTCTCGGGTCCGGCGCCTGCCGCATGTCGATGAGGGCCCGACCCAGCGTCTCCAGCGCCCGGGTGATGGCGGCCGGCGCCATACGACCGGCGAGATCGGCAGCCCTGCCCCGCTCATGTTCCGACATCCGGGGCGGGGGATCGCCCATCACGGTGAGGAAGGCGTCGCGCAGCCCGGCCAGCGCCATCTCGCCGATCGTGCGGGGATCGCGTCCCCGGCCCACGGCGTCTCCCACCGCAGACAACGCGGCGGCCCGGTCGTGTTCGGCCAGCGCGGCGAGAATCGCGTCGGTAGAGGCGTCGAGCTTCGTGGTCCCGCCGCCGGAAACGATCCGCTCCAGCGCAGTCAGGGTGTCGCGCACCGATCCGCCGCCTGCGGCCACTGCATCGTCGATGGCTTCGTCGTCCACGTTCAGCTCAGCGTCACCGGCGACGTACCGGAGGTGGTCGGACATGATCTCCGCGTCGATCAGTCCCAGCTCGAACACCTGGCAGCGGCTGCGGACGGTGTGCACCACCTTGTGGGGCTCGGTGGTGGCCAGCACCCATGTCACATGGTCGGGGGGCTCCTCCAAGGTCTTGAGCAGCGCGTTCTCGGCGCCGGCGGTGAGCATGTGGACCTCGTCGAGCAGGTACACCTTGGACCGGCCCGGCGATGTCAGGTTGACGCGCTCGAGGAGGCTCCGCATGTCGTCAACCTTGTTGTTGGAGGCGGCATCGAGCTCTTGAAGATCGAACGAGCGGCCCGCCTGGATCGACAGGCAGGACTCGCACGCGCAGCAGGGCTCGCCGTCGTCGCCGAGGTCGGTGCAGTTCAGCGCCTTGGCCAGCACCCGGGCGGTGGAAGTCTTGCCGCTGCCCCGGGGGCCGTGCAGCAGATAGGCGTGGCCGACTTTGTCCTCGCGCACGGCTGTCTGCAGGGCCCGGACAACGTGGTCCTGGCCCTTGATCTCTGAGAACTTCTGGGGCCGGTAGCGCCGGTAGAGAGACTGGTAGGCCACCGGGGAGGACTCTAGACGTGGACTCTGTCGGCCGCGGTCCGGATCCGATCATTCCCCTCCCCCGCCGGCGGCCGCGCCGGCGCCCGCTCCCGGGAGTGACGGCCAGGCTGTCTGCGGCACCCAGGCGGAACTGCTGAGAGCTGCTGCCTTCCGGCCCTGACCCGGTTCACAGGCGCCCGTTGCACAGGACCCGGCCGTCACACCCCGAAACGGGCGCTGACGCGCTCACGATACCCTCGCGGGTCCGAACCTGCAGCTACGGGGATCGGGGAGGGTTGCCAGAGCGGCCGAATGGGCACGCTTGGAAAGCGTGTGAGGCGAGAGCCTCCGTGGGTTCAAATCCCACACCCTCCGCGTCTGACCACACAAGAAATCACTTTGACCTGCTGTTCTAAAGCACCAGTTTGGATTATTACTTCATATATCGTCAAGGTAGGCAGACAACACGGGTACCGGGACTTGACAGGTACCGGGACTTGACAGGGTACCGGGACTTGACACACGGGTACCGGGACTTGACACGTTTCAGCGGCCACAAAGGTCGCTTCGTAGATGCCGTGGCCCGTCCAACTCCGGTGGAAGAACAGGAGGTCGTCCTCCATGAACGCAAGCCACCTGTCGGCCATGCCCATAGGCGCGTACCCCATGGCGATTGCCTGCATTTCTTGTCGCGAAATGAGCATGTTCGGCGGCGGGATAGCCACCGGCTCCCTGATGGGTGAGACATGTCCCCAGCAGTCGTCGTCGTGCCCATCGTCCTCGGCACAACACGACCACCGATCGCTTCTGCCCAACACGCCCTCGGGTGGCCCGTCGGGTCCCCACAGCGCCATGCTGAACACGCTCAGCTTCTCCCCAGCTGAGCCTTTGACGCTGCCGGTGGTCTCGCCTGTCTTGTCCGATGGGGCGTCGCTCACGTGCACTCCAGTTCTTCGCAATCCTGATTCCTTGTGGACGGCGGCTTGCTGAGCCCCGCGGCGCTGTGGGGCTCGTCTACAAGGACAGGCCTCCACCGGATCGTCGGAGTCCTCGTCTGGAGCGGTACGCATTGTCGAGCCGGTCGGCGGCGAAGTACGCCGCAGCGGGGCTTCGGTGTTGCGCGGGTATGGCCTGTTCGATCAGGTCCAGCAGTTCGGCCTGGCTGGTGATGCCGAGTGAACGGATGAGCATCTCGCAGTCGGCCTCGTCAACCTGGCGATGGCTGATGAGCTTCATGGCGAGCACATAGCGGTCTCCGGCGGAGTCCACGATGAGGCGGCGCCCGGTGAAGATGCGCTCGGGCTCCAACGGAACGTTGACGCGTTTGAGTTTGGCGCCGTCGTTGAGCCAGTCGGGCCTCAGACCGCGATGGCGTTTGCTCACTTCTTCGACCGCGGCCCGCAGCTGTGGCGTCATACCCTCAGAGACGACATCGACATCGCCGGTGAGCCTCGAGTCCGTCTTGGCCGCGATCACCGCACCGCCGGCGACATACAGATGCAGTTCGTGGGTCGTTCCTGCTTTGACCAGCAGTTCATCGACCTCGGCGAGATAGCCCAGCATCTGCGTCGCGTCGAACGCAGCTGGGGTGTCGGGCTCAGCGGAAGCCATGCACCCGGTAGTCGTCGAGGCTGCGAGCGTCGAACCAGACATTGTGTGCCGCGCAGGCCTCCGGCGCCTCGGCCATCAGCTGTTTTGTCCACGGCGTCGCCTTCAGGCGCCCGTCGGTCAATGGGACCGGCCGGCTGGCGCGATGGCGCCGCACCCACCCCGGCAGCTCAACGCCGTCGCGGTCACACAGGCTGTGCACAACCGCGGAGATCTTGGCGATATCGAAACGCCGCGGCCCGACACGATGCCACCACCGCCACCGCCGGGGCGCGTCAGCGATCATCTGCTCGCGTCGCAGCGCATCAGAAGCTGCCCAGTCCTTGACGAACTGGCGCACCGCCACGACCCTGCCCCGGCCGTCGTCGCGGGCGATCCACTCAGGCAGGTCACAGGCCCGCAACAACCGCGTCGGAGGCTCGATCATTGACGCAACGCCTTCGAACTGCGCCGGGTCCCCCGAATCCTTGAGGAGCGAGACGGGCCCTGGGAGCCGTGGCCTGTTGCTCATGCATCGAGTGTACTGCTGCTAGTTGTGCGGCCGCGAGGGGACCAGGGCCTGAGCCAAAGGGTCAGGGATCCCCGAGCTGCGCGGGTGCCCGGTCTGGCGCACACAGCGGTTCCGTGAGCATCACACAGCCCGCAAGCCGGCCCTGCCATTTGCCAGCGACAGCGCCGTCGGCCTCCACAGGCCTGGGTCACGGGAAGCGACACATGCGACGTTCGCGCGCCCGCGCGATCGCGACCGTTCCTCAGCGCTTCGGTGCGTTCCTCAGCGCTTCGGTGCGTTCCTGTGCGTTCCTCGGGCCGCGGACGGCTCCAGAAACGGCGCGTCGGCCGTCATCGTGGCCGCGTTCGCACCCTTGTTGACCTCACCGGGCACTTCAGTGCAAACGTGTGGCGGCCACAAGCCCCTCACGGACCCCAGGAACGCACCTCCGCCAACAATGGAGCCCGAACGACCGCCGACACCACCACCCCCGCCCCGACGCGGGACCACGAACGCCGGCACTCAACAACGAGGAACGCACAGGAACGCTGTCGCAGCAAGCGCCTAGTGTTGAGTGGCGGAGAGTATGGGATTCGAACCCATGGTGACCCGGAGGCCACAACGGCTTTCGAGGCCGCCCCATTCGTCCGCTCTGGCAACTCTCCGCCGCTGAGGCTACCGGCGGCCCTCCGACTCGACTGCGGTATCGATAGCCGCTCCTCGCAGCCCTGAGAAGAACTCCTGCAGCAGGGCGGCGCACTCGGCGGCCCGCACGCCCGGCACCACGTCGAACTCGTGGTTGAGCCGGGGATCGGCACCGACGTTGTAGAGCGAGCCGAGGGCCCCGGCCTTGGGGTCGTCGGCACCGAACACGACCCGGCCCACCCGGGCCTGCTGAAGGGCGCCCGCGCACATGGGGCAAGGCTCCAGGGTCACAGCCACCGTGGCCCCGTCCAGGCGCCAGCCGCCCAGGCGGGCCGCGGCATCCCGCAGGGCCAGCATCTCAGCGTGGGCGGTGGGATCGCCGGTGCGCTCCCGCTCGTTGTGGCGGCTGGCGACCACATCTCCGTCGTGCCACACCACCGCGCCCACGGGCACGTCACCGTGCGCGGATGCGGACCGGGCCTCGGCCAAGGCCAGTTCCATGAGACCGTCGTCGGTCACCGCGCCCGGCGGATCGTGCGATGGCTGGGACACGGGTCGATGGGTCACGGGTCGTGCGATGGCTGGGACACGGGTCGATGGGTCACGGGTCGATGTTGGTGGCCATCAGCTCGGTCATGGCTGCGGCCGCGGCCGCGGTCAGGTGGCCGTCCACCACCGGCAAGTCGGTGTCGTCGATGCGTGCGATCGACTGGACAGTGCGGGTGCTCGAGGCCAGAAACGCCTCGGGCACCATCAGCAGTTCCTCCACCGACAGGTGAGTCTCGGCCACGTCCATCCGCTCCATGATCAGCCCGCGGGTGACGCCGGCCAGGCAACCGGTGTCCAGGGGCGACGTGTGCAGCCGCTCGCCGTCCGACCAGAAGATGTTCGCCCCCGTGCCCTCGCTCACCCGGCCCTGGGTGTCGGCGAAGATCGCCTCCGACGCGCCCCGCCGGCGGGCCATGTCCAGCGCCAGCACGTTCTCGGCGTAGGAGGTGGTCTTGACCCCGGCCATGGCACCGCGCTCGTTGCGGGCGAAGGGCACCACCGCCACCGCGGTGCCGGGCGGGTAGTGCGGCGGCCGGTTCCCGGCCATCACGATCGTCGAGCCCGGCCCCTCCCCCCGGCTGGAGCCCAAGACCCCGCCGCCGCTGGTCACGGTGATCCGCACCACCCCGGCACCGGGAGCGACGTCCAGGCACTGGGCGATGGCGGCTCTCAGATCCTCGTCCGGATAGGGACATTCGAACCCGAGCGCTCGGGCGGAGCGGCGGAGCCGGTCGAGATGGCGCCGCACGGCGAAGGCGGTCACCTTGGTGCCGTTGGACACCACGAGCAGCGTCTCGAAGACGCCGTCGCCCACGATCACACCGTGGTCGTCGGCCCGCAGATGCGGGCGGTCGGGCGCAACCATGCATCCGTTCACCCAAATGGCTTGCGCGCCCACGGGCACGAAGCTATCGGAGGGAGCGCGATCGGCAGGTCGCCAGGCCCGTCGCGCCCTCGGGAATTCCGAAAGGTTCGGCTTGCGGCGGCGATACGTTGATGTGATGAGGTCATGGATTCAAAGGCATTGGCGTTGGGCGCTTCCGAGTGCCGTCGTTCTGGCTGGGGTGGGAGCCTGGCTGTTCTTCGGCTTCTTCGCGTTCCAGACCTACTTCGTTGACGATGAGGTGGACGAGGCTCTCCCGTTCTTCACCGCAGGCCCGGCCCCGTCGGGCATGGAGGGTGACGAGACGACCCCGGAGATGGCCGACGACATGAACAAGGCCATGGCTGAGGCGGACATGCCGATGGTGGATGAGGTCGACGAGCCCATGCCCGAGATGCCCGGACCGGCGACGTCCCAGGTTCCCAAGCCCGGAGTCGAGGCGTCCGAGCCAGCGGAGCCTGCCGAGGTGACTCAGCCCCCTGAGGAGACCCAGCCCCCTGAGGAGACCCAGCCCACCGAGGAGACCCAGCCCACCGAGGAGACCCAGCCCACCGAGACCGAGCCGGCGACCACAGAGCCGCAGATCGTCGTGGAGGCGGCCGGGTCGTTCATCGACCGCTCACACCCCACCGAGGGCGACGCCATGGTGCTCGGCGACGGAAGCGGCCAGCGCTTCCTGCGACTCGAGGACTTCCGAACCGACAACGGCCCTGACCTGAACGTGTACCTGTCGGCCGCGCCGCCTGACGCGCCGGTGCGAGACTTCGTCGACGACTTCGTCGATCTCGGCGACCTCAAGGGCAACGTCGGCGCCCAGAACTACGAGATCCCGGTCGGGCTCGACCTCGACCGCTACTCCACGGTGGCAATCTGGTGCGTGCGCTTCGGCGTGATCTTCGGGGCGGCCGAACTCGCTACCGGCTGAGAGTCGCGTCGAGCAGGAACGACGACCCGGGCGAGGGGTCCGCGCCCAGCCCGGCCAACTCGACCGCGAACCAGTCCTGGCTACCGCCGGAGGGGTCGAGTCGGGCGACCACCAGCGTCGGCGTAAGGTCGGAGGTCAGCCAGGCCACGGAGGTCGAGTCGCCGGACCAGAGGGGCCGGCCGTAACCGCCTCCGTCCAGCAGGCGCAACTGTTCGGTCTGGCGATCAAAGAGCCACGCCGGGCTGGTGTCGTTGAGCAGCCAGCGACCGTCGGGCGACACAGAGATGCCGGCCAGCTCGGCCACGAAGTCCTCAGGAAGCTCCGTAGATCGGCTGGTGGCGGCGTCCACGACCACCACCGTGCACGAGAGCTGCTCATCGCAGCGCTGCTCAACCTGCAGTCGGTCGCTTGCCGCCAGGAGACGGTGTTCGCTCACGACCTCGAAGCCCGCGAAGGTCGGGCGGAAGGTCTTTCCCACCGGCGAAGTCACGAGCACGCCCGCGTTTCGGGCCGCCAGCACCTCCGAGCCCGGAGGCGCCTGGAGCTCGCCGGTGAGGACCCCATAGTCCTGCCAGGCATTCAGACGGATGGTGCCGCCGGGCCCGTCGGGTCGGCTGATCACCCAGAAGTCGATGAGCGGCTGGGGCGAAGGCACCAGCTCCGCGCCGGACGTGACGAGTACCGCGGAAGGCGGACCGTCAGCCCACGACAGGCCTACCGTCCGCTTGCCGTCGGTGAGCAGGTCCAGGTCGGCGAGTTCGAGCACCGACCCCGACGGCTGAACACGCACCTGTTGCACGGCTCCCGTCGCCAGGTCCAGCAGGGCCACATTGCCGCCGCTCAAGTACATGAGCCGGCCCTCCAGCTCGCTGAAGGGTCCAGTGGAAGCGGCGGATTCGGGCGCTGCGTCCTCAGCAACGACCTCGGTGCCGGCTTCGGCCACTTGCGGAGGGGAGGTCGTGGTCGGTGCCTCGACGCGGTCCTCGGCCACCTGGTCGGCGTCCCGGCCGTCGACCTCGCGGCTGTCGTTGCTGGTGAGGCTGAGCAGCCAGAGCAGGGCGATCAGGGCGACCAGCACGCCGATTAGGCCGGAAGCGGCCCGCCATGAGCGTTCGTGTTCCCCGCGGTCTGCTTGGTCGTCGCGGCTGTCCAGCGGTGCCGCGTCCATGCCGGCACCGTAGCGGCGGACGGAAGAGTGCGCCGACCGCTGGGCCGGCCCAATCCAAGACTCGGGACCCGGGCGGCGCCGGTCCCGTTGCTATGGACTGAGCAAGCAAGGCGAGAACTATGGTTCTGCTACGAACATGGCATTGAATAGCAAAGTTGTGTAGGCTCAGGGATGCTGCGCGTGGCCGGAGTTCTGCCCACTGCGTTTGACCGCCCTGCACCAGGGTCGGGCCATTTGATCTGCCCCTCCGGCCCGCGCGGCGCCACTTGCGGCGACGGTTGCGACTCGAAGTCGACGGGCCCCCGTTTGGACCACCCGCGGCTGCCGGGCGGGTGGTTAGAGCAGGCCGTGTCGCATCGCGGTCATGACCGCGTCGAGTTTGGTCTTGGCATCCAGTTTGTCGCGCAGACTGCGTACATGGTTCCTTACGGTGTGGACGCTGATGGCGAGGCTCGAGGCGATCTGCTCGGTGCCAGTGCCGGCTGCGATCAGTCGCAGGATCTCGATCTCGCGTCGAGTGAGATTGTGGGAGTTCGTCACGCCGGACTCGTGTGCGGCTGCGGGGACTGTCTCGGGGTCGGCCGGGCTGGCCGGAAAGAACGCCTGGGCCAGAGTGGGGGCGTCGAACAGCCACAGCGTCAGCGCGTCGTCACCCGGATCGTCGGCGACGATGATCGGCGTCAACGTGATCTGTTTCTCCTCGCCGCTCCCGCATTGCAGCAAGGCCGTCACCGGACGGGGGGCGCAGCCGCGGTAGCGGCCTTCCAACCCGTTCCAGCAGAGATTCTCATCGGCGCGGTGGCCTGCGGGCAAGACGACGATCTCGTCGTGCCGGCGTCCGAGGACATGCGCGGCCGCGAGGCCGGCGATCCGCTCGGCCGCTCGGTTCCAGAACACGAACCGGCCATCGGACGCCAGCGCGCAGACGCCGAAGCGCGAGACTGCGAAGAGGGCCAGGAGTTCTTCTCGTGTTGTCCGAACCGTCACCGCTGGTCTCCCGTGTCGCAGCGCATGCGCTTCAACTTCGCCTGAATGGCCGGAGTCGTTCCGGCGCCTCTACCGAGATGTGTCACATAGATGACAGATCTCGGCCTCACATGGCAATTGCATGACATACGAGACCCTACTCGACGAGGAGCCCTGACAATATGACACATATTTGCTGTTATCGGTCAAGTTGGGCCGGTCATAGCATTAGTGTGTCATCGGCTCCGACCGCTGGACACCGAGGGAGACGTGCAGATTGACCGGTGAAAGCCCCCAAGCAAGTATCGAGGCGCTACAGGCACAGCTCGACAGGCTGCGCGACCGGATGCTCAGGATGAGCCGAGCGAGCCTGGACATCAACGAGAGCCTCGAGTTCGACAACGTGCTCAGAGTTGTGATCGACAATGCTCGCGACCTGACCGGCGCACACATCGGGGGCATCGTCATCCTCGACGAGGCCGAAGAGTTCAGGCGCTTCGTCAGCTCTGGCCTGACCCCGCAGGAGCATCGCGTCGTGAGCGAGACGCCTGGCGGATCGGAGTACTTCGAGCATGTCGTCGGGCTCAGCGAACCGCTGAGGGTCCCGGACCTGGCCGCGTACTTCGGTTCGCTGGGACTGCCGGAGTTCCACCATCCCTTGGCGGCCAACTCGTACCTGGCGGCTCCCATCCGCACAAGAGGCGAGGTGGTGGGCTGCATCTTTCTCTCCAAAGGACCCCCGGGTCCCGAATTCGACGAAGAGGACGCCGCGACGCTGGCGATGTTCGCTTCCCAGGCGGCGCTCGTCATCACCAATGCTCGCCGGTACCGCGAGGAGCAGCGGGCCCGGGCGGACCTCGAGACGCTGATCGACACCTCCTCGGTGGGGGTCGCCGTGCTCGACGCCCGGACGGGCAGTCTGATCAAGGTCAACCGGGAGATGATGCGGATCGCCGGCGAGTTGTCAAGGCCCGGTCAGCCGGACGAGCGACTTCTGGGAATGATCACCCTCCGGCGGGCTGACGGGCGTGAGCTGTCACTCGCCGAAGACGCGCTTCCTCTGTCCTTGGCCTCGGGCGAGACGGTGCGAGCCGAGAAGATCTTCCTGGCTGGACCTGAGGGGGGATCGATCAGCGTGCTGGCTAACGCAACCCCGATCTACTCGGAGAACGGCGCCGTCGAGTCCTTCGTGGTCACTCTGCAGGACATGACCCCCCTCGAGGAGCTCGAACGGCTCCGAGCGGACCTGTTGGGTCTAGTCAGCGAGGAGTTGCGAGCCCCGCTCGTCGCGGTGAAGGGCTCCGCGGCCACGCTGCTGGAATCGCTCTCAACGCTCGACCCGGCAGAGACCACACAGTTGGTTCGGATCATCGCGGCACAAGCAGACCGCATGCGAGACCTGATCGGCGAGCTCGTCGACGTGGCCCGGATCGAGACCGGCACGCTGCCCATCACCGTCGAGCCCGCGGAGGTGGACCGACTCATCGACAGGGCCGTGGAAGCCTTCCTGGACGCCAACGAATACAAGCGGGTCACGGTCGATGTCGCTTCAGGCCTGCCGCTGGTGATGGCCGACCGGAGGCGCATCATGTATGTGATCGACACCCTCGTGGCGGCCGCTTCGAGGCTGTCCAATGGTTCGGCACCTCTGCGCATCGTCGTTCGACGCCAGCACGGCTACGTGCAAATGGCGGTCATCGATCCCAGTTGCGGTCCCTCGACCGAGAGCCTGGCACCTCTCTTTGACCGGACCTCGCTGGCCCGCCGAGGAACGTCCGCCAACGGCATCGACAGCAGCGGAGCGGGCTTCGGCTTTGAGCTGGGTCTCGCGGTGTGCAAGGGCATCATCGAGGCACATGGCGGACGTATCTGGGCCGAGACCGACCGGGACGCCTCGGAGACCCGGTACGCGTTCACGCTGCCGCTGGCGAGGCCCAGCGCCCGCATCCCGGCCACGCGGCGGCACCAGGCGCGGCCGCGGGACCAAACGGCCCGAATCGCGGTGATCGAGGATGACCCGCTGACGCAGCGCTACATCCACGACACCCTGACCAAGGCCGGTTACGGCGTCACCGTTGCCGTCGACGTTGAGAGGGCGCTGTCGGAGTCGACCCAAGACCCCTTCGATCTAGTGTTGGCCAGTCTCACAGTCGGAGCCGCAGGCGGCGTCGACCCGCTCACCGCGCTTCGATCCCGGTTCGATGGGCCAGTGATCGTGCTGGCCGCATACGGCCAGCACGAAGCCATCGTCAATGCGATCAACACCGCTGCGGCGGACTACATCGTCAAGCCCTTCTCGCCGACCGAGCTTGCCGCGAGAGTCGCGGCCGTCCTGCACCAGCGCACGACACCCGACCCGGCCCAGCCGGGCGAGCCGTTCACGGTCGGTGAACTCATTATCGACTACTCCGCTCGCACCGTGACGGTGGCCGGCCGATCGGTGGCACTGTCGCGCACCGACTTCCAACTGCTGCGCGAGTTGTCACAGAACGCCGGGCGCGTCCTCAGCCACGACGAGTTGATGCACCGAGTGTGGCGGTCGACATCGTCACCGGACCCGGGGATGCTGCGCAGCGCCATCAAGAGACTGCGCCGCAAGCTCGGCGACAGCGCGACCGAGCCCGCCTACATCGTCACCGTGCCCGGAGCCGGCTACCGCATAGCCAACCCGGCCAACTAGCCGCAGCCGCTGGCCCGCAGTCATCAAGTGTGGCGTTGTGCCCAGCGTTGCAGCGCGGTTAGCACGGTGTGGCGCTTGTCCTCGTTGGGCATGAAGGGGGCTCGGGACAGCTCGATCTGGACCCAGGGCATCTCGGTTGCGTGAGAGCGGGAGATGTAGCCACCGCCGAAGGGGTCGTTGATGGTGACCGGTCCCTCGAGCTGCTCCTGGAAGCACTCTCCAAGGGTGTCGATCCATTCTTGCGGGCAGGTCCCGTCGCCGTGGCTCAGACACACCCACGGCCGTTCGGTACCCGGGTCGGGGCCGAGCGGTGGTCCCGTGGCGGCCATCGTGTGGCAGTCGACGCCCAGGACCCACTCGCCGGAGCGCCCCAGCTCGGTCAGTCGCTCGTGGTAGGGGGCGTGGTAGGCGTCGAGAAGGCCCTCGATCTCCGCTTCGGAGAGTGGGCGTTTCCAGACCTCGACCTTGAACGAGGTGTGGGTCTTGACCACTCCGTCGGCCTTGCGGTTGCCCCGAGACCTGTTCATGTCGACGATGGCCCGGGCCACTTCGGTGGTGACGAGGGCCCCGACCTCGGCTTCGATGGCGTAGATCTCAGCCGCGCCACCGTCGCCGTCGGTTGCGACCTCCGCCGGCGTCAGCGCGCAAATCGGCTCGAACTCGGGCGGGATCCACAGACCGGCGTGGGGAACCGAGACCAGCAGCGGCAGCATCACTACACCGTCGCCGGAATCGAGTCCGGGCCCGCGGCCGCGCCGTCCCTTCGGGGATCGGCCACCCCCACCAAGCGGTCGCCGTCGGCCATGACCATCTGCACGCAGCCCATGTAGAAGGAGTAGGGCTCCCGGCGGTTCAGCTCGAAGCCAGCACCCTCCAGAGCGTTCAGCACGTCGGTCGGGATGCGCGACGCCTCGGCCGAGACTACGCCCTCGAGCGAGCAGTGGATCCGGGGGGCGGCCACCGCGGCCAGCGGCGAGGACTCCCGGAGGCGAAGCAGCACTTGAAGGACCGTCGGCGGTATCCGCTCGCTTCCCGGCGAGCCGATCGCCAGCCACGGCACGCCGCCCCTGAAGACGATCGTCGGGGCCACGCTGGCCCACGGAACTGCGTTGGGCCGCAGGTAGTAGGGGTGCGAGGGGTCCTCGTAGTTGAACGCGCTCATGTAGTTGTTGTAGAGGAACCCCAGTTGCGGCGACGCCGCGCACGAGCCGTAGACGTTCTCGATCGACTGCGTGAGCGCCACCACGTTGCGGTCGCGGTCCATCACCGACAGGTGGGTGGTCTCGCCGCGGGTGTGGACCCCCGCTATCCGGCGGGCCACCCCCCGGGCGTAACCCCGGTTCAGCATCTGCTTGTCGGAGACCTGCGAGTACAGGTTCGGGTCGAAAGGGCGACCCTGGCGATCGATCAGCGCCTGCCGGATGGTCTCGGCCAGGCACACCGCTCCGTCAGCGGTGTCGATGTCCTGCAATTCACGGGGAAGGCTCTGGTGGATGTTGAGCATCTCCAGCAGGGTGCGCCCCGCCCCCGGCAGCGGCATCGTGAGCACCTGATCGCGGCCGAGCCGTCCCGACAGCGGCTCGCGCTCGATGGGCACAGGTACCTGGGCCAGGTCGTCCTCGCGAATGATCCCTCCGTTGGTCTCCATGTCGGCGTGGATCAGCCGGGCGGTCTCGCCAAGGTAGAAGTCCTCGTAGCCCTGCTCGGCCAGGCGGCGGAGAGTCCCGGCCAGCGCGGGCTGGACGAACCTCGTTCCAGCCCGGCGCACCCGTCGACCGTCCTGCAGGAAGAGCGACCCCGCCGAGTGGGCCCGCAAGTGTCTGCGCTCCCGCTTGGTGAGCCGGTGCTGCAGCAGGCTGATCTCGTATCCGTCGGCGGCCAGCACGACGGCCGGCTCGATCACCGTCGCCCAATCGAGGCGCCCGTAGCTCTCCAGCACATGGGCGTACGTGGCTCCAGAGCTCGGGACGGTGGTGGCCAGGTGTCCGCGCCTGCTGTCGGCTCGGAGGTTGGCGAAGCTGTCGATCACGGCTCGGTGCGGAGCCCGCGACGATCCGTCAACCGCAACCGTGGTGTCGGAGGTCCGGAGATGGATGAGCATCATCGTCTGGCCGCCCAGTCCCGACGCGGCGGGCTCGCACACCCCCAGAGCCAGCGCGGCCGCCACCGCGGCGTCCACGGCGTTTCCCCCCTGCTCGAGCATCCTCACGCCGGCGGCGGTGGCCGAGTAGTGGGCCGTGCTCACCATGCCGTGCTCGGAAGCGGCTACCCGCTGTGGTTCGTGGATGCGGGAGTCGGACAGCTCCAGCAGGTCCGTATCCACCTCCGTCGCCCGGCGTCGCTTCGGTCGCGGCCGAAGGGCTCCCGGATGCGGCGGTGGCGCGCCGGTTGGCTGTGCCTCGGGTGGGGTCACCCGGTCAGCGCCCGATCCGGCCGATGAGGTACTCGGTCAGCAGCAGCGTGCGCTGCACCAGGCTGATCCGCTGGACGGCCTCGTCGGGTGTTCCCCCGTCCTTCATGGCCGGGCTGACACCGCAGACGACTGCTGTGCCTTCGGCGACGAGGCCGGCCACCGAAGGCCATGCCGACGTCTCCCGCTCAACACCGATGTCCCACTTGGTCGCCGCAGCCTCCAAGGCGTCCACCAGAGGCTGATTCGCCGGGCGATCCACCATCGGCGGCCGGTCGGTGAGCCGGGTGAGGCTCCATTTGGGTCCGCCCCTGCCGAGGGCCTTGCGCATGGCGGCCTCGGTCTCGTCGGCGTGGGTCGGGTTGAGGTACGACATCATCAGCGAGACCTCGACCCGATGGGGCATGAACATCGCGTGGCGCTCGGTCCTCATGTCGACCACCGCGATGGACAGGCGCCGGCGCGGCGCGCTGAGCTGGCCGATCGCCTCCACCTTCTCGCAGGCCCAGCGCACGACGGGCCGGCGGCGCCCCACCTGGCCGGGGCCGAGCCTCTCACCCTCGATGATCAGGTCGTACCGGCGGCTGCCGCGCCGCTGGGTGACGATGCCGTGGCCGACGGTGCCGGGCCGGCACACGAGCACATGCTCGACCCGGGCCGCGGCCTGCTCGATGATGGCCCGGCTGCGGGCCGCGTCGCGGCCCTCGTCGCTGTACAGCAGCACACCCAGCGGTACGCGGCGCAGGGTTCGGGTGCTGCGGAGCGCCCGCAGCGCGTACTCCAGCATCACCAGCGATGCCCGCGACCGTCCGACTCCCTCTCCGTAGAGCCACTCCGGATCCCGGCGGTAGCCCTGCTGCACGCCGCCGTCTATGACCGGGACGTCCAAGTGGGCCACCAGAAGGACTCCACCCTCGAAGCCCTTGACCGTCTGGAACATGTACGTCTCGGGCTCGCTGGTGAACTCCGGCACCGGCTGCATCCCAACATCGGCGAAGATGCGGCCGGCCCGCTCCCCGGCCCGCGACAGGCCCACCGGGTCGTCGGTGCGGCTCGATGCCTCCACCCACCGTTGCAGCGAGCGCTCCATGTGGTCACGGCGCTGGGTGATGAACTGGAAGGCCCGCTCGGACGGATCCGTCGCCCGGACGTCGACCGTAGGCGGCTGCGGGGTGCCGAAGTAGCGGGCACTGGCCACCTCGACCAGCCGGTTCACGAAGGCGGCGAAGTCCAGGCCCACGTGGGCCGCCCCCACCAGGTAGGACCCGTGCTCGCCCAGACTGGGGAGGCTGTTGGCCTCCAGGACATAGAGGTTGTCGTCGGCATCCATGCGCATGTCGACTCGTGCGCAGTCGTAGAGGCCCAACGCCGAGAACGTGCGCACCGCGATCTCCTTGGCCTCCGCGGTGAGCTCCTCGGAGATGGGCGCGGGACATACCGGCTGGATCTGGCGGCCGCTGCGGCCGGTCTTGTCCTCGTAGGTGTAGATCTGGGGACCGTCGCCGAAGCTCAGCAGCACCGGCGGGAAGGCTTCAGGAGGGCCGTTCCCCAAGAGCCCCACGTTGATCTCGCGGCCTTCGATGTACTGCTCGGCCAGCACCGGCTGGGAGAACCGGTCGAAGATGACCTTGGCCGATGCACGCAGCTCGCTCTCATCGTGCACCACGGCCAGACCGAACGACACCGCTTCGTTCTTGGGCTTGACCACCATCGGATAGGGCAACTCGCCCGGGATCGGGGTGTCGGGCGTCTCCATCACCACGAACTCCGGGGTGGGGATGCTGTGTTGGCGCAGGATCATCTTGGTGACGACCTTGTCGAGCGCTAGCGAATGGCCCAGCGGGCCAGACGCCACATAGGGGATCCCGATCATCTCGAGGATGCTGGGCACGTGGGTGTAGCGGGCCTGGCCCTGCAGGCCGTAGGAGACGTTGAACACCATGCCCGGCCGCTCGCCTGAGACCACTCTGGGCATGAACGATTCCAGCTTCGCGATCAGCTCCTTGTCGGCCTCGATGGCGGTGACTTGGTGGCCGCCGGCGCGGAGCGCATCGGTGAGACGCTTGATCGTCTTCAGGCCGATCTTCTCCTGGTTCGGCATGCCGAACAGGTTGATGACATTGCGGCTGTCCCGGTTGTAGACGACCGCAACCCTCACGGCTCAGGAATCTACAGGGCCGTGACCTCTCAGGTCCCTACCGATACCTGACTAATCCGGTCGGAATAATCATCATGCTCGGCTAGCCTGTGGATAGTCCGCCAACATCGGAGGTAACCAATGGGACTGCGCATCAACGACACGGCTCCCGACTTCACCGCCGACACCACTGAGGGGGAGATCAACTTCCACGAGTGGATCGGCGGCGGATGGGCGCTGCTGTTCTCCCACCCGAAGGACTTCACCCCGGTCTGTACCACCGAGCTCGGTGCTGTTGCGAGCCTGAAGTCGGACTTCGCGGACCGCAACTGCAAGATCATCGGCATCAGCGTCGACGGCGTGAGCGACCACCAGGGCTGGTCCGCCGACATCGAGAAGGCAACCGGCAACGCGGTCAACTACCCGCTGATCGGCGACCCCGGGCTCAACGTCGTGAAGCTCTACGACATGCTCCCGGCCGACGCCGGCGACACGTCCCAGGGACGCACCGCGGCCGACAACGCCACCGCCCGCTCGGTGTTCATCATCGGTCCCGACAAGAAGATCAAGGCCACCCTCACCTACCCGATGACCACGGGCCGCAACTTCGCCGAGATCCTGCGCTTGCTCGACTCGGTCCAGCTCACCGCACGGGAGCAGGTGGCCACACCGGCCAACTGGCAGCACGGCGAGAACGTGATCATCGTGCCGGCGGTGTCGAACGAGGCCGCCGCCGAGAAGTACCCCGACGGCTGGGAGGCCCCCCTCCCCTATCTGCGGATCGTCCCGCAGCCCGGCACCTGACCGACCTCCCGTACTGTGTGAGCTTCTTGGCCATATAGACCAAGGTCCTCACACAGAACCGGCACGGCGACTCCGGTCTGCCGGTGTTGCGTCCCGTACGCTGCGGCGATGACGCTGACCATCGCTGAGGTCGCGGCCGCGCCCCTGCGCCACCCCGGGATGCTGGGGCGCCCACAGGTCAGCCAAGCATCTTGGGACCCGTGGGGGCTGATGCACCCGCTGTCGAACGACCGGGCCTTCGTCGGCCAAGCCGAGCGCTTCTCGCCACCATGGGGGGAGGTGGTATGCGTCGCCACTGCGTCCGACGGCACCTTCGGCGTGGGCATGACCAGCCAGGCCGGCCCGGTCGTGCCCATCATCCAGGACTTCTTCGGGCCCATGCTGGTCGGCGAGCCAGCCCTGGCCACCGAGAAGCTGTGGAACATGATGGCCCGCAGCGCCGACAGCGCTCTCGGCGCATCCGGGCTCGCCTCGTTCGCGGTGAGCGCGGTGGACCTAGCCCTGTGGGACCTCAAGGGCAAGATCCTGGGGGTGCCCGTGTACGAACTCGTCGGCGGCCCGGCCCGGGACCGCACCCGCTGCTACGCCACCGGCAACGACCTGGACGACCTGCGCGACCGGGGCTTCGACGCCTTCAAGCTGGCCTGTCCGGTGGGCTCGGGAGCAGCCACCGCCGGGATCGAAGAGGTCGAGCGCCTAGTGGCCGATGCCCGCTCGGAGCTGGGTCCGGACGCCGACATCATGCTCGACTGCTGGCCGGTGCTCGACGCGTCGTACGCGGTGCGGCTCGGCGCGGCAATGCAGCCCTACCGCCTAACGTGGATCGAGGACTACGCCCAGCCCGGCGACTGGCCCGGCTACGCCGACGTCCGCCGGCGCCTGCCCTCGCAGATGCTGGCCGCCGGCGAGCGCTGGTACACGGACCGGACCTTCGCCCACGTTGCCGAACAGCGCCTCGTCGACGTGATGCAGCCCGACGTTCAGTGGGTGGGAGGCGCCACGGCGGTTCTCAAGATCGCGGCCATTGCATCCGCGGCGGGCATCGAGTTGGCTCTGCATGGCGGCAGCAACGACTCCTACGGTCAGCACCTCTGCCATGGGCTCCCCGGCAATCGATGGGCCGAGATGTTCGTGGGCTGCGGGCCCGGCGACTCGCTGATGGGGGCCTGGCGCTCCACTCCGGGAATGTCCCTGCCCAGCGACGGCTGGCTGGTTCCCAGCGACGCGCCCGGCTTCGGCATCGACATCACGCGCGACCAGCTCGACGCCGCCGTCGCCTGAGCATCCCGGTCAACCGACCGGGCAAGCGGGTCAGTTGACGATCGTCACGCCCGCGGACGCCAGCTCCTCCAAGGCCGCCTCCGAGGTGTCGGAGGTGATTCCGGCGCAGTGCTCGACGAGCACGGAAGTCTCGAAGCCGGCCGCGGTCGCGTCCAGCGCGGTGGCCCGCACGCAGTGGTCGGTGGCGATGCCGACCACATCGACGGCCTCCACGCCGCGCTCGGCGAGCCAGTCTCGCAGGCCCACATCCTCGCTGGATCCCGAGACTCCGTCGAAGCTGCTGTAGCCATTGCTGTACTGGCCCTTGAGGAAGACCTCGTCCAGCGCGACCTGCAGCTTGGGCGAGAACGCGGCGCCCTGCGTGCCGGCCGCGCAGTGCGCCGGCCACGAAGTCACAAAGTCTGGGTTCGTGCCCGGTGCAGCAAAGTGCGCACCCGGGTCGATGTGCCAGTCCTTGGACGCGACCACGTAGTCGTAGCGGCCTCCGGCCCGGTCGAGGCCGACCAGGTCGGTGATGGAAGCGGCGACCGAGTGCCCGCCCTCCACCGCCAGAGATCCGCCCTCGCAGAAGTCGTTCTGCACGTCCACGATGATCAGCGCCTTCTGCATCCCATCTCCTCGTTGATCGGCTTGCCGAGCATGCTCCGCCTGCGTCGACTGCCCTCCCTCTCCGTTCGATGATTCTGTCGCGGCAGGCGCCTCCATGCCCACCCATTCGGTGGGAATGGCCGGGGAGCGGCGGGGATGCGGAACCCGATCCTCGGGCCGCAGGCCCTGACGTCGCTCCGCACAGCGGCGGCGGGCGGCGGCGGGGTCGTCTTGCCAGACCCTCTCACCATCGGCCATCAGCGCTACCTGGGGATCGTGGCTGCCCGCCGGCCCTGCCCCGCCCGCCGGCGACAGCACCTCCGCCTTCCAGAAGCCGGCGGGATCGACGGTGCGACGCACCTGCTTGCGGCCGCCCACGGTGGTCTTGCCCGGCGAGAGCTTGCCCACGGCCCGCAAGGGCGCGCCTGCGCCATCGGCGATGGCCACCAACTTGTACACGACCGACGCGGTGGGATGGCCCGATCCGGTGACCAGGCTTGTGCCAACGAGGTAGGCGTCGATCGGCGCGGCCGCTTCCTCCAACTCGGCCACACGGAACTCGTCGAGATCCCCGGAAGCCACGATGCGGCAGTTCTCCGCGCCGAGCGAGTCGAGCAAGGCCCGGGCCCGGATGCTGGCCGCCAGAAGGTTGCCGCTGTCGATGCGAACCGCGCCGATGCCACTCCCCACCACCTGCACAGCCCGGCGAATGCCCTCCAGCACGTCGAAGGTGTCGACCAGGTAGGTCGAGCCAATGCCGAGGGCGTCGCGCTGAGCCCTGAAGGCGGTGTGCTCATCGGCGTGGGCCAGCACGAAGGCGTGGGCGGTGGTGCCCCCGGTGGGGATGCCGTAGCGCCGGCCCGCCTCGAGGTTGGACGTGGTGTCGAAGCCGCCGATATGGGCGGCCCGGGCCGCGGCCACCGCGGCGTCCGGGTCCGTGCGTCGGCTGCCCCCCTCGATGAGCAAGCGACCGTCGGCCACGTCTCGTACGCGGGCCGCAGCCGACGCCACCGGGCAGTCGTGGTTGATGATCGACAGCACCACCGTCTCGAGGACGACGCACTCGGCGAAACCGCCCTCGACGGTCAGCACCGGGGAGTACGGGAAGAACAGCTCACCGTCGGGGTAGCCGGTCACATCGCCGCTGAAGCGGTACGAGCGCAACCAGTCGACCACGTCCGGGGCCGACACGACGCCCGCACCAACGAGGTGGTCAACGGTCTCGGTGTCGAAGCGGAATCGCTCGATGGCATCGACTATCCGGTCGGCGCCGGCCATCACCCCGTACGCCCGGCCCGCCGGCAGCCGCCGGGCGAACGCCTCGAAGACGGCCCGGCGTTCGGCGATGCCGGACTGAAGGGCCGAGGCCACCATCGTGATCTCGTAGTGGTCGGTCTTCAGGGCCACCGAGCCACTGCGATCCACGGGCTCAACGCTACCGCTGGCACGCTCCGTAGGCTCCGCTTGATGATGAGCGCGTGGGGAGTAATGCACTCCATGTCGGCGGACCGCGCCGGTCTGAAGGGCAAGACGATCACCGCCGACACCCGGCGCCGGGTGTGGGGCTTCGCCCGTCCCTACCGTGCCTCGATCGTCGCCTTCATGGCCACCGTCGTCGCCTCCACGTTCCTGGGGCTGCTGCCTCCCCTGGTGATCCGGGAGATCTTCGACTCGGCCATCGCCGAGGGTGACGGCGACTACCTGAACCTGCTGTTCATCGTGCTGATCGCGGCGGCGTCGGGCGAAGCGCTGCTGTCGCTGGTGGAGCGCAGGCTCAGCGCCGGCATCGGCGAGGGCCTCATCTTCGACCTGCGACTGCGGCTGTTCGACCATGTGCAGCACATGCCGCTGGCGTTCTTCACCCGCACCCAGACCGGCACCCTGGTGAGCCGGCTCAACAACGACGTGATCGGCGCCCAGCGGGCCTTCACCGGCACCCTCGGCACGGTGGTGGCCAACATCATCACCCTTGTCGGAACGCTCATAGCCATGTTCGTGCTGGAGTGGCGGCTCACCCTGCTGGCGGTGGTGATCCTGCCGGTGTTCGTGCTGCCGGCCCGGCGGGTGGGCCGGGGCCTGCAGGCCATCACCCGCGAGGGCATGAACCTCAACGCCTCGATGAACAACACGATGACCGAGCGGTTCAACGTGGCCGGGGCGCTGCTGGTGAAGCTGTTCGGCCGCCACGACGACGAGGCGGCCGACTTCTCCCAACGGGCCGGACGGGTGCGCGACATCGGGGTCCGGAGCGCCATCTACTCGCGGGTGTTCCTCATCGCGCTGACCCTGGTGGGCGCGGTGGGGACGGCCATCGTCTACTGGCTGGGCGGCCATCTCGCCATCGACGGCACCCTGACCCCGGGCACGCTGATCGCGCTGGGCCTGTACACGGTGCGCATCTACGTGCCTCTGACGAGCCTGTCCAACGCCAGGGTGGACGTGATGTCGGCGTTCGTGAGCTTCGAGCGCGTGTTCGAGGTGCTCGACACCCCCAACCCGATCACCGACGATCCCGATGCCAGTGGGCTGCAGAGGCCCGAGGGCCGCGTCGAGTTCCGGGGCGTGCACTTCGCCTACCCGTCGGCAGACGGCACTCCCGAATCACTGGGCGTGGCCGCCGCCTCCGAGAGCACCGCAGCACCGGCCGAGGTGCTGGCCGACATCGATCTCGACATCGCGCCGGGGCGGACGGTTGCGGTGGTAGGCCCGTCAGGGTCGGGCAAGACGACGCTGGTGTCGCTGGTACCCCGCCTGTACGACGTCACCGCGGGAGCAGTGCTGGTCGACGGCGTCGACGTTCGCCTCTTGACGCAGGCGTCGCTGCGGACCGCGATCGGGACGGTCACCCAGGATCCGCACCTGTTCCACGAGACGGTGGGCGCCAACCTGCGCTACGCCCGGCCCGACGCCGCGGACAGCCACTTGATCGAGGCCTGCCGGGCGGCCCGCATCCACGACGTGATCGCGGCCCTGCCCGACCGCTATGACACGGTGGTCGGCGAGCGGGGCTACCGGCTGTCGGGTGGCGAGAAGCAGCGGCTGGCCATCGCCCGGATGCTGCTCAAGGATCCGGCAATCGTCATCCTCGACGAGGCCACCTCGCATCTCGACACCGAGAACGAGGCCCTGGTCCAGGAAGCCCTGACCGAGGCGCTTCAGGGCCGTACCTCGCTGGTGGTGGCCCACCGCCTGTCCACCATCGTCGACGCGGACATGATCGTGGTGCTCGATGAGGGCCGGATCACCGAATCGGGCACCCACGACGAGCTGCGCCTCATCGGTGGGCTGTACGCCGAGCTGTACGAGGGCCTGCTGCGGGCCGAGATCACCGAGCAGCCAGAGGCCGAGCGGATAGGCAGCGGCGGATGAGGCACTGCGAGAGACACCGAGCGAGGCCGTGGCCCGAGCGGCCCGCGAGCGAAGCGAACAGGAGCGGGAGCGACAGCCCGCGACGCGGCCGGCTCCCACCAAGTTGCGCTCGGTCCATGCCATGACCGGCCTGATCAGTGCGGACCAGACCCTGTCGGTGGGCGAGCTGGCCCAGGTCCTGCGCTGGACACTGGACGAGGCCTTCCCGAGCGGGGTCTGGGTGGCCGGGCAGATCGAGAGCATCAGCCGGGCCCGTAGTGGCCACGTGTACCTCGACTTGGTCGAGCGCTCCGAACACGCCGAGCCGGGCGCGCCGCCGACGGCCTCGGTCAGCGTCGTGCTGTTCCGCGACGACAAGGACCGGGTCAACCAGACGATCAAGCGTCACGGCAACGCCATCCGCATGGCCGACGGGCTGCGGGTGCGCATCCAGGGGATGCTCGACTTCTACCCGAGGCGGGGGCAGCTCCAGCTGCGGATGATCGCCATCGACCCGGCCCACACGCTGGGGGTGATCGCAGCCGACCGCGAGGCGCTGCTGCAGGTCCTCACCGCGGAGGGGATCCTGCGCCGCAACGCCGGGATGGTCCTGGCGCCGGTGCCACTGCGGGTGGGGCTGGTGACTTCGGTGGGCAGCGCCGCACACGCCGACGTGTTTCGGGTGCTGACCAGCAGCGGTCTCGCCTTCGAGGTCTTCGAGACGGACACTCCCGTGCAGGGTGCCGACGCGCCCGAAGCCATAGCAGCCGCGATCGCTGCTGCCGCCGGCGCAGATGTCGATGTGGCGGTGCTGGCCCGCGGGGGCGGCAGCCGCACCGATCTGGTCGCCTTCGACCATGAACTGGTGGCCCGGGCCATCGCCTCGTGCGAGCGTCCGGTCTTCACCGGCATAGGTCACGAGACCGACCGCAGCGTGGCCGACGACACCGCCCACACCGCCTGCTCGACTCCGACGGCCGCAGCCCGGGCCGTGGTGCAGCGGGTTGAGGACTGGCTGGAGCGACTCGACGACACGGGCCGGTCAATCGCCGTGCGGGGTCGCCGCGCCCTGGCCGCGGCCGAACATCGCACCAGCAGGGTGGCGGCCGACGCGTCTCGGGGCACGACCGCCGCGATCGGGCGGGCCGAGCGAAACCTCGACGCGGCGGCCCAGCGCCTCGCAAACACCGGAGGGAATGCCACCGCACGGGCCGGGCGTCGAGTCGCCGCCATCACCTACCGGCTGGCCCAGGCCGGGCCGACCGCCGAGCGGCGGGCCGGCAGCCGCCTCGACCGGGCCTCGGCCCGGCTGTCAGTGTCGGGCCGTCACGAGATCCGCCACGCCCAGCGACGTCTGGACGCGGTCGCTACTCGGGTGCGAGCCCTCGACCCGGCCCTGATCCTGGGACGGGGATGGTCGCTGACCCGCCGCCACGACGGGAAGCTGGTGCGCTCAGTGCAGGACGTGGCGCCCGGCGACGGCATCGTCACCCACCTATCGGACGGCACGCTGGACAGTACGATTCGCGCTCAGAGGCCGAGCGGGAGGAGGCACCCGGTGGAGTCGTCACGCGAAGCGCGAAGCGAGGCCGTGGCCCGAGCGGCCCGTGAGCGCAGCGAACAAGAGCGGGAATGAACAGCGCGAGAGCAGCGAGGACCGATCCCGATGAGCAACCAAGAGCCCACCGCCGGCCCCGATGACGCCGGCAGTCCTGGCGACACCACCGGCCCCGATGACGCCACCGAGCCCGGGTACGCGGCGGCTATGGCCGAGCTCGAGCAGATCCTGGAGGAACTGGAGAGCGAGGATCCGGACGTGGATGTCCTGGCCAACCGGGTCGAGCGGGCCGCCACCCTGATAGAGATCTGCCGGCGCCGGATCAGCAACGCCGGCATCCAAGTGGAGCGGGTCGTGGCCGCGCTGCAGTCGGATACCGAGACGTGATCGCTCCCGCCGAGGAGAGCCCGAATCCCCCCCAGGAGCTGGCGGCTATCGCAGCCAGGGTTCAGGCCCGTCTCGCCGAGATCCTGACTGCCGAGCGCCGTGCTTGGGCGACGCTGGATCCGAGCCTCGACGAGCCCCTCGGCGACCTGGCCGACATGGTCCTCGGCGGGGGCAAGCGCATCCGGCCCGCCTACTGCCACTGGGGGTGGCTCACGGGTGGTGGCGCCCCCGACGGGGACGGAGCGCTGGATACCGGTTGTGCCCTCGAGATCCTCCACGCCTTCGCCCTGGCCCACGACGACGTGATGGACGGCTCCGATACCCGCAGGGGCGCGCCGACGGTGTGGCGCAAGTTCATGCAGCGCCATCGCGATCGGGGGTGGCTCGGCGAGGACCGTCGTTTCGGCGAGGGGGCCGCAGTGCTGGTCGGGGACATGGCCATGGTGCTCGCCGACCGCACGCTGGGGCGAGTGTCCCCCGAGGCCCGAGCGGTATGGGACGAGTTGCGCACCGAGCTGAACATGGGTCAGTACCTCGATATGGTCGGGGGCGCCCGCGGGAGTGCGACCGCGGACGAGGCCCGCAAGATCATCGAGCACAAGACGGCCCGCTACACGGTGGTCCGGCCCCTCCAGCTCGGCGCCGCAGTGGCCGGACGCCCTGATCTGGCCGGGCCCCTGGCCCGCCATGGTCGGCCGGTCGGCTTGGCCTTCCAGCTACGCGACGACGTGCTCGGCGCGTTCGGAGATCCAGACGCGACCGGCAAGCCCGTCGGCGACGACCTTCGCGAGGGCAAGCCCACCCTGCTCATGGCCCTGGCGAGAGCAGCCGCAACTCCGTCGCAGCTCCGGGTGCTGGACGCGGTCGGCACGGAAATGGACGACGAGACCGTGGCCGAGGTCCAGCAGGTGATCGTCGACACGGGAGCACTCACCAGCCTGGAGGAAGAGATCGCTTCGCTGCTCGATGAGGCCCTGACGGCGCTTGAGGCGTTGCCGGACGTGCCCGCCGCCAAGGAGGCCCTAGCGGCCACCGCCCGCTTCGTCGCCCTGCGCCAAGCGTGAATTAGTTTCACGGCGACAGGGGGAGAGCTGTGAGCACTGCGAGAGCTGCGACGCTGTTGGGGCCTGAGCGCCTGGAGATCCGGGAGTACCCGGTGCCGGAGGTTGCCGACGATGGAGCGCTGCTGCGCGTCGGGCTGGGCGGGGTGTGCGGCACCGACGTCAAGTACTTCCATGGCCGTATCGACATGCCCTATCCGGTGATCCTGGGCCACGAGATCTTCGGCCGGGTCGAACGGTTGGGGCGGGCGGCAGCCCGGATCCACGGCGTGGCCGAGGGCGACCGGGTGATCCTCAAAGGCTCTCGGGGCTGCGGCCACTGCCGGGACTGCCGCGACGGGGCTCCCCGGTTCTGTCCCCAGCGCACGCTCTACGGCAGTGCCACAAGCGCGGCGGATCCGCCCCACCTGTTCGGCGGTCTGGCCGACTATCTCTACGTCAATCCCGACGCCGAGCTGTTCAAGGTGGGCGACGCCATGAGCGACGAGGCCGCGGTGCTGTGCGGGTCGGTGATGGCCAACGGCTACCAGTGGGCCATCCTGCACGGTGGCGTGACCTTCGGCGACACGGTGCTGATCCAGGGGCCGGGCCAGCAGGGCCTGGCCTGCACGTGGGCGGCCCGAGCCGCGGGCGCGGCCCGCATCGTCGTGAGCGGTACCGCGGCCGACGCCGATCGCCTGGCCCTGGCTCGCCAGTGGGGTGCCGACCGCACCGTCGAGGTCGACCACGAAGACGTCGTGGAGGTGGTGGCCAACGAAACAGGCGGGTCAATGGCCGACGTGGTGGTGGATGTGAGCGGCAGTCCCGACGCGCTCGCGTCGTCAGTGGCCGCGGTGCGCAAGCGGGGCACGCTGGTGCTTGCCGGCCTCGTCGGCGGCGGGCGGCAGGTGCCGGCGGACATCGACGCGCTGGTCTGGAACGAGATCCGGGTGCAGGGCGCGTTCACCGCCGGCAGTCCGGCCCTGAGGGCGACGATGGATCTCATCGAGTCCACCGGCTTCAAGCCCGAGGAGATGATCAGCCACAGCTTCGGCCTCGATGACACGGAGCTGTGCATCCGGGCCATCGGCAACGAGATCGACGGCCTGTACCCCACCAAGGCGGTGATCCGACCGTGAGCCCGTCCAGATTGCTGCGCCGCATAGTCGATCCCGTCCGGCGGCTCTGCACCGCGGACATGCCCGAACCGGAGCGCTGGGCCCGCATCAGCGAGGTGCTGGAGGCGGCCCTGGCCGACCCCGAGCTGCAGGCCGCGGCCATGGCTTGGCCCAAGAGCCACGACCGGACCAACAACCGCTACACCAACCTGCTGTTCTACGAGGACCCCGACTTCGGTTTCGTGATCAACGGCCTAGTCAAGGACGAGACCGGCCGCACCCCGGTCCACGACCACGGCCATGCCTGGGTGGCCTACGGCCTGCTGGAGGGCGACGAGACGGTTCTCCGGTACTCCGATCCGGAGCCCGAGGGAACCGCGACGGCCCTGGAACCCCATCAACGCATCCCGCTGACGGCCGGCGAGGTGGACCTGGTGCCGCCCTGGACGTTCCACGCCGAGCAGGCCGATACCGAGCGCACCGTGGCCGTGATGGTCCGAAGCGCGGGCGTGGGCAAGTTCGCCCACCGCCGCCTCAACCCCGGCACCGGCGAGACCTACGGCCACCCCGGCCCCCACCAGATCGCCTACGACCTCTGATCCGTAGAGCCCCGAGGCGGCTCAGCAGTCACTCGCGTTCGAGTTCGTTGTCGGCCGTTGTTGTGGGCCGGTGGTAGACGCCGGAGCGGCGGCGGCTGCGGGTGAACACGATCTGCCAGAGCTGCAGGGCCCGGACCCGGAATGATCCCGCCGAGCTGAGCAGGTAGTAGTCCCATGTTCGGCGGAAGCGCTCGTCGTAGTCAGGCAGGTCGTCCCAGGCCGCGGTCACGTTGCGGTGCCAGGCCATGAGCGTGCGGTCGTAGTAGGGGCCGAAGTTGTGCACATCCTCGATCACCCAGTCCTCTTCGGTGGCCGATGAGATCTGGGCCAGCGACGGAACCACACCTCCGGGGAATATGTACTTGTCGAACCACGGGTCGGTGTGGTTCTTCGTCACCAGCGAACCGATGGTGTGGTGCAGCATCATCCCGTCGTCGGCCAGAAGATCGTTGCACCGCTGGAAGAACGTCGTCAGGTTGCGGGGGCCGACATGCTCCATCATCCCGATCGACACGATGCGGTCGAAGCGACCCTCCACGTCTCTGTAGTCGCACTCGCGGATGTCGACGCGCAGGCCGGCGCACACTTGTCGGGCCAGCCGGGCCTGTTCCTCCGCCGGAGTGACGCCGGTGACGAGCGCGCCGTACTCAGCCGCCGCGAACCGGGCGAAGCCGCCCCAGCCGCAACCGATGTCGAGCAGCCTCATTCCCGGTTCCAGGTGCAGCTTGCGGCAGATCAGGTCCAACTTGTGCTCCTGGGCCTCGTCGAGATCGGCAGCACGGCGCCAGTAGCCGCACGAGTAGATCATGCGCTTGCCGAGCATTCGCTCGTACAGGTCGTTGCCGATGTTGTAGTGGGCGCCGACGTTCTGGCGCGCCCGTCGCACCGTCTGGCGGTTGCGCGCCTGAGCCTTGAGGATGCGCAGCGTGAGCGCGGGTCTGGGCCGGACCAGCGACCGCAGATCGAGGGCCTGCACCTCGGCGATGAACTCGTCGAGCTGGTTGGCGTCCCACCAGCCGTCCTGGTATGACTCGCCGAGCCCGAGCTCGCGGTCGGCCAGAACCCGGGCCCAGAAGCGATCGTCGTGTACGGCTATGTCCTGGGGCCGGTCGCCACCGACCTCGATCCCGGCTGTGTGCAGTATCTCTCGGCCCAGTTTGCTGGCTGCTTCGAGGTCGGCCACGGCTCGTCACGTCTCCTGTATCCGGTTGCTGCGTCCACCGACGGCAGCGCGCCGCGGACGGGACTCGAACTCGCAACCTGAGGGACAGGATCCTATGCCCTTACCCTTCCCCCCGGGGCGACGGTTGAATACGAAGGTCCACGCCTCCGCGACCGGACGGGCAGGTTCGCCCACCGCCGCCTCAAGGCCGAAGCTGTCGTGTCCCTACCTCCTCGATGGCTTGATGAACGGCAGCCTTGACAGGGAAATCGGAACATCGATCGGTTGTACGCACTCGTCCCAACTCAGGAACACAGCGTCATTCGGGTTTCGATCAGCCGGCAAGTGCGCATACCCAATCATCTCCTTGAGGTTCGAACTCCAGCCCATGCTGGTAGCGAATCCAGCTACCTCACCATTGGTGACCAGACTCATCGGCGGGATGCGTCGGATCTTGCCATCGATTATCGGTATCTCATCGCGCTCCAGATATGACTTGACAAGTTCGCGCCAATCGACACACATTGCCCACATACGACGACCTGCATTTGTGGCGTCGGCCTCGGCAACCAGTGCATCCCTCCCAACGAAGTCCCCTTTTTGGAGATCGACTAATCTTCCAAGATTTATCTCAAATGGAGAAGCATGGTATGCATCATCTACAAGCCCATAACTATGTGCTGTTGTGACATCTGGGCCAGCCCGTGCATAGTCTATTGCGGGAAGAACCATGCCAGCCTCGACGCGTACAATGTCTTGTGACGCGTGTCCACAAGGCTCTATCGACGAGCCAGTAGGCGTAGACACAAGCGCTTCCCATACATCGTTGCCAGCTTCCGGTGGAACCCATACCTCGTATCCCTTCACTCCCGTGAAGCCGGTGCGCCAGACGTGCACGGTTGCCGAGGCGATCTTGGCTCTACGTCCACGTGAGAACCGAAGATCAGACCAATCTTGTCCGGTGACCTCTTCAAGAATGGACAGCGCACTGGGCCCTTGCATAGCAAGAATGCCAAACCGATCCGTCACGTCCTCAAAGTCGACGTCAAGCTGGCTGCGCTGCTCTGACAGCCAGCGGTTCATCAGACCTGCTGTGACAAGAAAGTCAGTCTCGCTAAGTCGAAGTAGCATACCTTCAACGATGATCTTCCCATTGTCATGACACCATGGCGTGTAGTACGCATGATCAATAGAAATCTGAGTAGCATCACGTGGAATGAGTCTATTGATGAAGCGTTCCGCGTCCGCCCCATGGATATGAATCTTGGCGAGCGGTGACTTATCCTCAAGCATAGCTGTATTGCGGATCGCGGCGACTTCCACTGAAATTCCGGCGAAGATCTCAGGCAGCGCATTATTTCCCCAGGTCGCCCATGTGCCGTTGACATTAGCCTTTCGAGTTGCAGCAGTAAATGGCGTAACTGCGAACAACTGCTCAGGCAATGGGGTCCCAAAGAAGTCAAGACTCATCGAACCACCAGCTCACTTTCTCCCGGAGGAAGAACGACGATGTTTAGTAGTCGTGCCTCACGATCTCCACCGATCCAGCGGTGAGGAACCGTAGCTTCGAAGACAATCGTGTCGCCTGCCTCCAGCGTCTCGAGTCCGTGGCCTTCAAGCTCGACAGAAACGCTGCCTTCCAACACATGAAGTACTTCTTCGCCCGCATGTGACCAAGCCGGGTCACTCCTGAATCCGGGGGGAACGATGCACTCACGGACTTCCATCCGTCGGCGCGGGGTCGATGTGAGCATCCGAGCAAGCTGCGGAGGATCCGCGTCGTCAGCGCTCCTCCACGGACCCTCATCGCGCCGCACGACACTGACGATCGGTTCCGCGCCCTGCGTCAGGAGCTCGGGTGCGGTGATCCGGAGCGCGCCCGCGATCCGGTAGAGCGCGCCCAGACTGACGTTGGTTACGCCGTTCTCGACCTGGCTCAGGAATCCCGTCGACAGACCGGTGTCGCGGGCCACATCGGCAAGAGTCATGCCCCGGTCGGTCCGAACGAGGCGGATCCTCTGACCGAGCAGCTCTACGTCGACGGTGTCGCCGACGCTATGCGCTATTTCTTGCATCGTTTGCGCTCCTTCATGGACGGGGTATGGGTGTCGCGAGGAATCTCGGCATGTTGGTCTCGCGACTGCTGGCGAGGAGGGCCACGAGTGCCACAACGTATTGTGCAGCAAGCCAGATCTGGCTGGGCAACGACACTTCGGGACGGACCGCGGCGAGCACGACTGAAGCCAGGCACGCGGCTGCAAGCAGCACAGTCTTGCGAAGCCCCGCGGCCGGGGTGCGTCTGAGCGTGCGCCAGAACAGGATCACGGCGACGATGCTGATCAGCAGCCACACCGAACCGGGAACGGCTGTCTCGGCTTGGAGCCGCAGTTGCAGGGCGTCAGCCGCGCCGAACAGCAGCGCTCCGGCCAAGACGCCAGAGGGTCGCCATCGACCGAATACCAGGATGGCGATCGCAATGAAGCCGCGACCCGACGTCATGGCCTCTCGGAAGACGCCAACCGAACCAACAGACAAGTAGGCGCCGGCCAAACCTGCGAAAGCTCCTGTGATCATTGTCGCCACCCACTGCGTGCGGAGCGGGCTCACTCCCGCGGCACTCGCCGCGGACGGATTCTGTCCTGTAGCCCGAATTGTCAGTCCCAGGCCGGTGCGACCGAGCACCAGCGCCGTCACACCTATCAGCAGGAACGAACCGTAGCCAAGCAGGTTCTGCTCGAAGAGAGCCTCACCGATCCAGGGGATCTCGCTAAGGAGGGGAAGAGAGATCGGGTCGAGCCGGTCGATCGGGAGTGAACCCTCGGGAAAGGCCCGCTCCAGCGCGTAGTTGGTAACGCCCAACGCAAAGATGTTCAACCCGATCCCGACGACCACTTGGTCCCCTCGAAAGCCGATCGCGACGGCGGCCATGAGGAAGCCTCCGAACACGCCGGCCATGACAGCGGCCACGACACCCACGGTGAGGCTTCCGCTGCCCTCCGCCGCCCAGTATCCGACGAACGCGCCTGACAGCATCATCCCTTCGAGGCCCAGATTGAGAACACCGGAACGTTCGGAGATGAGCTCGCCGGTTGCGGCCAAGAGGAGGGGAACGGCCAGCCGGACAGTCGCCGCCAGCCAAAGCGCGTCGAATGGTTCCATCACGACTCCCTCGCCGGCTGCAGCATCGCATCGGGTGCGGGCGCGACTGACCGGCGGCGTTCCCAGCGATGCTCGAGCAGGACGCTGGCCGCGACCGCGAGGATGATCAGGCCCTGAACCACCAGCACGATCTCAGATGAGACTCCCGCGCGAGACTGCAACGCACCGCCGCCTTGGCGCAGGGTGGCAATGAGAAGGGCGGCTGGCACAACGCCCGGTATCGAGTTGCGCGCCAGAAGAGCAACGACGATTCCGTCGTATCCGTAGTTCGCACTGAAGTTGTCGGACACGGTAGTGACCTCGCCGGCCAGAATCCGCGAGCTGCCGGCGAGGCCTGCCAGCGCTCCTGAGATGAGCAGGGCCAGCACTCCGAAGCGGGTTGGAGACACGTCCATGTGGCGGGCCATCTCGGGATTGGCGCCGATCATGCCCAGGCGAAAGCCCAGGGTGGTCCTGGCCAGCAGAAGCCAGGTAAGGCCGATCAGAGAGGCCACCAGCACGACATCCCAGTGGAGTGCCGTGCCCGCGAACATCTCGGGCCACTGGGCCGAGTCCTTGACGCTCTCGCTGCGAGCGAATCCGCTGCCCTTCTCCTGCATCGGGCCTCGGATTAACCAGGCCAGCACCTGGATGGCGATGAGGTTGAGCATCAGGGTCGTGAGGATCTCGCTCGCTCCGGCTCGCGCCCACATCCATGCCGCGATGCCCGCATAGAGCGCTCCGCCAAGGATTCCAGCCGCCACAGCCAGCAGCAAGTGGGCCGGACCGAAGGGCACCTCGACGTTGATGCCGACCCAGCCGGCGACCAAGCCCCCAGCTACGATCTGCCCTTCGAGTCCGATATTGATGCGCCTCACCCGGAAGGCAACGATCCAGCCGGTGGCGGCGAGCGTGATCGGGATGAGCTTGCTCAGCGTCGAAGCGGCCGGGCGGGACCCGCCGAACGCACCCTGCACGAGTGCGTCGACCACTGCCGCGAGATCCTGGCCGTTGAGAACCAGTATGAACGCCGACGCGAGCAGGGCGATACACAACGCGGCGATGGACGCCAGGACCGCCCGTAAGGCACTGGATCGAGTCGGCCGCCACCTCACGCCGAGGCGCCCGTCATCTTCAGTCCGATTTCGGTCAGATCCACTTCACCGGGTCGCATGATCCCGCTCGGCCTGCCCTTGAACAGGACGACGAACCGATCCGACAGAGCCAGGATCTCGTCGAGCTCCTCGGAAATGAGCGCGACCGCGCCGCCCTCGCGCCGGAAGGCCCGTATGACCTCGTAGACGAACTCAATGGCGCCGACATCAAGGCCTCGGGTTGGATGGACGGCGACCAGCAACGTCGGATGGTTGTGCATCTCGCGAGCGATCACTGCCTTCTGCTGGTTGCCTCCTGACAGATCCGAGAAGGCGGCGTGGATGCCCGGCGCCCGGACGTCGAACGCCTCGCACAGCCGGGTGCAGTGCTGGTCGATGGCACTGAACTGGAGCAGCCCGCGCTTCGACAGCGGCGCAGCGGCAAAGTGCCGGTAGATCAGGTTGTCCCGCAGGGGGCGATCGACGGCACTGCCGAGCGCGTGCCGGTCGGCGGGAATGACCCCGATGGATGGTCGTCCATTGCCCGCCTCACGAAGCATCTCCGTCGATCCGTGGTGTAATACCTCTCCTGCGGTCGGTGCTGCCAGCCCAGTCAACACGTCGGCAAGGGTGCTCTGGCCATTGCCCTCCACTCCGGCGACTCCAAGGACTTCACCCTGGTGCACGGTGAAGGAGAGTTCTTCGAGATTGGCGTCGTGCACAGCTGAGTTGGTGGAAATCGATCTCAGCTCGAGGACTGGTTCGCCGGGTGCCTTGGGGGCATTCCTCGAGAGCAGTGAAACGTCTCGGCCCACCATCATCCTGGCGATGGTCTTCTCGTCGGCGTCCTCAACGTCGATGGTTCCGATCTTGCGGCCGCGGCGCAGCACGGTGCAGCGATCGGCGACGGCAAGAGCTTCGTGGAGCTTGTGGTCGATGAAGACGATCGATTTGCCGTCTTCGGCAAGAGATCTGATCACTTGGTGCAGACCGGTCCACTCAACCGGGGACAGCACCGCGGTCGGCTCGTCCATGATGAGAATCTCCGCCCCACCGAATAGAGCTTTCACGATCTCGACTCGCTGTTGGAGTCCGATAGGGAGGTCACCGACCTTGGCGTGCGGGCTCACTTCCAGACTGTGCTGGGACGAGAAGTCTGCGAGCTCGGATGCGAGCGTGGCTAGCCGGCTTCGCTGCCACCACGGGGTCCCGAGGGCCACGTTCTCACAGACAGTGAGATTGTCCACCAACTCGAAGTGCTGGAAGACCATTCCGATTCCGACCGCCTTGGCGTCGCGGGGACTGCGCAGCCGCACTCGCTGGTCG
Source organism: Candidatus Aldehydirespirator sp. (assembly GCA_965220645.1). Classification (GTDB taxonomy): domain Bacteria; phylum Actinomycetota; class Acidimicrobiia; order Acidimicrobiales; family Aldehydirespiratoraceae; genus Aldehydirespirator. Next base: position 875,109 of record OZ244836.1, on the reverse strand, counting down.
TGAACGAAGACGGATCCCCGGTCAGGACGCACCAGCCCGTAGAGGATCTTCATGAGCGTGCTCTTGCCCGCTCCGTTCTCGCCCAGCAAGGCGTGCACTTCGCCTGCTCGAATGTCGAAGTCGACACCGGCGCAAGCGAGCAGGCTGCCGTAGGTCTTGGTGATGCCTTCCGCGCGCAGGACGGGCAATGCCGCCGGTTGTCCGGCAGACTGGTCGTCGTATTCCGGCAATGCTGTTTGGCCGGACGCCGCTCAGATGAGCGCCGTGGCCCGTTTGCGAGACACGAATGGTGGTTCGACCACCGTGGCCCGTATGTCCATCGTTGGGAACTCGCCGCCGCCCCAGCTGACTACGACCTCAGTTCCAGGCTCGGTCAGTTCCACGTCGATCCGGCCGAACGAGAACACTCGCCGAAGTGTGGGGCTGTAGCACACACTCGTCGCCCATCCTACCTGCTCGCCGTCGTGGACGATGGGGTGAGCTTCAGGGAACAGCGGGTGGGGCAACTGAATGGGCGGCGGCGACGGCTCGTCCCTGAATTGAGCCGCGAACAATTCGATCACGTCGTCGCTATTCCATACGAGCCCCTTCATCCGTCGAGCCGGGCCCCCCGCGTCGATCTCCGCCTGTAGCGCGGCCTTGCCCATGAAGTCGTCGTCGCGATCAAGTCCGATGAGATAGTCGAGGTTGAGCTCGAACGGTGAGCAATAGCTCATCGCCGGATCGAGCTGGTTGCGGCGCAGAATGCCGGGATCCCCCTCGAAGGCGCACTGATAGTCGAAGTGCAGCATCACCAGCCCGGCCTCGGCCCGGGTCAGCCTCGACGTGTAGTTGCCCAGGAAGCCGAGTCCGTGCTTGCGACCCGCTTCGACGAGATGAGCTATGAGGTCGTTCGTTCGCTCGGCCTCGACGTAGATCTCGTAGCCGACCTCGCCGGTGAATCCCTGCCGCAGGATCTCACACGGTATGCCTGCGATCTCGGTGGCCTGCAGTCGGGAGAAGCGGAGCCCCTCCATCGACTGCCCGGCGGCGTCATTCATCAGCGCGCTGGAGTTCGGACCCTGAATCGACATCAGGCAGTACCGGGCGCGGATGTCCTCGATCTGCACGTCGAAATCGCTGATCTCAACCACATCACGCAGCCAGCTCTCGATCTCATCCGTTGTGATCACGTACGCGTCCTCCGACACACGCGTGATCAGAGGATCCTGGACGACCTTCCCGTCGTCTCGAACCAGCACCGTGTACATCGACTGGCCGACTTTGATGTCGGCGAAGTCCCTCCTCGTCTGGATGAACCTCATGAACGCATGAACATCAGGACCCGAGACGTTGAACTTGCAGATCGGACTCCAGTCGCCGATCACTACGCTCTCACGGAGCTGACGCGCCTCCCGGTACCAGCCGATGTACTCGTCCACAATAAGGAACGGGCCCCATTGCGTCCATTTCTGAGCCTTGCCGGCCAACTCCATCTGCCCGGCGCCGGGAACGAAGAACATGGGCCGCTCTGCTCCCAGCGGGAGCTCTGTTCTCAGGGAGCGCCTGTACAGATCCTGGTCGTAGGGCCCTCCGTAGCTTCCTGCTTCGTGCATCGCTTGCTTGAGTTGAGTAGCTGACGGTCGCGGTTGCGGCTTACACGCCGGCCGGCAGCTCGATGGAGCCATCGTTGATTCCGGCCAACAGCTCCGCAACCTTGGCCTCCAAGTCCGCTGAGGCATAGTCGGGACAGAGCACGAACGATTGGATGCTTGGGTCCTCGACTCCCCACAGAGTGAGGTCGGTCGGCATGGAGCCGGCCAGGAACGCAGACACCATCGCGTCGACCTGAGCGAGGGAGCTCAGCGTTGCCGTGCCCACCAGCTGGGTGGAACGACCGCACTGCGGGAAGATGACGCTGAAGATCTTGACGTCTTCGCCGCTCTCGTCAACGGCCTGGAGCACTCCCTCAAGTCCGGAGTTCACGAAGGCGAAGAGGACATCCGCGCCGGCCGCGATCTGAGCGGCTGCAGCTTCCTTCGCGCCCGTTACGTCCTCGAAATCACCGACGACGGTGGAGACGGTCTCGATCTCGGGGTTCACAGAGGTGGCCCCGCCCGAGAACGCGTCAGCCGACTGGGTTGTGGGCGGGATCTCAAGCCCACCGATGAATCCGACCTTGTTGGTCTGCGTGAGGTCCGCGGCAATCACACCGGCGGGATAAGCGGGCACACCCTGGCGGACGATGTAGATGTGCAGATTGGCATCGTCGGTGGCTTGCCCATTGACGATCGCGAACTCGACATCGGGGAACTCGGGCGCCACGATCGTGCCAGCCTCGGCGAACTGGGCGCCGACGCCGATGACGAGACCGTTCGTCGCGGCCAGATTGCGCAAGGCGTCGACCGTCTGCTCCGGGTCACCGGCATTGTCCTGCACGGCGATCGTCAATCCGTAGGCCTCCTCAGCCGCGAGCAGCCCGTCGTAGTAGGACTGGCTGAAACCACCGTCGTTCCTGGCCGTCGGCAGAGCAAGACCGACCGTCGCCGGCTCCTCGGCCGGCTCCTCCACAGCCGGCTCCGGCGCAGCCGGCTCCTCCACGGCGGGTTCCCCGGCCGGCTCCTCCACGGCCGGCTCCGGCGCAGCCGTTGTGGCGGCCGAAGTCGACTCATCCCCGGCATCCCCGCTGTCAGTGTCGTCATCACCGCAAGATGCGGCGAGCAGAGCGAGTACGAGAAACAGCGTAAGCAGTTTTGGTGCTCGTATAGACACGATCCCTCCAAGTGGTGTCTGTTTGATATTTGTAACATTCAACAGTAGCAGCAAAGATCAGAGACAGTCAATACCAACCACTCATCTAAGCAGACATACCTGCTAGCTCGCTCTGTCTTGAGAAGCTGTTACTATCGTCGTAACGAACTCTAGGGTTTAGCACTACTAAATCACTTCTGGCATAGCGCTGGATTGACCGCTGGCCTGATTCAGGCTTCCGAGAGGTCTAGGACGCCCACGCCCGCGATGCCGCGGAGTTGATGTTTGTTGACTTTGTGGGTGGCGCCTTTGGGGAGCTCTTCGAGGATCTCCAGGTAGCGGGGCTGACAGAAGTCGGGCAGGGTGGCTTGGCAGTGGCGTTGCAGGGCGGCCGGGTCGAGCGCTCGGCCGGGCTCGGGTACCACCACTAGCTTCACCTCCTCCTCGCCCAGTTCGGACGGCACCCCGACCGCGGCGCACTCGGCCACCGTGTCGAACCCGCACACGGCTCGCTCCACCTCGGTGGAGGAGATCATCTCGCCCCGGCGGCGGATGGCGTCGGCGGCGCGGTCGACCCAGCGGATGTAGCCGTCGGCCTCGATGGTGGCCAGGTCTCCGGTGTGGAACCATCCGTTGCGGAACGCGGCCGTGGTGGCCTCCGGCTGGCGGTGGTAGCCGGTCATCATCACGCCGGGCACTTGGGGCTTGACCACGAGCTCACCGACGGTGCCCGGGGGCACCTCGTTGTCGTCGGCGTCAACCACCGCGACCTCGTACTGGGGCACGGGCCGGCCCGAGGCCCGGTAGCGCATCGGGTCGTCGGGACTGGTGGTGGAGAAGTGGCCGGTCTCAGTCATGGCGAACCCGGTCACCAGCCTCAGCCCGAACCGCTCCTCGAAATCGGCCCGGCGCTCCATCGGTATGCCCGCCGCGCCATGCATCATGCGCACCTGGTGGTTGCGGTCTGCCGGACCCGGCTCCTGGCGCAGCAGGATTGACGACACCGCGCCGACCACACCCACCTCTGTGGCCCCTGCGCTGCGGACCTGGTCCCAGAATGTGCTGGCCGAGAAGCGGGACACCAGCGCGGCCCGACCGTCCACCACCAGGGCGGTGCCCAGCGTCGAGAACCGGGCGTTGACGTGGTACAGCGGCAGGGCCGAGAACATCACGTCGTCGGCGGTGAGGCTCCACTGCTCGATCTTGATGCGGGCCTGCTCGATGGGAAATGCCTGGGGCAGCACCGCGCCCTTGGCCGGCCCGGTAGTGCCCGAGGTATAGATGATGTTCATCGGGTCGCTGGGTCGCGGCAACTTGAACGGCGGCGGCTGATTGCCGGATCGGCGCATCGCGTCGTAATCGAGAACCGACGCTCCCGCCAGGGCCGGTCCCTCGCCCCGCTGCACCACGAACTCCACGGCGGGCGCCGACGGCAACTGTTCGGCCACCCGGTCGGCCAGTGAGCCGTCCACGATCAACGCCCTCGCGCCGGAGTGGGAGAGTACATGCGCCAGCTGGTGCCCCCGCAGCCCGGCGTTTACCGGGCACTCGACCGCGCCCAGCCGCAGCAGGGCCAGCATGGTGACCACCGCCTCGGGATGGTTGGGAGACAGGTGGCCGACAACCTCGCCAGCCGCTATCCCGGCTCCGGCCAGCCCACCGGCGAGGGCCTCAGCCGCATTGATCAGCTCAGCCCAAGACCACAGCTTGCCATCGAAGTCGAGCACGACCCGGTCGGGGTGCTCCTCGGTGCGGCCCCGGCACAGCGACCACAGATCCGTCAAGCGGTCGATGTCCGTCACTCGACAACCTGGAACATGGGCAGGGCGACGCCTTCGGCGCGATCCTCGAACACAGCCTCGACCTGGTCGCCAACCGACAGGGTGGCCACATCGGGCTCGATGATGTTGGCCAGCAGGTGCGGGCCCTCGTCCAACTCGACGACAGCCACCACGTAGGGCACATCGGCGGCCCAGGTGTCGTCGTAGAAGGCCACGTGGACCTCGGTGAACGTCCAAACCGTGCCCCTACCGCTCATCGAATGCCACGACAGCTCGCGGCCCCAGCAGACGGGGCAGAACTCCCGGGGCGGGAAGAACACCAGCCCGCAGCCGTCGCAGCAAGGGAGCATCAACTCGTGGCGAGACGCTGCCTCCCAGTACGGCGCGGTCGCGGCATCGCCGGTCGCGGGTTGGGGTTTGCCGGTCATGGCCCCCGCCCCAGGACCATGGTCGAGAAAGTCGAGAACACCCCGCCGTTGCCGTGGGCCACCACAACCTCGGCCCCCTCGACCTGGCGGCGCCCGGCGGCGCCCTGGAGCTGGCGCACCGCGTCGAGCAGGTGGAACACGCCGCCGGCATGGCCGTGCGACAGCATCCCTCCGTGCAGGTTGACCGGACACGCCGACCCCAGCGCCAGCGCCCCCGACTCGGAGTACGGCCCGCCCTCGCCCTCGCCGCACAGACCGAGAGCCTCGACCCCGGCCACCACGCTGAAGGTGCAGGCGTCGTGGATGTAGGCCGCGTCGGCGTCGCCGATGGTCAGGCCGGCCCGATCGAAGGCTCGGGCCGCAGCCACCGGCCCGCCCAGTTCGTGGAGGTCGGGGGCCTGTGACGGGATGTGATGGGTGGTCGCCGCGCCATAGCCGAGCACCCGTACGTAGGGCACGCCCAGGCTGCGGGCCCGATCGATCGACGTCACCACGAAGGCCCCGCCCGCGTCGGAGATCAGTGAGCAGTCGAGCCGGCGCAGCGGCGAGGAGATCATGGGCGACGCCTGATGGTCGGCCAGGGTGATCGGGTCCCGCTTGTGGGCGTTGTCATTCAGCGAGGCGTGGTAGCGGGACGTGACCGCCACCGCGCCGAGTTGCTCGCTGGTGGTGCCGTAGAGGTGCATGTGGCGCTGGGCGAACAGGGCGTAGCCGCTGATCATGGCGATCTGCCCGTAGGGCGCCTCGAAGTCCTCGCCGCCGGTGAGGGTCCCCGGCGCTCGGCCCCGTCCCGAGCGGCGGATGGATATGCCGTTCTCGCCGTAGGTGCACAGTGCGGCGGTGCACATGCCGGCGTCGATGGCTGCGGCCACGTTGAGCAGGGCCGCGTGATGAGTTCCGGGCCCGCCCACGTCGGTGACCACTGCCAGCTCGGGCCGTAGGCCGAGATGCTCGACCACTCTGGCCGCCTGCAGCATCATCGCCTGGGAGTAGCCCGAGAACGAGAACACACCGTCGATGTCGCCCTTCCCCAGACCGGCCGCGGCCACTGCGGCCACGCCCGCCTCGGCCTGCAGGCTGATGGCGCTGCGCCCCGGCAGCTTGCCGATGGCCGTCTCGGCCACGCCGACGATGGCGATGCCGTCGAGCACGCTCACCGCCATCGCTCCCACAGCAGGTCGTCGGCTCCGTCACGCCGTGCCGTCCAGCCCGAAGGGACGGCATGCACGGCTCCCGCGACGTTGATGAGCTCGGGACCGGCAATCTCGCCGCCCGGAAGGACACTGCCGGCGTCATGCCCGCCGGGATCGGGCCGATGCAAGCGCGAGCTCACGTCGGCACGGATCACGGGATCGGCGCCGTCGGAGCCCTCCAACAGATCGGCGACATCCGAGGCGAGATCGACATCGCGGCCGACCATCGCCGACCGGCACGTCCCCGACTGATGGCCGACAGTGGCCGTGATCTCAGCCTCAATCGCCGGCAGGCGTTCAGCCTCCAGGTCGAGCCGGGCCCGAGCCACGAGCCGGCACAAGACCTCGACGACATCGGTGTCCGGGTGCACCGCGGCTTCGTAGCGCTGCTCGACCGCGGCCTCGGCGACGCCGCGGGCGCTGAAGACGCCGCCCGCCGCGAACGACCGGATCCGGTTGATGCCCGCCAAGTCCGCGACCGGGCCCGCGTGCAACGCTCCGGCCCCGCCGAACGCGTAGAGGGTGATCTCGGCGGGATCGATCTCCGAGCGGGACAGCAGGTCCCCGACGGCCGCGGCCGCCTTCTCATGGGCGGCTTGATGCACGAGCCGGGCCGCGGCCCCAGGGTCGCCGTCGGCCAGCGGGCCCAGCGCCGCCGAGGCCCGGCTCGCGTCCAGCACGATGTCACCGGGGAGCTCCTGCCCGTCGGCCAGCAGTCCCAGCACCACGTCGGCGTCGGTGAGAGTCGGTTCGGTGCCGCCCCGACCGAACGCGGCCGGCCCGGGCACGGCACCCGCGCTGGCCGGTCCCACCGTCACCGTCCCCGAGTTGCTGATCGAAGCGATGGACGATCCGCCCAGACCGACCGACACGATCCCGGGCACGGGCAGCGACACCCGCACTCCGCGGATGTCAGGCTCCCGGTTCACTTCGTAGGTTCCGTCCCTGACCAGGCCGAGGTCGAGGGTTGTGCCCCCCATGTCGAAGGCGATCACGGCCGAGTCCTCGTGCTCGCGAGCCACGCCGGCAGCCAGCCCCAGCCCAGCGGCCGGACCTGAGCTGTATGTGCTGATGGCGGTGGTTCGGGGCATCCGGCTGAAGGTGCCGTCGGAGCGGGCCGCCAGCAGCGGCAGCGCCAGCCCGGCCCGCTGGAGGATCCCTTCGGTGCGGTACAGCAGCTTGGCCATGGGCCGGCTCAGGTAGGCGTTGAGGACGGCGGTGCTGGTGCGCCGGCTGTCGTCTTCGACGTCGGCCGTCTCCCACCCCAGCGTGAGAGGCATGGACCGCAAGTAATGGACGGGGTAGCGGTCCCGTACGAGCTCCCGCAACCCCGCTTCTGCCTGCCGGTGCGGCATCCGCAGACTCACCACCGTCTGGCGCACGCCCTGCTGGACCAGGTCGCGGCACAGGCTCAGCACCTCCTCGGTAGCCGCGTTCGGGTCGACGCCCACAACATGGTCAGGCCTCACGAAGACGCCCAATGCGGGCGCGGGCTCGCTCGGTCCGTACAGGGACTTCTCGGCGCCGGCCTCGACCATCAGCCCGACCGGGTCGCCGGTACCAGTCACCACCGCGTTGGTGCCGATGGTGGTGGCTAGCCGGAACAGGCCGATGCCGCCCAGGAAGTCCTCCATGGAAGCGTCGAAGGCCTCGGCGCCTTCGGCCAGGCACGCTGTCACCGAGCGGGTCAGGTCGAAGTGGGTGGTGGGAACCTTGGCTACCACGGCCCGTTCGCCGTCGGAGAAGTACCCGTCGGTGAAGGTGCCCCCCATGTCGATGCCCACCGAGTAGGTCACGGCAGGCCTCCCGGTGCCGGCCCGGCGACCAGCTTGGCCGCGTGCCTCACCAGGCTGGGATCCACATCGGGACCGAGGGGCGCGGTCACCACCTCCGCGGCCGTGGCAAGCGCGTCCCGACGGTCTTCGACACAGCGATCAAGGGCTCGGGCCGAGCGGAAGGCGGCTGCGGGGATGAAGGCGAGGCCGTCGGTGCAGCCGCCAGGAGAGGCCCAGGTCCGGTAACCGAGCGATGCCGTCGAGGCCGCGCACGAACTCGTCGTCACACACAGCACGTCGATGCGCAAGTGGTCGGCAGTTCGAAGGACGGGCCGATGAGCCTCGAGCGCCAGCTCGGCATCCACGAGGTTCCCCACATCCGCAGACTCGACCACGACCACCCGCTCGACTCCGCATCCAGCCAGGGCACGGACTCGAGCCGAGGCCAGATCCGAGGCGGCATCGACGGCGTCCTGCGGGGAAGCGTCCAACGCGACTCGGCTACTCCATGTGAGCGGTCCCGACACCAGTCCCACCACCGGAAGCGCCCCAGGCACCCGTGCCAGCCCAGCCGCAACCGCGTCCCCATCGAAATCTGCACCGGTACTGGGTCCATACGACGCAAGACTCTCCAGATTTCGATCGGAGTCGGCGCGCAAGGCGGCATCCTCGGCGTCGAGCGGCCATGGCGGGCAGCACCAGGCAAGCGCCAAGGCCCTCGTGCCCTCGTCGATGCAGCGGACCTGGCCGTCGAGGTCGTCGGGCCAGGCCCGCCCCAGCGCCGCAGCACACACCGAGGCCGGCACCAGGGCCGTCAACCGGATCACCGGTGCCAAGCCCCGAGGTCGGAGGCAGGCTCCAGCGGATACTCGCGATCGTCGACCACCTGCACCGGCACCGGAAACTCGCCATAGTTGCGCAGCGCGTCGAGCGGCGGCCGGCGCTGCGACCAGTCAGCCACGAAGTCCGCGTAGGGCCTGCCCAGCCGCTTGCGCTCGGCTCGGATCTCGGCCCGCCGAGCCTCGGTGGCCTCAATATCCACACGACCACCGCCCTCCGCCAGCACTACGCCGTACAGCCGGGCCGCCAACTCCGGCGAGGTCACCCCGTCGGTGACGTCGCCCAGCACGGCGGTGGGGTCGCGCTCCAGCACGTCGCCGTAGCCGCCCCCGCAGCCACGGGCCAGCACCACCACGTCGCCGTCGCTCACCGTCTCGCCCTCGGAGTTGGTGTGGCCGAACACGTACTCGCCGGAGATGCGTCGCCGGTCGGCGAGCTCCCGCACGCTCATTGGCAGGTCGCCGGCACCAGCGGCCATGAGCTCCTTGGCGTCGGACCCCCGGATCACGATGCGGGGCTGGGCCGCGCCCGAGTAGCCGCCGAACAGCCCGTAGTTCTTGGTGAACCGGCTGCCGGTGCCCACGGAGTTGCTGCTCAGCCCGGGGGTTCCGTGGATCACGAAACAGTCGGTCAGACCCACACCGCCCCGGTACCGGCCCAGCCCGCACACGTCCTGATCGAAGCGGTTGCGGAACAGGTACACCCACGGGAACTTGCGCTCCTGCTCCTCGGGTCCGGGGCAGTCCACCACCATGGCCCAGAAGAACCCGGCGCTGTGCTCGCCGTCCAGGTCGAAGCGGGCGCCCTGACCGGTGGCGTTGCCGTTGGCCGGACCTCCGGCGATCGGGTTGCCGAACTGGCCGGTGCCGCCGAACTGGATCAGCAGCAGGTTCTCCGCGAAGGGTGCGGCTACGCCGGTGCGATGCGGGCTGTCGTGCAGCATGCGCATGGCGGCCAGCAGCAGGCCCTGCACCACCACCCGGCCGGTGTGGCTGCCCGAGCCGGTGCCGACGTCGCGGCTCGGGGCGTTGACAATGCTGGGCGGGGCGGTCAGCTTGATGGGGTCGAACAGGCCGATCGACCATCGCAGCCCGCGGAACACGGTCGGGAACAGGGCCGCGGCCGAGGCGGCCCGAGCCAGGTGCCAGCGCAGATGGAACGGGCCGATGCCGGGCTCGGGCGAGGCCCCGGCCATGTCGATGACCAGCTCGTCGCCCCGTTTGTGGAGTTCGACCGGCAAGCGGATGAGCCCGTCGTCAATGCCGATGGTGTCGAGGAACACCACCGACCGGTACACGCCGTCGTTGAAGCTGGAGATGCGACGGCGGGCCAGCTCGGCCGAGGTCTTGATCGACTGGCGCAGACCGGCCACCACGAACGGGGCTCCCCTGCGCTCCACCTCCCGCAGCAGCTGCTGGCGCAGCCGCACGCACACCGCCAGACGTGCCTTCATGTCCATCGAGTTCTGCCGGGGGGTGCGTACCGAGTTCAACAGGAACTCGAGATGGTCGGTGTGGAACACCGAGTCGGTGCCCACCCGCAGCGGGGTGATGTGCAGGCCCTCCTCGTAACGGCTGCCGATCTCGGGCGACCAGCCGCCCGGTGAACGTGACCCGGTCTCGCCCTGATGACCGCCGCAGGCCACCCAGGCCAGCAGCTCGCCGCCGGAGAACACCGGCATCATCAGGAAGTGGTCGTAGGTGTGCACCCCGCCGGCGTCGGGGTCGTTGAAGAAGAAGATGTCGCCGTCGGCCAGCCCCACAGTCGGGTCGTCGACGTAGTGCTTGAGCACGTACTTGACCGGGCCGTAGTGCAGCAGGGCGTGCAGGATCACGCCGGTGGACATGCCGGCCAGGTCTCCCTTGGCGGTGAAGACGCCCACGCCAAGGTCACCGGCCTGCAGCATCTCGGCCATGCTGAGGTACTTGCACACGTCGCGGCCGTCGTCGATGATCGAGTCGAGCTTGTGCAGGAAGATCTCGAGGTCGACGGGGTCGAGGCTGTCGGCTCCGGCCAGCTCCAGCTCGGTGGGCTCTTCGAGCACCTCCCGGTGCAGGACTTCGGGGTCCAGGCCGGGGCCGGGCTTCATCAGTGGACGCCCGAAACGAGCGATGCGCTCGTCGAGGCCCATGGCGGCCACGTCGTGCAGCGCGGGCTGCGAAGCAGGTATCGCGGTCACGATGGTGCCTCCGGTGCGGTGAGCCAGCCGGTGCGCTGCTCGTCGAGGGCGTAGCTCCAGCCGGGCGGCACCGCCACCACGGTGTCCACGTCCTCCATGAGCGCTGGGCCCTGCGTGGCGAAGCCGTCGGGAAGGAGGGCCCGATCGTGCACCGGCGTGGCCAGGGCGCCCGCCCCGGGCCAGCACACCTCCCGGGCCTTGTCGCCAGGTTGCGACCCGTTCCCGACCGCCGCGGCCACGGGCCGGGGCCTGGCCTCCAACTGCAGGCCTGAGGCTCCCGCCACCAGCCGGAACAACTGCACCAGGATCCCGCCGTAGGGGTGGACCGACCCGGCCCCGTAGGCCGCCGCGAACACCTTGTTGAAGGCGTCGCACACCGCCACGGTGTCTTCTGCGCTCTCCAGGAACAGCCGCGGCGACTCCAGCCGGACGGTGTGGTGCTGCCCTCCGTAGTTCATGTCCAGCTCCAGCCGCAGCGTCACCGAGTCGGGGCCGAACCCCTCTTCAGCCATGTCCCGCTCGGCCAGCGCCACCAGCCCCCGCACCACACTGTTGAAGGCGTCGGCCTCGTCGGTGTAGGAGTCTCCGTCGAAGAGCTGGATCATGCGGGTGCGCTCGTAGGTCTGCATCACCGGCATGGTGGCCACCCCGTAGGCATTGAACTCGCTGCCGTGGGGGAACGTGGCCACGGTGCGCACGTCGGCGTAGTCGGCCACCGCGGCGGCATGCACCGGCCCAGCTCCGCCGAAGGCGAACATGGTGAAGTCGCGGGGGTCGTGGCCCTCGAGGGCGGTCTGGCGATAGATCTCCTGGCCCATCACGCCGTCGATCAGGCGCCGCACCCGCACGGCCGCCTCGGTCGCGTCGATGCCGAGCGGATCCGCGATGCGACGCTGCAGGGCCCGCTCGGCTCTGCGCCGGCTGAGCGGCATCGTTCCACCCAGGAAGAGGTCGGGATCAATGAAGCCCAGCACTACGTCGGCGTCGGTGACCGTCGGCTCGGTTCCGCCCTGTGAGTAGCAGGCCGGTCCGGGCATGGAGCCGGCGCTGCGAGGCCCGACCCGCAGTTCTCCGGTGTCGGTGAGGTGCGCGATCGAGCCGCCGCCGGCTCCGATCGAGTAGTTGGCGATCACCGGCAGATGGACCCGCCAGCGGTTGATCACCGGGTCGAACTCGTAGTTCCGGTCCTGGCCGTCGATCACCAGGCCCACGTCGAAGCTGGTGCCGCCCATATCGGCGGTCAGCACCCGGTCGAGCCCGTAGTCGCGGGCCATGACGGCGGCGCCGGCCAGACCGGCGACGGGGCCGCTGCCCAGCAGGTGCAGGGCGGTGGTGCGGCTGGGTGAGGCCACCCCGCCGATGTTGCGGGCCACCAGCAGCGGCCTGCGGCATCCGAGGGCCCGCAGCCGGTCGCCGAGGTCGATGACGTGCTCCTCGGTGTCGGGAGCCAGGAAGGCGCTCAGGATGGTGGTGATGCTGCGCCGGTACTCGTCGAGGCGGGGCGCCACCGCCGACGACAGCAGCACCGGGCAGCGGCCCAGCACCGAGTCGGGATACTCGCGCCGGACGATCTCGGCCACCTGCTGCTCGTGGGTCGGGTTCATGAACGACCACGCGAGGCACACGGCGATGGCCCGCACGCCCTGACGAACCAGGTGGTCGACCGCGGCCAGCACGTCGTCGGTGCTCAGCGGCATGAGCACCTCGCCGAAGCAGTCGATGCGCTCGCGCACCCCCACCCGCAGCGTCCGAGGCACCAGGTCGTCGGGCCGCTGGGCCCGGGTGCGGTCGATCTGCACCTCCAGGGGCATCCCGTCGGCCCACGAGCGGGAGCGGGCCACATGGATGGTGTCCTCCTGGCCGGCGGTGGTGATGAGCCCGACCTTGGGTCCGGTCCGCTCGATCAGGGCGTTGGTTCCCACCGTGGTGGAGTACTTGACCGCGTCGGCCGCTGCGAAGGCCTCAGCCGGATCGCAGCCGAGCCGCCGGGCGGCCTCACCGATGGCTGCGATCATGCCGTCGGACAGGTCGGCGTGGGTGGTCAGCGACTTGCCGGTGGCCTGACGCCCGCCCAGCACGACGAAGGCATCGGTGAAGGTCCCCCCGATGTCGACGTCGAGCAGGCTCGGCCCGGCGGCGCCGGCCAGGCTTGCCTCCACGGCTTCAGCAGATGGCATTGAGGTCGAGCTCTATGTCGTGGGTGATGGGATGGCCCGGCGGCAGGTATTCCACGTCGAATACCACCGCGCAGGCCGGGCAATAGAACTCGACGATCCGGCACCAGTCCGGATGGGGGTTGAACCCGAAATCGGTGGGCGGGTCGAAGGGCACATGGATCTCGCGCGGGTCCCGGTCGTAGACCAGGCAGCCCTCCTTGTAGTTGCGCTCGGCCGGACCGAGGTCGTGCCCGCACCGGTTGCACACCCATCGTCGGGAGTCCGTGTCGAGGTCAAGTGCCTCGATGATGCGCCGCTGTCCGGCGCCGGAGTCCGTGGCCACGCAGCGATCCTCCCCCGCCGCCTCTAGTGGCCGGATTGTATACCGCCACCTCTGGGCGGGCCTCAGCTCAGAGGTATCAGCGCCCCCCGAGGGCACGCAGCCGAGCGTGGCTCATGCGGCGTGCCCAGGGGGAGGGAAGGTGGGGCTTTCTCATCACCCATTGAGTGGCCGGCAACGTCACTGTCTGTCGGTCAGCTCGTCGAAAATGTCGCAGATCTGGTCGAGATGGCCCGTCCAGAATGTGTTCGGCAGCGACCACTGGCCCGGGCCGTTGGCGTTGACCGCCCGCACCTGCACCTCATAACCGGCGTCGTCATCGAGGCCAGCGATGGTCGTTGAGGTCGCAATGCCGGTGTGAGGCCAAGACTCCCAGACCCAGGGCCCGCCATGTTCGTCGGGATTCCGCCGGTGATAGCGCACGTCGTAGTCCTCGATCGGAGCGCCGCCCACGAAGGTCGGGGCCTGCCAGCTCACGCCAACACCGGTTGGGTCGAAGCCGGCGCCAGCCGAAGCACACACCAGCCTCGGCGGTTCGAGCTGCCCGGGGACCGCAGTCGCAGGACCGCCGTCGTCGTCGGCGATGGTCACGGTGATCTCGGACGGCTCGCCGATCACACAGGTGTTGCGCTCGCATCCGGTGATGCGGATCGTCAGCGTGCCGTCGGGGTTGCCAACATCGTTGTCGAGGATCTGGACCGCGCTGTCCCACACATCGACCCGATGCAGGCTCAAGTCGATCCGCGTGACCTCTCCTGAGGTCGGCACGATCGGCGAGAAATGCGTCCACTCAAAGGAGAGCTGCACATCGGCACCGCCGGGTGCCGGCCCGCCGTCGGCAGCCGAGAACAGCAGCCGGAAGAACACTTGCTCGTCCTCGGAGAAGGTCGTGCCGTCAATCACGGTCCCGCCCACCTTCACCGTCGAGTTGCCGGGGATCACCGTGCCGTCGGGCACATGCACCAGCGTCACCACCACGGCGTCCCTCTCGGCGTCCTGCTCGACCACGGGCACCGAGTCAGCCGTGACGCGGTTGGCCTCGTAATCGCCGCCCGAGACCGTATGGGTGACGGTGGCGAACCCATCGGTGAGGTTGCCGTCGCGGTTGGCCATCACTGTCACGGTCTGGGGCTCATCCCAATTCTCCGCAGTGAAGGTCAACGGCGGCGACACCGAGAGGTCGGCGTGAGTAATTCCGGTCAGTTGAGGCGTGACCGTCACGTCGCCGGTCGGTTGACTGTCGAGCACAACGGTGTAGGCCGCGGTGCTGCCCTCCTGCACCGGCAGCGGGCCGATCTGGTCGACGATCACGGCGCGGGTGTCGTCATCGATGATCGTCACCAGGGAATCGCACCCGTCGGATGTGCACGGCTCGGCCTCTGAGTCGGCTGGAACCAGGCCGATCGCTGCCGTGAGCCACGAAGCTCGATCGAGCCGCAACCGGAACGTCTCATCGCCCTCGATGAGGCCGTCGTCGAGAATCTCCACCGGAATGGAGATGCGGGCCGTACGGGAATCACCGTCCGCCATCCAGTCACCTGACTCCGCTTCCGGCAGACCGATGACGGCGACTGGGCCTTGGTAGTCCTCCCCCGCCTCCGCGGTGCCCGGAATGGCTGACAGGGACATGGCCACGCTGACGATCGGCGGTGGAATGTTCGGCTCGGTCCGTGCGATGAGGCCTATCTCGTCGGTGGTCCTGCCGACGCCCTCCCCCAGGGTGTAGGAGCCGAGATCGAGCCGCACCGTCACCATCGACTCGCCCAGATGGACGCGTACCGTCGCGGTTGCGGGATCACCGACATCGTGGAGCAGGCCGTCACCGACAGTGGCTGTGACGTCGCCGGTCACCGCGTCCGGATCCAGGCTGCTCGTGCTGACGATCAAGTCGGTCGACACCGAGCCGGCGTCGATGGTCACCGTGTGGGCCAGCTCGTCGGCTGGGATGATCCCTGCCGACAGCGTCACCGGCACATCCAGGTCGTAGTCGGCTGCCACCTGCCGGGTGACGGTGAACACGATCTCGTCGATCCCTCCGAGTGCGGTGGCGTACTCCGCCGCGATGGTTGCGTCGCCTGAATGGACCATGTCGGCCTCGCGGTCCTCCTCGCGCACGGCAACTGAAGCCCCAGTGACGCCGTTCTCGCCGTAATCGCCGCCAGCGACGGCATGAGTGACCATGGCCGAGCCGTCCACCCGGTTCTCGTCGGCCTCGGCCTCCACCGTCACCTTCTGGGCCCGATTCCAGTTGCTCGGAGTGAAGATCAGAGCTCGTGAGACCGACACCTCGGCGTCGATGACGTCGCGGACCTCGGGTGTGACCGTCACGTTGTCGGTGGGCTTGGTTTCGAGCATCACGCTGTAGGCGACATCGCCGCCCTCGGGCACGCCGATCATGCCGGTGTGGCCGATCATCACCCCGCGGATGTCGTCATCGACGATGGTCACCAGGGATTCGCAGCCGTCGGATGTGCATCGCGATCCGGCGTCGAGGTCGGCGGGGGCTATTCCGATTGTCGACAAGGGGTCGTTGGGTGCGCTCAGCAGCAGCCCGAACGTCTCGTCGTCCTCATCGACGTGGTCGCCGACGATCCTCACCGCCAGCCGCACCTCCGACTCGTAGGCGTTGCCGACGTCAACCCAGTTGCCCAGTCCCCCGCTGAACCTGACCCACCTCGAGAAGCTGCCGTAGTCGTCGCCGGATGACGCCGAGTGGGCCTGGGTCGAGACCATGACGCTGAAGCCACGCAGCGGTGGACCGGTGTTCGGCCCGGTGCGTGCGATCAGGCTGATCTGGTTCGTGACCGTGCCGGCGCCCTCATCGAACGTGTACGTGCCGGCGTTGAACCGCACGATCGCCGTCCTGGAGTCCACGATCCGTGTCTGGTCCTGCGCCGCAGCGCGGTCGGCGAGGCCCAATGCTGCAGCGAGGGCAAAGACCAATGCCCCCGCAAGTGTCCGTGTCTGAAGTTGTTTCCCTCTCATGCCAATTGGATGGCCCGACCGCCTCGACGGCTTTCGGCCGGCCACGGTGACACTCGTCACTAGCGAGCACCACCCTCAGAGCCGGAGCGTCAGCCGGTCGGCGTCAACTCGTCGATGATCTCGCAGAGGTCCTGGGTGTAGCCCGTCCAGAACGTGTTCGGCAGTGACCATTGGCCCGGTCCGTTGGCGTTGACCGCCCGCACCCGCACTCCATAGGCCGAGTCGGCGTCGAGGCCGGTGATGGTCGTCGAGGTGGCCGTGCCGGTGTGGGGCCAGGCCTGCCACTCACCCCAGACCCAAGGGTCGCCGCCGACGATCCGTTGCCGGTACTGCACTTCGTAGCCACTGAGCGGCGCGCCGCCGACGAAGGTCGGCGCCTGCCAGCTCGCCGCCGCACCAGTGGGGTCGTAGCCATCGCTGGCTGAAGCGCACACCAGCCTGGGCGTTTCCGGCTTTCCCGGGGGCGCCGCGGTGGGGCCGCCGTCGTCGTCGACGATGGTGACGGTTATCTCCGATGGCTCGCCGATCACACAACCGTTGCGCTTGCAGCCTGTGATGCGGATCGTTGCCGTGCCGTCAGGGTTGCCTACATCGTTGTCGAGGATCTGGATCGCGGTGTCCCATTGCGTGACCCGGGGCAGGCTGAACTCAACCCTTGAGATCTGCCCGGATGTGGGCACTATCGGCGACTCACGGCTCCACCAAGCCGTCAACTCCACATCGGCGCCGCCCACGGGCGGTCCACCGTCGGCGGCCGCGAACAGCAGCCGGAACAGTACCCGCGTGCCCTCGGTGAACGTTGAGCCGTCCTCCACCGTCTCGCCCACGGTGAGTGTCGAGTTGTCAGGGATGACGGTGCCGTCCGGGATCTTGACAAGGGTCACCACCGTGCGACCCTGAGTGTCCAATTCGGTCACCTCCACCGACGGGGCGGTCACACCTTCGGTCTCGTAGTCGGCACCGGTGACCGTGTGGGTGATGGTGGCAGAGCCGTGGAGTCGGTTGTCGTCGGCTTCGGCGAACACCAACATCACGGTGGGGATGTTCCAGTTCTGCGGCGTGAAGGTTATGGAGCCGGTGACGGCTATGGCGGAGTCTCTGGCGTCGATGACGTCCGTCGTGATTGTCACGTCACCGGTCGGCTGGCGACCGAGCACCACCGTGTAGACCTCGATTGTGCCTTCATCGATGGTCAGGCTGGCCCGGTTGACATCAACGCTGCGGTTGTCGTCATCAACGATGGTGACGGTGGACTCGCAGAGGCTGCCTGAACATGGAGGCGCTGCCTCATCGGCCGGTTCGAAGCCAACCGACCGGGGTGCCGGGGTTTGTTGTCGCGGTCAGGCGGACCTGGTCCGTGGTCGTGCCGACGCTCTCATCGAGTCTGTAGACCGGTGCGCTGAACCCGACCTTCACGGCCACAACGCCCCCCACGTGCAGCCTCACTGTCGCGGTGGACGGTTCTCCGACGTCATGGTCGTCGCCGTCGCCGACGGTAGCGGTCACGTCCCCGGTGGTCGCGCCGTCCATCAGGATCCGGGTGCTGACCGCCAACCTGGTGGTCGTCGAGCCCGCCAGGATGAGGACGGGAACTGTGGTTTCGAGAGCGGACAGGATCCCCGACGACAGCGTCACCAAAACTGCAAGATCCTCTTCCCGAGCGGACCCCGCTGTCACGTCGAACACCAGGTCCTCGAGGCCGGCAATGGCCGTGGGATAGACCGCCTCGATGATCACGTCGTCCGGGCCCAGTTCCTGCGCCTGCGCGGCGGGTGCGGCCGACAATGACGAGGCGGCGATGGCGAGAGCCGCCATGGCAGCAAGGAGTCGTGAGGTTGTACGCCTCGGAAGGGCGGCCCCGAGGGCACGCAGCCGAGCGCGGCTCATGCGACGTGCCCCGGGGGAGGGAAGGTGTGTCTTTCTCATCGCTGGCTGTATGGCCGGGTGCTTGCCCGGCGTTTCGGCCGGCGGCGAGTAACCGGTGCGTGACAATCGTCACTGCTGATCATTTCCGGCAAGTACGCGGCAGCGGGGTCTGGCCGGGCCACACTGAGGGCGTGAGCAGCTACGACGGCGCGGACGCCCCGGACGCAGCCGAGGTCCTCCAGGAGGCGGCGCGGCGGCGGACGTTCGCGATCATCTCGCACCCCGACGCGGGCAAGACGACACTCACCGAGAAGTTCCTGCTCTACGGCGGGGCGCTGACTGCCGGCGCTGGTTCGGTGAGGGCCAAGGGCGACCGCCGAGCAACCGCTTCGGACTGGACGGAACTGGAGCGCCGCCGGGGCATTTCCGTCACCTCGGCTGTGGTGCAGCTCAGCTACCGGGACCGGGTGCTGAACCTGCTCGACACCCCTGGCCACGGCGACTTCTCCGAGGACACCTACCGGGTGCTGTCGGCGGTGGATGCCGCAGTGATGGTGCTCGACGGGGCCAAGGGCATCGAGGCCCAGACCCGCAAGCTGTTCGAAGTTTGCCGCAACCGCGAGATCCCCATCGTCACCTTCATCAACAAGTGGGACCGCCCCGCCCGCGATCCCCTCGAACTGCTCGACGAGATCGAGGACCAGCTCGTGCTCGACCCGGTGCCAGTCACTTGGCCCGTCGGCGAGGGCGAGCGCTTCAGCGGCCTGATCGACCGCCGCAGCGGCCAGTTCGTGCGCTTCGCGCGCACCGCGGGCGGTGCGACTGTTGCCGATGAGGAGCGGGTCGACCCGGAGCGGGCCGAAGCCGACGAAGGATCCGCCTGGCACGAGGCCCGGGAGGCCATCGAGCTGCTCGACGCTGCCGGAGCCGAACTCGACGTCAAGCGGTTCGAGGCGGGCGAGCTGTCGCCGGTGTTCTACGGCTCGGCGCTGACCAACTTCGGGGTGCGGCTGCTGCTGGACGCCATCGTCGACATGGCCCCCGCGCCCGGCGCACGTCTCGACGTCGATGGAGACCCGCGTCTGGTGGATTCGCCGTTCAGCGCAGTGGTGTTCAAGGTGCAGTCCAACATGGATCCCGCGCACCGCGACCGCATTGCCTTCCTGCGGGTGTGCTCGGGCCGCTTCGAGCGGGGCATGGCTGTGGCCTGCGGGGATACCGGCAAGGCGGTGGCCACCAAGTACGCCCACACCGTGGTGGGCCGGGACCGCAGCACCGCCGAGGAGGCCTGGCCCGGTGACGTGATCGGCCTGGTGAACGCGGCCGATCTGAGGGTGGGCGACTCGGTGCACGCCCCCGGCGGCGCGGTGCGTTGGACGCCGGTACCGGCATTCGCCCCCACCAGCTTCCGGGTGGCTCGCTGCACCGACACCTCCAAGACCAAGCAGTTCCGCTCCGGGGTGCGCCAACTCGACTCCGAAGGCGTGGTCCAGGTGCTGCGCCGGCCCGAGAGCGGCGAGAGCGCCCCGATCCTGGCCGCGGTCGGACCGCTGCAGTTCGACGTAGCCGAGCACCGCCTCCGCAACGAGTTCGGTGCCCCGGTCGAGCTGACCCCGGCCCCTTGGACGACGACCAGGCGAACCGACAAGGCCTCGGCCGCGGCACTGGGAAGAATGTCGGGCGTGGCCATCGTCGAGCGAGCCGAGGGCGGCGAGTTGTTGGCCCTGTTCGAGAGCCCCTACTGGCTGGCCCGCCTGCAAGCCGACCACCCCGAGTTGGTGTTGGAGCGCCTCATAGGCGAAGGCTGACGACCTCGATCGAGCGCCGGTAGCGTCCGGTTGTGGCAGATCGTCCCAACATCCTGCTGATCATCTCGGACGAGGAGCGCCGCAACGACTGGCTCCACGGCGTGGTGGATCTGCCCGCCCACCAGCGGTTACGCGGCGACGGGCTCAGCTTCGACCGCTACTTCACCCACGCCTCGCCGTGCTCTCCGTCACGGGCCAGCCTCTACACCGGCCGCTACCTGGCCGAGCACGGCGTGGTCGACAACGTCGCCTTCCCCACCCACACCGCGCTCGATCCGGCGGTACCCACCATCGGCAGCCTCCTGGCAGAGCGGGGTTACCGGTCGAGCTATCTGGGCAAGTGGCACCTCGGCCACACCGCCACCCCCGACATGGCCGCCCACGGCTACCTCGACTGGGAGGGCAACGACGTCCACTTCATGGGCAGCGCCTACACCGGCCGGTACTTCGACCCGATCATCGTCGACCAGGCCATCGACTGGCTGAACCACCGCGGCAACGGCAACGGCGGCAACGGCGGCGTGCAGCCCTGGTTCCTGACCGTCGCCCTGGTCAACCCCCACGACATCATGTGGTTCCCGGCCGACCACCCGACCTACCAGGCTGACCATCCCAAGTTCGCCGAATTCTTCAACGCGGTGGTGAAGATGCGTCTCGGCGACCTGCCGGTGACCCCGCCGCCGGAGGACTACCCCCGCTTGTTCGACCAGCTCCCGGAGAACTTCAAAGACGACCTCCACACCAAGCCCGAGGTGCAGCGGGCCTGGCGCCATGTGCGTAACCGCGAGCACGTGGTGGGCCGCATCGACGCCGACGACCACGACACCTGGCTGCGGGGCCTCGACTACTACGCCTGGCTCCACATTGAGCTCGACCGCAGCCTGGCCCGCCTGCTCGACGCGCTCGACGCGCTCGGCCTCTACGACGACACCGTGATCGCCTATACCTCCGACCACGGCGACGCCTGCGGATCCCACGGACTCAGGGCCAAGCTGCCCTGCGTGTACGACGAGGTGATGGGCGTGCCTCTGATCGTCAAAGCCCCCGGCGTGCCGGCCGGCGGCCGCACCGCGGCGCTGGCCACCCACGTCGACTTGGCGGCCACCATCGCCGCGCTGGGCGGCGTAGACGCCGATGACACGCCCACCCTGTCGGGCCGTGACCTGTCTACGGTCCTGGCCGACCCCAGCGCGTCGGTGCGCGACTTCGTGCTGTTCTCCCAGGACTCCGCCCAGTCCGATCTGATCCGCAACACCCGCTACGCGGTGCGGGGCTTCTACGACGGCGAGACCAAGTACGCCCGCTACTACGGGATCGGGGGCGGAATCCGCCGCGACGGAACCACCGACGAGCACGGCAAGATCTTCGATGTGAACGCCGACTTCGACGACCACGACCATGAGTGGTACGAGACGGGCGAGGACCCCCACGAACTGGTGAACCTGGCCAACGATCGAGGTCGGCGCAATGAGTTGCGCGCGCTCTTCTTCCGTCTGCTGAAATATGAGGCCGAGGAGTTGACGCTGACGCCATGACCTATACGACTGCCACGACCGGAACCTCCGTCACGGGCGCGAACCCCGACTTGGGCGACGACACCAACGACGGTCCCAAGCCTCGGGCGCCCGTGACCGATTGGGCCACCGACTTCGACCATGTCGACCCGGGCTACGCGGCCCGCGCCCCCGAGATCTGGGACGAGCTGCGCCGCGAGTGCCCGGTGGCCCACAGCGACCGCTACGGCGGCACCTGGCTGCCGGTGCGCCACGAGGACGTGACGGCCATCGCCAAGGACACCGACACGTTCACCTCCAACGGCGTGGTGGTGCACGACGGACGTCCCGAGATCCCTCCGCCGGTGGGGTTCGCCCCTCCCATCACCAGCGATCCGCCGTTCCATCGCATTGCCCGGGAGTTTCTGCTGCCAGCGTTCGCGCCCAAGCCAATAGAGGCCAAGCGGGAATCCACCCGCCAGACCTGCCGGGATCTGCTCGACGACCTGCTGGCCGACGTGGACGCCGGCCGCACCGACGTCGTGGACGCCGCGCTGGACTACACCCAGCACATACCGGTGCAGGTGATCGCCGACATGCTGGGCGTGCCCCGCTCCGACGGCGACCAGTTCCGGGTGTTCATCCACCGGATCATGGAGCAGCCCGGAACCGAGCAGAGGGTTGAGTACGAGGACTCGATCGACTACTACCTCGACACGCTGATCGCGGCCCGTGCCACCGAGCCCCAGGACGACCTAATCAGCCACATGACGCACGCAAAGATCGAGGGTCAGGCCTTGGAGCACGAGCACATCAGAGGCACCTGCGGCCTGCTGATAATCGCCGGGGTGGACACCACCTGGTCGGCCATCGGCGCCTCGCTCTGGCACATGGCTCAGCACCCAGCGGACCGCCGACGCTGGTTGGAGGACCCGGAGGTGCGGCCCTTTGCGGTGGAGGAGTTTCTGCGCTTCTACGCGCCGGTGACCATGGCCCGGATCGTGGCTAAGGACGCGGAGTTCGCGGGCCGGTCGATGCAGGCCGACGACTGGGTTCTGCTGCCGTTCCCGGCCGCCAACCGCGACCCCGAGGCCTTCGAGGACGCCGGCGAGTTCGTGATCGACCGCCGGCGCAACCGTCACGTCGCATTCGGGCTCGGCATCCACCGCTGCCTCGGATCGAACCTGGCCCGCATGGAACTGACCGTGGCCCTGGAGGAGTGGATGGCCCGGGTCCCGGACTTCGAGCTGGCCGACCCTGAGGGCGTTACCTGGTCGACCGGCCAGATCCGCGGGCCCCGCAAGCTGCCGGTGCGAATTCTCAACGGCGCTTCCCGCTGAAGTGTCCCGCAAGCGGCCGAGTTCTCATGGCGACAAGATTCGAACTGGCAGCAGAATGCACGCATACCGGGCAGAGCGCTGCCAATTCGACGGTGGGCCAATAGATCGGCAGGGGCGCAGATGAGGCTGCACAAGTTCAGCGACGTTGACGCGTTCGTCGCGCTGGACCTGAACGGCGCCCAAGCCGCCTCGGGCCCGGTGCGTTGGGCCCGCAAGGTGCTACAGGGCGGAGCCAAGGACCTGGCTCGCTCCCAGACCTACACCTACGCGACGCTGCAGATGCGCCGCAGTGGCGCCTCCGCCGGGATCAGCGCCGAAGCGCCGGGGCGGGCCGAGGCAGTGGCCGCCTTCGTGGACGAGGCCGCGGCGCTGGTGCCCGACGGCACCTACCTGCCTGACGCGGCCAAGGGCGTGACCGAGGCCGACCTGGCCCCGCTGCGGGACGGAGACTCCCGCACGGTGGCCCGGCTCGGGGCCTTTTCAGCGGCGTGCGATGGCTTGTCGGCGGCTGCAGCCGCCGACGCGGCCGTGGGCCTCGACGGTCGGACGGCGGTCATCGAAGGGTTCTCGGCGAATGGCCCGGCGCTGGCCGAAGCGGTGTCGCAGAGAGGTGGACGGGTCGTGGGCCTGGCCACCGCCGAGGGTTCGCTGGCTGCCCCCGACGGCTTCGATCCTGCGGCCCTGGCCGAGGCGTGGTCGGCGCATGGCGACAAGGCGCTCGGCGCGCTGGCCGCCAACGAAGGCGGGTTGGACAAGCCCGGCGCGCTGTGGGGCATCGGCGCCGACGTGGTGTTCGCCGGCTCGCGGATGGGTGCCGTCAACCACGGTGTGGCCGAGGGCCTGGAATGCCGGGCGCTGGTGCCCAGCGGGCGCCTCGCTTACACCTCCAAGGCGCTGGCGGTGTGCCGCCGGCGCGAGGTTGCCGCAGTGCCCGACTTCGTGGCTCTGGCCGGCTCCACCATCGCAGCCTGGAGCAGCGCCGGCACCAGCGACGATGATGTCCGCGACGAGGCGGCCAGAGTCGTGGCAGCGCTGATGGCAGAGGCTCTGGAGTCCGACGACGGCCCGTTCCTGGGAGCCTGCTACGCCGCGGAGGCCTTCCTGTCGACCTGGCAGGACGAGTTGCCCTTCGGCCGCCCGCTGGCCTCATGACGGCCGGCTCCCCCGCTACGCTCACCCGTCACGGGGCTGTAGCTCAGGCTGGTTAGAGCACCTGCTTTGCAAGCAGGGGGTCGTCGGTTCGAATCCGATCAGCTCCACCCTCGGCGGGCGTTCAGAACGCCCCTCACCACAAGAGGCTGATCTCAAATGACCCGCATCGGACTGGCTCAGATCCTCAGCCGCCCCGCAGCGGCCGAGGCCAACCGGAAGGCCAGCGTCGACGCGACCGCCTCGCTCTTCGAGCAGGGCGCCGACATAGTGGTGGTGCCCGAGATGGCGGTGCCCTGGTACACCACCGACCGCGAGGCGCTCGAGCCGCTGGCCGAGACCCTGGACGGCCCGACCGTCACCGCCTGGCAGGAACAGGCTGACCGCCATGGAGGCCTCGTCGTCGGCGGCTTGTGTGAGCGCAGCGGCGACGCCATCTACAACACTGCCGTCGCGGTGGACTCCGGCGGCGTCGTTGCCCATTACCGCAAGCTCCATCTGTTCGACATCGAGAAGAACTGCTTCACCCCCGGCGACGCCGGCCTGAGCGTGGTCGATACCGCCTACGGGACCATCGGACTGTGCATCTGCTACGACCTTCGCTTCGTGGAGGTCGTGCGGGTGCTGGCCCTGCGGGGCGCGGATCTGATCTGCGTGCCGACCGCCTGGGTCCGCGGCTTCGACCGGCGCCAGTACCGCGAGGGCGAGTTGATCGCCCACGCCGAGGGCGCGCTGGTGCAGGCCAACCTCAGCCAGGTGTTCATTGCCTGCACGTCACAGGTCGGCGCGGGCGACGGCGTCGAACTCCTCGGGTCGTCGGTTGTGGCCGACCCGTACGGCCGCATTGCCGCAGGACCGCTCTCGACGGTACGCGAGCAACTCGAGGTCGCCGACATCGACCTGACCGAAGCCCGCAGAGCCCAGGCCCGCAGCGAACTCATCCAGCCTCGTGCCGATCGCCGCACCGACGTGTACGGCGTCCTCCACGAGGGCGATTCGCTGTAAGAGGCCGAGCGGATAGGGAGC
This sequence comes from Candidatus Aldehydirespirator sp., assembly GCA_965220645.1. Classification (GTDB taxonomy): domain Bacteria; phylum Actinomycetota; class Acidimicrobiia; order Acidimicrobiales; family Aldehydirespiratoraceae; genus Aldehydirespirator. The sequence continues at coordinate 850,020 of OZ244836.1, read as the reverse complement.
GAACTCGGTTCATACGGGCGAGGCCGTGGCCCGAGCGGCCCCTGAGCGCAGCGAACAAGAGCGGGAGTGACACCGCTGCTACGCGACGGGCTGTCGCCTATCCGCGCAGCCCCCTATGAGGCCCGCGGGGAGTCGGTCAGCCGACGCTCATACCCGACAGCATGTGGTTGAGCTCAGGCACCAGCAGGCTCCGCATCGAATACGACCCGATCACCGCGTAGAGGCAGAACGCACGCGAACCCACGTGGAAGAACTGCTGCAGGCCCGCTTGGCCCGGCAAGGACAGGTGCAACTGGTCCGGGGCGAAGTCGGCCGGTTCGAGACGGGTCGGGAAACCCTCGTGGGAGAACAGCCTCGACGTGGCCGAGGCTCTGTCGAACTCGACCAGCGCGGCGAATATGCCGTTCCGGTCCATGATCTCGACCGCTCCCGAGCCGTAGTCGCCCCGCTCGGCGGGCAGCGAGAAGTTGGCTGCGTGCACCACCACCAGCGGCAGCGCCAGGGATTCCAGGCTGAGATCGAGCGTGGCCGGATCGGGCTGGGTTGACAGCTCCGCCTCCCAGCCAGGAAGGACATCGACGCTCACCCCGTGAACCACCAGCATGCTCACGTCAGCATGCTCACGTCATCCCGCCCACAAGGAGGTTGAGCGGGCGATCACAGCGCCAGCAGGCTCGCGGCTGCCGCACCGCCGAGAGCCGCCGCGGTGACGGCGCCCACGCGACGGGCCCGATCGGCGTGACGGTCCAGACGCCGGTGCAGTTGCCGCAGGTCGTCAGGGGTGCGAACCCGGCGTCCCAGCACCAGGGTCGCGCTCCGGACGGCCCCGAAAGCCGCCCCCATCACCAGTCCCGCGGTCACCTCCCCCGCCAGCAGCGCAGCCAGCATGAAGAGCGGCACCAGAGCGGTGTCGACCACCGTCGCCACCGCTGCGCCGAGTTGCAGGCCGAACCCTCCGCCGTAGACCCACGACCGGTATGCGACCAGCCAGTCCTCGTTCACCTGCCGGTGGCCCGGGAAGCGTCGACCCGACAGGTCCCAAGCCGCGGCCGCCGCGCAGGCAACGGCCAGTAGCACAAGCCGGGTGCTGCTAGCCACAACGCCGACCGACGCTTGACCCAGCGCACCGAGGGCCGCACCGACGGCTGCTCCCCCGCCGACCGCGCCCAAGCCGAGCCAGAGAACTGTCAGAGACCATCGATTGCCCCGGGCCCGCTCACCGAGCGGGCTGATGCTGGTGAGCATCGAGATGCCTCAAGGCGACCAAGCCGACCTCACGCCGGCTGCCACAGCCGCCGCGATCCCTATGGACAGCACCGCGATCATCGCTCGAGACGGGCTTCGGTGGAATCGGCGCGAGTGGAGCCGTCGAGGGATCCGCCAGAATCGGCGCGAGTGGAGCCGTCGAGGGATCCGCCAGAATCGGCGCGAGTGGAGCCGTCGAGGGATTCGCCGGAATCGGCACGGCTGGAGCCGTCGAGCGCTTCGGTGGGATCGGCGCCGTTGCCGTGGTTGGAGTCCGACCGCTCACCGTAGAGGCTCGGGTGACCGGGACCTATGCCCGCCGACTTCAGCGCCTCATCCGCCCGTTGCGCCCGGCTCCGGCCCGAGTGTCCCGTCGTGACCTGCGGTGACGAGAGCCTGGAATGGTCGGCCAGACCGGCGTCGTCCAACGCCTGCTGGAGCAGGTTCCGCAACTGTTCCCAGCGCAGCGCACTGCCCGCGCCCACTACCCGGCCGTCGGAGCCGCCGACGAGCACGAAGTAGGGCGAGCCCGGAACGTCGTAGTCCTCCCACGCCGCGGACGACAGCACGGCCTTGACCCCCGGCGGGACCAGATCCGCCATGGCTGACTCCGAGTCGTGCGCGGGATCCTGTCCAACGACCACCAGTCGGGTGTCGCCGCCGGGCAGCTCGAGATCCGGGGCCGCGAAGGCCTCCCAGAACTGCTTGCAGGTGCGGCACCCCGGAGACAAGAAGGCGAGCAGGGTGAAGTGCGAGACGCCGGTGACGGCGATCTTGGTCGGGCCCCCGGCCGGAACCGTGCCTACGAGGTCGCGGGCGCTGGACGGATCTGCCGAAACGCCGGTTTCCGATCGCTCCGGCACGACCTCGGTGGCGGAGCTCGCGCTCTCCTCGTCATCGAGGCTGATGCCGGCACGATTGAGGGCTCGCAGGATCTCGGCGTGGGTTCTGAGCAACCCGAACACGAGCAGGGCAAGCACCCCAACCGCGATGGCCAGCAGCACCACCACAACCGTCACGGGACCGCCGCCTTCATCGGATCCCCTCCGGTCATGGGGCCACCCCCAGGGCTGCTCGAGTACCGAGGTGGTAGCGGTGCAGCAGGGCGGCGATCTCGGCGCGGGTAGCGGGCAGCTCGGCGTTGAAATCCGAGTGGTTTGCCCACCACTCGATGTTGTGTTCGAGAGCCCAGGCCAGCGCGTCGCGGAACCAGTCGTCGGGACCCACATCGGAGAACTCGATCGATGCCTCGCCCTGCGGCTCCCCCGCCAAGCGGTGCAGGAACACGATCGACTGGGCCCGGTTGACATCGCTCGACGGGTCGAACCGGCCTGGCGCCCGGCCCGAGGTGATCTGCTGCTCGACCATCCACGCCACCGCCTGTGCGTAGTAGGCGTCCTGGGCCACATCATTGAACTCGTTGCTTGGCTCGGCCGGCGGCTGCCCCTCATAGCGCCACAGGAACGTGGCGAACTGGGCCCGAGTAACCAGTTCGTCGGGACCGAACAGGTCGTTCTTGATGCCGGTGGTGATGCCCGCGTCAGTCATCCACTTCACCGCCTCGGCGTAGAACGCCCTGGGCGGCACATCGTTGAATCCGTCGTGCAGGCAGGGCCGATCATGCCAGCGGGTCCCCGGGTCGCTCAGCACCGGGGACGTCGCGCAGGCCGGATCCCACGTCCACGGCGGCACGCAGGTGACAATCCGGCACATGAGCTGGCCCACGCACACGTCCTGGTTGCACTGCCCGTAACGGAAGCGTGTGCACTCGGACTTGCGGGTATCGCAGCCGCCGCTGCATTGGCACCTGGCCGGGGTGCATCCCCGGTCGCAGAACCCGGTGGACCGGCATTGGCAGCTCTCGTGGCAGGTGAAGTTGCAATCCAGGTAGTAGCGAGGGCTCGGACCGTTCAGATCGCAGAATCCCGAGCCGTCTACCTTCCACCAGCCGGCGACAATGGTCCGAGGAGGGCACAGGTTCTCTCCGGTGAGCTTGCAGCAGAACTCGCTGTAGGGGTCGCAGCACAAGGCATCGGGGTTGCACTCGTGGCCCTTGCACAAGATGATGGCGGCCTCCGCCGTGGTCGGACGAATGGCATAGGCGACGGGAGCGACCGCCATGGCTGTGGCCGCCATGGCCGACGAGCGCAGGAAGCCCCGGCGCCCGGCCCGGCGGTCCACCACCCGGGAGACCCGTTCGACCAGTTTGCGGCTCACCGGCGTCTCCGGGAGCCCGGCCCGGCTGCGGCATGGGCGGCCGGTGGCGGCACGGCGCGGAATGAGTTGGCCGCGCCACGGCGGGGGGCTCGGGCACCGAGGGCCTCCGGCAGTGCGGTGAACAGCGCCAGGCACAGCCCGGAGACCAGCGCGACCTCCATCGCAAGCGCCAGGCCGATTGCGGGCCGGTCGCTGATCGACTGCACGATGGCCGGCACCGGCGCGCTGCCTGCGCCGGCCGCAGCGAAAGACACCGCGGCCAGCGCCAGGTTGCCACCGACATGGACCCACGACGGCGGGGCATCAAGCCGGCCGAAGCACCCGCAAGAGCCTGCCCTTATGAGCACGGCCCGCAGGACGACCACGGCAAAGGCCGCGTAGAGCAGCCCCACCGCCCACACCGCCGGTCCCCCCAGCAGCAGCGCCGCTATCCCTACGGCCGCTTCCGACGCTCCGACGAGCCGGACCAGAGGGGTCGGGGCCCGGAAGCCGAAAAGGTCGGCGACTCCCCGCGCCGGTCTCGACAGCTTGGCCGCGCCCGCCACCACGAGCAGCACCGCGGCAGAGGCGTGTATCGCCGACACAACCGACACGGGCGGCGATGCTAACGGCCCGGACGATGCTCAGACCAGCGCTGGAGTTGCCGCCGGACGCCTCGCCTAGATTCCAGGGGTCCGGTGGCCGTCGGACCGCCACAGGATCGGGAAGTGGTTCTCGTCCATCTCGTCGTCGGTAAGCCGGGCGTAGCGGGAGTAGATGGGTCCGTTGCCTTCGCCGAAGCCGGCCCGGTTGAAACAAGCCTCACTGCTGGCGCAATGCAGCACCAACGACCGGCGGTGCCGGCCTGATCGGTTGGGACCCGAGCCGTGCCAGGCCCAGCCGTGATGGAACGACCCGCCGCCTGCAGCCACCTCGATCGCGGCGATGTCGAGTTCGGCACCCGCAGCCGCCGCCGCCGCCCTCACGGTGGCCTGGTAGTCGTCGGGGGCGTGGAACTCGCCCGTCGGGTCGGCTCCAGCGGGCCAGCGGTGCGACCCCCGGGCCAGTTCCATCGTGCCGCCGCTGGCGGTGGTGTCATCGAGAGCGATCCAGCAGGTGAACATCTCGGTCGGCTTGTACCAGGCCAGATAGGCGTTGTCGCGGTGGAAGCCCAGCGAGCGAGCCCCCGGCGGCTTCCAGATCACGTTGTCCTGGACGACGCGAGCGCCGGGCCAGCCCGCGAGCCGGGCGACGGCCTCGCCCAGGCGGGCGTCGAGCACAACCGACGCGATCAGCCGATCGGCCTTCCAGCCGTTGCAGATCTGCCGGGCCAGGGTCGGATCGCTGGTGCCCTCCTGCCAGTTGACCTCGTCGGGAGCGGTCCCCATCTCGAAACTGCCCCTGAACAGCCGCTCGAAGCGCTCCTTGAGGGGATCGATCAGGCTGGTGTCGATCAGCGAGTCGACGGCAACGAACCCGTCGGCCTCGAACGACGCCGCCTCAGCGGCTGACACCAAGGGGCTGCGCGGATAGGCGACAGCCCGTCGCGTAGCAGCGGTGTCACTCCCGCTCTTGTTCGCTGCGCTCACGGGCCGCTCGGGCCACGGCCTCGCCCGTATGGACCGAGTTCGCTCCCTATCCGCTCGGCCTCTAAGCCGACTCCGGCGAAACTGTCAGTTGCGGTCATGCCCGCTCGCGAGCCCGCCGGAGCAATCCCTTGGCGATGATCGTCCGCTGGATCTCGTTGGTTCCCTCGCCTATGGCCATGAGGGGGGCGTCGCGATAGAGGCGTTCGATCTCCAGCTCGGTGGAATACCCGTAGCTGCCGTGGATGCGCATCGACTCGAGCGACGCCTTGATGGCGACCTCCGAGCCGAAGAGCTTGGCCATGCCTGCCTCCACGTCGGCCCGCAGGCCCTGGTCGATGCGGTTGCCGGCCCAGCGGGTGAGCAGCCTGGCCGCTTCGATCTCGGTGGCCATGTCGGCCAGCTTGAGCTGGATGGCCTGGAACTCGCCGATGGGCTGACCGAAAGCCTCACGCTGCTGGGAGTACTCCAGCGCGGCGTCGAACGCGGCCTGGGCCACACCCACACCGCGGGCTGCGATGTTGATGCGGCCGACCTCCAGGCCCGACATCACCTGCTTGAAGCCCAGGCCCTCCTGACCGCCGAGCAGATCGTCGGCCGGCACTCGCACATCGTCGAGCACCACTTCGCACGACTCGGGGCCCTTGTAGCCCAGCTTTCCCAGGTCTCGAAGCACTTCGAGGCCGGGCGTGCCCGCCTCGACCATCAGCACGCTCATGCCCCGGTGCCGGGGCTCGGCATCGGGGTCGGTCTTGACCAGCACGGGGAGCGGGTTGGCGAAGCGGGCGTTGGTGATCCAGGTCTTGGTCCCCCTGATCACGTATTCGTCGCCGTCGCGCCAGGCCCGTGTGGAGATGCCCTGTAGATCACTGCCCGCACCCGGCTCGGTGAGAGCGATGGCCGTGCGCCGCTGGCCGGTGGCCAGTTCGGGCAGCCAGCGTTGCTTCTGCTCGTCCGTGCCGTGGAGCATGATCATCCGGCAGCTCAGCGAGTGGCTGCCCAGGATCCCGGCGATGCCCATCCAGCCCATCGAGATCTCCTCGAACACCAGACTCATGGACACCGTGTCGAGGTCGAGCCCGCCGTATTCGGCCCCGACGGTGATGCCGAACAGGCCCATCTCGGCCATCTTGGCCACGATGCCGCTGGGATATTCGCCGGACTGCTCCATCTCGCGGGCCACCGGCTTGATCTCGGTGTTGACGAACTGCCGCAGCACGTCGCGGAACATCTGCTGCTCGTCGCTCAGCTCGAAGTCCATGTGTCGGTACCCCTGGGGATGGCCGGTATGTGCCGCGTCCATTATGTCGCCGCTCGGTTCCGACGCGCCCACCGCACCAGCCGGGACGCCGCTTACCGGCGCGGACCTCCGGCGCGCGGCTCGCCCGAAGCGGCGTGTGGTTTGTAGAGTCCGCACTTTAGGCCGCTACGCAGCCTCGCCCTTCACACCAATCCGCAGGAGCGGAGAACATGGCGCCTGAGTCGACTACTGCTGGACGAGAGCACCCGATCGCCCCATTGAGCCTTCGGCGCAAGTCAGTTCAGGTGATCCTCGCCATGATTCTGATTGTCATCGTCAACGTAGCGCTGCTCGTGCAGACGCTCGCCAACGGTGACGGCACCTTGATCGTTCTCGCATCGGTTTGCCTCGCCTTGCTTGTCTTTGCCTTCTATCGCCTGGTGCGCACCGGCGTTCGCACCGTCGAGCTGGAGATCTGGATTCGCCACATGGGCGAAGGGAACCTGGACTACAGAGTGGAGCTGCCCGGCAACGATGAGGTGAACGAGGCTGCCGATGCGCTGGAGCGGCTCCGGCAGCGATCAATCGAGGCTATGCAGCTGGATCTCGTGCGGAAACTGTCCGAAGACCTGCAGCAGAAGAATGAGGAACTGGAGCAGGTGCTGTCGGAACTGCGGCAGACGCAGGACCAGATAGTCCTACGCCAGAAGCTGGTCGAGCTCGGCGAGTTGACCGCCGGTGTGGCCCATGAGATCAGGAACCCTCTGAACTTCATGAGGAACTTCTCCGAAGCGTCGGAGGAGCTTGTAGCAGAACTCCGCGAAACCGTGGAACAGCAGTCGGAAGATCTTGAGGATGACACGCGCGCCGTGATCGCCGGGATCACACGCGACTTGACCGAGAACCTGTTGCGGATCCGATCCCACGGAGACCGGGCCGACCGGATCGTGCGGGACATGGCGATGATCGGGCGCGGCGGCGGCGCGCTCCAGCCCGTCGCCATCAACGACCTGCTCAACGACAGGACGATGATCGCCTTCCACAGCGCCCAAGCCCAGACTGAGGACCTGGAGATCGACGTTCACAGCGACTACGACCCGAGTGTCGGTGAGATGGACGTGGTGCCGGAGGAAATGGGGCGTGTGTTCCTGAATCTGGTCGGCAACGCCTGCTCTGCGATGGACGAGAAGCGGCGAATGGACGGGCAGGACCACAGCTCGTACAAGCCGACTCTGTGGCTCAAGACGGAGCGAACCGGCACAGAGGTCGTCATCCGCATTCGTGACAACGGAACCGGGATCCCGCCCGATTCCATGGACAAGGTTTTCAACCCGTTCTATACGACCAAGCCGTCGGGGACGGGTGTGGGGCTGGGGCTCAGCTTCTGTAGCGACGTGATCCGGCAGCACGGCGGCTCGATAGCGGCCGAGTCCGAGCCGGGTGAGTTCACGGAGATGACGGTCACGCTTCCGTTGTCCGAGCACGGATCCACCCCGTGATCAACGGCGGCTAGATGGACTGGCTCGGGAAACCGAGTCCTTCGTGGTCCCGGCCCGACATGTCTGCGTTCAGCCGGGCCGCGGCCATCAGCTTCGCCATCACCGGACCCAGCTCGGCCGGGTTGTCCGGCTGCTCCTCGACCGGCCCCAGGTGCCACCCCTCGGCTATGCCCAGCTTCTCGCCCCGCACATCGAATATGCGGCCGGTCACGTTGGCGGCCTCGGGACTCGCCAGCCAGGCGGTGACCACTGCGATCCAGCGGGGATCGATGCTGTCCTTGAACTCTTCCGACGCCTCGTCGCCGCCCATCAGCGGGGCGGTGAGACGCGACCAGGCCGTGGGGGCCAGGCAGTTGACGGTCACGCCGTAGCGAACCAGTTCCTGGGCCGCGATGAGGGTGAACGCGGCGATGCCCGCCTTGGCCGCGCCGTAGTTGGTCTGGCCGACGTTGCCATAGATCCCCGACGGTGACGATGTGTTGATGATCCGCCCGTAGGCCGCCTCGCCGGACTTGACCTTGTTGCGCCAGTACACCGCGGCGTGATGAGACGGGCCGAAGGTGCCCTTGAGGTGGACGGCTATAACTGCGTCCCAGTCGTCCTCGGTCAGCGAGAACACCATCCGATCCCGCAGGATGCCGGCGTTGTTGACCACGATGTTGATGTCGCCGAAGGTGTCGATGGCCTGATGCACCATGGCGCGGGCGTCTTCGAGGCTGGCCACACTGCCTCCGTTGACGACCGCCTCTCCCCCGGCCGATTTGATGGCCTCGACTACTTCGGCGGCGGGTGTCATGTCGGCGCCTCCGCCGAACTCGTCGCCGCCCAGGTCGTTGACCACGACCTTGGCTCCGTGCTCGGCGAGCATCAGGGCGTGCTCGCGCCCGATGCCGCGTCCTGCGCCGGTGACGAGCGCCACTTTGCCTTCGAGAAGCCTGGTCATGGAACCTCCTGGTTCTGCGGTCTGCCAGCCTTGAACGGTCAAGCTACCGGGCGCCCGGCGTTCACCAGCCTCTGGCGATCCATTCGCTGAGGTGCGGCGACTCGTTGCCGATCTTGGTGTCGAGGCCGTGGCCGGGCAGCACGACAGTGGAGGAGTCGAAGCGGCTGAAGATGCGGTCCTCGATCGAGCGGATGATCGTACGAAAATCGCCACCCTCGTACTGGGTGGCGCCGGGCCCGCCCGGGAACAGCGTGTCACCGGTGAACAGCAGCGGCGTCCCCTCGACGTGGAACGACATCGAACCGGGGGTGTGGCCCGGCGTGTGCAGGGTGCGCAACCGGAGGCGGCCGATCTCGATGACGGTGTCGTCCTCGAGCAGGTAGTCGTAGCTGGGGAGCATGGCGGCGTCCTCCGCGGTCACCCCTACCTCGTAGCCTGCGTCGCGCACCGCACCGATGGCCTGGATGTGGTCCCAGTGGCCGTGGGTCTCCAGCACGGTCCGGACACCGAGCCCGCGGCACAACTCCAGGAGGCGCTCATGCTCGTTGGCCGCATCGATCAGAACCGCCTCGCCGGTGTATGTGCAGCGGATCACGAAGACGTTGTTGTCGACCGGGCCGACGACCACTTTGTGGACCTCGATGCCGGTGTCGGACCAGTGCAGTGTCATGGTCCCCGACCCTATCGGCGGGTCAGTCGGCGAGGATGCGCGGCCGGTCTCCCCGCATCAGTCGGCGAAGATGCGCACCTCGCCCCGGATGTCGCCGGGGGCGCCGCAGCACCAGCAGGGCACCGACGACGACCCGCGCCAGGTGACATCACACCGCTCGCACCGCAGCGAGTGGGGCGCATCGGCGAGCGCGGCGGGCACTGCGCCGACCGCGACGGGCGGGCTCGATCGCCGGATCCAGAACCGCACGTGCGTCACCATAGGGCGCGGTCGCGCGCCGGTGGATGATCCCCGACGCCCAGGGCCCGAGCGGCCCGTGAGCGCAGCGAAACAAGAGCGGGGAACCCGATGCCCGAGCGGCCCGTGAGCGCAGCGAACAAGAGCGGGGAACCCGATGCCCGAGCGGCCCGTGAGCGCAGCGAACAAGAGCGGGGAACCCGATGCCCGAGCGGCCCGTGAGCGCAGCGAACAAGAGCGGGGAACCCGATGCCCGAGCGGCCCGTGAGCGCAGCGAACAAGAGCGGGGAACCCGATGCCCGAGCGGCCCGTGAGCGCAGCGAACAAGAGCGGGGAACCCGATGCCCGAGCGGCCCGTGAGCGCAGCGAACAAGAGCGGGGAACCCGATGCCCGAGCGGCCCGTGAGCGCAGCGAACAAGAGCGGGGAACCCGATGCCCGGTCCTGATGCGGCGGTAGGGTCGCCCGGCCACCCCGACCCCGAACCGTGATAGCGAGGAATCCACCGTGGCTGCCACACCCTGCCCCGCCGAGGACGGATCGAGTCCGGTCCTCCGCAAGTTCCGCCAACCGCCGCCGATGTGCATCGACACCTCCAAGCGCTACACGGCGACCATGGACACTTCCATGGGCTCGATCACCATCGCCCTCGACCCGATCACGGCACCCCAGACGGTCAACAACTTCGTGGTGCTGGCCCGGTACCACTACTACGACGGCGTGGTCTTCCATCGCATCATCGGTGGCTTCGTCTGCCAGGGCGGCGATCCCGAAGGCACCGGCCGGGGCGGCCCCGGCTACCGGTTCGCCGACGAGCTACCCAAGCCGGGACGCTACGAGATCGGCTCGCTGGCCATGGCCAACGCCGGGCCCAACACCAACGGGAGCCAGTTCTTCATCATCAGCGGACCCCAGGGCACCGGGCTCCCGCCGCAGTACTCGCTGTTCGGCCAGGTCGTGAGCGGCCTGGACGTGGTGGACGCCATGCAACGGGTGGAGACCGACCGCAACGACCGTCCGCTGACCGACGTGACCATCAACTCGGTGACGATCAGCGAGTCGGACTGACTAGCGTCGGAGTCTCCGCGGGCTGAGAGTGTCCGCGCCCGGTAGAGGAGCACTAGGAGCACCCAGATGGCAATCGGCACGGTCGGCGTAATCGGCGTCGGAACGATGGGAAGTGGAATCGTCGAGGTCGCGGCCCGAAACGGGCTGCAGGTGGTGGCTCGAGAAGCCACGCCGGAGCTGGTGGAGGGTGGAAGGGCCCGCGTCGAGGGCTCGATGGACCGGGGGGTCGCTCGGGGCAAGCTGGACGAGGCCACTCGCGAGGCCGCGGCGGCCGCGGTCACCTGGACCACGGACCTGGACGACCTCGCCGGCTGCGGCCTCGTGCTGGAGGCCGTCCCGGAGAACCTGGCGCTGAAGCTGGAGATCTTCGGTGTGCTCGACCGCGTGCTCGACCCCGGTGCGATCATGGCCACCAATACATCGTCGATCCCGATCGTCGACGTGGCCATGGGAACATCCCGTCCCGAGCAGGTGCTGGGCATGCACTTCTTCAATCCGGCCACGGTAATGAAGCTCGTCGAGGTGATCAGCACCCAACTCACTGCACCTGCCGTGACCGAGGCAGCGACCGCGTTCGCCACCGACACGCTGGGCAAGCGGGTCGTTTCGGCGCCGGACCGAGCCGGTTTCGTGGTCAACAAGCTGCTCGTGCCCTACATCTGCCAGGCCATCGAGATGTGCGAGTCACAGCACGCCTCCGCCGCCGACATCGACGAGGCCATGAAGCTGGGGGCGGGTCACCCCATGGGCCCGCTGACGCTGGCGGACCTGATCGGGCTCGACGTGTGCCTGTTCACCGCCGAGTCGCTGTACGCGGAGTACGCGGAGCGGTTCTACGCGCCGCCGCCGCTGCTGCGCCGCATGGTGGCCGCAGGGCGGCTGGGCCGAAAGACCGGCCGCGGCTTCTACGAGTACTGAGCCGAGTCCCGACCAGATCCCGGTGGTTAAGGGGGGACTATTCCCCACAACTCCCGGAAGTTGCGCTCAGCCAGCGCTCGGCGGCGGCCCGGGCCTCGGCCTCGAGGGAGATGGCCAGGTAGGCCTGCCGGTGGCTGCGCAGGCGCCAGAGGTTGCGGGCGTACTCGCTCACATACCGCCGTAGGAATCGGACGATCCCGAACTGCGCGTACTGCTCGACGTGGACCAGCTCGTGAGCGAGCAGGGTTCGCTTCCCGGACCGGTCGTCGTCGCGAAGCACCAGGATGAGCCGGCCCACCGTCATGCCGTGGAAGCCCGGCGCGAGAAGCGGCACTCTCTGCACCCGGGCCCGGCGGGCCACCTCGGGCGACACCAAGTCGTAGACCGCGATCTCCCGGGGGGTCAGCCGCCTCATGCCGGGTGGGCGCCGTAACGTCCACCGATACCGGCCGGGCCGGCCAGGCCGGGGCCGAGCTCGCCGTCGCCGTCCCAACTTCTCAACAACTGCGGGAGATCCCGCAGGGCGTCCAGCGTGGGCACTTCGACACCATGGCCATCGTGGTCGTCCTCGTGTCGCCATGTCACGTGGTAGGGGATGTGCACCGCAGTCGCGCCCAGTTCCAGCACCGGCAGCACGTCGGAGCGCAGGGAGTTGCCGACCATCACGAACCGGGTCGGGTCGATCTCGTGGCGCTCCAGCAGTTCTTCGTAGGAGGCTGCGTCCTTGTCGGCTACCACCTCCACCCGCCAGAACCGCTCGGCCAGGCCGCTGGCGGCCACCTTGGCCAACTGGTCGTGCACATCGCCCTTGGTTATGACCATCAGACGGTGGTGGCCCAGGGCGTCGAGCACCTCCTCCACACCGTCGATCAACTCAACGGGCCGGTCCAAGAGGCGCTTGGCGTAACCGATGATGGTGATTATGCGGTCCGCTTCGATCTCGCCTCCGCTGATGCGCACTGCGGCCTCGATCATCGACAGCGTGAACGACTTCACGCCGTATCCGAATCGGGACAGGTTCGACATCTGGACCTCGTGCAGGCGGTCCCCAACCGCGGTGGCGTCGGCCCAGGGCGAGAGCAGCTCCTCGTACTCGCGCTGCACGTCCTGGAACAGGTCCTCGTTGTGCCACAGGGTGTCGTCGGCGTCGAAGGCGACAGTCAGCGGATAGCGCTCGTCTGCGGTCACGCCTCCGATCCTAGGACCGCAGAATCGCAGCGGAACGACAACACAAAGACGACGGAACGACGGCGATGCAAGCCGGCGTAGGCATGCTGTAGCCGTGCGCGAACGGTCGAGGATGGTGCGTCTGGTGGCGCTTTCGGCGGCCACCCTCGCCTTGGCCACGGTGATCGTGGTGAGGTGGGCGTCCGAAGTGGACCGGGGCGAGTCCGGCGACGCCGACCCGGCCGCCGCGTCGGGCGGCTCGTCAACCACCATCACGGCCACCACGACCACAACCACCACAACGACGACCACGACGACGACCACCACAACCACGGTCCCGCCGTTCGAGGGCTGGGTGGACCCGGAGACGTCGGGCCAGCCGTGGGGCGACACCGTGGAGGGGCTGCTCACGTTCCGGGGGAATCCGACCCGGACCTACTACGGCAAGGGTCCGGTGCCCTCCGCGCCCGAGGTGGCTTGGCGGTTCCCCGACGGTGACCCCCTGTGCTCGCTGTCGACGATCGGCGGCGAGCCCCGCCAGTGGTGCGGCACCGGCTGGACGGGCCAGCCTGCCGTCTTCGAGCGCGACGGCCTTACCTGGGTGGTGGTCGGTGCTTTCAGCCGCAACGTGCACTTCCTCGATGCCGGCACCGGCGAGCGCCTGCTGGGTGACTTCCCGACCGGCGACATCATCAAGGGGTCGGTGACCATCGACCCCGACGGCTATCCGCTCGTGTACGTGGGCAGCCGCGACAACCTCTACCGGGTGGTCGCCTTCGACGGCGGGGTGCCCCGGGAGCTGTGGTCGCTCGGCGCGTACGACCTCGGACCGATCGTCTGGAACGACGACTGGGACAGCGCAGGCATGGTGGTGGACGACTACCTGTTCATCGGCGGCGAGAACTCCCGGTTCCACATCGTGAAGCTGAACCGGGGATACGGCGACGACGGGCTGGTGACCGCCGACCCGCAGGTGGTGTTCCATGCGCCCGGCTGGGACGACGAGTTGTTCGCCGCAGTGGGCCGGGAGCTGTCGATCGAGAACTCGGTGGCCATCAGCGGCGACACCGTCTACTTCGCCAACTCGGGCGGGCTGGTGCAGGGATGGGACATCACCGGGCTGCGGACCGATCCGGCTGCGGTGCCCGAGCGGGTGTTCCGCTTCTGGACGGGCGACGACACCGACGCCACGCTGGTGATCGACGCCGAGGGCATGATCTACGCCGGGGTCGAGTACCAGAGGGGCACGGCCCGCTCCCATGAGGTGGGCCAGATCATCAAGCTCGACCCGAGCCGCCCCGACGATCCGCTGGTGTGGAGCGTGCATGTGCGGGGCGCGTTGAACGGCTCGGGAGTGTGGGCCACGCCGGGGCTGCACCGCGACCTGCTGATCGTGCCCACCCACACCGGCCACGTCTACGGCGTGGACACCGCCACCGGGGAGGTGCGGTGGACCAAGAAGCTGCCCGGACCCACCTGGCCCAGCCCCGCAATCGTGGACGACGTGTGGATCCAGGGCGACTGCGGCGGCGGGCTCTACGCCTTCGACGTTAGCGACACGACGGTGGAGCCTCCCGAGCTGTGGCGCATCTCGCTGGGGGCCTGCATCGAGTCCACCCCCGCGGTGTGGGACGGCCTGATCACGGTCGGCACCAAGGGCGGCTACATCTACGGCATCCGCTAGCGGCGGCTAGTGGCGGCTAGCCGGCCCGTCAGCGCCCGGACCTCGCTGTGCCGCTCTCGGCGGCCTGCAGGGCGCGCCAGATTCTCTGGGGGGTTGCGGGCATGTCTATGTGGTCGATGCCCAGGTGGGCCACGGCGTCACAGATGGCGTTGAGGATGGCGGGGCCGGCACCGATCGTGCCCGACTCGCCGATGCCCTTGGCTCCCAGCGGGTTCAGCGGGGTCGGCGTCTCCATGGGCACCAGATCGAAGCTGGGCAGGTCCGGGGCCGAGATGGCCGGGTAGTCGACGAGGTTGGTGGCCAGCGGGTTGCCGTCGAGGTCATAGACCATCTCCTCCAGCAGAACCTGGGCCGCGCCCTGGGCGATGCCTCCCTGGACCTGGCCCTCGGCGATCAGCGGGTTGATCAGCGTGCCGGCGTCGTCACAGGCGACGAGGCCTCTCAGCACCGTCTCGCCCGTGGCCGAGTCCACCTCGACTGCGGCCAGGTGGCAGCCGAAGGCGTAGGTGTTGCCGGCCTGCACGAAGTCCGAGACCGCCGCGAGCGGGGGGTCTCCGGCTTGGGTTGCTTGGGCTGCGATGTCAACCCAGCCGACCCGGGGCTGGGGTGATCCGGCCACGTGGAACTCCCCCGCCGTGGTGTCGAGCACCACATCGGCCTCAGCCGCCTCGAACCAGTCCGCGGCCCGGCTGCGGGCCAGTTCCACCAGGTGGCGGGCCGCGGTCAGCACGGCCGAACCGGCCAGCTGGGCCGATCGGGAGGCGGCCGTCAGCCCGCTGGAGGCGATCTCGGCGGTGTCGCCGGAGATGACGGTGATCCGCTCGACGGGCATGCCGGTCGCGTCGGCCGCGATCATCGCCCAGCAGGTGGCGTGGCCCTGCCCGAAGGCAGTGGCTCCGGTTCGCACGACCAGCGACCCGTCGGCGGCCAGCTCGGCCTCGCCCAGCTCGCTGGTGCCCATCGAGGTGCTCTCCACGAATGAGGCGATGCCGATGCCGAGCAGCATCGGGTGGCCGCCGGCCCGGCGGGACGCCTGCTCGGCTCGCAGGTCGTCGTACCGGGCCGCGGCCAGCACCCGGTCGAGGGCCTCTCCGAAATCACCGGAGTCGTAGGTGCTGCCCACGGGGTTGGTGTACGGGAAGCGCTCAGGTTCCACGAAGTTGAGCCGGCGCACGTCGGCGGGGTCCATGCCGATCCTGGCGGCGTACAGGTCGACGGCCCGCTCGATGGCGAAGATCGCCTCGGGCCGGCCCGCGCCCCGGTAGGCGGTGACCGGGGCGGTGTTGGTGACGTAGCTGCGCCCTCCGACGGAGGCGTTGGCGATGTGGTAGCAGCCGGTGAACACCTTGCGGGTGTAGGTCGGCAGGAAGGCGCCGATCATCGGGTAGGCGCCCGCGTCCTGGGTGACGTCGAGTTCGTAATGGGTGATCCGGCCGCGGCGGTCGCCGCCCAGGCGGAACTGTTGGTTCTGGGCCCGGCCGTGCACCGACGACGTGAGGTTCTCGCCCCGGGTCTCGGTCCACACCACCGGCCGGCCGACGGCCCGGGCAAGCCCGGCGACGGCCAGCTCCTCGGGCGATGGCGAGCCTTTGGCCCCGAAGCCGCCGCCCACGTCGGGGGTGACCACCCGCACTGCGGCCTTGTCGAGTCCGTAGAGAGCGGCTAGGGCGTCGCGCACCCGGTGCGGAGCCTGGGTGGAGGCGTAGAACGTCAGCCCGGTGCAGTCGGCGGACCATTCGGCCGCTGCCGAGCGGGGCTCCAGCGGCACAGCCGCCAGCCGCTGGTTGACCAGCGACGCCTCGACCACGACCTCGCAGCCCACGAAGTCCAGGGGATGGTCGTCGCTTCCGGCTGCGGGCATGTCGAAGGCGACGTTGGTGCCGGCATCCGGGTGGACCAGCGTGCTGCCGGTTGCCGCATCAGGCAGAGCCACCACCGGGGGCTGCGGCTCGATGTCGACCATCACGCGCTCGGCCGCGTCGGTGGCCGCCCCGGCCGTCTCGGCCACCACCACCGCTACCGGCTCACCCACGAACCGGACCGTGTCGCGGGCCAGCACCGGGCGGGCCATGCTCTGGTTGACCACCGGGATCGGCCCCCGGTCGGGAAGGTCGAGGTCGGCCGCGGTGAACACTCCGAGCACTCCGGGCTGGGTCCGGGCATCGGCTGTGTCCACGCCGACCAGGCGCCCGCGGGCCACGGTGGAGCGCACGAAGCAGGCGTGAGCCAGCCCGGCGAAGTGCAGGTCGGCCACGTAGCGGGCGCCGGTGGTGAGCATCCGGGGGTCCTCGGTGCGCAGAACCCGGTTACCGAGCACGCTCACGCCACCGACCGCCGTCCTTCCACACCGAAATCCTTGTCGCTATGGGCCTGTGACAACCGCTGCCACAAGAATTTCGGGTCGAGACCGGACGTCAGGCTCACGCTCGGTGCCAGACAGGGCCGGCCGGGGTGTCCTCCACTACTACACCCAGCGCGGACATCTCCTCTCGCAGCGAGTCAGCGGTGGCCCAGTCCCGGGCCTCACGGGCCGCCTGGCGCCGGGCAACCAACTCCTCTATGGCAGCGTCGTCATCGGAGACCTGCTCGACGGCCTCAACCTGTAAGCCCAGGGCATCGGCCCATTCGACCACCTTGGCCGCAAACACCGCGCCATCAGCCGATCCCTCATCGAGCGCGGCGTTGGCTCGGCGCAGCATGTCGAAGATGACGGCCACCGCCTCAGGCGTGCCCAGGTCGTGATCCATGGCCGATTCGAAGCGGCGTTGCAGTTTCTCGGCCACGGCCCGTGCCGCGGTCGTTGAAAGGCTGTCGAGTGCAGCCTGCAACTGGTATGCGTCAAGGGACCCGTCCATAGCCGCTCGGAATGCAGCAACGGCTGGGCCGTCGAGTCGGCTGTCTGAGCCGGTTGATGCGGGAGCCGAACTCAGGACGCCAGCCCGGCGAGCCATGGCGTCGAGGCGCCGCGCCGCCGACCGGGCCGCGGCCATGAGCTCGGGGTTGACCTCCATGGTCTTGCGGTAGTGGGTCTGCAGCACCAGCAGCCGGAAGGCCCGGCCGTTGTCAGGGTGCTCGTCGAGCATCTCCACCACGGTGCGGTAGTTGCCCAACGACTTCGACATCTTGGTGCCCTCGATGTTGAGCATGGCGTTGTGCACCCAGTGGCGGGCGAACGTCCGGCCGACGGCCAGCGCCTCGGCCCGCTCGTTGGTGTGGTGGGGGAAGACCAGGTCGTTGCCGCCGCCGTGGATGTCGAAGTCGTCGCCGAGGATGCCGAGGCTCATGGCCACGCACTCGATGTGCCAGCCCGGGCGGCCCGGCCCCCACGGCGACGGCCACGACGGCTCGTCGGGCTTGGCCGCCTTCCACAGGGCGAAGTCGAGGGGGTCCTCCTTGGCCTCGTCCACCTCGACCCTGGCCCCGGCCGAAGCCCGCAGATCGTCCAGGTCGCGGTGCACGAGGTCGCCGTAGCCGGCCACGTCACGCACCCTCAGGTACACGCCCGTCGAGGTGGAGTAGGCCGCGTCGGCGTCCATGATCCGAGCGACGAACTCGACCATCTCGCCGACCCACTCGGTGGCTCGGGGCCGCTCGTGGGGGTCGAGCACTCCGAGCCTCGCCATGGCTTCGACATACACGGCCTCCCATTCGACGGCCACCTCGCTCTCGGTGCTGCCCTCATCGCGGGCCCGGTTGATGATGTTGTCGTCGACGTCGGTGACGTTGGCCACGTGGCGCACCTCGAGGCCCCGCCACTCCAGGTAGCGGCGCAGCACGTCGTAGGTGAGCGCCGAGCGGGCGTGGCCGAGGTGGGGATGGTCGTAGACGGTCGGCCCGCAGGCGTACAGCGCCACCCGGTCCGGCTCGCGTGTCGCCAGGGGGCGCACCTCGCCCGTGAGGGTGTCGTACAGCGAGATCACTGTGAGTCGGACGGGGGCGGCGGGTCTGGCTCCAGCGCAGGCGCCAGTCCCCGCGGCGGGTCTGGCTCCGCTGTCGGCTCGGGCCCCAGAGGCGGGTCTGGTTCCAGAGCAATGCCGCACAGCGCGCACAGTTCGGACAGGACGCCGGGCGCGGAGTCGTCGAGGCGGCCGGCCAGCACGGCGTCGGCCATCTCGGCCAGCACTCCCCGGGCCCGGGGCACATCGAGGTCGTCGTCGAGCGCGTCGCGCAGGCGCTGGGCGAACGGGGCCGGATCGGATCCGTCCGCGGCGCTGCCGCTCTGGAGGCCCGAGGGGCTGCCCCGTTGGACCGCCTCGTTGAGGGAGTCGAGCAGGACTTCGCTCTCGGTGATGTCGTCGTCGTGCCATTCCCAGTCGTCGCGATAGTGGTGGGCCATCAGCGCGAGGCGGACCGCAGCCGGATCGCTCTCCTTGCACAGGTCGCTGACGAACACGAGGTTGCCCAGCGACTTCGACATCTTGGTGCCCCCGTAGCCGACCATCCCGCAGTGCATCCAGTGCTTGACGAACTGCCGGCTGGCGGCGGCCTCGCTCTGGGCCAGCTCGCACTCGTGGTGGGGGTAGATCAGGTCGCTGCCGCCACCGTGCAGATCGATCCCGGCACCGAGCAGGCTCATCGCCATGGCGCTGCACTCGACGTGCCAGCCGGGGCGGCCCGGGCCGAACGGCGAGTCCCACGACGGCTCGTCGGGCAGCGACGGCTGCCACAGCACGAAGTCCAGCGGGTTGCGCTGGCGGGGATCGTCGGGGGTGCCGCCCCGCTCGGCGGCCAGGGTCCGCATGGCGGCGGTGTCGTAGCCGCCGAGACGGCCGAAGCCAGGCCAGGTGGACACGTCGAACCAGGTTGTGCCCTCCGCGCTGTAGGCGTGGCCTGCGGCTACGAGGACCTCGATGAGGCCGACCATCTCAGCCACCCACTCGGTGGCCCGGGGCTCGGCCGCGGGTGGGCGGGTGTTGAGAACTTCCATGTCGCTGTGGAACCGGGCCAGCTCGGCCGCGGCCAGTTCGAGGAAGTCCACGCCGAGTTCGCGGGCCTTGGGCAGGATCGAGTCGTCGACGTCGGTGATGTTGCGCACCATCGTTACCTGATGACCTAGATCCTCGAGGCGGCGGATCAGCAGGTCGTAGGCGAGGTAGGTGTTGGCGTGCCCGAGGTGGGTGCTGTCGTACGGGGTGATGCCGCACACGTAGATCCGCACCTCCGCGGGCGGCGGGGACGGCTCGAAGGGCACCACAGTTCGCCGTGCGGTGTCGTACAGACGCACGATCCGAGGCTACCGCTCACCCTTCGACAGCCCTAGCAACGGGCATGACACCGCGGGCGTGACCCCCCACGTCATGCTCCAGCGTTCTTGGTGTGAGAAGTGTGCACTGGATGCACAATTCCCACCCGAGATATCCACCAGGCCGGGCGGCGGAGCCCGCCACCGCCGCGGCTGGTGCCGAGTCAGATGATGGGGCGGCCGACGGTGAGGGGCTCGGGGTGGTCGACGGCGCAGCGGGTGCCGCTGTAGATGGTGGGTATGCAGCGGTTGCAGTGGATGCAGTTGCCTTCGGTTTCTGTGCCGGCTTGCCACTGGTTCGGCAGGTCGGGCTGGCGCAGCAGGGCCCGGGCCATGGCCACGAAGGCGAACCCCTCGTCGAGGGCGGACTGAACGGTGTCGAGCCGGTTGATGCCCCCGAGCAGGATCAACGGCATGTCGAGGGCTTCGAGGAAGCGGCGGGCCTTGGGCAGGAAGTAGGCCTCCTCGAAGGGGTAGTCGGGCATGAGTTTGGCCCCGGCCAGCTTGAAGCCGAGCCGGGCATGGGGCGGGAGGGTGGCCGCGAACTCCTCGCGGGGAGCGTCGCCCCGGAACAGGTACATGGGGTTGGCGAACGAGCTGCCGCCGGTGAGCTCGAGGGCGTCGAGGGCGCCGTCGTCCTGGAGCATCTGGGCGAATTCGAGGCTCTCGTCGTCCTTCAGGCCGCCGGGCACACCGTCGTTCATGTTGATCTTGGCGGTGACGGCCAGCTTGTCGCTCGCCGCGGCCCGCACCGCCTGCACGGCCTGGCGGGGGAAGCGGGCCCGGTTGTCGAGAGAGCCGCCCCAGGAGTCGGTTCGCTTGTTGAGGTTGGGGCTGAGGAACGCGCTCAGCAGGTAGTTGTGGCCGAGGTGGATCTCGACGGCGTCGAAGCCGCTCTCGGCGGCGAGGCGGGCGGCCCGGGCGTAGTCGTTGGTGATCCGGGCGATGTCGGTGTCGGTGGCGGACCGGATGACCCGCACAGCCAGCGGGTTGAACCGCTTGCTCGGCGCCAGTGACTGCGCCTTGTTGGACCGGGAGTTGGCCACCGGCCCGGCGTGTCCGATCTGGGCAGCCGCGGCCGCTCCCTCGGCGTGTATGGCGTCGGTGAGTCTGCGCAGCCCGGGCACGGCCTCGGGTCGCAGCCAGATGCACTCGGCGTGGGTGCGGCCCTCGGGGGCGACGGCCAGGTAGGCGACGGTGGACATGCCCGCCCCGCCCGCGGCGACGGCCCGGTGGTATGCGATGAGTTCAGGGGTGACGAGCGCCTCGGGCACCACGCCCTCGAAGGTCGCGGCCTTGATGATGCGGTTGCGCAGCGTGACCGGCCCGAGCCGGGCGGGTGCGAACGGGTCAACGGAAGGCATTGAGCGAGTCTGGCACGCCTTCGGGCGATCAGCGAAGGTGTCCAGACGGGAGCGCCCCCGGCAGGAATCGAACCTGCGCACACGGTTTAGGAAACCGATGCTCTATCCACTGAGCTACGAGGGCGAGGGATGCGCGGATTGCTGCGCGAATTGCGCAGATGGGCCGCATTTTGGGTGTTTGGAGGCTAGCCGGGTGCCGCTGGGAGAGTTTCTGGGCGCGATTGGGGGCTGATCGGGCGCGACAGGGCCCACCATTTGCGGTGGGCCGCGTTGGTTCCCGGTGTTGAGTGCCTTAGCCGGTTATGCGGCTAAGGCCAAGCGGGCTTGGCGCCTCACTTTTGTCGCGACCTGGTGTTGGCCGAACCATTGGGTCATGTCGGCGCCGGTGCGGTTGTGGAACGCGTGCAGCGCGGTGATGAGGACGTGGATCTGGTAGGTGATGGCGTTGAACTCGACGCTTTGGTGTCTGAGGGTGCGGCATCGGCGGTTCCACATTCTGGACTTCTTGTCGCTGTTGGTTGATTCGGAGTCGTTGCGTCGGGGGGCGATCTCGGCGAACTGTTCGTCGACTTCGGTGAAGATGCGCAGGGCCTTTGAGCGGCTGTCGCCGGTGTCGCGTTCTCTCTTGGTGCGGGTGTGGCGGATGCGAACCTCGGCGCCTACGAGATATTCGGGGACGAGGTCCTTGTCGGGTATGGCTCGGCGGGTCGAGAGTTGAGGCCGCTTCTTGCGTTTGGTGTTCTTGACTTGGACGAGTTCGAGCGGCTGGTAGAAGTCGAGGCCGTCGCCGTCGGTGAGGATGATGCAGGGCATGCCGTTCACCGCGGTGACGATGCGGGTGTGGGTTTGGCCGTCTTTGGTCTTGAAGTCGTGTGGGCCGAGGTTATCTGCGGCGACCTCGCTTTGGCTGGTCAATGGCACTTTGGAGACGGGGATGAGCCCGGCATCGAGCAGTCGATCGAAGTCCTTGGTGCTGAGGGCCATGTCATAGACGATGCCGATGAACGCTTGTCGCAGCTGGGGGAACCTCTTGCAGAGTTCCAGTACTGCGGTGACGGCGATGGTGGCGTCGTTGCGGTTCACTTCGGGGTTGTGGGCGGACTTGAGCCGAGTGGTCACCACGACGCGTTCTTTGGGGTGGGGTGTGCGGGCCTGAACCATCACCAGCAGATGCCCCGGCGAGGAGGCCTTGCCTTCGTGGGTGTGATAGGCCAGCGCATCGGGGTCGTAGCGTCCGATGATCTCGCCGGTTTCGGGATCGACTGCGTCGTCGTGTGTCAGGGACGACAAAGCGGGAAGCCAGCAGCCGTCACCCGTCAAGTACGAGTACGGGTCGGGATGGGTCAACGATCCCTGGGGCGGTTGCAGCATCCCCATCGCCGACATCGCTTGGTAGGCAGCCAACTCGATGCGCTTGTGCATGGCCTCTAGCAAGTTGTCGGTCACATACTTGTCTCGGAATCTGTAGTTCTGGCTTCTCGACGGCGGAGTCTTGAACAGCCGCATCTTCGTGTTGTACGGGAAGGCCTGCTCCACCGCCTCGCTCAGCATGCCCCACACATCTGGATCACGGAGGTTGTCGGCCGCCCACTCGTAGCCGTGGTAGCGCCAGGCGACCACATCCAACAACACCGCTTCGAATGTGTGGCACTTGCGTTTGACTCCGCGCTTGCGGACCGGTACGGGGCCTTCGATGAGAGCGTCGAATTGCAGCGCGAGCTCCCACATCGGACGGAAACACGCCACCATCCTGAGCCACTCAAGATCCGAGCACCGGAACTTCTCACCCTTCGCCTTCTTGAACTTGTCGTTCGTCTTGGGAGTGGCCCGACCACCCTTGGCCTTGCGGCCCTTGCTCGTCTTCTTGCTGGCGTTAGACCTGCCCTTGGAGCCGTCCTTGCCCTTGCTGGCCTTAGCCCCGCCCTTGGACCCGCGGGTGGTCTTCGAGGCGCGATCGCCGCGGGCTCTCGAGTTGACATCGGTGACTGCGACCGGCTCTAGGTTCTCGAATAGGCGAGGCATCACAGACCGCCTGGTCCCCACCGGTAGCCGAGCGCGTCGGCGGTGCTGTCCAGTGACGGTGAGCCCAAGAATCGGGCGGCGGCCTCAATGCCGTCTGTTTGGAGAATCCGGTTGGCCGTGGTGAGCCGGATCGAGCGAGCCGTCACGCCGGCCCGGCCCGCTATGCCGGCGTCTTGCAGCACCTGGCTAAGGCGCACCGTCACAGAGTGGGCGGCCCGCGACGGGTCGGTACCAACAGTCACGCACATCGGGTCGCCGTCGGGAACGACCTGGTTGTTGCGCACAAACCGCCAGACCGTTTCAACGCTCCATTGGTCCAAGGGTCCGACGCGTGCCGCGGTACCGTAGAACGCGATTGTGGCTGCGCCAAGGTCAACGTCGCGTCGACGTACTGCTGCTACCTCTGAGGCGGTGCCGCCAGCGTAGGAGAACGCCACACACAGGGATCGCATCGAGGCCACCAGGCCCGCGTCGGCATAGGCACGAACTCGACGGTCTTCGTCGTCGTTGAGGGGTCGCGCCGACACGTACCTTGACGGGCGCGCGATTCGCTCGCCTATGAGTGCCCTGGGATCAATCGGCGCGCCCAGAGACGCCGCCGCCTCGAATACCGCCAGCGCGACCCACTGGCGGTTGCGGGCCGTGGACTGCGCGGCGCGGCGGTGGCGGCCCGAGCGGCTCAAGCGCGCCGCCCAGCACCACTCCAGCACCAGCGCCGGGGTCACAGCACTCCACTTGTCAGCTCCCCGGGCGATTAGGAACCGGAACAGGCGCGCCGCCTCCGCGGCCACCTTCTGCGCGGTTCGATCATTGGCCGCGAAGCGCGCCCGCACCTCGGCCACCACCACAGCGACCCACGCCGCCAGCAGTCCCACGCCGCTCACCGCCAGCGCCGCCAGATCCCGCTGCAGGCGCCGTCGAAACGCCTGCAGCGGGTCATCGAACAACCGCAGCTGACTTGCACCGGTAGAGGTGTCGACGATATGGTACATCTGCCCTTTAGGGGTCTTTCCGCGGCGCCGGTTTCTTGATAGGAGGTGGGCGCCGCGGAACCGCGTTTTGTCACTACAAGATTGGCACCCGGAAGAAGGCGCGATGGAGGGCTACTACGGTAGATCTGTTGCCCTGGCCACGAATATGGTCTCTGAACTGAAGGTTTGCACGTCGACAAAGCCTCAGAACAGGCCGCGAACAGGCCAGTTGGCACAATCCAAACATGAGAACCGACGGACCCCCGCGCCGACACCGCCGACCCCTCACCCTCGGACCGCCCGACGACACTCCCGAACTCCGACTGCAGCCTCACAGCTTCACCACAGGCTCCGAGCACACGAATCCGCGGATCACAAAGACGACAGCCACACGATCCGCGGCGCGCCCCAGCCGATCCCGCCCCCTCGGACCGCCCGACGACAGTCTCGAACTCCGACTGCAGCCTCACAGCTTCACCACAGGCTCCGAGCACACGAATCCGCGGATCACAAAGACGACAGCCACACGATCCGCGGCGCGCCCCAGCCGATCCCGCCCCCTCGGACCGCCCGACGCTGTCGAATTCCGGATGCAGCCTCTCGTCGTATTTCTGCATATGCAGAAGTATAGTCGGGGGTGTGACACCGGCTTCGGAGAACTTCGGTAACTGACCCGCCGGGGCACCGCTGGAGTCACGGGCGGGGCATTGAGTCCCATGCGCTCGAGCAGGTCCTCGCCGCCGCAGCGACCCGTCAAGGCACCGTGACCGGGCAATCAGCGAGTCATCGACACCGCGCTGACCGCTGTGTCCGACTATCGCTCGGCCACCACCATCTACCGACTAGCCCGAACCCCACCGGGGGGCGCGCCGTCACTTCTGGTCGATCTGTCCGTACGTCCGCTACTCGGCCACTTCGGGAGTTGTGCGTCGCTTGAGGTAGCGAGCGGGCGCTTGCCCACCACCGCCCTTGAAATAGACCTGGCCGTCCTCCCGAATACTGGACACCTCGAATTCTCTGGGGGACTGTTCTGCGATGGACTCCCATCTCTCACCCAATACTTCCGCTATGCGCCGTTCCCTAGGGTCGTTGTCTGCTTTGACGACCACATCGCCGGGCTTCAGCCCCATTCGCCTCACCGCGTCTAGGTTTGAGAGCTGAATCGCCTCTTGGATTCTGACAAACGCGCTCCAGGAAGAGACGCAGTCCGTCACGTCGACCTCCAACTCATTTGCCAGCTCCCGCTGGCGGTCCGACACGACATGAGGAGGGCTGCCAATCGCATTGCCGACCCTTTCCAGGATGGCAGAGGCGACCGCGGCGAATGTGTCGTCAGGCGACACTTGAATCCCCAGCTGGTCGACGGTCGCTAGTTGTTCCGGGTTGGGCTTGATCTCACTCCACAGAATCTTGGGGGACCCCGCGTACTGTATTTGCCATATCCGGTAGTTCATTTGTCAGGTTCCGTGTCCCTTGTCGTCTTCCGTTCCGAACGAGTGAACGTGCAACAGTCCGATCCCACCACTCCAGCGACAGCACCGCAAGTCGTCATTGAGACCCAGAACCCGAACCAGGCCGCCCTTATCGCCACGCCTAGGCCGGTCACCACGGGCGAGCCGTTCATATATCGCCATCATGTAACGGCCGTTCGACGAGATGTCGCAATCGCTCAAGGACATCTGTCGCACCTTCCCGACGGAAATCGTTCTCGGGAATGACGTTGGCTCGTTGCAGCCATTCCAGGACGGCTCCATCGCCTTGAGCGTCAAGCAAGATGAGCGCGAGACTCAGACAGTGCGTAAGGGCAGCGATCTGGCCCTTGAGGACTTCGATCTCGTATTGAGGTAACCCGTCGGACATCGGAGGTCTCCTCTCCGGTTTCTGAACCCCGCTCCGACTGTCACCGGGTGGGGATCGCGGATTCTAGGAACAACGAGCACACCGGCCAGGGACCGTCGACGGCTCAAAGTGCCGAGACACACCGGAGGCTCCCGCCAGCCACCGGCCGAGGCGGACCATGACCGATGCCGACAAGAAGCCCCCGATGCCCCGCTTGTGCACACAGGCAGAGGAAGTCGAATCGACTCCAGGCGGCCCGCATCTCGCGTGGGCCGGCTGTCACACGAATGCTCTAGGCCATCGCGTAGCGTGATCACTCAGGTGCTCTGCCGTATGATCCATGTTCCTCCCCTTATGCCCTGGCATCCCTCGCTCTCTGGAGCCCGATCATGACGGCGAACGGCCCCTCGGCGAGACTCTGCCCCACTCGCACCGTCGACGACGCGCCGGCCAGCGAGGATGTCTTCGGCTCGCACGCGCCGATCGCCGCTGCGGTCCGCGAACTAGTCACGACCGAGCCTGGTGGCCGCACGATCGGGTTGGAGGGCGGTTGGGGATCGGGAAAGTCGACGGTCGTTAGGCTCCTCAACGATCGGCTGGACGGGTCTGGCGCCCAAGTCGTGGTATTCGATGCTTGGGCGCATGAGGGCGATCCGCTGCGCCGCTCGTTCCTCGAGACGTTGATCAAGAGCGTCTCGGCGCAGGGCTGGATCGACAAGCAGTCTTGGGGCGAGCGGCGCGAGAGCTTGGCGCGGCGACGCCGAGTCGAGCACACCCGCCCGGTGCCAAGGATCGAGCGCCCGGTGATCATTGCAGGCGCAGGCGCAGCGCTTTTCGCGATTCTGGTGCCTTTGAGTGCCGCGCTTGTGGATGCGGGTCTATCTGCCAATAGGACTTGGGCACTCGGAATCGGGATTGCGATCTGTGCCATGCTGACTGCCCTCATCGCCATCGGCACAGGATGGTTGCTCCGCAGCCGATCCGGTTCCGCGCGCGGTGCGTTCCTGTCGTTGTTCTCAGTGGAGTCGGTGACGGAATCGACGAGCGAGACGATCGAGACACCCGACCCGACATCGGTCGAGTTCGAATCGACCTTTCGGGACCTCATGGGCGCGGCGCTCGGCGCCGAACCTGAACGGCGGCTCGTGCTAGTCGTCGACAACCTCGACCGCGTTTCTCGCGATGACGCGCGCTCGATCTGGGCGACGCTGCAGACGTTCCTTCACCACTCGCACGACTACCGTGAGCCCTGGCTCGATTCACTGTGGGTGCTATTGCCGTACGACCGCGACGGCATCGCGCGACTCTGGGACGAGTCGGCCACCGATGTCAACGACGAGACGCAGCCACCGACCACGCTGGCGGACTCCTTCATCGACAAGAGCATTCAGGTTCGGTTCGAGTTCCCGCTACCCCTCCTTTCGGACTGGCGCACCTATCTCGAATCAACTCTCCGGCTCGCGCTCCCAGACTGCGGCGAAGCCGACAGTTACACGGCGTACCGCCTGTACGCGCACCGGCTGGCAGACTCCGGTCGGACGCCGAGCCCACGCGAGATCAAGCAGTACATCAACCGCATCGGCGCGCTCCACCGCCGTTGGCAGCACGGGCTCCCCTTCGCGAGTCTGGCCTATTACGCCAGCCTTGGCATCGACGGAGTCAAGGTGGCTGATCGTCTCCGCCGAGGCACACTCCCCGAGTCGGAGCTAGCGGACCTGCTGGATGATGATGTCGACGCTCACCTCGCCGCCGTCGCGTTCAACACCGACCCGGAGCGGGCTCGCCAGTTGCTGCTCGGCCCGCTGCTTGACCGTGCTCTCACGCGGGACATGTCCGACGAACTCATCGAACTCCTCGACCGGCCAGGGTTCTGGGAAGCGCTACCGCAGTCACCGATCGTGCAGCCCGGCATGGGGACGACGGCATTGCTGAAGGCAGCAGCCCGTCTGCTGGACGTGCCCGATCCGCAGCGACCCGACGCCGAGTGGCGCGACATCACAATCCAGTTCGCCCGGCAGGGGTTGGCCGAAGACAACTGGCCTCCGCTTAGCCGTGACTCGGCCGATGACCTGTCGGGGCTGCTATCCCTCGTCCCTAAGAGGACAGCAGAAGACATCGCGGAGAAAGTGACCGCTGCGTCAATCCCAGAGGGCGGTGCTGCGGCGTGGGCTGATGGCGCACATGTGCTCTTCGGGCGGTTCGAGTGGTTGACGGTGCACGCCTACGGCGCGCCGGAAGCAGTCTGCGACGCTCTCGCCCGCTTCGCGACCCTAGAGAGTTCGGGGGAACTCACAGGCAGGCTGCGGGTCGACCCCGAAACGCGAGGATTGCTTAACGAGGTGATCGTCGAGCGAATCGCACAAGGGCCAGTTGAAGCGTTGAACGCGCTCTCCGTGCTTCGCCGCACCGAACCCGACATCGATTGGGACCCGTTCGTTGACGCTGCCAGCGACCGGCTTCGGGATGGCATCCCGTCCCGGGGGTCGGAACAACAGCCGACCCCGAGCGAGTCGCGGAGCCTGCTGGAAATCTTGGTGACCACCGAACAGCACTCGCCGCAGGCACGTGCTGTTCTAGTCGAGGAAGGGATCGCACTCGAGTACGTTTGGCTTGCGAGCCAACAAGGTGACGACGGCGCGCTCGGTGACTGGCTATATGAGGAGATCCGCCAGTTCACGCACGATTCGTGGACCACCCGGAGTTATCCAGGGCACGCGTCATCGGGCAAGGGTCTCGTCGACGCCCTGCTCGCTGACCCCTCGAACCAACCTGTCGCCCCCGCTTGCCCAGGCGATCGAGCGTCGATGCGACTTCAATGTCATCGCATCGATTGGTGTGAACGTCGAAGGCGAGGCACTGGCGGCTGCGCTCGTCGCGGAGTTGTGGCAGTCCGACCGTTTCACGGTGGCCCTCAACGGCGACTTCTTCCGCGCTCTCTGGCCTCACATCGCGCGAGTTGGAGCATCGGACGCGTTGGATACCGACGATCTGGTTCGCGTGGCCTGCGCGCGCCCAACGCTCGTGACGGAACTCGAGTCGATGCAGTTCGCGGAGAATCGGATAAGCATGTACGCAGCCGTGATCGCCGCTCACCCGGACCGCAGCGAAGCTGCTCGTCTCGCCGAGTGGGTGGCCGAGATGCTCTCGACTCTCAGCCTGAATCAGTGGCAAACAGCGATGGCGGAGTCAGACGACTGGGTGGCGCTGCTCGACGCCATTCGAGGCGCTGCCGCTAGCGCGCAGATTCGTGGCGCCTTTGGGCAGGCTCTTGCGAAGTTCCTCGAGAAGATCGCAAACGAGGAGGAGGCCACCACCGTCAAGGCCGAGCAGTGGGACCGCGCCGTGGTCCCACTGCTCGCGCCTGCGGTAGAGAGAACCTATGCGGAGGGCGTTGTCAAAGTGGCAGTCAACGCCGGAAGCGCGGCACCGGGAGCCTTCTTCGCCTTGGCCGGTCACACCCTCAAGGATCCAACGCTCTTCTTCCGGACCGAAATCCTCAATGGGCTGCTGCCCGATCTGGTCACCGAACGAAACGCCCCAGGACTCTCATGGCTCATCGATGCGCTCCAGAGCGAAGATGTCCGCAGCAACGCTGCGGCCGACGCCTTCAATGCGCTGGCTGAGATTGTGCGCACTTCTCACAGCCACGACGAGGACGACGACCAGCAACTACAGCAAATTGCCAAACTGATCGGCCTCGATCTAGAGACCCGACCCGACGAGTAGCCCGCCCAACTGCTGTCTTCAAACCGCGGCACTGGTAGCCGGCGGTCGGGGCCAGTCAGTCCATGACGCTGTGATCTGACTCCTCGCTCTGCCGTTGATCTGAAGAAGAGCAAGACTTGAACCGCTCTGCCTGTGATCGCCGTCAACATCGCAGTCCGCTTCCGTGCGGCGCTTTAGGGATCCAACACATCCAACGCTCTCGTCGGGAGTCCTGAATCTCCGGGCCTGAGGCACTGCGGCCCCAGACCCCAAGCGTTTAGGGTCTCTGACCGTGTCCCCGGCCAGACCAGCGTCGCGTAGCAGACGCTCCGCCGTTGAGGGAGGCCGCAGGAACCTGCCCGCGAGAGCGGACGACTCACAGCAGGTTCGTAGCCTCCGGCGTCTTGTAAGCGAGGGCCTTCGAATCTTGGAGCCTTCCCTCACCGGTGCTGTTGGCGCTGCTGTCGGGGCGGTGGGTGGGCCTCCTGGTGCTGCCGTTGGCGGTGCCATTGGCGGATTGTTCTCCGTGGCGACCAAGAGGCTCTGCTTCGAGATGGACAACCGCTCGATGGGGCCGAGGGATAGGGCCCGGGTGGGGGCTGTGTGCGCCTTGGGCGCTGCTGAGATTGTCGAACGGATCAACGCAGGCGAGCAGCTCCGAGAGGACGGTTTCTTCGAGGAGGGCGAAGCAGGCAGGTCTGACGCTGAGGAGATCTGGGAGAGCCTGCTGTCGAAGTGCCAGCGGGAGGCATCCGAACGGAAGCTCCCCTACATGGGCCACCTGTTCGCCAGTCTCGCCTTCGACGAATCTGTAGGGCTGGACATGGCGCACCTGTGCATCTCTGAAGCCGAGCGGCTTTCATATCGACAACTCTGCATGCTGAGGATATTCGCCGCAGAAGACTCACTCGATCTACGGTCAGAGAACTACCGACGGGAACTCGAACACAGTTCATCATTCCCTAGGGAGCTATACCTGATTCTCCGTGAGAGCTTCGATCTCTACAGGCGAGAGTTGATCCTTCTGGAGGGCTTCAACCCTGCCGTCAGCATGGTCCACATCAAGCCGGCGGCCATGAGGACGCAAGGGCTAGGGATGGATCTTCACGAGTTGATACAGCTATCCCGAGTTCCTGACGATGACGTGGCGGCCATTGTGGAGCAGTTGCGCCGACAAACCCTCTGACTCACGCGCATCTGTTCTCTAGAGCCAGGACGAATGAGCCCGACCCGGCCCGGCAGCGTCGGCGGCGTGGCTTCTATCTCGATCACGTTGTTCTGCGGCATCAGCATGAACTCTCGGTCCCGCCCCGCTTCTGTTGTCCACTGCCACCAGACCCCAGCCGCATGTCGTGCTCACCGGTATTCGTGCCAGCGACGCAGGGCGTTCCATCATCAACCCCGAGCCGCGCTCGCCCATGCCACCATGACTCGGTGAGCCTCCCTCGGGCTACGGTGAGCCTCCCGTTATGGCTGTCACTCTCCAGGCATGGAGATTGAGGATCAAGCAGAATCCGTTGCAACACTCGCGGCGCGCAATCCCTTGAACGAGCGCAAAGAACACGAGGCGCGCCATGCTCTCTTTCGTCTTGAGGTCCAGCCACAATCACGGCTCGACCCCTCCGCCTACAGTAATCACTCCATCCATCGCAGTCGGATCGCAGACAGCCACCGCCCTGCTGCGCAGTGCATGGGGCACCCGCGGCGGCCAGCTCGTCGAAGCTGGCGTGCAGGGACGCATGCGCCCACAAGCCAGCAGCGCTGAGATGCCGATCTGCCGCGCTATGCACTCCCGCGGCCATGAGCCTTCCAGGTCGACCAGTACGAACGATGTGCTTCAGTCCCGAAGGGCGTCGTTCGCTCTCGGGCGGCTTGCCGCCGGCGTACTCGCGGCAGCGGTGGCCCTGCTGTGCCTGACATCGTTCACCGCTTGCGCGACAGGCACTGAACATGCGCCGTCGTCCACAACGCTTAAGCCCACAACAACTGTTGAACCCACAACCCCAACTACAACCGTCCCGTCCAATTCCAGTGCGGACGGCTGGTTGTCGGATCCACTAGGTCGTTTGCCCCGGGGATACGGGGTCAGTGCCCTACTGCTCCTCGCGTTCCTTGTCTGGCAAGCGGTGCAATCCGCCGCCCGCGCCTACCTCGGTACGCTTGTCGGCAGTGTCGCAGTGTGGAGACCATGGCGCTGGCGCCCACTGCTGCAGCCCTCTCCATATGTCACAGTCGCCGAGATAGAGGAAACGGGCAGGATCCCGATCGATCCCACGACGAATGGGCGCGGACGAATCGGACCATTTCGTCGGATCATCATCTCTCGGATCGTGCCGATCACTCCGAAGCCTGCATTCGTCCTTAGCACGTGGAACAAGGTCGACGGGTCCACGCTGCCCCGAGACGGCTCCGAGTTCACGACCGGCGGCTATCGGCTGCAACTGCGCCTGTCTGGCACGGAGAACCCCGCCCACCTGGCCAGTTCCATCGGCGCGGTGCGGCTGCGCGCCCCGCGAGTGCTTCTCATTACTACACCTGAAGACTACGTGAACCCCGCTGGCAAGGTTCACTGTTGCACTATCGATTGGCGACATGTCAAGAGGGCACGCGACCGACCGGACGATCTGATTGTCTACTCCGCAGACCCACTTCGCACACGGGGATCGAACTATCGACTCCGGAAACGGTCGAAAGTTCGAGTGAATGGAATCTGGCTGATCTCTCTCGACCGGCGCGGCGGCGGGCCGCCACCACCCCAACAAGCGCCAGATCAGGGCCTCCGTGAGCGACACACGGAACGCTTGAGAGATCGATCCCGTCCCATCCGCCGGTGGTGGTGGCCGTTCGCGACTGTAGGCGTGCTGATGCTGTTGTCGCTGTTGGTGCCCCCGTCTCGAAAGCACCTCGTCTGCGAATTGTCGGCGGTCCAATACGAGGTCTATGCGTTGTCCGGTCTGATACTCGGCTATCTGGGCGCCGTAGCCCTCGCGATTCGGTTCGCAATGCATCTGCGGTACGAGCGACGCGCG
This sequence comes from Candidatus Aldehydirespirator sp., assembly GCA_965220645.1. Taxonomy (GTDB): domain Bacteria; phylum Actinomycetota; class Acidimicrobiia; order Acidimicrobiales; family Aldehydirespiratoraceae; genus Aldehydirespirator. Next base: position 817,396 of record OZ244836.1, on the reverse strand, counting down.
CCTGCGCAGTGGACCGCTACTACTACGCGATGTCTGTCCGATGGCGCTCGGGTAAGGAACGGCATGTACAAGCAGCTGCCACCTCGTAGTCGCTACCGGATTAACCCCGTCGATCCACAGGGCTCGACTCCTCCAGACGCCCTGACTGCCGGCAACGGCGAAGCAACCGAGACTGCCGAGGACGACGAGACTGCCAGCACTGACGAGACTGGCGAAGAGGATGAGGCTGCCGACACCCGCATGTGAGCGTCGATCAGGTTCACGGCCTACTTGGCCGCTGTCTCCACAGGCATCAAGCGGGCAACAGATCGCCCTACAGAATCGTGTCCGCGACAGTCCACCCTATGACTATGAGGGTCGCCAATAGCAGGATGAGTTGGCCGCATAGCTGCCACACTGGCATGAAATCTCTCCTTTGCTCGAACCCATAGTCAGAGTACTTGGTTCTCAAGCACAAACAATGTAATGACGGGATCTCGGTTGGTGTGTCCATTCTGCCCGCTCCAGCGCCTCCAGACGATTCAACAGGACGGGCGACGGCATGGTCCGCTCGGGACGGCCCGCTCGCTTAGGGCTCCAGCGGCCGAGATTTCTTGGCTCGGTTGGCCAGCACCTCGGCTTCGTCCTCGGGGCTGCACAGCGGGCCCGCCGCGCGCAACTCTTGCTTGCGGCTCTCGCTCACATCGTCACTAGCGAGCAGCGCTAGCCGCGAGCGCTCGCGGTAGTAGCGCGCCACGACAGGGTTGGGGGAGCGCCCGCCGATGAAGTTACGGATCGACTCCCGTCGCAGAGCGCGCTCCTCCGCTGACATCATGGGACGCGTGTAGAGGGGCCACTTGTAGGGCGTGCGCGTCACGAACGCCCACAGAGAGCGCGCCTTGCGGTCTATCTTGACCAGCCAGCGCAGGCGCGGGTGCATGATCAGCGGTCGCGGCTCGCCGTGGATGTTGCGTATCAGTCGTCGCATCCCCCGTCTCCTGGTTCGCGGAGAAGCCCGCAGCCGAGGCTACGTCGATGATGTGACAGGCCTCACTGAAGCACCCGATTACAAATGGCTCGTCCAATGCCTCGGCGAGCCCGCGACGCTTTAGGCATCGGCGCGTCTGTAGCTCGGGCAGGGGATGCGCGCTGGGCCTGACCGGATCACCTCACAGATGGTGTCGTCGCTGACCGGAGCGAAGTGCCAGGCGTCCACACCGACATTGATCTGCTTGCCGTGTTGGCGCCACCTCTCGTGAATGTGGCCACACAGCAGCCAGCCGCCGGAGTCTTTGAGCCGCCACTGGGCGAACTTGACAGGCCGGCCCGGAATGCCCGGTTCGTAGGGGAAGTGGTTGAGCTGCACCGTCTCGCCGGCCAGCTCGACGGGGTCGGGGTCATCGACGATGCGTGCGATGCCACCCAGATCGAAATAGGCGGCGACCTGGTTAGGGCCCTTCTTCTGGCCCTTCCAGCAAGCGTCGTGGTTGCCGGGCACCAGAACCTTATGGCCCTTGAGGCGCGACACATGCGCCGCGAGGTTGACGGTGAGCTGACCCAACACCAGATCGCCGAGGATCCACACCTCGTCGCCGTCGGCGACGACATCGTTCCAGCGCTCCACCATGGCGCGGTTCATGGCGTCCGCGTTCGCGAACGGGCGCGCGCAGTACCCGATGATCTTCTCGTGCCCGAAGTGGTGATCAGAAGTCCACCATCTACCCATGGATTCCACCGTACCGACCTGCTGTGACATCTCACGGCGGTGGCCCGCCGGGCCCTGTCGTAGCACCCACCGACGCGCGGCCCGGCTCGGGAGTGAACCGCCACGACCGCCCGAATCTCGTACGAGATTGCAATTGCCATGACCACCGCAAGTGCTCAGTCACACACCAGAAGCCACGGCTAGCCAGGGCGGCTCTCTGGAACAGAGGTTCTAGGACGATGACGCTGCAAGCCGCGCAGCGGTCAACTCGGCCTCCTGCTTGATGCGGGCCAAAGCGGCCTGAGCTTCGGGATGGGCGGTCCAGTGGAGCCCTGGTTCGCAAATGCTGAGGGCATGTGCCTCGTCTGCTGGCGAGCACCGTGGCCCCTCGGCATCCAATCGCCTCTTGGCGTCGTCAGACACCATTGGGTCCGCAAGTTGCATCAGCCTCGTGCGCTCGCTGAAGTAGCGCACGAGTCGCGGATCAGGCGAGCGCTGGCCCACGAAAGCCTCGATGGCTAAACGTGTCTCCGCATCCTGCTCGGGGGTGCGCTGCGGGGCCAAGTACCGCGGCCTGCGATATTCCCAGCCCATCGCCTTGCAGACAGCGAGACGCACCCGCTGATCCAAGGCGCGCAGCCGGTACAGCCGCCGATGCATGATCAGCGGCCGCGGTTCGCCCTCGGTGTTACGGATCAGGCGGCGCACGACTCTGACCCCTAGTTCTCAATGAGGTCGACAGAGGCTGTGGACATCACCGCGGCAGCGACAGTGGCGTTGTCTCCAAGGCCGAGACTTCGGGCCGCGTCGAGAACACGGCCAGCGATCGTCGATGACGGTGCGGCAGCGCCGACGATTGATGCGACGGCGTGGGCGAGTTCGCCGTGGTCGATGCCGCTGTGGACAAAATGGAGCGGCGGGAGGGGCTCCTCGTCAGCGTCGATGGGGGTGCCGGTCCAGTCGTCTGGCAGGACTACAGGCTCGCGATATCTGCGACGCGTCGCTAGAGCAGGTCTGGGGGTCCGCAGAATCCGACGCGGGAGAGCTGCTCAAGGAAAGCAATGCCCGCGACATCATCGAAGACGACGAACGCCAGCGAGCAGCGGGGGGCGGTGCTGTGCGGCGACTCATGGTGGTCCATCTCGTTCGCGGACTTGAAGGATCGTTATGTGCCCATGAAACAGCCGCGCAGCAAGGCGTGGCCGCCGCCAACGATCCGGTGACGGTGTGGTTGTGGCAAGAATCCGAACTCCGGTCGGGCGGACCACTCCTGCCGCGGCGGATCTACGCGGAGCGTGCGCGTGAGACTTTCGAGCAGCACGTGGCGCATGGCCATGCGGATCGGTTAGCCTGGTTGTATGGGAAAGCGCTGGTCGAGTGCGAGCAGCATTCACTGGAGGTAGCAGTCGCGCCCGCAGGGTGTGAGTTCGTGCTGGGCGACGCACCAGCCTTCACCACCCGCTCCGCGGCCGACGGAAGCCCTCTGGTCGGTTTGGGCGCAAACAAGGCCCCGCTCGGGCCGGGCACGATGCTCGCAATGCCACTAGGGCCGACACTGTGCGCCATGTTGTCGAGCAGTCCGTTCCTCAACGGCGTCGACACCATCGAGGAGCAGCACGTGGAAGCGCTGAACGACATTCAATGCGACAGGGCGATGCGCACAGTCGCGTGCACGCGACAGGCACCGCCCGCCCTAGTAGACAGAATCGCAAGCAGGGTCACAGGAAGCTGGGGTCACGACGACGCCGGGAATCCGCTACCCCCGCCGCCAGGCAACGGACTGCCAGCCGCTGTCTGGGCAACTGGGGACTCGTGATGACTGAACCGTTGCATTCATTGACTCATGTGATCGAGACAGCAGTCAGCTCGCTCCGACGCAGGCCTCAGAACTTCCCGTCCGTCATCGAGTGGGCATGCCCGGTGCCGTTCTTTGGCCGCGCCGAGCAGGCGCGGGTGGCGTCCGTGGGGCTGAACCCCAGCGACCAGGAGTTCTGCAATAGGGCAGGCAAGCCTCTGGGAGATGACGAACGACGCTTGGCGACGCTGGACTCTCTTGGACTACAGGACTGGAGCGTCGCCGGTCCAGCGGAATGCTCAGCGGTTGCATGGGCGTGCAGCGACTACTTCGGCGTGAATCCCTACGACAGGTGGTTTGATCCACTGAAGGAGATATTCGAAGAAGCTGGGCGGGGCACGCTGAGCGACGGCGGCGCCTGCCACATAGATCTCGCGCCATGGGCGACCAGAGAGACATGGCGCAAGCTCGTTCCGCCCGAGCAGCAAGCTCTCTCGGAGTGCGGTGAGCGAACCCTTGCAGCCTTGCTCTCGTCTGCACAGTTCGAAGTCCTGTTGCTCAACGGAATCAGCGTTATCCGTGGCCTTGAACGCGCCACAGGAGTCAGGCTGTCAGAGTTCGATGACGAAACCACATGGGACTCCGCTGGCGGGAAGAGTCAATGCTGGTCGGTGACCCGCAATTCACTTGGACGTATCAGACTGGATCGACCCGTAACGATCCTCGGATGGAACTGGAATCTCCAACGCTGCGGTCAGCGAACCCGGGAACGGATCGTCGAATGGGCGGCTAGGCGCCTCCAACAATCAGTCACACCCAAGCAGCGTGTGCATGGCAGTGCCGCGGATGTGGATAGCGACGACAGGCGTGACCGCGAGTTGCAAGACGCCTCTTGGGAAATCCTGCAGCTCGTCAAGGACGCGAGCGCGTGCCTGGGACAGGCAATCGAGCGGCTGGAGACCCTTGACCCCACCCCCGACGATCGAAGGGGGGTGGCAAGCGTGCTGGAGGGTCACTTCAATCGTGTGAAGTCCGATGTCGCGCAGTTGGATGAGATTCTTCGAATTCGGTGACCCGAACCTCGCTAGGAGCCGCCGTGACTGAGGCTCGAGTACTAGAGCGGAGCGATACCGGCCAGCAGTACACAACCTGTTGGATTGGCCGGAGCGGCGGCATGCTCTTTGTGCCGCTTCGTCGCCGCCCGAGAGGACCCTCTGGTAGGCAGTTCAGCCCGGAAGACCGGCCCGACAAGAGATTCGATTCTTGAGACAGGACTTCTTGCGGTTGGCTGCTTCAGGTCACTCGGCTGGGGCGGGGGTGCGGTGTTGGCGGCGTTCTCTGCCGCTGCCGGGGTTGATGAAGGTGAACTCTGCGAGGGTGTCGGTGATGTCGGTGGCTTCATAGAGCCGGTTGCGCTTGCCGTCGTTGGCCTGGGTGAGGATTCCGATGTCGCTGAGGCGCTGGACGGCACGTCTGGCGGTGCGGCTGTCGGCGCCCAGCAGGTCCCCAGCACTGTTGACGCTGACGACTGGCTGTGTGGGCAGCACGTCGATGAGGTCCATGGCGGTGTTGGATTCGGCGGTGCCCTGGCATCTGAGCAGATCGCGCCAGTTCTGCTTGATCTCAGCGACCTCATGGCTCATGGCCGATACGTGTATGGCAGCGTTGTCGACAGCAGCAGAGAGCAGAGTGATCCAGTCGTTGAGAGCCTCAGAGCGCTCGATGCCGTCGGCGCTGCAGACTCTGTGGGCGCGGTTTAGGTCCTCGAGGTAGTTGAGGGTGCGCACATGGGGTTCTTGTGCTTGCGCGAGGGTGGCGCTGATGGGCAGCACCAGCGACTTCGTGAGGCCGCTTCGGGCCAGCATCAGCAGAATCAGGGCCCGGCCGGTGCGGCCGTTGCCATCATCGAATGGGTGGATCGCCTCGAACTGAGCATGCACAACCGCGGCGTGAACCACAGGCGGCAGGCCCGGTTCGTTGATGGACGCGACGAGATCATCGAGCAGCTCAGGCACCAACTGTGGGGGAGGCGGCACGAACACCGCGCTCGGCGGAGTCGAGTACCTCGTCCCGATCCAGTTCTGGCCGGTGCGCAGCCGCCCCGCGATGGCGTCGTCTCCCATCAGGGCGCGATGTATCGAACAGATGTCGGCCACGGTCACAGGCGCACCGGAGGCGCCCAGCTGCATGGCCTGTTCGGTAGCGGCGATGTTGCCGATCACCGCCCGCACAGACCAGTCGGCGCGTGCGATGCGCTCAGGCTGGGCCTCGGCGCGCGCTGTGTCGCTGTCGAGTGCGCCTATGCCCTCAATACGGCTTGACGCCGAACTCTCCAGCCGCAACGCCATCCAGCGCGCCCCGACGTCGCCCGGAGCGAGAGCCGCGCACACTTCGGCTGCTACGTCCTCGGCTCGGCGGGCCGTCTGCCAGGTTCTCGCGTCCAGCAGTGGCGACCACCCCGCGACCGGGTGCGGTACGAACGCGCCGAAATTCCCTGCCGGCGGATCCCCCGGCGCAACATCACGCGACACACGCGACGCCGCGTCCCAGAACCTCTCAACCAACCGCCCCACACACTCACCGTACAGACAACCAACGCCCAATTGGAGATCAGATTGTCCTTACAGTCTCAGACGCGGCCACTTCTGCTGCTATAGAGCCGACGGGGAAGTACTCCAGAAGACACACCAGCGTTGGGGCGACACAAGAGCGACGCCCGGGAAGACTGTGGACTCACCCGTTAGCGAGCCACTGCTTGACCGTGTTGCGACGCTCTCCCACGGACCGGGCGATCTCGGGCACCTCGACTCCTGATCTGAACGCCGCCCTGACGGCAGCCACCTTTCGCCTGCTGGGCGCGAGCCGCCTCCTTCTTCAGCGTCTTCAATGGGTCATCTTGCGACTGCGGGCCCTCATCGGCTCTGCCGCCTTCCGGTTCATCGGTTGCCCACACTGCATCTTCGCTGCTGGCCGCGGTACGTACAGTCGCAGCCGCTCCGCTGCCCACCCTTTTGCCGAACTGCTTGGCAGCGCGTCCCGTGGACGCTCCGGCAGCCGCGACCGCAGAGCCGGACGACTCAGCAATGCGCTTGGCCGCGGCGCCCGTGGAAGCACCGGCCGCAGCGACCGCCGACCCCGACGATCGGGCGGCCCTCTTCGCCCGCTCCGCAGCCTCTCCAACGACGGCTACGGCCGCCCCGGCGCGCGCAGCTCTCCTCATTGACCGCTTCCCCATCGCCGATAGCCCTCCTCTTGCCCGAGTCCCGACTCGGCGAATCTAGCTCCCACGCCCGACGACGGCGTCCTGGTGCGGGCGGCCGTCGCCGCTGCCGACCCTGAGCAACCCAAGGTCTCGCTCATCCGTGTGCGTATGTGCGCCGGTGCCGTGCCGCGGGGAAGTCTCGGTGACTATTAGCGCGGCTAGCCAAACGTGAGGTCACCCGGGCAGATTCAATGTCAGCGGTCTATGACATGCACCGACAGCCCGAACTGCACAACGGTTGTTCGCTCCAACGGCCGATACTCCAAATGCACCGGAATCCGGCACTTCCAGCCGTCGGGGGTGCGCACGCTGTGACGCCGGAGGGCTTGCCCGGCTCGCAGCATCTCCAACCTGGCCGATGTGATCCCGACACTCGGCGGTTGGTAGACGAGGGCGTCATCTGCGAACACAGATCGGCTCCAATCTGTTCGGAGGCACCCCAGAGTTCCAAGCTCCGGGGCGTTGGACTTGTTGTCGACTGCTCATCGTATCTGACCGCTGAACTGCGAGAGTAGATGTCACACCTTCTCGTTGAGCGTGTCGGGGCGGTGAGTTCGCCGCGGGGACGGTTCCCGCCGCGGGTGTCGCCACGACCGCGCCCTACCGACGTCGCGGATGCGCTGGATCACTTGGAAGTGGACTCCCGTGATTGCCGCGATCCATGTGAGGTGACAGCCGTCGTGCAGCGCTTCGTCGATGTCGCTCTCGAGCACGGCGACGGCGCGCTGCACCGCCTCGGTGGAGTCGGCCAGCCGCGCGGCCCAAGCCTCACGCTGGGCGGGGGCCATGGGCGGACGCCACCCGCTGCCTGAGGGCGACAGCGCCTCCGGGGTGCTCACCGGTAGATCGCCGGACCGTCGTTGTCAACGATCTGGCCCGTCGCGCTGCTCGTCCCGAGCGTCGCGTTGGTCGGGCCGCTGATCGTCACGGTGAAGTCCTCCGTGCCCTCGTTCGAAACGGTGTCAGCGCAAGTGGCGACAGTGAAGTCCTCTGAGGTGTCGCCTGCGGTGAAGGTCAGCGTCGTCGTCTGGCTGACAAAGTCAATACCAGCCGAGCCGCAGGTCCCACCCGTGGCGGTACCGGACGACGTAGCAACATTCACGGTCACTGTCTGCACTCCCGCCACATTGAGAGTCACGGTGAAGGTCAAAGAGTTCGGAACACCGCTCGTGTCCTCGTCAACGGCGACGGACGGACCAGAGATACTCACAGTGGTCTCGTCGTCGTCGAGGATGGTCCCTGTCGCGGTGGATAGCATCCCCAGCGCAGCGTTGGTCGGCGACGACAGCGTCACGGTGAATGTCTCGTCGGGTTCGTGCGCGGTGTCGTCGCAGAGCGTGACGGTGAATGTGGCCGTCGTGGTGTTCGCAGCGAACGTGACGGTCGAGATGTCGCTCTCGTAGTCGTCGCTGCCGTCGGCAGCGACACATGCAGCAACACCGGCCGCCGACACCGGTGAGGATGGCGCGGTGGTGGCCACTACGGTCACCACCCGGGTCGTCGTCGCATCTAGGGTCAGATCGAAGGTGACCGAGCTGTCCTCGTCGGCAGATGCGTCAGCGATGGACACCTCCGGCGGCGGGATGTCGTTGTCGAGGATGGTGCCGGTGGCGTCGGTCCCCAAAGTGGCGTTCACGGCGTTGGACAACTCGACTGAGAATGTCTCGTCGCCCTCGTCGGCGATGTCGGGGCACCCTCGGACGGTGAACGTCTTTTGGGTTTCTCCCGGCGTGAACGTGAGGTTCTGTGTGGCGGAGCGATAGTCAGCAGTGCCGGTGTTGGCAGATGCGGAGGGACACGACGAGGTTGTGCCAACGGCGGTGTCGTCGGTGGTGGATGCCCGCACGGTCACCTGGCGTGCTGAAGGGTTGGACAGCTCGACGGTGACGTCGACGGGCAGGGTGTAGATGTACTCGTCGTCGGAGATGCCGTCGCCGTCGATGTCGAACGGCGGGTTCAACGCGACGGAGTAGTCCTCATCGAACGAGACGTCAGACACCGACACCACAGGCGCAGCGTCGTCATCTGCGATGGTGGCTGTCGCCGACGACGGTGCGCCCAATGTGGCGTTCGTCGACCACGACAACACGACATCGAACGTCTCGTCAGGTTCGTCGGCGGTGTCGTCTGTGATGTTCACAGAGAAGGTCGCTGAGGTGTCCCCCACGGCGATCGTGACGGCCTGGCCGGCAAGGGCGGTGTAGTCGTCGCCTGCGGTGGCGGTGCCGTCGCGGGTGTCCACACCGACGGTCACATCGGAGGTCCACACCTTGTCGATGGTGACAGTGAAGACGGCGGTACCGGCGCCCTCATCAACAGAAACATCCGACGAGATGGTGGCCTGCGGCAGCGGAATGTCATTGTCGAGGATCGTCACCGTCGCCGTGTCGTCGCCAAGCACGGGGTCGGGGGTCTCAAGCGTTCCGCATGTCATGAAGAAACAGTTGACGAAGACTTCGCCTTGAGGGTTGGAGATCGTGGCTGTGAACGTCTCGTCAGGTTCGCTCACGAGGTCGTCGGTGATCGGCACCCTCACCGTCGCCTGCAGATGGCCGCCCTCGATGGTGACAGTTTCGGCGGTGACCGCGTCGTAGTCGTCGCTGGCGGTGGCGGTGACGTCGCTGGTGTCGAGCGTGACAATGACTTTGGGCAAAGTGGGCACACTTGATAGCCACAGGACGCCAACTGACGGCCCGTTCAGGCTGACCGTGACATACGCGAAGCCGCCGTCCTCGTCCACAGACCAGTCAGACACGCTGATCCGCCATTCTGGCGGCGGTGTCGTGCATACAGCGGTGGCGGTAAGCCCCCGGCTTCTGCTTGCAGTGATCCACCCGAAGTATCCACGACCTCTGTAGTACTCGTACAGCGTGGCGGTGTAGGTGACGCCCGTGGTGATGTCTGCGGTTACGACCGCCACCCCATTCGGGTCCGTCCAGCGCCACCCCCATCTGATGTGCTCGGCGTGGAGGCTGGTGGGATAAGAACCTCCCCTGACAGCTAACCGGTAGTCACCGGTTACTGGGTCAACGCTGCAAACGCCGTTCCAGCCGCTGGGGTCGTCGTTGAGGATCGTGCCTGTAGCAGTGCCGAATGGGCCGACCACGGCGTTGACGGGATCAGAGAGCGTGACGGTGAACGTCTCGTCTGGCTCAACCGTGCTGTCTTCGAGGACATACACGTTGACCCTCACCGAGGTGTTGCCCGCTGTGATGGTGGCTGTGTCGTCGACGAGGGCGGTGTAATCATCGCCGGCGGTGGCGGTGCCGTCAGCGGTGTTGACCGTGACGGTCACGTCCTTGCTCACCGCCCGGTCCAAACTGACCACGAATCGTACATATGCCCCGTCGCTGCTGGTGTCTCCCTCCATGGTGTCGCCGCCGGTCACGCTCACCGTCGGCGGGTAGTCGTCGTCGAGGATGGTGACGGCCCCGGAGGGCTTGGTGCCCATCGTGGCCCCACCCGAAACGCCCGAGATGGTGACGGTGAATGTCTCCCTGTAGGTCTCGTCGTCGGTGTCGTCGATGATCGGGACCGGCACCGTCGCTGTCTGCGAGTTCGCGGGGACGGTCACAGATTGGGTGACCGAGGTGTAGTCAGCACCGGAGGTGGCGGTGTCGTCAGATGTGGTGAAGTTGACGGTCGAGTCGGTGGTGCCGCGGTGCGACAACGCGACGATCACATCGACTGTCCCGGTGCTTTCGTCAACGGTCGAGTCGAGCACAACGATCTCAGGGGTGCCCTCGACGCAGTTCGGCGGCGTGCCGCCATACCCCACCGGACACTGCGCCGGCGGGTTGGTTCCAGGCTGTTGCGGTCGCTGCGAGACGGCGTGGCAGGATCCGCTGACGAGTATCTGCCCCGACGAACACGGGTACGAGCACCCGATCTGCGAATAGAAGGTCTGGCCGGCTGGGCAGTGCTGGCTGCGGTCGCCGTCAGGGTCCGAGACAACCTCGCAGCCGTCGCCGAAGTCGGCTTCCCTGGGGTCGTTGCACTCGCGTCCGCGACCAGGTCCGGCGTCGGCGTCGCAGCCTTGGGGGTTCTCATCGAGATCGCACTCCGGCGCTGAACCGATACACAGCTCCGATACGGAGTCGTACTCCAGGCCAGCGGCGTCGCATCTTGAAGGATCTCCGTAGACGTATATGCAGCCGCCGCCGGGGGCTGGCTCCTGGTTGGCGCCGCAACTTACGGGGTCGCCCCCTGGCGTGGTCGGGTCCCCGCCACCGCCACCGCCGCCGCCACCACCGCCGTTGCCGTCTGTGGGCGGGGGGTTGTGTGAGTGCGGGATATGTGCGAGGAACGCACATCTCTCAATTGGCGTCCCCATGAAGTAGACGGTCTCGCATACGATCCCGCTTTGCGGGTCGGCAGCCGCCTGCGGCGGCTCGGGGTCGTCGGGTGTGGGGAACCCCACGATGCCGTACAGAGCGATAGCGACAGCGAGGAAGACCTGTGCGCATCTGCGGACGCGCCACGGCCGGCGTCTCAAGGTCGAGAAGCCTTCGGGCAGGCCGCGTCGGCGGGGCAGCCGCTCATCGGCTGGCTGTGGCCGAGCCTTCACCGCCCGGCGGGCTGTGTTGTGGTGAGGGCTCGGGGGCATAGACGTCTCCTTGGTTCAGCAGTAGATGACGCGCATCCACTCGCCTCGGGTGGCCTTCTGGGCGGCGACGAGGATCGCCGCTTCGAAGCAGATCGAGTCCTCAGCGGGCAGCCAGTCGGCCGCGAAGTCGGCGTAGGAGTCCTGCCAGTGCGGCACGAAGGCCTGGTAGGCGGCACCGTTGTCGCGGATGGCGGCCACGGTGCCGTCACAGAACATGGACTTGACCACCTCGACCACCCGAGCCCGGCCCGGCTCTTCGCGTCCCAGGCCGGCGGTGGCAGCCATCTCGGTTGTGTGGTTGTCGACCGACGCATCCACGACCGCCTCGCAGCGCTCGCGGTATGTCTCGAGGCCTTCGGGCAGCCGCCGGCTGGCGCTGGTGGCACAGTTCGCCCACGACCAGTCGCCGCCGTATCCGGTGTAGGCGTGGTCGCCCTTGTGCACCGTCTCGCCCACGAATCCTCGGGCCTTGCGTTCGCTGATCGTCCCGGCGTACTGCTCGGCGGCGCACTCCGGGCTCACCCCCATATCGCGCACCGGGTTGCCGTAGTTGGGGAGCAGGCGGGTGCAGAGGTTCACGGTGAGCCACTCCCCGGTCGCTTCGGCCGGTGCCCATCCGGGTGGGGGTCCCTGCAGGGCGTCGCGGTAGCAGTCGTAGAGCGCGTCGACCATCGGGGGAGCATTCGGCGGGAGGATCGAGAAGCCCTCGCGGGTCCACAGCCGCAGCGCCTCCGCTTCGGGATCGGCGCGCCGCAGTGTGTTGTCTGCGTTGCCCGGCATCAGAATCCGCGGCCAGCAGCCGACCAGCATGGCCGGACCGTTGATCTGCACCTCATACCGCGGCCAGTAGTTGTACGCCGCGTCATACTCACAGGGATACTGGCGTTGCGCGATCCGGTCCGCCTCAGCTTCGCGGACCTGGTCCCACCACGCCATGATCCGCTCACAGGAATCGGCGCCGCCTTGCACGACCGGCTCGTAGAAGCCTTCGGCGGTGTTGCCGACCAGCGCCGACACCCGCCCGGCGCCGTACCAGTCGGTCGCGCACCGCTCCATCGGTGACGACACACCACCGCTCGCCGTCGCTTGGGAGGCCCGCACCAAGAACGACGCCATCTGCGCTCGCTTGACAGGATCCCACGGGCAGTACCGCAGCGGGTCGGTGTCGCAGCCGTCGGTGATCCCCGAAACCGCCAACGCGTCGATGTTGGCGCTGTGGGCGCCGCCTGCGACGACGTCAACAAACCCAGCAGACTCGCCGGCAGACTCCAGATCGAACGCCCTCACTAGGAACGACGCCATCTGTGCTCGGGAGACGTCCTCGTCGGGGCAGAAGCTCAGCGGCTCGGTCTCGCATCCTTCAGTGACGCCCAGATGAGCGAACCGCTCAATGAACGCCGCCTGGGGATGGGTGCCGTCCACGTCGCTGAAACGAGTCTCGGTGACTGGGTCGGGATCGTGTCCGTCGAGGACGCGGACCAGCCAGACAGCCATATGCGCACGCGACAGTGGCTCCCACGGACAGAACATCTCCTGCCCGCACAATGTGCCCACAAAGGTGCCGTCATGGTCCAGCGAGTGGATGTTGGCGCTGTGGGGGTTGGCGTCGGAGACGTCGCTGAAGCCTTCATGGGCGCCCGCAGATGTCGGCAGCGCGAGCAGCGCCACGGCTATGACCGCGGCGGCGACGGCTCGCAGTGTCCTGCGGGTAGATGGGTTGGGGTGGGTGGTGATGGTTCGAAGGGTCATGCTTGCTCCTTTCCCAGAGAAAGGAACATTAGATCGCGCGCTGCTACCGTTGTCCGACAGTTGCCAGACTTTCGTAACGCAGGTTGAGGTCGCATAGGTGAGACCGTACGGGTGAACTCTCGCGATCGCACGTGCTTTTTTTGTGAGGCTCAAAGCGAGTTCTGAGCCACTGCGACGAAGTCAGATATCTGCTAAGTCCGAAGACTGCAAGCGAGTCCCAGAGACTCAGTCAGCGGCCGTTCTCCGGTGTTCGATGCTCATTGTGCAGATGCATGAATCGTGCGGAGCATCTCAGTCTTCATCCGACCACGAATCACACATCGCCACAGCCTTGCAACGCGCGCCGCTAGTGATCAGCGAGCACTAGACCGCGTAGGTTCTTCTGCTCTCTATGTCTGACAACGCTATGATGAAGAGGTCCGACAAGACAGGATCATCGCCGGGGTGGGGGTAATTACCATTGCACCCGCTGGGCGTCCTGCCCGAGGTGAACCTTTCCGGGCCCGCCGAGCAAGACGCAAGGATCGTGCATCTGCGCCCAGCAACCACCCCGGCACCTCAGTCGAGTGACATTGAGAGCGTCGATTGAGCCGAGATCACCGAGAGCCCCGCCCCTCTGCAGGATCGAGTTCTTCCCGATTCACCCCTCTGACGTCTGAAGATGGGCACTGGGCCGCTGCCCTGCGGAACGGTTCGGCACGCGTTGCTCGATGGTGAGTAATGCGTGGCGATGAAGTCCTAGCTGCCAGAACCGTCCGAGAGCGACCGCAGCAGACTGTGCTCCGATGCTCTCCAACTCTGTACGGACTCCTCTTTCGCCTGCAACTCATCCTCACCAAGAACCCGAGATCCGCTGCTGTCGGCGACTGCCATCTGCACAGGTCCACTCAGATCAGCAGAGACGGCGCAGGTTGTGTCAATTGTCCGGTAGGCGACGATCTGGCCGAGCCTCAAGTCTGGAGGACCGTCATCCAGGTGTGGCTTCATGGTTTCCATGACCACGGTCGCGAAATGGCTGCCAGATCCGAGCGCGTGGAATCCTCTGTCTGGGTGCCAGTTCAGTTTACCGTTACCAGATATCTCAAGCAGGAACTTCGTGTCGACTGCCATGCCCGACGAATGGGGAGTCAGTGTCGAATGGATGCCGCCTCCTTGCAGAGGCATCCGACGGGATGACCTTCGGTAGTGCGACCTCGTCAGTTCGCATTCTCTGCCATACAACATCGCCGAGCCTTGCCTGAATTGCGTCTGAACCCGGCCCGCCAAACACGCGCTCCACTCATTGTCGCCCACGCCACGCAGATGGCGTTCGACCTGCGATGACAGAGCAGCCCCGACTTCTTCGATCCCATACTTCGACCCTGCGCCGCACCAGACCGTTGCGACCCCCGAGATCGTCTTGGCCTTGGTCACAGGTTGCGCGACGCCGCCCGAAATCGCTCGGAGTTCCGACCTCAGTTCGTTCTAGGGTTGTTGGCGGCATGCTCGCGCACGAGGTCGTGGCGGTCTTGTAGAAGGGTTGCCAGTACGTCTGCGGGGATCGCTTCGTTGCTGGCGGCGGTGATCCTGACGTGGGGTTCTGGGTCGGCGGCGAGGGCGCGCAGTGTTCGCTTGGGGGTCTTGGGGTTTCGTGCTGTTGACTGTCGGATCTGTTTGCAGTCTTTGGCCAGTCGGGTGAGCAGTCGGAGCGGTGCTCGCCGATGGCTGGCAACCACGTCCCTCACCATCCACTCTGATGATCGGGCTAGCTGGGCCATGAGGCGTCTGGAGGTGCGCCGGTTCTGGCCAAGCCTGTCGGCTACCGACCAGTGGCGCCTGGATGTCACCAATCGGAGTTGCGCGGTGGGTGGGGTTCGGGGGTTGGATGCGATCATGTCGGCGATCTCGGTGGAGAGTCCGGGTTCGTCGACGAGTCGCGCCAGGTCGCGTCCGAGGGCTCGAGGGTCGCTCGCGATGACGGCGCGGCGCAGGTTCGGGTCGGGGTGGTTGTTGAGCCGACGCCAGAACTCAGCAGGCATCGCCGTGGTCCAGGTCGAGTCGCGTCCGAAGCCCTTACGGTCGAGCTCGTAGTAATACGACCATGCAAGCGCGCCTGGGCCCTTCCCGCGTCCCATCTCGGGGTCGAGGTTGTCCTCGAGGCGCGCCGACAGTGACCACAGCAGCCATTCGGGGCCCTTGGGGTCGTTCCAGTGCGCACAAGCCATGGCAACCGCGGCGGCGTTGTCTGGGGACACGTCCGCGAAACAGGCCTTGTCGGCGTCTGCTACCGCTTGCAGGTCACGGTCGAGTCGGTGAAGTTCGCCGACCTCGATCATTCCCAGATTCAGTGGCACGAGCAGCATCTCGAGCCATGCGGCACGGTCGGGATCGGGCACCGGTGGCAGCTGCCGCATCGGGAGCAAGCGCCGCTTCGGTGATCGCCGGCGCCGCGGGGGCTCGCTGTTGGCGAGGACCCAGTAGCCCTCGTTGATGACGGGAACTCGAAGAATGTCATCCCCGCCTGCGCCCCGGAGTTGCGTCTTGAGCTGGATGGTCTCGCCTCGCCACTTGAACTTGTACCGCTCACGGTCGGCCACGCGCCTTCTCCTGGTCTCGTAGAGACGGCGGACCTCGACGGGCGTCTCGGTGGCTGAGCGGCTAGGGCGGGTCAGCCTCTCCCATGGCTCTGCCAGCCACTCGCTGACCCAGTCAGGCGGTGTGCATCGCCTTCGCAGGAACGACCGCGCCTGCTGGAGCCGGGTTCGGGGCGCCACACCTGTGACCAAGCCCGCGGCGCGTTGCCGCAGCCGCTCGACCCGCCACGAAGTCCGGCTGTGCTTGGCCGTACCGACTTCGGTTGTGGCGTAGAAGCTGCGGAGGCGTCGAGCGATCTGCGCGCCGTTGTAGACGACATGGGCGACAGGAGCCAGCTCGGCTGGGTCCCACGGGTCGTCGTCGACGTAGACCTCCCCAACAGACACCGGCCCCACAAAGAACACGGGCCTTCGCTCCTTGACGGCTCCGCGGGCCTCGCGGCGCGCATCATAGGGCGGTGGGCGCTCCACGACGACGGCGCCAGACGCCATTCTCATCTTGAGGCCGCTGCTGGGGCGGAAGGTGAACTGGTCCGCCGTGTCCGAGGGCCAGCTCGCACAAACCACCGCACCCCCCGAAGCGATTATGTCCTCGCACAACTGCCGCTGTCCCCTGTAGCCGTAGCGGACGGGGCCCAGCGAGCACAACAGCGCCGCAACAGCGCGTCCCCCGACATCCAACGCGGCCTGAAGCACAGCTCGGTCGATCTCTGAGAGAACGTCACCGATCACGGTGACACCCCTGCGGGCCAGGCCCCGCCCGATGATCCGGGCCCGCCTCAGGTTCTCCGCGGACGGTGCACGCCGGCACGACGCGACATAGACGCTGTGAGCGTCGCCCTCAGCATCGAGAGTCCCGTCATAGGACAGGAACGCGAAGGTGCGCGACGCCCGGCGCAAGTTGAGCGGGAACTGCTCGTCGAACACGGTCACGAACCGCGAACCCGCCTCCTCGGCAAGCCCGAGTTCCCTCTCCACCGCGGCCCGCGCGCCGCTCCAGCCCATCCGCGGCTCGCCAAGAGGACCCGGCGACGACCTCACCGCGCCCGGAGACTCCCACAAGCCGTCCTCCAGCAGCCGGGCCATCGAACCCGCAGTCAACGCGGTCCTGGCCACGAGCCCCCAATCGTGATGATGGACCAGCTTCAACAGCGCGAGAAGCTGCCGCCGCTCATCAGTCAGACCAGCCTCAACCAGATCACTGAGCGTCGGACGCATCAGATCGTGCCTTCGCTCATGTCGATGGTCTGGATCCAGTCGGGGACACCCTTCGACTGGTGGTTGTCGGTGAGGGCGGCGATGACGCATCTGGCGCCCTGGGGGCGGGTTGTGGGCCATGGGGTCCAGCCGTCGGTGATGACGATGATGGCGTCGGGGTTGGCTTCGGCGGCGGCTGCGATGCCGGCGGCCATGTTGGTGCCGCCCGCGCCTTCGAGGCTGATCTGGTTGGTGTTGTGGATGTGCTGGTCGGTGTGGACGACGGTGTCCACCGACAGGACCCTGACGCTGTCGCCGGGCACGATTGTGGCGACGATTGCTTTGATCTCGGTGAGGGCCCGGTCGAGTTCGTGCTTTGACATCGACCCGGAGGTGTCCACGACGACGGCGATGGACGGCACGGGGCGGGTCATGGCCGGGCGCAGGACGGGGTCTTGTGGCTGTTGGCGGCGCGAGGGCCGCTGCCAGGTGTAGTCGGCGGTGCCGGTCTTGTGGTGCACGCTCGAGCGCAGCGCCGAGGCGAGTTGCTGGCGCCAGTTGACCTTGGGGTGCAGGGTCTGTTGGGCCCATCGGGCGAGGCCTTCTGGCACGCTTCCGGTGCCGTGGGTCTTCTTGTGGTCGGCGACCGCGGCGGCGACGGCGCGCTTGAGCAGCGTGCGGTCGAAGTCGCTGAGCGCGTCGGTGTCTGTGTCGAGTTCGTGGGGGACGGCATGGCTGTGGCATCCGGATCCGCACTCGATGTGGACCTGCACAGACACGCCGTTGTCGAGGAGGTGTCGGTAGTAGTGCTCGGCGGGCATGAAGTCGTTCATGCCGAGGGTCTCGGGGAACAGCCAGTCGTCGTCTTCGATCAGGTCGTCCTCGAATAGGTCGTCGTTGATCTCGCAGTCCGCGGCCGCGTTCCACACCGGGGCTGTCATGGCGTCCACGCTTGTGTTGCGGGCTCGCTGGGCGTGGTCGCGCAGAGCGTGGTTGAGCACATGTACCAGCTCCGCTGCGGCCCGCTCGACGGTGAGCGACTCCAGGAACTCGGAGTTGGCGTAGATGCGCCACCGCTCGTCGATGCCGACTCTGGTGGGCGCGGCGGCGGGGATGACCGGGCAGGAGAACACGGCTTTGGAGTAGTAGGGGCGGTTCGCGGCGATCCATAGCCGCGCCGCCTGCAGGCGCCGCTGCGCCTCGCGGCTCAGCTGCTGGGGCCGCGGCTGCGGGGGCTGTGACGTGTCGGGCTCGCCGTCGGTGTCCGCTCCCTCGCCGGGAACGGGGTCGGAGCCTCGCCCGGGCGTGTCGCGGTGGCCGTGGACGCGACCGAACCCGCGCGGCCTGTGATGGCGGCGACCGGCGCGGTCGGAGTCGAAGGTCATGGCGCCTCCTGCGCACTATGCGGATCTGGTTGGTGTGCGGCGATCATGTGTCGGGGTCCTCCAACAGGCCGGCGTCGGCGAGGATCCGCGCGAAGACCTCATGTCCCGCCGGCAGCCTCACAGATGTGGGCTTGATCTCGGCGAGGCGCATCGCGGCCGACGCGGCCACATCGGGGGCTCCGCAGCCCGCGGCGACGATGCACACCCGGAACGCGTCGCGCCAGCACTTGGGGTCAGCAGCCGCGGCGGCGACAACCGCGTCGAGCGCGGCGAGTTGCTGGTCAGTGCGTCGCAGTTCGCCGAACTTGGCCGGATAGGTGAGCAGGTCCTTGGGGTCTGGCAGGTCCAGGTTGCGCAGGTACGCCAGGTACTCGGCCGCGGCGCCGTCCCCCACCAACGCGGACGCGACCAGCAGCCGCACGTCGTCTGACACCCCGGCGGTGTCGGCTATGGCAAGACAGTTTGCGAGGCGCTCCCATGATCGCGGCGAGGGCCAGCCCCGCAATGCGGTGCCGTTGTCGGGCACCTCACACACCAGAGCCGGCCGGGTGGCCAGGAACGAGGCCTGCAACAACCTGACCAGCTCGCGGCTGTAGGGGTCGATGGCGCTCAAGTCGATGTCAAGGGGGTCGGGGTCGGGCCAGCCGCCGAGGTAGCCGGCCTTCCAGTCCTCGAAGCTCACAGGCCACTCCAGATGCGCAAACCGGTTCGCCAACGGAGCGCTGAGATCCCACGCCGCGCTGTTCTGCGACGGAGGGTTCGCCGCAGCCGCGAACCGCACGCCCTCTCCAAGCTCGAGGTCCCCGACCCGGCCTTCGAGCACGACTCTCATGAGCGCGTTCTGGGTCGCGGGGGTGGCAGTGTTGACCTCGTCGAAGAACACCAGCGACATCCCGTCGCTCTCCGCGGTGCGGCGGGCCCACGCCGGCGGCTCGAACACCACCCCCGCGTCGGTGCGCACCGGCAGCCCCGCGAAGTCGGTGGGGTCATGGATCGACGCGATCACCGACACCGTGCGCCACCCGGCGCGCCGAGCGAAGGCCTCGATGGTGTGGGTCTTGCCGGTGCCGGGGTCACCCCACAACAGCACCGGTATGCCCGCGGCCAGCAGGATCTGCATAGCCGCGAGAGTGTCGGCTTGGGTCGCGCCCGCTGTCGGGGGTCTGTTGCGCTGTTTGGTTGTGGTCACCTTCAGGTACCTCCCTGATCGTCTAGGCGTGCTGGACAGTTCGCTTCGATGCGGCGTCGTCCGCGGCCTGGTCGCGGCGCCGCTCGCATGCGGCCGCGGCAGCGGAGCGCACCCGATAGTCCCGATCAGACCTCAGAGCGTCCACCAGACGCAGAGGCGCTTCGTCGTTCTCGCACACGCAACGCCGCACACCGCTGTGATGGTCCTCGGCCAGCTTCGTCAGGAGATCCTCAGACGCCTTGGGGTTCAACGCGACCCCGGCTCGGACCTCCCAGAACTCATCGGTCGCCAGCCTGTTGAGTTGCGCCAGCGGCATCGCGGGGTTCTGGGCAGCTTCGCCCCTCAGATAGGAGTCCTCATCTGCGGCCAGCACCACCAGCAGATCGATCGGCACAGACGCGTTGACGGCCACATGGACCCTGACCCACAGAAACTCATCTCGCGCCAGTGCACTCAGCGCAGCTGACGTCGCGCCGGTGTTGTACGCGACACCAGCGCGCACCTCGTCGCACCAGTCCCCAGCGAGACGGTCCAACACCTCCGGCGGCGCCTGCACGTTGTACGCGACCGCCTGTCTCACCGCCCACTTGGGATCATCTGCAAGAACAGCGAGTACCTCGGCTCCAACGCCGCGCGCCGCTACCTCGCTGCGCACCTTGATGGCTCGATCGCGAACCCGACCAGCAACCGCCTCCACCGGCGTGATCTCGTTCCTTGCGGCCGCGGCCCGCACCACCGCTCGCCGGTCCCCCAACAGCGCCTCAAGCACCGCTTGGGGCGTCGACGGGTTCGACGCCACATTCCTGCGCACCCCAACATTGCGATCCGACGCCAGCGCCTCAAGCACCGCCGCTGGCGCCGACACGGCACCAGCTACCGCAGCGCGCACCTGATAGGAGTCGTCGCGGGCGAGGCGCCGCAGCGCCCGCACCGGCGCCTTCGGATGCGCCGCCGCCACATAGCGCACCTCCCAGTCGATGTTGTCGGCCAGCCCGCGCAACAGCCCCGCAGTCGCGCGGCGGTTCTGCGCCACCCGCAGATCGGGCCGCGCCCGAGTCCACGAGCGCAGCGCCACACGACGCAGAGCCCGAGTCGGCGTCCTGGGGTGCGAGGCGACCAAGTCCAGCACCTCTGGCACCCCAAGGTGCTCATCGATCAGGTTCTCGAGCACCTTGGGCCGAGCCGCCGGATCAGACGCAACCGCCACCGCCCGGAGCCGCTCATCGCTGTGGGCGCCCAGCCGCGACCAGAACGACTCGGGCAACTCAGAGATCCAATGCACATCCCGACCGAACGTCTCCCAGCGACGCCCATGCGGCACATCCCACGACGCCCAACCCGGACCCGGCAACAAGCCCCACACCAAGTTCGCGTCCAGCCGCGCCGCCAGCGCATACCCCAACCAGCGCAACAACATCTCCTCGCGCACGCACACGCACACATACGCCACCGCGCCCAACAGGTCCCGAGGCACCCGAACCCGCCACACCTCCTCGGGCCGCTCCAGCGCCGCGATCACCGACAGCCGCCCGTTCAGCCGCCTCAAGTCCCCCGCCTCGACAACACCAGCGTCAAGCGCCGCCACCAGAGCCCACAACCGATCCCGAGCGCCGCGCTCGCCCCGCAACGCCTCCAACAGCCGCACCTCAGAGTCGTTGTCCACCACCCAGCGGCCCCCGCGCAACGCCAGCACGCCGCGCACGGCACCGACAGACACCACCCGGCGACGCTGCCGGTCGCTCACCGCCAGCACCTCCAGCTGCGGTTCCTGAGGGCATCGGTCTCCCTGATTTTCTGCATATGCAGATCATACGTGCCGGGTGTGACACCGATGGCGCCGACCGAAACCGCGCTCGGGCCGCGGGTGCGAGTTACTGTCGGTGACCGTGGCGGACAAGCCCAGGAAGGGACCCGAGAGCAAGTACACCCTGCTCGGGCTACACCGCCAGCCCAAGGACCACCTCGCCGAAGGCCACACCTGGCCCGAGGGTCGCCTCACCCCCAAAGCGCCCGACGAGGCCCGCCTCGTTCAAGAACTCGTCAAACGCCTCAAGGCCGCGATGGACGGCAAGGGCCTCGAGAAAATCGAAGAACTCAGCGGAGTCAACAAGAGTTCCATCAGCCGACTCCTACGAGGCGAAACCTGGGGCACGCTGCCCGTCATAGCCCGACTCGAAAAGGCGCTAGACAAAGACCTCTGGGGCGACGAACACCGCTAAGCCCCGGCGACGAGCCCGCGCCGAGACCGCAAGGGGCGGGTTGTGCCGTGCCACCGAACATGTCGCAGTCCCCTGGCACACCCCCAACCCAGTGAGCCAATGCCGCGTCGGCAAACGACGGGCCGATCCGGTTCTGCGGAGGCAATGCTCGGCGCGCCAGGGCTTGACTCACAACAGACAGCCTGCGTGAAGCCCCGGTGAGGTTCAGATTTCCGACATCGCCGACGGCACGCCCCGATGGCCGCTGAAGCCCGTGGTTGCGCTCCGGCATCAACGCAGGCGACAATGAGGCGACCGGGCAACTGCGTCGAGCCTTCTCTAGTAAGGGATCCCCCATGAGATTCAGCGTTCCGTTCACCGAGTACGAGGCCTGTGGGCGATGCGGCCACACTTGGCCCTGTGAAGGAAACGTCAGTGATTTGCCGGTCACCCTCAACGACTTGGCACGAGCGATAACGGTCAACAACATCTCGCGATTCATCGGGGAGCCAGAGTCTCGAATGCAGCGCCGAGAAAGAACCCTGCTGCGATCCAATCTCCTACGCGTCAGAGCGGTGGTATCGGGTTGGAGAGGTCAGTTGAAGGGCCACTCGATCATGAAGACGCACCACGGCTCGGCACGGCGAAGTCTCTCAGAGGACTTCGGGATTGCGATAGCGATGTCGTTCCTCTCGAAGGTCTACGCCTGTCAGAAGCACTACAACCTTGATGCCGTGACCAACAAGCAGAGATTCGGCATCTCATCCGGTAAGCGGCCCGATATCGGCAGTGTCACACACGCCGGGCGACATGTGTTGACGGAAGCGAAGGGGCGGAAGAACCCAAGGGCGCTAACGCCGAAACCCCTTCGCATCGAGCCCGCCAAGCTCATTCGTGACAGCTATCAGCAGGTGACCAGCAGCGGCGAGGCTCACTTCTCAACGCCGACGCGCTTGTTTCTTTGTGTCACCTCACCCATAGCGGCTGGCCGGGCCGTGCAGTTGGAGGCGGCAGAGTACGTCACGGGACCTCCCCACGGATGCCATCAATGCAAATCCATGAGTCCGCCGGACAGTGAAGACTCGCTTCTTCCAATGTTCCGCCTCTTTGAGACAGATTGGAGCGCGCTTGAGTCCGCTTGGTACCAACGCTTCGCGATGCTCGTGGGCAGCACCGAGGCTGCCCTCGATCAGTCGGGCGAATACCATGTCCACGAGCTAGCGGGTGCTGATGTCACCATCGGACTTCACCGGCGCATCACTGAGCTGGTGTCGAATCCTGATGCGAGTCTTGACCCTCGACTGCCAGAAATACTTGAGGACCTAGCTGAGGAGATCGATGTCGCCGATGACGACAGGTACCCCGACGGGACGTTCATCCGCGTGAACTGGCCCGAAATGGAATCCGACGATGAGGACGATGCAGAAGACATGCAGTAGCCCGCCGCTGCGACCTGCACTCCTCGCGAACCAGCCGGACCAGCTCGGCCTTGTACTCCAACGGATACGGCGCACGAGTGCGTCCTCCCATAGTTGACTCCCCTCTGGACCCTCCAAGGATCCCAGGATCAGGGTGTCAACCAAACCGGGTCAGCTCCAATACGGCAATACTATGCACTTGGTTTCCCCCAAGTCTAACACGAGAGGCCCAGCATGATTCCTACGCCACCAACGGCAAACGTACTGAATCCGCTCCTGTGGTTGGGTTGCCATGTGAATGGCGATTTGGTCTCAACTGGAAGTGGAGTAATCATCAATGTGGATGGTGTCGAATACTTGGTCACTGCTCTACATGTCATTGAGAAACGCGGGATGAATCCTCGCGTTCGAGCCGCTGGAGAGTGGCTATCGATTGATTGGCAAACAGTAGCTATTGACAAGCAGCATGATGTTGCAGTGTTAAGAACCAATACAGTTCTAGATCCCCAGAGAATACCAATAGAGTATGGTGAACCTACAGGTATGGTTTACGGTAGCATCGGATACGTTCTAGGATACCGGTCGTGGGCTGACGCTGGAAGAATTCAAACCGAACACATCGTCGAGGCCGACGGCAAAGCAATTCCGATAGCTTCGCTCGTAGTAGCAAACTTCGCAGCTTCGGGAGAGTTCACTTACAGCGCTTCGTACATCAACGCAGGGTTTTTCGGGCTCTCCGCGTTTCAGGTCGGAGTGAGGGTGTCGAGGAGGGTCCAGTTGGGTCTGCCGGCGTAGAGCAGGGCGCGGATTCGGTAGATGCTCCTATGTTTGTCAAGTCGTGATTTCGGCGAGGTGTTGTTGGTATCGTTGGGCGAGGTCGCGGTTGTGGCGGAGGCCTCGTTCGAGTTCTGAGATGCGGGTGGCGTGGGTGTTGAGGGCATGGGCTGTGTCGTTGAGGGTGAGTCCGTGTCGGGTTCGTTGTCGGCGCAGGTCCGCTCCTTGGGGAATCTCGGGCGGGTCGGTGAGCAGTCGGTAGATCTCGCGTGCGATGTGGCGTTTGAGGCAGCGCAGGATCTCGCGTGTGGTCTTGCCTTGGGCGCGGCGGCGTTGGGCGTAGGCGATGGTGCGTTCGTCGACGCGCAGTCTGGTCATGGCGATGCGCCACAGCGCGTGGTTGGCTTGGCGGTTGCCGCCCTGGTTGAGGCGGTGGCGGGTGATCTTGCCCGAGGACGCCTCCACGGGGCTGGCGCCGCAGAGCGCGGCGAAGGAGGCTTCGCTGCGGAGCCGGTCGGGGTTGTCGCCGGCTGCGATCAACAGGATCGACGCGGTGTCTGTTCCGATGCCTTTGGCGGCGCGCAGCGCCGGGTTGGCGGCAACGGTGAGTTGGTCGAGGTGGCCGCGGAGCTCGTCGAGGTCGCTGCTGAGGGCGAGGTGTTGGCGCGCCAGGGTGCGCAGAGCGGCCTTGGTGGCCTCGACGGGCTGGGTCAGGTCGCCGGGGCGGAACCGGGCGCAGCGCTGCACCCGCTGTGGGGTTGTGAGCGGCTCCAGGCCGCAGCGCAACTGCTCGGGGGCGGTGTTGACGAGGTCGCGGACCTGGTTGGCGACGCGGGTGCGGTGCGAGCGGGTCGAGCACAACGCGACCCGCAGCGCCCGGATCGACTCGACTATCCCGTCGTTGCCCTTGGGCGCGGTGGTGGCATCTCCGCTCAGCGCGGCGCGGGCGGCGGCTTCGGCGTCGACGGTGTCGGACTTGCCGCGCCGGCGGCGCACCTGGCGGTTCGGTCGGATCACCTCCACCACCTCGATCCCGCCGCCGAGCAGGTGACGGGTGAGCCCCACCCCATAGGAGCTGGTGCCCTCGACCCCGGCCTTGACGACCGGCCCGAACGCGCAAATCCAGCTCTCCAGTCGCCGATAGCCCGCCGGGTTCGCCGCGAACGACTCTGTGCCCAGCACCCGGCCCGTCTGGTCGACGACCGCCGCGACGTGGAGGTCCTTGTGAGTGTCGACACCGCCGTAGATGCCGACGATCAAATCCGCCATGATGAAGTCCTGCCTTCCTTGCTAGCCAGTGGGGTCGGCACCACCGGCCGGGACGGCGGACAGGACAGTCAAGGTGGTCTACCCAAGGCTCCTATGAGGTCACGTCCGCCCGACCGGTCGGTGCGCGCCAGCAGCCGGGACACCGGACCGACAGATCATCGAAAAGGCACAAGGCCCGTCACACCCTGAGTCAGATCCGAGCCCCGACCACTGACCCCAACATCATGACTGTCACAGCCCACAGTGATCCCCGACGCGGCCAGAGCGTCGATGCTGGACTCATGGACGCTGCCTTCGGTGTCCACAAAGCCCGCCGGCTCAGCCGGCTCCAACTCGAAGGCCCGCACCAAGAAGCTCGCCATCTGACCGCGGCTCACCGAAGTGTCACCGCAGTAGCGCAGCGGCTCCAGGCGGCAGCCGACGGTGATCTCAAGCTCCGCGAGCCGCTCGACAAACGGCGCCCACCACACCTCGGCGTCGACGTCGGCGAAGCGGGTGGCACCGGCTGCGGGAAGCTCCTCGTCGCCAAGAGCGCGTATGAGCCACACCGCCATGTCGGAGCGCTCGACCGGCTCTTCGGGACAGAACATGGCCTCGCCACAAAGCGTGCCCTCGAAGAGGTCGATCTCCCCCAGAACGTCGATCGCGGGCTTGTGCACCCCGTCGGTCACGTCCAAGAACATGTCCTGCTGCGCGCCCACCGCAGCGGGAGCAGCCGCGATGATCGACGCGGCCATCACAGCCACAACCACACACCTCGCAGCAGTCCTGCGCCGGTTCAACCCCAGCGCGGCACCGCAGCGCCATCGAAGGCCCACCCCTGGCGTGTCGACTGTGCGGGCCATCGGCCGGGCGGTCCCGCGTCGCTGGCCGGGCGGTCCCGCGTCGCTGGCCGGGCGGTGAAAAAAGAGGCCCCAACATGGTGGCTCCCTTCGGTGTGGTCGGGCATCGATTGCCATCTGACACCGTGTGACCCTCGACCCGAAGGGAGCCATGGCGAGGCCCGACCCGCGGCGCGAGGGTCAATTCGGGAGACCCGGCGAGCCTCCCGGTGTCAGATGGCGAACCGCACCATAGACCCTGCAGCCACGACACTCAACTCCCCCTTCGGCACCACAACGCGGACCTGGAGGACGCGAACCAGCGAACACGGAACCTCAGGCCCCCACATGGCCGCCAGGCCCGGCACCTTTCCGCTCTCTGGGGATCCTGGCCGCGATCGCGACACGGCGCGAAGGTGAGGACCAGCAGACCCACCACAGCGCCGCACCCCCGACAGCGCAGCTCGATCAGTCAGATGCTGTTGAACGCCGATGTGCCCGAGCGCGGTGAGCGGACGCGCCTGCGAAGGGAACTGAACCCGTTGCGGAACACCTGGGATGACATCGCCATGCCCATCCCTCTGAGCCTTGCAAGCGATGGAGGCTCAAGCGAGCGATGGCAGCGTCCGGGCGGGTGGCGGGCAACGTGGTGCGGATCAAGGACGGCGAGTCGGATTTGTCGGCACGGACGATCAAGCGTCGGTTGGCCACGGCCGCGGGGCTCTATGACTACCTGGTGACATGGGCCTCGAGTCCGGTGTCGAAGGGGATGGCCTCGCGTCGAGGCGGCCAGCGGGCAGTGCGTTGCGTGCCGTTGATCAGGGCCGACGATGGGCGACTGGACGTGATCAGCCGGGCTCCCGAGGGCCATGAGCGTCTCGTCGAGCGAGCCGAGGCCTTCCAGCGATCGCTTCATAAGGCGGGCTTCAGCGGCCTCGACCTCCCGGAGATGTACGGGGGAAAGGGCCTCAGTCGTATCCATGCGAAGGTGTTGTCCGAGGAGCTTCGTCGCTACGACACTCCGTCTCTGGCGCCGCTCGGGATAGGACAGACGCTCGCCAAGAGCACCCTGCTTGCTGCAGGGACCGAGAAGCAGAAGCGCAGGTACCTGCCGGGGCTCGCCACCGGCCAGCAGCGGTGGTGCCAGCTGTTCTCGGAGCCCGACGCCGGTTCGGACCTGGTGTCGTTGCGTACCCGCGCCGTCCTCGACGGCGGTGTGTGGGTCGTCAACGGACAGAAGGTCTGGTCGTCGTACGCGGCCGGAGCCGACTGCGGCATGCTCCTGGCCCGCACCAACCCCGATGCCGAACGTCCCCACGCGGGGATCACGATGTTCATCCTGCCGATGTCAACCCCCGGAGTCTCGGTACGGCCGCTAGTCGACATCGCCGGTGGCGAGCACTTCAACGAGGTGTTCCTCGAGGACGTGCAGATTCCCGCCGAGTCGGTGCCGGCTCGACGATCCTGTCGTCCGCCAGCGGATCGCGTCAGTCATCGCCGCGGAACGCATTCTTGAGCTTGTCCGTGATCGCTTCGTGGGCAGGTTTCTCTGTGACGGCAACGGAGCGGCCGGTTCGATGATGAAACTGGCCGCGGGGACACTGGAACAACAGAGCGCCGAGCTGGTTGTCGACCTGGGTGGTGCGTGCAGTCAAGCCTGGGATCCCGACAATCCTGACGGTGACATCGCAAGCCACGGCTGGAACGCAACCCGCCAGGCTCGAATCGCCGGCGGGACCCACGAGATCCAGCGCAACCTCCTGGGCGAGCGCGTGCTCGGCCTGCCACGAGAACCGAGATCCGGGTAGGACCCAGGAACTTGTCTACTGTCCTGCGAGATGTCAGGAAGGGACTCTTCCGGCGCTGCCACGTTTCGAAGCAGGCCGGAACCGTTCGGGGCCAAGCTCGGCGGCGAGTTCGGTTGGAACAGTGCTGGGAGTGGTGCCACTGATCAGGTCGGCTGTGAGCGCGGCGATGGCTGGGGAGGTCTGGATGCCGGTGCCGCCCTGCCCGGCGCACCAGAAGAACCCGGCCGCGTCGGGGTCGAAACCGACCACTGGCACCCGGTCGGGGGCGAAGGTGCGCAGACCGGCCCATGTGGCGCGCACTGATCGGACATCGAGGATCGTGGCCCGGTTGACCGCTTCGATCCCGGCTGCGACATCGATCTCGCGGGGTTTGACGTCGCCGGCTGGTACCGGATCCTCATCGGCGGGCGAGGCCAGGAACTGGTCGGCTCCTTCGGGCTTGAAGTAGAAGCTCTCGTCGGCTCCGACGACCAGGGGCCAGCGGGCCGACTCGAAGCGGCTGGTGAACGTGAACACGGTGCGCCGGTACGGCTGCAGACCGACGGGGCGCACCCCTGCGGTGCGGGCCACCTCATCGGCCCAGGCGCCGGCCGCGTTGACGACGGTGGCGCAGCTCAGGACCCGCTCGCCGGTGTCCACGTGCCATGAACCGTCGCGGTGGGCGAGACCTCGCACTCCGTGCTCTCGCAGCACCGTCGCTCCTTCGGCACGGGCGCCGCGTAGGAAGGCCTGGTGAAGTCCGGCGACGTCGATGTCGAAGCCTCCGTACTCGATCACGGCGGTATCCAGCCACTGCGGGTCGAGCACGGCGCACAACTCGATGGCGTCGGCGGCTGTGAGGTGCTCGCATGGTGTGCCGGTGGTTTGGTTGGCTGTGATGCGGGCCGTGAGTTCCTTCTCGAAGCCGGCGGGCGCTGCCCACAGCACGTTGCGGGACACGAGCAGTTCGCTGTCGGCTAGGCCGTCGGCGCCGGCTTCGAGGAACGGCCGCGACGCCGCGCTCAGGATCCGGTTAGCCGGTTCGCCGTAGGAGGCCAGGAACTGCGCCGCTGAGCGTCCCGTGCTGTGCGCGGTGAGAGAGCTCTCGCGTTCGACGACAGCCACGTGGTGCCCTCGGCGGGCCAGCGCCCACGCGGCCGACACCCCGGCGATGCCCCCACCGACGACGACGACATCGAACGAGCGGGAAACGATGCCGGCCATGGGTGGATTGAACTATAGGAAGCCGATCAGCGCCGGGGCTGAGCGCCTAGACGCTGGTTGCACCGGTTCGCTCTTTGTCGGGTGGGGGCATGTAGGTCCTGCGGCTCGGCTTGAGGCCCATTGAGTGCATGGTCAGTAGCATCCCGAGGGCGGCGCCGGTGGGATCAACTACCGGCACCCGGGCCTGTTCGGACTCCAGCCGGGTTTGCAGGTCGGCGGCCACGCCGAGCATGCCGGTACAGCCCAGCACCAACACATCGGCACCGCCCGACAGTGCCCGGCAGGACGCCTCGAAGAGGCTTGCGAGCAGGGCATCGCCGTCGTGCAGCTCGAGAACCGGGGTGTCGATGACCTCGACCGACGCCATCCGGCCGGCGATTCCCATGCGGGTGGCCAGCCCGGAGATCATGGGCACGACGTTCTTGAGCACGGTGACGACGGAGAACCGTTCGCCCAGGTTGATGGCGGTGGACACTGCCGGCTCGAACCCGCCCACTACCGGGATGTCCACAAGCTCTCTGGCTGCGGGAACCGCCGGGTCGCCGAAGCAGGTGATGAACACTCCGTCGGCTCCGTCGGCCTCTGCTTGTTTGACTTCGGACACGATGGCGGGCCCGGCGAGGACCTCGTCGTAGTACGACTCGATGGAGGCCGGGCCATACGGGAGGCAGCTGACCTCGAGGTGGGCGTCGTCACCGAGGAAGCTGCGGGCCTCCTGGGTGATCTGTTCGTTGAACGAATCGGATGTGATCGGAACGACGATGTGGGTTCTCATGGCAGAGCCTCTCGGTGGATCGGGTCGAACGAAGGTGTCGGGTCCGTCAGTGCTAGGTGCGCCGAGCTCTTGACCAGGCGTCGGTGGCGACTGCGACGAGGATGACCAGGCCTTGGATGATTCTCTGCCAGATGGGGTCGATCTGGTGAAGGTTGAAGCCGTTGACCATGAAGGCGATGAAGAAGGCTCCCAGCAGCGTTCTCCACACCGCGCCGGTGCCACCGGCGATGGAGGTTCCGCCGACGACGATGGCGGCGATCACCCCGAACACGAAGCTGAAGTCATCGGAGGGTGTGGCACTTATGGTTCTCGATGCGGCCACTACCCCTGCGAGCCCGGCCGCGAGCCCCGACAGCGCGAACACTGCGACGACTACCTGCCGGGTTCGCACCCCGGCGAGCCTGGCCGCCTCGGGGTTGCCGCCCGTGGCGTACACGTGGCGACCGAATCTGGTCCCGGCCAGCGCGATCCAGGCCACCGACACGACTCCCAGTGAGATCCATGTGGCCGTGGTGAGTTCGGCGACCCGTGTGCGGGCGATGTCGCGGAAGCTGTCGCTGGAGGGTCGCATGATGGCGCGCTCGCTGACGACGTAGCCGATGCCGAAGACGATGAACGATGTGGCCAGGGTGGTGATGAACGAGTTGATCCGGGCAAAGGCGACTATCGAGCCGTTGGCCGCTCCGACGGCCAGACCGAAGACGCATCCGGCGAGCAGGGCCAACGTCACTGAGCCGGTGGCGTTCTCGACGCGGAGAGCCACCAGGGGGGCGGCCACCGCAACCGCGGAGATCGACACGTCGAAGCCGCCTGCGATCATCGTCAGAGTGGCGACGGAGGCCGCGATGAGCAGTGTCGCCTGCTGGTCCAGGACGTTGCGCAGGTTGGGGCCGGTCAGGAAGCCGTCGGTGGTGGCGGCCAGTAGCACGAACAGCGCGAGGGTCACCCACACGATGCCGTAGCGGGCAAGTACGCTGAGGTATCGACCGGATCGCGGTGGCCGCAGTGGCAGCGCCGCGTCGGTCATGAGCTTGGGTGGCCGGTGGCCTTGTCGCCGAAGGCGTGGCGCAGGATCTGTGTCTCATCCAAGTCTGGGTGGGTGAGTTCAGCCACGAAGCGCCCGTCGCGCATCACGATCACGCGATGGCACAGCCCGACGAGTTCCTCCAGTTCCGAGGACACAACCAACACGGCCAGGCCGTCGCTGGCCGCGGCTGCGATCAGATCGTAGATGGAGCGCTTGGAGCCGATGTCGACGCCCCGGGTGGGCTCGTCCGCGATGAGTACTCTCAGGTCGGGGGTCATCCAGCGCGCGAACAGGGATTTCTGCTGGTTCCCTCCTGACAGCAACCGCACGGGAGTCTCTGGTCCGCCGCCGCGAACGCGGGCGCCGGCCGCGGCTGTTGAGACGAGATCGTTCTCGGGGCCGCGGGCAACAAGGCCCGCCCGGGTGAGGTGTCGCAGGTGGGGGAGGCTGACATTCTCACGGAGGTTGCGGTCCATCAGCAGGCCGTGCTCCTTGCGGGACTCGGGTATGAGGCCCATGCCGGAGCGGATCGCCCACCGGGGATGGCGGCGGCCGGCGCGGGCTCCGGCGACCTGCACCTCTCCGGCAGTGGCCTTGTCGGCCCCGTAGACACATCTGACGAACTCGGTGCGGCCTGATCCGACCAGTCCCGCTATCCCCACTATCTCTCCGGGGAGCACATCGAGGTCGAGACCTGCGGGATTCTCGGCCGGTGATCGTGCCGAGCCGGATCCTGCAGGTCTCAGTCCTTTGGGGACAGCGAGTCGCAGGCCGCGGACTTTGAGGGTGGGGCTGCGAGCCGCTGCCGCCAGAGGCTGCTTTGGTGGGAAGTTCCCTTCGAGCTCTCGCCCGATCATGGCCTCGACGAGCGAGCTCGTCGTCTCGGACGAAGGCTCGGTGTTCCTCACGACACGCCCGTCGCGCATGACCGTAATGTCATCGGCAAGGTCGAGGACCTCGTCGAGAAAGTGAGAGATGAACAAGACCGTGATGTTCTGATCGCGCAGCGACCGGATGAGGCGGTGCAGCTGGCTGCGCTCCTCGGCGGAAAGGCGAGCGGTGGGCTCGTCCATGATCACGAACTCGGAACGGCGCGCCGCGGCCCGCAGTATCTCGACTCTTTGCTGCTGGGCGACGCTGAGACTTCTGACGCTGGCGTCAGGGTCGATCGGGATGCCGGTGCGCGCCACCAGTGCCTCGAACCGGCGCAGGGTGTCGCCGCGGGCGACGAATCCCCAGCGTGTCGACTCGACTCCCAGAAACACGTTGTCGGCGACGCTGCGATCGGGCACAAGGGCCAGTTCTTGAGCGATGGTGGTGATGCCCGCCGCGAAGGCCTGCCTCGGCGATCGGAACCGGCATGGCCGGCCGTTGACGATCACCGCGCCGCTGTCAGTGGTGTGCACTCCTGCGATGATCTTTCCGACGGTGGACTTGCCCGCGCCGTTCTCGCCGACGAGAGCGTGGATGCAGCCTCGCCGGATGACGATGTCAGCATGATCGACGGCCTGGGTAGAGCCGAACCTCTTGGATGCTGCGCGCAGCTCGATATGGGCGAGCTCGTCGCGAGCCGGCTTGTCGAGCTGAGGGTCAGCCATCCCACTCCGCGGTGAACTGGTCGACATTGGCGGAGGTGACCATGCCCTCATCGACGAAACCGCCGTTTGGGTCCACCCCGCCGGTGTAGGTGCCGTCGGCAAGCGCCGCGATCATGGCCTCCATGGCCAGACGCCCCTCGCTGGCCGGCGCATAGAAAACGGTCGCGAACCACCGCCCGTCGCGGATTCCCTCGATCGCGGGCGATGATCCTCCGAGGCCGATCAGAGCCACATCGTCGAGTTTGCCCTCGTCGGTGAGGACCAGTTCTATGCCCTGCAGCGGCTGGTCGGCACCGACCACCACGTCGAAGTCGGGCTGGGCCTGCAGGATGTCCTGAATGGCGTTGATCCCGCCTTCGGGACCCAGGTACTGGCCCTCCCCCTCGGCGACGATCTCGATGTGGGACTCGCCGGCCACGACGCTGTCGAAGCCCTGGCGCAGGGCGACATCGAGCGGAATGCCGCGGATGCCGAAGATGTACACGACCCGGCACGGGTCGAGTCCCGCGCAGGCCTGAATCGTGAGCCGGCCGGCCCGTTCGCCGGTGACGACGGGCGGGGCCATGACCGATGCTGCGATCCCTTCCACCTGGGGCTCGTTGGTGGACAGGTCGTCGCCGACGATCTGGTTGAACAGCACCACCTCATGGCCGGCATCGAGGGCTGCCTCCACGTCGGGCACGAGTCCGGGTCCGTTCAGCGCCACCAGGATGATCCCGTCGTACTGGCCGCTGGCCACCACGTCTTGAAGCTGCGTTGTCTGCAGGTCGGCGTTGAACTGGGCGTCGAACTCGATCAACTCGATGTTGTTCTCGTCGGCGAGCCGCTGCATCTCGCCCACCGACGCCAGCAGGAACGTGTTGGCCGAACTGGCTGACAGGTAAGCGATCTGCCGCGGACCGGCCGGCTCCGTCGTTGCCGGCGCCTCATCGGCAGGCTCCTCGGGCTCCTCAACAGTTGGCTCTGGGGCTTCCTGCTCGTCGGGCGCCTCTGCGGCTGGGCTCTCGTCTTCAGGCACGACCTGCTCGTCGTCCGGATCTCCTTGCTCGTCCACGGCCGGTTCTTCACCGCCGGAGGGAGCTTCAGCTTCGGCGGCGCTGTCGGTGGCCGCGGTCACCGCTTCGTCGGGCGCGTCGTCGTCGCCGCACGCCGCGGCTATCAGAGCCAGCGCCAATACCGCACCCAAGATCCTGGCTGCGTTTCGTGTCTTCATCGGATCCCCCCTCACGATAGGATGTATGAGCCTGGAAGGGGGACGGTACGGAGCGACGAAGTAGGGCTCAATGGGCAGACCGCTGCCATTCAGGCTCAAGAAGGTGCAGTTCTCGCATCCAGTCAGGCCGGGACGGCCGGCCACTAGATCAGCTAGGGCTGGATCGATCGAGCCGATGCATCCTTAGCACTAGTTGCAGTGCGAGCCGCTGGTCCGGGTCGTGCAAGTTGACGTTGAGCATCTCCGCTATGCGGTCGATTCGCTTCATCACCGTGTTGCGGTGCACGCCGAGCGCGGCGGCAGTGCTCGTCGCGGAGGACAGGCAGTCCAGGTAGACCTGCAGGGTGCGCAGGAGCGCGCCTTCGGTGTCCTCGCTGGTCAGCGGCTCGAGGAAGGCGGCCACCACCCGGCCGAAGTCGGCGGAGCCGTACCAGCCGAGCATGATCCGCTGGATGCCGAGTTCGTCGATGTGTCTCACCGAGACCCGCCTCGCGCCTGCACCTGCCAGGGCGGCGGCCTGGCGAGCTTCGGTCAAGCCCGCCCTGAGCCCTGGAAGACCGGTCGCGGGCTGGCCCACCCCGGCGTGAGCGCTCACCCCTTCGGCGTCGGCGACGAGGGCTGCAAGTGCGTCTTGAAGGCTCCGAGCCAGCCGCCGATAGTCACCCACGGGGGGTTCAGTAGGGGTGCACACCCAGCCCGACCAGCCGTCTGTCCTCTCGATGAGCGGACCGTCGATCCCGACCTCTAGGAGCGTCTTGGCGAGTGCGTCGGTGTTGACGAGCACCCAATTGGAGTCCATCGGACCCGACAGCTGAACGTGGAAGGCGCTGATCCATCCGGCTGCGGACCAGCCGAAGGTCGCCATCTGCGCGAGGATCGCCTCATCGGGCAGTTCGCCGCTGCCCACAACCTCATTGAGCAGGGCCAGCCGGTGCCGGGCATCGCGTTCCATGACGAGTCGATCGCGCACCAAGTTGGCTCCCACTGCCCAGGATGCGACCCCGAGAAGGTCCAGACCGGCCCGCTGGATGGCGTCGTCAGCGTCGCCGAGCAGGCACACCAGCCAGAACCGGACCGGCTCACCCGGTACGACTACGACCGGGCAGACCATTCCCGGCTCGCCTCCAGAACCGACATCGGGAGAGTGGTAGGCGTGCTGTCTCAGAGCCTGCGACTGCACCGAGACGGGGGGTCCTGCGATGACGGCGCTGCTGGCTTCGACGAGTGAGCACGGCCGCCCGAGGATGTCGGAGACCAGTGCCAGCGTTCCTGAGACTGTGGTTGTTCTGGTCAGGCCTCGCAGCAGCTGCGACATCATGTCCGCCTGGTAAACCGAGGGCTGCAGCACGAGTTCGCGCGCCGCGGCAGCCGCAGCGAGCACGTCAACCCTCTCCGTTTCCAGAAGCGCGGTGCTGAAACGATCAGCCAGGCGCCGGGTCGCTATGCCGGTGGCTGACACTGGATTGACCGCGACGAGTCCGGACCCCTCGCCGTCCCTGACTGTCCGCAGGGCCACGTCGAGTGCATACGAGTTCGGTTGGAACCCGCGGGCATCCAACATGACCAGCACACCCGGCGAGACAGGAGTGGCCGTGTCGCAGTGGGCGGTCACATACACATCAGAAACGACGCGGTCCAGGCCCGCCTCGCCCGCAACGACACGGCAGTCGCCGAGCGCGCCGGTCGCAAGGAGTTGTCTCACCGTGAGAGGTCGGGGCCGGAGGCGAGTATCGGGCACCGGCAAGCTTTCTACTACTCCCGGCCGCTGCGATGGCTCTCCGACGGCAGGACGCGCCCCAGGAGATCTATCCAGTTGCCGCCTGCCACTTTCTGGGCAGTCTCATCACCCAGCCGCTGCGCGAGCAGCGCACCGAAGGGTCCGAGGTCGGAGGGCTCGCTCATCCCGGCCACGAACGGCAGATCGCTAGGATCGACCAGACCGGCTCCAAGGATCGGGTCGAGCACCTCCAGCAGATCCTCCATGAAGTCGCAGCCCAGCCCGACCGCGGCCGGTCCCGCTACCGCGATCGCATGCTCGATGTGGGCCAGATAGTCGTCCAACGTGGGGTTGTCAGATGCGAGAAAGCCGCCGAAGGCGTTGATTCCCACCACTCCACCGGAATCGGCGACATCGCGCAGCTGGTCGTCGGTGAGGTTGCGGGGATGGGCACACAGGGCATGACATGACGAGTGCGTTGCCACGAACGGCCGCGTCGAGATGCCCGAGACATGGTCGAATCCGGCTGCGGAGAGGTGGCTCACGTCCACAGTCATTCCCAGCCGTTCCATCTCAGCCACAGCTTGCGTCCCGAGTGCGGTGAGTCCGGCTCCGGTAGCGGCCTCGCCCGCGCCGTCGGCCATCATCGTGCGCCGGTTCCACGTCAGCGACATGCACCTGATGCCCAGACGCCACAGCGTCTCCAGCACGCCGAGACTGTGCGCCACTGGCTCTGAGCCTTCAACGGCCAGCACCAGCGCGATGCGGCCCGAGGCGAGCGAACGCTCTAGGTCCTGTCGAGTCTCGACGATGGCCACATCGCCCGGGTGCGTCTCGGCGATGTTCCGGGCCTCCTCAAGAATCAGCAGACACCGCCGCAGTGCCCCCTCGCCCACATGCTGGTCCTCGGTGAAGATCGCAAGGAACTGCAGCGCCACACCGCCGGCGCGCAAACGCGGCAGCCAGAAGTCCCCGAAGGGATCGCGCTGTCCTCTCTCTCGCTGGTGCAGCACGCCGAGCAGCAGGTCGTTGTGAGCGTCCGCCACTCGCATCGGGACTCCTAACGGGAGAGGCCGGCAGACAATGGCATGGGTCCGTGGCTATGAGGCGAGCGGACCCACGGCCTTCACGATCACCCGGCAGCCGCCCCCGGGCACGTAGGTCATGGGAATCTCGACGATTCGCGTGATGCGCACATTGTCGGGATCGGCGCCCGCCCGGATAGCAGCGTCCTCGGCCTCCTCGCGGGCGCTGCTGAGGCAGGACTCCCGGCCGGCCGTGTCGTAGCTGTAGACCTTGTCAATCGATCCGGCCGCCTCGGCGATCGCCGCGCCGAAAGCGTTCGCCACCGAATGGTGCGGCGGCCAGAGCACCTCGCTGACCCCTCGCAGCGCCTCGGGCACCAGATGGGCGCCACCGCCGACAGCTATCAGAGGCAGCGCCGTGCTCGAGGCCTTCATCCGCTCGCACAGCACACCGATCCGCTCGTCCACCCAGTCGATCGCTGCGGCTGTGAGCGAGACCCCCAGGCTCGACAGCAGGCCGGGATCGCCGAAGTCCGTGAGACGGCCGGCAGCCAACGAGACGTCTGAGAGCGTCAACGTGGAGCCGCCCTTGCAGATTGCCTCGGTGATCACGCCATAACCGACGGAGTCGGGCCCGATAGTCACGCCGTCGCCGTTGCGGACGATGCTGCCTCCGCCAAGGCCGACCGAGATCAGATCCGGCATACGGAAATTGGTCCGCACGCCTCCCACCTCCACAGCCGCGGTGGACTCGCGAGGGAATCCGTCGACCAGGATCCCCACATCCGCGGAAGTGCCCCCGACATCGATGACGAGCGCGTCGGAGAGCCCGGCCAGCGCGCTGGCGCCCCGCATCGAGTTGGTCGGACCTGAACCGACGGTCAGCACCGGATACTTGTCGGCTTCGTCGAAGGCCATCAACGTGCCGTCGTTCTGGGTCAGGAAGCTCTCCACCTCCAGGCCGGCTGCGGCCAGCGTGTCACAGAACCCCGCGACCACTCGCTTGGCGACCGTCAGCAGCGACGCGTTGAGGATGCTCGCGTTCTCGCGTTCGAGAAGCCCCAGCGATCCCACCGTGTGACTCAACGACACCGGGAAACCGTCGCCGCATTCCTCGGCGAGCAGCTCCGCGGCGCGCAATTCGTGATCGGTCGACGCCGGGCTGAACGCGCACGAGACCGCGATGGCAGATACCTCCTGAGCGCAGGTGGCACCGAATCGCCTCACCGCGTCCTCATCCAGATCCGA
Source organism: Candidatus Aldehydirespirator sp. (assembly GCA_965220645.1). Taxonomy (GTDB): domain Bacteria; phylum Actinomycetota; class Acidimicrobiia; order Acidimicrobiales; family Aldehydirespiratoraceae; genus Aldehydirespirator. The sequence continues at coordinate 779,862 of OZ244836.1, read as the reverse complement.
GATCGGGGTGCCGTCGTACTCGAATCCGCCTGCAACGATCTCGCTGCGTCCGATGACAATGTCTCTGAGGTCCTCGGGCCAGGCCGCGCTCGGGCGCACACCCAGCGACGACGGAGCGGCCAGGCGCAGCACTCCCACCCGGTCAAGGTCCTGGCGCCGGATGATCGCGTTGGTGGGATGGGTGGTGCCGAGCATGGCCTTGCCCAAAGCGGCCGGGTCGTCCACCTGGGCCAGCACCGCCGCCACAGCAGCTTGGATGCCGCCTATCGGCTCGGGTGTGGTGGCCGTCTTCGTGGCGGCCACCACGGTGCCGGCCGGGTCGACCACAACCGCATCGGTGTTGGTGCCCCCGACATCGACACCGAGCCGCAGCGGCTTCACAGCCTCTTCTCCCGGAAGTCGACGTAGTCGATGTCGTACCCGAACGCTCGAGGGCCCACTAGCTCCAACATCCCGTCACGATGCCACTCGGGCGCGCACGGCATGGCCAAAACGTTGAGCCGCTGACCGTAGGCCAGACCCTCGGTCGTGACAGGGTCCGCCGACTCGTAGTCCAGCAGGCACAGCAGGTCGGGCACCGTCACGACCGCCTCGCCCTCCTCGAAAGCGATCAGGTTCTCGTTCTGGATCTCGACCCGCAGAGTTCGGCTCGTGTCGTCGAGGTGCTCAAGAACGACGGTGCCGCGGGCAAAGCCCTCAGTAGTGCGGCGATCTATGTCGATGACCTTGCCGCTGAAGACCAAGGCTGCGTCGGTGTAGTCGAGCAGCTCCTGCCAGGCCCCCTCAGCACCCCGCTTGACCTCGCCCAGACGCCTCCCGACCTCAGTGCAGTAAGTCATCGAGTCGTGGATCCCGGCCCGCCGCACGTCGGCCACCGACATCGGATAGCAGCTGATCGCGTTGGCCAGACCGAGCTGAAGGATGGCGGCGCGGGCCAGTGCCTCAGCCGTCTGGTTGGTGGTGGCCTCGAACACGCACATGTTGCCCTTCTCATCCGCGATCGACATCGGCGCGGCCAACAGGCCATGCAGCGTGAACACGGTCATCTCAATCTGGGGAAAGGCGCGTCGCATCCCGTCGGCATCGACAATCGGCAACCCCATCTCGACCGCGGTCGCGATCGGCACCAGCGTGTTCACCCCGCCCACCTCTATGGGCATCAACGCCACCGGTTCCTCGCCCAAGTAGGCGGCCAGAGCGCCAATGCCGGCACGAAACTCGGTTCCGGCGGGGATCTTCTCCAGGATCACCGTCGGTGCGCCGATAATGGCGGTAGTGAGTACCCGGCCGTCGTCGGGAAGGTCCTCTGGTCCAACGACTGTGGCGGGGCCATGATCAGCGATCGCCTGCTTGACCAGCAGCTTGCCCACATACGGATCGCCACCACCGCCCGTTCCGAGCAGGGTCGCGCCCAGAGCCAGGTCGTCGATGTCATCGATCGTCAACTCTCTCACGGCCCGCCTTCCGGTCACCTCGACGGTCGTTGGCCTGATCGCCCAACCTACGGTGCCCGTCCCACAGAAGCCGATGGGCACTTCGCGACCGCTGAAGGTCGCCGCTACGCGATTAGCCCTTCGCGTGCCCCGCCCGTTCAGGGTGCCCTGAGGACATCGCCGGATTGTGGCGCGTGTACAACGCCTGAGGCCTCCGGGGAGCGAAGGTGGGCGGACCTGAGTCGCTGATCGACGAGCTCAAGGCCCGGAGATCGAGGGTGTTACGCCGCGCTGGGCCAGATGCTTGGGTGTTCCTTCGCCGACACCGGACTGGCGGCGGCATTGGGTAGTTCCTTGGTCCCGGCATCGCCTGGAATGAGTAGGGTTGTGACGTGGTGACGTTGAGGTCCGATGGTCGGGTGACGATTCCGAAGAATCTCAGACGCCAGGCGCGCCTCAGTGAGGGCGACGAGTTGGATGTGGAGATGACCAGCGACGGCATCCTTCTTCGTCCGTGTGCCCAGCGGGACCAGGATCAGTGGTGGTACTGGACCGACGAGTGGCAGGCTGGCGAGAAGCAGATCGTAGAGGACCGAGCCGCAGGCAGGCGCGGCCCGGTGTTCGCCTCCGGGGACGAGTTCCTGGCTGCGTTGCGCGAGACGGCCGCCTCCGACGGGGCCGGCGACAGCAGTTCGCGCTGACTTCTGCCTGCACTGTCGACGGTCACCGTCGTGCCCACCTACGAATGGGAGCGCGTGTTCGGAAGGGAATTCGCTTCGCTCGACAGCGACTTGCAGGAAGCCTTCCTTGCCGCTGTCGCGCAGTTCGTGGAGGATCTGCAGCACGGCCGGCCGGCGCGGCGCAGCCTGCGGGTGAAGCCCGTCCGCGGAAACGACGGAGTCTTCGAGATGACGTGGGCCGGGAACGGCCGAGCAACGTTCGCCTACGGTGAGGAGCAGACCCCTGGCCAGGCGCACATCATCTGGCGACGCATCGGCAGCCACGACATCTTCCGGCGGCCCTAGCTGGGGTCTCATGCGGGCGGTCGCCGAGTCCGAGAGCGCCTGCTCACCGCGGCCAATTCACGGACCCAATCTTCTAACGGAACTTCTAACGGACGATCCGTTATCAGGGGTTGTCCACAGGTATGGCTTGTTACGCCGATCTTGTAAAACCCCATGTCAGATGGGTATTTTGGCACATGTTGGTACTGGCTGAATCGCCCTTAGCTCCACATCTCAGAATCATGTATGCTAAGGTCAGAAGCTATAAATCAATACTGAAACGGTCTTGTATGTTGCTTTTGTTGTCACTGTTGACGGTAAGAGCAATTGTGCTGTCCCGGTACATGCTTGACGCGTTGGCTCCGGTAGGTGTGTTACACCTTTGGGACGCGGTTCCGGTAGCTGGGCGACACTGGCTCCGGTAGCTGTGTTACACCTCGGTGGTCCACATTTGGTGGTGCGGTGCCTCCCCCTGTTGACCGGTCACCTCGATTAGGAGGTAGCCATGTCAACTATGGAAAGGCAGCGTGCTGGGCCGGTGTTGCCGCCGGGCCGGTCGCGAAGATCGTTCACGGCTGAGTTCAAGGCTGATGCGGTGTCGTTGGTGCTCGATGAGGGCCGTTCGGTCGCGTCGGTGGCGCGCAGTTTGGGGATCGGAGCGACGAATTTGGGCAATTGGGTGCGCCAGGCGCGCATCGACCGCGGCGAGCGCGAGGGAGTGACGACCAGCGAGCGGGCCGAGCTGGCCGAGCTGCGCCGGGAGAACTTTCGGCTGCGCCAGGAGCGTGAGTTGCTCAAACGAGCGACGGCCTTTTGGGTGAAGGAGTTGGGACAGTGACCCGTTTCCGGTGGGTGGCTGCCCGAAAGGCCGAGGGATTCCCGACCACGCTGTGCTGTGAAGCAGCCCGAGTGAGCCGTCAGGCGTTCTATGACTGGCGCGCCAGGCGCGCCGCGGGTCCCAGCGAGCGTGATCTCGCCGAGGCGGACCTCCTCGGGGCGATCCGCCGGGCGCATGCCGGCTCGGGTGGCGCCTATGGGTCGCCGAGGGTGACCGCGCAGCTGCGCGCCGCAGGGCGTGTGGTGAACCGCAAACGCGTCGAGCGGCTCATGAGAGTCCACCAGATAGCGGGGATCCGCCGCCGGCGGCCCAAGCGCACCACCATCCCAGCCCGCACGGCTGTGACACTCCCGGACCTGCTGGGACGGGACTTCGCTCCGGGGACCCCCGATCGGGCGTGGGTGTCAGACATCACCTACATCCGCACCGGCGAGGGCTGGCTGTACCTCGCGGTCGTGCTCGACTTGGGCAGCCGCCGGCTGCTCGGCTACCAGATGAGCGACCGCATCGACACCCGCTTGGCCCAAGACGCCCTCGACATGGCCGGCGCGGCCCGCGGGGGCCGCACCGCAGGCATCGTGTTCCATTCCGATCGCGGCAGCAACTACCAGGCCAAGGCGTTCAAGAACAGCGTGAGGTCATGGGGCATGAACCAGTCAGCCGGCCGGGTCGGGTCCTCAGCAGACAATGCCGTGGCCGAGGCGTTCTTCTCGACGCTCAAACGAGAGCTCGTCCACCACCACAACTACCCCGACCGCGCCGCAGCGCGCCGGTCGATCTTCGAATGGCTGATCGGCTACAACACCCACCGGCTCCACACCAGCTTGGGCAACCAGACCCCCGACGACTACGAACACCACTACCGTCACACCGCGGGCAACCAGCCCGCCTTAACCACCTGACCGGTCAACGGGGGGAAGCGCCTGCTGAGCCTTCTTCACTTGTGGCGGCCTGGTCGTCACATGGGAGGGGGTCGTCGTGTTGGTGGAGCTTGGTGTGGTGGAGCAGCGGCATGCAGCGGTGTTGGAGGTGTTGCGCGACGGCGCTGAGGTGTCGGCGGTGGCGCTGCGGTTCGGGGTGACGCGCCAGACGGTTCATCGCTGGTTGAGGCGGTATGCGGCAAGGGGTTTGGCGGGTTTGGCGGATTCGTCGCCGAAGCCTGATTGGTGTCCGCATCAGATGCCGGTGGAGGTGGAGGCGTTGGTGGTTCAGTTGCGGCGGGAGAATCCGGGGTGGGGTCCGCGCACGTTGTTGTTCGGGCTCGAGGCCCGCGGTGTGGTTCCGTTGCCGGGACGGTCGTCGGTGTATCGCTGTTTGGTGCGTCACGGGCTGATCGTGCCTGAGGCGAGGCGCCGCAAGCGATCGGACTACAAGCGTTGGGAGCGCAGCCGGGCGATGGAGCTGTGGCAGATGGACGTGGTGGGCGGGGTGATGCTCGCTGACGGCTCGAAGGCGTCGATCGTGACCGGGATCGATGATCATTCGCGGTTCGCGGTGTCGGCTCATGTGGTTGAGCGGGCCACATCGAGGCCGACGTGTGACGCCTTGGGCAAAGCGATGCGGGCCTGGGGTGTGCCTGATCAGGTCCTGACTGACAATGCGAAGGTGTTCACGGGCCGGTTCGGGCCCAGCGCGGGTGGTGAGGTGCTGTTTGATCGGATCTGCCGTGAGAACGGGATCGGGCATCTGTTGACCGCTCCGCGGTCTCCGACGACGACGGGCAAGGTGGAGCGGTTCCACAAGACGCTGCGCCAGGAGTTCCTCACCGGCAAGGTGTTCGAGTCGATCGCAGACGCTCAGACCCAGCTGGACGGCTGGGTGCGTCACTACAACTTCGAGCGCCGACACCAGGGCATCGGCGACGTCGTGCCATGGGAGAGGTTCCGCCTGGTGATCGAGGACGGCCCCGCTGTTCCCACACGGCCGGCTGCGCCCCAGCCCGTGGAGCCCCAGGCGGTGTCGCCGACTCGCAAGGTGAGCCGCGCGGGCAAGATCAGCTTCGCAGCCCAGCCCTATCCCGTCGGGGTGTGGCTCGCCGGTGAGACCGTCGAGGTCGCGGTGGACGCCGGGCTGGTGACGATCAGCCACCGCGGCGTTGTGGTGGCCACCCACGCTCAGAGGCACCGCCCCGACAAGCAAGCCAAAGCCTTGAGGCGCAAGCCCCGAGCCCCACGCAGCCCGAGGCCTCGCCAGCCGACGGTGGGTCAGGTGGTGACCCGCAAGGTCGACTCCGGGGGCTGTGTCTCCTTCGCTGGGGCCACCTATCGCGCCGGCAGAGCCCATCGGGGACGCCAGGTGCAGGTCGCCGTCGTCGACGGCACAGTCGAGATCACCGCCGGCGGGGAGGTGCTCAGGGTGCATCCGATCCGCCATGACCGCAGCCGTGAGCACGGCGCGTTCGCCAACGCCGGCGGCCGCCCGTCGCGTATCAACGCCGCCTGAAACCTGCGCTGGTGTGTAACACAGCTACCGGAGCCAGTATGTAACACGGGTACCGGGACTTGACAGGAGTGCATGCCCCGGGTATCGCACCGCTCCGGCCGGGGCGACTCGCACAATTCCTTGACCATGGCTAGGGCGCGTGTTGGAAGCACTTGACCACTTGGCGATGCTGACTGGCAGCAGCAAGTCACGTCGATTTCTGGAGTTTCCACCCAACTGTGGAGGCCAAGGCGGCTTCCCTGGCTCTTTGGGCTGGCGCGCAACCATGCGTTCATAGACGGCAACAAGCGGGTCGCCGTGTTGGCCACGCTTCAGTTCTTGAACGCGAACGGCTACGAACGGGACCTGTCGCCGGTCCAGGAGCCGTACGAGACGGTCATCCAGGTCGCCTCGGGGAACCTCTCGGTGGGTGACCTCACGGACTGGATCCGCCGGTCATCGAGGTCGACTGCAACGAAGTAGTCGTCACCAGAGGCAAGCCCGTCGTCGTGGACGCCCTAGCCGTACTCCGGGTCGCCGACTGGGTGAACCCCTTCGCCTCGCGGCGAGGCCGCGAGTACGCCAGTCTGATCCCAATAATCCGATCTCTTGCTAAGCAACAGTCCTTTCAAGCCTCGATACGGGTAATCAATCGACTAAACATCCGATCTATGGGTTGACCAGCTGTCTGAAGAGGGGTACCGTTCTTCCTTCCAGGAGGATCCCGAGGGGAAGGACCATCAACATGAGACGCAGACGCCTGATAACCGTGCTACTGGTATTCGTGATGCTCACTGCTGCCTGCGGAGGCGATGATTCGGCTGAGGCACCGCAAGACGCCGACGGGGATTCCCGGGAGTCCCAGGAGGCCGCTGAGCGAACCGACGACGAGGCTGAGCCGCAGGAGGACGCAACCACGCCGGAGGACGGGGACGTCATCCCCGAGGACGGGGAGGTCACCCCCGAGGACGGCTCGACGGAGACGGAGGAGCCGCCCGCGGCCCCTGTGACATTGCAATTCTGGACGTGGTTCCCGCCCGAGGCGACGATGCAGCGGGTGATCAGCGACTTCGAGTCCAAGAACCCCGATATCCGCGTCGAGTTGAACCTGTTCGAGTCGACCGCCTACCAGGACCGGCTGCCGTTGGCGCTGGGTGCAGGCGACACCATCGACGTGGCCGCGGTGCAGACGTCGACCATGGTGAACGTCGTCCGCGGCGATCTGGACCCGCTGGCACCGTTGTTCGATCAGCATGCGTCGGCGCCGCTGGACGCCAATCTGGCACCGGCCGCGCTGGAGCAGGCCCGGCTGCTCGCGGAGGACGGCGAGATCTACATCGCGCCCCTCGGCTTCTTGGGCTCGGCGGCCGCGTACTACAACGTCGACCTTCTCGATGAGCTCAGCTTGGAGGTGCCGCGCAGCCGTGCAGATCTGCTGGCCATGGTGCAGGCCGTCGAGTCGCAGCGGCCGGACCTGCTGCCGATCTCGTTCACCGGCGCCAACTGGTTCTTGGATGAGATCGTCCTGACCGTTACCGAGCAGATCGAGCCCGGCTTCTTCAACAGCGTCCGTTACGACGCGGGCGGATCATGGAACAGCCCGACCTACGCCGCCGCGTTCGAGGCGGTGACCTCGGCATTCGAGGATGGCATCTTCAGTCAGGACGTCCTCGACTTGGACTACGGGCGGTCTGTGGAGATCTTCCAGTCGGGAGGCGCGGTGATGTTCCTACAGGGCACGTGGGAGTCAGGAATCCTCTCCGAGCCGTTCAGGACCGCCAACGGAATCGAGATGTCGAACGTGACGGCGTCGCCGCTCCCGCTGCTTGTGGATGAGGGCTCTCCCTCTATCCGTGCCTTCATCGAGGTGGGACTGTCCGTGCCCACCAACTCCGAGAACAAGGCCGAGGCCATACGCTTCATCGAGTACATGACCAGCGGTGAAGGTGTTGATCAGTGGGTCACCGACCTGTTCGCATCGCCGGCCCGCACCGGCTACGCGGTCCCGACCGACGTATTCAGCACGGGGCTAGCCGCTTCGGGTTACGCCGAGCTGTCGGCGGTGCTGTCCAATCCGGGCAGCGACCGCAACAACGTGTCGGACTTCTCCGCCGCGGCCGGCGACGCGGTCATCGACACCATCATCAGCGGCACATCGGTGGCCGAGCAGGTCGAGTATCTCCAGTCGGAATGGGAGAGCGGACGCTACTCCAACATCGGCTGACGTGGTTCGTCGCCACGATCGGATGCACCCGCGGGGCTGCGACCCTGTCGATGCCCCTAGAGCGAGCGCGGACAAGTGGTGAACGGCTCGCGGTGAGGGTTTGTGTTTCCCGCTCTCGTTCGCTGCGCTCACGGACCGCTCGGTTCACCGCCTCGCTCAACGCACCGCTGATTCGTAGGTGGATCGCGGTCCATCCGCTCAGCCTCTCAAGCGGCCGTTGACCCGCCGCAATCCGATGCTGCGACGCACACTTGAAGGCACCGACCTCGAGTTGCCCGCCGTCGGCTTTGGCGCAGCTCCGTTGGGGGACGAGTATGGCGCTCTCGAGCAGCAGGAGGCGGTCAGCGTCGTGCGGACCGCCCTGGACTTCGGTATTGACTACTTCGACACCTCCCCGTACTACGGGCGCACGCTGTCGGAGTCGCGCCTAGGACGGGCGTTGGCCGGCGTGCGAGACCGGGCCGTCATCAGCACGAAGGCGGGGCGATATGACCGGGACTACCCGGGCGGCTTCGATTTCTCCCGCGGTCGCATCACCGCCTCGATCGAGGAGAGCCTGAAGCATCTGCGCACCGACTATGTGGACATCGTGTTCCTCCACGACATCGAGTTCGGTTCACTGTCGATGATCCTCGACGACGCGCTGCCGGCGTTGATGGACGCCCGGGACGCGGGGAAGGCCCGATACGTGGGGGTCTCCGGCTACCCCTTGGAGATTCTCGTTGAAGTGGTTGAGACCGGCGCCGTCGATGCAGTTCTGAGCTATTGCCATGGAGATCTTCTCGATGACTCCGTGGTTGAGGTGCTGGTCCCCGCGGCACGGGCCCACGGGTTCGGAGTCGTGTCAGCGTCGCCGCTGCATATGGGGCTGCTGAGCCCCACGGGGCCGCCGCAGTGGCATCCCGCAGGGCCGGAGCGAAGGCAGGCCGCCCGCGCCCTGATCGACCATTGCGAGGACATGGGCGTGCCCGTCGCGGCCGCTGCTATCAGCTACGCCGTCGACCTAGCCGGGCCCGCGTCGGTGCTTACGGGCATCAGCAGCGAAGCCGAACTCACCGCCTGCGTTGCCGCGGCGCGTGACCCAGTGGACAGAGGGCTCCTCGACGATCTTGTGGCGCTCCGCAACCGGTTCGACGGCCGGCCGTGGTCCTCGGGAATCAGGTGACGCTCCTAGCGTGACTGTCCGGTGTGTCGCCGTCGGTGTTTGCGGCGAATTCCTGGCGTAGCCAATTCTCGACGTTGGCGATGTGCGATGTTGCTGCCGCCGCGGCCAGGACCGGCTCTCGGTTCCTGATGTGACGGAATATGTCGTCGTGCTCGATGGTCGATCTCGAGAGGATGCCGGCGAGGTTCTGGCCTCTCATCAGACGGGCCCGCTGGGTCCGTGCCGAGAACGACGCGCCGAGCATCCGCAGCGACACGTTGCCGGTCGCGGACGCAATCAGATCATGGAACTGGATGTCGAGCCTCACGAACCTCTCGGCGTCCTTCTCGGATCTCATTTGCTCAAGATGGGCCTCCATCTCCGACAACTGCTCGTCGGTGATCCGCGAGGCAGCCATGGCCGCCGCCGCCGATTCCAGGACGCGCCTTATCTCGAAGATCTCGAGCGCCGTCTTCTCGTTGGCCACCTGTCCGAGCAGGTCGAAGCCGCGCAGGAGGTTGGCGCCGTCGAGGTCGGTCACGTAGGTGCCGTCGCCCACCCGCACGTCGACGATCCCGAGGTACGCAAGCACTCGAACCGCCTCCCGCAGCGAGCCTCGCGAGACTCCCATCAGGGCGGCTAGCTCACTCTCGGGTGGCAGGCGGGTCGCTGCTGCCAGCTCTCCGGCGCCGATCAGGGCAACGATCCCCGCGATGGTGCGGTCCGTCGCGGAGCGGTTGTCCTCGGTCTGAGCCTCGGTCGGCGAGGCGTCTAGCGGCTGCTCGGGCACCTTGCCAGCCTATCCGCAGCAGTGGAGCGCAAACGTGGGCCCGGCTCGCTCACTCGTGATGAAATATCTCAGTCATGGGCGTCCATGGCCTGGGTCCGTCACGCCCGCCGACTGCTTCCTGGCATGGGTCCGTCAGGCTCCACCACCGCCGCGTTGCAGGGTCCGCCATCATCTTGGCGTTGTCCTGCTCCCAGTCGCTGCCCGTGTACTCGAAGTACGATAAGAGCAGCCCGTCGAACTCGAATACCGAGTAGTTGGTGATGTTGCATGAGTTGATCATTGCGAGCACCTCGGGCCAGACGGCCTGGTGAAGCGCGATGTATGTGTCGCGGCGTTCGGGGCGGAGGCGCACGACCTGACCGACCCGGAAGGGGGTGCCGGCGGTCTTGTCACCCGGGGAGTTGGTGGGGCCGTCCGCAGGCGAGTCTGTAGAACTCGGACACATTGTGATTGAACACCTCCTGGTGGAGACCGACTGGAACGGTCGAACGGATCACGTCCAACCAACCTCGATATGTGCCGGCTGCGGTGCACACCGGCCAGTCGCTTCCGAACATGACTCGACGGGGCCCGAACGTCTCCAGCGCGTGCGTCACATAGGGCGCCACGTCCCGGGCGGACCAGTCCGGCGGAGCTTCGGTCCCGAGCCCAGAGAGCTTGCAGGATACGTTCGGACGCGCCGAGAGCTCCAGTATCGCTGCTTGCCATCTCCTCAGTCCGCCCGACCCGACGGCCGGCTTGCCGAAATGGTCCAGCACGAACGAGGTGTGCGGAGCAGCGTCGACCAGCCCGACGACTTCGCACAGTTGGTGCTCCCGGGCGCAGATGTCGAAGCTCAGCCCGTAGTCGGCCAGCAGCTTCACGCCTGGAGCCATGCGCCGACAGAACCCAGGCTCCTCGTCTTGAATGTTGCGACGCACGCCTCGAACCGCAGGAGTCTCTGCGTAGCGGCCCAGCATCTCAGCCGCCGTGGCCCTCTCCAGCGGAGCGAAGGCCACCACGGCTGCCACGGGAGCACCCGCGGCCCGCTGCTTGAGGATCCACTCGACCTCTTCGGAGGCTTGGTCCGGGTCGCACTCCGCTTGGATCGCCACTGCGCCGCGTATCGTCGCCGTCTCCAGCAGTTGCCCGCAGGCCCGTTCGAACAGGTTGCTGTCGGCGAGCCGGGGCAGCCCCGGCGTGGCCTCCAGCCATCGGTAGCGCAGCCGCGCCGTGTCCCAGAGGTGAATGTGGGCGTCGACGACGCTGAGGCTGGCGGAGTCGCGCCCCCCGTTGTCGCGCCTATTCATGCGCGGCCGGCTCCCGGGCGCGCCACACCGTGCCGCTGGGATACTCGAAGTTCCAGATCGCCTCCGCCGACAACTCCGCGCTGAAGCCTGGCCTGTCGGGCAGCTGGTAGCGGCCCCCGACGACGCGGACTGGAGCCACGAACATCTCATGGAGATGGTCCACATACTCGATCCACCGGTTCTCGAGACTGGCGCTGACGGCGATGTAGTCGAATATCGAGAGGTGCTGCACTAGCTCGCAGAGGCCGACCCCGCCGCCATGGGGGCACACCGGCACGCCGAACTTCTCGGCCATCAGAAGCACCGACACGTTCTCGTTGACGCTGGCCAGCCGGCAGCTGTCGATCTGGCAGACGCCGATCGCGCCGCTGGCGAGGAACTGCTTGAACATCACGCGGTTGTGGGCGTGCTCTCCGGTGGCGACCAGCACCGGGGCGACCGCTCGGGCGATGGCGGCGTGGCCCAGGATGTCGTCGGGGCTGGTCGGCTCCTCGATCCAGTAAAGGCCGACCTCGGCGAGAGCGTTGACCCACTCGATCGCCTCATGCACCTCCCAGACCTGGTTGGCGTCGACCATCAAGCGGCGGTCGGTGCCTATCAGGTCGCGCACCATCCGGGTCCGTCTCAGGTCGCTGTCGAGATCCTGGCCGACCTTGAGCTTGAATGCCTCCCATCCGTCGCCCAGGGCCTGCGTGACCCTTCGCCGCACCTCGGCGTCGCTGTAGCCCAACCAGCCCGCGGATGTGATGTAGCCCGGGTAGCCCGAGCGGCGCAGATGGGCTAACCGCTCATCGCGGCCCAGCCGACGCCTCCGGAGAATGGAGACCGCCTCGTCGGCGGAGAGGGCGTCCTCCAAGTGTCGTAAGGCCAGACAGCCGACCAGCTCCTCGGGCTCGAGCTCCACCAGCAGGCGCCACAGCGGAACCTCTTGCGCTCTCGCCCACAAGTCCCACACCGCATTGAGCACCGCAGCCGCGGCCAAATGGGTCACACCCTTCTCAGGGCCCAGCCAGCGCAGGAAGCTGTCCTGGGTCAGATCGTGAAGCAGACCGGCCATGAAGTCCACCATGTCGTCCACGCGCCGACCGGTCAGGTCAGCGGCGAGCTGCTCCACCATGCGGGTCACGATGTCGGCACCCCGACCGATCGTGAATGTGAAACCGCAGCCGTACAGACCGGCGCGGTCGGTGGCGAGCCTCAGGTATGACACGGAGTAGTCGGGCGCTGCGTTCATGGCGTCGGATCCGCCGAGGTCGTCCGAAGTCGGGAACCTGATGTCACGGACCGACATGTCCACGATCCTCAGTCCGCCCATGTCGCGTGCAGGCCTCCGCGCTGGTCGTGGGAAATCGACGGCGTTGCGTCCGCTCATCTCGAGGCCTATTCCTTGATGCCGCCGGCCGCGAGCCCGCGAGTGATGAAGCGCAGGCCTCCGATCACCACGATTAGCGCAGGCACGGCGAGCAGGACGAGGCTGGCGTTGTACTTGCCGATGTCGTCAGGCGTGGCGCCCAAGTACTCCTTGAATCTCAACACGGCCTGGGCGGCGGTCGTCTTGTTGGCGTCGGTGAAGAAGAGCGACGGGAACAGGAAGTCCTGAAGAGACCACATTATTGAGAGGGTCCCCAGGCTGAGCAACGCTGGCCTGCTCATCGGAAGGAACACGCCCCGGAATATCTCGAAGTGGGACGCCCCATCGATCGCGGCCGCCTCGATGTAGGTGTCTGAGATCGTCTCTGCGAAGTTGCGCATCAACAGCACCCCGAACGGCAGCGTCAAGGCTGCTTCCGGCAGGGCGACCCCCAGATAGCTGTCGCGCAGGTCGAGCTCTCTCGTGATGTAGAACAGCGGCACGAGGATGGACGTGGCCGGCACCGCCAGGAACACCAGAGTGACGTAGTACATGACCTCCTTGCCCCGGAAGTCGAACTTGGCGAACCCGTACCCGGCCAGGCTCGCGACCACCAGGACCATCGCCGCATGGAGCAAGGCGATGGCGAACGAGTTCGCGTAGGTCCGCCAGATCGTGATTCCGCCGATGTCGCCGCTGATGACTTCGGAGAAGTTGCGCCAGCCGTTGAACACCAGGGCCCGATCGACGGCGGCGAGGATGGGCACGACCCACAGCAGGCCCATGGCGACCAGTATCGACCCCATGATGAGGCGGTCGATCCGGGAACGGTAGAGATTGTCGGTGGCTCGCCCGGTCGAGCGACTGGAGACGGCGGTGCTGTCAACTGCCATCAGGAGGCGCCAGCCCGCCGATAGATCCGCAACTGCACCGCGGAGACGATCAGCGATATCAGCAGCACGATGACGGCCGCGGCCGACGCGAAGCCGACATTCGTTCCGCTTGTAGTGAAGTTGTAGACGTACGTCCCCGTTATCTCCGTCCTGCCGGCCGGCCCGCCTCCAGTCGAGAAGAACACGATGTCGAAGGCCCGAAACGAGATGAGCACAGTCGACAGCGTCACGGTCTTGTGCGTGTTCTTCATGATCGGGAACAGGATCCCGCCCATCAGCCTGAACGGGCCCGCCCCATCAAGCACGGCGGACTCCAGAGCAGAGGTGTTGATCACCGCGAGGTTCGACGTGTAGTACAGGATCGGCAGCCCGATCAGATAGACGAACATGACGACGATGACGCCATAGGCCAGGTCGGGATCGATCAGCCAGCGCTGGGCCAACGCTTCGAGGCCCACACTCCTCAGGAACTCGTTGACTGCTCCGAAACGCGATTCCAGCATCGTGCGGAACACCGATGCGACCAGGGCGATGGGCATGAGCGAAGGCAGCAGGAACACCGCATAGAACAGAGCCCGGCCCCTCACGCCCGACCACAGCGCCACCGCTATGAAGAATCCGATCGTCATGGCAGCCGCGATGGCGGCCGCGGCAAAGACGAGGTTGTTCCTGAGCGCGTCTATGAATCGGGGGTCGTCGAGAAGCAGCCGGTAGTTGTCCCATCCGACGCTGACGGCATTGCGCAGCGACAGCGACACATCCTGGAAACTGGTGCGAGCCAGGAATGCGACACTGAAGAAGTAGAACACGGCGTAGAACACGAACAGCGGTCCGAAGAAAACGACGATGCCTCTGGCGCCCGGTTTCCGGGTGAGCGGCCGTACCCGGCTTGGCGCATGGTGCTCGATCACGGCAGTGACATCCGGGCCGGCGTCGGCGGTTGTGGCGGGATCAGCCAGCCGGTCGGTCATGCTGCGTCGCTCATGGGCCGCTGCGGGCGCTTCTTCATGTCGCTCATGGGCCGTCACCTGGCGGACAGCACTGTCGGCTGACCCGTGTCGTCGGCGCCCGGCCGCGCCGAGCCGTCGCATGCGTCGACGCCGACGGCCCGCCCGCTCGCGGCGTCGAACACGCGGAGCGCGCCGATGGGGGCCCGCAATAGCACCTGCGCGCCCGCGAGGTTGTCTCGATTGCCCGGTGTCCGCAGCAGGAACGAGCCCGGGCCGGCAGCGCTGGCCGTCACCACACCGGCCTCCACCACGACTGCGGTCAGGTCGGCCTCGACATGGCAAAGGGTCTCCGCTCCCAGCGTCTCGACTGCAGCGATGGCGCCGGTGATTGACAGTTCGCCGGGATCCGCCTCACCGAAGCTGACCTCCTCGGGGCGGATGCCGACGACGGCATCAATCTCGCCGCAGGGATCCAAGGCGCCGGTCACTGGGATCTCGTGGCCTCTCACTGCGACGCCGCCGTCGGTTCGGCGGGCGGCGAAGAAGTTCATGGGCGGGGAGCCGATGAATCCCGCCACGAACAGGTTGGCGGGATGCTCGTAGACCTCGGTCGGCCGGCCGACCTGCTGGACCCGTCCCTGGTTCATCACGACGATCCGGTCGGCCATGGTCATGGCCTCGACCTGGTCGTGCGTGACGTACACGGTGGTGATGCCGAGCTTGCGCTGGAGCACGGAGATGTCGCTGCGCATCTGCATCCGCAGGCGGGCGTCGAGATTCGACAGCGGCTCGTCCATCAGGAAGACAGAGGGCTCACGGACCAGAGCCCGGCCCATGGCCACACGCTGCCGCTGCCCGCCCGACAGGGAGTCCGGGCGACGGTCGAGTTCGGACTCGATCTCTAGGAGCCCGGCGACCCGCTCGACTTTGGCGTTCCGCTCCGCCTTGGGGACCTTCTGGAGCTTCAGCGGATAGGCGAGGTTCTTCCTGACCGTCATGTGCGGGTACAGCGCGTAGTTCTGGAACACCATAGCGATGTCGCGGTCCCGCGGGTGCACATCGCCGACGGCTCGCCCGCCGATGGCGAGGGAGCCCGCGGTAATGGTCTCGAGTCCCGCGATTATTCGCAACAGGGTCGACTTGCCACAGCCCGAGGGGCCCAGCAGCACGAGGAACTCGCCATCGGCGACGGTCAGCGTTACGCTGCTTACCGACTCGACCCTGCCGCTGTAGATCTTGGTGAGTCCCTCGAGGACCAATCCCGCCACGCTTCCTCCCTAGAGCCACGGTAACCCGCATCGGGCCGAGGCTCAACCGAATCATCCGATGTCTGGCTGACTATCGAGGAATTAAATATCCTGAGAATGCTCTAAGACACACACTACCCATCTGATTATTTTCTCAAGAGCTGGTCGTCTTCCAGATGATGCAGCACTACCACGGCGTGCATCTCGACTACAGGGAGATCGAACGAGACGGAGCCGTCATGGCCACGGGCCAGCGGCAGCGGCGCCCCTCGGCGCCCATCGGAGGCGGCCGCAACCTCGCGGTCCAAGCGTACGGTGGCAGAGACGCCGGGCACCGCCACCACGTCATCGACGACGACCGATCGGCCGCGCTGAACCGGCGGGGCGTAGAGCGCGTGCACGAGCGTGCGGGAGCGCTCCGGCTGGTCCAGCACGGTGACCCGGCCGCCGGCCGGCAGCCCGGACACTTCGATCACTGGCCTGGTGTCCACAGCCGAGAAGAGGGCCCACAGCAGGCTGCGGTGGACCTCGGCGCCGTGGCGCAGATAGAGGCGTCCCAGCGGGTGGGCCGCAACCAGATGGGGTCCGTGCCGGTGCACTGCCGGGTGTCCGCTGGCGTGTTTCTGCGGTGGCGCGTTCTCGTGCGAGCAGTACCGCCCGTAGGTGCGGTCGAAGTAGGCGTCGTGGATGCCGGCGAGCACCTCGGCATCCGCGACGAGCTCGAATCGCCAGCCGGGCTCGTAGTTGTAGGCCAGTCCGGACCCGAGCGGCGCCAACTCGACGGCCGAGTAGGAACTGTAGTCGCCATCACCGGAGGGCTCGCTGGCGTTGTCGATCCCGAGCAGCGCGGCCCGCGTCTGACGCGCCAGGCCCCTTGCGGCGCCGCCCAGCGCCAGGATGCGGCCTCCCGCGGAGGCGAAGCGGACGAGCTCGCAGCCGGCCGCGTCCGGAAGCGGCCCGGCCACCACCACGGCGTCGTGGCAAGCAGGATCGAGGCCCCCGGGCGCCACGACCACGAACTCGCGGTGCGCCTCCAGCAGCGCCCGGGCAACTCCCTGGTCGTCGTCCTCGCTCTCGCTGGGGCACAGCGCCAGCCTCGAATACGGCCTCGCTCCGTCGGTGAACCCGTTCAACTCTGCCACCGACCGGTACACCGTTCCCAGCAGGTCGTAGGTCTGATCGTCGAGGCACCCACTCGGATGCAACTGGTCGCCGAAACTGCAGCGGGCGCCGTTGGCGATCATCGACCGCGCCTCGTATTCGAGGGCCCTCTGGGACTTGTACCCCCCGAACTCGCCCCAGCTCGTGTGGAACTTGCCGCTCATGGCGACGAGGTCGTAGCCCAGGCTGTGGTAGTACCTGGCCCGCAATGGCAGCTTGTCGTAGCCGCCCCAGGTTGTGGGGAGATGCTCCATCTCCTGGTGCGAGTTGAAGGAACTCAACCCGTACCGGGCATCGGCCGCGTAGTAGACGTCGCCGTGGAGCACGGTCGTGCCGTTGAAGAACACCGGGCGGGCCGACGCGCCGGTCCGGGCCGCTCGTCTGAGTGCTTGCAGCGCCCGCTGCCAGCGACGCTGATTGAAGTCGCGAACGGCTTCGCCGTCTCCGAGGTCGACGCGCCGAGACGACATCTTCGCACGGCAGCGGGCACAGAAGCACGGCACCGTCGCACAGATGTCGAACCAGAGCCCGTCGGGATCGTAAAGCCGCGCGATCTCCTCTACCTGCGCCACCATGAGGTCGAGGTACTCGCCGTCGGGGCACAGGTATACCCAAGAGGTGGGCGGCCGGGGTTCGTCGGCCCTGGCGTCGTGGGCGACGTTGATGGCCTGGGGCGTTCCGTCGCGGCCGACCGCGGCCCATTCGGGGTGCTCGTTGAGATCCTGGGCCGACCACCCCACCGTGTAGTAGGCGGCGACGGCAAGGCCAGCCGCCCGACAGGCCCGAATCTGCTCGCCGAGGAGATCGAAGCTCAGACCCGGATGCATGCAGCCGACACCGGTCGGATAGTACGACCAGCCGTGATGACACTTGGCGCACAGGTTCACCTGGTCGACGCCGGCGCCGCCCAGTTTCTCGGCGAAGTCGCCGGCGTCGAAGTCGCCTCCAATCGCTCCGAGGTGCTCCGAGGTGTGGAAGTCCAAATGGACCTGGGCCCGGCCGAGGCGGCTAGGGCCGAGCATCGGTGGCCTTGCCTGTCTTGACGTGGCGGGAGACTTCAGCCGCTTCCAATACGTCACATCTTGCAGACACCCTGGTCGCCTCAACAACGGCCGACCCGTCGACGCCGACTTCCGTTACGCCCATCAACAGCGAGAGTACTTCAGGCTTCCTGATCTGAGTTCCGTGACACAGCGACAGAGCCTGGAAGTCCCCCTGCTCTCGGTCCCAAGAGAACAAGAACGGCGACACGCGCACTGGATCACACGATGTTGGACACAGGCTCCCCATCGTGTTATCTGAGATTCTCTCAAAGTGTTATCTCGTGCTGTGCGAGGTCGCCATGCCATCCGTCGGCCCGTTCGCAGAGTGGGCGTTCCCCCTGAGGGGGACCCGGTTGTGAGTCCGGGTGTTATGGGTGTGTTGGTTGGTGTTGTTGGGTCCAGTGGTCAGCGTAGGCGGCGGGGGTGAGCCCGGCGAGGGATTGGTGTGGCCGGTAGGTGTTGTACTCGGTTCTCCAGTCCTCGAGCACGACTTGGGCTTCGAGGAGGTCGGCGAAGTCTTCTGTGTTGAGGCATTCGTCTCGGAGGCGTCCGTTGAAGGACTCGATGTAGGGGTTCTCCCAGGGCGAGCCTGGCTCGATGTAGGCGGTGTGGGTGCCCCAGATTCTGCACCAGTCGCGTAGCGCGGCTGAGACGAGTTCGGGGCCGTTGTCCATGCGCAGGTGAGCGGGGGCCCCGCGCCGGTGCACGAGGCGCTCGACGGCGTCGACGACGCTGTCGGCGTTGATGCTGTGGGCGGCGTCAACGCAGAGGGCCTCTCTGGTGAACTCGTCGACGATGTTGAGCAGCTTGATGCGGCGCAGGTCGGAGGTCTCGTCGAACTGGAAGTCCAGGGCCCACACGTCGTTGGGGGCTGCAGCTCGCAGCCGAGCGGCGGTGCCGTCTGTGAGCCGGCGCCGCTTGGCTTTGCGCTGCGGTGGGCGTTGCAGGCGCTCGTCTCGCCAGATGCGCCGTGTGCGCTTGGGGTTGGTCACCAGTCCCTCGCGGTGCGCCACCGCATGCGCCTTGCGCCACCCGAGGCGGGGATGGCATCTAGCGAAGTCCCGCAGATGTTCACGCAGGCGCCCCTCAGCGTCATCGGGGCGCGCTTTGGGGCGGCGCTGGGTGGAGCGGTGTTGGCCCACCACACGACACGCCCGGCGCTCAGAGACCCCGAACCGCACCTGGACGCGCTCCACCGCGATCCGCCGACGGTCCGGGGTCACCATTTTCCCTCGGCCAGCTCCTTGAGCATCGCCTTGTCCAGCTCGGCCTCCGCAAGAAGCTTCTTCAACCGGCCGTTCTCGACCTCCAGCTCCTTGAGGCGCTTCGCGTGGCCCGGGCTCATCCCCGCATAGGCACGGCGCCAGCGATGCCAGGTCGACTCGGTGATCTCCAGATGGCGCAGAACCTCGGTGAGGTCACTGCCCGAGCTGAGCATCCGCTCGCCCTCACGGACCTTGCGGACCGCCTGCTCGGGGGTGTGCCTGTTCCTCTTCATTGTGGTCATCCTCCCATCCTGGGGGACTCAGACCCACAACACGCGGACTCAAATCAGGGACCCACCTCAATGACGCGGGTCTCGTAGCACATCTGCATCGCAAGGCGCAGTTCATCGGCGAGATGTTGGCACTTCTTGGCGATCCGACGACGGTTCCCGAGCTTCGACACAACGCCTGCGAGCAGTACCGCATGCCTTGGGAGAGCAATCAACAGATCAACACACGGCGCGGCTGGCTGCAGTCCGCCGGACTGATGCAATGTACTCACGACAAGCGCCTATACCGCACCGACGCAGGCACTGCGTTTCTTGGCCTTGTCGCGGTCGAGCCGCCGCTCATCAGCTGGGAGAGGTAGCCCGAGGAGATCCCGACCAGGCGCGCCAGTTCGTTCTGGAAGATGTCCCGCTCCTTGAGGAAAGGCCCGGACCGGGTGCGGCTTGAGCCGGACCCGCAGCTGGGTGCCCGTGTCTTTCGCTTTGTCCGTGCTCACCGGCGGTACCGGGCCCATGAGAGGGCCGTAACGAGTTCGCTCAGGAGCCGCAGACGGCCTCCAGGACCTCCCACAGGTCGTCCACGCTGATCTCGCCGGTGTTGTAGTCGCGTTGCGCTCGACGGTATTCGGTGAGGTTGATCCAGCCGTCGCCGTCAGTGTCGTAGCGGCCGACGATCCCCGAACTGTCGCTGGCCCCCTCGACGGTGACGGCGAATTCGGTGGGCACCCGGTTGCGTCGGCGTCTGCGGCGGCCACGGTGATCGTGGCCGTGCTCGCTGCCGCGCCGGTAAGGCTCGACGAGTCCGAGGCGACCGAGGCCGTGACCACCGCCTCCTCGCCCGGGGACGCGGTGACCGTGAGTGCGTCGCCGTCGGCGTCGCTGAACACGCCGGCCAGGGAGATTTGCTGCGTGGTTCCGGCCTCCAGACCGGATACGTCGCCGATGGCAGAGGCCACCACCGGCGCGGCCTTGACCGTCACCGAGAAGGCGTCAGACACCGTGGCGCCGTTGCCGTCGCTGGCGGTCACCGTGATGCTGGCCGTTCCCCGTGCCCGGGCGCTCACCGTCAACGTGGACGAGTCCGACACCACAGACACCGTGGCCACGGCCTCATCGGAGGATGCGGCGGTGACGGTCAGCGCGTCTGAGTCGGCGTCGTTGAACACCCCGGCCAGGGACGCCGTGCGGGTTCCGCTCTCGTTGACGATGGCGGCGTCGGCCAGCGCCGAGGCCACGGTCGGCGCCCGGTCGGCCGGCGGTCGCTGCTGAACGGGCGCCGGGTCCGGTGTCGGGTCCTGTTGGGCGGCTGACTCCAGCGCGCTCAGCGCGGCGGCCACGTCCATCCAGCGGCTCCAGCCGCAGTCGGCGTAGCCCTGCGCTTCGGTGGCCGTCATCGCCATCAGCGAGCTGTCGGACACCGACTCGCCCAGGGACAAGAGCACCCGGTCCCAGCGGTCGGTGTGGCGCTTGTCGCTCACGTAGCGCGCGTCGTTACGCCACTCGTGGATCTGCGCGATCAGCTGGCCGAGCGGGTTCTGCTGCTGCTGTTGCGGGGGCGGCGTGGTGTCGGACACCTGGACCCTCACCGTGTTCGCCAGCGCGGCGGCGTAGCCGGCGTCGGCGCTGGTCACGCTGTGGCTGACGGTCACCGTCTCGTCGTCGGTCTCGGCGTCGGCGACCCGACTCACCGTGAGGGTCAGCGGGGGTGCTCCACGCCGACGGCGTGAAGGTGTGCGACGCCGGGGACACCGTGGCCGCGCCCGCGTCGCTGGTGCCGGCGGAGATGGTCACGTCCGCGGTGGGCCGGCTGTCCAGCACCAGGGTGTAAGGTCGCCGTTGCGCCCTAAGCCACCGCCAGCGCGCCGACGGCGCTCACCGCTCCGCCAATATCATTTGGAAATGTGGCACTTGAACTCGGAATATGTTGATCGCTGTGCAGCTAGTTATGACGTATGACATTACAACGCGACTCCGAGCCGGAGCCAACTCGTAACACGGGTACCGGGACTTGACAGCCGGAGGCAACCGTAGATGTTCGCAGGGCCGGTCAAGGTGGACACGACAGGGTACGGCGCTGCGCGACCCCATTTGGCAGGTTGAATCGCGATTGGCGGCTAGATCGGCGCTAGATCGGCGCTGGATCGCTGGATCGCTGGATCGCTCGACGTCATCGGGGTCAAGGTCGCGCGCGATGATGAAGCCGGTGAATCTCAAGTGCTCAGCCGGGATTCGCGGGGAATCCTGGACGCGGCTGTGGACAGCAGACAGGGCAGCGCCGCTTCGTCCGGGAGCACCACCAAGCCCGTACAGCCCATGACGCCGCCGAACACAGACGCGCCGAGTTGGCCGCGCTGGAACTTCGCACCAAGATGCTGCTCTACGAACTGGAATGCCAGCAGAAGCGACGCCGGTGCGAGCGATCAAGGACACGCTGGACCCACAGGGAATCATGAACCTTCCACAAGACCCTGCCCCAGCGTTCTGACGTTCAGTCTTTGAGGCAGTGCCTTCTGACGCGTTACGCGAGGAGCAGGATCGTGCCCGAGGCGAGCCCGAGCGAGAATATTTGAATCACTATTGCAATAATCTTTGCCATCCACTATTCTGGCTTCTAGGCCACATATCCAGAGTGCAGAAGGGAGCCAGTTCCATGAGAATGAAGCGAATCGAGGTTGACAAAGAGGTGTTCGAGAAACTGCAGAGCCTCGCCGAGCCGCTTGTGGATGACGCCAACTCAGTCTTGCGTCGCGTGCTGGGCATCGCCGGGAACGAGCCCGGCGCCAAGGCCACCTCAAGACCGCCGGCAAGGCCTAGGTCTGGCGCTGCCGGAGGCCTGGCGGTCGAGTCCAGACCGAGTGCGCGGCACGATCAAGATTCAGTGAATCGACGAGAGGCCAGACTTGAGAAGGTGGGGCGTGCACGCCGCGGGTCGCTGCTGCCGCAGGCTGCCTACGAGATGCCCGTACTCGAGTCGCTTATCGAGTTGGGCGGATCGGCTCCGTCGTCGGTTGTCATCGATCGCGTGGGCGCGAGGCTCGAAACACAGTTCACCGATATCGACCGTGACAAGACATCCGGCAAGGGTGTCATCCGCTGGAGGAACAGAACTCAGTTCGCTCGGCATGGGCTCGTTGAGAAGGGGCAGATGCTGCGAGACTCTCCACACGGCGTCTGGGAGATCTCGCAGGCTGGCAGGGATCGAGTGAAGGGTGAAGCGACGACATGAGCGTTCGACGGCCCAAGAACACCGGTGAACGTACGCTCACCTGTCGAACCCCACGCACGTCTGATGTGATTCAGCGCTACGCGACAAGTACCGGACCTGGGACTTCGCGTAGCTGTCAAGACCTTCGGGAACCGAACCCGCCGGTGTGGTCGCAGCGCATGGGTTCGGTAGCAGCGACAAGGCGCCTAGGTTGCCTCACCTGATCGGTGGACCTGCAAATGGGAGCGTCAGTCATTCGTTTGAAGGTTCGGAGGAGGGTGGCCGCGGTCGCGCTCTTGGTCGCGGCGGCTGTGGCAACGGGGTGGGTTCCCAGTGCGGCCGCTCAGCAGGACGGCTTTGTTGATGTGACGGGCGGGGTGCACAAGCCGGGCATCGACGCGCTCGACGCTCGGGGGGTGATCGCGGGCACCGAGTGCGCCGAGGGGATGTTCTGTCCGGGCCTAGCAATCAAGCGTTCGGCGACGGCGGTTTGGCTGGTGCGAGCCCTCGACGGTGACGAGCCGGCTGCGGTCAGCGAGTCGAGGTTCGCTGACGTGGATCCCGATGAGTGGTGGATGCCCTACGTCGAACGGCTCGCAGGACTGGAGATCACCGTGGGCTGTCAGGCCGAGCCGTTGAGGTTCTGCCCCGACGAGCCGGTGACACGTGCTCAGATGGCGACGTTCCTGGTTCGGGCCTTCGACCTAGAGGCCGCTCCTTCGGCGGGGTTCGCTGACACGAGGGGCAGTACTCATGAGGCCAGCATCGACGCTTTAGCCGCGGCCGGCGTCACCGCCGGCTGCAAGGTTGAGCCGTTGAGCTTCTGCCCCGACGAGCCGGTGACGCGGGCTCAGATGGCGACGTTGCTGGCCCGGGCGCTGGGCGATGTTCCCTTGCCGCCGGCATTCAGTTGGTCGCTGCCTTCTCACTGCTCGGGCTGGACGCCGGAGCGGCCCCATGATCCCCCCGAGGCCGGCTGCCCCCAGTGGTGGAGCCACCTGTTCGACTTGGAGCCCACGCCGGAGGGGCTCACCGCGGATGAAATGAGGACCCGTCTGGCGATGGCTCTGCCGAACTATGTGCCGCACCGCCTTGCGGGCGGCGTGCCTAGCGCCAGCGACGGGCTGGACGCTTTGCCGGGCCCGGCCCGCGAGCTCATCGCGAACACCCTGGTGCGTCTGGCTGGTGAGGACCCCGCCACCGCAGCCAGCATCGTCACGATCACCGCCGTCGCGGCGGCGTGCGGCGCCTACGCGGCGGCGTGCGCCTACCCGACTGGCATCAACATCGCGGACATGGAGAACACCACATGGTGGCTACAACATGTAGCAACCGTCGTCCACGAGTGGGCCCATGTCCGCGACTACAGGATCGCTCCCGGCGGCTGGCACGGCCCCGAGTGGTGCAAACAGATCGCAGAGCGCGCCGGCGCGGATGAAGCCTCCGGTCGGCTCGTCACCTACGCCAGGCTGCTGGAGGCCGCCAGCCCGGCGCACAACTCGCCGTTGCGCTCAGGTCCGGGCTGCGCTGCTGCGCTGATCGCGAGATTCGCTCATGAGATCGACAGCCACGACCAGCCCGGCAACATTCTGGAGCTGTCGGCCAACGCCCAAACCCAAGTCTGGATGCGGCGCGCCTACGCCTCCGCAGAGGCCCGCTGGTGGGCTGCAGAGGCCGCCGCCCAATACCCGCAGCAGCACCCGCCGCTAGACCCACCGCTGGAATGGGCTCCTTTCGTTGAGGTCTCCCGGCCCCAGCACGGGAGCTGCGACGACCTCCTCCCCACCCCAGAAGTGTGCACCACCCCCGACAACTGCCACGAGGGGATGCACAGGCACCCATTCCTGACCGACACACTGCACTACCACCGCGGCGGGCTAGAGCCCCACACCCACCACCACGCCCACATCATCGTCGACGGCGTGGCCGTGCCCACCAATGTCGCGCCCCCCGACGGCGGCTACTGCGAATATCCCGACGGACGGCGCACCATCACCGGCTACTCGCCGGGCAAGGTCTTCGGCGAGCCCGTGTGGGTGGGCCGGATGTCATTCTCGCCCGACGGCGTGTGGCACTACGCCGTCACCCACGCATGTGTCTACATCACAACGCCGGGGCACCCCCGCTACGATCCGCGCTTCTGGCAGGACAACCCCACCAGAGCCGAGTCAGCCCGCCGACTGCGTGAGTGGGACGACTCGGCAGTGTGCAAGCAGGGCCACGCCACCCAGGCACCCGAACTCTATGAGCGCATCTGGCAGCGATGCGGCCAATCAGGGACCCGCTGCCCCACCGAGGCCGAGTTCGCTGACGGCGAATACGACGGCGGCTGGGTCGCCTGCGGTGACCGTGACAGCGGCTACTTCGACAACATCTGCCGAGCCACAACCGGCGAACCACTCAGCTGATGACACCCGAACAGCGCGACCTCCTGCTTCCGCGACACGCGTAGCGCCGCCCAGTTCCAATCACCGCCGACGGCGGAGGGAGGGTGAACAAGCGTAGGGATCCAGGTACCGACCGGCCGGTGCGCTCCTGGGCGTTGAGCCAGCCTCGTCGTCCATGAGTCGAGAAGTGGGGAGTCTTCGCGCTCCCGCTGTTGGCAGCGCTTCATCGCGGAGTGGCAGCCAGCTTACGCACGGCCTCTTGGGGGCGACCGCCGAGACCGTGCCCGCGAAGGCGGAGCGGGTCAACTCCAGCGCGCTGCGAAGACTCGAATTGGACCGAGGGCGGCTGGTGGGCGATCGGGTGCGGGGTCAGAGGTTGCGTTCGGTTCTTGGAAGTGCGTTCGGTTAGTTGGTTGCTGCCAGGTTCGGGAGAGGAAAATGGCGTCCGGTTGACGTGATCGAGGGCTTGGAGTGGTTTGGACAGGAACTGCGTTCGTAGAGCGTTCGCGGTGGGCGTTCGGGGGCGGTTTGGCCACCACACGTTTGCACTAAAGAGCCCACCCAGGTCACAGGGTTGCGTAGGCAACCAAGATGACGGGTCGCAGCACCGCGATTTGGTGTCGGCGGCGGCCCGAGGAACGCACACGAACGCTCGCGAACGCTGCTGCGACGACGGTGCATGTCGATATGTTTCGTACGGAGGTTTGGTCGGTTTCGGCGCTCGAGGGATCTCCGGGGTGTCGAGGGGCGAACGCACACGAACGCAGAGGAACGCTCGCGAACGCAGTTGCGTCGCGGTGGTAGGTCATTGTCTTTGATTCGGGGTGGAATGATTGGGAGGCGGCGCTGGTGCGGGCGTCCCATCGTGGGGTTCGTCCCGATCATCAATGCCGGTCGCCGTTCCCTCGGGGGCGTCCCGGCGCCGTCTTGGGCCGGCCATCGATCCCGTTGGGTCTCCGGTCGTGGTCCGGCAGATGGTGTCGAGGCTGCCGTTTCAGGTTTGCCGCAGTTGATCCGGCGCCGTCGTCCCCCGTCGACTTCGGTGGGGAATCGTCGTGATCTTGGAGGCGGCTACAATGCGGTATTGACGGGGGCAGGCGTCGGCGCTTCGGCGGCGATTGGAGTGTGAGATGGCGACACAGTTCACGTCGGCGGAGTGGGGACGGATCAGGGAGACGCTGGCAGCGGACCCGGTGCGGTACGGACTCCCGCGCAGAGAGTATGGGTCGGTGCTCATTGGCTCGTTCAATATCCGCAAGCTGGGGTCGGCCCGCAGCCGCAGCGCCGACACGTGGGAGTTCTTGGCGGAGGTCTGTCGCAGTTTTGATCTGCTGGCCGTTCAGGAGGTCATGGACGACCTCAGCGGCCTGCGGCGGTTGATGGGCCTGCTCGGGCCGGAGTTCGGCATGGTGGCCTCCGACGCGACAGGGGTGTTCCCCGGCGAGGCCGGGGTGGGGGAGCGTCTGGGGTTCATCTACCGCTGGAACACGGTGCAGCGCATGGAGGTGGCCAGCGACGTCACCTATGACCGTTCCAAGGTCATCGATTCCATCGCTGGTGACTACGAGACCTTCACCGCTGTCATGGAGCCCTACGCCAAGAAGCTTGCGGACTACGAGGCCGGGCGCCGCAAGACCAAACCCAAGCTCAATCTGCCGGTTTTCTTGAGCTTCATCCGCCAACCCTTCTGCGTGGCGTTCCGCATCGCGGGGCATCCCGGCACCGAGCCCTACGAGTTGATGGCGGTCAACGCTCACCTGTACTTCGGGGACTACATCAGCGACCGCCGACAGGAGTTCAACGCGCTGACTGACTGGCTCATGAGCCGCCTGAGAGCCAACAAGAGCGCCTACTATCCCAACTTCGTCCTGCTGGGCGACCTGAACTTGGACTACGACAACCCCGAGACCGACCGGGCACGGATAGAAGAAAGGATCAAGGCGTTCAACCTCAAACTGCAGGGAGCCAACGTCAACTTCCCGTTCCTGGACATCCACCCGGACCGTCAGGAGGTCTTCCGCACCAACGCCCGACTGACGGAGACCTTCGACCAGATCGGCCTGTTCAGCCGCGATCCCCGCCTGCCGACCCACGCCGACAACGCGAACATGGGAACCAGGCCAACAGGACCCGACTACGGCGTGTTCGAGTTCGGCAACCTGTTCAGCGAGGCGCTGCTGGGCCGCCCCTACATGGAACTCGACGCCGGCGAACGGGCGGACTTCGTGACCAGGTTCGAGCACAAGGTGAGCGACCACATGCCGCTTTGGATCCGGTTGCCGCTGCCGGAGCGGTGACCCGTTGTCAGGGGGCAGGCAAGCTCCGGGCATGGGCGCCGAGGATCATCCAGAGCAGCGTCGGCATGACTCATCCCCTGAGAGACGGCAACACAACCAGATGACGCATGACTAACAACGGCAGCGACAGCGAAGGCGGCGGGGACAGGCCGCGGCGCCAGCACAGACTCCTCGCAGACGGCGAGAGGCGTCAGCGTGCCTCTGCGGACACATGACCGAGGACATCGCAGCGACTGACGGGACGGCGCGACAGCCCTCGCCCCCGGTCGATCAGCACATGGTGTCCAAGTGCTTGATCCGCTGCTGGGGCAGAGCCGGCGAGGACCGGGTTGAGTACTTCGATCTGCGGAACGGGCCGCGGTTCAAGACGGCAGCCCCGGCGAGGGTCATGTACCGGACCGCGGACGGCGAGGGCGGCGGGTTCGTGCCGGTCGAGTTCGCGGATGCTCCGGAGCGGGAGTGGAGCCAGGTCGAGAAGCGCGGATGCGAGGCGATACAGGCGGTGCTGGGAGGCAGCGGCATAGACGACGACCGCGGGGACGCGATCCGCGGGCTGATGGCGTTGCATCTGCTTCGCAGTTCTGAGACGTTGGGCCGGTTCTTGATGATTGTCGGCGACAAGGCCACCGAACTGCACGCCGAGGTCGCCACGAGCGACGACTACCGGCAGGTGCTGGTGGAGACCGGCATGACGGTCGAAGAGGCCCAGGAGGTTGCCGATGCGGCGGTCCGCTCCCCCGATGGTCTCGTGCAGAGAGCACGCGCCGACTTCGCGGGGAACATGACCCGCTGGTTGGAGCGGTTCGTCGAGGCGTTGTCCGCTGGCGGTCTGCTACTGCGGAAGTCTGACACCGACGTCTTGGTCCTCGGTGACGGTCCAGCATTCTTGTCGCCTGGGGACTGCCTCGAATGCGAGACGACTGTCATGTTCGGTATGCTCGACGGGGTGCTCCGCTGCGCCCGCCACGCAGGGTTCAGCGCACACTGGCCTTTCGCGGACTGGCTCTGCTGGATGCCGCTCGCCCCGCGGCTGCTAGCAGTGGCAGGACCCAAAATCAAAGACGCCGATACGCCGCTGCCCCTTGTGGGGTCAATGTCGGACAGGGTCAACGTCATGCAATGCCGCCGGGCGCAAGTACGGATCGTGATCCCGCCAGACGGCGAGAACCGCTACCGGCCAGTCGTGGACACGCACGCCTCCTTCAAGCCGCCCGTCTCCGGCTACCTGCCAGAGCAGCCACCCGAAGACGCGCGCTGGAAGCTGTAACCGGCGCGGCCCGCCGTCAGGGCAGACTCGCGGCCGAGAGGGACCACCTCCAGGCGAAGTTCAACATTGGCAACTTCGACGCCATCAGCCGGGCCACGACGCGAGAACCCAACGCGTAGGGCCGACGCAACCGGCGCAGCGAACGGGTCGCGGGGAGCGACATCGATCATCGAGGTAGACCCCGCTGCGGGACGCACAACGGCACTGAGGTGGGACCCTGATTTGAGTCCGCGTGTTGTGGGTCTGAGTCCCCAAGGATGGGAGGATGACCACAATGAAGCGGCGAGGGCCTACTCCAGAGCAGGCGGTTCGCAAGGTGAGGGCGAGCGGATGTTGGGCGCCGGCAGCGATCTCACCGAAGTTCTGCGGCACCGCCAGCCGCACGGCTAGGGCTATCACCATGGCGATCCAGGCACTGAGGTAACGATTCACATCGCTGAGCAGCTGCCATGAACTCCACACTGTTGTGGGCGTCACGACTGCGAGGACAACGACGAGCGAGAGCCGGGGCCGTCGCTGCAGAAGCCGGGCGGCAGCGTGCTGTGCCCGCTGTGCCCGGGACTGTGCCGTGCGCGGGTCCTCTGCGGCGGTCGGGTCAAGCGCCAGCGCGTGTTGCGGCGGCTCGCTGCCGGTGGCCTAGTGGCAGAGGCGCACGAACCGGTCGTGCGTGACCAGCGGCGCCTGCTGCCCGCAGCAGCGTTGGAGGTCAATGAGCCAGTCCAGCACCCCAGCAGCGCAGTCCTTCAGGTACGCCACCACGTCCGAGGGCACTCCTCTGGGATCGTCATCGGTGATGGATCTCGCCTCTACGGAACCGCGACACAAAGCCGTCCTCCACGCCGAAGAAGAAGTCCTCGTCGGACCACTCTGCACGGATCGAGCCGTCGCCGAAGGGTGTCCCCGGGCAGACCGGTTTGGAGCACCTCCGCAAGATCGACTAGCTGTTCATGCAGGGAACGCCGCTTCGAGACGGCCTCCGTCTGAGCGAGCGTCTCCAGCACAGCCAGCGGGTCCGCGCTTTCAGCGCGGTGGATCCCGACCACCTGGCGCAAGGCGTAGGTTGCCTCGTCGTGCTCGCCGCTCGCCAGCAAACGCATGATTGCCTCGTCGGCCGCATACGCCATTTCCATATTGGAGCGCATGCCCTCCTCCATCCGGCGTTCCATATCCTCACGATCCCACCACACCACGGGGGCTGCTCCTTGTCTCGGGTCGGATTGCAGGCGCCTAATGCACCTCCCGGCGACGGTAGCGGAGGGACTTGCCGCTGCAAGCCGCGATCGGAGCTGGCTGCGGATTCACCGAAGCAGGGAGACGGCCGAACTCGGCGGCCCTCGCGACATTGCAAGGTTGCATTCGTGTAGTTACGGGCTTTGTAGTTGGCACTCGCAGTGGCAATCTGCTAAACTGAAATCGCGACAAGCCTGTCAAACTTGCGCGAAGGCGGGATAATCGCGCTAGCGTCTACGCATGTTCGTAAGAGTGATTCACGACCGCGTGACCGGCGTTTCGACGGTGCGTGCCAACGACCTTGAGGTCCATCGTGAGTTCGATCACGATGCTGCGGTGGGCTTCGCGCGCGGCTATCTAGCCTACCGCGGTGGTGGCCTGTTGGAATATCATGACGGGTTGCGTTGGGTAGAAGAACATGTTAAGGCTATAAAGTATGAATCCTCTCCCGATGATGGCGTTGCTCGACAGCGCCCTGTTGCTGCAAGTTGGTGATCCGGCCGTACCTATTAGAAGGGGCACGGGGTTCATCTACTTTCACACCGAGAACATCAAAGATGATGGTACTCGCACTGGCCCCATTTGGGTCATAACGACCAAACATCTGTTTGAAGGCATGCCGCCTCAAGCGTTGACGACGTTTCGGGTGAACGCTGCTGCCGAGAACAACGGGGATGCTCTCTACGGACAGGTGATAGGGCATACCTTCCATGTCTCGGACTGGCATGTCCACCCCGACGCGGATATAGCGGTCCTATCGTTGACAGTGCTTGAAGCACTGCGCGCGGCAGGCGCGAATGTTAGTCCTGCCTTGACCAATGAGGTGATGGTCACGAGAGAGAATGCCCACACGGTGGGGGCATATGAAGGGGCGCGTGTGTTGATTGTTGGGTTTCCAAGCGGCTTTCGGCCAGCGCACATGGATTTCTCAGTGGTGCGCGATGGCGTCATTGGCGAAAGCAGAGGCTGGATGACAGGAGCGCAACCGACGATCCTTGTCTCGGGATCGACGTATCCGGGCAACAGCGGCAGTCCGGTGGTCCTAGACCCTTGGCAGACACCCATATCAGAAAACGGCACCCCGTTCCGGTTGCTGGGGATGGCCATAGGTGCAAGCATTCAAGAACCGGACGCGACGGATCCACGTCGAATTGTGGATCTAGCCCATGTCGTGCCCATAGAGACGATTCAAGAGTTTCTGAACACCATCATTGCCTCTATTCGAGCGACTAGTTCGTCGTAAACTGGTATCGCGCGAGTTGCACGCTGGTTGCTGGACGGCTGTAACAGTCACGGGTCAAAGGGCAGGGGTCCGACCTCGGGCTTGGCACCACCCGATGTAACCCCCACCTGTTCATATGCAGCCCCAAGTTCTTCGTTCGTGGGCTGAGGGGCGATGCGCTTGGCGAGAGCAGCAGCCAACGCTGGAACGGTCTTGAAGTACACCCGGTCACGCAGCCGCGTCGCCAGGTCCGTAGCAAGCCGCGTTGACTCACCGAGTATCTCTTCAATGGTTCCCTGACGCGAGGGCTTCAGCCGAGAACAGCAGGTGCAGGTGAGATGGGTCCCTGATTTGAGTCCGCGTGTTGTGGGTCTGAGTCCCCCAGGATGGGAGGATGACCACAATGAAGAGGAACAGGCATACCCCCGAGCAGGCGGTCCGCAAGGTCCGTGAGGGCGAGCGGATGCTCAGCTCGGGCAGTGACCTCACCGAGGTTCTGCGCCATCTGGAGATCACCGAGTCGACCTGGCATCGCTGGCGCCGTGCCTATGCGGGGATGAGCCCGGGCCACGCGAAGCGCCTCAAGGAGCTGGAGGTCGAGAACGGCCGGTTGAAGAAGCTTCTTGCGGAGGCCGAGCTGGACAAGGCGATGCTCAAGGAGCTGGCCGAGGGAAAATGGTGACCCCGGACCGTCGGCGGATCGCGGTGGAGCGCGTCCAGGTGCGGTTCGGGGTCTCTGAGCGCCGGGCGTGTCGTGTGGTGGGCCAACACCGCTCCACCCAGCGCCGCCCCAAAGCGCGCCCCGATGACGCTGAGGGGCGCCTGCGTGAACATCTGCGGGACTTCGCTAGATGCCATCCCCGCCTCGGGTGGCGCAAGGCGCATGCGGTGGCGCACCGCGAGGGACTGGTGACCAACCCCAAGCGCACACGGCGCATCTGGCGAGACGAGCGCCTGCAACGCCCACCGCAGCGCAAAGCCAAGCGGCGCCGGCTCACAGACGGCACCGCCGCTCGGCTGAGAGCTGCAGCCCCCAACGACGTGTGGGCCCTGGACTTCCAGTTCGACGAGACCTCCGACCTGCGCCGCATCAAGCTGCTCAACATCGTCGACGAGTTCACCCGCGAGGCCCTCTGCGTTGGCGCCGCCCACAGCATCAACGCCGACAGCGTCGTCGACGCCGTCGAGCGCCTCGTGCACCGGCGCGGGGCCCCCGCTCACCTGCGCATGGACAACGGCCCCGAACTCGTCTCAGCCGCGCTACGCGACTGGTGCAGAATCTGGGGCACCCACACCGCCTACATCGAGCCAGGCTCGCCCTGGGAGAACCCCTACATCGAGTCCTTCAACGGACGCCTCCGAGACGAATGCCTCAACACAGAAGACTTCGCCGACCTCCTCGAAGCCCAAGTCGTGCTCGAGGATTGGAGAATCGAGTACAACACCGACCGGCCACACCAATCCCTCGCCGGGCTCACCCCCGCCGCCTACGCTGACCACTGGACCCAACAACACCAACCAACACACCCATAACACCCGGACTCACCACCGGGTCCCCCTCAGTCGGGATGAGAAGGCGTCCCACTCAGGCCGACGTCGCCCGGCGAGCCGGAGTCTCACAGGCGATGGTCTCCTATGTCCTGAACGACAACTCCAACGTCCCAGTGGCTGCAGAGACTCGCAAACGCGTGCGAGAGAGCATTGAGGAACTGGGTTACGTCCCGAATCACACAGCCAGATCGCTGCGAACCCAGAGCACGCACCTCATCGCCTGCGTCGTGCCCGACATTACCAATCCGTTCCATACCTCCTTCGTGAAGGGGCTGCAGGCCGTCGCCGAGTCCAACGGCTACGACGTCGCCTTCTACAACACAGACCGGCTTGAGGCGAAGGAACACAAGATCCTGGATCTCGTCCTCGAAGGCCGAGCCGATGGGCTGGTGATCACTCCGCTGCACTTGGATGCCCACGACTTCATGCCCATCCTCAAGTTGGGTGTGCCGGTAGTTGTGCAGGGCCCCAAGATGATGCCGACTGATATCGCTGGCGAGCCTCTCGACAGCATCCGGATCGACGATGTCGCGGCCGCACGCGAGGCAGTCTCATTCCTCATCGGACTCGGGCACACCCGCATCGGGATGCTCGCAGGACAGCAGAACACGCCGCCACAGCAGCAACGGGAGAAGGGCTACATGGAAGCGCTCAAGGCTCACGGCATCGGCCTCGACCCCTCCATCGTGCTGGGCGGCGAGTTCCGAGAGGACGACGCCCACCAAGCCATGCGCGAACTGCTCGAACTCGACGATCCCCCCGCGGCCGTCTTCGCGGCCAGCGACCTGATGGCCATCGGCGCCATCAGGGCGGCACGCGACGCGGGACTGGCGGTACCAGAGGACGTCGCCATCGTCGGTTTCGACGACATTCCGATGGCACGCCACGTGCACCCCGCGCTAACCACGATCGCCCAGTTCGAGGAGAACATCGGCCGCAGGGCAGCCGAGATGCTGTTCCAACGGCTAGCTGCCGACGAACCCTTGTCCGGACGCCGCGAAGTCATGCCCTTCGAGCTGGTCGTCCGCCAATCGGCCCTCTGCCCCGCGACAAGCTGCCACGGGCATTGTCAGGTGCTCGGCGGTCGCCCCTCAACTCCAGAAAGTGCTGATCGGCACGGCCATGATGCCGTCAGCCAATGAGAAACTCCGGGGACCGGTATGAAGCACGATGCCCGTGAGGTACTGGTCGCCCACCGCGTCTCGGAGCCATTGAAGATGCCGAGCATCAGAGACCCGCGGCGCGCTCGTAGCTTTGATTTCAATGGCTAGCAGCTTCCGCCCACCGATTTCGACAATGACATCGATCTCATGGCGACCTTGCCGGTCTCGTAGATGAAAAAGGCGAGCCTGGACTCAACCGGTCAGCGCAACAGGGTATCGAACCTGGCTGCGGGGGTGTCGAAGCCGAGTCGTTTGCGGGGTCGGGTGTTCAGCTTGACCGCGACATCGTCGAGGTCGTGTTGGGTGAGGTGCTTCATGGTGTGACCCTTTGGGAAGTATTGGCGCAGCAGGCCGTTGGTGTTCTCGTTGGTGCCGCGTTGCCATGGGCTGCGTGGGTCCGCGAAGTAGACGGCGAGGTCGGTGCTGATGCTGATGTCTTGGTGTCCGGCGAGTTCCATGCCGCGGTCCCAGGTGAGCGTCTTGCGGAGATGTGCCGGCAACCGGTTCATCTCGCGGACGATGCCGGCGGTGACGGTGTTCATGTCGCGGCCGTCGAGCTGGACGAGCACGACGTAGCCCGTCGAGCGTTCCACGATCGTGGCCATCTGGGTCCAGTGCCGGCCGAGCAGCAAGTCGCCTTCCCAGTGGCCCGGCACCGCCCGGTCCTCGACCTCCGCGGGCCGCTCGCTGATCGACACCGCATCTCGGATCTGGGACCGCCACTGGCCCGTGACGGTGTTGCGCAGGTTGCGACGCGTTGGGCGCCGAGTCCGCAGATGCTTCTGCAACTCCTTGCCCAGCACGCCTCGGGACTGCACGAACAGCGACTTGTAGATCGTCTCGTGCGACACCGTGACTCCCTCGCCCACCGGCTGCTCTTTGGCTAGCACCCCGGCGATCTGCTCGGGCGACCAGTCTGCAGCGAGCCGATCAGCGACGTAGTCCCGTAACGCTGGCTGGCGAGCCAGCAGGCAGCGTTTCGAGCGTCGAGCGCGTCGCCACGCTCGATCGTCGGCATCGACCGCCCGATACATGCCGCGCCCGTTGTTGCGGGTGATCTCTCGGCTGATCGTCGACGGCGCCCGACCGAGCTGATCAGCGATCGCGCGGATCGAGTCGCCCCGAGCCAGCCCACGGGAGATCTCCTCGCGTTCAGTCGACGTCAGGTGACAGTCACGCCGCCTGCGCTGCGGCGGGACATAGCCACCAGTCTGTTTCACCACCGTGTAGACCGACCCCGGCGGATAGCCGATCACTCGAGAGACCTCCGAAAACGACGACCCCTGCGACCACAACCTCCACAACGTCGCCCGATCCTCGTTGGACATCCCCGGCCTTCCCAGCTTCGCCATCAACAACCTCCCTACGCTCCAGCCTGGCGTTGCGCTGACCGGTTGAGTCCAGGAGCGCTTGCTTCTGCTTTCTGCATCTCGGCGCGCAGTTGAGCGACCGCGAACGTTTCGATCAGCCTGCCAAGCAAGTCCCCGTCACGCATCGCTGCGGCGGCATCAGCGCCGGTAACCGATCCCAACAACGCCGCATCGATTAGAAAGCGCTTCGGGGCTTTCACCAAGCGGGCAAGACGGTTGGACGTCCAGGCCGGCAGCTCGTCGATGACCAGCAAGTTCTAGAGGAGTTGTCGATAGGCCCGGGCGGTTCGACTGTCGACGCCGGCGGTGTCGTAGACCGTCTTGTCGCTGGGAACGCCGGCAGAATTGAGGGAATAGGCCTCGAAATAGCGCGAGAGCCGCACTGGATCTCGGCCCGATTCCACACCGAGGGCGTCGCGGGTGACGATGTACGCGATGTAGCTGTCGAGCCAGCGTTTTCGCCCAGTGTCGGACAGCTCCAGCGCCGGCTCGGGAAAACCGCCGCGCAGAGCCAGTTCGACGTAGCCCCGAAGGTCTGGAGTCGATCCGGCCGGCCGCAGTTCTTCTCCGGCCAGTACCCGATCCACCAGGGGGCGAGTTTGCGATCCGAGCTGTTCAGACACGGTGAGCGGATACACGCTCAAGCGGACCACCCTCCCGGTTCCGGGCCAGGTGCTCGCATCGATGTCGGCGCGCACCGAGCCCGTCAGCAGGTACCTGCCCGGCGAGCGAGCCTCGTCTACCGCGCGTTTGACCGCGCCGAGCACACCAGGTACCGACTGCCACTCATCGAGCAGCACCGGTTCGGTTAGTCCTCGTAGCGCAGCATCGGGGTCGGCGCGGAATGCAGCCGCCTCGGCTTCCCGATCAAGCCGCACCACCGTTTGAGCGTGTCTCATGGCCGTTGTGGTCTTGCCGGTTGCCCGCGGGCCGACGAGTGTCAATGGCCAGTGGGTTCTGCCCAGTGGCGGACAGTAGAACTGCCCACTGGTGGCCAACAGAACTGCCCGTTCGTGGCCAACAGATTTGCCCGGGGTTCAGTTGGTCAGTGGCGTCACCCCCTTGCCGGCGGTGGCTTGGGTGAGGCGGATGCTGTCGCCGGCGGTGAGGACGACGTGGGCGTGGTGCAGCAGCCGGTCGACGGTGGCGTTGGCGATGGTCTTGGGCATGAGTTCGTCGAAGCCACTTGGAACTGGCATACGTTCGATCGCGTGGAAACTGCCTGCTAGCTGGGTCTTTGGGTGATTGTGGGGGGTCCGTGATCTTCAAGGCGTGACGTGTGATGGTTAGGTGCCACCTTCGTTTGTGTGGCGGGAAGAGGGTGTGCAGTGGGCAGGTCTGGTCTGCGGGTCATCAGCGGGGCGGCGGCAGCGTCGCCGAGCGAACTGGACGGGGAGTCGTTCCAGGCGGTGTGCGTGGACGGTTTCGTGGCGTCGTGGACAGCGCGGGGGTTCAGCCCGGTGACGATCGAGAACGGCGTGGGTGTGTTGGAGCGGTTCTTGGATCTGTTGGCGGTGCCGGCGTGGGAGGCTGGGCCCGAGGACGTTGACCGTGTTGTTGGAGAGTTGGTGGCCCGGGGTGCGGCGGCGTCGACTCGGCGGGGGTATGTGCAGGCGTTCAAGGACTTCCATCGGTTCTTGGTGGCCCGCAAGGCTGCGGAGATCGAGGCGACCTTCGGGGTGGTGCTGGAGGACCCGGTCGATGAGTTCAACGCGGCCCGCCATGTCGGCAACGACTCGGCGTCGACGCGGCCGCCGCCGACCCCGGAGAGGATGGGCGAGTTCTTTGCGTTCTTGCGGGAACGGGTCGCGACGGCCCGCAAGTACGCGCCCGCGGGTCGGGACTACGCGTTGTTCCGGACCTTGTATCACTGCGGGCTGCGTGCTGATGAGGCAGCGTCGCTGCAGCGGGCCGATCTGCATTTTGATCGGGGGCCGTTCGGCAAGATCCACGTTCGGTTCGGCAAGGGCGCTCGCGGGTCGGGCCCGAGACCGCGGTGGGTGCCGATGCTGGATCAGCTCGACTTGGTGCTGCGCTGGTATCTCGACGATGTCCGGCCGCGGACGGCCGACTCGAAGGCGCTGTTTTGTGACGAGGGCGGCGGCGTGTTGCATCGGGGCACGGTCCGCAACCGGTTGCGCCGCCTGCTCGAACTCGAGGACCGGCCCGACACTGAACGGTTCACGCCTCATGGTCTGCGTCACGCGTGCGCGACCCACAACTACGAGCGCGGCGTCGATTTGGTGGCCATCCAACAGATGCTGGGGCACTGGCATGTGGGAACAACGATGCGTTACGTGACCCCGTCGGCGACCTTCATCGAGGACGCGTATCGACGAGCGACATCGGTGACGCTGGCAACGTTGAGCGAGGAGGACGAGTCGTGAACGTGCAATGGAAGCTGCGCATGGCGGCCGCGCAACGAGACGTGTGGACCGGTGCCGAGCTGCGCCGACTGCTGGCCGAGAGGGCCGGATTGTCGATGTCGGCTGCGTCGGTGTCGGCGTTGCTGACCAAACAGCCCGCACAGGTGAAACTGACCACGCTGGCGGCGTTGTGCACGGCGTTGGAGTGCACGCCCAATGATCTGTTCGAGGTCGACACCACACCGGTGTGTCGTCGGGCCAAGCCGGCTGAGAAGGCCACGACACCACAGCCCCAAGCGATCCGCGGTCGGTCGATGCCGCCGTTGTGAGGATCGGTGACTGCGTTCGATGCGGCGGCGGGATCGGCCGGCGCGGCACCGACCTGTGTCATCGTTGCCGGGCCGCGGACCGCGAGGCGAGCCGTCGCAGCCCGTGCCCGCGTTGTGGCAGGGTCCTGCGCCTGCGAGCCGACACCGCCCGCTGCGTCACCTGTTCTCGAACTTGCATCGATTGCGACGGCATCGTGCGCCGCCACACCGACACCAGGTGCCGGCACTGCCGTCGCCGACGCGACGCCGCCGCTGCCAAGCAAACCTGCGGCCGCTGTGGCCGCTTGGGCCTGATCCGAGAACACACCGGCTGGTGCGGCACCTGCTCGCGGCCCAAGCCCGAGCCTCAACCGCCGCGGCCCTGCGGCGAGTGCGCCCGGCTGACGCGGCGGTTGAGCAACGGGCTCTGCAGCCGCTGCTGGCAACGCCACCCGGACCGGGCCATCAACCAAGCCGAGAACCTGGCCTGTGTGCTGGACGATCCGCCGTGGTGGATCGTGCCCTTCGCTGCCTATGCGTCCGAGCGCATGTCCATCGGTCGGGTCAGCGTCTTGGTGACCGGCCTCGGGCGGCTGCTCAGCGACGACGAGTCACCGCACCCACAAGCGGTGCTGGAACGAGCACGCACCCCGGGCCGCTCTGCCGGTCCGCTCGCGCGGACCTTGGAGGACTTCTTCATCGAGCATCGGCTTGCATTCGGACTCGATCAGCCGGCCCGTCTCGCCGCCGGGCGCCGCCAACGACGCGTCGACGCCACCCCCGAGCCGCTCCGAACTGGAGTCGAGCTGTTCTGCGAGCGCCTCGTCGGGTCCCGGCAACGAGCGATCCGAGCCGGCACCCGCCCACGCACCGACTCAACCATCGAGGGCAACCTGGCCAACGTCCGTGACTTCGCCGGATTCCTCGTCGACGAACGCTCCAAGACGGACTGGTCCACCGTGCAGCCAGCCGACATCGACGCGTTCTTGAACACCCAGCCCACCAACCGGCGTCGGCGGCTGAGCTCGCTGCGGCAGTTCTTCGCCTTCGCACGCAAGAACCGCATCGTGCTCGTCGACCCGACAACAGACCTGGTGCTGTCACCCCAACGAGGCTTCACCGGCGAGACGCTCACCATCGGTGAGCAGCGCCGCCTGTTCCGCCGCTGGACCACCGACGCCGCCGTGCATCCCCACGAGGCCCTCGTCGGGCTGCTCGCCCTGCTCCACGCGCTCAGCCTCGCCGAACTCCGCCGGCTGCTCGTCAGCGACATCGACCACCACCACCGCACGATCCGCGTGGCCCAGCGACCACACCCGCTCAGCCTCGATCCGGTCACCTACACAGCGATCCAACGATGCCTGCAACACCACGACTCGCAAAGGACCCGGAACCCGCATCTGATCGTGACCAAAATGACCCGGCCACGGCTGACTCCTCCATCGCCGGCATACATGACTCACGTCCTCGACGACACCGGCGTGAGGATCAAGAAACTGCGGGCAACCCGGCTCGTCGAGCTGCTCCACAGCCTCGACGTCAAACTCGTCGCCGAGGCCCTCGCCATGAACGCTGACGGGCTCCTCGACTACCTAGCCGACGACGTCGACGCCGGACGCCTCCACAGCTCGAACCTATGAACATCAGGCGCGACCTTGCACACGTTCGACCGAACCTGTGCGCCTTGGCCGGGTGAAGATTGCTCGACAGCGCGATGGAGCGTTTCTCGTAGGCGGCGTCGACAACGCGGTAGAGCGCCTCGGCGGTCTCGGCTGTGACCGGGAGCAGGCCGATGTCGTCGATCACGATGACGTCGGCTCGCATGATCCGTCGGATCGCTTTGGCTGCGGTGTCGTCGGCGCTGTGGCGACGCACGAGCGCTCCGAGGTGCTCGAGACTGAACCAGGAGACCTTGTGGCCGGCATCGACGGCGGCCTGTCCGAGCGCTTCAAGGAAGTGCGTCTTGCCGGTGCCTGATGGTCCGCACACGACGAGGTTCTCGTGACGTTGGATCCACTCCAGGGTGCGCAGCGCCCGCTGGGTCGGCGCCGGGATCGATGACACGGTCTCGTCCCAGGCGTCGAAGGTCTTGCCGGTGGGGAACCCGGCCGCTTTGCGCCGGGCCCGGATCGAGGACGCTTGGCGGCCGGCGAGCTCCTCGGTGAGCAGCGCCTTGACTGCTTCGGCCGGGTCCCAGCGCTGAGCTTTGGCGGTGGCCAACAGCTCCGGTGCCGCGGCGCGCATGTGGGGCAGGCGCAGGGTGCGCAGCAGGTCGACGACCTCGACGATGGGTGCTGGGCTCATCGGTCGCCTCCGAGGCGGCCCCAGGCGGCGGTGCCGGGCTGCAGCGAGTGCACGTCATCGGCGCGCCGGCGTTGTCCGGGCGGATAGGCGGCCAAGATCGAGGCCAGGTCGCCGTCTGCGAAGCGGCCGAACATCGCGGCGTGGCCGAGCGCCCAGTCGAGCCGCTCGGTGCCGTGGAGTCGGGCAAGGGTGACGGCTTGGGCCATCTTGACCTTCATGCGGCTCGTGCCCGCGGCGGCGGCTTCAACGAGCCAGGTGCGGGCGCCGTCTCCGATGGCGAGGAACTCGGCCTCGGCCGCGCTCGTCGGCTTCGGGCGCCGCCCGAGCGGCCCAGCGGGGCGCGGCGGGTAGTGGGCGTCGTCGATCATGGGATGCCCAGGTGTCGAACGCTGGTGGCGGGCGACCTCGACAGGTCCTGACAGGGCGCAGTGGGTGACGACGACCTGGTCGCCGTCGACGCGCACCCACACCGTCTCATCAGCGAGGGTGTGCGGGACCGAGTAGGTCACGCCGCCGAAGCTGATCGTGGAGCTCCAAGAGACTTTCCGGGTCTCCCCCAGCGCCGCCGTGTAGGGGGCCTCGGGCAGCGCGTGCAGCCGATGCCGTTCCTCAGTGAGCATCTCCACCGGCGGCCGCCGGGTCACCCGATGGACCCGGGCGTTCACCTCAGCGGTGAACGCCTCGCAGGCCTCGACCAGCTCGGACCAGCTGGTGTAGTCGCCGCGCAGGTTGGCGTCGGTTGGCACCAAGTCGGCCTTGGCGACCCGCACCGTCGCCTCTGACCCGCCCTTGGACTCCGGGTCAGCCGGCACACACGTCGCCACCGTGATCCCGTAGTGACCGCCGACCGCGACGATCTCCGGATGCCTGACCGGCACCCCGGCGACGTGGTCGATCGTGACGGTGCGCTCGTTGTCGGTGAGCCAATACGTCGGCGCGCCACCGAGAGCCCTCATGGCACGGTCGACACAGGCGATCACCGTGGGCAGGGTGCGGTCCCAGGTCGCGATCACCACCCGGAACCTCGACCACGCCAGCCACGCACAAAACAGATTCGTCCTTCGCCCAGAAATGACCGGGCCCGCGCCCCAGTCCCACTGCGCCCACATGCCCGGCTCAGGGATCCACGGCCGATACACCCGCCGCCGACCACGGCGATGGTTGGCCTTCACCTCCGCCACCGCCCGGCGCACCGTGCGTTCTGAACCGGTGAACCCCAACGCCTTCAGCTTGTCGAAGGCCCGGTCGGCGCGGATCTTGCCACAGGAGCGCTCCACCCACTCCTCGATCTTCGGCAGCCACGGATCGATGATCCGCCCCCTGCGCTGTGGCCCGTCGCCGGCCAGCTCGCCGGCGTCGCGCTCAGCGACATAGCGGGCCACGGTGTGATGAGACACCCCGGCCAGCTCACCGGCGCCACGCAACGACCCACACAGGTCGAACGCTTCCAACATGTTCATGATTTCCTCGCGAGACTTCACTCGCTCCTCCTGCTCGATGGTCACGGTTGTCGTGACCGGCCATTCGAGTAGGAGGAGCACCCCGCCGAGGTGGACCCCGACGGGAGATGGACTTCAACGCGGGCAGTTCTGTTGGCCGCCGCTGGGCAGAACTGTTGGCCGCCAGCGGGCAGCTACATGGCCGCCACTGGGCAGGATCTCATGGCCGCCGACAGACGAGCATCAGCGCGGGCAACTCGAGAAGCAACTCTGTCAGAAGGGGGTCGACGAGACGGCGGCGATAGCTGCCCACAGCTTCGAACATAGCGTCCAGCCGCTGCGGATACTATGTTTGCGCGCTGATTGATGCGATATTTGCGCGGTATGTCGTCCCAGAAATACCCAGCCTGCGATGCCAGCCTTAGAACTGACAGGAAGCGGCTGGGGGATATCGCCGCCGACGGCTCGCACGTCAGATGATTCGGGTTGCTTATTTATGATTGTTCTTGCACGTCTTTGCTCATTGCTGCTAAGGTCGCCGGCGCAGCGGTCACCAAGGAGGGAAGCCGCGACCCCAAGGAGGGAACATGACAACCAAGACAAAGAGAATCCGGGCCGTAGTTGGGCTGCTGCTCGCCTTCGCGCTCCTGGCCGCAGCCTGCGGCGACGATGAAGACGACGCCGAGCCCGTAGCGACGACGACCGAAGCGCCCGCCGAACCCGACGAGGCCACCGAGCCCGTGGATGGCGAAGAGGCGCCCGCCACGACCGAAGCACCCAGCGAGCCGATGGAGGACGTCGAGCTGCGCCTCGTGATCTGGGACGACAGGCAGGTCGAGCTCCACGAGCAGATCATCGAGGCCTTCCAGGAGGACAACCCGAACATCTCGATCAACGTCGAGGTGATCCCCGCGGACTACTGGACCGTCGTCAAGACGCAGATCGCCGGCGGCGACCCGCCCGACCTCATGTGGATCAACGTCCCGAACTACCCGGACCTGGCCCTGAACGACGCCCTGCTGCCGATCACCGACCTCGTCGAGCGCGACGGCGTCGACCTCTCGCCCTTCCCGGAGGCACTCGTCGACTCCTACACCCTCGACGGCGAGTTGTACGGCATCTCGAAGGACTTCGACACGGTCGGCCTGTTCTACCGCACCGACCTGTTCGACGCGGCGGAACTGGACTATCCCGACGAGACCTGGACCTGGGACGACCTGACGGCGGCCGCGGCCGCGCTCACCACCGACGACGTGTGGGGCTACGCCGGGGGCACGTCCATCCAGGAGTTCGAGCTCAACCTGATCCGCCAGAACGGTGGCGAGGCCATATCCGAGGACGGCACCCACTCGCTCTTCAACGAGCCCGCAGCCTGTGAGGCGCTCCAGTTCCTCTACAGCTTCCACACCGACGGCACCGCGCCAGACCAGATCACCCAGGACGTGGACCATCACTGGGGCCTGTTCGCCGGTGGGCGGATCGCAATGATGCAGGACGGCTCCTGGGCGGCCCGCAGCTACGCCGACTCGGAGTTCGCCATCGACGTTGCGCCGCTTCCCTCAGGCAAGCAGCGCGGCAACACCATCCACGGGCTGGCATGGGGAATCCCGTCCGGCAGCGAACACCATGATGCCGCGTGGGAGTTCCTGAAGTTCGTGGCCACCGAGGAGGCGCACCTCATCCAGGCCGAGATCGGAACGGTGATCCCGTCCTACGCCGGGACGCAGCAGGTGTGGCTCGACGGCTTCGCTGAGGACGGAATGAACGTGCAGGTGCTGCTGGACGAAGTCGAGTACGCCAAGCCGTTCCCCGTGGCCGTCGCTCCCGCGTCGTGGTACTGGGAGGCGGCCCGTCCGGCGATCCAGGACACCTTCCGCGGCAACTATACGTTCCCCGAAGCGTGCGACGAGATCGCCGCGGCCGCCGACGCTTACATAGACGACAACCGGTTCACCGGCTAGGCACTCGTCCGGCCACGACCAAGAGGGCCTGTGCGTCGCTCGGCCGGCCCGAGTGACGCACAGGCCCGGCGTCCGGCGGCGCGTGCGGCCCCAACCGGATCCCCCCTCCCATGGTCCGGCGGGGGCCGCGCAGCGCTGCCGGTACTATCCGGCCACCTGCGCCCAGTCGAGCAAGCTGGACGCCGAGCAACCTAGAAGCCCAGCAACCCAGACGGTGCGGCCCAAGCAATGATCAGCATCACCGGAGCATCCGAGAATCCGGCCTCCAAGCGGCGCCGTGACGCCGCCTCCAGGGGCGAGCGCATCTGGGCCTTCAACTTCCTCGCGCCCTTCATCGTCGGGATCGCGGTCTTCTACTACATAGCCATCAGCGCGGCCTCCTACTTCAGCCTCACCCGCTACAACCTGCTCAAGCCCCCGAGGTGGCTCGGGCTCGAGAACTACCGCTACCTGATCGGCGACGAGGTCTTCCGCAAGGCGCTGTGGAACACGACCAAGCTGACCCTGATCGGCGTGCCGCTCACCATCGTGCTGGTCGTGGGCCTGGGAGTAGCGCTGAACTCGAAGATCCGGTTCCGCAGCATCTACCGGCTCGCCTTCTTCCTGCCGCTGGTCACCATGCCGGTGGCCTCGGCCATCGTGTGGCGGTGGCTGTACGCGCCCGACACCGGGCTCTTCGACCAGCTCCTCAGCCCCTTCGGCGTGGACCGGGTCGAATGGCTCTCGCGGCCCGGGTCGGCGCTCTGGGCGGTGATGGCCATGGAGGTCTGGCGCCAGAGCGGCCTGTTCCTGCTGATAGTCCTAGCCGGCCTTCAGAACATTCCCGAGGTGTACTACGAGGCCGCCATCGTGGACGGTGCGACACCCTGGCAGCGCTTCCGCCACGTCACGCTGCCGCTGCTGTCGCCGTCGCTGTTCTTCCTGTTCGTCACCGGGTCGATCGCCGCCTTCCAGACCTTCGACGCGGTCATCATCCTCACCCCGACCGGGGGACCGCTGAACTCCACCCGCACCGTCGTGTTCGACATCTACCAGAGCGCTTTCGAGAGCCTGCGGATGGGCAGGGCCGCCGCGGCGTCGCTGCTGCTGCTGGCAGTGATCCTGGCGTTCACCGCGATCCAGTTCAGGATGCAGAAGAAGTGGGTCCACTATGAATGAGCCCGCGATGCTCGCCGATCCCGCTCGACGCCTGCCACGC
Organism: Candidatus Aldehydirespirator sp.; assembly: GCA_965220645.1. Taxonomy (GTDB): domain Bacteria; phylum Actinomycetota; class Acidimicrobiia; order Acidimicrobiales; family Aldehydirespiratoraceae; genus Aldehydirespirator. The sequence continues at coordinate 735,314 of OZ244836.1, read as the reverse complement.
CTCGGCGCCGCCGCCGCGGGCATGGTCCGGCGCCACGGCCCGCGCCTGCTGCTGCACGCGGTGCTGGCAACGCTGGCGGTGATCTACGTGATGCCGTTCGTGTGGATGGTCTCCACTTCGCTGAAGGGGTCCACCGAGTATCTCCGGGCGGGACTCAACATAGTCCCCAAGGACTTCAACTGGGACAACTACATAGAGATCTTCGAGCGGGTCCCCTTCGCCACGTTCTACTGGAACACTGTCGTGGTCACCGTCATGCGGGTCGTCGCCCAGGTGGCTCTGGCGGCCACCGCCGGGTACGCCTTCGCCCGCTTCAGGTTCAAGGGCCAGACGATCCTGTTCATCGCCGTGCTGCTGATCCTGATGATCCCCCCGCCGGTCACGCTCGTCCCCAACTTCGTGATCATCCGCCGCCTGGGCTGGGTTAACACCTACGCGGGGCTGGTCGTGCCGACCATCTGGTCGGCGTTCGGCGTGTTCCTGTTCCGGCAGTTCTTCCTCACGCTGCCGAGGGATCTGATAGACGCGGCCAAGCTGGACGGCTGCCGGCCCTGGCGGGTGTTCTGGCACATCGGCCTGCCCGCGGCCCGGGCCCACATCGCCGCCTTCGGGCTGCTGGTGGCCCTCTACTCCTGGAACGAGTTCCTCTGGTCGCTCGTGGCCGCCACCGACAACAGCCGGAGGGTCATCAGCGTCGGCATCTTCCTCTTCGCCTCCGGCTACATCCAGGAGTGGGGTCTGATGATGGCGGCCGCCACTACGTCGATCGTGCCGCTCCTGATCGTCTTCGCCATCGCCCAGAAGCACCTGATCCGGGGCATCACCCTGACGGGGCTCAAGGGATGAGCGGGCACCGGCGCGCGCCCCGACTGGCGGTCATCGGCGCGGGCAACCGCGGCCAGACCTACGCATCGCTGGCGGCGGCGTCGGGAGCGGTGATCGCAGCGGTGGCCGAGCCCGACGACGTCAGGCGCGAGCGCTTCGGCGAGCGGTTCGGCATTCCGAAGGGCCGCCAGGCCGCGAGCTGGGACTCGCTGGAGCTGGCCCCGGGCCAAGTCGACGGCGTGGTCATCGCCACCATGGACGACCTGCACGTGGACCCGGCGCTGCGATTCGCGCCGCTCGGGGCGCCCATCCTCCTCGAGAAGCCGATCGGCCCCACATGGGCCGAGTGCGCCCGGCTTCGAGACGGGCTGCCGGAGGGCGCGCCGCCCATCCTCGTCGCCCATGTGCTGCGCTATGCGCCCTACACCCGCGTGCTTCGCAGCCTGATCGCGGAGGGCGCCGTGGGCGAGATCGTCAACATCCACCACCTCGAGCCGGTCGGGTTCTGGCACTTCGCCCACTCCTTCACGAGGGGCAACTGGCGGTCCACCTCTGCTGCTGCGCCGTTCATGGTGAGCAAGGCCTGCCACGACGTGGACTGGGTGATGCACCTGATCGGGTCGGAGTGCGTGGCGGTGTCGTCGTTCGGCGCCCTCAACCATTTCCGGCCCGAGCTTCGTCCCGAGGGCGCCGCCGACCGCTGCATCGACTGCGGCGTGGACTGTGTCTACGACGCGAGGTCCATCTATCTCGACATGGCGAATGCGGGCGACTTCTCCCATCCGGTGTCGACCATCGCCGAGGATGCGACCGTGGCCGCAGTCCAGCATGCGCTGGAGCACACCAGATTCGGACAATGCGTGTACAACTGCGACAATGACGTCATCGACACCCAAGTCGCGTCCCTGCTCTTCAGCGGAGGCGAGACCGCCTCGATCACGGTGACGGCGTTCACCGAGTCGCGCGGCCGTCACTCCGTGATCTCCGGCACCAGGGGCGAGGCCACCGTCACAGAGAGCGGAGTGGAGATCTACTCGTTCCGCAACCGCCGCAGGCGCTTCTATTCGTCCGGCTTCGATTCTCGTGGCTTCTCGGGGCCGGGGATCAACGCGGGCCATGCCGGCGGCGACGGCGCCATGGTCGACTTCTTCCTGGGCGAGATCGCCAGCCCCACCGAGGCCGGGCCGGCTGTCTTCAAGGAGGCGCTGAACAGCCACCGGGTGGCCTTCGCCGCCGAGGAAGCGCGCCTGCGGGGCGAGGTCCTCGACCCGAGAGAGCTGCCGAGACTGCTGGCAGGACCGGCAGAACCGATACAACCGGCAGGACCGGCAGAACCGGCAGGACCGGCAGGACCGGCAGGACCGGCAGGATCGGCAGGACCGGGCCGGCATCGGAGCCGACCATGAAGGGTGTGCGCCAGAAGGCGCTGCGGGATCTCTTGCGCCAGCACGGCCAGATGACCGTGAGGCAACTCGCCGAGCGCCTCGAAGTCAGCGAGGCCACCATACGGCGGGACCTTCAGGAGCTGAGCGGCGCGTCGGGGCTCGAGCGGATGCACGGCGGGGTCAGCTTCAACGACGACAGCGAGCCGCCGGTGATCGCCCGCCGCCGCGAGAACGCCGCGGCCAAGATGGCGCTCGCGAGGCGGGCCACCGAGGAGATCTACCCCGGCGCGACGATCTTCATCGGCAGCGGCTCCACCATGGCCTGTCTGGCGGAGTGCCTGCTGGGCAGCCACGAGCTGACCGTCATCACCAACGCCCACAACGTCGCCTCCGAGCTGGCGGCCTCGCCGGGCATCAACATCGTGATGACGGGCGGAGCGTTCCGCAAGGGAGAGATGTCGCTCATCGGCCCGATCGCGGAGAACACGCTGCGCCAGATGCCCTTCGAGGCGGCGTTCATCAGCGTGCAGGGCATCTCGGCCGACTCGGGCATCTCGCACACGTTCGCTCCCGAGGCCGGCACCGACCGGGTGCTGCTGGAGCTGGCCCCGAGGCTGGTGGTGGTGGCCGAGGCCCACAAGCTCGGCCGCGTCGCTCCCATCGCGGTGGGGCCGGCGACCGCGGCCGACCTGCTCATCACCGACGCGAGCCGCAACAACGAAGAGCTCGGGCGGCTCGAAGCGCTCGGCATCGTCATCGCCCCGCCGCGCGCCCAGACGAGCGCGGCATGACCGGGCCGCAAGCTCCAGCCCGCGGCGGCGAACCCGGGGCCGTCACCGCGGCAGAGATCGCGTCCCAGCCCCGGCTGTGGCCCAAGGCAGTGGAGACGGGGATGGCCGCGGCCCGGCTGCAGGAGCGCCTGGTCGCCGGAACGACCCTGTACACGGGATGCGGATCGACCGCCCACCTCGCCCGGGCGCTGGCCTCCGCGCACCGCCAGAGCCTCCCCACCGGTGCGTGGGCCGAGGCGGCCTCGGAGGTCTGGCTGGCCGCGGACGCGGACGCCCTCTGGGCCGAGACGGTGGTCGCCATCTCCCGGTCGGGGGAGACCACCGAGACGATCCAGGCCTGCCTTCGGGCCAAGAGGGCGGGCTCGACGGTCATCGCGGTCACGGCCAGCCCGTCGAGCCGCCTGTGCGAGATATCCGACGATGCAGTCTGCGTCGAGTTCGCCGCCGAGGAGTCTGTGGTCCAGACGAGGTCCTTCACAAGCATGATCCTGGCGGCCCTGGCCGCTCAGCTCAGCGCGGCCGGCCGCGACGCCGAGGCCGTGTTCCGGGGCGTCGACGAGATGGGCGAGGCACTCATGTCAGAGGCCGGGCCGGTGATCGAGCGGCTCGCGGATCCGTCCCTCGAGGCTATCTACGTGCTCGGCAGCGGGCTCGACTACGGGCTGGCCTGCGAGGGCGCCCTAAAGATGAAGGAGATGTCGAGCACGTTCTGCGAGGCATTCCCGGTGCTCGACTTCCGCCACGGCCCGATCTCGCTCGCGGACGCTCGCAGCGCCGCCCTGGTGCTGTGCGGGTCCGGCCTGCCCCGCGAGCTGGCCGTCGCCGCCGACATCGAGGCCTGCGGCGCCTACGTCGCCACCGTCGGGCCCGATCCGCGCTGCACGATCGAGACCCCCCGGGCCGCCTCCGGGCATGCCGCCTCGATCGCCCGGCTGGTCATCGCCCAGCTCGCGGGCCTGCGGCGCGGCATAGCCAAGGGCCTCAACCCCGACGCCCCCAGGGGCGTGCCCGCCTACGTGCAGTTGTAGTCCCCAACCGACACCGAAGAGGAGCGACACAGATGGCCTCCGTTGCTTTCGAGTCGATAACGAAGACATTCGAAGGGGGCATCGACGCGGTCTCGGACCTCAATCTGGCCATCGACGACGGCGAGTTGCTGGTGCTGGTCGGGCCCTCAGGCTGCGGGAAGTCGACCGCGCTGCGCATGGTCGCGGGCCTCGAGACGCCGACCGAGGGAGAGATCCTCATCGGGGGAGAGCACGTCACCGACGTGTCGCCGCGCGAGCGCGACGTCGCCATGGTGTTCCAGAACTACGCCCTCTACCCCCACATGGACGTGCGGCGCAACCTCGGCTTCGGGCTCAAGATCAAGGGAGTCCCCAAGGCTGTCGTGAACGAGCGGGTGACGGCCGCGGCCCAGATGCTGGAACTCACCGAGCACCTGCACAAGCGGCCCGGCCAGCTCTCGGGCGGGCAGCGCCAGCGGGTGGCGATGGGCCGGGCCATCGTGCGCGAGCCCCAGGTGTTCCTGATGGACGAGCCCCTGTCGAACCTCGACGCCAAGTTGAGGGTCATGATGCGGGCCGAGATCGTCGCTCTGCAACAGGAGCTTCAGACCACGATGGTGCACGTGACCCACGACCAGGTGGAGGCCATGACCATGGGCCGCCGGGTCGCCATCCTGCGGCGCGGCGTCCTCCAGCAGGTGGCCCCGCCCGACGAGCTGTTCGACAGCCCGGTGAACGTGTTCGTCGCGAGCTTCATCGGAACCCCGTCGATGAACCTGTACCACGGGTCTGTCACCACTCCCGACGACGGCTCGAGGCGCCTCGAGATGGGCATCGAGGCCATGGACTACAGCACCGAGGACCTCCAAGACACTGTGCTGGCGCGCTGCGGCGACGGTCCTGTCGTGGTGGGCATCCGCCCCCACGACGTGGAGCTGCGGACCGATTCCCGGGCCGGCGCGACGGCCAAGCTCATCGAGTCGCTCGGATCCGAGGTCCTGGTCCATGCGGGCTTCAAGGCCCCGGTGTTCAATGCCGACGACGATCCCGACTCCGCCGACGGCGACGACATCGAGACCAGGCGGCTGGACGCGCAGCTGGTGTTGCGGCTCGACGCCTCGACTCCGCGGCCCCGCGTGGGCGAGCCTCTCAAGCCGCACTTCCCCGCGGCCGCACTGCACCTGTTCAACGAGCAAACCGGAGAGCGACTCCCCTAGCAGGTGGCAGATACCCGGCCTCGTCGCGCACTCCGAAGGTCTGCGGAATCGCCCATAATGGGGTTCCTTTGGAACTAATCACCTAGGCGCCCGGGCGCGTCAGTGCTCGGCGGGCCGGGCCTTGGCTGCGAGTTCGAGGACCGACTGCGCTGGCGCCTCCGGCATCGGCGAGCGGGCGTTCGCGGCCCCCGCCAGCACCCCTGCCCTCAGCGGGTCGGCGATCTCGCGCAGCGCCGCCCGGCCGGCGCACAGATAGGCGGCCATGAAGGCGTCGCCGCTGGCGGTGGGATTCCTCACCACGACTGCGGGCGAGTCCTGCCAGCGAAGGCCCGCGGCCGTCGAGGAGGCCGCGCCCGCAGCGCCGGCGGTGACCACCACGTCGCGCCCGCCACCGCCCAGGGCCTCGGCCGCGGCCAGGGCCCGCCGGCGCGCGGGGGTCTCGGGATCCCTCTCGGCGCCGCCCAGGATCGCGTCGGCCTCGGACACGTTGACCTTGAGCGATGCGGCCCCGAAGGCCGCCGCGGCGGCGAGGGCGGCACCGGAGGTGTCCACCCACAGAGGCACCGCGGAGCCGATCGCGTCGAGCAGCTCCCGGACCGGGTCAGTGCCGTCGACTCGCGGGAAGCTGCCCGCCACGCACACGGCGTCTGCGCCGGTGACGGCGCGCGCCGCGATCTCCACGAAGTCCGACCAGCTCGCCCAATCGAGTAGCGGCGCGGGATCGGAGACGACCAAAGCGCTCCCGCCACCCTCAGAGACCAGCACCGGGCACACCCGCACCGCCAGCCCGGGCGCGATCGACGCCCTCAGGTTCAGGCCGTCTCGTCTTGCGAGATCGAACATCAGGTCGGCGCCCGCCTCGCCGAGCCAGGCGACTGCGGTGACCTGCGCTCCGAACCCTTGGGCGAACCGGGCGACGTTGAGGCCCTTGCCGCCCGCGGTCGTGAGGCTCTCGACAGCGCGGACAGTCTCTCCGCTAGACAGGCTGGGCACGACCATCGTGTGGTCGATGGCGGGGTTGGGACACACGCACACCAGCCGCACGAACCCTCTCCTGACGCTACCGCTATCGTACGATCAAATATGAGCATAAACGAGCAGACTCACATGGCAGCCAGGTCATGCCACATGGCGGCATTCGACCACCGCGGCAGCTTCGCGCGTGCCTTGGCGGGGCTGGACGCGGACTCCGGGCCCGCTCGCCGGGCCGAGCTCAAGCTGACGATCTGGCAGGGCATCCGGGGAGTGCTGGCCCGCGTCCCCGACCATGCCAGCGCCGCGATCTTGATCGACCGGGGCCACGAGCGCATCGCGGCGGAGGCCGCCGACGCCGGAGTTTCAGTGGCGATCGCCCTCGAAGCGTCCGGGCATCGAACGCTGCGCGCCGAGGCGACGCCCTCGGTTCTGGGCGACGAGTTGCGGTCGCTTCGAGCCGACTTCGGAAAGGTGCTGGTCCGCTGGCGGCCCGACGATCCCGAGTCCACCAAGCGCGGCCAGATCGAGGCGCTGCGCGAGATCGAGGAGCTTGTGTACGGCGCCGACGCCCGGCTGCTGCTCGAGCTGCTGGTCCCGCCCGCCCCTCATGACACCGCTGGCGCTGCCGGTGGCGCTGGTGGCAATGGCGCCGCTGGCGATGATGATGCTCGTGACGCTGGTGGCGATGACGCTGGTGGCGATGACGCTGCTGGCGCTGCACGTGACGCTGATGGCGATGGCGGCGCACGCGCCGAGGCCGGACCGCACTGGGAGGACTTCGTGCTGCCCCGCCTCCAGCATGACTCCGTGGCGGAGATCGTGGGCTCGGGCATCGCGCCGACCCTGTGGAAGATCGAGGGTCATTCGAATGCCGAGGCCGCGGGGGCGCTGGCCGCTCTCGTGGGGTCAGCCCGGCCCGAGGCCTCCATTCTCGTTCTGGGAGGCGGATCGGAGATCGACGACCTGCGGCGGGTGTTCTCGTGCCGGGCCGGGGCCGAGCGCTTCAACGGCTTCGCGGTGGGGCGCTCCATCTGGCGGGGCCCGGTCGAGGCGCTGTGCCGGGCCGAGATCACCGAGGCGCAGGCCCGGCGCATGATCGGCGACAACTTCCTCGCCGTGATCGACGCCTTCGAGTCGGCGGCCAGAGTCCCGACAGCCCCGGCGCAGTCATGCTGAGAGGCATCCCCCCGGTCCTCACGCCGGACCTGCTCGGAGCCATGTGGCGCATGGGCCACGGCGACTCGATCGTGCTGTGCGACGCCCACTTCCCCGCAGCCCGCCTGGCCGGGGGCCGCGAGCATCGCCTCGACGCCATAGGCGTGGTCGAACTCGCCACGCCGGTCCTCGAGCTCCTCGTGCTCGACACCTACGGCACGCCGCCGGTGGCCCTCATGGCGCCGGAGCCCGGCGACGAGATCGACGCCGCCTTCCGCGCCCGGCTGATCGGCGCCATCAGCCCCTGGTCGCCCACGGGATCAGAGGTGCGCCTGCTCAGCCGGCAGGACTTCTACGACGAGGCCGCCAATGCCGAGGTCATCGTGGCCACCGGGGAGACCGCGGTCTACGCCAACGTGATCCTGCGCAAGGGGGTCACGCCGCTCAACCGCGCGCCAGGCTGAAGGCCCGACGAGCGTGCGGGTCATCGCCATGGTGCCGAACGGCCGCGGCGGGCTTTACCGAGGCTGCATCACGATCGCCGCCGGGCGCATCGCGGACGTGGCGCCGCACCGTGGCGGCCTCGCCAGCGCCGACGAGGACTTGGACCTTGGGTCTCATGTGGCCCTGCCGGGGTTCATCGACCTTCAGGTCAACGGGGCCTTCGGCCACGACATCACCACCGACCCATCGACGATGTGGCCCATAGGCGAGCGGCTCCTGGCCCACGGCGTGACCGCGTTCCTGCCCACGGTCATCACCTCTCCTGTGAAGCAGCGGCGGGCCGCCTACGACGCGATCAGGGCGCACCCGCCCGGGTACGCGGGGGCCTCGCCGCTGGGCCTTCACATCGAGGGCCCCGCGCTGTCCCCGGACTGCGCCGGGACGCACCCGCTGCCCGATCTGGTGGACGACGCGGAGGCTCTGGCCGACGAGCTCGTCGCAGAGGCCGACGCCGTGGCGCTGGTCACGCTCGCGCCCGAGGTGGCCAACGCCGCCCGCGCCGTCGAGCGGCTCGTCGCAGCGGGGATCGCGGTGTCGCTGGGGCACACCGCCGCAACGGCCGCCCAGACGCTGGACGCCCTCGATGCCGGCGCGTCGGCCTTCACCCATCTCTTCAACGCGATGGGCCCAATGCACCACCGCGAGGTTGGCGCCGCCGGGGCCGCGCTGCTGCACCCCTCGGCTCGGGTCTCGCTCATCGCCGACGGCCACCACCTGGCCGACGACGCGATCCGGCTCGCCTGGCGCCTGGCTGGGCCCCGGCGCATCTGCCTGATCACCGACGCGATGGCCGGGATGGGCGCGCCCGCAGGCGCCTACCGGATCGGCGGGGTTAGCGTCCAGTGCCGCGAGACTGCCCGCAACGACAGCGGCGGGCTCGCCGGCTCGCTGCTCACCATGCCCGAAGCGGCCCGCCGCACACGCGGCCTCACCGGCGCCACCTGGGACGATCTGGCCGCGGTCACGTCGCAGAACCAGGCCGACCTGCTCCACAACGACGACCGCGGCCGGCTGGAGCCTGGCCGACGCGCCGACATCGCCATCGTCGATCATCAGCTCCGCCCGGTAGCCACGATCGTCGCGGGCACCGTCGCCTGGCGCCGCCGCGACACGGCAACTACCGCCAGCACCACCGCGCCGCCCACCGGCAAATCCGACACCGCCAGCCCCGCCGCGACGGCGACCATCGGGGTGGATATCGGCGGGACCACCTTCAAGGCGGCCGTCTTCGACGGCGCTGCGCTGGGACCGGTCCGGCGCGGCGCGACGGGCAGGGACCGGCCGGCCGCCGAAGTGCTCGCGGACGTTCGGGAGGCCATCGACGACCTGGCTCGCACCAGCGACGTCGAGGTCCGCGGGGTGGGCATCGCCTGCGCCGGAATCGTCGACGCGGCGACGGGAACGGTGATCCGCGCCGTCAACGTCGGTTGGAGCAACGTGGACGTTGTCGCCGGGCTCGGCCCCGGCCTGGGGCTGGCGGTCGCCATCGACCACGACGTGTACCTCGCGGCGCTGGCCGAATGGGAGACCGGCGCGGGCGTCAGAGCCGAGTCGATGCTCTACGTGTCGGTGGGAACTGGCGTCGCCTCCCGTCTGTTCAGCCGAGGCGGCACCGAGCGGGGCCGCGCCAACCTCGCAGGCGAGATGGGCTTCATGCCCGTGGGCGACGGCACGCGTCTCCTCGAGTCGGTCGCGTCGGCGCGCGCCATGTCCGACGCCTATCGCCGCCAGACCGGCCGGCCGGCCACCGTGGAGCAGATCCTCGCCACGGCCGAAGACGACCCGACCGCGGCACGAGTCTGGGCCGAGGCCATGGACGCCCTCGCCCAGGGCGTCGCCGCCGCGGTGTGTCTGCAAGACCCCGAGATCGTGGTGGTGGGCGGCGGTGTTTCGAACGCAGGCCGGCAGCTGCTAGACGCTCTCAACCCGCGCCTCGCCGCCTTGCTGGAGCCGCTTCGGGATCCGCCCGCCACGGCTCTCGCCGCCCACGGCCCAGACAGCGGAATCATCGGAGCAGCCCTCCACGCGCCCCGCCCATGACCGGGTTCTTGGCCTCCGAATATCCCTGCCTGCTACAGGGCGTACCAGTGGCGGGCGGTGTCGGCGAACACCGACTGGCGCTCGTCGGCGCTGAGGCCAGCGACCAGCGCCTCGGCGGCTGCTGCGACCTCCCCGTAGGACGCGGCCAGCAGGCACACCGGCCAGTCCGATCCGAACATCGTCCGCTGCGGTCCGAAGCACTCCAGCACGACCTCTGCGACCGGCGCGAGGTCCGGCAGCGACCAGCTCTCCCAGTCGGCCTCGGTCACAAGCCCCGACAGCTTGCAGGCGACATGGTCGAATCCGGCGAGCCTGCGCACCAGGTCGGCCCAGCCGCGCAAGTCCGCGCCGATGGGCGGCTTGGCGCAGTGGTCGAGCACGAGGCGGGTCGTGTCCTGCGTCGCCCTTGCCAGATCGATGGCCGCGGGCAGTTGCTGCGGGGTCACGAGCAGGTCGTAGACCAGCCCGCGGCGTCCCAGGGCGCGCACCGAGGCAACGACCGTATCGCGGCCCAGCCAGCCGGGATCGGGCTCGGCCTCGGCCTGATGCCGCACCCCGACGAGCCTCCCGACGGAGTGGGACTGCTCGACGGCGTTTGGCTGCTCGACGGCGTTTGGCTGCTCGACGGCGTTTGGCTGCTCGACGGCGTTTGGCTGCTCGACGGCGTTTGGCTGCTCGACGGCGAGGCCTGACCGCGCTCCACGAGCGGAGGCGAGCATGTCGAGTTGGAGGTCGACGTCGGCGTGGAGGTCGAGCCAGCCGACCACCCCGGCGACCAGCGGGTCGTCTGCGGCGACAGCCATCATCTCAGCCGTCTCGTCGATGCTGGACGCGGTCTGCACGACGATGGTGGCTTCCACTGGAGTGCCGGCCACCGCGTTGCGCAGGTCCTCGGGTCCGAACGAGCGGTTGATGGCCCAGTCCGGGTCCATCCAGGTCTGGGGCCGCACCGCGGGATCCCACAGATGGTGGTGGGCGTCAATCCACATCGCCGGCCGCTCTTCCGGCGTCCGCCTGCGCTCGCGTCTCGTTCCCCCGCGTCACGGCTCGCCTCCGCACCGCCACCCCGCCCGCGCCCGCGATGGCAGAGTTGCTCGCGTCTCGTTCTCCCGCGTCACGGCTCGCCTCCACCTGCGCTCGCGTCTCGTTCTCCCGCGTCACGGCTCGCCTCCACCTGCGCTCGCGTCTCGTTCTCCCGCGTCACGGCTCGCCTCCACCTGCGCCCTTGTCGTCGCGGGCCGCGTCCTCCAGCGCCGGCCACAACTCGTCGGGCAGCTCGCAGTGCAGGTACGACCAGTTCTCGGCGGCCTCCGCCGCGCTGCGGGCCCCCACCAGCACGGTGCCGACAGCCTCGCTGCGGGCGGTGAACTGCACCGCCGCGGCCGCCTGCGGCACCCCGTAGTCGTCGCACACCGACCGCAGCCGGGCGGCCCGCTCGATGATCTGGGGCGGTGCGTCCGCGTAGTCGAAGTGCGGCGCCCGCTCGGCGCCGGTGAGTATCCCCGAGTTGTAGACCCCCGCGGCCACGACATGCACCCCCCGGGCCTTGGCCGCGGCGAACAGCGTCTGCTCGGCGGACCGGTCGAGCAGCGTGTAGCGGCCCGCGATCAGCACCGCGTCGATGTCGGTCTCGGTCACGAACCGCGCCGGCAGGTCGGGCTCGTTCATCCCGACGCCGACCGCGCCGACTGCGCCCTCGGCCCGCAGGCGCTCCAGCGCCGGATAGGCCTCGTCGAGGGCCTGGCGGGGGTGCTCGTCGGGATCATGTATGAACACCACGTCGATGAAGCTGCGGCCCAGGCGCTCCAGGCTCGCCTCCAGCGACCGGCGCACCCCGTCGGCGGAGAAGTCGAACGAGGCTGCGCCAGCCCCGCCCGCGAACATGTCGCCCGGCGCCGACGGCGCGTCCTCATCGACGATGCGCCCGACCTTGGTGGACACCGCGACATCGGCGCCGCACCCCGCCAGCGCCTCGCCCAGCGCCCGCTCCGCCGCGCCGTAGCCGTATAGCGGAGCAGTGTCGAAGTACCGGTAGCCGATCCCGACCGCGGCCTCCACCGCCACCACCGCCTCGTCCCTCGACACCGCCGCGTACAGCCCTCCGAGGGGCGCCGTCCCGAACCCGGCGGCAGGCAGCAGAGCCGAACCCCCCATGCGAGGCCCGACCCTATAGGGACCGCACGCCGCAGGGACCGCACGCCCCGTAGGAACCGCACGCCCCGCAGGAACCGCACGACCCTATAGGGACCGCACGCCCTATAGGTTCGGGCCTGATGACCGGGATCACCGCCGCGGCCGTGACCGACCTCAGGTTCCCCACGAGCCGAACACTGGACGGATCGGACGCGATGAACCCCGACCCGGACTACTCGGCCGCATGCCTCGAGCTCGCGACCTCGGATCCGGAGCTGGTCGGCTGCGGGTTCGTGTTCACCATCGGCCGCGGCAACGACATCCAGGCCGCCGCGGTGGCTGCGGTGGCCGAGCGCCTCGTGGGCCGCAGCGTGGACGCGGTCGTCGAAGACCCCGCCGCGATCAACCGCGAGCTCGCCTGGGACAGCCAGCTGCGCTGGCTCGGCCCCGACAAGGGCGTGATGCACATGGCCGTCGGCGCGGTGATGAACGCGGTGTGGGATCTGCGGGCCAAGCGCGAGGGGCGGCCGCTCTGGTCGGCGCTGGCGCGCCTCGAGCCAACGGAGGTGGCCTCGCTGGTCGACTGGACGTACCTGTCGGACTTCCTGGATCCGGGCCGGGCCCGCGAGATCCTCGAGGAGCGCCGCGGCGAGCGCGACAGCCGCGTCGCCGACCTTCGCCGCCGCGGCCTGGCCGCGTACACGACCTCGCCCGGCTGGCTCGGCTACAGCGACGACAAGCTCGTGCGGCTGTGCCGCGAAGCAGTCGAGCAGGGCTTCACCACGATCAAGCTGAAGGTCGGCGCCGACCCCGAAGCCGACCGGCGGCGGCTCCGACTGGCCCGCGACGCCGCAGGCCCGGAAACGGCCCTGGCCATCGACGCCAACCAGCGCTGGAGCGTTCCTGAGGCCATAGCCGCGATCGGGCGGCTCGCCCAGTTCGACCTGCGCTGGGTGGAGGAGCCCACCCACCCCGACGACGTGGTCGGCCACGCCGCCATCGCAGCCGCGGTGCACCCCGTGCCGGTCGCCACCGGCGAGCACCTCGCCAACCCCGTGCTCGCCAAGCAGCTCCTGCAGCTGGGCGGCGCCCGGATCCTCCAGATCGACGCCACGAGAGTGGGCGGCGTCCACGATCTGATCGCCATGATCCTGCTGGCGGCCCACGCCGGAGCGGACGTGATCCCCCACGCCGGCGGCGTCGGCCTGTGCGAGGCGGTGCAGCATTTCGCCTTCTTCAACGCCGCCTGCGTGGCCGCCGACCCGCAGCGGCTCGCCATCGAGCACGTCGAGCACCTCCACGAGCACATGGCCGATCCCGTCGAGGTCACCGCGGGCCGCTACAGGCTCCCGACCAGGCCGGGCGCGGGGACGGCCTTCCGACCAGAGACCGCGTCCGCCTTCGCCTACCCGGCCGGCACCGAATGGACGGTTTGACAGCGCCAGAGGCGGACAGCAGACGGCCGGCGCGGGCAGCAGACGAGCGACGCGGGCAGCAGGCGCCCCGGGAGGCGGGCCGTGGGCGGCCGGGGCGGTGCGACGGGGATACGATCCTCGGGAGTGCGGATCACCGACGTTCGCGTGCATGTCCTGGAGCGCGACGACATCCCTCTGTTTCGCTGGCGCGACGGGCTCCCCCGCCATGACGGCACCCGTTGCGACGCCTGGGTCCAGGTATGCACCGACGACGGACCCGACGGCTGGAGCCCTGTCGAGCACTGGGGCCGGGTAACCGAGGCCCATCTCGACCAGCTCAGGCAGCTCGGCATCGGCGCCGACCCGCTCCGCAAGGAGCTGTTGTGGCGGCGGGCCTGGGAGCACGACCGCATGGTGCAGTTCCCGCTGTACGTGTTCGGCGCGCTCGACGTGGCCTGCTGGGACATCACCGCCAAGGTCGCGGGCCTGCCGCTGTTCGAGGTGTTGGGCGGCTACCGGGCGAGCGTGCCCGCCTACGCCAGCACCGCCACGTTCTCCTCGGTGGCGGAGTTCCTCGAGGTCGCCGACCAGTGCCTGGAGGCGGGGTTCGGGGCGATCAAGCTCCACGCCTGGGGCGACTGGCGCCGCGACGCCCATCTGGCCCACGAGCTCAGGGCGCACGTCGGCGACGGCGTCGACTTGATGTACGACGGCTCGGGCGGGTTCCGCTACCACGAGGCCCTGCCGCTGGGGCGGGCCCTCGAGGAGGCCGGCTACCTGTGGTACGAGGAGCCGATGATGGAGTTTGCAGTGGAGCCGCACCGCCGCCTGGCCGCCGACCTCGACATCCCGATACTGGGCGCCGAGGTCATCGACGGGGCCCACTACACCGCGACCGAATGGCTCCAGTCGGGCGCCTGCGACCTCATCAGGACCAGCCACCACCTCTGCGGCGGCGTGACCGGCGCGATGCGCATCGCCCACATCGCCGACGGGTTCGCCACGACCGCCGAGGTCCACGGGGGCGGCCTGCTCAGCCTCCAGCTCTGCGCGGCCATCCCCAACTGCACCTACTACGAGTCGTTCGTGATGCAGAACCCGGTGGTGGTCGACCCCCTCGTCGGCCCCGACGGCACGGCCGCCGTCCCCGACACCCCCGGCATCGGATTCGAGCCCCACCTCGCCGAGACCGGTCTGATCCAGAACCCGTAGACATATAGCGAACTACCCGACGTGCTCGAACGCGTGCAGACCTCCGGCGCCACGCAGGCTGCCAAGCTCAGGGGCCATGACGGAGCAGTTACTGACGCGGCGTCTGTCGCGCAGGCTCGTCGCGGACGCGAGGGTCATGACGCTGCGGGCGCCGCGGAGGTGACACTTGTCACAGGGCGTTGCTTGTCGACGCGCTGTCGCTATGATGCCGGCGTTACGTCGCCAAGATGTTGAGAGGTTCGTGATGTTCGTCGCGTTGCGTGACTTGTGGTTCGCTCGGGGCCGTTTCGCCCTGGTCGGCACCGTGATCGGTTTGGTCGCCCTGATGGCGACGCTGCTGTCGGGGCTGGCCAACGGCCTGGTCGATGACGGCATCTCGGGCCTGCGGCGGCTGCCGTTGACCCACCTCGCGTTCCAGCCGGGGGCCGAGAGCACCTTCAGCCGCTCCAACCTGACCCCGGAGAACCTCCAGCTGTGGCAGAGCGCCGAGGGAGTGGCGGCCACCCCGGTCGGGGCGTCGTTCTTCAACGCCCGCCTCGACGACGGTTCGACCATCGACATGGCGCTGTTCGGGATCGCCCCCGACAGCTTCCTCGCGCCCAACGACGAAGCCCGAGCCGCGCTGCAAGGCGGGGCCGGGCTGGTGCTGAGCGAGGAGCTGCGGTCCGAGGGGCTCGAGGCGGGCGACGAGGTGACCGTGGTCGGCATCGAGCAGCGGCTCCCGATCCTGGGGTTCACGTTCGCCGGCACCTACGGCCACGTCGACATCGCGTTCACCACCCTGGAGACCTGGCAGCATCTGCTCTACGGCGACAACGCCGACGACCGGTTCTCCGCCATCGCGGTGCGGGCCGGCGACGGCGCCGACCTGGCCGCCATCGACGCGCTGGCCGGCACCGAGGCCGAGACCCGCGAGGACGCCTACAAGGGCTCTCCGGGCTACACCGGCGAGACCCAGACCATGAGCCTGATCCAAGCCTTCCTGCTGCTGATCTCAGCCATGATCGTCGGGGCGTTCTTCACCGTGTGGACGGTGCAGCGCGCCAGCGAGATCGGGCTGCTCAAGGCGCTGGGCGCGTCGACGGCCTACGTCGTGCGCGACGCGCTGGGCCAGATGGCCATCGTGTTGCTGTCGGCCACCGCGCTCGGCGCGGCCGTCGCGGTCGGGCTGGGACAGCTGGTGGGGTCGTCCGACGTCCCGTTCCGGCTCGAGACCGCCCCCATCGTGACCTCGGTCGCGCTGCTGATCGCGTTCGGGATGGCCGGCTGCCTCATCGCGGTGCGCCGCATCACCGGCGTCGACCCCATCGTCGCGCTCCGTTCCCGCCTCTAGCACCCTGAGCACATCACCGGCGCCGACCCGGTCGCCGCGTCCCCTCCCCCGTTTCCAGCACCCCAAGGAAGAAGCCATGAGCCTGTCCCTCGACCACATCACCGTCACCGTCCCCGACGGGCGCGAGACGCTCACCATCCTCGACGATGCCAGCATCAGCGTGGCCCCCGGCGACGTCGTCGCGGTCACCGGCGCCTCCGGGTCGGGCAAGTCGACGCTCGTCGCGGTGGCGGCGCTGCTGATGCGGCCCCAGTCCGGGACCGTCACCGTCGCAGGCCGCGACGCCGGAGCCGCGTCGGCTGCGGAGCGGACCCGGCTGCGCCGCGACCACATCGCGGTGGTGTACCAGTCGGCCAACCTGTTCCCGGCGCTGAGCGCCCGCGAGCAGGTCGAGCTCGTCGCCCACGTCAACGGGCGGCTCAACCGGGCGGCCAGGGCGAGAGCCGAGGAGCTTCTCGTCACCGTCGGGCTGAAGGCGCGCCTCAACGCCCGGCCGTCGCAGCTCTCCGGCGGCGAGCGCCAGCGGGTGGCCATCGCCCGGGCGCTCATGAACAACCCGTCGGTGCTGCTGGCCGACGAGCCCACCGCCGCGCTCGACGCCGAGCGGGGAGCCCAGATCATGGACCTGCTGGTGGAGCAGGCCACCGACAGCGCCGCGGCGACGCTCGTCGTGACCCATCTCCCCGAACAGGTCGCGGCCACCCGCCACGTCACCATCGTCGGAGGCCGCATCGGCGAGCAGGCCCCGGCCGGAGTCTGACGCCGGAGTCCGAGCAGTGCCGAAGATCCGCGCCCCCACCATCGCGGACCATGTCGCAGCCCAGGAGCACGCCGTGTTCGACGCCGCGGTGGCGCTGCTCACCGAACGGGGCGCCCGCAACGTCACCATCAGCGACATCGCCGAGGCGGCGGGGCTCAAACGGACGTCGTTCTACCGGTACTTCCCCACGAAGGCCGCGGTAGTGCACCGGTGGTTCGAGACCGTCATCGCCCCCCTCGTCGAGCGCAGCGACGCCATCGCCAGATCCGACGCGACCCGCCACGAGAAGCTGGCGCGATGGGTCGAACTCGAGCTCGACTTCCACGCCGATGCCCGCAACCAGGCCATGATCCGCTGCGCCTCAGAGACCGACGACATGCCCGAGGAGACCCGGGCCGCCATCGGCCGGCGGCACCAGGACCTCTACGCCAGCCTCCACGCCATCGTGGCCGCGCCGGGCACCGACAGCGGCACCGCCCAGATCCGGGTGGACCTGATCGCCACCGTCATCCACGCCCTCATCGACCTCACGAGCCGGGGACTGCCCGCCGCGCTGGCCCGGCAGGAGCTGCTGCGAACCGCGACCGCCATCGCCGACCTTCCCGCCTAGACGGTTGGTTCCAAGGGGTCAGCCGCACTCCACCGGGGTCGAGCTCGGGATGAGCGATCAACAAATCGTCGATCCTCACATACAGTGCAGTCACGAGGGTGTCCAAGTCCGGGTTTGGCGCCGTTCCCCCGAAACCGGGCCGGCTCGCGTCAGCGCGCAATCGCGGCGCGTGTGTGCCGTATGCGGGCCTTCACCGAGGCGGTCTCATTTCTCTCGGCGCGGTCCATAAGGGTCTGGACCTCACGCCGGAACGAAGGATCGCGCCCGGCCAGAATGCCGAGGCCGTTGCAGGCCCACGCGCGGATGAAGGCGCGCCGGTGGTTGATCAGCGCCAGCAGCGCGTCTCGCAGGGCGGCTTGCGGCGCATCCTCGACCTCCAAGTGCGGCAGGGTCTGCAGCACGTGCAGGAGCACGTCGGCCACGAGGGGCCGCCCCAGCAGGAGCAGCAGCTTCTCCCCCTGCAGCCTAGGCTACGCTGGTTAGGTTCCTCCAATACCAAGTGGGTCGCGCTGGCTAAGAGGTGTCACATGGGAAGTTCCAACCATCTGCGATGCCGGTGCATGTGTCGATGTTCCAAGCCAGTCGCCTGGCTGCTCGTCGCCGTGGCGCTCAGTGCCTGTGGCGGTTCCTCGGAGTCTGAGGACGCGCCAACCAGTCAGATCCCCACGACCCTCGCCTCCGGCGCCGATACGCCCGAGCCGGAGCCGACTCCGACCGCCGTCGCGGAGCCCGAGCCGACTCCGACCGCCGTCGCGGAGCCCGAGCCGACTCCGACCGCCGTCGCGGAGCCCGAGCCGACTCCGACCGCCGTCGCGGAGCCCGAGCCGACTCCGACCGCCGTCGCGGAGCCCGAGGAATTGTCAGCCGAGGAGGTCTACTCGCGGGTAGCCCCTTCAGTTCCACTGATTGAGACAGTCTCGGGTACGACGGGCAGCGGCATCCTGATCGAGGGCGGGTACGTGGTGACGAACTATCACGTTGTGTGGCCCCACGAGGAAGTTTGGGTTGTGTTCTCGGACGGGACAGAGTTGCAGAATGTGCCCGTCGTGGGATGGGATCCCTTCGCCGATCTGGCGGTGCTGGGCCCGATCAATGTGTCAGCTCCACTATTGAGGCTCGGCGACGGGGAGGCGCTGGCACCGGGCAGTGAGTTGTTCTTGGTGGGCTATCCAGCCGAGAGCGACCTGTTTCCAGAGCCCACCATCACCCGAGGGATTCTGTCTCGTCTCCGCCAGTGGGATCTCTATGACCTGACGCTCCTTCAGACGGACGCCGCCATCGCGGGCGGCCAAAGCGGCGGAGCGCTCGTCGATGCCCGCGGCGAGGTCATCGGCATCTCCACATGGAGTTTCAGCGACGCAGGATTCGGAGTGGCAACCTCCGCGGTGGACGACGCTGAAATCATCGACTTGCTGATTCAAGATTTCGAAGCGAATCAGTGGACCGAGCGTCGCCTTGCATCTGGAAGCGGCGCATTCGAACACAATACAGAGCTGCTATTCTTCGGTGACACTCAGACCTATGTTTTTATCGGATCAGTGGACACGCTGTTTGTTGTAGGCATTGAGGGATCCGGAGACGGTCTGCTTCGAGTGTCGAACGAGTACGGCATCATCGCAGAAGTCGACGACACTTACGATGGTCAGGAGTTTCTGGAAGTAGAACTCGGCCCCGGAACCTACTTCTTGGACATCGTTCTCCTGTCAGATGAAGCCTCCCCCTTCGTTGTCTCCAGCACCTCAAGACTTACACCGTTTCTTGATGCAGACGATGGTCGACCCCTCCCAAGGGAGGAGGGCTCAATCATTGTCGATGGCGTCTTCGACCATTATTCCGATTCTGACTACTATGTGATTCAGCTGGATGAGGGCGAGACCGTGCTTCTCTATACTGATTCCGTAATCGCAGATCCGACTTTGGCAATCGTAGATCCCTTCTTCGTGGAAGTTGCCTTCGATGATGACAGCGGCAGTTCCATATTCGGGTTTTCAACCAATGCCGAGATCGTCTATACAGCTGAGACCGGCGGCGAACACATCGTGTTGGTGGAGAATCCCCACAGGCTAGAGAGCGGCGATGCGTACTTCCTAGTGGTCGAGCGCCTCCCATAGGTGACACGATGGCCAACGTTGAGCCGCCAAGCGGTGGGGATCGCTCGCGTCGGGGATCGCTCGCGTCGGGGATGCCGGGCGGAGTTGGCAATGGCGGGCTCTTATCCGGTGACTATGGCTTTGTGCATGTTGGTGCTGTGGGTGGGGTTCCTCACCCAGATGCGCACACCGTTCAACTTCGGGCTGGACAGGGCCCGTTCAGCCTCGGGCCGAACAAGGCCCCAGCCCCCGAGCCGGAAGGACTGAGTCCATGTCACGTTGTAGGGCAATCCACAAGACGCTGATCGCGGTAGCGCTCCCATTGGCGGTCTCGATCAGCGGGTGCGGGTCCTCGGAGTCCAGCGACACGCCCGCCGCCACCACGACCGGGGCTCCAGTCGCTGCAGCCGAACCCGCCGCGGGCGATCTCCCCCCGGACTCGCAAGACTCCCAAGAGTCACAAGAGTCTGCCGCTGCCACGCCGGAGGGGCCCGCACAACCGCTGGTAGGGCTCGGTGTTGGGGTGACTTGGAACGAGCTGGTCGCTTCGGTCGCTGATCAATCCGAGCTGGCTTGCATCGGCGACGCCATCGACGACGAGGACTTGCCGGAGGAGTTGTTGGATGGCGTCGTGATGGACACAGCCACAAACGCCGGGGCGTGGCCGATTTGGCACCAACAGATCGTCGGGATCGATATCGGCGACAACCATTGGCCACATCAGGTGTGGAGATGCCTCGAGCCCGACACCGCAGCAGCGCTCTACATATCGGTCCGCCTTGAGGAACTGGCACGAACAACAGATGGGTTCTCGGCCGCCGGCATCGACGCGGGCTGTATCAGTCGACTGCCAGCCCAAGCCGACCTTGCTGCAGAGGTCTCAAAGAGCTTGAGCACCGAATTCAGCTTCGGCGACAACGATGGCGGGTTGGCTGTCCTAGTGGAACTCGACGCGGGGACCGTTGACCAAGCGCTGTTTGGCTGCTCGCTCGAAGCGGTCTCGATCCTCGTCGGCTCGTTCCTTGATGAGACCTTCGACGGTGGCCTCGCCGAGCACGAACACAGGTGCGTGCTCGGCGAGGTCATAGACAGTGTCGTCGACGGCGCCCTGGACGCGGCACCGCTCTTCGGCGACGACATCGCCGACGACTACCTGGACACACAGTTCCTCCCCGTGTTGGATGCGGCCATCGAGACCTGCATCCCACAAACCGAGACGGGATGACCCTCCAATGAGGCCGGGCGACGTGACCCACTTCAGCCGCTGCCGGGCCGCGCCGAACTGCTTCGCCATCGTCGACTTGGTGTCGCGCAAGTGGATCTGCGCCCTGCTACAACAACCCCGGCACCACCCCCTGGCGAGCCAACTAATCGAGCCTGCGCTCCACTACTCCACCCTCAAACGAGTGCGAAGAGCCTGATAGCTATCGTCACCGCTCGGGGTTTGCAAGGGTCAGGAAGTCCGACCAGTCGGATACACCCGCCGCATTGCAGGCGCGGCCGCGAGATGGTCGATGCGGTGGAAGTCGCGCTCGGTGAAGGCGCTGAAGTTCCACAGGCTGGCGTACACCTGCTTGAGCGACTTGGAGATGCCGTCCTCCACGGTCTCGTCGGGTTTCTGGGTCTTGGAGTCATAGAGCCCCGCCCCGTTGAAGCCGGGCAGGTCCTCGTTGTTGGTGCTGGAGCGGTAGCGCAGAGACGTCCCCTCGGGGAACGAGGCGTGCATCTCGCTGAGCGCGTCGATGATCCACTGCGGGGTCTGGGCCTTCTTGATGGACTTGCGCAGCTTCTTGAGCTTGGAGGCCTGCACGGCGTAGTCGGTCTGGAACTCGGGGTCGGCCAGCATCTCCTCGACGTCGTCGTAGAGCCCGTTGTGCCTCATGAACTCGTCGTAGAAGTAGAACGGCACCGCGAACCCGTCTGGCACCGTCCCCGCGGGAAGCCCAGCGTCCGCAGCACGGCCACGTTGGCCGCCTTGACCCCGAACGCGTCCCAGTCGTCGAAGCCGACGCCGCTCAGCGCGGCGATCTCGGTTACCGACAGGTCGCGCTGGGGGGTCTGCGCCACAGCGGCCGCGCCGCGCCATAGTGGGCGTCGACCTCAGCGCGGGTCGCGGCGCGCAGGGTCCACCGGCCGTCGGCCACCGTGTAGTGGACGTAGCTGCCGACGAGCGACGAGATGGAGTGCTGGTCCAGGGCGCCGCGGATGTAGGCGTTGGGCACGCCGTCCTGCACGGCGCGCAGGTTCACGTGCGACAGCGGCGTCTGGGGCACGGTGGTGACGATGCCCGCGACGCGGGGAAGATCGTTGGGCAGCGCCTCGTAGATCACGACGTCGCGGGGGTTGGGACGCTCGTCGGGGTCCATGGACCGCAGCCGTCCGTACCCCTCCCCCGGGTTCAACGCCAGAAAGCCGATGTCGGGGAAGATGTCCTCATCGAACAAGAGGGGGATGCGGGAGTCCCTGAACAACGGCAGGTCGGACTGGAATCTCCGGAAGTAGGAGAGCGAGTAGTTCAGGACATGCAAGGCCAGATTGTGATCGAGCAGCGGCATGCTGGCAGCTAGCAGGGCATGGGCGCGCTCCACCTGGCTGAAGGAGAAGTCCTGTTCCAACGAATAGTAGTAGACACCCGGCGTGCCGTCGGTGGCGACGAGTTCGGGGTCATAGACGAGCGTGCCGTCGTTGGTCCGGCTCTGGATTGACTCGAGACCTGCGGTCGCCCTGAAGTCGCCGTGGTACGGGTGGGTGGGCGGTGTCCATGTCGACCAGAACGAACTTGAGGTAATGCGACTCTTCGCGTTTCAGGGTGGGGTGAGGGTGTTGAGGAGGGCCCAGTTGGGTTTGCCGGCATACAGCAGTGCCCGGATCCGGTAGTTGTTGAAGTTGGTGAACCCGAAGGCGGCGCGTTTGACGCGTTTGGCGAGGTTGTTGGCGGCTTCGGTGGCGGCGTTGGTGACTCGGGCGGTGTGCCAGTTGGCGATCTGGTGTCGCCAGCGCCAGATGGTGCGGCCCAACCGGTTGATCTCTGGGGGCAGGCCGGGGTCCTGCAGGTCTTGGGCGAGCTGGTTGACGGTGGCGGCGCCCAGGTCGGCGTCGGCGATGTCGTAGATGCTTCGCAGGGTCTCTTTGGCGTGCCAGGCGTCGCGGACGTCGCCGTAGGGGTCGCCTGCGTCGAGGAGGCCCCGCAGCCTGGTCCGGCCGTTGTCGGTGATGTTCTCCGACGCTGACACGAGCAGCTTGCGCGCCCGGTAGAGGGGGTCGTGTTTGTGGCCGCGGTGTCCCAGGGTCTGGTTCTGGATCCGGCGGCGGACCTCGTCGAGGGCGTCGTTGCCCAACCGCACGACGTGGAACGGGTCCGCGACCTGTTTCGCTTGGGGCGTCGCCGCGTCGAACGCGGCCCGGTACGGGCCCGAGAGGTCCAGCACCGCCCAGCGGATCTGCTCGCGCCAACTCCGGGGCCGCGCCAGCATCCACCGTGTGGGCGCTTTGGCGGTTCTGCCTGGGACTATGTCCAGTAGCTGGCCCCGCCCGACGTCGACGATGCTGGTCGCCCAGGCCTTGGTGCGGAACCGTCCCCGGCGCCACATCAGGTGCTCGTCGAGGCCCAGCGCCGCCGTGCCGCGGATCCGTTCGGTGTCGGCGTCGATGAGCGCCTGGCCCCAGCGCCGCACCGACGCGTTGACGGGATGCCAGCTGCATCCCAGCTCTGAGGCGACCTCTTTGAGCGGGCGGCCGCAGCCCGCCTGGCGCGTCGCCCAGCGGCCCGCCCGCGTCGTCAGCCGCTCCCGAGGCGGCGCGATCACCGGGTCCTGCTCAGTGACGGCACCCCCAGAGCATCCCCGCCGCCCGCAGCGCCATCGGCGCTTGTGCCACACCAACCTCGACGCCCTGCCGAACGCAGCGAGATCCACCAACTCCACCGGCCGCTCGCCGTTGCCCCACAACGGCCCCCCACAGGACCCGCAGCCCGGTCTCGGCGCCCGCCGCCGGATGTGCACCCGCAGCGGCCCGCCGGCCTCGCCGTCGACGCCGAGCACCTCCACATCGCCCAGTCCCACCAACAGCTCACAAACACGCGTAGGGTCAACTTCCACAGGGATCCTCCAGGTCCTCGGCAGCCTTGGCGGCGCCGATTCTGGGGGATCCCTCGCGTTCAGCCGCGGATGGCTGCTCCTCTCACCCCACCCTCAAACGCGAAGAGCCGGTTTGCTGTGACTTCTTCACCGTCGACTCCGCGCTGCTGCGGCGCTACTACGTGTTGTTCTTCATCGACATCCCCACACGCCGCGTGTTCTTCGCTGGAATCACCGCCAACCCACCGCAGCCTGGACCACCCAAGCCGCGCGAAACCTGCTGCTGCGCCACCCACAGCAACTCACACAGGCCCGAGCCCTCGTGCGTGACCGCGCCAGCCAGTTCGTCCACGACTTCGACGACGTCTTCTGTGCCGAGGGACTCAAGATCCTCCCACTGTGACGGACTCATCTGAACCTCACCGGGTTTCACGCAGCCTGCGCAATACCCCGTGAGGCTCAGCCTCGGAACTCAGACCCTCCTGCGGCGCCGATGCTGTTCCAGCCAGCCTGCGTCAGTCGCCCGCGAAGCATGGGTCTGTAGCCTCTGCCACCGGTGGGCACCGTCACGTTCGCGCTGCACGAGTTGGGCTGGTCCGACTTCCAATCTCTCTGTCACACGGTTTGCCGTGAGATCCTCGGCCAGACCGTCGTCGGCCATCTCGACAGCAACGACGGCGGACGAGACGGCGCGTTCACCGGAGTATGGAGCCCAAGTGCTGGCGAGACGTTCTCTGGTGAGTTCGTCATCCAGGTCAAGCACACCACGAAGCCTGACGCGACGCTGGGCCTCTCAAGCTTGGCTGATGAACTCGAGAAGGCTGAACGGCTAGCCGAGTCGAGGCGCTGCGACGTTTACCTGTTGATGACGAATGCACGGATGACCGCCCAGACCGAAGCGAGGTTCCGCGCGGCGCTGTGTGATCGTGGCATCGATCAGTCCCTCGTTCTGAGTTCGAAGTGGATCAACGCGAAGATCGCGGAAAGTCCGCGCCTGCGGATGCTCGTCCCGCGACTCTACGGGTTGGGTGATCTGACCCAGATCCTCGACCAACGTGCCTACGAGCAAGCTCAGGCGGTCCTGGACAGCATGCGCACCGACTTGGCCAAGCTGGTGCGCACCACGACTTACGAAAGGGCCGCCGAAGCCCTTCACGATCACGGGTTCGTGCTTCTGACGGGTTCGCCGGCAACTGGAAAGACCACTGTCGCCGGTCAGCTCGCGCTAGCCGCAGCCGATGTGTTCGACACGCATGTCGTCATGCTTGATGACGCGTCTGAGTTCTCAGACCGATGGAACCCCAACGAGAAGCAGCTGTTCTGGCTCGATGACGCATTCGGCGCCACTCAGCTGACTCCTTTCTTCGCGCAGAGCTGGCAGCGCATTACACCCAAGGTCATGTCCGCAATTGACCGCGGCTCCAAGTTCGTGCTCACGACTCGGAGCTACATCCTGAGCCACGCATTGGAGCATCTCAAACCCGGCAGCTTTCCTCTCCTCAACACGGCACAGGTCGTCGTCGATGTCGCTGACCTGACACCGCGTGAGCGCCGCCAGATCCTCTATAACCACCTCAAGCACGGGCGTCAGCCCAAGTCGTTTCTCCAGAAGCTGGTTCCGCACCTCGAAGCGGCCGCAGACCATCCACGCTTCACTCCGGAGTTGGCCCGCCGTCTCGCTGAACCCGCGTTCACCAAGCACCTTAAACCCCCAACGGCCACGAGTGTCGCGGTCTTCTTTGAGAAGCCGAAACAGTTCCTGGCCGACATTCTCACCGGCCTCGATGTCGACAGCCGCTCAGCACTCGGGCTCATCTTCGTCAGCCGGGGCTGGCTTCCGAGCCCGATCGAACTCGACGAGCCCCACAGCGAGTTGCTGGCGCGCCTCGGCAGCACCAAGGCAGGCGTCACCGGTGCGCTACCACGCTTGGAGGGATCCCTCGTAGCCCTTGTCAACCGCGACAGCAGTCCGGGTTGGGTCTTTGCTCACCCCACCATGATCGACGCCTACGCGGATCACATCCGCACCCCCGAGCTGCTCGCTGTGCTCATCGAGGGCTTCGACACCCATGTGCTCATGAGCCGCACAACCTGTGGCGACACAGGTTGGACGAACGCCATCATCTTGCCACAACCAGTGTGGTCCACGGTGATTGACCGCCTCAATGAGACTCTGAAGAACAGCGAGACCAGTGAGATACAGCGTGATTGGTGCTGGAGATACCTAGCCAGACAGTGCACCCCGGCGTTCCAACGCCACTACCTGGAACGGCACCCAGACGGCCTAGACGACCTATCCCGGCCAGAACTGAGGCTGGATCTTGATTCTGGAGCGGACCTCATGGCCAGCCTTCATCGAAACGACGTACTCCCCGAACACGCCCGGGCCGTGTTCGTCCAATCGGTCATCGAGAACTGCATCAACGAAGCTGACGGCACAGTCCTATCGGACAACCGCTTCCGCGACATGCTCAACACCGACGAGGAACACACCCTGCGGTCCCGGCTCATGACCGAGGTTGTCGCGGACCCAAGGTCAGCCTTTGAGAACTTCACCTCCTGGTTCCCCGAGGATGAGGATCCTGCAGAGTTCACACAGCCGATAGAGGAGTTCGCCGGGGCGCTCATCGCAGAGTTCGAAGACGACGAAACCGTGTTGGCCGCAGCGACAATACTGGAAGATGCAAGATGGGAGTGGGTAAGGGATCAGGGCTGGTCTGACGAATCACTAGATGACGATCGCCGCTACGACATGCCGCGCGCCACGACACAATCAGCTCCACGGCACCGAAGCGTGTTCGATGACCTCGTTTGAGACCTGCCGTGACGGGATCTCGTCTGCATATCAGCACCTAGTAGACCATCCGGGTGCAGAGTATGCAGCTTAGGGAAGGCGCGGCTAGACCTCCAGGACGCGCTGGCGACCAGCTGAGGTAAGTCGCCAGCACTGATTGTGCTGAATGGGCCGCTCGGCAAGACCATCAGCCTCCATGGCGTCGAGGACGGCGGACAACAGCATTCGACCCTTGTGCTTGCGGCCCTCCACGGCTGGCAGGACCGGCTCGACGAGAAGCTCTGACATTGGCTGCATGCGGAGCGGATCGCCGCGCTGTTCCGCCTGATGCATGGCCGCCACAACGGCCTGAGTGAAGTGAAGAGTGGAGCTGACCCGGTTTCGTTGACACCCTGATCCTGGGATCCTTGAGGGGTCCAGAGGGAGTCAACTTGGGAGGACTGTGCGATTCTCCACGGTTGATCGACTGCTCGGCTCGGGAGGCTCAGTCGTCGTGTTGGGTGAGGATGTCGCCGAAGGTCCATACGAGGCCGTCGGCGTCTGTCGCGTGTCGGGCCGCCTAGGTGTCAGTTCGCGTGAGGTTGTGTGCTCGTGATGCGGGCGGGCCGCCGACGGCGGTGTGGTGTCGGTGACAGTTGTAGTCGTGGATCCAGCGTTTGAGGCGGATGCGGCGTTCGTTCTCGGATCTGAACTTGTAGTTGTAGAGGAACTCGTCGGCGAGGGTGCGGTTGAAGCGCTCGGCTTTGCCGTTGGTTTGGGGCCGGTACGGGCGGGTCCGGCGGTGCAGGATGCGCCGCTCAGCCAGCAGCTCGGCGAACGCGTCGGAGACGAAGTTGGGGCCGTTGTCGGTGAGGACCTCGTCGACGGCCATGTCGTTGGACCAGAACCACCCCTGGGCGCGCCGCCAGAACCCGACGAGGGTGGCGGCGGTCTCGTTGTCATGGGCCTCGACGTAGGCGACTCGGGAGTAGTCGTCGATGGCGACGTGCAAGAAGGTGTAGCCCACCGGGCGCCGCTTGGAGCGATTGGCTCGCTTGGCGCGGTCTGAGCCGCGTCCATGGACGCGCCAGCCGCCCCCAGGTGGGATCTTGCCGACCTTCTTGATGTCGAGGTGCACCAGCTCGCCAGCAGCGGAGCGCTCGTAGCGGCGGATCACGCGCCCGGTGGGCCGGTCGATCCATGACAGGCGGTTCAGCCCGTTGCGCTTGAGGATCCGCCACACCGTCGACGCCGGCAGCCCGGTGCGCGCCCCCAGATACACCGGACCGCGCCGGGTGCTGCGCCGCAGCCGGCACACCCGCTCCTCGAGCCTGGCGTCGGTGCGCCGCGGACAGCGCCAGGGCCTCGAGGACCGGTCCACCAGACCGGCCTCGCCCTCGGCGAGCCAGCGGTGCCACCACTTCGCGACCGTGCCGCGAGACAGGCCCATCTGGCGGGCCACATGGGCCTGGGGCATGCCCGCCTCGATCCGCTGGACGATCAACAGGCGCCCAGCAGGGGTGAAACGTGCGTTAGCGTGCGACATAGAGCCTCCGGTTGTATTCGTGCGGTTGTCACAACTCCCACACTGCCACCGGAGGCTCACCCCATCGCGGAGCTACCAACCTCTATGTCCAGAACAGTTAGTTGCCGGCTGTGAGCTCGGCTGTGGTGAGGTTATCGCGCTGGGGGTAGAGCAGGCTCATGGAGTCCTCTGAGAGGTAGCGGCGGTCGGTGGCCTGCCCATTCGTCGTGGAGGTCGGCCAAGATGGCGCCGACGAGGCGTATGGCTGAGGCCTCGTTGGGGAAGATGCCCACGACGCGTGATCTGCGTTTGATCTCTTTGTTGATGCGTTCGAGGGGGTTGGTGGACCAGATCTTCTGCCAGTGCGTTCGGGGGAACGCGGCGAACGCGAGGACCTCGGCTTTGGCGCCGGCCATGAGGGGGCCGATCTTCGCGAAACTGGCGGCGAGCTGGTCTGCGACCTGGTCCCAGGCTTCGGTCACCGCGGCGGCGTCGGGCTGGGCGAAGATGGTTCTGAACACCGCGGCGGCCATGTGCTGGTGGCTGCGGGGCACCACCGCCAGCAGGTTCTCCGTTAACCGGCCTTGGGTGGTCGGGCTTCGGCTGGTGGCGTGAGGGTCCGCGCGTGGTGCTGGTCGGGGGTGGAGACTTCGGTCGAGGAGGCCCGGATGGGGTTGCGGGTAGCGGTCGTCGATGGCGGTCACCGTCTGGTCGGTGGTGGCGATGTGGTCGGTCTGGCGAATCGGTGGCTGGCGCATCTGGAGGTCCGTGAGTTCTCACCGCGAACGGTTCGGGCGTATGCGTTCGATGCGTTGAACTTGGCCCGTTTCCTTGAGGATCGGTCGATTGCGGTGGCTGATGTGGTGGCGATGGACCTGTTCGATTGGCTGGCGTGGCAGTCCGCTGCGGTGCCGACGGCTGGCCGTCGGGTGGTCCGATTGCAGGAGCGTCGTGGCGCGGCGGCGTCGACGATGAACCGTCGCGTGGCGGCGGTGCGTGGCTTGTTCGACTACTTGGTGATGAGCGGCGAGGTCGAGGTGAATCCGGTGCCGTCGCCTCGACGCTCGGGCGGGCTGCGCCAGGTTCGCCGCGGGATGCTCGGCCATGTTGGTGGCCGTCGTTCGGGTTCCGATGGTCGGCTGGTGCGTCAGGCACGTCCGTTGCCTGAGAGTTTGCCGGCCGGCGAGGTCGCGGTGTTCTTGGCCGATCTGGACCGTCATCGTGACCGGGCGGTGGTGTTGTTGATGTTGCTCGGCGGCCTGCGCGCGTCGGAGGTGCGGTCGCTGCGTTTGGCCGACATCGATGTCGGGATGCGACAGGTGACTGTCACCGGCAAGGGCGGCAAGCAGCGAACGGTGCCTGTGGATCGGGCGTTCTTCACCGAGTTGGGTTCATATCTGCGTGTGGAGCGACCGGCTGGGCTGACTACACCGGAGTGTTTCGTGGTGTTGCGCGGTCCGACGACCGGGCAGGCGATGAGCGAGGCCGGGTTGCGGCGGGTGTTCCGGACGCATCGGGCTCGTTCCGGTGCCCAGCGGGTGCGACCGCATCGGCTGCGGCACACGTTCGGGACCGAGCTCGCCGCGGCGGGGATGGATCTGTTGGTGCTGCGGGACCTGATGGGGCACGCGCACGCCGAAACGACCGCCGCGTATGTGCACCCGAACGCGGAGACGATCGCTGCGGAGTGGTCGCGGGTTCGGGCGGTGCAGCGATGATCGCTGCGGTCGCCTCTGGGGAAACGGCCGTCGATGTGTTGGCCGACTACGAAGCCCACGTCGCGGCGTTGTCGATCACGCTTGGTGCTCGGCGGGATCGTGTGTATCGGGCTCGCCGGTTCATGAGCGTGCATCGGGACCTGGGCGTGTGGATGCAACGCCCGACGGTTGCCCGGTTGGCGGATCTGCGCCGGGTGAAGGCATGGCCGTTCGCGACGTGGCTGTTCGTGTCGGGCCGACGGCGACCCGATCTCGAGCTGCTGCTCACCAAACCGGCCGGCTGCGATCTGCCGTCGGTGTGGGCCGCCGCTCACCCCGACGACGTCGCCCGAGCCGAACAGATGGCGTTGGGGCTCGGATGGAGCAAGAACTGGACCCGCCAGGTTGTGATCCTGGCAGCGTCGATGATCTGTGTGTGGGCCAACAAGGCCATCGACGATCTCGACGACGCCGACTTCGACGCGATCGTTGCCGAGCTTGATGACAGTCCCGCCGTGACGGCATCTGCGCGGACCCGGTTGAAGACGCGCCTGTTCTCGCTGCATCACGTCTGCTTTCAGCTCGGCATCTGCCACGTCGCACCCCGCCTCGGCCAACCACCGGCACGGAACGCTGCGCAACACGCAGCCACGATCCCGCAACCCGCGATCGCCCGCGAGGTGGTCCGCTATGCCGAGACGATCTCCACGGTGCTGCGACCGTCAACGGTGCAGATGCGGGTCAAGTCGATCCGGGTCCTGTGCGACTGGCTCGCCGACCACCACCCCGACATCGAACGGCTCGATCAACTCGACCGCAACGTCCACATCGAACCGTTCATCGCCTGGGCCCGAACCCGGCCATGTCGCGGCAACAACGGTCGCGGGCGGACCGTGTCGCCAACCCAGTTCCACCACGATGTGGTCGACCTGCGCGTCTTCTTTGAGGACATCACCGAATGGGGATGGGCCAGCCAACCCAACCGCCGGCTGTTCTTCCTCGCCGATCTGCCCCGCCTGCCCGAACCCCTCCCACGCGCGCTCCCACGCGACGTCGACCGCGATCTGATGGCCGCCGTCGAACACCTCGATGACGACTTCGCCAGAACCGGGATCATCTTGCTGCGAGCCACCGGGATGCGCATCGGTGAACTGTTGGATCTCGAACTCGACTGCCTCGTCACCTTCGGCACCCACGGCACCTGGCTCAAAGTCCCAATCGGCAAGCTCGGCACCGAACGAATGGTGCCGCTGGACCCCGGACCACTCGCCGCGCTCGACGCCTGGATCAAGAACCGCGACCGGCAACGACCCCTTCCGCATCCACGCGACGGACGCCTCTGCGACTTCGTGTTCACCGAACGCGGGCGTCGCCCCGGAGCGCATCGGATCAGACGCGGACTCCACGACGCCGTCAACATCGCCGGGCTCACCGGCCCCGGCAAGCAACCACTGCGAGTCGTGCCCCACCAGCTCCGCCACACCTTCGGCACCGAACTCGTCAACGCCGGCATGTCACTGCCCGCGCTGATGGCGCTGCTCGGCCACGTCACCCCCGAAATGACGTTGCGCTACGCGCAGCTCGCCTCGCCCACCGTGCGAGCCGCCTATGACACCGCGATGGACAAGGTCCGCGCCCGGCGCCCCATCTTCGTCGTCCCAGCCGGCCGAACCACCGCAATCCCCGCCAAAGTCGACTGGCTCCACACCGAAATGATCAAGACCCGCGTCGCACACGGCTTCTGTTCACGCGACCCACTCGCTGGCGCCTGCACCTACTCGAACATCTGCGAACAATGCGACAACTTCGTCCCCGACCCCGCCCGAGAACCCGTCATCGCCGAACAACTCGACGACATCCGCACCCTTCGCGACGACGCCCACCAACGCGGCTGGACCGACGAGGTCGCCCGCCACGACCGAGTCATCGAACACCTCGAACAGCACCTCACAACCACCCGCCACCGAACCATCAGTTGACCCCGACCCCCAAGGCCGGTTAATGCGGATGAAATGCACCCGACAGCGCTGTCGGGCGGCTCCTTGGAACCAGCGGTCGGCGGCTGCGCCGAGCCCGCGGTGCGCGTCGGAGATGACCAGCCGCACGCCGGTGAGGCCCCTGTCGCGCAACGAGGACAGGAACTGCTGCCAGAA
This sequence comes from Candidatus Aldehydirespirator sp., assembly GCA_965220645.1. Taxonomy (GTDB): domain Bacteria; phylum Actinomycetota; class Acidimicrobiia; order Acidimicrobiales; family Aldehydirespiratoraceae; genus Aldehydirespirator. Next base: position 703,638 of record OZ244836.1, on the reverse strand, counting down.
CCCCTCGCTCTCGCTGTCGCCGACGTCGCAGCCCAGCACCTCCCGGTTGCCGTCAGCGGTGATCCCGGTGGCCACGACGGTGGCCATCGACGCCGGCTGGGCGACGCTGTTGCGCACATTGAGGTAGGTCGCGTCCAGATAGACGTAGGGGAACTCGATGTGGTCCAGGCGGCGGGAACGGAACGCCTCCACCGTCTCGTCGAGCCCGGCGCAAATACGCGACACCTCCGACTTCGAGATGCCGGACTCCGCGCCCAAAGCGGCCACCAGGTCATCGACTGAGCGCGTTGACACCCCAGCCACATAGGCCTCCATGATCACCGCGTACAGCGCCTTGTCGATGCGCCGGCGAGGCTCGAGCATCGACGGAAAGAAGCTGCCCTTTCTCAGCTTGGGGATCTTCAGCTCCACATCCCCCGCCTGGGTGGCCAACAAGCGGCCGCGGTGCCCGTTGCGCTCGGTGCGGCGGTGCTCGCTGCGCTCATAGCGGCCCGCGCCGATCGCCTCGGCCGCCTCGGCCTCGATCAGCTCTTGGAGCACCAGCTCCACCGCGTCGCGGATCAACTCCGCGCCACCTCCGGCGCGGAAGGTCTCCCACAGCTGCGCTGTGGCAGTATCAGACAGGGTCATCGGTGTGTCCTCCTCGATGAGTCGGTGACTACTTCTCACCGAGGATCACGCCGATGGCCCCCTACAGGTGGACCCCCACGCCTACCTCAATTTCCACCACTCGGTTCAGTGCATGATTGGCGGGTGTTGCCGGCTCGCTCTACCACTCGATGCCGTCATGGCCAGGTCCCGTCTTGCGGCCGGCGACACGATGCGGACCGGCCGGTGTGGCTTGATAGGAGCGTGGCATCGCCCCCACTGAGCTGTGCCCGCCGACCGGTCCTTGCACCGTTCACCTACGAAAGGCAACGACATCATGATCACATTGGGAATCGACGCGCACAAGCGCACCCACACTGTTGTCGCGGTCGACGAGCTGGGCCGCCAGCTCGGCTGCCGCACCACCGGTGGCACCACCACCGCCGATCATCGGGCGCTGATCGGCTGGGCACAGGGGTTCGGAGCGGAGCGCACCTGGGCAGTCGAGGACTGCCGGCAGCTGTCGCGCCGCCTCGAGGCCGACATGCTCGCAGCAGGCGAGCGCATCGTGCGGGTCCCGCCCAAGCTGATGGCCCACGCCCGCGACGCGGCCCGCACCTATGGCAAGTCAGACCCCATAGACGCGCTCGCGGTGGCCCGCGCCGCGCAGCGCGAGCCCGATCTTCCCGCCGCGCACCTCGACGCTGCTTCCCGGGAGATCCGGCTGCTGGTCGATCACCGAGATGACCTCGTGGCCGAGCGCACACGCTGCATAAACCGGCTGCGCTGGCACCTCCATGACATCGACCCCGCATTCGACCCTCCAGCGGGCGCGTTGACGACCCGCAAGCACCTCGACGCCGCCCACAAGCGCGTCCAGGGCCTCGACACAGTCGTGGCGCGCATCGCCGCAGAGATCATCGAGCGAATCCGCAGCCTCAACGCCATCATCGCCAGCCTCGGCGACGAACTCGACGCCCGAACCGCCCACGCCGCGCCGAACCTGCGCTCAGTGCACGGCGTGGGCCCGCTCACAGCAGCCAAGATCATCGGCGAGACCGCCGGCATCGGCCGGTTCCGCTCCCGGCACGCATACGCCCGCCACAACGGCACCGCCCCGCTGCCGGTCTGGTCTGCCAACACCCACCGGCACCGACTCAGCCGAGCCGGCAACCGCCAACTCAACGCCGCCATACACCGCATCGCGCTCACCCAGGCCAGCAACCACCCCCCAGCACGCCGCTTGCTGGACCGGCGAACCACCGGCGGCAACACCACCAAAGAAGCCATGAGAGTCCTCAAACGCCGACTCTCCGACGTCGTCTACCGAGCCCTCAACGCCGACGCCGCCCACCTCCAGGACCCCCAACTCCTAGCTGCTTGACACATAGGAGAGATGGGACGCTGCCGCCCCGAGTTGTATTCCATCGCGACGCGCATCGACGAACATCTCGTCCGATGGGCGATGCAGAAGTTCAGACGATTGCGAGGCCAACCCACCAAGGCGTGGAGATGGCTCGACGCTGCCCGTCAGCGCGAGCCACAACTCTTCGCTCACTGGCACCTCGTTGCTTCAACCCAACGCCGGACTGTGGAAGCCGTATGACGGGAGACCTTCACGTACGGTTCTAAGGGAGGGGGAGGTTCCCTCCCGCCACTCACCAGGCCGTTGCTACCTGCGGGGCCCAGCCTGCTTCCTAGCGACGGTGGGCTAGGGCCGGGCGGGGCCGTCCTCGTTCGGCGGAGCGGCTCCTGCCCTGTCGGTGAGCCGGTAGCGGCGGGCGCGGGTGTTGCCCTCCGCGACGACGAGTCCGGCCGCAACCAATGAGCCCATCAGCGCTCGGGCCGCTCCTCTGTCTCCCCCCAGCACGTCGACAGCCTCCGCCAGGGAGAGATTGCCCCTGCGGGCCATCTCGTCCAGCAGCGTCTGGCGACGCCGCCGTTGGACCTCGATGCTCGACCCCCCAGCTCTCGCCACGAGTTCTGGGGACAGTTCGTACCGAGTCCCGCCGGCCCTGCCCACGCGAGCCAACAGTCCCTTCGCCACCAGAGTTGATAGAAGCCGGTCCACGTCCACACCCGGCACCACGCCAGCGAAATGCCGTCTCGGCAGTTGGCCCTTCCGCCGTGTCTCCACCAGGGCTGTCCGCTCCTCCGCCGAGTCGGGCCCCGCGCCCAACAACTGCAGCCAGGCTTGGTCCTCCACGCTCACGAGGAACCGGTTGTGGAGTGTGACGGTCAGCGAAGCCTCGGCGGCGGTGAACGTCGGCGGCTGCATCAGGCGTTCCTCCATCGCCCTGTACATGCGGTCGACGCCCTCGCCGAACTCTTCGACCAGGCCGATGTCCTTGAGCACCCGCATGATCCTGCGGTTGCGGCTGAAGTGCTCGAACCGCATGTTGTCGGGGGTGATGTGTCCGGGCAACGGTCCCGGACTGTGGAACTCGATGCGGTCGTCCCACACAGTGATGTCGACGGTGGCGCCCGACAGGCCGTAGTCTCGGTGCGCTAGACCGTTGAGCAGGGCCTCGCGCACGACGAAGTGCGGGTATTCGGGCATCACCTCCCGGTATGTCTTCGACAACACCTCGAAGTTCCTGGTGTGGCGCTCGATGAAGGCGAGGCAGCAATCGACAGTCTCTGCCAACGGCCCGCTGCAGTGCTGCCGGTCGCTAGCCGGACCCGGACCCGGACCGACGCCGTCCCTCCGAACGAGTTGAACCTCGGCGCCGGGAACGAAGATACGAGGGTCGTGCGCGAACAGCACGGCGGCGGCCTTGAACACGACGAGGCTGGTCTCCTCGCCGGGGTCTGCCACGCACTCCGCTACATGCAGATCCGTCAGCGCCCGACCCAGACCGGCGAGGTCGACGGAGGGCCGTCCTTGGCTCTCCAGAGCCGAGTTGACGTGGTCTAGGTCGAAGTCAGTCGGGTCGAACGCACGACCCAGCGGCTCCTCTTCGGCGGAGACCCTCCCGCGGTCTTGGACGAACCGTGCCATCGCGTCGCCTCGAAGCGACTGGGAGTCTCCGCCCACCCGTCGCAGCAGGCGACCGTCTGTGGTGGTGACGATGCGGCCGCGCACTTCCGGCACCTCGACAATGGTCAACCGGTGGTCGCCCGCCCTCACGCCGCGAAGCCCCACGGTGACGTGGCACTCCTTCGCGTAGTCCGTGATCCGGTCTTGGATGCGCTGAGTGAGCGGGCAGCCGACCATCCGGCGCTGGTCGTCCACTCCGAGGACGAGTAGACCCCCGTCGGTCATGGCCATGGCTGGTATTGCCCTGTCCAGGCTTTCGTTCGGCCCGCCTTTGAAGTCGAGTCCTTCGTGCTCGACGGTGCCGAAGAGATCCCAGAACTCGTCTACTGTCATCCGGCGGGGTATCTCGTCGAGCCGAGGCCGTGGTCGAGCCATGACGGCAAGGGTAGCCCCGCAGAGATGATTCGCAAATGATCTGTTCCAAATGCGCCATTTAGCGGATTTGTGAGAGATGATTTGCAAATCATCTCTCCAGGACGGACGCCTGACGGGTGTCGGTTGAACACCCGTATGCGGCCTGCCCTGCCGATAGAGGCATCGCGCTTGCCGTTAGCAATGTCACGGTCATGTCGGGCTATCACGAGTGCATCATTCCCTTGAAGCGTGAGGCTCATGCATGTGCTTCCGGCTTCAGAAGGCGACTACGCCGGCGGACACCGCCGGTTTGCCGTCGACACCGACAGTAACTCCCGCCCGCGGCCCGAGTGTGGTTTCCCTGACCGACAACCACCAGTTGAAGGGTGTCCCCGACTGGATCCAGACCATCGACATGAGCGAAGACCCGATCTGATGCGTCCGACTCTCAGTGATCTGGTAGAGGCTGGTTTGACTGGCGAGCAGCGGCAGTTTCTCGCGCTGTTGAAGCGGGTCCATCAACACGATTGGGGGCTCGTGGCCAGGACCGCTTTGACTGCGGGTTCGATGGTCCAGCTGCTGGAGGACGGCCTGTGGGATTCTCCGGGCGCGGTGAGGTCGCAGCCGGGTCCGCTCGACGCGCCACCGATGGGCTGGAGCGGCGCGCGGGCTGCGGCGGAGAAGGAACTCGAGCTTGCTAAGGAGGCGGGTTCGCGGTTCGTGACCGTGTTCGACGAGCAGTTCCCGCTCAACCTGCGCCGAGCGTCGCGCACCTACCCGTTCCTGTCCTATGACGGGACACTCGACGCTGATCGCGACGCTCACAGCGTCTATGTCGCGTCGTGCCGGCGTTCACCGTCCGCGGAGAACCTGAGGCGGGCCCGGATCATCGGGCGGGGCCTGGCCCGTAGGGGTGTCACCGTGATCGGTGACGTTCTCTCAGAGATCGACCGAGCCGTGCTTCAGGCCGCGTTGGATGCCGGGGGACGCGCGGTTGCGGCGTTGTTGTGCTCGCTGGGCCCCGTCCGCTACGGCTACAGGGGACAGCGGCAGTTGTGCGAGGACATAATCGCTTCGGGGGGTGCGGTGGTGTGTGCGAGCTGGCCCTCGGACACGGCGGACCAGTTCACGTTCCGCCCGAGCAGTGGCCTCAAGATGAAAATGGCCTCTGGGGCCGTCGTCGTGGAGCGCCCACCGCCCTATGATGCGCGCCGCGAGGCCCGCGGAGCCGTCGGGGAGCGAAGGCCCGTGTTCTTTGTGGGGCCGGTGTCTGTTGGGGAGGTCTACGTCGACGACGACCCGTGGGATCCGGCCGAGCTGGCCCCTGTCTCCCACATCGTCTACAACGGCGCGCAGATCGCTCGAAGTCTCCGCAGCTTCTACGCCACAACCGAAGTCGGTGCAGCCAAGTACAGCCCGATGTCGTGGCGGGTTGAGCGGCTGCGGCGACACGCCGAGGGCTTGTTCACAGGTGTGGCGCCCCGAACCCGGCTCCAGCAGGCCCGGGCGTTGCTGCGGAGGCGGTGCACGCCGCCTGACTGGGTCAGCGAGTGGCTGGCAGAACCATCACAGAGACTGGCCCGCCCCAGCCGCTCAGCCACCGAGACAACCGTCGACGTCCGCCGTCTCTACGAGACCAGGAGAAGGAGCGTGGCCGACCGTGAGCGGTACAAGTTCAAGTGGCGAGGCGAGACCATCGAACTGAAGACGCAGATCCGGGGCGCAGGCGGCGGCGACATCCTTCGAGTTCCCGTCATCAACGAGGGCTACTGGGTCCTCGCCAACAGCGAGCCCCCGCGGCGCCAGCGATCACCGAAGCGGCGCTTGCTCCCGATGCGGCAGCTGCCACCGGTGCCCGATCCCGACCGCATCGCATGGCTCGAGATGCTGCTCGTGCCGCTGAATCTGGGAATGATCGAGGTCGACGAACTCCACCGACTCGACCGTGACCTTCAAGCGATAGTAGACGCCGACAAGGCCTGTTTCGCGGACGTGTCCCCCTCCGACACGTCAGCAAGAGCTAAAATGCCCTGTGACCTGGCTATATATTGAGAGCCTGTGAGTCAGATGTGAGAATCAGTGTTACTTTTGTTCAGGAAGCTTACACTGAATTCCTCCTCCCCATCGCGCTAAAGGCACCTCCGGTGAGCTGCCCGGTGGGACGAACATCAAGGTCGGTTCATACTGCTGTTGTCTCGGGAGCCCTGCATCCGGCACAGCTTCTGGGTTACGTAACGGATAGCGGCGCGCGAAGCCCGCTGTCGCTGAGCAATTCCACACTCTGGTGCCCCACTGTTGGCGCTAGGCGAGAGTCGCGATTGGCGCTTACCAGTATTCGCTTCGCTGGGGCCGCGAGATCCCCCCTATATTGCGAATCGGTTCTTGAGGCATGCCGATGCGTTTGCTCTGTGTGGAGGACTCCACCCCTGTCGGCGGGGCGGCACCACTCGCGGATACCCTCCACGGCATGGCTGCCACCTTGATAGAGCTCCGGCTCCCGGCGTTCAAGAGCCTGCGAAAGGTGAGCATTCCACTGCGGCCTCTGACTCTTCTCGTCGGCCGCAACGGCAGCGGGAAGTCGAACGTGCTCGACGCTCTGGCCGCTCTATCCGCGCTCGCGGCCGGCGGGACTATCCGGGACGCGCTCGATGGCGGCCGCTCGGGACCCTTAGTGCGGGGTGGCTCCGAGGGATGCGCGCCATTAGGCAAGGACTGGTTCGCGGTCGGCTGTTCTGTCGTTGTCGACGGCAGGCGCTACTACCTCGACGTAAGAGTCTCGGTGCGACCGAGCGTGCAGGTGATCAAGGAACGGCTGTGGACACGACGCCTGAGCGGCTCTCGCTACGGAGAACCGCTGGAGCTATTGAGAACAGACCCGCTGCGCCCCGATTCCGGTGACATTGTTGCGCGCTGGGACAATAGAAAGCAGGGGCCGAACCCTGCGGTGACCTTCCGTGCGTCGCAACTGCTCACGGCGCAGGTAGCTACTCGTGTGCCTGCGACCTCCCAGGCCGGTCGTGATGTTCGGCGGGTCGCCGAGGCAGTGCTTGCCGCACTGTCGAACGTGTTCATCCTCGACCCCGTGCCGCACCAGATGCGTGAGTACGTTCCTGAGAAGGATATTCGGCTCCGCCGGAACGCTGAGAACCTGTCAGCAGTGCTGGCGAGCCTTCTGAAGGATGAAGCGACGCGAGGCATCCTGCTCGAGATGACCCGGTCGCTCTCAGAAGCTCAGGTATCGGAGATTGACACCGTGAACAGCGACCTCGGAGACGTGATGGTGGCGATCCAGGAGCGGATCGGTTCAACGGCGAAGCCGATGCCGGCGCGCCTGATGAGCGACGGCACGCTGAGGTTCCTCGCCATAGCGGCGGCGCTCCTCGACCGTTCGCAATCCGCCAGCGGCGAGGATGACTCGGTCACCGGTGGGCGGCTGCTTGTCGTGGAGGAGATCGAGAACGGACTGCACCCGTCTCAGGCAGCGTTGCTGCTGAATCGGCTCAAGGCGTCGGCGGGCACCGGCGTTAGCACGTTGGCCACCACACACAGCCCCGCGATCCTTGACGCGCTCGAGGGCAAGGACCACAACAGCGTCATGGTGTGCAGCCGCGGTCCCGACGGTTGGAGCAAGGCCACGAGGCTCACAGACTTCCCCGACTACTTCGAGGTAGTTGGACGAGGTCCTCTCGGAACGGTGGCCGCGCGCGACCGCCTGCGCCCGAGCGATGCCCCGTCCGAGGCCCCTCGGTCGCTGGTGGATGTGCTGGGACTCCAATAGCTGATGAACCTTCCGGCCGTGGTCTTCGTCGACACGTCGGTCATCGTCCGCCTCATTGGCATCGATGGCGAGCAACTGGCTAACGAAGTAGCTGCCGAGTTCGACAGGCGGCGAGAGGCAGGCCAACGGTTCGTGCTTCCGGTGACAGCGCTCATCGAGGTCGGCAATCATGTCGCTCAGCTGTCGTCCGATCGACGGCGGTTCGCCGAGCGGTTGCGGCAAGTCATCGAGGAGGCGCACCGGCCCAATCCCCCGTGGATTCTCCACCAGGCTACGTTGAACCAGGGATTCACGGAAGAGCTGCTGGCCGGCAACTCGACCGGATCGAATCTCGTCACTCTTCTCGGAGACGGGCGGCTGGGCACCGGGGATGTGGCAATACTCGTCGAACGAGATCAATTCAAGCAGAACGTGGCCCACACTGGCGTCAAAGTATGGACGTTCGACAACGAGCTGTCAGCGTACAGTTGACGCGATCGGCCTTCTCCCGCTCCCACCCTTGGCAGCCGCCGCCGTTCAAATGCAGTATCGCAGGCTAGTTGTTGTCTGTTTCAATGCGTTTAGGTGAATCCCCGAACCCGAGATGCCCGATCTCAGAACGCTTGACTGGGCCCAAGCCCACACGGCTACGCGCCAGCCTCGAGTTTGACTAGTCGCGCAAGCAACGTAGGTGGCATTACACCCGCCGCGTGCTCCTGTGGCGAAGCGGCGAAGGACGGCCACCTCGCGTTTCGGTCGCCGCGTTTGCGGTGAATGATGGCGGCTCGTTCGTAGTACCAGGGGGCTACGCCTCTCCGGTGAACTTCCTCGACCGCCATGCATCCCTCAGGGATTGTGAGCGCTTCGCCGTAGCGGCCCTTCCGTTTGTGGTCTGTGACAGTTTCGCACCATACGCGCGGAGGGCCGTAGGTGGCGAGCTCATCAGGCAGTGGGTCATGAAGCCCGCCACAGTTCAAACACTCTGCGTTCGCCGAGACGGCTGCGGCTGGCCGAGCGCCGGCACCTACTGCCGGGCGAGCACCCGGCATCACATTCGGCGGCCGTCGGTGACGACCGTCGCTGGCTGGGATCGGCTCACGTGAGGCAATGCCTCCGCGGGTAGCGAGCACGCCCCATTCGGGGAGTTCGCCAACGCCGCTGACGGAGCACCTCTCCAGCCCTGTGTTATGTTGACGCCCGTGGCCCACGACCAGTTGCGACAGACGGCCATTCAGGTCGCCAACGCCGACCCGCTGACCTTCGGATCCGTAACCGCTGCTCAGCGGATCACAGCAGCCCGTCTGGTAGATGCCATCGATGCCGGGGACGATGCAGCGATCAAGCGTCTGGCTGAAGTTCTGGACGGTGTCGCGTTCGACGACAGCGACACAGGTCCGGGAGCCGAGCAAGCAACCGCCGAGGCCAACCTCAACCGGTAGTGGCTCCCCACTGGGCGGCCCGTCCAACGGGTGTGCCGTCCCGGACTGCCAACGAGAGCCGGCCGCTGCAGGCCACGCGGTCACGCCGACCCAGATCTTCTACTGAAGGAGATCGTCCCGTCATTGCTCCGCTCACCGTTCAGGATTGATCGCGCCGCGTCGTGGTTCCTCGCCGGCTGTACCGTGCAGCAATGAGTCCCCGCCGGACGTCAGACAGATGACCCCGGAGGAGTCGCTGCACCCCGAGACCGGTAGCGAATCTCTTGCGTGCCGCGCCACTGTCCTGTCGCCGCAACCCGGCGATGACAAATGCCGGAGGGCGGCGTCATAGGCTGGAGAGACGACCTAGCTCCTGAGGACTCCCGTCGCTGGGGAAGGCTCAGAGGCCACATCATGCGCAGGGACGGAGGACGCTGCCGACGATGCGGCGTGCGCGCCTCGATGCCCGGCGACAGCACCCGCGTCGTGCTCGTGGTGCATCACCTCTACCCCGTTGCCGAAGGCGGCCCCGTCTTTCCGGACGATCCCGACGGGCAAGACGGCCTCATCTCCCTGTGCGAGCGCTGCCACCGCGAGGAGCACCGGCTTCTGGCCGCGACGGTGATCGAGCGGCAGCTGCAAAGACAAGCCATCGACGACGGAGTGGTCTTCGCTCTATTCGATGAGCCCTGCAACCGCTGCGGCGCGGCCGCCAAGGTGCCAATTTCGCGAATGGAGGGCGACACGCAACAACTGCTGTGCTGGCGGTGCCAAGCCTACGATCAGCTCAACGACCTCTTCGAGGGCTGAGCACAAGCCAGCAGCGAAAGGCAGCGGCATACACCGTCGTCGCAACAGCGTTCGCGGTTGCGTTCCGTCACGACACCACCACGATCCGGCGAGCGCCGAGACGGATCAAATTCACGAGCGGAATGGACCGACATGCACTGTCATCGCAACAGCGTTCGCGTGCGTTCGCGTGCCGCACACAGCTCAAGAAACGGCGGGCGACGCGTTCGTCTTGGCCGGCCGCGCGCCCCTGTTGAAGTGGGCGGGCACTCTAGTGCAAACGTGTGGCGGCCAAACCACCCCGAACGGTCAAAGCGAACGCTCACGAACGCAGCCCGCCAAGAGCAGTCCGGAATCGTCACTCCGACAGCATCGCGACCCCCGACTCGACAACTCCGCACGCGCCGTCACCAACGTCGCGAACGCACCCTCCAGAAACGTCATGCGCCGCCCTCGCAGCCTCCACAGCGCCCGAAAGCGTCGACGCTCCCGAACACGCAGGCGCCCTCTAGGGCTCGACGGGTCCAGAACCCGTGAACCGGCCCGGTCGTGCCCGTTGGTCGTAGTGGCCGCTACAGGTCGTCGCCACCGAGACCGCCTAGGCCGCTCTACCGTGTCGTCGACGCCGCTTGCAAGAAGCGCTCGGCATCGCCCTGTCGAGCAACCTTCACCCGGCCGGGTTCGACGAACTCATGCCCAAGACCATCGCCAACGCGACCGTCGACAGGCTGCTGCACCACGCCCACATCGTCATGACCGCCGGCGACAGCTTCTGCCTCACGCAAGCCACCGTCGGCAAGGGGGTGAAGCGTGCTCGGCCGGATTCAGGAGCCCGTATCGGCAGGTGCTTCGTGGTCAAGGAGGTTCTTGAACGGGACCGAGTGTTCAGTGTTCCGTGGGCGGTGGTGGCCGATCGTCGCTGAGGAGTCCAAGTAATCGCAGTCACCCCCGACCCTCCGCGGCTCCAGAAACAAGTCAAGGACTAGTCAGCTGGCCCGTGGCTGGCCGGTGGTTCGTCGGCAGATCTCCCAGTAGTAGCCCATCCAACCGGCCTCGCCGCAGGTCACCCAGCCGCCGTCGTATTCGCCGTCGTTGAAGTCGCTCTCCGTGGGGCACCGGCCGCTAGCATCGCATGGCTTCCATAGATGGTCGGAGGTGCCGTCGCACACCTGGCGTGCTGCCACAGAATCTGCGTTCGTGGCGTCGGGATCGTGTCTGGGGTGGTTGGGGTCGGTGATGTCGATGCAGATCGAGTAGCCGCCCATGCGCCAGAGCCCGTCGGGTGAGAACATCACGTAGCCGACGCTCACAGCGTCACCGAGTCGTTCCCCTCCGCTGTAATGGCCGATCACGCGTCGGCCGTCGGGGTATTCGCAGTAGGTTCCTGCGGGTCGGGCGGCGTCGGTGGGGACGGCTATACCGTCAACGAGTATGTGCCAGCGGTGATGGGTGTGGGGTTCCAGCCCGCCGCGGTGGTAGTGCCGCGTGTTTGGACGGTAGGGGTGTTCATGCATTCCGTCGTGGCAGTCGTCTGGCACGCAGAGCTCGGGGTCTCGGTCATTGAAGTCGTCGCATCCGCCCGGTTCGGGAGGCTCCATAAGCGGACCGCGTTCCAGCGGACGGGCCAGCGGTTGGGTCTCTGTGGGGTATCCGGCCGCGGTCTCGGCTGCCCACCAGCGGGCCTCTGCCGACGCGTAGCCGCGCCTCATCCAAACTTGGGCCTGCGCATTCGCGGACAACTCCAAGATCTGGCCCGGTTGGTCGTGGCTCCCAATCTCGGGCGCGAAGCGGGCTATGAGTGCCCCAGCACAGCCCGGACCCGACACAAGCGGAGCGTCATGGGCCGCGCTGGCAGCCTCCAACAGCGCCATGTGAGTGACGAGCCGCCCCGTCGATTCTGCGACGCTGGCGCGTTGCGCCATCCGCTCGCACCACTGCGCGGCATAGCCGCCTCCCGGCGCAACCCGAAAGTCACGCAGATGAGCCCACTCGTGGGAGACGGTGCGGACATCTTGGAGCCACCACCCGGACCCCTGTGCAGTCACGAAATTGATTCCGTTGCGCAACGCGCACGCCGCCGCATGCGAGTATCCGGTGCAGCCGTCTAGGTGAGCAGCGATCGTCTCAATCCGCTCCGCTGTCAGAGGATCCGCGGCGGCAAGTTCGGTGACCGTGTTCGCAATGACCTCTCGCGCCCGCCCAGGCAGCCGGCCCAGACTGTCAGCGGCTCCTGAGACATAGTTCGGCAGCGCCGCGGCGAGACTGCGCCTCATGTCGTCGGCGGTGATTCCCTCCTGTGAGGGCTCCAGGTCCAGCAGGTGGCTCCACCACACAGGACAACCACCCCCCGGATCGGTATGCGGGTCCTCCGGCGGCGATGAGGAGCAGTGCGACGGCAGCGACCAACTGAATTCCGGCGGCAAGGGAACGTCGCCCATCGCACGCGCCAACATCGTCGCCATCTGAGCGCGTGTCACCGGCTGATTGGGGCAGAAGGTCAGCGGCTCAACCTTGCAGCCAGCGGTGACGCCGGCCGCGGCCAGAGCGTCGATGCTGGCCTCATGAGTGCTTCCCTTCGTGTCAGCGAACCCCGCCGAGGGAGCGGTCTGTAGGTCGAAGGCCCGAACGAGGAACGTCGCCATTTGAGCGCGTGTCACCGGCTGGTTGGGGCAGAAGGTCAGCGGCTCGGCCCTACAGCCCACGGTGATCTCCAGTTCTGCGAGCCGTTCGACGTAGGGCATCCACCACTCATCGGCACCTACGTCAGCGAACCTCGAGTCGCTGACCGCAGGCGGCTCTGCGTCGTCGAGGGCTCGCACCAGCCACACCGCCGCCGTCGAACGCTTGATCGCCAAACCCGGACAGAACATCGCCTCGGCGCATTCGGTGCCCGCGATCATCCCCCGGGCGTCGAGCGCGTCGATGCCCGGTTTGTGCACCCCGCCCGTCACATCAACAAAGCCCCCCTGCTGCGCGGCCGCACTGGGAACCCATCCCGTTGCCGCAGCGACGGTCACCGCGACCAGCGCGACCGCGGCCGCTCTCCTCCGAACCCTCACACGAATGACCGACGCTCCCTTAGGCGGATCCAGCGATCAGGCGCGGCAGCCAAGGTGCCTCGCCGCTGCGACGGAACCCCATACGCTGCGGCCACCCCGGACGATCCGGTTCCCGAGAGTCGTGACAGATATGCGAAGCCTCAGGTCGAGGACTTTGTTGTAGCGCTGGGTCTCATCGGGGCGTGCCGGGGATCCGCAAGTGAGCCTTCGCCAACTGGCGTCCCCTGCGCCGTCGAAGGTCATGTCGTCGCTTCTGCCTTCACCCGGTCTGTGCCTGCCTGCGAGATCTCCCAGACGCCGTGTGGAGAGTCTCGTAGCATCTGCCCCTTCTCAACGAGCGCCCGCCGAGCGAACTGAGTTCTATACCTCCAGCGGATGACGCCCCTGCCGGGCGTCTTGTCACGGTCGATGTCGGTCAACTGTGCTTCGAGCTTCGCGCCCACGCGATCGATGACAACCGACGACGGAGCGGACCCGCCCAACTCGATGAGCGACTCGAGAATGGGCATCTCGTAGGCGGCCAGCGGCAGCAGCGACCCGCGGCGTGCACGCCCTCGGTCGAATGCTCGCGCTGCCCCGTCGGTCCATGGCCAGCACCCCACTACCTCAGTCCGCACCCGATCATCCCAAACAGACAACTTACAAGTCTGGGGGGCGTCCCATCTCTCCTATGTGTCAAGCAGCTAGGAGTTGGGGGTCCTGGAGGTGGGCGGCGTCGGCGTTGAGGGCTCGGTAGACGACGTCGGAGAGTCGGCGTTTGAGGACTCTCATGGCTTCTTTGGTGGTGTTGCCGCCGGTGGTTCGCCGGTCCAGCAAGCGGCGTGCTGGGGGGTGGTTGCTGGCCTGGGTGAGCGCGATGCGGTGTATGGCGGCGTTGAGTTGGCGGTTGCCGGCTCGGCTGAGTCGGTGCCGGTGGGTGTTGCTGGACCAGACCGGCAGCGGGGCGGTGCCGTTGTGGCGGGCGTATGCGTGCCGGGAGCGGAACCGGCCGATGCCGGCGGTCTCGCCGATGATCTTGGCTGCTGTGAGCGGGCCCACGCCGTGCACTGAGCGCAGGTTCGGCGCGGCGTGGGCGGTTCGGGCGTCGAGTTCGTCGCCGAGGCTGGCGATGATGGCGTTGAGGCTGCGGATTCGCTCGATGATCTCTGCGGCGATGCGCGCCACGACCGTGTCGAGCCCCTGGACGCGCTTGTGGGCGGCGTCGAGGTGCTTGCGGGTCGTCAACGCGCCCGCTGGAGGATCGAATGCGGGGTCGATCTCATGGAGGTGCCAGCGCAGCCGGTTTATGCAGCGTGTGCGCTCGGCCACGAGGTCATCTCGGTGATCGACCAGCAGCCGGATCTCCCGGGAAGCAGCGTCGAGGTGCGCGGCGGGAAGATCGGGCTCGCGCTGCGCGGCGCGGGCCACCGCGAGCGCGTCTATGGGGTCGGACTTGCCGTAGGTGCGGGCCGCGTCGCGGGCATGGGCCATCAGCTTGGGCGGGACCCGCACGATGCGCTCGCCTGCTGCGAGCATGTCGGCCTCGAGGCGGCGCGACAGCTGCCGACAGTCCTCGACTGCCCAGGTGCGCTCCGCTCCGAACCCCTCTGCCCAGCCGATCAGCGCCCGATGGTCAGCGGTGGTGGTGCCGCAGGTCGTGCGGCACCCGAGCTGGCGGCCCAGCTCGTCGACCGCGACAACAGTGTGGGTGCGCTTGTGCGCGTCGATTCCCAATGTGATCATGATGTCGTTGCCTTTCGTAGGTGAACGGTGCAAGGACCGGTCGGCGGGCACAACTCAGTGGGGGCGATGCCACGCTCCTATCAAGCCACACCGGCCGGTCCGCATCGTGTCGCCGGCCGCAAGACGGGACCTGGCCATGACGGCACGAAGTGGTAGAGCGAGCCGGCAACACCCGCCAATCATGCACTGAATCAAGTGGTGGGCTCTTGAGTTGAGCCTCGGTGATGGTGGCCGGCTGTGAGCTCGGCTGTGGCGATGGTATCGCGCTCGGGGCTGAGGGTGGCCATGGAGTGCTCTGAGAGGTAGCGGCGCTCGGTGGCCTGCCATTCGTCGTGGAGGTCAGCGAGAATGGCTCCGACGAGGCGGATGGCGGATGCTTCGTTGGGGAAGATCCCGATGACGCGTGATCGTCGTTTGATCTCCTTGTTGATTCTCTCCAGCGGGTTGGTGGACCAGATCTTCTGCCAGTGCGCCCGAGGGAACGCCGCGAAGGCCAGCACCTCGGGCTTGGCGTCGGCCATCAGCGCTGCGACTTTGGGGAATCGGGCGCCGAGCTGGGCGGCGACTTCGTCCCAGGTGTCGCGCACAGCTTCGGCGTCGGGCTGCGCGAAGACGGTCCGGAACACCGCGGCGGCCATGTGCTGGTGGCTGCGGGGCACCAAAGCGAGAATGTTGCGGATTAACCGGCCTTGGGGGTCGGGGTCAACTGATGGTTCGGTGGCGGGTGGTTGTGAGGTGCTGTTCGAGGTGTTCGATGACTCGGTCGTGGCGGGCGACCTCGTCGGTCCAGCCGCGTTGGTGGGCGTCGTCGCGAAGGGTGCGGATGTCGTCGAGTTGTTCGGCGATGACGGGTTCTCGGGCGGGGTCGGGGACGAAGTTGTCGCATTGTTCGCAGATGTTCGAGTAGGTGCAGGCGCCAGCGAGTGGGTCGCGTGAACAGAAGCCGTGTGCGACGCGGGTCTTGATCATTTCGGTGTGGAGCCAGTCGACTTTGGCGGGGATTGCGGTGGTTCGGCCGGCTGGGACGACGAAGATGGGGCGCCGGGCGCGGACCTTGTCCATCGCGGTGTCATAGGCGGCTCGCACGGTGGGCGAGGCGAGCTGCGCGTAGCGCAACGTCATTTCGGGGGTGACGTGGCCGAGCAGCGCCATCAGCGCGGGCAGTGACATGCCGGCGTTGACGAGTTCGGTGCCGAAGGTGTGGCGGAGCTGGTGGGGCACGACTCGCAGTGGTTGCTTGCCGGGGCCGGTGAGCCCGGCGATGTTGACGGCGTCGTGGAGTCCGCGTCTGATCCGATGCGCTCCGGGGCGACGCCCGCGTTCGGTGAACACGAAGTCGCAGAGGCGTCCGTCGCGTGGATGCGGAAGGGGTCGTTGCCGGTCGCGGTTCTTGATCCAGGCGTCGAGCGCGGCGAGTGGTCCGGGGTCCAGCGGCACCATTCGTTCGGTGCCGAGCTTGCCGATTGGGACTTTGAGCCAGGTGCCGTGGGTGCCGAAGGTGACGAGGCAGTCGAGTTCGAGATCCAACAGTTCACCGATGCGCATCCCGGTGGCTCGCAGCAAGATGATCCCGGTTCTGGCGAAGTCGTCATCGAGGTGTTCGACGGCGGCCATCAGATCGCGGTCGACGTCGCGTGGGAGCGCGCGTGGGAGGGGTTCGGGCAGGCGGGGCAGATCGGCGAGGAAGAACAGCCGGCGGTTGGGTTGGCTGGCCCATCCCCATTCGGTGATGTCCTCAAAGAAGACGCGCAGGTCGACCACATCGTGGTGGAACTGGGTTGGCGACACGGTCCGCCCGCGACCGTTGTTGCCGCGACATGGCCGGGTTCGGGCCCAGGCGATGAACGGTTCGATGTGGACGTTGCGGTCGAGTTGATCGAGCCGTTCGATGTCGGGGTGGTGGTCGGCGAGCCAGTCGCACAGGACCCGGATCGACTTGACCCGCATCTGCACCGTTGACGGTCGCAGCACCGTGGAGATCGTCTCGGCATAGCGGACCACCTCGCGGGCGATCGCGGGTTGCGGGATCGTGGCTGCGTGTTGCGCAGCGTTCCGTGCCGGTGGTTGGCCGAGGCGGGGTGCGACGTGGCAGATGCCGAGCTGAAAGCAGACGTGATGCAGCGAGAACAGGCGCGTCTTCAACCGGGTCCGCGCAGATGCCGTCACGGCGGGACTGTCATCAAGCTCGGCAACGATCGCGTCGAAGTCGGCGTCGTCGAGATCGTCGATGGCCTTGTTGGCCCACACACAGATCATCGACGCTGCCAGGATCACAACCTGGCGGGTCCAGTTCTTGCTCCATCCGAGCCCCAACGCCATCTGTTCGGCTCGGGCGACGTCGTCGGGGTGAGCGGCGGCCCACACCGACGGCAGATCGCAGCCGGCCGGTTTGGTGAGCAGCAGCTCGAGATCGGGTCGCCGTCGGCCCGACACGAACAGCCACGTCGCGAACGGCCATGCCTTCACCCGGCGCAGATCCGCCAACCGGGCAACCGTCGGGCGTTGCATCCACACGCCCAGGTCCCGATGCACGCTCATGAACCGGCGAGCCCGATACACACGATCCCGCCGAGCACCAAGCGTGATCGACAACGCCGCGACGTGGGCTTCGTAGTCGGCCAACACATCGACGGCCGTTTCCCCAGAGGCGACCGCAGCGATCATCGCTGCACCGCCCGAACCCGCGACCACTCCGCAGCGATCGTCTCCGCGTTCGGGTGCACATACGCGGCGGTCGTTTCGGCGTGCGCGTGCCCCATCAGGTCCCGCAGCACCAACAGATCCATCCCCGCCGCGGCGAGCTCGGTCCCGAACGTGTGCCGCAGCCGATGCGGTCGCACCCGCTGGGCACCGGAACGAGCCCGATGCGTCCGGAACACCCGCCGCAACCCGGCCTCGCTCATCGCCTGCCCGGTCGTCGGACCGCGCAACACCACGAAACACTCCGGTGTAGTCAGCCCAGCCGGTCGCTCCACACGCAGATATGAACCCAACTCGGTGAAGAACGCCCGATCCACAGGCACCGTTCGCTGCTTGCCGCCCTTGCCGGTGACAGTCACCTGTCGCATCCCGACATCGATGTCGGCCAAACGCAGCGACCGCACCTCCGACGCGCGCAGGCCGCCGAGCAACATCAACAACACCACCGCCCGGTCACGATGACGGTCCAGATCGGCCAAGAACACCGCGACCTCGCCGGCCGGCAAACTCTCAGGCAACGGACGTGCCTGACGCACCAGCCGACCATCGGAACCCGAACGACGGCCACCAACATGGCCGAGCATCCCGCGGCGAACCTGGCGCAGCCCGCCCGAGCGTCGAGGCGACGGCACCGGATTCACCTCGACCTCGCCGCTCATCACCAAGTAGTCGAACAAGCCACGCACCGCCGCCACGCGACGGTTCATCGTCGACGCCGCCGCGCCACGACGCTCCTGCAATCGGACCACCCGACGGCCAGCCGTCGGCACCGCAGCGGACTGCCACGCCAGCCAATCGAACAGGTCCATCGCCACCACATCAGCCACCGCAATCGACCGATCCTCAAGGAAACGGGCCAAGTTCAACGCATCGAACGCATACGCCCGAACCGTTCGCGGTGAGAACTCACGGACCTCCAGATGCGCCAGCCACCGATTCGCCAGACCGACCACATCGCCACCACCGACCAGACGGTGACCGCCATCGACGACCGCTACCCGCAACCCCATCCGGGCCTCCTCGACCGAAGTCTCCACCCCCGACCAGCACCACGCGCGGACCCTCACGCCACCAGCCGAAGCCCGACCACCCAAGGCCGGTTAACGGAGATGAAGTGCACCCTGCATCGCTGGCGCCCGGCGCCCTGGATGGTGCGGTCCGCGGCCGCGCCGAGCCCGGCGTGGGCGTCGGCTATCACCAGGCGCACCCCGCTGAGCCCGCGGGCTCGCAGCGAGCCCAAGAAGTGCTGCCAGAACCCCTCGCTCTCGCTGTCGCCGATGTCGCATCCCAGGATCTCGCGGTTGCCGTCTGCGGTGACGCCGGTGGCCACGACCATCGCCATCGAGGCGACCTGGCTGACGCTGTTGCGCACCTTGAGGTAGGTCGCGTCCAGATAGACGTAGGGGAACTCGACGTGATCGAGGCGCCGGCTTCTGAACGCCTCCACCATGTCGTCGAGCCCCGCGCAGATGCGCGACACCTCCGACTTGGAGATGCCCGACTCCGCGCCCAAAGCGGCCACCAGATCGTCCACTGATCGGGTGGACACCCCGGCCACATATGCCTCCATGATGACCGCGTGCAGCGCCTTGTCGATGCGCCGGCGAGGCTCGAGCACCGACGGCAACAACGACCCCTTGCGCAGCTTGGGGATCCTCAACTCGACGTCTCCGGCCTGGGTGGCCAACAGCCGCGGCCTGTGCCCGTTGCGCTCATTCACACGAGCGTCGCTGCGCTCATAGCGCCCCGCGCCCACCGCCTCGGTGGCCTCGGCCTCGATCAGCTCCTGGAGCACCAGACGCACCGCGCCGCGCACCAGCTCCGCGCCGCCACCAGCGCGAAACGTCTCCCACAGCTGCGCTGTGTCAGTATCAGACAGGGTCATCGGTGTGTCCTCCTCGATGAGTGAGTGATGTCTTCTCACCGAGGATCACGCCGATGACCCCCTAGTGGTGGACCCTCCCAGCTACCTCAAGTCCCACCATATGGCGGGACGCTGCCCCGGAGCGTCCGGTGGGTCGTTGGCCGGGTTGGCTCGTGAACCGCCTGCCGCTTCGGCTGGCTCTGCCAGGGTGTGCGACCCGGTTGACGGCCGGCTGCGGTCTGGCTCAACAGAGGCGTGATCCATTCTTGGATCTCGAAGTCGGCGTGCCGGCTGTGGTGTGCAACTGCTGTCGAGTCAAGGACTGAGTCATGATCATTGGAGTGGATCCCCACAAGTCGTCTCACACTGCCACGGCGGTGGATGTGGCCACGAACACAGCGGTGGCGTCGCTGCGGGTCGCTGCCAGCGCGGCGGGCTATCGGAGGCTGCTGGGCTGGGCTGAGCAGTTCGACGAGCGCCGCTGGGCGGTGGAGAACGCCCGGGGCATGGGTTGTCATCTGGCACAGTGGCTCGTCGCACACGGCGAGACGGTGCTGGACGCGTCGACGGTCGCGACGGCGCGGGTGCGTGAGCTGTCTAGGGGCGGACGGCGCAAGAACGACGTGATCGACGCGTCGGCTGCAGCCAGCGTCGCTGCCTGTCAGGGCGACGCCGCCCCGGTCGTTGTTGATGACCACACCGTGGTGTTCGCCTTGTTGGAGGAGCGTCGTGGGAGTCTGGCGTCCCAGCGTGTGCGCTCGGTCAACCAGCTCCACGCCCTGCTGCGTGACCTGGTGGCGGGCGGGGCGCCCACCGCGCTCAAAGCCGCCGGTGCCGCGGCGCTGCTGCGCAAGATCCGCCCCGCCACACCAGTGCAGCGCACACGCAAGCAGCTGGCGTGGGACCTGGTGCGCGAGATCCGAGCTCTGGACGCGGCGCTGGCGTCGATCACCCAGCGCATGATCGAGGCGCTCGAGGCTCGCCCCACCCGGCTGGTTGACATCGACGGCATCGGCCCGGTATTGGCGGCGCGCCTCACCGGACGCTGCGGGCGGGCCTCAAGGTTCCCCACCGCGGACGCGTTCGCCAGCTACGCCGGCACCGCGCCGGTGGAGGCCTCCAGCGGTGAACGGATCCGCCACCGGCTCTCCCGCAGTGGCGACCGCAAGCTCAACTCGGCGCTGCACCTCGTCGCGGTGACCCAGATCCGCAAGGCCCACAGCGAGGGCCGCCGCTACTACGACCGCAAGATCGACCAGGGCAAGACCCACAAAGAGGCCATGCGCTGCCTCAAACGCAAGATCGCCGGCCGCGTCTGGCGGGTGATGCTCGCCGACGAACAACAGCCCAGCTGCCCCGACATCGTCGCTGACCAAGCCGCTTGACAACACACAGAGGCACCCTGGCTTTCCTGGAGGGACTGGTGTGCCCCGGGTATCGCGTAGTCGGGATAGTTGAATCTCGGGCATGTCGACCCTGAGGAGGTCATCATGCCAAGGAGTTATCCGGCCGAGTTCCGGCGCAAGGTCCTGGATCTCATCGAGGCGGGCAGACCGGTCGCTGAGATCGCCCAGCAGTTGGGGGTGACGGGTCAGACGATCTACAACTGGCGCAACCAGGACCTGGTGGATCGAGGGCTGCGACCCGGTGTGAGCACCGCGGAGTCAGTGGAGCTGGCCGCGGCCCGCAAACGCATCCGCGAGCTCGAGACCGAGCTGGCGGTGACCAGGCGGGCCTTCGAGCTGCTCAAGGAGCAGACCGACCCAAAAGGCGCTTCGAGGTCGTCGCCGCGGTAGTGAGCGACGGCTACCCCGTGGAGGCTGTCTGCCGTGCGGTGGGGGTGTCGGTGTCGGGCTACTACTGCTGGCGCCGGCGTCCGCCGTCAGCGCGTTCGGTGCGCCATGGGATGCTGCTGGGGGTCATCGCCGAGATCCACCATGCGTCTCGGCGCACCTATGGAGCGCGGCGCATCCACGCCGAGTTGGTGCATGGGCGTGGCTTGCAGGTCGAGCGCTGCACCGTGGAGCTGGTCATGCGCCGCAACGGCCTCACCGGGCTGCCGGGCCGGCACCGATACCGCAAGGTGCCCAATTTGCCCACCGCCACAGACCTCGTCGATCGGCGGTTCCGCCGCGACGAACCCGACCAGCTGTGGGTCACCGACATCACCGAGCACCCCACACGCGAAGGCAAGATCTACTGCGCAGTCGTGCTCGACGTGTTCAGCCGCCGAGTAGTGGGCTGGTCCATCGACTCACGCCCCCAGGCGTCGTTGGCCACCAACGCGCTGGCCATGGCCATAGAGAACCGCGAACCCCACGGATCCACGATCCACTCCGATCACGGCACGCAAGCCGGATTCAATCGGTGGTCGCAACACCGGGTTGTTGGATTGAGCGTAGGTGCTCGTTGAGGGCTTCGGCGGGTGTGCGCCAGCCGAGGGTCTTGCGTGGCCTCGTGTTGAGGGTGTGGGCGACGGCGTTGATCTCTTGGGCGGTCCATCGCGACAGGTCGGTGCCTTTGGGGAAGTAGTGGCGCAGCAGCCCGTTGGTGTTCTCGTTGGTTCCTCGCTGCCAGGGGCTCTTGGGGTCCGCGAAGTAGACCGGGATGTTGGTCTCGACGGTGAATGCCACATGCGCGGAGAGTTCTTTGCCGCGGTCCCAGGTCAGTGATCGGCGCAGCTGTTCGGGCAGCGTGGTCATCGACGCTTTGAGCGCGTCCTTCATGGTGACGGCGCCGTAGCCGGCAAGGGCCGGGCCGTTCTTGGTGCGGGGGATCACGCCGTAGCCCTCGGCGCGTGGTAGATGGATCAGCATCGTGAACCTCGTCGTGCGCTCGACGAGGGTGCCGACCGCGGAGCGGTGCAGTCCGATGAGCAGGTCGCCTTCCCAGTGTCCGGGCACAGCCCGGTCCTCGACATCTGGGGGGCGTTGGCTGATCATCACCTCGGGTGTGACGTGGGCCCACGCCTTCTGTCGGGCCCGGGCCCGTGGGACCCGCAAGGCGCGCCCGGAGCGCAAACAGGCGGCCAGCTCGCGCTTGAGCGCACCTCGGCCTTCGACGTAGAGGGCCTGGTAGATGGCCTCGTGGCTGATCCGCATGGACTCATCATCGGGGAAGTCAACCCGCAGGCGGTTCGCGATCTGCTCGGGACTCCATCCCTGAACCCAGCGGCGGTCACCACGATGCGGCTTGTTCTTGCCGTTCCATTGCGGACCCTCGGGGCCCAGCACCCGGCCATCGGGCGCCCTGACCCGCCCAGCCAGGCGGTCCTGGACATAGCTGCGGAGCCGGTCGTTGGAGGCGAGCTTGGCCGCCTTGGGCCGCCGAGCGCGGCGCTCGGCATGCCACTGGGCGATCGTCGCTTTGTACTCGAGACGCCAGGTCCTCGTCGACGCGTTCCGACGCAACTCTCGCGAGATCGTTGATGGCGACCTCCCCAAGCGTCGTGCGATCTCGCGCACGCCGACACCCTGGGCCCGATACAGCGCAATCTCTTCGCGCTCACCGAATGACAGATATCGGCCCGACACCGTCGGGCCAAGGCATGGGTTCACACCGCCAGCGTGGCGGAACCACCGGAACCCAACCGGCGATGACACACCCGCCACAGCCGCCGCGTCGCCGGTCTTTTCCCCACGAGCGATCGCCGCCCAGAACCTCACCCGATCCTGCCGCCACGCAACAGTCGGACGCCCAGGCGACGGCACCTGGCCCCGATACAGCTGAACCTCCCGCTGCCGCTCCCTCATCGTCGCCATCACAAACACCTCCATCATCGAGGTGTTGCGACGACCACTTGAATCCGGCCAATTCACCTCCTGGGCGTTCACCCAACGCGCCAAAGACGCCGGGCTGGCGGTGTCGGTGGGATCGATCGGGGACTGCCTGTTAACCGGCCAATCGGATCTGGTGCTTGCTTCCTGATTGGCTGTTGGTACTGGGAAATGCTTGCCTTAGGGTTCGCTGGGCGTTACATATGTGGCCGTGCCGGATGGTGGGTTGTTCCTTGAGCGGACTGGGGTTGGCTGGCAGCTCGCCGGCGCCGGCGCCGGTCGGTTCGGGTTGGTGAACGACTACCTGTCGTATCTGGTTGACCGGAACTACTCGCCTCGCACGATACGCACCTATGGGTTCGGGCTGTTGGCGTTCTGCCGCTGGCTCGGCGACGAGGACTTGGATCTGGGCGAGGTCACGACGGATGTGTTGTTGCGGTTCTTGGCCGCGTGCCGCAGTGAGCGGGTCGCTGGCCGGCCCGGCGGTGCGAACGTGGTCGGGCTCGACGGCCGCCGGACCGACACGTTGTCTGCGGCCACGATCAACTTGCGCTTGGCGGCGGTGTCGGGGTTGTTCTCGTTCCGGTCGATGCGCGACCCGGACGCGCCGAACCCGATGCCTGCGGGCCGCGAGGCCAGGCGGGCGTCGGCGGGTGAGCGCGGCGGGATGCTCGCGCACGTGTCGCGTGCGCCGCGGCGGCGCTCGCCGTTGCGGGTCCGCGACGCCAAGCGGCTCCCGAAGACGCTCGAGCACCGAGAAGTCGTGGCGCTGCTGGAGAGCCTGCGCACGTGGCGGGACCGGGCCGCCGCCGGGTTGATGGTGTTCTGCGGGCTGCGCTCGTCGGAGGTGTTGGCCCTCGACGTCGCCGATGCCGACATCGGCGCCCGATGGCTGCGGGTGTCGGGCAAGGGCGGCACCGAGCGCCGGGTCCCCCTCGACGTGGACGTCGCCGGGGTGATCGGGACCTACCTGCTCGCCGAGCGCCCCGAGACGACCAGCGCCAGGCTGTTCGTCGTGGCCAAGGGCCCCACCCGCGGGCAGCCGCTCACCGCGGCGGGGCTGCGGCGGATCTTCCGCTATCACCGCGAGATCACCGGCATCACGGCCGCGCATCCCCACGCCTTGCGCCACACCTTCGGCACCGCTTTGGCCGAGGCCGGTGTGGACCTGGCCGTGATGCAGGCCCTGTTGGGCCACGCCCACATCGACACCACCGCCCGCTACGTCCATCTGGCCCCCACCCATGTCAAGGCCGAGTTCGATGCTGCCCGCCGCCGCCAACGCGCCAACACCTGAACCGTCACCGGTCCCAGCACCGGGCCAGCTGCTGTGGGCGTGGCGGGACCGCCAGCGCGCCACCGGCCGAGGGAACCCGGCCTCGGACTTGGCGGCCCGGACGTTCCTGGACCGCTGGCCCAACCCGCAGGCCTGGGCCGACCAACCCCTCGGCGCCCGGCTGGTGCTGGCGCCCTCGACGATGTCGCTGCTGATGTTCTTGATGGCCCACAGGTGGCTGCAGCCGGGCTGGGACTGGCTGGTGTCACGCAAGCTCTCGAGCTTCTGGCGCGAGATCTGCGACTCGCCGCTCGAGGCCGACATGGGCCGGTTCTGCGACACGGCGGCAGCGGTCGGGTTCAGCGAGATTCAGGCGAAACGGGCCGCGTCGCAGTCGGTCGGCCGGCTGTTGATCCAGACCGGACGCCCACTGGAGCAGTTGGCCATCGGCGACCTGGAGGCCCTGGCCGACGCGTGCCGGGCACGCGAGGCTGCGACCGGGCAGGGCTGGCGGCACTACAGGACCGCGCTCGTGTGCGCCCACACGGTGCTGTTCCACCTCGACATCGTCGCCCAACCACCCGAGCCCCCACAGCAGCCGGACAGCTTCGAGGCCCGCCTGGCCGACTGCCGCCCGAACCTGCGCTCCGCCATGGCCGCCTACCTCGAACGCAAGCGCGGCACCTGTCGACCCAAGACCGTCTCGAGCCTCGCCACCCGCCTCGCCTGCTTCGGCCGGTTCCTCGCCGAGCACGACCCCGAACTCGAGTCGCTCGCCGCGCTGGACCGCCAACGCCACATCGAGCCCTACCTGAACTCCGTCGCGAGCGCAGTGTCATCGAAGACCGGGCAGGCGATCACCGTCGCCGACCAGGACCGCCGCATCCGCGCTGTGGGCCACATGCTCGCAGAGATCACCGAGTGGGGCTGGGAAGACGCCCCCGCCCGCAAGCTGGTCTTCCGGTCCGACCATCCCCGCCAACCGCGGCCATTGCCCCGCTATCTGCCCGTGGACGCCGACCGGCGCCTCACCGAAGCGCTCGAAGCCTCCACCTACCGGCTCGCCGCCGACGCCCTGCTGTTGGCCCGGGCCGTCGGGCTGCGCATCGGAGAGCTCCTCGACCTCGAGTTGGACTGCGTCCACGAGATCGGCGGCCACGGCGCCTGGCTCAAGGTCCCGCTCGGCAAGCTCGACACCGAGCGCATGGTCCCCCTCGACGACGAGACCGTCGCCCTCATCGACCGGATCACCGCCACACGATCGACCGGCAAACCGCTGCCACACCCCCGCACCGGCCGGCCGACCCAGTTCCTGTTCACCCACCACGGACGACGACTCTCCCAAACCGCGGTGCGCACCGAACTGGCCCGCAGCGCCAACACTGCCGGGATCGGTCACGTCACCCCCCACCAGCTCCGCCACACCTACGCCACCGCCCTAGTCAACGCCGGCGTCTCGCTGCAAGCGCTCATGGCCCTCCTCGGCCACGTCTCAGCCGAGATGAGCCTGCGCTACGCGCACCTCTTCGACTCCACCGTCCGCGCCGAATACGAACGCGCCCTCGACCTCGCCAAAGGCCGCATCGGCGCCATGCCTACACCGACGGGCCGGCCATCGATCCCCGTCACCGCCAACGACGGCCGCGCCAACGGCTGCACCTCCGGCGACGACTGGCGCGACGCGCCGGCCATCAAAGCGCGCCTCGCCGGAGGCCACTGCCTACGCGCCCCCGCCCAGGGAGCCTGCCCCTACGCCAACATCTGCGAGCACTGCCCCAGCTTCCGCACCGACGCCGCCTCCATTGCCGTGCTAGCCGCGCAGCGCGTCGACACCCAAGCACTCATCGCCGACGCCCAAACACGCGGCTGGATCGACGAAGCCGACCGGCACCGACGCCTCCTCGACCGCCTCGACACACTCATCGCCGACACCGCATGAACACCAACATCGAAGCCGTCGAAGCCGCCTGCGCCCGCCTCGCCCACAACGGCCAAGCAATCACCTTCACCGCCGTCGCCGACCACGCCGGCATCAGCCGCACCACCCTCTACCGCAACCCGCAGCTCCGAGCCGTCGTCGAAGAACACCGCAGCCACAGCCACGACCCCCACACCCTCACCGGACTCGCCACCCAAATCGCCCACCTCCGCACCGGGCTCGAAGCCCTCGCCGACCGAGTCCGAAACCAAGAAGAACGGCTCCGCCACATCGAACGCCGCCAACCCCGCCGCAAAGCCATCTGACCGACCGGGCCCACGACACCTCGCTTCACCCCCGACCGCGATTGGCCGGATAATGCTTCGACAACGCCGTCATCGAGTCGTTCTGGGCCCGCATGCAAGTCGAGCTGCTCAACCGAAGGCGCTGGAGAACCCGCCTGGAACTATCCAACGCCATATTCGAGTACCTTGAGATCTTCCACAACCGGCAACGGCGGCACTCATCACTCGGCATGCTCACACCCGTCGAATACGAGATCCGCCACGCCAACACAGCCTGAGATTCAAACAACCCGACCGCGCGAAACACAGGGCACACCACCCTTTTGAGACTCCAATGTGCGCCTGTTCCCAGCGCCAACCCGGTAACTGTTCGTTCGACTGCTGGCGAAGCCTGCAAACATCATCTGAGTCCAGCACATCATTCAAGATGATGCATTATCTCTTGCCGATCAAGCTCGATCATCGATGCAACAGAACTTTGCATGAGTCAGCAGGGCCGCTGACACACGCCGTAACGGCCCCTGGGTCCCGTGGCTAGTTCACCGCCCAGGGCCAACTGGAGTGGACGCATAGCCGGAAGCCGACCCGCTTCCATCCCCAGCGTGCCTCAACTCGCCCGAACAGGCCCTGAAAAAACCTTCGGGAAATCAGGGGTGTTTCTCGCTCACGACACCAAAGGCAACCGATGGTGGGTCAAACCAACAAACAATAACCAACACGAGAACATTCTTGTAGCAGAGTATGTGGCGCTGCGCCGATCGAGTTCGTGATCGTGGCCGCGAATCGACAGGCGCAACCGACCGGGTCCGGCACCCCCCAGCGACGCGACCAGCCGACCGAGTCCGGCACCCCCCAGCGACGCGACCAGCCGACCGAGTCCGGCGCCCCCCAGCGACGCGACCGGCCACCGAGTCGGCCTTCGTCTCGGGGCAGGCTCGCCCGCTCAGGCGGGTGCGCGCGGTGTGACCACGACGTTGCAGGGCGCGGCGGCGCGAGCGACACCGCCGATCTGACCGGGCCGCGGCACGGCATCGTCGAATCGGCGCTGCAGGTCACAGGACCCGAAGAGTCGTTCGATGACTCGCACCATCGCCGTCACCGAGAACGGCCGGGCCGGGCAGGTGTGCGGGCCGTGGCCGAAGGTCGTGATGGCCTCCGCCGGCAGTCCGGCGGGCGAGATGAGGTGGCGGCCCTGCCAGCGGTCGGGGTCGTAGGAGCCGAGTCCGGGCGCGCCGGCGAGATTGGTGAGCGGCAGGAACGTCGCCAGCGTGGCCCCCTGTGACACGTGGTAGGCCTGCGAGCCGTCGTCGATGACTGCCGGTTCCAGCACTGTGCGCAGCATGATGGAGCGCTGGGCGATGCGTATCGACTCCAGCACGCAGCGCGACGCCAGCTCGGCGTCGGCGCCCCGATCCGATCCGCCGCGCAGCCGCGCCAGCACGTCGGGATGCTGCACCAGGTGCACCAGCGACCAGCCCAGCGCCGCGAACAGGTTCGACATCGACCCGATGTGCACCAGAATCACGTCACGGGCGATGCCGGTCATTCTGTCGGCTGCCGCGGTGTCGTCCCATCGCCGGATGGTGGTGCCCAGCAGGTCGTCACCGGGCTCGACCCGCGCGCCGATCGACTCGGCCAGGATCTCCTCGGCTCGGGCCATCGCCTGCCGTTCGGCGGCCTTGTCGGTGAGAGCCACCTCACGCATCCGCTCCGGCGACACGAACGCTTCGGCCCCGTCGAGCGCGTCCAGCGCCGCCACCAGCTCGTCGAACCGGGCTGATCGCAGGACCTCCCGACCGGCCCAGCTCGCCAAGCCCAGCCGGTGCCCGAGCCGCCGCGAGAAGTCGAACACTTCGATCTCGCAGCCGGGGCTCAGCTCTGCGAGCTGCAGTGAGATCGCCTCCTCGAGCGCGTCGAGGTAGCCGGCCACCGCTACCCGGCCGAACAGCTCGTGGGGCAGGGTGCGGCGCCCCGCGAACAGCTCGTCGGGGAGCTTGCGGCGCAGCATCCTGCAATCGGCGATGCCCTTGCTGGCCTGCGTCTCGGGCACGGTGTAGAAGCTGTGCAGTCCCGCCTCCGAGAACAGGAACAGGTAGCGATCCTCACCGCTGTCCACCACGAACGTGTCGCCGCAATCCGCCCGGGCCTGACCGATCGCCTCGACCGTGTCGGCAACGGGCCCGTCCCAGGGGAGAACGCAGACCGCGGCCGGCGGCATCGGGTCGATCACCGCAACGCTCTCATGGGTCTGAGATCGACTCTCTCCGGTGGCGTCGGGCGGCGGTCACGGCACCGGTCACAAGGGAAGGCGGATAGTCACGGCGGCGCCGTGCCCGGGCCCGTCACTGGTCACGGTGGTGGTGCCCCCGTGGGCTGCGACTATGGCTTCGGTGATGGCCAGTCCCATGCCTGTGCCGGCTATCCCGCGGCTGCGGGACTGGTCGGTGCGGTAGAAGCGGTCGAAGACGTGGGGGAGGTCGGCGGCGTCGATGCCGATCCCGTCGTCGACGACGGAGACGGCCAGCGTCTCGCTGCCCTCCGGCTCGGCTGTGATCACGACGCTCCCGCCCGCGTCGGTGCAATGGACGGCGTTGCCCACCACGTTTCCCAGTGCCTGGCTCATCCGCATCCGGTCGAGATCCATGGGCGGCAGGTCGCCGGGCGCCTGCAGCGACAACTCCACCTGCTGGGCCTGGGACTGCGGCTGCCAGCGCTTCGCTTCCGCCGTGAGCAGTTCATGTATCGAGCATTCCTGGAGGCTGAGCCTCATCTCCCCATGGTCGGTCTCGGCGAGCCAGTCCAGGTCGGTCACCAGGCCGCGCAGCCGGTCCACTTCCTGGGTGATGTGGTCGGAGGCGCTCTCCGCGGTCTGGAGCCCGTCGCGCAGTCCTCTCGCCTCCAGCAGTATGACGCTCAGGGGCGTGTTGATCTCATGGGAGACGTCGTTGATCAGCCGCCTGCGGAGCTCGCGCTGGGTCTCCAGGGTGGAGGTCATCCGGTTGAAGGCCGCGCTCATCCTTCCCAGCTCGTCCGAGGAGGCGACCGGCAGCCGGGCCGTGTCCCCCTGCGCGATCGCCTGGGTGGCCTCGGTCAAGGCGGTCACCGGCGCGGTGACCCGCTTCGACAGCCAGGCGGCCAGCAGCACGGCGACGCCGACCGTCAGCGCTCCGCCGACGAGGGTGAGGTAGAGCAGCGTGTCGAGAAACCCGTCCGATTCGGTCGATAGGAAGTCGCGGTTCACGTCCACATAGACGTGTCCGACCGGCTGGTTGGTGCCCAGGTCGAACACCGTCTCGCGGCGCCCTTCCAGGTCGGGTGCGTCTGTCCCGGACGCCAGCTCGGACAGATTGTCGGCCACCACCCGCCCGTCGACGTCGACGATGACGATTCTCACCCGGTCATGGTTGAGCGCCTCCGAGACCTCCCCCGCGCTGGTCTCGGACCCTCCCTCGTGCCCGGCCTCGTCTGGACTCTCGCCGGAGATGTATCCGGCCTCTGACAGCGAGCTGCCCACTGTGTCCCAGCCGCCGGACGCGGTGTACTCGCGGCTCAGGCTCCGGCCCAGCTGGATAGCCTCGTCGTCGCCGATCTCGTCCACGAAGTCACCCAGGTTGGTCTGCGTGGCGTAGTAGCCCACACCGATGCTGACCAGCACCGTGATGAGGACGACAAGGACGGTCGAGCCCATGATCCGCCAGCGCAGCGACATCGTTCACTCCCCCACGAACCGGTAGCCGCCACCGTACACAGTCTCGATGGGCTGCCTGCCGTCTCGGTTGATCTGCTTTCGCAGCCGGGAGATCTGGCTGTCGATGGCCCGGTCGAACCCGTCGAAATCGTCGTCGAAGGTCAACGAGATGAGCTGTTCACGGGTGAGCAACTGGTTGGGATGGCGCATGAACGTCGACAGCAGGGCGGTCTGCGCCTGGCTCAGCGTCACCGGCTCGTCATCGACGGTCACGACCCCGGTGGTCTCGTTGAGCGTGATGCTGCCGCCGGTCAGGACCCTCTGGACTCTGTGCTGGACCCGGCGGAGCACCGCCTCGGCCCGGGCGATGACCTCGTCCGGGTCGAAGGGCTTGACGATGTAGTCGTCGGCGCCGCTCTCGAGTCCGACGATCCGCTCTGCGGTGGCCTCCTTGGCCGTCAGCATGATTATCGGAACGTCCGACTTCTGACGGAGGATCTTGCACAGCTCCACTCCCTCGATGCGGGGCAGCATCAGGTCGAGGATTATCAGGTCCGGGCTCGTGCGACGGGCCAGCTTCAGGCCGGACAGGCCGTCGTGGGCGACCGTCGCGGTGTATCCGGCCCGCTCGAAGTACACCTTGACCCAGTTCGCGATCCTCGTGTCGTCCTCGATGATCAACACTTCACCGCTCATCGCCACCATGACCAGAGTATCTCCCTCGTATCCCCCTCGATATTCCGCTCGGGCCGCGCGAGGCGGACAGGGGCGGGAATTGCATCGCTCCTGTCCGCACTCGCATTCAGGCCGTGCTTCCGCGGCCTGTGCCGATGGCTCTAGCCGGAGCCGGACTCACCGCCGCTGCCGCCGTGCTCGCCGGCACCCTCGGTGCCGCTGTCGTAGCCGGACTCGCCGCCGCCCTCTGAGCCGGACTCACCGCCGCTGCCGCCGTGCTCGCCGGCGCCTTCGGTGCCGGAGCCGCCGCCCTCGCCGCTGCCGACCTCGACGTGGGGCGTCCAGCCGGTGAAGGAGGCCTGGGTGACGTCCAGGTTGATGGCCACGCTCTGGCCCGGGGCCAGGTTCACCGGGGTGGTCGGGCCCAACTCGACGCCGTTGGTGAGGTGCACCTCCACCCGGGCTCGGGTCAAGGTGTTGTTGGTGGTGTTGATGACGGTGCCGTTGAAGGTGTTGGTGGCCGGGTCATAGGCCATGACGAGCCGGGCGCCGTTGCGGGTCTGGTCGAAGGTCGCATCCAGCGCCAGGGCGTTGGCGCCGCTGCCCTCCTCACCGCCACCGCCGGACTCTGCACCTTCGGTGCCGCTCTCTGAGCCGCCCTCGCCGCCGGCGCCGTGGCCCTCGCCTCCGGCGCCCTCGGCGCCGCCGCCTTCAGCGGTGTGGGGCTGGGGTCCGGGGCCGGCGCAGTCGAAGACCTCCATGTGCACGACATAGCCGTCGAAGGCCACTCCTGCCAGCGCCGGCTCAGTGGCCAGCGCCACACTCGTGGTCGCCTGCTGGCCCGGGGCCAGATCGCCCAGCTTGTCCGGGCCCAGCTCCCCCACCGTGGTCGTTCCCGACTTCAGGTGAGGCTCGGCCTGCACGTAGCACTGGGTCTGGGAGCTGGTGTTCTGCACTGTGGAGTGCACCGTCTGGGTCGCCTGGTCGTACCAGGCCGACACCGCCAACGGACCCAGGGTCCCGTCCCAGGTCTGGTTCAGCGGCACGACCGGGCTTGACATGGCGGCCTCGTTGAGTTCGACGCCGCTCTCGCCGCCGGCGCTCTCTGAGCCGCCCTCGCCGCCGGCACCCTCAGAACCGGACTCGCCGTCAGCGCCCTCGGCACCCTCAGAACCGGACTCGCCGCCGCTGCCGCCGTGCTCGCCGCCGCCCTCGCCACCGCCGACCTCAGCATGGGCGACCCAGCCGGTGAACGAAGCCTGCGTCGAGGGCAGGTTGACCGCCATCACCTCGCCGGGAGCGAGATCCGCCGGAGTGGTCGGGCCCAGCTCGGTCCCGTTGTCCAGGTGCACCTCGATGCGGACTCGGGTCAGGGGCCCGTTGGTGGTGTTGGCCACCGTGCCCGTGAAGGAGTTGTTGGTGGAGTCGTAGCCCATCACCAGCTGGGCGCCGCCGCGGACCGCGTCGAAGATCTGGTCGGGAGCCAGCATTGCTGCGCTGCCCTCCTCGCCTCCGCCGCCGGACTCGCCGCCGCCTTCGGTGCCGCCCTCGCCGGCGGAGCCGTGCTCACCGGCACTCTCCCCGCCGGAGCGGCCTTCGTTCGGGTCGTCGGCGCAGCCGACCAGTATCCCGGCGCCGAGAACAGCTCCCAGCACCGACCCGATCAGGAACTTTTTCGTCTTTAGCATTCTGCCAATCACGCTTCCACTCCTTTCGTGAGAATTTCGTGATGCTGCGCACGGTAGGAATGGAATGTTGCAGGATTTTGTCACCGGCAAGATTCCCGGGAATCGGCGAGACTTTTTCTTCAGCCCTGCAAGAAATACCTGCTGAACAGGCAAAAGACCGCTGACACCGGATCAGGCTCGAGACGCCGGATCATCTGAGGCTCAGCCCGTAGCGCTGGCCGGCTCAGGGTGCGAGACGGTCGCAGACACCCTCAGGTCTCGCCAGAACTGGACGCCTGTGGGTGCCCAATATCGTGTCGTGGCTGGTCAGGCGGCATGTTTGTATTCGTTGATGAGGCCATCGCAGCGGGTCGTCTTCACGACCTGGAGGTGCCCATCTGGCTGGTCTGCAGCGTCGGTGGCGACGGGTGGTCGCTGATCGAGCGAACGGTGGGGCCGGTGCGTGTTGTAATGATCGATGTAGTCGACGACGAGCCTGTTGAGTTGGCGACGGTTCCAGATGATGGTGCGGTCGAGGAGCTCGCGTCGCAGGGTGCCGATCCAGCGTTCGGCGAACGCGTTGCCTACCGGGGTATGGACTGGAGTCTTGAGAATCTTGAGGCCCTCGCTACAGACGACCGGTACAGAATGCGACACATGGGTTCCCCGGATGCAAGCGAATCATGCCTGGTCAGCGCACACGACCGAAGGGGGTTATGTCGGATGGTGCCCAACCGGAGATCGCGCCGACAATGGTAGGTCGTCGCCAGGGTCGGGGTCGCTGGCAGGTGGCAGGACGCGGTAGTCGTCCAGGTCGAGATCGAGGCTCCATTCCCAACCCGGAAACGCTGCGAGTTGCGCACGGCCGCGCGCCGCGGTAGGGTTCTCTTGCCTAGTCAGCATTGTTCTAAGTCCCTCCCTTCGTTGGAGGCTCCGAACTCCCGCACGTTGCAGCGTGCGGGATTCGTCGTTCTTGCGAGTTCTATGTCATGGGCCGCAGTCTACTGGAAGGACTTACACCGCTGTAATTCAGGTGTGGGCATCCGTGGGGAAATCCGCGCGTTGAACGTGAACAGGGTGGGGATTTCGGTGTCGCGGTGTGGAAGGGTGTGGATTTGATGTCATACCTGTGGGTGCCCAATACCCGGTCGCGGGCGTTGACCTGCAACGACGCCAGCCGATCCTGAGTCCTCGTGTACCGAATCTTGTACCGATTCCTGGCATCACTCGCTCGGCTCGCTGTGCGGTCAGGCTGCTGGAAGGACCTCGAGATCATCGTGTTGCGCCACCAACTCACGATGCTGCGTCGCTAGATCAACCGACCGGCACTCAACGGCGGCGACCTCGCCCTGCCTGCGAAACGGAACGTATCCGCGCGGTCCGGCGGTCGAGTTCCGGCGAATCGCGTTCCAGCCGGCCTCTGCTTACCCCGCTGACTGAGAGGATGAGCAGGCGTTGACCGAACTCAGTCTGCCCACACCCGGCATGCCTAACGCGGGAGCGTGAGAGTGTCTGGTTGGAGATTTTCGGACAGGGGCAGCAGCCTTCGGAGCGTCCGAGATCACCAGGCTCCCAAGTCCCACATAGCCAATCCCCACGAGGGCCGTGCCTTGACCGTGGGCCACAGCCCGTCTGCGTTGAGGTCCCATGCTGTCAATGGCCAGTGGGATCTGCCCAGTGGCGGACAGTAGAACTGCCCGTTCGTGGCCAACAGAACTGCCCGGTGGTGGCCAGGTGTTCTGCCCGATGGGGTGGAATCACAGCTTCCGGTGCCGCTGACGCGTGCGAGCGGCTGTGTGGATGCCCAAAATCCTGTCGTGGCTGGTCAGGCGACCGGATCATGCCTCTGACCTGGGGTTTTGCGCGCTCGCGACAAAAACGTTCCAGGATTTCGCGAAATCCGTTCCAAACCCCTCAGAGCCCGAGGCTCTGACCTCGGTGTTTGTAATTCGCGCATGTCCCACGAGGGCGGGGGTTGGAAGACTATGTGGTGGACTATTAGTTGGCGATGCTCGGTTTGACTGCTTTGACGTTGATGTTCACGCTGTGAGCCTATTGCAGGGGTGTGCGGGGAGCGCGGGGGCTCCCTCTTGGCCGGTTGGCTGCTGAGCGCCCGCGTGTGGTGGGCGCTTGCCTTGCTGGCTGCCGTTCAGCCGGTCGGGTCGCCGCGGTATGGGGGTGGGCGGCTGCCGAACCAACCCTTGAGGCTGGCCCCGGTGCGGCGGTGGTGCGCGACGAGAGCGGTGATCATGGTGACGCCCTGGTAGGAGAGCAGGTCCAGGCGAAGGCTGTTGCCCCCCACGGCGCGGGCGCGGCCGTGATGGAGTGTCCGTTTGTAGGTCGAGATGTTGGACTCGGAGTCCTCGCGGAGGCCGTAGATCTTGTCAAAGTCTGGGTCGTGCTCGGAGGTGACCCTTAGGGCTCGGGTGCGTCGCCTGTGGGGTCTGGTCTGGCGTTCGTGTGTGGTGCTGCTGTGGCGGATGGCGGTAGTAGCACCGACGAGGTGGGGAGGCACCAGCGGGTGGTCGGGCACGGTGAAATCGCTGTACCAGGTGCGGCGGTGGGAATGTTTGCGCACATAGGTGCGTGCCCTCACGAGGGGTACGTAGTGGATGACGCCGTTTGAGTCCACGGCTTCGATGACGGGAGGGCCATCAATGGCCAAGACCCGCATAGCGGTCTGCTGGCCGGGAATGGAGGCGAGTCGGAATGTGTGGTCTCCGAGGTTGGCCCCTGCCGGGTGTCCGTTGGAGGTTCTGGGCACTTTGGAGATGGGGTTGAGCCCCCCGTCGAGGAGCCGGTCTATGTCTTCTGATGCCAGCGCCATGTCATAGACGATGCCGTGCATGCCAGCGGTGAGGTCAGGGTGCCGTTGCCGAGCCTTCAGGGTCATGTCGGTGAACACGGTGGCGTCGCTCTTGCCGCGTGGTCTGAGGTCAAAGAAGGTGACGACCCGTTCTTCCCGGCAGTCGAGAACAAAAACCCTTTTTGAAGTTTTCTGCTAAGAGCGCGCGCAAATAGGCGGCTACGTGGGGTTCCATCGGTCGGCCCATTTGAAGAGCTTGACGGTGAGGATCACGGCGATGGCCAAGGCGAGTTGTCCGAGGGGTGCCTCCCCCTGTTGACCGGTCACCTCGATTAGGAGGTAGCCATGTCAACTATGGAAAGGCAGCGTGCTGGGCCGGTGTTGCCGCCGGGCCGGTCGCGAAGATCGTTCACGGCTGAGTTCAAGGCTGATGCGGTGTCGTTGGTGCTCGATGAGGGCCGTTCGGTTGCGTCGGTGGCGCGCAGTTTGGGGATCGGGGCGACGAACCTGGGCAATTGGGTGCGCCAGGCGCGCATCGACCGCGGCGAGCGCGAGGGAGTGACGACCAGCGAGCGGGCCGAGCTGGCCGAGCTGCGCCGGGGGAACTTTCGGCTGCGCCAGGAGCGTGAGTTGCTCAAACGAGCGACGGCTTTTGGGTGAGGGAGTTGGGACAGTGACCCGTTTCCGGTGGGTGGCTGCCCGAAGGGCCGAGGGATTCCCGACCACGCTGTGCTGTGAGGCAGCCCGAGTGAGCCGTCAGGCGTTCTATGACTGGCGCGCCAGGCACGCCGCGGGTCCCAGCGAGCGTGATCTCGCCGAGGCGGACCTCCTCGGGGCGATCCGCCGGGCGCATGCCGGCTCGGGTGGCGCTTATGGGTCGCCGAGGGTGACCGCGCAGCTGCGCGCCGCAGGGCGTGTGGTGAACCGCAAACGCGTCGAGCGGCTCATGAGAGTCCACCAGATAGCGGGGATCCGCCGCCGGCGGCCCAAGCGCACCACCATCCCAGCCCGCACGGCTGTGACACTCCCGGACCTGCTGGGACGGGACTTCGCTCCGGGGACCCCCGATCGGGCGTGGGTGTCAGACATCACCTACATCCGCACCGGCGAGGGCTGGCTGTACCTCGCGGTCGTGCTCGACTTGGGCAGCCGCCGGCTGCTCGGCTACCAGATGAGCGACCGCATCGACACCCGCTTGGCCCAAGACGCCCTCGACATGGCTGGCGCGGCCCGCGGGGGCCGCACCGCAGGCATCGTGTTCCATTCCGATCGCGGCAGCAACTACCAGGCCAAGGCGTTCAAGAACAGCGTGAGGTCATGGGGCATGAACCAGTCAGCCGGCCGGGTCGGGTCCTGCCTGTTAACCGGCCAATCGGATCTGGTGCTTGCTTCCTGATTGGCTGTTGGTACTGGGAAATGCTTGCCTTAGGGTTCGCTGGGCGTTACATATGTGGCCGTGCCGGATGGTGGGTTGTTCCTTGAGCGGACTGGGGTTGGCTGGCAGCTCGCCGGCGCCGGCGCCGGTCGGTTCGGGTTGGTGAACGACTACCTGTCGTATCTGGTTGACCGGAACTACTCGCCTCGCACGATACGCACCTATGGGTTCGGGCTGTTGGCGTTCTGCCGCTGGCTCGGCGACGAGGACTTGGATCTGGGCGAGGTCACGACGGATGTGTTGTTGCGGTTCTTGGCCGCGTGCCGCAGTGAGCGGGTCGCTGGCCGGCCCGGCGGTGCGAACGTGGTCGGGCTCGACGGCCGCCGGACCGACACGTTGTCTGCGGCCACGATCAACTTGCGCTTGGCGGCGGTGTCGGGGTTGTTCTCGTTCCGGTCGATGCGCGACCCGGACGCGCCGAACCCGATGCCTGCGGGCCGCGAGGCCAGGCGGGCGTCGGCGGGTGAGCGCGGCGGGATGCTCGCGCACGTGTCGCGTGCGCCGCGGCGGCGCTCGCCGTTGCGGGTCCGCGACGCCAAGCGGCTCCCGAAGACGCTCGAGCACCGAGAAGTCGTGGCGCTGCTGGAGAGCCTGCGCACGTGGCGGGACCGGGCCGCCGCCGGGTTGATGGTGTTCTGCGGGCTGCGCTCGTCGGAGGTGTTGGCCCTCGACGTCGCCGATGCCGACATCGGCGCCCGATGGCTGCGGGTGTCGGGCAAGGGCGGCACCGAGCGCCGGGTCCCCCTCGACGTGGACGTCGCCGGGGTGATCGGGACCTACCTGCTCGCCGAGCGCCCCGAGACGACCAGCGCCAGGCTGTTCGTCGTGGCCAAGGGCCCCACCCGCGGGCAGCCGCTCACCGCGGCGGGGCTGCGGCGGATCTTCCGCTATCACCGCGAGATCACCGGCATCACGGCCGCGCATCCCCACGCCTTGCGCCACACCTTCGGCACCGCTTTGGCCGAGGCCGGTGTGGACCTGGCCGTGATGCAGGCCCTGTTGGGCCACGCCCACATCGACACCACCGCCCGCTACGTCCATCTGGCCCCCACCCATGTCAAGGCCGAGTTCGATGCTGCCCGCCGCCGCCAACGCGCCAACACCTGAACCGTCACCGGTCCCAGCACCGGGCCAGCTGCTGTGGGCGTGGCGGGACCGCCAGCGCGCCACCGGCCGAGGGAACCCGGCCTCGGACTTGGCGGCCCGGACGTTCCTGGACCGCTGGCCCAACCCGCAGGCCTGGGCCGACCAACCCCTCGGCGCCCGGCTGGTGCTGGCGCCCTCGACGATGTCGCTGCTGATGTTCTTGATGGCCCACAGGTGGCTGCAGCCGGGCTGGGACTGGCTGGTGTCACGCAAGCTCTCGAGCTTCTGGCGCGAGATCTGCGACTCGCCGCTCGAGGCCGACATGGGCCGGTTCTGCGACACGGCGGCAGCGGTCGGGTTCAGCGAGATTCAGGCGAAACGGGCCGCGTCGCAGTCGGTCGGCCGGCTGTTGATCCAGACCGGACGCCCACTGGAGCAGTTGGCCATCGGCGACCTGGAGGCCCTGGCCGACGCGTGCCGGGCACGCGAGGCTGCGACCGGGCAGGGCTGGCGGCACTACAGGACCGCGCTCGTGTGCGCCCACACGGTGCTGTTCCACCTCGACATCGTCGCCCAACCACCCGAGCCCCCACAGCAGCCGGACAGCTTCGAGGCCCGCCTGGCCGACTGCCGCCCGAACCTGCGCTCCGCCATGGCCGCCTACCTCGAACGCAAGCGCGGCACCTGTCGACCCAAGACCGTCTCGAGCCTCGCCACCCGCCTCGCCTGCTTCGGCCGGTTCCTCGCCGAGCACGACCCCGAACTCGAGTCGCTCGCCGCGCTGGACCGCCAACGCCACATCGAGCCCTACCTGAACTCCGTCGCGAGCGCAGTGTCATCGAAGACCGGGCAGGCGATCACCGTCGCCGACCAGGACCGCCGCATCCGCGCTGTGGGCCACATGCTCGCAGAGATCACCGAGTGGGGCTGGGAAGACGCCCCCGCCCGCAAGCTGGTCTTCCGGTCCGACCATCCCCGCCAACCGCGGCCATTGCCCCGCTATCTGCCCGTGGACGCCGACCGGCGCCTCACCGAAGCGCTCGAAGCCTCCACCTACCGGCTCGCCGCCGACGCCCTGCTGTTGGCCCGGGCCGTCGGGCTGCGCATCGGAGAGCTCCTCGACCTCGAGTTGGACTGCGTCCACGAGATCGGCGGCCACGGCGCCTGGCTCAAGGTCCCGCTCGGCAAGCTCGACACCGAGCGCATGGTCCCCCTCGACGACGAGACCGTCGCCCTCATCGACCGGATCACCGCCACACGATCGACCGGCAAACCGCTGCCACACCCCCGCACCGGCCGGCCGACCCAGTTCCTGTTCACCCACCACGGACGACGACTCTCCCAAACCGCGGTGCGCACCGAACTGGCCCGCAGCGCCAACACTGCCGGGATCGGTCACGTCACCCCCCACCAGCTCCGCCACACCTACGCCACCGCCCTAGTCAACGCCGGCGTCTCGCTGCAAGCGCTCATGGCCCTCCTCGGCCACGTCTCAGCCGAGATGAGCCTGCGCTACGCGCACCTCTTCGACTCCACCGTCCGCGCCGAATACGAACGCGCCCTCGACCTCGCCAAAGGCCGCATCGGCGCCATGCCTACACCGACGGGCCGGCCATCGATCCCCGTCACCGCCAACGACGGCCGCGCCAACGGCTGCACCTCCGGCGACGACTGGCGCGACGCGCCGGCCATCAAAGCGCGCCTCGCCGGAGGCCACTGCCTACGCGCCCCCGCCCAGGGAGCCTGCCCCTACGCCAACATCTGCGAGCACTGCCCCAGCTTCCGCACCGACGCCGCCTCCATTGCCGTGCTAGCCGCGCAGCGCGTCGACACCCAAGCACTCATCGCCGACGCCCAAACACGCGGCTGGATCGACGAAGCCGACCGGCACCGACGCCTCCTCGACCGCCTCGACACACTCATCGCCGACACCGCATGAACACCAACATCGAAGCCGTCGAAGCCGCCTGCGCCCGCCTCGCCCACAACGGCCAAGCAATCACCTTCACCGCCGTCGCCGACCACGCCGGCATCAGCCGCACCACCCTCTACCGCAACCCGCAGCTCCGAGCCGTCGTCGAAGAACACCGCAGCCACAGCCACGACCCCCACACCCTCACCGGACTCGCCACCCAAATCGCCCACCTCCGCACCGGGCTCGAAGCCCTCGCCGACCGAGTCCGAAACCAAGAAGAACGGCTCCGCCACATCGAACGCCGCCAACCCCGCCGCAAAGCCATCTGACCGACCGGGCCCACGACACCTCGCTTCACCCCCGACCGCGATTGGCCGGATAATCAGCAGACAATGCCGTGGCCGAGGCGTTCTTCTCGACGCTCAAACGAGAGCTCGTCCACCGCCACAGCTACCCCGACCGCGCCGCAGCGCGCCGGTCGATCTTCGAATGGCTGATCGGGTCACGATATGCGGGTGATCCACCACGGGGCCCAGGAGTGCTGCGACGATGGGTGAGGTGGCGTT
This sequence comes from Candidatus Aldehydirespirator sp., assembly GCA_965220645.1. Lineage (GTDB taxonomy): Bacteria > Actinomycetota > Acidimicrobiia > Acidimicrobiales > Aldehydirespiratoraceae > Aldehydirespirator. Next base: position 663,234 of record OZ244836.1, on the reverse strand, counting down.
CGGTCCATCGTTTGACCGGTTCGAGGACGGCGCTGGCCGCGAGCTGATCCGGCTCGGGCATCCGCTTGTTGATGCGTATCTGGAGTTGGTGGCGGCGCGTGCGCGGTGGAACACGCTGCTGGCCCAGGCCTATGACCTGAAGGTGTTCTTCTCGATCGTTGACGCGGACCCTGTCGATGTCGTCGCCGTCGATGTGTTGAAGTTCATCTCGGTGCAGCGTCAGCCCCGCGTGGCGGGGAACGTGGTCCGGATCGAGGATGGCGAGTCGGGTCTGTCAGCACGGACGATCAAGCGTCGGTTGGCCACCCTCGCGGGGCTCTATGACTATCTGATCGTGCGTGGTGACGTGGCATCGAATCCGGTGCCGAAGGGGTTGGCATCGCGTCGAGGTGGCCAGCGGGCGGTGCGTGGCGTGCCGTTGATCAGGACCCCTCGGATGCTCCCGCGGGTGGTCGACCCGGCCGAGGTCGATGCGTTCACCGGCGCGCTTCGCAAGCATCGGGACCGGGCGATGGTCGACGCGATGCTGTTGGGAGGCTTGCGTCGTTGTGAGGTTCTTGGGCTGCGGTTCGAAGACATCAACGCCGGGGAGCGACGGGTGTTCATCGCCGACGGCAAGGGCGGTCACCAGCGGGTCGTGCCGGTCTCGTCGCGGTTCTTCGACGCGTTGGCGGCCTATCTGTGCGACGAACGGCCCGAGGAGGCCGACACCGATCGGATCTTCGTTGTGCTCAAGGGCCCTCGCCGGGGCCGGCCGCTGAGCGCTGCGGGGCTCGACGAGATCGTGGCCGGCGCCCGCCGCCGGGCCGGGATCGAGGCGTTGACCTGTCACCAGTTGCGGCACACGTGTTTCACCCGGCTGCGGGAGGCGGGCATGGCGCTCGAGGCGATCCAGGCCCAGGCCGGGCATCGATCGATCGAGTCGACACGGATCTACCTGCATTTGGCCAACGATTGGCTCGCCGGTGAGTATCGCCGGGCGACCGAAGCCATCGACGCCGAGGTGTTCGGGGAGTGGTGATGCCCGCAGCGCTGGTGCTCACCGACGAGTCGATCGACGGCCTCGACGCGTTCGCGGCGGCACTCGAGACCGTCGGGCTCAAGGCGTGGGATTCCACGCTGCGCGCGGCTCGCACCTTCCAGGGCCGCATCGAAGGTGCGGGCGGCTGGGAGCGGGTGAACCTCGACACGCAGCTCGAGTGGATGCGCCGGGCCCGACCGTTCGTGGCTTGGCAGCTGGTGACTGGCCGGCTCACCGCCACCGCCGAGTTCTTGGCCTTCGCCGATCTACGGATCGGGCTCACCGCCCGAAAGCACCTCCCCGAGGTGCATGAATGGTTCGTCTCCGCGACCCGCAGGCTCGACGCGACCGCCCAGGACACAGCGTCGCAATGGAACGCTGTGTGCAAGATCGCCGCCATGTCCCGATGCCGCCCCGATTGCGTCGACACCGACGCGTTCGTCGCGGCCCGGGCCCAAATCGCCGAGGCCTACAAGCGTCGGGGCCGGCCCGAGGCGGGGCGCAACGTGCGGGCGGTCCTGCACCGGCTGCAGCTGACCTTGTTCCACGCCGGCAAGATCGACTCGCTTGCCCGACCAGCATCGAAGCCCTCGGTCACCGTCTCGGGCTGGGACCCGATCCCGCAGCTCTACCGCGACAACGCACACCGCTACATCGAGCAGGTCCGCCTGAGCTTGCGCCCGTCGACGGTCAAGCACATCGAACAGCACCTGCGTGTCTTCGGGACCTGGCTGGCCGGCCACCATCGCGAGATCCGCTCCTGCGCGGAGCTCGAACGCGGCCACATCGAGGACTTCAAGATCTGGATCTCGACCACCCCGAGCGCCCGCACCGCCAAACCGCTGGCGCGCACGTCGGTCAAGGAACAGCTGATCAATCTCGGCTGCTTCTTCGAACGCACCACGAACTGGGGCTACCCGAACGCGCCGACCAAGCCGCTGCTGTTCGCCGGCGACCTGCCCCGCATCGACCGACCCCTGCCCCGGTTCCTCGACGACGCCGCAGCAGCCAAGCTCGCCCGAGCGACCCGAGCCGAACCCGACCCGCTCGCCAGGCTCTGCGTCGAGATTCTCGCCCGCACCGGCATCCGTCTCAGCGAACTGATCGGCCTCACCGTCGACGCCGTCGTGCAGATCGGCTCCGCGTTCTGGCTTCGGATCCCGGTCGGCAAGCTCCACAACGACCGCTACATCCCGCTGCACCCCGACCTCAAGACCCTGCTCGACGCCTGGATCGACAACCATCGCCCCAGCGGCCTGCGCAGCGACCGGCTCCTACTCGAACGCGGACGGCCCATCACCAAGCTCCGCGTCGCCAACGCTCTCGCCCGGATCGCCAACAACGCCGGCATCGGCCATGTCACCCCACACCAGCTCCGCCACACGCTCGCCACCCAGGCCATCAACCGGGGCATGAGCCTCGAGGCCATCGCCGCCCTGCTCGGCCACAAGACCTTGGCCATGACCATGGTCTACGCCCGCATCGCCGACAAGACCGTCGCTGACGAGTACTTCGCCGTCACCGACAAGGTCGAGGCCCTCTACGACCAACCCCACCAGCTCCCCGCCAGCGACGAAGGCAACGAGATGCGCAAACTCCGTGCCGAGATGCACCGGCGCATGCTCGGCAACGGCTACTGCGCCCGACCCGTCGAGATGGACTGCCACTTCGAATCGATCTGCGAGTCCTGCAACTTCTTCGTCACCACCATCGAGTTCAAACCAACGCTGCGCCGCCAACGCGACGACGCCGCCGACAAGGGCCAGATCGGTCGCCAGAAGATCTTCGACGGCCTCCTCCACCGACTCGACGAGGAAGCCTCATGACATCTCCACTTGACCCGATCACCCGCATAACTACAACACCCACCGGCTCCACACCAGCTTGGGCAACCAGACCCCCGACGACTACGAACACCACTACCGTCACACCGCGGGCAACCAGCCCGCCTTAACCACCTGACCGGTCAACGGGGGGAAGCGCCGCGAGCAGGCCGCGCAGGCGGGCGTCGCCTGATTCGGTGACGCGTTCGTGCGCGGCGATGAGCAGCTTGCGGGCCCGGTAGAGGGGGTCGTGGGCGTGGCCTCGATGTCCCAGGGTCTGGTTCTGGACTCTGCGGCGGACCTCGTCGAGGGCGGTGTTGGCCAGGCGCACCACATGGAAGGGGTCAGCGACCTGCTTCGCGTCAGGCACCGCGGTGTCATAGGCGGCGCGGTAGGGGCCAGAAAGGTCCAGCACCGCCCAGCGCACCGCTGCCAGCCAGCTCTGTGGTCGCCGCAGCAGCCAGCGTGCAGGCCCATCAGCGGTGCGGCCTGGGACCATGTCGAGAAGCTGGCCCCGCGCGACGTCGACGATGCTGGTGCTCCAGGCCCGCTGAGCGAACCGGCCCCGACGGCAGAACAGGGTCTCATCGAGGCCCAGCGCCACCACCGCGGCGATCCTGTCGCCATCCGCGTCCAACAGGGCCTGGCCCCAGCGCCTCACCGACGCGTTGACGGTGTGCCAGTCACAGCCCAGCACCGCCGCGGTGTCCGCTATCGCCTCGCCACGACCGGCGCGGCGAGTCGCCCAACGGCCAGCGCGGGCAGTCAACAGCGCCCGCTGCGGCGCGATGGCAGGGTCCTGCTCACTGAACGAGCCCGCCGTACACCCCGAGCGCGGGCATCGCCAGCGGCGCTTGTGCCACACCAGCCGCACCGGTCGCCCGAACGCCGGCAGGTCCACCAGCTCGACGCCGCGTTCGCCCTTGGACCACACCGGCCCGCCACAGCCCCCACAGCACGGCCGACGCTGCCGACACCGGATGTGCACCCGCAACGGCCCTCCAGCGGCATCATCGACGCCGAGCACCTCCACATCGCCTAGTCCCACCAGCAACTCGCAGACGCGCGTAGGGTCACACTCCACAGGGATCCTCCCGATTCGGCTGTCCAAGCAGCGCCGATTCTGGGGGATCCCTCGCGTTCAGCCGCGGACCCTCACACCCCCTACTGCCCCCTCATTTCCGAAGAGCCGGTTTACTGGCGCTGGAACAGACCTCATGTCAAAAGGACCGTTCCGGATTTGGGCTTTGACCGTTCCGGACCGTTTCACACCCACCCCTGCTGACCTCGGGTTTTTCGATAGTGCGCCAGCGCCACGAGGGCGGAGGGCTGCGCGCATTGTTGCGCGCGTTCAAAGAAAAAGCTATCGAATGGCGTTCCTAGAGGCCCAGCACCGCCGCGGCGGTGCTGGGCGCACCGGCGGCGGCGCTTCGGGCCGCGGTGGGTCCCCACAGACGGCTTGGGCCCTGTGGGTGCCGGAAACTCGGCCGTGGTCGTTGACCTGCGGCGATGCGGGCCGATGCTGAGTCCTCGTGTACCGAATCTTGTACCGATTCCTGGCGTCACTGGCTCGGCTCACTGTGCGCTCAGGCCGCTCGAAGGACCTCGAGATCATCGTGTTGCGCCACCAGCTCGCTGTGCTACGCCGGCAAATCGACCGACCCGAACTCACCGACGCCGACCGGGGCTTGCTCGCAGCGACCGCGGCCGCGCTCGCGCGACCGAGCCGAACCGGGTGGCTGGTCACCCCCGACACGCTGTGCGTTGGCACCGGCGCCGCATCGGCGGGCACTGGACCCAACCACAGCGACCGCCGGGCCGGCCACCGACGGCAGCAGAGCTTCGCCAACTCACACTGCGCCTCGCAGCCGAGAATCCGACCTGGGGCTACCGCCGCATCCACGGTGAACTCGCCGGGCTCGGCTACCGCCTTGCTGCGTCCACGGTCTGGCAGATCCTAAAGAACGCCGGAATCGAGCCCGCACCCACACGCTCGGAAGTCACTTGGTCGCAGTTCCTACGGTCACAGGCCGCCGTTGCCTGCGACTTCGCCACCATCGACACCGTCACGCTGCGCAGGCTCTACCTACTGTTCTTCATCGACATCCCCACCCGGACCGTGTACTTCGCAGGGATCACGGACCACCCCACCGGCGTGTGGGCCACCCAAGCGGCGCGGAACCTGTTCCTGCGCCATGCTGACGGGCTCGCTGGGACGCGTGCGCTCGTGCGCGACCGCGCAAGCCAGTCCATCGACGCTTACGACGAGATCTTCAGAACCGCAGGTATGAAGATCCTCACCACACCTGTACGCACTCCCGTGGCGAACGCGTTCGCCGAACGCTGGATCGGCACCCTTCGACGCGAACTCCTCGACCGCACCATCATCTGGAACCAACGCCAACTCAACAAGCTTGTCGTCGACTACATCGATCACTACAACACGCACCGGCCCCACCGTTCACTCGATCAGCGACCACCCGTCGCCACCGACGCTGCAGACCAGCCAGATAGACACCTCCAAGTCGTTAGAACGGCCCGCTGTGGCGGACTCATCAACGAGTACCGAAATGCCGCCTGACCAGCCACGACACAGTTTCGGCACCCACACCGCGCCGAGGCGACAGCGTCGACGGCGTCGGTCTTGTCCAGCCGCGGCGAGCGGCGCTGAGCTGCCGAGCGCGACGGCGGGACCTCGCGGGCGTCGAAGCCCGCTGCGGCCAGCGCGACCGCCACATGCGCTCCCCACTTCGCTGACCCCTCGACGCCGACCTGGCGAACGCCGTGAGCGTCGAGCAGACCGATCGCGCCGAGGTAGCCGGCTGCTGTGTTGTCGAACGTCTCGTGGGTGATCTCGATGCCGTGGGCGTCGACGATCCCGACGGTGAAGGTGTCCTGGTGAGGGTCGATACCCCCGACTGGTGATGTCATGCTGTGCTCCTGCTGGAAGTGATGCTCCGGTGGGTCCGGGATCGGCAGGGGCGCTTCGTCACAACCGAGTCGAGACAGTCAGGCTCCCTTCAAGACAGGAGCGCTCCTGCCGGCCCCACACTCGACGCGACAGGTCTGACAACAGGCACACGGCCACGAATCTGGTGGAGTCAGCGTCGAGCATGGAACCGGACCGTAACCCCCTGGCTGAGAGTCCCGGCAACCCCAACAGTGACACTCGGAAATCTTGTGTAAACGGCCGTGATGGTTGTCATTGGATGTGGTCGGCGATGCGGGTCCTTGACGGCCGATTTTCGATGCGGCGGCGTTCACTGGCCTTGTTTGCGGTTGGGTTCGGGGCGGTCTTGTAGTCCGGCTGCTTCGACAATTTCGGTAGTTGGGAACCAGCTGTCGGGCATGAGGTCCATGATGTCGATGCCGCTGACGCCGGGGATGTCCTGTAGTTGTTGAATCTGCTCGACGACGATCTTGATGCCCTCTGCCCTGCGCTTGCCTTTAGGAGCCGCTTCGAGCCGGTCGATGACGTGTTGGGGTATGACGCAGCCGGGTGTCTTGTCGACCATGCGGGCGGCTTTGGGCCCCGGCAGCGCTCCAACGCCGACGAGAATGTGGGTCTTCTCGGTCAGGCCGAGGTCGACGGTGCGCTTCATGAAGTCGCGGAACAGGTCCATGTCGAACACGAGCTGGGTTGTGATGAAGTCGGCGCCGGCGACGAGCTTCTTGGCCATCCGGTGGGGCCGGAACTCAAACGGTGGGGCGGTGGGCCCAACCGCGCCGCCGATGTAGACCCGAGGAGGGGCCTTGAGTTCGCGTCCGCTGTCGAAGGTCCCCTCGTCGCGCATCTTCTTGAGCATCCGGATGAATCCGGTGGAATCGAGATCGAACACCGGCTTGGCTTCGGGATGGTCGCCGAGTGTGGGGTAGTCCCCGCCCAGGCAGAGAATGTTGCGGACCCCCGTCGCGCAGGCGCCCAACACGTCGGCTTGGAGCATTAGCCGGTTCCGGTCGCGGCACGTCATGTGGAGAATGGTCTCCACGTTGGTCTGCATCTCGATCAGTCCCGCCGCGACCGTTCCCGACATCGTCGGCGTGGCGAACGAGTTGTCGCTCACGTGGGCCGCGTCGATTGACCCCTCGAGGGTGCGCACGTATTCGATCAGCTCGGTTGCGTCGGCGCTGTCGCGGGGGTTCACCTCACAGGTGACAACGAAGTGGCCGTCGCGAAGGAGATGCTCGAAGCGGCTCCCGGAACGCATCTCGTTGTCGTGTTCGGTTCGCTTGGGCCGAAGTTCGACGCTCTGCCACTGGGGTGCGGTGCGCTCGTGATGGTCGCGGCCGGCGAAGGTGTTGATCCACGACGACTGTCCTTGCAGGGACCAGTCGACCGGCGGGTTGCCCTGGTAGAGCTCGTCGGTCCAGCGGCCGTTCCCGGCCCGATCGACCGCCTTCAGCCAGACGCACGTCATGGTGTGGTCGACCTCGCACTCGCCGTTTCGGCCCACCCCGCCGCACGGCCCGTTGCGGATGTTCTTGGGGCATTCCATCGGGCAGGTCATGCCAGTGGAATGGAGGATGCACTGGCCGCACATGTGGCAGCCGAACACGGGCTTCTTGACGAGCTTCTCGATGGGCGCCAGGACCGACCCCGCCACGTCGAGCGCTTTGGGGAATCTGGCGTCCAGCCTCTTTCCGAGACCCTTGAGTTTGCTCACTTTGTTCTCCTCTTGGTGTTGTCAGCGCAGCTTCCACCAGACGGGACGAAGCATCGCCAAGGGGATCTTCCAGATTGTCGGGCTCGGCCGTGACAGCGAAACGGCACAACGAGAGTTCGAGGACCCGTCATCCCTTGACACCGCCAGCGAAACTCAGCGACTTGCCGAGCGTCTTCGAGATGATCGCGAACATGAGCACCGCCGGGGCCGAGTACATGAGCGCGAACGCTCCGACACGACCGAAGTACACCCCGCCGAGACTGTTGAAGTAGTTGTAGATGGCCACCGAGGCGGTGTGCTTCGACGGGTCGCTGAACAAGATGAACGGCACGAAGAAGTTGCCCCAGTTGGCGATGAACGTGAAGATGAAGATCACGATCATCCCGGGTTTGATCAGCGGCACGACCACTCTCGTGATGGTCTGCCAGGTGGATGCACCGTCGATGCGGGCGGCTTCCTCGATGTCGAACGGGACGGCGTCGACGAAGTTCTTGGCCAACCACACCGAGAATGGAAGCGTCGTGGCCGCCATGAACACGGCGGTGGCGATCACGCTGTTGGTCAGTTGGTAGCGCGCGAACAACCTGAACGTCGGGATCATGAGCGAGATGATGGGCAAGCCGCTCGCGATGAGGATCACGTACAGGAAGGCCCGTCCGAAACGGAGGCGATACCGCGACAGCGGGTAGGCGCAGGCGCACGCAGCCGCGACCGTGATCGACGACGCGATCACCGACACCACCAGGCTGTTCCACAATGGCCGGAAGAGGCCGTCGACAGTGGCAACCGCGCGGAAGTTGTCCAGACTCGGGTCGGTCGGAACCTCGAACGACAACTGGGCCGTGGGATTGAACGCCGCGGTGAGCATCCACGTCATGGGCGCGATGAAGGCGAGCACCACGAACGCGAGGAAGATGTTCGAGGCGATCGAGGGTGCCCGGCGCATAGCTACGGCACTCACCGGTGAACCTCCGCGGGGCGCAGGACGACCAGATACAGCACCGACAAGACCGCGCCGATAGCCAGCAGGACCACCGAGATCGCGGTGCCGTAGGCAAGCTCCTGGAGCCGGAACGCCTGATTGTACATCAACAGTGGCAAGGTCTCGCTGGCGTCGCCGGGACCTCCGCCGGTGAGTGCGAAGACCATGGTGAACACCGACAGGGTCGGCAGCGTGATCAGCATCAGATTGGTGAACGCGGTCCGCCGAAGCAGCGGCAGCTTGATGTGCCATACCGTCCGCAGGTAGCCGGCACCGTCGACCTTGGCCGCGTCGAGGTACTCGCGGTCGAGGTCGCCGAGCGCAGCCAGATAGACCATCAGCGAGAACGCCGTTGCCCGCCACACGTCGGCCGCGATTACCGCGACCATCGGGTGGTCGAACAGTAGACGCTGCTCGGGAAGGCCGAAGATTGGCAGGATGTCGTTGAGCAGCCCGTCGGAAGCCAGGAACGACGCCCACATGAACCCGGGGACGATCTCTGGGAACACGTAGGCGGACAGCACCGTGATCACCACCATCGCCCGCATGATCCTGTTGCGGTTCTCGAGCATCAGCGCCAGCACGAGGCCCAGCAGGTTCTGGCCGATGAGAGCCGAGAAGACAACGAAGATCAGCGTGAGCCAGACCGAATGGGCCAGGTCGCCGGACTCGATCAGCTTGCGGAAGTTGTCGAGACCGATCCAGGAAGGGTCGCGGGCCTCGCGGCCGGTCAGCCTGGTGTCAGTGAACGAGATGTAGAGGGCGTACCCCGTCGGCACGACGACGAACAGCGACAGCAGCAGCACCGCGGGAGCCATGGGGACAGCCCATCGACTCGACCGGCGCAGCCGCTCCCCGGCGTCTCGCAGCCGCTCTCCGGCGTCCCGTTCAGCGACCAGCACCGAGCCGGCGAGTCTACTCAGCCTGCGTACAGGTCGCTGCCGACCAGGTCCTCCATCTGTGCGTTGTAGGCATCAGCCGCTTCCTGAGGCGTCATGGCGCCCAGAGCCACCGCCTCCACCAGTTCGCCGATGAGCAGCTCGACCTTGGCGTTCTCCTCGGTCTGGGGCACGTAGGCGGCATACTCGAGCAGCGCGCTGAACTCCGGAACGGTGGGACGCTGCGCGTATGCGGAGTCGGTCAGCACGTCGGAGCGGACTGCGAGCTGGCCCGAGTTCACCGAGTAACCGAGGGCCAGATCCTTGCTCGCCACATGCTTGATGAACTCGAACGCCAGGTCCGGCGAGTCGCTACCGGCGGCCCGCGCCAGCGTCCACCCTCGCACGGCCATAGTCGTGAAGCCGTCACCGTCCTGGTTCGGGACGGCGGCGACACCGAGCCGCTCACCCCACTCGGGCCACTCGTTGGGACCGCCCTCGACCCACGCGAACGACATCCAGTTGCCGTCGACCGCGAATCCCAGTTGGTTCCCCTGCATCCAGGGACCGAGCTGCGCCCAGATGTTCGGGCTGAGCACGTCCTCCTCGGGAGCGGCGAGACCGTCGGCATAGTGGTCGGCGATGAAGGTCATGGTGTCGATGAAGCCGTCGCCTGCGGGCTGCCACAGGCCGGTGCCAAAGTCGAACAGCGTGTCGCCGGTGCCGTACAGCAGCGGTTGGAACGTCTTCAGGATCGCGTCGGTAGGACCGGACGCCTTGCCGACATAGAAGTGGGCGGGAATCACGCCGGGAAGCGCGGCCTGGATTGTCTCGGCGGCCGCTCTCAGGTCGGCCCACGACTCGGGCTGCCATTGCTCGGGCAGTCCGGCTTCGGCGAAGACGTTGCGGTTGTACCAGATGCCGATGCTGTTGGACGACAGCGGCACTCCGTAGGTGTGGCCGTCGTCGCTGACCGCGCCGTCCCGTACGGCCTGAGGGAACGCCGAGGTCCACTCATCCCATCCGGCGAGGTCGTCGTCGAGCGGTGAGAGATAGCCGGCCGCGGCGTCACCCGCGATCCAGCTCGGCGCGTAGTACATCACGTCGGGAACGTCACCGCCCGAACTCAGTTGGAGCTGGAGCTTGGTGTGGAAGTCGGCGTCCTGGGCCACCTCCTGCACCAACTCGACCGTCACACCCGGATTGGCGGCCTCGAACGACTCCTTGGCCGCGTTCAGCGTGGTCTTGGGCTCCGGGAAGTCACCGGCGGCATTGAACGCGACGGTAATGGTCTGCGGTTCTTCGGCTGCCTGCGGTTCCTCCACCGGCTGCGGTTCGTCGCCGGCTTCCGGTTCGTCTGCCTCCGCTTCGTCGGTTGCTTGTGGTTCCTCCGATGGAACCTGGGCATCGCTGGGAGCGGTCTGCGGTTCTCCCGCAGCATCGTCGTCGCCGCCGCAGCTCGCGGCGAAGACACACGTGACAAGTGCGACGCACAGAATGCGCAGCCACCAGCGCGATTGCTTTCCTGTTCTGATCATCAGAGTCCCCCTCCTCGGACGACGGGCTAGAGGCTGGATCACCGATCCAGACGAATTAGAACGTACCATGCGGAAAAAGTCTGGTCAATCGGATCTCGCGCCGACGAATGCGCCCACTGCGGCCGCCCAGAAGTCCCAAGTTCACTGCGGGGTAGTGTTCGGTGGTGGCTAAGGAAGCGACGCTGCGACCCGCACGCGGGGCGGTTGGACCGAACTCAGCCGGCAACCGGAGCGCAACCCTGGCCACCAATCGACGGACGAGTCCTGCCCGCCAGGAGTCGGTCCGCCACCACAACCTCGCCCTCGTAGCGGGCCACGTCGTCGACAACGGACCCTGCTCGCGGGCGCAGATCGTGAGGGACACCGGGTTCAACAAGAGCACGGTGTCCACTCTGGTCGGCGACCTGTGTGCTCTCGGCATCTTGACCGAGTCCCCAGCGCCTGCTCGCGGCAGCATCGGCAGGCCGCCGACCCTGGTTCGAGTGAGCGGCGATCATATCGCTGCGCTCGGCCTCGAGATCGGCGTCGACTACGTAAAGGTCGCGGCCCTGGACCTGGCGGGAGATGCCCGCTTCGGTGAGACGGTCGAGAACGACTACGCAGCGCTGGGCCCCGAAGCCGCGACCACCGCACTCGTCGAACTCACAAACCGGGCACTGACACACCTCTCGACTGAGGGCCTGGTCGCCGTAGGCGTGGGGCTGGGGGTAGCAGGACTCATCGACGCAACCGGCCAGCTGCGGGTCTCCTATGACCTCGGCTGGAGCGACGTCGATCTCGTCGACATGGTCCGACGCGACCTCGGCCGGCCCGAACTCGCCATAGGGATCTACAACGAGGCCGACCTGGCGGCGGTCGGTTCGCGCTGGACCGGCGTCGGACGCGGGTTCGACAACTTCGTGTACGTCTACGGCGGTGCCGCCGTCGGCGCTGGCGTGATTCTCGACGGGCAGCTCTTCGAGGGCAGCCACGGCTTCGGCGGACAGTTCGGCCACCTCCTCGTCGACCCCGACGGGCCGCGGTGCGGCTGCGGCGCCCGCGGCTGCCTGGTCGCATTCGTCGGCAAGGAAGCGGTGCGCGACGTGACCGGGATCGACTCCTGGATGGCGCAGAACCCCGGCACAGCACGAATCTGGCTGGATGCGCTGATTGAGCGCCTCAGGGCCGGCGATCCTGGCCCCACGGACGCGATCGCAAGCGTCGGGGCAAGCCTCGCGGTCGGGATCGACGCGCTGGTCAACCTCCTCGATCCCGAAGCGATCATCGTCGGCGGTTTCCTGGCCGAGCTGCTGCCGTGGATGAACGACGCCGTCACCGACCATCTCAACGCCCGCGTCATCGGCCGGCGCAAGGTCCACTACCCCGTGCTGGCATCCACACAGATCTACGACGCAGCCGTTCGAGGCGGCGCGGCCGTGGTGCTCACACGAGTGCTCGCGGATCCAGCATCGACAACACCCCTAACCCTCAACTAGCCGGCGCAGCAAACGGAACCGTGCACTTGGTGACGAAGTGCGCCGCGGCCGCGATCGGGTTCAGACCTCGGCGCAGAGCCAACCACGCAGCGCTGTATCTCGTTGCTCGGCAGCGGCATCGCGGGCTCGTTGGTATGTGTCGGGCGGGATGATCACCAATTCGACGGCATCCTCGGGCACGTCTGCCAGAGGGGACTGACCGCTGCGGCGAGTGCTTCTGGGCGCCGCAGCGGTCACCGGGTACTCCAGCCACCGGGAGACTGCATCGCCGCCGACGTGCACGACGCTGCCCCGTGTTCGAACCGTCACGCAATGCGCATGCTCGCTGGAACCCGGGCCCCAAGCTCGCGGATCGCGACGGTTCGATAGAAGCTGACAACACCACGGCGCATGGAACGGTCGAACACCCCCGGGTGTTCGCCTTCGTCGAGCATGACCCGCAGGCGGTCACGAGGCCGAATCTGTTGGTAGTCGACCTCGCTGTCGCCGCGTGTGGGTGCCGGAAACTCGGCCGTGGTCGTTGACCTGCGGCGATGCGGGCCGATGCTGAGTCCTCGTGTACCGAATCTTGTACCGATTCCTGGCGTCACTGGCTCGGCTCACTGTGCGCTCAGGCCGCTCGAAGGACCTCGAGATCATCGTGCTGCGCCACCAGCTCACAGTGCTGCGTCGACACAACGACTGATCAGCCCTCGCCGACGAGGACCGGACCCTTCTCGGCGCCATCGCGGCGCGCCACGGCCAGCAAGCGGAACAGAACAGGCGCTACGCCCAAGCGCATCGCTCTGCTGTCCCATACCCCCTCTGACCTAGGTAAACGCTGGGGCGGGGCTACATGCCGTGGCCCGACCGCACCAAATCCGTTTCGCTATACAAGAAATCCGTTTCACGGCCCAAATCCCCACCCGCAAGAATCGTTGCAATTTCAACGATCTTCGACTTACGCACCGACCCCACGAGGGCGGGGCCGGTGCGTAAATTGGTGCGTTAGTCCCCGAGTGCATCTTAGAGGTCTGGCCGCCTGCAGTTGACGGCTTAGGGAGAGCCAGGAGGGGTGCCGATGTGCCCTTTAGACAGCTGGGCTGTCCCGGTTGTCGGGGCTGGACGCGCTTGCCGGCGAGGTGATGTGGCTGCGCCGCGGTTTGGTGGCGTCAAGCTGCCTTAGGGAGCTGATCTTGCCATCGTATGGGCTTGTAGGTGAACCGCCTTCGGTAGGCGGCCATGTCGCCTCTCTTGATGAGATAGCCGTACATGTTCTTGTCGTTTTCGCTCTGCCGGTTGGCGATCAAGTGGAGCCGGTTTCGGATTCTGCCCTTGTAGCGAACACGATCGTCGTCGAGGTGAGACTTGTGGGTCGAGTTGATTGACTCGGCGTCTTCGCGAAATGCGAAGAAGTCACGATGCTCGGGACAGGATTCCGGGCACACTCTGAGGAATACGGTGCGGCGACGGTCCGATTCGCGTTCTTCGTCGGTGCTGTTGTGGGCTATGCGTACCGTGGCTCCCGCGAACTCTTCGGCCAGAGTGAACCTCCGCGGGGCTCTGCCAAAGCTAAGGGCTAGGCGCGTTGGGCGCTGACCAGGGGTTTCGCGCTCCATCCCTGGGACCAGGAATCGGTACAAGATTCGGTACACGATGACTCAGGATCGGCCCGCATCGCGGCAGCGTTCCCTTCACATTGATATGCATCGGCGATATGCATCGGCTTCGGAGTGACTGCAGTCCTGTCCGCTAGACGGTCAGTGAGGAACCGAGCAGAGCGCGCGTGTAGGGGTGCTGGGGGTTGGCGAACAGCGCTTGAGTCAGCTGCTGTTCGACGATCTCGCCAGCCCGCATGACGGCGATGCGGTCCGCGAGATGCCGAGCGACACCTAGATCGTGGGTTATGAAGAGATAGGTCAATGCGCGATCGGTCTTGAGCTGTTGCAGGAGGTTGAGGACGCCGGCCTGGACCGACACGTCAAGAGCGGAGGTGGCTTCGTCGAAGATGATCATCGTCGGTTCCAGGACCAGCGCCCGGGCAAGCACGGCGCGCTGAGCCTGGCCGCCGCTCAACTCGTGGGGGTAGCGACCGCGAACAGCCGGGCTCAGACCTAACGAGGCGAACATCTCGTCGGCCCGATCTCGGCGCTCTGTGCGGCTGAGGCTGGTGTGGACTCCTAGAGGTTCCTCGATCTGGGCTGAGATGTGTCTGCGGGGACTGAGCGAGAGCAGGGGATTCTGAGCGACCATCTGGATCCTGCGTCGCGTTTCGCGTCTGTGTCGGCCTCGCAGACCGATCAGTTCCTGGCCGTCGAAGTGAATGCTGCCGGTTGTGGGACGTGCAAGGCCGACCACTGACTCGGCCAGGGTGGACTTGCCCGCACCCGATTCCCCCACCACCGCGAGCGTCTCGGCGTTGAACACATCCAGGTGCAGATTCTTGATCGCCGTGACCGAGCGTCGCTGGCCGCCGTGGTGGCCCTGGTACTCGACCCGCAGGCCCCGGATCGACAGCAGCGGACTCATCTGCGCGGATCCAGAAGGACACAGGCAGCGCTGTGGGTCGCCCCGAGTGGGTGAAGGGCGGGCTGGTCTGCACGGCAGGCGTCGCGACTGTGAGGGCAGCGGGGGGCGAAGGCGCAGCCGGAGATCTCATGGCGGCCGTCAGGGACTAGTCCAGGTATGGAGGCGAGCTGTGTGCCAACGGCCTCAGGTCGGGGCACTGACGCGAACAGAGCTTGGGTGTAGGGATGGGCGGGCGCGGTCAGCACCCGGGCCGTGGCGCCGGTCTCTACGACTTGTCCGGCGTAGAGCACAATGACTCGATTGCAGACTCGTTGGATGACGGCCAGATCATGGCTAATGAGCACCACCGCGAGACGGTGCCGGTCCCGGAGCTCGGCGATCAGGTCGAGGACTTGGCTCTGGGTTGTCACGTCTAGGGCCGTGGTGGGCTCGTCGGCGATGAGCAGCCGCGGCTCCTGGGCCAGAGCGATCGCGATCACCGCTCGCTGGCTCATCCCGCCGGAAAACTCATGGGGGTAGGCATCCAACAGTTGCTCGGGCGGGCTGAGCCCGGCCTGGGCCAACAGGCCACACAGGACTGCGCGGTCGCGGGTGCCTGCCGCAAACTGGAGCTGCTGGCCGATGGTGAACACGGGATTCAAGGTGGCGCCGGGGTTCTGGTAGATGAGAGCCGCCGAATCCTGCAGAGCGCCGTCCATGCCCATGCGCTTGCCGTCGAATTGCATGGCCCCCTCGACGCTGGCAGTGGCTGGCAGCAGCCCGAGCAAAGCGCGGAACAGCACCGACTTGCCGCACCCGGACTCGCCCGCCACTCCCAGAATCTCGCCCCGCTTCACGTGCAGCGAAACGCCCCGCACGGCGCGAACCGATCCGGTGGGCGCATTGAACGTGACACGAAGCCCCTCCACCTCCAACAAGGCAGTCCCATCCGCAGGACCGAGTTCGTCGCTGTAGCTGGCGGTCATCGCTGTAGCTGGCGGTCGTCGCTGTAGCTGGCGGTCATCGCTAGCCCTGCCTGGTCTTAGGGTCGGTGACGTCGCGGACAACATCCCCTGCGAGGTTGAAGGCCATGGCGACGATGACGATCGCCGCGCCGGCGAAGCCAGCGATCCACCACTGACCCGACAGCACGTACTGGCGCCCCTCTGAGATCATCGTTCCCCAGTCCGCCGTCGGTGGACGCGGCCCAAGTCCCACAAAGCTCAGGCCAGCAGCGGTAAGCACGGCCGCGCCCAGATCGGCGGTGGCTTGTACCCACACCGGAGCCATCGCGTTGGGAACGACATGCAATGCGACGATTCGCCGGTGGGGCACCCCGATGGCTTGAAGGGCCTTGATGTAGGGCCGCTCACGCAAACTCAGCACCTGCGAACGCACCTGCCGCGCGTACCACGGCCACCACGACACCGCGATCGCGACGATCGTATTCTGGAGGCTCGCACCCAGCGCCGCCGCCACCAGCACAGCAAGCAACAAAGGGGGAAAGGCCAAGAACGTATCGGTGACCCGCATCAGCGCCTCGTCGACCCAACGTCCGAAATAGCCGGCCACGGCGCCGACCAAGATCCCCACCGCGACCGACAGCGCCACCACCCCGAAGGCCACCGCCAGCGCGGTGCGGGCGCCGAACAGCAGCCGGGCCAGCACGTCCCTGCCCAAGTCGTCGGTGCCCAGCCAGTGCGACCAGCCGGGACCATGCAATCGGGCCGGCAGATCGGGAACACCGCGGCCCGCGTCCGCATACGGCGTGAGCCACGGAGCAAACAGCGCCGCCAGGACGAAGACCAAGGCAACCGCGGCCGCGGCCATCCCCAGCCGGCTGCGGCGGTAGTGCCAGACCGCGCCTCCCGGCGCCGCTATCCGCACCCGTGTGCCGAGACGGCCAGGGCCGAACCGGCGGGCCCGCGACGGCGCAGTGCCCGTCATCCCAGCCTCACCCGGGGATCCAATCGAACTTGGACCAGATCCAGAACCAGGTTCACCACCACGTACACCAGCGTGATCGCTAGCGCAGCCGCAGTGATCACCGGGAAGTCCACCCGGACGACGGCGTCAGTCAGGTACTTGCCCAACCCCGGCCAGGCGAACACTGCCTCCACCAAGAACGCGCTCGACACCGAGTACGCGAAAGTCAACCCCAACACGGTCAGAGCGGGCAGCAGCGCGTTCTTCAGCGCCAGACGACCCAGCACTGTGCGCCTAGGGATCTGCGCCACGGTCGCAGCCTCGATGTAGTCGCTGCCCAGAACCTCCAGCATCTCGCCCCGTATCAGCCGGATGGTCAACCCCAGCGGGTAGGCGGCCATGACTGCCACGGGCATCGCCAGATGAACGATCACGTCGGCGACGTTGGACCAGCTGCCCGACAGCGCAGCATCGAGCAGGAAAAAGCCGGTCGGCTCACTGAAGTCCGTGGCGGAATCCGTGCGTCCTGCCAGTGGCAGCCACCCCAGCTTGGACGCGAACAGCAGCTGCAGCAGCAGCGCCGACCAGAAGACCGGAACCGACACACCCGTGACCGCGAACAATCGGATGGACGTGTCGCTCATGCGGTGTTGGCGAGCCGCAGCCGCTACCCCCGCCGGGATCCCCACCAGCATCGACAGCGCAGTGGCCGACAGCGCCAACTCCAGGGTGGCCGGCAGGAACCGGCGAAGATCCTGCGCGATCGGGCGCTTGGTAGCGAACGACACCCCAAGGTCGCCCCGCGCGAGGTCTCCCAGGTACGACACGTACTGCGACAGCACCGGAGCGTCAAGGTTCAGATCCCGACGAACCTGCTCCACCTGCTCGGGACGGGCCCGCGCCCCGGCATAAAGCGAGGCCGGATCAGACGGTACCAGCCGCGACACCGCGAACGTGATCGTCACCACACCCAGCACCACCAGCAAGCTCGTGAGCACCCGTCGCAGCACGTACCTAGCGCCGTCGCCTCTTCGGCCCTTCATGGAGCCCGCCTCGTCAACCCTGCCTGGAACTCGAAGCCATCATGGCTCACGGTTGTGAGAGACGCAGGATCGTCACGCGCTGGCGGCTATCAGGTCCCACAAAGCATCAACATGTTCGCGAGTGGTCCAGGTGGACCCCACAACGATGCGGGCGTATCGGCGACCGCCGACCTCCGACTGAGAGATATAGAAGCGACCGGAGCTGTTTACCGCCGAGACCAGCGCATCAGTGGCCTCGTTGCCATCTCGGTGAGCGAGCGCAACCAAGGCGAACGGGACCGGCGCGACGCGGTCCAGATTGGGGTGGCTGTCGATGCGCTCGGCAAGGTTGCGGGCCCAAGCGACGTGTGCGCGGATCATGGCGCGTAGTCCTTCCGCGCCGAAGGATCGCAACACAAACCACAGCTTCAGTGCCCGGAAGGGTCGACTCAACGGCAAGTGCCAGTCCCGATAGTCGATCACCCTGCCAGACGCCGTGGCCTCGTTCCGCAGGTACGGAGGTAGAACGCTCAGGCCTGCGATTAGCGGACGGCGATCGGCCACCCACATCACCGAGCATCCAACATTCGTGGCCAGCCACTTGTGCGGGTTGAACGTGTAGCTGTCAGCTAGCTCCAGCCCGTCATGATGACAGTGGAACTCCTCGCAGATCATGGCCGAGCCCGCATAAGCGGCGTCGACGTGGTGCCAGAGACCCTCGCCTCGGGCTATCTCGCCGAGGCAGCGAACTGGGTCCACGGCGGTCGTGCCGGTAGTACCGACGGTCGAGCACACGAAGGCGGGAGTTAGGCCCAGCCGTCGGTCAGCCTCGATCACAGCCGCGAGTGCCTCTGGCCTGACCGACAACGCTTCGTCCGTTTCTAGCTGCCTGATGTGACGGAACCCAGCCATTCGAGCGCCCTTCTCGACCGAGGAATGGGCCTCGCGCGACGCATAGGCCACCATCTGTTCGATCGCGGCACCAGTACGCTCCGAACAGACTTCGCGAGAAACCACTAGAGCGGTGTGAGTGGACGCTGAGGCGCCGGATTGAAGCACTCCGCCGCCTAATTCGGTGGTCTTCCATTGCTGGGGCACGCCAAGGAGGTCAACGAGCCAGTCCACGACGCGGGACTCGATCTCGGTGGCCGCGGGCGAGGTAGACCACAGCATCCCCTCGACGCCGAGGCCAGCTGCAGCGAACTCCCCCAAGACCGCCGGGGGCGATGACGCTGCCGGGAAGTACGCGAACCAGCCCGGATGCTGCCAATGAGCGAGCCCCGGCAGCACCACGCGGTCCAAGTCGGCGAGCAATGCTTCGAAAGGCTCCGGCTGTTCAGGAACCCGCTGGGGCAGCTTTGCATGGATATCGCCGGGCTCAACTGCCTCAAGCACTCGCCTTTGTCCGACGTCACGGAGATAGTCGGCAATCCAGTCCACAAGGGTGTGCCCGTTGCGGCGGAAGGCTTCGAGGTCGAGTGAGGCCAGCGCCGGATACGTCTCGCGCGACACTTGACATCCCCCTTGCGGAGCTCTCGTTGTTCCGAGCCAGGACCGGGGCGCCATCTCTAAGGGACTGGCAGCCCCGGTCCTGGCACCGTGTGCTAGCCCGCGCGCCTCAGGTCATGGAACCTGACCACATTGGAGTAGGCCGGATTCGGCGTGTACCCGCTGATATCGGCACTGATCACCGAAACGCTGGGCACGTCCAGCATGAACACGGCCGCGTTGTCCTCGATGAGGATCTGCTGCGCCTGTTGGAACATGTCGCTTGCTGCGTCGGTGTCTGTGCCGCTGGTGGCATCGGCGGCGTCGAGCAGAGCGTCGAAGTCGGGGTTGCTGTAGTAGCCGAGGTTGAAGAACGGTGCTTCCTCTGAGCGATAGAGCGAGTACAGGAAGTCGGTGGGTGTCACGTAGGTCGGGTACCAGAACATCGTGAAGATGTCTTGGGCGTTGGCGGGGTCGCCCTGGGCGATCGCCCATCGCGCGTCCCAGGTGAGCGGCTCCAGCACAAGGTCGACACCGATGGAGGCCAGGTTGGCCTTCCAAACTTCGCCGATCTGCTGTTGCTCCACCTCGCCGACGTCGTAGCTGTAGGTCAGTGAGAGATCCCGAACGCCGGCCTCGCCGAGGATCTGGGCGGCGCGGCCCAGGTCGGTCTGCGGCAGTCCTAGATCTGTGGTCGCGCCCCAGATGGTCTGCGGTATCGGCCCTACAGCCCGGGTGGCTTCCCCGCCGTAGAGGTTGTCGACCACGTCGTCATAGGGGAAGGAGAGCACCAAGGCCTCGCGCACGTCCGCCGAGAGACGGACATTGTTGAGCAGTCCGAACAGGTTCGTCATCGAGAGGCCCCGCACTACTGAGAGGCTCTCGTCGCCCGCCAGCGAGGGATAGGCGTCGAATGGCAGGTTGAACGTGAAGTCGGCGTCGCCGCTGCGGATCATCTGTTCGGCCAGCACCGGATCCTCCACGATGCGAAGCTCGATCTCGTCGAACTGACCGTTGGACCAGCCGCCCCAATAGGCATCGTGCCGCGCCAGGATCACGTTCTCGTTGGGAGACACCGATTCGATCACGTACGGGCCCGTGCCTGCACCATTGCCATCGTTGAACCATTGGCTGTCCTGCCCCGCGGAGTCGGGACTCATGATGTAGGCCGCGAAGCTCGACGACATGACCAGGTCGAGCGGGGCAGGCCAGGCGAGGCTGAAGCTGATGGTCAAGTCGTCCACTACTTCCATGGACTCGACCGGCAGGAAGATGAACGCGGCGCCAAGCCCCAGATCGATGGTCCTCTGTAGCGAGGTCTTCACTGCCTCGGCGTTGAAGGGCGAACCGTCGTGGAACGTGACGCCCTCGCGAAGCGTGAAGGTCCATACGGTGGCGTCGCTATTCGACTCCCACTCCACGGCGAGACCGGGGGACAGCAGTTCTGACGATCCGGGCGGGTTGAACCTGGTCAGAGTCTCATACACGTTCTGCAGCACGATGTGCTCCGCCGAGAAGGCCGACGACGGGTCGAGGTCCACGAAGGGGAACGCGCTGGCGTAAACGAAACGGCCCGCGCTCATGTCTGCGTCGGTGCTGGCCGCGGCCGTGTCGTCCTCGGATGTCCCGTCGGCCTCGGATGTCCCGTTGTCGGCGACGGCGTCGCTAGCGGTCTCGTCCGCGCCGGGCTCTGCATCGTCTGGCTCGGCTGCACCGTCCTGCTGGTCGCTGTCGCTGGACGGCGCTTCGGTGTCGCCTGCGGACGGCTCATCTACGGTTTGGTCATCGTCCTCGCCGCAGGCGGTGGCCAGCAACGCCAGCACCGAAAGTGCCGCCAAGATGTGTCGGATCCTCATGGGAACTCCCCTCTCGATCCAGTCCCGGCGTATGATCCAGGCCACACGCCGGTGGATTCGTCATCCACAGATATTAGCATATAGTACCCCTAAGATCGCAAATCCTAGTTCAAACATCCAAGGATGTGCAAAAATTGAAGCTAGACGACCTAGACCAGGCCATCCTCAAGGTGCTCAGCGGAGACGCCCGCGCGACCTACAGCGAGATCTCGAAAGCCGTGGGGGTGTCAATAAGCACGGTCCGCAACCGCATTACAGCGATGCGCGACTCGGGCGCTTTGCACCTCAAGGTGTGGCTGGATCCGCACCGAGCAGAAATCGGCCTTCAGGCAACGTTCCTGCTGAGGGTCCAACCGGACAGACTCGAACAAGTCACAGAGGCGCTCGTAGCCCTCGACGCCACCGGCTACATCGCCACCCTCGCCGGCGATCATGACCTCTTGGTGGATGCCTTCTGCCGCGACGTATCGCACCTAGAACACGTGCTTCACCACGAGATTCAAGCCATCAAGGGGGTGCTGTCGGTCACCTCTTACCTGATCACCGACATCAAGTACGACTCCAACATAAACATCACAGGCCTGCTCAACGGCCCTGCCGTCCCCAACGCGAGCAAGGCATCCGGACCAACCAAACGCGACTCGTCAAGGTAGGGCTTGCGCTGATATGACCGACCCGCTCATAAGGGAGACGCGATGAGCATCTTGGGAACTGAAGCGACCCCGGAGTTCGCCGAATTCGAGTTGCACCACGCCGCCCGGGTACTTCTCACACACGTGCGGCCAGTCGAGCCCGGCGACCAGGTGCTGATCACCGCCGACAGCCAAGCTGATCAGCGGGTCGCGAGGGCCACAGCGGCCGCGGCGCACGCGCTCGGCGCGGTGCCCACCGTCCTCACCTACCCGACCGGCCCACCCGTGGGAACAGTGCCGGAGCCGGTGGCAGGAGCGGCGCTGCGGGCACGGCACTGGATCAACTTCTCGGTCGGGTACCACCTCTACAGCACCGCCTACGAGGCCGCCATCGCCAACGGCTGCGTTTATGTGGAGCTCACCGGCATGGATGTGGACATGATGATCCGCACCATCGGCAAGGTGGACAACGCCCTGCTGGAGGAGGTCAAGACGCTGCTGTACCGAAGATCGCAGGCGGTCGACGCGCTGCGGCTGACCAACCCAGCGGGCTGCGATATCACGATGGCCATCGACTCCGCAGGCGACCCGTTCTGGGAGGATCCCCCCACCGAGGGCGGTTGGCCCCAGATGCTCGGCGGCCAGTCCGGGTGCATGGTCGTGCGGGAGTCCGCCAACGGAACGCTGGTGTTCGACGGGGCGGCATGGCCTCCCGACAGCCTCGGGCTGCTGAACGAGCCGATCGTGATGACCATCGTGGACGGATACGCAACCGAGTTCTCAGGGGGGCCCGAGGCCAAGCTCTACGAACAGTGGCTGCGATCCTCCGGCAACGCCGAAGCTCTGATGTTCGACCACTTCTGCTACGGATTCAACCCGGGTGTCAAGAGGCCCTCTGGACGGATACTGGAGGATGAGCGGATCTTCGGATGCGTGCAGATCGGCATCGGGGCCACCGAACTCGGCTCTCCAGTCCACTCCGACGGAGTGGTTCTGAACCCGTCCGTATGGCTCGACGATCAGCAGGTCCAGGCCGACGGCGCCTACGTCGATCCCGAGATCGCAGCGTTGACGGATCGTCTGATCGCCTGACCGTGATCGAGCGTCAACCCGGCCGGCGTGTGGCCTCCGCGTGGAGGATGTCGGCGATGCAGCCGGTGAGCTTCTCGGCGTAGTCCACATGCAGGAACTCGTTGGGTCCATGAGCGTTGGACTCCGGGCCCAGCACCCCCGTCACGACAAACTGCGCCGCGGGAAACATCTCGCCGAGCATCGCGATGAACGGGATGCTGCCGCCCTCCCCGAAGAGCTGCATGGGCTGCCCGAAACGGCGCTTCGCGGTGTCGTTCAGCGCATCCGCCAACCATGGCGACAAGTCCGGCGCGTCCCACCCGTCAGCACAATCGATGTCCTCCACGCTCACGGATGCTCGCAGAGGCGGATCAGAGCTGAGCCGACCAACAAGCTCCGACGCGGCAGCAGAGGAGGCGGCTGTTGGCGGCAAACGAAGGCTGAGCTTGAGCGCGGTATAGGGCCGCAGCACGTTTCCCGCGGAGGCAGCCGGTGGCAGGCCGTCGGCTCCCACCACGCTCAGCGCCGGACGCCACGTGCGGGCCAGCAACCCCTCGGCGGGATCCTGCTCCATCAACTGCAGCTCCCCGATCAGGCCGAAGTCCTCACCGGTGCCACCGAGCAACTCCGCCATGGCCCGAGCCTCCGCGACCCGGTGGGCCGGGATCTCGACATTGGCCGCGTCCAGCAGCACCATCCCGCTGGCAGAATCCTCGATCCGGTCCAACAGGATGCGAGCCAGCCGGAACGACGACGGCACCAGGCCGCTGGCCATGCCGCTGTGCCAGCCTTCGGCAATCACATCCACCCGCAGCATCGCCTCCACCAATCCCCGCAGCGACGTGGTCAGCCACACCGTGTCGTAGGTCGCGCAGCCGGAGTCCAGACACACCAACAGGGCCACATCACCGAGACGGTCCCCCAGCACGTCGAGGTGAGCCATCAGGTCGGGGCTGCCGGACTCCTCGGAGGCCTCGATCAGCACCAGGCACCGGCCGTGGCTGCCGCCGCAGGCCTGGACCGCTTCGATGGCGGCGATGCTGGCGAAGGCCGCATACCCGTCGTCGGCACCACCCCGCCCGTAGAGCCGATCACCGTCGCGCACCGGCGTCCACGGCCCGAGCCCGTCGCGCCATCCCGTCATCTCCGGCTGCTTGTCCAAGTGCCCGTAGAGCACCACCGTGGACTCGCCAACGCCGCCCGCGGGCTGCACACCGAACGGCTCCACCTCGGCGACGATCAGCGGCGTGCGGCCCGGCAGCCGCTGAACCTCCACTGTCATCCCGGCCACGGGACGAGCAGCCATCCAGGCTGACACCTGCTGCACCGCGGCCTCGATGTGGCCCGCCTCCTCCCAGCCGGCGTCGAAGGCCGGCGACAGCGCCGGGATCGCGATGTAGCGCTCGAGCTCTCCAATGATCTCGTCTCGCCAGCATCCCGCGACCGCGACCGAGACGGCATCCCAGTCCATGCTCAGAATCCTCCTTGCTGCTTGGGACCGAGCACAGCCTCGGCCATACTCGCGATCATCTCAATACCGACGATGGCTTCCATAGCGTGGGCGCCGAGGCTCGCGTGACTGGACTTCGTGCAACACCCGGGACAGAACTCCACCAACCCGTAGGAGGCATTCGGACAGCTTGAGCTTAGGTGTCGTCGCCGGTCAGAGTATCCATCGCAGTTCCATTGGTGCTTTGCAATGCTTCCAATGCAGGTCTTGCAACGCTGCTGATGCTGGTCCTGCAAGATCCGGGGCAACGGACATGGCGCTTGCCGGCTGACAGAACGGGTGCTAGGTGGCTAACACCCCGCTGTGGAGGTCAGTCGGGTACCGCTGATGCGCGTATGGCTCACGATATTGGGCACCCACACCCTTGCAAAGCCAGGCGAGATCGCTCCTCTAACGGCGGCGATAGGCCTCCCGGCGATGTGCAACACGAACAACGAGGACCACTAGTTCATTGTCGAGCAATTCGTAAACCACCCTGTAGTCGCCGACGCGTATGCGGCGAAGACCCCGCAAATCTCCCTTCAGCGAGTAGCCCGCATGCGGTTGCTCGGCGAGGCGATCAATGGCGTACACAATGCGCTCACGGTCCTGTCGAGCAATCTGCGCCAGGTCTCGGGTCGCGCTGCGCTTAATTCGAACTGAGTATGCGGCCATCGACTACGGCTTCTGCGCCATCTGTCATTCTCGGGTCGCGATGCGTTCAATCCGAACTGAGCAGCTCATGTCTGACGCGATCCCAATCAAGCACCGGGTCGGCTGGATCTCGCAGGCGCTCAAGAGCGGCCTCGAGATCTTCATAATCCTCCACATAGCGTTCCAAGGCCTGCCGAATGACGTCGGCCCGGCTGCGCTTCAACTTCTCAGCGGCCGCATCCAGCGCCTCAACAAGCTCATTGGAGACCCGGGCTGTGACTTGGCTCATGCGGACTCCTTGGTCAGTTGGAAGTCAATCACTTCATTTGACATTAATGTAATGCCAGACGATCCCAATAACAACAAACGTGGGCGGGACAGGACCCGCCGGGAAAGCCGTCGGCGATTCAGTCTCCCAAAGGTCTACACAGCCGGGCCGATCTCGCCGGTTACCTCGTCGACCAGCTCACCGACGCGTCGTTCGCCCGCCAAGCCATCTCGGTGACCACCTAACTGCGAGGCGGAGGATCGTTGTGACAACGGAGGGCGAGTTCGTCGTCCACGGTGTCGACGGTCGTGTCGGCTTGTCTTGCTCGTCGCAGCTGCTCCTGTGGCTCCACGAGTCCGTTGCTGCGATCGAAGACGTTGGAATGCACGATGTGGCCGAATCCTGCCTGTCGCGCGCCGGCAAGCTCGTCGGAAGATCCGTTTCCGACATAGACCGATTTGCGTGGCTCGATCCGGAGTTGCGTTGCCATCCACCGGTACGGCCTCAGATCGGGCTTCATCGCTCCGATATCGCAGGATCGCCCAAACACCGTGACGTGACGCGCCAGCGGCGATTCAGCCCAGCATCGAACCTCCCGCTCATGGCAGTTGCTCAGCACCCCGATCGGTCGCCGACGCGCCAGCTTGGCGACCAGTTCGACGATCTCGGGCTCTGGGGCCCGCAGCGCCTCGTCCTGGCACTTGCCGAGAATCTCATCGACGCTCGCCCGCTTGGCTGCAGTAAGCGGCTCCCGCTCTGTCTCACAGAACCGCTCCACCAGCACAACGAGGTCGATCGGTGTCGTCTCTCGCTCAACATAGGTCGCTGACCAGAACGCGCCGAACCGGTCGAGATCCACCCCACAAACCTCAGCGACCGCCGCCACCCTTCGGAATCCAGGCGAGCGAAAGTGCTCTGGATCCACCAGCGTGTGGAACAGGTCAAAGACGAAAGCACCGCCGGCAGCCATCAGCTCAGTCTGCCCAAACCCGACTCGCCAGGCACGAGAGCCTAAGAATGCGTGATTGAAGGTTCATGCCTCTGACCGGCGCCCTTGCCCTCCAGCGCCCACGACACGTTCCAGGATCGCTGCGTCCTTACTCCGGCTTGGGATCGGCGCGGGATGCGGCCTCCAGTTCAGAGGCTCGGAAGAGGCTCTTCAGGACAACCCCGTCCTCTGCGAGACTCTCGGAGCCGCCCTCTTCGCGGTCGACGACACAGATGGCTCCAAGAACAGAGGCACCAAGGTACCGCAGATCAGAGGGACCGCAGGAACCCGGACCACGTCACCTTCGATCGCGTGGGTGCGGGTTCAATATCGGCGTTCTTGAGGATCTGCCAGATAGTTGACGCTGCGATGGTGTGGCCGAGCCCGGCAAGTTCGCCGTGGATGCGGCGGTCGCCCCAAGTCGGATTCTCGGCTGCGAGGCGATCTGGTTCAACGGTCAGGTTCAGCGGACCACTGAGGCGACGGCCGCGAAGTGCAAGGCTGCGGCCACGATGGTGAACAGGTGCCAGACCTCGTGGTAGCCGAAGCGCTGAGGCCGCGGATCGGGCCACCGCCGCCACAGGACGACCATCCCTACCGTGTAGGCGAACCCGCCGGCCAGGATCAGGGCGAGCTGGGCGGCGCTGAGGTGGCGGACCAGGATCGGCATGGCTACCACCGACACCCAGCCCAGAGCCGGGTACATCACGTAGCTGGTCACGTTCAGCCGGCCGAAGGCCACCAGCTTGATTCCCATCCCGACCCCGGCCGCGCCGGCCACGATCGCAAGCAGGGGGATGCCCCACCGCGGCGGCAGCGCCACCAGGCAGACCGGGGCGTAGGTGCCGGCAATGAGGGCGTAGATGGCGCAATGGTCGAGGCGGCGCAGGACGGCGCCGGCCCGGTGGGTGAGCTCCAGCCGGTGGTGAGCGGCCGAGAACCCGAACATGGCCACCAGCGTGATGGCGTAGATGAGGGCGGCCAGCCGGGGGCGCCCCGGGTGGGCCCCCGCCACCAGCACGACCGTCGCCGGCAGGGCCACACCGAAGGCCCACAGATGGGTCCGGCCCCGCCAGGTGGGGCGCTCGTCGACATCGGCGAGCCGATGATGAGCCACGGCTACACTGTACGGTCGATCGGTGGCCGCCAAGGCCCCAACCGGGGACTCGTTGTCGGGCAACTTGAGCACCGGATAGATGAGATCCGCACCGACCTCGAGCAGGTCAACCTCGAACTCGCAAACGCCCACGAGGCGGTTCAGGTTTCGCGCGACGAACTCGTAAGGAGGCAATACACCTAGGCGTCGTGGCTGGCCCGATCGATACGGCCACGGCCGCGCTTGGTCTCGGAGCGACGGCGCTTTGCCTGCAACCGCCGGGCCTTAGCCGCACGCGGCGGCCGGGTCGGCTTCCTCGGTTTGGCAACGGCTAGCCCGTCGCGCAGCCGTGCTTCCAGACGATCGAGCGCGATCTCACGGTTGCGGGCCTGTGATCGGGTGTCATCAACGACCACCCGCAACTCGGCACCGAACCTCGCAACGAGCCGCTCCCGTACGTCGGGCTCGACATCGCCGGCCGTTGTGAGATCAACCACGGCCTCGACTCGGGTGCTGGAGCGGTTGGCGTGCTGTCCTCCGGGACCCCCAGAGGGATCGAAGCGCCACACGACCGCGGTGGCCGGCACCCCTCCGCCGGCGAACATGAGCACCCGGTCCATGCGAACGACCCTACATGCCTGCACCAGGCCGCCCCGGATACACGCTGTCGACACAGCAGCAGTCAGCCCTCGATCAGCTGGGCCCAGGTGGCCACCGCAGCATGGATCCGAAAGGTGGACCTGCCCGACGGCATGGAGGAGGGGCTGGAGACCTCGGGCTACTACCACCCCGAGCACCTGGAGCATCAACCCGACAACACCGGCAGGTTCAACTCGGCCGCGAGTTGGTCCAACGGCGCCCACATCGGGATCGTCAGTGTTCGGATCAGCACTGGCGAGGTGAACATTGAGGACTACATCGTGGTCCATGACTGCGGGACGCTCATCAACCCCGCCTTAGTCGAGGGCCAGATCCACGGCGGGGTGGCTCAGGGGATCGCAGGCGCGATGTACGAGCACTTCCAGTACGACTCCGACACCGCCTACCCGAGGTTCGCTTCGTTCATGGACTACCTCGTGCCGACATGCGCGGAGGTGCCGAACATCTCCATCGATCACTTCGAATCGCCCGCGCCGGACCAGCCGCTGGGAGTAAAGGGATGCGGCGAGGGCGGCACGATCGGCCCGCCTGCCGTCCTGGTCGGCGCCGTGTCCGATGCCCTGTCGGAGTGGGGCGTCGACCTGGAAGAGTGCCCTGTCACGCCGGTCGCGGTCCGCGCCGCGTTGCGGGCCGCAGGGGCTGCCGGCGGCACAGCAGAGGGCAACCCGTGAAGCCCGCCCCGTTCGACTACTGCCGGCCGGCCACTGTGGCCGAAGCAGTCGAGGCTCTCAACAGCGACGAGTCCAGCCGGGTGCTGGCGGGCGGCCAGAGCCTGATACCGGCCATGAACTTCCGGCTGACCGACGTCTCGCTATTGGTGGACATCGGGCGTGTGGCCGACCTCCAGGGCGTGGCCACGGATGAGAGCGGTGTGACCGTCGGCGCGGCAGCCACCCAGAACCGCGTGCTCAACGACGACGCCGCGGCCAGGGCCGTGCCCGGACTGCGAGCCGCGCTGCGCCATGTGGGGCATCTGCAGATCCGCAACCGGGGCACGGTCTGTGGCAGCATCGCCCACGCCGACCCTGCCGCAGAGTTGCCCGCCCTGGCGGTCGCTACCGGCGCCGTGATCGGGATCGCAGGACCCGACGGGCACCGCGCGGTGACCGCGCCGGACTTCTTCCTCGGCCCGTTCTGGACGGCTCTTGAAGACGCAGAGATCTTGACCGAAGTCCACTTTCCCGCCACACCGGCCGGCTCTGTGACCGTGGTGGATGAGATCTGCCGCCGTGCCGGCGACTTCGCCGTCGCCGGATTGGTCGCGGTGATCAACGTCGACGGCGGGGCCGTGCGTTCGGCTCGTCTCGTCGGCTTCGGGGTCGGGGGCGTTCCCACCCGCCTGGCCTCCGCCGAGGACGCGATCTCGGGCTGGGCGCCGGACCATCCCGGCAGCGGGCTCATGGAGGCCGCGGTGCAAGACACCGCCGACGCGTTCGATGACATCCACGCCACCTCCTGGTACCGCCAGGAGGCGGTGGCGACCCTGCTGGTTCGGGCCGCCCGGCGCGCGCTGGCGAACGGGGAGGCCGCATGACGATCCTCGAGCCGGTCTCGGAGGTCGATGTCGAGGTGACGGTCAACGGCCGTTCCCGCCGGCACCGCGTCGCGGCCCGGATGCTGCTGTCGGACTACATCCGCGACACGCTGGGCCTCACGGGCACGCACCTCGGTTGCGAACACGGCTACTGCGGCGCCTGCACCGTGATCGTCGACGGCGACGCCGTGCGGTCGTGCCTGACGCTGGCCGTGCAGGCCGACGGCAGCGAGATCCGCACCGTCGAGGACCTCGCTCCCGCAAGCTCCGGTTCCCTGTCACCGATGCAGCAGGCCTTCCACGACAACCACGCTCTCCAATGCGGCTTCTGCACCGCAGGGTTCCTGATGACCCTGGAGAGCGTCGACCCCGAAGACTGGCGAGAGCCTGAACGCGTGGTCGAACTGCTCTCGGGCAACCTGTGCCGGTGCACCGGATATCAGAACATCGTCGCCGCGGTCACCCAAGCATGGAACACCTCAGAGACCGCAGCCCCTTGTTGACCCGCCTATACCGCCCAGCGGGTTCGAACGGAGCCGGGCCGAGCACCTGACGGCACGACCCGACTCCGTTCGGGGGGTGAGAGCGTGGCGCCTCAGCCGCGAGCTGTCGTCAGCCAGATGTCGACCAGGGCTCGATTGTCTGCGATCCATGAGGCCGCGTCAGCATTGATCTGAGCCTCGGAGTAGTCGCCGGCGGCCATCTTCGCGTTCTGAGCGGCGATGTCGCCGAGCGGGATCGTCACTTCCTCGAGCAGGCGCCGGATGTCGGCATTGTCGTCGAGGAAGTTGGTGTTGCCCACAGCACGGATGCTGTTGACCGGCCATCCGAGGTTGCAGGGGTTGCCGGCACAGCCGGCAAGGCCCCGGACCTCAGTGTTGCCCTCATCGTCTTCCAGAGCCGGCGACTCCAGCCAGACCGCGTCTACACCTGGCGCGAGTGCCTGGTAGGTCCAGTTGGGCGTCCAGGCATAGAACAGCACCGGCTCACCGGCCGCCACCCTGTCCTGAACTCCCTGCATCAGATCGCCGTATGCGCCCGACACCTGCTCCACATTGGAGCCCCAGTCGAGTTCGGCAATGTGGTTGTCGATGATGGTTGCACAGCCCCAGCCCGCGTTGCATCCGATCAGGTCGGCGAGGCCGTCGCTGTCCTGATCGAACACCGCGGCGACCGACGAGTCCGCCAGCTGGCTCATCGAGGTGATGCCCATGCTGTCGGCGGTGGCCTTGTCGATCATGTACCCCTGGAGCGCGCCGGATGGCGCCTGCTCGCCGACCGGTTCGATGTCGAGTTCGATCGACAGCCCGGCGACCAGCTCTCCTTCCAGGTAGATGTCGTGGGTGGGGAACCAGCCGTTCACCCATAGGTCGTACTGGCCGGTGGCCAGCGCCGGGTAGAACGCGTTGGGACTGAGGGTGTGATCGGCAGGATCGGTCACCGCGTAGCCGAGCTCGCCGATGAGCTGGGCGTAGATGGCCGCCTGCATGTGGCCGCTGTTCCAGTCGGCGCGGGCCATCGTCACCTCGCCGTCGTCGTCCTCGTCGCCGCCGCTGAAGATCACAGCGAGAGCCACGACGACCAGAGCGGCCAACAGCCCGACCAGCATCAGGCCTCGGTTCTTGCGAATACTCATTTCGAGCCTCCTCGCTTCTGAAGTCCGCCCGTCACGTCTTTACCCCCTCTGTGAGCCGCTCCTTCACTTGGGCGATCAGGCCGCTGTGCTGCGAGCGGAATATCTGTTCGTCGTAGTGACTCTCGAGCAGGTCGAGCTCCTCGGTGAAGGCCTTCTTCATGCTCCAGCACATGACGAGAAGGATCACTGCGAACGGCAGCCCGATCGAGACCGCCGCGGTCTGCAGGGCGCTCAGCCCGCCGCCGATCAGCAGCGCGATCGCCACCAGCCCCTCCATCACGGCCCAGAAGACCCTCTGGGGCTTGGGCGAGTCGAGCTTGCCCCCGGAGGTGAGGTGGTCGACCACCAGTGAGCCGGAGTCCGATGAGGTCACGAAGAAGGAGACCAGCAGCAGGACGCCGACGAACGAGACGATCTCAGTGAGCGGGAACGCCTCCAGCATGTCGAACAGGGCCGTGGCCACGTTCTCGTTGACCGCGGTGGCCACGTCGCGCTCTCCGGTCATCTGCAGGTTGATGGCGGAGCCGCCGAAGACCGACATCCACAGGAAGCACAGGATCGACGGGAGGAAGATCACGCCCACGAGCAGCTCGCGCACCGAGCGGCCCTTGGAGATCCGGGCGATGAACATTCCCACGAACGGCGACCATGAGATCCACCATCCCCAGTAGAAGATCGTCCACCACGCCTGCCACTGGGTCTCTGAGAACGCCGCGTTCCAGAACGCGAACTCCGGCAGCACCTGGACGTAGTAGCCGAGGCTCTGGGTGAACAGCGACAACACGAACAGCGTCGGGCCGACCAGCAGCACGAAGACCAGGAATGCTCCTGCCAGCCAGATGTTCAGCTCGCTGAGCCGCTTGACCCCCGCATCGAGACCCGCGACCACCGAGATGGTGGCCAGTCCGGTGATGGCGAGGATCAGAATGATCTGGAATAGGAGGTTGTCGGGCGCTCCGAAGAGCTTGTTCAGGCCGGCCGAAGCCTGCTGGGCGCCGAAGCCCAGCGAAGTGGCCAGCCCGAACAGGGTGGCGATGACGGTGAGGATGTCGATGGCGTGGCCCCAAGGACCGTAGATCCTCGGCCCGAGAATCGGGTAGAAGATCGAACGGAACGTGAGCGGCAGTCCCCGGTTGTAGGCGAAGAAGCCCAGGGCCAGCGCCACCAGCCCGTAGAGGGCCCAGCCGTGGACCCCCCAATGCAGGTAGGTGGTGGCCAGCGCGGCCTTGCCGGCATCCGCGGTGCCGGGATCCACATCGAACAGCGGCGGCGGTGATGTGAAGTGGAAGATCGGCTCTGCCACTCCCCAGAACATCAGACCGATGCCGAGACCCGCCGACAGCAGCATCGCATACCAGGAGGGAGTGGAGAACTCCGGCCGGGCGAAGGGACCGCCCAACTTGATCTTCCCGAACCGGCTGAAGGCGAAGTACATCGCCACCAGCACGAAGATGTTGAAGTCGAGGATGTAGAACCAGCCGAGCGACCCGTTGATGAAGTCGAGAATCGCGCTGAACACCGCCGACGTCTGGTCGCTGGCGAACACCGACAAGCTGATGAACACCGCCAGGAACCCCGCCGACCAGAAGGTCACCTGCGGGTGAATGTCGAACCCGGCGCGCACGATGTTGCGGTCCCCGGGCTCCCGGTCGGCCACCTCGGGGTAGAAATCGATGTCGGGATCGACCTGCAGACCCTCGAATGACTTGCGGTTGCTGATCGCCTCCTCTCGGCGGCGTTCCTCCTCCTCCTCCCAGTCATGCAGGGCGAGGGTCGCCTCGGTCAGATTGATGTCGGTGTCGTCGGGGCTGCGGTGGATCCGCGGATCCACTTCTGCCCCGGTGTCTTCGGCGTCCATAACGGTCCTCCGGATTGTCATCCCTTAGACCTGGACCTACATACAACACGAGTGGTCGAGCTGGCGCAGAGCCAGGTATGCAATGACTGTAGTGGCTGCTCTGAATCTGCGCCAGCGATTCTTCGCAAGGGGCGTGGTGCAAGGGGTACTACTGTTTGTCCCACGTCTACCCGGGTGCCGTCTATGCGCCGAGCCTCAATCGCCATCGTGGTGCTTGTCGTAGCCACGCTGGTGCTTCCGCTGGGTGCCGCAGCCGCGCAGGACGCCCCCGATGGCGCACCCCGGGCGCGTCTGGCCCGGGCCACCTGGGACACCGGCTGGTTTCAGGCAGAGGTGTACCGGCTGCTGCTGGAGAGGCTCGGCTTCCGGGTGGACGGCCCGGTGACAATGGGCAATGCCGAGTTCTATGAGGCGGTGGCCCAAGGCGAGGTCGACCTGTGGGCCAACGGCTGGTTCCCGGCCCATGACGTGTTCATCGCCGACGATGCCGCGGTGTCCAAGGTAGGCACCGCGGTGGACGACGGGGCGCTACAGGGCTACTTCGTCGATGCCGCCACGGCCACCGCTCACGGGATCACCAACCTCGGGGATCTCGCCGACCCAACCGTGGCCGCACTGTTCGATGTGGACGGCGACCGCCGGGCCGACCTGGTGGGCTGCAACGTCGGATGGTCCTGCGCCGCCACCATCGACCACCACCTGGAGTCCTACGGCCTGACCGGCACCGTCGAGCAGGTGCAGGGCGACTACCCGCCCCTGATCGCGGAGACCATCAACCGCTTCCGGGCCGGGCAGCCCGTGCTGTACTTCACCTGGACCCCGAACTGGACGGTAGGCGAGCTGGTGCCCGGCTCGGACGTGGTGTGGCTGGAGACCCCCTTCCCGTCGTTGCCCCAGGACCAGGCCGCAGCCCTCGACCAGACGACGATCGCCGGTCTTCCCGGATGCGCCGCCGACCCCTGCCAGGCCGGCTGGCCCCCCAACGACATCCGTGCCGTCGCCAACTCGAAATTCTTGGACGCCAACCCTCGGTGCGCACGCTGCTGGAGCAGGTGGTTATCCCCCTGGCCGACATATCGGCGCAGAACGTCCGGATGGTGACACTGGGTGGAGACCCCGCCGACATACGGCGCCATGCCGAGGAGTGGGTGGCGTCCAATGCTGCCCTGGTCAACCGCTGGATCTCGGCCGCTGATCCCGATGCAGTCGCGCTGGACGACTCTCAAAGCGACGAGACTGCGGCCGGAGGCACCCTGACGGTGGCGGCGCGGGCCCTGCCGCCCTTCGTGATCTACGAGAACCGTGCCTACAGCGGGTTCGAGGTGGAGCTGATCCGGCTGGTGGCGGACAAGCTGTCCCTGTCGACGGAGATATACGCAGTGGACACCGTGGCCAAACAGATCGACGACATCAGCCGCGGTCTGGCCCAGGTGGGGTTGGGCGGGGTGGCCATCACCGAGTCCCGCGAGGAGACCGTCGACTTCTCGCTGCCGGTGCTCGAATCGGGTTTGACCATCCTGGTCCCCAACGAGTCCTCACGCGGCGTCACTGACCGGATCAGGTCGTTCTTCACGGCCATCGCCTCGTCGGACCTGCCCTGGCTGTTGGTTGTGTTCGGATTGGCTGTACTGGTGGCCGCCCACCTGATCTGGTGGTCGGAGCGCCACCACAACCCCGACTTCGCGATTCCCTACCGCCGGGGCATCTGGGACTCGTTCTACTGGTCGGTGGTGACCATGAGCACCGTCGGCTACGGCGACAAGGTGGCCCGGGGCACGCGGGGCCGGGTGCTCGCGCTGGTGTGGATAGCACTGGGAACCCTGGTCTTTGCCAGCTTCACGGCGGCCATCGCCTCCTCGCTGGCCGTCAGCGAACTGCGATCCGGGATCTCGGGGCCGTCGGATCTCGCGGGCCGCCGGGTGGCCACTGTCACCCACTCCGCCGGTGAGACATATCTGCCCTCGATCGGGATCGGCCCGGTGCTGGTGGACAACATCGAGGACGCCTATCCCCTCCTGTTAGCAGGCGACGTCGACGCGGTGGTGTTCGAAGCCCCGGTACTGCAGTTCCACGCTTCCCGCGAGGGCGCCGGCGAGGTCACAACGGTGGGCGCCGACTTCCAGAGAGTGCAGTACGGGTTGATGCTGAGCGAGGACGACGCCGAACTTCAAGAGCGCATCGACCTTGCCCTGCTGGAACTCATCGAGAGCGGCATCTACCAACGGCTCCACGACGCCTGGTTCGGCGCACAACCCTGACCGCCCCTGAACTACGGTTGGTTCATCGCGAGGAAGACGAACTGACCATGCGCCGGAGCTGATGTGCGGATCGGGATCTCGCCGTTTGCCACTACGAGACAGACCACGCTGGAGCTGAGCCGGATCGCCGTGGAGGGCGGACTGGACACGCTCTGGCTGGGTGACGGCTACCTCGCCAACCCCGACTTCAAAGGCTGGGCCGGCGCCATGGAGAGCCTGGCCGAGCTGGCGTGGCTGGCTGGGCGGTATCCCACGGCCCGCACCGGCATCGCCGCCGCGATCCTCCCGCTGCGCGATCCAGCCTGGCTCGCCAAGCAGGCCAACACGCTCCACCGGATGGCGGGCGGCGGATTCGTGCTCGTCGTCACGCCTGGGTTCTGGGCCCAGGACCTCGAAGCGAGGGGCATCGCCTTCAGCGATCGTGCCGCCGTCTTCGAGCACCACCTCGAAGACCTCCGCCGGCTGCTCGGTGACGAGGCACTGTCCCCCGGGCCCTCCAGCGCCGGCCCGCCGCCGGTGTGGCTGGCCGGCGCGGCGGCGACGATGACCCGAGCCGCGGCGCTGGACCTGCCGTTCCTGTCCTCGCGGGCGACACCCGACGAACTCGCCCCCGTCGCCGGGCGATTCCTCGATGCGGGCGGGAAGTTCCTCGCCCACCGGACCCGACTGGAGTTCGGCGCACATGATGTGACCGGAGACGTAGTCGAGTGGCATGCGATCACCGGTTCGACAGACGAACTCGTCGACACCCTCGGCCGTTACGCCGAGCTGGGTGTGAGAGACCTGTCGATCATCCCCGGGCAGGACGACGCCAGTTCCTTGCGAACCACCGAGATTCTCGCCGCAGAAGTGGTGCCCCAGCTGTAGAAGCGGCCTATCTCAACGCTCGTCCGGGACCGCGCCCGTCGCCTGGTGGGTAGATGTCATCACGCTGCGGAGCCCGAGGCCCATCACCACCCGGTTGATGTAGGCGTAATAGGCGACCATGTTGTTGAGGTCGAGGATGTCGAGGTCGCTCAGCCCGTGATCGCGCAGCGGGTGGAGGTCGTCCTCGGTAACTGCCTCAGGCGACCGGGTGAGCTTGGCGGCATAGGCGCAGATCGCGTCCAAGCGGCCGTCTCCGGACTGCACACGGGCCGGATCGGCGTCGATCGCGTCCAGTGCGTCGATGGCGAGACCGAGCGATTCGAGCTTGAGCCGCAATCCCGATGCGCAGTGGTCGGTGCCGTTCAGCCGGGACGTCACGAGGGCGGCCGATTGGCGCTCGATCGCGGTGAGCTGCGACGGGCAATGCTCGACCGTGCGATAGAGCCGGAGCCGCTCCTCCACGATCGGCGGGTAGAGGCTGCCCAGCATCGTGAACTCGGCCGGCTCTCCGAGCTTCGCTGCCTGCCAGTCGTAGGCATCGCGGAGGGGGCCGGAGGCGTGGTCCCATGAGACGGTGTCGATCCAGGTCATTACTACGATGGTAGACCGGTGGCGTGAGCGGCGACACCGTCCCCACGGTCGGCGTGTGGGTGTTCCCCAACGTGCCGGCGCCCGAGCTGGTCGATCTGGCCCGCCATGTCGAGGATCTCGGCCTGGACGAACTCTGGTTGGGCGACGAGGGGGCCGCACGCGATCCCTTCGCCGTGCTCGCCGCGGCAGCGATCGGTACCGACCGGATCCGGCTGGCCACCGGCATCACGAACCCGTACGTACGCCATCCTGGGGTGGCCGCCGCGAGCATGCTCACGATCCACGAGCTCAGCGGCGGCCGAGCCGTGCTCGGGGTCGGTGCGGGGGGCCAGATGTCGCTCTCCCCCTTCGGCTTGCAGCCCTCCCGTCCCGTAGATCGTGTGCGTGAGTTCCTCGACATCGCCCGAGCCGTTGCGGCCGGGACACCGGTGCCGGGCTACGCGCCTTCCGACGTTGC
This sequence comes from Candidatus Aldehydirespirator sp., assembly GCA_965220645.1. Lineage (GTDB taxonomy): Bacteria > Actinomycetota > Acidimicrobiia > Acidimicrobiales > Aldehydirespiratoraceae > Aldehydirespirator. The sequence goes on along the minus strand of OZ244836.1, from coordinate 626,015 downwards.
CGTCACAGAGGCAGCCGCCGGTGTGCCTCTGCCGCTGTTCGTCGGAGCGCGCGGTCCCCGGCTCAACCGGCTCGCGTCGGAAAGGGCCGACGGTGCGTTCGTGGCCGGCATGCCTCCGTTTCGCTACCCCGCCGTCGTCGGCTGGGCCCGCTCGGTGCGCCCGATCGACATCGCGCTGTACCCGAGCGTCGCGTTCACCGACAAGGCGGTGGAGCGACACCGGCCCGAGATGATCTGGTCGCTGCTCGACACTCCGCCACCGGTACGGGAAGAGCTCGGACTCGAAGGCGATGCCGTGAGAGCCGCCGCCGACGCGCTCCGGAACGGTGACCCGGAACCGGCGCGAACGCTGGTGGACGACACGGTGCTCGATCGGGTGATGCTGGTGGGCCAGCCCGCAGTGGTGGGCAGGCGACTAGCGGAACTCGTCCGCCGGCATCGACCCGCCAGCGTCGGGCTCGCGCTCCTCCAGGACGACCTGCACGAAGGCGTGGGCCACGCGGCCGAGGCTCTCTCAGCCATGACCGCCGAGCTAGAGGTGTGTCGTCAAGATGGCTAGGGCAGCGCGGAAGGTCCAAGCCCCCGCTTGGAATCACTCCGGGCGCCCCGATCAATTCCGCTACGGACCGCTAGGAGGTGATGGATGGTCGGTGTGATCAATCATGTGCCCAACCCCGACCCCGGCCAGGCGGTGGGGCTCGCACAGTCAGCCGAGGGGGCGGGGGCGGAGTGGATCGGCGTCGCCGACGCCTTCTGGTGGCGCGACGTGTGGCTGCTGCTCGGCGAGGTCGCCACGGCCACGGAGCGGATCGAGCTCGGACCGGCCATGACCAACCCGTACATGCGCCACCGGTTCCACACCGCGTCGGCGCTGGCCACCTTGCAGGAGATGGCGCCCGGCCGCGTGTTCTGCGGGATCGCAGCCGGCGGATCGGAGCTCACCGCCGCGGCCGGGATCCCCCGGCGTGACGCGGCGGCGAGAGTCACCGAACTCGTCACCTTCCTTCGCGAGGTCTCCGCCGGCGGGACACTCGATGCCGCGTCCGGCCGCGATCTCGATGTCGACCTCGACCCCGTCCCGATCCTGATGGCGGGGCGGGGCGATCAGATGCTGCGCACGGCGGGGGCGCTGGCCGACCGGGTCCTGCTCTGGGCGATCCCGGCGTCGGATCTCGAGCGCTCCGCTTCAATCGTCGGTGACGGCGCCGCTCGCCGGCCCCGGCCGCCGGAGCTGATCTGGGCCCCGCTCGTGCGCCATGTCGACGCCCCTCAGGCATCGATCCTGCACGTCGCCGTGTACGCGTCCCTCAACACCGCATCTGCGGTGCGGCACCGGTGGGGGCTCGACGACGCTCGGGGCGAAGCCATCCGGGCTGAGCTGGTGCGGGGCGATGTACCGGCTGCCGGAGCCCTTGTCCCGCCGGCCGCGCTCGACGATCTGGTCTTCGATGATCCCGACCCGGCGCCGATCGCGGCCATTGCCCGCGGTCTCGGCGTGTCGTCATTGGCGGTGCCCGGGTTCGCCCCCGCAACCGTTGGCGATCACATCGGCTGGGCGGCCTCGGTCGAGGCCCTGCTCGCCTGAGGACGAATGAGACCCGACACGGGCGAGACGGGGCCCGGAGCGACGACGGAGGCGCCAATGGGGTTGCAGGCGGATGTGGAAGCGATCCTCGACCGGGGAGTGAGCGCCGGTGACGTCGTGGGGGCAGCGGCCCAGGTCGTCACCGGCGAAAGGGTTCTCGCCGCCGCGGCTGCGGGGGAGCGGTCGGCCGACGCCTCGGCCGCAGCCGGCCCCATGACGCTCGACACGGTTTGCTGGATCGCCTCCATGACCAAGGCCGTCACCGGCACCGCGGCGATGCAGCTCGTGGAGCGGGGCGACCTCCATCTGGACAGGCCCGCGTCGAGCGTTCTGCCCAATCTGGCCTCCGCAGGCGTGCTCGAGGGCTTCGACGACGAGGGACAGCCGGTGGTGCGCCCGGCCAGGTGCCCGATCACGCTGCGCCATCTGCTGACCCACACCGCCGGGTTCGGCTACCCGTTCTGGAGCGAGCCCATGCTGCGCTATCACCAAGCCACCGGGACTGATTCGATCACCAGCGGAGAACTGGTGACGATGACGACTCCGGTGCCAGCACTGTTTGATCCCGGCGAGCGCTGGATGTACGGCATCAACATCGACTTCGTGGGACGCATGGTGGAGGAGGCCTCGGGCCAGCGGCTCGACGAGTACTTCGACGAGCACATCTGTGGGCCGCTGGGCATGGACTCCACCGCCTTCAGCCTCAGCACCGAGATGCAGTCCCGCGGGGCGGCGACGCACACCCGGCTACCCGACGGCTCGCTGACCGCTGCTGATCTTCCTCGGTCCCCCGAACCGGAGTACCCGTCGGGTGGCGGCGGGCTCTACAGCACCGTCGAGGACTACTGCCGCTTCCTGCAGATGATCCTGGGCCGGGGCCGCCGGGACGGCGTGGAGGTGCTGCGCGCCGAGACGGTCGACCAGATGACGGTCAACAACATCGGAGACCTGCGGGTGGTCGCGCTGCCAGCGGTGATGCCTGAGCTCACCAACGACGCCGAGTTCTTTCCCGGGATCGAGAAGACCTGGGGCCTGACGTTCCAGATCAACGAGGAGCCGCTGCCCACGGGTCGTCCTGCCGGCGGGCTCATGTGGGCTGGAATCGCCAACTCCTTCTTCTGGATCGACATGGACAACCAGGTCGCCGGCACCTATTTCAGCCAGCAACTGCCGTTTGCGGACGCCCGCTCCTACCAGCTCTACGCCGACATCGAGACCGCCACCTACAGCCATCTCAGCAGCTAGTAGATCCGGCACCCCAGACCCGGAGCAAAGCCCTTGTTCGAACTGCTAGGAGCGGCAGTAACGCCGTCATTAGGTTGTCTATCGCCAACTACGCCCGCGAGCGCAAGACGCAACTCGGCATCGAGTGACGACCGGCGTTACTAGCCCTCCCCGTCTTGCCCGGTTTGGGGTTCGGCCGTGCCTCGCACACCCTTTGGCATCTGCAACAGCAATTCGACCCAGTTCTGTTCAGACGGAACATGGCGGTCCTCCAGCCCGGCGGACAACAGCAGGTGAGTGCCGATCCCGACCGCTTGAACGAACATCGTCAGAGCAACAGAGTCGACGTCGGGGTCGACGTATCCCTCGGACTTGCCCCGCTCAACAAGGCTATTGAACTGGTCGGCCTGATCGTTCACGAAACGTTGCAAGCGGTCTCGGACCGCGGCGTTGTTGCGGGCGCTGCCGAACACCTGCACCAGCACATCCTTCACGGAGTCCGATTGCAGCAGATCTGCTCCCCACACCGCGATGACGTCCGCCGTCGGCATCTTGACAAGGCCCAAGTCCTTCATCCTGTTCTCAGGCACCAATTGTTCAAGCAGGTGATCAAGAGCAGCAGCCATCAGGTCGCTCTTGTGGGGCCACCGGGGGTAGACAGCTCCCGGGGTAACCCCGGCGCGGCGCGCGATGTCGCTGATGACGGCCTTGTCATAGCCGCGCTCCACGAACTCCGCGGCGGCAGCGTCCAGTACCCGTCTCGCCGTCTCCTCCGAATTGCCTCGACGGTGCGGCTCGTCGCTGGCAGTCATAGGTGCACCCTCCCGAATATCCGCAACAACCAACTAATTCTGAACCCTAGGGCCTCGCCTGGCAAGCCCCGCGCCCATGAGAGCACACAAGACCAGGACCGCACGCCACATTAGGGTGAGGTTGTGGGTGCGTGGTCGCTGGCGAACGCCATAGCGCTAGTGCACGGCCTGCTGGCCGTCTTCCTCATCGTGGGCGCTCCACTGGCCGCCCGTAGGCCCCAGCTGATGAGGTGGTATCTGGTCATGCTGGTGCCGACCGCCGCGGTGAACCTCGCGGGGCTGCCATGTCCGCTGACGGTTTGGGAGAAGTACTTCTGGCGCCTCGCGGGTGAGACACCGTACCGGGGGGGCTTCATCTCCCAGTACTTCGTGAAGCCGTTCTACTCCCCCGGCCTGAGGCCGAGCGACGAGACCGTCCTGCTGATCTCGGTGGTGGTGTGGTGCTTGTTGTGGCTGCTGTGCTCCGCCGTCTGGCACCTGCGGCTGCGGAGGGGCTCCGGCTACTCGGGCTTGAACCCTCCGACGGGTGACTGGGGGGTCTAGGGACCCGACGCCCGCAAGTACCGACAGTTCTGAGCGGGATCCGGCAATGAACCGGACATAGATGATCTGGGAACCGATCGGCAGGGGCGGGCGTCCTTAGAGATGGTGCTTCCCGACGCGTCCATCACCGTTAGGCACGCGGCCAAGGCGCGGCCGAAGGCCACGACCCCCACAGGCTTCTACGACTTCTACGGAGTGCAGTTCACACCCATGATCAGGCTGGCTCAAGGACTCGTCGACACTTCGGAGTGCGCTGAGGAGATAGTGCAGGACGCCTTCGTGAGGGCCTTCGAGCGCTGGGATCGCGTGGACCAGCCGCTGGCGTACGTGCGTACCGCCGTCCTCAACGGAGCCCGGAGTGAGCTGCGCAAGCGCGAGGTCCGGCGGAGGTTCGGGCGTCAGCAGCCGTTGGCCCGCGCCGCGACCGAGGGGGACTATCTCATCGACGCTCTCGACAAGCTCGCAGCCAAGCGCAGAACGGCGTTGGTGCTGCGCTTCTACGCGCAGATGTCGGAGAGGGAGATCGCAAAGGCCATGGGCGTACGACCCGGCACGGTCAAGAGCCTGGTGTCGAGGGGCTTGGCCGACCTTCGAAGGGTGATCGAACGATGACGGGGAACATCCACGACCAGCAGGCCGATCTGGGGGCCGCGGACGACGAGCAGTCGCTGGGTGCCGCTTTGGGGAGGGCCATAGGTGAACGGATCAACGCCACCGCACCTCCCGCACCGCCACCGCTGGTGGAAATTGCTGATCGAGCGGCGGCCCGCGCCAGGGTGCGGACGGCTCAGCACGCGGTTGTGGCCGTGGCTGCCTCGGTCTTGGTGGCGGTCGGGGGCGTGGTCGGCTGGAACGCACTGAACCGCGAGGGCACAACGACCGTATTCGTCACTTCGGACCAAGTCCCCGAACCGAGCACGGGGACTGTGCCCGTCACCGGCGAACCCGCGCCGGACACCGGCAGTCGGCTCGCATCAGCCGGGACCGGACAGGACGACTCGCAGGCGTCGGAGACCCCGACTCCCGAGGACCTGTCGACAGGTCCGGTGCTGCAATGGACCGAGATCGATCCGGGCTTCGCAGACCTCTTCGGATTCGAGTCCGCGGGCGACGGCCGTGTAGTTGCGTACGCCTGGCCCGAAGGCGTCGAGCGGATCGTCTACGGCGATCGGGCCGTCATGACCGAGAACGGCACGGACTGGGAAGAACTGCCCCTGCCCGACCGGCTCATTCCGCAGACGATCGACATCTCCGGCGACCGGTGGCTCGTTGCGGGCCGGTACCGGGACTTCTACGCCCCCGAAGGCCAGCTCAACCGCGTGTTCTTCTCCGACGACGAGGGGATTGCGTGGACCGAGCTGGAGTTCGAGATCCCCCCCGACCCGGCGCTGGCATCGCCGTACCTGGAAGAGCACTTGCGGGCGGCGCCAGCGCTGGTGTCGGGCGAGCGGATGGTTCTGGTGCTGCAGGGCTACACGACGGTCGACGCCGAGTCACTGCTCGCCGACCGGGGCCTCCTGCCCGACGGCAAGGAGGTTCTGCGGTGGCGGGACGGGGCGCCGGGCACGGTGGTGTTCGACCTGCACGATCCCTTCGAGACAGACCCGGACAGTCCCGACTTCGCCGGTCAGCCCCTGGAGCTGACTCTCGAGCAGTTGGGCCTGACCACCGACGAGTGGACCGAGCTGAGCGATTCCCCGGAAGACATCGTGCGGATCTTCTACGGCGACGGCTCCTCCGTGGAGTTCGTGGCCCGCTACACCGGTTGGGTCCCGGCGGGCGCCGCCACCGCCGACGGATTCGTGCTGACGCTGCTGGACGACCCGAAGGAGACGATCCTCACATCCCCCGACGGTCTTGTATGGACTGAGGAACCGTCGTACGAGTACGGATACTCGGAGCGAACAATCACAGCCGACGGCACGGTCTGGCGGGCCGTGACGGAGCCTCTCGGATCGCTCAGCTTCCAGCGGGCCGCTTACGTTGAGACTCCAACGACGGTGGCAGCATTCCAGGGCCTGCATCCCACCGGAACGCTGGCCGCGGGCCCGGCCGGCGTTGCCGCCACTGCCTTCCCGTCGCTGAACGGTCAGCTGGAAGCCGGCGCCATCGGTGGCCTGCCGACGTGGCGGGACATCGACCGCACGGATCCGCTGCCCGATGTGCCCCTCTGGGTGGGCTGGTCGGCCGACGGCGCCGACTGGGGATGGCAGAGCCTGCCCGACACTTTCGGGGTCACCGAGGGCGAAGCGTGGGCCCAGTTGGCCGTGGGCCGCGACTTCGTGATCGCCCGGGTCGAGACGTTCGTGGTGCCCACACCCGAGGAGGTCGCTGAGGACCGCTACGGCGACGCCCCTCCCCTGCGCTGGTTCATCGCCAGGGTGCCCTAGCCAGTTTCGGGAACCGATTCGACCAGTTGTGCGTCCTTGAAAGTGCCGGTTGCTCCGGGGGTGCGGCCTGGCACAGCAGGAGTCCGGCCTCTCGGGGCCGGCCGACCCACGAAAGGACCACACAGTGAGTCACACCCCTTCAACACCGAAAGCACGATCGATCACAGCCCGAAGAACGGCCGTGGGCATGGCTGCAACCATCGCGATGCTGGCCGGCTGCTTCGTCGCCGTCACCGCGGTGGGTGCAGCCGGCGCAGGGCTGATCGGTTCGGTCGCAGCCGCTCAACAGCCGTCGAGCGGGGCGGAAATCCAGGCAGGCGAGGCCGACCCCGGGCCGACTCAACCCGGGGGAACTGTGAACCCCGAGGGGCTGTCGACCGGACCGGTTCTGGAATGGACCGAGATCGACCCGGGCTTCGCAGACCTATACGCCTTCGAGTCCCTAGACAGCGGTCGAGTCCTCGCCCGAGCCTGGTACGTCGGAGACGAGCTGTCACTGGGCGGCGAGCGAGCCGTCTACACCGACAACGGCGCCGACTGGACCGAGTTGCCGCTGCCGGAGGGGATTGTCGTGCGCGACATCGACAACGGGTCGACGGTAGAGCAGGCGAGCGAACCTGAGACATCGCTGGACGACCTTCTCGTCTTCGACGCGTACGTCGTCGACAACGGGTTTGTTGTCACCGCCGTCGACGACGTCTTGAGCGTGCAACACGCCACCAGCGGCAAGCCGGCGTCCACCACCGCGACCTTCGAGGGCCTCTTCCCCACCTGGAACCTCGCCGCGGGATCGGCCGGCGTGGCCATGACCGCCTTCCCGTCGCTGGGCGGTCAACTGGAAGCGAGCACCATCGGTGGCCTGCCGGTGTGGCGGGACTTCGATCGCATTGGCGAGCCCACCGGCGTGCCACTGTGGATCGGCTGGTCGGCTGACGCCATCGACTGGGGTTGGCAGAGCCTGCCCGATGCCTTCGGGATCACCGAGGGCGAGCCGTGGGCCCAGCTCGCTGTGGGCCGCGACTTCGTGATCGCCCGGGTCGAGACGATCATCTCGCCCACACCCGAGGAGCTTGCGGCGTGGCAGGCGGAATCTTGCTCAGGGAGTCCTTGTTCGGAGGACGCCTGTTCGTACGTCGAGAGCCTCTATGGCGATGCACCTCCGCTGCGGTGGTTCATCGCCCGAGTCCCGTAGATTTCCCCGGGCAGCCGACCGTCAGTGCCGGCCTCGACGAGTGTCGGAGTCGATGCTGGCGGTCGGCCGCGCGCTGGCCTCGGTGCAGATGCGCCGGCTGCGCTCATCGAGGCCGGAGGCCACGGCGACGGCCTGGTCCCGGCCGGCGGCGCTCATCTTGGCCAGGGTCTTGGCCACGATGTCGACCGCCTTGCTGTCGTCATCGAGACGGCCGAGCACCGCATGCAGTTCCGTCTCCAGGAACGTCAGGCTCACTGCGTCCTCGAAGGTCTGCACATCCGGATCGGAGCCCAGCCCCTGCTTGGCAACGATCTGCGCAGCCCTGGCCGACACCGGCCCGTCCACGCCGGCGCCATCGAGAATGGCGGCCAGATCCCGAGCGTGGCGGTCCCGCTGAGCCCTCCGCCAGCGCAGGTAGCCGGCCCGGCCCTCCGGATAGTCCGAGCGGGGCAGCGCCCAGCGACGCAGATGATGGGCCCGGGCCGCCAGCCTCAGGGCATCCGATGCCGCCGGATCGAGACGGGCCACCCACTCCTCGGCCCGGCGGCCCTGGGCGAGCGCCAGGGGCTCTCCGTCGTGGCTGCGGGGATCGGAGGCGTTGGCCGCGTCGATCGCAGCCCGCGACTCGGTTACGCCGTCTTTGCCGCTCACTGGATTCAACCCTTGCCTCCCCGCCTCAGAGGTTCGAGATCTCGTGCTCCAGGCGGGCCTCGATATGGGCCCGGGCCGCCTCGATCCGCGTCGGCAGATGCATCGACGGGTACAGCCCGTCGGCGGGCTTGCAGCCCTTGAGCACCTGCTTGGCGATGGTGTCCTTGTGGACCTCGGTGGGGCCGTCGGCGATGCCCAGCACCGGTCCCGCCATCCACATTTGCGCCAGCGGCATCTGGTTGGACACTCCCAGCGAACCGTGGGCGTGCATGGCCCGGTACACCACATCGATCAGCACCTTGGGCGTGGCCACCTTGATTCCGGCGATGTGCTGGCGGATCTTGGCGTAGTCGCCCACCGTGTCGATCAGCCAGGCGCAGTGCAGCACCTGGAGGCGGAACTGCTGGATCTGCACCCACGAGTCGGCGATCCAGTGCTGGATCGACTGTTTCTCGGCGATCAGCGAGCCCTTCGTCTCGCGCGACAGCACCCGCTCGCACATCATGTCCAGCGCCCGCTGGGCCGTACCCACCGACCGCATGGCGTGATGCACCCGGCCCCCGCCCAGGCGGGTCTGGGCGATCTTGAACCCGGTGCCCTCCTCACCCAGCAGGTTCTCGGCCGGAACCCGCACGTCGTTGAACCGCAGGTGTGGGTGGTCGCCCTCCCCCAGAGGCTCCGAGCCCAGGCCCACATCTCGCACCACCTCGAGGCCCTCCGCGTCCGACGGCACCAGGATCATCGACGAACCCCGGTACACCGGCACGTCGGGATTGGTGATCACCATCACGATCAGGAACGTCGAGTAGCGGAAGTTGGAGGCGAACCATTTCTCGCCGTTGATGACCCACTCGTCGCCGTCCCGCACCGCCCGGCAGGTGAAGTAGTTGGGATCGGACCCGCCCTGGGGTTCCGTCATCGAGTAGGTGGACGAGATCTCCCCGGCCAGCAGCGGCTTCAGGTACCGCTCGCGCTGGGCGTCGGTGCCGTAGTGGGCCAGGATCTCGGCGTTGCCCGAGTCGGGGGCCTGGCAGCCGAACACGATCTGGCCCCACAGCGACCGTCCCAGGATCTCGTTCATCAGGGCCAGCCTCACCTGGCCGTAGCCGGGGCCGCCCAGCTCCGGGCCGAGGTGGCAGGCCCACAGGCCCTGCTCCTGCACCTGGCGCTGCAGCGGGCGCACCAGGGCGTTGGCGGTGGCGTTGTTGCGGTCGAAGGGGCTGACCGTGTCACGGAAGTACAGGTCGAGCGGCTCCACCTCCTCGCCGACGAACCGGTCCATCCAGTCGAGCTTCGTCTGGAACTCCGGCTCGACGGAGAAATCAATGGCCATGGACCCCACGGTAGGCGGCCCTCAGCCCGAAATTGACGTAGTTGTGCACCTCAGAGGGAAACAACTACATCAATTTGGAGAAGCGGCGCTAGAGGTTGGTGGTGCGGGCCAGCTCGGCTGCGGCCTCGGCCATGTCGAGCACTACCGCGCCGAACGCCTCCATCTTGGGATTGTCGGCCCCGCCGGCCACGAACCGCGCGTAGCCGCCCTCCAGCACGATGGCCATCTTGAACCGGGCCAGGATCACGTAGTAGTCGATCTCGTCGACGTCGCGGCCCGACACCGACGCGTACCGCTCCAGCAGGTCGTCCCGCCCCGGCATGCCCGTGTAGTCGACGTATCCGCTGACCCGCCGCCCGGCGCCACTCGCCCCGGTGTCGTCCGGCCAGCCCATCACCACCCAGGCCAAGTCCAGGAGCGGATCGCCGACCGTTCCCATCTCCCAGTCCACGATGGCGGCCATCCGGGCCGGAGCGCCGTGGTGGAACATCACGTTGGCGAACTGGTAGTCGCCGTGCATGATCCCCGGCTCGTAGCTGCGGGGCTTTCGCCCCCGCAACCAGTCCCCCGCCTCATCCAGCCCGGGGATGTCCCGGAACCGGAACCGCTCCAGATGCGCGTACCAGCGGTCCACCTGGCGCTCGTGGAAGCCGTCGGGCCGCCCCAGCCCCTCCAGGCCCCTGACTCTCCAGTCCACCCGAGATAGCCGGGCGATGGCCTCCACCAACTCGTAGGCCAAACCGGCGCGGGCCGTGAGGTCCGAGAAGAACGGCTCGGGCCACTCCGGCTCGCTGATCGGCGACCACCCGTCCACAAAGTCCATCAGGTAGAAGGCCGCCCCCAGCACCTCGGTGTCGTCGCAGGCCCCGGCGGCCCGGGCATGAGGCACGTCGGTGCCGTCGAGCGCAGCCAGGATGCGGTACTCGCGCATCATCGTCTGGTTGCGTCCGGGCGGCACCCGCCTCGGCGGGCGGCGCAGCGCCCACCGGTGACCGCCCCGGCTCACCTCGAAGATCTCGTTGGACGCCCCTCCGGAGATGAACCGCAGCGACAACGGCTCCCCCGCACCAGCCAGGCCCTGATCGTCCATCCAGGCACCGAGACGCTCCGGATCGACCAAGCCCGCAGTGCGCCCAACGTCGGGATCGGACTCGTCGGTGTGGTTCGCTGAGGAGCGCTGCGGTTCTCTGCCAATCGGACGGCTCACGGCGGCTGAACCTACAGGCAGCGCGGCCAGGTGGTGAGGGCCTCGCGTAGTGGAGTTGTGTCCCCCGCTCATGTTCGCTCCGCTCACGGGCCGCTCGGGCCACGGCCTCCCTGCGCGCCCGCTGATTTGTGCGCGAATCGCGCGCCTATCCGCTCGGCCTCTAGCAGGCAGCCGGCCCGCATTCTCCGGGGTTTGCAGGGCACGGCAGGGATAATGTCGGGCGATGCTGCGGTGTTCCGACGTCGACGAGTCTCTACGGCTCACCAAGCCGCCACTGGCGTTGTTGCGGGTCTGGATCCTGCGGCGCTTTGCGATCGCGCTGGCACGAGTCATCGACGGTGCGGCCTGGATCGGGTCGCGCCTCCCGGTCCGGTTGGCGCACGGGCTGGCTGCGCTGGGCGGCAACATCCAGTGGGCCCTGCGGCCCAAGAGGCGCCGAGATCTGGCCGCCAACCTGTGCCACGCCGTCGGGGCGCCCCCCGACGATCCGAAGGTCCGACACATCGTGCGCCAAGTGATGATCAACGAGTCCCACGCCGCGGCCGACCTGCTCTGGGCCATAGGTCGACCCCGGAAATTTCTGGACACGGTCGTCTACGAGAACTGGCATTACGTCGACGCCGCGGCCAGCGAGGGCCGGGGCCTGATCCTCGCCGGCACCCACCTGGGCGGATGGGAAGTGGCCACCGCCATCCCAGGAGAGAAGGTTTCGGTGCCCACCAATGTGATAGTGGCCGACAACTGGATCGCCTGGGCCATCGAGCACGTACGGGCCGGGGTCGGGCTGAGGGTGATGTACCGGCAGGCGGCGGCCCTGCGCAGCGTGCGGCGCCTCCAGGCTGGCGAGGCGGTGCTGCTGCTCGGCGACAACAGCGAGTTCGCCGGGCACTCCCACCAAGTCCGCTTCCTGGACAGCGACATGCAACTGGCGGCCGGCGTGGCCGCACTGGCCCGGCTCGCAGGCTCCCCCATCATCTCGTTCACTGTGCTGCCGCTCGGTCCCCGCCGGTGGAAGGCAACGATGGACCCCCCGATCGAGCCGCCGCTGCCGGAGGCGGGCAGGGCCGGTGAGCAGGCCGTGCTTCAGAAGCTGGCGAATCGCTGGTCCGACGCGATCAGGGCCAACCCTGACCACTGGTCGATGGCCGCCCCCCTTCATTGGATCGACACGCCCGGCCAAGCGCAGCCGCAGAAAGAACAGCCGGAATGAAGATCCTCCGGGAGTTCGCCATCGGAGCGGCGTGCGTAGGGGGCTATTTCGGTGTGCGCCGGCTGGTGTGGAATGACCGGGGTCGGCGGCGGGCCGCCCGCAACGCTGATCGGGTCGTAGCCCTCGAGGAGCGTCTCGGTCTGCGCATTGAGCCCGCCGTCCAGCGAGTGGCGCTGCGCCACCGCCGGCTCGTCGACGTGCTCAACTTGGGGTACGCGGTCGGCAACCTGGGTTTCAGCGTCGGCTGGCTGATCGTTCTCCACCACCGTCGCAGCCCCGCCTTCGTCCGGGAGCGGCGGGCCGTCGTGGCGGCTTACGCCGGTGCCCTGCCGCTGTTCCTGGCCCTTCCCACCGCCCCTCCCCGCAGCCGCAACGACCAGGTCGACACGCTCAGCGACCGGGGCATCGACCTTGAGCACCAGACGCTGGTGAAGCTGTACAACCCGATCGCGGCCACGCCCAGCCATCATGTGGCCTTTGCGGTGGTGACGGGGCTCGGGATGGCCCGCTCTGCCCGCAATCCGCTGATGCGTGCCGTCGGGGTCGTCTACCCGGCTGCGGTGGCGGCAGTGGTAGTTGCCACCGGAAACCACTACACCCTCGACGTGATCACCGGGGCCGCTCTCGGTGCCGCAGCGCGGATCGCGACGCGATGAACGAACACTCAATACCGTCGCAGCACCCCAGCAATCCGCAGCCACACACCGGCACGCCTAGCGCCGAGACCTCCGAATATCCGGAGCCACTGGCCGAGACGGTTGATGCTGGGATCGTCGAGCCCATGTCGGAACAGGCCGCCACTCGTCTGGAGACGCTGCGGACGCTGAGCCCGGGTCAGGTAGCCCTGGCCGTGGGCGGCGCCGCGATCGTGACCACCGTGCTCGTAGCGGCCATCGGCCGTCTGGCCGGTTTCACCGAGCTGGGAGACACCCTCAGTGGTGCATCCTGGGGCTGGCTCGGTCTGTGCGCCGTGGGCCAGATCGGGGTGTTCGTCGGCTATGCGGGCGCGTTCCGCTCGTCGGTGGCCGACAGTCCCACCGACCGCGGCCGCTCTGGTGAGCAACCGGGCGTGTGGTATTCGCTCAAGGTGGCGCTGGCCGGGTTCGGGCTCACTCAGCTCGTGGCCGCAGGCGGCGCGGCGGGGATGGCGTTCACGTTCTGGGTGCTGCGCCGGCTGGGGTTCTCAAAGCGAAACGCGATGGTGGAACTCATCGCGTTGAACACCGCCGTCTACTTCGTGTTCGGCATCCTGGGGTTTCTGGGCGGGTTGGCCGGGATCTTGGATGCTTCGGTACCGCTCGGAATGGCGCTGAGCTGGGTCGCAGGCTTCCTCGTGATCGTCGCCCTGGCTCTGGGGTTCACTCAGCGTTCACGAGGAGCCGGCACGGGCGAGTACGGAGGACCGGGCCGGCTGCGTCGAGCTCTGACGGTGGGGGTGTCGGCGGCGGCGCGAGTTCGCCGCGCCACCCGCACCGCCGACGGGCACAGGCTTCTGGCCTGGAGCCTGCTGTACTGGATCGGCGACTTGGTGAGTCTGTGGGCCGCCCTGCGAGCCTTCGGGGTGACCGTCTCGCCGGCGGCGATCGTCGCCGCCTACGCCTGCGGCTATCTGGCCCAGTCGGTTCCCATACCGCTGATCGCCACCGGTGGTGTCGACGCGGCCACCACCTTCACCCTCGCTGCAGTAGGCGTGCCGATCGAGGTCGCCCTGCTCGGAGTGGTCGGCCACCGGGTCTTCGCCTTCTGGCTGCCGGTCATCCCAGGCGTCTGGGCAGCCACCGTGCTGGTGCGCGAGGAAATGCCGATCAAGCAGCGAAGGGGTCGACGGCTCCGGTTCGGGCGCTTGGCGTGAACGTGACCGGCATCGACACCACGCCGGTCATCAGCAGGTTGCCCGGATAGGGCTTGAAACCGTCGGCGTCGATCTCATAGTCGCCGATGCGCCTCAGCACGTCGCCCAGCATCAGCTCGGACTCGATGCGGGCAATCGACGAGCCGATGCAGCGATGGCCACCCAGACCGAAGGCGAGGTGCTTGTTGACGGCTCGGTCGATGCGCACATCGTCGGCGCCCTCGAACACCGAAGGGTCGTGGTTGGCGGCCACCCAGCTGATGAACACCACGTCGCCCCGGCGGATCTGCCTGCCCCCCAGTTCAACATCGCGGGTCGCGGTGCGGGTGAGGGTCTCGCTGGGGCTGTAGAAGCGCAGGAACTCCTCCACCGCGGCCGCGATGAGGTCCGGGTCGTCGAGGAGGCGGGCCCGGTCGGCGGGATGGGTGCCGAGGTGGTGCAACCCCCACGACACCAGCGACGTCGTGGTGTCGAGACCGCCGGCCACCAGGTTCCACATGATCCCGGTGATCTCGTCGTCGGTCAGGGGGCGCCCGTCGATGACCGCGGTCACCAGGGCGGTGGTCACGTCGTCGGCCGGGTTGGCCCGCCGGAAGGCGGCAAAGGTAGCCAGTTCGGCCCACATGTCGTCACGGCGGGCCACCGCGCTCCGGAATCTCTCATCGGACGGCTCGTAGGAGGAGGTGGCGTGGAAGAAGTCGGCGTAATGCCTCCAGTTCGACGACTCCATGCCCATCAGCTCAAGGGTCAGCACCGCCGGTACCGGGGTGGCGTAGTCGAGCACCAGGTCGGCGGCGCCGGCTTCGGTGATCTGGTCGAGGAACCAGGCTGAGACGGCCTCCATCCTCGGCCGTTGACGCTCGATGACCCGGGCCGTCATGTAGGGGTTGAGCACCCGGCGCAGGTCCGCGTGCTCGGGCCCGTCGATCTCCGACACCCCCATGCGGGGCACATACGGCGGCCGGGGAATGCCGCAGATGCCGTGGTAGGAGATCCCGTCGTCGGAGTCGGGCTCGTACTTGTGGGCGAAGGTGTCGTTGTCACGGGCCACCGCGGCCACCGACTCGTAGTCGGTGACCATCCAGAAGCCCCCGTAGTGCTGGTTGAACACCACCGGGCAGCGGCCCCGCAACTCGGCGTAGCGACGGTGGCGGTCGGCAATGAAGGCGGGAGCCTGATGGTCGACATCGATTATGCCGTGGGGTTCTCGCATAGACCTCGCTATCTCTCTGTCCCTCGCGGCGTCGCACCCTGCTGCTCTACAGCACCCGCGCAGCCTCGTCCGCAGTCGATCCCAGCGACCTTCTCACTCCCCAAAGCCGGCGCGCAACGAGTATCGGGCCTCCGAGTCGACGTAGCCGCGGTTGTAGAGGTGCTCGACGAGAGTCGCTCGGCTGACATCAAGAACGTCGGCAACCTCCCTGACGCCCGCAGGCGTGTCAACAGGTTCTTGAGCGGCGGAAACCGCATCGTCCAACAACCCAGGCGGCATTAGAAGCCACGCTGCAAAAGCGTTGGCACGCTGCTCGATCGCCCTGGGCGCCCACGGCCCACTGGCCATCGCGACGCGAGCACCCCGAGAGCGATCATGCAGCAGATGACACAGTTCGTGAGCAAGCGTGAACCGCCGGACCGGTTCTGAGCCGACCCACCGGTAGCCGGAATTGAGCACTATCGACGGCGCATGGTTGCTGCCGACCAATGCAACAGCACGAAGGTTCGGATCCTTGAGAGTGACCTCCGACAAGTGGACGCTCCAGCGACGCAAGCATTCCTCGACATCGACGCTCCCCCCGATGTGCTCATCCGAGATCTCGTCGAGCAGTTCGTCGGCAAGGAGGTAGCCGTGGCGCCACGGCGGCAGTAACCCATCGATGGGCTCGTCCACGGCCAAATGTGCGAGACCGTCAACCGGCGACGGCTCGTACGCCCCAAGCAAGAGCCTCGCCAGATTCTCGGCGTCCTCCAGCGTGATCGTGGGACTGACCGAACCGAACAGGAGCGCAGCTTCGCAACTTCCATCGAGAACAACGTCATTCGACTGTTGAGAGCTGAAGACCGCCTCGAAGGCCCCCTTGCTGCCCAGCGACGCACTGAGATCTCGGAGCTGCTCCCAGCGTGCGACGACGCGTTCACGAGCCGTCCCAAGACCGGCGATCCACGCGGTGCGTTCGTCTACCCGCTCGGGCGACCTCAGCGCTGCGACCGAGTCGACAAGGGCTCTGCAGCGCTCTGATGCCGGCAGCCGCTTGTGCAGCCATTCCGCCGCGCAAGCCAGAACCTCAAACAGAGGCCCCGCCACAGTGCTTGGCGCCACGTATTCGGTACCTCGATACGACAAGAAGTCAACATTCTCGGCACCAGCCAGCGGTGTAGCCGCCCAGGAGATCTCCACCTGGTCTCGGACTCGCCGAAAGTGCACGTCAGGAACGACACCGCCACCACGAGCGGCTCGCAGCGCGTGACGCTGATTCCATTCGTAATGCTCCTCATGCTCCTCGCGGCGCGAGAGCGCGGCCTTCGCGCGGTGCGACGGGGCATGATCATCTTGGCGTGAGGGAGAACCCGAGCCATCGGCGCCCATGTCGTAGTAAGAGGCGAAGGCCATCGATGAGGCCGTCCCACCCACCTCAGCCGCGGAAGTAGCCGATCGCCGGCCGGAGGGCGGTCGCTCCTCGTGGAGGAGGGGATCCCAATTCGCGCTGAGCCACTCAAGGACGGGAAGGAGATACCAGTGGGAGAACTGCAGCGTCTCGCCACTATCCACGTGAGCGCACAGGTTCACCCCGCGAACCCAGATCTGGAACGCCCCCCAACTCTCGGCCATCTCCGGCGAAGCCGCTTCACCGTGGTCCGGATCGTGGTGGAAGGCAAGCCTAACCGCAAAGGATGACGTGTCGCCGGCGAACCGCTCCCAACGGACACTCATCGCCTGCGCCTTGCCGCTTGCTTCACGGTTCGGGATGACACAGCACCCTGGGCCATCCAGTCCCGCAAGATCTTGGGCGGTACCTCGTCCCAATCGATTGGATAGCCGTGCCAGAGATCCCGGTCCCGATCGTGGCACTGTCCGCAGAAAGCCTGATGGCCGTCAGTGGCAAACCGCCTCTTGCCATCGAGCACGCTGCCCTGGAGGAGACTGGGCGCATTGGCATCCGGCGGACAGAGAGAGCCTCTGCGACCGGGGGCATGCCCCGGCTTGTGCTTCGGATTCGGGTCGTACTGCAACGGCTGCCTCCGCCGACGCTGATCAACGTGCGCCCATCGAAGTGTACGCGTGGGATGTCAACCCACGCCGATGAGCCTCGGTGGACTACGGGCGCAGCGGCGCGGTATTCTGGCCGATGGCACCGCTGGTGTCGCTGCGGTGCCAGATCAGCATACGAGGACTGTACGTCCAGAGGCCGCGCCCGCTCGAGCTGATGGAGCGAGCGACTGCAGAACGCTCCCAACTAGTGTCTCGACGGTGACGGACGAGCACGACGACCAGGCAACCGGCGGCAATTCACCGGCCATGACGGTGGCGGAGGCCGACGCCGAGCTCACCGGCCCGGGCGGCTTCTTCGAGATCGTCACCGAGAACGTCGGCGGGATCGAGATGGGCGTGGTGGCCGGCCCGCACAAGAACCTGCGAGACCTGCTCGCCGCCTCGGCCAACCACGGAGGCGACGGCTCGGCCCGCTACTACCTCTTCGACGACGGCCGCAGCGCCACCTTCGCCGAGAACATCGACCATGCCGCGGCGGTCGCCGAGGCTCTCTCGCAGCGCTACGGGGTGGGGCCAGGGGATCGGGTGGGCCTGCTGGGCTCCAACCAGCCGGACTGGATCCAGGCATTCTGGGGCACGGTAAGCGCGGGGGCCGTCGCAGTGGCCATGAACGGCTGGTGGAAGGGGGACGAGATCCGCTACGGCCTCGAGCTGACAGAGCCGAAGGTGCTGATCGCCGACCGTCGCCGCCTCGAGCGCCTCGATCACGATCCAGGTGTGCCGGTGATCGCCATGGACCCGGATCCGGATGCCGGGGCGACAGTCGACGGCCTGATCGACGCCTACTCCGGCTCGCCCCTTCCCGACTGCGAGATCGCCGTCGACGACCCGGCCGCCATTCTCTTTACCTCGGGCACGACCGGCCGGCCCCGGGGCGCCATCCAGACCCACCGCAACTTCTTCGCCTATCTGACCTGCGCGTTCATGATCGGCGGTCGCCAGTTCCTGCGCTTCGGTGGCGAGACGATGGACGTCGGCGGCCCGACCCTGGCGTGCAGTCCCCTGTTCCACGTGTCCGGCCTGCACGCCTGCGCAGTGATGGCGGTAGGAGCCGGGTTCAACCATCTGTGGACCACCGGCCGCTATGACGCCGAGAAGATCCTGCGCCTCACCGAGGAGCACGGCATCGCCCGCTGGTCGGGGGTGACCACCCAGGTCTGGAGGCTGGTCGAACATCCCCGCCTGGGCGACTACGACACGTCGTCGGTGGTGTCTATCGGCGGCGGCGGGTCCGTCTGGTCTCCTGAGCTGCAGGAGACATGCCGCACCGCCCTGCCCCGCGCCCGCATCAGCGTGACCATCGGCTACGGGCTGACCGAGAGTTCCGGCCTGGCCACCAGCGCGGCGGACGACGTGCTGAAGAACCATCCCGACTCGGTCGGCTACCCCCTCCCGACGGTGAACGTGCGCATCACCGACGACTTCGGCCGCGAGCTGCCCGAAGGGGAGGTCGGCAACATCTGCCTGTCCGGACCGATGGTGACACCGGGCTACTGGAACGATCCCGACGCCACCGCGGCGACCATTCGCGACGGCTGGCTGCGCACCGGTGACTACGGCTATGTCCGCGACGGGCTGCTGTTCCTGGTGAGCCGGCGCAGCGACCTCATCATCCGCGGGGGCGAGAACATCTACCCGACGGAGATCGAGCAGCGCCTCGACGCCCATCCTGCAGTGGCCGAGTCGGCCGTCATCGGTGTGGAGCACCGGGAGCTGGGCCAGGAGGTCAAGGCCGTGGTGGTCGTCGCGGAGCGGCCCGCCGAAGACTTGGTCTCCGAACTGGAGGCCTGGGTGGCCGATACATTGGCCGACATCAAGGTTCCGGCCCACTGGGAGTTGCGGACCGAGCCGCTGCCCCGGAACGCCACCGGCAAGATCCTCAAGCGAGTCGTCCAGGGCGACACCGACTACGACTTCGTCGAGGAGTAGCCAGCACCGAGCATCGACCAGAGAGCGAAGGAGAGCAACGCCATGGACATGAACGACATGATCCTCGTGAGCGTCGACGACCATCTGTGCGAGCCGCCCGACATGTTCGAGGCCTACCTGCCGGCCAAGTGGCGCGACGAGGCCCCCAAGATCCTCCACACCGACAAGGGCGACGACGTCTGGACCTTCAACGGCTCGATCATCCCCAACATCGGCCTCAACGCCGTGGCCGGCCGGCCCAAGGAGGAGTACGGCATCGAGCCGACCAGCTTCGATGAGATCCGGCCCGGCTGCTACAACGTCCATGAACGTGTGAAGGACATGAGCGCGGGCGGGGTGCTCGGATCGATGTGCTTCCCGTCGTTTCCCGGATTCGCGGGCCGCCTCTTCGCCAACCACCCCGACAAGGTCTTCGCCGCCGACCTGATCCGGGCGTACAACGACTGGCACATACACGAGTGGTGCGGCGCCTACCCGGGACGGTTCATCCCAATGGCCCTGCCCATGATCTGGTCGGCGACCGAGTGCGCGGCCGAGGTGCGCCGGGTGTCCGAGCTGGGATGCCATTCGATGACGTTCACCGAGAACCCGGTGCCGCTGGGCCAGCCCAGCTTCCACGACACCTACTGGGACCCGCTGTGGGAGGCCCTGGTGGACTGCGAGACGGTGCTGTCCATCCACCTGGGCTCGTCAGGTCAGATGGTGGTGAGCGCTCCCGACGCCCCCATGGACGTGATGATCCACATGCAGCCCATGAACACGTCGATCGCGGCGTCGGACCTGCTGTGGTCGACGGTGCCCCGCCGCTACCCGGGGCTGAAGATCGCCCTGTCGGAGGGCGGTTCGGGCTGGGTGCCGTACTTCATGGACCGGGCCGACAAGACCTACGACATGCACCACCTCTGGACCGGCCAGTCCTTCGGGGACCTCAAACCCAGCGATGTGTTCCGGCGGAACTTCCTGACCTGCTTCATATCCGACCCGGTGGGGGTGGCCCTGCGCCACGAGATCGGCATCAACAACATCTGCTGGGAGATGGACTACCCCCACTCGGACTCGAACTGGCCCGAGGCTCCCGAGGAGTTGGTCGAGGTGTTCGAGGGCGTGCCCGATTCCGATGTCGACCGGATCACCCACCTCAACGCCATGGACTGGTTCAACTACGACCCGTTCTCGGTGCTGGACCGCTCCGAGTGCACGGTGGGAGCGCTGCGAGCCTCGGTGGCGGGCCACGACGTGTCGATCCAGTCCCGCGACACCGGCCGGCACGGCGGCAAGAACACCTCGCTCCAGGACTTCGCGGTGAAGGCGGGCAGTTCGGCGACGGACTAGCGGGCTGAGACTGGAACCGCGATCGCGACCGGCTAGCGGGCGAAGGCCGACAGCAGTTCGTATGCGTTGTCGCGCATCACCTTGCGGACCTCGTCGTCGCTGAATCCGGCGATGTCGTCCAGGTAGGACGCAGGCTCGGCCAGTCCCTCGGCGTGGGGATAGTCGGAGCCGAACAGCATCCGGTCGGCCCCGACGCAGTCCTTGATCAGGTCCATGTCGTCCTCGAAGTAGGGCGACACCCACACGTTCTCGACGAAGGCCTCCACCGGGTGCCGCTTGAACTCCCACGGCATCTTGCCGTGGCACATCTTGAGGTTGCGCAGCAGGTCGGGGACCCACATGGCGCCGTTCTCGATAGTGGCCAGGCGCAGCCGGGGAAAGCGGTCGAGCACGCCGTGACAGATGAGGGCCGCGAACGTGTCGGAGATCGAGCGGTCCGAGAACGCCACCAGCGGAAAGGCCATGTGCTTGAACGCCTCGAACTGGCCCCGGGACGGCTCCCATACCCTGCCGTACTGGACCGTGCCGTTGAGCCCAGCGTGCATGGCCAGAGGCACCCCGGCCTCCTCCAGGCGGGCCCAGATGGGGTCATAGTCGGCCATGCCCGGCGACTGGTACCCGCTTCCGGTGGGCACCGGGCCGGGCACGGTGCAAACGATGCGGGCGCCCATAACCAGCAAGCGCTCCACCTCGGCCACGGCCAACTCCGGGTCGGCAAAGGTGAGCATGGGCGCGGCGTAGATGCGGCCGTCGCGGTCGAAGCCCCAGTCTTCGTCGAGCCAGGTGTTGAAGGCGCTGAAGGCGGCGTGCAGTGCCGGGACGTCGCGCTTGAGGGCCTCCTGCATGCCCACGCCCTGGGTGGGGAACAGCATCACCGACTCCAGCCCTTGGCGGTCCATCAGTTCCACCCGGGCATCGCAGTTGCGGAAGCCGGGGTGGTCGTCGAGGGGGTCGAGCTCGCCGAACATCGAGGCGATGTCGCGGCCCTCCAGGTTGCGGCCCCGGAAGTAGTCCTCGAGGCTGCCCGGCTTGGCGATGGGATCGAAGGTGGGGTTGGGGATGAACTTGTTGACCTTGCCGGCCACCATGAAGCGCTTCTTGCCGTCGATCTCGGCCCACTGCATGCACCGCTTCTTCATCGCCGGGTCGATGTGGCGGATGAAGGCGTCAGGGGCCTCGTAGTAGTGCTCATCGACATCGAACGCCCGGAATCCGAGCGCTTGTTGCTCCGTCATCGATTCGAGGCTACCGGCCCTGGATGACTGACTCTCCGTAGCGGGCCAGGGCTTCGAGGGCTTGAGTCAGGGAGTCGCTGGGGATGGGGGCCGCGCACCAGGTGACTCCCAGACCGGCCAACTCATCTAGGGCTTCGAGGTGGGCGTCGGGGCTGAAGTCGGCGTCGGCGGGGTTGCCCCCGGCCAGGGTCATGAACGACACGTCGATCTCGGCGGGGTCGCGTCCGGCTGACGCGACCTGGCGCCACAAATAGTCGAGCATCTCGCGCAGGTCGTCGAGCGTCTCCAGCGGGACGGTCCGGGCGGTGGCGGCCAGCCCTCGGGGGGCGGGGAAGGGGACCCAGCCGTCGCCGACCGTCGCGACCCGGCGGCGGCTCAGGCGGCTGTTGCCTCCAATCCAGATCGGGACCGGCCGCGACGGCTTGGGGCTGGCGGTCTGACCCCTGGCCGTGAAGGTGCGGCCCTCGAAACTGAAGTCGTCGGTGGTCCACACGCCCCGCATGACCTCGATTGCCTCGTCGAAGAGGTCGTTGCGCTCGTCGAAGTCCACCCCGAGGGCCCGGTACTCGCCCTTGAGGTAGCCGGTCCCCACCGCCAGCACGAACCGCCCTCCGGACAGGGCGTCGATGGTGGCCACCGACTTCGCCACCAGGAACGGGTTGCGGTAGGGCAGGACCACGACGTTGGGGATCAACATCAAGCGCTCGGTGACCGCAGCACAGAACGCGAGGGCGGCGAAGGGGTCGAGCGCGTCGTGGCCGCCTGCCGCCATCCAGCGATGGGTCGGGGCGGGGTGGTCGGTGAAGCCGATCCCGTCGAAACCGGCCTCCTCGGCCGCCCGGACGAACTCCACAAGACCCTGCCGGGTGGCGAACTCGGGACTGCAGCGGCCCGCGGCCAGCGGGTATGTCACCGAGAACTTCACCGGCCGGTGCCTTCCCGGAAGCGGCGGTAGCGACCCCCGGCCGCGGCGGCGTGGCCGGCCCGGGGCTCCACCCGGTGCGAGACCCGGCCCCATCGCCGGGCCTGAGAGGTGTCGGCCTCAAGACCGGCGGTGACCCGGCTGTGGTAGGCCGCCCCGAGAGCGGCGCTGTAGGGCTCGGCCGACACATCCACCGCCAGGCCCGTGGTGTCGGCCAGAGCCTGCATCCACGCCGGCGACTGGGTTCCGCCGCCCACCGCGACGATCCGCGAGGCGTCCAGGCCAGAGAGGTCGATGTGGTGGCGCACCACGAAACCTGCCGCCTCGTAAGCGGCCATCAGCACATGGGCCGAGGTGTGGCCGACGTGCAGGTCGAGCAACTCGGCCCGGCGATCGGGATCGTGCAACGGCGTGCGCTCGCCTCTCACATACGGCAGCCACACCGGCAGGTCGTCACCGTCGAGCGCCAAGAGTTCCCCGGAAGCCGGATCGGCCACCAAGGCCCGGACCCGGTCGATGAACAGGCCGCCGGCGTTGCTGGCCCCGCCCACCGCCATGATGCCGGCCCGGGCGGAGGGGAACGTCCACAGCCCGTCGATCTCGACCCACTCGTCGGTGAGCACCCACGGCAGCAGCGTGGTCCCGCACATCACGAGCACATCGCCCGGGTCGCCGCACGGCGCAACCAGCTGCTCGCCCATGACGTCGATGGTCCCCGCCGACACCGGAACGCCGTCGCACTCCCCGATGGCGGCCGCGCCTGCACTGATGGCTGGGAACTGCTCCGAGGTCATGCCGATCTCATGGAGCAACTCGGGCGCCCAGCGCTGCCCGTCGGACATCGGGGTCATGGCCATGGCGGTGGCGGAGTCGATGGCGGCCACGCCGCACAGGGCACGGTTGGCCGCCGCCTGAGCCGGCCGCAGGGCCTCCACTCCGTCACGCCCTGCCAGCCAGCGGGCGAAGCCGACGGCCTCCCCGTCGGTGGCCTCAGTGCCCGATCCGACGCCCCGGCCACGGGCGTCGCCGTAGAGCAGGCCAACAGTGACGGGCGTGCCCGCCGAGTTGACCCCGCACATGGACGGCACCATGGCCGAAACGGTGACCGCGGCAACCGACCGGCCTGCGGACCCTGCCCGCACCTCGTCCCAGGCGCCCCGCACCCCGTCAATCCAAGCGCCCTGGGGATCGTGCTCGAACCGGCCGGGATCGGTCGAAACGACCCGGTGAGGGATCCGGGCTCGGGCTACCACCTCACCCTCGCCGTCGGCCGCCACCGCCTTGACGGACGTGGTCCCGATGTCGATCCCGACGGTCAGATCATCCATGTGCGCTCCCGTAGGCCAATGCCGGTAGCCGGCGCCGACCGCCTACAGGAAGCTACGCCGACGAGAGCTCGGCCACGCCACCGCGCCGGTCGATCCAGGACCGCGGGCGCTAGCGTCGGCTCGTGAGCCGGCCTCGAGTGTTGGTTACCGCGCCCCTTCGGGGCCGCGCCCTCGACGAGCTGCGCGACATCGCCGACGTGGCGTTCGATCCCTGGATCGAACACGTGCCGATCAAGCTGTACCGATCCGACGACTTCGCAGCCAAGATCCGGGCCGAGGGCGCCGACATCGTCATTTGCGAGGCTGACTCGTGCAAGGGCGCGGTGCTGGAGTTGCCCCTCATGGCTATCGCCTGCACTAGGGCCCGGCCCAGCAACGTCGACGTCGACGCGGCCACCGCGGCCGGCATCCCCGTACTCCGCACACCGGGCCGCAACGCCGACGCCGTGGCCGAGATGACGGTGGCGCTGCTCATGGCGGTCAACCGCTTCGTGGTCGCCGGCGACCGCGACGTGCGGGCGGGCACGATGTTCGGCAAGACCCTCCCCTACCAGCGCTACCGGGCCTGGCAGGTGGCGGGACGGGTCGCCGGGCTGGTGGGACTCGGGGCAGTGGGTCGAGCCGCCAAGTGGCGCTTGGAGGGGCTGGGCATGACCGTTTTGGCCAGCGACCCCTACGCCGCCGACGCCACCCATGCCCTCGACGACCTGCTGGGCGCGGCCGACGTGGTGTCGATGCACGCCGCGGTCACGCCCGAGACGGCCCGGATGATGGGGGCCGCGCAGTTCGCCTCGATGAAGCCGGGCTCCATCTACCTCAACACCGCCCGGGCCGCGCTGCACGACACCGACGCCCTCGTGGCCGCATTGGAGTCGGGGCATCTGGCCGGTGCCGGCCTCGACCACTTCGAAGGTGAGATCCTGCCCACCGACCATCCCCTGACCACGATGGACAACGTGGTGCTAACCCCTCACATCGGTGGGGCCACCTACGACGTCGAGAGCAACCAGACCGCCATCGTGGTGGCCGACATCAAGGCCATCCTGTCGGGCAACAAGCCGCTCCACTGCGCCAACCCGGAGGTCCTCGAGTGACCAGCTCCGAGCTGTCCCCCGCCGATCCCGTCCACCAGGAGGTGGTCGAGGTCGCGCAGGACATGGAACGAGCCGGGCTCGTGGTGGGCACGGCCGGCAACGTGTCGGGCCGCCGGAGCGACGGCTCGGTCTGCCTCACCCCGTCGTCGACCCCCTACCCCGATGTCACCGTCGACAACCTCGCGGTGCTCGACCTCAACGGCCAGCACCTGCGCGGATCGGGCAAGCCGTCCACCGAGAAGGCCATGCACCTGGCCTGCTACAACGCCTTCGCAGAGGTTGGCGGCGTGGTCCACTGCCATCCGCCTCACGCCTCGATGTTCGCGGTGTCCCACCGGCCCATCCCGGCCAGCATCGAGGAAGTGATCATCTACGTGGGCGGTGATGTGCCCGTGGCCGACTACGCCACCACCGGAACCGACGAGTTGGCCGAAGAGGTCGTGCGCCACCTCGCGGACCGGGGCGCGGTGCTGATGGCCAACCACGGCCTGCTGTGCGTGGGCAAGTCGCCGCCCGACGCGCTGCACACCGCCCTGGTGGTAGAACACACCGCCAAGATCATGTTCGGTGCGCACGTCCTGGGGGGCGTCGTGCCCCTGCCCGACAAGATCGCCCAGGACTTCGCCGGCATATACGGCTACATCCGCAGCACCTGGTAGCCCGAATTTCTTGTGGTATTGGTCGCCATACGACCACCGCAACAAGAAATTCGTGGAATGATCGCGGCCATGCAGCACATGCTCTACGACACCGACGACCGGGTGGCGGTGATCACCCTGAACCGGCCCGAGAAGGCCAACGCGGTCAGCGGCCTCACCCTCGACGAGATGGACGAGTGCTTCACCCGGGCCGCCGATGATCCAGACGTGAGGGTGATCGTGCTGCGCTCGGTCGGCAAGCACTTCTGTGCCGGCCACGACCTCTCCGGCACCGACGAGGCCCTCGAGAAGGCGGCCACCGGTGAGAGGGGCCCCGCCAAGGGCAGCTTCGTCGACTGGAAGGAGCGGGGCCTCGAAGCCATCTACGAGTGGGAGACGATCCACTACCTCGGCTACAGCCGCCGCTGGCGAGACATTCCCAAGCCCACCATCGCAGAGGTGCAGGGCCAGTGCATCGCCGGGGGACTGATGCTTTGCTGGCCCTGCGATCTGATAATTGCCGCCGAGAACGCGATGTTTTCAGATCCGGTGGCCCGGATGGGGATCGGCGGGGTGGAGTATCACGGCCACACCTGGGAACTCGGCCCCCGAAAGGCCAAGGAGATGCTGTTCACCGCCCGCCGTATCGGCGCGGCGGAGGCTGAGGCGGCCGGCATGGTCAACCGGGTCGTGCCCCTCGACGACCTCCACACGGAGACGATGGCGCTGGCCCACGAGATCGCCCAGATGCACCCCTTCGCTCTGGCCCAGTCCAAGCGGGCCGTCAACCGGACCATGGACATCCAGGGCTTCTACTCGGCACTCCAGGCCGTGTTCGACATCCACCAGACCGGCCACGGCAACGCCCTGTCGGTGGGCGGCTACCCCATCCTCACCGGACTGAGAGAGATGAAGAAGTCCCAGCAGTGAGGACGCGGTCTCGTCGTCGATGAGGGTCCCGCTGGGGGCCTCTCCTACCGTGAACCCGTGAACCTCTGGGAGCGGCCGGACGTGCACGCCCGGCGCTGGCTCCTGCTGGGTGTTCTGAGCCTGACCCTGGTCCTGGTGGTGATGTCGGTCGCGGGCCTGAACGTGGCGCTGGCCACGTTGCAGCGAGATGTGGGCGTCACCGGACCGCAGTTGCAGTGGATCGTCAACGCCTACGCCTTGGCGTTCGGTGGGCTGCTGATGACCGGCGGTGCCATCGGCGATCGTTACGGACGCAAGGGCGCGCTGCTCGGCGGTCTGCTCGTCTTCGGCCTCGGTGCCCTGCTCGGTGGTCTGGCCGACTCGGCCGAGGTCATCCTGTTCGCCCGAGCGGCCATGGGGGTGGCCGCCGCCTTCGTCATGCCGGCCACCCTGTCGCTGCTGATCGAGATCTTCCCGCCCCCGGAGCGACCGACCGCCATCGCGGTGTGGTCGGGTTTCGCCGGCGGGGGCGCGGCCATCGGGCCGCTGCTGACCGGGCTGTTCGTGACCGGATGGTGGATCGTGCCGTCGTGGGGCTGGGAGGCCGGCTTCCTCTACAACGTGCCGGTGGTGGCCGTGGTGATGATCGCGATGGCACTGTGGCTGCCCCGCTCGCGAGACGAGAGTCCCCGTCATCTCGACCCCGCCGGAGCGGGGCTCTCCATCGTGGCCATGACCGCGCTGATCTACGGGATCATCGAGGGACCCGAGCAGGGCTGGGCTTCGGCGCCGGTGCTGTCGGCCTTCGCGGTGGCGATGGTGTTCGGTGTGGTCCTGCTGCAGTGGCAGCGACGGGCCCGCCATCCGATGCTGCCGCTGGACCTGTTCAGCGACCGGCGCTTCAGCATCGGCTCCTCGGTGGTGACCATGACGTTCGTGGTGATGATCGGCTTCTGGTTCCTGTTCGCGCTGTATGTCCAGTTCGTGCTGGGCTACACCGCTCTGGAGGCCGGCCTGGCAACCATGCCGGAGGCGCTGGCGTCGATGGTGGTGGCTCCGTTCACCGCCTCGCTGGTCAACCGGTTCGGGTCGCGTCTGGTCATGGCGGTCGGCTTCGCAGTGCTGGCCCTGACGTTCCTGCCGCTGGCCCTGGTCGACACCGATACCAGCTACTGGTACCTGCTTGGGCCGCTGGTGCTGGCCGGGGCGGGGCTGAGCCTGGCCATGACTCCGGCCACCAACGACATCATGATCGCCACTCCCTACGAGAAGGCCGGCGTCGGATCGGCCGTGAACGACACTGCCCGCGAGCTCGGGGCCGCGCTGGGCATCGCCACGCTGGGAGCCCTGTCCACCTCGATCTATCGCAGCACGGTGGACGTGGACGAACTGCCGCCCGAGGTGGCCATGCCGGCAGCTGAATCGATGGGCGCGGCCATTGAGGCCGCCTACGAGCTGTCCCGATCGGGCGCGCTGGGCGAGGCCGCGGCCCAGGTGACGATCGCAGAGACAGGTCAGGCATTCACCACCGCATTCGCCCAGACGATGGCGGTGTCGGGCGTGGTGTCGGCCGTGGCTGCGGTAGCCCTGCTAGTCGGCCATATCGTCCAGGCCCGCCGCCGCTTTCGCGTCTGATTCGCGGGCCGTCGACTCGTAGATGGCCGCAGCCATGATCGACTGCTGCTCGGCTCGTCGCTGCCAGTAGATCCCGGCCCGGATGCCGTGCACGGAGGTGCTCTCGGGCTCGGCCGCCGCAGCCAGGTCGATCAGATGGCACGCCACCGCGGTCTGGCCCTCCCCGGCCAGCGCCTCGGCCCGGCGGGCCAGAGCGAGCGGGCCGCCGGCCAGATCGGCCAGTTCCGACGCCACCGCGGCGTAGCGGGCCGGCTTGAGGTTGCTGGCCACGCCGTCGTACCAGCCGCCGTAGAGCCGCCAGACGTTGCGGACCACGAACTCGGGCTCGTCGTAAGTGGGTGCCAGGTAGGGTCGGCGGATCCGCTCGGCGGCCAGCCGGGCCTCGGCCAGCACGTCGTCGAGGCTGGCGCCGCGGTTCATCAAGTCGAGGGCCATCATGGTCAGCTCCTCGAGCACGGCCGCGGTGTCCAGCAGCACCCGGCGGATCCGCTCGGCGCCGGCGATGGGCAGCCCGTGGCCGGGCAGCAGCAGTTCAGGTCCGGCGGCGGCGATGTCGCGCAGCGCCGCCGCCCATTCCAGCGGGTAGCGCTGTGACTTGGCCGGGTTGCCGGCGTTGGGGAAGTGCCACAGCATCAGGTCCCCGGTCACGGCCACGGCCCGGTCTGCGATCCACGCCCACAGATGGTCGTCGGTCTCAGCCCGCACATGGCGCAACTCGACCTCCAGCCCACCGACGTCCAACGTCATCCGGCGGCTGAACGACACATCCAACTCGGGCACGTCGAACGCCCAACCCTCAGCCAGATCCCAGTTCGGCACCCGCCCGAACTGCCGCTGGTTGACGAACTGGTTGTATCCGTCGGTCAGCCGGTACCGGGCCACCCGGGCCGGCAAGGCTTCGTGGCCCACCAGCAGAGGGTGCCGTCCCGGCGTGGCCAGGCCGTCAACCAGGGCGGCCGCGCCGCCGGCGTGGTCGCGATGGCCGTGGGTGAGCACGACATGGCTCACCGGTGCGCTGGTTCCGGCCCGCACCCGATCGGCCACCCGGGGTCCGAGGTCGGGGACGCTGGAGTCGAAGACGACGGCGGCGGAGTCGGTCTCGATCACATGCACATGAGCGAACGACTCGATCATGGTGACGCCGTCCTGTAGCTCGTGGCTGGCGCCCAACCCGTCGCCCGGCAGTCCCAGGCCGAAGGCCCGCCCGTCGGGCTCGTACATCACGTTGTCGTCGATGGCGGCGGCCGATCGGGCCAGAATGTCGCTGGTCATGGCCCCAATAATGGGCCATGACAGACCCAGCAGCCCGCCTTGGCGTCAGAAGCGGTCGGCTATGCGGATCGACACCGCCGCACCGGCCACGGACGAGGCAGCCACAGCCAGCCACATCGCCGGATAGCCCGAGTGCTCGATCAGCCACCCCGTGACCAGAGGGCCCACGAACACGCCGACATAGACACCCATCTGCGTGATCCCGGTGGCGCTGCCGGCGGCCCGAGGGTTGGCCCTCACGATCCCGTAGTTCGAGAACACGGGCCAGATCCAGCCGCACCCGAAGGACACCAGCATGGCGGCCACATGGGTGGCCGGCGAGCGCACGGCCAGCCCGGCCATTCCCAGCGAGCCCACCAGGGCGGTGATGCCCCCCACCCGGAACGGTGGGACCCTCATGGTGTCCGACAGCCAGCCGCTCACCAGTCTCAGAGTGATCCCGGTGGCCGCTCCGACGCTAAGGAAAAGCCCGGCGGCGCCCGGTCCCAGTCCGGCGTCCACGCCCGAGCCGACCCCCCAGGCGTTGAGCGATCCGGCGCTGAAGGCCAGGAACGCGCCCACCGCGGCCGCCCAGAACAGGTCGCGGGACGACGACTCCGGCTCGGCGGCACGGGCCGCCGTCCGGAACACCGATGATCCGACAGCCACCCTGACCAGCACCAGCGACATAAGAGCGAACACCGCGCTGGCCACATAAGCCCAGCGCCAGCCCACGGTGAGGGCCAGGGAGGGCACCGCGAAACCCGCCAGCAGGGTGGCCGTGGGCAGACCCGACTGCTTGATCGACACGGCCAGGCCCAGGCGGGGCAGCTGAGCCTGGGCCAGGGCCAGGTTGACGGACGTCTGGTTGGCCGCGTTGGCCAGCCCGGCCACCACTAGGAAGCCGATCACCGCCGAGAACGAGCGGGCGCTCGCAGCCAGCGCCAGCTGCGCCGCGATGGACACTCCGAGCGCGAGGGTCATCTGGTTGAGCGGCCCGATCCGCTGGGCCAGCCGCCCCAGCATGATCGAACCGACCATGGCGGCACCGAAGAACGATCCGAGGCCCCACCCGTAGACCCCTTCGGAAACCCCCATCTCCGCGCTCACCTGCACCGACATCGCGCCGATGAGGAATCCGGGGAGCACGGTTGACACCGTGGCCATCACCGCGGCGTTGATCACTAGAGATGGACGCGCCTCGGCAGACACGGTGTGTGCGGTCCTCGCCTAGCTCGGGTTGATCGGTCGGATCATGCACTCCTGGGCGAAGGAGGCGACCAGCGCACCGTCAGTGTTGAAGGCGTGGCCCTGGCCGAAACCCCGGGCTAGGCCCAGCGTGGGCGAGTGCTGCGAGATCAGGCACCACTCGTCGAGGCGGAAGGGACGGTGGAACCAGACGGTGTGGCTGGTGACCGCAGTGTGGAGGGTGTGGTAGGAGTCGGCCTGGCTGACGCCGTCCACCGGGAGCAGCACGGTTCCCACGATGGTGAGGTCGGTGGCGTGGGCCAGCAGTGCCTGGTGCAGGGCCGGGTCGTTGCCCAGGGGCCGGTCCTCGACGCGGGTCCAGAAGGCGTAGCGGGGTGGAGCCTGTGCGGGGTCCCGCAGGTCGGTGCCGCCCGCCACCCTGGTCGCCCAGGGGATCATGGACATATCCGTCGGGGCAGCCTCGTCAGGGCGGCCCGCATCGGGGGCGGGCTCCTGATGCTCGAATGCCGACGTGTGCTCCAGCACGTGCATTGAGAGCAGGGCCGCGAAGATGGTCTTGCCGTGCTGGCTGGCTCGGATGCGGCGCAGCGCGAAGGTTCGTCCGGTCTGGGTCTCCTCCACCTCGAACTCCAGCGGATCGGTGGTCGAGCCCTCCCGCGGGAACAGGCAGCTCAACGACTTGACAACCTTGCCCTCGGTGGTGGCCGCCCCCAGCGCCACCGCTTGGGCCAGCAGCTGGCCACCGAAGATCCGGGGGTAGTCCATCTCGATGTTGGGCGCGGTCCACACGCCCGGCCGCACCTGCCGGACCTCGAGGCAGCCGAGAAGGTCGTCGAGCGTGATGACTGCCATCAGGTTCCCGTAGTGGCGGCCCGACGGAACAACGGCACGTGCCAATCGCCGCTCTGCTCGAACAGCACCTCAACCCGCATCCCGATCTCAACCTCATCGATCGCGCAGTCCACGATGTTGGTGCCGATCCGCACGGTCGGATCTTCGTCGAGCTCGACGAACGCGAACACATAGGGCGGCGTGAACCCCGGGATCCACTCCTTGTGGTTGATCGTGTACGTGGCGACGGTGCCGGTTCCGGCCACCGGTTCGGGATCGAGGTGCCGTGAGTGGCAGAAGGGGCAGGCCGGGCCGGGCGGGTGGACCCAGCGGCGGCAATCGCCGCAGCGCTGGATCCTGAGCCGACCGTCGGCCCCGGAACGCCAGTAGAACTCGCTCTCGGGCGAGGCCAGCACGAACCGCGGAGGGTTGTCCGCGCTCACGACGGGATTCCCAGAAACCTCAGGCTCGCGCCCGTGTCCGCGCTCACGACGGTCCCTTGGTCAAGAGCAGGCAGCCGGTCTCGGGGCCGCCTCCCGCTCCGACCGCGACCACCTCGCAGTCGGGTAGGCCGATGTTGGCCGTGCCCCGCAACTGCATCACCGCCTCGTGCAGGTGGCCGAAGCCGTGCAGCCGGCCCGCGGAGAGTTGGCCGCCGGAAGTGTTGAGCGGCGCCGGGCCGCCGGGGCCGATGTTGGTGCCGCCCTCCACGAAGGCCCCGCTCTCCCCCTTGCCGCAGAAGCCCATGGCCTCGATCCAGGCCAGTGTCAGCCAACTGAAGCCGTCGTATAGCTGAGCGGTGTCTACGTCGTCGACGGTGAGCTCGGTGCGCTCCCACATGGAGGCGGCGGTGTGTCGCATCATCATCGAGGTCAGGTCGTCGAACTGGTCCCAGGAGGGCCGGCCCCGGATGGCGGTTCCCATGGCGTTGACGCCGACCACGCCCGCCGGCGCGTCGGGCGCATAGTCGCGGTGCGAGACCACCACCGCCGTGGACCCGTCACAAGGGACATCACAGTCGTAGAGGCACAGTGGATCGCTGATCATGCGCACCGCCAGGTAGTCGTCGATGGTCATGGGATCGGTGTAGATGGCCTTCGGGTTGGCCGCCGCGTTGGCCCGCCCGTTGACCGCAATGGCACCGAGCTGGGTGCGGGTGGTGCCGTAGTCGTGCATGTGGCGGCGGGCGTAGCAGGCGACCCAGCAGGCGGCCGACGCCGCGCCGTAGGGGATCATGAACTGGAACGGACCGGCCGAGCCGGCCATCCCGCCGCCACCGCCGCCGCCACCGCTACCGCCACCGGGGCGCAATGGCCCGCCGCTGCCCTCCACCACGGTGCGGAACACCAGCACATGGCGGGCCAGCCCGGCCGCCACCGCCAAGATCGCGTTGTGGACCGCGCCCAGCGGCCCCGCAGTCTCCACGCCTGAGCTGCGCCAGTTGAGGGACAGCCGCAGCGCCTCGTGAAGCTCGGCTCCCATGGCCCCACCGAACGAGCCGCCAAAGCCGGGGTAGGTGGACACGCCGTCGATGTCGGCGGTGGTGAGCCCGGCGTCCTCGACGGCCCGAAGCGCGGCTTCAACAGTGAGGTCGATGCCGGTGCGGTACAGCCGGCGGCCGATGTCGGATTGAGCCGCGCCGCTGATCACCGCTTGCCGCTCCGAAGGCTCCGCCATCAGCGGGACGCTCCGCCGCGCTGCATCCAAATTGATGTAGTTGTGCGCCTCACAGGTCTACAACTACATCAATTTCGTGGCGGTTGACTCGAACAGGCGCGCTTCCAGCACGGAGCCGGCGTCGGCGGCGGGGCCCTGCCACGAGATCAGCCCATGCTCAAGGATCGCGGCCCGGTCGCACAACTCCAAGGCGTGGCCGACCTGCTGCTCCACGATCAGCAGCGCCGTTCCCGTTGCCCTGATCTGGCTCAGCGTGTCGAAGACCTGGTCCACGATCATTGGGGCCAAGCCCAGCGAGAGCTCATCGGCGATCAGCAGGCGGGGCGACTCCACCAGCACCCGGGCCAGCGACAGCATCCTCTGCTCGCCCCCCGACAGCGTGCCGGCCATCTGGCCGCGACGCTCCCCCAGCCGGGGGAACAGCCGGTAGGCCCGGTCCAGGGCGTCGGCCAGCCCGGCCCGGCCGAAGGCCCGCTGGAACGACAGCGCCAGATTCTCCTCCACGGTGAGCGAAGCGAACACAGAACGCCCCTCTGGGGCGTGCATCACCCCGGCCCGCACGAATCGCCAGGCCGACGGGCCGCCCTCCTCGGTGGCCGCGCCGTCGACGTGCACCGATCCGGCAGTGGGAGCCAGCAGGCCGCTGGCCACCCGGGCCAACGTGGTCTTGCCGGCACCGTTGGCGCCGATCAGCGCGACCGCCTCCCCTGGACCCACCGCGAGCGACACCCCGAACAGTGCCCGGAACGGCCCGTAGCCGGCCTCCACGTCGCGCAACTCAAGAATCGCGGTGCTCACGAGACCTCGAAACTACCTAGGTAGGCCCGCCTCACCGCGGGATCGGCCAGCACCTCCGCGGTTGGACCCTCGGCAATGAGCGTCCCGGAATCAAGGACGTAGGCCCGTTCGGTGAAATCGGCCACCAGCGACACATCATGCTCCACCAGCAGCACCGCGTACCCACGCGTGTCCTGCACTGCCCGCAGGGTGTCGGCCAGCACCTGCGTCTCGTCCCGGTCGAGGCCCGACGACGGCTCGTCGAGCAGCAAGACCTGCGGGCCGGTCATCAGTGCCCGGCCGACCTCCACCAGCCGGCTCTGCCCCAGGCTGAGCGATTCGACCGGCTTGCCGGCCAGCCCCGCGATGCCCAGCAGCTCCAGCACCTCGTCGCAGACCGCGATCTCATCGGGCCGCGGGCGTCCCCGGCCGATCAGGTCCTTCCAGAATGCGCCCGTGCCGTTGCGGATGCGCTCGGCAATCAACAGGTGCTCGCGCACGGTGGTGTCAGCGAACAGCTCGACCCGCTGGAACGTCCGGCCCATGCCCGCTCGGGCCCGGCGATGGGCGGGCCACCCGCCGACATCGACACCGTTGAGGAGCACCTGGCCCGCATCGGGCCGCAGGATCCCGAGCAGGCAATTGAACAGGGTGGTCTTGCCGGCACCGTTGGGGCCGATCAGGCCGACTCGCTCGCCGGCCGCGACGCTGATGCTCACATCGTTGAGGGCGCGAATGCCCGAGAACGCCACGCTCACTCCCGCCGCCTCGAGCAGACCGGTCACGCCGATGCCCCCTCTCGAGCTTCAAGCCAACGGTTGATGCGGGCGGACGCCCGGCGCTTGCCGTGCTCCACCAGTCCCTCCGGATGGCGAGCGAACTGGATGGCCATCAGACCGAACAGGACCAGCCTCCAGCTGCCCGAGATGGGGAACAGGCCGGGCAGATGGTCCTCGCCTCTCAGGATCCAAGCCAGCAGCTCACCCTTCAGGATCAGCGGCTCGAACAGCGCGAAAGCCGCGCCGGCCTGGATGGCGCCCTCGACGGTGCGTGCCCCCAGAGCGACCACGATCACCAGCCAGAACAGCGCGTTGACCGGTCCGAAGTTGACGCTGTAGTTCACGTTCTGCTGGTGCATCGACAGCAGTGCTCCTCCGAGCCCGGCGATGGCCGCGGACACCGCGAACGCCACGATGCGGGCTCGGGCCGCCGATATGCCGATCGATGCCGCGGCCACCTCGCTGCCCCGGAGCGCAGTGAGGGTCCGTCCGATGGTCCCCTCGCGCAGCTGGATCACGACGATCGACACGATGACCAGCACGACCACCGCCAGCACCAGGAACGCCCGGTCGTTGGCGAAGTCGATGGGACCGAGAAGCGGCCGCGGCACTCGCGTCCCGGTCAGCAACGCCGTGGTCCCGCCTCCGACCCACGAGAACTTCACCATCACCGCGTCGAAGAAGAAGGCGAAGGCCAGGGTGGCGATGGCTAACCACACGCCTCCCAGCCGCAGCACCGGCAGCGACAGCACGGCGCCGACTGCGGCGGCCACGGCCGCGCCCACTAGGGCTGCGGCGAGAACAGACATGTCGAAGCGGTCCGCCATCTGGAAGATCGTGAACCCGCCGATGGCACCGAAGGTGCCCTGGCACAGCGAGATCTGCCCGGCCATGCCGGTGATCACAGTCACCGAGAGATAGATCACCGCCATGATCACGGCCGTGGTGACCAGGTGCATCCAGAACACGCCAGCCCTGAACCACACCACCGAACCCACTACCGCGACAAACACGACACCGAAGATGCGTGTGAACAGAGTGAGCCTGGAGTGCCTCTCGAGCGCGGCCAGGGGGAGGGGCGGCGGATCCACTCCCGAGAGCGGGTCGGTGGCCTCCCTCTCACGACCGATGGCTCGCCACAGCACCAAGATCGCGAACAGCACCACGAACGGCAGCGACGGGGTCAGATTCTCCTGGAAGGGCCGCAGCCATGTGTGGTCGCCGGACCAGCGGGGCAGGAAGGTGTTGAACACCGCGATGAACCAGCCGAGTCCAAGCCCGCCGAGCAACGCCCGCGGCAGGCTCACGAGCTTCCCGACGGCCGCGGCCGCCACTGCGATCACCACCAGCGTGAAGAAGTCAGTCGAGATGAGAGAGTTGAACCTCGGGGCGATCAACACGCCTGCCATCCCGGCGAAGGTGCTCGACAGGGCCCAGGCGAACGCCGACACCCGGTCGGCGTTGATCCCGCTCAACTCGGTCATCCGGGGGCTCTCCACCACTGCCCTCATGGCCAGACCCAGCACGGTGAACCGGAACAGGGCGCCCAGGAGCAGGGTGCCGGCCAGAGCGACGGCCATCATGGCCAACTCGTCACGGTTGAAGCGGTACACCCCGAACGGGTCGTAGAACACGCTGGCTCCGCCGGGCATGATGCCGGAGATCTGACGTCCGGCCACGGCGGTGAACCGAGCCGCCAGGTTGAACAGCTCGGGCAGGGCCACGCTCAAGCCGATGGCGACCACCAGCTTGGACACCGCCGAGGCGGTGCGCAGGTGCCGGAAGATCAGCCGTTCCAGGACCAGACCGACGAGTGGTGCCAGTACGAACGCCGACACTGCAAGCGCCAGCCACTTGGGCCAGCCCCAGAGCGTGTGGGCCTTGAAGTACATCGCCGCTGAGATGTAGGCCTGGGCGCCGAAGGCGAGGTTGAACACGCCGGAGGTCTTGTAGGTCAGCACGAAGCCGAGGGCGATGAGCGCATACACCGCTCCGGGCGGCGTGCCCTGGAGCACACCTCTGAAGAGATCCTCGAAGAAGCCGGCCGCACCGGTCACGGTTCAGACCCCACGACGAGCAAGCGCGATCGGGGGACCGACGCGAGATCGGTGACAGGAATCAGCCGGCGAAGTCGGTGGGAGTCGGCTCGGACCAATCATCCGTGTCGCCGGGCCAGCACACCCACGGCTCGGGTAGGAACGTGACGAACGCGCCCTGCTCGATCCGCACATAGGACACGCATTCCGATGCGTAGCGGTGGTCGAACACCCCCGGCACGACGGCGGTGTGCTGGCGGCTCCAGTCGATGGGGTTGATCAGACCGCCGGCGCCATGGGTGATCTGGTTGAGCGAGTCGATGATCGCCTGCCGGTCGAAAGTCGGGCCCGCCTCCAGCAGACCGGTCACAAACAGGTCGGCATTGATCCACCCCGCCATGGTCTGCTCGGCCACCGGACCGCCCTGAGCCGGCACCCACTGGTCGTAGGCATGTCGCAGACCGCTGTCGCTGTCGTGTTCGAACGGGACGAAGAGCACAAGCACGTAGTCGCCGTCCAAGAGACCTCCGGCTTCGGCCACGAATGCGGCGTCGTAGGAGTTGGGGTGGAGCATGGTGATCTGATCCCTAACCCCCTGCCGCTCGAGTTCCTTGGCCAGCGTGAGCATGCCGTTGCCGTCCATCGAGGTGGCGATGAAGTCCACGCCGGCGTCGATCATCTGGGTGACCTCCGGACCGATGCCATTGGGCAGGCCGAAGGCCAGGTTGTCGTTGACGTACGCGACCTCTAGCCCGCCCACGCTGGCGCTATAGAGCCTGATCGATTCCACCGATGCCTGGGTGTTGACCTTCGACGCCTCCGATGTGCCGTATCCGAGCACTCCCACCCGGCTAGCACCGGCCTGCGAGGCCAGCCACGGGAGACCCCTCTGAGTGCAGCCGGCGCAACCGATCACGAAGTGCCCGAAGATGGCGTCGCGATTGACAGCCTCCGCGCCATGGATGTTCCACACGAAGGTGGGGATCCCGGCGTCGTTCAAGGGGCCCCATCCCAGCGGGAGCAGGGTGGCCTGAAACGCGGCCAGGCTGTTGTTCCCGTCGATCACTTCGAGCGAACGCTGCTGGTTGAAGCCGAGCTCGTCATCGAGGAGCTCACCGATCAGCAGATTGCGTCCGTACACGCCGCCCGCGTCGTTGACGTAGTCGAAGTAGGCCTGAATGCCGGTCGTGAAGCACGGCAGGATGCAGTTGCCCAGCAAGTTGTTCTTCTCGGTGCCGATGACGGCGACCCTGATCTCGTCGTCGGTCACGCCGGGCACGCCTTCTAGGGGCACGAAGTCGTGGCGATGGGGGTAGGGGTCGACCGGCTCTTCGACGACGGGTTCTTCGGGCTCGGCGGCCGTTGGCTCTTCGGTGTCGGTCGGCTCGGACTCGGCAGCCTCGTCGGGGATGCCCGGCTTGGGAACGGCCGGCTCGGTGGACTCGTCCGGCTCCGGCTCGGACTCGGCAGCCTCGTCGGGGATGCCCGGCTTGGGAACGGCCGGCTCTTCGGGCGTGGTTGTGGCCGGCGCGATCGTGGTTGGCGCGGTCGTATCGGGAGCCGGGGTGGCCCCGTCGCCGCTGGGGCTGTTGCCGCAGGCCGCGGCCAGTAGGACCAGGACGCATAGGACTGTGAGTGTGCGCCGGCTTCGAATCATCGCTCCCCCTAGGAATCGCGCAGCGGCATTGCCGCCCCGACGCGGATCTATACGACACACGACATGGGTGGCAATGTTTGCTACTACCGATGCTAGACGGGCGCTCGGCTTCTGACGGCTTGCGGATACAGTCGCTCCGGTGGACGCCCGGGTGACGGTGTGCGACTGACCTACTCCGAGGAGGTCGAGGCGTTCAGGGCCGAGTTCTCGGTCTGGCTCGACGCCAACCTGCCCGACGAAGCATCCACGACGGTGCGACCCCGGTCGAGTGCCGACGTGCCGGGTTGGG
The DNA here is from genome assembly GCA_965220645.1 of Candidatus Aldehydirespirator sp. GTDB lineage: Bacteria > Actinomycetota > Acidimicrobiia > Acidimicrobiales > Aldehydirespiratoraceae > Aldehydirespirator. The sequence goes on along the minus strand of OZ244836.1, from coordinate 587,220 downwards.
CTCGCGCCTTCCAGCGCCGCATGTTCGACGACGGCTGGCTCGTGCCGGGATACCCGCCCGAGTTCGGGGGCCGCAACGCCGGCTTGTACGAGCAGGCGGTGTTCTGGGAGGAGCTGGGCCGGCGCCGGGTGACCCAGAGCTTCAACCCGCAGGGCCTGGGCATCGTCAGCGCGTCGATCATCACCTTCGGCACCGACGAGCAGAAGCACCGCTGGGCGGTGCCGATAATGCGGGCGGAGAGGACCGCGGCGCTGGGGATGAGCGAGCCGGGCGCGGGCAGCGACCTGGCCGGACTGTCCACGCGAGCGCTGCTTGACGGCGAGCGGTTCATCGTCAACGGCCAGAAGGTGTGGACCTCCGGTGCCCACGACGCCGACGTGCTGCTGGCCTTCGTGCGCACCGACCCCGACGTGCCCAAGCACAAGGGCATCTCGGCGCTGATCGTCGAGACCGACACGCCCGGCCTGATGCGGCGGCCCTTCGGCGACATCACCGGCCGACCGCCCGACTTCAACGAGGTGTTCTTCGACGATGTGGAGGTGCCTCGGGCCAACCTGGTGGGTGAACTCAACGACGGCTGGAGAGTCTGCACCGGCTCGCTGGCCCACGAGCGCGAGATGCTCTGGATCCTGTGGTCCCAGGGCCTCGACCGGATGCTCGACGACATGTTCGAGCAGTTGCGCGACGGGGCCGGGGCGGGCGCGGCCGACGATCCGGTGACACTCGATGGTCTGGGAGGCTCGATCATGGACTCGTGGGCGCTGCGCCTGCTGGGGCAGCGCCAGCTGGCCCGCAGCCAGCGGGGCCTTCACGTGACCGACCAGTCGCTGCTGAAGCTGCTGGGTTCGGAGGCCCAGCAGAAGTTGGCGCTGCTGATGCTGGAGTCGCTGGGTCCGGCTGCGCTGGACCGCACCGTGCCACCGGACGCGCAGTCGCCCTATGAGAGTGACCGTTCGGCGCTGTCGTGGGCCGACCGGTACTTCTTCACCTTCGCGGGCACCATCAGCGGGGGCACCAGCGAGATCCACCGCAACATCATCGCCGAGCGGGTCCTCGGCCAGCCCCGGGGCTAGGCGATGGAGTTCGAGTTCACCGAGGACCAGTTGGAGCTGCAGCGGGCGGTGCGCGACGTGCTCGATGCCGAGGCTCCGCCCGAGCTGGCCCGGGCCGTCGCCGACGGCCAAACCAGCGCCGAGGACTTCTGGAAGACCCTGGTGGGTCTGGAATGGCCGGCCATGACCCTGCCGGAGGAGGCCGGAGGTCTCGGATACGGCTGGGTGGAGCTGGCCATAGTGCTGGAAGAGTTGGGGCGCCACGCCGCACCGGGACCGTTCGTGGCCACCGTCACCCAGTTCGCGCCGCTGGTGGCCGAGGCGGCGCAGCCGAACAACGCCGCGGAGCTGCTGGCACCGGTGGCCGCGGGCCGCACCACCGGCACGATCGCCGTTGACGAGGGCACCGGAACGTGGGACCCGGCCGACGCGCAAGCCACCGCCCGCCGCGACGGTGACGACCTGTTGCTGTCTGGCACCAAGCACTACGTGGTGGACGGCGCCACCGCCGACGAGATTGCGGCCGTGGTCCGCCTCGACGGCGTCCCGAGGGTCGTGCTGGTGCCAGGATCGTCGGTGCACGCCGTCGGCGTGGTGCCTATCGATCCCGGCGTCCGCCACGCAACTCTTGGCCTCGACGGAGTGCGAGTGCCCGCCGGGCGGCTGCTGGGCGACGGCGACGCCACCGATGCGGTGTGCCGGGCGCTGGAGGAGTCGGTCACCGCCATCGCCGCGGTCACTCTGGGGGCCTGCCAGCGGATCTTCGACATCATCAACGCCTACGCCAAGGAGCGCATCCAGTTCGGTGTGCCCATCGGCTCGTTCCAAGCCGTCAAGCACAAGCTGGCCGACATGTACCGCGACATCGAGCGGGCCCGGGTGCTCGTCTACTACGCGGCCCTGACCCTGGCCGAGGACCACCCCGACCGCACCCTGGCCGCCTCGATGGCCAAGGCGGCCGCGGGCGAGGCTCAGCGCCGCTGCGTGCAGGACGGACTGCAATTGGCGGGCGGCATCGGCTACACCTGGGAGCACGACCTGCACCTGTTCCTGCGACGGGCCAAGGTTGGCGAACTCCACTTCGGCTCGGCCTCCCACCACCGCCGCAAAGTCGCCCGCCTAGCCCTCCGAGCTTGACGGCGGATCGGACGACGGCTGCGGTCGTATAAATGCAATTAAATGATCTGAAACGTAGCTAAAATGAACAAGCTCGGGATGGTCAGGCGGGGTTGAAGAGGACGGGCAGCTTCTGTGGGCCGCGGAAGGCATAGCCGCTGATGACCGGCGCCTCGGCGTCGGGGTCGAGGCGCAGGTTGGGCAGGCGGTCGAGCACGGCGTTGATCCCCACCTCGAGTTCCATGCGGGCCAGGTGCATGCCGAGGCACTGGTGTGGGCCCGTGCCGAAGGCCATGTGTTGCTGGGGCTCCCGGTCGAGGTCCCACTCGCCGGGGTCGGCCCATCGAGCCTCGTCGTGCGACGCCGAGCCGTTGATGACCGAGACGCTCGACCCGGCCGGCACCGGGCACCCGCCGATCTCGGTGTCGGCCGCCGCGACCCGGGCCACCATCGTCACCGACGTCTCCCAGCGCAGCGTCTCCTCCACCGCGGCCGGCACCAGCGAGCGGTCGGCCAGCACCCGGGCCATCGCCTCGGGCCTGTCCAGCAGGGCCAGCAGGCACGATCCGAAGGCCCGGTAGGTGGTCTCGGCCCCGGCTGGTAGCAGCAACCGCAGGAACCCGTAGATCTTCTCGTCGGTCAACCGGGCGTCGTCGATCTCGGCGTGGACCAGCTCCGACAGCAGGTCGCCGGTCGGCTCTGCCCGCCGGGCCCCCACCAGCGGCTCCAGGTAGTCGCGCATGGCCTGCGACGCGGCCCGTCCCTCCTCTGGATTCAGCGGTCCGTAGTTGATGCGCACGGCCCACTGGTTGAACTGCTCGTGGTCCTCTGTCGGAACGCCCACGATCCCGCAAATCACCTGAACCGGGAACTTGCTGGTGACCTGGGCCACAAGATCGGCCCGCCCGTCTGGAGCGATGCCGTCCAGCAACTGCTTGATCACGAGCTCCACCAACTCACCCCGCCACCGTTCCAGAGTCGAGCGGCGGAAGGCGTAGGCCACCAGGTTGCGGTAGCGGCGATGCTCATCGCCGTCGAGGCCCAGCATCAACTCCCCCATGTAGGGGCGCATGACCTCCGCATTGATAGACGCCGAGAACGAACGCCAGTCCCGCAACACCTCGTCGGCGTCCTGGAAGGTCGTGATCGTGAACCTAGGAAGAGCCGGATCCTCGGTGAAACTGAACCCCTCCTCCCGGATGACGGGGCAGTGCCGGCGGGCGTGGTCCCACTGGCCGTAAGGCTGAGCGGAGTCCCACTGGTCGTACGGCGGCGCCGAATAGTCCATCTCGGCGTCCATGCCGGCACTCTCCATGGCTACAGGATGGCTCCGCCGGACTTGAGAGCAGCGATCTCGTCCCAGTCGATCCCAAGCTCGGCCAGCACCAGCTCGGTGTGCTCGCCCAACTCGGGGGCCCGGGAGACCTCAACCGGGGTCTCGTCGAACTGGGCCGGGCTGGCCACGAGCTGCACCGCCTCGCCGGAGGCGCTGTCCATGGCGGGCAGGTAGGAGTTGGCCACCACCTGAGGGTCGTCGTAGAGCTCGACCAGGGTCTGGAACGGCGTCCACACCCCCTCGAAGTCGGCGAGGCGTTCCTTCCACTCGTCCAGGGTCCGCCCGGCGAACGCCTCGTCGATGATGTCGATGCACTCCGGCCCGTTCTTCGAGCGGGCTTCGGATGTGTTGAACCGCTCGTCGTTCACCAAAATCGGTTGCTCCAGCCGGGCCGCGAAGTCCTCCCAGTAGCGGTCGCTCTGGAGCAGTATCAGGCTGATGTAGCGGTCATCGGCGGTGCGGAACACGCCCACGCCGGGATTGGGGTTCTTGCGCCGGTCTCCCCGGGGCAATGACGTCAGCCCGAACAGCCTCGCGGCCACGACCAGCGGAGAGATCTGCCACAGCGCGGTGGCCAGCAGCGACACGTCGATCACGCTCGACTCGCCGGTGCGCTCCCGCTTGAGCAGTGCCGCGGCGATAGCGCCCGCCAGCGCCATGCCGCCCATCACGTCGCCGAAAGCGGGCGAGGGCTGTCCCTGCGGCCAGCCGGCCCCGTCGGGCGGGAAGACCGCGGCCACGCCACCCCGGGCCCAGAACGAGGCCCCGTCGAAGCCGCCCTTCTCCGCGTCGGGCCCGGCCGGACCCTGTCCGGTGCCGCGGGCAATGACGATGTCCGGGTTGCGGGCCAGGATCGCCTCGTTGTCGATGCCCAGGCGGCGCCGCACCGGCTCCAGGTAGTTTGTGAGGAACACATCGGCCGTCTCGACCAGCTTCAGCAGGGCCTCGCGGCCGTCGGGGTGGGCGATGTTGAGCGCCACTGAGCGCTTGCCCCGGTTGGGCTGCTCGACCATGAAGTTCACGGTGCCGCCAGGGATCAGCCCGGAGGTGATGAGACCCCGTTGCGGGTCGCCGCCCGCGGGATTCTCAACCTTGATGACGTCGGCACCCCAGTCCACCAGCACCGACCCGCCGGAGGGCACGAACATCCAGGACGCCACCTCGACGACCCTGACACCCTCCAGAGGCCCGCCCATCAATGTGATCCGAGGGGTTCCGAGTCCGCGCCGGCGGTCAAACCGCCAGCAGTTCCTTCAGGTTCCCGCCCATGATCTTGGCCGCGTCGGCCCGCGACAGCGACGACGGCAACTCGTCGTAGAAGCTCACGGGATCTCCCAGACCCTCGGGATGGGGGTAGTCGGAGCCGAACAGGATGCGGTCGGGGCTCATGACATCGATCAGCCCTTGGAAGGCGTCCTCCCAGAAGGGGTTGACATAGACGTTGCGCCGGAAGGCCTCCAAGGGATGCTCGGGAAAGTCCTGGGGCAGCTTCTTGTACACCCCTTCCAGCTTCTCCAACAGGGGCTTGACCCAGGTGCCGCCGTTCTCGATGGTGGCCACACGAAGGTCCGGGAAGCGGGTGAAGGCCCCGTGGCAGATCATCGCGGTCATCATGTCGCTGATGGCCCGATTCTGCATCACCAGCAAGCGCAGGGGGTTGGGCTTGAACGGCAGGAACTCCGTCTTGCCCTCCCAGACCGACGCCAAGTCGGCATAGCCGGAGTCCGACGAGTGCATGCCCACCAGCACGCCGGCCTCCTGCACACGGGCCCAGAACGGATCGAACTCGGGCAGGCCAGGCGACCGTGGACCCCGCAGGCCCCAGGCCGGGGCCGGCCGGATCAGGATGCAGCGAGCGCCCCGATCCAGGCACCACTCCAGTTCCTCGATGGCCTTCTCGACGATGGGCAGGGTGATGATGGGCGTGGCGAAGATCCGGTCGTGATAGTTGAACGTCCACTCGTCGTGGATCCACTCGTTGAGGGAGTGGACCACGACGTGGGTCAGGTCGGGGTCGTCGCGCATCCGCTCCTCGAGCAGGCTGGCCAGTGTCGGGAACATGAGCGAGCCCTGGATGCCAAGCTCGTCGAGGTGAGGCAGGCGAGCCTCGGCGTTGCGGGCCCAGTCGGGGCAGCGGATCGGCTTGCCGAAGATCTCCCTCAGGGACTTGCCGTCCGGATTGCCCTTCCGGTAGTACTCCTCCTGGGCGCCGGGAGCGGCCACCACCTCGAAGGTGGGGTTGGGGATGTACTCCGATATCAGGCCCTTGATGGCGATCTTGGTGCGACCGTCGACCTGTACGTAGCGGATGGCACCCTTGTAGTCGGCGGGCAGATGCCGGGTGAAGGCGTCCTCCGTCTCGTACATGTGGTTGTCGGAGTCGTATACCGGAAAGCCGAGATCGCGTGCCACGACGGTTCCCTCCTTGCCGCCTGAATGTGTGCGCTTAGGTTACCGTCGCTCTGGCCCGTCGGGGATCGCTCTGTCCCGGCCGGCGGGTCTTGTCACGGGCGCGGCCTGGCGCCTGACCGGCGCCATTCCTTGCCCCCGTGCCACCCCCCGGCCTAGCCGGTCGTGCCGGGTCCGTCCAAGGAGATCGCCCTACGCTCGGGGCATGGAGCAGCGTGACCAGCACGCCGAACGGGGGTTTCGGGAGCCGGGGTATGAACTGACGGCGGATCGTTTCGTGCGGCATGTGGGCGAGCAGTGGGGGGACCGCGACCTGGTGCTGCTGGGCGAGCGGCGGCTGAGCTACCGGGACTTGGAAGCCGAGTCCAGGCACCTGTCACGGGCGCTGCTGGCTAGCGGGGTGACCCGGGGCAGCCGGGTGGGCCTGCTGGCCCCCAACGGGCCGGCGTGGGTCGTCGCATGGCTGGGCGCCGCCCGGATAGGTGCGCTGGTAGTGCTGCTCAACACGTTCTACAAGGCTCGCGAACTGAGCTGGGCGCTGGCCCACTGCGAGGCCGAGGTGCTGCTCACCGCCGGCACGTACTTGAACCACGACTACCGGGCCCGGCTGGAGCAGTCCGTTGGTGGACTGGCCGAGCAGCGTCATGAGGCCGTTGCCAGCGCCAGCCATCCGTGCCTGCGAGCAGTGTGGATGTGGAGCGGGACCGGGTCCACGCCGTCGTGGGCCGGTTCGATGGATGCCTTGCTGGCCCGATGGGACGAGGTCTCCGACGAGCAGTTCGAGGCGGCGACCAGCGAAGTGGAGCCCCGCGATCCGATGGTGGTCATCTACACCTCGGGCAGCACCTCCGAGCCCAAGGGCGTGCTGCACTCCCACGCCGCGGTGATCGTCCACCCGTTCAATCTGCTTCAGTTCCGCGACCTGGTCGCCAGCGACATGCTCTACACGCCCATGCCGCTGTTCTGGGTCGGCGGGCTGTCCTACACCCTCGTAAGCGCCATGCACGCCGGCGCCACGGTGCTGTTCGAGGAGCGGTTCGAGCCCGGTGCCAGTCTGGAGTTGATCGAACGGCACCGGGCAACTCACGTCGTGGGCTGGCCCCACACGGCCAAGGCACTGGTCGAGCATCCGAGCTTCGCCGAGCGCGACCTGTCGTCCATCCGGGGCGGCAGCTCCGACGAACTGCTCCCGCCGAGCCTGCGAGTCAGCGACCCCCGGAGGAAGGCCACCTCGCTCGGCATGACCGAGTCACTCGGCCCGCACTCGATAGAGCCGCTGAGCGTCGAGTTGCCCGAAGGCAAGGAGGGCTCCTTCGGCCGCAGCGTGCCGGGCATCGAGCATCGCATCGTCGAGCCGGGCACCGGCGCGGAACTGCCGGCTGGAAAGACCGGGGAGATCTGGATCCGGGGTTACTCGCTGATGCTGGGACTGCTGGAGCACGATCCGGTCGACGTGTTCGAGCCGGGCGGCTGGTATCGCACCGGCGACCGCGGCCACCTCGACGCCGACGGGCATCTCTACTTCGAGGGGCGCATGGGCACGGTAATCAAGGCTGCGGGCACCAACGTGGCTCCCCGGGAGGTGGAGCTGGCCATCGAGCAGCAGCCCAGCGTGATGCACGCCTTCGTGGTGGGTGTTCCCGCCGCTGACGGCCGGGGCGAGGCAGTGGCCGCCGCGGTGGTGGCCAAGCCGGGTGCCCGGATCAGCGCGGAGAACATGCAGGCACGCCTGCGTACCGAGATCGCGAGCTACAAGGTTCCCCGCCATGTCGCGGTGTTCGCCGACCAGCAGGACCTGCCCTGGCTGGAGTCGGGCAAGATCGACCTTCAGGCCCTGCGTCGCCTGCTCGCCGACCGCTTCACTCAGTGGTAGGAGACCTCCGGCCTGCTGGCCAGGGCCCTCGCCACCGCCACCCGCTGCTGCTGGCCGCCGGACAGTTCGCTGGGTCGGTGGGCCAGACGATCGCCCAAGCCCACGGTTGCGATCACACTGTCCACCCACTGTTGGTCGGGCTGGCGCCGGGCCAGTTCGATCGGCAGGGTGATGTTCTCGATGGCGGTCAGCGTGGGCACGAGGTTGAAGCCTGCGAAGCTCAACCGCGGGGCAGGCCCAGCAGGCGCTCGGCGATGATGGTGCGCTGGATCTCGTCGGTGCCGCCCGCGATCGAGGCGGCCTTCGACCACAGCCACTGGCGCTGCCAGGTGCCCGCGGCGAGTTCTCCGCCGGGCGACGGCCACAGGGTCGCTTCTGCGCCGAGCACGTCCAGCGCCGCCGCCGACAGCCGGCGAGTCATCGACGAGTGGATCAGCTTGGCCACGCTGGAGTCGGGGCCGGGCTCGATGCCACGGCCCAGAGCCGACAGCGTGCGGTAGTTCCGCAGGCGCAGCAGCCGCAGCGCCACGTAGGCGTCGACGAGGCGGTCGGCGACGACCGGATCGGCCAGAGCGGCGAGGGCCCGGTCGTCGGCCATGAGCTCGTCGAAGTAGACCTCATGCACCACCTGTTCCTTGAACGGGTAGGCGGTGCCCCGCTCGTGGGCCAGGGTGGTGCCGGCCACGGCCCATCCCTGGTGCAGTCCGCCCACCAGGCAGTCGGCGGGCACGAAGACCTCGTGCAGGCCGACCTGGTTGAACTCGGACTCGCCGGTGATCTGGCGCAGGGGTCGGACTTCCACTCCGGCCGCCTCCATGTTGATCACCATGCAGGAGATGCCACGATGGCGGGCTCCGTCTAGCTCCGGGTTAGTGCGCACGAGGGCGATCCCCCACTCGGCGAACCCGGCGTATGAGGTCCACACCTTCTCACCGGTCACCAGCCATCCGTCGGCTACCGGTTCGGCGCGGCTTCGCAGCGACGCCAGGTCCGATCCCGCGTCGGGTTCGCTGAACAGCTGGCACCAGATCTCGCTGGCGTCGAGGATCGACGGCAGCCACCGCTGCTGCTGGGCGGGCGTTCCGTGGGCGAGCAGGGTCGGCCCGGCCAGGTTGATGCCCACCCGGTTGACCGGCTGAGGTGCGCCGGATCGGGCGTACTCCATGTTGTAGAGCGCCACTTCCACCGGGGTCGCTCCCCGACCCCCGACCGACTGGGGCCACGAGATGGCAACCATCCGGGCATCGGCGAGCTTGGCCTGCCAGCGGCGGCCCCATTCGACCTCCTCTTCTCCACTGAGAGCGGCGTCGGGGCGCTCGGTGTTGCGGGCGAGCCAGGTCCGCACCTCGAGTGCGAACGCCCGCTCGTCGGCCGACAGCGACAGGTCCATCCGCCGCGGACCCTATCTCCCCCCAACTGGGGGCAGCGCCTGACTCCGCGACGCGACTGGCGCCGCTCGTTCACGACCCAGCACGCCTGCTCCCCCCAACTGGGGGCAGCGCCTGACTCCGCGACGGGTAGCGTCGAGGTATGGACAAGAGCGCACGGGACTTGGAAACCGCCGTGACGAGTGACATGATCGGGCTGCTGATCGACACCGCCGCGATCCGCCAGGTGCTGGCCGCTTGCTGCCAGGTTCTCGACGACGGCTACTTCGACGAGTGGGGCTCGCTGTACACCGTAGATTGCCGGTTCGCGGTGATGGGGACCCGCACTCGGGGCCGCAACGAGATGCGGGCCGTGATCGAGCCGTTCCAGACCGAGGAACTCCGAGGCAAGCACATGATCAGCGAGCCCCGCATCAACGTGCACGGCGACGAGGCCACCGCCACCACGGACTTCGCCTTCGTGGCCAAGGACAACAAGATCCTCCAGACCGGCCGCTACTACGACGTCCTTCGCCGGGGGGACGACGGCTGGAAGGTGGCCGGCCGCGAGATCGTGTTCACCGGCGACGAACCGATCGGCTTCGACGACTGAGGATGAGTCCTCCCGACTCTGTTCGCGCTTGCCCGCGCATATGACAGGAAAGCGCGACCAAACGCCCCGGACGACGTTAGACGGCCTGCTCACAGGGGTACTCGGCCGAGATGACCTCGTCGTTGATGACGGCGGCCGATTCTCCACCGCTGACGTGGAGCGCCGGGTGCGGAGGGTTGCGGACGCCCTGGACGAGCGAGGCACACGGCCGGGTGGCCGGGTGGCGTTCCGGTTGCCGGTCGGCATCGACAGCGTGGTCGCGTACCGGGCTTGCTGGCGGATCGGCGCGGTGGCGGTGGCGTTGCACCCCGCGGCGGGCTCGCACCAGTTGAGCCGGGCTCTGGAGCAGGCTCGACCGGTAGTGACCATCGCCGAGCCCGGCTCTCCCCCAATTGGTTCCCACCGGTTCACGACGCTGGACGGCTTGGCGGTGGAGGCGTCCTTGGCGCCGGCTGCCGCGCCGACGCCGCAGGCCGACGACGCCGATGCAGTGGTGATGTTCACCTCGGGGTCCACCGGCTCGCCGCGGGGGGTGGTCCACACCCACCGCAGCTTGAGCTACAAGGTAAGCCAGCTGTCGGAGGCTCACGGCCTGACCGGAGTCGACTGCGCCCTCGTGCCGTCCCCGCTGGCCCATGTCGCCGGACTGCTGCACGGCGTGCTGATACCCGGAGCGATGGGCATGAAGACGGTGCTGATGCCCCGCTGGGACCCGGAAGCAGCCCTGAGCCTGATCGAGCGGGAGTCGGTCACCTACATGGTGGGGCCACCGACACTGTTCACGACCCTCATGGACTGCGATGCCTTCGACACCGCCCGCACTGCGACACTGCGGATGATCTCCTGCGGTGGAGCAGGGGTGACGCCGGCCTTCTGCCATCGGGCCACAGCCACGCTGGGGGTGGTGGTGAAGCGCTCCTACGGCTCCACCGAGGCGCCCACCATCGCCACCTCCCGGTTCGACGACCCGGTCGACAGGATGATCCTCACCGATGGGCGGGCCTTCGGGGATGCCCGGCTGCGGGTGGACGAGGATGGCGAGCTCCTGGTGTCCGGGCCGGAACTGGCCCGTCGATATCTCGATCCAGCCGACACCAGGGCAGCGTTCGTCGACGGCTGGTTCCGCACCGGCGACCTGGCCACTATCGACGACGGCTGGATCATCATTACGGGCAGGCTCGGCGACCGGATCATCCGCAGCGGCGAGAACATCTCGGCAACCGAGGTGGAACAGCACCTGGAGGCCCATCCGGCCGTGCTGCAGGCTGCGGCGGTGGCCGAACCCGATCACCGGCTCGGTGAGCGGGTGGCTGCGTTCGTGGTGGCGCCCGAGGGGTTCGACCTGACCGATTGCCGGGCATGGTTCGCCCAGCGGGGGGCCGCTCGCTTCATCACACCCGAGCGGATCGAGGTGGTGGAGGAGCTTCCGGTGATGGCTTCTGGCAAAGTGGACCGGATGAACCTGCGAGCGCGCCTCGCAGACGCGTCCGGCACCTCCCCGGGGAGCGACCCATGACATCCGCAGCCAGCACGATGCCCGCCGCCGTCTACCGGCGTCCAGGTCAGCTGGACATCACCGAGGTTCCCCTGCCCTCGTTGGGACCCCGCGACGTCCTGGTGGAGGTGGCCTATTGCGGGGTGTGCGGCACCGACCTCCACATGGTGCTCGACGGGTGGGGCACGCCCGACACAGTCTTCGGCCACGAATGGTCGGGCCGGGTGGCCGGCGCCGGCTCCGGCTCCGAGGCCCGGATCGATGAGGGCACCGCGGTGGTGGGCCGAGGCTGGACCGAGTGCGGCCGCTGCCAGCACTGCCGGGCGGGGCAGCCGGGTCTGTGCCTCCAGAGGCCCCTCGCCGGAATAGACGACGACCACTCAGGCGCGTTCGCCCGTTACCTGGTCACCGACCGCCGCAACCTCACCGTCGTTCCCGACACCGTCGGCCTGAGGGAGGCCGCCTACGCCGAGCCGCTGGCGGTGGCCATGCATGCCGTCACCCAGGGCTCGTTCACACCCGGGGGCCGAGCGATGGTGTTCGGCTGCGGGCCGATCGGCGCGGCGGTGGTGGCCGTGCTGCTGGCCCGCGACGGGGAAGTGACCGTGGTCGAGCCGTCGGAGCCGCGCCAGGAACTGGCCCGGCGGCTGGGCGCCGCAGTCCGCTCGGCCGATGAGCTCGAGACGCCGGACCATCCCGGCCAGGTCCCGGCCGACGCCGCCGGCTGGGTGTTCGAGACCTCCGGCGCCCGCCAGGCGGCCCAGGCGGGGCTGACTCAACTGGCCGGGGGCGGCACGATGGTGATCGTCGGCATCGGCATGGACTACCCGAGGCTCGACACCAACCGGGTTATCCTCAACGAACTCGTGGTAACCGGCGCCTACGAGTACGACCCGGACGGGCTGTCCTCGGCGCTGGAACTCATCGGCTCGGGTGCCCTGCCCATGGATGTGCTGCTAGAACCCGACCCGATCGGCCTCGATGGCATCCTCGACGTGATGGGCCGCCTGCGTTCGGGCGAGGTGGCCGGAAAGGTACTGGTGCAACCGTGAGCCTCACCGACTTCAAGGGCCCGTCCCGCTTCAACCACGTCGCCATGAGCGTGCCCGCCGACCTGCTCGACGAGGCGGGCCGAGCCGCGATCACCCGCTTCTACGGCGAGGTGTTCGGCTGGCGGGAGCACCCCACCATGACCGAGGACCGCAAGCGGCTGGTGATGGGAGTGCAGTCCTATGACCAGTTCGTGTTCGTCATCGCCGACGACAACCCCATGCGGGCGCCCCGCGGCGACCACTTCGGGATGGCGGTCGACAGTCTGGAGGAACTCAAGGAGGTCCTGCGCCGGGCCGAGGCCCTCGCCGCCGACGACGACCGGGTGGACGTGATGGACTACGAGGTCGAAGACTTCGGCGTGCTGAAGCTGCACAGTTTCTACGTCCGCTACCTGCTGCCGCTGATGGTGGAGGTCCAGTACTTCGAGATGCTCGCCTGAGCCTGACGACGGACCGGCTCGCCCTGGATAGCGGCTAGCGCCCCGGCACGAGCCCGTGGGTCGCGGCCGCCCAGCCAACCGCGGCCGCGGTACCGGCCAGGAGGTAGGGGCCCAGCGGTCGGCTGACGCCCCTGCCGTGTCGAGCCAGGACGACCAGCGCCTCCGGCAGGGCCAGCACGAACCCTGCGGTGAGGCCCCACAGCGCGACTTTCCAGCCCCACCACCCACAAAGCAGGCCGTTGAGGACGCTCAGGCGGACATCTCCGAAGCCCATCGCGGGAGGGTGGACGAAATAGACCCCGGCCAGCAGTGCCCCGCAAACCCCGGCCCCGAGCGCCGCGCCGATTAGGCCGTCCGGCTCGCCCGCCAAGAGTGACGCGGCCACGTAGAGCACCCAGACGGCCCCGACGGTGGGCCATATGAACCGGGTCGGTAGCAGGCCGGTTCGGCAGTCGGCTACCGCTAGACGAACGCCCGCTACAAGCCAGACCGTGGCCGCTGCTCCGACCATCAGCGCTGTCACGCCCACAACGAGTCGCGGATTCTGCGGGGCGGTCTAGGCACGGAGCGAGAATCATAATATGGTTCCGAATTTTTCCAAGTAGCGAATTTACTAGTAATCTAAGTAACAAGAGAATCGTCCGATTGACCGGAGTTCTGTTCCATTTGTCGGAGTGTCCATCTGTTATGTCCCTGATCACCGATCCCCGAGTGGTGGCCCTGCGGGTAGCCAGCCGCGCTCGGTGAGGGCATGACTAACCCCCCGCCCTCGGCGAGAGAGCGCCTTGCGACTCCCGGTCCCCCCCGGCGGCAGGTCGCGCTTCCCGGTGGGCCACAGAGGCGGCGACGGCTCGGGCTGGCCTTGATCGGCCTCGTGTTGGTGCTCGGGTGCGGGTTCGGCTTCTGGTTCATCCTCCGCAGCGTCGACCAGCGAGGCGAGTACTTGATGGCGGCGCGAACCTTCCAGCGCTGGGATGTGGCCGGCGCCTCGGACTTCGCCGTCATTGAGGCGAACGTGGGCACCGGTTCAGCGCTCGCCGCGAATCAGAGCGGCTCGGTGGTCGGAAAGTGGGCAACCGGCCGGATCCCGGCCGGAACGCTCATCACCGCGGGCCTGTTCGAGACCCCGCCCCTGTCGTCGGAGTCCGAAGCCAACCGGGTGCTGATCCAGCTTCAGCTGTCTGCGGCGGATGCACCCTTCGGCACCCTCGCCGCCGGCGACACGGTGGCTCTGCTGGGCCGTGAGGCCGGACCGGAGGACGGATCGGGCGATCTCGGTCTCATCGGCGTGCTCCGGCTGGAGTTCGTGCAGGGCGACGACCTCTTCTATGTCGTCACCCCGGACGAGGCTCTCACCCTCAAGGACACTCTGGACCGGTTCGCCGGGGCGTCGGACCGCACCATGCTGAAACTTGGCTTCGACCTGAGCATCGAAGACCTGGTCGCTGCGCTCGACGGGCGAGCGACCGGCAGCGACTCGATCGCTCCAGGTGTCCTGCCGTTGCCTGATTCTGAGCTCGAGCCTGCCGGAGGTCCGTCATGACCATGGTCTCTGCGAGCGGCCGTAGCGCGCCCGACCGAGACGGGCCGGTCCCGTGCTGACCGTCTACAGCACGCAGGGCTCGCCCGGAGCCTCCACCACGGCCATGCACCTGGCTGCCCACTGGGCCTCGACCAACCGCGAGGTCCTGCTCATCGAGGCGGACCCCGCGGGGGGCTCGCTGAGCCACAATCTCGGCATCCAATTCACGCCCGGTTCGGCCTCGTTCGTCGCTTCGGGCCTGCCGGTTCTCAGCAACCATCTGATCGATCACGCCCAGGACGTGCTGTTCGAGAACTTGCACGTGATGCCGGCTCCAGGCAGTCCCGCGGGTGCGGCCGGAATCTTCCGCACCTTCGCCGACTCCTCCCAGGAGCTTCGAACGATCGCCGAGAAAGAGATCGCGGTGATTGTCGACGGGGGGCGGATCACCGCCGACACCGCGGCCTCGGGGCTGACGACAGCGGCAGCCGGGGTGCTCGTCGTCTGCCGCAGCGACAGCCAGCTCTCAAGCCTCGGTCTTCTCACGGATGTACTCGCGCAAGATCCTGACTATGACTCCCCTCACGGCTGCGCGGTCACCATCGGCAAGTCCCCCATGGACTCCGAGGAATGGCGCACCAAGTACGGCATGACGTTCTGCGGGGAAATCGAGGACCTCGCCGACATGACCGCGGACCTGTCCGTCTTCCTGAACCGCCACAAGCGCAAGTCCAAGAAGTGGCGGATCAGTCTGGAGCAGGTGGCAGAGGACCTGTATCAGTACGCCCAGCCGCCCGCATCGGATCCGTCGCGCCGGCTCCGCCCCGCGGAAGACGCTCCCCAACCCGGGGCGGAGCCGGCGGACGCCACCGGCCAAGGGGCTCCCGCGGCGTACGAACAACCACACCATCCACCACCCGACTACCAGCAGCCGACCCACCCCACACCACCTCCGCAACCACCACCCAGCTACCAGCAGCCGACCCACCCCACACCACCTCCGCAACCACCACCCGGCGGGCAATCCAACTACCTGCCGCCGACAGAGTGGCTCGACACCCCCCAGGGCCACGGCCAGCCCCAACCGGGAGTGCCGCCCGAAGGCGCTCCCGCCTATGCCCCTCCGCCTCCGGCGTCCTATGCGCCGTCACATCCCCCGGCGTACGAACAACCACACCATCCACCACCACCCGGCTACGAACCCCGGCAGCCCGAAGCTCACCCGCCAACTCACTACTCGGTGCCCGCCCACGAGCAGCCGGGCCACATGCCCCAGCCCCATTCCTCGATGCCCTCTCAGGGGCAGCCACCACCGGGCCCCCCAGACCAGTCGCTCCCCGGGGTGGAGCAGCTTGAAGATGAGCCTCCGCCAGCACCGGACATCAAGCCCACTGGTTCGTTCCGGGATTGGGCCACGAAATTGCACGGCTCGAAGGCTGAGGACCGGGCGGCCGACAACCGGGGCGTGTGAGCGCACTCGGTCCATCGAGTTCATGGCAGAGACGACTCCGGGGCTAGCGCTCTTCCAACGGTCCCACGCAAGGCTGCTCCAACAGTTCTTGGAACTGGAGCGCCAGCAACTGCCGGCCGATGTCGTCGACCGGCAGTTGATGGGAATCGCCGAGGGAATCGTCCGCGACCACAACACCTCGGCCCTGATCGTCGGCGAACCCAGGCTGACCGACGAGGACGAAAGGGAGTTTCGATCCAATGTCAGGGGCCTGATGGGAGGCGGCGCGCTGGTGCCCCTGCTGGAGCGGGAGGACGTGGAGAACATCCACATCCTCGGACACGACAACGTGATCCTGTCGCTGGCCAACGGTGATCGCGTCGCAGGCCCGGCCCTGGCCGGCAGCGAGGAGGAGCTGGTCATGATGATCCGCCACCTCGCGGCGACCGCGGGCCATACCTCGCGTCGCTTCGACACCGCCGCGCCGATCCTCGACCTGCGGCTGGCCTCGGGGCACCGGCTCTTCGCGGTGACCGCGGTGGCCGAGAGGACCTCGATCGTGATCCGCCGCCACCGCATGCTGCGGTCATCGCTGGAGCAACTCGAACAGTCGGGCACCGTCACCCCGAAGATGACCGCGCTGCTGAGGGCCGCGGTGCGTCCCCCCGACCCGACCAACATGCTGGTGGTCGGGGGCACGGGCGCGGGCAAGACCACCCTGCTGCGATCGCTGCTGGCCGAGGTTCCCCAGTCCGAGCTCATCGTCACCATCGAGGACACCCTGGAGCTGCATCTGCGGTCGTCGGGCCTTCACAAGCGCACGCTGGCGCTCGAGACCCGCACGGCCAACACCGAGGGCTTGGGCGAGATCACCATGTACGACCTGTGCAAGGCCGCGCTGCGGATGTCACCGGACCGGGTGATCGTCGGCGAGGTGCGGGGCGGCGAGGTCATGCAGCTCCTCCAGTCGATGGGCATCGGCAACGACGGGTCGCTGGGCACCATCCATGCGGGCAACACCAAGGCAGCCATCAACAAGATGCTGATCTACGCGCAGCGCTCGCCCGACTCCCCCACCCCCGACTCGGTGCTGCGCGAGATCTCCGAGGTGCTGCACCTGCTGGCGTACATCAAGAAGCTCCCCGACGGGCGCCGAGCCATCACCTCCATCCGTGAGATCACCGGCTACCACGACGGCGAAGTCACCACCTCAGAAGTGTTCGCCCCCGGCCCCAACGGCATCGGCGTATACGTCAAACCCTTCAGACCCGGCGGCGAACCACTCGCCCGACTCATGGCATCCGGCTTCGACCCCGCAGTGCTGGGTGAGCCCTACCGGCAACCGGCTCAGGCGCCTCCGCCTGCAGGCTTCCCCCAGCCACACCCGCCACAGTTGCATCCCCATCCGGGACCGCCCCAGCAGCATCCCCTGGCTCCATCGCGGCCGGTGGGACCGCCCCCCGGGCAGACCCAGCGGGCGCCGGCCCCTCCGCGCCCGGCTAACCCGGCCCGCCCGGCGGTTCCCGACGGTCCGAGCCGGCCCTCCGGCCTCCCGACCCCCGCGCCGGTCAAGCGGTCCCAGTAAGCGGATGACCACTCCCGCTGTGGTCCTGCTGGGCGTGCTGGCCGGCGTGGGTCTGATGGCGATGGTGTTGGGCCTCCAGGTGCGGCCGGCGCGCGACTCCCAGAACCGGCTGAAGGCCTTCCGGTCGCGGGTATCGAGCATCGAGCTGTCGTCGTCGGCGAACGACTACCTGGTCATGGCGAGCCTGGGCCCGGCGCTGGGCTTCGGCGCCTGGTACGCCACCGGGTGGGTGGTCGCCGCCCTGCTGGGCACCACTGCCGGGGTCATGGGCCCGGTGATGTGGCGGGCGCCCCGCAATCGCCGGGACTTCACCGACGAGATTGAGGCCTACTCGCAGTGGACCGAGCAGGTCCGGGACCTCGTCGCGGCCAGCGGCTCGCTGTTCGAGGCGATCCTCCTGTCGGCCGACCAGGCTCCGCCGCGGCTGCGCCCCCACGTTGTGCAGATGGCGTCGATCGCCCGCACCCTGGGTCTGCCGCCCGCGCTGGACTGGTTCGCCGCCGAGATGGACTCGCCCTTCGCCGACCGGCTCGTGCTGGGCATGAAGATCGCCTGGGACTCCGGCGCCCGGGTGAGCGAGGCCTTCAACGGAACCGCCCGGGCCATGCGGGCCGAGGTCGAGATGCGGCGGCGCAACGAGGTGGCCAACGCCCGGACCTGGACGCAGGTGGTGTCGATCGTGGGGGTCACGGTGGTGTCGGTGCTGATCATGTTCGTGTTGAACAAGGCGTTCTTCGATCCCTTCGGCTCCGTGGTGGGGCAGGCGGTTCTCCTGGCCGTGGGGGTGTTGATCTTCGGCAACGTCTTCTGGGTGCTGAAGCTGTCGGAGTCGGGTGTCCCGGTGCGGCTGCTTGCGGCAGAGGCCGACGAGGCAACCCGGGCCGTCGCCGCCGCGGCCTCATCAGAGGAGCGGTAGCCCATGGGGGTCATACTGGGAACCATGGCCGGGCTCGGGCTGCTGATAATGGTGACGGGCCTCAGGTCTCGGCCCCTTCGGGAGCAGTCTTCGGCCTCGTCTGGGTTCGGGACCGGTGCAGACGAGGACTCCGGCGCCATGCAGGAAGCCACCCACCGGGCGGCCCGCCGGATCGGGCGGGACCTGCACGCCAAGGCGGTGCTCCTCCAGGACGCCCGCATGGTGGGTCGCGACATCGAGACCCACGCCCTGCACAAGATGGCCGGTCTGGTGCTCGGAGCGGTGCTGCTGGCCTTCGGCGGGATCTTCGCCATCACACTTCTGGGAGTGTCGCTGCCGCCGCTCATCATCGTGGTCGCCGCCGGCATCGGGGCACTGGGCGGTTGGTGGCTGCCCGACTCGATCCTAAAGACCGAGGCCAACAAGGAGAGGGTCCTGTTCCAGCAGGTCACCGAGTCGTGGCTGGAGCTGGTGGCCCAGCTGGTGACCGCCGGGGCCGACACGTTCGCGGCGTTGGCGAGGGCCGCGTCCTACAGCGAGCAGCCCGGGTTCGTGACCATAAGCGACGCTCTACGGACCGCGGCAGCCAGCGGTGAGCCGCCGTGGACGGGACTGCGCAGGCTGGCCGACGAGCGAGGGCTGCGGTTCCTCGACCCGTTCTGCTCCGCCCTGGAACTGGCTGGCACCACTGGGGCCGGGTCTCGCCAGGCGATCCTGGCCCAGGTGGAGGCGGCCCGCTCCAAGGCGATGTTGGAGGCCGACGCGGCCGCGGCCTCCTCGGGCGAGAAGATGGGTGCGCCCCTCGCGCTGATCGGCGGGGCCTTCATGATCCTGATGGGCTACCCGCCCCTGGCCGGGATCCTCGAGTCGTCCCCGCTCAGCACCGGTCTGTAGCCAGACAGCGGCGGCTCCTTCCCGCCGCACAGCCACCATCAACTGGGTCGCCTTGGGGAACGGTCTCTTCCCGACGCTGCCGAGCGCAGCCCACAACGCCAGTAGCAGGCCCATCCGATGATTCGACTGCAAGAGTTGTTTCGTAAGAATCGTCTGTGTTAGCCTGTACGGAACGTCGGGCATGAATTTGTCGGCACTTGGATCTGACGACGAGGCAGGTGAGCCTTATGGCTGCTGTAATTCTGGTTTCTGTATTGGCACCCATCGCAGCCGGAGCCATGTTCCTGGCTGCCCGCCGTGGCTTGCCGAAGCTGGTCGTTGACGAGCGAGGCATTGCTCTCCAGACGATCATCATCATCGTGGTGCTGCTGGCCATCGCGGGCGCAGTGGCCACGGTGCTGCTCACCCGAGCCGGCGAGGAAACCGACCGCCTCGAAGAAGAGACCGACCGGTGGACGGGGGTCAACAGCTACACAGGCTGCAATATCGCTGGCGGTCGGCCCTCGTCGATCGTATGGACTGAGACTGCCACCTTCGCTGCAATTACCGACCCGGACGACTTCGTAGAGGGAGGGTGTTGGCCACCAGGATAGTCCCTAGGAGACTATGGAGTCTTGTGATCGCGGCACCGACATGATCTCTTTGCTGATATCGCGCCTTCGCGACGACGAGCGCGGTATCGCCCTTCAGACGATCATCATCATCGTGGTGCTTCTGGCCATCGCGGGCGCAGTGGCCACGGTGCTTCTCACCCGAGCGGGCGAGGAAACCGACCGCCTCGAGCAAGAGACCGACCGGTGGTCACAGATCGGCAACGAGACCGGCTGCGGGATCGCCGGCGGCGTATGGAACAATCCAGGTGGGACCGGTAGTTGCGGACCGCCGGGCACGACCGTCCACAACGCAAACACAGGCCACGTCACTCAGGCCGCGTGCCACACGGCCAACGACGGCAACCCTGCTCATGCTCACACTTGGACCGACAACGACACCGACGGCGACAACGACCCGGCAACCGTGCCAGACGACGGGACCTGCAGTTAGGTGGGGCCGTGGAGGTGAGCGCCGACTGCGCCATCGCGCCGCCTGAGGCGTACTCCCGCATGCGTCGGGTGGCAGCTTCTGTGCGTTCGGATGAGCGGGGGATTGCGCTTCAGACTGCGATCATCATGGCGACGCTGATCGCGATCGCGCTGGCGATCTCGGCGGTGATCTACACGCGTGGCGGGGAGGTTGCCGACGACTTGGAGCGGCAGCAGGTCACCTTCGACCCGAGCCGGTTCCGCACTCAGGCGCTGTGCGAGGAGTACGACTACCGGTGGGACACGGCCGACGGGTGCGTGGACCCGGACGGGTAGGCGCTGGCTCATCCTGCTCGGGCTGACTGTGGCGTGAGTACTGGAGTCGAGTCCGGCCTGCCGCTGGCGGCGGGTGGGCGGCCGCAGGACGAGCGCGGTGAGGCGCTTCCGGCCGCGGTCCTGTTCACGGGCGTGCTGTTCATGGTCCTCATCGGCGTCCATGTCGTGATCTTGGCCATGGCTCGCACCGCGGTGCAGTCGGCTGCCGACGCGGCCGTAACCGCGGTGCAGTCGGCCGGGCCGGGGGAGAGCGAATGCGACGGCGACCCCGTAACGATGGAGACGGCACGCGAGTGTGCAGGCGCCCTAGCGGCGCGCATCGCCATGGCCGCCTCCAGGAACTCGATCATCGAGACCCGCCCTCCGGCCGTGGACGTCGAAGCCGACCGGGGCATCGTCAGCGTGATCGTGTTCGGGGGCGCCATAACGCCGGTGTTCGGCGGCTTGGAGGTGACCGCTGAGGCCTGCGGGCCGCTCGACGATGTCCCGGCGTCGGATCTGTCGGGCACCGACCCCTGGCAATGCTGACCACCTGGCGCAAGCGCGGCGAGGCCGGCTCGGGCATGACCATCGGTGTGGCCATCCTCTTCCCGATGCTGGTGGCCACCGTCATGGTGCTCCAGTTGGTGGCCGAGTCGTCCCGGATCGAGCAGTCGCTTCAGGCAGCCGCCAACCGAACCGCGTTCATGGCCTCCCTGTGCTGTTACTACACCGGAGGACAGCACGGCGCGCAGGAGGTGGCCCAGGCCAGCATCCGCGCCGCGGAGAGCAACAACACCCACAACCGAGTGTCCTGCAACAACGACCTCGTTGCCGACAGCACCGTTCTATTCGAAGACGTAGACGGCGACCTCGTCTCGAACGACGCGGATGCCGACGGCAACTACCCGGCGGTACCGCCCGGGGGGATGGTGCACGTGTACCTGACATGCGCCATCCCGCCCCGGATTCTGGGCGGCTTCGGCCTGCCGAGCTTCGACACAGAGCGCACGGTCGTCGGAACGGCCACGATCGACCCCTACCGGTACCGGACGGGCGCATGATGAGTCCAGCAGCCGGAGCACGGAGCCCAGACCAGCGCGGCGACTACTCGGTGTTCGTCGCCGTGATCGTGGCCGCGCTGCTGTTCCTTGGCGGCCTCGCATACGACGGACCCCGCGTCATCGCTGCCCGCCAGGACGCCGTCCACGCGGCCAACGAGGCCGCCCGGGTGGCCGCAGCGACCATCGCCAGTGGTGGCACCCTCGAACAAGCCGAGGACGCGGCCCAAGCCCGCGTTGGCCAGACGGGACTGATCTACGGCCAGGATGTGCATGTGGCCTATCTCGACTGTGTGGGCAGTCGGGTGGAGGCCACCATCGTCTCCCGCTACGTCTATCGCTCCGCCATGCGTCTCATAAGGGGTCGGCAGACCATCGCGGCGGTGGGGGCGGCCGAGGCCCGGCTGGTGCTGCCGAGCGGTGAGGTCAGCACCCTGCACTACTTGAGGGTCTGTCCGCTGACCCAAGCGGGTTGAGCACAGTCGCGCAACATTCGTTACAATCGCATTCAACAAATCATTCACTCTTTGAAGACTCGCTTTTACTGGAGAACCGTTGCTCCTGTACAACCCTCCGGCTGGGTATAGCTGGCCTGTCCCGGAACGCCCCTCGGCGAGCCCAACCATCAGTGAGCGGCAGTGAGACGCTCACTCGACCCGGCCCAGCTGTACACGCTTCTTTCCCTCGTAATCGTAGGCGTTCCGGCAGCCGCGCTCCTCTTGCTCGGTGCACCCGAGATGGCCCTGCCGTCTGATTGGTCCGAAGCCCGCTCCAACATCGACGAAGGGACCTATCCGAGCGGAGCGGTCATCAACATTGTCTCGTTGGTCCTCCTACTCGGCTGGATCGGCAGCGTGGGGTTGCTGGTGTCGAACCTGCTCAGGCGGGGCACGACCCCCGACGCCGAGGAAGCCGCCATGGTCGGCAGCGACAACACCGGGTTCGACGGCAGCATCGGGTTCGACGGCGGCGTCGAGTTCGACGAGGTGTACGAGGAAACGGAGCCCCACGACACCGTGTCCGACGCCGAGATCGTCGACCGTTCCCCCGGTGGATCCCCGGTCGAGCCCCCCATGATCGTTCCGGTTCGGGCCTACTACTTCGCCCGCGCCGAGGACACGCTGCGCAGCATCTCGGCGCAGTTCCTGCAGACACCGAGGCGATGGGAGGAACTGCGGGCGCTGAACGTCGCCGGCCCGGGAGTCGCGGACGCGGGGCCGGACACCGTGCTTCCAACCGGGACCGCGCTCGCGCTGCCGGGCGACCCCCTGCCCTGGGGCAAGCCCGACCCGGTGTACCTGTGGACTCTCGCCGAGAAGTTCCTGTTCACTGCGTGGGGCCGGGAGCCGACGCCCGAGGAGGTCGTCCCGTTCTGGAGAGGGCTGACCAGCGGCTCCCAACTCGACGCCGGAGATCTTGCCTGGCCAGAGCATCTCGCCGCTCCCGAGTCCGTCAAGGGCGCCGTCACATCACCTGAACCCGAAGCCGAACCCCAACACGAACCGGCCACCGCACCCGAAGCCGAACCCCAACACGAACCGGCCACCGCACCCGAAGCCGAACCCCAACACGAACCGGCCACCGCACCCGAAGCCGAACCCCAACACGAACCGGCCACCGCACCCGAAGCCGAACCCGCCATCGCATTTGGTCCACCCCCCGACGAGGTCCCGTCCCCCTCACCGAGTCCCGCCGAAGGCGAGCCAGCACTCGCTCCTACCGACGACCAGCCGGCAACACCGATCACACCACCGGCCGCCGAGGACCCGTCACCACCTCCCCTGGCCCACGAGCCACCGCCCGCATACGAACCACCCTCACCACCACCCGACTCACCACCACCCATATACGAACCGCCGCCCGCAGCCCACGAACCCCTACCCATATACGAACCACCCTCACCACCACCCGACTCACCACCACCCGACTCACCACCACCCATATACGAACCGCCCGCATACGAACCACCGGCACCACCACCCGCATACGAACCGCCCGCACCACCGCCCGACGCACCACCACCCGCATACGAACCGCCCGCACCACCGCCCGACGCACCACCACCCGTATACGAACCACCCGCATACGAACCGCAGCCCGCAGCCCACGAACCCCTCCCGCCCGCAACCACGGGGGCCTCGGGTGTCGACCTCGGCCCTATCGAGCCGGAGGCGCCGTACGTCGAGGCCGAAGCCCCGCGCATGCCGACGTTCATGCCCTCGCTGATGGGCGCCGACGACACTGCCGCCGCGGCCGAGGCTCAGGCCGTCAGCTCCTCGAACCGCAGCCTGGCCGGCACCGCGATCGGCGATGCGATGATGCTGTTCCAATTGTCACGGATCCGTCGTCGCCGCGGCGGGCAACCGGCGGTGGTGGACCCGATGGAGGAGTCCCTCAGGCGGAGCGCCCGCGTCGACACGCTCAACCTCATCGAGGCCGCCATGCGCCAGTTGCGGGCCGTTACCGTCGGGCGCCTGCGAGAGAAGCCCGCCGTTCTGGCTGTGCGAGTCGGCACCTACGGATTCGAGGTGCTCCTCAGCCGGCCGATCGAGGCGCCGGAGGGATGGCAGGCGGCGTCGCTGGGCCATGTGCTGGAGCTGCCGCCGGGGGTCACGATCGAGGACCTCGACGCCGCCGGGCAGGGACCCTCGCTGTGTCCCGCCCTCGTGCCGGTGGGCGACACCGTCGAAGGCCCCCTGATGTTGAACATCGAGGAGATCGGATGCCTAATCGTGTCGGGGCCGGGCTCGCCGTCGGTCAATCTGCTCAACGCCATCGTCGGCACGCTCGGAACCTCCCCGCTTGCGGGGGACATCCGTGTCATCACCGTGGGAATGGATGTTCCGGCCGGCCTGGTCGGCTGGGAGAAGGTGCACTCCACCAGCTTCGACTCCCCCGCACTGGAGGAGCTCCTCACCACCGCTCAGACCGGCAGCGGCACCTCCCTCGACGTATTGGTGGTCGGTCCCGGCAACGACCTGCTCATACAGCGTGCCGGCCAGGTGGCCGCCGCACCGGGGTCGCGTCTGGCCCTCGTCGGGGCCACGTCGTCGGTGGCGGCCCGGTGGCCGTGGCGAATCCATGTCGACGAGACCACCACGGCCGTCGTGCATCCGATCGCGTGCACGATGGCCGCGGCCCAGGTGATGGCCCCGGCCATGATGCAGTTGTTGAGCGAAGTCCCGGACCCGGCGCTGCTCGCTCCCCCGAGGTTCTAGATGGGACTCTTGACTGCCGCTTCCGTGCCAGGTCCCATGGCGTCATCACGTCGGGTGCTCAGGAGGCCACCGCGCGCGACGCTGGCGGCGGTCGGCGCCCTGAGCGCGCTGTGCGTCACCGCGGCCGCTTGTGGCGGGGGTAACGACGGCACATCCGCGGTGCAGGGGAACGATTCCGAGGCCGCGGCCGGGGTGGTCGCACCCTCCAGCGATCCGCTGTCAACCAGGATCGGCGCGGGAATCGCCGCGGCGGGCGGCGACCCCCTAGCGATCCAAGGCCGCAACCCGTGCGACCAGCCCGACGCAGCCGGCGCAGAGCCCGTCACCGTCGCCTACGTGGGCGCAAACTTGAACGAACTGGAGGCCATCGGCCTCGAAGCGATCGTGGTCGAGGATCCCAGCCTCATCATCACGGCCTACGTCAACCAGGTGAACTTCAACGGCGGGATCAATGGGCGCTGTGTCGAGTTGGCGACCTACCTGTGGAGCCTGGCCGACCCGGTGGGCAGCTTCACCCACATCTGCACCGACATGCCCCAGCGCCAACCGGTCCTCTTCTTCACGCTCACGCTGCTGGACGTCACGCTCGAGTGCGCCACCATCGGCGCGCGGATCCCCACCATCGGCCTGTACTCGTCCACCCCGGCATCGACCTTCGTCCGAACGACGAGGTGGCTGTTCATCGACGACGGTACCGTCGAGCAGCTCATGGCCCGCAGCCTGCGCGCCGCTGTCAGTGCCGGAGTCATCGGCGACAACGACCTCATCGGTCTGCTGCAGGGCACCGGCGCCAGCGCCGGGATGGGAGTCATCGCCGCAGAGGAGCGCATAAGGCGCCTAGAACTTAAACATGCCGCCACAGCCGACATCCCGCCGGAGTACGGAGACCTGCAACTGCTGCTGTCTGAGAAGCAGGTTCGCCTCCTCGAGACCGGCCTGACCGAGGACGAGATCGAGCAGGCTCAACAGAACCTCGCATCCCTCCCGCCCCAGCTGGCGGCACTGTTCACGCAGATCGAGGGGTTCTACAGCGACGCGGCCACCCGATTCAGGGACGTCGGCGTGACTGCAGTGATCGCTACTTCCAGTTGGTCCGACCTGCGCCGCATGATGCGGGCCGCCGAGAGGATCGACTGGACCC
Source organism: Candidatus Aldehydirespirator sp. (assembly GCA_965220645.1). Taxonomy (GTDB): domain Bacteria; phylum Actinomycetota; class Acidimicrobiia; order Acidimicrobiales; family Aldehydirespiratoraceae; genus Aldehydirespirator. The sequence goes on along the minus strand of OZ244836.1, from coordinate 561,343 downwards.
CGACATGGATCGCCAACGACATCCAGCCGGCGAGCATCGTGATGGCCGACGCCCCCGAGCGACAGGCCCGGAACCTGGTGCAGGTCAGTGCCCGCAGAGCCGCCGGCGACGAAGTTCCGGCGCTGGACCAGGGATGCATCACCCTGCGCAACACCTCGGTGGAGGCGTCCCCGTTCGCGCACCGGCCCCACAGCGACGCCTGGAACCTGATCACCTCGATCTGCGACTACCTGGACGTGTCGTTCGGCGCCCTGACCCGGGTGACCGGGCCGACCACCAACGATTCTGTCGTCGCGGCCCTGAACGACACACACTACGACGCCCCGTACGGCGGTCTCATCACCTTCTCTCCCGCGAACCGCAGCGGAGCTGAGCGCTTCCGAGTCCTGCAGCCCGATGTGGATTGCGTGCTCAATTATTGGGGGTGCATGCGCTCGACCACCGACTGGCTCATGCCCCCGGCTCGATGACGGGCCGGGACAACCCGCACGCGCAGGGACGGATAGGCCTGCTGTGACCGTTCGTTCCACCCTGTCGACCCCTGGAGCGGTCCTTGCCGCCACACTGCTGCTGATGGCCGCTTGCGGCGGCAGTTCCTCGGGCACCGTGCAACAGACGGCCGCTGGGACCTCCGGCCAGGCGACCCGACCGGTGCCGGTCCGCCTCGCGCTGGCTCCGGACCCGGTGTGGGAGTGGCTCGAGGACTCGGGCATGGTCGCCCGGGCGCAGGCTACGCACAACATCCGGATCGAAGCGAGCAACCCCTTCGACCCGTTCTCCGCGTTCGCCGGCGGCCACGCCGACGTCGTGGTGATCAACGCGCTGGAAGCGCCGCAGTTCGCCGAGCAGTCGGGTCTGGAGCCGGTGATATTCGGTCAGTTCACGGCCGACCGCAGCATCTTGGCCGTGAAGCGCACTTCGAGAGCCGAGACGCTGGACGATCTGGTCGAGACCACGATCACGGTTGACAGCTCCCTGGGCCGCACACTGCTGTGGGACCTCATCGCCGACTCCGTGCACGGCTTGGAGTTCCGGGCGGGCAGTCCCGACTTCGACGTGATGGTGGTGGAGCCCGCCAGCGTTGGCCAACTCGTGATGAGCGGCGACGTCGATGCATGCATCTGTGTTCCGGATCTGAGCGCCTCGTACTTCGCCGAGGGCTTGCTGCGCCCGCTGTACGGAGGCCGGTCCGCGGCTGAGGTCTATGCCGAGGAGGTGATCGGCGACGCTGCGTCGAGGCCGATCGCGGACGCACTGGTGGCCGACAAGCAATGGCTTGACCGCAACAGTGACGCCGCCGGGGCGCTGCTGGAACTCTGGCAGACGGGACTGGAGCATTGGGCAACCGCCAAGGGACAGCTGATCGTCGACTACCCGCACCTGTTCTCGGTGCAGACGGACGAGGAAATCGACTGGTTGAGTCGCCGCGTGAACGAACACGACTGGGTAGTGCCGTCGGTCTATCTGACTCAGGAGAACGCGGCCATCCAGGACGGCGTGTTCGCCTGGATGCACAGCGCCGGGCTGGTGCCCGAGGACGCCAGCACACCGCTGCTCGACCTGTCGCTCTCGGTGGACCCCTAGGAGGACGAGGCAATGACGACAGTCCCCGCCATCACGCCTGACGCCATCTCGGCTCTCTCGGTGCGAGAGATGCGCCGGACGGTCGTGCGCCGCTGGCTGTTCCGGTTCAGCGTCCTCATCGGCTGGAGCGCCTTCGTCGCCGTCTGGTACGTGTTCTCGAGGCTGGTCTTCAATCCCCAGCAACTCCCTGAGCCCCACACCGTGGCCCGCGAGGTCTGGGCTGTCATCACCGAGGGGGGCTTCGGCACCAACATCCAAGCCACCCTCATCAGAGTGCTGGGCGGCTTCCTGCTCGCGATCGTTGTGAGCTCCGGATTGGGCTGGCTCATCGCCCACTACGCCTGGTGGCGGACGCTGCTTCGCACCATCGTCGGTTTGGTGGTGAGCACCCCCATCGTGAGCTTGGCTGTTCTCACCCTGTTCGTGTTCGGGGTGTCGTCGCTGGGACCCACCATCGCGACCGCGCTGGTCGCAACGCCCTACATGGTCATGAACGTGGCCCAGGGCCTCTCGGGGGTTGAGAAGAACCTAATCGTGATGAGCGAGTCCTTCGGGCGAACCCGGTCCCAGATCGTCGTTGGGGTCCTGCTGCCCTCGTCCGTCATCTCGATGCTGACCGGTGCCCGGCTGGCCTTCGCGGTGGCGTGGCGCATGGAGCTCCTCGCCGAGATCTTCGCCGCCTCCGAGGGGGTCGGATTCCAGATCCGTCGCAGCTTCGAGAGTTACAACGTGCGGGCGATGCTCGCCTGGACGGTGCTGTTCATCGCCGTGATGCTCATCTTCGAGAACCTCGTCTTCCGCCAGATCGAGAACCGACTACAGGCACGCGCCAGGTAGCGCCCGCAGACACCGAGGCCCAACAACGCCATGACCGACACCCCACAGCACACCCCACCCCCTCCGAGGCCGCAAGAACCCGTGGGCCACGCCCCTCGCGGCACCCTCGACCCGCCGAGGCCGCAACAGCCCACGCCCTATGCCAGCGGGTTCCAGGATCTTCCCGCCCTTGGTGAGGAGCAGCTCCCGAGGCCCGGCAACCGCATGATCCCCGCGCCGCGCCGGGTGCTGCGCCGGCCGTGGGTGGTGCAACTGACAGCCTTCGCCGTCCTGCTCGCCGTGTGGCAGTACCTCACCGTGACCAGCGACAGGGTTCCGAGCATCGAGCTGGTCGTGTCGTTCATGGTCACCGAGGTCACCGGCGGCTCCCACGGCGGGATGCTGGTCGGCGAGTTCTGGGGACCGCTCGGACTCAGCTTGCAGCGCTACGCCATCGGACTGGCCATCGGCATCCCCGCCGGGGCGATTCTGGGACTGTTGATCGGCTCCTCCACCTGGATCCGGGGGCTGCTCAACGACACCACGCTCGTGCTGTTGGCGCTGCCCGCGGTGGTGTGGGCCTTCCTGGCGTCTCTGTGGTTCGGGCTCACGTCAACTGCCCCGATCGTGGCCGTGGCGCTGACGGCCGTCCCGTTCGTGGCCATCAACCTCAGCGCCGGCGTGCGCAACATCGACCCGGCGCTTATCGAGATGTCCCAGTCGTACAAGGTGTCCCGCCGCAGCCGGATCCTCGACCTTCAGTTGGGCGGGACCCTTCCCAATGCCTTCACCGGGATGCGGCTGGCCTTCACCACCGGATGGAACAGCCTGCTGATCGTGGAGTGGTTCGGGGCCACCAACGGGGTCGGCTGGCGGGCCCGCTTCTGGTACGACGCATTGCGCTACCCGGGCTTCGTGGGCTGGGTGTTCCTGTTCGTTCTGCTGATCACCGTGCTCGACCGGCTCATCCTGCGACGCCTCGAGCGCCACGCGTTCGAGTGGAACCAGAAGGAGACGCTCACGTTCGCCGACGACTGGGGCGCATGAGCACAAGACCGCACCGACCAAGGAAGGACACATGGCGACAGTCCTGATAGAGAACCTGACCAAGATCTACCCCCCGACCACCACCCACCCCCACCGGGTGCAGGCCCTCGGAGGGGTCAACATGTCGGTCACCGGCAACGTGTTCGTGGCCGTGCTCGGCCCCTCGGGCAGCGGCAAGACCACGCTGCTCAACATCGTGGCCGGCGTGGAGACTCCCACCTCCGGATCGGTGAGGACCGTTCAGGACGGCGTGCCCGCCCGGGTCGGCTACGTGTTCCAGGAGCCCCGGCTGCTGCCGTGGCGCACCGTGCTCAACAACATGCTGTACGTCCAGGACCGCAAGTCGGACCGGGCCAAGCGAGAGGCCGAGTTCTACCTGACCATGGTGGGGCTCAACGAGGTCGCCCACCTGTACCCGTCGCAGCTGTCGGCGGGTATGCAGCAGCGCGTCGGCATCGCCCGGGCCTTCCTGGTGAACCCCGACATCCTGCTGATGGACGAGCCCTTCAGCCACATGGACGCCCTCACCGGACGGTCGCTGCGCGAGTACCTCCAGAGGGTGTGGCTGCACACCCGCAAGACCGCGCTGTTCGTCACCCACGACGTGTCGGAGGCGGTGGAGCTGGCCGACCGGATCCTGATGCTGCGGCCCGGTGGCGTTGTGTTCGACGACATCCCCATCGACCTGCCCCGCCCGCGCCAACCCGACGATCCGGAGGTGCGGGCCGTGGAGAGCGAGGTGCTGCGCCGGTTCGACTCGATGGAAGCCGCCGTCCGCTTCGGAACCCAGGCCCGCTAACCGAGCCGGGATCGCAAGAGTGGCTGCACTCGGACCAGGACCACAACCGCGGTGCCCAGAGCCAGACAGGGCGCACCGGCCGCGCTGGCGCTGATCGCGGTGCTGGCCGCAGCCGCATGCGCGGCAGGGAACCGCGAAGTAGCTGCCTCCAGCGGTGCTGGGACATCCGACAGCGACACGGCTGCGGACGGCGCGAGACGCCGGTCGCTGGTGGAGGTGCCCCCGGTTGACAGCTCGGTCGCGTTCCTCGACCCGGGCGCCGAGCCCACCACCGCCTTGGGCCGGCTCAGGGCCCAGCACCTGCCCGTGTGGACGTCCGAATTCGACTGGGCGTTCCCGCCCGAGGCGTGCGACACCGCCTGGGAACTCGACGGCATCGCCGAGCCCATCTCGGCTGGCGCCGATCCGGCCGTCTTGGGCGACTCGGCCACCGCGGCCGCCCTGGCGGTGATGCGCTACGAGCACCAACTCTCCCGAGCCTTGGCCGACCCGAAGCCACTGTCGCAGCTCTGCGTGGCCACCGCCTCTGTGGACCCGGCCCGATCCGAAGTCCTGAGCCTGCTCGCGTCGCACATCCGTAACGGAACTCGGGAAACCGGTCCGACCGCCTACCCCGATGAGGTGACGCTCGTAGGAGGCAGCGAGACGGCGGTCGTGGCCGTCGCCTGCGCAGCCGCCGCTGACGCCGGACCCGACGGTGGGTCCGCCAGCGAACCCGACCCCGGTGCGGCCCGCCTTCATGCCTACCGGCTGTCGCTGTCGCGCGGGCTGGAGGACCAGGTGGTCGACATCTACTACCGGGTCTCGAACGCCACCAGCCGGTCGGCGGGCGACTGCGCCGCCCTGAAGGGCTGGATCCTCGAATGGGAGGACCAAGTACAGGAGTGGATAGACGAAGGCCGGGTCTGGGCGCCGGTGGGCGTGGCCCTCACCGCCGACGGCATCTGCGAGTCTCCCCCGCCCGACGGCCCCGACGAGTGCCCCAAGGACTGGCAGCCATGATCCGCCGCCGCTCCAGCCGACCGGTGCTGCATACGGTCTGCAACCGCCTGCTCCTCGGTGCCGTCCTGCTGCTGGCGATCCTGGTCGCTCCGCTGCAGCCGGGCCTTCTACCCGGTCCTGCCGAGCGCCTCGCGAGCGAGTCGCAGGCCCACGCCCAGAACCGGTCCCCGTTCGTGGTCGACGGCGAGCCCCTGGACTGCGACGCGGGCTGGACACCGGATGGCAACCTGTGCAGATTCCATGGGCCGGCGTGCCCGTCCAGCCCGTACAACGACATCCGCCGCGCCAGGGGCGAGGCCCCGCAGCAGATGCAGGCCTCGACCGACTTCACCGAGACCTCCTACCCCGAGTTCTGCGAAGAGCGGGTGAACGACTCCGACCTCGAGATGTACAACCACTGCGTGTCCCTAACCGGGTTCGCAGTGATACGCGCTGGGACGGAGTGCTGGACGCTCCAACTGCGCACCTGCGAGGTCGGCCTCCAAGTGAGCCTTGACTGGTGCAGAGCCGAGACTCGCCGCTCCTGGACATGCCCCGACGACACGATTCCCCGCAACGAGTTTCCCACCTGCTACGTGGTTCAAACCACCGCTCCGCCGAGCCAGGTCTGCGCGGGGGGTGCTCCCGAACTGAGGCTCGTGTCGTGCGAGGACTACATCGGGACCGACTTCATCGATTCCGTGATGTGCGATGTCTACGGCAACGGCTTCGTCTGGGAGATGTCCGCAGTTTCCAACAACTACTGGTGCGCGTACAACGCGTCGTTCTTCGATACCGCGTGCCACAGCCCCCCTCCTTGCGCGGTCTCGCCGGCCGTGTGCCTCAAGCGCGCCAGCGGAACCGGTGGCTGCGACGGTATCGCCCGAGCCGTCCTGTGCCGCAACCAGCAGTCGGACTACCTGGCACAGGCCGAACCTGTGCTGGCCAACTCCGACCCCCCACAGTCAGACCTGCTCGACCTTGCTCAGACAGCGGACGCCATGCGCTCGCAGGGGTGCGAGCCGTGCCAGGCTCTGCCGTTCGAGCCGATTCCAGATCACTGCCCCGACGACCTCACAGACGATCCCGCCTACAACACCCTCTTCCGCACACAACGCTCGTCCATCCACCGCCAGATCATCGAGAGTGAGCAGGACTCTCCGGCGGATGTCCCCTGCGGCCGACCTCCCACCGGCATCCCTGCCTGGACTTCGACGCATTCCTCTGGAGTAGCCGTTGTGAACTCGCCGGTAGTCGTACAGGTCCGAGGAGTGCCGGTGGGCTTTCGACCAGCTCCACCACCGAAGTACGGAGAATCCGACGGTCTCAATGTGTTTCGAGACCTCATCGAGTTGGACCGCTTGAGATCCTGGGCTGTGTCTCCCGGCGTCGCAGGCACGCCCAGCGATTCTTCCCTTCTCCGAACCTACCAAATCCGGGATCCCGGGGATGACTTCTCCGGCGCCCACGACCTTGGCAACGAATCGTGGGACTGCGTGGTCGAGGGGCTTCCGGCATTCACGCTCTTCGTCGAAGAGCTGTGGCCCGATAAGGACGAGGGAGCCATCAGAAGCTTGTTCGGCACGGTTTCGCTGGACTGGTGGGATGCGATGTCCGAGGACGAGCAGCATCGACGAACCGAACACAGGGGCCTCGGCTATTGGCCCGATCTCACCGCGGAGGCGCGCCGCCTGCGCAACGAAGCACTCTCGACCCACGTCGAGTGCAACGCCGAACAAGGCGAGGCTGCTTGGTGCACATGGACCCCGAGGCGTTCTGGATACTTCAGACTGAAAGTGGGGGGAGCATGGATAGTTCACGCCCGAGAGGACCGTTCATGGAAGAGCGCGAGCCAACTTAGGCAGCTCCGGCGCACGGTCAGAAACCTCGACGACGCGGGTAGAAGCCGAGTGCGCGCCAATCTCGCAACGCTCGGTTGGGGTCCGGAGGCGCTCGGCCTCAACAATGCCCTGACGGACATACTTCCGACCGGTCCCGACGACACCCTGACGGATGACATCGACAACGACGTTCTCGAGCGCAACCCGGACCACTTGTACTGGCTCCCGGGGGATCAGCATCGCTTCGGAGGCTGGGATCTGCGCGTGAGGTTCACCGAGTCCCGAGTATTCGCCCAGGGGGCCATGTACACCGAGACCCAGACCTTCGGGATCCAGGTCCACGAAGTACGGGTCCGCACCGTCGCCTCGTCGCGCTGAGAATGGCCGGTGGCCACCACGGGGTCGACTCGGGTCACGGGTCGGGCCAGATGCCGGCTCCCGACTCGACGCGGTCCCGCAGGATGGTTGCGAGGCGGGTCCGGTGGTGGCGGGCGTCACCGAAGGACACACTGTCGAGTTGGGTTCGCTTCAGGTACAGGTGCACGTCGGCCTCCCAGGTGAAGCCGATCCCGCCGTGCACCTGAAGCGCCGACTCGGCCACCCGCACACCGGCGTCGCTGCACCAGATCTTGGCCACCGCGGCGGTCTCGGCCGCCTCGCTGCCGCCGGCTCCGAGCGCCCAGGCCGCGTGGTACACCGCGGAGCGCATGCCCTCCACGTCCACCAGCATGTCGGCGCAGCGGTGCTTGACCGCCTGGAAGCTGCCGATGGGCCGGCCGAACTGCTCGCGCACCTTGGCGTACTCCACCGCCAGGTTCATCACCGTCTCAGCTGCGCCCAGCATTTCCGCTGAATGGAACACCGCGCCCCGATCGAGGTGGGCGGCAACCTCATCGGCGCCGCCCACCGTGGTGGCCGCGGCGCCGTCCAGATCGATCCAGGCCAGTTCCCGGGTCTGGTCCATGGCCGGCTCCGGCGACCGGGCCACCCCGGCCAGGTCGACCGCCACCAGCTCGTCGCCGGCCGGCGCGACCAGCATCCCGGCCCGGGCGCCGTAGATGACCGGCTCGGTCCGGCCCGACACCGAGCCGTCACCGGCCCGCTCCAGTGGGGTGCGGGCCACGCAAGCGACAGCCTCGCCCGACACCAGCCGCTCGCCCCACGGCCCCAGCGCCAGCGCACCGAGCGCGATCAACTGCTGGGCCAGCGGCACGGGGGCCAGATGGGCGCCGGTCTGCTCCAGCAGCACGGCCGCCTCCACCGTCCCCAGCCCGACCCCGCCGAGAGACTCGGGCACCGCGATGCCGGTCCAGCCCTGCTCCACCATGGCCGCCCACAGGTCGGCGTCGAAGCCGCCCTTGTCGCACGTCCGGCGCACCGCGGCCATGTCGCATCGATCGTCGAGCAGAGCCGCAGCCACGTCCCGCAGCGCCACCTGGTCAGCCGACAGATCGAAGTCCACCGCCCCGCATCGTAGGTTGCGGTCTGCCGTGGCCGTCACCCAAGCAGTGGGCTACCTCAAGTCCTCGCCGATGTAGTGGATCAGCGGCCCCGCGTCGGTCTCGCTCCACAGCACGAGCCAGTCTTCGCCCGAGCCGTGCACGGGAACGCCCCAGACAGACGGCGAGCGATACCGGCGACGACGGACGAGCGGGTCAGCCGGGTCGTCCTCGATGGCATCCAACACATCGTTGATGCGGTCGTACAGTTGGCCGCGGCGCGTGTCGGCCTGCAACTGTGCGAGTCGGCGATCAGCATCAGAGTTGAATAGCAGAGTACCCATATCCCATAATAGGGTAATAAGGCATTCAGGCAATGAGAGCAGTAGGGTATACTTCGGCCGTAACGTTATGAGAGGAGAGTCACCTTCTTCTCGAGTCACAGCGTCGATTCGTCATTCGGAGAGGTATTGCATGTCGCAGTTGGTCGAACTCGATTCTCGTCGTCGGGTTGCGTTGGGACGCCTGGGCAGGCCCGAGCACAGCCGTTACCTCGTAAGCGAGGAGCCCGACGGGACGCTGGTGTTCACACCGGCGGTGGTGATGACCGCGCACGAAGCGGCTCTGCTGCGGAATCCGGAACTCGTGCAGCAGATCGAGGCCGACAGAGCCGACCCGTCCCAAGCGATCCCTTCGAAGGCGCGCCGACCACGCAACCAGTAGGCAGTCTGCGACCGCCGACGGCCGTCGGCCGCCAACCTGGGCAGGCGTGGTAGACCCGGCGTACGGCCGACATGTCGCAACGGTCGTCGAGCAGAGCCGCCGCATCGCGCAGAGCCACTGGTCAGCCGACAAGTCGAAGTCCACCGCCCGTATCGCACGCGCCCGCCGGTCGCCGAAGACCGTCGACCCCGTGCCCGCCGCCCTCCGTCCACACGACCTCGCGAAACTCGCAGAACCCTGACCGGAATCCCTTGGCAATCTTTGTCATCACCGATACGATGCCCTCATGTCGACCATGAACGTCTCGCTGCCGGGCAAACTCAAGGCCTTCGCTGAGGGGCAGGTGGATAGCGGCCAGTACGGATCCACAAGCGAGTACGTGCGCGAACTCATCCGCCGCGACCAGGATCGGGCCTTGCTGCGATGCCTGCTACTCGATGGTGCCAGCTCCAGGATCACCGGGCCCGCCGATCCGGCCTATTTTGCTCAGCTGCGAAGCCGGGCCCAGCCCGAAGCCCCATAGCCCCGCTTCACGGTGGCCAAGCCGGTCCAGCTTCGACAGCTGGCAGCCGACGACATCGACGCCGCGCTGGGCTACTACCGGCGAGAGGCTGGAGAGTCGCCAGCGACCGGGTTCGTCGATGCCCTTGAGGCGGAACTCGGTCGCATCAGCCAGCATCCTCTCATCGGCTCGTTGCGCTACTCCTACGAACTGGACATCCCCGGGCTGCGAAGCGGGCCGCTTGTCGCATTTCCCTACATCGTCTTCTACATCGACCGCGCCGAATGCGTGGATGTCTGGCGAGTCCTACACGCCCGCCGCGACATCCCTGCCTGGCTTGCGCTGCCTGACTGAAACGGCCGGACTGATTCCCCGACGCCCCAGACCCGGCGACGCTGTAGACCCGGCGACGTAGTAGACCCGGCGACGTAGTAGACCCGGCGGCGTGGATCTGACCCCCACCGCCGAGCAGCGGGCCTTCAGGGCCGAGTGCCGGGCCTGGCTGAGAGCCAACCTGCCGTGGGACTACGGCACCGGCCTGCCGCCGCTGTTCGACGACCTCGCCGCCGAGGTCGAGTTCGGCCGGCGCTGGCAGCGCAGGCTGGCCGAGGCCGGGTATGTGGGCGTCACCTGGCCCGCCACCTACGGCGGCCGGGACGCGGACGCGGTGTTCAGCTTCATCGTGCAGGAGGAGCTGGCCCGGGCCCGAGCGCCCGAGCTGGTGGGCCGCATCGGCGTCAACCTGGTGGGCCCGTGCCTGCTGGCCCATGGCACCCGCGACCAGAAGCAGCGCTGGCTGCCGAGCATCGTCGGTGCGGAGCAGCTCTTCTGCCAGCTGTTCAGCGAACCCGACGCCGGCAGCGACCTGGCGTCGCTGCGCACCCGGGCCGAGCCCGACGGTGAAGGCTGGCGCCTGCACGGCCGCAAGGTGTGGACCTCCTACGCCCAGTTCGCCGACTGGGGCCTGTGCCTGGCCCGCACCGATCCGGATGCCGGCAAGCGGGCCGGGATCACCGCGCTGATGGTGGACATGCGCGATCCGGGCGTGGAGGTACGGCCCCTGCGCCAGATGACCGGCGAGTCGGACTTCAACGAGGTCGTCTTCGACGGCGCCCTCGTGGCCGGCGACCAAGTGATCGGCACCGTCAACAACGGCTGGAGCGTGGCCGGATCGGTTCTGGCCGGCGAGCGGGGCACCAATCCACGCCAGCTCGTCATCCATTCGCAGCTGCTCGAGGAACTGGTGAGCCTGGCCGCCGAGCGCGGCCTGGCCGACGAGCCCCGCACCGCCCAGGACCTGGCCCAGGCCTTTGTCGAAGTGCGCCTGTTCCAGCTACAGAACTGGCGCACCCTGTCGAAACACGCCCACGGACGCCCGCCGGGACCAGAGACGGCCACCGCCAAGCTGTACTGGAGCGAGATGAGCCAGCGCCTGCACGCCACCGCCATGCGGGTGCTGGGCGACGCGGCCCCACTATGGCGTGACGCGCAGGACAACCCGGCCGGGGGCCGCTGGCAGCGGTCGTGGCTCTACTACCGGGCCGCATCCATCTTCGCCGGGACCAACGAGATCCAGCGCAACCTCATCGGCGAGCGCACCCTGGGCCTGCCCCGAGAGCCTCGCCGCCCAGAGGCCGAGCGGGTAGGCCGCGGCTGATCAGGATCCGGAGCGGCGCGAAGCGAGGCCGTGGCCCGAGCGGCCCGTGAGGGCCAGCGAACAAGAGCCGGAGTCACCACGCTGCACCGCGGTGCGACAACGACCCGTTCGCGTTCGCTTCAGGACCCTAGGCTTGTTGCTATGGCTGACTTCTCGACCATCATCTATGAGGTCGAAGACCACGTGGCCACCATCACCATGAACCGGCCTGAGGTGGCCAACGCCCAGGACACCCAGATGATCGACGAGCTCGACGCGGCGTTCGACCTCGCCGATGCCGACGACGAGGTGCGGGTGGTTGTGCTGGCGGCCAACGGCAAGCACTTCTCAGCCGGCCACGACCTCAAGGCGCTCGTCGGTGACGTGGAGCCCGACAAGTGGCGCCTCATGCGCGACACACCCGAGGGCAAGTGGCACCACGAGAAGGTGATGTACTTCGACCGCTGCCTGAAGATCCGCGACTTCCGCAAGCCGACTATCGCCGCAGTGCAGGGCAAGTGCGTAGCCGCCGGCGTGATGCTGGCCTGCATGACCGACATCATCGTGGCCAGCGACGACGCCGCCTTCCAGAATCCGGTGCTGCGCATGACCGGCGCCGCGGTCGAGATCCTGGTCGAGCCGTGGGAGATGCCGGCCCGCAAGGCCAAGGAGTTCCTGCTGACCGCCGAGACCATCAGCGCGGCCGAAGCCGAGCGGCTCGGCATGGTCAACCGGGTGGTCCCCCGCAGCGAGCTGGCCACTGCGGTGAGGGAGCTGGCCGAGCGGATCTCCCTGGTGCCGCCGGCCACCGCCCAAGTTGTCAAGCGCTCGATCAACAAGACCCTCGACCTGCAGGGTCAGCGCGACGCCTGGGACTACCACTTCCAGGCCCACCACTGGATGCACAACACCGCCACCGCCCTCGGCGCTCTGGAGCGACGTATGCAGAGGGGCTCCATGAAGGAGGTCTTCGCCGAGCACCGTGACCCCTCGCCGGCTCCAGACCGCCCACAGTGAAGCCACCGCTCCAAAATCTGTAGTGAAAGTCCTCGCATATCGGCAAGATCCGCACAGATTTGGTGCTGGGCCGGGTATGGACGCACGCATGAGCCCACCGACGGCCGGGATTAGGCCGCAGATGAGTCTAGGAAAATGAGACAGCCGCTGGCCGGGCTCCGGGTGCTGGACCTGGGCACCCGCATCGCAGCGCCGTTCTGCGCGGGGATCCTGGGCGAGCAGGGCGCCGAGGTCATCAAGATCGAAGACCCCGGCCGGGGCGACATGCTGCGAGAGCTGGGGCCGTACGCGCCGGGCCCCGACGGCGCGCCGTACTCGCTGTACTGGTCGGTGGAGGGCCGGGGCCGCAAGTCGGTCACCATCGACCTGCGCCGCCCGGCCGGCCAGGATCTATTCCGGCGCCTGGCCACCACCTCCGACGTGGTGTGCGAGAACTTCCGCCCCGGCACCCTCGAGCGCTGGAACATCGACCCCACCCGGCTGGATCCCCGCCTGGTCACAGCCCGGATCAGCGTGTTCGGCCAGGACGGCCCCAAGTCGCTGCGTCCCGGCCTCGACCGCAACGGCGCGGCCTACGGCGGGATCATGCACCTCACCGGCGAGCCCGACCGTCCCCCGGTGCGACCCGGCGTGACCGTCACCGACTACCTCACCGGCGTGTTCGCGGCCCAGGCCGTGACCGCGCTGCTGTATGAGCGCGACGCCCGCGGCACCGGCACCGGCGGGGTGATCGACGCCTACCTGTACGGCTCGGCGCTTCGCATACTGGAATGGACCATCGCGGCCTACGACAAGCTGGGCATAGTGCGCAACCGCTCCGGCAACCGCCTGGAGCACTCCGCCCCGCTCGACAACTATCAGAGCCGCGACGGCCGCTACGTATGCATCGTGGCCGCGGGCCAGACCAACTTCGAGCGCCTGTGCCAGGCTATGGAACGGCCCGAACTGTTGGACGACGAGCGCTACGCCACCGCTGCGGCCCGGGGACGCAACAACGCTGGGATCAACGCGGTGGTGGCGGACTGGGCGGCCGGGTTGGACGCCGGCGAGATTGAAACCCGCTGCGTGGCCTGCGACGTGCCCGTGGGCACCGTCTACGACGCCGCCGACCTGTCCGCCGACGAGCATGTGGCCGCCCGGGGCGATATCTGCACCGTCGACGACCCCGTGATCGGCCCGGTGCGCCAGCAGGCTCCGTTCCCCCGCTTCGGAACCGAGCCGCCGATAGCCCCTGGCGGTGCCCCCCGCCTGGGCGAGCACACCGACGAGATGCTGGGCGGCCTGCTGGGCCTGTCTGGCGAGGAACTGGCCGCGCTCAGAACCGACGGCGTGATTTAGCGACGGCGAGACGGCCCTGCTGCGCAGCCTCCCCGCCGTCAGCCGCTAGGCCTGCGCCCAACCGACGGAATTGGCCCAGTGAGCGATGCGCTTGAGGAGTGACCGGTGCTTGCGGTCATCCGACTCCTCCTGTGATGCAGGCTTGTCCAGCGCGCAGGACGGATGGAACAGGCTCCCGTCCATCGGCATGGAGTCGCCATCGACGGGCAGGCCGCAGCCGCCGCATAGGCGCCCGGCAATGTTGGCCATGCCCGGACCCTAGCCCGAGACGGGGCAGGGCCAGCTGAAGTCAGGCGACGCGCTGGATGAGGGTGCCGGTGCCCAGGCCACCACCGCAGCACATCGACACCAGGCCGTAGTCGCCGTCGGTGCGCGCCAGCTCGTGCACCGCCTTGGCGGTGAGGATGCAGCCGGTGCCGCCCAGGGGATGTCCCAGCGCGATGGCGCCGCCGTTGGGGTTGGCGCGGGCCGGGTCGGCGCCCACGGTGCGCTGCCAGGCGATCACCACCGAAGCGAAAGCCTCGTTGACCTCGAACACGTCGATGTCATCGATGGTGAGCCCCTCGCGATCCAGTACCCGCTCGGTGGCCGGTATCGGACCCTCCAACATCAGCACCGGGTCGCAGCCCACCAGCGCGGTCTGGGCCACACGGGCCCGGGCCTTCAGGCCGAGAGCAGCCGCCTTGTCCGCCGACATCAGCAGCACGGCGGCCGCGCCGTCGGCGATCTGTGAGGACGTTCCTGCGGTATGGATCCCGTCGTCGCGGGCCACGGGCTTGAGCCCGGCCAGCGCCTCCGGACTGGTGTCGCGGGGCACCTCGTCGCGGGAGAACTCCACCGTCTCGCCGGTCTTGCGGCCGTCCTCGTCCACCACGACCGCGTCTATGGGCACGATCTGGGTCTCGAAGCGGCCCTCGTGCTGGGCCCGAGCGGCCCGCAGCTGCGACTCCAGCCCGAGGTCGTCGGTGTCCTGGCGCGATATCCCGTAGGCGGTGGCGACGCGCTCCGCGCCCTCGAACTGGCTGGTGAACTCGTAGTGACGGAAGTAGCTGCGCGACACCGGCTTGCCCGGGCCGTTCATGATGTTGGCGGCGAGGGGAACCATCGACATCGACTCCACCCCGCAGGCCAGCACCGTGTCCTCCGCGCCCGATGCGATCAGGCTGTAGGCCAGGTTCACGGCGTGCTGGGACGACCCGCACTGGGAGTCGACCGTGGAGCAGGCCGTGGTCTGGTCGCCGCCGTGGGACAGCCAGGCGGTGCGGGTGATGTTCATGCCCTGGGCGCCGATCTGGTCGATGCAGCCGCCCACCACCTGGTCGACGTCGCCGCTGGCGATCCCGGCCCGGCTCAGGCACTCCATCTGCACCGGGCCGAGGATGTCGGCCGGGTGCGTGTGGGCCAGCGTCCCGTTGCGCTTGCCCACCGCCGAGCGCACGGCCTCGACGATCACTACGTCGGTCATGGCATGTCCTTTCTGGCGTCCGAGCGGCAGCCTAGGCGCTCCTGATGCCGGTGATTCTGCCCGGCCGGCGGGTCCTGTCACTGTGTCTTGTGCTGGCGCCGGCAAACGGCGCCATTCCTTGCCCCGTGCCACCCCGGCCTCCCGGGTCGCGGCCGCGTCTCAGTCAGGGGGCAACGGCTATGACGGTCCAGTCGAGGATCTTGTCGGGTTCATCGGGGCGGTGGGCGAAGCCCTCGACCTGCACCGCGAGGGCCCGGCCGGCGCCGGCCGGCGCGACATCGAGGAGGGTGTGGCGGAACGACACCTGATCGCCCTCGAAGGCGGGGCCGGTGTGGTCGCAGCCGTGCCATCCCACCACCGTGGCCATGCCGGGCAGCACCCTCGACAGCGACGCCTGGGCCAGCCCGACGACATGGCCTCCATACACCAGCCGCTGCGGGTAGGGCGACTCGGCCGCATCGCGGTGCAGCATGGCCAGATTGTTGGTGAGGCGCACAAGCCCTGGCGCGTTGTCGATCACGTCTCGAGCCGGATCGGTCACGACGGTGCCCGGTTGCCAGTCAGTTCCCGTGCCGAGCGGGGTGAAGTCCCAGTCGGCCGGCACGAGTTCGGCGTAGGCGGCCAGAGCCAGCGGCGAACCAGAGCCCAGGTCGTCGTCATGGCCGGGCTGCTCGTCGGTGGCCTGGGGAAGCAGAGGGGCCCGCTGGTAGGTCACGGCCGGCTCGCCGTCGGCGGTGGTGACGATGTCGACCAGCACCTTGCCCCTGTGGGGCCGCCCGGGCCGGGGGCGGCTGTCGGCCAGCGCGGCAACGGTGACGGTGGTGGCGATGGACTGCCCTACAAACACCGGCCTGAGCAACCGCACGTCGCGGTAGAAGAGGTTGGCGATCGCTCTGCGGGTGAGCGTGGTGCTGTGCCCGATCGACAGGTGCATCACCAGGGCGGGGCTGGCCAGACGGCCGGGGCGCCCGGTCACCGCTTCACAGACCGCCGAGTCCATCACCATGGGGAGCCGCTCGCCCACCATCGACTGGTACAGGGCGGCCATTCCGTCGTCGATCACTACCGAGGGCTGCGCGGGCAGCACCTGGCCCACCCGCAGGTCCTCGTAGTATGGACTCTCCAGCGGGATCACGACCATCGAGGCTACGGCCCGAGCTGCGCAGCGGGGACGCCGGGACCCCTTACGGACCAAATTGACGTAGTTGACACCCCATATTGGGGACAACTACGTCAATTTCGGCTCTGCGGCCGAGCCGGCGTCAGGGGACGCTCCGACAGCGTGACCGGGCCGTCGCCGGTGACATGCACGACATCGCGGTGGTCTCCGTCGGTGACGCTGAGGACCATGCCCGCTTCCAGTCGCTCGCCGACACCGAGTCCCGGGCCGATCACCGGATGCTCGAAGCCCATGCCCAGACCGCGCACCAGCCAGTTGGAGGCGACCGCGGCTGCGGCCAGGTCGGCGTGCGACGCGCCGGCTCGGCAAGCGTCGACGAGCACGGCCGGTCCGGCGCGCCGGCCGTCGACGAAATGGCCGCCGGCTCCTCCCTCGTACAGGTCGCAGATCACGCCTACGTCGATGCACAGTTCGTGACCGCGACGCTCGACCTTCACACCCGACGACGGGATGGTGACACCGAGTGCCGCCATCGCCTTGATGGCCGCACCGGCTGGATCAGTGCCCGTGGAAGCAGCCAGCGCGGCGTCAACCCCGGACCAGGCCGCGGCACAGGCCCGGGAAATGGCCTGGACCTCGCCGGGGAGCTTTTGGCCGCGAACTGCGGCCATCAGGTCGTCGGCCGCCACGAGCTCGGCCTCGGGGGCGAAACCGGCTGCGGCCCGGCGGAACGACGGCGTCATCTCGTCCACTCCGATCCGTCGGGCCTCGGCCAGGCCGTCGATGGCAGCCATCGATGAGCCCATGATCCGCGGATTCCAGGTGAGGGGATAGAGGTCGTCGAAGGTCATGGGAGGCTCGATGCCGTCCTCCCAGCTCGACAGGGCATGGACCCTGGCGGTCGAGCCCACCACGATGCAGCCCGCTCCGAACGGCCGGGTGCCCGCGGTCCAGAGCCGACGCATCCCGCACGCGTATCCGGCGTTGTCCTGGCGCCCCAGCACCAGCACGTCAAGGCCGGCAGCGGCCATCGCGCCCAGCACCCGGTCGCGCCGCGCCAGCACCAGATCGCCGCTCATGATTGGAACGGCTCGTAGTGATGGCCCCCGCCCAGCAGACGCCAGCCGTCCTCGGTCACCGCCACGACCTCCTCGGCCCGGTAGCCGCCCACCCCGTCGGTCCAGGTGACAGGCTCGAACACGAGCACCATGCCCGTCGCCAGGACGTAGCCGTCGTCAAAGGCCGGGCCGAGATCGGTGCCGATCATGGGCATCTCGGCACTCTCCACACCGACTCCGTGCGCGATGTAGAAGTGGGGCAACCACGGCGTCTCGCCCGCCTCCACAGCCCGGGCGGCCCGACCGATGTCGCCGAGCGTGGCACCGGAACGCACGGCGGCCAGCGAGGCCCCCACCACCGCCATCCAGTGATCGAACAGCGACTGCTCGGCTGCGGTGGGACTGCGCCCCACCACCCAGGTACGCCCGAAGTCCGACATGTAGCCGTGGTGACCAACCCCGGCGTCCACCCACACCAGGTCACCGCGGGCGAAGACGGGGTTGTCGACCCCGGTGGGGAAGGCGACATGGCCCGTTGAGGTGCGGGGACCGCTGTCGCGGCGGACCGGCATGGGCTGAAAGATCGGGTCGATCCCGTTCTGGTAGGCGGCGACAGTGGCGGCGATCCCGTTGCGATAGGCGAGGCCCTGCTCGAGGTCGCCATCGCGCAGCGCAGCCAGGAATGCTCCCGCCACCTCGGCCCGGCTGGCGCCGGGAACGCAGGCCTCCTGGGCACCGGTCATCGCCCGCTCCGTCCAGCGCTGAGCCTGATCAATGCAGGCCAACTCGTCCGCGGTCTTGATCACCTGGGCCGCGCCGACCACCCTGCTGGCGTCGATCAACGCGGCTCCGTCCAGCACCCCGGCTCGGACCATGGCGCCTGTCATCGCGTCCACCGCCACCCTGAGGCCGGCCACGTCTCCGAGGACCTCGGCGATGGCTGACTCCAGTGCGGCCGCACCGTCGTCGAGCTCTGGCCACAGCGGAGCACCCGTCTCGGAGCCGGCTGTCGCGTCGGTGGCCGGATCATGGGAATGCAGCCGCGCCGGTCCGTCCGCTGCGCTCACGATGGCCACGGCACGCTGATGGTTGGCGTGGCTGGTGTCGACCGCGGCCGGAACGTGCCCCGTGGCGTAGCACACGTTGGGGCCGTGGAGCAGCACAGCCCCGTCCACACCCTGAACCCGCATCTGCTCACGCAGGCGGGCGAGCCGCTCCGCTCCCATCCGGCGCAGGTCGAGCACAGCCGGACGCTACCCCCTTCCCGGCCCGCGACGAATACTGTCGATCAGCGGATCAGCCGACGATGAGGGTGTCCTCACCCATCACATCGGCTCCCGAGCGTTGCTGGGAGTCCCGGTGGTTGTCGGCAAGCTCCGACGCGGGATCACCGGCGATGCGGGTGTGCCACATCACCCGGGGCTCGGACAGGTCGAAGGGCGTGCCCCGGTGCATCAGCCGGCGGTTGTCCCACAGCGCCGCTTCGCCCGCGGCCCACTGGTGGTGGTGGATGCGGGGCGGCTGGCAGGCCTCGGCGTTCAGTGCGTCGAGGAACGCCTCCGACTCGTCGTCGGACATACCCAGGATCCCGTAGGCGTGGCGCCCGATCAGCAGATTGGGTCGACCCGTCTCGGGATGCACCTTCACCAGCGGCCTCAACGACGGCTCAAGATCATGGAATCCGTACATGTCGTAGCCGCCGCCCTCGGTCTTGGTCGGCATGTATCCGGAGCGGCCCTGGCTGTAGTACAGCGAGTGGTGGGCCCGCATGCCGGCCAGCCGCTCCCGGGTCGGCGGATCCAACGCCTCGTAGGCGGCCCGCATGTCGGCCCATCCGGTGGCCCCGCCCCGGCTGGTCACCACCTCGGCGGTGAACACCGAGCCCTTGGCCTGGAGGGGCATGTAGGTGCTGTCGTGGTGCCAGCCCTCGTTGCCCCGCAGCGACTTCACCACGTCGTGGCCGGGATCGTTGAGGATCGTTCCGTCGGCCGCGACGTTGCTGAAGGCCGCCGCGGTGAACTCCAGCGGCCCGAACCGCAGCGCGAGGGCGTCCTGCTCGGCCCTGGTCAGGAACTGGCCGGGAAACAGGAGCAGGGCGAACTCGAGCCATGTCCTGTGCAGCGCATCGAAGACGGCATCGTCGATCGACCGCAACTCCACCCCGGTGACCACCGCGCCGAATGTGGCGTCAAGCGGTTCGATGTCGAACAGGTCGGTGGCCATGACTAGGGCGGCTTCCGTCTCCGAGCAAGGTTGCCCGTCGGTACGTCCTCGCATTCTATGAGCGCGTACAGTGGGCTTCATGAGGACTGGGGTGTTCCTGTTCGGCGGGGTTGAGATGGACGACGCCGGGCCGGGCCTGCCGATCCCCACCGACCGCCGGTACGGCGCCAAGGAGGTGTGGCGGGCCACTGAGCGGATCATCGACATGGGCGTGGTGTGTGACCGGTTGGGGTTCGACTCGTTCTGGCTGACCGAGCACCACTTCCAGTACGAGGGCTACGAGGTGATCCCCAACGGGATCCTGGTGGGCACGATCCTGGCGGAGCGCACCGAGAGCATCCGTATCGGGATGGCGTTCAACATCGTGCCGCAGTGGCATCCGCTGCGGCTCGCTGAGGACTTCGCCACGCTGCACAACGTCTCCGGCGGTCGCGGGATCCTGGGTGTGGGTCGGGGAACGGTGCCACGTGAGGCCGAGACGCTGGGCACCAGGATCGGCAGCTTCGACAATCCTGACAAGGCGGCTGCGGACGAGCTCAACCGCAAGCAGTTCGACGAGGCCATGGAGGTCATCCTCCGAGCGTCCAACAACGACACCTTCAGCTTCCACGGCGAGGTGTATGACTTCCCTCCGGCGGGCATCCCTGACCGGGGCGGGTTCGTGACCGAGTTGTCGCTGGTGCCCCGACCGCTGTACCCCTACGAGATCTGGCAGGCCGCCAAGTCGCCGGCCACGCTCGAGCAGATCCCACGCTGCGGCTGGGGCGGGGTGTTCTGGAACTACCACCACTCCATCATCAAGCAGCGCTGGGAGGAGTTCGCCGAGAGATACCACGCCCAGCACGGCCGCGAGTTGGGCCGGGGCGAGCACCGCATGCTGGTGCAGAACGTGCGCATAGAGGACACCCGTGAGCAGGCCATGGCGTCGGTGCGGGCCGGCCACGACGAGCTCTGGAAGTTCCTCGGACCCTACGGGTGGAGCAAGGGCTACCTCGGCCCCGACGGCAGGCCGGCCAAGCCCGGGCTGATCCCCACCCTCGAGGAGTCCATCGACCAGAGGGTCTGGGCGGTGGGAAGCCCCACCGATGTGGCCGAGGCCATCAGCACCTACGACGAGCAGATCGGCTTGGAGAACCTGCTGCTGTTCCCGGCCATGCCCGGCGACCCCTACGAGAAGGTGGACGAGCAGCTCCACCGCATCGCCGAAGAGGTGCTCCCACTGCTGGGCTGATCACGGCCCAAACCCCGTAGGGTCGAGCCCTCCCCTGTCGCCGGCGAAGGAGACATGGCAATGCTGGGACTGTCCGCCGACGAACTGCTGACCACGACGCGCTCCGTCCGCAAGCGCCTGGACTTCGACCGGCCGGTCGATCCCGAGCTGATCACCGAGTGCCTGGACATCGCGCTCCAGGCCCCCAGCGGCGGCAACCGCCAGGACTGGGCGTGGGTGGTGGTCACCGACCCAGCCAAGAGGGCGGCGCTGGCCGGGCACTACCGCGAGGCGTGGTCGGCCTACGCGGAGTCGCCCTACTTCCCCACCAAACTCCCCGCGCACGACGACCCCGCAGTGCAGGCATCGTTCGAGCGGATCACGGACTCGGCCCAGTACCTCGCCGACAACCTCGAACGGGCGCCGGTGTTCCTGATCCCGTGCCTGGCGCAGAGCCGCGTCGACCAACCGTCATGGGGCGGTGCGGCGTCGCGGCTGGGATCGGTGGTCCAGGCGTCGTGGAGCTTCATGCTGGCCGCGCGGGAACGGGGCCTGGGCACCTGTTGGACCACTCTGCATCTGGCCTACGAGCAGCAGGCGGCCGAGATCCTGGGCCTCCCGTACGACGATTGCGTGCAGGTGGCCCTCATCCCGGTCGCCCACACCATCGGCACCGACTTCCGACCCGGCATGCGGAAGCCACTGGCCAGAGTGCTGCACTGGAACGAATGGAAGGGTGCCATCCCGGCCTAGCGGTCAAGAGGCCGGGCGGGACGGCGAGGAGAGCACCCCATGAGCGGCAGTGACGAGATCCAACGCCTGGCCGACCACCGCGCCATAAGCGATCTGGCCGTCCGCTACTGCTCGAACTTGGAGCAGGCCGGGCCATGACCGCGGCCGAATGGGCCCGGCGCGACGCCGCGGTGGTGTGGCACGGCTTCACCCAGATGGCCGTCTACGAGGACTCGACGCCCGTCATCGTGGAGCGCGGCGTTGGCAACTACCTCTACGACACCGACGGCCGGCGCTACCTGGACGCCATCTCCTCGCTGTGGGTGATCACCCTGGGCCATGCCGACGGTGACCTGAACCGGGCAGCCCGCGAGCAGCTCGACCGCATCAGCCACTCCACCCTGCTCGGCAACGGCAACACCGCCGCCATCAGCCTCGCGGAGGCCCTCCGGGAGGTGGTCCCGGTGACCGAGCCCCACTTCCTGTTCGCGTCGGACGGGGCGGTCGCGGTGGAGCAGGCCATCAAGATCGCCTTCCAGTACTGGCACAACCAGGGCGTCGCCGACCGCACCGCCTATCTGGCTCTCGGTCACGCCTACCACGGCGACTCGGTCGGGTCGCTGTCGGTGGGTGACGGCGGCTTCGGCACCGACCTGTTCGACCCGCTGCGGTTCGGTGTCATCCGCACCCCGGGGTACGACGACCCTGACTGGGTGTCCAAGGCGATCACTGCCCTTGACGAGCACCATGATCGGCTGGCGGCGGCCGTCATCGAGCCTTTGGTCCAGGGCGCGGCCGGAATGCTCGTCACCACCCCCGACCAGGTAGCTGCGTTCGCGGAGGCGGTCCAGGCCCGGGGGGTGCCGCTCATCTGCGACGAGGTAGCCACCGGGTTCGGCCGCACCGGCGCGCTGTTCGCCAGCGAGTTGTGCGGGGTCCGGCCCGACCTGATGTGCCTGGGGAAGGGCATCACCGGCGGGTACCTGCCGCTGTCGGCCACCGTGGTCGCGTCCGGTGTGTACGAGGCGTTCCTGGGTGAGGATCTCGGACCCCGCACCTTCTATCACGGTCATTCCTACAGCGGGAACGCCCTCGCCTGCGCGGTGGCCACCCGCCACCTGGAGCTGATCTTCGAGCGTGGCCTGATCGACCGGGCAGCCGCGGCGGCCCAGCGCCTCGGAGGGGCTCTGGCTCCTGTCGCAGCCCTCCCGGGGGTGAAGGACGTCCGCCGCCGGGGCCTGATGACCGGCATCGAGCTCGACCCGCCCGCGGGCGCCTCGAGATGGGGACGCAGGGTCTGCGCGGCCGCAGTGAGGGCCGGTGTTCTGCTGCGGCCGCTGGGCGACGTGGTGGTGGTGATGCCCCCGCTGTCGATCACCGACGCTGAGATCGACACCATCGCCGAGACCCTGGTGTCGGCCATCCAAGAGGTGGCTGCCGAGGACGCCGAAGGATAAGTATGACCGACTGGGACGGCATCGCTTCAGCCGCCCTGGACGCCGTCGTCGCCGCCAACCAACTCCGCCGACCCCGGGACCTCGACGGCGGGAGCCCTCGAACGGCACTGTCGGAGACCGGGCAAACGGTGGTGTCGTTCGCCTCCAACGACTATCTCGGACTGACCCAGCACCCCGCGGTGCGGGCCGCGGCCCGGACCGCCATCGACGGCTACGGCACCGGCTCAGGATCGGCCCGGCTCATCGTGGGGTCGCGCCCCGTGCACAGCCGCCTGGAGGAGCGCATCGCCGCCTGGCGGGGCGCGGAGGCCGCCGTGCTGTTCACGACCGGATACGCGGCCAACCTGGGGGTCATCTCCACTATGGGCCGGTGGGCGTCGGTGATCTGCTCCGACGAGCTCAACCACGCCTCCATCATCGACGGCTGCCGCCTGGCCCGGGCACCGACACGCGTCTACCCCCACTGCGACCTGGGCGCGCTTGACGATCTGCTGGGCCGCTCCGAGGGCCCGGGCATGGTGGTCAGCGACTCGGTCTTCTCCATGGACGGCGACCTCGCCCCGATCGGTGAGCTGTCGGAGGTGTGCGCGGCCCGCGGGGCGCTGCTCGTGCTCGACGACGCCCATCTCGTGCTCGACCATCCCGAGTCGCTGCACCCGCACTGCCGGGTGCTGCGGGTGGGAACCCTGTCCAAGGCGGTCGGTGCACTGGGCGGCTTCGTGACCGGACCCCGGACGTTCATGGATCTGCTCGTCAATGCGGCCCGCTCCTACATCTTCACCACCGCGGCCTCCCCGGCGGCGGCTGCGGCTGCGGCCGCCGCCATCGACGTGATCGACTCGCCGGAGGGCGACGAGCTCAGGCGCCGGCTGCGGGCCAACATCGACCGCATCCGGCCCGGCCATCCCAGCCCCATCATCCCGATCATCGTCGGCGCCGAGGACGAGGCTCTGGCCGCGTCCCACGCCCTGGGGAGGCAGGGCATCCTGGTCCCCGCCATCCGGCCCCCGACCGTGCCGGTCGGGACGTCACGGCTCCGGGTGACGGTCTCGGCCGCCCATACCGGCGAGGACCTCGACCGGCTCCTCGGCGCGCTCGGTGACCGGCTAGCGCCGCCAAATCTGTAGAGAAAGCCGTCACCCGTGGGTACAAGTCATGCAGATTTCGGTGGTGCGGCCGTCCGGCAGAGCGCCGGTGTCGTGTTTGTCGCCGGGACGGGCACAGAGGTGGGCAAGACATGGGTGTCGGCCGGGCTGGCCCGGCTCCTGCGGGAGCGGGGGTTGAGCGTCGAGGCGTGCAAGCCCGTCCAGTCCTACGACCCGGATGACGCCGGCCCGACGGATGCCGAGGCACTGGCGGCGGCCACCGGCCAGCACCCCGACGCTGTCTGCCCGCCCGAGCACACCTATCCCGTGCCGCTGGCCCCGCCGATGGCGGCCCGAAAACTCGGCCGGGTCTGCCCCACCCTCGACGAGCTGGCCGACAACTGCCGCTTCACCGCCACAGTCGACGTCGGGCTCGTGGAAGGCGTGGGTGGGCTCTACTCCCCGATCGCGGACGACGGTCACAACCTGGACCTGATCGAGCGGCTCGAACCCGACCTGGTCATCGTGGTGGCGTCGGCCGCCCTCGGCGGCATCCACGACACCATGGCCTGCACATTGCCGCTGTCCGCCTATCGCCAGGTCGTGTTCCTCAACCGTTTCGATCCCCGGACCGAGGTCCATGTCCTGAACGTGCAGTGGCTGCGCGCCACGGGCCTGGAGGTCGCGACCGGCGTGCCCGGGCTGGCCGCCGTGGTGGGCGCGGTCACGTCTTGAACGGGCGAAGTCGTCGGCATGACTCTCCCGGGACGGTCTTGCCCCAGGCTTGGTCTATTCTGCCTAGTGAAATGAGCTTGCAAGTCAGCGACAAGCTCCAAGCGGTTCGAGGAGACGTCTTCGGGGGGATGACAGCGGCCGTGGTGGCCTTGCCGCTGTCACTCGCCTTCGGCGTCGCTTCAGGACTGGGAGCAATCGAGGGCCTGTACAGCGCCGTCGTGGTGGGCATGCTCGCCGCGCTGTTGGGCGGATCGAAGACCCAGATCTCGGGACCCACCGCGCCGCTGTCGGTGGCCATGGCGGTGGTCTTCGTCGATTACGCCGACGGCGATCTAACCAAGGCGCTGGCCATCGTGGCCATGGCCGGGATCATCCAGGTGCTGCTCGGAGCGCTGCGACTGGGCAGCTTCGTGGCCTACACCCCCTATGCGGTGGTGTCGGGATTCACATCCGCGGTCGGCCTGATCATCATCGTGGTCCAGGTGCTGCCCTTCTTCGGCACCGACGTCGCCCTCGGCGGCGCGCTCAAGTCGCTGCGCGAATGGCCCGATGCGATCGCCAATGTCGATGCGAGTGCGCTCACCCTGGGCCTCATCACCCTGGCGGTGTGCATCTTCTGGCCGGGACGGCTGCAGAAGTTCCTGCCGCCGTCGGTGGCCGCTCTGATCATCGGGACTCTCGCGGGCGTGCTGTGGCTGAAGGACGCTCCGAACATCGGAGAAGTGCCCACCGGCCTTCCCGACCTGCGCATGCCGGAGATCCCCCTCGGTGACCTGGGCAGCGCCCTGCCGGCCGCGGTCACCATCGCCCTGCTCGGCTCCATCAACAGCCTCCTCACCGCCAGGGTGGCGGACTCGCTGACCCGCCAGAGCCACGACCCCAACCGTGAGCTGATGGGCGCGGGCGCCGCCAATGTGGTGGTGGCACTCGTCGGTGGTGTTCCGGGCGCGGGGGCCACGTCGTGCACGGTGGCCAACGTGCGAGCCGGCGGTCGCTCCAGAGTCTCCGGAGTGCTGTGCGCCACCATCCTGGCTGCACTGGTGCTGGGACTGGGGCGCTACGTCGACTCCATACCCCACGCGGTTCTGGCCGGCATCCTCATCAAGATCGGGTTCGACATAATCGACTGGCGCTACCTGGCCCACATCCATCGCGTCCCGCGGGAGAACGTGGTCGTGCTGGCGCTGACCCTCGGTCTGTCCATCATCTCGGATCTCGTGATCGCGGTGGCGGTCGGCCTCGTCGTGGCGGCGCTCACCGGAGCCCGCCAGGTGGAGCGCCTCGAGCTGGACAAGGTGATCTCGACTCCGCTGCTCGACATGACCTTCCTGGCCGACCCCGAAGCAGACGACGACGCGGCCTTCGACTTGGACTTGGACTCAGACGACGACCCCTTCGCGGCCCGGACCGGCCTCCTGTCGCTGCGGGGCAGCTTCACCGCGGCCTCGTCCACGAGGCTCTTCAAGGTCATCAACCACGACATGGCCGAACACGAAGTGGTGATCTTCGACTTCACCGACACCCTCCACGTCGACGACAGCGCCGCCCTGACGATCGGCCAGCTGGCCGACACCGCGCGGGACGCGGACACCCAGTGCATCGTCATGGGCATGTCGGGCATGACCGGCACCAGCCTCCACGCCCTCAACGTCCTGCGTCACATCCCCGAGGACAACTTCGTCGAGAATCTTGACGAGGCCCGGATCGTCGCCCGCCGCCTGCTCGACGCCTGACACGGGCCCTATTCGCTCGGCCTCTAGGGATCGGGCCCGCAGCCTCAGGCGGGAATCTCAGCCCGCTGCGCCGGGTGCATGGGGTGATCGAACGGCCGCACCAGGAAGCGCCAGGCCAACTCGAAGTAGCCGCGGTAGAGCCCCGCCCCGGCTGCAGCCTCCTCGTAGCCGCCGGTGGCCTCGGCGTGAGCCGCCAGCCGGTACCAGGGCACGCCCGGATCGGCGTGGTGGACATGGTGGAGGTTGTTGTAGAGGTACAGCATGCTGAAGAACCACCCCGATCGCACGACCGCGGAGCGGGTGGCGCCCTCTACCCACCGGTGCTCGCAGTACGACCTCATCAGGGTCAGAGAGTTCCCCAGGTACGTGGCGCCCAGCACGTACTGCCACCAGGGCACCCCCATCACCATGACCACGAAGGCGGTCAGCGCGGCCGAAGCCGCGATGTGGCCCGACCACCAGCGAGCCAGTTCCCGGTCGCCCCGGCGGATCTCCCGGGCCTGGTGGACCAACACGCCGGCGATGTAGCGGGGCGGGCCGAGCACCATACGACCGAGCAGGGTGTGGTGGGCCAGCAGGAACGCCCGGCCCAAGCGGCCCTTGGACTCCCACTGCTCGGCGCTCACATAGAAGCTCTCGCTGTCGTCCGTCGGATCGGTCAGCTCACCGCAGTCGTGATGGTCCCAGTGGTAGCGCCGGTACACGAGGTACGGAAGGTGCAGCGACACGGGCAGCGAGCCCAGCATGGCGTTCAGCCGCTGGCGCGGGAACGGGTGGCCGTGGATGGTCTCATGCTGCAGCGAGCCGTGCCAGGCCGTGGCCAAGCCCAGCGCCAGGACAGTCACCGGCCACGGCGTCACGCCGTGGAGGGCTAGTACCGCCACCCACAGGCCGTGCACTGCGACCGCGACCGCGACCGTGCGCCACTCCACGCCCGTTGGCGGAGTCGCGTCGGTGGCCATCGCACCTCCTAAGTCGCGGCTGATTCGGGACGATCCCCCGGTCCCTGTCCAATCACGGTAGGGACGGAGAGCCTCTGACGGGTGATGAGTTGCGCACAATCCGTAGCATTGCCGCACAAAGCGCAATAAATATGGCGCTAGTACAACGCTTGTTGTAGTATTGCTACACAATGATCAACCAAACCGCTTTGGTGAACCGCTTCCGGGACCGGCTCGGCGAGTTGGTGGCCGACACCGGGCAGTCCCGATCTGACTTCGCCGCCGACGCCGGGATAGACCGGTCCACGCTCTCGCAGCTCCTGTCCAGCCGCAACCGTCGCCTGCCCCGAGTGGAGACCCTGGCGGCCATCTCCGAAGCATCGGGGGTCTCGGTGGACTGGCTCCTGGGCCTGTCGGTTGGCGGCCCGTCCCGCGCCGACATCGTCCACGAGGAGTTCGCGCTGAATCTCGACGAGCTGAGCCCGCTCGACGAGGCTTGGATCGAGTGGCACGAACAGTCGGCCGGCTCGAAGATCCGCACCCTGCCCGCTTCGCTGCCCGACCTGCTCAAGACGGAGGCCGTGATCCGCCACGAGGTGCAGCGCTACGCCACCATCAGGCCCGAGCAGCGGATAGAGACGGCCACCGCGCCGCTGGAGCTGGCCCGGGCGCCGGGCACCGACCTGGAATGCTGCAACTCGATTCAGGCCATCGAGGGCTTCGCCCGGGGCTGGGACGTCTGGGGATCGCTCGAGCACCGGCACCGGGTGGCACAGCTCGACCGGATGATCGAGATGTGCGAGGAGCTGTACCCGACACTCCGCTGGTTCCTCTACGACGGCCGGCAGCGGTACTCGACTTCGGTCACCATCTTCGGCCTGGACCGGGCTGTGCTGTACCTGGGCCAGATGTATCTGGTGCTCAACAACCGCAACCATGTGACGACCTTCGTGAGGCACTTCGACGACCTGATCCGGGTGTCGGTGGTTCAGCCGCCGGGCGTACCAAACCTGCTGCGCAAGCTCCGAGCCGAAATCACCTAGAACATGCGAGGGTAGGATTCGCGGTCGTGACGGCCGCCGATCGCACCGTGTCGTTCGAGCCGGAGCGGTTCGAGACCATCCAGGTCAACGTCTCCGATCACGTCTGCCGCGTCACCCTCGACCGGCCCGAGGTGCTGAACGCCTTCAACGATCAGATGCGCCAGGAGATCCGGTCCACCTGGCGGGCGCTGCGCAAGATCGACGAGGTGCGGGTGGTCGTGGTGACCGCCACCGGCGAGAAGGCCTTCTGCGTGGGCGTCGACCGCACCGACGCGCTGGTGGCCCTCGACGGCGCGGGCGGAAAGCTCTACGGCACCTCGAACAACTACATGTACGACGACCCCGGCGACGACATCGGACCCAAGGCGTGCGACCTGTGGAAGCCCGTGATCGCCGCGGTCAACGGCATCTGCTGCGCGGGGGCCTTCTACCTGGTGGCGGAGTGCGACATCATCATCGCCGCCGAGCACGCCACCTTCTTCGACCCTCACGTGACCTACGGCATGGCCGCGGTGTACGAGCCGATGAAGCTGGTGCAGCGGATGCCGCTGGGCGAGGTCCTGCGGCTGGCCCTGGTCGGCAACCACGAGCGGATAACCGCGCCGACCGCGCAGCGGGTCGGGCTGGTGTCGGAGGTCGTGCCCCTCGCCGAGTTGCAGGACAACGCCGATCAGCTGGCAACGATCATCGCCTCACAGCCCCCAGAAGCAGTGCAGGGCACACTGCGGGCCATCTGGGCCGCCAACGACATGGGCCGGCTCGATGCGTTGGCCATGGCATCGGCGATCCTCACCACCGGAACGAGCGTCGACGCTATGGCAGAGGGCCAAGCCACGTTCACGGAAGGCAAGCGAATCGAGCCCCGCCTGCGCTAACGGGAAGCGCCGGGCCCGAGCGGCCCGTGAGCGCAGCGAACAAGAGCGGGAGTACTGCGCCGACTTATTCCGGTTGATGCCCCACTGCTAGGTTGAGCGGCCCGCCCGTTGATGCCGCCGGCCCTGGGAGCGCACCGTGACCGAGCCCTACCCGAACACTCTGATCTTCGTCGACCTGCCCACCGACGAACCCGACAGAGCCGAGCAGTTCTACCACGAGGTGTTCGGCTGGAAAATCAACGCCCGCCCGGCCGGATCGTTCTACCAGATCGTGCCCGGGCAGAACTTCAAACTCCCCGACGGCACCCAGGGCCCCACCGGCAACCTGCACCTCGGCATTACCAACGCCGCCAACCGCCGCCCCCACCCCACCGACGAGGGCCTCGAGCCCCGGCACGTGAGCCGCGACGGACACTCCATACGCCTCTGGATCCTCGTGTCGCCCGACGACGACATGGACGCCATCTCCGACCGGGCCGTCGCCCGCGGCGCCACCGATCTGTGGCGCCACCACTACTTCGGTGAGTTCAACGGCTACAACAACGCCTTCACGGACCCCTGGGGCAACACCCTGGTGCTGTGGACCTACGGCGGCGACGAGCCCGACATCGGTGCCGGATGGACTTCGGAGTAGACCCGACATGACCGACGCGACCGACACCTATGCCGTTCATCCGCCCCACGCCCGCTGGACCCATGTAGCCCTTCGGGTGACCGACATCGACGCCAGCATCGACTGGTACACCACCCACACGCCGCTCAAGCTGCTGGACAAGCGGTCTGACGCCGACGGCTTCGGCGCCTGGCTGGGACACGACGACTCCCCCGACAAGCCCTTCATCCTGGTGCTGGCCCAGTTCTTCCCCGAGTCCGACCCGTTCAAGAACTCTCCCATAGCCACACTGGGGCCCTTCGCGCACCTCGGCGTGGAGGTCACCAGCCGCGAGGAACTCGATGCGGCCGCCGCCGCGGCCAAGGCTGAGGGCTGCCTGGCCATGCCTCCCACCGAGATGCCCCCGCCCATCGGGTACATCTGCATGATCAGCGATCCCGACGGCAACATGATCGAGCTCAGCTACGACCAGGGCGTCTATGCGCATGCCCAGAAGGTGATGCGCTGAGCGCCTCCGAGGTGGAACGCGACCCGGCCGAAGCCACACGGGCCGTCGCGGCGTCGTATCTGGCCGCGTTCGCCACGGGCGAACC
The DNA here is from genome assembly GCA_965220645.1 of Candidatus Aldehydirespirator sp. Taxonomy (GTDB): domain Bacteria; phylum Actinomycetota; class Acidimicrobiia; order Acidimicrobiales; family Aldehydirespiratoraceae; genus Aldehydirespirator. The sequence continues at coordinate 530,737 of OZ244836.1, read as the reverse complement.
CGAGGCGGTGGCCGCGCACGTGAGCGACGACTTCGTCAACCAGCACACCAGCGCACTGGGATCGCCCAGCCGTGGCAAGGCTGCTTATCGGGAGCGGCTGGCCGACTTCCTGGCCACATTCTCAGGGCTGACCTACGAGACTGCCGACATCGTGGTCGAGGGCGACCGGGCGGCTGCCGCCTACGTGATGCGGGCCGAAGTTGAGGGAACCCCGATCGAGATCCAGGGCATGATGCGGCTGACGATCACCGGCGGGCTGATCGAGCACCGGGTCGACTATTTCGACAGCCTGACCTTCCTTCGCCAGACCGGCCAGGCCTGACCGCCCATTCGCTCGGCCTCGTAGGCTGCGCACAGTGCTTCCTCGACTGAGGTCGATCACGGTTGGCGCAGTGCTGCTGGCGGCAGCTTGCGGCGGCACGGCCGCCGACGACGCCCCCAAGGACCTGGCGGCTACTCCGGTCGCCGTCACCACGACGACCCCGGCACCAACCACGGCTCCGGAGACCTCGGATGCCCCCGAGCCCGACGCACCCAAGCCCGAGATACCGAAACCCGGTGCACCCGAACCCGGTGCGGTCGAGCCCGAGATACCGAAACCCGGTGCACCCGAACCCGGTGCGGTCGAGCCCGAGATTCCCGAAGCCGACGAACCGGAGCCCGAGCCGGAGACGCCCGAGCCCGAGACGCCCGAGCCCGACGCTGAGGTGGCCGTGCCGACCACGACGACGGCGCCGCCATCCGAGGCCGAGGGGCTGGGCGACCGCTTCTACCCGTTCCTCGGCAACGGCGGCTACGACGTGCTCCACTACGACATCGAGCTCGACGTCGACCCGACGGCCAACACCATCTCGGCGCTGACGTCTATCAGCGCGCAGGCCACCGAGGACCTCGAGATGTTCAACCTCGACCTGTTGGGCCTGGAGGTCCACTCTGTGACCGTCGGCGGGGACCCAGCCGAGTTCTCCCGCTACGGCCACGAGCTCACCGTGGTGCCTGCGAGCCCGCTCAGAACGGGCTCGCAGTTCACCGCAGAGGTCGTCTACTCGGGCTCGCCGGAGCCGGTCTCGGACCCCGGCGTGCCGTTCTCCAAGATGGGCTGGCTCCATCGGGACGGCGTGATCTACACGCTGGGTGAGCCGTCGGGTTCGATGACGTGGTTCCCGTCCAACAACCACCCCACCGACAAGGCGACCTACGAGATCGAGATCATCGTGCCGGAGGGCGTCACGGCTGCCTCCAACGGGCTCCTCATCGACGAGACCACCACCGACGGCAAGACCACCTTCACCTGGCGGATGGACGACCCGATGGCCACCTACCTGGCCGCGGTGTATGTCGGCGACTTCGAGCGCATCGATCATGGACCGCTCTACGAGGGCGGCCCTCTATGGCGCGACTACGTGCCCCGCGACGCTCGGGATGAGATCGTGCAGGCCCTGTCAGTCACCCCGGATGTGATCGCCTTCCTGGAGGACTTGCTGGGCCCCTACCCGTTCGATGCCTACGGGACGATCGTGATGCCGTTCCAACTCGGCCTCGCGCTCGAGAACCAGACGCTCTCGATCCACGGACCCGCGACCATCGGCCCCGACGTCATCGCTCACGAGGCCGCACACCAGTGGATGGGTGACTCCGTCTCACCCGCAGACTGGAGCGAGATCTGGCTGAACGAGGGCTTCGCCACCTACTTGCATCTCATGTTCGAGACCGAGCACTACGGAGCGGATCTTGATGAAGGCATGACCGGGCTTCATTCGCACCTGTCCGCAACCGGCGTTGGGCCGCCGGCAGACGTCGAGATCGAGGATCTCTTCGGTTTCTCGGTCTACTTCCGCGGCGCGGCGACCTTGCACGCCCTACGGCTGCACGCCGGCGATGACACCTTCTTCGAAATCCTGCGAACCCACTACGGACGGTCGGCCGGCAGCACTGCCACCACCGAGGAGTTTCTCGGGATCGTCGACGAGTTCGCCGGGCCGGAAGCCGTGGACCTGGTCGAGTCCTGGCTGTTCGACGAGGCCGTCCCCGACTTACCGTGACACCGCAGTGACCGGCACGGAGCGCTACATGCACGGCTATCACAAGGTGATAGCCGGGTCCTACAGGAGGCGCACCACCGAGACCGTCGTCCTACGAGCTGTGCGCCCGGTGCACGATCACCGACGACAATCAGCAACCCCATCGGCAACCCATCGGGAGCGACAGTGAGTTCGACAGACACGGGCGGCCGGGTAGTGATGGTGTCGGGGGCCAACCGGGGCATCGGGGCAGCCATCGCCGAGCGGCTCGCAGCCGACGGCCACCGGCTCAGCCTCGGCGCCCGCCGGCTCGACGCGCTGGCCGGCAACGCCCCCGACATCGATCCCGACCGGATCCTGCTCCATTACCACGAGGCCACCGACGCCGACTCGGCCGGCCGCTGGGTGGAGGCGACCGTCGAACGCTTCGGCGGGATCGACGTGCTGGTCAACAGCGCTGGCATCGTCGACCGCACCGGGCTGGAGAGCATGGACGAGGAAGTCCTCGACGAGATGTGGGAGGTCAACGTGAAGGGGCCGCTGAGGCTCACCCGCCTGGCCCTCCCGTACCTCCGCCGGTCCGGGTCGGGCCGGGTGATCAACCTGGCCTCAATGTCGGCCAAGCGGGTCAAGGGCGATGCGCTGCCCGGCTACTCCATGACCAAGTACGCCCTGCTGGCCCTCTCTCACGCGATCCGTCAGGTCGGTTGGGACGACGGCATCCGGGTGACTGCGCTGTGCCCCGGACCGGTGGCCACCGACATGATGGACCCCGACGACGAGACCATCACCCAACCCGAGGACTTGGCCGACCTGGTAGCCACCCTCATCCAGTTGCCCAACACCGCTTCGGTGTCGGAGCTACTGGTCGCCTGCCGGCTGGAGGCCTGGGCCTGAAATTGACGTAGTTGTTCCCCATATAGGGAGACAACTACGTCAATTTCGCCTGAGCAGCACTCAGCCGCCGCTCCACAGGCCTTCGCGCTCGAGGCCGGCCATGACCTCTTCGATGCCAGCCCGCAGGGTGTCGACCAGCCAGTCGATCTGGTCTGTGGTCAGCACCAGCGGCGGCGACAACACGTTGAAGCGTCCGATGGGTCGCACCAGCAAGCCCCGGGCGTCGCAGGCGTCGGAGATTCGTCGGCCGATCTCCACCTCCGGGGGGAACATCTCCTTGGTGTCGGTGTCGGCCACGTTCTCCAGGCACATCATGAAGCACTTGCCGCGGATGTCGCCCACGATCGGCAGATCGCCGAGGGTGTGCAAGCGCTCCTCGAAGTAGGGGCCCACCCGGCGCACGTGTCCGCACAGGTCCTCACGCTCGAAGATCTCGATGTTGGCCAGCGCGGCCGCGCACGACACCGGGTGCCCCGAGTAGGTGTAGCCGTGGGCGAACTCCGCGCCGGGCGCCTGTGGCACCGAGATCACTTCGTGGATCTCGTCGGACAGCAGGGTGGCCGACAGGGGCGCGTACCCGGACGTGAGCCCCTTGGCGGAGCTGATGATGTCGGGCTGGATGTCGAACACGTCCTTGCTGGCGAAAAAGTGCCCGAGCCGGCCGAAGGCGGTGACCACCTCGTCGGAGACGTAGAGGATCTCGAACTCCCGGCAGGCTTCGCGCATCCTGGGGAGGTAGCCGGGAGGCGGCACCAGCACCCCGCCCGCGCCCATGATCGGCTCGGCGAAGAATGCGGCCACATTCTCTGCTCCCAGCTCTTCGACCTTGGCCCTGAACTCGGCGACAACGTGGTCGGTGTACTCGGTGGGCGTCATGCCGTCGGATCGCCGGTAGATGTCGGGCCCCGACACCCGGGTGATGAGCGGCTCACCGATGATGTCGAAACCGATGTGGTCGTAGGCCACCCCGGTCAGCGACATGGCCAGGTAGCTGGAGCCGTGGTAGCCGTTCACCCGGGTGATGATGGTCTTCTTGTCGGGTTTGCCGAGACGGTTGAAGTAGAAGTGGATGATCCTCACCGCAGTGTCGTTGGCGTCCGACCCCGACAGCCCGAAGAACACATGGTTGAGGTCTCCCGGCGCCAACGAGGTCAGCTTGTGGGCCAGGGTGGCGCCCGGCACTGACGTGGTGTTGGTGAACGGCGAGTAGTAGGCCAGCTTGCGGGCCTGCCCGGCCATGGCGTCGGCGATCTCGGCCCGGCCGTAGCCGACGTTCACGCACCACAGACCGCCCTGGGCGTCGAGGTAGCGCTTCCCGTCGGAGTCGTAGACGTAGGCGCCCTCGGACTCGGCCATCACCAGGGCGCCCTCCTCCTTCCAGACGGCGAAGTCGGTGAAGGGGTGGATGTAGTGGTCCACGTCCTTGCGCCAGAGTTCCTGGGTGTCGTAGGCGTCGAACCGGCTCGGGGCCTCCTGCACCACCGCCGGGACGCCGTCTCCGAACATGGTCTCGGTCATCGCTCTCCTCTCGGGCCCTTGAATCCCCGCCGGACGCTAGCGCAGCGATTGCCGCAGGAGCCCGCCTGCATCAGAGGGCGGCCACGACCTCCGACATGAAGCGTTCGGCGATCTCGGGGGCCTCTTCGGGCGTGAAGTTGAAGTCGGGGACGATCAACTCGTCGGTGCCGGCCGCCGCGTAGTCGGCCACCTGCTCGACGAGCTGGGCCGGGGTGCCCACCAGCTCGGGCCGCCCCGACGCGCCGACCTGCAGCCGGGCCGCCTCGGCCTCGGAGTCGCACAGGCGCAGGATGACCGCCGCGGAGCGGGCGATGGTGGCCGGATCCCGGCCCTCTGCCTCACAGAGCCGGTCGATGAGGGCGTTGAAGTAGCGCATGTCGGCGACGGTGCACCATCCGTTCCATTCGTGACCCCAGCGCACCATGGTCGGGATGGTGCGGCGCTCTCCCCGCCCTCCGATCATGATGGGCAGCGGATCCTGCAGCGGCTTCGGGGTCAGCGGCGCGCCCTGGAGGCGGTAGTGGGCGCCGTCGAAGTCGGTCCGCTCGTTGGCGAACAGGCTGGTGATCACCGCGCAGGCCTCCTCCAGCATGTCGGCCCGGCCACGCACGGTCCCGAATTCGAGGCCGTAGCGGCGGTGCTCGTTCTCCTGCCAGCCGGCGCCGAGGCCGAGCACCAGCCGGCCCCCGCTGATGTGGTCGACGGTGGCCGCCTGCTTGGCCAGCACCGCCGGGTGGCGGTAGGTGTTGCCGGTGACCATGGCTCCGAGGCGGACGCGAGGCACTGCCGCGGCCAGGGCGGCCAGCAGGGTCCAGCACTCGTGGGTGGGCAGCAGTTCCGGGTCTACGCCGGGCGGTTCATGGCCGTAGCCCCCCTCGGGCGGCATGAAATGGTCGGGCAACCACAGACCGTCCCAGCCGCTGGCCTCCGCGGCCCGGCTCACTGCCAGTATCTGATCCCACCGGTGGGCGCTCGACGGCCAGAATCCGAATCGCATGGGTTGACTCTCCATCCTCTACTGGGCTGTCACCACTTCGAAGAGGATGATCCTCAAGCCGTCGGGGCCAGCCACTTCGAAGCTCTTGTGACCCCACGGCTGAAGCTGCGGCGGTCGCACGACGGTGGCACCGGCGGAGACCAGCCGAGCGTGTTCGGCGTCGGCGTCGGCTATCTCCCATGACACCGAGACGCCCGTCACTCCGGGCGTGTCCCATCCAGCGCCGTCCTCAATGACCTCGATACGGCCGGCGGCGGCCAGCAGGATGGTCCCCCTGAAGATCTCGCCGAACGACCGCTCCACCTCCAGCCCCATCACATCAGTGAAGAACCCCACGGTGGCGTCATAGTCGTTGGCGACAAAGATCACTCTGAACTCAGCCATGGCCCGACCCTACCGCTCCCGCATCGCCGCCTATCCGCTCGGCCTCTAGGTTGACTTCCGTGGCGAAGCCGGAAGCGGGCGGGCTGCTGCACTCCGAGGACTGGGTGTCGGTGTGGCTGGGCGCCCTCAGCACGTGGTATCGCCCCAGCACCTCGATCACTGCCCACACCGGCGCAGCCGCAGGCGGCTTGTAGTCCGTGAACGGCCGCCCCACATGAGCCATGGGGTGGGTCTTCTTCAGCTCCGGATAAGGAGTATCCCGATAAGCCTCAAGGATGGCCTCGAATATTTGTAGTTTGCCTATTAGCATTCACAACGGATATGCTATTGTTCAAATAACAGATATTACGAGGCAAGCGAAATGGTTGAATGGCAGCCACAGCCCAGTGATTACCACAGGGTATTCGCCGAACAGAACCCCTGGCATCGATCTGGCACCGTGCCAGCCGTCCTGGCACCGTCCAACGAGCGGTTCCTGGCGCGCGTCCTGTGGAAGCGCCTCATCAACAATGAGCCCCGAAGGCACCAAGTGATCCTGGGGCCCCGCAGGGTTGGCAAGACGACAGTGCTGTACCAGACCGCGCGACACCTAATCAACAACGGCGTCGCCCCGGGACGGATCTGGTGGCTCCGCCTCGACCACCCGCTGCTACTGGAAGGCGCCCTCGGCGATCTCGTGAAGGGAGTGCTTCGTGGCTCAGGGGCCGATGAACAGAGCCCTCTATTCCTGATGCTCGACGAGATCGTCTACGCCAAGGACTGGGACCTGTGGCTTAAGACGTTCCACGACGAGGGTTGGCCGGTGCGAATCGCAGCCACCTCCAGCAGCACGACGGCGCTTCGCAGGCAACGTCACGAGAGCGGCGTGGGCCGCTGGGAGGAGCATCACCTGATGCCCTGTCGTCTCGATGAGTACCTTGACTTGGTCCGAAGCCCACAAGAGGTGACGGCGCATCACATGCTCGCCGCCACCCTGGCCGCCATCGCGGCACGGGACCATGCCGACCCCAGTCTCGAAGGGCTGCGCACGGTCCTCATGTTCGAAGGAGGCTTTCCAGAACTCCTCTTCAGACCCATAGCGGCGTCATCGAAGGACAGCGCAGAGAACCTCGAGCATCACGTTCTCGAGTCGCAGAGGGTGCTCCGTAGCGATGCGGTGGAGCGGGCCATCTACAAGGACATCCCGCAGGCAGCCGGTGTTGACAGCCCAATGATGCTGGAACGGCTGCTGTACGTACTTGCAGGACAGGTCACCGGCATCCTCTCGCCCACCAATATCTGCCGGGATCTAGGAATCGCCCAGCCGACTTTCGACCGGTACTTGTGGTACCTGGAGCAGGCCTACCTGGTGTTCACGCTCACGAACTACTCGACTTCCGAGTCAGGCATACAGCGGAGGGGGCGCAAGCTGTACTTCATCGACAGCGCAGTTCGTAACGCGGCGCTGCACCGGGGCCTCACGCCGTTGAGCGATCCAGTTGAGCAGGGGACGCTGCGTGAGAACTTGGCGGCCGCATCACTGCACACGCTTGCCGGCCACGCTGGGGTGCGTCTGCACCACTGGCGCGACGGCAATCGTGAGGTGGACTTGGTCTATGACGACCCGCGCCAGCCGCTCGCGTTCGAGATCGCATCATCACCGAATCACAGCCTCAGTGGCCTCTCTGCCCTGACAGAGCGTCACCCTCGGTTCCACGGCCACAGCTACTTGGTCGCTCCCGAAGCCGCTGTCATCCATCCGGATCAGGACGGTTCGGGCATCGGCATGCTTCCCCTTGACACATTCCTGCTGGCCGTAGGCGCCCAAGCCCACCAGGCCATGCTTTCCCGACTCGGAGTGTCCTCCTGAATCGATAGAGAAGCTCTGGTCAGCGGCAGTCCATCGCGACAGCGAGGGCCTCGCACACTTGCTGCATCCTGAGACCGCTCAGCCGGCCAAGGCACGAGGTCAGGCTGGCCAGTGAGGCGTTGAAGACTGAGTCCATCTGCACAACGCACGGGCTTCGCACCGGGTCGTCGGTTGGTTCGAGGCGCACCTCCGTCATGAGATCGCGGTCGACCGTGCTGCACGGCGCCACAACGGCACGCCGCACGCCCCCGATCGCGGCGTTCCGGGTCACAACGACCACGGGCCGCCGGTGCTTGTCAGGGACCTCGCACCACCAGATCTCGCCTCGCTGCGGCAGCTCGTTCACGCCGAGCCGGCCGCTTCCAGGAACTCCGCCAAGTTGCCCCATTCATCCTCGGTGTCGAGCGGGAGATCATGGAACACCCGGTAGGAGCGGTCAATCTCGGCCGCTCGATGCTCGGCGCAGAGAGCGGCCAGCGCCCGGTCCATCAGGGAGGCGTCGTTGAGGTCGGGCAGGGCGATCCGAGCCTGGCTCAACAGGTCGTCGCTGACCGTGGTACTGATTCTGATCCTTGTCATGGCATAAGTATAGCATGAAAATGCCATCATCGGGCCCCTACTGAGCTTCAGCGAGGAGGCTGGCGGCCAGCCGGGCGGAGCCGTTCAGAACGCTGCTTCGGCCGTCGTTACAGGCGACCAGCGCGGCGTGCCGGCGGTCGCTATCGATGAAGGCAGTCGCCGACCACATCGTGTTGGAGCCCTGCATCCCGTATCCGACGCCTGGCATGGAGTTGATCCTTCTCCAGCCCACGGCCATCCCGTACTGGTCGTCATGAGGGCCTCGCAATAGCCGCTCAACAGTGTCGTCGCGCAGCAGGCTCGAGCCTCCGTGGAGGAAGACCCGTACGAACCTGGCCCAATCGGCCATGGTGATATGCATCGTTCCTGCGGCCGACAGCACCGCGGGGTTGTCGCTGAAGGGGTCGGCGGGATCGCCCGGCGATCCGGCGAGCAGACCCATACTGCCGAGCCGGAATCTCGCCGGATGGCCCCACACCTCGCTGGGCGGGCCGAAACCGGCAGTCTCGATGCCCAGCGGCTCTAACACATGGGTGTCCATCGCCTGCTCGAACGTCGCTCCCGCCAGGCGGTCGATGGCCGCACCGACGACGATGTATGACAGATTCGAGTAGCGGAACTCGCCCGGATGATCCGGTGGAACTCGCAATGCTCGCCTAGCAGCGTCGGTGCGCTGGGCGGCCAAAGGGCGAGGATCTTCCCATGCTTGATTCATCTGCACCGGGCTGAGATCAGCGCTGACTCCGGCCCGGAACAACAGGACTGAGTCAACGGTCTGGCCGGCCCAATCTCCGTGAATGTCGCTGCCGAGGTCAGCCAGGGCCTCCGACAGCGGCATGTCCCACTCAGCGTCGCCTTGCTCCACCAGGCACGCCCACAAGGCCGCCGTGAGGGTCTTCGTGCACGATCCGATGTGCCATCGATCCGACGCCAGCGCAGCATCTTGGCTGCCACGCCGCCGAACACCGACCACATGCACCTCAACAGGGCCATCAGCGCCGACCACAGCCGCAGTCACCGCAGGAACCCGGTGTCGCTTTGCGAACCGTCGAAGGCGCTCATCCATAACGATCAATGCACTCTCCCGGTCCCAGTAGGGTACGTTGATGGATAGCGGTGTTTCTGAAAGCCGGCCGGATTGGGTGTCGGACGAGATGTTCCCGTTCGAGAGCCGATTTGTTGACACCCCTCGTGGCCACGTCATGCACTATGTCGACGAGGGTGCCGGGGCTCCGATCGTCTTCGTGCACGGGAATCCGGCGTGGTCGTTCGAGTTCCGCCATCTGATCGATGGGCTCCGGTCGCACTTCCGCTGCATTGCGGCGGACCACATCGGCTTCGGCCTGTCCTCGCGCAGCCAATAACTCACCGATTGCGAGGTGAACGAGTTCGCCGACTGCGGCCACTTCCTCGCCGAGGAGGCCCCCGACCGGATCGTGCCGCTACTGCGCGCCTTCATGCAGTAGGACCGTGGCAGAATTCGGGGCATGAGTGATGTGCGCACCGATTCGGAGCGACTGTGGTCGCGGCTGATGGACATGGCCGCGGTGGGGGCGACCCCGGCGGGGGGCTCCAACCGCCAGGCGCTGTCCGATGACGACAGGGCCGGCCGGGAGCTGTTCATCGGCTGGGCCGAGCAGGCGGGCTGCACCGTCGAACTCGACGGGGTGGGCAACCTGTTCGCCCGCCGCCCGGGCACCGACCCCGACGCCCCACCGGTCGTGCTCGGCAGCCATCTCGACACCCAACCCACCGGTGGGCGCTTCGACGGCGTGTACGGCGTGCTGGGCGGCCTCGAAGTGGTCGAGGCGCTCAACGACCACTCCGTCCAGACCCGGGCCCCCGTCGAGGTGGCGGTGTGGACCAACGAGGAGGGATCCCGCTTTGCGGTGTCGATGATGGGTTCTGCGGTGTGGGCCGGCGTGCTGCCGCTCGACGCGGTGCGGGCAATCACCGACCGTTCCGGAATAAGTGTCGGCGATGAGCTCGACCGCCTGGGCTGGGGCGGCACCGCGGCGTTCGGCAAGCCGCTGCGGGCCTACCTGGAGTTGCACATCGAGCAGGGCCCGATCCTGGAGGCCAGCGGCTCATCCATCGGGGTCGTCACCGGTGTGCAGGGGATCCGCTGGTTCACGATCACCCTCGACGGCTTCCCGGCCCACGCCGGCACAACACCGATGGACCGCCGCCACGACCCGGCCCGACCCCTGGCCTCGGTGCTGAGCGGTCTGTACGAGATGGCAGCAGCCCGCGCCCCGCAGGTCCGTATCACCCCCGCGCAGTTCGTTTCGGAGCCGGTATCGCCCAACACGGTGCCGGCGCGGATCAGCTTCACGATCGACATGCGCCATCCCGACGCCAACGCGCTCGATGACATGGAGGCCACGCTGCGCAACCTGGTAGCCGGTGCGGCCACAGATCACGGCTGCAGCCACCAGGTCGACATCATCAACGACTGCCCGCCGGTCGTGTTCGACGACGACTGCGTGAAGGCCGTGGAGTCAGCCGCTCAGCGCTGCGGCTTCGCCTACGAGCGGATCGGCTCGGGCGCCGGTCACGACGCCTGCCACGTAGCCCTGAGGGCCCCCACCGGAATGATCTTCGTGCCCTGCGAAGACGGGCTCTCGCACAACGAGGCCGAGTCGATCGAGCCCCATGCCGCCGGCCGCGGCGCCGAAGTGCTCCTGCACGCCGCCCTGGAACTGGCGGGCACGGCGACCTAGAGGCGCAGCAGCATCGCCCTTATCGGGGCCTCCGGCGCGCCGAGGGTTCGAGCGCCGGTGGCGTCCAGTAGGTGTCGGCTTCGTTGATGTTCAGACCGGGCGGCACCACCGCATCGATGGCGTCGAGCGTGTCCTCGTCGAGACGCAGATCGCCGACGGCCAGTAGCTCCTCAAGCTGGGCCTCGGTGCGCGGCCCCAAGAGAACCGCCGTAACCGCCGGATGCTCGAGGATCCAAGCCAGGGCCATATGGGTCATCGACACGCCGGCGGAGGCTGCAATTGCATACAACTTCTCGACGGCATCGAACTTGGCCTCGTTGCCGCCGTCGAAGTGGTCGGGATTGGTGTCGCCCCGGCTACCCGGAGGGGCCGGCTCAGCCCGGGTGTACTTGCCGGTGAGCCATCCCCCCGACAGCGGGCTCCATGTGATCACCCCCATGCCGTAGCGGGCGCACACGTCAAGGACGTCGCGCTCGATCCCGCGGCACATGATCGAATAGGGCGGCTGCTCGCAGTGCGGGCCGATCGCCCCTGACCGCTGCGCCGCCCAGTGCGCCTCCACGATCTCGGAGGCCGGGAACGTCGACGTGCCCCAGGCTCGGATCTTGCCCGCCCGTACCAAGTCGCTCATCGCCTCGACCGTCTCGGCGATGTCTGTGTGCGGGTCGGGCCGGTGCACCTGGTACAGGTCGATGTAGTCGGTGCCAAGCCTGCGCAGGCTGTCCTCGACGGCTCTCATCATCCACCGGCGAGAGTTGCCCTGCCGGTTGGGGTCGTCGTGGTCGCCGACCGGATTCTGGAACTTTGTGGCCAGCACCACATCGTCTCGGCGGCCTTTCAGCGCCGGGCCGATGATCTCCTCAGTCGCTCCCCCTCCGTAGGTGTCGGCCGTGTCGACGAGGTTCAGCCCGGCATCAAGGGCGCAGTGAACGATGCGGCGGCAGGCGTCGACGTCAGTGTTGCCCCACGGACCCAGCACCATGGTGCCCAGCGCGAGGGGGTTCACCCTGACGCCGCTACGTCCGATGGTGCGGAACTCCATGGCCACCGGTCTCGCTGCCGCTCCCGACGAACTGATGGCCAGACGGTATGCCCAACGAGTGAGCCGGACCAAATCCGCCCAACGAGGTTCCGGCCTGGTCCCGTGGGTAGTGTCGCCGCCACAGGGGGTTGCCATGACCGAGACCGCTTCGCCTCCCGCCACCTCGCCAGCGGGCCAGCCGCCGCCGTCGCTGCTCACTCACATCGCGCTGCCCGTTCGCAGCCTCGACGACACGCTGGCGTTCTACGAGAAGTTCACCACCCTGGTGAAGATCTCGGAGCGACACGACAACGAGACCAGCATGCGAACTGCGTGGCTGGCCAACGAGCGTGACATCACCACCCCGGGGGCGGCGCGGTTCGTGATCGTGCTCATGGAGGGCGCCCTGCCCAAGCAGATCACCGGCGACATCGTCGAGGAGTACGGGTTCCTCACCTCCATCGCCCATCTCGGCATCTCGCTCGACACCCGAGCCGAGGTCGACGACGTCGCCCGCCTGGCCGCCGAGGACGGCTGCCTCGTGCTCGGACCCATGTACCGCAACCCGGACGTGGGCTACATCTGCCTGATCAAGGACCCTGACGGCAACAACGTCGAGTTCTCGGTCGAGCAGGTCCTGGGCTGATCCGGCCTTCGCCGCGGTCTCCGGCCGCAAATTGACGTAGTTGACGCCCTCCAGGGGAGACAACTACGTCAATTTCGGAATGCGCGGGCCCCTCAGGCGTTCTTGTCGGAGGCTGATCCGGGCACGTAGGTGCCCTTGTTGCGCCACAGCACCACCTCGGCGCCCCACGGGTCGCGGAAAGCCGCCAGGCGGGCGTTGAACTCCTCCCAGTAGTACTCGTCCCACATCTTGGTGGCGCCCATCTCGATGGCGGCCGCGAGCTTGGCCGGCGGGTCGTCGACCATCACGTATATGCGGGGCACCGGCCCGCTCACCGGCGTGGTCTCCAGGTGGATGCCGAGGTTGGGCTTGACCCCCGGCAGCACCTCGTGGAACTCGCCGGCCGGGCGGCGCTTGTACTTCCAGTCGAACAGCTTCTCGTAGAACTGCGAGGTGGCCTCGGGGTCGGGGGTGGGCAGATCCACGAAGATGAGAGGGTTCACCATGCCGGTCGCTCCTTTTGATGGTCGATGCCTCAGACCACGCTAGACCGGACCGTCCAGCCGGGCGGCAGCGGCGTCCCCGAGCGCCACGAACCGCTCGTAGCCAGCGCGATATGCCTCGTCGGCAGACGGCTCGATGCGGGTCATCGCTGGGAGCGGCCAGGAGTCCATGCTCTCGGCGCCGACGCCCTCCCACCAGTCCATTGCCGCGCCCGCCGCCAGCGCACACCCGTGGGCTGAAAGCTGCTCGGGCCGCTCGGGCACGTCCACGGCCACCTCCAGCACGGACGCCTTGATCGAGCACCACAGGTGGCTGAGCGCGGGAGAGCCGGCGCAGCACATCACGTCCATGCTCACCCCGGAAACCCTCAGGTCCTCCTGGATGTGTCGCAAACCGTAGGCCGCGCCCTCCAGCACGGCGCGGGCGATCTCGGCCGTGCCCGCCGCGAAGCTCAGTCCATGGATCTCGCCGCGCAGATCGGGCGACCAGCGAGGCGCCCGCTCACCGTCGTGGTAGGGCAGGACCAGGACACCACCAGCGCCCGGCGGCACCGACGCGGCCGTCGACAGCAGTTCGGCCAGGCTCCGGCCCGATACCGCCGACCACCAGGTCAGCAACTCGCCGTGGCCGTTGACCGGTCCGCCCACCACCTCCACGCCAGCCACCGGGCTGAAGAACCCCAACATGTCGGCAGGACGGAGCGCCGCGTCCACAGCCACACCCAGACCGCCGGTGCGGCCGCCGGGGTCGTGGCCACGGCCAGGCGTACCGAGCCCGCCCGCCCAGAAGCTCATGTAGGCGTCGTTGGATGCGCTCACCAGCGGGGTGCCCGCGGCCAGGCCGAGCGACCCGTCGCAATGCCCGATGACGGTGCCCACCTCAACACGCTCGCCGTAGCCGCCGATGGTCTCCTCGCCGGGCCAGAGCCCCTGAATGTCACCGGCGCCCAGGCAGCGCAGCGCCCAGTCCCAGATCTGGGCCCCAGCCACCGGGCTCCCCAGCTCCTCGCGCAGGAAGTCGAGCTGGGCGAGGTGCTGATCGGTCCGGTCCAGGCCGTTGCCGGCCGGATGGCTGCACGTGACGGCCAGGCCGACGGTGCCGGTCTTCGTACCGTCGCCTGCCAAAGGAACCGTCGTCGGGCTCTGACCGCCGATGCCGACGGCCACGACCTCCAGACCAGCTTCGCCCACCCTGGACAGCAGCCGGCCCAGACCGTCGAGCCATGCGGACGGATCGGCTCGGCCCGGAGGCCACGATTCGACCCCCTCGAAAGGCTCATACATCCACAGCCGCACGCTCCCGCCGCGAGCCAGCGCCACGGCGCGCGCCCCGCCGGTCCCAAGATCGATGCCAACGACAACGGCCGTCACAGCAGCATTCGCGGGCCTGTCAGCCCACCATCACCCGGTAGACCGGCTGCGACACCGCCAACGCCAAGGCATCGGCGACCTCGTCCAGGCGGTAGCGGGCGGTCACCAGGCGGTCGAGGTCTGAGGCCAGCGCGCCGGACTCCAGCAGGCCTGCGGCTGTCCGCCAATCCTCCGGCTCGTGGCTGAAGACCCCGATGATCGACAGCTCGTGGTGGTGGATGCGGTCCGCTCCCACCGACGCCATGACATCTTTGGGGAAAGCCCCGTACAGCGCCACCACTCCCGCGTCGTCGCACAGGTCCAAAGCCAGCTCGACCGCGCCGGGCGCACCCGCGGTCACGAACACCGCGTCGTGTTGTCCGTTCCAGCCGGCCAGATCATCGGGTCCGGCCGCCCAGTCGGCCCCGGCCTCGACCGCCTCAATCCGGCGCTGCTCGCTGACGTCGACCAGGCCCACGCGGGATGCGCCCCAGGCCCGGCACAGAGACAGGTGCAGGCGTCCCATGTAGCCGCCGCCGATCACGGCCACCCGGTCCCCGGCCCGGGAACCGCTCAACCGGACTGAATGCACCACACAGGCCAGCGGCTCGCCCATGGCGGCGTGCTCGACAGAGATCTCCCCGACTCGGTACGTCTGGGCTGCCGCCACCCTGACCACCTCGGCCAACCCCGCTCCCATCGAGATGGTGCCGTCGCTGAGGGTCCCGCCCTGGGGTCGCTTGCACAGGGCGCTGCGACCTCTCCGGCACATGTGGCAGGTGCCGCAGCGGGTGAGAAGGTCCATTGTCACCAGTTCCCCGAGCTGTGGAGTGCCCGGCAGGGAGGCAACCGCCCCACCGACCTCGATCACCCGGCCGGCAGCCTCGTGGCCCGGGGCAACGGGATAGACCGGCTTGGTCCCGTCGAACAAGCGCCGCTCCATGGTGCACAAACCGCAGACGCCCACCTCCACGAGCACATCATTGGGACCGGCTGCGGGGCGGGGCTCGTTGCGGAGTTCGACCCTTCCCGGTCCAGTGACGACGGCAACCTGCATGATGCTCCTTAGCGGGTAGAAGGGGTTAGTGACACGGGATGTGGGGCCATCGATGCGGTATCTCAAGGCCTGCCCGCGCCAGCAGCGAACTCTGCGCCTCGGCGGCCTCGGCATGCAACGCGGCCATGTCGACGGTCACGCAGGCGCCGTCGCGCACCACGGGACGACCGGCCACCACCACGTCGCGCACGGTGCGTCCGTCGCTGCCCCAGACCAGTTGCAGGATCGTCTCGCCCCGCGGGTTCCAGGCCACCGAGGAGGTGTCGTGCACCACGATGTCGGCCTGCTTGCCGGCTTCCAGGCTGCCGATCCGGTCGTCCATGCCGATAGCGGCCGCGCCCTCGATGGTGGCCAGCTCGAACGCGGTGTGAGCTCCGAAGCTCTCGGGATCGACGCGGGTGTCACGGGCCAGGCCGGCTGCCAGCGCAGCCACCCTCAGGATGTCGGAGGTGTCGCCCGCGTTGGAGGCGTCGCAGCCCAGCGCTACCCGCCCGCCCCGCTCGACGATCTCGGCGTGGCGGCCCTGCCCGGCCACCCCCTGGCCCAACCGCAGGTAGGCCCACGGGCAGTAGGCGAGCGCCGTCGACGTGCGCAGCACCAACTCCACCTCGGCGTCGTCCAGCCACACGCCGTGGGCCACCAGCAGGTGCGGTCCGAGCACGCCCAGTGCGTCGAGATGCTCCAGGGGACGGCGCCCGGTGCGGTCCAGGTAGCGCTCGGGATCCGACGACGTGGGCGACATGTGCATGGTCAGGCCCGTGCTCCGATCCCGGGCCAGCGCCGCGGCTCCGGCCAGCAGTTCGTCGGAGGCCAAGTCATGGCCGACCAGCGTCACCCACCCCTCGATGAGTCCCCCTGATCCCAGAGCGTCAACCACCTCGCTCTGGCGGGCGAGCACCTCGGCTGCCGGCGCGGTGAATGGACCCTCTTCGATGTCCCATCCCCAAGTTCCCATGGTGCCGCGGACGCCGGCTCGGCGCATCCCGGCCGCGGCCCTGTGCGGGTTGGCCACCGTGCCCGCCTCCACCACCGTGGTCACGCCATTGACGAGGTTCTCGACCGAGGACAGCACCGCGGAGAGCTCGTCGTCGTCGCCGGTGTGGGCCCCATGGGCGGGAACCGACCATTCGAAGATCGAGGCTCCCGGAGGCAGCAGGTCGGGGATGCAACTCCGGATGAGGGGATCGCCGGTGAGGTGCTGGTGGGCGTTGACCATTCCCGGCGTGACCACACACCCCGTGGCGTCGATCGTCTCGGCCTCGGGGTAGCGGCCGGCCAACTCCGTGCTGGAGCCGACCGCGGCGATCACGTCGCCGGCAACCGCCACCGCACCCCCGACGAGCACTTCGCGGGCCGCGTTCATGGTGACGACATCGCCGCCGGACACCAGCAACGTCGTGCGAGCCGGCGGTGCAGCTTTCGTTGACGCCTCGGCCCCCATCGCGACCGAGCATAGGCGCAGGGGCTCGCGCGAGAATCAGCGGGTGAGCAGCGTGGTACGACGTTGATACTGAATCCGGGAAAAGGCCGCATCGACGGCGACCACTACCTCCCGGTCACCCCGGAGACCTGCCGGTGGGGTTGGTGGCCGAACCGGCTCACCGACCCGGTTCTGTCGGTGGCCGATGGCGCCGTGGTAACGGTCGACACCCTGTCGCACGAGGGGATCCTGGAGGACCAGGGCCGCGATCCCGCCGCGTTCTTCGGCGCCCGGGGCGTCGACGGCGGCGATGTGCTCATCGACGCGCTGGAGCTGGCCCGCGACGTGCCCCACACCTTCGGCGTCGACGGCCCGCACGTGGTGACCGGACCCATCGAGGTCCAGGGAGCCGAACCCGGCGATCTGCTGCAGGTGGACATGCTGGCCTTCGCTCTGCGAGTGCCCTACGGCGTCACCTCCAACCGCCACGGCCTGGGAGCGCTGGAAGGCGAGATGCCCGACGGGACCGAGCCGGCCGGCACGCTCACGCCCGGCGCGCCCGGTGGCACCGTGTCGGTGTTCACCGAAGTAGAGGGCGACGCCGGCGAGGGCACGGCCGTGCTGCGCTACACCGGCGGCCGTGCCGTGCGGTACCCGATCGCCCCCTTCCTGGGCATGATCGGGGTCGCGTCCGACACCGCAGAGCCTGTCGCCACCCGCCCTCCGGGCCGCCATGGCGGCAACCTCGACGTCAAGCACCTCGTGAGCGGCACGACCCTGTACTTGCCGGTGCAGACGCCCGGGGCCGGCTTCGCGGTGGGCGATCCGCACTTCGCGCAGGGCAACGGCGAAGTGGCGCTAACCGCGCTGGAGGGCTCGCTGCGGACCAACCTGCGCTTGTCGGTGTTGCGAGGCCCCGAAGCCCGGCGGGCATGCGGGCTGATAGAGAACCCCATGGGCGAGACCGCAGACCACTGGGTGCCGATCGGGCTTCACACCGATCTCAACGAGGCGATGCGGGAAGCGGTCCGCGAGGCCCTGCGCTTCTGCGAGAGCCGGCTGGGCCTGCCCCGCCACATCGCCTATACGTACCTGAGTTGCGCGGCCGACTTCGAGGTGACTCAGGTGGTGAACGGCGTCAAGGGCGTCCACTGCATGATCCCCAAGCGAGACTTCCCCGGTCTGTGACGGCGCCGGGTCACCGGTCGCGAGCCTGGACTATTGCGGCCGCTGCACCGGCGCGTCGGGGCCCGAGGCCGGGACGGTGCCTCGGATGCGCAGCCAGCCCGCCACGACGAGCACCAGCACCGACACGCCGACAGCAAGCCAGGTCGGCCCGGACCCGAGACTGTCGTACATCCAGGCCGCCGGAAGCGCCGCCACGGCGGCCCCCGCCACCTCGGCCGCGCCCATCAGGCCCAGGGCGGCCGCCTGGCGCTGCTCGGACACGGCCCGGGCCACCACCGCGTGGGCGGCGGTGAAGCCGTAGCCGTCGGCGAAGCCCACCAGCATCATCACGCCCGCTATCGGGATGACACCGGGAATCACACCGAGGGTCATCGTGCTCAGACTCACCGCGATGAGCCCGGCCATCGTCACCCGCACTGGCCCCACGCGGTCGGCCAGCCGTCCGGCCCGGGTGCCCACCAGCATTATCGGCAGCGCGACCATCGTGAACGTGATGCCGGTCAGGGCGGCGCCGGCGCCCCGGTCGGCGAACATCACCGGCAGCACGGCCTCCCAGGCGCCGATCATCATGAAGTAACCGCCGACGATGATCAGCGCTCCCTGCAGGCGCCTGCCCCGCAGGAGGTCGAACGATGTCGCCCGCCCCGAGACGTCGAGAAGGCCGCGGTCGGGGGGCAGTCGCATCGCCACCGGCAAGAACAGCAGCATGGCGGCGGCGAACACCGCGAACGGCAAACGGATCCCGCCGACCCACACCAGGAGGGCGGTCAAGGAGGGCCCGAAGATGAACCCCGTGGTCTCGGCCACCACCATCCGGCCGAGGTTCTCGCCCGCTCGGGCCGGATCTCGCACCGAGGCCGCCCTGCGCACCCCTGGAAGGATTAGGCCCCCCGCAAATCCCAGGGCTGCCCGGCTCAGCACCCACACCTCAAGGTTCTTTGCGAAGACCATCATCAGCATGGCCGCCGCGCTGAGCGCGATCCCGGCGGTGGCCATCATCCGGGCGTGGCCCACATCGGCCATCCGGGCCAGGGTCACTTGAGACACGAAGGCGGCCACGAAGCCGCTGGCCACCATGATGCCGATCCCGGTCCCGCTGAAGCCAAACTCGTCGCGCAACTCGCCGAGGATGGTGACGATCCCGCCGATGCCGCCGGCCGTCACGCCCATCAGCAACTGGAAGGGCAACAGATCGCGGTCGGTGTCCCGGCGCGGCGACGCGCCGGCCCGACGGATCACGGAGTCAGACCTCTTTGAGCAGTTGGTCGCTGGTCTGGCCGGAAACGAAGAACTCGCTGCCCGCCTTGAGGATCTCCCGGTATGCCTCCTCGGTGGGCAGGCGCTCCAGGAACTGGTCGAGCACAGCCAGGCTCGGAGCGTCGATCATCCAGTACACCTTGCCGTAGGCACCGTAGGCCTCCATCCACGAGGTGACCGTCACCTGGTCGGGGTCGGCCGCGGCCATGTAGCCGGTGTAGCGCTCGATCCACTGCCGCACCCTGGCCCCATCGCTGGAATCGACCTGGGCCTTGCGAACCATCCTCACCATCGCAGCTACCTCCCTTACCGATTCTTGCTCTGCTCGCGGCCGGTCTCGGGCACCGGCGTCACTTCCCTTCCCGAACTTCGAGGCCTATGCGTTTCGGTTCGCCGCCATTGGACGCGGACGTCTCGCTGGGGCAGGCCGACACCGCGGCCAGCACGTCGATCTCGGCCCTCAGGTCGATGTAGTCACCGGCGGCCGCGGGCGACTCCCGGAACACGAGACGCTGCTCGTCCTCCACGTCGGTGTACATGAACACGTTGAACACGTCCGGTATCAGATCCGGGTCCACCCCCCAGGGCCTCACGGCCTCCTCCAGATTGCCCTGGCAGGTCCGGTGATCCGACTCGATGCCGTCGCGGATGGTGTAGACGCCGGCCGAGCAGCGGCCGCCGTTCCAGGCGAAGTGAACGCCGACCGGGTCGTCGACGACGGTCAGCATGGGTCGCTCATAGGGCGGGCGCGACCACAACGTGGTGATCCGCCGCATGGTCCCCGTTCCGGCCAGCATGTTGAGGGCCACCGTCTGGCCGGCGTGATAGCCCTCGCGGGGGTTGTCGAGGGCCAGGAACGTCGAATCGGCCACCTGGGGCCCGTCCAGCGCCACGATCCTGAGCACCTGCCCGGCCCGTACTTCCACCGCCCGGCCCTCACAGCGGGGCACGACCACCTCCCGCAGGACCCGCCCGACCGGCTGGACACCGGCGGCTCCCTGTGAGGTCATCCGGCCTTCTCGAAGCCGGCCTCGCCCGAGCGGGCCACCGTGAGCTTCAAATCAGCCGACATCAGCTCGAGCCAGGCCCGCAGGTAGCCCCGCATCGGCCCCTCGTGGGTCACCGGTCCCCGCCTCACACCGTCGGCGGTGACCTCCTCGGCCTCGTGCCCGAGCCCCTTGCTCATGTCCACCCACTCCACCTCAGGTATGGCCAGACCCTCCTGGCATCGCTCGAATATCTCCAGGTCGTCGGGGTTGCCGAGGCTGGGGAAGTCCTCGGCGATCCGCATCCGAAGGACGTTCACCTCCTCGGGCGCCCCCTCGGCGGCGACGACCCAGGTGTGCAGCCGGGTCTCGCCCACGCTCAGGGGATCCACCGTTTCAAGGGTGTTGCCCTTGATGAGCAGGTTCGGGAAGATCGACAGGTTCACCATCGATCCCGGCGCCATCTCCAACAGGGCGGCCGCCTCGTCTCCGAAGCGCTCCGCTATGCGGTCCTCGTACCACTCCCGGCCCGGAACCGGCCGCTGCGTCTCCCAGAAGGATTGCCGCAGGCCGGGACGCTGGTCCACGAACATGTGGCCGTTGCCCAGGTCCAGGCCGTACATGCCGGTGTCGTCGGGGCTGGCCTTGAACTGCGACAGCGAGTGGGAACCGCCGTGCTGGCGCTCGTTGAGCACCAGGAAGCTGCGATGGGCGAACGTCGGGTGCAGCCCGTCGCCGGCGTTGTCCCAGGCCAGCTTCCAGTTCCCCCGATAGATCATCCGCTGGCAGTTGCGCACCTCTATGCGACCCGTCGGTGAGCGGCCCACGAACTCGTCGATGAGGGGTCCGGCCGGCCCGAGCCATTCGGCCAGGCTGGGCGCGTCCGGGTTGAGCGTGCCGAAGATCAGGCCCCGGTAGGTGCCCAGACGCGGGAGAAGGGCCAGGCCGTGGTCGGCCTTGTCGAATTCAGGCGGGTACCCCTCGAGGAAGGGCACGTTGACCAGCTCACCCCGGTTCGAGTACGTCCACCCGTGGTAGGAGCACTGGAAGCGCCGAGCGGACCCGCACTCGGACTGGCACACGGTCGAGGCGCGATGCGCGCAGCGGTTGAACAGTGCGTGGAGCCGGCCGTCCCCGTCGCGGGTGAGGATCAGGGAGCGAAGGCCCATCCGGGCGGTGATGAAGTCGTTCGGGTCGGGCAGTTGGCTCTCGTGGGCCAGATACACCCAGGCGCCGCCGAAGATCCTCTCCATCTCGGCGACGAAGATTTCCGGGTCGGTGTAGAGCGAGCGGTGGACCCGGTGGGGCTGTATCAGAGAGTCAAGAGCGTTCATGGCTGCACCTATAAGACGAACGAGAACTTGCGGACATCGCCGGAGCGGTCCACCAGGCGAACGATCTTGTACCTGATGGCCCAGCCGTCGCCCAACGAGGCCAGCACGTAGTTGTTGTGGCTCGCGAACGGGGTCAAGCGGTCCTTGCGGTGCTCCCATACCACCGTCGAACAGCGGGCCAGCGTGTCGCCGCCATCCAGCGGCCAAGCCTCGACGTTCGACAGCGTGCGGCAAGTCCGCGACGGTGGTTCCTGGGCGTGGGCCCACCCGGTCTCGAGCAGTCCGATGCGGTCGGCCATGCGGCGGCGGTCGTCGAGCAGGTACGAGATCTTCGTGCGGGGGTCGGCGACGGGATCGAGGGGGATCCAGTAGATGCAGTCCTCGGTGAACCTCTCCAGCCAGGCCCGGTACTGGCGGTCGTCCAGCAGGCGGGCCTCGTGGTAGAGGGCCTGCTCAACCGCGGGACGCAGGTCGGGGTGGCCGGGGCCGCGCTCGGCCGAATCTGCGGACGCCATGTCCGCGAGGCGCTGGTACAGACCATCGTCCACGACCGACGCTGCCGACGGGCCCATCAGCAGGATTCCTCGGCCGGGCCGGCGCTCGGGGCGCCGTGCACGGCTTCCAGCAGGCGGGCCACCAGCGCGGCAGGGTCGTCGGAGCCCCAGACGTTGCGGCCGAAGGCCACGCCCGCGCCGCCGGCGGTGACGACGCCGCGGGCCAGCGCCACCACCTGGTCCTCGTCGTCAACCTTGGGGCCGCCCAGCGCGACGACCGGCGCCGGGCAGGCTTCGGCCACCGCGGCGAACTCCTCGGCCGGGCCGGGGCAGACCGTCTTGACGATGTCGGCGCCGAGTTCGACCGCGATGCGGGCGCCGCGACCCACGTTCTCGGCGTTCCATTCGACGGTTCGGGGCCAGCCGCCCGGTATCGACTCGGCCATCACGGGCAGCCCGAGCTGCTCGCACTCGGCGGCCAGACGGGCCAACCGCCCCAGCGAGCGCTCCTCGTCGGGCGTACCGGGGAACACCATGATCACCACGGCGTCGGCCCCGAGCATCAGTGCCTGCTCCGCCGAGTACAGCAGCGAAGTGGTGTCGGCAGCCGGGGGGTCACCCAAGTCGGATATCCCTCCGTCGACTCTGAGGATCAGGCCCGATCCGGCGAAGGCCTCGGGGCGGGACCGGGCCAGATGCCAGGTGGCCAGGACGCCGTCGGGGCGGGCTGAGCCGATGGATTCGGCTGCAGCCGCGCTGACGCCTGCGCCCAGGTAGGCGGGATGGTCCATGGCCACGAACACGGCCCGGCCGTCGGCCCGGAATAGATGCCGGGCCCGGCGCAGCTTTCCGGCTGTCACCGCGGAGGCCATAGGGGATCGGTCAGGCATCGGCGGTTAGCCGTCGACCGGACCGGCGAACTCGTCGTCAGCCAACGGGGTGGCCACGTCGGCCCGCACCAGCTTCATCACGTGGGCGGCCCGGCCCTCCCAGGTCGAGGGTGGCCCGACCCGGTAGAACGGAGAGCGAAGGTTCTTCATCAACTTGGTCACCATGGTGGTGTCCTCGAGGTTTGTGACGGCCAGACGATCCAACTCGAAGTCCTGCTCCTCCGGCGACTTGTTGAGTCCGTAGACGCGGCTGAACAGCCGGGTGCGGTCGGGTGCGATGGGGTCGGCCCGCACCAGGATCAGCTGCGTGGGGTAGGGCAGAGGGGTGAGGTTGGGGTAGATGAAGTCGGCGTAGTGGCCCCGGAGCTGCTCGGGCGTGAGATCGTCTCGCCCTCCGGTGGCGTCCTCTTCGTCGGCGTGGGGTTTGAAGCCGCTGCAGGTGCGGCCCTCGAAACGCACGATGGTGTCCATCTGCTTGCGGAACCGGTTGAGGCGCCGGTGCACGAAGCGGACGTGGTAATCGTCGTTGGAGTTCTCGGCGAAGGCCTTCCAGTTGATGGGGTAGGTCTCGTCCAACTCCCGGTAGTAGCGGGTGAAGGTGCCGAACTTGTAGAGGTCGTACCGCTCGGCCAGCGGGGCGATCCACTCCCGGAACGGCGGCGCCTTGCGGGACAGGCAGCCGAACACGAGCTTGTCCCAGGCCACCTCGATGCGGATCGGCGCCAGCCCGTAGTCGGAGGTGGGCAGATCGTCGGGGTACATGCGGGCCCGGTCGGGAATGCCGATCAGGCGCCCGTCGATGTTGTAGGCCCAGTTGTGGTACGGGCAGGTCATGGTCTTGCCGCAGTTGCCGGCCGGCTCGTACAGCAGCCCGGAGGCCCTGTGGCGGCAGTTGTTGAGGAATCCCCGGACGGAGCCGTCCTCCTGGCGGATGACCATCACCGGCTGGTAGCCGATGGTCCCGGTGATGAAGTCGCCGGGCTCGGTCAGGTCCTCGGTGTCGCCCAGCCACACCCAGGAGCGGGCGAAGACCCGCACCATCTCCAGGTCGAACAGGTCCTGGTCGTAGACCTCGTAGGGCTGCAGCATCGGGCTGTCGAGCGGGGCGTCGACCAGCCCGGCCGTCTCGCCTACCCTGCGCCGCAGACGCTCCACGACAGGCTCGTGCTCGATGTCCGCGATCACACCGCGACCCTACTCCCGTGCCCGGCGACCAGTCCAAGCCCGCGCCGCAGCCACAGTGGCGCGTCGCTGACCGCGACCTAGTACCAGTCGTAGGCGGCGTCCGGCCTGGATTCCCAGCCAGCGCGGCCGATCTCGCGCATGTCCGATCCCAGCCGGCTCATCTGCTCCGCGTAGGTAGCCGCGCCGATGTTGTGCCAGTTGCCGTGGCCCGGGAACACCCACTCCACCTGCAACTCCGCCAGCCGGTCGATCGCGCCGGCCAGCGCCTTCCACGAGTGGAACATCGCCCCGGCGAACACGTCGAGCTCGCCGCGCCGGTGGTTCCAGTGCAAGGTGTCGCCAGTGAACAGCCACCGGTCATCCACATGGAATGCGACGGACCCCTCGGTGTGGCCGGGCACCGGGACAGTCACCACACCCGGCGCGGTCTGGGTTGACTCGTCGCCCTCGAACAGCGCGGTGGCATACGGCGCGGCGTCGGCGTCGGCTTCGTGGATCCAGACCTCGGCGCCGTACCGGTCGGCCCAGCGATCGGCGTCGGCGACGTCGTCTCGGTGGCTCAACAGCACATGGCGCACCCCGCCGAGATCATCGACGAGCTCAGCCAGGCCGCGGGTGTATCGGGGCGAGTCGGTCATCAGGTTCCCGCCGGGCCGGGGCACCAGGTACGAGTGGGCGCCGAACGACTCCCGGGTGTTGTGCCCCAGGGCGTACACGCCGGGCGTCAACTCGAACGGGAACGCCGGTTCGGGCGGGCGCCGGGACTCGGTGGTCCCGATCGACTGCGTCGGGCAGGCCACCGCGGCCCGCCACAAAGCGGCGGCCTCCTCGGCATTCTCGGGCTGGCGGGCCACAAAGGAGAGCCCGCCCTCGTCCATGTCGATCAGCCCCGGCGCCCAATGCCGGGCCGCGTCGCACCGGATGCAGCGAGTGTCAACGAACCAAGGCCCCTCGACATTGTCCGGATGCACCAAATCGATTCGCGCCATGGGGCGATGGTAGCTACCGCGCTTGACCGCGTATCCAGTCGGTGAGCAGGTCAGCCGCCTCCAGCCGGGTTCCGGGGGGATAGTACGCGACAGCGCGGCAACGCGAGGCACCGATGACATCGACCCGCGCTGCTCGGCAGTCGCCGCCCGCTGAGCCCGGATCGCGGCATCAGCTATACGGTTCGGGCGTGGACGAGCCTTGGGTGGTCGTCGGCGGTGCCCCGGATATCCCTGAGGAGTTGCTGGCCTCGGCCGCCGCGGGCCAGGCCTCGCTGAGCGACAAGCTCGCCGCGCTGCGCTCGCTGAACGAACCGTTCCCTCACACCGTCGGACCTGCGGCGTGCGACCCTCGGACTCGCCCAGCCGATTCCCGCGACGCAGGTCCCCTAGGCCGCGGAAGCGGTCTAGACCAGCCGCGGCCACACCCATCTGAATCGGCCAACGGTGAACTCACGGACCTCAGCGCCTCGGCTTTGATGGACGGCTACGAGACCGGAGCGTTCCGCCCGCTCGACGTAGTCGAGGCCTGTCTGGCTCGCATCGACGACACCGGCGCGGGCATCGGTGCGGTAGTGGCGCGAGACGACGACGGCGCCAGAGCCCAGGCCGCCCAATCGGCGGCACGATGGCGCGAGGGCACCGCAGGGGCCCTGGACGGTGTCCCGATCGGGGTGAAGGACATCATCAGCACGCGGGGACTGCGCACCGCCGCCGGATCGCCGCTGTTCGCCGACCATGTTCCTGACGCCGACGCCACCGTCGTGGCCCGGCTGCGGGAGGCGGGTGCGGTGATCCTGGCCAAGACAACTACGCCGGAGTTCGCCTTCGGCGACGAGACCGGCCACGGCGTCGCCAACCCCAACGCGCCGGGCCGGTGGGCGGGGGGAAGCTCATCGGGGTCGGCCGCGGGCCTCGCGGCCGGGCTCTTTCCGGTGGCGCTGGGCACCGACACCGGCGGCTCGGTCCGGGTGCCGTCGTCGTACTGTGGTGTGTACGGCCTCAAGCCGACGTTCGGCCGGGTGCCCCGCGACGGCGTCTTCGGGGTTTCCTGGACCCTGGACCATGTGGGTCCGATGGCCCGCAGCGTCGAAGACCTGGGGCTGGTGCTGAGCGTCATCGCGGGCCGATCCCTGGCCGATCCCTACTCGTCGGCGAGCCCGGTTCCCCACTACGGCTCGATCGGGACATCGATGCGGGGGCTTCGCGTGGGCGTTCCCGACGGATGGCTCCCCGAAGGCAGCTCGCCAGGGGTGGCCGCAGCCCTGTCCGGCGCGCTGGGGTGGCTCGAGGATCTCGGCTGCATGGTCGAGCCGGTCCCGTTCCCCAACGCCGAGCTGGCCGGCATCGTCGCCTGGCTGATCACCGTGGTGGAGTTCGCCGCCCACCACGTGAGCAACCTTCACCGCATCGGCAACTTCACGCCCTCCGCGGCCTACCGGCTCGCGGCAGGCGCCCGAGCCAGCGCCTCGGACTATCTCAAGGCGCTGCGGGCCAGAGCCCTTGTTCAGCGCGACCTCGACGAAGTGTTCAACCGCGTGGACGCCTTGGTCACCGCGGCCACGCCGACCTCGGCGCCCGATCCGGCCACCTTCTTCGATGACGGTGACCGGCTGTGGCTCGACAAGGTGGCCCGCAACTTCCTTCCGCTCAACGTCACCGGCCATCCCGCTCTCGTGGTGCCGGCCGGACTCGACGACGGGCGGCCCGCAGCCGTCCAGATCGTCACCCCGCGCCATGCCGACGCCCTGTGCCTGAGCGTCGGCGCCGCCCTGCAGGCGTTTACCGGCCTCTGATCCGGCTGTTCCCGATGGCAGGACGCTGCAAGCCCAGCGCTAGCTTCGGGACCGCACCGGATACTGCCGCGGCAGCGCCCGGTTCGTCGCTGAGCAGCTGTCGAGGAATGCGACGCCAACCGTGACAACCAACAGTGGACCCTGAGCGCACCGTCACCTTCAACCCGGCCGAGCACCCGCCGATGGACAGGCAGTACATGCTGTCCCAGCTGGTCGTGCCCCGGCCCATCGCCATGGTCTCGACCCGCAGTCCCACCGGCGTCGCCAACATCGCGCCCATGAGCTACTACCTGCCCATTACCGGTGATCCGATGCTGCTCGGCATCACCATGGGCCTGCGCGAGGACGGGCAGCTCAAGCACACCTACACCAACGCGATGGCCAGCGGCGACTTCGTGGTCAACGTCACCACCGAGGAGTTCCGCGACCGGATAGAGACCGTGGCCATGGAAGCGCCCGCGGAGGTGGACGAGTTCGAGCTGGCCGGATGGACCCCGGTGCCGGCCACCACGGTCACGTCGCCGGCCATCGGCGAGGCCCTGGCCCGCCTCGAGTGCGAGGTGCGCAGGGTGGTGGACCTGGGCACGCCGGGCCTGCCCTTCGGGGAGGTCCACCTGGTGATCGCCGAGGTGGTCTGGGTGGCCTACGACTCCGCCATCCGCGACGGCGAGGGCCGTATCGACCCGCGGCGGCTCGGACCCATCGGCCGGCTCGGTTTGCGGACCTTCCTTCGCACGGTGGACGATGGCGCCTACTTCTTGCCCCGCATCCCATGGTCCCAATTCACCGACAATCAGGAGGAGCCGTAGTGGACACACCGACGCTGCTGGGCCTGTACCGCGACATGTGGCTGATTCGGGCCTTCGAGCAGGCCCTCGAGCGCGAGTTCGAGAAGGGCAACGTGCCCGGGATGCTGCACACCGGGCTCGGCCAGGAGACCACCCAGGCTGCGCTGGCCTGGCACCTGAAGGCCACCGACACCTTCTTCCCCGATCACCGCTGCCACGGCATCAACGCGCTGGCCCAGGACCGCCATGGCAGCAACGGCGAGCGGGTCATGGCCGAGCTGTTCGGCAAGGCCACCGGGGTTTGCAGCGGCAAGGGCGGCAGCCTGCACTCGGCCGACCCGACCGTGGGGAACTTCGGCGACAACGCGGTGGAGGGCTCCTACATGGCCACGGTGCTGGGCGTGGCGCTGGCGGCCAAGTTGCGCGGCCAGCCCAACGTGGCCTGCGCCATCATCGGCGATGGCACGGTGGGGCGGGGCGAGTTCCATGAGAGCCTCAACATGGCGGCCATCTGGGACCTGCCTGTGCTCTACGCCTGCGTCAACAACGGCTACGCCATCTCCATGCCGGTGGCCGAGGGCCACGCCTCGGCCGACATCGTCGACATGGTGCAGGGCTACGGATTCCCCCGCGAGCAGGTCGACGGCAACGACATCGTGGAGGCCTGGACCGCGGTGGGCACCGCCGTCGAGCACATCCGCTCGGGAGCCGGGCCCTATTTCCTGGAGTTCAAGACCTGGCGCTGGCAGGGGATCTTCGCCGGGGAGTTCCGGCCCGAGGCCGAGGTCAAGTACTGGAAAGAGGAACGGGACCCGATCATGCTGGCCACGGAGACGCTGACCGAGCGGGGCGTGAGCCAGGCCGAACTCGGTGCCATCGAGCTCCAGACACGCGATCTGATCGAGGAGTGGATCGACTTCGCCCTCTCCAGCCCGGCCCCGGACCCGGTCAAGGCCATCGCGGACGTCTACGTCGGCTGGGAGGTGTCGTCGCGATGACCGCCTCAGAAGTCTCCGCCGGTGCCGAGGCCCCGACCGCACCGCCTGAACTGGCCCGCAAGCGGAGGGAGCCCCGCAAGCCGAGGGACAGGGTTCGCAAGGCCAGCTTCACCAAAGCCCTCAACAACGCCTTGGACCTCGCCATGGAGAAGCACGCCGAGATGTTCCTCATCGGCGAGGACATCGCCGAGATGGGCGGCGACTTCGGCGTGACCAAGGGAATGCTGGCCAAGTACGGACCCGAGCGGGTGCGCGACACTCCGCTGTCGGAAGCGGCCATTATCGGTACCTGCGCGGGAGCGGCCATGGTCGGCATGCGCCCAGTGGCCGAGATCATGTTCGCCGACTTCATCGCCGAGTGCTACGACCAGGTCGTCAACAACGTGGCCAAGCTCCACTACATGTTCGACGGGCAGTTCAAGGCTCCCCTGGTGATCCGCACTGCCTGCGGGGGCGGGTTCGGAGGCGGTCCGCACCACTCCCAGAGCGTGGAGGGCTGGTTCCTGAACGTGCCCGGCATCGTGATCGTGGCCCCGTCGAACCCGATTGACGCCAAGGGTCTGCTGCTGGCCTCGATCGACAGCGACGACCCGGTGCTGTTCCTGGAGCACAAGGCCCTGTACCGCAGCCGGGCCGAGGTGCCGCCCGAGTACTACACCACGCCACTGGGCATCGCCGCAGTCGCCCGTGAGGGCAGCGACGTGACCGTGGTGGCGGCCATGCGGATGGTGCCGATGGCACTGGAGGCGGCTGAGAGGGCCGCCGCCGACGGCATCTCCGTCGAGGTGGTCGACCTGCGGACGATCCGGCCCTACGACGCTGCCACCGTGCTGGCCTCGGCAACCAAGACCGGCCGGGTGGTGGTGGCCAACGAGGCGCCCCGCATCGGTGGGCTCGGCGCCGAGTTGAGCGCCCGCATCAGCGAGGAGTGCTTCGCCGATCTGCGGGGCCCGGTGGTGCGGGTGGACGGTCTCGACACGCCCATCCCCTTCTCGGTACCCCTCGAGGACATCGTGCTGCCCGGCACCGACGACATCGCCGCAGCCATCGGAACCGCAGCCCGGTATTGATCCCAGTGATTGGCGAGGAGAGCTGAATGGCCACCAATGTGATACTGCCGAAATGGGGGCTGACCATGGAGGACGGCACCGTTGTGGCCTGGTACGTCGACGAGGGCGACCATGTGGTGGAGGGCGAGCTGATCGCCGAGGTGGAGACCGAGAAAGTCGAGAACGAACTGGAGGCCCCGTGCGCCGGGGTGGTGGCCCGGATCCTGGTCGACGAGGACGAGACCGTCGATGTGGGCACGGTGCTGGCCGTGATCGCCGACAACGAGGCCGAGGCTGCGGCCATCGGCGGGCACTGATCATGCGACCAGATCGGTTCGAGGGTGACACTGTGCTGGTCACCGGCTCGTCCAGGGGAATCGGCGCGGCCACCGCCCACGCCTTCGCGGCCGAAGGGGCCCGCGTCGCCGTCAACTATCGCAGCGACGAACCAGGCGCTGCCGCCACCCGCCAGGCCATCGTCGACGCGGGCGGAACGGCCGAGGTGTTCCAGGCCGACATCGGAGACGAGGCCGACGTGGCCCGGCTCGCCCGCGAAGTGGAAACCTCGCTGGGGCCGGTATCGATCCTGGTCAACAACGCCGCCCTCATCGACCGCTCGTCGATGTTCGACCTGTCGTTGGAAGCCTTCGACACGGTCTGGCAGGCAAATGTGCGAGGGCTGTTCCAGCTGAGCCAGCTGGTGGCGGCCGGCATGGTGGAGCGGGGCCGGGGCGCCATCGTCCACGTCAGCTCGATCCTGGCCCGGCTCGGGGTGGTGAACCGCTGCGCCTACATCGCGTCCAAGGGTGCGGTCGAGGGGCTGACCCGGGCCATGGCCCTGGAGCTGGGGCCCAAGGGGGTGAGGGTCAACGCGGTGGCGCCCGGACTCATCGCCACCGAGGCCTTGCTGGCCGGGATGCGGGACCCCGACCTTCAGACCGCGATCCAGCGCCACATACCCGAAGGCCGCTTCGGGCGGCCCGAGGAGATCACTGCGGCCATCTTGTTCGCGGCATCGAGCGAGGCCAGCTATCTGAACGGCGCCATCATCCCCGTCGACGCCGCTCTGGGAGCCCGCGAGTCCACCCCCGCCTGACATGGCTCCGGGTGTTCTGTGTGCAGAAATCGGCCGTCTGGGCGCACAACCACGCCCAGAACGCCCGTGAGGAGAGAGATGAGAGGAGAGAGATGATCAGCATCAACCGTGAAGCGATGAAGACGGTGCGGCTAATCCTGGACGAGGCCGATGCGCTGGGCGTGATCGTCGACCGGCTCGACAACGGCACCACCGTCATCGACATGGGACTCGAGGCCAAGGGAGGCTGGCGGGCTGCTCAGCTCTACACCCTGGCCAGCCTGGGCGGCCTCGGCATCGTCAGCTACGAGCCCTTCGACCTCAACGGTCGCATGCTCACCGCGGTGCGGGTGATGATCGACCACCCCATCGAGGCCTGCGTGGCATCGCAGATCGCGGGATGGCGCCTCCAAGCCCCCGGCACCGAGCACGCCGCCATCCTGGCCGGACCGGGCCGGGCCCTGAACCGCGACAGCCTCGACCACTACTTCGAGTGGATCGACTATCGCGACGCCCACTACGAGGTCGTGGTGGCCATCCAGGCCTCCGAGCCGATCCCGGTGGCCATGACCGACATGATCGCCTCGGCGTGCCGGATCAGTCCCGGGGACCTGTACGTGTTGTTCGCGCCCAACCGCAGCCTGGTCACCGCGGTGCAGGTGGCGGCCCGCATCGTGGAGCAGTCCATTCACCGGCTGGCCGAGGAGGGCATGGACCTGCGGAGTCTGCGCTACGCGTACGGCTTGGGGGTGGTGCCGCCCCTGGTGGATGACGACCTGGTGTCGATGGGCCGTATCAACGACAGCCTGCTCTATGGCGGGATCTCCAACGTGACCGTCGAAGCCGACGACGACCAGTGCGCCGACGTTGTCGAGCGAGTGGTGTCGGCCGCCTGCTCCGCCTACGGCCGTCCGTTCATCGAGATCTACGAGGACGCCGGCCGGGACTTCTACGAGATACCCATCGAGCTGCACTCGCCGGCCGAGATCCACCTCACCAACCTGGCCAGCGGCCGGACCTTCAGCGCCGGCTTCATCAACTACGAGGTGCTAACTGCCTCGTTCTTCGGATGAGGCCGATGACCGTCCCTGAGTCCACCGGCGTGGCCATCGTCACCGGGGGCGGATCGGGCATCGGCCGAGCCTGTGCCGCCGCGCTGTCGGCTCGCGGCTCTCACTGCGTTCTGGTGGGCCGCCGACCGGACCGCCTGCAGGCCGCGGCCGCGAACCTGGACCCATCCCCGACGGCTGTGGCGGCCGACCTGACTCAGCCCGGCGAGCCTGAGCGGGTTGTCGAGGAGACGCTGGCCGCCCACGGCCGCATCGACCTGATCGTGCACAGCGCCGGCACCTTCGACAGGGCGGCAGCATCAGAGGTGACCGCCGACCATTGGAACTCGGTTCTGGACATCAATCTGAGTGCGGTCATGGCCCTCACCCGGGCCGGTTGGGAGGCACTGAGCGACTCCGGCGGCCAGATCGTGCTGATCAGCAGCATCGCCGCGGTGCAGCCCTTTGAGGGCAACGCGGCCTATGCCGCGTCCAAGGGCGGCCTCAACGCACTCGGTGAGGTGCTGCGGCTGGAGGGACGGGACTGCGGCATCAGGGTGATTACGCTGTGCCCCGCCCAGATCGACACCGAGCTCTGGGAGCAGAAGGCCCCCGAGTCGGTGCGAGCCCGCATGATGCCCGCGGCCGGGGTGGGCGAGCTGGTGGCCGACCTGGTCGGCACCGACCGTCGGATCGACATCGGACCGATCATCATCAGGCCCGTCCACGACCCCTGGGTCGATCCCGAGCCGTGAGCGGCGGCGAGGTCGCCCTCGGCCTGCAGATCGTGCCGACGATGGGCTCGGCCGAACTGATCGACATCGTCGTGACGGCCGAGGAACTCGGCTACTCGTACTGCATGGTGGCCGACGAGGGCCTGATGCTCGACGTGTACGCCGTGCTCGGCGCGGCGGCCCGGGCCACCAGCACCATCCGCCTGGGGGCGGTTACCAACCCCTACACCCGCCACCCGGCCGCCACCGCGACCGCGATCGCCACCGTCGACGAGATGAGCGGGGGCCGGGCCTTCGTGACGCTGGTGGCCGGCGGCACCATGGTGCTGCATCCGATGGGGATCGAGCGCTCTGCTCCCCTGGCGGTGATGACCGACACGATCGAAGCACTGCGGTTGCTGTGGCGGGGCGAGCCGGTCACCTGGCGGGGACGGAGACTCTCGCTGGAGGGTGCCCAACTGAGCACGGGCACTCACTCGATCCCAATCTGGGTTGCCGCCCGCGGCGAGAAGATGCTGGCCCTGGCCGGCGCCCACGCCGACGGTTTGGTGCTGATGGTCAAGTCCGATCTCGGCGACGCCTTCGGCCTGGCTGAGCAGGCCCGCCATGCGGCTCGGGCCGGTTCCCCGCTGACCCGCGTCTACCTGGACCGCTTGGCGTACAAGCCCGAGATGATCGAGGAGGCCAAGCACCTCTACGGCTACGCCATCATGGACAGCCCGCCCCGGATCCTCAAGAACCTCGGCCTCAGCGAAGCCGAGATAGCCGGCCTGAAGCAGGCCTTCACTGAAGGCGGCCCCGAAGCCGTGGGCCAGCTCGTCACCGACGAGCTGGTGGCCGAGTACCAGATCGCGGGCACACCCGCGGAGTGCCGCAGCCAGCTGGAGCACCTGATCGGCGCGCACCGTCTCAACGCCTTCTTCGTCAACATCATCTCGCCCGGTCCGGCCGCCAACCGCGAGCTGCTGACCGAGGTGGTCTCCATCGCCACCGGTCGTTAGTGCGGTCAGCGGCCGATCAACGGGGCAGGTCGGCCAGTGTCGTCCTGACTATGAAGTCGTCGTCGGACCCGAAATGGTCCGGATCGCCGGGATACTCCAGCCGCACGAAGCCCCTCAGCCGGAACTGGGCATCGACGGGCTGCCCGGTCACATCGACGGCGAAGCTCACCGTCGAGCCCTCCAGCCAGCCGTCGCAGGCCTCGGAACCCAGTTGCTCGGTCGAGAAGCGGAACTCCAGCGCATACGCGACCGCCTCGGTCCGGGGCTCACCGCCCTCGACCACGTTGGACAGCCCGCAGATGATGCCGTGGTCGGTGAAGGCGTTCTGCGCCTCCGCGAAGAAGTCGGTTGTCCACTCCACGTCGGGCCCGAGCTCCGGAGCCTCGGCCAGCTCCAGCTCGAGCATCAGGGTCCCCTGCCCCACCCGCCACACGGTGACGGTGGAGATGTCGGCGGCGGCGTCGCACCGCTCGCCCCAGTCCCGCCCAGCCATCCGGCAGTCGTCGGACTCGTCGCTCACCACCAGCCTGGTGGCATCGGTGCCCGAGAACAGGTAGGGCACCTCGATCGCGCCGAGCCCCGACATCACCCAGAGCACGACCACCACCGCCACCACGGCCACCAGAATGATCCGGGACCGCAAGCTCCTGCGGTCGTCGGTGCCGCCACCCTCCGGCTTCATGTGTCCTCCTGGCAGATCTCGGCCTCTAGGTGAGACCGCGGATGAACGGACGGGCCAGAGCGGCCGGCTGGCGGGTCCGGTGAGCGAATACGGCCACGGTCGCAATGGTTACCACGAAGGGCAGTGCCTGCAACATCTCGGCGTTCACCTCGTAGCCGACCGTCGGCAGGCTCAGCCGGAACGAGTCCACCGCACCGAACAGCAGGCAGCCGGCCACCGCGCCCCGCAGCGTCCAGCCACCGAAGATCAAGGCCGCGATGGCGATGAAGCCCCGGCCGCCCACGATCTGCTCCTCGAACAGTCCCACCTGCCCCAACAGCAGGTAGCCGCCGCCGAGCCCGCTGGTGATCCCGCTCAGGTAGACCCCCTGGCGCCGGCGCTTGTTGACGTCGATGCCCGACACGTCGGCGGCCTGCGGGTTCTCGCCCACGGCTCGCACTTCCAGCCCCCAGCGAGTGCGGTACAGCAGCCAGAACGACAGCGGGATCAACGGGTAGATGAGGTAGAAGGGCCACGACTGCCCGAACAGCGCCGGACCGACCAGCGGGATGTCCGACAGGATCGGAACCTCGAACACGTGGGCCCGCTTCGAGTGAGGCTCCAGGTTCCGGTTCAAGAAGGTGGCCAAACCCAGGACCAGGATGTTGAGGGTCAGTCCCACCACGAACGTGTTGGCCGTGAGCCGGTGACTCAGGTTGGCGTGGACGATGGCAATCACCAGCCCGGCCGCCATCGCGAACATCAACCCGATGGTGACGTGGTCGGTGAGGTCGAATCCGACCGCGGCCGCGAACGCCCCGGCCAGGATCATCGCCTCGGTGGAGATGTTCAGGGTGCCGGCCCGCTCGGCGATCGTCTCGCCCAGCGCGCAGAACGCGAGCAGCGCCGCGAAGCGGGCCGCGCTCGAATAGGTGACGTCGGTTCCGAAGACGTCGGCCAGGGCACTGAAGAGGGCTTCCATGGCTCAGGTCCTCGCAGTCATGGCGGCCAGGGCCCGTCGCCGCTCGCGTATGAAGAGGATGGCCGGGGGAACCAGGAGGGCAAGAACCAGCAGGGACTGGACGATTTGGGTGATCTCGCGCTCCACCCCGGTAGCGGCCAGGAATCCGGAACCGGTCCGCAGGCCGGCGAACGCTAGGGCCAGCGGCACGACCAGCAGTGGCCTCTGCCGGGCCACCAGGGCCACCAGCAGCCCGTCGAAGCCGATGTTCACCGCGAAGCCGGGCACCATCCGGTAGTTGCCGAAGTCGCCTCCGGCCACCATCACCGACCCCGCCAGTCCGGCGAAGCCCCCCGACAGCAGCAGGCCGGCCATGCCGTAGCGCCACTCGGACACCCCGGCGCGCTGGGCCGTTCGGGGGTTTCGGCCGAGCATCCGCAGCTTGAACCCCCAGGTCGTGCGACCCAGCACCACCGCCACGACCACCACGAACGCGAGAGCGAAGAACACGCTGATGGGGAACTCGTTGCCGAACATCTCGATCCGGCCGATCCGGCGACCAAGGTCGAGCTGCTCGCTCACGATGTTGCGCGACGAACGGCCTTCGATGGGTGCGAGCAGCAGCCACTGCCGTTGGAGCGCGAAGCCAACCACCTGCGCACCCACAGTGACGAGCAGCAGCGTGGTCAGCACCTCCGGCACCCGGCGCCAGTACAGCAGCACACCCGCGATGCCCGCCCAGAACGCTCCGGCGGCCAGGCCGATCAACAGCATCGCCACCAGGGCGAAGGGCCCGGGGCCGAACAGGTTGAGGCCCGCGTACACGGCCACCGCCGCGCCGAAGGTGAGCTGACCCTCCTGACCGATGTTGATCAGACCGGCCCGGCCGCCGATGACCGTGCCCAACCCGACGAGGATCAGCGGCGCGGCCACGCCCAGAGTGTCGCCCCACCGCCCGGGCGCCCTCACGCTGCCGTCCAGCAGAGCCGAGAAGACCTCCCGCCACGAGCCACCGGTGATCGCCACCAGCGCGGCCGACACGACGAGGGCCACCGCCATGCTGCTGAGATACAGCCCGGCCACCACGCCTGCTTCCCGGGCCTTGGAATACATCATCAGCCTGCACCAACGACGGCGGCACCGCCCATGAGCATTCCCAGACGCTCCAGGTCGACCTCGTCGCGGGCCATCTGCCCGACGATCCTGCCCCTGAACAGCACGACAATGGTGTCGGCCAGGTGCAATAGCTCCTCCAGCTCGCTCGATATGAGCAGCACGCCCACGCCATCGTCGGCCACCTTGCGCAGCCGGTCGCTGATGTACTCGATGGCGCCCACGTCGAGACCGTGCGTCGGCTGGTCGGCCAGGAGCACCTGTGGATCGGCGCTGAGCTCCCGGGCCAGCACGACCCGCTGCTGGTTGCCTCCCGAGAGGGTGAAGAAGGGCGCGCTCGGGCCCGAGGTCTGGATCTCGAACTCGTCGATCAGTTCTTGGGCCTTGCCGTTCATGCCGGCCTGGTCGTAGAACCCCATGTTGGCCATGCGCTCGATGTCGATCAGGAAGAGATTCTCGGCAACCGTCATGTCCAGCACGCAACCCGAATCGTGGCGATCCGCCGGGATCACGGCCACTCCGGCTCGGGCCATTGCCCCGGCCCGACCGGAAACGACCGGCCTCCCTGCGACCTCGATGGTGCCCCCGGTGATGGGCCTCAAGCTGGACAGCACCTCGGTCAGGGCAGCCTGACCGTTGCCCTCCACGCCGGCCACACCCACGATCGTGCCCGCAGGCACCTCCAAGGTCAACCCGTCGAGAGCCACCGAGCCGTCCGATCCCCGAACCACCACATCGGCCATCGACAGGGCGGGGACCGCCTCGGATGAAGTGACCTCTTTCCCGCTCCTGTTCGCTGCGCTCACGGGCCGCTCGGGCCCAGGGTGATGCTCGGAGAGGGCTTCGATCTCCTCCACGATCTCCTCCACCAGGCCCAGAGCGGCGGCTTCGGAGCGCAGCGACACCTCCCGGCCGACCATGGCTCGAGCGA
Organism: Candidatus Aldehydirespirator sp.; assembly: GCA_965220645.1. Classification (GTDB taxonomy): domain Bacteria; phylum Actinomycetota; class Acidimicrobiia; order Acidimicrobiales; family Aldehydirespiratoraceae; genus Aldehydirespirator. The sequence goes on along the minus strand of OZ244836.1, from coordinate 493,317 downwards.
GTCCCGCGGCGGTGGCTTCGGAGGTCTCTAGGTGCGCGACCACGCCCCCGGCCCGCATGATGGTGATCTCGTCGGTGGAGTACAGCACCTCGTCGAGCTTGTGACTGATCAGCGCGACCGCCTTGTTCTCGTCCTGCACGGCCGTGCGAAGCACCGCGAACAGCTGCTCGGACTCAGCCGGGGTAAGCACCGACGTGGGCTCGTCGAAGATGATGATGTCGGGGTCGCGTCGGAGGCACTTGATGATCTCCACCCTCTGTCGCACCCCGGCCGGGAGGTTGGCCACCCGGGCGTCGGGATCGACCCCCAACCCGTAGTGCTCGCTGATGTCGACCACCCGCTGGCGGGCCGCTTTGCGGTCGAGCGACCCGGCCTCGCCGAGGATCACGTTCTCCCACACGGTCAGCGCCTCAACCAGGCTGAAGTGCTGGTGGACCATGCCAATGCCGTACTGGGCCGCGTCGAGCGGATCACGGATGAACCGCCTGGTGCCGTCGATGTGGACCTCGCCGCCATCGGGGCTGACCAGCCCGATGACGATCTTCATCAGCGTCGACTTGCCCGCCCCGTTCTCGCCGAGGATGCCGTGGATGCGGCCGCGGCGCAGGCGCAACTCGACGTCGTCGCACGCGACGATGGCACCGAAGCGCTTGTCGATCCCGCGCAGATGGATGGCGGGCGCCGGATCGGCTCCGACGCCCGCCGCGTCCAATGTCTCACTCACTGCTGAGCTACGAGCGTCAACGGCGTGTCGCCGCTGGAAGGGTCAGCCGCCGTAGGCGATGCCCCTGATCTCGTTGAACTCGTCCTCGTAGACCCCGGTGGCCACCTTCTCCACCTCGGCCGCCAGCGCCTCGGCCTGCTCGGTCGTCGGTTCGCAGATGTCGGCACCGGCCACCGAGCCGGGCTCGACGCTGAAGATGAACCGCTCACCCTCCTGCAGCCGGCCCTGCTGGATCAGCGGGAACACCGCCCTGATGTAGTCGCCGCCATCGAACTTGATGGCGATGTCCCAGCTCAGGTCGCCCTCGCGGGTGCACACGTCCGAGGCGCCCGCGCTCATCGTGATGAGGCCCTCCTCGTTGGCCAGGGCGATCACCGGGTTGTGGGCGCCGCCCAGATACGGGTAGATGGCGTCGGCTCCCGCCGCGACCGCGTTGTGGAAGGCCTCGGAGGCCCCGGCCACGTTGTCGAAGTCGAAGGGTTGGGCACCGGTGGGCACGTAGGTGATCTCGTAGCCCTCGTCCACGGACTTCAGGCCCATACGGAAGGCGAGCTCGGTCTCCACCTCGAAGGAGGCGTTGCTGGCGCCGAGCATGTAGACGCTGTCGCCGCCCCGCTCCTGCAGCAGCAGCCCGGCCGCGAAGCCGGCGATGTACTCGATAGCCGAGCTGTTGTCGGAGGACTGGGCCAGACCGGGCAGGTCGGGGAAGGTGTCCTCGCAGCGGCAGTACCAGAAGATCTCGGGATACTCCTCGGTCAGGTCGGGCAGCGGCTCCGAGATCTCACCAGAGGAGACCACGATGATGTCGACGCCCTGATCAGCGAGGTTGCGCAGCTCGGTGGCCGCCTCGGCCTGGTCGATCTTGTCGATGTAGATCGGGTCGGCGTATCCATTGGCCGTGGTGAAGTCCCGGGCGCCGTCGACGGCAGCCTGGTAGTAGGCGCCGTCGTTGGCGTCACCGGCGACCGCTACCGCAACGCGCACCACGCCGTCGCCGTTGTAGTCCATCGGATCGGCCTCAGGTTCAGGCTCCTCCTCCGCCATGGGCTCCTCTTCGACCATGGGCTCCTCTTCGGCCATGGGCTCCTCTTCGGCCATCGGCTCCTCTTCCTCAGCGGCCGTAGGCGCTTCATCCTCGGCGGCAGGGGCGGCCTCGGTCACCGCGGCCGAGTCGTCAGCGGCGTCGTCATCATCGCCACAGGACGAGGCGATCAGCCCGAACACTGCCATCACGGCTGCGAACCAGATAATCGTGTTTCGCTTCATGTTTCCTCCAGGGTTTTGAACCACGTTGCGTGCCGTTGTCTGACAATCAGACCCATCGACGAGCGGACGTTACCATTCGCCCATCTTTACTGTCTCACCGGGCCAGCGAGTACTTTCTCCCACGTCGGCGACTGGAGGCAACTGGGATGAGACCGATGCGCAGCCCGATCCCGCTGGAACTGATGGAGCCGGCCGCCCGCCCAGTGAGCGAGGCTGTCGGGCTTCCGCCGGCCTGCTACACCGACGCCGATTTCTATGCCTTCGAGAAGGCTGCGGTGTTCGACACCGAATGGCAGTGCGTGGGCCGCTCCAGCCAGATCCCCGAGCCCGGCGACTACTTCACGGCAACGCTGCTGGGCACCGAGCCGGTGGTCGTGGTGCGCAACCGCGACCACCGCATCAACGTCATGTCCTCGATCTGCCAGCACCGGGCCATGTGCATCACCGCCCCGGCCGAGCGGCCCAAGGACCAGTGGTTCGACCCACCCCCGGAGTGCAGCGGCTCCACCCGGAACTTCCGGTGCCCCTACCACTGGTGGACCTACGACCTCGACGGCCGACTCATCGGCGCGCCGGAGATGCACCAGCGTCCCGGCTTCGTGCGCTCGGAGATCTCGCTGCCCCAGCTGGCGGTGGAGGAATGGCAGGGCTTCGTCTTCTGCTCGTTCGCCGCCGATCCGGTACCGCTGGGACCGAGGCTGGCTTCGTTCGACGAGATGCTCGCCAACTACTGCATCGACGAGATGGTCACCACCGAGCCCGAGATGTTGCCGATGCCGTTCAACTGGAAGGTCTTCGCCGAGAACTTCATGGACGCCTATCACTCGCTGAGGCTGCACTCCTCTCTATACGACTTCACCGAGGCTGACACCAGCAACGAGACCCTGCTGGCCGGCACCTTCCCGCCGTTGGAGCCAGGATCGATCGGGATCGGGGGAAAGGGTCGGACAGGCTTCAAGGACCGGGGCATGAACCCCACTCAGGCCACGCTGTTCCCTGCCATACCGACCCTGAACGAAGACGACCGCTGGAGCGTCGTCTACCTGTACGTGGCCCCCTCCCTGCTGATCGGCGCCTACAGCGACTCGGTCAAGTGGCTGGCCGTGCAGCCGGTCTCGGCCGGCGAGTCGCTCGGAAGGCTCGGATACCTGTTCCCGGAGTCAACCACCAAGCTCAGGCTCTTCGAGCAGCTCCTGGAGCAGCACAAGCGGGGCGTGGAGCTCTTCTACGACCAGGACATGCCGGTGGCGGTGGCCAGCCAGCGGGGCATGGGATCGCGCTTCGCGGCCCAGGGCCCGCTCAGCGGCCAGGACTTCTTCCGATCCCAGCTCGCGGAGTGGCTTCTGGAGCGCTACCGCGCCGCCGACTGTGCCGGCTCCAGCGTGTGAAACCGGACTGCAGCGTGAGCGTCAGCCTGACCGTCAACGGAACCCAGACCACCGTCGACGCTGCGGCGGCGACCAGGCTCCTGGATCTGCTGCGCGACCACCTGGGTCTCATCGGCACCAAGGAGGCTTGCGGCCGGGGCGACTGCGGAGCGTGCACGGTGCTGGTGGGCGACCGGGCCGTGCCTTCGTGCCTGGTGCTCGCGGCCCGGGTCGATCAACCGGTACGAACCGTCGAAGGCATAGCGACCGAGGCCTCGGCTCTACGGGAAGCGCTCGCCGACTGGGGCGGGCTGCAGTGCGGATATTGCACGCCCGGACTGGTCGTGCGCGCCCATCAGCTCATCGAATCGGGCGAGTGCGACGTCTCCGACCGTGACGCGGTCCGCCGGGCACTGGCCGGGAACTTCTGCCGCTGCACCGGCTACAACGGCATAGTCACTGCGGTGCAGCACGCCGCCGCCGAGCGCAACGGCGCGCGGACCTGACAGGCGGCCGACCTTGACGGTTCTCGGCCAGCGGGTACGGCCCGACCAGTGGGACGAGCGGACCTCGGGCGCGGCCGTCTACACCACCGATGTGGCACTGCCCGGGATGCTCGAGGCCCGGATCCTGCGCAGCTCCCACCCCCACGCCGATATCCGCAGCATCGACACCTCCCGGGCCGAGGCCCTCAGTGGTGTGACTGCGGTGATCACCGCCGACGACCTGCCCGACCGTACCTACCTGCACTTGGGGGAGCCATTCCGCGACCGGCATGCGCTGGCCCGCGGGCGCGTCCGCTTCATCGGCGAAGAGGTGGCCGCGGTCGCGGCCGGCACTGCGACGCAGGCGGTTGCGGCGCTCGATCTGATCGACGTTGACTACAAGCCGCGAGACAGCGCGGTCACTACTCAGTTCGCCCGTGTTAGCAACGCTCCAACCGTTCACGACGACGCTGTCGGCAACCTGGCCATGCAGACGGTGCGCGGTTACGGCGAACCCGACACCGCCCGCTCCGACGCCGAGGTCGTCGTCAGTGGCCACTACACCTACAGGCCCGCAGCCCACGTGTGCCTTGAGCCCCACTCGGTGGTGGCTCGCTGGGACCCGTCCCGGCAGCTGCTCGATCTCTGGGTGTCCACCCAGGCTCCCTACTTCGTGCGCAAGGAAGTCGCCCACATGCTCGACCTGCGCCCCGAGCAGATCCGCACCCATCCCGTGGCCGTGGGCGGCGGCTTCGGGGCGAAGGCCAAAGCCGGATGCCACGAGGTTCTCGCCGCCGCGCTGGCAATCAAGGCCAAGCGACCGGTGCGGCTCGTGCTCGACCGGGACGAGGAGTTCGCGGCCACCGCCGTGCGCCACGCCTTCGATGTCGATCTCGCCACCGGCGCCCGGCGCGACGGCACGCTCACCCACCGCGACGGCTACGTGACGGTGGACAACGGCGCCTACAACCACGCCGGGCCGTCGGTGGCGATCTTCGCCACCATGCTGGCCGCGGGACCGTACCGGCTAGACGGCTGCGAGACGGCGGTGTCGCTGGTCTACACCAACAAGCAGCCCGGAGCGTCGTTCCGGGGCTACGGCAACCCGCAGATGACCTTCGCCATGGAGTCGCAGATCGATGAGCTGGCCGACCGGCTCGGCATCGACCCGATCGATCTGCGACTCCTCAACGCCCCCCGCAGCGACGACGTCACTCTCACCGGCTGGCGCCTCGGTTCAGCCCGTCTGGCCGAGTGCTTGGAACGGGCCCGCGTCGAGATCGATTGGGACGCCAAGCGAGGCCTGGCCGGCAGCGGACGCGGTGTGGGCCTAGCCGCCGCGGTACACGTCTCGGGAGCCAACGCCTTCGAGCACTCCGAGTTGAGCGAGGCCGCGGTGGAGGTTCGTGACGACGGCACCGCCCGGGTGTGCTTCGCGGGATCCGATGCAGGCACGGGCCAGGCCGCGCTGCTGCGCCAGATCGCCGCCGATGAGTTGGGCCTCGAATTCGACGACGTGTCGGTGACCATGATGGACAGCCATGACGCCCCCCGGGACCTCGGGGCGTGGTCGTCGCGGGGCACGATGTGGAGTGGTCACGCCACCGCCGATGCGGCCCGGAACGCGGCCCGACTCCTCAAGGACGCGGCGGGAGCCAAGTTCGGTACGGACGCCGCCCATGTGACGCTCGCGGACGGCGAGGCCCGCGGCGGTGCCGACGCGGTGCGGGTGGGCGACCTCGTGGCTCTCACCGAGGGCGCAGCCGACGGGTGCCTGCGGGTGCAGGGCAGCTACCTCACCGACGTGGACAAGATGGACAAGGTTCACGGCTTGGGCCACTTCTCGCCCGCGTACTCCTACTGCGTGCAGGCCGTCGAGGTGGAGGTCGACTACGCCACCGGCCAGGTCAGGGTGCTCGACGCGGTGACGGTGCACGATTCGGGCGCGGCGCTCAACCCTGCCAGCGCGGAAGGTCAGGCAGTAGGGGCCATGGCCATGGGACTGGGAGCGGCTCTCGCAGAGGAGCTCGTCTACGAGCAGGGCCGCCTGGTCAACGGAAGCCTGCTGGACTACCGGGCGCCGCGGGCCTCGGATCTGCCGTCCATCCGGGCCGTCCTGCTCGATGGGCACGACCCGGCCGGGCCCTACGGCGCCAAGGGCATCGGCGAGATCGGGGTGGTCCCCGCGCCGGCCGCGGTGGCCAACGCGGTGGCCCACGCCACCGGCGTTCGAGTTCGGGAATTGCCACTCACCCCCGAGAAGCTCCTGCCGCTCCTGAGTCCCCACACCTCTACAGCGCGTGCAAGCCGGCGCAGGCCTCCACCCAATGCCATCAACCTGGACATGATCTGGATCGCCCTGGTGCGCAGTCTCTATGGGCGCGGCCTCTTCAAGCTTCTCGACCGGCGGGCCCGCAAGCGCGAAGGACAGCGAAGCCCGCTTGCACCTGTTCCGGAGATCGAGGCCATCGAGCGGCCCACAACCGTCGAGGCCGCGGTCGAGGCCTGTGCCGCCCAACCCGAGGGCTCCGACTACTTGGGGGGAGGCACCGATCTTCTGGTGGCCCGGCAGCAGCGGCTCACCACGCCGGTTCGCCTTATCGACACGACATCCATTCGCGAGCTGCGCCGATTGGATGAGACGCCCGACGGCGACCTGCGAATCGGCGCCGCCGTCACCCTGGAGGACCTGCGGCGGCGGCTGTCGGCACCGGATGCCCCGCCGGGCGACACGATGCTGTCCGACCTGCTGGAAGCGCTCGCCACCCACCAGATCCGGGAACTGGCCACGGTGGGCGGCAACCTCCTGCAGGAGAAGCGCTGCTCCTTCTTCCGAAACGGCTTCCCCTGCTACAAGCGCAGCGGATGGGCCAGTCCCTGTTACGCCGTGCTCGGCGACCACCGGTTCCACCACGCAGTCCTCGGCGGGCACCGCTGCCAGGCCGTCACCCCGTCGGACCTGGCTACCGGGCTGCTGGCCCTCGACGCCTCGGCCCACAGCGCGCCGACAAAGCCCAAGTCGCCCCGGCAGCGGTTGATCGACGAACTCTACGCGGGGCCGGGCGAGCCCGACTTGGCCAGGGGCGAACTGCTGACGCAGGTGACGGTGCCCGCGGCGGCGCGCTCCCGTCCCGCCGCGTTCGAGAAGCTGAGGCTCTACGCGGGCGACTTCGCGGTGTGCTCAGCAGCCGTGTCACTGGAGCTCGACAGCGATGGTGTCACCATCGCCGACGCCCGAGTATCCCTCGGCGCGGTGGCGCCCAAGCCGTATCGCGCCCAGCGCGCCGAGAAGCGCCTGCGCGGCGCCAGCCTCCAAGACCGAGACGCGCTCAGGGAAGCTTCATGGGCGTGGGTCTACGACACCCAGCCGCTGCCCGGCAACGGGTGGAAGGTTGAGGCCGCGTGCGGCCTGCTTCTGCGCGCCCTCCACCGCCTCTCCGACGCGGTTGCCAGCGACTGAGAGGCCAAGCAGATCGGCGGCCGGTAACTGGCCGCCGCGGCCTCCTATGGGGTCCGGGCGCGTTCGGCGAGCAGGAACTTGCGGATCTTGCCGACGCTGGTGCGGGGCAGTTCGTCGATCAGGGTGATGCTGGCGGGGCGCTTGGCCTTCGCCAGGCGTGCCTCGCACCAGGCGTCGAGTTCGGGGACCGACGGCGGCGCCGAAGCGTCGGCCGCGACCACGAAGGCGACCGGCACCTCGTCTCGGATCTCGTCGGGACGGCCCACCACCGCGGCCTCCAGCACGCCGGGATGCTCGGCCAGGGTGGACTCGACCTCGACTATCGAGACGTTCTCGCCCGACACTTTGAGCACGTCCGAGCGACGGCCGTCGAAGTAGTGGCGCCCGGTCTCGTCACGCACCGCCCGGTCGCCGGTCAGGAACCAACCGCCCCGGAAGCTGGCCGCGGTGATGTCGGGGGCGTCGAGATAAGCCGCGAACAGCGTTATTCCTGGCTCGCCGCCCACGACCACCTCGCCCACGATCCCCGGCTCGACCGAGCATCCGGCCGCGTCCTGCACGTCCACCGCGCAGCCCGGCGAGACCCGGCCCATCGAGGCGTGGTGCGGGTCGGCCGACTCGTCGGTGAGGACGGCCGGGATCGTCTCGGTCATGCCGTAGAGCTGGCGGGGCCGGCAGCCGAACCACTGGGCCACGGTGGAGTACTGGTCGGCGGTGATGTTCTGCGCATACCAGCAGTGACGCAGGGCCACGCCGTCGGCGGGGCCGCCCCGGGCCAGGATCATGCGGATCGGTGCCGCGAACAGGCTGGCACAGGTGGCCGAGTGGCGAGCCGCGGCCGGCAGGAACCCCGACGCAGAGAAGGCCGGCATCAGAGCCACACTGGCCCCCGTCCAGATCGCCGACGCGAACGAGTAGTACTGCGCGTTGGCGTGGAACAGGGGCAGCACCACCAGCTGACGGTCGTCCGGGGCAAGCCGGGCCGCCTCCGCCATGACCTTGCCGGCGAACGCGTAGTTGGCCTGGGTCACCTCCACACCCTTGGGGCGCCCAGTGGTGCCTGATGTGAACATCACCGCGGCTCGGTCGCGCAGACCGGGCTCGGGCCGGTCGGAGGCGGTCAGGGGTGAGGCGTCGAAGGGCTCAAGGGTGGTGTCGGCCTCGTCGATCTCGATGACGGGCAGATCGTCCCGGCCCGCCTCCGTCACCGCGGCCCGGTAGGTTCCCGCCCTCACCCCGGCACACAGCCCGACAGTGGGGCGGGTGCGCTCGATGTGTCCGGCCAGCTCGGGCGTGCGGCCCATGGGGTCCGACGGCACGATCCAGGCGCCGAGGCGGGACGCGGCGAGCCATGCCGCCACGAACGTCGGCGAGTTGGTGAGGGCGAGATGCACCGACGCGCCCGGTTCCGCACCCAGAGCGAGCAGCGTCCCGGCCACCCGGTCCACCGCCTCGTCGAAGTCTCCGTAGCTCCAGCGAGCCGCATCCCCAGACGGCGTCTCGAACACCAGGAACGTCTCGTCAGGCCGGCCCGCCACAGCCCGATCCCACACCGAGGCGAAAGACACGGGCTCAGCCCACATGGCCGCCAGGTTCGTCACCCATCATCCATCAGCGCTTTGTCGGGAAAAACCTGTGATATGCGCCGAAAAGCGCGAACAGAGCGGTGGGGACCTCATGCCGGCGGGCCGTAGCCGCCGCCGCCGGGCAGCTCCAGGCGCACGGTGTCGCCGGGCTGCAGCGTGATGCGAGTCTGAGTGGTGACCGGCTCACCGTTCACCTGGAACGACCCCGATGCGCCCGGTTCTCCCCCGAAGATGCCCTGGGGCGGTTCGGTGAGGCGGCTGGTCACCGCGTTGAGCTGCCAGGGCCGGGCCGTGTCCACCTCGAACTCGATCACCTGGCCCAGCCCGCCCGCCTGGGCCCCCGCGCCACCCGAGGCCGGGCGCAGCGCCTTGCGCAGGAACCGGACCGGGGCCGACGCCTCCACCACCTCGATGGGCACCGCCGACACTCCGGTGGGGTACGAGCAGGCGTCGAGACCAGGCTTGGTGGCCCGGGCGCCCACGCCGCCCGCGTACGTGAACATGGCGGTGATGAACGGGGAGCCGTCGTCGTGGTGGCCGTTGACCTGCATGGTCCACACCGCGCCTGCGCCCTCAGCCATGGCACCGGAGGGCTTCACCTGGGCCAGGGCCTTGAGCAGCGCATTGGGCAGGAACATCCCGACGACATGGCGGGCCGTGCCCGGCTGCGGAGGCACGGCGTGCACAACCGACCCCTCCGGGGCCCGCATCTTGATGGGGGCCAGACTGCCGTGATTGTTGGGAATGTCGGCGTTCAGCACCGATCGAACCGTGAAGGTGGTGTAGGCGTGGGTGTAGTTGCGAACCACGTTGATCCCCCACGGGCTGGCCTCGCTGGAGCCCTCGTAGTCCACGGTGATCTCCCCGGCGTCGGGGTCGACATGCATGGTGCACACGATGTCGATCCGGCTGCCGTCGGCCAGATCGAGCACGGCCGACGCGTCGTAGGCGCCGGCGTCCAGCTCGCGGATGGTGGCCCTGGTGGCCGCCTCGGACCGCTCGATGATCTCGTCGGCGAGATCCTCTATATCGTCGAGGCCGTGGGCGTCGCACAGCGTGGCCAGCCGCTGCGCCCCCACCTCGCCCGAGGCCATCTGGGCATGGAGGTCGCCGGCCATGTGATCCGGCTGGCGGACATTGGAGAGGATGAACTTCCAGACATCGGCGTTGCGCGCCGAGCCCCCGGAGCCGTCGCCGGACATCAGCCTGCAGATCGGGATCCAGAGCCCTTCCTCGAAGCAGTCCCGGCCACCGGCGCCGATGCCGTAGCCGCCCACGTCGGTGTGGTGGATGGTGGAGCCGAACAGGGCGATCAGCCGGGGCTCGCCCCCGTCGGCGGGTACTCGCCAGGCCGGCACGAGTACGGTCACGTCGAGCAACTGGCCCGCGGTCTTGTACGGATCGTTGGTAATGAGCACATCACCGGGCACCAGCGACTCAACCGGATACTCCTCGAGCATGGCCGCTGCGCCCAGGGCCAGGCTGTTGATGTGTCCCGGCGTCCCCGTCACCGCCTGGGCCACCATGCGGCCCCGCCGGTCGAAGACCGCGTTGGCGAGATCCCCGGCCTCGCGCACGATGGGACTGAACGCGGCCCGCTGCAAGGCTCGGGCCTGCTCGTTCACCGTGGAGATCAGCGACTGCCACAGGATCTCCAACTCCACCGAATCAAAGGCGCGAACCGCGCTCATGGCCTTGTCCTCGTCGCTACCAGGCTCCCGTCGGGTGCCACCTCCGCCTGCCAGCCGGGCCGGATCACAGTCGTGGTCTCGCGCTCCTCCACGATGGCCGGGCCCGCGAACGCCGCTCCCACGCCCAGATCCTGCCGCCGGTACACGGGCACATCAACAGCATCGGCGCCCCGCGCGAACACCACCGACCGGCGCGACACCGGCTCAGCCGCCCCCGCCCGCCCGGCCGCCCCGGTGTCCGGGCGCACCTGCACCTTCTCGGCGTAGGCCGACAGCCGCCAGGTGACAGCCTCAATGGCCACATCGGGGATGGTCAGGCCGTAGATCCGCCGGTACTCCGACTCGAAGGCGGACCGCACGTCGGCCTCGCTGGCGGGCCACGCACCGCCCGTGCCCACCCAGACCGTGATCTCGTTGCCCTGCCCCGAGTACCGGGCGTCGAGCCCGTAGCGGAAGCGCACGTCGCCGGCGGGCACCCCGGCAGCGGACAGCACCCGGTGACCCTCGCCTCGCAATTCGTCGAGCAGTCCGTCCCGCTCGGTGACGTCCACTCCGTCGAGCAGCCGCGGCATGGAGCGGGCCAGGTCGATGCGCACCGGCGACACCAGTGTCCCGAAGGCGGAGAGCACGCTGGCGTTGACGGGGAAGATCACCGTGTCGCTCTCGAGCAGGTCGGCCACTCCGCAGGCGTGCACCGGTCCTGCGCCGCCGAAGGCCAGAACGGTGACCCCGCGCAGGTCCACCCCCTGCTCGACCCCGTGCATGCGGGCGGCCGCCGCCATGTTCTGGTCGACGACCTCGTGGATGCCCGCCGCGGTGTCCATCACTGACAGCCCCAGCCCCTCGGCCGGACGGGCGGTCGCGGCGGAGGCCGCGGCCGCGTCCAGGGGCATGTCGCCTCCGAGGAAGGCATCGGGGTCGAGCAGGCCGAGCACCACATCGGCGTCAGTCACCGCGGCCGTCGTGCCTCCCCGGCCATAGGAGGCAGGTCCGGGATCGGCCCCGGCGGACTCCGGCCCCACCTTGAGCAGACCGAAGCGGTCAAGGTGGGCCAGGGATCCCCCGCCGGCACCGATCTCGACCAGGTCGACCGACGGCACCGACACCGGGAAGCCCGAACCCTTCTTGAACCGGTAGATCCGGGCCACTTCGAAGGTGTTGGTGAGGGCGGGCTCGCCGTTCTCGATCAGGCAGGCCTTGGCCGTGGTGCCGCCCATGTCGAAGCACAGCAGGCGTTCGGTACCGAGCCTCTGCGCGTACCACGTCCCGGCCAGGGCGCCGGCAGCCGGCCCCGACTCCACCAGGCGGATCGGGCCCCGGGCCGCGTCGTCGGCCGACACCACGCCGCCGTTGGACAGCATCATCAGCACCGCGCCGCCGAAGCCCTCAGCCGACAGCCACTTCTGCAGCTCGTCGAGGTACGGGCCGATCACCGGCATGGTGGCCGCGTTGCAGGCCGCGGTGATCATGCGGGGGTACTCGCGGATCTGCGGGGAGATCTCGGCGGATGTGCATACCGGCACTCCGAGTTGGTTGCGAAGATGCTCGGCCACGGCCTGCTCGTTGGCCGGGTTGACGTAGGAGTTGAGCAGGCACACCGCCACCGACTCCACGGCCGCGTCGGCCAGCACTGCCGTCAGCCGGTCCAGACCGGCGGCCGAGGGCTCGGCGAGCACTGCGCCGGTAGCCGATGTGCGCTCGTCTATCTCGAAGGTGAGATCGCGCGCGATGGGGGGATCGGGGAACTCGATCTGCAGGTCGTACATGTCGTAGCGGTGCTCGTCACGGATCAGCAGCGTGTCGCCGAAACCGGCCGTCGTCACCAGTCCGGCCCTTCCGGTGCGACCCTCGATCAGGGCGTTGGTGATGAGGGTGGTGGCGTGCACGATGGGCGCGGTGATCTCGCCCGGTGTGACCTGTGCCTTGGACAGGAGATGGCTGACGCCGGCTCGCACTCCCTCCAGCGGCGCGGCCGGAGTGGTGAGGGTCTTGTCCACCACCACCCGGCCCGACTCGGAGTCGAGCAAAACCACATCGGTAAAGGTCCCGCCAATGTCGACGGCGAGCCGCCAATCAGCCATATCAGCCCATGTCAGCGGTGGTCAGCCCGTGTCGGCGAGGTCGGAGCGGGGCGGGGCGAACACGTCGAGGATCCAGCACTCGTCGTATACGTCATCGCCGATGAAGACCGAGTCGCCGTGCCATACCGAGCGGGGCGCCAGGTAGGAGTCGCCCTCGCTGAGCACGATGCGCTCGTCGTTGGCTCCTTCGGGGCCGATGCGGAAGTCGAGCTTGCCCCGCATGATGACGCCGAGTTGCTCGTTGTCGGTGTGGTTGTGCAGCACCGAACCCACCGCGCCTCCGGTGATGCGCCAGAAGCAGAGTTGAAGGTGTTCGCCGGTTATGACCCGGTGCCGGAAGCCGGGACGGGCCGTCTCAACGAAGGCGTCGTCGTCGAGGAAATAGCAGTACGGATTGCCGATGCTCTCGGCGATGCTCATGGTCCGTGTTCCTTCAACCGAGGGCGGCGAACCGCTCCCGGTCGGCATCGAGGTCGAGCGGGCGGATGATGGCCTCGTGCTCCTCGTCTCCCCAGTACTGCGGCGGCACCAGCCACATCACCTCGAACTCCAGGCCGTCGGGGTCCTCGGCGTAGAGGCTCTTGTTCGGGCCGTGATCGCTCTGGCCCACCAGGGCTCCGGCCTCGATCAGCCGCTCGCGCATCTCGGCCAGCTCATCAAGGCTGCCGACCTCCCACGCGATGTGGTACAGGCCGACGGTGCTCCGGCCGGCCTGAGAGGGTCCCGCGCCCTCGCCGATCGAGAAGAACACGATGTCGTGGTGATTCGCCGACTCCGGGGCCCGCATGAACACATACGCGCCGGGCCCGTCGATCACCGTCGTGAAGCCGAGCACGTCGGCATAGAACTTCTGATGGCGGCGGGCGTCGCGCACGTAGAGGACCGCATGGTTCATTCCCGAGATCATCGTGATGCGTCCTCCGGGCTGGAAGGTTGGCTCGACGATACGTCCGGAGGGCCTGTCCGGCAAAGCCCGGAGGTCAGTGTCTCCCGCTCTTGCTCGCTGCGCTCACGGGCCGCTCGGGCCCCGGGCCTCGCAAGCTCGGCCTCAGGACACGTCGCGGGCTGGACACCAGTTGAACGCAAAGAGCACCAACCCGTGCGCCACTGAACCGAAGGCGGTAACGGACGCCAAGCTCACCCGCAGGCGCATGATCATCTCGGCCTCGCCACCCACCAACCATGCCACCGCCGACTTGATGGGAGTGGCGTGGGTGACAACCACAATGTTGCTGGCCACGGCCTCCTCCGCGATGTCGGCCACAGCCTCGCCCACTCGCTCATGCAGGCAGGCCATCGACTCGCCTCCGGGCGGGACGTACGAGATATCGGAGGCCCAGGCTGCACCGAGCTCGGCCATGACCTCGGAGATGCGGCGGTCGTCGTAGGCGCCGAAGTCGATTTCCATCCACCGGTCGTCGATCTTGGTGGGAACATCGCCAAGGCCGGCTGCCCGGGCCGTCTGCCGGGTCCGGCGACGTGACGACGTCACCACGCGATCCACCGTCCAGCGCTCCCGCAGAGCCTTCCCTACCACTGCGGACTGCGCAAAACCGACCGCGTCGAGAGGCGAGTCGATCTGGCCCTGGAGCCGGGCCTCGGCGTTGCTGGGAGTGCGGCCGTGCCGCAGGAGGATCAGGATGCGCCGATGGTAGACGGAACAATGGCCGGCCCGCCGTGGCGCCGGAAGCGATACCGGAACGCCGGCGGCTTCTCGAGCCCGTGCCGTCAACTGCGGCCGGAATCTGGCAGGATCAAGGGATGGAAACGCGAGTCGCAGAAGATCCGCAGCGTGTTGCGGACCCGAGTGGGGGACCTGCCGTCGACGCCATCAGCGAATTCGCGGCCGGTCTGGGAGCGTCGATCTCCACCGAGGAGGTGTGCCGTGTCGTGGGGAGCCGGGTCCGCGAGTTCCGGCGGTCGCTCAACATGACGATGTCGGCGTTCGCGGCCAGCGCGGAGATTTCCCTGGGGATGCTCTCCAAGATCGAGCACGGCCAGAGCGCGCCCAGCCTGTCGACGCTCGTGCGTCTCGCGGCCACCGCCCGGGTGCCGGTCACCGCTCTGTTCCGGGGCCTCGACGAAGAGCACGACCTGGTGATCGTGAAGGCCGGCGAGGGCCATGAGATCCACCATCAGGGAGGGGGACCGGGGCGGCTCTACCAGGACCTCGGCGCCCTGCGCGGGCCGAACCGGGTGATCGAGCCGATGATCACCACCATCACCGAGCCGGGCGGGGTGTTCCCGCTCTACCAGCACCCCGGTGTGGAGTTCATCCATGTGCTGGAGGGATCGATCGACTACGGCTACGGCGGGAGGGCCTACCGCCTCGACGCCGGCGACACCATGCAGATCCACGGCGAAGTGGCCCACGGCCCGGTCGAGCTCGTCGAGTTGCCGATACGTTTCATCTCCATCAAGGTGTATCCGGCCGGCGAGCCGCGGCCTGCGGCAGGATGATGAGGCCATGGGCCTGCTGACCGCCACCAAGGAAGCAAGGACCGCGCCATGGGCCTGCTGATCATCCTCGATTGGTTCAGCGAGGGAAACGCCGTCCGCCAGAGCCTCGTACTGTGGATCCTGCTGGTCGCCGCGGTGGGGCTCACCGTCTGGGAGTGCCGCGAGCGCGGCTACCGGACCATGGTGATGCTGTGGTGGGTTAGCATCGTGACCCTCACACACGTGCTGGGATACATAGTTCTGCGCTTCTTTGTCCGCCCGCCCGACAAGGCCTGATCCCGCACCCGACGTCTCCCTGGACAGCCGCGATGACCGACTCAATGCCCGAGCCAAGGCCAGCCGGCCGACTAAGGCGCCTCCTGACCCTGAAGGGACGCACCAAGCTGCTGATCACGGTGGGAGTGTTGTTGGTGGTCATTACCGTGGTCGCCCCCCAGAGTTGCGGGGGCAGGGAAGTAGAGCAGGACCAGGCCATCGCCACGGCCCGGACCGCGCTTGCAGCCGAGCCCGACTCCTTCGTGCCGGAGAAGACCGAGACCAAGCTGCTGCGCCAGGGCTTCCCGGCCAAATTGATGTGGGTGGTGGTCTTCACCGTGGCCGACCCCGAGGGCGACTCCGAGCAATTCCTCCACAAGGCCGACATCTGGGTCAACGCCAGCACTGGAGATATCGCCCAAGTCATCGTCCACGAGCAGGACGACGGTTAGCCGCTCCACCTGAACCACCCGCGCTTGAATCACCCTCGCGCTTGAACCACTCTCACGGGAGGTTTCGGGCCTCCGGATCGCCTCGGACAGGACTGAAAGCTCGGGCTGTGCTATTGTCCCCGGAGTCCGGCCGACCGGTCGGAGCGGACAAGAAGAATTGGGGGTGAGTCGATGGACACTTCTATTGTGTTCACCGAGGCTTACTACTTCTTCACCGTCGCCATCATGTGGCTGTTGCACGTGGGGTTCATGACCTACGAAGCCGGCGTCAGCCGCCGCAAGAACATCATGTCGACGGCGATGAAGAACATCATGACGATTGCCGTGGTGACGCCGACGTTCTACTACCTCGGCTGGTACGTGTACTTCTGCATGCAGGAAGGTCTGAAGTTCACAGTCTCAGCCGATGGAGCAAGCCCCGCAGGTCTGGCGGGGCTTTATTTCTGCGGCGACGGCTACGGCCTGGCGTGGGACGGCTCCGCGGGACCGCATCTCGGCGACAACATCACCGGCGTCTTCTGGGCGGCCTTCGTGCTGTTCTCCTGGACGACGGGATCGATCATGTCCGGCGCGGTGATCGAGCGCATCCGCATCTCGGCCTACCTGTGGCTGACCGCCCTGATGGGCGGCTTGGTCTGGGTGGTCGCCGCGGCTTGGGGATGGAGCTACGGAGGCTGGCTGACCGTGCACTTCGGCTACCACGACTTCGCAGCTTCGATGGTGGTCCACGGCGTCGCCGGCATCTTTGCCCTAGGCGTGCTGTTCAACCTCGGTCCGAGGATCGGCAGGTACGACAGCAACGGCGGCACGAGAGCGTTCCAGCCCCACAACCTCCATCTCACGTTGATGGGGCTGATGATCATCTTCACCGCGTTCTACGCGTTCTACGCGGCGTGCCTGGCCATCACGGCCGACACCACTCCGGGTTGGGCCAACATCTACTTCAACCCGGCCACGCTGTCGGCCATCACGTACACCATCACGATGGGCTTCGCGGGCGGTTTCGCCGGCGGCTACATCTTCTCCAAGGGTGATCCGTTCTGGACCATCTCCGGAGGACTGGCCGGCGTGGTGGCGGTATCGGCGGGCGCCGACATCTACAGCCCCAACCTGGTGCTGATTCTGGCCTTCTTCTCGGCCGGACTCTGCTACCACATCGGCGGCTGGATGGAGACCAAGGCCCGCGTCGACGATGCGGTCGGTGCGGTGGCCGTTCACGGCATCATGGGGATGTGGGGCGCATTGGCCGTCGGCATCTTCGCCAGCGGGTACCCGACAGGGCCCGCCGGTGTGGAGACCTCCATCCTCGGCCAGCTCGTGGGCGTGACCTCGATATTCGCGTTGTCGTTCGTCACCGGCTACGTCGCATCCTGGATCCTCAAGAAGCTGAACCTGCTGAGGGTCCCGCCCGAAGTCGAAGTGGAGGGCCTCGACATGGCCGAGTTCGACACGGACTTCTATCCGGAGTTCGGCCGGGCCGACGAGCCCATCATCCACGCCGACGGCTCCAGGGAGCCGGCCGCAGCCACGCTGCGGGCGGATCTCGCCGCCAACCGCTAGTCGGTGTCCGCCTCATGGCTGCAGTTCATCGGCGCCCTCGCCCTCATGTACCTGCTGGTCGCAGCCGCCGGGTACTGGGGCAAGCGCAAGCGAGCGCAGCTGAAGGCACAGGATCACCGACACGACAACCAACAACGTTCAGAACTAAGGAGGACTGAATGAACAGCTTTCCCTTCGACAGTTGGGAAGAAGGCATCGAGATGGCCGGCCCGTACTTCACGTGGGCCGACAGCGAAGGTATCTCGATCCTCCTCGCCATTCTCGGGATTGCGGTCTCCGTGATCTCCGCGATCTTGGTGACGACGCGTGAGGACAAGGTGCTCAACCACGCAGCCGACCGGCTCGCCGACAAGTACAGCTCGGAGGACTGACATGGCTCGTCGTAAGCAAATCGAGTTCCAAGGCAAGCAGGGCCACGACAAGGGCGTGGAGATGGCGGTGATCGTATTCACGATCGCCTGCATCGTCTTCACGATCATCGCCATCCAGGCTTTCTGACGGCAAACTCACCCCAATCAATGCGGCTGGCGCCGCGTCGCATGTTGCGGCGCGGCGTCAGCCCCTGCATTTCGGCCCATAATCTCCCCTAATCTGACGCCGTGAGGATCCCCCTCAAGCGGATCGCGCAGGTGTGCGCAGCCGTCACGGCCGCGGCGATGTTCCTGCCGTGGCATACGACCGCAGCAGAGGGTGGCATCGAGTCGGTGCAGGGCATCGCCGTCAACGACGGCCAGGTCGTCCTGGTCGTGAGCCTGGTCACGGCAGGGCTCATCCACGTGGGCTGGCGACCGGCTTGGATCGGTGCCGGCTTCGCGGGCGCCGCCGCGGTGCGAGCCCTTCTCGACAGCGAGACCGATCCGGCGTCGGGACTCTGGCTCGCGGCCGCGGCCTCCATCGTGGCCGTTGTCCTGCTGATCTGGGACCTGTTCGCCGGCGTATCCGCCTCCGGCGACGGCACCGTCGACGGCCCTGACAAGCCGGGCGGGCGAGGACTGTCAGGACCCTTGGGCCGACGGCGCCGATGACGCCAGTTGCGGGGCCGAGCGCGCACCGCAAGACTGGCCGGACGAGCTCACAACGCCTGGGGAGGCGGCCATGACGACGATCACACCGGACCAGCCCACCGTGCTGGTGCCGGGGCTGCTGATGCTCGGGCCAGGGGTGGAGCGCTACCGGATCAACGGCGGTGGCGCCACCGTGTTGGCACTCGCCGCCGGTGACGAACTGGAGATCGTCGATCCCGAGGGTCGGCAGCGCTGCGAACTAGTCGCCTTCGACACAACCGGGAGATCGGACCCCAGCCTGCTCAGCGGTGACGGCTCGGGGGACGGCAACGGCAGGCGGTCCGGCGGCAACTCAGCACCGGCCGCAGTGGGCATCCTCTCCACCGGGCTTACGGACGCCCGCCGGGTTCGGGCCGGCCTCGAACAGGTCGGCATCGACCTGCCCGCGGTGCAGGCCGCGACGCCATTGAAGATCCTCGACGACGACACCGCCCCCGGTGCCAAGGTCCGGGTGGTGGCTCACGCCGACGTCGCCTGTGTCGTCGCCGCTCCAGGTGAGGCCATGTCGGCTCACGGCGGGGCTCCCCCCACCGACCTGATCGCCTACGTGCACCGCCGCGATACGGCCCGCACAGAGGCTGAACCCCTGCTGCCCCCACCGCTGGCCGATCCCAGCCAGGACTTCATCGTCAGGCACAGCACCGCTCGGGCCTACCAGGTGGCCAAGGGCGACTGGTTCCAGGTGGTCGACATAGAGGGACGCCAGTGTTCGGACTTCCAGTGCTTCGCCGTTGCGGACCTCGAGACCGGCAACGAGCTCTGCCTGGACGCCACCATCACCCGCACCCTCATGGGCGCCAGTTGCCCCGCGCCGGGGCTCTACGCGAAGTTCTTCAACGCCAAGATGCAGCCCCTCGTCGAGGTGATCCAGGACACCGTGGGCCGCCACGACACGTTCAACACGGCCTGCAACGCCCGCTACTACGAGGAGATGGGCTACCCCGGCCACATCAACTGCACCGAGAACATCAACGGCGTGCTCGCCCCCTACGATGTCGCCCGGCGCAGAGGCTGGGAAGCGATCAACTTCTTCTACAACACCCGGGTGAGCGACTGCAACCAGATCTACCTCGACCAGCCGTGGTCGCGCCCCGGCGACTATGTGCTGCTGCGGGCCCTGGAGGATCTGGTGTGCATCAGCACCGCATGCCCCGACGACATCGACGCGGCCAACGGCTGGAATCCCACCGACATCGCGGTGCGCGTCTACCCCACTGCCAACCGGTTCAAGAAAGCGACGGCGATCCGCATGACCGCAGACTCCGAGGCACAACTAACCAAGGAGACCGGCTTCCATCCCCGTACATCTCAGTTGACCCGCAGCTTCAGCGAGTACTGCGGCTACTGGCTGGCGGATTCCTACACCGCCCACGGCCCCATCTCCGAGTACTGGGCATGCCGGCAGGCCGCGGCGGCCATAGACCTCTCGCCCCTACGCAAGTACGAGGTGACCGGCCCCGACGCCGAGTTGCTGATGCAGACCTGCGTCACCCGCAACATCCGCAAGCTCACCGACGGCCAGGTGGTGTACACGGCCATGTGCCACCCGACCGGCGGCATGATCGACGATGGCACTGTCTTCCGGCTCGGGCGCGAGAACTTCCGCTGGATCGGTGGCCAACTCGGCTACAGCGGCGTGTGGCTGCGGGAGCAAGCGCAGCGGCTGGGACTGCAAGCCTGGGTTCGAAGCTCTACCGAGCAACTCCACAACCTGCAGGTCCAGGGACCCAACAGCCGCAGCATCCTTGAGCAGGTCTTATGGACCCGTCCCGACCAGCCGACGGTGTCCGAACTGGGATGGTTCCGGTTCGCCATCGCCCGGATCGGTGACCACGACGGCATCCCGTTGCTGGTATCGCGCACCGGCTACACCGGCGAGCTCGGCTACGAGGTGTTCTGCCACCGGACCGACGCTCCGGCGGTGTGGGACGCCGTCTTCGAGGCCGGCGCGGGCCACGGTTTGGTACCCATGGGCTTGGCCGCACTCGACATGCTGCGCATCGAGGCCGGCCTGATCTTCGCCGACTACGAGTTCTGTGACCAGACCGACCCTTACGAGGCCGGGATCGGCTTCACGGTGCCCCTCAAGACCAAGCCCGATGACTTCATCGGGCGCGACGCGCTCATCACGCGCCGCGACAACCCGCAACGCCGCCTCGTGGGACTGGAGCTGCCTGGAGGCGAGCCTGCCGCCCACGGCGACGGTGTGTACGCCGGCCGCAATCAAGTGGGCGTCATCACCAGCGCCACCATCTCCCCCATCCTGCGCAAGAACGTCGCCCTGTGCCGCATGGCGGTGGAGTACGCCGAGATCGGCACGGCGGTGGAGGTCGGCAAGCTCGACGGCCACGAGAAGCGGATCCCGGCCGAGGTAGTCCGGTACCCCTTCTACGACCCCGACAAGTCCCGGGTCCGCGGCTAACGGCAAGCGCAAGCGGGTGAGAGCCCCTGCGTTGCGACAGGGTGTCTCCCGCTCTTGTTCGCTGCGCTCACGGGCCGCTCGGGCCACGGCCTCGCCCGTTCCAAGCTGTTCGCGCCCACCTATTCGCTCGGCCTCTAGCGGCGCAAGACCTTGGGGACGGTGGTGCCGAAGTCGGACGGCAGCTTCACGACCTTCACCCCGCACTCCCGCATGAGCTGCACCTTCTCGGCGGCCGACTCCCCGACAGTGGACACGATGGCTCCGGCATGGCCCATAGTGCGTCCCTTGGGCGCGGTCAGCCCGGCGATGTAGCCCACCACCGGCTTGTGCATGTGGTCGCGGGCGTACTGGGCGGCCTGGGCCTCCTGCAGCCCTCCGATCTCACCGATCATCACGATCGCCTCGGTCTCGTCGTCGGCTTCGAAGCGCTTGAGGTGATCGAGGAACGAGCTGCCGTTGATGGGGTCGCCACCGATGCCGACGCTGGTGCTCACCCCGATTCCCACCGCCTTGAGCTGTGAGGCTGCTTCGTATCCGAGCGTTCCCGACCGGCTGACGATGCCTACCGGGCCCCGCTCGTAGATGTGCGGGGGCATGATGCCCATCATGGCCTGGCCCGGGCTGATCACCCCGGCACAGTTCGGTCCGACCAGGCACATCCGGCTGGCGTGCTGGTAGCGGCGCTGATAGCGCTTCACCTTGATCATGTCCTGGACGGGGATGCCCTCGGTGATGCACACGCAGTACTCGATCCCGGCGTCGGCCGCCTCCATGATGGCGTCGGCCGCGAACGGGGGCGGAACGAACACGATGCTGGCCGTGGCCTCGGTGGCCGCCACCGCTTGCTTCATGGTGTCGAAGACCTTCAGGCCGCAGTGGGTAGCGCCACCCCGGCCCGGCGTGACCCCGCCCACCACATTGGTCCCGTACTCGAGCATCTCAGTGGTGTGGAAGGTGGCTATACGGCCGGTGATGCCCTGCACCAGCACCGGCGTGGTCCCGTCGAGGATGATGCTCATCAGGCCGCGCTCCGTGCCACCGCTGCAGCCGCCCTGGTGCCGGCCTCTGCAAGCGAGTCGGCGGTGATCACTCCGACATCGGCTTCGGCCAGGATGCGCCGGCCTTCCTCGACGTTGGTTCCCGACAGCCGCACCACCACGGGCACCGAGAGATCAAGCTGCTGCAGGGCCTGAACCACGCCCTCGGCCACCCAGTCGCAGCGGTTGATGCCGGCGAAGATGTTCACCAGCACGGCCTCCACGTTCTCGTCGGAGAGCACCAACCGGAACGCCTTCAGCACCCGCTCGGGGGAGGCGCCCCCGCCGATGTCGAGGAAGTTGGCCGGCTCGCCGCCGGCATGCTTGATCATGTCCATGGTGGCCATGGCCAGGCCGGCACCGTTGATGATGCAGCCGATGTTGCCGTCGAGGCCCACGTAGCTGAGCCCGCGGTCGATGGCCGTCCGTTCCCGTGGATCCTCCTGGGACTTGTCCCGCAACTCCGACACGTCCTGGTGGCGGAACAGGGCGTTGTCGTCGAAAGTCATCTTGGCATCCAGCGCCAGCAGACGACCGTCAGCAGTGACCGCCAGCGGGTTGATCTCCAGCATGGTCGCGTCGAGATCGTCGAAGACCCGGAAGCAGGAGGTCATCATTTGAACCGCCTGGGGGACCAGGGTCGAATCAAGGCCCACCGCGAAGGCGATCTCGCGAGCCTCGAAGGCCTGAAGCCCGACGGCCGGCTCCACGTTCACGCGCACGATGGCAGCCGGATCGCTGGCCGCGATGTCCTCGATAGCCATGCCACCCGCGGCCGAGGCCACGATCATCACCCGCTCGGCGGACCGGTCCAGCACGAACCCCAGGTAGATCTCGCGCTCGGGGGACACGGCCGCCTCCACGTACAGGCGGTACACACCCCGGCCCCGCTCCCCGGTCTGGTGGGTGACCAGTCGCCTGCCCAGCAAGTCGTCGGCCGCGTCCCACACCTCCCGCTCGCTACTGCAGAACTTGATGCCTCCAGCCTGACCCCGAGCCCCGGAATGGATCTGGGCCTTCACTACCCAGTGCTCGCCGCCGATCTCGGAGGCTCGGTAGGTCGCCTGCTCGGGACTGTAGGCAAGACCTCCCTCGGGTATGGCCACGCCGTAGTCGGCGAGTATGGCCTTGGCTTGGTACTCGTGAATCTCCATGAACGCCCCTCCTTGCGCTCTCCATCCAGAACAGCCCGCGACTAGAAGGTCACGATTTCCTGCCCTCGATGGCCCCGGCCATCTCGACCACGTTGCGCGCCATCCGGGCCGACGCGGCATCGATCATGCGCCCGTCCAGTTGGGCCGCACCCCGGCCGGCCGCAGCGGCCTCCTCCAGAGCCCTCAGCACCCTGCGGGCCTGGTCCACCTCGGCCTCGGGCGGCGTGAACACCTCGTTGGCCAGATCGATCTGAGAGGGATGGATGGCCCACTTGCCGTCGTAGCCAAGGGCCGAAGCCCGGCGGGCACCGGCGATGAACCCGTCCGGATCGCCGAAGTCCCCGAACGGACCGTCGATGGCGCGCAGCCCGTTGGCACGGCAGGCCACCAGCATGCGCGACAGCGCCGAGTGCCACTGGTCGCCCGGATAGTCGGGGTTGAGCCCCCCGATAGTAATTGTTCTGGCTCTGCAGGAGGCTGCGTAATCCGCTACCCCGAAGTGGAGCGCCTCCAGCCGCGGGCTCGACGCGGCCACCGCCTCGACATTGGCCATGCCCAGGGCGGTCTCCACCAAGGCCTCCACACCGATCCGGTGGCTCAGGCCCACTGCCTGCTCGAGCTGGGTGAGAAGGGCGTCCACCGTGTAGACGTCGCCGGGCACGCCCACCTTGGGGACGAGGATCGTGTCGACGTGATCTCCTGCTTGCTCCACGACGTCGATCAGGTCTCGATACATGTAATGGGTGTCGAGCCCGTTGATCCTTACTGAGATCGTCTTGTTGGACCCGCGCCAGTCGACATCGCCCAACGCCTCGATGACGTTGCGTCGGGCGGCCTCCTTCTCGTCGGGCGCCACGGCGTCCTCAAGATCCAGGAACACATAGTCGGCTCGGCTGCTCGCCGCCTTCTCGAACAATTCGGGCCGCGAACCCGGCACAGCCAGCTCGCTGCGGTGCAGCCGGCGCCTCGTCTCGGTGATCTGATGATGACTCATAACGGCTCCTGCAGAACTCGTTCTCGCAGAATTCTTGTGCGTTGTTGCTCCTACGGGCCCTTTTTTGCAGAGATTTTTCGCGCTATCGCTTCTGCAGGCTCATTCTTGCAGAATTTTCGTGCACTCTTACCTATTCGGACTTGTTCATGCGGAGTGGACTTCTTGCGTTCTCGATGATTAAATCACTAACCTGACGGAAGGTACCACTACTTTTATGAAAGATCAAGACGAAGTGCGCCACAAGACCCGGTCCGTCGAGCGGATCCTGATGGGCCCCGGCCCGTCGAATCCCTACCCCGAGGTAATCGAAGCCTTCACCCGGCCGGTGATGGGCCATCTCGACGGCGAGTTCCTCGACTTGCTCGACGAGACCTGCGACCGCCTTCGCGCCGTGTTCCGCACCGGGAACGCCCTCACCTTCCCGGTGTCGGGGACGGGCTCAGCCGGCATGGAGGCCGCTTTCGTGAACGTGGTGTCGGTGGGTGACACGGTCGTGGTGGGGGTGAACGGCGTCTTCGGTGAGCGCATGTGCGACGTCGCGGCCCGCTGCGGTGCCGAGGTTGTACGAGTGGACGCCGACTGGGGAACACCCCTGGACCCGCAGCGCCTCCTGGATGCCCATCCAGCCCCCGCCGTCATCGCCGTCGTCCACGCCGAGACTTCAACCGGCGTGCGCAACGACCTGGCCGAATTGGGCTCGGCCAAAGGAGACGCTCTGCTGCTCGCGGACTGCGTTACCTCGCTCGGCGGCATCGACGTGCGCCTCGACGACTGGGGTGTTGACATCGCCTACAGCGGGACCCAGAAGTGCCTCGGGGTTCCGCCGGGCCTGGCGCCGGTCAGCGTCTCACCCCGGGCCGTCGAACGGTTCCGCAGTTGTCCGCAGTCGTGGTACTTCGACATGGGGATGATCGCCGACTACGTCACAACAGGAGGCGCGCGGGCCTACCACCACACCGCTCCGATCTCGATGATCTACGCGCTCCATGCAGGGCTGGGAGTGGTACTCGACGAAGGGCTGGAGGCGACCCACCACCGGCACCAGCACTGCGGCGACATGCTCCAGGCCGGGCTCGAGGCCCGGGGTCTCACGCTGGCGGCAACGGCGGGGGCCCTCCTTCCCCAACTCACCTCGGTGCGGGTGCCTGAGCACCGATTGCCGCCGGCCATGGGCGAAGCCGATGTTCGTCGCGCGCTGCTCGACCACTACGGCATCGAGATCGGGGGCGGGCTGGGCCCGTGGGCGGGCAAGTGCTGGCGAATCGGCAGCATGGGACACACCGCTCGGCACCGCAACGTGACGCTCATCCTGGCCGCTCTCGACGAACTGCTCGACTAGCGGCTATTTTCGCGTTCGCCCTTGGCAAGAGGTCGTGCTAGGTTTTACTCTCGATACAGATGCACCTAACCACAGGGGGGATTCTGCTATGACACGCGTGGCTGTCATCGGAGCTGGCCCGTGCGGCCTGGCCCAGCTGCACGCTTTCGCCAGCGATTCGCAGGCGGGCAGCCCGTCGGCACCCGAAGTCGTCTGCTTCGAGAAGCAGGACGACTGGGGCGGGCTCTGGAACTACAGTTGGCGCACCGGGCTCGACGAGCACGGCGAGCCCTGCCACGCCAGCATGTACCGCTACCTGTGGTCCAACGGGCCCAAGGAGTGCTTGGAGTTCGCCGACTACAGCTTCGAGGAGCACTTCGGCAAGCCGATCGCGTCGTTCCCTCCGCGGGAGGTTCTCTACGACTACATCCTCGGCCGGGTCGAGCGCAGCGACTTCCGCGACCAGATCCGCTTCAATCACCCGGTGCGCCGCGTCAGCCGCTCAGCCGACGGCAGCGGCTTAACCGTCACCGCCCACGACCTGGCCAACGACACCGACGTCAGCGAGGACTTCGACCACGTTGTCGTGTCCACCGGACACTTCTCCACACCCAACATGCCCCACTACCCCGGCTACGAGACCTTCGGGGGCACGCTGATGCACGCCCACGACTTCCGCGACGCGGTGCAGTTCGCCGACCGCGACGTGCTGGTCATCGGATCGAGCTACTCGGCCGAGGACATCGCCTCGCAGTGCTGGAAGTACGGCGCCCGCTCGGTGATCTGCACATCGCGCAGCGGACCCATGGGCTTCGACTGGCCACAGGGCATCACCGAGAGGCCCATCCTGACCCATGTCGAGGGCCGCACTGTGCACTTCACCGACGGCTCCTCCGCCGACGTCGACGCCATCATCTCCTGCACCGGGTACCTGCACCACTTCCCGTTCGTGGACGACGAGTTGCGCCTGGTCACCACCAACCGGCTGGCCACCTCGATGCTCTACCGCGGGGTGGTGTTCCAACCCGAGAACCGGATCCTGTACCTGGGCATGCAGGACCAGTGGTACACATTCAACATGTTCGACGCCCAGGCCTGGTACGCCCGCGACGTGATCCTGGGACGCATCGAGCTTCCCGACGCGGCCGAGCAGGCCCGCTGGATCAGCGATTCCCAGGCCGCGGAGGACGCTCTGGAGGACGACTACGGGGCCATCGACTTCCAGGGCGCCTACACCCAGGACCTGGTGGACCAGACCGACTATCCCGACTTCAACACGCCTTTGGTCAACAAGATGTTCTACGACTGGAAGAAGCACAAGAAGCAGTCGATCATCGGCTACCGCGACCATGGCCACACCTCGCCTCTGACGGGAACCGTGTCGCCCATCCACCACACTCGGTGGGAGGACGCCCTGGACGACTCGTTGGAGTCCTATCTGGCCGACTCAGGCTGACCTAGCGGTGTGTCGCCGTAATGGCTGGGGCAGCGTGAACGGCCAAGCCCCAGCGTGGAGCCACTCCGAGTGCCCCAATCAATTCCGCGACGGGCCACCAGCGCCCGCCAACTGACTGTGCCGTATCGAGGTGCCATGGACGACGTGATCATCGTCGGTGGCGGCATCGGTGGTTTCGCGCTGGCCCTGATGCTCCACGACCGGGGCATCGGCACCCGCGTCTATGAGGCCGCGCCGGAGATCAAGCCCATCGGAGTGGGGATCAGCCTGCTGCCCCACGCCAGCAAGGAACTCGGGCTGCTGGGACTCACCGACGCGCTCGGCGAGGTGGCCATCACCACGAAGGAGTCCTGCTTCTTCAACCGGTTCGGCCAGTTCGTGTACTCGGAGCCCGTGGGCCGCTACGCCGGCTACGACTGGCCCCAGTTCCAGATACACCGCGGCGACCTCCAGCACGTGCTCTACCGGGCATACCTCGACCGGGTGGCCGACGGCGCCCCACGGGTTGTGACCGGACACCGATGCACCGGCACCGACTCCGACGTCCGGGGCGCGGTGGCTCACTTCGTCGACGCCAGCACCGGCCGGGCTCTGCCATCCGAGCGGGGAGCGGCGGTTGTGGGCTGCGACGGCATCCACTCCGCGGTGCGGCGGCAGTTCTTCGGCAATGAGGGCCCGCCCGTGTACTCGGGCGTGAACATGTGGCGGGGCACGACGGTGTGGGAGCCGTTCCTCAGCGGGTCCACCTACCTGCGGGCCGGCTGGCTGACGGTCGGCAAGATGGTGATCTATCCGATCCGGCACAACGTCGACGGCCGGGGCCGCCAACTCGTCAACTGGGTGGCCGAGGTGCAGACCGACCAGTACAACGAGCAGGACTGGAACCGCACCGGTCGCCTCGAGGACTTCTATGACGTCTTCGCGGACTGGACCTTCGACTGGCTCGATGTGGCCGGGCTCATCCGGGGCGCGGAGCAGGTCCTCGAGTACCCGATGGTGGACCGCGACCCGCTGCCCCGGTGGACCCACGGCCGCGTGACCCTGCTCGGCGACGCGGCGCACCCCATGTACCCGCGGGGCTCCAACGGTGCGGGCCAGGCCATCCTCGACGCTAGGGCTCTGGCCGACTGCCTGGAGTCGCAGGAGTCGGTGCCCGAAGCGCTGGAGGCCTACGAGGACCAACGGCTCGCGGCCACTGCTGCAGTGGTGCACGCCAGCCGGTCCGCACCCCCGGACGTGATCCTCAAGACGGTTCACGAGCGAACCGGCGATCAACCATTCGGGCGCATCGAAGAGGTGATCACAACCGATGAGATGGCTGCCTTGAACGACAGCTACAAGCGTGTCGCCGGCTACGACCGCGAGTCAGTGGCATCCGAAGCCACCGGATAGAGGCAGCCACGTGGATCAGTCGCTCGTTGGTTCCACTCCGCCGCTGACGGGCTGGAACAGGTGAGACGGGTTGGAATGTAGGGGCGGCGCATGGTTGGCTAGGGCGCGTGCGTGCCGGTTCGCTCGAGATAGCTCCGCCCCTCTACGAATTCATCGCGGTCGAGGCCCTGCCGGGTACGGGCGTGCCGATCGATGATTTCTGGGGTGCCCTCGAGTCCATACTGACCGACCTCGGGCCGCGCAACGCCGCGCTGATGGCCCGGCGCGACGAGTTCCAGGCCCAGATCGACGACTGGCACCGGGCGGCCCGCGCCGATGGCCGCGGCCACGAAGGTGAGGCCTACGCCAACTTCCTGCGCGACATCGGATACTTGCGGTACATGGACGGCGCAGTGACCGTTACGACCGCCAACGTCGATCCCGAGATCGCCGAGGTGGCCGGCCCGCAACTGGTCGTGCCCGTCGACAACGCCCGCTATGCGCTCAACGCGGCCAACGCCCGCTGGGGGAGCCTGTACGACGCCCTCTACGGGACTGACGTGCTCAGCGAGGCGGACGGCTGCAGCCGCGGCGACACTTATAACCCCGTCAGAGGCGACCGGGTGGTCGCCGCGGGACGCGAGTTCCTCGACACGCACTTCACCCTCGACTCAGCCAGCCATGCCTGGGCGACCGGCTACGTGGTGCAGGACGGATCGCTGAGAGTTCGCAGC
This sequence comes from Candidatus Aldehydirespirator sp., assembly GCA_965220645.1. Lineage (GTDB taxonomy): Bacteria > Actinomycetota > Acidimicrobiia > Acidimicrobiales > Aldehydirespiratoraceae > Aldehydirespirator. The sequence continues at coordinate 464,380 of OZ244836.1, read as the reverse complement.
GGGGACGGCACGGTGAGCGCGCTGCTGCGTCCCGAACAGCTGGCCGGCTACATCGGCGCTGCGGCCTCGCCCTCATCGATCCTGCTGCGCAAGAACGGCCTGCACTGCGAGTTACGCATTGACCCCGATCACCCTGTGGGACGCCGGGACCACGCAGCCATCCTCGACATCTGCCTCGAGTCCGCCATCACCGCGATCATGGACTTCGAGGACTCGGTGTCGGCCGTAGACGCCGATGACAAGGTATCGGTCTACCGGAACTGGCTCGGGCTGATGCGGGGCACGCTGGAGACCACGTTCGTGCGCGAGGGCAGGACCGTCCACCGGTCGCTGCAGGGTGACCGCAGCTTTAGCGGTCCGGACGGCTCGCAAGTCACGCTGCCCGGACGCTCACTGATGCTGGTCCGAAACGTGGGACACCATCTCACCACCGACATAGTGAGGCTCCACGGTGAGCCGGTCTACGAGACGATGGTCGACGCCATGGTGACCGCGCTGTGCGCGCTCCACGACCTGCGGGGGATGGGGCGGGTGAACGGCCATCCCGTACGCAACTCGGCAACCGGTTCGGTCTACATCGTCAAGCCAAAGATGCACGGACCCGACGAGATCGACCTGGCCTGCGAGCTGTTCAGCCGAACCGAGACCGCGCTGGGCCTCGTTCAGCGCACGCTCAAGATGGGGATCATGGACGAGGAGCGCCGCACGTCGCTGGGCCTCAAGGAATGCATCTGGAGGGCCCGGGACAGGGTCGTGTTCATCAACACCGGGTTCCTGGATCGCACCGGCGACGAGATCCACACCGACATGGAGGCAGGGCCGGTGATCCCGAAGACCGAGATGAAGTCGGCCACCTGGCTCGGCGCGTACGAGAACTCCAACGTCGACACCGGGCTGGCTTGCGGGCTGCGGGGGCGCTCCCAGATCGGCAAGGGCATGTGGACCATGCCCAGCGAGATGGCGGCGATGGTCAAAGCGAAGATCCAGCACCCGATCGCAGGCGCCAGCACCGCATGGGTGCCCTCCCCCACCGCCGCCACCCTGCACGCGATGCACTACTTCCTGGTGGATGTGGCCGACCGCCAGAGCGACCTCGCCGACCGCACGCCAGGCCGCCTCGCCAGCCTGATCGACATCCCCGTGCTGCCGGCGGGCCGCGAGCTCGGCCCGGGCGAGATACAGCGAGAGCTGGACAACAACATCCAGGGCATCCTCGGATACACGGTCCGCTGGGTTGGTCAGGGGGTGGGATGCTCGACCGTGCCCGACATCGGTGACATCGGCCTTATGGAGGATCTGGCCACGCTCCGCATCTCAAGTCAGCACATCGCCAACTGGCTGCGTCACAGACTCGTGTCCGCGGAGGCGGTGCGCGAGACCATGCGTCGCATGGCCAATCTGGTCGACCAGCAGAACAGCGGCGACCCCGACTATGAGCCCATGGCCCCTGACTACGACTCCAGCATCCCGTTCAAGGCTGCCGTCGAGCTCGTGTTCTCGGCCCGCGACGAGCCCAACGGCTACACGGAGCGGGTGCTTCGCTCCCATCGCCGGGCAGTCAAGGGTCGCACGAGCCGGTAGGCAGCAGCCACCCGGACCGGTTGGGCCGGGCAACCGTCAAGTTCCGTCCGACACCGTCACAACTTGTACGATCCGCACCTATGAGTAACATTCCTTCGGAAGCCGACGTCATCGTCATCGGTGCCGGGGTGTCGGGGGCCAGCATCGGTTATCAACTCGCCCGGCATTCGGAACGCCGGGTGGCGGTGGTCGACGCTCGGCCGCCCGTCGGCGGCATCTCAGGACGCACATTCGGCCAGATCCGCCAGCACTACTCCAACGAGCTCATGGTGCGCATGGCGCTACGAGGCTTCCACTGCATCGGCAACTGGGCCTCAGAGGTGGGCTACGGCGACCCCGGCTACGTGCGCCTCGGCTACATGCTGATCGTCACCGAGAACCAGATCGACGGCTTGCGGCGCAATGTCGAGCTGGGCCGCCGGCTCGGCGTGGACACCCGCTTCGTGGGTCCTGACGAGATCGCGACGATTGAGCCTCTGGTCAACGCCGAGAACCTCGCAGGCGGCGCCTACGAGCCTGACGGGGGCTACATCGACGTGACCAAGATGGTCTTGAGCTGGCTGGGTGGGGCAACCGCCGCCGGTGCCGATGTGCTCGCCCCACTCGCGGTGGAGGAGATCATGGTGGCCGGCGGCGCGGTGACCGGAGTGGCCACAGCTGGAGGAGAGATCTCGGCTCCGGTGGTAGTGGTGGCTACAGGCGCATGGGCCCGGGATCTGCTCGATCCGTTGGGCGTCCATGTGCCCGTGGAACGACGGCGGCTCGACCTGGCCATGCTCGAACAGGGGCCCGGATCCCGCTCCCTGCACACCTTCATCACCGACGGCAATTCCAACCTGGTGATCCGTCCCGACATGGGTCGCCGCGTCCTGGCGGTGGCCTACCCGCCCCAGATGCCCGCAGTGGATGACCCCCTCGAGGATGCGGGGGCCGCCGGCCACGCCGATCACTCGGCGCGCATCCGGCGGGCCGTGGCTGAGCGGCTCCCGGCCATGACCATCGCCAAGACCGTGTCGACCACCAGCGGGGCCTACGACATCACCCCGGACTACCATCCCATCCTCGGATGGGCATCCGAGATCGCAGACGTGGCCGGCCTGTACCTGGCCGTCGGATTCTCCGGCCATGGGCTCAAGCTCTCGCCCGCGGTGGGTGAGATCGTGGCCTCCCATGTGCTCGGTGCCGAGCAGCTCGGCAGTGCTCCACCCCTCGACACTCGGGCGCTCCGACCCAGCCGGTTCGCCGACGGTGATCTCATGCACCTCACTTACGGCCCCAGCGCACGCGCATGAGCCCGGTGGGCGCCGGCCGAGCGCACCGACGACGCGCCACTTTCGGCCCGCAGTTAGAATCTGCCGACCACAGAAGAAATGGATCCCGATTCACGATTCGCAGTCTGACGCTATTGCAGCAGTCAGCACATGAGTGACCGTCTCCAATCGCTACAGAGGACTCCTATGACAATGAATGAGTCGCCGCAGAAACACAAGATCCTCGTGGTCGATGACGAGCCGGATCTCGAGCCTCTCATGCTGCAGCGCATGCGCCGCTACATCAGGACTGGCGTGTACGAGTTTGTGTTCGCCCACGATGGGGTCGAGGCACTGGAAGCGTTGGACACGGACGAAAGCATCGACATGGTCCTGTCGGACATCAATATGCCCAAGATGGATGGCCTGACCCTTCTTGAGCGGATTCCGGATGTCGCGCCGAATATACGGGCCGTCATAATCTCCGCTTACGGTGACATGAAGAACATTCGGATCGCCATGAACCGCGGGGCCTTTGATTTTGTCACAAAGCCAGTCGACTTCGATGATCTGAAGTTCACAATCGATCGAACTCTTCAACATATACGTGAATGGAGAGAAGCGCTCAGCGCCCGCGACAAGCTCGTAGTCCTGCAGAACGAACTGAATGTTGCGAGCATGATGCAACAGTCCATTCTGCCGAACAAGTTCGCTCGCAATGACAAATACAAGCTATTCGGCACCATGCAGCCGGCCCGCAATGTGGGGGGCGACTTCTTCGATGTGATCGGTCTCGCCGGTGACAAGGTCGGCCTGGCCATCGCGGACGTATCCGGCAAGGGTGTGCCGGCCGCGTTGTTCATGATGTCCAGCCGGACGCTGCTGAAGGGTGCAGCCATGCGGGCCAACGGCCCCGGAGAGGCGCTCACGGAAGTGAACGACGTACTCAACGAGGACAACGACGCCTGCATGTTCGTCACCATGATCTATGCGGTGTACGACCCCGCGACCGGTGTGCTGACCTATGCGGACGGGGGCCACGATCCGCCCCTCGTCATACACGAGGACGGCAGCAGCACCCAGCTCCCGGTGACCGACGGCCTCGCTCTCGGCGTGCTGCCGGGATTCGACTTCCTTCAACGCTCCTACGAGCTGTCGCCAGGTGACACTGTCGTCCTCTACACCGACGGTGTGACCGAGGCGATCAACGCAGAGGAGGAGCAGTTGGGCTTGGCCCGCTTGCGCGAGACCTTCGCGGCCGACCCGCCGAGCGACGCAGAGAACGCAGGCCACCGAGTCATCGACCTCGTCAATGAATTCGCCGGTGACGTGCCACAGTTCGACGACACGACCTGTCTCGTCTTGCGCAGAGAGAACTGACGGTCGGAATGCTGTTCCTTATTACCAACACCAACGGCGAGGAGAGCCGGTCCGGCTACGAGGAACTGCCGGACCTGGTCACGGCGGTCGAGGAACTGGGGGAGCGGGACGGCTGGTCCGGTGACCTGACCTTCCGGATCAGCCTGGTGATCGACGAGTTGGCCCAGAACGTGGTGGACTACTCCTACGAGGACGAATCCGGCGACGTAGAGGTAGAAGTGACCTCGGAGCCGGAAGCCATCATCATCGAGATCATCGACGAGGGACGTCCGTTCGATCCCCTGACGGAGGCACCCGAGCCGGACCTCACGTCGCCGATCGAGGACCGACCCATCGGCGGTCTGGGGGTGCACTTCACGAAGACCCTGATGGACGATGTCGAGTACTGCAGGGAGTCGGGGAAGAACCGCCTGAAGATCGTCGCCCGCAAGGTGAGATGAACCAGGACCGCGGGATGAACCAGGACCGCGGGATGAACCAGGACCGCGGGCCGCGTCACCGATGGACTGCCGGCGGATGGTGGGCAGTAGTAACAGCCGTGCTGCTCGCGGCGTGCGCCACCGAGCGCGTGGCCGAAGACGCATCGGACGTCGACATATCAGAGTCGCCCGTGCCGGCCCTCGAGTCGAGTGGGGGCTCCCTACCCATATCGGATGAACGGATCCTGTTCGGGCAGTCCGCAGCACTGAGCGGGCCGGCCAAGGAGTTGGGCCGGAACATGAGGCTCGGGATCCTGGCCGCGTTCGACGAGGTGAACGCGCGTGGAGGCGTCAAAGGACGCACCCTCGAACTGCAGTCCCTCGACGACGCGTACGAGCCAGAGGACGCGATCGTGATGACGCGCCATCTCATCGAGCAGGAGCAGGTGTTCGCGTTGATCGGCGCGGTAGGCACCCCGACCTCGCGCTCGGCCACCCCGATCGCCCGCGGCGCCGGGGTTCCCTACATCGCACCCTTCACCGGCGCCGCCTTCCTCCGAGACGACGAGTGGGACAACATCATCAACCTGCGAGCCTCCTACAACCAGGAGACCGAGGAGATGGTCGCCCGACTCACCAATGACCTCGGGCTCACCCGCATCAGCGTCATGTACCAGAACGACTCGTTCGGTCGGGCCGGATTCCGCGGCGTGGTCGGGGCTCTGGAGCGACGGGACATGGAGCCCACCTCGATCGGGATCTACCCCCGCAACACGACCGCCGTGAAGACAGCCCTGCTCGACCTGCGGCAGGGAGACCCTGAAGCGGTGATCATGATCGGCGCCTATGAGCCGGTCGCGAGGCTGATCCAGTGGGCACGCCGCACAGACATGGACGCCGTGTTCATGACAGTCTCCTTCGTGGGAAGCAACGCCTTGGCCCAGGAGCTGGGACCGGACGGCGCGGGGGTCCTGGTCACGCAGGTAGTGCCGTTCCCGGAGGACGACTCGCTACCCGTCGTCCACGCCTACTTGGACGCGCTGGCCGACCACGATCTGGAGGCAGAGCCGGGGTTCGTGTCCCTTGAGGGCTATCTGGCTGGGCGTTTGGTGATCAGCGCGCTGGAGCAGTGCGGTGCTGAGGTTGACCGGTCCTGCCTGCTAGGACAGTTGATCGACCGCGGCGAGCTCGACATCGACGGATTCGGCCTGGAATTCGGCGCGGGCGACAACCAGGGCTCGGACGAGGTCTTCTTGACCGTGATCGGCTCCGACGGCGAATACCACCCGGTCGAGACTCTGCATGAGACCAGTCGCTGGGTGACTCAATGAGTTCATCGCTCGACGAACCGGCAGCGAACGACTCCACAGCACCGTCGCTCGACGAGCCGGCAGCGAACGACTCAAATAGACCTTCGCTCGACGAACCGGCAGTGAACGACTCAAATAGACCTTCGCTCGGGTTCTGGTCCCGGATCTCCACCAAACTGTACGTAGGCATCGGCGGAGCGGTCGTCCTGACGGTTGCCGCGAGCTTGGTCGGATGGTTCTCCTTCAACCGTGTCGGTGACGTGCAAAGGCGGGTCAATGAGGGCAGCGTTCCCGAGTTGGCCGCCGCGTTCGGTGTCGCGCAATACGGCGGGATACTCGCGAACGCCGCTCCCAGCCTGGCCGCCGCGGCCACCCCGGTGGAACTCTTCCAGGAGAGCCAGCAGATAGACGAGGCCGTGCTCACGTTCGAGGAGCAGATGGCGGACCTGGAGCAGAGCAACAGCAACGACACCAGCGTGGCCCGCATCCGCGAGAGCGCCGACACGCTGATCGCCAACATTGAGGAGATCCGAGGCGAGGTCTCGGAGAGGTTCCAAATCACCGAGCAGCGAACAGTGCAGCAGGCGGAGCTCGTGGACCTGAGATCCCAGGTGAGCGAGGTCTTGGTCCCTGCTCTGGACGACCAGCTCTTCTACACCCTCACCGGCTACTCGGAACTCGACGCGACCCCCGCTCCCCGATCCGAGCACTTCTCCGAGGAGGAGGTCTTCCGGTACCGGCGCCTAGCCGAGCTCGAAGCGGACGCCAACATCACCTCCGACCTCCTGGCCAGCGCGTTCACGCTGTCCGATGAGAGCCTGCTGGAGCCGCTGCGGGAGCGCTTCGAAGCGGCAGCCGGCCGCATCGACCGGAATCTGCAGACGTTGGAGGGAACCCAGTTCCATGCCGACGCAGCCCCGATCTTCGCCCGTCTGCGCCAGCTTGGACTCGGCCAGGAGAACTCGTTCGATCTTGCCGCCAGCGAGTTCACGATTGACGACCGCAACCAGGAACTCCTCGACCAGAACAACGCACTCTCGCTCGCGCTGGTCAGCGAGGTCGACAGCCTCGTGGGCGCCTCCCAGGAACGGGCCGCGGAAGCCACCACCGCGTCCGAGCAGGCCATCACCACCGCCCGCAGCCTGCTTCTGGCGATCAGCGCGGCCAGCATCGTCGGCGCGCTGTTCATCATCTGGTTCTTCGTCGGCAAGGCCCTCGTTAGGCGCCTCGCCTTGCTGTCGGACTGGATGCGACGCATGGCCGGCGGTGACCTCGAGGTCACCGTCCCGATCAGCGGCCGGGACGAGGTCGCGGACATGGCGGCCACCCTCGAAGTGTTCCGGCGCCACGCCTTGGAGGTACAGCGGCTCAACCTGGTGGAGCAGCTCGCCTCGGAGCTGCAGGGCAAGAACGAACAGCTCGAAGGGGTGCTGGCCGAACTGCAGAAGGCTCAGGATCAGATCGTCACGCGTGAGAAGCTGGCAGCGTTGGGCGAGTTGACGGCCGGAGTCGCCCACGAGATCAAGAACCCGTTGAACTTCGTGAAGAACTTCGCCGAGGCATCCGAAGAGTTGATCGACGAACTCAAGGAGCTGTTGGACGGCGTCGGCGACACCCTGACCGACGACGACAAGTCGTACGTCAACGAGATCACCGGCGATCTGACCGGCAACGTGGAGCGGATCCGCTCCCACGGCGAGCGGGCGGACCGCATCGTGCGCGACATGCTGATGATGGGTCGCGACTCCGGCGAGTGGCAGCTCACGGACATCAACGGCCTGCTGGAGCAGCACGCCCAGCTGTCATTCCACAGCGCCCGCGCCCTGGACCCGGACTTCCAGCTGGACATCCAGCAGGATCTCGATCCGGACGTGGGCCAGTTGAAGGTCATCGCCCAGGACCTGGGGCGGGTCTTCCTGAACATGGTGACCAATGCGGGTCACGCAACCAAGGATCGACACCTCGCGGAGGCCGCTGCCGGCAACGAGGCATTCCAGCCGACCATCTGGCTCAAGACGGTGCGTTCCAACGACCACATCGAGGTTCGCATCCGCGACAACGGGACGGGCATGCCCGCCGAGGTCATCGAGAAGATCTTCAATCCCTTCTTCACCACCAAGCCGACCAACCAGGGCACCGGCCTCGGCCTGTCGATCTCAAGCGACATCATCCGCCGCCACGGCGGGCACATTCAGGTGGAGTCCGAGCCCGGATCGTTCACCGAGATGGCCATCACCCTCCCGATGGAGGCGCCCCTGGAGGCTGAGCAAACCGACGGCGACTCCTGGGTCTGATCCTGCGAGCCAGCAACCGACCGACTCCTGGGTCTGACGCTCACTCCTCGTCAGACGTACCCGAGATCTCCGCACTGCCCTCGACATTGAGGTTGGGGAGGATCCGGTCGAGCCAGCCCGGCAGCCACCAGTTGCGGGCACCGAGCAGTTCCATCGTCGAGGGCACGATGAGCATGCGGACGAGGCTTGCATCGACGGCGACCGCGGCGGCGAGGCCGACGCCGAACATCTTCACTGCCCTGACGTCCTCGAAGACGAAACTGCCGAACACGAACACCATGATCACCGCGGCCGCGGTGATCACTCGCGCCGTCGCAGCGAGGCCGTCGGCGACGGAGTTGACGGGATCGCCAGTGCGCTCGAACTCCTCTCTCATCCTCGACAGCAGGAAGACCTCGTAGTCCATCGACAGGCCGAACAGGACCGCGAACAGCATCATCGGCATGAACGGCTCGATCGGCCCTGGCTCGACCCCCACGAGACCGCCGAGCCAGCCCCACTGGAACACCGCGACCACGACTCCGTAGGCCGCGCCGATCGAGAGCATGTTCATGATCACGGCCTTGAGCGGCACCACCAGCGAGCGGAACACAGCCATCAGCAGCAGGAACGAGGCACCCAGCACCGCGATGAAGAACACCGCGGTGCGCCCCCTCAGGAAGTCGCTCACGTCGACTTGGACAGCCACCAAGCCCGTCACTAGGACATCGAGACCGGTACCGTCTGTGGCCGCCGGAATCACCTCGTCGCGCAGAGTCTGTACCAGGATGGTGGTGCCTTCAGCCTGGGGCTCGGTCGTTGGCTGAACCTCAATCACCGCGGCGGTCGGAGCGACTGGGTTGTTGGGGATCGGCGGGGAGGCGAAGGCCACACCGGGAGTGCCGGCCAGGGTCCGCGACAGGCTGTCGAGCGCCGCCATCTGAGCGGGTTGCGACACCTCGGCCACGACCAGCAGCGGGCCGTTGGCGCCGGGTCCGAAGCCGTCGACGAGCAGTTCGTAGGCCTTGCGGGTGGTGGTCTCGGATGCAAAGTTGCTCTCGTCGGCGAAGCCGAACCGCAATACCAGCACCGGCGCGGCGAGCACCAGCAGCACGACGGTGCCGCCGACGGCGAAGAGCCAGGGCCGGGCCTGCACCATTCGGCTGAGCCTGTACCAGCCGGTCTCGCGCAACGGCTTCTCCGCCCGCGGCCGCCGTACTCTTCGCAGCGGGTTCCGAGCGCCGCCGAATGATCCCGCCACCAGAACGATCACGGCGACGGGGAGGGCACCGACCAGCGGCTCGATGCCGGTCCCGGCGCCGAACAGCGCCACGCTGAACAGCAATGCGGCGACTGTGCCCCGGACCCTGGTTGTGGTGATCCGGTCGCCGAGCAGGGCGATGAGTGACGGCAGCAGGGTGACCGAGCCCACCATCACGATGGCCACCGTGGCGGCCGCGGCGATGCCGAACCCGCTCACGAAACCGATCCCGATGAGCAGCATCCCCAACAGCGACACGACGACCGTCGCTCCGGCGAAGATCACGGACCGACCGGCAGAATCAAGCGCGACGACCAGCGCGCGCTCGGACGCGAGGCCCTGGCTGAGCGCGTCCCGATAGCGGGTGATGATGAACAGGGCATAGTCGATCCCCACGCCCAGACCGATCATCAAGCCGATGGCGAGCGCGAAGTCCGGGACAGTCATGAAATTGCTGAGTGCCACAATTCCGGCCGCGCCTATTCCCACGGTCACGAGGGCTGCACCCACGGTGGCCCCCATGGCAACCACGGAGCCCAGCACCGCTATCAGCACGAACACCGCAAAGGCCAGCCCAATGGCCTCCGACTCCGGGGGTTCGACCTGGGCGAACCAGACGCCGCCGACCTCTACGTCGAGTCCCTCCGTCGATCGCAGACCCAACTCTTCGACAAGCCCGTCGATCATGGCACCCATGTCGCGCGCCTCGGAGGCGCTGGCATCAGGATCGAGGCTGACGTCGGCGTAGGCGATCAGGCCCGCTTCAGGGCCGTGCTGGGCGATGCGAAGGTCCCCGCCCGGGCCGTACGGCGAGATGACCGTCGTGCCCTCCAAGGCATCGACTCGGGCGAACAGCTCACCCAGCGCGGACCGCACAGCCGGATCGTCGACGCCCTGCTCAGCACGGAACACGATGGTGCCCCCGGCCCCGGCACCGACGCCGCCGAAATGATCGCTGAGAACATCGGCCCCGTCCTGGCTGTCGGTGCCGGCTATTCCCAGCGTCCCGCTGTAGGCCTCCCCTAGGCTCCCGGCGACGCCGAGGACCACCACGAGCGCGACCAGCCACGCGGCCAACCCCCGCCACGGATGTCTAAAGCACCACCGAGCCAGAGAAGCGTATGTCAACCAGCCACACCGTGGTCGCATTCACAAGCAGTCAGGTGTCTCACCACTTGCTGGATTCTTCTGAGTACACGTGGTCCGGCAATCGGTAGCTGATGCCCTCATCGTCGTAGACCGACACACCTAACATCCCGGAGAACCTGTCCATATCGCTCACTGTGGCCAGTCTCGGCAAGTATCTGTTCATAATGCGGTTGTACTGAGCCTGAATGCGGTACTGGAAGAGTATTCCGTACCGCTTGTTCTTCGGAAACATGAGCTCGTCGGACAGGTCGTTACCAAGTAGAGCTCGGGCGATCATGAACACGAGTTTCGCAAGCTCCCGCCGAATTTTTGGATCAGTCGCCCCAGCAATCAGCGGAGCAGACTGAACGAGAGCGTTGGCCATCATGATGGACTCATCTGGGGTGTCAGGCTCGCACATCAAACCAACGTCGTACAGCTTCAACGCCTCTTGCTCATCGCGAAACAGGATGGTGTCAGGAATGCCCATAAGATTTCCTGAATAGCGCCAGACATCCATGAAACTCTTGGCTTCTTCATCGTTGTACGCGGCCCCCAAGCGTTTCATATGCTTGAGCAGCCTCGCCGAGAACGCGGTGATAGCAAAGCCGGTGTGCGCCGCACTAATTGGAACACCCCATGCGGGTGTATCCCAATCTTGTGACCGTTCCAACAGGTATCTGACCTGCGCATGCGCGAGACGGATCCGGGCAGACAGTTTCCAGCCGTCTCCATACCTCTCCAGCCCGCCCGGCAGATACATCTCGACCATATGACGGTTGTTCTGCATCAAGCGCCTTACGCCAGAGTCTCGTACGCGCCCTGTTATCACGAACGACTTCGCGATGTTGGTCGTGAACCCCTCAATCAGGACTCCACACACGAATGCCAACAGAACCGTGCGGGATTCTCTGTGAAACATGCGATTCGAAGCCCTGAAACCGGCCTGGTCGACCCAATCGGGCGGAGACGCCCACTCCTCAACAAGATCCAGCAGAAGCTGCGGAGCGTCACGCAGAGCGTTGTGCTCAGGATCGTCAATGGCGAGCCTAATGAGTCGATACATTTCTCCTTGTGGAAGCGTATTGAGTTGCTTGATCAACTCGTCTCCCAAGGGGTCGCCGACCCACGCATGGGCGACGTAGTTCGATGCCATCACCGGGTCGAGAGCTAACGCCTTCTTATAGCCTGACCTGTAGTCAGATGGTATTTTCTCAAGATCCAGTATCTGCTCAAGATCCGGAATCAGGGCAGCTGCAGGCCGGTCGGCCCCTTCGTGCTCCTGCGTGTTGTGCACAGACATAATGTCGCTAACGATATCACGGCCCGCTAGTAGTCGCCGCAGCGGCACGGCCCCATGCTCTGACCGCGGTCAACTCCACGGGTAGGGAGAGTTGCTGACCGGGTGGAGCTTGCCTTCGGCGTAGCGCGACCAGCGGAACGGCTTCAACAGAGCCTGGGGCTCGCCCAGCAGCTCCTTGGCCACCAGGGTGCCGACGCCGATCATCTTGTAGCCGTGGTTGGAGTCCGCGATGAAGTAGGCGTTGTGGCAGAACGTGTCGAATACCGGGAAGTTGTCGGGCGAGAAGCTGCCGATGCCGCCCGAAGGCTCCGTGTTCATCAGATGCGACTTGCCCTCGAAGCGCTTCTGGCAGTGGGCCAGCGCCGCCGTCCACGTGCGGTAGAAGTCGGTGCCCACGATGAAGTCGGGCGAGTCCGGACCGTAGGGATCGACGGCGACCTCAGAGGCCGGCTTGTCCACCACGTAGGGCATGTATCCGCCCTGCACACCGCCGAAGCTGAAGTCGGGCTTGTAGTAGATGCCCCATGGCCCCTCAGTGACCAGTCCGCTCTCGTCGTAGAGCGGAGCGTCGGTGTCGATGTGAACCACGGGCGGCATGTTGCCGTCATTGTCGGTGAGATAGCCGGGGTCCACGCCGAGCGTGCCCTCCTGCAAGCACATGTAGGTCCAGGTGGGGCGGCGGTGGAATCTGCCGTCCCGCCCGAGGACGTCGACGGTGAAGGGGAGGTCGAGCATGGCCCAGATCTGCTGCACCCACGGACCCACTGCCACCACGACATGGTCACAGGCGACCGACCCCTGGTCGGTGAGCACTGCGGTGACAGCCCCGGAGGCGTCGCGGTCGAAGCCGGTCACGGACACGCCGCTCACCACTGGGACGCCTTCGGCCTCCACCTTGCCGAGCAGCCCCTTTAGCGACGCCATGTTGTTGGCGTAGCCGCCCCGGTGCTCGTGCAGCACGCTGGTGACGCCCTGGGCCTGCCAGTCGTCGAAGATGCCGCGCATGTATCGGGTTGAGTCCTCAGCGCCCTCGACGAACGTGGACGAGTACCCGATGGCCTTCTGCTGCTCATGGATGGAGGCCACATCGGCCCTCATGGCCTCATGGCTGATCTGCATGTAACCCACCGGGTGGTAGGAGAAGGCCTCAGGATCGCTCTCCCAGACGTCCACGCAGTGGGCCATCAGCTCGCGCATGGCCGGCTGGAAGTAGTTGTTGCGCACGACACCGCAGGCGATGCCTGAAGCACCCGCGCCCACACCGGTCTTGTCGATCACGACCACGTCGGCGCCCGACCGGTGCCCCGACGACCTCAGGTCGCGGGCCAGGTTCCAGGCGGTCGACAAACCGTGGATTCCGGCGCCGATGATCACATAGCGCGCCGAACCCGGAAGTCCCATGACTGTATGCCCTCCTCGTCAGCTCGTCCTTCGACCGGCCACTAGTGGCCGGCGGGAGCGGTCCAACCCTCGAGCACCGGCCGCTTCCAGTCGGTGCCCACAATCCGCGACTCGTCCACCCACGGCCCCAACTCCACCTGCGGGAACTTGCAGTGAATGTCCTTGAGGGTGATTCCGTAGGAGTTGCCGTCGGTGAGGTGCCGGATCAGCACCTTGCGGGCGATCTCGTCCTCCCGGCCTTCCGGGATGTCGAAGTAGATCTTCAGGAACGAGTTCGAGTAGCGATCGAACACCGCGGGCACACCGTCCTCCTCCAGCAGGGTGATGTCCTCGAGCCAGTTGATGTCCTGGCCCGGAGTAGCCGCCAGCAGGTCGATGTCCTCCACCAGGGACACGTCCTCCTGGTAGGCGAACCTCTTGCCGGCCAGCACCTCCGCGTCAATGGCAACGGTGCGGGTCTCGTGGGAACTCTCGCCCGAACTCGCCGATCCAGCCATGTCACATTCCTGCGTCGATGATGTGCTTGTCGAACAGGTCCCGGATCTCCTGGAGGGTCCGCTCCTCGGTGACGCCGGGGATGTAGTTCGTTCCGGCCAGGGGAACCTTGGCCATGGCTGCGGCCTCATAGGTGAGGGCGGCCAGGTCCTCGGGCTCCAGCGAGTGGATGTTGGTCTTGCCGCAGGCCCGGGCCAGCATCTGCACTTCCATGGTGAGGGTGAGCAGGAAGTTGTAGACCCGCAGGGCGGCCTCGTCGACATCGAGACGCTTGCGCAACTCCACATCCTGGGTGGCCACCCCCACCGGGCAGCGACCGGTGTGGCAGTGGTAACACTCGCCGGCGGGCACGCCGATGGTTCCCTCGTAGTCGGTTACTCCTGGTATCTCCTTGTTGCAGTTGAGCGCCATCAGGGCGGACGTGCCCAGGGCAATGGCGTCAGCGCCGAGGGCCAGGCACTTGGCCACATCGCCGCCGTTGCGGATGCCGCCGGCCACCACCAGATCGATGTCGTCGGCCAGGCCCACATCCTCAAGGGCCCTCCGCGCCTCCGGGATGGCCGCCATCAGCGGGATGCCGGTCTCCTCGGTGGCCAGGTGCGGTCCGGCGCCGGTGCCGCCCTCGGCGCCGTCGAGATAGATGACGTCGGGGCCGCACTTGGCCGCCATGCGCACGTCGTCGTACACCCGGGCCGATCCCAGCTTGAGCTGGATGGGGATCTGGTAGTCGGTTGCCTCCCGGATCTCCTGGATCTTCAGCGACAGGTCGTCGGGACCGAGCCAGTCGGGATGGCGGGCCGGCGAGCGCTGGTCGATGCCCGCCGGCAGCGACCTCATCTCGGCCACCTGCTCGGTGACCTTCTGGCCCATCAGGTGGCCGCCGAGGCCGACCTTGCAGCCCTGGCCGATGAAGAACTCCACCGCGTCGGCCAGCATCAGGTGGTGGGGGTTGAAGCCGTAGCGGCTCTGGATTATCTGGTAGTACCACTTGGTGGACAGGTCCCGCTCGGGCGGGATCATGCCGCCCTCACCTGAGCAGGTGGCGGTGCCAGCCATGGACGCGCCCTTGGCCAGGGCCATCTTGGCCTCGAGCGACAGCGCTCCGAAGCTCATTCCGGTGATATAGACCGGGATCTCCAGCTCCAAGGGCTTCGCCGCGAAGCGCGCACCGATCACGGTTCTGGTCTCGCACTTCTCGCGGTAGCCCTCGATCACGAACCGGGTGAGGGTTCCGGGAAGGAACACCAACTCGTCCCAGTGAGGGATCTTCTTGAAGATCGAGAAGCCCCGCATCCGGTAGCGGCCCAGCTCGGCCTTCACATGGATGTCGTTGATGACCTCACGTGTGAAGATCCGGCTCTGGCCCAGGACATCGGTGCTCTTGTTTACTGCGCTCTTGTTTGCTTCAGCCATGGTCGTCCCCCTTAATTCAGTGGATGACGAGCTTGCGCTCGGAGGGCTCGAGCGCGTCGTAATTGTGGAGTTGCTTGCCGCACACGAACTTCTGGAACTCGGGCGGCTCGCCGAGTCCATGGATGCGGAACTTGCGCTCGATCAACTCGGTGTCGGCATCGTCCCATTCGCCCGGCACGCAGTCGACGCCCAGAGAGCGAACCTTGCCGGCGACATAGATCTCACCGTCGTACATGGAGTCACCGAGGTTCATGCCGGCGTTGCCGCAGATGATCTGGCGGCCCCGCTGCATCATGAACCCGGTGTTGATGCCCACATCGCCCTGCACGATGATGGTGCCGCCCTTCTGGTCGATGCCGGTGCGGGCACCCACATCGCCCTTCACGATCAGGTCACCGCCGCGGATGGCCGCGCCGGTCAATGATCCGGCACCGCGCTCGATCGTCACCACTCCTGACATCATGTTCTCGGCCACCGACCAGCCCACCCGACCGTTGATGGTCACCTCGGGACCGTCGATGAGCCCGCAAGCGAACCAGCCCGGACTGCCCTCGAAGTGGATCCGGCAGCGTTTGAGGATCCCCACCGCCAGCGAGTGCTTGGATGCGGGGTTGAGCACGGTCACGTCGATGATGCCGTCGTTGTAGACGAGCTTGCGCAGCGCCATGTTGATCTGGCGGATCGTCAAGTCGGCCGCATCGAAGCGGGCTCGGTGTCCGTCAACCTCGATGTTGTCGGGCATCTCAGCATGGGGCTCCACGAGACCCCGGGCGTCGTAGCTGACGCCGCTGCGGGAACCTGAACCTGGCATTACCGCTCCCTTCCGAGGTCTCTGCCAGCGCGCGTCAGACCTGCCATACCAGCACCTCGCGCTCGTACGGATCGCGGGTCTCGACCTCGCGCTTGACAACGGCCCTGATGGCGACCTCCTCGGTGGCCACCGCCACCAGCGGATCGGACTCGAACAACACCAGCGGCTTGGCCGCCATCTCGTCCTTGGCGATGCCCAACTCGTTGCCGGTCACGCACACGTAGGTGAAAACGCCGTCCAGGTCGTCGAGACTGTGCTTCATGGCCGTCTCCAGCGACAGGCCCCGAGCCAGGTACTCGGCCAGGTAGACGGCGATGATCTCGGAGTCGCACTCACTCTGGAAGCGGTGGCCATGCTGCTCCAAGCGGCGGCGCCATTGGTGGTAGTTGGTGAGCTGGCCGTTGTGGACCACGGCCACGTCCGCGAAGGGATAGGCCCAGTACGGATGGGCGCTGGCCAAGTCGACCTCGGACTCAGTGGCCATGCGCACATGGCCGATTCCGTGCGTACCCGTGAACGACCCCAGGTGGTACTGGCCGCTGACGGTCTCGGCGTCGCCGAGATCCTTGATGATCTCCAACGAGCTGCCCAGAGACAGCACCTCGCAGCCGGGCACGTCCTCGAGGTAGTCGGCCAGGGCCTTGAGGTCGCCGCCGTAGCGGATGGTTGCCCGGAAGGCGTAACCGGTGTCGCTGGTGACGGTGGCCACCTCGGCGCCGATCTTGGCCAAACGGCTCTCGACCTCGGCCCGGTTGCGCTCGAGGCGCTCCTCCATGCCGAAACCGGTGCTCTTGTTGGGCTCAGCCAGGACGAACCGGATCACGACGAGGTCGTCTGCCGGTCCGTACACCGCGTAGCCGGTCGAGTCCGGCCCCCGGTGCTTCATCGACTGGAGCATGGCCGTGAGCTCGGCACCGATGTCGGCGGTGCCGTCCCGGTGGATCACGCCAGCTATGCCGCACATGGTTCTACCCCCTTGGAAGGTTTTCTAGCTCTGTAGTCGGGTCCTTCAGACCGTTAGGGAAGGACGTCCAGGTACTCCTCCACGTCCCAATCCGTCACGGTGGCCAGGAACCGCTCCCATTCGTCGTTCTTGTAGTGGAAGAACACCTTGCTCATCTCGCCCGGCAGCGCACGCATGACAACCTCGTCGTTACGCAGAGCCTCCAGGGCGTCACCCAGCGTGAGCGGGATCTTCTCGACGGCCTTGCCCGCCTCCATGGCCTCGTAAATATTGCGCTCCTCGGGCTCGCCCGGATCGAGACTGCGATCCAGACCGTCGTCCATCGCTTGCAGCAGGCCCGCGAACGACAGGTGCGGGTTGACCGCACTGTCCACCGAGCGGTACTCGAAGCGGCCCGGGGCGCTCACCCGCAGGGCGGTGGTGCGGTTCTGGAAGCCCCAGTCCGCGAACACCGGGGCCCAGAAGCCCGTGTCCCACAGACGGCGGTAGGAGTTGACCGTCGGCGATGTGAGGCAGGTCAGCGCCTGAACATGCTCGAGGATGCCGCCTATGGCCTTCATGCCGACCGGGCCAGGCAGCTGCGGGTTGTCACCCTCGGGCATGAACTTGTTGTTGCCGTCGGCATCCCACAGCGAGATGTTGTGGTGGCAGCCGTTGGCTGACACGCCCATGAACGGCTTGGGCATGAAGCACGGGAAGGCTCCCAGCTCGCGGCCTACCTGCTTGCAGACCTGGCGGTAGGTGGTGAGCCGGTCGGCGGTGAGCTCGGCCCGGTCGAAGTTGAAGTTCAGCTCGAGCTGGCCGGGGGCGTCCTCGTGGTCGCCCTGGATCATGTCGAGGCCCATGGCCTCGCAGTACTCGATCACTTTGTGGATGAGGGGCTGGAGCTCGGCGAACTGGTCGATGTGGTAGCAATTGGGCTTGGTCATGCCCTCCACGGTCGGCTTGCCGTCGGCGTCGGCCTTGAGCCACATCATCTCGGGCTCGCAGCCGGCCCGCAGGTGCAGCCCGTGCTTGGCCTCGAACTCGGCGTGCTGGCGCTTGAGGTTCCCTCGGCAGTCGGAGGTGAGATAGGCGCCGCCGTCGACCTCCTCCTCACGGCCCCTGAACAGCGTGCACCACACCCGGGCCGTTCTCGTATCCCAGGGAAGGGGCATGAACGTCTCGGGCTCGCCGATGCCCACGAGCTCGCGAGCTTCGGGACCGTAACCGATGTAGTTGCCGTGGCGGTCGGTGAAGAGGTTGGCGGTGGAGCCGTACACCAGCTGAAAGCCCTTGCGGGCGATCATGCCGAAGTGCTTGGCCGGAATGCCCTTGCCCATGATCCGTCCCGTCACCGAGACGAACTGGCAGTACAGGTACCGGATGTCGTCACGCTCAATGCGGGCCTCCACCTCTGCGATCTGCTCCTCGCGTCCGTCCGCCTCGACGAACCTCTCAAGATCAGTGGCCATTGTTCCCCCTACGGGTGAGCTTGTGTGTGCGGCGAAACCGTAGCGCTCAGAGCGTGAGCCTCGCCAACGTGCCTCCGGTCGTATCCGACCATACCACGCAACCGTGCTCAATGTCTAATCAGAGTAGTGACTCTTTCACCACAGTAGAGTCCAAGTGTCGCTGCTGCTGGTCAGCCGCAGGCCGGTCCATAGAGTGAGCCGCAATGGAACGCGTGCCCCGGTCAGCCTGGCTGACACTTGCCGTGGTCTCGGTGGCCGTGTTCATGGTGGCGATGGAACTCACGATCATCGCGCTGGCGCTGCCCGAGATCCGCGCCGCGCTGTCGGGCACTACCCCGGCGGCGCTGTCGTGGGTGGTGAACGTCTACTCCATCGTGGTGGCCGCGCTGCTGCTGCTGTCGGGTTGGCTGGCCGACCGTTTCGGCCGCCGCCGGGTCTTTCGCCTTGGGTTGGCGCTGTTCGCGCTGGGCTCCGTCGCGGCCGGTGCCTCTACCAGCATCGGAATGCTGATCGGGGCACGGGCCCTGCAGGCTGTGGGCGGCTCCATGCAGTATCCGGCTGGGCTGGCCCTACTGCTCGACGCCTTCCATCGAAGCCGCCATCAGATGGCCATCGGCGCCTGGGGTGCGATGGGAGGATTGGCCGCGGCCGTGGGTCCGGCCCTGGGAGCGGTGCTCATCGAAGCGTTCGGCTGGCGGGCTGTCTTCTACGTAAACGTGCCTGTGGCTCTGACCGCCCTGGTGGCGGGCGCGCGAGTCCTCCCGGAGAGCGCCGGCGCGGTGCCCGAGACCAGGGCGGACATGATCGGCGTGCCTCTGGCGTCAGTGGGGGTGGGCGCGGTCATCCTCGGGATTGTTCAGGGTGAGACGTGGGGATGGGCGACGGCGCCGACCGTCGGCTCCTTCGCGGCAGGAGCGCTGCTCGTAGCCGCATTCACATGGCGCAGCCGGCGCCACCCCGCGCCTCTATTCGACCTCGACCTGCTCCGCGTCCGCTCATTCCTGCTCGGCAATCTCGGCTCGCTCTTCTTCGCCCTCGGTTTCTTCGCCCTGCTGGTGCCGTTGCCGTCCTTCATCCAGGAAGTCTGGGGATGGTCGACGCTGGAGACCGGCCTCGCCTACTCGGTGGGCCCCCTGGTCTCGTTCCTGGTCGCGCCACAGGCTGGGCGACTGGCCGACCGGATCGGCAACGCTCCCCTCCTTATCGTCGGATCAGCCTGCGGAATGGCAGGGCTGCTCTGGCTCGTCCTCGTCATCTCCACCGAGCCCTCGCTTCCGCAGTTGCTGGTGGCCACTGTTCTGGTGGGAGTATCGGCAGGGACGGGCTTCTCGCAGTTGGTGGGCGCAGCGCTGCGCGACATTCCCCCGGAGCGCTACGCCATGGCGACCGCCGGTCGTACGACCTTCTTTCAACTCTCAGTGGCATTCGCCATCGCGGTCGCGTTCGCCATGATCGGCCAGCCGGACAGTCCTGCGGCCGAACTGGCCGCCTACAACACTGTGTGGATGGTGTGCGCTGGTGGTTACTTCTGCAACCTCGTGCTGTTCAGCTTCATCTACCCTCGCCGGCCGGTCCTGGGCCTCAGCTGGTCAAGGGGCTGAGCCTGGTCGCAGGCCGTCCTGCTCAGCCCGTAGAGTCACCGCCGTGAAGTTCGGGATCTTCTACGAACACCAGCTGCCTCGGCCCTGGCACGAAGGCGACGAGCAGCGGCTCTTCAATGAGGCGTTGGAGCAGGTGGAGCTGGCCGACCGGCTCGGCTTCGACTACGCCTGGGAGGTGGAGCACCACTTCCTCGAGGAGTACTCACACTCCTCCGCGCCCGAGGTGTTCCTGGCCGCGTGCAGCCAGCGCACCCGGCGTATCCGGCTCGGCCACGGCATCGTGCTGATGCCCCCCAGCTACAACCACCCCGCCCGCGTCGCCGAGCGCATCGCCACCCTCGACCTGGTGTCGGAAGGTCGAGTGGACCTCGGCACCGGGGAGTCGTCGTCGATCCTGGAGCTGGGGGGCTTCGGAATCGACATCGACAACAAGCGCCCAGCCTGGCAGGAAGCCGTCGAGCAGTGCTGCAACATGATGGCCATGGACCCCTACCCCGGGTACGACGGCGACTTCTTCTCGATGCCGTGTCGCAACGTGGTGCCCAAGCCGGTGCAGAAGCCCCATCCCCCGCTGTGGGTAGCCTGCTCAAACCGGGAGACGATCAAGCTGGCAGCCAGGTTGGGCATGGGTGCGCTCACCTTCTCCTTCGTCGACCCCAGCGATGCGGCCGCATGGGTGCAGGATTACTACCGGATTCTGGAGACCGAGTGCGTGCCCATCGGCCACGCCGTCAACCCCAACATCGCCATGGTGACCGGCCTGTCGGTGCACCCTGACGCCGGCGAGGCCAGGCGCCGGGGCCTCGACGGCTTCCAGTTCTTCGGCTACGGGCTCGGCCATCACTACATATTCGGCCGGCACAAGCCGGGCCGCACCGACATCTGGGCCGACTATCTGGCCGCGAGGCACACCATCGCCGACCGGGGTGAGCAAAGTGGCATCGGCACGCCCGAGCAGGTCCGCGATCACTTGCGGGGCTTCGCCGAGGCCGGCGTCGACCAGGTGGTGTTCATCCAGCAGGGCGGAAACAACCGCCACGATCACATCTGCGAGACCCTCGAGTTGTTTGCGGCCGAGGTAATGGGCGAGTTCGCGCAGGGCGAGGCCGAACGGGAGCAGGCCAAGCTGGAGCGCCTGGCTCCCGCCATCGACGCGGCGATGGCCCGCAAGGTGCCGATGCCGGCCCTCGACGACGACGAGATCCCGGTGTTCGACGCACTGGGTCGCAGCATCGTGGCCACCCTGCCACCCGAGGAGGCCTCACGAGTCGCCAAGACGGTCAAGGAGTGGGCCGAGACCGACATGCCCATCCACGTCCCCGACGACTTCGGCACCTGAGTCCTCGCGGCGTGGGCCCGACGCGCTTAGAAGATGTCGCGCAACCAGGTCCTGAGCTCGGCGGTAGTGGAGGTGTCGTGCAGGCCGACCATCATGGCTAGGCGGGCCTTGGGGCCGTTTAGGTGCCCGGCCCGTAGCACGCCCAGGTCATCCAGGCTGGCGCAGCCTCCCGGCCCTCCGTAGGGTGACCGGGGCAAGCCGTAGGGACACCTCGACGTCACGATCACTGGAATGTCCGCCTCCAGGAGCCTCTCGACGGCGGGCGCAATCGAACTGGGCACATTCCCGGCACCGGTGCCCTCCACAACCAGCCCGTCGACGCCGCGTGCGAGGTGCCAGTCGAACACGTCGGTCTGCATCCCGGTATAGGCCTTCACCAGCGGCACCTTGCCCCGGATCCCGTCGCCGCGAGGTGACCCGGGCGAGTCGAGCAGAAAGACGGGCTGATCCGCCTGAATCGATCCGACCGGACCTCCCTTGACCGACTCGAAGGTCTCAACGTGAAGAGTGTTGAGCTTGGAGACCCAGGCCGCGCAGTGGATCCGATCGTTGACGCTCAGCAGCACGCCGCGCCCGCGGGCTGTGGAGCTCGAAGCGATCCGCACTGCGTTCAAGAGGTTGCGGGGACCGTCCGCACTCGGCTCGGAAGGGGCCCGCATGGCGCACGCAAAGACAATGGAACCCCGGGCGGTCGCCTCACCGGCCAGCATCTCGCACATGTACATGGTCTCCTCGACGGTGTCGGTGCCGTGGGTGACGACCACCCCGTCGACGCCTCCACCCAGGAGCAGCTCGCGGGCCCGAAGTGCGACTGCGGCCATCCGGTCGGGCCCCATGTCGAACCCCGACACCTTCTGAAGCGACTCCACGCTGACCGACGCGATGTCTTCGAGGCCTGGTACCGAGGCGACCAGCTCTTCGGGGGTAAAGCCGGGCACCAGCCGCCCGTCGGGGCCACGGCGGCAGGCGATGGTGCCGCCCGTGGCCAGCAGGGTGACGCACCGACGGTCCATGGCCGTTCCTGAAGTCATCGGGCCAGCAGGGTGACGCACCGACGGTCCATGGTCGTTCCCGAAGTCATCGGGCCAGCAGGTCCGGGGTCGGGTTGTCCATCCCCAGCAGTACAGCCAGCGCGGCCGTCACTTGATTGCCCACGGCGGGGTTCCGCTCCGGTGGCATGAAGCCGGCCGCGGTGAGACGGTCACCCAAGCGGATGAAGATGGTGCAGAACCGCATGCTCGCGAACACCTCCCAATAGTGCGGTTCTCGCATGGTGCGGCCCGAGACCTGCTCATAGCGGGCAATCATCTCATCTCGGGTCGGATAGCCCTCAAGCCGCTCTATGCCCATGTCGTCGAAGGACATCCGGTCGAACATCAGCCACCATCCCATGTCGGCCTCCGTCGGACTGAGGGCGCACACCTCCCAGTCGAGCACTGCCGCGGTCCGGTAGTCCTGAAGGATGATGTTGCCCAGCCGGGCGTCGCCCCATGTCATCCCGACCCGCTCGTCGCCGGGGTCGTTGGCCTCCAGCCAGTCGAGCGCGGCATGCAGCACCGGATGCTCCCGTCCCGCCAGCTCCGAGATGACATGACTGCGATAGAGGTCGATCTGCAGTGCGGTCGTCGGTTGACCGGTGCCGCTGGGATCCAGCCAGTCCAACCCGCCGCTGCGCCAGTCCAGGCTGTGGATGCCGGCGATGGTGTCAATGGCCGAGAGCACCATGCGTCGGCGCTCCTCCGGCGTCGCCTCGTCCACCACGAAGCCCGCCTCGGTGTAGCGGGGCACATCGGCTGGGATCCGTCCGGGCACGAATCCCATCATGAAGAAGGGTGCGCCCAGCACGGCAGGGTCGGGCTCGTAGCCGAACAGCGGCGGCACCGGGGCTGCACCGGCCTCCGCCACTGCCTTCATCGCTCGGTACTGGAGTTCCACCGACACCTCGCAGCGGGGCGTCTGGGGTGGGAACATGCCGCCGTCGGCAGGCTCGATCCTTGCCGCGTAGCGCTCCTGGCGGTCGGAACCGCTCTCGACCCAGGCCGCATCGAGGATCACCGTCTCGTTGGAGAACCCGGTGCTGACCGGGACTTCGATGTCGACCACCGTAAGGTCCTGCCTAGCCGGAAAGGCGCTTCGCATCCACTGCTGGAGGGCGGCCTGGTAGTGGCTGCGATCAGTGCGGAATTTCGGCGCGTTGGGCAGCTTGCTCTCCGCCGGGTCGCTCACTTCCACCGCGGACTCCGGGAGACTGTCTGAACTCGACACACCGCGTAGTGTGCCGCAGATGGCCAGTACTTCGCCAAGCATCCAGCCCGAACCGGGTTCCGCCGCCGGCGGAACCGACCCCTCCAGACATGCCCGGGGGTTGCACAATCAGGACCGTATGGCCCGAGAACTGGGCATCGAGTTGACCGAGGCAACACCGGGGCGAGCCACTGCTCGCATGACGGTGCGAGAAGACATGCTGAACGGTGCGGGACGATGCCACGGAGGGGTGATCTTCACCCTGGCCGACACCGCCTTCCAGTGCGCGTGCAACAGCCACGGCCGGCTGACCGTGTCGTCGGGAGCCTCGATCCAGTTCGTCCGAGCCGCGTCGGTGGGAGACGAGATGATTGCGGTATGCGTGGAGCGCTTCCGCAACCGCTCAGGCGGTGGCTACGACGTCACTGTCACCCGAGTGAACGCCGATGCCGATCCGGGCGCGCCGGAATTGGTGGCGCTCTTCAGAGGGCAAGCGCACGAGTTGCGGCCCGCGGCCCGCTAGCTGCGGCCGAGTTCCCGGGTTCGGACCCTGCGAAGAGCCTGAACCCGGGTTCGGCGTCAGATGAGACCGGATCTGGGCTTAGGTCAGATCTGGGTCTGCTGGCTGAGGAACGACCGCTCGGCCAGGCCGTGCCACTCCGAGATGCCGTCACGGAACTCGCGCCACGGGCCGAGAATCCGGGCGAAGTGCTCGTCGTCGGCGGCCACGGTGTCGAGAACATTCTCGGTCTCGGCCTTGAACGCGGCCATCAGGTCGGGCGAGAACTCGCGGATCTCCGCGAACTGCTTGACCCTCTGGAGGTCCGCCTGGTTGAACACATCGTAGGTGGCCATGGTTCTCATGTTGGCGTCCGCCGCGGCGCACTGGATGGCGGCCTGGTACTCCGGAGGCAAGTCGTTCCACCTCTCCAGGGAGACCTGGACCTCGAGTGCCGTTCCCGGCTCCCACCACCCGGGGTGGTAGTAGTACAACTGGCCTTCGAACTGGTCCAGGCCCAGGATGAGGTCGTCGGTCGGACCGACGAACTCGGCGCCGTCGATGGCGCCGGTCTGGATGGCTTGGAGGATCTCGCCGCCGGCCAGTGTCACCTGCTCGCCGCCGAGGTTCTCCAGCACCCGCCCGGCCAGGCCGGGGATGCGCATCTTGAGGCCGTTGAGGTCGTCGGTGGAGTTGATCTCCTGGGTGAACCAGCCACCCATCTGGCAGCCGGTAGCGCCCCCGGGGAAGGCAATGATGCCGTGCTCAGCCGCGTAGAACTCGTTGAGCATGTCGGTGCCGCTCTGCCTGCCCTCGTTGTCGAAGGTCCCGTACAGCCAGGCGTTCTGCTGGCGCTGGTTGAGCCCGAAGGGGACCGCAGTGCCGAACTGCTGCACCGGGCTGATGCCCACGTAGTAGTAGGAGGCGGTGTGACCCATCTCCACACCGAGGTCGCGCACCGTCTGCAGCACCTCGAGGCCACCGACGATCTCACCCGCGGGGCGAGCGTGGATGACGAAGCGCCCGCCGGTGAGCTCGCCCACCCTCTGGGCGAAGTACTGCGCCGAGCCGAACAGCGTCACCAGAGCGGTGGGCCAACTGGTAGCCATCTGCCACTCGATCTCGGGACCCTGGGCGGTCACAGCCACCGTGTCGGTGGGCTCTGCGGCCGTGGTGGTGGTCTCGGCGGCCTCGGACGCATCCGTCGCAGTGGGTGCCGGAGCCTCCTCGGCGTCGTCACCGCACGCGGCCAGGATCGACGAGGCCGCGGCGAACCCGGCTACACCGAGTCCTCCTTTGATGAACCCCCGCCTGGCCAGACTCGAGGAGTTGGCCTCATCGAGGATCATGTCCGCAGCCGCGCCGTCGGTTTGATCCGAGCTTGCTTCTTGGCTCATGTGTAGTCCCTCCATTTTGGACGCTTGTGCACTGCCATTGACTGCTCCGCTAGGACGAAGAACGCCCAAGGCGGAGTCGCTGGCGGGCAGCAGATTACAACAACTGTTCACCGCGTGCCCGAGGAACCCGTCGAGATCGTGGCGACAACTACTTTCAGCTTGTGCAGGGCGCGCGCTGCCGCCCGGCGGGCGGGCGTCAACCGAACTTGAACGTCTCGATCGACGTGTAGGTGATGGCGGGAAAGGCGGCCAGGATCACCAGAGCCACCGCCTGCAGGCCCATGAAGGGGAAGGCGCCCTTGTGGATGTCGGCCGTCTTCACCTCCGGCGGCGCCACGCTCTGCAGGTAGAACAGCGAGAACCCCACGGGCGGTGAGATGAACGCCATGTTGAGGTTCACCGCCATCAACACCGCGAACCAGATCTTCTCATCGGCGGTGAACCCGAGGACATCCATGGCGGGCACGAAGATCGGCACCACGATGAAGGTGATCTCCAGGAACTCGAGGTTGATGCCCAGAAGGAACACCGCGACCATCGCGATGACCACGAAGCCCCACTTGCCGCCACCGATCGCGGTCAGCCACTCAGAGGTCTGGTCCGACCCGCCGAGCTGGAAGAACATGGCACTGAAGAACGTCGAGCAGAACAGCAGCGTCATGACCAGCACCACCACGTTGGTGGTGGACCGGGCCGCGTCCTTGATCGCCTGCCAATCGAGCCGCCAACCCTTGGTGATGTGGGACGCGCCCTCCTTGACCAGCAGATCGTCGAACAGCCAGTTCAACACGGTCAGCACCAGCGCCCCGAACACTCCCACCGCGCCCGACTCCGACGGTGTGGCGATCCCCGCGAAGATGGACAGCAGCACCCCGAAGATCAGCGCCAGTATGGGCACGATGGCCACCATGACCTCGGCGGCCAGCATCCGGGTGCGCACCAGGATCCCGAAGAACACGAAGAAGTGAATCACGGCCACGACAAGCGGCGACCACCCGCTGGCCAGGAAACTCATCCCACTTGCCCTGCCCAGCAGCGTCACTGCCCCCACCATCAGCGCCAGGATGATCGCGATCAACAGCTTCGTTCGCAGTGACGGGTCGCCCGAGAGCGTGCGTTGCTCCTCGGGCATGGCCGGACCCGTATTGGGCTTGAGCCACGCCAGAATCAGCACATAGGCCACGTAGAGCCCGCTGAGCAGCAGGCCGGGCAGCAGCGCGCCCGCGAACAGCCCGAGGATGCCTACGCCCAGCTGCTGGGCCAGCAGGATCAGCACGATGCTGGGCGGCAGCAGCTGGGCCAGCGTGCCCGAGGCGATGATGGCGCCGGTGGAGAGCTTGTTGTCGTACCCGAGTCGCACCATTGCGGGCAGCGACAGCAGGCCCATCACGATCACCGTGGCGGCGACCACACCAGTGGCGGCCGCCAGCAAGGTGCCGACCAGCACGACAGCAGCCGCGACACCGCCCCGCAGCCGGCCCATGAGCATCCCGAACGCGTTGAGCAGCCGCTCGGCCATGCCCGACCGTTCGAGGATGGCACCCATCAGCACGAACAGCGGCACCGCCAGCAGCGTCGGGTCGCTGATCGCCTTGTACCACCGTCCCGGCAGCGTGTTGAGCGTATTGGGGTCGAACACGTCCAGCCAGTCGCCCACGAAGCTGAAGAACAGCGCAGTGGCCGCGAACGAGAAGGCCACGTTGTAGCCCGACAGGATCACCAGCATGAACACCGCGAACATGGCCAGGGCCATGAACACGCCCGCGTCCATGCCGAGGATCGTCTCCAGCGCCAGCAGCATCGTCGCCTACTCGATCCGCCGGGCCAGACCCACGGCCGGTCGACCGACGCCGACATGCAGCCTGAGTCCAGAAGTTCGCGCTTGGAACAGCCCGACCATCGCCTACTCGATCCTCAGTGGCACGTCGCTCTCCACGAGGTCGCCGTAGTCATCCCGGCCGATCAGCACGAACCCGGTCTTGATGACCTCAGCCAAGATCTGCAGACCGAACATGAAGAAGCCCACCAGCAGCATGGTCTTGATCGGTCCCACCGCCAGACCGCCCGCATCCACGGCCTCCTCCCAGCTCTGCCACACCCGCCAGCCGGCGGGCCACTCGCCGTTGTGGCGCCGACCGAGGGCGGCCGCCCCGTAGTGCTGCAGGATGCGGACGCTCATGAAGATGAAGGGGAGCAGCAGCACCGTGTGCATGGCGAAGTCGAGCGCCGCCTTGGTCTTGTTCGAGAAGTTCGTCCACCAGAAGTCGATGCGGGGGTTCACACCGTCGCGGACGCCGACGTTGATGGCCAGCAGGAACATGAGCCCAAAGGACTGCCACGCCAAGCTGACCACTTCGCCGATAAGGATGTCCTGAGCCACGTACTCGTTGCTGTATCGGGTGATCACATTGAAGAACTGCAGGATGAACACAGCCCACGCCAGGATCATCGCTAGCTTCAGCGTGGCCGTCGGGATGGCTTCGATACCCAGACGCAGACGATGAAGCCCGTCATGCCAGGCTGAAATGGCCACGCCGGCAACGACAAGAATCCACCACCACCACTCGAAGTTGCCGAGCAGGTTGGACGTGTCCGTGAAAAGGTGCGCAAGCAGCGCACCAACCAGGGTTGCCAACGCGACCCACCCGGACGGGTGCAGGGTTTTCCAGCCCTGAACCCGCTGGCCGGACTCAGACGCGGTCGCGACCGACATAGTCCGCGACACTAGTGGTCCGCCCTGTCAGCCGCTAATGGCGGACAGGGCGAGAGCGGCGCAGGGTGAGTTCCGAAACCGTAGGGTTGGAGGGTGACACCGGACGTCTGCAAGACCCGCTCCAGCGACGTAACCGACGCGCTGCGGAGGGTGGACGACCCCGAATACCCCGGTGTCAGCGTGGTCGACATGGGCATGATCGGCGCGATCGAACTCGCGGGTGGACGGGTTGCGGTCGAGTTGATCACCACCTTCAGCGGCTGCCCTGCCTTCGAGGTCATCGTGTCCGAGATCACCAGGGCAGTTGGAGCGCTGGACGGCATCACCGATGTGGAGGTAAGGCGCAGTGCTGAGGCCTGGGACACGTCAAGGCTCAGCGAACATGCTCGAGCCACCATGGCGCGCGAGTTCACGGTGGCGGTCGCCGTGCCCGGAAAGCCGGCCGAGTGTCCCCGCTGCGGCACCGCAGCGCTCGTAGAGCAGTCACCGTTCGGTCCGGCCCGCTGCCGGGCCGTCCATCGCTGCACGACCTGTCATGAGGTCGTCGAGGTGCTGCGAACCTAAGGGCTATGCGGTCTGTGCTTCCCGCTCTTATTCGCTGCGCTCACGGGCCGCTCGGGCCACGGCCTCGCTCGGCGTCTTGCGAAGTCCACCTGCCAATTGTTCGCTCGGCCTCTGGGTGGGTAGTGCCGCAATTTCGGCACTTGGCGGTCCAGCCCGCGGGAGTCACGGACGTGGCCAGCCAGGCTCCACACGTTGGGCAGTAGCGAGGCGGATCGAGTTCAGGCAGGCATCCGGAGCAGTCGACTCGCCCGCAGCCGCGGCAATAGGACGCCGGCCGGCTCAAACCGCGGCCGAGAGACTGCCGATGGGCATTCGCAGGTCGGCGAGCATGTCCAGGTCCTGCTGGGGCGACCGCCCCAACGTGGTCAGGTAGTTGCCCACGATCAAGGCGTTTATCCCTGAGGTCATTCCCATGGCCTGCAGGTCGCGCAGGGTGATCTCTCGACCGCCGGCGTAGCGCAGGATCACCGACGGCAGTGCCAGCCGGAACAGTGCGATCCAGCGGATGGCCTCCAATGCGCCCACCGGCTTGCGGACCTGCAACGGGGTGCCCGGTCGGGGGTTCAAGAAGTTGATGGGCACCTCGCAGGGCTCCACTGCCCGGATCTGGGAGATCAGCTCCAGCCGCTGCTCGACGCTCTCGCCCATGCCGAGCAGCACGCCGCAGCACAGTTCCATACCCGCCTCGCGCACAAACGTGCAGGTGTCCACGCGCTCGTCGAAGCTGTGGGTCGTCACGACCTGGCCAAAGAATGACCGGCTCGTCTCCAGGTTGTGGTTGTAGCGGTGCACTCCGGCCGCGGCGAACTCGAAGGCCTGGTCCCGAGTGAGGATGCCGGCGCTGATCGCCACGTTCAGGCCCGTGGTGGCCGACACCAGGGCCGTCAGGTCGATGAGGCGGTCCATGGTGCGCCGGTCCGGACCGCGCACCGCCAGCACCATGCAGAACTCGCTGGCCCCGAGCTCCGCGGTCTCCCGGGCGGCTGCCAACACTTCTTCGGTGTCGAGAAACGGTGTGGCCTTGACCTGCGTGTCGAACGCGGCCGACTGGCTGCAGAAGTGACAATCCTCACCGCAGCCCCCGGTCTTGGCCGACAGGATCCCCTCCACCTCCACCATCGGGCCGGCCCACGCCAGCCTCACCTCGTGGGCCAATGATGCGAGAGATGGAACCGACGCGTCCCCGATCGAAGCCAGATCTGCGAGCTCGCCCGGCGTGAGCTGGCGGCGTTCGTCGAGCAGAGCCGCCCACGCGCTTCGAATCGCCGCTTCAGTCACTCGGAAGCCTGCACGTCCAGTTCGGTGCTGCCCAGGTAGGCCGCTATCACGCGGGGATCCCGCTGTACTTCGGCCGGAGTGCCCTCGGCAATTCTCTGGCCGAAGTCGAGGACCATAACCCGGTCCGCGATGTCCATTACGAGGCCCATGTCGTGCTCCACCATGAGCAGTGTGATGCCCAGCTCGCGCCGGATGTCGAGGATGAAGCGGGCCATGTCCTCGGTCTCCTCCAGGTTCATCCCGGCCACCGGCTCGTCCAGCATGAGTAACTCGGGATCCATGGCCAGCGCCCGGCCCAGCTCCACTCGCTTCTGTATCCCGTAGGGCAACAGCGCCACCGGATGCTTGCGCCAGCCCTCGATCTCCAGGAAGTCGATGATGTCCTCCACCCTGCGGCGGTGCTCGATCTCCTCGCGCTTCGCCTTGCCCACCCATATCGCACCGGCCAGGAAAGAGCTGCTCATGCGAATGTGCCGTCCGGTCAGCAGGTTGTCGAGCACGGTCATCTGGGGGAACAGCTCAATGTTCTGAAACGTGCGAGCCACTCCGAGCTGGGCCACGCGGTCGGGGCGGGTGCCGATGATCGAGGCGCCCTTCCAGCGGATGTCGCCCGACTGGGGCCGGTAGACCTGCGAGATGGAGTTGAAGATCGAGGTCTTGCCGGCCCCGTTGGGACCGATGATGGCGAACAGCTCACCGTTTCGCACCTCGAACGACACCGAGTCGATGGCGGTGACTCCGCCGAAGCGCAAGGAGATGTCGTCCACCTCCAGCAAGGCGTCACGAGTCTCCTGTGCCGCACTCATGACAGCCAGCGCTTGCGGCGCTTGTAGTGCTTTACGTCTCGGAACGACTTGCGGTCGCCTTCGGCGTGCAGGCCCAAGTAGAACTCCTGCACATCCTCGTCGGCCAGCAGCTTCTTGGGTTCGCCGTCCATTACCACCTTGCCCGACTCCATCACGTAGCCGTAATGGGCGATGGACAGGGCCATCACCGCGTTCTGCTCGATCAGCAGCACGCTGGTTCCCTGGGAGTTGATGTCGACGATGATGTCGCGGATCTGCTCTATCAGCATCGGGGCCAGACCCAAGGACGGCTCGTCGAGAATGAGCAGCTCCGGGTCGGCCATCAAGGCTCGCCCGATAGCCAGCATCTGCTGCTCACCGCCGGACAGATACCCGGCGATGTGCCGTCGCCGATCCCGTAACAGCGGAAAGAGTGCCATCACCCTCTCGTAGGAGGCCGCGTTGGCTCGGCGGTCACGCACGGTGAACGCCCCGGTGTCGAGGTTCTCATCCACGGTGAGCTCGGCGAATACGCGGCGACCCTCCATCACCTGGGTGATTCCCAGCTCCACGATCCGCGATGGCTTGAGTTGGGAGATGTTTGTCCCGTTCCAGACGACAGAGCCCTTGGTGATGTCGCCCTCGTGGACATCGAGAAGGCCCGTGATGGACCGCACTGTCGTGGTCTTGCCAGCGCCGTTGGCACCGAGCAGCGCCACGATGCTCCCGTCGGGCACCTCTATCGAAAGCCCGCGAAGCACGAGGATCACCTCGTTGTAGACGACTTCCAGGTTGGCGACTGTGAGCATGCCTGAATTCTGTGGGGTTGGCGCGAATGGAATCAGCTAATGGGAATCCGCTATGTGACAGCGAAGGCACACCATACACTCCGGTCTTGCCTTGAGAGTACGGCGATCTACTGATCCAGCACGTGGCCAAACTGCCCTGGACAGTGCCGCAGGAGGGCTTGATCTAACCCTGACTCCGCTCGGCCTCCAGGGCGCGAGACGAGCCCGGCGGGCCGGAGCACCGCCGGGCTCGCGCCTCGATCAACTACAGGATGCGGCTATGAGGCCTTGAAGCAGGGCTCGTACTCCCAGTTGAGAGCAGTCTCGGAGGCGTAGGGGCCCTTGATGAGCCGGAAGCCGTTGTTGCCGCCCTCCTCGGACACCGTGACGCCCGGGGTGTAGAGCGACAGGTCGACATCGTAGAGGTACGTCTCACGCACCACGTTGTCGTCGGGGTTGCCGCGCCAACTCTGGTTCGGGGCGAGACCCTTGAGGTCGGCAGTGACCGAGTTGGCCGCAGCCAGCACGCCGGCCCGTGTGAGGTTGCCATTGCTGATCGCCCTGTCGAGAATCTGCGTGGCGACGTAACCCTCGATGAAGCTGATTATGTACACGTCGTCAAACGGGGCGTCGGGACGGTACTGGCGCATGGCGGCAATCATCTCTCCCATGCCGTCGGCCTCGCCGACGTCCCACAGCACCGTGTAGGTGGAGTGCGTGTAGACCGCGTCGGCCAGCTCTCTGAAGCCCTCGATGCCCAGCAGGGCCGGGTTCCAGCTCGGGCTGTTGCCCGACCACTGGCCGGTGAAGCCGGCCTGAGCGGCCCCGCCCATGAGCGTGGCTGTGGTCGTGGGGTTGGTGGTCAACCACACGAAGTCGGCGCCGGACTCGGCAATGCCGGTGATGACCGGTGTCAGGTCGCCGCCGGGAATGACCTGGGCCTGGCCGTCGAAGACGATGTTGAGGCCCAGCGCCTCCGCCGCGACCTTCACGCCCTCAGCGCCGTCCTCACCGTAGTCCCCGGGGAAGCTGGCGATGGCCACATTGTTGCCGTAGGTCTCCGACATGTAGGTGGCGCCGTTCATGGCCTCGATGCAGTAGTTGGTCTGCACCTCGAACACGTTCTTGCCGATGGCGGGGTCGGCCCAGCCGGAGTACCACGACAGCGGGATGGCTGCGATGTTGTCCTCGATCAGCGACTGCGCCGTGGAGGCCGTGTGGGGCGAGCCCGTCGACGTGGAGAACATCACCACGCTGTCATCGCCCTCGCCCGCCATGACCTCGTAGTTCTCGAGGTGGGTGGGCACGTTGTAAGCGTTGTCGTGCACGACCGGTTCGATCGTCCAGCCCTGGATGCCGCCATTGTCGTTGATCCACTCCCAGTAGACCAGGTGGCCGTCGGTGATCTTGGTGGTCAGCGGAGCGAAGATGCCTGACAGGTCGGTGTTGACGCCCACGCGGATCGTCATCGTGTCGGGGTCAACGCCGAAGTCGTGCGCGATCACGCCTTCGGCCTCAGCCAACGCGGCCTGCGCAGCCGCCGCCTCAGCCTCAGCCGCCGCAGCCTCAGCCGCAGCCTGCTCAGCCTCAGCCTGGGCCGCGTCGACCGCGGCCTGCGCCGCAGCCGCCTCAGCCTGGGCGGCCTCTAGCGCCGCCTGCGCTTCAGCCTGCTGCTCCGCACTCGCCTCGGCGGCGGCAGCCTCGGCCTCGGCCAGTCTCGCTTCGGCCTCGTCCGCGGCAGCCTGCGCCGTGTCCGCGGCAGCCTGCGCCGCGTCAACCTCAGCCTGCGCCGCGTCAACCTCAGCCTGCGCCGCCGCAGCTGCGGCGCCGTCGTCGGGCTGTGCCGCCGGCTCTGGCTCGTCGTCACCGCCGCATGCCGCAGCCACTAGGGCCACGGCACAGATCACTGCGAACATCCATCTCAGTCGTTTCACGGTGGGTTCCTCCTTCAGATTGGTTTTGCTAGGGAGCACTGGACAGTGCACACATCTTGTCACACGATCGCGGGCAAGTCACTGGGTCAGTAACTAAATGGCCATCGCTTCCAGTAGTTGCGGGTGCGTACCCAGATCCCGAACAGGCCCAGCGGCTCGACGATCAGGAACACGACGATGAGCGCACCGAACAGCACGATGTTCCAATCGAACACGCTCAAGGTCCAGCCCGGAGTCTGGATGGCGGTGTTGATGATACCGAAGTCGCCGCCTTCGGTTAGAACGAGTTCCGACAGGGCGCCGACCAGTCCGCCCTCAGCGGCCTCGAGCCACTCGGTGAACGCCTCCACGAACTGCGGCACCATCACCACGAAGAAGGTCCCGATGAGCGGACCCGCCGTGGTGCCAGCCCCGCCGATCAGAAGGATGGCAATGAACTCCACCGACAGGAACAGCCCGAAGTCGGTGGCCAGAAGCCGCTGTGAGAGCGCCGCGAACAGCGCGCCCGACAGTCCGGCGAAGAACGACGACACCGCGAAGGCGATCACCTTGTAGCGGAACTCGGGCACTCCCATGACCTCGGCCGCAATGTCTCGGTCGCGGATGGCCTGCAGGGCGCGGCCCGTGCGGGTACGGGTCAGGTTCTTGGCCACGACCGCCAAGGCGATGGTCAGCACTAACAGGAATAGATACCGCTTCTGGCCATCGCTGACATCGAACCACAGCCAGCGGCCGTCGTCGTCGACATTGATCAGCGGCTTCTCCTCCTTCCACAGCCTGACGTCGAGCCCCTGGAACTCGCGACCCAGCGCGGGCGGGCCGGCAATCTTGCGGCCCCAGCTGGTATTGCCGAAATGGATTCCCAGGAACACGAGGCCCAGAGTGACGATGGCAAGGTAGAGCCCCCGCAGCCTCACCGCCACCGGCGAGACAATCACGCCCACCAGAGCCGCCGTGAGGCCCGCTCCCGGCAGCCAGATCCAGATCGGAAGTGAATGACCCCAAGTGGTCTCGCCGCTCGTGCCTCCCAGGTACACCGCCGCGCAGGCGCCAACTCCCATGAAGAAGGCATGGCCCAGCGAGACCTGGCCAGCCAGCCCGCTCAGCAGGTTGAGGCCCAGAGCAGCGATGGCCAGCACCATCACCAGCGCCATCGGGCGCAGCCACTCGCCGTCACCGAGGAACCTGACAACAGGTATGTGGCTGATCACTACAAGATCGAACGGCATCAGGAAGAGCACCGCCACGAAGACCGCGAACAGGGACCGCTGGGTCCAGGTGGGCAGCATTCGGAGCTCTTGCCGGTAGGCGGTGTAGAGGTTGGGGCGGCCGAACATGCGTCACGGCCTCGCGAAACAAGCCAGCAAAGGAGCCGGGCGGCCCGACACGTCAGACTCTCCTGATCTCGGGGGTGCCGAACAGTCCATACGGTCGGATCAGCAGACCGATGATCATCACGATGTACGGAACGATTAGTGGGTAGCCGGCTCCGAGCCACGAGACGTTGCCCGCCGCGTACTGCCCCGCGTAGATCTCGGCCACGCCCACGATGAGCCCGCCGAGGAGTGCACCACTCGCCGAGTCCAGTCCGCCCAGGATCACCGCCGGCAGGGCCCGGAAGGCGATGTTGGCAGTCTCCTGATCGACTGAGAGAGTCTGGGCGACGGGCGGCTGGGTGGCGAAGATGCCGCCCAGGGTGGCCAGCACCGCGCCAGCGGCCCAAGCGATGGCGAACACCCGGCCCACGCTGACGCCCTGGGCCATAGCCGCCTCCTGATCGAAGGCGACGGCCCGCATGGCGATCCCGAGCCGGGACCGGTAGAAGAAGTACACGGCCACGAATGCGGCCGCCGCGGCCACCATGGCCGCGATGAAGCTCCAGTTGATCAGCCGATCGCCGACCTTGAACCCGTTGGCCAGCCACGGAACTCCCAGCGGGCGGAACTCGACTTCGACGGCGTCATTGTTGAAAACCCGGAACATGATCTCAAGGCCCAGGGTGATCACGGCCACCGAGAACAGCGGTTCGCCGATCATGGGGCGAATGGCCAGCCGCTCCACGACCAAGCCGACCACGGCCGCGAAGGCCAGGGCCACGATCACGTTCAACCCCCAGCTAATCCAGGAGGGGCCGCCCAGGCTGTTGATCGGGTTGCCGATACTGGTGAAGGGAATGTTGCCGTCGGTCGCGAGAAAGCTCAAGAAGAGTGCTCCGGTGGCGGCCAGAGCGCCCTGGGCGAAGTTGACGGTCTGGGTGGCCTTGAAGATGAGCACGAAGCCGAGAGCAATCAGCGCGTAGGTCGAGCCCAACCCCATCGACTTCATGAACGTCTGGAAGAACAGCCCCGGATCGTTGGCCAACTGCATCGCTCCAAACACCAGCGCCGCACCGATCAGCCCAGTCAGGAAGGCGAGCGGTGCGTGGTGGCGCGGATCGATCGCCGTGAGCCGGAGGGCCGCGGCCATCAGTACATCGACTCCACGAGATCGCCGAACAGCTCATCCATGGCGTTGCGCTTGAGCTTCTGGGTAGCGGTGAGCTCGCCGTCCTCGTGGTCGAGTTCCTTGGGGAGCATCCGGAACTTCTTGATCTGCTCCACCCGGGCGAACTTGGTGTTGGTGGCGTCGACCACCTTGGAGATGAGTTCGATGACTTCTTCCTTCTCGGAGAGGTCGCGGTAGGTGGTGTACGGGATGTTGTTGCGCAGGGCCCAGTCACCGACCGTCTCGAGCTCAATGCCGATCAACGCGGTCACATACTTGCGCCCGTCGCCTATAACCATGGCCTCCTTCACATACGGCGACGTCTTCAGGCTGTTCTCAATCTCCGACGGGGAGATGTTCTTGCCACCGGAGGTGATGATGATGTGCTTGATGCGGTCAACAATCTTCACGTGGGTCCCGTCGACCCAGACGCCCACGTCTCCCGTCATTAGCCAGCCGTCGGTGGTGAACGTCTCGGCCGTCTTGGCGGGCTTGTTCCAATAGCCCGCGAACACACCGGGGTGCTTGGTCTGGATCTCGCCAGTGGCCTCTTCGATGCGCAAGCCGATATCGGGATAGGGCTCGCCCACCGTGCCCAGCTTCATGCGGCCCGCGAAGTTGCAGGTGGCCACCGCGGAGTTCTCGGTCATGCCGTAGAGCTCGTACACCGGTACGCCGGTGCCGATGAAGAACTCCAGCACCTCGGGCGCGATCGCGGCCGCGCCCGAGCCGGCATGACGGCACCGGCGCAGGCCGATCCGTTCCTTCATGGCCCGAAACACCAGAGGCTGCCCCACGGCGTACAACACCCGGGTCAACAGCGTGTGGCTGCCGCCGTTGGCGACCTTGCGCCGTCCGATCACCCTCGCAAGCGCCATCGCGAAACGCAGGAAGACCTGCTTGAACAGCGTCGCATCGTTGCTCTTGATAGTCACCAGAGCATGCAGGCGCTCCCAGATCCTCGGCACGGCGAAGAACAGTGTCGGCTGCACCTCTCTCAAGTTCTCGGTGACCGTCTCGATCGACTCGGCGAAGTTCAGGGACGGACCGGCACCGACGAGGGTCCACGTGGAGAAGATCCGTTCAGCCACATGGCAGAGGGGCAGGTACGTGACGATGAGGTCCTTGGGGTTGGGGCCGACACCGTCGGGGAAGCGCTGCGTCTCGTTGACGATCTTGCCGATGCAGAAGGCCGCGTTGGAGTTTGTCAACATGGCGCCCTTGGGCGGCCCGGTGGTTCCCGACGTGTAGACGAGGGTCATCACGTCGGAGTCCGTCGCGGCGGCCATGCGTTCGTTGACCGCGCCCGGGTAAGCCTCGCGATGGCGCCGGCCGATCTCCAAGAAGGCGTCCCAGAACAGGAGCCGGGGATCGTCGTAGTCGCCGAAGCCCCTCGGCTCGGTGTAGAGGATCCGGCGGACGGACGCGGCCGTCTCCATCGAGACTTCCAGGACCTTGTCGGCCTGCTCCTGATCCTCGGCGAAGAAGATGGCAGGAGTGCAGTCGCTGACGAGGTACTCCACCTCGGCGGTGGGATTGGTCGGGTAGAGGCCGACCGTGACGCCCCGCACAGCCACAGTGGCCAGATCGAGGATGACCCACTCGGGCCGGTCCTCGGAGTGGATCGCCACCCGGTCGCCCACTTCCACGCCCAGTTCCAGCAGACCGTGCGCCGCAGTCTCGATCAGCTCCCAGGTCTCTTCCCAGGTGTATTCCTGCCAGATCCCGAAGTCCTTCTCCCGCATGGCGACCTGCCGGGGACTGCGCCGCGCCCAGTCCCGCGCCAACGATGCCACCGTGATGGCGCCAGCCTCACCGGCTGCGGGCAGCGGAACCTCGGGGCTGGGCCGTTCCGAGGTGATCGTCACCCGTCGACCTCCTTCACGTTCATATCAGCGGTCACTAGATCGGCGAACGCTACTTCATTTGCCTGCGAGCTGTCGCTGCCGTGCCTCCTCGGCCGGGTCGCCCAGGCCCTCATGGGCCGCCAACTCCGCACGGCCCACCACGAACCAGTGCACCTCGTCGGGACCGTCGGCCAGACGCAGGGTTCGCTGGTTGGTGTACATCCGAGCCAGCGGCGTCCACTGCGACACACCGGTGGCACCGTGCAGCTGGATGGCCTGATCGATGATGTGGCAGACCCGCTCGGGGACCATGGCCTTCACCGCACTCACCCAGACTCGGGCCTCCGCGTTGCCGAGGGTGTCCATGGCCTTGGCCGCCCGCAGCACCATGAGCCGCATCGCCTCGATCTCCACCCGGGCCCGGGCGATGATCTCCATGTTGCCGCCGAGCTGGGCTAGCGGGCGCCCGAACGCCTCCCGGCTCAGGCCCCGGCGCACCATGAGGTCCAGGGCCTTCTCGGCCGCGCCGATGGAACGCATGCAATGGTGGATGCGGCCGGGACCGAGACGCAGCTGGGAGATCTCGAAGCCGCGGCCCTCGCCGAGCAGGATGTTCGACGCCGGCACCCGCACATCGTCGAGGCGGATGTGCATGTGGCCGTGGGGGGCGTCGTCCTCGCCGAAGACGTGCATCGGGCCGATGACATCCACCCCCGGCGCGTCTATCGGCACCAGGATCTGCGACTGGCGGCGGTGCGAAGGGCCGTCGGGACTGGTCTGCACCATGCAGATCATGATCTTGCAACGGGGGTCCCCGGCCCCCGAGATGTAGAACTTCTCGCCGGTGATCACCCATTCGTCGCCGTCGAGCACCGCCCTGGTGGCGATGTTCTTGGCATCCGACGAGGCCAGCGTGGGCTCGGTCATGGCGTAGCACGACCTGATCTCTCCGGCCAGGAGGGGCTCGAGCCACTGCTTCTTCTGCTCGGGCGTACCCACCCTTTCGAGTACTTCCATGTTGCCCGTGTCCGGAGCGCTGCAGTTGAGGCACTCCGAAGCGATGGGGTTCTTGCCGAGCTCGGCCGCGATGTAGGCGTAGTCGAGGTTGCTCAAGCCCTCTCCGCTGGTCGCGTCGGGTAGGAAGAAGTTCCACAGCCCGGCGGCCTTGGCCCGCCCCTTGAGGCTGTCGAGCAGCTCGAGCTGACCGGGGCCGTAGCCCCAGCGCTCCGCCCGACCCTCCCCGAGCCTGAAGAACTCGGCAGTAACCGGCTCCACCTCGACGGCCACGAAGTCCACCACCCGGTCATACAGAGGCCGGGCCTGCGGTGACATCGCGAGATCGAGCGAGGCGGGGTCCAGATTGCCGGTCAGTGCTGAAGATGTCATGGCGGAGGCCTTTTACCGCGAGCGCGAACAGGTGAGAGCCCGTCGTATCACAACGGTGTCACTCCCGCTCTTGTTCGCTGCGCTCACTGGTGCACCATTGTTGTGTCGGCGGCTGTGAGGCTGTCGATGCACCCCTGGTGTCTGCTGGGCCATCGCCTGCTGCGCTTGTGGCTTGACCGCCTCCGTGAGTGTTGCGAGGCCCGGTGGCCCAGGGCGTGGCGACTGGCGATAGGGCTGAGCGCCGCAGAGCGCCGATCAGTGAGCATCCAGTGGACACGCCCTGAGACCATCGGGTGCTTCCCAACTGTTACAGCTAGGAGGCTGAGATGGATCATATTGGTGAGCGGTTCGCTGGTGTGGACTGGGCGACGGATGCCCATGCGGTGTGCGTGGTGGACGCTGCGGGCGCGGTGCTCGCCGAGTTCGACGTCGAGCACACCGCAGCCGGGCTGGCCGAGCTGTGCCGGCGCCTGGATGCGGCGTCGGTGCGGCGGGTCGCGATCGAGCGGCCCGACG
Source organism: Candidatus Aldehydirespirator sp. (assembly GCA_965220645.1). Taxonomy (GTDB): domain Bacteria; phylum Actinomycetota; class Acidimicrobiia; order Acidimicrobiales; family Aldehydirespiratoraceae; genus Aldehydirespirator. The sequence continues at coordinate 424,562 of OZ244836.1, read as the reverse complement.
GGCCGGTGGTCGAGGAGCTGCTCGCCGGCGGCTTCGAGGTCGTTGTGGTCTCCAGCCGGGCGGTCAAGGCGCTGCGGGTGCGCTATGGCGCCGCGGGCAACAAATGCGACCGCGGCGACGCCTACGTGCTGGGGGACTGCCTGCGCACCGACGGGCACCGCTGGGCGGCTCTGGAGCCGGACTCGCCGGCCACGGTCTCCTTGCGGGCCCACGTCCGCACCCGCAAGGACCTCGTCACAGCACGCGTCGCGGCCGCCAACCAGCTGCGGGCCCACCTGCGGGTCACCTTCCCCGCCGCGGTGGGGCTGTTCAGCCGCATCGACAGCGCGATCTCGCTGCGGTTCCTGCAGCGGTTCCCGTCTGTGGCCCGCGCCCGGTGGCTCTCTCCCAAGCGCCTCTCGGCGTGGCTGGGAGCCAACCACTACAGCGGCCGCAACAGCGCCGAGGAGCTCCACAGGCGCCTCACCGCCGCAGCACCAGGCATCGACGGCGAAGACCACAGCAGCGTCACGCTGGCATACGTCGCGGTCCTCGAGACCATCGGGGCCCAGATCAGCGAACTCGGCAGCCGCATCGCGGAACTGCTCGACGCCCACCCCGACGGCCCGATCTTCAAGTCCCTGCCCAGAGCAGGAACCATCCGAGCCGCCACCCTGCTCGCGGAGATCGGCGACTGCCGAGCCAGATTCCCCGACCCCGAATCCCTCGCAGCCCTCGCCGGAGTCACACCCTCCACCCGATCCTCGGGACGCCACCGCAGCGTCGCCTTCAGATGGGCCTGCGACAAACGCCTGCGCGACGCCCTCTGCGACTTCGCCGGCGACAGCCGACACGCCAACGCCTGGGCCCAGCACCGCTACCAACAACTCCGAGCCGACGGCAAACGCCACCCCCACGCCGAACGCATCCTCGCCCGAAGCTGGACCCACATCATCTGGCGAATCTGGCAAGACCACACCCCCTACGACCCCACCCGACACCGAGCCCACCAACACCTCTGCCCCAACCCAGGTTGACATAGGGCTACTCACGGGCCGCTCGGGCCACGGCCTCGCTCGACGCATCGCGACGATCCTCATGAAGCACTCCCCATCCGCTCGGCCTCTCGCAATGATCAGGACGACAGCAGTGATGCTACGGCCCACACGGCAGCCGCCGAACCGACAACGATGTAGAGGATGCTGCGACCCACCGGCGCGCGGTCAAGGTCGGTCGGATCGCGGCGCTCCGGTCGCGGCCGAAGCAGAGCCGCGAGATTCCCGGCGGCCATCGACGCGCCCAGGGCCAGCACCAGCCACGCCAGGAGGTTCTGGCCCAGGAACACGCTCAGATTGCGGACCGTGCTGCGAAGTTGGCGAACGTGGTGAACCGCGACAAGAAGGCCAATGTGGTGGTGGCCGTCGGACCGTTGCGGTTCTTGGACACGATCACCTCCGCCGTGCCCGCGGTGTCGGCGTCGTCGGGGTTGTAGACCTCGTCGCGGTAGATGAACATCACCACGTCGGCATCCTGCTCGATGGCACCGGACTCTCGCAGGTCGGCGAGGATGGGCCGCTTCTGCTGACGCATCTCAAGATTGCGGGAGAGCTGTGACAGCGCCACCACCGGGCATTCGAGCTCACGGGCGAGGATCTTCAGACCGCGCGATATCTCGGCTACCTCAACCTGACGATTATCGGCGCTATGGCGGCCCGTCATCAGCTGCAGATAGTCCACGACGACCATGGCTAGGTCGCCGACCTGGCTCTTGAGCCGACGCGCCCGCGCCCTGATCTCCATGACCGTCACGTTGGGATTGTCGTCGATCCAGATGGGCGCTTCGGCCAGCCGTCCGATGGCCGTGTTGATTCGGTTCCAATCGTCGTCGTTGAGGCGCCCGTCGCGCATCTTGGTGGAGTCGACCCGAGCCTCGGAGCAGAGCAGCCGTTGGGTCAGCTCCATGTGGCCCATCTCCAGCGAGAAGACCAGCACCGGCCGCTGCCCGCGTATGGCCGCATGCGCGGCCATACCCAGCGCGAACGAGGTCTTGCCCATGGACGGTCTGCCCCCAACCACATACAACGAGGACGGCTGTAGACCGGACAGCAGTTTGTCGAGGTCGGTGTAGCCGGTGGCGGTGCCGGTGATCGACCCGCCGTGCTCGTAGAGTTCCTCGAGTCGGTCTAGCGTGCCGTCCAGCAACTCCGAGAGTTGGACCGTGTTGTCACCCACCTGGCCCTGAGCAACCTGATACATCAAGTTCTCGGCCCAGTCCACGGCCTTGGTCACGTCGTCGGGGCGGCCGTAGCCCAGCTCGGCGATCTCGCCGGCCACCTCGATGAGGCGGCGAAGCGTGTGATTCTCCTTCACGATGCGGGCGTAGGAGGCGGCGTTCGAGGTGGCCGGCGTGTTCATCTGCAACGAGAGCAGACCGTCCAGGCCTCCAATGGCCTCCAACGTGTCGTTGCGCTCGAGGATCTCAGCCACCGTCACCGCATCGGCCGGGTCGCCGGCGCTGTAAAGGCTGTGCACCGCTTCGAAGACTCGAGCGTGCGCGGGCCGGTAGAAGTGCTCCGCTGTCACCGTCTCCAGCACGTCGGCAATGGCATCGCGCGACAGCAGCATCGCACCCAGCAGGGACTCCTCGGCCACGAGATTGTGCGGAGGAACCCGCACGTCACGCCGCTCCTTAACCGTGGCAGAACCCCCGGTTTGCCATTGCGCGCTGTCGGTAACGCTCACCAGTTGACGCCCTTCACATCTCCCCACACCGCCGACCCGGCGATGTGGTCGCGACGCTAGCGACAGGGTAGGACGCGGGAGTCCTGCCAGCGGGGATAACCCGGGGGATTTCCCGAGCCCCGGCGGGGAATTAGGGGGATGTCTCGCCCGGCATGTGGAAGGGCTGTGGGTAGTAGCCCTCAGTCCTGGGCCGTTACCTCGACGGTGACAGGCACTTCCACGTCGTCGTGAAGCCGGAAGAGCACGGTGTGGGAGCCGGTCTCCCGGATGGGCGCTTCCAGGGCCACGGCCTTGCTGTCGACCACTACCCCTACTTGGGCCTCGACCGCGGTCACGATGTCGATCGGCCCGACCGAGCCGTAGAGGTGCCCGGAGTCTGCGGCTCGGGCCGACACCGTCAGGACCGCCGGCGCCAACCTCACCGCGATTTCTTCGGCGTCGGCGCGGTCGACCGCTCTGCGCAGTGCGGCACTGCGCCGCATCGCTGCAGCCTGCCCTTCCGAGCCGGGCGAAGACTTCAGAGCCAGCCCCTTGGGAACCAGGTAGTTGCGGGCGTAGCCCGCGGCCACATTGCAGATGTCTCCCTTGCGGCCCAGTCCGTCCACGTCAGCGCGCAGGACGACCTTCATTCTTGGTCCTCCTCCGCGCCGGTTGCCATGACGTCGACTAACTCCTCCTCGGCCCCGACGTCATCGTCCATCTCGTCAGGCGATGAGCCCGCGGGAGGCGGTGCCGAGGGACGAGGCGCCGGACCGGCGGCGCGGCCGCGGCCGTCGCGGTCCTTGTTCTGGCGCTGGGTCGTAACCCGGTTCGAGTAGGGAACCAGGGCCATCTCACGGGCCAACTTGATGGCATCGGCAACGAGCTTCTGCTGCTGGGCGTTGTTGCCGGTGACCCGTCGAGCTCGGATCTTCGCACGCTCGGACATGAACTTCCGCAGCAGTTTCTCGTTCTTCCAATCGACGTAGGTGATTCGCTCAGTGGTGAGGAAGCTCACCTTCTTCTTCGCTCGACGATTGTTGTCGCGGTTCTTGCCCCGCACCTTGGTCTTGGGCATTCCTGTCTCCTCGTATCAGAGCCGACCCGCGCGGCCTGTTAGAACGGCTCGTCGTCGGAATCGGAGCCACCGGCCGAACGGCTGTCACCGCGGCTCGGTGAGGGCTTCTGGGCGCTCTCGCCTCGGAACCCGCCGCCACGGCCGCCGTAGTCGCCGCCGCCCGGCCTCTCGTTCTTGGTGATCGCGGCCGTGGCCCACTTCAAGCTGGGCGCCACATCGTCGGCCAGTATCTCCACCTTCGAGCGGCGGTCGCCGCTGTCCGTCTCCCAACTCCGCTGCTGGAGGGTTCCGTAGATGACCACCCGGGCACCCTTGCGTATCGACTCGGCGACGTTCTCGGCGAGCTGCCGGAAGCAGGTGACGTCGAAGAACGACACTTCGTCCTCCTGGTCCTGGCGCCTGCGATTCCAAGCCACGCCGAACTGGGCGATGGCCATCCCCGACTGGGCGAACCTCAGCTCGGGGTCGCGAGTGACGTTGCCGACGACGGTCACGGTGTTGTCGAATCCCATTGGGAACCTCCGGATCTCAGCCGGCCGCAGCCGGCGTGGCTTCCGCGAACAGACCGCGGCGCTCCGCCTCGATGTCGGGAAGCCTGAACAGCTTGTGGCGAACGATGTCGTCCGCGAGCCTCAGCCGGCGTTCGGTGTCGGGAAGACCGGCCGTTGCCGTCACGATCTCCCAGACCACGTACGTGCCCTCGGTCTTGTGATTGATCTTGTAGGCGAACTTGCGCCGGCCCCAGTCGTCCGTTGACACAATCGTGCCTCCCTCGTCGGTGACGAGGCCGGCCACCTGGGCGATCACCGAGTCCGCGTCGGCCGTACCGACATCGGAATCGATGATGATCATCAGTTCATAGGCCCGTAGCACGGGGCAAGCACCTCCCTCTGGACCCGGCGAGACCGGGGCCCCTCGCCGGGGCAGGGTTGGGGATCTTCGTCCTGTTGAAAACGAACTGGCCCCGACCAAAACCGGAGCTAGTCACGTTGCCGGGGCCAGGGTATCGGCGACCAGGCCCATCCCAACCGACCGGTGTTCCATCCCCAGCCATCCACAAAGCCATCCCCAGACGCTCGTCGGGGTTGCGGACCGTTTCAGACGCCTGCGACGCCGAGCGCGGCCAGCTCAGCCTCCGACAGGTGATACGACTCCTCCCGGGTCGGGAAGGCACCGGAGCGCACATCATCGGAGAAGCGCCGCACGGCCTGGGTCGCGGCGGTATGCAAATCCGCGTAGCGGCGCACGAACTTCGGAGCCAGCCGTTGCTCGAAGCCCAGCAGATCGTGGTACACGAGCACCTGGCCGTCGCAGTGGGGACCAGCGCCGATGCCGATCGTGGGAATCTCCACCGCGTCCGTGACCATCTCGGCCACCTGCACCGGAACGCCTTCGAGAACAATCGCATAGCAGCCGGCGTGCGCCAGCGACTTGGCCGCCTGCACCAGCCGGCGAGCCGCCTCGGCCTTGCGGCCTTGAACCTTGAAGCCGCCCATGGCGTGCACCGACTGAGGCGTGAGACCGATATGTCCCATCACGGGTATCTCGGCGTCGCAGATGCACTCGATCATCGGCAGGCGTTTGCGGCCACCCTCCAGCTTCACCGAATGAGCGCCCGCCCTGACCAGCGTCGCCGCGTTGCGGACTGTCTCGGAAGCTGACACGTGATAGCTCATCCACGGCAGGTCGCCCACGATGTGGGCATCGGGCTTGGTCCTGGCCACCGCGGCGACGTGATGGGCCATGTCGTCGACCGTCACCTGCAGCGTGTCGTCGTAGCCGAGCACGACCATGGCGACGGAGTCGCCGACCAGGATGAGGTCGGCGCCGGCCTCGTTCACGATCCGGGCACTGGGCGCGTCGTACGCCGTCACCATCACCAGAGGACCGGCCCCATCTCGAACCTTGCGTACCCGTATGGAGGGCGCGGTGAGCGTGCCCATGGGATGCTCCTTTCCCGTCCAGCGCGCACGGCTGCCAGCGGTGACCGCAGGCTACCGCCCGGTGCGGCACCGCCGCAAGTGGGAGTCAGAAGTCAGGCCGAGCGCTTGCCGCCGAGCGTGTACCGGCGCACAAGGTGGTTCCAGCCGCAGTCAGTGCAGACCTCAACCACGTATCCGGTCGACAGGCTGACGCGGTTCTGCAAGCGCCGCATCTCTGCCAGGGTCGTGACGCAACGGCCGTGTCTGGGCAGCCGCGAGCCGAATACGTACGTGACCTCTACAAGGCCGGCGTTTGTGCACACTGGGCAGGGGTGCCCGGTGGGTTGACCGCAGAACTCCGCGTTGCGGTGCAGCTCGCGTTGAGCGTCGCAGACCTCGTGCCGGCCGAGTTGGCCCGACTTCCATGCTCGCAGAGTGGCGGCCCGAGCCAGCCGGTAGTCCACGGTCGCGGCCGCCGACTCGCCCGGCGTGACGTTGCTCTCAGCAGCGGCGAGGCTGAACGGACTCGGCTTCACGGTTCGGCACCGTAGTCCGTGTCCCGCCACCGTTGCAGGGCTTCCACCGCTGCCGCCTTGCTGGGCGGACCCTCTTCGAGGGCCCGCTCACGCAGGAAGGCAAGGGCGCGACCAACCGCGGGCCCGGGCCCGAGGCCGAGCACCGCCATCACTTCATCACCGTCAACTGGGAGCGTCAGATGATCCACATCCTCGGCGCTTCGCAGTTCGGCGAGGGTGGCTGCAAAGTCGCTCAGCCGATCCCTCGAATCGCCACGCGCGGTGGCCACAGCCTGAGCAAAGACGATCGCGGCATCCGCTGGCACCGGACATGCATGAACAAATCGACGAACATCGGGCCAGCTGTTGCCAGTGGATGCCAATCGGGTGCGAGCCGCTATCAGCGCGGCCGCCGACGAGGTCACCGCATTCGAGCAGCGCAGCCTGCGCAGGCAGGCGGCCGCGGTCTCAGCTGAGTGGTCCACCAGAAGCGACGCCCAGCGAGAGGCCGGCTCGGCAGCAACGGCAGCCGCAGTGCGGCTCACTTCCTCGGGATCGCGTGGGGCCAGCTCTTCGATCACCCGCTCGATCAGGCCTGTATGGAACAGGAAGCGAAGACCCTCGGACGGGTCGTCGAGCAGCAGCAGTTTCTCGAACTCGTCGCGCACCCGTTCCACCGCGACAATGTCCAGCCGGTCGCCCATGGACTGCACCGCGCCGACGACCGCCTCGTCGGGCACCAGCCCGTGGCTGGCAATGAACCGCGCCGCTCGCACCATGCGCAGCGGATCGTCGCCGAAGGAGACGAGGGGCTCGAGAGGCGTGCGCAGCACTCCCGCCGCCAGATCGTCGCGCCCGCCATACGGGTCGATCAGGGTGCCGTCGGCGGTGTCGATTGCCATGGCGTTGACGGTGAAATCGCGACGCGCGAGATCCTGGATCACGTCGTCACCGAAGGCCACCACGGGTTTGCGCGAGTGCCTCTCATAGTGTTCGGCGCGATGGGTCGTGATCTCGACGGCCCTCCCGTCCACGACGCAGCCGATGGTTCCGAACCGCTCGCCCTGGGTCCATAGAGACGTCGCCACGCCACTGACGATCCGCCGCACCGACGCGGGGCGAGCGTCGGTGGTGAAGTCGAGATCCGCTCCCGAGAGGAACTGACCCGCAACAGCCTCACGCACGACTCCACCCACGAGGTACAGCCGATGCCCGGCAGCATCGAAGAGCCGTGTCAGGCCCGACGCGGCGGCCAGCGCCGACGAGAGCGCCTCGGAGGCTTCTGGCGTCACTGCATGCCGTCGCTCGCCGCGAGGCGGGCCGCGGCTCGCACGACCTCCATGCCTGGGCCGGCACCGCTGGCAGGCTCGGGGCGCAAGTCGAGGCCCAGCAATGCTCCTGCCACCGCGTATGACGAGGCGCGTGTCGCTTCGAGGTCGTAGCCGCCCTCGAGCACCGCCACGGTCCGCGGCGCCAGCGGCATGAGTCGACGGACGAAGTCGCCGTAGTCCGACGAGGAATAGCACAAGCCACAGAGGGGGTCGGCCCGATGCCCGTCATAGCCCGCCGATATCAACAGCCAGTCGGGCGCGAATCGCTCCACCACCGGAATGATGACCTCGTCCAGTGCGGCCCGAGCCGCCTCACCGGTGGCACCTCCGGGCAGTGGCACATTGATCGTGAAGCCCTCGCCCGGCCCGACACCCCGCTCATTGAGTGCACCAGTGCCCGGATAGAGCGGGTACTGGTGAATCGATGCGTAGAGAACATCCTCGCGACGGAGGAACAGGTCCTGCGTGCCGTTCCCGTGGTGGGCATCAATGTCAACGATGGCGACTCGCTGGCCGGTCTCAGCCAGCGAGGCCGCAGCCACCGCAACCGAGTTGAACAGGCAGAAGCCCATCGACGTGAAAGCGGTGGCATGGTGGCCCGGTGGCCGCACGATGCAATAGGCCTCAGCCTCGCCGCTCGTTGAGCGGGTTGAGGCCCCGGCCCCGAGGTGCTCCACGGCCGAGAGCACCGCTCCGGCGGCGAGCAGTGCCGCGTCGAAGCTGGCCTCCCCCATGGGCGTGTCGGCATCGAGGTGGCCCCCGCCGAGCTCTGCGATTGCTGCTACCCGGTCGATCATCTCCGGGCGATGCACCAGCTCCAACTCTGATCGCTCCGCTCGTCTCGGTGTGCGACTATCTGCGAGCAACTCTGCATCGACTGCAGTCACACCGGCCAGCGCCGCTCTCAGACGGTCGGGCCGCTCGGGATGCCGGGATCCGGTGTCATGGTCGAGGAAGCGCTCGTCGGTGATCAGCAGCACGTCCCGGATCGTACCTGCTGCCTCTTCGTCGGATCCGAGAGGACGGGGGCCGCGGCCACACCGCTTCCTCGAAGTCGAACGCCAGCGCGTATTGTGGTGGCGCATGCCAGCACGATCCGTCGGCAGCGAGCGATGTCGACGTCCGAGTTCGTGGCTTTCACTTCGTTGAGAATCGGCTCGGCGCGATTTCGCGTCGGATCCTGGCAGGGCCAGGACGACATCGCGTATCTCGCACCCGTCACGGCTGCTCCAACTCTCGCACCCTCGGTACTGGCCGTCCTGCGTGATCAGCTCCTACACCGGGGGTTTCAAGCTGTCGTTACCGCCGCGGTTGCCCCGCTGGTACGCGACCGGCTCATGGACGCCGGCTTCAGCATCCAGTCCGAACTGAGCACTCTGAGCCATGATCTCGAGGCGTCCCCCAGGCTCGCTCACCCCGGCGGGCGCACGAGACGGGCTCGACGGCGTGACCTGGATGCTGTGCTGCAAGTCGATGCCGGGTCCTTCCCTCCGTTCTGGCGCCTCGACGCCGAAGCTCTACGCGAGGCCCGCTCGGCAACACCGTTCAGTCGATGGCGAGTGATCCGCAGCCCAGAGGTGACGGCGTACAGCATCACGGGACGAGCGGGATCGATGGGCTACCTGCAACGACTGGCGGTGGCGGACCACTGCCAGGGCCGGGGCCTCGGAACCACGCTGGTGTCTGACGCGCTGACATGGCTGCGTCGGGGGGGAGCACGCACGGCGCTGGTCAACACCCCGCCCGACAATGAGCGGGCCCTCGCGCTGTACCAGCGGTGCGGCTTCCGGATCGAACCCGCCCGGCTCGCCGTCCTGCACCGCAACCTGCAGTAGCCAGTGCTACCGTCGCTGCACGGTTACAGCGCCGACAAGAAGAACGCGGGGCTGGCGCCAGACCATCCAGAACCAGCGACACGAGGAGCTGACATGACCGTTGGCATCGTCACCGACAGTTCCTGCGATCTGCACGACGACGAACTCGACGGACTCGATGTGGAGATCGTGCCCTTGTTCATCCGCTTCGGAACCGACGAGTTCGTTGATCGCGAGCAGATCACGGTGGAGGACTTCTACCGGCGGATGGCGTCGGCCAAAGAGTTGCCGCAGACCGCGGCCCCGCCTCCTGGGCGTTTCGAACAGGCCTTCCGGCGGCGTTTGGACGCCGGCTGCGAGGCCGTGGTCTGCATCAACCTGTCTGCGGCCATTTCGGCCACAATGCAATCCGCGGTGCAGGCCGCCAGCACCATGGAGGCCACCGGAGACCGTGTCGACATCCGCGTCCTTGACAGCCGGTCGGTCACGGCCGGGTTGGGGACGTTGGTACTGCAGGCGGCCCGCATGGCCGCGGACGGCGCCACCGCCGACGCCATCGAGGTCTTCGTAGCGGACGCCTCCGAGCGAACTCACGTATTCGGCACCCTCGACACCCTGGAGAACCTCCGCAAGGGGGGGCGCATAGGCGGCGCTCAGGCCCTGCTCGGCTCGATGCTGTCAATAAAGCCCATCGTTGACATCTCCAGCGGCGCGGTGGAGGAAGCCGCGAAGCAGCGGACCCGGCGCAAGGCGCTCGGTTGGCTGCGCGACACGGTGCGAGCCGCTGGGCCGGTTGAGCACCTCACGGTCATGCAGGGCGAGGCTTCCGATGTGGGGCACTTCTGCGAGATGCTCGCCGAAGTGCACGATGGCAATATCCGGGTCTGCAAGGTCGGACCGGTTGTCGGCACCCACGCCGGCCAGGGGGTGCTGGGAATGGCCTACCAGGTTCCAGCCACAACGACGTCTCCCTCCTAGGAGCCCGGTCGGACCGGGCAGACAGCAAGAGCAGCCAGGGATCCGACGATTCGAAACGACCTCGACGACGCCAGGCTCACCCGGGCCGCGCAAGCCGGAGACCGGCGTGCTCTCGAGCAGTTGCTGCGACGCCACCACGATCAGATCCACGCCATCTGCCGACGCCTGGCCGGCAACGACGCCGACGCCCAGGACGCCACCCAGGAAGCGCTCATCGCCATCACAAGAGGCCTCCCCCGCTTCCACGGCAGAGCCAAGTTCTCTACCTGGGCCCACCGCGTGGCAACCAACGCCGCTCTCGACGAGCTGCGGCGGCGCAGCCGACGACCAGTCCCCACACTGAGCGAGGCCAATGACCGCCTGGCCCATGCACCGACGACCGACGATCCGGCCGCGGTGGCCGCGCGGCTCGATCTTGATGCCGCATTGGCGCAGTTGCCCGAAGAGTTCCGTGCACCGGTCGTGCTCCGCGATGTGGCCGGTTGCGACTACGCAGAGATCGGGTCGATCCTGGGCATCCCGCCCGGAACCGTCAGATCCCGCATCGCCCGGGGCCGGGCCCGGCTGGCAGAGGCAATGAGAGTCAACGGCGGGAACCATCACGACGTTGCCGAACGTCCAAGAGACGAGGCGAGCAACCAACACCGGGAAAACAGCGTGGAACGTCCAAACCCACGAAGCGAGCAACCATGACTGACGAATCGTCGCGGGGCGACGAACTCGTCTCGGCCTATCTCGACGGGGAGGCAACCCCGGCGGAGATCGCCGAGGTCGAGCAGGACGTTGCCCTGATGGCTCGGGTCGAGCAGCTACGGGCCGTACGCGACGCGGTGGCAGCTCCGGTTCCGGCCATGTCCGAGGAGCAGCGAGACCAGATGATCAGCGCCGCGCTCGCAGTGGCCACCGAAGAGGCCGTCGAGCGCCGGGAGGCCAAGATCGTTCCCATCCGCCGGCGGAGAGAAACGCTGCTTGCGGTAGCCGCCGCGGCCATGCTCCTCGCCGCGGTCGTCAGCGCTGGGCTGATCGCCAGCCGGGGCGGCGACGAAGCCGCCGAAACGGCCGCGGATGCGTCCGCAGCGTTCGACGTCGCCGCCGAAGCCGAGCCCGAAGCCGCCGCCCCGGCCGAAGCCGCTCCCGCGCCTACGACAGCCCCGACCGAAGCCGAGACGGCGATGGCCGATGACAGCGCCGACTACACGATGGCCGAGGAAGAACCCATGGCCGAGGAAGAACCCGCTATCGACGAGGCCGCAGTTGACGCGCTCGAGGCCGCGATGGCCGAGGCTGAAGCTGCCATGGCCGAACCCGAGTCGGCGATGGAGGAGCCCGCCGAGGAAGTGTCGGACCCACCGGTGTCGGCGACGGATACTGCTGAAGAAGAACCCAGGGCTGAAGAGCAACAGCGTGCCGTTGCGGACGCCGCTCAACAGGTGGTGGACTTGGGCACGGCCGAGGATCTCGACTCGCTCTTCGAGGACATAGCGGCGAGCTGGTCTGCTGCTCTGGAGGATGGGGCGACGGCTGCCCCCGGAGCGTGCTCCGCGGCAGTGAACGAGCGGGCATTCGCGGTGGACCTCGAGACAGGGCACGCCTTCATCGCCGCGGTCGGGGCCGAGGATCCTCTCGCTTTCGACGGCCTATTCGCACGCCGGGCCGACGGCACCGCCATCATCGTCTACGCGCCGTCGCCCGGCTGCGAGGTCGGGGTCCACGAACTGGACGAACCTGATGGTTCGTGAGCCCCAACCGCAATATCGCCTGCCGCTCAGCCTCTAAGCCGGCCGGCGGACCGCCGGTAGGCTGCATCCCATGGCCGATTCCGAGCCCCCGAGCCGCGAGCGGCCAGCGCTGAGCTTCGGATCCGACGACTGGCCGGCAACAGTCGCCAGCAAGATCGTCGACGTAGTCGATGCGGTGCGGGTTCAGACCACCGACCGGGCCGTGTTCCTTCTTCGGGCCGTGGTCTACTGCTTGGTGGCCGGGGTCGCCGCCATCGCAGCAGTGGTCCTGCTCGCCATCGTCTCCGTGCGGCTGGCCGACGCTTACCTGCCTATAGGCGACGGCGTCGGTTCGGCGACGTGGGCAGCCCATGGCTTCATCGGTCTGCTGGTGTCGATCATCGGATTCGGCGCTTGGAGGGCCCGGACCGGGTCGGCGAAGCCGGTCTATGCCGCGATGATCCTCGACGCGCTCATCATCGTGGGCGTGGTGTTTTATGGTGTGATCACGGCGGTGGCCTGAGACCGGGGCCTCCCTTGATCCGATACTCGAATCGAAGGAGCACTGCTTGATATGAGCCTTGACGACCGCGCCGAGCGCGAGGTGGAAGTGGCCATCATCGGATCCGGCCCGGCCGGACTCACGGCCGCTATCTACGCGGCCCGGGCCAACCTTCACCCGGTGGTGCTGGAGGGCGAGCCGAGTTCAACGAGTGACCAGCCTGGTGGGCAGTTGATGCTCACCACCGACGTGGAGAACTACCCCGGATTCCCCGACGGCGTCATGGGACCGGAGCTCATGCAACGATTCCGGGACCAGGCGGTCCGGTTCGGAGGCCAGATTCACACGGTGAAGGCCTCCAGGGTGGACTTCTCGACGCAGCCATACGGCGTCTGGGTCGGTGATCCCGAAGCCGGTGAGCCCACGCTGAAGGCCTGGACTGTGATCGTCTCGACCGGCGCCCAGTCGATCATGCTGGGTCTTGACCGGGAGATCGAGCTGGTGGGCCACGGGCTCTCAACCTGCGCGACCTGCGACGGTTTCTTCTTTCGCGACCAGCACATCGCGGTGGTGGGTGGGGGCGACTCAGCTATGGAGGAAGCGACCTTCCTCACCCGTTTCGCTTCCCGGGTCATCATCATCCACCGCCGTGACGCTCTCCGGGCGTCCAAGATCATGCAGCAGCGGGCCTTCGACAACGAGCGGATCGACTTCATGTGGAACAGCGCCGTCGAGGAGTACGTCGGCGAGCCCGCTCTCACCGGTCTGCGGGTCCGCGACACCAAGACCGGCGAGACATCGGTACTGGACGTGGCGGGGTGCTTCATCGCCATCGGCCACCGGCCCAACACCGATCTCTTCGTGGGCCAGCTGGAGATGAAGGAGAACGGCTACCTGATCACCGAGCCGAACTCGACCAGAACCGCAGTTGAGGGGGTCTTCGCCTGCGGAGACGTCCAGGACGACTACTACCGCCAAGCGGTCACCGCGGCCGGAACAGGCTGCATGGCCGCGATCGAGGCGGAGAGGTACCTCGAGGGCCTCCACTCTCGCTCGTCGATGACGTCCTGAGTCGCGGCACCCGCAAGTAGGGTGACTGCGCCGGGACCCCTACTCGACGGTCAGTGACTCGTCCTCGACAATGCAATAGAGGAAAAGGAAGAATCGTGGCAGGACCAACCATCACCCTGAGTACAGCGACATTCGATGAAGAGATCAACAGCGCACCCACGCCCGTCCTCGTGGATTTCTGGGCTGAATGGTGCGGTCCGTGCAAGCTGATCGCGCCCATTCTCGACGAGATCGCCTCCGAGCAGGAGGGCAAGTTGACGGTGGCCAAGCTCAACGTGGACGATGCTCCCGATATTGCCCGCCGGTTCGGTGTCATGAGCATCCCCACCATGATCCTTTTCGACCACGGGGAGCCCGCTAAGCGAGTCGTGGGAGCCAAGCCGAAGGCGGCCCTGCTGGGCGAGCTCGCGGACTACCTCTAGTCGCGGCCTGGGGCCGCGGCAGCGTGCCAGCTCCAGTACCACAGCCCGCCGGAACTGGCCAGCCGCAGGGTCTGCCACTTCGCCACGGCAACGCCGGCGAAGCCGTTCGCGATCTTCAACGCCGCCTGGCCCTGATCGGCTACAACACCGACGGAGACCCTCACGAATTCGGCACCGAGACCGAGGCTTCGTTGCGTCGCTTTCAAAGGGACCGGGGGTTGGTGGTTGACGGGATCTGCGGCCCGCAGACTTGGAACGCTCTCGTGGAAGCCGACCATCGCCTCGGAGATCGCCTCCTCTACTACCGCGACCCGATGATGCGGGGCGATGACGTGGCCGAGCTCCAGCGCCGGCTTGGCCAGCTCGGTTTCGACCCACACTGGGTCGACGGAATTCTCGGACCCCGTACTCACAAGGCAATCCAGCAGTTCCAGAAGAATGTGGGCCTTCCTGATGACGGCGTCGTCGGACGTTCCACGATTGACTCCTTGGACAGACTCACCGGGCGAACCACCGAGCGAGTGACGATCGCCGAGGTGCGTGAGCACGAGCGGCTGCGCCACCAGCCGAACCGGGTGGAAGGAAGGCGGATCGTGGTGGGTGACACGGGCGAACTGCCGGTCATTGCTCAGGCCGTCGCTCGTCGCTTGCGCCACCTCGGGGCTGACGTCTTGTCGTTCAGCACCCCCGACCTCAGTCACCAGGCTCGAACCTCCAACCAGTGGAACGGCGACATCTACTTTGGCGTGACATTGGCAGTTGACAATTTCGGCGTCTCATACTTCGCCATGAGCGGGTTCGAATCAGTCGGGGGTCGGGCTCTGGCCCAGCGCTGTTCGACCGCGCTCTCGCCCTTGCTGGCCGAACCCACCCCATCAAGACCGATGCGATTGTCCATTCTGCGCGAGACGCGTATGCCTGCCGTTTGGTGTCGTATCGGTCCCGGAACAATCGTGGTGCCTCGGGCCCCTCACATCGCGCGGACCCTCGCTGATGCGATAGCGGACTGGTGTCTTGATCCAGGATTACAGTAAACATATTGAAATAAGCCCTTTGCATCCCGTCTAGATGATGAGGTGGTAGATCCGTTCCAGATCAGGCAGCCCGCTGAACTGGATCGTGATCTTGCCTCGGCTCTTGCCCAGCTTCACGGACACACGAGTATCGAGCCTTGTCGAGAGAAGCTCCTCAAGCTCGAGAATGCCCGCTCTTATCTCATCGGCGGTGGGTTCCCCGTCATCGCCCGGGTCAGCCGGGGTGTCCGGCATTGATGCCGCGTGAATCTCGGCGGCCCTGCGCTCTGCCTCGCGTACCGTCAAGCCCTCCCGAACGATCTCCTCAGCCAGAGCTTGTTGGACTGCCTCATCCTCGAGGGCGAGAAGTGCTCGACCATGACCTGCCGAGAGACCGCCCTCGACAACGAGGCGCTGAACGGCCGGGGCCAGATTCAAGAGCCGCACGGTGTTCGCGACGGCGGAGCGAGACCGGCCGACTCGAGTCGCAACATCTTCCTGGGTCAAGCCGAAGTCATCGATCAACTGCCGGTAGGCCGCGGCCTCTTCAAGAGCGTTGAGATCTTGGCGGTGGACGTTCTCAACGACGGCGGCCTCGAGCGCTCCCTTGTCATCCGCGTCCCGCACGAGCGCAGGAACGCTTCGAAGGCCAGCGCGCTGTGCGGCTCGCCAACGTCGCTCCCCTGCAATGATTTCATATCCTTCTAATGCTTTTCGCACAATAACAGGCTGCACGACCCCAACTTCAGCTATAGACGCAGCCAACGAGGTCAGGGTCTCCTCATCAAAATGTTCTCTCGGCTGGTAGGGATTCGGAACGATATGGATGAGGTCGATCTCTTGAAAGATCGACTCCGCTGGATCCGGATCGGTCGGAATCAAGGCCCCTAGACCCTTACCCAGACCACTACGACGTGCCACGGAGCACCTCCTTTGCCAGGTCGCGGAATGCTCGAGCCCCCTTGGATGAGGGATCGTAGAGAATGATCGGCTGACCGAACGATGGCGCCTCGCTGAGCCGTACGGTGCGCGGCACGACCTGCCAGCAGACCTTGTCTCCGTAGTGGGTTCGAACCTCTCGGGCAACGTCTCGAGAGAGATTCGTGCGAGCGTCATACATAGTGAGGAACAGTCTCGTCAGCTCCAATCCGGGGTTGAGGCTGCGCTGCACCAGTCCAATGTTCTTGACGAGTTGGGTCAATCCCTCGAGCGCGAAGTACTCAGTCTGCACGGGAACGATGACCTCGTTAGCTGCTGTAAGCCCGTTGATCGTCAGCAGGCCGAGCGAGGGCGGGCAGTCGATCATGATGAGGTCGTACTCTGTGACCGCTCCCAACATTGCGTCCTGGAGCCTCCGTTCCCTGCTGAGGACAGGTACCAGTTCGATCTCGGCGCCGGCGAGATCAAGATTGGAGGGTGCGATGTGCAGGCCCTTGATCATTGTCGGCTCGATGATCTCTTCGAGTTCGAGATCTTGGAGCAAGACTTCGTAGATCGATCCATCAAGTCCTCGAGAATCCAATCCCACGCCGGTGGTCGCGTTGGCCTGGGGATCAAGGTCAACGATCAGGGTCTTGAGACCCTTCTCAGCAAAGCACGCGGACAGGTTCACGGTTGCAGTCGTCTTGCCCACACCGCCCTTCTGGTTGGCGACTGCCAAGACGCGGGCGCGACTTGCGTCGGGAGTTTCTGTCATACCCACGTCATCAGCTCCCTGTGCTCGCAGAGACTCCCGGTAAGGTCCCATACGACCCCCGGCAAGTCAAGTACCCCTCAAGTTTCACGTGAAACAGAGAACCCTGAGCCTGTCTACTCCAACGGGGACCGAAGTCGAGCGGATCGGCGACGAGGAAGCTCCGGCGGAACCGGGCCCGATCGCCTGACGGCAAGGTATCTGCCGTAGGGCGTCATCCAGCTCGCAGCAACTTCACAACCAGCCCGTGCCGCCAGCGGCATCCGCTGCCATTGCTGGGAGCTTGACTCCGAAACGGAGACAACGAGTGATCCGCCGGTCCTCAAGAGCGGCAGGGCGCACTCCGCCAGTTCGGGGGCCGGACCAAATGAGCGCGCCACCGCACCCGCAAACCCTCCCCGGCATTCGCCTCGAGACAGGTCGTCCAACGGGGAGTGCTCCACAACGACCCGCTCCGTGAGCCTCGCCGCAATAACCGCACGTTGTGCCATTTCGCACCGGCGATCCTTCGCGTCTACCAAGCACCACTGGGTTCCTGGTAGCTCAAGCGCCAGCAGTACCCCCAGGGCACCCGCACCGGCGCCACAGTCGACAAACTGTCCCTCCGCCCTGGTTCGCCACTTATCCAGGATGTACCCGCCGGCGTGTAAGCGCAAGGCCTCGATTGAATCGCCACCCATGACACCGGCGGCTCGCGCCGGCTGCCACGCCCGATCCAGTCGCTCCAGGAGTTCAGGATCCATCTCGGCTAGAGGATAGGAAGAGGACACCACGCCACTCGGAACACGTGCAGGAAGCCGGTGCCGCGCCGGCCCGTCAGTCCAGAACGGCTGTGATGATCACCCGCCGGTGAGGATCATCTCCTTCGCTCCGACTCTCCACGTTCTCAATCTCAGAAACGGCATCGTGGACGATCTTTCGATCCATCCGGTTCATCGGCTCGAGGCCGATCTCCGACTGCGTCTGGATGGATTCCTCAGCCACCTTGCGGGTGAATTCCGATAGAGCTGCAGCTCGGCGAGCTCGAACGCCGCCCATATCCATACGGATCTTTCCCTCTCGGGTCGTGCCGCCGGATCGTTGCAGCACCGTCCGGACCAGTTCATCTATGGCTTGGGCCGTGCCGCCCCGGCGACCGATCAGGACCCCGATGCCGTCGCCGTTGGCCTCTATTCGCATGATCCCGTTCTCCAAGTCATGCCGCTTGAACGTGACGACGATGCCCAGCGCTTCCGCAATTCCTTGGACGAAGGACTCTGCGAGGTCAGCTTGCTCTAGTAGCGAAGGACCTCTATTTTGATCTACTGTCATTGCTTTTCCATCCTCATTCGTATCACGTGCTCTTGGGCTTCTTGCTTGGCGCTTGTCCCGAGCGCCGTTCTCGGCGCTGGCTGACCGTCGCGGCTCTGAGGCAGCCGCATCCTTGCGGCTGGAGCGAGCAGCGGGCTGCGGCGGGGTTTCACTTGAGTCCGGCGCGGGCTCGGATCGCTTTGAAGAGCCCGACCTGCGATTGCTGTGTCCCCGGTTTCGACCCTCTTTCGGTCGCACTGGCGTAGGAAGCACCCGCGCCCGGACCCGGGCCTCCTCCTTGATCCTCCCGAACAGCCCCATCCTTGGTTCAGAGAGCACCTCGAACTCTGCGTCAGACTCGTCGACACCAAGATGAACGAGAGCTTGCTCTTTGGCACTCTCCACTGTTGTTGCTCTGACTTCCAACCATTCCATTCCAGAAGAACTCCTTCGTGTGGCGCGAGAATCAGCGCCTTTTCCTCTTGCTACGGCTGCGGTTCGGGCTGGGGCGTTTCGCGCCCGAGCCAGGCGGCGTGACGCGGCCGCTGCCGGGCCGGCGGCCGGAACGGCCCCGAGCGGGTGCCTTGCCGGTGCGTCCTGCCCGCCCCGTGGGGGCGGCCTGAGTGGGCGTTCCCCTCCGGGTCGGAGCCTTGGCGTTGCCCTGTGTTCGCTTCCGCGCCGGGGCCTTGGCCTGTGACGGCTTCCCATCCTGTTTCGGCGTGGGAGCACCCTTGCGACCGGTGATCGACTTGGGCGATCGGGGCTTGGCCTCCGTCCTGTCGTCCTCCTCGGTCGCGGCTGCAGATCGTTGCTTTGCGACTTGAGCCCCGAGTGAGTCCTCACCTCGGTAGAAGGACCGGGTGATATAAGCCTGTTGCGCGATCCGGACCAGGTTCGAGACGATGAAATAGGTCACGACAGCTGCGGGCATCACGTACGAGAACACCGGCAACATGTAGGGGATCAGCTTCATCATCATCTGCTGCTGTGGATTGACGGCTGCGCCGCTCTGCCGGCCTTGGATTTGACGCTGCTGATAGAGGCTCGTGACCAGCACGACCAGAAGCATCACCAGATAGGGGAGCGCCCCGACGATGCTCTCGGAAATCACAGTGCTGGCGCTCCGGGATAGATCGACTCCCAACGACACCATCTCAACGTCGGCGCTCAGGTTCTCATAGAGGTTGCTGTCCCTCGACAGGAAGTCCGGATCGAACGGCAGGTCGCCTCTGGCAATCGGGGTCTCAGCGTACTCGGACACCCCTCCGGACACGCTGTCGGCATAGCGGCGCGAAGTGAACCCGAGCTGGGTGCCGATCTCGGTGGTGCGTCTGGTGAGCCCGTCCACCACCCGGTACATCACCAAGAAGATCGGGCCTTGCACGAGCATCGGAAGCAGGCACCCGACTGGATTGAGTCCATGCTCCTTGTAGTAGGACATGGTGATCTCGTTCATGGCCTGACGGTCGCCCTTGTGCTGGCTCTGGAGCTTCTTCAGCTCCGGCATGTGCTGCTGCATCTGCAGCATTTGCCGTGTCATCTTCAACGTGAGCGGAGTCACGGCGACTACAGCAGTCAGCGTCAGCAGGGCAATCGCCATGCCGTAGGACGGCACGACGGAGTAGAACCAGGCGAGCACCGCCGTGACGACGTCGAACAGGGGATCAAACATCGCCTGTCTCCCTCAGAACTTGCGTGGGCAGGTGATGCCGCCACCCGGAACGGCGTGGTGCTTCCCGCTCACGGGCCGCTCGGGCCACAGGTGGTGCTTCCCGCTCCTGTTCGCTGCGCTCACCGGCCGCTCGGGCCACAGGCGGTCCGGCCGTCACCCGGTGTTTCACAGAATCGCCGCGGCTGGCTGGGACCGGATCCCACCCCATCGGTCTCCACGGGTGGCAGCGGCTCAAGCGGCGCGCTGTTAGCCACAACCCTCTAACCAGGCCGTGCTCGTGCAGTGACTCCAGCGCATAGGCCGAACACGACGGGACGTGGCGGCACACCGGCGGGCGGCCGGCGCTGACCAGCTGGTAGGCCCGCACTCCGCGATAGGCGAGCCGTGCTGCGCGTCCCCTCATCGGTGAGCGTCCCTCAACAACTCGCTCACGGTCACCCGCAACTCAGTCGCTGACAAGCCGTCCAACGGCGCGAGAATCCCGAGGCGATACTCTCCGACCCCCAGCATCACCGTGCCGTCGCGAGCGAGCTCACGCAGAGCTTCCCGCACTCGCCGACGAGCCCTATTCCGAGCCACGGCCGTTCCCACCGACTTGGGCACCACGTACAACACGCGAGCTCCTCCAGCAGTGGCGCGGTACGACACCCGCAGAGGACCGCGACGAGCGCTGGCCGTCGTTCGAGTCTTGTGACACGCGCTGCGGCTGATCGCCGAGCCACTCACGCGGCCAGTCGGCTCCGCCCTCGGCGGCGGCGTGCCCGTATCACAGCACGCCCCCCGCGCGTCCTCATTCTAGCTCGAAAACCGTGTTTCTTGTGCCTTTTTCGTATATTCGGCTGAAAAGGGCGCTTCATGAGATCCTCCTCGGCCTGCTCCGGCTCGAGCACGCCACAACGGCCGCCATCCGGGTCGATGCTGTGGATGAGCGGCAGGTCTGTGACCACCGTAGGGCTGACCCTGCGTCGCGACAACCACGCCGCCCACTCGGCCCCGGTCAGCCGCGGGCCACGAGCCCAGCGGTTTCCCCATCAAAAACCACTGGTGTCATATATCTTACATAGGCGTAGTTAACTCGGGGTTCATCCAGTCTGAACTAGTCGTTTATCCGCCTATCGCCGAGTGACTTGCAGCCCCCGTGGATGCTGGTACGTTCCGCAGGCCGACACCGCAACTGGATCTGGGTCCGGTCCTCCTCCATCACGGGCCACAGAACTCTCTTGTCCACACCTGTGGATCACTCTGTGGAGAAAGGAGATCGATAGGTGAACACCGATCCCGAAGCGGAGCGAATCTGGACCAGTTGCGCCCAGAACATCCGTAGCCAGGTGAGCGATGCCGTTTGGAGAACCACTTTCAGCGGGGCCCGCGCGACTGCCTTTGACCAACGCTCCTTGACCCTGGTGGTGCCGACAAGCCTGCAGAAGGCCCGCATCGAGCGCCGCTATTTCGACCTGCTGACCGATGCCCTCGACGAGACCGAGCCGGACGTGATCGTTCGAATCGAGATCGACCCGGACTGGGACCAGAGCGACGACTTCTCAACTTTCGACGCCATAGCTCCCGCCGGCGAGACCACCGCTCTACACGACACGGGCCGCGAGCCCGCAACCACAAGCACGAATGGAGACTCGGGGCCCGATACCCGCCTGACCTTCGAGCACTTCGTTACCGGAACCTCCAACCGCTTCTCGCACGCGGCCGCGCTCGCGGTAGCCGAGACCCCCGCCGGCGCGTACAACCCCCTGTTCATCCATGGGGACTCCGGACTGGGAAAGACCCATCTGCTGCGGGCCATCGCCCACTACGTGAACCACCACTATCCCTCCTACAAGGTCCGTTACGTCACCAGCGAAACCTTTCTGAACGAGTTCGTGCAAGCGATTCGCAACAGCACCCAGCCAGAGTTCAAACAGGTGTACCGGAGCAACGACGTGCTCCTGGTCGACGACATCCAGTTCATGGAGGGCAAGGACGGCCTGCAGGAAGAGTTCTTCCACACATTCAACGACCTCCTTCAGAACGGCGCGCAGATCATTCTTTCCTCGGATCGCTCGCCCGACGCCATGCCCACTCTGGAGGACCGCCTCCGGAGCCGGTTCAAGTCGGGCCTCATCACCGACATCCAACCCCCGGATCTAGTGACCCGGCTGGCCATCCTGGAGAAGAAGGCGGAGTCGGCAGCCATTGAGATCCCTGGGGAAGTCCTCTCGTTCATCGCCGAGAATGTCACCGATTCGATCCGGGAACTCGAGGGTGCCCTCATCAAGGTCACCGCTTACGCCAACATCACCGGTCAGCGCTGCTCCTACGAACTCGCCAAGCGCGTCCTGGCCGACCTGATCAGCAACACGGTCAAGGCCCCGGTCACGGTCAAGGGCATCCTCAACGCCACCGCTGAGCTCTTCAGCTTCTCAGTCGAGCAGATCACCGGAGGCAGCCGGAGAAGGCCCCTCGTCGATTCCCGCCAGATCGCCATGTACGTCACCAGGAACATGACCGACCTGTCCTATCCCGAGATCGGCCGAGCGTTCGGTAACCGTGACCACACCACCGTCATCCACGCCGTGCGCAAGATCGAACACCACATGACCGAGCGCAAAGAGATCTTCGACAAGGTCCACGACCTCCAGAAGCGAGTTAGCGGGATCTCGTGAGCACAAGTCACCCACCGCGGGGGAGAACCATGGGGACTGCTTCATCACCATCTCCTGGACGGCTGTGCGCAACCCGGTCGAAATCAACACCTCAATCGCAGTTCGCCGCCGCATCGCTGAATCACACGGCAAACCTGGGCATACCGAGAGCACTGCGGTTCCAAGGCGAGCTGACACAAATCCCCAATCCACAGTGCCTAGTGTCTTCTACAACCCTTTGAACCCAGCTAGAGGAGAAGCAAGATAGCCATGGGCATGAAGTTCCGTTGCGAACGAGACACCCTGTTGGACGCTCTGATGGTGGCGGTCCGAGCCGCCGCGGGTGCGAGTTCGAACCGGGCCGCGCTGACAGGAGCCCATCTCGACTTGGCTGACGGTGTTCTCACCGTTACCGGTAGCGATCTGGATTTGACCCTGTCGGTGACTTCCGAGGTGTTGGGCACTGCCGGCGGGGCCGCAGTTACGCCGGCTCGGCTGCTCACAGACGTAGTCCGGGCGGTGCCCGCGGGAGCGGTGGAGTTCTCAGTGACTGAGGGCGAGGCCTCGATCGTGGCCGGCTCGTCGGAGTTCTCGATCCGGTTGATCCCTGAAGAGGACTACCCGCAGCTGTCGTTCACTCAGGAGGGGGGCGAGGACGGCGGCTCGGTGGCGTTCAGCCCGGCTGTGACGTTCAGCGGTGCCGAGTTCAGGGATGCTCTCAGCCAGGTCGTGAGGTCAGCGTCGTCCGATGACTCCCGTCCGATCCTTACCGGTGTGCTCATGGCTTCGGAGGGGGAGGGCCGGTTGCGGCTCGTCTCGACTGATTCCTACCGGCTCTCGGTGAGGGATCTGGCCGGCTCATCGATTCTCGGCGAGCACCAGAAGGTGCTGGTACCGAGTCGCGCCCTGGGTGAACTTCAACGCCTCATAGCGGACTCGGATGAAGTGACGTTGAAGCTGGCCGAGCACTATGCGCAGTTCGTGGTGGGAAACGTCCAACTCACGACCCGGCTCATTCCGGGCGACTTCCCGAACTACCAGGGGCTGATCCCCAACGATCATCCCAATTGCTTGACGGCCAACCGCGAGCAGCTACTGGAAGTGGTGAGACGGGTTCGCCTCCTCGCCCAAGACTCGACACCGGTGCGGTTGGTCATGAGCGATGGGAACCTCGAGGTCATTGCCATCACCCATGACGTCGGCAAAGCCAACGAGTCCATGGAGGCCGGCTATACGGGCGAGGATCTAACCGTCGCATTCAACCCCGCCTACCTCATCGATGGCATCGAAGCCACGACAGGGGAGGAGGTCACCCTGGAGACGGCCGACGCGGTGAAGCCGGCTCTTCTTCGTTCGGTGGGGGATGAGAGCCTCCTCTACCTGCTGATGCCGGTGCGAGTGAGCTGACGGGATCGACACCGAGAGTCGGGCGGGCACCGGTGTACGCTCGCTGGCGCTGGAACTAGCCGCCGTGCGATTTCGCTCGTTGTCCCTGGTCGACTTCCGGTCTTACATCGAAGCAGAGGTGGACTTCGCTCCAGGGCTAACTGCGATCGTCGGGCCGAACGGTCACGGGAAGACCAACCTGCTTGAGGCCTTGGGCTTCGCGGCTGGGCTGGGCTCGTTCAGGGGCGCTACCGACGGGGCCCTTGTTCGTAACGGGGCGCCGTCGGCCGTCATTCGCTGCTCGGGGCTCGGCGAGGCCGACCGTGAAGTGTTGATCGAGGTGGAACTGGCCCGGGCCCGCCCGAACCGGGTGAGGGTGAACCGCCAACCGGTGGCGCGCCGCCGTGATCTGCTCGGTGTGCTTACGGCAACCGCTTTCTCTCCCGAGGACCTCGAGTTGGTGAAGGGCGAACCCGCGGTCCGGCGGCGCTGGATGGACGACGCCCTCGCGACAGTGCGACCGTCCTGGGGGACGCTGCGCAGCGAGCTGGACCGGATCCTGCGTCAACGCAACACGCTGCTACGTCAGGCGCAGGGCCGCGCCACCGGTGATGTTGCCATCACCCTGGACGTGTGGGACGCCAAGCTGACTGCGGTGGGAGACGAGCTTCGAATGCGTCGCCGTGACTTGCTCGCCGCGATGGAACCTCAGATTTGCCGGTACTACGGCCACATTTCGCGTGGTCAGGATGACGCCAACGCGACCTACCAGTCGTCCTGGAATGACGATTCGCTGGCCGGCGCGCTGGCCGCGGCTCGAGCCGAGGATCTGAAGCGGTCCAGGAGCACGGTGGGTCCCCACCGCGATGATGTTCTGCTGGAGATAGGCGGGCTCCCAGCCCGGAGCCATGCATCCCAGGGCGAGCAGAGGTCTCTGGCTCTAGCCCTGCGCCTGGCCGCAGATGCAGAGGTTCGCGAGCACAGAGGCGTCGAGCCTGTGCTGTTGCTCGATGATGTGTTCTCCGAGCTTGACGCTGGCCGCGCGGCCGCATTGTTGGAAACGCTCCCGCCCGGCCAGCGAGTCCTGACCACGGCCTCGGCCGAACTGCCCGCGGGCGTCCGGCCCGACCTCGCGATCCGAGTGGCTGATGGCATCGCTCGGGCTGTCGACGACCCCGTGTTGTGATGGCGTCGAAGGGCGACGAACCCATCGAGCTGGCCGATGCTCTTGAGCGCGTGTTGGGCTCGCTCGGGGCACCATCGGTCGACCTGCTGTCGACGGTGTTTCATCGATGGGAGGAAGTGGTGGGTGCCGATGTGGCTCGCCACTGCCGGCCTGTCGCGGTGGAGGGTGATCGTCTGGTGGTGATGGCTTCCGATTCAACGTGGGCCAGCGAGGTGAGGTGGCTTGCCGACCGGGTGCTGGCGCGGGTCAACGAACTCTCGTCCACCGACCGGCTGAGGTCGATGACGGTGCGGGTGGCGCCGGTCAAGGGGTAGTCGCCGATCACCGGAGCGGGGCTCGGTTCCGGAGCACCGCTCGGTCGGGTTTGGAGCTGTGGAAGAGGGGGTGGAATAACGCGCCGCTGACCCCTGCGCGCTGGTAGGATCGTGGCCGTGATCGGAGGCGCGATTAAGGGCTCTGGCCCGGTTCGGCGCCCCCGGCCCGCCCGGTCCTCGTCTGCTGTGGCCGGGTCGTGCCAGTGAGTGTCCCGAGCTCGCGCATTCCTTCCATGGCAGACCCTTCGATTGAGCGCTACCCGCCCTCGGCGGGGCTGCATGAGGAAGGCCGGTTCGGCGTGACATCCGATACGACTGCCAGCGAGCCAACCGTCGCTACACGCCCTGGTGGCGATCCGTCGTACGGCGCGCTTGAGATCACCGTCCTCGAAGGCCTCGAGGCCGTGCGCGAGCGGCCCAGCATGTACATCGGGTCGACCGGCCCAACCGGTCTTCATCATCTCGTTTGGGAGGTCGTGGACAACTCGGTGGACGAAGCGATGGCCGGGTACTGCACCCGCATCGACGTGACGCTTCACGAGGACGGTTCGTGCGAGGTGATCGATGACGGCCGTGGCATTCCCGTGGAGCCTCATCCGCTTCACGATCACATTCCCGCGGCTGAGTTGGTGATGACGCTCCTGCATGCGGGCGGGAAGTTCGGGGGCGACGGCTACAAGATCTCCGGCGGCCTTCACGGTGTCGGCGTGTCGGTGGTCAATGCCCTGTCGAGGCGAATGGAAGTTGACATATGCCGCTCCGGACAGCGGCACGGCATGACTTTCGTCGATGGTGGCCAGGTAGAGGAGGCTCTGTCCGCGCTGGGTCCGGCCCCTGAGGAGGACGGCAGGATCCGGACGGGTACGACCATCCACTTCTGGCCGGACTCCACGATCCTCGAGGATGTGTCTTTCCGGTACCAGACGGTGGCCGAGCGCCTTGAGATGATGGCGTTCCTGAACCGCGGGCTTGAGATCCGGGTCCGCGATCTGAGGCCTGGGCCGCACGGGCACTCGGACTGGACGTCCTTCTGCTACGAGGGCGGCATTGTCGACTATGTGAGCCGCCTCAACCAATCGAAGGTGCGCCTCTTCGATGCGGTGGGCCACTTTGTCGACGCGGAGAACATCGACGACAATCCGCACGAGGTGGAGGTGGCGTTCCAGTGGAACACCGGCTTCAACACCGACGGTCTGCACAGCTTCGCCAACGGCATTTCCACCATCGACGGTGGCATGCACGAGCAGGGTTTCCGCTCCGCGCTCACTCGGACGGTCAATGCCTACGCCCGGGAGAAGGGGTTGCTCAAGGAGAGGGCCGAGAACCTCCACGGCGAGGACATCCGCGAAGGCCTCACGGCGATCGTCAGCGTGCGAGTTGGTAAGCCACAGTTCGAGGGCCAGACGAAGGCCAAGCTCGGCAACATGTCGATGCGGTCGTTCACTGAGCGGGTCACCAACCGGCACCTGGCTGTGTGGCTCGAGGAGCATCCGGCCGAAGCGAAGCGGGCGGTGTTGAAGGCTGTGGCGGCCTCCGCGGCCCGAGAGGCCGCGGCCAGGGTCCGCTCCGAGGTTCGCTCCAAGTCCCTGCTGGACGGGGCGGGCATGCCCGACAAGCTCAAGGACTGCTCGGCCACCGACCCGGCCCGGCGGGAGTTGTTCATCGTGGAGGGGGACTCCGCGGGAGGCTCCGCGGTGCGGGCCCGAAATCCCGAGACACAGGCCGTCCTGCCGATCCGGGGCAAGATCCTCAACGTTGAACGGGCCCGCATCGACCGGATGCTCAAGAACCACGAGATACAGGCCCTCATCGCGGCCATAGGCGCCGGGATCGGCGACCCGGTCGGCTCCAACGGCGGCAACGGCACCAGCACCAACGGCAGCTCAGCGGGCAGTCGCGAGAGCACCGACGACGGCTGCGATGTCGACAAGGCCCGCTACCACAAGGTGATCGTGCTGGCCGATGCCGACGTGGACGGGAGCCACATTCGCACGCTGCTGCTCACGTTCTTCTATCGCCAGATGCGCCCGCTGGTGGAAGCGGGCTACGTGTATGTGGCCCAGCCTCCCCTGTACTCCACCAAGGTGTCGAACTCGAAGACGGTCTACCTGCTTGACGACGCCGCCAAGGATGTGTTCCTGGCCGAGAGGCCCAAACACAAGCGCGAGTTCCAGCGGCTCAAGGGATTGGGCGAGATGGATTGGGACGAGCTGCGCTCCACCACGATGGACCCGGGGACTCGCAGCCTGCTGCAGGTGTCGGTCGAGGAAGCCGCGATTGCCGATCAGGTCATCTCGGTGCTCATGGGCGACGACGTGGAGTTGCGCAAGAACTTCATCGTCACCAATGCCCGAGAAGTCCGCAACCTCGACTTCTGACCCCCACGGGAGCATCACCATGAGCGAAGTCACAGGCGGAATCGGCGAAGCCAGCCCGGTCGGCCCCCCACCCGGTGACATCTCCGGGGTGACCGTCGTCGAGATCCAGGAGGAGATGGAGAGCTCCTTCCTGGACTACGCCATGTCGGTGATCATCAGCCGTGCGCTGCCCGACGCCCGCGATGGTCTCAAGCCGGTACATCGCCGGATCCTGTGGTCGATGTATGACCAGGGCTTCCGTCCCGACCGGGGCCACGTCAAGTGCGCCCGGGTCGTGGGCGACGTGATGGCCCGGTTCCATCCCCACGGCGACGCAGCGATCTACGACGCCCTGGCCCGGATGGCCCAGCCCTTCTCGCTGCAGCACCCCCTCATCGACTTCCACGGCAACTACGGCTCGCCCGAGGACCCACCAGCCGCAGCCCGCTACACCGAGTGCCGCTTGGATGCGCTGGCCATGTCGATGCTTGCCGACATCGGTGAGGACACGGTCGATTTTGTCGACAACTACTCCGGAGACTTCACCGAGCCAGCCGTCCTGCCGGCCCGCCTGCCGAACCTCCTGGTCAACGGCAGCCAGGGGATCGCGGTGGGCATGGCCACCAACATCCCACCCCACAACCTCACCGAAGTGATCGACGCGGTGGTGCTGCTACTCGAGAATCCCGACGCCGGCACTGAGGACCTGATGGCGCGCGTGCATGGCCCGGACTTTCCCACCGGTGGGCAGATCTTGGGCCGCAGCGGGTTCGAGTCGGCCTACCGAACCGGCCGCGGCTCGGTGAAGATGCGAGCCGAGGTGACGCTTGCCGAGATTTCGGGTCGCAACGCGCTCGTCGTGACGGCGCTGCCCTACCAGGTGTCGGCCGGCACGGTCGCCCGCAAGATCGCGGACCTGGTCAACGCCCGCGAGCTGGAGGGCATTGCCGACGTCAACGACGAATCCTCCGGCGACGACACCCGTTTCGTGATCAAGCTCAAGCGGGACGCCAACCCGGAGGTAGTGCTCAACAACCTTTGGAAACACACCCCGCTGCAGTCCAGCTTCGCCATGAACATGGTGGCCCTGGTGGACGGGGTGCCGCGCACGCTCACCCTGCGCGATGCGCTGGTCGCGTACGTCGCGCACCAGGTCGAGGTGGTGACCCGGCGCTCGGAGTTCCGCCTGGACGCAGCCCGATCGCGGCTCCACATCGTGGAGGGACTGCTTCGCGCTCTTGGTGTCATCGACGAGATCATCGCAACGATCCGGGCCAGCGAGGACACCGCTGCGGCCCGAGCGTCGCTGATAGCGGAGCCGTACGAGTTCTCAGAGGCTCAGGCCAACCACATTCTTGAAATGGCACTGTCCCGCCTGACCCGTCTGGGCCGCACCCAGCTCGAGACCGAGGCCGCTGAGAAGCGCAGCCTGATTGCCGATCTGGAGGCGTTGCTGTCCGACGATCGTCGCCTTCGGATGGCGATCCGCGATGAGCTCCAGGAGATCTCCGAGAAGTTCGGGATCGAGCGGAGGGCGGTGTTGGAGATCGACCCGGGCGAACTCGACATCGAAGACCTGATCGATGACGACGACCTGGTGTTCACCATGTCCGCGTCGGGTTACGTCAAGACGGTGCCCACCGACGAGTTCCGTCTCCAGGGCCGCGGCGGCCGCGGGGTAGCCGGCGCGAAGCTCAAGCAGGCCGACAGTGTCATGCACCTGATCCACACAACGGCCCACTCGTACTTGTTGTTCTTCAGCAACCGGGGCAGGGTCTACCGGCTCAAGGCCCATGAAGTGCCGGTGGCCTCGCGCACCGCACGGGGCACTTCGATCGTGAACCTGCTGGCGTTGCAGGATGGCGAGCGAATCCAGGCGGTGATCGACACGCGTGACTACGAGATGAATCGCTACCTGCTGTTCGCTACGGCCAAGGGCCGTGTGAAGCGCACGAAGTTCACGGCCTACGACTCGTCCCGCAAGGCAGGCCTCATCGCCATACACCTGCGTGATGACGACGAGCTCGTGGCGGTGGTACCAACCGACGGGGTACACGACATCCTGCTGTCATCACGGCTGGGCCAGACGGCGCGGTTCGCTCAGAACCAGGTGCGCGAGATGGGTCGGGCCGCCGCAGGGGTGATAGGGCTGAAGTTCAAACGTGCTGGGGACGCCGTCGTGTCCTGCGCACTGGCTCGCCCCGAGGCGACGCTCCTCCATGTGACGACTCTCGGCTATGGGAAACGGACGCCGGTCGACGACTTCAACTGCAAGGGTCGGGCCGGGCAGGGCGTGATGGGGATCAGGCTCACCGAGGGCAGGGGCGAGGTTGTCGGCACGCTCTTGGTTGACGCAGCAGACGAGGTACTCGCAATCAGCCGGGAGGGTGTGGTCATCCGAATCCCCGTATCGGACATCTCTGTTCGAAGTCGCCTTGGAATGGGAGTAAAGGTCATGAGTCCCGACCAGGGCGACGAGGTGGTGGCCATTGCCCTGGTCGGCGACGACATGAATGGCGACGCCACGAAGCCCGGGAGCGATCCAGAAGGCAAGCCAGATAGGCCATGACGGCCCGGGCGAGGCCCGAGCCCCGGGATCGGGGGCAAGCCGCGCCCCTGATGGTCGTGATGTTGCTGGTGTCAATGGTGGCTGTTGTGGCGACTGTCGAGGTCGGGCAGTTGCTGGACGAGAGTGCCCGAGCCCGGACCGCGGCCGACGCTGCGGCCCTGGCTGGCGCGGCCGCTGGCCGCGAGGAAGCGGCCGCCCTTGCGGCAGCCAATGGGGGGTTGCTGCTGTCCTACACCGAACAGGAGGCGGTTGGCGACTCCGATGTCTTGCTCGTGACCGTTGCGGTGCAAGTGGGCCGGGCCAGCCAGACAGCCCGGTCCGAACGCCTGGTTGAGTGGACTGCGCCCCCTGATGCAACGCATAACTAGACTGCTGGGTCGTCGGAGGGGCCAGGGACAAACATGAGCGAAGAGTCGACTTCCGGCGTCGGTGACCAACACCGCGGTTCTTCTTCCAGTGATGCGTCGGCTCCGGACCCTGCCGAAGGCTCGAGCATCGGTGGCGAAGCACTGCTCGGTCAGCGCCCGAGACCAGCGCCGCGTTCAGCGGTCGGCCGCGCCATGCGAGCTCGGGCCAACCGGCGTCTGCGTGCTCGCCGGGTTCGTCGCCTTGTAAGGCACGTCGAGCCCTGGTCGGTGTTGAAGGTGTCGTTGATCCTCTACTTCTGCGCTTGGGTCGTCATGCTCTTCGTGGGGGTGACGCTGTGGAACCTCGCCGTGAGTTCCGAACTTGTGGCCAAGCTCGAGAACTTGGTGGTGGAGCTGTTCGCGTTGGAGTCGTTCAAGATCAACGCGGACCAGATCTTCCGGATTGCCGCGGTCGGAGGTCTGGTGCTGGTCCTGGCAGGCAGCGGGCTGACGGTGCTTGGAGCGGTGCTGTTCAACCTGATCAGTGATGTCACCGGGGGAGTGCGCCTGACCGTGGTCGAGGAAGAGACGGCTCGCCCCCGCCCACGCCGCGCTCGTCGGCGCGTTCTTGTGGCTGCGCCGCCCCCCAGTGTCGAACCGTCCGGGCCCGAGCGGCCCGTGAGCGCAGCGAGCGTGAGCGGGAAGCCTAGAGGCCGCGGCTAGCGTGAGGCGCCGCTGGGGCTATAGCTCAGTCGGTTAGAGCGCACCCCTGATAAGGGTGAGGTCGCTGGTTCGACTCCAGCTAGCCCCACACTCCAGACCGACAGCCCGAAACCGCTCGGAGGCCATGTTGGCCGCAGGATTCATCACCTTGATCCGCCGGACATTTGTAGCCGTCGTCGTTGGCATGGCGGTGGCTGCGGCCATCCGAGTACGTGGCCGTGGCGGTGTGCCGCCCCAGACGGGAGGCTGGCGCGAGCTGCGGGACGACGAGCTGGCGTGAGAGGCCGAGCGAACAAGAGCGCGATTGGTGCGGATCTTCGCGAGGCGCCGAGCGAGGCCCCGGGCCCGAGCGGCCCGTGAGCGCAGTGAACAAGAGCGGGAACCGGGCCCGAGCGGCCCGTGAGCGAAGCGAACAAGAGCAGGGATGACAGCTGCCGGTAGCGCCTCCGGCGCGAGCGTCGTTGTGTTCGGTGCGGGCGCGACCGGAGCCCGGATCGTTCACATGCTCATGGCCAGCACTCGTGTCGGTTCCGTCGAAGTGCGGGACACGGATCCGGCCAGGTTGCAGGAAGTCTCGGGTTTGTTCGACGACGGTGTGATCCTTGGCGAAGGCTCCGCCGTGCCCGACTCCACAGACCTCGTGGTGGTGGCAACCGCGGCGGGCACGCAGGCCGCGGTGGCCCTGAGCGCGGTCAGGTCGGCCGCAGCGGTCGTCACAACCACCAGCGAGATCACCGAGACCCGTGATCTGCTGGCGCTCGATCAGCAGGCCGGCAAGCATGGCGTGCAGTTGGTAGTGGGCGCCGGGTTCATGCCTGGCCTTACCTGTCTGTTGGCTCGCGTGGGCTCCGCTGAGTTCAGCTCGATCGACGAGATTCATGTTGCCAAGGTCGGCACGGGCGGCCCGGCCTGCGCACGCCAGCACCACCGCGCCCTCAGCAGCCTGGCCATCGACTGGCGGGACGGTCGTTGGACCCGCCGCCCGGGCGGCTCGGGACGTGAGCTGTGCTGGTTCCCCGAGCCGGTGGCCGGACGGGACTGTTACCGGGGCGCGCTCCCGGATGCACTGTTGCTCGTGCCGGCGTTCCCGGGTGTCGACCGGGTGACGGCCCGTATGGCTGCCACCCGGCGCGATCGGTTGACCGCTCCGTTGCCCATGATGCGCCCTCCCCAC
This sequence comes from Candidatus Aldehydirespirator sp., assembly GCA_965220645.1. Lineage (GTDB taxonomy): Bacteria > Actinomycetota > Acidimicrobiia > Acidimicrobiales > Aldehydirespiratoraceae > Aldehydirespirator. Next base: position 392,151 of record OZ244836.1, on the reverse strand, counting down.
CCCGAGGGCGGCGTGGGAGCGGTGCGCGTCGAACTCCGCGGCTGGCGCGATGGCAGCCGCCACGTCGTGGTACTCGGCGCTCAGGCGCGCCCAGCAGAGGGAGCGGCTGTCGTGGCCGCCTCGACGGCGCTGCACCTCATGAACATCGACCCCGCGCCCGGAGCGGCGGGGCTGGCGTCGATCGCCGATCCCGAGAGCTTGTTGAGGCAGGTGGCGGCCCGGAGACTGCGGCCCTGCAGGTTCGAGGGGTTCGCGCTGTCACGCGACGCTGACTCTTGACGATCTCGCGCTATCCGAAACACCCCAGCAGGCCGTCGTGCAGGAAGCCGTTGGTGGCTATCGCTGAGCCGCTGCGCCAGTCGTCTGCGCCGGAAGTGTCCGAGAACCGGCCGCCGGCCTCGGCGATGATGACGGACATCGGGGCGACGTCCCAGTCGAAGCATTCGGGGTCGACCATGGCTTCGGCCCGGCCGGTGGCCACGAGGGCGTAACCGTAGGCATCACCCCAGGTCCGGACCCGCGCTCCTGCGGCGCGAACCCTGCGAAGGGCGCTGTCCGGCCAGTACGAGAGGCCGCTCGTGCAGACATAGGACCCCTTGAGGTCGGTGCGGGTGCTGACCTGGCAGGGCACGCCGTCCCAGTGGGCGCCGCGGCCCCGGCCCGCCCAGACGCACTCGTCCAGAGCAGGCAGGCAGATCACACCCACCGCTGGGCCCCGATCATCGATCAGGGCCAGCAGGGTGGCGAAGAGGGGAACCCCCTGAGCGAAGGCCTTTGTGCCGTCGATCGGGTCGATCACCCATGTGCGCCCGGTACGGCCGGTCACCTCGCCCTCCTCCTCACCCCGGATCGTGTCGTCGGGGTACGCGGCCAGGATCTCCGAGCGCAAGAACCGCTCGGCCGCATAGTCGGCCTCGGTGACCGGCGATCCGTCACTCTTGGCCGTGACCGACAGACCCCGCAACTGGTACCAGTCGAGAGTCGTACGGCCGGCTCGCCGAGCCGCGTCCACCGCGAAGTCCACGAGGCCCTGGTCGATGGCCTGTTCGCCGGTTGATTTCGCGTGTCGCCCGGCCGTGGTTGACTTAGTCATGAATTATTGATAACTTTCCTTTCATGTCAAGCAGTGCTCAGCTGTTTCAGCTAGCTACGCTCAAGATGCTACGGGCTGAGAGGTGTCGGTCGGTGGCGGATGTGCTCGATCGTCGAGCAGCTGTATTGACCGAGCGCCACCGGCCCGTGACCGCCTTGCACCACGAAGAGGTCTGGCGGGGCCGAGCGGCCACCGCTAGCCGCACCAGGCTGCGCCACGTCATCGGCGCGGCACTGTATTCCCTCGGCCTCGACCTCGCGACAACCAGCCGGGGGCTGCGCAGTGAGGCTTTCGAACTCGAGCAGGAGGCGGCTGCGCTGCGCCGCCGAGCCAGCGTCCTGGCTGAGGCCGAGGCCCGAGCCGCCATGAGGTCCCGGCCGGTCCCGGTGTCGCCGGCGGGGGTCCTCGAGCGATCTGCTTCGGCCGGCTCGGTGTGGTTCCCCAGGATGGTTCTCGGCACGGGCTGACACCGGTCGCTTACTCGCGTATTGTCGCGGCCATGATTGTCGACACGCTCAGATCGGTTCTGCGGTTCCGCCGGTTCGAGTTCAGCGCGACGAAGCGACGGCTCCAGAAGGCGGCCAGCATCGACGACCTGCGCCGGATTGCTCGTCGCCGCCTTCCGGGCGGGGTGTTCGACTACATCGACGGGGGAGCCGAGGACGAGGTCGCGATGGATCGCAACACGCGCGCCTTCCGCGAGCTCGAATTCGTGCCCCGCGTGCTGCGCGACATGGGCAACGTGGACACGACCGGCACCGTCCTCGGCCGTGAGGTGCCCTTCCCGCTGATACTGGCACCGACGGGCTTCACCCGGATAGCCCACCCGCCCGGCGAGTTGGCCGTAGCCCGGGCCGCGGCGCGCGCCGGGCTGCCCTACTCGCTTTCGACGATGGGAACCCGCTCGGTTGAGGAAGTGGCCGCCGTGAGCGACGGTTCGAAGTGGTTCCAGGTCTATGTGTGGCGCGACAAGGGCCTGCTGAAGGACATGATCCTGCGGGCGGCCGAAGCTGGCTTCGACGTGCTGTGCATCACGGTGGACGCGGCCATGCTGGGCCGTCGCGAGCGCGATGTGCGCCGGGGGTTCACCCTGCCTCCCAAGATGGGACTCGACACCGTCGTGGAGGGCATGATCCGTCCCGGTTGGAGCTTGCGATTCGCTTTCTCCGAGCCGATCGAGTTCGCCAATGTCGCCGGCAATACTGACATCGACGGATCGACCGCGGTGGATCTGGCCGCCTTCATGAACGAGCAGTTCGACCCGACCCTGTCGTGGGAGGACGTGGAGTGGATGCGCTCGCTGTGGGATGGGCCTGTACTGGTCAAGGGCATCCAGAGTGTGGCTGACGCGGTGATCGCTCGCGATCGGGGGCTCGACGGGATCGTGCTGTCCAATCACGGCGGCCGCCAACTGGACTCGGCTCCGTCCATCATCGAACTGGTGCAACCGGTGGCCGAAGCAGTCGGCGGCGATCTCGACATCGTCTGCGATGGCGGCGTCCGCCGGGGCGGAGACATCGTCAAGGCCCTGGCCCTCGGAGCCACGTCGTGCATGATCGGGCGACCGTACCTCTACGGGCTGGCTGCTGCGGGAGAGGAAGGCGTCGACTGGGTCATCGAGCACCTTCGCACCGGCATGAAGCGAGACATGGCCCTGTGCGGCGCGGCGAGCGTCGCTGAACTGACCCCCGAGCTCGTCTACCGGCCTCCGACGCACGGCTGATCCCTTCCAGGGATTCGACGGACACGACGGCGGGTCCTGGCGCGGCCGCGGTCGGTTAGACATACTCTCATTCTTGTTGTACTCTCTAATCAAATCGGTCTAACATCGCGCAAGAACGCGAGGAGGCATGGATGGGGGACCGGGAGCGAGCTCGGGATCACTTGCTGCCCCATTTCACGAGCGGTGACGCGTGGCGTCGTGACGACTTGGTGGTGATCGACCGCGGCGAGGGCTGCTACGTGTGGGACGTTGACGGGAACCAGTACCTGGACGCCCTCGCCGGCCTGTTCTGCACCAATCTCGGCCACGGTCGCAGCGATCTCACCGCGGCAGCTTCCAAGCAGATGGACAAGCTGGCGTTCTACCCGAACTGGGGGATGGCGCACCCTTCGGCAATCCAGGCAGCGTCGATGATCGCCGCGGTCGCGCCGGCGGACCTCGACCGGGTGTTCTTTGTCAGCTCGGGATCAGAGGCGGTGGAATCGGCTCTGAAGTTCGCTCGCTGCTATCACCTCGCCAACGGCGACGAGGGCCGCCACAAGGTGGTAGCCCGCCGGTGGGCCTACCACGGCACGACCCTGGGCGCCCTGTCGCTCACGGGCATCCCCAACTTCCGGGACCCGTTCCTGCCGATGCTCGCCGACAACGTGCTCCGAGTACCCAACACGCTGGAATGCACCGCTGGGGCCGGCCGCCCCGCCCGGGAACTCGACTGCGTGCAAGCCATCGAGGAGGCGATCGTTGCTGCGAGTCCCGACTCCGTGGCCATGGTCATAGCCGAGCCAGTGCAGAACGGTCGGGGGGCGCTCGTTCCGCCCGAGGGATACTGGCAGGAGTTGCGCCGCATCTGCGACGACTACGGCGTGCTTCTCTGCGCCGACGAGGTCATCAATTCGTTCGGGCGGCTGGGCCATTGGTTCGGCAGTGAGCGCTTCGGTGCCGAACCCGACATGATCACCTTCGCCAAGGGGGTCACCAGCGCGTACCAGCCCCTCGGGGGGATTGTCGTGCGCGGACCGCTCGTGGATCGGGTGTGGGACTCGCCGCTGGCCATGTATGTCCACGGCTCCACCTTCGGCGGCCATCCGGTGGCCACTGCGGTGGCAGTGGCCAACATGACTGCCATGCGCGATGAGGACGTCTTCGCGGGCGTCCTGGCCAACGAGGACCGTCTCGGCGAGGGCCTGAGGGCGCTGATGGAGGCTCATTCCTGCGTCAAGGACGTGCGGGGCACCGGCTACTTCTATTCCGTCGAACTGATGCGTGATCGTGCCTCGGGGGTGGACCTCAACGATTCTGAGGTCGCCGAACTGCTCCCGGGCGGGCTGCTCGACCGGTGGGTGCGTACTGCAGGCGTGCTGGTGCGGCCCGACGGCAGGGGCGCAGTGATGCTCGCCGTGTCGCCGCCGTTGGTGGCCGATGAATCCGTGATCGACGACCTGCTGGGTCGTCTCGACCAAGTGCTCGACCGCTTGGGCGGTTGGCTGAAGACCTCGAATCAATAAGACTCCAAGCATCCACCGAGATGCAAGGAACAGAATGAAGCGACTCCTGACTGTGCTCATGGTGCTCATGGCGCTTGGCTTCGTCGTGGCTTCGTGCAGTGGCGACGAGCTGACCGAGTCAGCGGCAGGTACAGGTGAAGGAGAGACCGCCGAGGTTCAGCCCGAGAGTCAGCCCATCACTGCTCCCACCGACAAGGAGGAGGTGCTTGACGAGTCGAGTGTCGACACCAGCGTCCCCGAGCAAGTCGAAGACTCCGGCGTAGCGCCTACCACGGTTCCTGCCGAGGAGATGATCCCGGATGAGCTGAATGTGGCCTACTTCTTGAAGTGGCCGACGGCGAATCAAGTGGCCCAGGCCGAGAAGACTTATGACGAGGCTCTGGGTCTGACGGTGAACTGGATCTCGTTCGCGTCGGGTGGCGACATGGCCCGGGCCATGGTGGCCGGCGACATCGACATCGCCTACTCACAGGATCTGATTTCGTTCGCGAGCACCGTGACGGATGGTTCGGATCTGTTGCTGGTTGGGGTGGCGGTCGGGGTGTCGTCAGACGACGTGATCGTCGCTGGTGGGGACGCAGTGATGCCCGGCGCTGAGCAGGAGATCATCGGCGGCCGTGTGTTCGGCGTCATCTCCACCGTCGGCATGTTCGCGGCCGAGTACCCCGACATCATCACCGGGTTCTTGCAGGTGACCGAGGACGCCAACCGGGCCTACAACGACGACCGATCGCCGCTCATCGACATCATCGCGGAGGAAGCCGCCATGGACCGCGATGCCGCCATCGCCTTGCTGGACGCGTTCACCTTTCCCTCCAAGGACGTGCAGCTGTCCGAAGCCTGGCTCGGCGGCACCGCGCAGCAGGTGATGAAGGAGCAGATGGAGTTCCTCGCTGCCCAGGGCAAGCTCGAGTTCGCGCTGCCTGCCTACGACGCCTTCGTTGACACCCGTTTCCTCGAAGCTGTGAGCTAGTTCGTGTTTGATCGCATCCCGGTCGTCGAGCGGTGGCGGTCGGCGGCGCGATCCTCTCGCAAGCGAGTGGTGCTTGCCGACGGGCAGGACGAGCGGGCCGTGGCCGCGGCCCGGCACCTGGACGCCGACGGTCTGGCCGTTCCAGTGTTGTTGGACGACGCCGGTGCGTTCCGCTCGGTTGCGGTCCAGGCGCAGGCTGAGGCTTCGCCCTGGCGCGAGCGCATCGATCTGGACGATCCGCTTCATGTGGCTGCCCTCATGGTGGCCGCCGGCGAGGCCGACGCCTGCGTGGCCGGCGCCGACCGGCCCACCAGAGATGTGGTCAGGTCCGCGCTGTTCTGCATCGGCCTGGCTCCCGGCGTCGACATCGTTAGCAGCTGCTTCCTGCTGGTGCTGCCCGACGGCACCGCAGTGACCTACGCCGACTGCGGGGTCGTTCCTGAGCCTGATGCGGACCAGTTGGCGTCGATCGCCATCTCGAGCGCGGCTACCCACGAGACACTGGCGGCTGAAGAGCCGCGGGTGGCGATGCTGTCGTACTCCACCAAGGGCAGCGCCGACGGTCCCCGGGTGGAGCTGGTCCGGTCGGCCACCGAGATCGTGCGCAGCCGGGCCCCGTCGCTGGCCGTGGACGGCGAGCTGCAGTTCGACGCGGCATGGGACGCGACGGTGGCTGAATCGAAGTCCCCGGGATCACCGGTGGCGGGTCGGGCCAACGTCTTCGTGTTTCCGGATCTGTCCTCGGGCAACATCGCCTACAAGATCACGCAGCGCCTGGCTGGCGCCCGTGCCTTCGGACCGCTGCTGCAGGGCACCGCCGGCGTGATCCACGATCTGTCGAGGGGATGTGACGCCGAGGACATCGTCAACGTGGCCGTCATCGCGGCCTGCGAGTCTGCACGGCACCGCAACCAGCCCTAACGTCGTGCTATACCTGCTAACTTGCCGCCAGGCGAGAGCCGAGCGATTGGACGGTCTGGGAGAGAACGTGTGACCCTGCGTGACGCTAGATCAGGCTCGACCCGGCGATCGCTGGACAGCGAGACGGTGATCACGGCCGCAGCGCGGATCGCCGACGACGACGGCCTCGACAAGCTGACCCTGACCCGGGTGGCCGACACCCTCGGCGTTCGCCAGCCCGCGCTCTATCGCCATGTGGGCGGCTACGACGACCTCATTCGAAGCCTGAGCCTCCTGGGTCGGGAGATCCTGGCCAAGAGTCTGGCCGACTCGGCCGTAGGGCTGGCCGGGGAGGACGCGGTGGCCGCGGTGGGCCACGCCTGGCGAGCCATGGTCCGGGACCATCCCGGCATCTACGCCGCCACAGACCGCTACCCCTGTGCCGGTGATCCCGAGTTGGAGGATGCGGTGGAGCAGGTGCTGGCCGTGGTGGGCCAGGCTCTGCGGTCTTACGATCTCACCGACGAGCACCGAGTTCACGCCGCCCGCACCCTGCGCAGCGCCTTCCACGGGTTCAGCCACCTCGAGTCGGGTGACGGCCATCCGCTGCCCCACGATCCCGAGGACACGTTCCGGCACCTCATCGAATTGCTGTGCGCCGGCATCGAGCGACTGTCCCGCAACTCCACCGCTCGCGACGCCGCTGCGTAATGGTCCGGCTCGGGTTCCTGCTGGACAGCGACAGGGGTGTTGTGTGACTCGGCTCGGGTTCCTGCTGGACAGCGACAGGGGTGTTGTGTGACTCGGCTCGGGTTCCTGCTGGATAGCGACAGCTGTATTGGCTGTCACGCCTGCACGGTCGCGTGCAAGAGCGAGCACGATGTTCCTCTCGGCGTGAACCGCACCTGGGTCAAGTACATCGAGACCGGCTCGTTCCCCAACGTCAACCGGCATTTCTCGGTGATGCGCTGCAACCAATGCGACGACGCGCCCTGCATCACCATCTGTCCCACCGGAGCGCTGTTCCGGGCGGCCAACGGCGTGGTCGACTTCGATGACAGCAACTGCATCGGCTGCAAGGGGTGCATGAACGCCTGCCCCTACGACGCCATCTACATCAACCCGGCCACCAACACCGCCAACAAGTGCAACTTCTGCAACCACCGCATCGAGCAGGGCCTCGAGCCGAGCTGCGTGGTGGTGTGCCCCACCCACGCCATCAAGGTGGCCGACCTCGACGATCCGAACGACGAGACCACCAGGATCATCGCCCGCAGCGACACTGCGGTGCGGGCCCCGGAGCAGCAGACCCTGCCCAAGGTGTACTACCGCGGCGCTGATCAGGCCTCGCTGGATCCGCTGCGCACCGCCATCGCGGCCGACGGCATGATCTGGGCCGACACCACGCCGCAGCATCCGACGGCCGAGCCCGACGGCCACGGCGTGGTGGCTCGCACCGCCTACACCACCGCCCACGAGATGACCTGGAAGGCCAAGGTGTCGAGCTATCTCGTCACCAAGGCGATCGCCGCGGGTGTGATGGCAGTGGCCGCCCTGCTGGCGCTACTGGGCCACAGCGGCTCGCAGGCGGCGGTGGGAGTAATGCCTCCAGTGGTCGCGATGATCTTCCTCGCGGTCACGGGCGGCCTGCTGGTTGGGGACCTGCGCCGGCCGGAGCGCTTCTACTACCTGCTCACCCGTAGCAACCGCCGCTCCTGGCTGGTCAAGGGCGCATGGGTGCTCGGAGCGTTCGCGGCCGTGTGCGCGGCGTGGTTCGTGGCCGGTGCCGCCGGCTCTGAGGGCGCTCTGCAGGGGTTGGCCATTCCGGTTGTTCTACTGGCAGCCGCCACCGCGGGCTATACCGCCTTCCTGTTCGGCCAGTGCGAGGGCCGCGATCTGTGGCAGACGCCGCTGCTGCTGCCGACACTGCTGGCCCAGGCCGCGGTGGCCGGAGGCGCGGCCTACTCGCTTGCGGACTTGGCCATGGAGATCCCCGACGCGGCCGCTGTGCGCTGGATGATGCTGGGCGGGATCCTGGCCAGCGCGGTGCTCATCTCCGCCGAGGTGGCGTCTCGAGGCACCGCTCACGTAGAGGCGGCCGTGGATGTCATGACACGCGGCCGCTATGCCCGTCGCTTCTGGGCCGGTGGGGTGGTCCTCGGTCTGGTCCTGCCCGGAGCCGCGACCGCCATCGCGCTCGCGGCCGGCACGGGCGCGGCGCTACCCGCTATCGCGGGGCTGGCTGCTCTGGCGGGCATGTGGTTCTACGAGGACAGCTTCGTGCGGGCGGGCCAGTCCGTCCCGCTGTCATAGAAGGAATCGCGTCGTGGCCGAACTGCACAGCTATCCCCCGCACGAGACCTGGCACGACGCGGTCAGCCTCGACGCCAAGGCCTGGCCCCGCCGGGTCGAGCACCACCACACGCTGGTGCCCACCACTTGCTTCAACTGTGAAGCGGCCTGCGGCCTGGTGTGCCACGTCAACCACGCCACCGGGCGAATCGACCGTGTGGAGGGCAACCCGCTGCATCCGGCCAGCCGGGGCCGCAACTGTGCCAAGGGCCCGGCCACGCTCAACCAGATCGACGACCACGAGCGGATCCTGCACCCGCTGCGCCGGGCGGGGGAGCGGGGCGGCGGACAATGGGAGCGGGTGAGCTGGTCCGAGGCCCTCGACGACATCGGCGGCCGCATCCGGGCCGCCATCGCCGAGGGCCGCCACAACGAGGTCATGTACCACGTGGGCCGTTCCGGCGAGGACGGCTACGCCGAGCGGGTGCTGCAGTGCTGGGGCGTGGACGGCCACAACAGCCACACCAACATCTGCAGCTCCAACGCTCGCATCGGCTACCAGAGCTGGATGGGTCACGACCGCCCGTCGTCGGACTTCGCCCACGCCGAGGTGATCTTCCTGATCTCGTCGCACCTGGAGGCGGGTCACTACTTCAACCCCCACGCCCAACGCATCATCGAGGCCCAGGGCCAGGGCGCGACCGTGATCTGTGTAGACCCCCGGCTGTCGAACACCGGCGCCAAGGCCGACTTCTGGCTGCCGGCGTGGCCCGGCACCGAGCCGTTCCTGCTGCTGGCCATTGCCCGCCTGCTGTTGGCCGACGGCAACTGGGAGCGCGACTTCGTGCGGCGTTGGACCAACTGGGAGACGTACCTGCGCCGGTGCCATCCACAGCGGCCGGTCGCCTTCGAGTCGGTGGGGCCGGCCCTGCTGGAGGACTACGCGGCCTACACACCGGAGGAGGCCGAGCGGGTCTGCGGTGTGCCTGGGGCCCAGATCACCGAGGTTGCCCGGATAATCGGCGCCCACCCGACGAAGTTCGCCTCCCACAACTGGCGGGCCGCGGCCGCGGGCAACCTGGGCGGCTGGCAGACGGCCCGGTGCCTGTTCTTCCTCAACGTGCTCACCGGCTCGGTGGGCACGGTGGGCGGCACCACCGGCAACGGGTGGAACAAGTACAAGGCGCCCCACCCGGCGGGCCCGGGGCCGGTGCAGCAATGGAACGAGCTCAGCTGGCCCCGCGAGTACCCGCTGGCCCACCACGAGATGTCCATCCTGCTTCCGCACTTCCTTCACGAGGGCCGGGGCCGTCTCGATGTGTACTTCAGCCGGGTGTACAACCCGGTGTGGACCAACCCGGACGGGTTCAGCTGGCTGGAGGCTCTCATGGATCCCGACAAGGTGGGATGCCATGTGGCGCTCACGCCCACCTGGTCGGAGACGTCCGTGTTCGCCGACTACGTGCTGCCCATGGGGGTGGGCGCCGAGCGCCACGACGTGGCCAGCTTCGAGACCCACGCCGGCCGCTGGATCGGCTTCCGCCAGCCGGTGCTGCGCCGCTACGCCGAGATCCGCGGCGACGCCGTGACCCACACCTCCCGCACCCACGAGTTCAACCCGGGCGAGGTGTGGGAGGAGAACGAGTTCTGGATCGAGCTGTCGTGGCGCATCGATCCCGACGGCTCGCTGGGCATCCGGCGCTGGTTCGAGAGCCCCGAGCACCCTGAGACCCCCATGTCGGTGGACGAGTACTACTCGACCATGTTCGAGGGCGTGCCCGGCCTGGCCGTCGACGCGGCCGCGGCGGGGCAGACTCCGCTGGAGTTCATGCGCGACCGGGGCGCCTACGCGTTGGATGGCGACATGTACCAGCCGTATGAGCGCGAGGTGGACCCGGCTGCGCTGGCAGGCTGCGAGGTCGACGAGGCGGGTGTCTTCCGCCGTCCCGGTACGCCGGGAGCGTGGTCGGGTGCGCCCGAGGAGTTGGCCGGCCTGAAGGTGGCGGGACTGGGTGACGGCTCGCCCGCGGTCGAGGTGGACGGAACACCCCGCGAGGGGTTTCCCACCCCGTCGCGCAAGCTCGAGTTGTACTCCCAGACGCTGGCCGACTGGGGCTGGCCCGAGTACGCCACGCCTTCGTGGATCCCGTCCCATGTGCATTGGGAGAACCTCGACCTCGAGGGCGACGAGCGGATCCTGCTGCCCACGTTCCGCATCCCGACGCTGATCCACACCCGCTCGGGCAACAGCAAATGGTTGTCGGAACTGAGCCATCGCCACCCGCTGTGGATCCACCCCGAAGACGCCGAGGCTCTCGGCATCGCCGTCAACGGCCTGGTGCGGATCACCACCCGCATCGGCCACTTCGTGATCGGCGCGTGGCGCACCGAGGGGATCCGCCCCGGAGTGGTGGCCGCGTCGCATCACATGGGTCGCTGGCGCCTCGATGCCGCCAGTGGCGGCTCGTGGGCAGGCGGCGACGCCGACATCACCAGTGACGGGACGGTGTGGCGTCTGCGCCGCCGGGGCGGCCCCGAGCGCCATGCCAGCGACGATCCCGACACCGAGCGCATCTGGTGGAGCGACACCGGCGTGCACCAGAACCTCACGTTCTGCGTGCAGCCCGACCCGATCTCGGGCATGCAGTGCTGGCACCAGCGGGTGCGGGTGGGTCCCGCTGAGTCCGGTGACGCCTACGGCGACGTGGTGGTGGACACCGCCGAGGCCCGCAAGGCCTACCACGAGTGGCTGGCCATGACCCGGCCCGCCCCCGGCCCCGGGGGTCTGCGCCGTCCCCTGTGGTACGCCCGACCCCTGAAGCCTGTCGCGGCCGCATACGCGCTGTAGAGCGCAGCTCCGCCCATGGGACTGGGCAGTCGCCCAGTGGTAGCCTGCCCGCGTGAGCCGGGCTTTCCGAGGTTGGATGACGGTGCTGATGGTGGCCGCGGGCGTGCTCCCGATCGGGGTTTCGACGACCCTCTTGGACGACCGCCCCGCGGTGGCGTTTCTCCTGCTCCTGACCGGCACCGCGGTGCTGGTTATGGCTCGAGTCGCGTGGCGGTGGATGGGCGACCCCGCCAATCCGCAGCGCGGCTGACGGGAGCTGTGCCGGCCACGAACGATGCGCCGAGGAGGTGCCGCTGATGAGTATTGCCAATCCGACCGACGGTGTCGACACTTCGAACGCTCCCTATGTGATCGTGTCGAGCGACACCCATGCGGGGCTTCAATGCGAGGAGTACCGCCCCTACCTCGACTCTGCGCTGCACGACGACTTCGACGTCTACGTGGCCGAGCGGCACGCCCACCGGCGGGTCCAGGAAGAGGTCAACGCCGAGTTCCTGGCTGAATGGGAGGGTGAGAACGCCGAGGGACTGCGGGGCGCCTACGACCCCGAGGTGCGCGACAAGGAGCTCGACGCCGACGGCATCGCCGGCGAGGTGATCTTCGCCGACGGTGACGCGGTGACCGGCCAGGAGTCCCCGCCGTTTGGTGCCGGCCTGTCCGCCGGCCAGATCACCGATCCCCGCCAGGCCTTCGGCGGTGCCCGGGCCCACAATCGCTGGCTAGTCGACTTCTGCGCCACCAACCCGCCCCGCCGGGCCGGCGTGGGCCTGGTGCCCATTACTCACGATGTGGACGAGTCGGTGGCCGAGATCGAGTGGCTGGCCGGCAAGCCGGGCATCAAGGGGATCATGATCCCCACCATGTGGCACGGCTTCCCGGCCTATGGGTCCGACCACTACGACAAGGTCTGGGCGGCCTGCGCCGAGACCGGCCTGGTGGTGCACACCCACTCCGGTGAGGCCGACTTCGATTCGTATGGCAACAACGTGGCCATGTACGTGTCGGAGGTGCCGTTCTGGACCCACCGGGCGCTGTGGCAGCTGCTGTTCTCGGGCAAGTTCGACCGGTTCGCTGGACTGCGTTACTCGGTTGTGGAGTGCGGCTCCTACTGGATCGCCGACCTGCTGTGGAAGACAGACGTGAACTTCGGGGCCAGCAACAAGATCAAGAAGCTGGGCTCTCGCATGAAGGGCCTTATCTCGCGCCTGCCGTCGGAGTACTTCGGCGTCAACGTGTTCATCGGGGCGTCCACGATGAGCAAGGAGGAGATCCGCCGCCGTCACGTCAACGGCATCGACACGCTGATGTGGGGCACCGACTACCCCCATCCCGAGGGCTCGTGGCCCCACACCGCTCGGCGCCTGGAGAGCGACTTCCGCGACGTGTCCATCGAGGACACCCGCCTCCTGCTGGGCCTGAACGCAGTGGAGTGCTACGACCTCGATCTCGACTCCCTAACCGAGATCGCGGCGCGGATTGCCCCCACCCCCGAGCAGCTGCACCAGGACCCCGGCCTGCGCACCCTGCCGGACGCCAAGCGCACCGCCCGCTGGTGGATAGACGAGTACGGCTGCGAACTCCAGTACTGAGCCGGATCCTGCGGTGAGCTACGAGCCGAGTCCGTGGGGACTGATCGCCGACCACGTCGACCGTTATCTGGCCACCGACGGCGGCGATGGGTTCGAGTGGGAGGGCGCCCAGTGCGTGATCCTCACCACCGTCGGCCGCAGGACCGGCAGCCTGCGGCGCACGCCGCTCATCCGCATCCGTGACGGCGAGCGTTACCTGCTGGTCGCCTCGATGGGCGGTGCGCCCCGCCATCCGAGCTGGTATCTGAACCTCGTTGCCAACCCCAAGGTCACCATCCAGGACCGGGGCGAGCGGCACGAAATGCTCGCCCGCACGGCCACTCCGGGCGAGAAGGCCGAGCTGTGGCCCATCGCGGTGAGCCAGTGGCCCGACTACGACGACTACCAGGCCCGCACCGACCGAGATCTGCCCCTCGTCATCTGCGAGCAGCGCTCAGGCTGAAGGCGTGGTGGCGTAGAGCTCGGCCACAACCTCCAGGGCTTGGGTTACCAGGGGCGGGGGCTCTCCGGCCCGGGTGAGCAGCAGCAGCGGCACCGAGGCGGAGTGATCCTCGAGGGCCGCGTAATGGAGCGCGGGGGGTCGGAAAGTCTGCACGCTGGCCGGCACGATGGCGAGCCCCTCGCCCGCGGCCACGAATCCCAGAATGGTCGCGTACTCGGTCGCTTCGATGATCGGGTCGTAGGTCACGCCTGCGGCGCCAAGCATCCCCGCTAGCACCGCGTGCAAGCTGGGTGAGACTCTGCGGTCGAATCCGATGAGCGGCTCGCCCGCGAGGTCGCTCAGACTCGTGTGCGGGGCGGCCGCAAGCCGGTGGGATGCCCCCATCGCCACCAGCAGGTGCTCGTGGGTCACCAGCGTCGCCTCCACGTGCTGGGAGTCGGATGAGGCCCGGCCGATGCCCACGTCGATCCGGCCCTCCCGCAGGGCTCGCACCTGCTCGTCGGAGCTCATCGTGTGCAGCTCGTAGTCCACTCGGGGCCAGCGCCGCCGGTACTCGCTGAGCGCTCGGGGCATCACCTCGTAGGCGGCCGAGTCCACGAACCCCACCCGGAGCGTGCCGGCCTGGCCCTGGCGGTGCTGGTCCATTAGCCGGTCGACGCCGTCGGCCGAGGCCAGCAGGCGCACCGCTTCGGGGTACAGGAACGCACCTGCATCGGTGAGGCTCACTCGCCGGGTGCTGCGGTCGAACAGGACGGTGTCGAGTTCGCGCTCCAGTAGCCGGATCTGCTGGCTCAGCGGTGGCTGGGACATGTTCAGGCGGTCGGCGGCCCGGCCGAAGTGCAACTCCTCGGCCACGGCCACGAAGTAGCGCAGGCGCTGCAGGTTCACCCCACAATCATATGCATTAGCTCTGAATCGATCCATGATTGATACTTCTCTACTCCTCATGTGCTGTCTACCCTGTCACGGCGATGACAGGAATCGCCCGCCGTTTGCGGCGTCGCCCGCCGAAGTACTCCGCGGCCGGACTGGTCTGGCGGGGCCTGCGGGGCGGACAATGGCCCCGGATCTGGCGCGACACCGAGCTGAAGCGCTCCTATGACGCCGTGGTGATCGGCGGGGGCGTTCACGGTCTGGCCACCGCCTACTACCTGGCTCGCAACCACGGCATCACCAACGTGGCCGTGGTGGACAAGGCCTACCTGGGCAGCGGCGCCTCGGGCCGCAACACCGCCATCGTGCGGGCCAACTACCTCACCCCCGCCGGCGTGGCCTTCTACGACCGGTCGCTGCAGCTCTACAACTCCATGGCGCTGGATCTGAACATCAATGTGATGATGAGCGAGCGAGGCCATCTCACGCTGGCCCACACCGACGCCGCCCTGCGCACCATGAACTGGCGGGCGGAGGTCAACAAGCTCCAGGGCGTCGACTCCAGCGTGATCGGCCCCGACGAGATCTCCAAGATCGCTCCCAGCCTCGACGTCTCCGACCATGCCCGTTACCCGATCCTGGGCGCGCTCCACCATCCGCCCGGCGGGGTCGTCCGCCATGACGCGGTGGTGTGGGGCTACGCACGGGCCGCCGACCACATGGGCGTCGAGATGCACCAGAAGACCGAGGTCCTCGACATCCGCTGCGAAGGCGGCGAAGGCCCCGACGGCAAGGGCCCCGGCGGCAAGGTCACCGGAGTGCGCACCAACCGGGGCGACATCTCCACCCCGATCGTGGTGAACTGCACCGCCGGCTGGGCCGGCCTCATCTCGGCCATGGCCGGCGTGCGCCTGCCCATCACCACCCACCCGCTCCAGGCTGCGGTCACCGAGCCGGTCAAGGTCTTCCTGCCCACTGTGGTGGTGTCGGGCTCGCTGCATGTCTATATCAGCCAGACCGACCGGGGTGAGCTCGTCTTCGGTGCCGCCGTCGATGCGGTGGCGACCTACTCGATCCGGGGCTCGC
Source organism: Candidatus Aldehydirespirator sp. (assembly GCA_965220645.1). GTDB lineage: Bacteria > Actinomycetota > Acidimicrobiia > Acidimicrobiales > Aldehydirespiratoraceae > Aldehydirespirator. The sequence continues at coordinate 376,827 of OZ244836.1, read as the reverse complement.
TGGAGTTCACCGAGGAGTTGGCGGGCCATGTGCTCGAACTCATGCCGTGCGTCTCCCGGATGAGACTGCTCCGCCAGTGGTCCGGCCTGTGCGACATGACCCCCGACTACTCGCCGGTGATGGGGTTCACCCCGGTGGACGGCTTCCTGGTGGATGTGGGCTGGGGCACCTACGGGTTCAAGGCCGCCCCGGTCTCGGGCGAGCAGATGGCCGAGGCTGTCGCCACCGGCCGGACTCCCAAACTGATCGAGCCCTTCGCCCTCAGCCGCTTCGAAACCGGCGAGCTGGTGGGCGAGAAGGGCGCTGCGGCGGTGGGGCACTGATGAGCGCGTCGACCTCTCAGACCGCGGTGGGGCACTGATGTTGCTGGTGCCCTGTCCGAACTGCGGGCCGCGCAACTCTGCCGACCTGCGGTATGGCGGCGAGTCCCACGCTCGCCCCGACCCCGCCACTGCGACCCCCCAGCAGTGGCGGGGCTATCTCTACTTGCGCGACAACCCGGCCGGCTGGCTCCGGGAGACCTGGTACTGCCGTTCGGGCTGCCGCCGCTGGTTCACCCTCGAGCGCAACACGGCCACCAACGAGTTCCGAGACCCGCCGATGCCCGGCGACAAGCGAGGCGGCAAAGCATGACCATGAGCCGCTTGGGCACCCAGCCCGCCGAGGTGATCGACCGCTCCACGAAGCTGCGCTTCCGCTGGAACGGCAAGCGCTTCAGCGGATTCGAGGGCGACACCATCGCCTCGGCGCTGGCCGCTGAGGGCGAGCAGGTGTTCTCGCGCTCGATGAAGTACCACCGGCCCCGCGGCATCCTCACCGCCGACTACTGGGATCCCAACCTGATGGTGCAGGTGGGCGACGATCCCAACGTGCGGGCCGGGCACCGCCTGCTGGAGGCAGGCATGGATGTGCGGGCCCAGAACGTTTGGCCGTCGCTGCACCGCGACATCAAGGCGGTCAACGGATTGGTCGGGCGCTTCCTTACCGCCGGCTTCTACTACAAGACGTTCATGCGCCCCGCGTGGCTGTGGCCCACCTACGAGCGGGTGCTGGCCACGTTCGCGCCGGGCGGCAAGGTCGACCCGGACACGCCCCACCGCTACCACGACAAGCGCTACATGCATCCCGACGTTGTGGTGGCCGGGGCCGGTCCGGCCGGGATCGAGGCCGCTCTGGCTGCGGCTGCTGCCGGCGCACGGGTGCTGCTCGTGGAGCACGAGCACGCAGTGGGCGGCCATCTGCGCTACAGCAGCAGCGATTCGGCTCGCGCCGCGCTGGCCGAGCTGCGGGCCGCACTAGACGCCTCCGACGTGGAGGTGCTCATCGACTCCACCGTCACGGGCCGGTACGAGGACAACTGGCTCGGGATCGTCCAGCGCAACCACCCGATCGCGGTCGAGCGCCTCATCAAGGCTCGGGCCAAGGTGCTCGTGGTGGCACCGGGCCTCATCGAGAGGCCCTACGTGTTCGCGGGCAACGACCGGCCCGGCGTGATCACCTCGGGTGCGGCCCGTCGCCTGATCAACCTGTGGGGAGTGAAGCCCGGTGAGCGAGCGGTGGTGTTCACCGCCAACTCCGACGGCGACGCGGCGGCGGCAGACCTAGACCGGGGCGGTGTGGAGATCGCCGCAGTAATCGACAGCCGCGAAGGCAAGCGCGTCAGCTCAGCCCAGGGTTCGTCGAGGGCTCTTGAGGCTGTGGTCGCAGGCGGGACTCGCATCGAGGCCGACCTGCTCGTGGTGGCCGCGGGCTGGACCGCTCCCACTTCGCTTCTGAACATGGCCGGCGACCGGCCTGTCTACGATCCGGCCGCGGCCCGATTCTTCCCTTCGGATCCGCCCGGCAACGTGCTGACCACCGGCGGGATAGCCGGCGACGGCAAGATCGACGACCTGCGGGCCCACGGCGCGGCCACCGGGCGTCTGGCCGCTCAGCGAGCCGCCGCGGTGTCTCATCGGCTCCAGGCCCACACCGCCCGGGCTCGCCCGGTCGACGGTGACGAGCCGCCCTGGGCGCCCGACGAACGCACTCCGCTCGGCCGCGACCCCCATCCCGAGCTGTACCGCTCGGACACCCACGGCATGGTCGATCTCTCCGAGGACGTCGGATCCAAGGATCTGGTCGCCGCAGCCCGGGAGGGCTACGACTCCGTGGAGCTGGCCAAGCGCTTCACTACCGCCACCATGGGCCCCTCGCAGGGCAAGCTCGAGACGGTCAACACCGTGGCCGCCATCGCCGAGGCCCGGGGCGAGACCATCGCCCAGGTCGGCACCACCGTATGGCGGCCGCCGTACGCGCCGCTCACGCTTGGCGCGCTGGCCGGGCGGGTGTTCGAGCCGGTGCGGGTGTCGTCGATCCATCCGTGGCACGAGGCCAACGGTGTGAGCACGATCCTCGCCGGCCAGTGGGTCCGCCCCGATCACTACGGCGATCCCGCTGCGGAGGTGCGCAACGTGCGCACCAACGTCGGGCTGATCGACGTCACGCCGTTGGGCAAGCTCGACTTGCGTGGCCCCGACATCCCGAAGCTGCTCAACCTGCTCTACACCAACAAGTGGTCGAAGCTTCCGATCGGAAAGGTGCGCTACGGGATGATGTGCGCCGAGGACGGTGTGGTGCTCGACGACGGCGTGACCGGCCGTCTGGGGGAGGACCACTACCTGATGACCACGACCAGCTCGGGTGCGGGCGGCGTGTGGGAGTGGGTCGAGAACTGGCTGCAGACTGAACGTCCCGACTGGCGGGTGCACGTCACCCCGGTCACCACCGCCTACGTCAGCATCAACGTGGCCGGCCCCAAGGCGCGGGAGCTGGTCAGCCGGGTGACCGAGGGTGTGGACCTGTCGCCCGAGGCCTTCCCCTATATGGAGGTCCGCATGGCCACCGTCGCAGCGGTGGCAGGCTGCTTCATGTGGCGCATCGGCTTCACCGGTGAGCTGTCCTTCGAGATCCACGTCCCCGCGGGCCACGGCCTCCACGTTTGGGGGGCGCTCATGGAAGCCGGTCAAGACCTCGGCGTCGGACCGTTCGGGCTGGAGGGTCAGCGCATCATGCGCCTCGAGAAGGGCCACTTCATCGTGGGCCAGGACACCGACGGTCTGACTCTGGGCCCGAGCACCGGCCTGAGCCCGCTGATCAAGCTCGACAAGGACGACTTCGCGGGCAAGCCCGAACTGGCTTGGGCCGCCGGTCGCCGGTTGCCCATGATCGTGGCCATCCAACCCGACGATCCCTACGTGGTGCCCGACGAGGCCGCCCAGATCGTGCGGGGCGAGACCAACGAGATACTGGGCCGCATCACTTCGGCCCGGATGTCTCCCACGCTGGGCCGGTCGATCTGCCTGGGCCAGGTGGAGCCCGAGCTGGCCGCCGGCGGCACCAAGGTGACCGTGCTGTTGACCTCCGGTGAGCGCATAGGCGCCACCGTGATGGACCACCACGCTCATTTCGACCCGGCCGGGGAGCGTCTCCGTGGCTGATCAACTCACCTTCGAGAGTCCGGTCGTGCGGAGCTACGAGTCGGCTCCTGGTGGCTCGCTCATGCTGTCCGACGCCAGCGCCACCACCAAGTGGCTGGTTCGGGGTGAGAGTGACGGCGCGGCTGCCGACCGGCTCGCGGTGCCGTTCGGCTCGTCCCGCCTCACGGAGAGCGGGGCTCTCGTACTTGGTTCCAGGCCCGGAGAGTGGATCGTTCTGGGAACCGCGGGCACGGTGGCTGAGGACGTGTCGGGCTTGGACGGGCTGGACTCGTCGGACTTCGTGTCGGCTCTCGACTGGACTCACGGCCGGGCCCTGTTCCGGGTCACCGGTGCGGACGCGCCCCGGATGCTCGAGAAGGTCTGCAGCCTCGACTGGTCCGACGCGATGACTCCGGATGGGGCCGTGGCCTCGGCCTCGGTGGCCAAGGTCACTTGCGACGTCGCCCGCAACGATGTCGATGGCACTCCCTCGTACCTGATCCTCTGCGACCGCTCCTTCGGCCAGTACCTCTTCGATGCTCTCATCGATGCTGGCGACGAATTCGGGCTCTCGGTCGGTCCCGCCGGCTCGTAGCCGGGCCCGCGCGCGAGAGTCGCGCCAGTTGAAGGAAGCCAAGCGCGGCCAGACCGCCTATCCTCATGTCGCCGGGGCTCGCCGCTCCGGCGTCGTCCCGTCCGCCCCCAACCGTCGATGGAGACGCTAAGTGGTTGACGTACCTGAGTATCTGCTCGCACGCTCGCGTGAGCGACGAGCCGAGTTGACCGGTACCGAACCTTCGGACGCCGGCGACGCCGCCTCCGGCGCCGAGGCTCCGGCTGCCGCGGCCACGCCTGTTCCGGCCGCTCTCGCCCCCATCCCGGAGGCTGCCCCGCCGCCTCCGCCCGAGCCGGACCCGCCCTACGTGCAGGCAGCCCAAGCTCGCAAGCGGATGCCGTACTGGGCCGCTTCGGTGATGGTGTTCCTGCCCATCTGGGCCATCTTCTACGTCGGCATGCTGGAGCCGCCCGACTCCGATGAGTTGATGCTGGCCGATAACGGCGCCGCGGTGTACAGCACGTGCGCCTCGTGCCACGGCGCCGACGGCTCGGGCACCGCCACGGGCCGCCAGCTCAACGACGGCGAGCTTCTCCTGACCTTCGGCTCCGCCCCCGGCTTCGACGGCCTGGCCCATCATCTGTCCTGGGTGTATCTGGGCACTGCCGGCATCAAGCGCCTGGGGCTCGACTTCTACGGCAACCCGGACCGGCCCGACGGCCAGCGCGAGGTGGACAGCTTCGCCAACGGCATGAGCGGCTTCGCCAACCTGAGCCTGGATGACCTGGTCTCGGTGGTGTACTACGAGCGCGTGGTTCACGGCGGTCTGGACGCCGAGAAGGCCGCCCATGAAGAGGAGATGCTGCTCGCTCTCGTGGCCGACGGTCCGACCTTCGAAACCGGCTCGCCTGACGAGATCAGCGCCCTGCTAACGGAGTCCGCCGAGGGCCACGGCATCGATCTCGCCGCCGGCGAGTAGCCGGTCGGGCCAGCGGCCCACCCAAGTGGTCTCCATCGACATCACGGCCACCACCGAGTGGGCGGCCCTGAGCCGTCACGCCCGCGACCTGCAAGCAGAGGGCGTGAGCCTGGCGGGGCTGTTCGCGGCCGACCCGGCCCGGGCTGAGCGCTGCACTTCGATGGTGGGTGATCTGGTGATCGACTGGTCCCGGCATCTGGCTACCGGCGACACCGTTGAGCGGCTGATGGGTCTCGCCTCCCGGGCCGGTGTGGGCGAGAGGATCACCGCGATGCTGGCGGGCGAGCCGGTCAACACCACCGAGGGTCGCCCCGCTCTGCACTCGGCCCTGCGGGCTCGATCGGGCGACGCCGTTGTGGCGGGCGGGGCTGACATGGCTCCGGCCGTTGCCGCCGAACGTGAACGGATGGGGGTGTTGACGCGCGCCCTGCAATCGGGGGGTCGGCTAGGGGCCACGGGCCTGCCGATCCGCACGGTGGTGAGCCTCGGGATCGGTGGCTCGCACCTGGGACCGGCCGTGGCCTTTGAGGCGCTGGCCGCGTTCCGCCATGGCGGCATCCAGTGCCGGTTCGTGTCCAATGTCGATCCGGCTGCGCTGGCTTCGGGCCTGGACGGTCTCGACCCGGCCGAGACGCTGTTCATCGTGGTGTCGAAGGGCTTCGCCACCGCCGAGACGCTGGCCAATGCCCGCGCCGCCTGGTCCTGGGCCGCGTCGGCGCTGGGCCGCCAGGGAGCGGGGCGCCACTTTGTGGCGGTGACCTCGAATCGGGGCACGGCGATCGAGTTCGGCATCGCGCCCGAAGACGTCTTCACGATGTGGGACTGGGTCGGTGGCCGCTTCTCGATGGCGTCGGCGGCGGGTCTGGCGCTGATGGCAGCCATTGGTGAGGAGAACTTCACGGCGATGCTGGCCGGGATGCGTGCCGTTGATGAGCACGTGGCCGCGGGGCCGCTGGACAGCGTCCCGGTGCTGCTGGGCCTGCTGGCGGTGTGGTACCGCAACTTCTGGGACTTGCAGACCCGGGCGGTGGTGCCGTACTCGGAGAGGCTGCGCCTATTTCCGGTCTGGTTGCAGCAGGTGGTGATGGAGTCCAACGGCAAGCGGGTCCGCCTCGACGGCAGCCCGGTGGGGTGCGAGACCGCCGAGATCGTGTGGGGCGGACCGGGTACCGACAGCCAGCACTCCTTCCACCAGTTGCTGCACCAGGGAACGACGGTCGTCCCCGCCGACTTCATCGTGTTGGCCCGTCCGGATGCCGCCGTTGCTGGTGTTGCCGGGGCCGCCGGGCGTCACGAGGCCCTGGTGGCCAACTGCTTCGCCCAGGCCGCGGCGCTGGCTTTCGGCACTCCGGCTGCGTCGGTGGATGATCCCCACCGCGAGCTGCCCGGGAACCGCCCGTCCACGGTGATCTTGGCGCCGGAGCTGACCCCGCCTGTGCTGGGCCAGCTGGTCGCGCTCTACGAGCATCAAACCGTGGTGCAGGGAGCGGTGTGGGGCATCAACAGCTTCGACCAGTTCGGTGTGGAGCGAGGCAAGACCCTGGCCGACGCCATCGTCGACGACCTCCGGGCTGGTTCAGCACCAGCCGGCACCGATCACGATCCGTCGACCAAGTCGCTGATTGCCCACTACCACCGCCTGCGGGGCATCCGCGACTGAAGCTACATCACGGGCTACCAAAGCTAGGGGGCGACAAGTCGATGCGCAGCTGTGCAGCCAGCTCGGCCAATCGCTCATCGGAGAGGTTGGCTCTTTAGGAACTCGACCAACTCCTCTTGACGGGCTTGAGCGCAGGAGAGTGCTCGCTCGCTCACTTGCGGCGGCGTCGAAGTCGAGCCAGCCCATCGAAGAGGCGGGTGAATAGACCTTCATCGGCTCAAGTCAAGCACTCAGGTGTGACAGGGGGCCAGACCCACAGTGGAACGAGTAATGAGTATGGATATAGATTTTCAGTGTATCTTAGTTGTCCCTGTCACACACTGAGTGTATAGTTACATGCATGGAATTCACGGTGGAGTCGAACCAGCCGCACGGCAGCGGGGTGTGCATGGCTGATGCAGATGTGGCTGCGTTGAGCGACGACGAGCTGGTTGAGCGCATGACGGTGTTGGGCCGGGAGCGGTCACGGGTGGAAGCGCTGTTGGCCGAGACTGCTGCGGAGATGCATCGCCGTGGCGGGGGCAGGGCTGTGGCGGCGATGATGCGTGAGCGGTTGCATGTGTCGGCCCGCCAGGCCACCGCCGACACCGAACTGGCCGCGTCGCTTGGCCCGTTCCGTGCGACGATGGAGGCTTGGCGGGCCGGGGAGATCACTGCGGGTCATGCCCGGATGATCGCGCGGGTGGCCGCCGATCCCGACCATGCTGATGAGTCGGCGCTGTTGGAGATGGCCCGGGGCTATCCGGTGGACATGTTCGCCCGCATGACCCGGCACATCATGAAGCCCGGCACGTCAGCCGAGGAGCGCAACCGCCAGCACGAGAACCGGTGGGCGTCGCTGGTTCAGGACCCCGACGGATCCTGGCGGCTGTCGGCGTACTTCGACGCCGACGACGGCAAGCGCGTCAGCGTGGCCTTCAACGCCATGGTGCGAACCCACCGCACGGGCACCACCGTGTACGGGTCCGGCCCCATTCAAGGGGACACTGCCCGCCAGCGCCGCGCCGACGCCCTGGTCAACCTGATCACCGGCGAGGGACCCCACCACCGCCCCAAGACGACGCTGTTGGTGATCGCCGACTACGACACCGTGATCCGCGAACTTAAGAACCTGCGCTATGACGACGGCCTGCCCGTCGCGGCGGACCAGATCGCCAAGCTCGCAGCCGAAGCCAACATCCTGCCCGCCATCTTCAACACCGACGGCGACCCGCTATGGCTCGGCCGATCCAAACGCGACGCCAGCTTCGGCCAGCGCATCGTGCTCGCAGCCCGCGACGGCGGCTGCGCCAACTGCGCAGCCCCCGCAGATGGCACCGAACCCCACCACATCGAGTGGTTCAGCCGGGGCGGACCCACCGACATCGACAACCTCGCCCTGCTGTGCGAACGCTGCCACCACCTCATACACGACGACGGCTGGCAGCTGCACTCTGACAACGGGGGGCTTGTGCTCAAGCCGCCGTCACGGCCGATGACGCAACCCCGCTCCCGGTCCGGCACCCGTCGCCCGGCCGGACACAACGGCCACTCCCACAGCCGCTCCCGGCCCGACGACCGGGCTCGACCACAGCGCAACGCCATCCTGCGAACCTGATGGAAGCTCTCGCTCAGGGCCAGAGTTGGTCGGCCCGCAGAGCATGGTGCAGTGGTCAAAAATAGCCGAAAATGACGACTATAGGTGCATCAAATGCCGCTTCTTGGCCGGGAATGGTCGTCGCAGTTGTCGGCGCAGAGCGACGCCTAGCGGGCGAAGATCAGCTGGAACTCCATGATGCCGTTGTCCTCGACCGAGACGACTATGGGCGCGCTCGGAGCGGTGACCCCGTAGTCGCTGAAGACCACATGGCTGGATCCGACGACCACGATGGTGTCGCCCACGACCTGGGCCTGCAGGTCGAAGACGGCGGCATTAGTGACTCCCTTGATGGTTAGATCACCGTGGGCCGAACCGGAGAAGGCCTCTCCCTCGGCCATGCCGGCGGGCAGTTCGACCGGCTCGACGAGCGTGAATGTGGCCAGCGGGAACTCGTTGGTGTTGAGCGCCTGTCGGACCTGGCCGTCACGGCTGCCGTTGTCGGTCTTCAGCGTGGACATGGGCACCTCGACGGTGGCCGCCACCAGCACGTTGCCGGACATCTCCATCGATCCTGAAACGTCCGCGGTCCGGCCCACCGCGGTGAAGTCGCCGATACCTCCGCCCAGTACCTCATCCACGCGGAACCCGGCGAAGCTGACAACCGGGTCACCCTGCAGGTCGCCGGCGTTCTCGGCCACCTGGACGGTCCACACTCCGGCGAGGCCCGCTCGGGCGTCAGCCGTCTGGTCTGCTGATGTCGTGTCAGCGTCTGTCTCGCCGGTGCCTACGTCGACGGCGGCAGAGTCGGCCGCGGGCTCGCCGGTGGCTGCGGCTTGGGTGTCGTCGTCGCTGGATGTGGTACCGACATCGGTGGCGTCGCCGGTGGATGCATCCGTCGATGGCGCATCGGTGCCGTCGTCGGTGGTTGCGGCAGCCGTCGGCTCGTCGGAACTGTCGTCGGCGGCCTCGGCTGCTTCGATCCGGGCCACAGTCGCCTCCAGGTCGACTGCCTCGGGGGGATCGCCGCGGGTCAGGATCACCACCACAACCACCACGATCGCCGCAACGACGATGCCCGCGATGATCTTCAGGCCCTTGCTCATGTTGGGGACTCCTCGGCTCTCATTCTGTCTGCATCAGCTGCCTGTGCCGTTGGCCGACATCTCCGTGGCTGTCTCAGCCGCGGCGGCAACGGTTGCCTCGATCTCGGCATCTGTGTGAGCCAGCGACGGGAAGATCGCTTCGTAGGCACCCGGCGCGAAGGCCACGCCCCGGCGCAGCATCCCGTGGAAGAAGGGTGGATAACGGCCGTTATCGGCCGCCTTGCGGGCTTCGTCGAAGTCGGTCGGGGCGTCCTCGGCGAAGAAGAGGCCGAGCAGCGGCCCCACCCGCGGCACCACGGCGGTCACCCCGGCCGACGCGAAGGCGCCCTCCAGCCCTTCCTGCAGCGCGGCCGCGGTTGACTCCAACCGCCGGTAGGCGTCGTCGTCGAGCAAGCCCAACACGGCCAGCCCGGCCGCGGTGGCCAGGGGGTTCCCCGACAGTGTCCCCGCCTGGTACACGCCGCCGAGGGGCGCGAGTCCGGACATGATCTCGGTGGAGGCTCCGAAAGCGCCCACCGGCAGCCCGCCCCCGATGACCTTGCCGAAGCACCAGATGTCGGGCTGCACTCCGTACCAGTCGGCCGCCCCGCCCCGGCACAGCCGGAAGCCGGTGATCACCTCGTCGAACAGCAGCAGAGCACCGACGGCGTCGCAGGCGTCACGCAGGCCCTGCAGAAAGCCGGGCTGCGGCGCCACCAGGCCCATGTTGGCCGCCACCGGCTCCACGCACACCACCGCCACCGTCTCGTCGAGTTCGGGAACCACGTTGTAGGGGGCGACGATGGTGTCGGCCACCGCACCGGCGGTCACGCCCTCGGATCCGGCCAGACCTTGCTGGGCCACGCCCGAACCGCCCGCCACCAGCAGGGAGTCGCTGTGGCCGTGGTAGCAGCCCGCGAACTTCACCACCGTCGGGCGCCCGGTCACACCCCGGGCCAGCCGCACCGCCGACATCACCGCCTCAGTGCCGCTGTTGGTGAGCCGCACCATCTCCAGGCCCTCCACCCGGGCGCACATCTCCTCGGCCATCAGCACCTCGTTGCGGGTGGGTGCGCCGTAGCTGGTGCCCCGCCCCGCGGCTTGCCGCACTGCTTCGACCACCGCAGGGTGGGAGTGGCCGCAGATGCCGGGGCCGTAGCTCTGCACGTAGTCGATGTAGCGGCGGCCCTCCACGTCGTGCACGAAGGGACCGGCGGCCTCGGCCACGAAGTAGGGGGTGCCCCCCACCGACCTGAACGCCCGCACCGGGGAGTTCACCCCGCCGGGGATCACCCGCTGGGCCCGCTCGAACAGCGCCTCGTTGGTGTAGCCGTCCTGGGCGCTCATTGCATGGCCTCAGCCAGATGCCGCGCGAAGTAGGTGAGCACCACGTCGGCGCCGGCTCGCCGGATGGCGAGCACATGCTCGTGGGCCACCGCGTCGAGGTCGATCCAGCCCCGCTCGGCCGCAGCGCACACCATGGCGTACTCGCCCGACACGTGGTAGGCGGCCAGCGGCACGTCGAAGGTCCGGCGGGCCGCCGAGATCACGTCGAGGAAGGCCAGCGCGGGCTTGACCATCACCATGTCGGCGCCCTCGGCCAGATCGAGGCGGATCTCCTCGATGGCTTCGCGAGCCCCGGCCACGTCCTGCTGGTAGGTCCGGCGGTCGCCGCCGCCCGCGATGGTGACGTCCACCGCGTCGCGGAACGGCCCGTACAGCGCGGTGGCGTACTTGGCCGAGTAGGCGAGGATGGCGGTCTGCTCGAAGCCTGAGCCGTCGAGCGCGGTGCGGATGGCGCCGACCTGGCCGTCCATCATCCCCGACGGGGCCACGATGTCGGCGCCGGCCACCGCTTGGGCCAGAGCGATACGGGCATAGACCTCAAGGGTGGTGTCGTTGTCCACGTCGCCGCGGCCGTCGAGCACGCCGCAATGGCCGTGGTCGGTGTACTCGTCCATGCACAGATCGGCGATCAGCACGACGTCATCGCCGAGATCGGAGCGCAGGTCGGCCAACGCCACCTGCACGATCCCGTCCGGATTCCAGGCCTCCGAGCCGATGTGGTCCTTGTGCTCCGGCACCCCGAACAGCACCATCGCGCCGACCCCGAGGGAGTGCAGTTCGGCGACCTCGGCCCGCAACGACTGGCGGGTGTGCTGGAACTGCCCCGGCATCGACACGATGGGCTGGGGCTCATCGATGCCCTCGCGCACGAAGAGCGGCGCGATGAAGTCGGCAGGGTGGAGACGGTGCTCGGCCACGAGCCGTCGCAGGGCCGGAGTCCGGCGCAGCCGACGCATGCGCCGCTGCGGGAAGTTCACTCTGCGAGGCTACCGAGCGTCGCCGGGCGCCAACCACGAGCGGGCGTGGTGGACCAGGGTCGCGACCACGCCGTCGATGGTGTGCTCGGACGCCTCCACGGTGACGTCCAGGCCGTACTCGGCCGCCGTGGCCGATGTGGCCGGTCCGATTGACGCCACCAGGGGCGGGACCGCATCGGCACCCACTTCAGCAACTAGGCGCTTGACCGTGGACGACGATGTGAACACCACCCCGTCGGAGGCGGCCACCGCTCGACGCTGGTCGTCGTCCAGCGGGGAGGCGACGTTCCGGTAGGCGGCCACGTCCAGCACCTCCCAGCCCGCGTCCCTCAGGCTGTCGGGCAGCACGGGGCGGGCTACCGCGGCTCGGGCCAGAACCACGAGGCTGCCGCCGCGGTCCGAGTCGGGAGACGGGAACGCTTGCACCAGGCCCTCAGCGATCGACCGGTCGGGCACCAAGCGCACGGTCAGCCCCACCGCCGCGGCCCGGGCCGCGGTCCCTGGACCGATGGCTGCGACGTTGACGCCGGAGGGCAGCGACCCGGCGGCGGCGGCTCTCTCCGCCCCGTTGGGGCTCGTGACCACCAGCCAGTCTCCCCGGCCCAGCCGGGCCAACGCGGCCCGCAGCGCGGCTCCGCCGTCTGCGGGGTCGGTGATGGCGATCACCGGGGCGCTGATCACCTCGGCTCCGGCCGCGGCCAGACCGTTGACCAGAGACTGAGCCTGGTCGCGGGGCCGGCACACCACGACCCTCAGCCCGGCCAGCGGCTTGGGAGCGTGAGGTCTGCGACGGGCGGGGCTCATCGGAGGACTTCCAGCAACTCCAGGCCACCGCGGTCGTCCAGCAGGTGCCGGGCTACTGCCCGGCCCAGCGTCTCGGGTTCGGCGCTCCGGCGGGTGTCGCGGATCAGCGTCCGGCCGTCGAGTGACGCCAGCAGGCCGGTCAACTCCAGCGTGCCGGCGGAGCCGGTGGTGGCGTAAGCGCCCGCGGGCAGGCTGCAGTCGCCGCCCAGCTCGGCCAGAAAGGCCCGCTCCGCGTCGACGGCTCGGCGGCTCGGCCCGTGTTGTATGGCGAGCAGCGTCTCCAGCGCGGTCCGATCATCGGCCCGGCATTCCACCGCGATGGCTCCTTGCCCGACCTGGGGCACGAAGACGTCCGGTTCGAGCACGTCGAGAACTTGCGGCCTGAGCCCCAGCCGGTTCAGGGCCACCGAGGCCATGACGATGGCATCGAAGGCGGCTGCCGCCTCGAGCCGGGTGGCGATGTTGCCCCGCAGTTCTGCGAAGACCAGGTCGGGGCGCAGCGAGGCCAGTTGGGCCCGGCGCCTCACCGAGCCGGTGGCCACGGTCGCGCCACCAGGCAGCTCAGCCAGCCGGCGGCCAACCAGGGCGTCCCGGGGGTCGCCTCGCCTCGGCACTGCGGCCAGGATCAGGCCGTCCGGCGTCGATGAGGGCAGATCCTTGGCCGAGTGCACCGCGATGTCGGCCCGGCCGTCCAGCACCGCAGCCTGCACCTCCTTCACGAACACGCCCTTGCCCCCCATGGCGTGAATCGGGGTGCTGGCTTGCCGGTCTCCTGCGGTGGACACCACCACCGGCTCCGCGGCCACCCCGCAAGTCTCGGCCAGCAGTCCGGCCACGATGCTGGTCTGCCGTCGAGCCAACGCGCTGCCCCGGGTGGCGGCCCGCAACACTGCAGCGGTCACGGCGACGGATCTACAGGTCGAACAGGTCGCGCAGCGCCTCAGCCAGGCGGTCGCCCCGTGCGTGGCCGGCCGCGTCCTTGAGCCTCACCGTCGGCTCGTGGAGCAGCTTGTTCACCACACCCCGCAGCAGGGACTCCACCGCGGCGCGCTGGGCGGGCGAGAGGCCGGCCAGGCGGGACGCATGGCGTTCCAGCTCGTTCGCGGTGAAGGTGTCGGCGCGGCCCCTCAGTGCCGCGATGAGTGGGGCGACTTCACGGGCCGACGCTTCGGCCAGGAAGAGTTCCACTTCTTCGTCCACGATGGCCCGCACCGAGTCGACCTCATGGCTGCGGCCGGCCCGCTCCCGTTCCACGAACTCGCCCAGGTCGTCCATGTCGAGCAGCGTCACGCCAGGCAGTTCCCGAGCGGCGGGATCCACATCGCGGGGCACGGCCACATCGACGATCAGCAACTCGGCTCCGGCCCGTCGGGCCATGACCGCGTCAATGTCGCTGTGCTCGAGCACTATCTCGGTGGCCCCGGTGGTAGTGATGGCGACGTCCGCGCTCACGAGAGCGGAATCCAGTTCGGTCAAGGCCACGGCCCGCCCGCCGCACAGTTGCGCCGCTGCCACTGCCCGCTCCGGGGTGCGGCTGGCCACTGCTATATCGCTGGGGTCGGTGTCGGCCAGGGACTTGAGCGTGCCCGCAGCCACGTCACCGGCTCCCAGCACCAGCACTCGTCGGCCGGCCAGGCCATCGAGGCGCTCGGCCGCCAGCGCGACCGCAGCATGCGACAGCGAGGCGATGCCGCGGGCGATGCCGGTGTCGGTTCGGGCCCGCTTGCCCGTCTCCAGTGCGCGGCGGAACAGAGGTTCGAGCACCGCGCCGACGGTGTCCTCGGAACGGGCGGCCTGCCACGCGTCGCGTACCTGGCCCAGTATCTCGTGCTCGCCCACCACCACCGAGTCGAGTCCGGCCGCCACACCGAACAGGTGCTGCACCGCGTCGGCGTCGTGGTGGGCGTACAGCTCATCGCCGACGATCTCAGGCGGCAGCCCCGAATGGCGGGCGATGATCTCCCGGATATCGGCGTAGCCGCCGTGGAAACGCTCGGCGTAGGCGTAGACCTCGATGCGGTTGCATGTGGACAGCAGCACCGACTCGCTGAGGTGCTCGGCCGAGGCGAGGTCGTGGAGGGCTTTCGGGAGGTCGTCGGGAGCGACCGTCATCCGCTCGAGCAGGCCGAGCGGCGTGGCGCGGTGATTACACCCGACAACTACGAGCGACATCGGATCGGATGCTATCGCCCTTGATCCCGCTCTTGCTCGCTTCGCTCACGGGCCGCTCGGGCCACGGCCTCGCTGTGCACTCGGCGGAGTCATCGGTGACTGCGACTTGCCCGCTCGGCCTCTGCCGACGGTCGTCGGGCGGGGTCGGAGAGGGGTCAGCGGGCCAGGAAGAAGAGTTGCAGCACCCCGGCCACGACGATGATGGCGAGCAGCGCCACGAGGGCGATGGTGGTTCCCGGTCTCATGGCTGTTCTCCCTGATCCTTTGGCCCGGTGGAAGTTCTGGTCCTGCGGCCCAAGCCCACTGGCGTTACTACCGACGGGCTTGCAGTCTGGCCGTCTCCGGCCGAGGCGGTGGTGAGGCGAACCTCGGCCCCTTCGTGGAGCCCGAGCTCGCTGGCTGCGGACCGCTGGGGGAGGGCCAGCGACACCAGCCCGCTCGAGTCGGTGATCAGGCCGACTCGGCCCGGTTGCACTTCCGCGTAGGCCCGGGCCCGCTCGGCGGTGCGCAGCTCCTCGCCGGCCACCACCTGTAGCGGTGCCCCGGCCGCGGTCAGCTCATCCAGCTCGGTCGGGTCGATGTTGAGCTGGCAGTTGCCGAAGCGGTCGACCCACAGCACTTCGGCCACTAGATCGTCGCCTGCGCGATGGCTGATCGGCAGCATGCCGGGGGTGAGCGTGACCGGGTCGATGGCCGGTCCCAGGTCGCTCAGCGGTACGCCGCAACACAGATGGGCGGCTGCCGGGGCGAACACGTCGCGGCCATCGAAGGTTGATCCCATCTCGGGCCAGGTGTCGAGGCGGTGCTCGACGCTGGTCAACTCCACCGCCCGGCCGGCCCCGCCGACGAGGGCCACCGCGGGGGCCAGCAAACCGTTGTCCGGCCCGACCAGGACCGATGCGCCGTCGCCGACCTCCACCGCTACCGGCCTGCGGTCGGTGCCGACGCCGGGGTCGACCACCGCCAGGACCACGCCGGGCATCAGGTACGGAGCGGCCCGGGCCAGGGCCAGCCCACCGGCGCGCACGTCGCATCCGGTGACGCCGTGAGCTACGTCCACCACCCTCACATGGGGAGCGATGGCCGCGATCACCGAGTGCACCACCCCGACGAACTCGTCGTCGTGGCCGTAGTCCGACAGGAACGAGATGGTGCCGTAGCCGTGGTCCCTGCCGGCTGCCGTCGCCGGCTTCACTGGCCCAGCTCGCGGGAGCGGCGGGTGGCGGCGTCCACCACCCGGTCGATCAGGCCCATGAAGTCGGCTTCATCGAGCACGGCCAGGCCCGCGGCGGTGGTGCCGCCGGGGGAGGTGACGTTCTCTCGCAGGCGGCCGGGGTCCTCGCCGGACTCGGCCAGCAGGGCGGCGGCCCCGAGCAGGGTCTGCCGGACCAGCGCGTCGGCAGTAGAGGGGTCGAGGCCCTGCACGGTTCCGGCGGACCGCAGCGCCTCGGCCAGCCGGAAGACGTAGGCGGGGCCGCTGCCCGACAGGCCGGTCACCGCGTCGAGGTCGGACTCGGTCACCTCCACGACCGTCCCCACCGCCTCAAGGATGCCGCGGGCCCATTTCAGGTCAGCGGGCCCGGCCGCCGATCCGGGTGCGATGGCGGCCGCGCCCTGGCCCACCAGCGCCGGCGTGTTGGGCATGGCCCGAACCACCGGGGTTCCCGTCGGCAGCCCGGCCTCGACCGCGCCGGTTCGCACTCCCGCAGCGATGGACAGCACCCGCCCCACGCCCGTGGCAGCCAGCGCGGGCAGGACCGCCGCGACGACGTCGGGCTTCACCGCGATCACCGCGTCGGTGCCGGATGCGGGCTCGCTCGACACTGATGCACCGGGAACCGCATCGGCAACGGCGTCCTGCCGAGCCGGGTCCGGCTCCACCACGTGAAGCTCGTCGACTGCGGCCCAACCGCTGCCCACCAGCCCCACGAGCAGGGCTTCGCCCATCTTGCCGCCGCCGATCACCTGCAACCGGGCCATAGGTGATCATGCTAGGGCTCTCGTTCTCAGCCGATGCCGGTGCCTCGTATGGCTCGGCCGGTAGTGCCGTCACCGAGCAGCCCGGCGTGGGCCGCCGCGTCCGCGCTGAGCACGGCGTAGAGCTCCTCGCCCATGGGGGCCACCCGGTCGATGCTGGTGTCGACGTGCAGCATCATCGACTCCTGGGTGGCGGCCAGCGCCCCGTCGCCGGTGCGCCGCAACTCGTGGAACAGGTGCACCCGCTTGGGGTCGGCGCCCGCGACGGTGGTGTCCACTGCCAGGGCCGCGCCGGGGTCCAGTTCGTCGACGAAGACGATGTGGGTCTCGACCGTGTAGAACGATCCGCCGACGGCGGCCCGGTAGTGCTCGTCGAAGCCCATGCGGGTCAGGTACTCGTCGCTGGCCATGCCGAAGACCACGCCGTAGAAGCCCTCGGTCATGTGGCCGTTGTAGTCGATCCACTCGTCGAGGACGGTGCCCGACCAGAGCCGCAGCGCGGCGGGCTCAGTCATCGGTGGGGAGTCTAGGGAGCCCCCGCTTGAGGGGATCAGAACAGGGTGAGGTACTGGTCGACCTCTCCGGCGGTGACCACGTGGTGGTGGGCCAGGAACTCGTCGCGCTTCACCTTCACGTAGTAGTCGCGGTAGGGACCCTCGGTGGTGTCGCCCAGGCCCCGGCCGATCACGTCGCAGGACGCGAGTTGATCGGCGGCGTGCAGCAGCGTGGGCGGCAGGGCCTTGATGCCCTTGGCCGCTATCTCCTCGGCCGACAGGGTGTACAGGTTGTCCATGTTGGGCTCGCCCGGGTCAAGGTTGCGGTCGATGCCGTCGAGGCCGCAGGCCAGCGTGGCCGCGAACATCAGGTACGGGTTGGCCGCACCGTCACCCAGACGGATCTCGATGCGGTCCGGCTCGGGCACGCGGATCATCTGGGTGCGGTTGTTGCCGCCGTACACCGCGTAGGCCGGCGCCCAGGTGGCTCCCGACGTGGGGGCGCCCACCCCCATGCGCTTGTAGGAGTTCACGATCGGGCACAGCACCGCCACCAGCGACCTGGCGTGGTCGATGATCCCGCCCGTGAACTTGTAGGCCATGTCGCTCAGGCCGAGGCCCTTGGTGTCCTTCCCGCCCGGGCCGCCGCCGATGAACAGCGGCTCGTCGGTGTCACCGGTCCACAGGCTGAGGTGGATGTGCAGGCCGTTGCCGGTCTTGTCGGCGAATGGCTTGGGCATGAACGTGGCGTAGCGGCCGTCGCGCTGGGCCAGGGTGTGCACCATCAGCCGGAACAGGATCAGCCGGTCGGCGGTGGTCAGCGCATCGGAGTACTGCCAGTTTTGCTCGTACTGGCCGTTGGCGTCCTCGTGGTCGTTGGCGTAGTTGCCCCAGCCCATGGCGTCGAGGTTCTTCGACACCGCGGTGAGGTGGGGCAGCATCCGGGTGAGGCCCTTGGCGTCGTAGCAGGGCAGCGCCATGTTGTCGCGCTCGTCGGCCACCGCGATGGAGCCGTCGTCGCGCCGCACCACCAGCGAGTACTCGGCCTCCACGCCGCACTTGAGCACGAGGTTGCGCTCGGCGGCCGCTTCCAGCGCCCGGCGCAGGATCACCCTCGGCGCGTACGGCCACAGCTCGCCCTCCACGGTGGGGTCGCACTGCATGGCGGCCACGTTGGGCTGCCACGGCAGTTGCGTGTACGACGCCGGGTCGGGCAGGGCCAGGATGTCGGGGCTGGACGGGTCCTGGCCCATCGGGCCGGCCGCGAAGCCTGCGAACCCGGCGCCGTCGCTCATCAGCCCCTCGAGGGCGCCTACTGGCACCAGCTTGGCGCACGGCTTGCCGTGCATCTCCACGAACATGGCGTAGATGAACTCCACGCCGTCGTCCTCTACCCGGCTGCGGATCTCGTCGAGCGCGCTCATGTGGTTCCCCCTGTGATCGTGCCGTTGTCGGCTGGGTCGCGGCGCCCGAGAGTAGTCAACGATCCGAGGGCCACCGAATCGGGCTTGACGCCATGCCCGCCGGGCTGAGGCTGTGGGTCCGCGGGGCGCTACCGTTCTGGCCGACTTCGGACGGTCAGGGCTATCGGGGGAGTAGTGCCATGTGCGGGATCGTCGGCCTTTTCTGCAAGACCGAGACCCACCGCCAGGAGCTGGGCCGGCTGACTGCGGTGATGCTGCGGGAGATGCGCGACCGGGGCCCCGACAGTGCAGGGTTCGCCTCCTATGACGTAGGCACTCCCGACCGCACCCGCATCACCGTGCTGGCCGAGGGCATCACGGTGGACTGGGGGCCGGTGGCCGCCGCGCTGGAAGGAGTACTGGGCGCCGAGGTGACCGTGCGGGCCGTGCACGACCACGCCGTGTTCGCCACCGTCGGCGACGGGCGAGCCGCCCGGCAGTGGATCATTGACAACGTGGCCGGGGCCACCGTGCTGAGCTACGGGTCCCAGATCGAGCTGTACAAGGCGGTCGGCGACCCCGACCTCGTCGCCCAGCGCTACGACCTGGCCTCCCGCACCGGCACCCACGCCCTGGCCCATACCCGCATGGCCACCGAATCGGCGGTCACCACCAACGGATCGCACCCGTTCGCCACCGGCGCCGACACCTGCCTGGTGCACAACGGGTCGCTGTCCAACCACAACCGGCTTCGACGGTTCCTCCAGGGCCACGGGGAGTCGTTCCAGACCGAGAACGACTCCGAGGTGGCCGCCGGATACCTGGCCTGGCGGATGCGCTCCGGTGACACGATCTCGCAGGCGCTGGAGGGGGCCCTGAGCGACCTCGACGGCTTCTACACGTTCGCCATCGGCGTGGCCGACGGGTTCGCCATCCTGCGCGATCCCATCGCCTGCAAGCCGGCGGTGGTGGCCGAGACCGATGACTGGGTGGCCATGTCGTCGGAGTACCGGGCCATCGCCCGCCTGCCCGGCGCGGCCCACGCCGAGGTGTGGGAGCCCGAGCCGGCCCGTATCTACACCTGGAGCCTGGCCGCATGACGCGCCTCTTCGACCTCGCCGAGGTCAGCATGCGCGAACTCAACGGGGCCCTGCATAAGGCCTCCGACGGCGAGTCCTTCGAGGTTGTCAACCCCCGAGGCGCCCACGCGGTGGCCTGCGGGATCACCGCCGAGATCGACGTGGTGGTGCGGGGCTCGGTGGGCTACTACTGCGCGGGAATGCACCAGAGTGGTCGGGTGCTGGTGGAGGGCAACGCCAGCACCGGGCTGGCCGAGAACATCATGTCGGGGCTGGTGCACATCACCGGCAACGCCACCATGTCGGCCGGCGCCACCGGCTGCGGCGGCTTGGTGGTGGTTGGCGGCAACGCCGGCGCCCGCTGCGGCATTTCCATGAAGGGCGTCGACATCGTGGTCGGGGGCAATGTCGGCCACATGAGCGCGTTCATGGCCCAGGCCGGGAACCTGGTGGTCTGCGGTGACGCCGCCGCCGACCTGGGCGATTCCATCTACGAGGCCCGGATCTTCGTGCGGGGTGACGTGGAGTCGCTGGGCGCGGACTGCATCGAGAAGGAGATGCGTCCCACCCATGTCGAGACCCTGACCCGCCTCCTGGTCGCGGCCGCCCCGGCCACAGGAGGCGCCGACGCCTCCCAGTTCCGCCGCTACGGCTCGGCCCGCCGTCTCTACAACTTCACCATCGACGACGTGGATGCCCTCGAGGCCGAGCGGACGGGAGCGGGGGGATGAAGACTTGTGAGATGCCGAGCGAGGCCGTGGCCCGAGCGGCCCGTGAGTAGCCCTATGTCAACCTGGGTTGGGGCAGAGGTGTTGGTGGGCTCGGTGTCGGGTGGGGTCGTAGGGGGTGTGGTCTTGCCAGATTCGCCAGATGATGTGGGTCCAGCTTCGGGCGAGGATGCGTTCGGCGTGGGGGTGGCGTTTGCCGTCGGCTCGGAGTTGTTGGTAGCGGTGCTGGGCCCAGGCGTTGGCGTGTCGGCTGTCGCCGGCGAAGTCGCAGAGGGCGTCGCGCAGGCGTTTGTCGCAGGCCCATCTGAAGGCGACGCTGCGGTGGCGTCCCGAGGATCGGGTGGAGGGTGTGACTCCGGCGAGGGCTGCGAGGGATTCGGGGTCGGGGAATCTGGCTCGGCAGTCGCCGATCTCCGCGAGCAGGGTGGCGGCTCGGATGGTTCCTGCTCTGGGCAGGGACTTGAAGATCGGGCCGTCGGGGTGGGCGTCGAGCAGTTCCGCGATGCGGCTGCCGAGTTCGCTGATCTGGGCCCCGATGGTCTCGAGGACCGCGACGTATGCCAGCGTGACGCTGCTGTGGTCTTCGCCGTCGATGCCTGGTGCTGCGGCGGTGAGGCGCCTGTGGAGCTCCTCGGCGCTGTTGCGGCCGCTGTAGTGGTTGGCTCCCAGCCACGCCGAGAGGCGCTTGGGAGAGAGCCACCGGGCGCGGGCCACAGACGGGAACCGCTGCAGGAACCGCAGCGAGATCGCGCTGTCGATGCGGCTGAACAGCCCCACCGCGGCGGGGAAGGTGACCCGCAGGTGGGCCCGCAGCTGGTTGGCGGCCGCGACGCGTGCTGTGACGAGGTCCTTGCGGGTGCGGACGTGGGCCCGCAAGGAGACCGTGGCCGGCGAGTCCGGCTCCAGAGCCGCCCAGCGGTGCCCGTCGGTGCGCAGGCAGTCCCCCAGCACGTAGGCGTCGCCGCGGTCGCATTTGTTGCCCGCGGCGCCATAGCGCACCCGCAGCGCCTTGACCGCCCGGCTGGAGACCACAACGACCTCGAAGCCGCCGGCGAGCAGCTCCTCGACCACCGGCCCGTCGGGCCGCTCGATCGCGACCCGCCGCACCGACGCCGCATCCAGGCGCCGGCACAGCTCGGCCAGCCCGGCTGCGGTGTGCTCGACGTCGAACTCGGCGAGCACCGCGCCCGCAGCGTCCACCACGCACACCGCATGGGCATCCGTCGCCCAGTCCACACCAGCGAACCGCTCACCAATATGATCCATCTCAGCCTCCTAGCTGTAACAGTTGGGAAGCACCCGATGGTCTCAGGGCGTGTCCACTGGATGCTCACTGATCGGCGCTCTGCGGCGCTCAGCCCTATCGCCAGTCGCCACGCCCTGGGCCACCGGGCCTCGCAACACTCACGGAGGCGGTCAAGCCACAAGCGCAGCAGGCGATGGCCCAGCAGACACCAGGGGTGCATCGACAGCCTCACAGCCGCCGACACAACAATGGTGCACCAGTGAGCGCAGCGAACAAGAGCGGGACACGCGAGGGGCCCAGGAGGTCACCAGCTGATGACTGACCAGCCTCAGAACGGCCCCGAGCCCGTCCGGAGCGCGGACCCCGACTTCTGGCACCTGCGGGAGTCGTACACGTTCGACCGCAACGTGATCGCCGAGATCCGCCGGGCGGCCAACACCGGCATCTACCGCATCCGGGGCTGGGGGGCCAAACGCCGCCTGCCCACCTTGGACGACCTCGTGTTCCTGGGGGCGTCGATGTCGCGCTATCCGCTGGAGGGCTATCGCGAGGCCTGCGGAACCGACGTGGTGATCGGCGAGGACCGGGCCGAGCGCCCGGTGCATCTGAAGGTCCCGGTGACCATCGCGGGTATGAGCTTCGGCTCACTGTCGGCCCAGGCCAAGGAGGCCCTAGGCCGGGGCGCGTCGGCCGCGGGGACCTCCACCACCACCGGCGACGGCGGCATGACCGAGGAGGAGCGACAGCACTCCGCGACTCTGGTGTACCAGTACCTGCCGTCCCGCTACGGCATGAATCCCGACCACCTGCGGGTGGCCGACGCCATCGAGGTGGTGGTGGGCCAGGGGGCCAAGCCGGGCGGCGGTGGGATGCTGCTCGGCCAGAAGATCACCGAACGGGTGGCCGAGATGCGCACCCTCCCCGAGGGCATTGACCAGCGCTCGGCGTGCCGTCATCCCGACTGGACCGGCCCCGACGACCTCGAGATCAAGATCGGTGAGCTGCGCGAGATCACCGACTGGCAAGTGCCGATCTATGTGAAGGTGGGCGCGGCCCGTCCCTATTACGACACTGCTCTGGCGGTGAAGGCTGGCGCCGATGCGGTAGTGGTGGACGGCATGCAGGGCGGCACCGCGGCCACCCAGGACGTGTTCATCGAGCATGTCGGCATCCCGACGGTGGCCGCCATCGGCGAGTCGGTACGGGCCCTGCGGGAGCTTGGCGTGCACCGCCGGGAGGTGAAGCTCATCGTTGCGGGCGGCATCCGCTCGGGTGCCGATGTGGCCAAGGCGCTGGCCCTCGGTGCCGACGCGGCTTCCATCGGCACCGCTGCGCTGATTGCCATCGGCGACAACGACCCGGCCTACGAGGCCGAGTACCGGGATCTGGGGACCTCGGCCGGGTTCTGGGAGGACTTCCAGGCGGGCAACGACCCGGCCGGTATCACCACCCAGGACTCCGAGCTGTCGGCCCGCCTCGATCCGGTACTGGCCGGGAGGCGCCTCGCCAACTACCTCCAGGTGCTGACCATCGAGACCCAGATCCTGGCTCGGGCCAACGGTAAGTCGCATGTCCTCAACCTGGAGCCCGAGGATCTGGCCGCTCTCACCGTGGAGGCAGCGGCGATGGCCAAGGTCCCTCTGGCGGGCACCGACTGGGTCCCGGGCGTAGACTGACACGTCTGGGGCCGGGCTAACCGGGCCAACGAATTAACGGAGGGGAATTCGATGGTCGGAGGGCTGCCCGATCGGGCCGAGGTTGTGGTGGTGGGCGGCGGCATCGTCGGCTGCAGCGTTGCCTATCACCTGGCCCGCCGGGGCATCACCGACGTGGTCGTGCTGGAGCAGAACCAGCTCACCGGCGGCACCACATGGCACGCGGCCGGGCTGGTGTCGCAGCTCAAGTCCACCCACAGCCTCACCAAGCTGGCCACCTACTCGGCCCGGCTGTACGAGGCACTCGAGGACGAGACCGGCCAGGCCACCGGATGCCGGACGCCCGGGTCGATTTCGGTGGCCGCCGACGCCGAGCGCTGGGAGGAGATCAGGCGGGGCGCGGCCATGGCTGTCTCGGTCGGCGTTGAGACCCGCGAGATCGACATCGATGAGCTGCGCGAGCGCTGGCCGCTGATCCGCACCGACGACATCGTGGGCGCGCTGTACATCCCCCGCGACGGCCACACTTCGCCGGTCGACACCACCATGGCGCTGGCCAAGGGGGCCCGCAGCCGGGGAGTGCGCATCGTCGAGGGTGTGGCCGTGACCGGGCTGCGCACCAAGGCCGAAACCGTCTGCGGGATCGACACCGAGCAGGGCAGCATCGAGACCGACACCGTGGTGCTGACCACCGGCATCTGGACCCGCCAGCTCGCGGCCCAGATCGGGGTGAACGTGCCGCTGCAGGCCTGCGAGCACTTCTACGTAGTGTCCGAGCCCCTCGGCCTGGACGCCAACACACCGGTGCTGCGCGATCCCGGCAACTACACGTACTTCAAGGAGGAGACCGGCAAGATCATGGCCGGCTTCTTCGAGCCCCGGGGCAAGGTATGGAACCTCGACGGAATCCCCCGCGACTTCTCCTTCGGAACGCTAGGTGAGGACTGGGACCACATCGGCCCGATCTTCGAGCGGTCCATCCACCGGGTCCCTGCTCTGGGCGAGTGCGGGATCCAGTTGTTCCTCAACGGCCCCGAAGCCTTCACCCCCGACGGGGTGTACTACCTGGGCGAGTCGCCCGAAGTGGACGGCTGCTTCGTGGCCGCCGGCTTCAACTCGGTCGGCATCCAGTCCGCGGGCGGGGTGGGCTGGGCCCTAGCCGACTGGATCGCCGATCGCCATCCGCCGATGGACCTGTCGTCGGTCGACATCCGCCGGGCGTTCGAGTTCCAGGCCGACCCCGCCTACCTGGCTCAGCGTGTCCCGGAGAGCCTGGGTCTGCTGTACGCCATGCACTGGCCCTTCTACCAGTACGAGAGTGCCCGGGGCCAGCGCATGTCGCCACTGCACGACCGCCTGGATGCGGCCGGGGCGGTGTTCGGTGAGACCGCGGGCTGGGAACGGCCCAACTGGTACGCCTTCGACGGCCAGGACCGCGCCTACGCCTACAGCTACGGCAAGCAGAACTGGTGGGCCAACGCAGGCGCCGAATGCCGGGCGGTGAGGGAGCGGGTAGCGCTGTTCGACCAGACCTCGTTCGCCAAGTTCACCGTGGACGGCCCCGACTCGCTGACGGTTCTCGACGAGCTGAGCACGGCCCGTATCGACGTGCCGGTGGGCCGGGCGGTGTACACGCAGTGGTGCAACCGCCAGGGCGGCATCGAAGCCGACCTGACCGTCACCCGACTGGGCCTCGACCGGTTCCTGGTGGTGACTGCGGCTGCGGCCCAGACCCGGGACTGGGCCCGCCTGCGCCGGGCCTGCCGGGACCGTCACGTGGACATCGCCGACATCACCGCGCACTGGGCCATGATCGGGCTGATGGGCCCCAAGGCCCGCTTCGTGCTCGCTCCGCTCACCGACGGGTCGCTGACCAACACCGACTTCCCGTTCGGCACCTCCCAGCGCATCGGTGTGGCCGGCATCGACGTGCTGGCCCTGCGCATGAGCTACGTGGGCGAGTTGGGCTGGGAGCTGTACCTGCCCAACGAGCACGCCGTGGAGTTGTTCGACGTGCTGGTCGAGGCGGGCGAGCCCCATGGCCTGGCCATGGCCGGGTACCACGCCATGAACACGCTGCGGCTGGAGTCGGGCTACCGCCACTGGGGCCACGACATCACCGACGAGGACACCCCGATCGAGGCCGGGCTGGGCTTCACCATCGGCTGGGACAAGCCGAACCCGTGGAACGGCCGGACCGCGCTGGAGGCCCAGCGCGACCGTCCCCGCAACAAGCGTCTGATCCAGTTCCGCCTGGAGCACCCCGAGCTGCTGTGCTACCACGACGACCCGATCCTGCGAGACGGCGAGCCGGTGGGCAGCACCACATCGTCGATGTGGAGCCATGTCGAGGATCGCTGCCTGGCCATGGGCTACCTGCGCCGCACCGGCGACGAGGGGGTGGTCCAGGACTGGCTGGACTCGGGCCGCTTCGAGATCAACATCGGAGGCGATCTGGTCGCGGCCACCCCGTCGATCCGCAGCTTCTACGATCCCCGCAACCACCGAGTCCGCCTGGAGGACGGCCCGTAGGTCAGCTGGTAGCGGCCGGGGGCAGCTTGGCCTTGTAGACGTCCATCAGGCGGGGGAACCATCGGTTCCAGAACGCGGTCGATGTCTCGCCCAGAGAACGGTCGATCTCCGCGGTGAAGGACTGCATCAGCTGCGAATTGCTGAACAATTCGCTGTGAGCGCTCACCACCGAGTGGGTAGCCATGAAGGCGTATCGGGCCCGCTTGCCGGCCCAGTCGGCGGGGAGGAGTTCCGCGGGCAGCAGCGGATCGTTGCGAAGCACCGCCTCGGTGTCGAGTATGGCTGAGAACATGGAGGCCGCAAGGCGGTCTCCGTCCGCGTGCGGGGCATTCTGCGTGATGGCCAACAGCCGCTGCTCGAGCGCGGTGTAGCGGTCGGCGAGAGAGTCGATCGGCCAGAGCCGCTTCACGATGTCAGCAGGCCGCGTGTCGCTGCCGACCCGGATCGCCGTGGTGGCGAAGCTGGTGACGGCTTCGGGCAACCCGAGATGGGAGGCGAGCTGGCGCGCGAAGTCCGAGAGGTCGCCGGCGTGGAGGTACAGGCCCGACTGCACAGGGGCCGCACCCAACTCGACGAGAAGCCCCCGAAGCGCGTCCCGGGCTCCCCTGCGCCTCTCAGGGATTTCGAAGCCGGTGAGATGCCAGTAGCCGTCCCAAGGTTCGAGGCCGGCATCCAGTCGATGCGCGAACGCGGTCCACCCCAAGTCGGCGTCGAGTTCGGCTCTCCCCGCGTCGGTCGCAACGTATTGCGCTGAACGCCCCCGTCCCCCGTCGCGATCCAGCAGCCCGTCTCGCACGACCCGGGCCAGGCAGTCCCTCATGGCCTTGTCGCTGTGTCCCGCCGCCGCGGCCACCGCGAAGAGCGGTCCGGCATCGAGCCTGCCGTCCGCGTCGATCGCCGACAGTACGAGCGCGCGAGTGGGCAGAACACCGTCCCGGTCTGGTCCCGGGCTGTTCGGCTGGCTACCCATGATGGCGCATTATATCAACGACCGTTTGAAGTATGCGGCATACCTGCTAGGCTGCTTACTGTGACAACACCCACACTGGCTTTCGATCCGCAGCATGCTCTCCCCAATGCCGTCTACCGGGACCCGGTTGTCCTGGAAGCCGAGATGGCCGGCATCTGGCACGGGGACTGGGTGTTCGTCACCACCGAGGACGCCGTCGCCGCCCCCGGCGACCAACTTCCCCTAGTGGTGGGCAACCAGCCGGTGCTGCTGATGCGCAATCAGCAGGGCGAACTCCGCGCTCTGTCCAACCTGTGCGCCCATCGGGGCACCCTGTTGGTCGGGCGCCCGGCCAATGCCAAGCGCATCCAGTGTCCCTACCACGCCTGGACCTACAACGACAGCGGCCGGCTGCTGGCGGCGCCGTTCACATCGAAGGGCGCCATCGACAAGGCCGCACACTGCTTGCCGGAGTATCGGGTCGAGTTGTGGCACGGGCTGGTCTTCGTGAGCCTCAATCCGGCGGTGGAGCCGCTCGCCGAGCGCTTCGCGGCAGTGGAGCCGCACATGGTCGCACAGGGGATCGACGCCATGGACCACCGATCCGAATGGCAAGAGACGCAGCAATGGGACTGCAACTGGAAGCTGGCCATCGTCAATGCGATGGAGAGCTACCACCTCTTCCAGGTCCATCCCAAGACGCTCGAGCCGTACACGCCCACCAGGGACGCCTACTACATCGCGGGCTCGGCCCGGGCCACGGCCACCGGCGGCCGCGTCGAAGGCGAGGATGACTACCTGCTCATCAGCCTGCCGCCCAACTTCGTCGGGGTGTTCAACGCGGGCAGCTTCGTGTGGCAGGCGGTGTACCCCATCGGCATCAACCAGTGCGCGGTGCGCACCGGAGGCGCCTTCGCCTCATCCCGCAGCACTGGCTCCCGCGGTCGGTTCTCCCGGTGGATCTCCCGGTTTGTCAGCAGCGCCGCGGCCTATTCGCTGCCGGACTTCCTGCCTGAGGACAAAGCCATCTGCGAGCGGGGCCAGCGCGGCGCCTCCGGCGATTTCAATCCTGGGCGACTTGTTCCCGCCGAGCGGGTAGTCGCCGACTTCGGCCACTACCTCAACTGGCGGCTCAACGACATCGAACCGCCCACCGTACACATGGAGGCAAACCCATGATTCCCACTTGGAACAACCCTGCACCGTCGAGCGCGGTCAAGCTCTGGCCTACGTGGGCTGCCCTGGCAGTGGTGTGGTTCCTGACCTTCACCGGACAGTACTGGGTCTACGCCCTACTGTTCCTGGCATGGGCCGTGTACGACCTGGCCACCGGCGAGAGCAGCTTCATCCAGCGCGTCACCCGCCGTGCCCAGCCGGTTACATACTGGCTTGTCGTTTCGACGTGGATCCTGCTCGCCGCGCTGTGGATCGTTTATCCAGAATAGAGACGCGCTATCTGTCATCCTGCAAGGGCCGCGCCGCCACTACACTCCCGGCTCGCCGCGGTTTCTTGGCGCGGCGCATGTGTGTACATCTTCAGGAGGGGCGGTGACACAAGAGACGCGCTGCGTGATCATCGGGGGTGGGGCCATGGGGGTGGGCCTGCTGTATTACCTGGCCCACGAGGGCTGGACCGACACCATCCTGCTGGAGAAGGGCGAGCTGACGTCAGGGTCCACCTGGCACGCGGCCGGGCTTATCCCTAACTTCATCGGCGACCTCAACATGGCCAAGGTCCATGAGGAGGCGGTGGCCCTGTACCCCCGCCTGGAGGCCGAGACCGGGCTGTCGGCCGGCTGGCACGGCTGCGGAGCCATCCGGTTGGCCCGCACCGACGACGAGGTCGACTGGCACCGTTACGTGCATGCCATGCTCACCCAGATCGGCATCGAATCGCACCTGATCGGGGTGTCGGAGATCCGTGAGCGCCATCCCCTGCTGGAGGACCTCAGCGACATACAGCTCGGGTTCTACACCCCCAACGACGGCTGGACCGACCCGTCGGGCTGCACCAACGCCATGGCCCGGGGGGCCCGAAACTTGGGCTGCGAGATACGGCGCCACACCATGGTCACCGACATGAACCGGCTGCCCGACGGTCGCTGGGAGATCATCGCCACCCCCGGTGGCATGCACTCCCAAGGTGCCGGGAAGGGCATCAGCGGGGGCGCCGACAAGGGTGCCGACGACAGCTACCGGATCGTGTGTGAGCATGTCGT
Organism: Candidatus Aldehydirespirator sp.; assembly: GCA_965220645.1. GTDB lineage: Bacteria > Actinomycetota > Acidimicrobiia > Acidimicrobiales > Aldehydirespiratoraceae > Aldehydirespirator. The sequence continues at coordinate 347,931 of OZ244836.1, read as the reverse complement.
GAACGCGGCCGGCCACTACGCCCCCCAGCTCGGAGCCATGGTCGGGCTGGACGTCCCGATCGTCTCGGTGATCCACCAGTACCTGGTCACCGAGCCGATGCAAGCCATGATCGACCTCGGCTACGAGCCTCCCGTGACCCGCGACCCCAGGTCGTCGTGCTACTACCGCCGCGAGATCGACGGCCTGCTGGTCGGCCCCTACGAGATGTCCGATTCCAGGGTGTACGGGGTGGAGGGCATCGACTGGGCCCACGACTTCTACCTCACCGGCGAGAACGTCGACGTGCTCGAGGAGTGCCTGGAGTACACGGTCATGCGCATCCCGGCCTTCGCCGAGGCCGGCATCAAGCAGATCGTGTCCGGGCCGATCACCCACACGCCCGACTCCGGCTACCTGATGGGTCCAGCGCCGGAGCTGCGCAACTACTGGCACTGCAACGGCGCCTCCATCGGCATCACCCAGGGTCCCGGCGCGGGCAAGTACCTGGCTCAGTGGATGGTCCACGGCCAGACCGAGATCAACGTCCGGAGCATGGATCCCCGCCGTTTCGGCGACCACACCGGCCCCCGCTCGACCTTCGCCATCGCCAAGGCCACCGACGAGTACCACGAGATGTACCAGGTGCGCCTGCCCGGCGAGTACCGGGATGCGGGCCGGCCCCAGAAGACCAACCCCATCTACGACCGCCTCGACCGGCTGGGCGCCCAGTGGCAGGAGGTGTACGGCTGGGAGCGGCCCCAGTACTACTCGCCCAACGGCACCGCCGAGCGGCACTCGTTCCGCCGCTCCAACGCCTTCGACCCGGTAGGTGACGAGGTGCGCGGGGTGCGCGAGCGGGTCGGCATCGCCGACATCACCGCCTTCGCCTCCTTCGAGGTGACTGGGGCCGACGCGGCCGGGCTGCTCGACTGCCTGTCGGCCAACCGGCTTCCGGCCCGCGACGGCGGCATCCGACTGACGCACATGCTCACCGAGATGGGCGGCATCGAGTGCGAGATGACCATCGCCCGCCTGGCGCCGGACCGCTTCTACCTGACCTCGGCCATCATGGGCCAGAGCCACGATCTTGACTGGCTCGTGCAGCACATCGAAGAGGGCACCGACGCGAAGGTGGCCGACGTGACCGACTCCACCGGCATCCTGGCGGTGACCGGACCCCGGGCCCGAGACGTGCTCGCCGATCTGACCGGCGCCGACTTGAGCAACGAAGCGTTCCGGTGGCTGACCGCGGCCGAGATCGATGTGGCGGGCGTGGCGTGCCTGGCGCTGCGGGTGTCGTATGTGGGCGAGCTGGGCTGGGAGCTGCACTGCTCCATCGACCGCCTGGCCGAGCTGTACGACGCGGTGGTGGCGGCGGGCGAGCCTCACGGCATGGTCCACTTCGGCAGCTACGCCATGAACGTCATGCGCATCGAGAAGGCCTACAAGGCGTGGGGCTCGGAGCTGACCACCGAGATCACCCCCATCGAGGCCCGTCTGGAGCGTTTCGTGGACCTGAACCGGCCCTTCATCGGCCGCGACGCCAGCGTGGCCCGCCGCGATCAGTCCGAGCGGCTGTCGATGGTGCTGGTGTACTGCGAGGTGGACGCAACCGACAACGATGTGCGGGGCAACGAGCCCGCCTTCGACGCCGACGGCAACGTCATGGGCATCGCTACCAGCGGCACCTGGGGCCACACCGTGGGCCGCAGCCTGGCCTTCGTCTACGTGGCCCCGGAGTTCGAGGCGCCCGGATCGACCTTCGAACTCGACCTGCTCGGCGAGCGCCGAGTTGCCACGGTACTGGCCGAGCCCGCCTACGATCCGGCCAACACGGCCCCGCGGGCCTAAGAAGGAGGGGGCGAGGCTCATGGCTGACGACACGGGAGGCCGGCGCCGCAGCGGGGGACGGGCCGGCCGCATCGCGGCCCGCCAGGCACCGCTGGAAGCCGATGATCGGCCGGTGCGCCCCGGACTGCCCGGCGGCAAGTTCAAGCCCCTGAGCGAAGCCGACATGCAGCAGGTGTACGACACCGCGCTCCGGCTGCTGGAGGACATCGGCATGGGCTCGCCCATCGAGGAGTTCGTCGAAGTGGTCACGGCCGCGGGCGGCCGTGTCGACGACGCCGGTCGGCTGCGCTATCCGAGGGGAATAGTGGAGGCTGCCATCGCCACCGCGGCCAAGGAGTGGGTCTGGCACGGCATCGACGACGACCGGTCCATCACCGTGGGCGGCGACCGGGTCCACTTCGGCACCGCCGGCGCGGCGGTCCTCATGTACGACCACGAGATGGCCACGTTCCGCCCGTCCACGGCGGTCGACGTGTACGACTGCGCCCGGCTGGTCGACACGCTCGACAACATCCACTTCTTCGTTCGCACCGTGGTGGCCCGCGACATGGAGGACGCCCGGCTGCTCGATCTCAACACCGCCTACGCCGCCATGGTCGGCACCACCAAGCCCATCGGCACGTCCTGGTTCGAGCGCGAGCACGTGTACGAGACCGTGGACATGTACGACATGGCCCTCGGCGGGTCCGGCGAGTTCCGCAAGCGGCCCTTCGTGGCGGCCAACAACACCTTCGTCGTGCCGCCCCTGCGCTTCGCCGAGGAATCGGCGAAGTGCATGGTGGCGCAGGTAGAGACAGGCATGCCCATCAACCTGCTGTCGGCCGGGCAGGCGGGGGCGACCTCGCCTGCGGCACTCGCCGGCTCGCTGGCCCAGGCCCTGGCCGAGTGCCTGGCCGCGCTGACCGGCGTGAACCTGTTGAGCCCGGGCCATCCGTGCGTGATGGGTATGTGGCCGTTCGTTTCGGATCTGCGTACCGGTGCAATGAGCGGCGGCTCGGGCGAGGAGGGCGTCCTCAATGCGGCCGCGGCCCAACTGGTCAACTGGATGGGCCTCCCGTCGGGGGTGGCCGCCGGCATGGCCGACTCCAAGATCCCCGACAACCAGGCCGGCTACGAGAAGGGCATAAACATAACGCTGGCCGGCAACGCCGGCGCCAACCTCGTGTACGAGTCGGCGGGGATGCTGGCCAGCATCCTGAGTTGCTCGCTGGAAGCGCTGGTGATCGACAACGACATGCTCGGTTCGATCAACCGCACCGTGCGCGGCATCGAGGTCAACGAAGAGACGCTGTCGGTGCAGGTGATCGCGGACGTGGTGTCGGGCCCGGGCCATTTCCTGGGATCACCCCAGACCCTGGAGCTGATGCAGCGGGAGTACATCTACCCGGTGATCGGCGACCGCGACACCCCCGACAACTGGCTCGACGCCGGGGCCAAGAACTCGCGGGTCCGGGCCCACGAGCATGTGAAGCAGGTGCTGGCCGAGCACCACCCGACCCACATCAGCGCCGAGGTCGACGCCCGCATCCGGGCTGCTTTCTCGATCCATCTGCCCCCGAGGCCGAGCTGAGCGAGGCCGAGAGCGGAATGTCGCCCTAAGCTCGGCCCGACATTCCAATGAGGAGGCGCCATGAGGGTCCGCGTCGACCAGGAGGCCTGCCAGGGCCACAACCGCTGCTACATGCTGGCACCCGAGCTGTTCGATGTGGACGACGAGGGCACGGCCTTCGAGATCGGCGACGGCCAGGTGCCCCCCGAGCTGGAGGAAAAGGCCCGCCTGGCCTTCGACAACTGTCCTGAGTACGCGGTCGAGCTGATCGAAGACTGACCCCGGGGCGGCCGACCGCCGCGTATCCCTCTGGCTTCCCGCTCTTGTTCGCTGCGCTCACGGGCCGCTCGGGCCACGGCTCCGCTCCGCTCCGCCTCTGGTCCGCGCTAGCCGTTGACGGCGGACCGGGTTAGTGTCGGCGTCCCTTGCGTGCGCAGGCCTACCAACAGGAGGGATAGTCAGCGTGTCGTCGCATTCCATCAGAAACGCCGTCCTCGTCGGCCACAACGGCAACGGCAAGACCACCCTGGCCGAGGCGATGCTGTACCGGGCCGGTGTGCTGAGCCGGATGGGCCGCGTCGACGACGGCACCGCCCATTGCGACTACGACCCTGAGGAGAAGGCCCGCCACCAGAGCCTGAGCATGGCGGTGGCGTCGTTCGACTGGCGCGACCACAGGATCAACATCATCGACACCCCGGGCTACACCGACTTCGTGGGCGAGGCCGTCAACGGCATGCACGCAGCCGATCTGGCGGTGTTCGTGGTGGACGCGGTGTCGGGGGTTCAGGCTCAGGACCAGGTCATGTGGCGCCACGCCGAGCGGTTGGGCCTGCCCCGGGTGGTGTTCGTGAACGGCCTCGACCGGGAGCGCTCGTCGTTCGAGCGCACTCTGGACGACCTGCAGTCGCATTTCGGCGCCCGTGTCGAGGCGGTGGAGCTCCCGCTGGGAGTGGAGGCGTCCTTCCACGGCATCGCCGATCTGGTGGGTGACGGCGCCCTCGACTACAGCAGCGGGCAGTCTGCGGCCGCTCCCATCCCCGACGATCTGGCCCCAGCGGCCTCCGACGGCCACACCCAACTTGTGGAGGATGTCGTGGAGAGCGACGACGACCTTCTCGAGCAGTACCTGGAGGGGGTCGAGCCGACCCCGGAGCAACTGCAGCGGCTCATTCGCGACGCCATCGATGATCGCAGCGTGTTCCCGGTGCTGTGCGGCTCGGCGGCCAAGCCCATAGGGGTCGACCACCTGCTCGACTTCATCTGCAGTGTCGGTCCTTCCCCCGGCGACACCGGTCCGGTTGCCGCGGTGCGAGGAGGCGAGTCGGTCGAATTGGACATCGACGGTGCCGGCCCGCCCGTGGCGCTGGTGTTCAAGACCCGCATTGACGACTTCCTGGGACAGATCTCATTCATGAAGGTGCTGTCGGGCACGATCCGCTCCAACGACACACTCGTCAACAGCCGCACCGGCGACAAGGAACGGCTCCACAATCTGATGTCGTTCACCGGCGGCGACCACAACGGCGTCGATCACGTTGACGCCGGCGACCTTGTTGCCGTGACCAAGCTCGGCAATGTGCGCACCGGTGACACGCTGTCCAACGACGCCGCGCTGTCGGTGCCCATCACCCCGCCGCCGACCCCTGTCTACGGGGTGGCGATCCACGCCTCGGCCCCGGCTCAGGAGGACAAGTTGGCGTCGGCGCTGCGCCGCTTTGCCACCGAGGACCCAAGCCTCGTGAACCGCCAGGACGCCACCACCCGCCAGACCGTGCTGTCGGGCGCGGGCGAGGCTCACATCCGGGTGGTGCGGGCCCGCCTGGAGCGCATGGGGATCGACTTCGAGGTCGAGGGCATGCGGGTCGCCTACCTGGAGACGCTGCCCCGGCCGGCTGATGTGGAGGCCAAGCACAAGAAGCAGAGCGGCGGCCACGGCCAGTTCGCGGTGGCCGCGGTGCGCTTCGAGCCTCTGCCGCGGGGATCGGGCTACGAGTACGACACCGAGGTGACCGGCGGTGCAATCCCCCGCAACCTGATTCCCGCGGTGGGTGCGGGGATCGAGGAGGCCATGTCCAACGGCGGCCGGCACGGATTCCCGATGGTTGACCTGCGGGCGGTGTGCTACGACGGCAAACACCATTCGGTGGACTCCTCGGAGATGAGTTTCAAGATCGCGGGGTCGCTGGCCCTCCGGCAGGCGCTGGAGCAGGTGGGCAGTGCAGTGCTGGAGCCGATCAGCGAAGTCCGTGTCGAAGTGCCCGACACCCATCAGGGCGACGTGCTCGGTGACTTGAACTCGCGCCGGGGCCAGGTGTTCGGCACCGAGCCGGGCTCATCCGCGGGCACCAGCGTGATCCAGGCCCATGTTCCGACGTCGGAGATACTCAGCTACGTGATCGACCTGCGCTCGATGACCGGCGGCACGGGCACGTTCAGTGCCGAGCACCACGACTACCAGCCGCTGCCCCACGCTCTGCTGGCCAAGGTCATGGTCGCCGACGACTGAATCGCCCCAACGGCGGCGGGCGGGCCGGCTTGGCGCGCTCGAAGAGATCCGAACCCGGTCTGGGGCGGGCGTATGAAGTTGGCGCGCTCGAAGGGACTCGAACCCCCAACCTTCTGATCCGTAGTCAGATGCTCTATCCAAATTGAGCTACGAGCGCTGGGGTCCAGCCAGTGTAACCGTGTCACCGAAACGGGCGGTGAGCTAGGGGCAGGCGTAGCTCGTGGGCATCACTGCGGGAACGGCCGCCATGAAGACAGTGGCAACTCGATGGTGACGCGGGCTCCGCCGAGTTGCTCGGAATCGGTCACGTCGATGGATCCTTGGTGGCGTTCGGCGATGGCGTGGCTCAGTGAGAGGCCAAGCCCGGAGCTGCCGGTTCGGCGCTGACGGGACTCGTCGAGCGTGACGAACCGGTCCAACACCCGGACCCGATCCTCCGGCGGGATCCCGGGCCCGTCGTCCTCGACCACGACCGCGGCCGACGTAGCCGACTCGACCAGGGTGACGAGCACCTGCTGGTCCGCATGGGCGACCGCATTGTCCACCAGGTTGAACACGGCCCGCTCGATCTGCGACTCGATGCCGACGATCGGCGATTCTGCCGTCCCGGCCAGGGTGACGGCCACACCCTGCCCATTCACGCGCTCGATGGCATGCTCGCAGACCGCCCGCAGGTCCACCGTGTGCAGCAGTTCCTCTCGACGCTGGTCATCGAGCCGAGCCAGGTCCAGCAAGTCCGCAATCAGGTCCTGCATGCGCCTGGCTTCGCCACCGATCTTGACCGAGAGCTCCTGCAGCTTCTGCGGGTCGGAACTCACCTCGGCTACTTCGGCCGCGGCCAGCAGGGTGGACAGCGGGGCCCGAAGCTCGTGGCTGGCATCGGCCGTGAAGGCCCGCTGACGGTTCGACGCCGCCTGCAAACGGTTGAGCATCTCGTTCATCAGCGCGGCCAGCTCCGCAATCTCATCCTCGCTGTCGGGCTCAGGAACCCGCTCGTCGAGTGTGGAGCCGGAGATGGCGGCAACCCGGCCCGATATAGCTCGCACCGGACGCAGCACCTGCCCCACTGCGGCCCAAATCGCCAGCGCAAGTATCGCGCCCACCGCAGGCACAATGATCCACAGAGCCCGAGACGCGGCATCCACACCGGCCCGGGTCTCAGCAATCGAGGCGTCGGCGATCTGCTGCAACCGGGCATCGTTGGTCGACTCGCTGTCCGGCACGGCTGACGACAACCTCGATGGCTCTGTCGCTTCACTCCCCTCAATGTGCCCGCTGCTCTCCGAATGCTCGTTCCCTTCGCCTTCTGGTGATCCCTCGCCACTGGCTGCATGCGATGCAGTCTCGAGTGCACCCTCCAGCGCTACGCGGGCGTTGTTCTCCAAGTCGCGCTCCACCAGCACGACGATGAGCACCGACGCAGTCGCCAACACGAGCACCGTCACCAGCGATGCCGCCAGCGTCGTTCGAGACCTGACCGAACGAGGCCACCACCCACTCACAGCGTCTCCCCGACGATGCGATACCCCACGCCTCGCTGGCTGACGATCGTCCGCACCCCGAACGGCTCATCGATCTTGCGGCGCAGATACCGGATGTACACCTCCACCACGTTCGAATCGACCTCGGCGTCGAACCCCCACACCCGGTTGAAGATCTCCCGCTTGGCCACCGGCGCCCCGTCGGCGCGCATCAGCACCTCCAGCACATCCATCTCGCGGCGGCTCAAACCGATCTCGGTGGCGCCTCGCCTCACCGAAGACGCGGCCACATCGAACACCAGGTCCCCTGCCCGCAGTACCACCGGTCGGGCGACCGCCGCGCGGCGCGCCAACGCCCGGAGGCGGGCCAACAACACCACGAATGAGAACGGCTTCGACAAGAAGTCGTCCGCACCGGCATCGAGCGAATCGGCCTCATCCCACTCGCCGTCCTTTGCGGTGAGCATCAGGATCGGCGTCCAATTCTCCTCCTGGCGAAGCGCCCGACAGATCTGGTAGCCGTTCATCCCCGGCACCATGATGTCCAGAACGATGACGTCGTAGCTGCCCTCCCGGGCCCGCCACAGACCCGCAGGACCATCGTGCTCGGCATCAGCGGTCACGCCATGCTCTGCGAGGCCGTCACAGATGACCTCAGCCAACTGCACCTCGTCCTCCACTAGCAGAACCCGCATCCCCGAATTATCCCCCTCAGTTCCTTAGACGAGGCTGAGAGCCACACTGGTCTCCCTCATGTTCCCTTAAGCACTGCTCTGCCACACTCTGGGCTCCTCAGAGCACCGACTCACTAACAACGGAGACCAATCCATGCATCCATTGCTACGTCCTGCACTCGCCGTCGCGGTCGGCCTCGCCCTGCTCTTGAGCAGTTGCGGCGACGGCCACGACTCCGAATCCGGCGAACACGGCGGCTCAGAATCCGACGGCGACGGCGGTGGCGAGCACGGCGGCTCAGAATCCAACGGCGACACCGGGGGCGAGGAATCGGGCGTTCTTCTCGCCAAGAGCGACACCTACGATCACACTCGGGTTGGAGCGCGGCTGATCCTGTCCTATGACGCCGACGCCGATGCGTTCGTCGGAACCGTCGAGAACACGACCACCGAAACGCTGAGCCAGACCCGGATCGAGGTTCACCTCTCTAGCGGCGTCGAGCTCGGCCCCACCACGCCGCGAGACCTCCCACCGGGCGGCATCTCCCAGATCACCCTCTCTGCCGGTGGCGAGGAATTCGAGGCTTGGAACGCCCACCCGGAAGTAGGACGGGATGAGCACGGGTAAGCGTCCGACCGCCTCTCGAAGGGCTGCTCAACGCCTTCTGAGGCGCCGCCTTCTCGTAGGGCTCAGCCCTTGCAGTCCTTGCACTGGAACGCAGGCAACGATTTTGATGTAACTAAACTCAAGATCTGATTGTACTGCTTGGCACCATTCGCAGCTGCACAAGATATTGCCTTTGAACTGGGATTTACTGCCTATCGACTCCTGGGCCTTGACCGCCTCAGACCCCTGCTACTACCATAAACTTTACAAATATCAAATACAAGCGGGGCGGGAGGCGTGTCTAATCGAGTGAAATGCCGGGCATCGAAACGCCTAGCCCCTACCATGCCTGCGGTAACGAGTGCCGGGAGGTCGGACAAGTGAATATCTCTATCGTCGCGCGCGCGTGCGGCCGGATTGTTGTGGCTGGTGTTGGCTTGTTGGTGTTGGCCGCGGGTCTGGCTGTGGCTGCTGCGAACGCCGGTGCGTCAGAAGGCGTGACCGAAGTGCGGGTAGCGGCCCAGCGGTTGGAGGACGGGCGGCTGGACTTCGCTCTCCAACAGCGGACCGGCGGTTCTTGGGGCGAACGTATGCGGCCGGACCAGCACCACTTCCCGGCCGATGCCGTCACCGCATTGTGGCTGGACAGCACAGCGCTGGCGATCAATTCGGTTGGGCAGGTGCGGATTTCGGCCCGGCACCGCTACGACGGGCGGGTCGAGTTCACCCTTCAGCAGCAGCTGTCCGACGGTTCCTGGGGTGAGCGTCTGCTGGCACAGCGGCGGTTCTTCCCGGCTGGCACTGGGGCGGGGACCTGGCTGGTCACGACGCCGCTGACCATCAGTGCTCCGACCGAGACATCAGAACCCACCCCCGAGCCGGAATCCGACGGCCAAGGAGAAGAAGCGGCGTGCCTGGCCACCGCAGGTGGCGGCGAGCCGATCTCGAGCGGCTCCGGTGAGTCCCCACTCGAGTACCGGTCAATTGATGGTCAGGGGAACAACTTCGACCATCCCACACGGGGAATGGCGGGCATTGCTCTCCTCAAGCTGGCTCCCAACTCTTACGCGGACGGCGTTTCAACGCCGACGGCCTCACGGCCGCCCCCCCGCACCATCAGCAACCTGGTGCTCTCCCAGGATGAATCAGTGCCGAACTCCTCGCACGCCAGCGACATCGTGTGGCAGTGGGGCCAGTTCATCGACCATGACATCACCCTGAGCCCCGACAACCCTGAGGAGCCGTTCCCTGTCGCTGTTCCTCCCGGGGATCCGGTCTTCGATCCCGATGGGACCGGCGAAGCGGTAATCCACGTCGATCGTTCTGCATTCGCCCCAGGAACTGGGACCGACCAACAGAACCCCCGCAGGCAGGTCAACGCTCTCACCGCGTTCATTGACGCCTCCCAGGTGTACGGCTCAGACGAGACCAGAGCCCAAGCACTCAGAACCAGCGACGGAACGGGAAGACTGAAGACATCACACCAAGGACGGTTCTTGCCCTACAACGAGGAGGGGCTTGCAAACGAAGGCGGCAGCGATCTGCCGAGCTTGTTCGTTGCCGGTGATGTGCGAGTCAACGAGCAGATCGGGCTCATCTCCATGCACACCCTGTTCGTCAGAGAGCACAACCGGCTTGCGGGCATCATCGCCAGCCGGAGTCCATCATTGAGCGGCGACGAGATCTACCAACTGGCCCGGAAGATTGTCGGTGCTCAGATACAGTCCATAACCTTCAATGGTTTCTTGCCCCTGCTGTTGGGCCCCGACGCGATCGGTCCGTATTCCGGCTACGACCCCAATGTTGATCCAACCATTGCCAGCGAGTTCTCCGCAGCGGCCTATCGGGTCGGACACACCTTGCTCTCCCCCAATCTCCTGCTGCTAGAGGCCAACGGAGAATCAGACGGGATAAGCCTGGCGAGGGCGTTCTTCAACCCATCGTTCGTCGAGGAGCGGGGCATCTCCGTGATCCTTCGCGGCCTTGCCGGTCAACCGGCTCAAGAAGTCGACTCGCTGGTCATCGACGAGGTCCGCAACATGCTCCTTCGAGGACCACAGGGACCCCTCTTTGATCTGACCGCCCTCAACATTCAGCGAGGCCGCGACCACGGTGTGGGCGACTACAACACCGTGCGCAGCGCCTTTGGCCTGTCGGCGGTGGAGAGATTTGCCGACATCTCCTCAGACCCAACCGTTCAGCAGGCCCTGATGCTCGCATACGAAGACGTTCACGACTTGGACCTATGGGTAGCAGCTCTGGCCGAAGACCATCTGCCACAATCAGCGGTCGGCGAGACTCTGCACGCCGTCATCTCGGACCAATTCCGCCGTCTGCGCGACGGGGACCGCTTCTGGTTCGAGAATGACCCCTATTTCCTGGCCAATCCTGGACTGCTGAACCAAGTTCGCCGCATCACCCTGGCCAGCGTCATCCGCTGCAACACCCCCATCAAGGGCGAGATCCAAGACAACGTCTTCATCGTCAAAGACGGCTGACCGAGCTTGTGCGTGCTACTCCTTCAATAGGTAAACCACTACAGGTCTGTACCCCATTCAGCGGATGGCTGCTGCAGAGGTTTCACGTGTAGCGGTGGGGCAAGGAGTGGCCGGCGGGTTGGGTGCATTGGACTTTGCTGCGTTCTCCGATGTGGCTGCATCGCCGTCGTTGCGTTGACGCATGTCGCAGTGCTTCGTCCATGGAGATGCCGCGGCGCCATTCGGCAACGAGTTCGGCCGGTGATCGCCCGAGGCCTGCTCGCTGCGTCTGCCAGCAGCGTCTCAGCAGCTTCTGGCGGTGGTCCACGACCTTCAGCAGTTCGGGCAGTTCGAACACTCTGCGCCCCGTGTCTTCGTCGCGCGTTTCTGTGACGGCACCAGCGTTGACGAGTTTGCGCAGTCCTCGCCTCACAGAGTTGGCGCGGCGGTCTGTCGCATCGCAGAGATAGTCGATGGTGGCTGCGGGCATAGTCGACAACGCCTCCAATGTGGCTGCCGCCGAGGAGTGGGGCCGCAGGTTGAGGTCGCGCCATTTGGCATCCATGTCGGTGATGACCTGCGCGACCGCTTCGGTGTAGTCGCAGGCGACGGCGGCCGCGTCGGCGACGAAACAGACCGCGGCCTCCCCGCATGCGTCGCGTATCTTGCTGTCGCTGTCGCCGGTGTAGGTCTGGTAGGGGCGCAGCGCCCCGAAGTAGTTCTGCTTGTGCTCGGCGATTGCGGCTGACAACGGCACCGTCACCGATGAGGGCCAGCAACGCTGCAGCACGCAGTGGACCAGCGCCCGACCGACGCGTCCGTTGCCGTCGGGGAACGGATGGATGGTCTCGAATTGCAGATGGGCGATAGCGGCTTTGACCAGCGGATGCCGCAGATCATGCGCCGACACGTACTGCATCAGATCCTCACAGAGCGGGCCGACATGTGTCGCTGGCGGCGCGACGTACAACGCTTCTCGTGACGTTGCCCCCGCTGGCCCCACCCAGATGTCGTCGTTGCGCACACAGCCCGGCTCGAACCCCACGTCTGAGCCCTCGAAGAGTCGCCGGTGCATCTCGCGCAGGTCGGCGACCTCCACTGGCGCGTCCGTGCGGCGACCGACGCTGACGGCGTGAGCGGTCAGGCGGACCGCCCCGAGCGCTTGCGTATCGCGTTCTTGGCGCTGGGGGTCGCGCTCCGCTCGTAGGGATTCGAGCAGGCTCAGGGATCGCAATGTCGTCGAGATCCCTTCCACATCGCTCGACGCGATCCCCTCGGAACGGTTCAGGCACCACAGCATCGAGCGATGCTGCGACAGTTTGGCGGCCAATCCCGCGATCCGGTCACCGGCAGCCTTCACGCGCTGGGCTGTCTGCTCGCGGAGTGCGGGGTTCCAGCCGGCGATGCCGTGGGGGACATAGGCTCTGTAGGGCTCTGGGCCCAGCACGCCGCCGTAGGTCCGGTCAAGGTACTTGCCCATCCCGCTCATGCTACCCATCGAACTGCACGAGCGGGCACTTCTGTGGCATAAGCGCCCATCGGACCGCGTGTGCGGGCACTTCTGTGGTGCAAGCGCCCATCGGACCGCGTGTGCGGGCACTTCTGTGGTGCAAGCACTCGGGCTAGCTGCTGCGAGAAGGTCAGCGCTGCAGCCGGTGCCGAGAACGGCAGACGCAGCCGCGCGCTAGGGCCATCACGCGGGGACACAACAGACAGCGTTGCAAGAGGCAGGTGGCTAACAAGATGGGGCCTTGGCTGGCTAAGACCCCCTGGCGGAGACGGTGGGATTCGAACCCACGAACGACTTGCATCGTTACTTCCTTAGCAGGGAAGCGCCTTCAACCGGACTCGGCCACGTCTCCGGAAGCCCTGAGCGTACCGGTCTCCCGGCTATGAGCAGTCCACGCAGGCAACGTCCTCGACGTCGGTGCCGCCCAGGAATGCGGTGAGCCAGTCGAGGAAGGCCACCCCCTCCACCTCCTGCGTGTAGAGGAGGTCGCGGAACAGGATCGTGTGGTCCCTGCCGGGAGCCATGTAGCTCGCCTGGTTGACCCCGGCCGCCTCTATGGTGGCCTCGTTCTGGTACATGAGCTTGTCGATGCTGCTGGCGTCGAACCCGGCCAAGGCCGCGAAGAACTCCTGGGTGCTGTCGAAGGCGTTGTCGTAGCGGGCGAACCTCACGTGGGGCGCATGCAATCCCGAACGGACGAACAGCTCGGGCAGGCCGTACTCGGCGATGGTGACCCCCTCATTGACCGGCCAGTCCGGCACCGCACGGGTCGTCCCCCACAGACCGCCGATGTAGGTGTTGATCCCCGGGTCGCTCGGGTAGGCGCCGGAGGCGTCGGCGACCACTGCAACGCTGGCGTCACTGAACAGGTCGGCAGCCAGCCCGCCGTACAGCGCAGCCGAGGCCGACCCGGCGCTCGAGCCGGCCACCACGACCTCGTTGGCGCCGCCGAAGCGCTCGACCGCGGCGTCCAGTGCAGTGTGGGCATTGACGAAGCCGTTGTGGTGGACGATCAGTCCGCCCCCGTAGTCGTTGATCCGGCTGCCGAGGTGCACGTCGCCGGTGCAGTACAGCGCCACCACGAACGAATGGTCCTTCACAGGGTTGAGCGGATTGTCGAAATCGAAGATGCCGCGCCACTCGCTGGGGTTGTCCCCAATTTCCGTGAGGTCGGTGGTGACGTCGTACGAGTTTCCATCGCCGGCGAACGCGCAATTCTCCCGAGTGAAGCAGGCCCCGCCGCCTTGCAGGTAGAAGACCAGCTTCTCTGGGTCGCCCTCGCGCACCCAGTAGTGGTAGTCGCTCCCGTCGGCGCAGGCGCAGTCCTCCCCGCCGTTGAAGGCCTGCCATTGGCCCGAGGTCATCACTGGCCCGACCGTGATGGAGGCGGCCGCGGTGGTGGTCGGTGCCGCGGTGGTGGTTGGGGGTGCGGTGGTGGTGGTCGGTGCGGCGGTGGTGGTTGGGGGTGCGGTGGTGGTGGTCGGTGCGGCGGTGGTGGTTGGGGGTGCGGTGGTGGTTGGGGGTGCGGTGGTGGTTGGGGGTGCAGTGGTGGTGGGTGCGGCGGTTGTGGTGGGCGCCTCGGTAGCAGGCGCGGCGGTCGTTGCCGGCGCAGTCGTGGGCGCGGCTGGTTCTTCGCCGTCGTCGGAGCCGCAGGCTGCGGCGACGAGGGCTACGGCGGCTAGAGCGGCCAGTATGCGGATACGGATCATGGGGGGCTCCTTCAGATGATCGTGGAGGCAGGCTAGGTCCGAAGGGCCCAGCCGCACGCTGCACGCGGAGGGAGGGGGATTCGAACCCCCGGGACCCGTGAAGGCCCAACGGTTTTCAAGACCGTCGCAATCGTCCGCTCTGCCATCCCTCCGACGGCAAGGATACGCCGGGAGTGCTAGGCCCTGCGGGAGGAGTTCACCAGAGGATGCGGGCCCTTAGCTCGTCGACCCAGACTCCGGCCGTAAGCAAGTCGGCCTGGTTCATCATCCGGTCGTGCTCGCCTCCGGACGCCGACGGGTAGGAGCCGAGGCACTTGACGCGAGCCGTCTTGAGGCTCAGGTTGCGCAGGGCGTCGGCCACCACCTCGTCGGCGATGTGGCCCTGGCAGTCGAGCAGGAAGCAGTACTGGCCGAGGTTCGCCTTGGTGGGACGGCTCTGCAGACTGGTGAGGTTGATGGCCCGAGCGGCGAACTCTTGGAGGATCCCGAGCAACGAGCCCGGCACGTCAGAGCGCTGGTAGACGACAAGGCTCGTCTTGTCGTGGCCGGTGGGCGGGGCGATCCCGTCGGCTCCGACGAGCACGAAGCGGGTCTTGTTGTCGGCGCGGTCTGCGATGTTGCTGGCCGCCACCTCTAGTCCGTAGACCTCCGCCGAGCGCAGCGGGGCGATCGCGGCCACGGTGCCGTCATCCGACCCGGCCAGGCGGCGGGCGGCGTCGGCAGTGGAGTTCGCCAGCTCAAAGACCGCATCCGGGAGCCGCTCGGCCAGGTGTTCCCGGCACTGGGCATAGGCCACCGGATGGGACCAGATCCGCTTGATGCCGTCGATCGGGGCGCCCGGCGGCACGAGCAGATTGAGGTTGACGTCGATGATCACCTCGCGCTGGATGAACAGGTCGGTGTCGAAGGCGAGGGCGTCGAGGGTGGCGTTGACGGATCCCTCGATCATGTTCTCGATGGCGACTAGGCCGAGGTCGACCTCCTGGCTCTGCACGGCTCGGAGGACGTCGAAGATCGAGCCGAGCGGGTGATGCTCCATGCTGGCCAGATCGGGCTGGGAGTACACGGCCTGCTCCGTGAACGTGCCCACCGGTCCCAGGTATGCGATCGAGCGGGTCGTCGCCTCCCCCTGTGAATTCATCCGGGTCAGGGTACGAGAGACAAGGCAATTCTGCGCTGTTTCAGAGACCCGTTAGGGTGACGAACGTGTGTGATCGGCTCCGCCCCCGACAGCCAGCGATCATCGCAGGCACAGCCGCGTAGCGACAGGTGACGGACGTGGACGGCCGGCTCTACTTCCGCCAGCTGCTGTCGGGGCGCGACTTCGCGGTTGAGGACGGGCTGGCCCGCCAGATGGTCAACTTCGTCTACGCCATCGGCGACCGCCAGACCGGTCAGGCTGTGCTCGTCGACCCGGCCTACGACACCTACGGGCTCATCGACCTCCTGGAGGCCGACGGCATGACCTGCACCGGCGTGCTGGCCACCCACTATCACCCCGACCATGTGGGCGGTCACATGATGGGCATCACCATCGAAGGCATCAGCCGGCTGCTGGAGCGGGTGTCGGTGCCGATCCACGTACAGGCCGAGGAAGCCGATCTCGTCAAGAAGGTGACCGGCGTGGACGACGACTCCCTGGTCAGTCACGCCTCGGGCGACGTGGTGATGGTGGGGGCCATAGCCATCGAGCTCATCGCCACACCGGGACACACTCCCGGCAGCCAGTGCTTCCTGGTGGACGGCCGGCTGGTGGCCGGTGACACGCTCTTCCTCGAGGGATGCGGCCGGATGGACCTACCGGGCTCCGACCCGGCCCAGATGTACGAGAGCCTCACCACCAGGCTGGCCCGGGTGCCTGACGACGCGGTGCTGTACCCCGGCCACCGCTACTCGGTGGAGTCGTCGGCCACCATGGGCATCACCCGCGAACGCAACTACGTGTTCCGGCCCACCAGCCGCGAGCAGTGGCTGGCCGCCTTCGCCTGACCGCCCCAAGAATCTCGGTGCAGATTCTGTGCAGTGTGGGCACAGAAGCAACCCGAGATTCCCAGGGCCGCAAGCCCCCTGTCCCCCGCTCTTGTTCGCTGCGCTCACGGGCCGCTCGGGCCACGGCCTCACGGGCCGCTCGACCTCTAGACCCAGGGGCAGTTCGAGTTGCGGTCGCCGAAGGTGGCGCCGGTGCGGTAGCGGTCGAGCGTGAACGGCTTGAGCTCCTCGGGCTTGTCGCCGTGCACCAGCATCTGGGCGGTCAGCTTGCCCGCGCCGATCATCTTGAACCCGTGGTTGGAGTCGGCGATCACCCAGGCATTGTCGGCCACGTAGTCGAACACCGGCACGTTGTCGGGCGTGAACGCGCCGATCCCGCCGTTGCGGCGCTCCTTGAAGAACGGCCGCAGGTTCTCCAGGCGCTTGAACAGCATGCCCAGCGTGGCGCAGTAGTAGTCGGCGAACCACTCCTCGGCCTGGTACTGGTCGTTGAGGTGGCCGTAGGGCTCGACCGCCGCCCGCGGACCGATCTTGACCGGGATCGTCCCGCCCTGCAGGCCGGGCGCGCCGACCCGCTCCGCGGCGTAGCGGACATATGAGTAGAAGTGGTCCTTGAGGAACCTGCCGTCCTCGGAGTACACGGGCGTGTCCATCAGCTCCACGTGCAGTACCGGCGAGTCCCGGTGCTGGGCGGTGCGGAAGTCCACGCCCTCGGGCAGCAGCACCTCGCCCTCCAGCAGGCGCCAGTACGTCCACATGTCCATCTGCTCTTCGACATGGCCGTCGGGGTAGAGCACGTCGAGGTGGGAGGGCCCGCCCAGCCACTCCCAGTGCTCGGGCGTCCAGGCCCCCGCACCCACGACCACCTGGTCGCAGGAGATCGAGCCCTGGTCGGTCTCGACCGCCGTCACCGAGCCCGACGCGTCAAGGGTGTAGCCGGTCACGGCGGCGCCGTAGACCCGCTGCACGCCCCACTGCCGGCACTTCTGGTCCAGTCCCCACACCGCCATATGGGTGCCCGCGTATCCGGAGCGGTGCTCGTGCAGCACCACGTCGCAGTTGTCGGTCTTGAAGTCGGGCCACAGGTTGGTGAGGAAGGCTCGGGCCTCGGAGCCGGTGTAGACGTCCGACGGGTACCCGCTGGCCGCCTGCGAAGCCTGCAGCTTCAGGTAGTCGTCGATCTGGTTCGCCTCGCCCACCGACACGTACCCGACCTGCTGGAAGCCGAAGTTCACGGGGTCGGACTCCCACACCTCCACGCTTGCCCTCAGGATGGCGTGCAGCGGGCCCGTCATGTACATGTTGCGGATGCAGCCGCAGGCCAGCCCGGTGGCCCCTGCGCCCGGGCCCTGCTTGTCGATCAGCACGACATCGGAGCCTGAGCCCTTGCCGGTGCGCTCCAGGTACATGGCCAGGTGGTAGGCGCTCGACAATCCGTGCACGCCTGCGCCGACCACCACGAACCGGGCGCTCGGCGGCAACCGCACGGCGTCGAACACAGGGATGACGGCCGGGTTGACGGCGCGGCCGTCCACTTCGGGGGGCAGGGGTCGGTTGGCGAACGGGTACCACTGGTTGTGCTCGGTGGGGTTGGGGATGTCGATGGTCACTTCTTCTCCTATGTGTTCATGTCTAAGTTTGCTCGCCGGCGGTCGGGAGCCGGTAGTCGGCTCCCAGGGTCCGCCAGATCAAGGGAACGCCCGGCCGGTAGGCGAGGTGGTGACGGCTGGGCGCGTCGAGGACGGTCATGTGCGCGGGGCCACCGGGCGTGATCCGGCCCACATCGGCTCGGCGCAACGCGGCCGCGCCGCCGGTGGTGACAGCAGCTACGGCTTCATCGATGGTCATGCCCATGTCGCGCACGGCCAGCGCCATGCAGAACGACAGCGAACTGGTGTAGCTCGACCCGGGATTGCAGTTCGAGGCGATGGCCACCCGGACGCCGGCGTCAATGGCCCGCCGGGCGTCGGGATAGGGCTGGCGGGTCGAGAAGTCGGTGGCCGGCAGGAATGTGGCCACGGTGTCGCTGGATGCCAGGGCCTCGATGTCGCTGTCGGACAGGTAGGTGCAGTGGTCCACCGATGCACAGCCCATCTCCACGCCGAGTTGAACTCCCGGCCCGTGGCCGAGCTGGTTGGCGTGGAGCCGCAGACCCAGTCCGGCATCCCGGCCGGCGTTGAGCACGGCCCGGGACTGGTCGGCGTCGAAGGCGCCGGTCTCGCAGAACACGTCGATCCAGCGGACGTGGCCGCGGACCGCGTCGAGCATCGGACCGCACACCAGCTCGACGTAGTCATCGCTGCGCCCCTGGTACTCGCTGGGCACTAGGTGAGCGCCCAGGAACGTGGTTTCGGGCGTGGCCTCGGCGGCCAGCGAGGCCAGTTCGGCCTCGGAGTCCACCGACAGCCCGTAGCCCGTCTTTATCTCCACGGTGGTGGTGCCGGCCCGGTGGACCTCGGCCAGGCGCCGGTCGAGCGAGGTCCGCAACGCGGCCCGTCCGGCGGTCCGGGTGGCGTCGGTCGTGACCCGAATTCCACCTCCGTCGTAGGGTTCGCCGGCCATGCGACGGCTGAACTCCTCGGCCCGGTCGCCCGCGAACACCAGATGGGTGTGGGAGTCCACGAACCCGGGCAGCACGCACCGGCCGCCGGCGTCGAGGCGCTCGTCGGCGACTGCTCCGGCCGGGCCCACCGCCACCACTGTGTCGCCCTCCACCACCACCGAGGCATCGCCTACGATCCCGAGGGGGCCCTTCCCGAGCGCGGGGTCGCTGGTGACCAGCTCAGAGATGTTGTCGATCACCAGGGTCATGGCGCGGTGACCTCCGCGGCGCCGCGGATGGGGCAAATCGTCTGAGTCATGGCGCGGTGACCTCTGATATGGCCGAGTCGAGCTCGGCGGACACGTCGATCGATGAGTGAGCCCCGCCGCGGACGACGGGCAGTCCGCCCACTACGAGGTGGCGCACATCGCTGGCGCCGGCCGCGAAAACCGTCGCGGCCAGCGCGTTGGGATGGTCGGTGCCGGCCAAGCGGGCCGAGTCGAGCCCGACGGTGGTGAAGTCGGCCAGGGCTCCCTCCTCCAGAACACCGCCGCCCGTCCAGCCGAGGGATCGGTAGCCACAGGCGGTGGCCATGGAAACCAGGTCCTCCACCGAGAACACGCCCCGGTTGTGGGTGGCCGCTCGCTGGTCGAGCTCGACCGTCCGGGTCTCCTCGAAGAGATCGACGATGGCGTGGGAGTCCGAGCCCACGCAAAGCTGGGCACCGGCCCGGGCGAGAGCTTCAGCCGGGCCTACGCCGTCGGCCAGATCGCGCTCGGTTGTGGGGCACAGGCAGCAGTGAGCCCCAGCCTCGCCGATGAGTGCCCAGTCGCGCTCGGTGGTGTGTGTGGCGTGGACCAGCGTCGAGTCTGGGCCGAGGCCATTGGCCTCCGCGATCACCTCGGTTGGGGTGAGGCCGTGGACTGCGAGGCACTGCTCGTTCTCGGCTGGCTGCTCGGAGACGTGGAAGTGCAGCGGCGCGCCCTTCCCGTGGGCCCAGTCCGTCGCAACCTTGATGGATGACGGATCGACGGCCCGGACCGAATGGACTGCGGCGCCGACTGTCACCGTCGGACCGGATACGGCCGCGGCGAGGTCGTCGACCCGATCCGCCCACCGGTGGGCGCTGCCGTCGTTGAACCGGGCCTGATCGGGCCGCAGCGCCCCGTAGCCCCCGTCGGCCGCAGAGTCGAGCCCGCCGTGGAGGTACAGGGTGTCTAGCAGCGTCAAGCGAATGCCGGCGTCGCGGGCCGCGGCCGCGACCGCGAGGCCCATAGCGTTACGGTCCTCGTAGGGGTCTCCGCCGGGCCGATGATGGACGTAGTGGAACTCTCCGACGGCGCCGATGCCAGCCAGAGCCATCTCCGCGAAGGTTGCACGGGCCAGCCGGTAGTAGCAGTCAGGATCAAGCCGCGCCGCCACCCGGTACATCAGGTCTCGCCAAGTCCAGAACGTTCCCCGCCCGCTGTGAGTGCGGCCCCTGAGCGCCCGGTGGAACGCATGGCTGTGCCCGTTGGCCAGCGCGGGCAGGGTCAAGCCCTTGAGCGGCACGGCACTCTTGGGACGGGCGGGCACGCCGGTCGTGACGGCGGCGATCCGGTCACCGTCGACTTCAAGCATCACTCCTGCCTCGACTCCGCTGCCGCCCAGCCAGGCCAGCTCACACCAGTACTGGCTGGTCACTTGCGCTCACTCGCGGTGAACCTGGTGATGCGTTCGATGAACGCGGCTCGGTGGTGCCGCTCGAACTCATCCCAGGTGGTCAGCGTGGCCGGATCAGCCCGGTCGGTGATCAAGATCCCGTCTAGGTGGTCGCACTCGTGCTGCCAGGTGCCCGCGGTCAGCCCTCGGGCCCCGGCGCAGTGTTCGGTTCCATGGCGGTCGAAGTAGCGCACACGGAGATTGATTGAGCGAACCACATCGCCGCGCAGCGGCACCGACAGGCAGCCCTCGTTGATGACGACCGTCTCATCGTCGAGCACTTGCAGCTCGGGGTTGATGGCGACGGTCAGCGGGATGGGTGGCTTGTACGGATAACGGGGGTTGTCGTTCACTTCGATGACGACGATCCGGACCGTCTCGCCGATCTGGTTGGCGGCCAGGCCCGCGCCGTTGGCGTGGCGCATCGTGTCGATGAGGTCGTCGACAACGCCTTGCACCCGCTCGCTGGCAATCTCGGCCTGCGGTACGGCGTCAGCCGGGATCCTCAGCGTCGGATGGCCGATGGAGAGGATGGCGCGGACCGTCATGGCCCAACAGGGATGCGCACGCCTCGGTCGGCGGCCACCTCCCTGGCTCGGTCGTAGCCGGCGTCGGCATGGCGCATCACGCCGGTGGCCGGGTCGTTGAGCAGCACCCGCTCCAGCTTCTGCGCCGCCAGATCGGTCCCGTCGGCCACGCTCACCTGCCCGGCATGGATCGATCGGCCGATGCCCACCCCGCCGCCATGGTGGATGCTGACCCATGACGCCCCCGAAGATGTGTTGACCAGCGCGTTGAGCAGCGGCCAGTCGGCGATGGCGTCGCTGCCGTCGAGCATGTCCTCGGTCTCTCGGTAGGGCGAGGCCACCGAGCCCGAGTCGAGGTGGTCGCGTCCGATGACGATGGGTGCGGTCAGTTCCCCGGACCGGACCATCTCGTTGAACCTCAGCCCCAGGCGGTGGCGCTCCCCGTATCCGAGCCAGCAGATCCGGGCCGGCAGCCCCTGGAACGCGACCCGCTCGGCGGCCAGCTTGATCCATCGTTTCAGACCCTCGTCGCTAGGGAACTCCTCGAGCACGGCCCGGTCGGTGGCTGCTATGTCGGCCGGATCGCCGGACAGCGCCACCCAGCGGAACGGCCCTTTCCCTTCGCAGAACAGCGGCCGGATGTAGGCGGGCAGGAAACCCGGGTAGTCGAAGGCTCGCTCGCAGCCGCCCAGAACGGCTTCGGCCCTCAGGCTGTTGCCGTAGTCGAAGACCTCGGATCCGGCGTCGAGGAAGCCCACCATGCCCTCCACATGGGCGGCCATGGCCGCCCGGGATCGGCGCACGAACTCAGCCGGCTGGTTGCGGCGCAGTTCCTCGGCGGCCTCGGGCGACAGATCGTTGGGAACGTAGCTCAGGGGGTCGTGGGCGGAGGTCTGATCGGTCACGATGTCGGCGGCCACGCCGTCGGCCAGAAGGCGCGGGACAATGTCGGCCGCGTTGCCGACCAATCCCACCGACAGCGGCCGGCGGGCCCTGCGGGCCTCCTCACAGCGGTGCAACGCATCGGTGTAGCCATCGGCGACCACATCGAGATAGCGAGTCTCCACGCGGCGAGCGGCCCGGTCCGAGTCGACCTCGATGCACAGGGCTACCCCCTCGTTCATGGTGACGGCCAGGGGCTGGGCGCCACCCATGCCGCCCAGTCCGGCCGTCACGGTGAGGGTCCCGGCCAGCGAACCACCGAATCGCTTGCGGGCGATGGCTGCGAAGCACTCGTAGGTGCCCTGCAGGATCCCCTGCGTGCCGATGTAGATCCATGAGCCCGCCGTCATCTGCCCGAACATGGTCAATCCGAGGTGCTCGAGCCGCCTGAACTCGTCCCATGTGGCCCATTCACCGACGAGATTGGAGTTGGCGATGAGGACCCTTGGAGCCCACTCGTGGGTTGGCAGCACACCCACCGGTTTGCCCGACTGCACCAGCAGGGTCTCGTCGCCGGCAAGGTCGGTCAGCGCCCGGATCATGGCGTGGTAGGCGTCCCAGGATCTGGCGGCCCTGCCGGTGCCGCCGTAGACAACGAGGTCGTCGGGGCGCTCGGCCACGTCGGGGTCGAGGTTGTTCTGAAGCATCCGGAAGGCGGCTTCCTGGGGCCACCCGCGGCACGTCAGAGCGGTGCCGGTCGGGGCTCTGACGCCCCCGGCGGGGGCGCCTGCTGCGGGCTTTGCGGTGGTGGACATCGAGAACCTCGTGCTGACGGCTCTGGGGCTGGCTTGCACTGTAGCGACCCATGCCCTAGTGTGTCAATATGCAGCAACAAGTTTCAATAAATGAAACTCTAGGGAACGAATCACACTCCGAGGCACCACTCCCTGTGCCTCCGTCGCCGCTGCACAAGTCGCGCTCCGCTGAGCGGGTGCTGGCTCTGCTGGACGCGGTGATCACCAGAGGCACGCTCAGCCTCACCGCGGCCGCGACCCGAACGGGGATGCCGGCGAGCACGGCCCTGCGCCATCTGCGAGTCCTCACGGACCGCGGCTACCTCGCGAAGAACGATTCGGGGACGTACTCCGTGGGAACCTCGTTCCTGCGCATTGCCCTGGCCTCGTTGCAGTCGGGTTCCTACGCCCGGCTCATTGCGGTAGCCCAGCCTGAGCTTGAACGCATCGTCGAGACCACCGAGGAATCCGCATACCTGGCCGTACGCGACGGCGACGAGGCGGTCTACATTGCCACAGTCGAGGGCCGTCGGGCCATTCGTCATGTCGGCTGGGTTGGCCGTTCCGTCCCCATCGACGGCACGGCCGTGGGTGAGGCTCTGCTGTCTGCTCCGCCGGCCGCGGGTACCCGGCCCCCTTCTCTCCTCAACACCGGCGCCATCGAGTCCGACGTCACCGCGGTCTGCGCGCCGGTCTACGGATCGGCGGGCCCCGTCGCCGCCATGTCGGTGCTCGGTCCTGCCGACCGCCTGGTCGGCAGGCGCCTTGACAGGGCGACCACCGCAGTGGTCGAGGCCGCGACGGCCACATCGTATGCGATCTCCTCACCGGAGGTCGCCCTCGCGTGACGGTGCAACTCGACGGCGCCGGCGTCACCGTGTCCGATGTCGTCGCCGTCGCCCGCCATCGGGAGGAACTCCGACTCAGCGATGCCGCCGTAGCCCGCATGGCCGCGACCCGCCGCATCGTCGAAGAACTGGCAGAGGGTGAGCCTGCCTACGGGATCTCCACCGGGTTCGGCGCGCTGGCCAACACCACCATCCCCGCCCGCCGTCGGGCCGCGCTCCAGCAGTCCCTGATCCGGTCCCATGCGGCTGGGATGGGGCCGGCAGTCGAGGCTGAGGTGGTGCGGGCCATGATGATGCTCCGAGCCCGGACGCTCGCCTTCGGCGCCTCCGGTGCGAGGCCTCAGGTGGCGGAGTCGCTGGTGCGGCTGATCAACGCGGGCGTGGTTCCTGTCGTTCCCGAGCACGGCTCGCTCGGTGCCAGCGGGGACCTCGCGCCGCTTGCCCATGTCGCGCTCGTGTTGATGGGAGAGGGCGAGGTGCTGGACGGCGACGGCCCCCGCGACGCGGCGACGGCCCTCGCGGAAGCGGGCATCGAGCCTCTCCAGCTGGCCGAGAAGGAAGGCCTGGCCCTCACGAACGGGACCGACGGCATCCTCGGAATGCTGTGCCTCGCCGCTCACGACGCGAGCCATCTCCTCAGAGTCGCCGACATCGTGGCCGGCTGCAGTGTCGAGGCCCTGCTGGCCACCGACCGGGCCTTCGCTGCCGACCTGCTGGCGTTGCGGCCCCATCCCGGCCAGCAGGCCAGCGCGGCCAACCTCCGGGCTGTGCTGGCGGATTCGCCGATCGTTGCCAGCCACCGCACCGGCGACGACCGCGTGCAGGACGCATACTCCATCAGGTGCACCCCGCAGGTTCACGGCGCAGCCCGCGACACCCTCGACTTCGTGGTGTCGGTGACCGAATGGGAGCTGGCCTCGGCTATTGACAATCCGATGGTGCTGCCCGACGGCCGGGTGGAGTCGTGCGGCAACTTCCACGGCGCGCCGGTCGCGCTGGCGGCCGATTACCTGGCCATCGCCGCGGCCGAGGTCGGTGCGGTCGCCGAGCGTCGCATCGATCGCCTGCTCGACCCGCACCGCTCCCACGGGCTTCCTCCCTTCCTGGCCGACGATCCCGGTGTGGACAGCGGCCTGATGATCGGCCAGTACACGGCCGCGGCCCTGTGTGCCGAGAACCGGCGCCTGGCCGCCCCCGCGACGGTGGACTCGCTTCCCACGTCGGCCATGCAGGAAGACCATGTCTCGATGGGCTGGGGCGCAGCCCGCAAGCTGCGCAGGGTCATTGCCAATCTGCGTCGCATCCTGGCTATCGAGTGGGTCGCAGCCGCGCGTGCTATCGAGCTGCGAGCCCCGTTGCAGCCGGCGGCAGGAACCGGGGCGGCCGTGCGCTTGCTGCGGACCCAGGTGCCAGGTCCGGGCCCTGATCGATGGCTGTCGCCTGAGCTCTCGGCGGCCGAGCAGATGCTCGCTGATGAGTCTCTGGTGCCCGTCGTCGAGGCGGCTGCCGGCTCGCTCGCCTGAGGCCGAGCGAATAGGCGAGCGAACCCGGTCCATACGGGCGAGGCCGTGGCCCGAGCGGCCCGTGAGCGCAGCGAACAAGAGCGGGAGTGGCACCGCTGCGACGCTACGGGCTCTCACCTATCCGACGGACGCTCTGAGGCCGAACGGGAGACAACGCCTACTCCCGGTGCGCGAGGGGGGACTTGAACCCCCACGTCCTTTCGGACACAGGAACCTGAATCCTGCGCGTCTGCCAAATTCCGCCACTCGCGCGTGGCCCCGACCCACCGAGGGCGGACTGGGGCACACGAGGCTAGCGGCCTGCCGGTTCAATCGCCGCCTCGCTGGCCTGCTCGCTGCCCACCAAAGCCGCCGCTAGCACGGCCACTAGCATCACCGGGGTGCGCTTGGACTCCGGAGCCGCCAGCCATGTGGGCCTGCACCGTCACGAGAATCAGGATCGGTACCTGGCGCACGGCACCGTCTTCGCCGTGGCGGACGGGCTCGGGGGCCACGCGGGAGGGGGCACCGCGGCGGGAATAGCCACAGAGGTCCTCGCCGGTGGTGAGCCCGTCGAATCGCTGGCACAGCTCATTGCTCTGGTGGGTTCGGCCAACATGGCCATATTCGAAGCTGCCAGGGACGATCCGCACCTCTTCGAGATGTCCACGACCCTGTGCGTACTGGCCGGCATCGGCAACGCCGCGAGGTCGCCGCGGCTGGCCGCCTGCAATGTCGGGGACTCCCGACTGTATGCGCTCACCGCGGACCGCTTGAGCCTCATCACGGTCGACCACACCATCTCCGAGAATCTGGTCCGCGACGGCGTCATCTCCGCTGCTGAGGCGGCCACCCACGTCGACCGTCACACTCTCACCCGGGCCGTCGGATACGAGCGCCGGGTACACGTCGACGGCTGGGAGTTGGTGGCGGCGCCGGGGACGCGCTTTCTGTTGTGCAGCGACGGGCTCAACAACGAGGTGCCGGAACTGGAGATCGCCGAGATCCTGCGATCCGTCGAAGATGCTGGAGCCGCCGCCGGCAGCCTGGTGGAGCGAGCAGTGCGGCCTGGGCACGGCCGCGACAACGTCACCGTCGTGGTCGTCGATGTCGTGGATGACCCCGAGTTCCAACCGGACTGTTCGGACCAGCTCGTTCTCGCGTTCCAGCCGGCCGTGTTGACCTGATCGCGGCGTCGTTCCACGGCGGCGATTCCCGCCCATAATCTCGGCCTAGGGCCGCCCGTTACACTGGCAAACGGTGTCAGATGAGGGACTGACCGTATTCAACGGCCGTTACGAGTTGCTGCGTCGCATCGCCCGGGGGGGCATGGCCGACGTCTACCTGGCCCGCGACGCGTCGCTCGACCGGCAGGTGGCGGTGAAGGTCCTGTTCCCGGAGTTCGCCAACGACCCCAGCTTCGTTGAGCGCTTCCGCCGGGAGGCGAAGGCCGCGGCCAACCTGAACCACCCCAACATCGTCGGCATCTACGACTGGGGACAGGAGCAGGGCACGTACTACATCGTCATGGAGTACGTCGTGGGCCGCAGCATGGCCGACGTGATGCGCTCCACCGGGCGTCTCAGCCCCGACCGGGCCGCGGAGATCGCGTCGGACGTGGCTGAAGCGCTCAGCGCCGCCCACAACGCCGGGCTCGTGCACCGCGACATCAAGCTCGGCAACATCATCGTCAGCGACGACGGCCAGGTGAAGGTGGCCGATTTCGGCATTGCCACCGCCCTGGCCCGAAGGACCGGTGACAACCTCACCCATATCGGCTCGGTCATGGGCACGGCCACGTACTTCTCGCCCGAGCAGGCCCAGGGCAAGGCCCTCGACGGTCGCTCCGACCTGTACTCGCTGGGGGTCGTGCTCTACGAGATGATCGTGGGCAAGCCCCCCTTCACCGCTGAGACCTCGACCGCGGTGGCTGTCAAGCATGTGCAGGAGCGCCCGCTGGCGCCGTCGCTGCTGGGTGTGAGCATCGTGGAGTCCCTCGAGGCCATCATCCTCAAGCTGCTGGCCAAGAACCCGACCAACCGCTATCCCAAGGCCGAGGATCTGCGAGCCGACCTTCAGCGCTACTTGGAGGGCGCTCACAGCATCCCGGCTCGGACGGGCCAGTCGCCCCGCGTGAGGACCCGCGAGCGCCCCGCGACCGGATCACCGGCACCGCCGACGCCGCCTGCACCGCCGGCCGCAGGCCGGCCCCGCACCGGCCCGGTTGCAACTGCTCCACCGCCGGGTGGCGGTCCCCCGACCGGGCCCGGCGCCCGGGTGCCCGCCGCGCCGGGACCCGAGTCAGGCCCTCCCCCGCA
Organism: Candidatus Aldehydirespirator sp.; assembly: GCA_965220645.1. Taxonomy (GTDB): domain Bacteria; phylum Actinomycetota; class Acidimicrobiia; order Acidimicrobiales; family Aldehydirespiratoraceae; genus Aldehydirespirator. The sequence goes on along the minus strand of OZ244836.1, from coordinate 320,481 downwards.
GTATGTGCCACCGGCCTACTACTACGAGGAGGTTCACCGTTCCGACGGCTGGAAGCGCACCGCGCTCATGTTTGTGGGCTTGGTGGTCCTCGTGGTCGCCCTCGGCTTCCTGGGGGTGACCTTCTACCGATCTCTGGGCCTCGACGACGAGGTCACCCCCGAGACGCCGGAGACCACCGACGGTGTCCCGCTGGTCGAGGTCCCCGACGTGTTCGGGCTGGGTTACGGGGAGGCGGACGCCCTGCTGAGGTCGGTCGGCCTGGAGCCGGAGCCCAGCTACCAGGTCAACACGGGGGTGCCCGAGAACACGGTGTTCGCTCAGAGCCCGCCTGCCGGCCAGCGGATCGACGAGGGCGGAACGGTGGCGCTCACGGTCAGCCAGGGGGAGATTCCAAGGGTGCCACCCGTGCGGGGCCGCAACCGGGTCGATGCCACCGAGATTCTCAGGAGCGCGGGTTACGAGGTCATCGTGATCGAGGGTGCCAGTCAGGCCGAGGCGGGGATTGTTGTGGGGCAGGAGCCCTCCTCGAACACCGAACTCGCCGTGGGCGAGGCTGTGACCATCACCGTCTCCACCGGACCGGGGCAGATCTTCGTACCCGACGTGCGGGGCCAAACGCTGAGCCAGGCCTTTCAGACCCTGATCGGGCAGGGGTTCCGCGTCGGCGAGAGGCGCGAGCCTTCGACCACGGTCGAGGAGGGCCAGATCATCGACACCGATCCGCCCCACGGATTCCCGGTGTCGGCCGGGCTGGAGGTATTCGTCATCATCTCCGACGGTCCCCCGCCGGTGGCTATTCCCGACGTCCAGGGCCTGCTGTTCGACACCGGGAAGCTGGCCATCGAGCGAGCCGGGCTCGTCATCGACAGAGTGACGTTCGAACCGGTGGAGCCGGGATCGTCGGATGTGGGCCGGATCCTCGCCCAGACGCCACCCCCTAATCTCGAAGTGTCGGCTGGGACCCTGGTGGATGTCGTGGTGGGCGAATCGTCGGAGTCGGAAGTCGATCAGACCGACACACAGCCACCTGCCGGCGAGGGCACCGAGACCGAGGGCATTGACCAGACCGGCGCAGGCGAGACGGAAGTGCCCGGTGCCGACGGCGACAGCGTCGCGGCCGAACCCGTCGAGTAGGCCTCTAGTCTCCCGCTCTTGTTCGCTGCGCTCACGGGCCGCTCGGGCCACGGCCTCGCTAGCTCGGCCTCTAGTCTCCCGCTCTTGTTCGCTGCGCTCACGGGCCGCTCGGGCCACGGCCTCGCTAGCTCGGCCTCTAGCGGCAGCGGGCCAGGAAGTTGTCGAGCAGATCTCGGCCGGCGTCGGTGAGCACGGACTCCGGATGGAACTGCACACCTTCGGTGGGGTGGTCCCGATGTCGCACACCCATCACCAAGCCCTCATCGCAGGTCGCGGTGACCTCCAGAATGGGTGGTACCGAGGAGCGCTCGACGATCAGCGAGTGATAGCGGGTAGCGGTGAAGGGATTGGGCATACCCTCGAACACCCCTGAGGCGTCGTGTTCGATGACCGACGTCTTGCCGTGCATGACCGCGGGAGCCCGGATCACGGTCCCTCCGAACGCTTGGCCGATGCACTGCATCCCCAGGCACACCCCGAAGATGGGCACCGCGCCGCTCAGCGTCGCTAGCAGGTCGTTGCTGACGCCTGCGTCGTCCGGCGTGCCCGGCCCCGGACTGATCAGTACCCCGTCTGGCTCCAGAGCCCTCACCTCGTCGGCGGTGACCGCGTCATGCCGGTACACCATCGGCTCGGCTCCCAGCTCCCCCAGGTACTGCACCAGGATGTAGACGAACGAGTCGTAGTTGTCGACCACCACGATCCTGGGCCCCATCCCCAGAACGCTACCGGTTGGGTGTCACGTCACTTGGCGCGATGCAGACAACCACCAGGACGTCTCGCGCAACGATGTGGCATCATGCGTGCGCAAGTATTGACAGACAGACACAGGAGGCGTGATGGCCCCCTCCGACAGTGACGCCATCTTCTCAGCTCTTGCAGATCCCACCCGACGGGCCATCCTCAGCCTGATCGGCGAGCACGAGGAGCTCACCGCCGGCGAGATAGCAGCCCACTTCGACTCGCTGGGCCGCACCGCGGTGTCGTCGCACCTGCGCATACTCCGCCTCGCCGGTTTGGCGAAGGAGCGCCGCGACGGCCGGTTCCGGCACTACTCGGTCACCTCGACTCCGGCCGACGCGGTGGTGGCTTTCCTGACCTCCGTGTACCAGAACTCTCTTGAGCAGCTCGCGTCGGCCGTGCAGGGTGCCTCCGCGGCGGGGGACGTCTCCTCCGACCGGGCCGACGAGCGCAGCGCCTGATTCAGCGCCGTGGGTGAGCTCGTCCTGAACAACGAGGTGCGGCTGGAGCCGTGCCCCGGCGAGCTGTTTGCGCTCTTCGGCCGGGGCGATGCTTCGCTGGGCTGGCTGTTCGGGTCCGAGGCGCCGTTGCTGAGGCCCGGCTCGCTGGTCCGGGTGGTGCTTCCCCTCGGCGGCCTGGCCCGCTCGCCCGGAACCGCCAGGGTCCTGTCGTTCCAGCCGAACCGTCGCATCGACCTGGTGCACGAGACACCGTGGGCGGGCCGGGTCGTGTGCCGCTTCGATCCCGTGGACGGCGGAGGCACGCGGCTGCGAGTGCGCGTGACGATCGACGACGGTGAAGTGGCTCGGCTGGGCGCCGAGCTGGGGCTGCTCGACGGCTACGAGGCGGGAGCGTGGGAGGTGCCGCTGGGGCTGCTCACTTCCCTGTCGGGCAGCGCCGGGATCCTCGGTCGCTCGACGGTCAACTGCGCGCAGCTCGCCGTCGAGGCGATCAACGCAGACGGCGGAGTGATGGGCTGCACCGTCAGACTCGTCGTGGGCGACGACTCCACCGACCCGGGCATCGGGGCGATCGCCATGCGCCGCCTGTGCCGCACCCCCGGCCTCGCCGCCGTGGTCGGCATGCACTCCTCGGCCACGTACGCGGTCACCGCCCCCATGGCGGTGGCGAAGGGCATCCCGTACCTGTACACGCCCACCAGCGAGCCGACGGCGGCGCATCCCCTGCTGGTGCGTTTTGGCGAGACGCCCCTGGACCAGCTCCACCGGGCCTTGCCCCGAATGGCCGCGCAAACCGGAGGATCCCGCTGGTTCCTCGCCGGCAACGACTACTCGTGGCCCCGAGCGATAGGCGCGACCGCGAGGGCCGTGATCGAGCGCATGGGCGGCCACGTCGCCGGCGAGGGCTACCTGCCGCTAGGATCGCAGAGCTTCGAGCCAGTGCTGACCGCGATCCAGCGGAGCGGAGTCGACCATGTGGTGTCGAGCTTCGTGGGGCAGGACCATGTGGGCTTCCAGCGCGACTTCGCCGCATACGGCCTGCGAGAGAACATCCGAACGTTCGCCCCGCTCATGGACGACGCCGTCGTGGAGCATCTCGGCGAGTCGGGGACAGGCACCTGGAATGTGCTCGGCTACTTCGTCGGGCTCGACACCTCGGAGAACCGAGAGTTCTTGCGCCGCTACTCGGACCGCTTCGGATCCTGCTCCCCGCCCGTCTCAGCGGCCGCGGAGGGCGTGTATGAAGCGATCCACACCTGGGCCCGCTCCTGCCGGGCTGGCGGGGGAGTCGAGCCAACCGCACTGCTCAGCGGCCTGCGGAAGTCCCAGTTCAATGGCCCCCGTCGCTGCGGCCGAGGCGGTCGGCTGAAATCCCTGCTCCTCGGCGAGGCCACCCCGTCCGGCATCCAGGTCCTAGACGAACTCCCCGCCGCCCACCAAGCCTCCTAACTGCATCGAGTCACGGGGCCCACGCGAGGACGGTCGCGACCGCTCGGTGATCCTCGACAATTTCCGCGAACGGGCTACCGGTGCTTTCACCTACGACTGGCGCACCAAGGCCGAGCCTCTTCTGTGGTACGCCGACACGCTTGCCGGCCAGGCGCGAGAGCATCTCACCCAGGGACAATCCGAAGGTCTCAGCCAGCTGCAGAGAGCGCTCATTGTCACCGACATCCGCTACCTGACGTGAAGGATCCTTGGCAATGCGTAAGCCCCGGCTCCCGTCCTAGACGATCCTCTCGGATCCTCGGACTGGCCCTCCGGGGCTTGCGGCTTCCTCACAGATCAGTACTGGGAGGCAATAGCCATTATGGCTTCTACTGGGAGAAGAATCAACTGGAAGAAACAGTTCAAGTTGAGTTGCGAAGGCTAAGCCATCGAAGGTTCGACGAGGGACGACACGACGATCCAGGCTCGTTGAGCGACTTCGGTAGGGAAGCGGCCGACCCCAGCTTGCTCTTGCAGCTCCTCCCAACTGCACCCAGCTAGCGCGAGTGCGTTGGCGACGGCCTCGCGGACGCCAGCGTCGTCCAGAACCTCGACTTCCATGTCGAGGTAGCCGTCTTCGTGGCTGCTCATCGTTTGCCACCCCGCTTGGTTTGACTCGGCGTTGCCGTCAGATCGTGTCACAGGTTGCTGCTGACGGTTGGTTCTGTCCGACGAGTGCTCCGGGACTTGACCCCGGCCCTCCTATGCGACAATATGTCAATAACTGCTCACATATAGGAGGACTCTCTCATGAGAACATCATCGCATCCCGGCGCGCGACCTCGCTGGTGGCTGGCCGCCTCGATCGTCTTGCTGCTCGCGCTTGTGGGCGCAGCCTGCGGAGACAGCGACGACGAGGCGACCCCAGACGCTCCCTCGGAGCCGGCCGCTACGGACGCGGGCAGCACCGAACCGAGCGACTCAGAGATGCCCGAGCCGGAGACCACCGAGGCACCCGATGAGCCGGAGCCCGATGAGCCGGAGACCACCGAGGCACCCGAGCCGGAGCCCGACGAGACTGATGAACCGCAAGAGCCCGCAGCGCCGTCGGGTGAGCCGGTGCGGATCGGGATCCTGTTCTCCAACAGCGGGCCAGCAGGTGTGTTCGGGCCCCCCACAGCCAACATCGCCGAGTTGATCGAAGAGGACATCAACGCGGCCGGAGGGATCAACGGTCGGCCTGTGCAGACGTACCTGGCCGACGATGCCACCGATCCGGCCGTCGGCCGGCAGGCCATGGAGCAGTTGATCGACTCGGACAACGTCGACGTGGTCCTCGGAACCCACTCCAGCGCCACCCGTCAGGCCGCCAAGCCGCTCGCCGAGGACGCCGACGTGCTCTACATCTATGCGGCCCTGTACGAGGGCGGCGAGTGTTCGTCGGTGATGTTCAACACCGGTGAGGTGCCCAGCCAGCAACTGGCTCCTGTCATCCCGTGGATGATGGAGCAGACCGGCGGCCGGACCTGGTTCCTGCTCGGCAACGACTACGTGTGGCCCCGCCGCAGCTTCGAGCGGGCCCGCCAGTACATCGAGGCCGCCGGCGGCGAGGTGGTCGGAGAGGAGTACGTCCCGCTGGGCACCCAGGACTTCTCGTCGGTGGCGCAGACGATCGCGGGCTCTGGCGCGGACCTGATCTTCCCCGCGCTCGTCGGCGGCGACGCCATCGCCTTCGAGACCCAGGCGGTGGACTTCGGCATCGGCCAGGACGCCATACCGCGCCTCGCGAACATCTACGAGGAGAACGTCCTCGGGGCGATGGGGCCGGCGGTCACCGCAGGCATGCGGGTCACGTTGGGCTACTTCAAGGAGATCGACAGCGCCCTCAACAACGAGTTCGTGAGTCGCTACTTCGAACGCTTCGGAGCCGACGCGCCGCCCCACATGACTTTCAGCTCCCACATCTACGACGCGGCGCTGCTGTACGCGGCCGCGGCCAACGCGGCTGGAACCACCGACACCGCCGTGGTGGCTGCTGCTATGGAGGGGCTGTCGCTGACGACTCCGACCGGCGACATAGCGATCACCGGCAGCCGTCACCTGGCGCAGCCCATCTACGTGGCCGAGATCCAGCCCGACGGTTCGCAGCTGATCGTGCAGTCGTTCGCCTCGGTAGAGCCCGACGAGACCTGCGATCCGGCCTGAGCCCGAGCGGGTCCCCCGTCGCAGCCGCTTGAGAGTCGGTGCGGGCGCGTCCTCCCAGCGCCCGCACCGGCTCGGTCCCTGAGCGCCCTAGACAACGGAGCCCGAGCCTTTGGACGCGCTGACACTCGAACTGCTCAACGGCGTCAGCCTCTTCGCGATTCTCGCCATCGTCGCGCTCGGGCTCGGAATCGTGTTCGGCCTCATGGGCGTCATCAACCTCGCTCACGGCGAGTTCGTGATGCTCGGCGCCTACGTCGCCTACGTCGTGCACTCCAACGGACTCAGCCACTGGCTGAGCGTGCCGCTGGCCGCGGTCGTGCTGTTCGTCCTGGGTGTCGTGATCGAAGTGGGCTTGATCAGGCGCATCCATCGCCAGCCCGAGTTGACGATCCTGGCCACGTTCGGGCTGTCCATCTGCCTCCGCCAGATCGCGGAGCTCGTGTTCAGCAAGGACTTCCGCAGCGTCCCGAACCCGGTTCCCGGCGCGACCGAGGCCTTCGGCGTGCTGTTCCCCACCTACCGCTACCTGCTCATCGGGATCGCGGCCGTGGTCGTGGTCGCCACGCTGCTGGCGTTCACGAGGTCTCGTTTCGGCTTGGTGGTGCGAGCGATCGTCGCTGATCGGGATCTCGCCGAATCAGCCGGCATCCGCACCGGGCTGGCCAACCTCTGCGCTTTCGGTGTGGGTGCTGCCACCGCCGGGATAGCGGGCGCCTTGGTGGCTCCGCTCGGCGCGGTCGAGCCGCAGGCCGGCCTCGCCTATCTTCCCGGTGCCTTCCTCGTGGTGATCGTCGGGGGTTACAACCGGCTGTGGGGCGTGGCCGCGGGAGCCCTCGCCGTGGCCGCGGTTCAGACCGGTGTGATCCATTTCTACGACGCGGTATGGGCCCAGATCGCATCGCTGGCACTGGCGGTGCTGGTCCTGCAGTTCCGCCGCCCCACGCCGGCAGGAGCCATCGCGTGAGACGGCCGCTCGGCTTCGGCGGAGCTTCGGCGGCGATCGCAGCTGCGGCCAGCCTGATGCTGGGCGAGTTCCGGGCGGGCCAGCTGTCGCTGTTCCTGACCCTGGCCGTGCTGGCCGTGAGCCTCGACCTGGTCTGGGGCTACTCCGGGATTCTCTCTCTGGGCCAGTTGCTGCCCTTCGGGATCGCGGCCTACACCACGGCGCGGGTCGCCACTGCGGCGCCGTCGCTGAGCCTGCCCGGGCTGTTGTTGGCGGCTGCGGTGGGCGCGGCCGTCGCGTACGGGGTGGGCATCGCCGCGTTCCGGAGACGCCCCACGCCGGTGGTGGTCGGACTGCTGACCCTGGTGCTGTCGCTCACGTTGGAGCAGATCGCGGAGCAATGGCGCGACGTGACCGGCGGATTCAATGGCCTGACCGACGTACCGCGGATCACCGCGCTTGGTACGGAGTTCTCCGACCGCGCCCAGGACCTGTTCATCTCAGTAGTGGCCGTGGTTGTCATCGCTGCGGTCGGGCTGCTGGTGAGACGTCCGGTGGGCGCCGTGCTCATCGGGGTACGCGACAACGAGCGCCGCACCGAGGCGCTCGGCTACGACACCGTCGCCCTCAAGGTCTGGGTCTTCACCATCGGGGGCGCGGTCGCCGGCCTCGCGGGCGCGCTCTACGTGCACCGGACCGGCTTCGTGTCCCCGCAGATCTTCGGTTTCGCCCTCGCCACCAACGTGGTGCTTTGGACGCTGGTTGGTGGCAGGGGAACCATCACCGGGCCGGTCCTCGGCTCGCTTGCGATCAACTTCGCCTCGGCCACCCTCGCCGATGTCTGGTTGCAGTACTGGACCCTCGCCACCGGCGTGATCTTCGTGGCGGCAGTGACGCTCGTCCCCGAAGGGCTCGTCCCCAGCGTGCTGCGCATGGCGGGCCGACCCGCCCGGCGCAGTCAGCGGCCCAAGCTCGTCGCGACCGCATCCGGTGAGGCCTCGGGGGACGGCGCCGAGATCCTCGACGCCACCGGCATAGCCAAGAGCTTCGGGTTCTTCCGGGTGCTCGACGGCGTGACACTCACCATGGAAGAGCCCGAGCTGCGCTGCCTGATCGGCCCCAACGGCGCGGGCAAGTCCACCTTGCTGGACATTCTCTGCGGCCAGCAGGGCTGCCAAGAAGGCTCCATTGCCATGCTCGGCCGGGACTGCAAGGGACTGCGGGCGTGGGAGTTTGCTCGCCATGGCGTGAGCCGCAAGTTCCAGTCTCCCCAGGTCATCGGTTCTCTGTCCGTGGCCGAGAACGTGGCGGTGGCGGCCTGGGGCGTGGCGCCGTCACCGTGGAGGCTCACGCGCCGTGCCTGGGAGGCGAGCGTTCCGCAGGTGTCGCTGCGGATCCTCGAGCGCACCGGTCTTGACGGACTCCGAGACTCGCCCGCGGGCGGCCTCTCTCACGGCGACAAGCAGTGGCTGGAGATCGCCATGGCGATGGCGGGAAGATGCCGGGTCCTGCTGCTGGACGAACCGACAGCCGGCATGACCGTCACGGAGAGCCTGGCCGCGGCCGAGCTCCTGCGAGAGCTTCACCGCGACTACCGCCTGCCGATCCTGATCGTCGAGCACGACATGGCCTTCATCCGCGCCGTCGCCGATCGGGTGACCGTGCTCGCTCGGGGCTCTGTGCTGGCCGACGGCACCGTGGCCGAAGTCGAGAACGCCCCCGAGGTCATCGCCGTTTACGGGGGAGTCGCACAGTGACCCGCCTGGAGGTCGCGGACCTGCGCTCCGGGTACGGCACGGTGCCGGTGCTTCACGGCGTGAGCCTCGCGGTGTCGAGCGGTGAGATCGTTGCGGTGGTCGGCCGCAACGGAGCGGGCAAGACGACGCTGGTGAAGACCTTGCTCGGGGGGCTGCGGGCCACGGGAGGCCACCTGCTGCTGGATGGCGTCGACATAACGCGGTTGCCGCCGTCGAGGCGGGCTCGCGCCGGGCTTCGTGCCACCTTCCAGGAGCGGGCCCTGTTCGGGGACCTGTCGGTCAGCGACAACCTCCGTCTCCACGGCTTCGGTTCCGAGAGCCACGATCGGGTGCTCTCCATGTTCGGCGCCGCGCTGTCGGGGCGAGGATCCCAGCGGGCCGGGACGCTGTCGGGCGGCGAGCAGAAGATGCTCGCCGCAGCCATCGCGCTGGCCACTGCCGCTCCGCTGCTGGTGATGGACGAGCCGACCGAGGGCCTGCAGCCCTCCAACGTCGCCCTACTAGGCGATCACATCGAGTCGGCGAGGGACGCCGGTCGGGGCGTGCTGCTCATCGAGCAGCACCTGGAGCTGGCCAGAAGGCTCGCCGACCGGTTCATCGTTCTCGAGAAGGGCGAGGTCGTCGACAGCGGATCCGCGGCCGACCCCGGTCTCGCCTCCCGAGTCGACCGACGGCTGGCGATCTGAGAAGAAAGGCAGGAATCCCATGACCGACTTGACACAGATGAGTCTCACCGAAGCCGCCGCCGCGGTGAGGTCCAAGACAGTGACCGCCTCCGAACTCCTGGAGGCATCCCTGGCTCGGATCGAGCAGACCGAGCGGACGGTCGGGGCGTTCGCATCGGTCCAGGCGGACGCGGCCCGAGCGGATGCGGCTCGTCTCGACCGGGGCGAGGTGCGAGGACCCCTGCACGGAGTCCCGGTGGCGCTCAAGGACCTCTTCTTCACCCGGGGTGTCGCCACCGAAGCCAACTGCGACGCCCTCAAGGGCTTCACGCCCGACACCGACGCGACTGTGGTCAGCCGCCTGCGCGACGCCGGAGCGGTCATAGTCGGCAAGACCAACACCCACGAACTGGCCTACGGGGTGTCGTGCCCCGCGTCGCACAATCCCTGGAACCCGAGGCGGATGACCGGCGGATCCTCAGGAGGCAGCGCCGCCAGCCTGGCGGCACGGCAGGTGTTCGGTGCACTCGGGACCGACACCGGCGGATCGGTCCGGATCCCGTCCAATTGCTGCGGGACCACGGGAATCAAGACCACCCGGGGCGCGGTGCCCCGAGATGGCGTCCACCTGATCTCGTGGACCTACGACACCGTCGGCCCGATGGCCCGCACCGCCGCGGACTGCCGGGTACTGCTCGAAGTCATCGCGGGATCCTCCCGGCTGGATCCGTACTCGACCAAGATGCCGCTCGCGCCCGCTGAAGCGCCCGAGGCCCGGGTGCTGGGCGTTCCCGAAGAAGGCTTCTTCGACGGCTTCGACACCGACCCCGAGGTGCGCGCGGTCCTGGACGAGGCGGTCGACGTCCTCGGACTGGTCGTTGCCGAAGTGCGCACCGTTCGGGTGCCCAACACCGCGGATCACTTCGACGCGGGCGCCGCCATCGTCTTCGCCGAATCGGCTGCCCTCCTGGAGGAGCTGCGGGCCTCCAGCAACGAGCTGATCGGCGAGGAGCCCCGGACGATCATGGAATCGGGCGCCGCCATACCGGGCACCGCCCTGGCCGCCGCCCAGGCCCAGCGGGTGTCCTTCCAGCGCGCTTACCTCGACGTCTTCAACGACCAGCGCGTCGACTTGATCGTGGCGCCGGTCAACCCCAACCAGGTGCTCGACCACGGCGCGGTCGAACTCGGCGGGATCCCCCTGATCCCGGCGACCACCCAGTTCACGTTCCCGGTGAACGGCGCGGGTCTGCCCGCGATCGCCCTGCCCGGTGGCTTCGCCGCCGACGGGCTGCCCATCGGCTTCCAGATCATCGGAAGGCCCTTCACCGAGCGCACCCTCGCCGCGGTGGGCGAGGCCTTCCAGCAGCGGACCGACCATCATGCCCAGGCTCCCCGCGTGTAGGGGCGCCCGCGCCAGGCGATGCAGCGATCGGTCGAGCCGACCGCGCTGTCGAGCTGCGGCGCCCACGTGCTGCTCGACGATGAGTTGCCGTGGATGAAGACCACCGGGGCCCGTTGCCTCCCGATACTCGGTAGACAACGCGGCCGTAGTCGGCGGGGACGGCCTGTACGGTCATGGCTGGTAGCCCCCTGGAGGTTCTTGCTCTGTCACGGGCTCGGTGGCCACCTCGACGAGTCGCACCCAGAACTCAGCGCCGGCGGGGAGCACATCATCGTTGAATCGGTAGCTCGGGGAGTGGATCGGTCCCGACTCGTCGCCGATGCCGAGAACCGACATTGCCCCCGGGCGCCCGGTGGCGAGGATGGAGAAGTCCTCCGAACCCATGAACGGGTCGAAGGTCGGCACCTGCTTGCGAGTGGCGGCGGCGGCCGCCCGTGCTGCGATGTCGGCGGCGCCGGCGTCATTGATCGTCACGGGGCAGCACTCCTGCACGTCGACGGTGACGGTGATGTCGCGGGCGTAGCCGGCTGCGCTGGCCACGGTCCGGATCCGTTCCCTGATCCGCTCACCAACTTGGGCGTCGAAGTACCGGACCGATCCCTTGAGTTCTGCCCTGTCGGGCACCACGTTGTAGGACTCGCCCGAATGGAGCGCGCAGACGGCGAGTGTGGCTTCGTCGAACGGACTGATATCGCAGCCGATGATGGTGTGGAGCGCGACCGTGATCTCGCCGGCGACAAGGATCGGATTCTCCGACTGGTGAGGCGTCGAACTGTGCCCGCCCGTTCCGCTGACCACGATGTCGAAGGAGTCGAACGCGGCCAGGACGGGGCCGGCTCGGGTGGCGATCGTGCCAGCGGGAATGTCGAGCCCGCCGGGCTCGACGGGAACATTGTGGAGACCGAACACAGCGTCGACCGGAAGACGCTCGAAGAGTCCGTCGCGGATCATCGCGGCCGCCCCTCCCCCGCCCTCCTCGGCAGGCTGGAAGATCAGCACCACCCGGCCCCGAGCCGGAGGATGATCAGTGAAGTAGCGAGCCGCGCCCAAGAGCATGGTCGTGTGGGCGTCGTGCCCGCAGGCGTGCATGACGCCGGGATGCTCGGACTGCGGCTCGGCGTCGGTCGGTTCCTCGATCGGCAGCGCGTCCATGTCCGCCCGCAATCCGATGCTCGGCCCGTCGCCGCACCCCACGACCCCTACGACCCCGGTGCCGGCGAGGCCCGTGTGCACCTCCATCCCCCACGAAGCGAGGCGGTCGGCGACGAAGCGAGCCGTCTTGTGCTCGGTGAACGCCAGCTCGGGAATCCTGTGCAGGTGATGTCGCCACTCCACCATCTGCGCGTGCCGTTGAGCGAAGTAGGCCGACACGTCGATCGGCTCGCGTGTCATGCATCCTCCGTTCGTCGATGGATGACTTGAAGCCCGGCTTTCTCAACGCCCGACAGAGTGGATTCGGCATCGGTGGGCTGCTCCTCGAGACCCAGGCCGGCGGCCGCCGTCACAGCGACGGCGGTGTGATCGCCGTGACGATGATTGCGTCCACGTCGCTGATGTTGCGACTGCGGTGTGGGATCGTGCTCTTCTGATAGATCGAATCGCCCGGACCGAGAATCTCGTGCTGGTCCTCACCGATCCAGATCTCGACCTGGCCCTGGATCACGACGCCGCACTCCTCGCCCTCGTGAACGAGCGGCTCGTCGCCAGTCCCCTCACCGGGCGGGATGACCACCCAGATGAACTGGATCGCGCGCTTGAGGTCGGGGGTGAGGAGCTCGTTTCGGATGCCCGAACCCGGGAACGTGACCGTGAGTCGCCGATCGCTGCGGACGATCAGCGCGTGATCCTCGGTTGCCTGATGGCGATCGGTGATCGACGCGCCGTCGAAGAAGCCCGACAGCGGTTGGCCGAGGTACTCCGCCAACCGATGCAACGTCGCAACCGACGGCTGCGCATGGTCGCGCTCGATCTGTGACAGGAACGAGACCGAGATCTCGCACGCGTCGGCCACAGTCTGGAGCGTCTTGCCCTGTGCCTTGCGCTCCTTGCGCATCTGCTCACCAAGCGTGGGCGCTCCTGACGATTCGAAGGCGTGGCTCATAGTCGGCTCTCGGTCAGGGCCATCGGGCCCATCCTAGGCTCGCTCGGGCCGCTCACCCGGCGCGATCGGGCAACCGGTTCGGGCGTGGATCGGTGCCTCGTCGAGGCGGCTCGATGGACGGCCTCCACGGCGTCGCTCCGAATTCGGTGCTCAGCGAGCCACCGTGAACTCGGATCGCCACGGGATCTCTATCAGCGTTGGGACGTCGCGGTCGAAGGCCCGCTTGAGCTCGAGCTGCAATTCCTCGGGCGTGTCGAGCCGGCAGGCCGACGCGCCATATGCCTCTCCCAACATGACGAAGTCCGGATTGACGAGATCTACCGCGCTGGGTGAGCCGAACTCTGCGATCTGCTGCATGCGGATCATGCCGTACGCGTTGTTGTTGCTGACGATGAATGGGATCGACAGGCGTCGCTCGACCGCGACTGCGAGTTCTGCTCCGGCGAAGAGAAAGGCGCCGTCGCCAACAACGGATACGACTTGTTTCTTGGGACTGGCGAGCTTGGCGCCGATGGCGGCGGGCACGCCATACCCGAGGGTGCCGAGGCTCCACGGGAACATGACGGTATCGGGCTCTCGAACCGGGAAACGGTGCAACATGTCGGCCCACATCAGACACATGTCGGCGACAACGATGTCCTCGTCGTGAAGCGCGCTGCGAAGCGCATGCATCCACGGCGCCGCCTCGCCGACGAGCGACGACTGGTGAGCCCGATAGTCCGACAGGGCGGAGGCAAGGCCACCCGACGGACCCGATGCAGCGTGGCCGATCACAGCCACGGCATCAGCTAGTGCACCCAGCGCGTCGCGTGCATCGGCATGTACGAGGTGCGCCATCTCAATGTTTCGTGTCAACTCGTTGGCGTCGATGTCGATGCGCACCGTCAGCTCAGGCAACGGTAGGTCCCACATGTTGCACATCGCCGGGTCGAAGCGGGTCCCGACAGCCAAGAACGCATCACACGAGTCGACAAGCGGTTCTATCGATCCGGCGGCAACCCAGGGAACGCCAGCAAAGAGTTCGTGGTCGCTGGACAGTGCGCCGGCACCGTTGCCGGTGACGAGCACTGGAGCGCTGAGCAGCTCGGCAAGTCGACGAAGTTCATTGTTGGCGCGTGCAGTGTTCACGCCACCTCCGGCGTACAGCAGCGGATGCGCGGCCGATGAGAGCTCGGCCGCGATGGCCCCGATCTGGGTCGAATCGATCGCGGGTGCGGCCGGATCCGCTGCCGCACCGAAGTCAACGTCGGCCGACAGTTGGAGCACGTCGACCGGGAGTTCGACCTGCACAGGGCGGGGGCGTCCGGTCTGGGCGTCGACGACTGCGTGTTGTACCTGCGCGGCAAGATCATCGGTGGTTCGGGGTCGGTGGGTTGTCTTGCACATGCCGGCGAGTGTGGCGGTCTGACCCGTCAGCTCGTGGAGATGGCCCTGCTCGCGGTCGATGTCCGAGGAGACGATCTGCGCTGCAAGCACGACCATCGGAACCGAACAGCTGCTCGCCTGGAGGATTCCGGTGAGTCCGTTGGTGACACCGCACCCGGGGAGCAGTGACACCGCCGCGGGCCTGCCCGTCGCCCGTCCATAGCCGTCGGCCATGAACGTCGCACCCTGCTCGTGACGGACGGCAACGACATCGATCCCGGGGTGTCGTCGCGCCGCATCGAACAACGCCATGTTGTACAGGCCAGGGATGCCGAACAGTGTGTCGACACCCGACCTGACGAGTGCCTCGGCGACGATCTCGGCTCCATTCATAGCGGATTCCCCCGTGCGGCTTACGGCGTTGTGTCGACCATTGTCGCTTCGATGGCGGATTCGGTTGCTGTTGACCGACGCCACACTTTCACATAGATTGTGCCCATATCAAATTTTTAGTCGAAGTTTGGTGGAGTTTCATCTCCGTAAAGGTGTGAGGTACACGGTGAGTCAGAGCGAGATCGTCATCGTCGGAGGAGGCCACAACGGGCTCATCTGTGGGGCGGTGCTGGCGAAGCGTGGTCTCAAGGTGGCGGTTCTCGAAGGGAACACCAGGCTGGGGGGTGGGGTCACGACCGACGAAGTGACCCTCCCCGGGTTCAAGCACGATCTCTACGGCTCGTCTCATGTGTGGATCCACGCCAACCCGGACTTCAGAGCGATCCTGCCCGAACTCGAAGCTCTCGGACTGAAGTATCTCTGGGCGCACGACGGCATCACCGGACACCCGGCTCGCGAGGGGCCTGGCATCGTCGTCTACAAGGACATCGACAAGACTTGTGCGAGCATCGCCCAGTACTCCGAGCGGGATGCACGTCGATACCGCGAGATCTACGACAACTTCCGCGAGATCGAGGACGGCTTCATCACCGGCATGTTCTCCCCGCCGAATCCCCCCAGCGTCATGCAGGAGGCACTCGAGAGCACCGAGGAGGGAATCGATCTCCTCCGTACCTATGCGATGAGCCCCTACGACTTCGTCATGGAGAACTTCGAGCACCCGGTCGTGCAGACCTTCCTCGTCGGCTGGGCGACGGCGCCGGGGGTCGGACCGCTCACGGAAGGCCGTGGCGAGCTGTTCTTCATCATGATCCCGGCCATTCACGTCTACGGAGAGTCGATCCCCGAGGGCGGCAGCATCGCGCTCCCACAAGCACTGGCGAAGATGATCGAGTCGTACGGAGGCGAAGTTCACACCGGCGTACCGGTGACCAGGATCCTCGTCGGCGATCGCGGGCAAGCGCGAGGAGCCGAGCTTGCCGACGGCCGCACGTTCCACGCCTCGAAGGCGGTCGTGAACACCCTCAACCCGAAGATCGCCTACCCCCAGTTGTTCGACGACGGAGTTCTCGACGCGGACTTCCTCCGCCGCGTCGAGAACTTCAACGTCGGCGACTTCTCCATCGTGCGGGTCCACTACGCACTGCACGAGCCACCCAACTACATCTGCTCGCCCGAGGTCACGAACACGCCGTACCAGCGCATCTACGAGTCGGTCGGCTCCATCGTCAAGCAATGGTCCGATGTGTACGAGGGCAAGGCACCCGAGAATCCCTTCCTCTGGGTCGCAACATGGACCACGAAGGATCCGACGCGGGCGCCGGATGGAAAACACACGTTGATCATGGACACGTTCGTTCCCAAGGAACTCGCGAGCGGCGAGGACTGGGAGGCCGTCGGTCAGAAGTACATCGACACCGTCGAACTCGCGAAGTTGCGGGAATACACCGACAACATGACCGACGGCAACATCATGGCGCAGTACGTGCAGACCGGCCCCGTGATTCAACGGGACAACCCGTGCCTGGTCGATGGCACGACTACGGGCGGGGCCATGCGCCAGTACCAGTCCGGCTTCATGCGTCCGTTTCCCGGCTACAGCCAATACCGCGGCCCCATCGAGAGCCTCTACTTCGCTGGGCCGTACTGCCATCCAGGTGGTGCCATTTCGGGCGCCGGCACAATCACGGCACGGGTCGTCCTCCAGGATCTGGGCCTCGAGAGAGCCGACTTCTGATGGGCATCGATCCGTACACCGCGATCGTGATCCAGCCCGAGGTCACCATGGCCTCCACGCCAGAGGAGATCGAGGTCAACCTCAGCCGGATCGAGAACTTGATCGACTTCGGGGTCGGGTACTTCTGGGAGGTCCCCGTACGCCTCGCCGTCCTGCCCGAGTACTTCCTCCAAGGTGTCACGACGCCCGGCAAGGGCGAGGACGGCATCAAGGAGTTTATGGCCAAGGCGATCAGAATCGACGGTCCAGAGATGCAGCGCCTCGGCGACAAAGCCAAGGAGTACGGGATGCACATCTCGGGGGGCGGCATCATCGAGGTAACCGAGGAGTTCCCGGATCGCTGGTTCAACACCGCCTTCATCATCGGTCCCGACGGCAATCTGGCACTCCGGTACCACAAGTGGCATGTCAATGCGTCGCTCGGGCTCGGAAGCAGCCCGCACGACCTCTTCGACGAGTACGGCAAGGCCTACGGCAACTCGATCAAGGATCTCTTCCCGGTGATCGACACCGAGATCGGCAAGCTCGGCACGATGACCTGCCACGACGGGGCGACACCAGAGGTGTCGCGTGCACTCGCATTCAACGGTTGTGAGGTCCTGTGCCATCCGGGCGCGATCCAAGAGGTCGAGGGCGTCAGCGACCCATGGGACTTCTGGAGGTTCACGCGCCGCACGCGAGCGCACGACAACATGATGTACCTCCTCTGCTCGAACTGGGGGAAGGTCAACTACGGCCTGTACCCCAAGTCGTTCTGCCCCGGCCATTCGATGATGATCGACTACACGGGGATGATCGTGCGCGAGGCGCCGTATCCCGAGGAGCAGGTCATCGCGGCGACGATCGACATCGAGGGGCTGCGCCGGCATCGAACGGTCACGAACCACAACACTTGGGTCGACGTGCGCACGGAAGCGTTCCGGGAGATGTACGCCGCGCCGATCTATCCACCGAACCTCTTCCCGCCGGGCACGCCCCCGCGAAACCTCTCCGAGAAGGTCGCGGGAACGCAGTCCGCATTCGAGGTGCTCTACGGGCGCGGCCAGTTCACGCCTCCGCACGGTCACGAGGTCGAGGACATGCCTGGCGTTGTCGCCAGACGGGTCGCCGATGCCCAGGCCCGCGGAACGTTGAGAAAGGACTGACATGCGCGTCGTCACCAAGCTCGTGAAGACCGATTTCTTCATCGACAAGCTCTACGTCGACGAGCATGGACAGCTCGTGATGGAGAACTCCGAGGACGAGAAGATGCGAGTGCGCGCCTACATGGACGCGTCCGACGTCATCGCCGCCATCAAGAACGGCCTCAGCCTCGATGTGATCAAGTTCGTAGCCAAGGCGCCACTCACGGCGCGGCGCGCGAAGAGGGCCGCAATGTCCACCGACGAAGACCAACCGAGTAAGTACCCAACAGGAGGGAATCCCAGACCATGACCACTTGCAAGTATTGGACTCGCATTCTCGCTGCGCTACTCGCACTCGCGATGTTCGCTGCGGCATGCGGCTCGTCCGACGACGACTCGACCGCTGGGGGAGACTCCAGCGCTGACTCGTCCGACTCCGGAACCGACTCGTCCGACTCCGACGACGATGACACGGCAGCCACGGATGACGGCGACGACTCAGCGGCGACCGATGACGCCGTCGAAGATGACACGGCAGCCACCGACGACGGCGACGGCTCGGCGGCGACCGATGACTCCGTCGAGGACGACCCGGCGCCGACCATGGGCGTCCTGACCATCGACATCGACTCGGGTCCCCAGGAGGACCTCAGCAACTTCAACCCGTACATGATCCCGAAGGATCGAGGCATGGCGGGCGCGCTCGCGGAGCCGCTGTTCCTCCCGAACCTCATCACGGGCGGGCTGGATCCCTGGTTGGCCGAGTCGGTGGTGAGCGATGACGGCGGCCTCACCTGGACGCTCACTCTTCGCGACGGCGTCACCTGGAGCGACGGCGAGGCGTTCGACAGCGACGACGTGATCTTCACCGTCGACATGCTGGCCACCACACCCGACTTCACGAACGTTCCGTCAGTCGACTTCAGCTCGGTCACCGCCGAGGCGGTCGACAGCCGCACGATCACGTTCACCCAGCCTGAGCCGTCGCCCCGATGGGCGCTCAACCTCTTCGGCAATCCGAGCTCGGGCAACATGCTCGTGGTCGTGCCCGAGCACATCTGGTCATCGGTCGACGATGTGATCACCTACACCAACGAGAACCCGGTCTTCACCGGCGCGTACACCGTCAGCGACGTCAGCGCCAGCCGCATCGTCTACGTCCGTGACGATGACTGGTGGGGCGCCGCCACCGGGTTCGAGGATCTCCCCGGCCCGAGCGAGATGCACTGGGTCACCCACGAGGGCGAGGAGCAGAAGGTCGCCGCCATGGACCGCGGCGAGCTCGACATGGCGTCCAACATCTCCGGGCCGACGTTCCAGGCGCTCATCGCACGCAACTCCGACGTTCACGGCTGGACCGATGCGCCGCCGTTCGGTTCGGTTGACGCGTGTCCTCGGGCGTTGCACTTCAACAACGAGAAGATTCCGAGTGCCGACGTGCACTGGGCGATCAACCACGCGATAGATCGAGACACGCTCATCTCGGTTGCCTATGGCGGAGCCGGTGGCGCATCGCAGGAGTCGAGATCGTTCTTCCCGGCGTACGCCGGGCTCCAGAGCTACGTCGAGGACATCGAAGCGGCCGGACTGTTCGACCAATTCCCCGTCGGTGAGTACAACCCGGACAAGGCCAGGGAGCGGCTCGCGGCAGCCGGCTTCGAGGAGGGTGAGTTCTCGTTGGTCGTCACGGCTGTCGAGCAGCCATCCGAGATCGCCATGGCCGAGGTCATCGCCGAACAACTCCAGGCTGTCGGGATCGACGCCTCCTTCGAGGTCGCCGCGATCCCCGACTTCGTCGAGGGCCTCCGGGTCGGCCGATTCGAGTCGGTCGTCTTCTTCCTCTGTGGTTCGGTGACTGATCCCTGGCTGACCATGGACTACTACAACTCGAGGTGGCTGCCGGAGGAGCCGGGCGGCGAGCAGTTTGGACCGCCGTGGTGGAACCGCCAGCGCTGGGCCAACGATGAGTACTCGGCGATCGTTGACGAGATCGCGACGCTTCAGCCCGGCGATCCCAGGATCTCCGAGCTCGTCGTCGATGCCTTCGAGCTGTGGCTGCCCGACCTCCCCGAGGTCGCTCTGGTGCAGCACCCGCAGATCAACCCCTTCACGGAGGCGAACTGGACTGGCTTCCCGACCGATGCCGACCCGTACATCCAGTTGGTGATCGCGACTCCAGCGTTCCATCGGATCCTCAACAACCTCGAGCCTGTGGGTTAGACCTCGATACGGTTCGTTCTCACGGGGCGGGTCAGCACGGTGCTGGCCCGCCTCTGAGGACACCGCGGAGATCGTATGAGGCACGTCCGGGCCCGATTGGTGAGGTTCTTCTTCACCGTGTGGCTCGGGGCCACCGTGATCTTCTTCGTGCCCCGGCTCTCACGGTCGGATCCGACTGACGCGATCATCGGCCAGTTGGTGTCGAGCGGTTCTCGAGTGGAGAACGCCGATGCGATCATCGAGGCGTACAAGCAGAGATTCGGACTCGACGATTCGATCTGGGTTCAGTACGGTCGATACCTGACGAACCTCGTCAAGTTCGACAACGGCTACTCGGTCGTCGAATTCCCCACGACCGTCGACTCCCTCGTCCTATCGGCCTTGCCGTGGACGTTGGGTCTCATGGGTGCCGCGATCATCATCTCGTTCCTGGTCGGCAACGTCATCGGCACACTGCTGGGTTGGGAACGAACGCCCAGATGGGTGAAGCGCATTCTCACCGTTCCGCTCGTGTTCACCGCGTTGCCGGCGTTCATGGTCGGGTTGCTGCTGATCAACGTGATCTCGTACAACTTCGGTTGGCTTCCGCCGACCGGCGCCTACGACCCATCGATCGAGTCCGGCTGGTCGGCCGCGTTCGTCAGCAGCGTGATCGAACACGCGATTCTCCCGGTTACGGCCGTTGTGATGGTGACGATGGGCGGCTGGGCGCTCGGAATGCGGGGAATGATGATCACCACGGCCGGAGAGGAGTACGTGCGACTCGCCGAAGCGAAGGGCCTCCGCTCAAGTCGCGTGCTGTTCAACTACCAGGTCCGGAACGCGATTCTCCCGCAGATCACGCGGCTCGGCATCACGCTGGGCTTGATCGCCTCCGGGTTCGTGGTCATCGAGCGTGTGTTCAACTACCCGGGTATCGGCATGCGCCTGTTCCGGGCAGTGACTCGCAACGACTACCCCGTCATCCAAGGCGTCGCGTGGTATCTCATCTTGGGCGTGGCGTTCGCGGTGCTGGCCGTCGACCTGATCTATCCGCTCATCGACCCGAGGATCAGCTATAGCTCACACCCGGACTGACACGTCCGCTCCCGCAGCAACGAACACCCTCGTGGGGCCCCGATTGTGGGCGCACTGGGTCAACCCGACTCTGATCGCCGGGCTCGTACTGGTGCTCCTCGTCATGGTGTCCGAATGGGTGCTCCCCATCTTCGTCGACACCGATCAGATCGCGGTGGGAAGTGGACCGCCGAGCGTGGTTCCATCGTTCGGCCCCACACCGGATCTTGCGGCCGGGTTCGTGGAGGCGACCTCGGACCACCCGTTGGGAACCGACGGTCGCGGGCGCGACATGCTGGCGGTGCTCGCCGTCGGCACGCCCCGTACGCTCAAGATCGGCCTGATCGGGGCGGGCCTCGGAACGCTGATCGGCATCATTCTGGGATTCTCGGCCGGGTACATGCGCGGGAAGGTCGACACGGTGCTCTCGACGCTCGCAGACACCGCCATGACCATTCCCGGCCTCGCCGTTCTGGTCGTCGTAGCCTCGGTGGTCGGAGAGATCGGCGTCGTGTCGATGGGGCTGATCATGGCGGCGTTCGCTTGGCCGATGCCGACCCGCATCCTGCGCTCCCAGGTGCTCACCACGCGCGATCGTCGCTACGTGGTCATGGCTCGAATGTCGGGCACATCGACGCCGGGCGTCATGTTCAAGGAGATACTGCCGAACCTGTTGCCCTACCTCGCCGGGAGTTTCACCGAATCTGTCGCGGGCGTCATTCTCGCAGTCACCAGCATTGAGACCCTCGGCCTCGGCTCTCGCCGGCTGCCGACCCTGGGCACGACCGTCAACAACGCGCTCGAGGGCAGTGCCGTGTTCCGGGGGATGTGGTGGTGGTGGCTGCCGCCGCTCTTCGTCCTCTCGGTGATATTCGTCGGCTTCCTTCTTCTCACCAACGGTCTCGACCAGGTGGCCAATCCCCGTCTGCGAGACGAGTCACTGTGAACAACGTTCTCGATGTGACTGATCTCGAAGTGACGTACCTGTCGCGATCGACGCCTCTCGTCGCCGTTCAGGACGTGTCATTCAGCGTGGGGCGGGGCGAGCTCGTCGGCCTCGTGGGCGAGTCCGGCTGCGGCAAGAGCACCACGATCAATGCCCTCCTCAGACTCTTGCCCAGGGCGGGCAGGGTCACGGCGGGTGTGGCCGTGCTCGACGGCCATGGGGGACCTGTCGACCTGCTGTCGGCCGACAAGAAGCGACTTCGAGATGTTCGGTGGCGCGACATCGCGATCGTTCCTCAGGGAGCGATGAACTCGCTCAACCCCGTGATGCCGGTCGGAAGGCAACTGGCAGACGGTGTCACCGCTCACCACGACACTTCGACGTCGGAGGTGAACGAGCGGATCTCCGAACTGCTGAATCTCGTCAGCCTGCCCGAGAGGACGATTGATCGGTACGCGCACGAGCTGAGCGGCGGAATGAAGCAGAGGGTCTGCATCGCCATGGCGCTGATGAACCATCCCGCTCTCGTGATCGCCGATGAGGCGACGAGCGCACTCGACGTCATCGTGCAACGACTCGTCGCCCAGACCATCCTCGATGCTCGCGACGAGATGGGTACCTCGTTCATCGTCATAGGGCACGACATCGGCCTGATGGCCCAGTTGGCCGATCGAATCGCCGTGATGTACCTGGGCCGCATCGTCGAGACGGGTCCGGCGATCGATGTCCTCACCAACCCTGAGCACCCCTACACCGAGCTGCTGCTCGCCTCCGTTCCCGAGGTCGGAAAGGAGGCGCCAGCCGTTCAGGACGAGGGACTGGTCGTCTCGTCCGTCACCGGAGGCTGTGCGTTCCGCGAGCGATGTCCCGAAGCGATGGACGTCTGCGCGGCGGAGACCCCGCCCGTGAGAAGTCGGAGCGGCGGGGGCGAGTTCGCCTGTCATCTGGATCGCCATGGCTGAACCGTTGCTCCTCCTCGACGACGTATCGAAGGTCTTCCGCAATCAGAAGAGCTCGCACGTTGCTGTGCACAAGTTCAACCTCGAGTTGGCTCCCGATGTCGCCGAGATTGTGACGATCGCGGGCGAGTCCGGTAGCGGCAAGACCACGATTGCCGAGATGATGCTCGGCGTCATTCAGCCGACGTCCGGCCGTCTCGAGTATCGGGGCCGGTCACTCGCGGACCTGAGCAGGAAGCAGAGGAAGACCTTCCGACGAGAAGTGCAGCCTGTCTTCCAGGATCCGTTTGCGTCGTTCAATCCATTCTATCGAGTTCGTCACGTCCTCGATGTGGTTATCAGGAACTTCGATCTCGAAGGCGGGCCAACGCTGATCGACGAGACACTCGAGGTGGTCGGTCTCGATGGCTCGGCCGTCCTCAATCGATTCCCCCACGAACTCTCGGGGGGTCAGAGGCAGCGCATCATGATGGCCCGGGCCTACATGCTCCGTCCGCGGATCATCGTGGCCGACGAGCCGGTGTCGATGGTCGACGCCTCGTTGCGCACGCGGATTCTCTCGGTCATGCGGGACATGCGTGATGCGGCCGGAATCTCGTTCATCTACATCACCCACGACCTGGGAACCGCCTACTCGGCGAGCGACCGAATGTATGTCCTGTATCGAGGCGCGACGATGGAATCGGGTCCGACGAAGATGGTGATCGACAACGCCACCCACCCGTACACGAGACAGCTCGTCGACTCGACCCCCACCGTCAGCCGCCCCTGGACGGACCGGATCGAACTCCCCGACGAGGCTGCGCTCGTGGTGGACCCAAGGCAACAGTGTCCCTTCGCGCCGAGGTGCCCGGTAGTGTTCGGTGACTGCACCGAGGATCCGATCGAGCCCAAGCTCGTCGGCGAGAACCACTCCTGTTCCTGCCTGCTCTGAGACGGGCGGTGAGTTGACGAACGTGGCAATTTCATCTAAATTTCGATCTCATCAAAGTTCCGGTACAAGACGTGAACGCCGCGACATCGCTTCGTCATCGAGAAGTGCCCAGGTCCCCAGGAAGTGACGTGACCGAAGGATCGACTGCCGCTCGGATGCACCCGCTCGCGCAACTCGGATCGAACGAGAACGCGATTGGGCCCTCGCCCTCGGTCGGGGCGGCGGTCGGACGAGCTGTCCGCGAAGGAAATCGCTACCCGCGAACGATGGCGCTCGGGCTGCGCACGATGATCGCGGACGCGAACGACGTGTCGCCGGACCAGATCTTCATCACCAACGGTGCGAGCGATGCGCTGCTCGCCATTGGAGCCACACACCTTGAGCCGGGCGACCGCACAGTCGTCGCCCACCCGACGTTCTATCTGCACATCTTCATGGCCGAGCGACCTGGTGGAGAGCTTGCATTCGTGCCCACCAAGGGTCTCCGACAAGATGTCGACGGACTACTCGCGGCCGTCGACGACCGGACCCGCGTGTTCATCATCACCAACCCGCACAGCCCCACCGGAAGCGCCGTCGATCAGTCCGAGCTCGATCGCATCGTCGGCGAGCTCGACGAACGCGGGGGAGAGATTCTTCTCGTGATCGACGAGGCCTACCGCGAGTATGCCGATGGGACGGTCATTCCCGACGGGGTTGCGCTCGTGCGAGCCGGACACAACGTGGCGGTCACCCGCACGTTCTCTAAGGCGTACGGACTCGCCGGAATGCGCGTCGGCTATGCGATCGTATGCGAAGCAGCAGCCGCGCGGCTCCGTGACTACATCCCGCCATTCGCCGTCAATTCGGCATCGGTGGCCGCGGCGGAAGCCGCGTTCGCGGATCAGGAGCATCTCGCCCGGGTGGTCGAGCTGAATCGTCGTGAGCGCGACCGCCTGACTCGGGCCCTCACCGACCTCGGGATGGCCCCGGCCCCATCACAGGCGAACTTCGTCGTCGCCACCGGACTCGACGATCCTGCGGGCATTGCCAGTGCGCTCGCCGACGAACGGATCGTCGTCCGTCCCACCGAGGGTGACTTCGGACTCCCGGGCGGGCTTCGTTTCACCACGGGAACCACCGATGAGACCACCCGCGCCATCGACGCACTCCAGAAGATGGGCGCAACGACGTGAGCGAACGTGTGGACGCTCTCCGCGACGCCCATTGCACCGTGTGAAGTCGGTGATCATGCACACCGGGACTTGAACGTGCAGCCGGCTGACGACGACCTGGCCGAGATCCGCTCGGCGATGGCGAACATCGTCCTCCACGGCCGGGTCCTGGTCCTGGTCCCAGACCACACCCGCACGTTCCCCCACCCGGCCGTGCTTCGAGCGATCGCCACCGAGATCGGCCCCCGGGTCGAGCAGGTCGATGTCATGATCGCTCTCGGAACGCATCCCGGGCTCTCCGATGCCGAGATCGGCAAGCTGTTCGACCGGCCGAGCCAACCCCGGTCCGTGGACGCGGTGACCATCCTGAACCACGAGTGGTGGAACCCCGCCGTGTTCGCCGATTTCGGCGTCATACCCGCCGACGAGGTCGAGGCCCTCAGCGAGGGTCGGCTGTCGATCGATGTGACCGTACGGCTGAACCGACGGCTCCACGAGTACGACCATCTCGTGGTGTGCGGACCGGTCTTTCCTCATGAGGTGGCGGGGTTCTCGGGCGGCAACAAGTATTTCGTTCCGGGCGTCGCCGCCCAGGAGATCATCGATGTGACCCACTGGGTCGGCGCTCTCGTCACATCGTCGGCCGTCATCGGTCGAGCGGACACGCCGGTTCGACGCTTCATCGATCGGGCGGTGTCTCTCATTCCGACGGCCCGGCACGCGATCTGCCTGGTCATCGATTCCGCACAGCGGATCCAGACATTCGCCGGAACTCCCGAGGGCGCCTTCGAGGCCGCGGCCCGGGCCTCGGCCGAGGTGCACATTCGACGAGTCGCCGAGCCGGTCGAGCGCGCATTGGCCATCCTGCCGGAGATGTATGACGAGCTCTGGGTGGGTGCCAAGGGCATGTACAAGCTTGAGTCGGTCGTTGCCGATCGGGGCGAGCTCGTGATCGCCGCGCCGCACCTCCATGAGGTGAGCCGTACACACGGCGAGCTCATCCACGCGATCGGCTATCACGTCCGCGACTACTTCACCGCGCAGTGGGAACGGTTCGAGCACATCCCCTGGGGGGTGCTCGCACACTCCACCCACCTCCGCGGCACCGGAACCTACGCCGACGGTGTCGAGCGGCCGCGTATCGACGTCACGTTGGCAACCGGCATCCCGGCCGACGAGTGTGCGGCACTCGGTCTCGGGTACCTCGATCCGACGACGGTCGACGTCGACGAGTGGCGGGCGTCGGGCGCGCTGGTCGTCGACCACGCCGGCGAGATGCTCTACGTCCTGGAGGCGTGAACCCCTGGAGGCCGAGCGGTAGCCGAGCGAATCCGGCTCATATGGGCGAGGCCGTGGCCCGAGCGGCCCGTGAGCGCAGCGAACAAGAGCGGGAGACACCCGACCGCAACGTGAGCCGGTTTCACCCACCCGCGCACGTTCTCACGAGGACGCCTCGATGACCGATCCGACATAGGCGAGCGCCGAAACCTCGAGCAGACGTCGAATCTGGGCGAATTGCTCGGTGGCGAGCGCACCGACCCACGGATCGGGAAGAAGCTCGAGCGGAAGGCCCGGATCCAGGTACGGAAACTTGCGCCACGCATGGACGACATCGGTGTGGTCGGTGAAGGCCCGCACGTCAGCACCGGTTGGAGCAGCAGGCCACGACGCCAAGACCTCGTCACAGCAGGCGAGGAAGCTGCGATACTGCTCCTCGAGGCCGTCGAGGTCCCAAGCTGACGCGACCAGGTTGGACAGGTCGCCGGCGCCGAGGTGGTCACCCGCAAAGGCGGTCACGACTTCGGCGAGATCGAGCTCCCGCAGGGTGGCCCACATGTCATCCGTCGACCTTCGGGGAACAACCCAGACGGCGTTTCCGAGGCTGCCGCAGCCGAGCCAGCGAAGTTGCTCGCGTAGGCGGTCCCGTGTCCTGCGCTGCCCCTCGGGTATCGTCGCCGTGATGACGGTCCAGCCGTCGTCGAGGTCCGCGGGGCTGGTCGGTCCCATGATGCGCCTATCGGCGCGCTGCATTCTGGGTTCCGCGCCGGGCGCGACGCCGTATCCCTTAACCGACCCTCGAGGCCGTCGTTCGAGAAGGCCCTTTCGCACCATGCGCGACAACGTGGACCTGGTGGGACCCTCGTCGACTCCAAGGTCCCCCATCAACGCCACGAGCCCTGACACGGCGATCCACCCGTCGAACCGGCGAACGTAGAGCCCGAAGACGTCGAGGACGAGCGAAGCCGAACGCCCACCGGACCGCGCCGGCGACACGGCCGCATCGCTCACCGTGCTGTCCGCACGACCAGCGCGTCGAGGACGAGCGGCTTCCCGTTGGATATCAGAACTGGGTTGCAGTCGACCTCAACCACCGACGGGTCGGTCTCGAGCAGGTTCGACACGGCCATAACGACTTGCTCCAACGCCGCGATATCGACTGGCTGTGAGCCTCGATGGCCACGAAGCAGCGTGGCGCCCCGCAATGTCGCCAGCGCCTCGTCGAGCTCGCCGGGTTCGGGCGGCGCCAGAATGACCGCGACGTCTCCAAAGACCTCGGTGGCCACTCCTCCGATGCCGATCGACACGACGGGGCCGAAGTGCGGGTCCCTCAATCCGCCGACGATCAGCTCCAGCTCGCCCGACACCAACTCGGCGCACAGAACTGTGCCGTCACCACCGGCTGCCAACTCTTCCCAGTTCGAACGCACGCCCGCTGCATCCAGCCCGATCCGAACCAAGCCGAGTTCGGACTTGTGGGCGACCCCCGAGGCTTTGCAGACGACCCGCCCGCCGAGGTCCTCGCATGCGTCGACCGCTTCCTCGACGGTCGTGGTGAGAACCTCGCGGGGGGTGGGCAGGCCGGCGAGCCGCTGCTTGGAATCCCACTCGGAGAGCTCGGTGACTCGGGGCTCGGTCATGGTCGACTCCCGACGGCGAGCGAGGCGAGCCCGCGAGCAGCCCGTTCGGGCGAGGAGAACAGGGGGATTCCTGAGTCGGCGAGAATCGTGGCGACGGTCGGCGCATCGGTGACGAAGCCGACCGCAGGTTTCGCGCTTCGCGCACTCGCTTCGGCTACCGCCTTGCCGAACGGTTCGAGGTCGAGCCCGCAGGTGATGGCGACTACGCCGTCGATTGAGGGATCGTCGAACACTGCGGACACGGCAGGGCAGTAGGCATCGACTGCACATTGCGGGGTCAGGTCGACCGGGTTGCCGGTCGCAGCGAATCCCGGGATGACGGCGCGCAATCGTTCGACGGTGCTGTCCCCCATCGTGGGGAGGGTGAGCCCGAGCCGCTCCGCCTCGTCGGCGGCGAGAACCGACGGCCCGCCGGAGACGGTTACGACGGCGACGCGGGATCCGGTCAGCGCCGGCTGAGTGGACGACACCGCGGTGAGCACGTCGAAGAACTCGTCGGAGCTCGACGTCTCTATCGCACCCGCTCTCCGCAACGCCGCGCTGACAGCGCCATGGCCGCCGGCGATCGACCCCGTGTGGCTGGCTGCCGCTCGAGTTCCGGCGACCGAACGCCCCGACTTCAGAACCACGACCGGTCGCTCGGACGTGATCCCACGAACGATGTCGACGAATCGTCGGCCGCCCGAGATCGCCTCGGCGAACAGCGCGACGACACCGGTCTCGTCGTCGTTGGCGAGCCATTCGAGCATCGCGGTCTCATCGAGGTCGGCGGCGTTGCCCAGGCTGGCGAAGCGTTTGAACCCGAGGCCTCGCGTCGCGAGCTCCGAGAAGAACATTCCGCCAAATGCGCCCGACTGACTGAGCAGGCTTATCGGCCCAGGTCTCAGCGCGATCTTCCAGAAGTAGGAGCCGTTCAGCCAGCGGTCGTCGCCGAGATGACTCACTACGCCCATGCAGTTCGGGCCCTGGACACGCATCCCGGATCGGGCGGCCCGATCCACGATTCGTCGCTCGACGGCCTTGCCCTCGTCGCCGGTCTCGCCGAATCCGGAGGTGAGTACAACCGCACACCTGGCGCCCGCGGTGGCCGCGTCGTCGATGGCGGCCTCGACGGCCCGGTCGGGCACCGATATGAGAGCCAGATCCGCCGGATGCTGGAGTGACGCCACTGTTGCGAGGCCCTCGGCACTTCCAGCGCTCGGGCTGACGGCTAGAACTTCGGCCACGTCGCTCTGGAGTGCGTTGCGAAGCAGGGTGTTTCCGAGCTTGGCCGGATTCGTCGTCGATGCCCCGTACACGGCGACCGAGGTCGGTTTGAACAGTGGATCGAGCGACGCCCAGTTCGCCATGGGTTGAACCGTACCATACGAATTCCTGGCATTCGTAGAAAAATCGATATATAGTGCAAGAACAGGACGCAACGAGAGGGGCCGGCCGTGGCTGTGATCCAAGCGGCATCCGATGCCCACCGCGTCGTCGGAAAGAGAGTTCCGAAGCTCGATGCTCCCGACAAGGTGACGGGGTCGACGATGTACGCCGACGACATGCGAATCCCGGGTCTGCTGACCGCCGCCATAAAGCGAAGCCCCTACGCCCACGCGCGCATTGTCTCGATCGACGTCTCGAGGGCCGAGGCACTTCCCGGCGTCCACGCCGTGATACATGCCGGAAACGTCTCGCAGAGAACATTCGGCTACGGCCACGACAACGAGCCGCTCAAGAGCAGGAAAGTCCGATGCATCGGCGACGAGGTCGCCGCGGTCGCAGCGGTCGACGCGGAGATCGCACAGCAGGCGCTCGACCTGATCGAAGTGGACTATGACCTGCTCCCCGAGGTGGACGACCCGAGGGCGGCGATGCTGCCCGACGCCCCCGTCATCCACGAAGAACTCGACATCGAGGGCAACGTCTCGATGCGGTGGGACTTCGAGACCGGTGATCTAGCTGCGGCCGAAGCGAACAGCGCGGTCATCGTCGAGGGCACCTACTCGAGCCCGCAGGCGGCACCGGCCCCGATCGAGACGCACGTGGTCATCGCCGACTTCGATCCGACAGGCCACCTCACCGTCATCTCGCCGGTGCACATGGTGTTCATGTATCGCAAGGAATTGGCCGACTGCCTCGGCCTCGACTGGCAGCGCATCACGATCAAGCAGCCACCGGTCGGCGGGAGCTTCGGCGGCAAGATCGACATCGACACCCACGACTTCATCACGGTCCTGTTGGCGAAGGCCGCTCAAAGGCCCGTGAAGCTCGCCTTGACGCGTGAAGAGGAGTTCATCGGCGCCCGGACCCGACAACCGATCCACTTCAAGCTTCGCACCGGCGCCGACGCCGACGGCAACATCACCTTCCGTGACGCGGAGGTCGTCTCCGACAACGGTGCCTACAACGCCTGGGGTTCGCACGCCATGCTGGTCGCGATGAACACCGTCACGTCGCTCTACGAGGTTCCGGCTTCCCGGGTCAGATGCGCCGTGGTGTACACGAACAAGAACTACGGCGGTTCGGTGCGCGGATTCGGCAACCCCCAGGCCATATTCGCCGTCGAACAGCAGACCGAGGAGCTGGCCGACGCCCTGGGCATCGACCCGATCGCCTTTCGCCTGCAAAACGCGAACACCGCTGACTCCACGACGCCCCAGGGTCTCGAGATCACGACTTGTGGCCTGACCGAGTGCCTCGAAGCCGTCCGTGACAAGTCGGGCTGGGCCGAACGCAGAGGAACGCAGCGTGAGAAGTTCCGGGGTCTCGGGGCGGCCACATACATCCATGTCGGCGGAGGCGCACGCATATACGGGTCCGACGGTTGTGGCGCCATGATCAAGATCGACGACTCCGGTCAGGTGGCGCTCATCTCGGGGTCCTCAGAGCTCGGCCAGGGTTCCGAGACGGTGCTTGCGATGATCGTCGCCGAAGAGATCGGTGTTCCGATCGACGTCGTGACCGTCACCAACAGCGACACCGACGTGAAGCCATGGGATGTGGGCGTTCATGCGAGTCGAACGACGTTCGTCGCCGGCAATGCGGCCCGGCTCGCAGCCCGGGGTGCGAAGGTGAGACTGCTCGAAGCCGCAGCCGAGACCTTCGGCGCCGCCGCGGCCGAGCTCGACATCGAAGACGGCATGATCCTGCGCAACGGGGACCGCGACACCGCCGTGCCGTACGCGAAGGCGATTCGCCGCCAGCTCCTGCGCGAACAATCGTCGATCATCATGTCGTCGGCGTTCTACGACCCACCGACCGAGAAGCAGGACGGGGGATTCATCGGCAACATCTCGGCGACGTACGGATTCGGAGCGCACGTGGCCGAGGTCGAGGTCGATCCCGAGACTGGCATGATCAGGGTCATCGGCCTGTGGGCCGCGCACGATGTCGGCCGAGCAATCAACCCGATGAGTTGCGAGGGTCAGATCGAAGGTGGCGCCGTCATGGGCATCGGGTTGGCACTGACCGAGGAGTTGCCGGTGCAGGACGGTCGGTTCCTCGCACCGAACCTCCACGACTACGGCATGCCGACGTCAGCCGATCCGCCCCGGATCGACGTGATGCTCGTCGAGACGATCGACCCCGAGGGACCCTACGGAGCGAAGGGCATCGGCGAGGGCGGCATCATCCCTCCGCCCGCCGCGATCGCCAACGCGGTTGCGGATGCGATCGGCATCAGGCCTCGCGAGTACCCGATGCGACCCTGGAAGGTCGTCGATTGGATTCAGCGGAACGAGAGCTCGACCGTCGTCGACAAGCGAGAGGCAGCCTCACGCGACGTTGCCGGGAGAGAATGTTCGACGACCGAAGAGGCATCGGCATGACCGCCACGCCGATCGCGGCCACAGCCGCCGAGGTGTTCCGGCCCGCCGATATCGACGAAGCCGTTCGGTTCCTCGCCGACCATCCGGGCGCCGTTCCCATCGCCGGCGGTACCGACGTGATGATCGACCGGCGACTGAGGCGACTGTCGACCGGATGGCTCGTGGACATATCTCACCTCGACACCGGTGGAATCGTCCGAGACGGTGACGACTTGACCATCGGGTCGACCACCACCATTCGTGAAATCGAGACGAGTCAGGAATTGGCGGCCACCGCACCGGCCCTGGTCGAGGCGGCCCGAGTGCTCGGCAGCATTCAGATCCGCAACATGGCCACGCTCGGCGGAAACCTCTGCCATGCGACGCCCTCGGCCGAGATGCCTCCTCCGCTCCTGGTGTTCGGAGCCTCCGCCGGGCTCACCGGGCCCAGTGGCGGGCGATCGATTGATCTCGCCGACCTCGCTACCGGCCCGGGAACGACGAGCCTGGCGCCGAGTGAGATGCTCGTATCGGTGACTGCGACCGTGCCCGACGGCGTCGGCTCGTGCTACATCCGCCAGACCGTCCGCTGGGCCATGGATCTGGCCGGAGCCGGCGTTGCTGCGAGCGTCGAGACCGACGGCGACACCGTCAGCGCGCTGCGAGTCGGCCTGGGCGCGGTCAGCCCGGTCCCGATGCTGGTGCCGGGGCTCGACGACATCGTCGTCGGTCATACGCTCGATCACGACGTTCTCGCGGAAGCGGCGGCACGAGCACGCGATGCGTGCTCGCCGATCAGCGACGCCCGGGGTACTGCCGACTATCGACGGCATGTCGTCGCCGTGCTGACCGCTCGCGCCATCCGAATCGCTGAGGCCCGCGCTCGTGGCGCGTGGCCGATCGATCGACTCGCTCCGCCGAATGGATTCGACCCCGAAGTGCTCCCCGGTCCCGCGAACGGACCAACCCGATGAAGCTCAGCTTGACCATCAACGGCGACCCCTACCGCGAGAACGTCGAGTCGGCGCAGACCCTTCTCGGTGTGCTGCGGGACGACATAGGGCTCACCGGAACGAAGTGGGGTTGCCTGACCGGCGACTGTGGCGCATGCACTGTTCTCGTCGACGACCGAACCGTCGTCTCGTGTCTTCAGCTCGCCGCCCAGGTCGACGGTTCGACGATCACCACCGTGGAGGGTCTCGCAGGACGTGGCCGGCCGATGAGCGATCTGCAGGATGCATTCGTTCGACACGGTGCGGCCCAATGCGGCTTCTGCACCCCCGGCATGCTCGTCGCTGCCGAGCAGCTGATTCGAGACGGCATCGAACCCGACGAGCAGGCGATTCGCGAAGGACTGAGTGGCAACCTCTGCCGCTGTACGGGCTACAACAAGATCATCGACGCGGTGGTAGAGATAGCCGCTAAACGTGGATGATGATGACATGTCGGTAGAGGGTTCAGACGTCGCAGCGGGGCCTGTCGAGGCGAGCTCGGCCGATCGTGTTGCCGCTCTCATGGCGCGCCGTCGGCGCGGCGGCGACGCAAAGAAGGCGACCGGGCGGGCCGACTGGTCGTCGTGGCCCGCATACGATGCCGCCGCCTCCGGCCTGCGCAACTACTGGTATCCCGTCTACTGGTCGGCCGAGGTGGGCCGCAAGCCCGTCGGGGTGACGGTGTGCGGAGAGAAGATCATGATTCAGCGTGACCAGCACGGAGTCGCCCATGCGCTGCACGATCGGTGCCTGCACCGCGGCGTACCCTTGTCGATGGGGGTCGAGGAGTTCCCCGGCACGGTCACGTGTCCGTATCACGCGTGGACCTACGACTTGAGCACTGGCGAGCTCGTCGCGGTCATCACCGACGGCCCCGACTCGCCGATGTGTGGCAAGGTCGCCGTCGAGACCTACCCCGTCGGCGAAGCGGTCGGGCTCGTCTGGGTGTTCATCGGCGATCGCAAGCCGCATCCGCTTCATGAACAACTTCCCGAGGAACTTCAGAATCCGCCTCCGTACGCGGTGGGCGGCCGCATCGAGGACCGCGACGGCGACTGGCGTCTCTACGCCGAGAACGGCTTCGACGAAGGGCATGCCAAGTACCTGCACCGCACGTCCTACTGGCGAATCTTCAAGACGATGCCGGCGTGGAACATCGTGCACATCGAGCGTCATGGTCGGTGGATATACCGCATCGAGGACGAGCGGCACTGGGAGGCCGAGTTTCCGGGTCTCGGCACGTGGAGCAATGCGCGGCCCTGGAAGATCAAGCCGAGACAACAACAGGGCAAGATGCTGGGCAACACCGGTGGGGCGAAGAAGAACGACCCCTACATCGTGAGCCAGGACCTGCCCGGATTCGCATCGCTGAGTCTCCCGGGCGTCCTGCGTATCGCCTACCCGCAGTTCTTCCACTACGAGTTCTACGTGCCCATCGAGGAGGGGCGAACGAAGTACGTCGGCGTGATGGTCCAGTTCAAGACCGGGCTGGCGAAGGCCGTCTTCTACGCCAAGTACCTGGGCGGAATCCGGTGGCTCTTCCATGGCAACTTCTCCGGGCAGGACGGTTGGATGGTCCAGGCAACCGACGCTCCGCCCGAGCGCCTCTATCGACCCGACATCTCGCTGATCGAGTGGCGGCGGCTGATCGAGGAGGGCAACCCCTTCGACGACGACTACGTGATGCCTGAAGACGCGCTCACTTCGTCCGGGGCGAGTGACGCGCCCGGAAGCGCCGCCGGGGACGACACCTGATGCCGGTCGTCATTCAACCCGAGCCGGCCGGCCGCATCGTCGACGCCAACGGACTCGGCTACCACGTGATCGAGATGGGGGAGGGCAGGCCCACGTTCTTTCTCCATGGGGGTGGACCCGGCTGTACAGCGTGGACCGACTACGGGCCGGTCGCACCGCTCTTCGCCGAGGATCGACGGTGCCTTCTCGTGGATCTGCTCCAGTACGGCAAGTCGGAGAAGTGCACGATCAGCGGCCCGATGTGGGACTTCCACTCCAAGACGATCTGTGACCTCATGGACTCGCTCGACGTCCACCGCGCCGATTTCATCTGCAACAGCTGGGGCGGAACCATCGCATTGAACCTGGCGGCCAACTACCCCGATCGGGCTCGGTCATTGGTCGTCACCGGTTCCATGCCGGTGTTCTACGGTCCGCTCGCGCCGCTCCCCGAAGGAGCGAGGCGGGGGCGCAAGGCTCGCGACCGCTACTTCGGCGGGCCCGAGGGACCCACCTGGGAGAAGATGCGAGAACTCATGGCCGACCTCGAGTGGTACGACGCCGACGAGATCCCCGACGCCACCGTCACGATGCGGTTCGAACAGTCGATCGACCCCCAGGAGGTGGAGCTGGCCGCCCGTTCCGACAGTCCCCGCGGCGAGTGGCAGGACATGACCGAGGAACTCGGCCGCATCCAATGCCCGGTCCTGTTCGCGTGGGGAATGTACGACGACTTCCTCACGCCCGACTACCCGCTCATGCTGGCCCGCATGATCGAACACGGCCAGCTCTACGTGATGGACAAGGCTTCGCATCACCTGCAGGAGGAGCGCCCACAGCACTACTACTCCGTGGTCACCGGGTTCCTCGACCAGACCGACCGAGGAGCTGGACGGCCATCGTGAAGAAGCTGATAGCGATACTCGCGCTCGCCGGCGCCGGCTACGCGTCCAGGAAGCACCTCGTGCATCTGCTCACGAAGTTCACGGGTACGTGGGTCGGTACGCCGAGTGCCTGACTGCGCCTCAGCCGATGCAGCCTCGGTCAGTGCTGCCGCCGAGGCCCTGGTCACCCGCGACCGCCTGATCGAGCTCTGCTCCGCCATGGTCGACGTGCCCTCACCGACGGGTGAGGAAGCCGAGCTCGCCGCCCTGATCGCCGCTGAGTTGTCGAAGACCAGTCTCGCCGGCCAGGTGCAGCGCATCGATGAGACGATGGCCAGCGCCCACGGCAGACTGCCCGGCGCTGGCGATGGCGCATCGCTCATGCTCTACTCGCCGATCGATACCGTGAGCGTGGGCCGCGAGTCCGCCGATGTTCCTTGGATCGGCCCTGAGCTCAGACCCGACATGCGGCCCGCGGCTGATGTTCGCGGTGATGTGGTCATCGGGCTCGGTGCCCAGAATCCGAAGGGACATGCTGCGTGTGCGATGGCTGCGGCCGAGGCACTGTCCGCGAGCGGGGCCAGGCTCGAGGGGGATCTGCTCGTCGGGTTCGGCGCCGGAGGCATGCCGGCGAACAGCAGAGGTCCGGGCCTCGCCGATGGCCACGGCGTCGGTTGTGCTCGGCTGGTCGAATTGCTGCGACCCGACCATGGACTGATCGCCAAGACCGGTTGGGCGGTGTCGTGGGAGGAGGTGGGTCTCAGCTGGTTCGAGGTCGAGGTCCGCGGCAGTCACACGTACGTCGGCAGCCGGCATCTTCTGCCCTATCGCAATGCCATTGCCGATGCTGGCATGATCGTCGCCGGCCTCGAGGACTGGTTTCCGCAGTGGACGGAGAGGCACCGAGATCGTCTGATCGCGCCTCAGGCGGTTGTTGGGGCGATCCATGGCGGCCAGTCCCACACGCCCGCATTCACCCCGGCGGTGTGTCGATTCCGGGTCGACCTCCGGCTGAACCCGAGAACGTCGTCGGAGGAAGCGGCCGAAGAGTTCGGCGACGAGTTGAATCGACTCGCTGAGAGCATCGGCGCCGACGTCTCGTGGCGCCAGATCGTGTCGGTACCGGGCACCAGCACGTCGCCCGATGAAGAGATCATCCAATCGGCGATCCGCTGCTGGGAGGAGTTGACCGGCGTCGACCACGCACCGATCGGCGGTCTCTCCGGCGCAACCGATGCCAACATCATGCGCGCCCTCGGCGTGCCGACCGCCCGCCTCGGGCTCCCCAAGATCTCGCCAGAGCGGCTCGACAGTCACGACGAGATCGATTTCCAGCTCGGTATGAATGCGGTGGACGCGGTCGACATGGAGCGGCTGACAAAGCTGCTCATCCGGATTGCGGTCGATGTGTGCGGAGTCGCCTCGTGACCGAGATAGTCGCCGGGGTCGGTGCATCGCATACGACGCTCATGAACACTCGCTGGGGCGAGGTCGATCACCTCGAGCGCGCCCACGATTTTCGCAACGGACTCGCCACTGCGAAGGCATCGCTCGAGACGGCGCGCCCCGACCTCGCCGTCATCGTGGGGTCGAACCACTTCCGGGGATTCTGGCTCGACCTCATGCCGCCCTTCACGATCGGTGTCGACGAGGTGGTTGCCGCCGGCGAGCACGGCACACCGTCGGGGTCCCAGCCCGCCGACCCCGACGCCGCACTGGCTGTGTACGAAGGCATGCTCGGGGCCGGCTTCGACGCCGCATTCTCCACCTGTCTCCAGGTGGATCACGGGATATCCCACGCGATCCAGTACTTGGTTCCCGACGGCGTGCCGTCGATCCCGATCGTGATCAATGTGTTCGCTCCGCCACTACCGAGCCTCGCTCGGTGCCTCGCCTTCGGCGGAGCCCTTCGGGGCGTCCTCCACGGCCTGCCCGGCGATCGGCGGATCGCGATGATCGGTACCGGTGGTCTGTCGCACCAGATCCCGTTTCCCGATTGGCGCGCGCCCGAGGGCGAAGCCGAGGAGTTCCTGGCCGAGTCATTTCGCGAGGGTCGCGGCAACTGGGAACGGTACGAAGCGAGACGTCGGCCGCTCATCGTGGGAGCTCCGGCGCAGATCAACACCGAGTTCGACGAGACGTTCCTCCAGTTGCTCGAAACCGGTGAGCTGCACACGGCGCCGCAGCGATGGGCCGACGATCAGCTCGCCGCCACCGCCGGCAACGGCGGCAACGAGATCAGGGCTTGGCTGGTCATGGCGGCAGCACTCGGACATGCCCCGGGGCAGCACATCGCGTACTCGCCGATGCCGGAATGGCTCACCGGGATGGCTGTGGGGCACATCGATCCGAACCCGCCAACTCGATCCTCATGACAATCGCAGACCCGAACCCAAACAACCCAAGGAGCACCGCGTGTCGATCTGGACCGACTTAACCGGCATTGCCTTCTCACTCGAATTCGTCGACGCCGGAGGTGTGCCCACTCGGGCGCTGATCGCCGGCCCCGACGATGGATCGGACGTCATCTTCCTGCACGGCACCAGCGGCCACCTCGAGGCGTTCACCCGAAACTTCGTGCCCCATGTGCAGGCCGGATTTCGCTGCCATGCCATCGACATGCTCGGGCACGGATACACCGGCAAGCCCGACTATCACTACGAGATTCCACGCTACGTCGAGCACCTTGCCAGCTACATGGATGCCCAAGGCATGGAGTCGGCTCATCTCGTGGGCGAGTCGCTCGGCGGCTGGGTCGCCGGTTGGCTCGCCAGCGAACAGCCCGAGCGGGTCAAGAGCCTGCAGATGGTGGCCGCCGGAGGCACCAAGGCCAACCCCGAGATCATGGAGCGAATCAAGAACTCGACCACGAGAGCCGTGCTGGAGGACGACATCGATCTCACTCGTGAACGGTTGCACCTACTCATGTTCGACGGCCCCAGGGACGTGAGCGAAGAGCTCGTGGAGGCTCGCTACGCGATCTATCACCACCCCGACTTCCAGCAGAACCTGCACAACCTGCTCTGTCTCCAGAACATGGAGATCCGTCAGCGCAACCTGATGACGAACGAGCGGCTCAACTCGATAACCGTCCCGACGATGGTCGTGTGGGGCAACGAGAACCCGTTCGGCGAAGTGCCCGAGGCGACGAACATGAGCGAGGCGATCGCCGGTTCACGTCTCGAGTTGATGGGCAGCTGTGGTCACTGGCCACAGCACGAACAGTCCGAACGGTACAACCCGATGAGCATCGAGTTCATCACCGAGCACGACGGTTGAATCACCGGAGGGGGGCGATGGACAACCGCCTGCGGTTCACGTATCTCGAGACGCCGTTCGGCCAGATCCACTGTGCGCAGGCCGGCGACCCCGCGGCCGAACCACTTCTGTGTCTGCATCAGACGCCGCGCTCGTGCGACGAGTACCGAGAGGTACTGCCGCTCCTCGCCGACTCGTTGCGCGTCATCGCCATCGACACGCTCGGGATGGGGCGTTCGGCCCCGCCCCCGGGGGAGGCCTCGATAGAGGTGTACGCCGATGGAGCGGTCGCTGCGCTCGACGCGCTCGACATTGATCGAGCGTCGGTGATGGGTCACCACACCGGCGGCGTGATCGCGGTCGATGTTGCAGCCCGATATCCCGAACGCGTCGACAGGCTCGTGCTGTCGTCGACCGCCTTGGTGGATGAGGCGGGCCGCGAACGCCGCAAGGACCGTCCGCCGATCGACCGCGTCGAGATGCAGCCGGACGGATCGCACCTGGTCGAGCTCTGGCAGCGGAGACAGGGCTTCTACCCGCCGAATCGGCCGGATGTGCTCGAACGCTTCGTCCATGATGCGATCGCGGCGAGAGACCCCGAGGAGGGTCACCTCGCCGTGGGCCGGTACCGCATGGAGGATGCGATCAGACGGATCGTCTCGCCGACCCTGTGCATCGGAGCGTCGGCCGACCCTTATGCGTTCCCGGAGCTAGAACCCCTTGCGCGAAGTATCGATGGAGCCATGACCGCGGTCGTCGAGGGCGGCACCGTTGGCCTTCTGGAGGACAAGGCACCAGAGGTCGCCGAGCTCGTCCTGTCGTTTCTCAGCTCCGAAGTCGAGCGCAGGGAGCCCTGATCATGGCGGCGATCGATCGGTGGATACACCACTGGGCGGATCACCGGCCCACCCATCCAGCGGTGTGGTTCGAGGGCGAGGCCACGACGTACGCAGAGCTGTCGTCTGCGATCCACGATATGGCCCATCTGCTTCACACCCGGTCCGTGACCGCCGGCGATCGTGTCGCGTTCTGCGGTCTCAATCGGGTCGAGCAGATCTCGCTCCTGTTCGCATGCGCACGTCTGGGTGCCGTGCTGGTTCCACTCAACAACCGGCTGTCGGCTGCCGAGCACAGGTTCCAGATCGAGGACTGCGCGCCTGTACTCGCCCTGGTGACCGATGGGTTCGGATCGCAGCTGGCAAGCGCAGCTTCTGATCTTCAGGTCGTGGACCTCGACGATCATCCGGCGCCGACCGCACCGGTCCAGCTTCCGTCGGTCGGCGAGGGCGATGATCGCGTGCTGCTGGTCTACACGTCGGGCACGACGGGGTCGCCGAAGGGCGCAGTGCACTCCCAGAGTTCGCTGCTCCACACGGTGCTCAACGGTGTCGCGCACCAGGATCTCGTCGCCGATGACCGGGTGCTCACGTCGCTTCCGCTCTTCCACGTCGGTGGGCTGAACATCCAGACGCTTCCGGCCCTGTACGTCGGCGCCTCAGTGTTCCTTCAACGACGCTTCGATCCGGACGAGACGCTCACCATCGTGCGCGACCACCGGCCAACACAATCGTTGGTCGTGCCGGCGACCCTGCGAGCACTTCTGGAGCACCCCGGGTTCGCGTCGACCGACATCTCTTGTCTGCGTGGTCTCAACTCGGGGTCATCGGTCGTTCCGCAGCACCTGATCCGGGCCGTGGTCGATCGAGGCGTACCGGTCGGCCAGGTGTACGGCGCCACCGAGACCGGGCCGACCGCGGTCGTGCTCCGCTACGAGGACTGCGTCGATCACGAAGGCTCGTGTGGCAAGCCGGCATTGCACACCGAGCTTCGCGTCGTCGATGCGGACGGTCGCGACGTCGTCGGCGACACCGCCGGGGTCTTGCTGGTGCGAGGGCCCAACCTGTTCGTCGAGTATTGGAATCGCCCTCGGGAGACGGCGGCCGCCTTTGTCGATGGCTGGTACAACACCGGGGACATCGGTCGCCGCGACGCCAACGGCTACGTGTTCATCGAAGATCGGGAGAAGGACATGTTGATCAGCGGGGGCGAGAACGTGTATCCCGCCGAGGTCGAGAACACGCTCATCACTCATCCCGCTGTCGCCGAAGTGGCCGTTGTGGGCCGGAGCGACCCGACGTGGGGCGAGATTCCCGTGGCCGTGATCGTGCCTACCGCCGGCGCCGAGGTCCCGACGGTCGAGGAGCTTCGGTTGTGGTGTTCTGATCGGCTGGCCCGGTACAAACAGCCACGCGAGGTCGTCTTGACCCATTCTCTTCCGCGGACGGCCCTCGGCAAGGTCACCAAGCACATCCTTCGCGACGAGTTCGACCTTGACTGATCTCGTTGGGGGCCGCGCCTCACCCGAGCGGGCAGCGGTCAACAGCATGAAGCCGATGCACGCCTTGGCCGCGACAGCCTTCGCATCGGTGCTGCTTGCAGTCCTGGAAGAATCGAGCACCGATACTGGTGCGTCGGTTTGCGTCACCGAGGAGCGGCTGAGAGATGACCCCGGATCAGATTGAGGCTGCGGCCGGGCAGTTGCGGGTTGCCGCGGAGAGCGGTGTGCCGTGCCGACCGGTGCGCGACGTGTTGGGCACGTCGAGCGATGTCGATGTCGCCTATCAGGTGCAGCAGCGCAATGTGGAAGTGTCGTTGGCTGCGGGGCGGCGGGTTGGCGGCCACAAGGTGGGTCTGACTGCTGAGGCGGTGCAGCAGCAGCTGGGCGTTGACCAGCCGGACTACGGGGTGTTGTTCGCTGACATGTGCCTGGCCGACGGCGCCGACATCGACTCGGGCCGACTGCTGCAGCCCCGGGTCGAGGCCGAGGTGGCGGTGATCATCGACCGCGACCTCGACAAGGGCGAGCACTGCGTGGTGGACATCATCGGCGCAACCGCCTATGTGCTGCCGGCGCTGGAGATCGTCGACAGCCGCATCCAGGGATGGGACATCACCATCGTCGACACCATCGCCGACAACGCGAGCTGCGGGTTGTATGTGGTGGGCACTCGACCGGTGAGCGTCGGTGCTGTGGACCTGCGCGAAGTCTGGATGCGGATGACCATCGACGGCGAGGTTGCCGCGACCGGGACAGGCGCCGACTGCATGGGCAACCCGTTGAATGCGGCAGTGTGGTTGGCCGATGTGATGTGTGAGCGGGGTACGCCCCTTCGGGCCGGGGAATGCTTGATGACCGGGTCGCTGGGCCCGATGAGGCCGATCGGACCCGGAGCTGAGGTGTTCGCCGACCTGGGGCCGCTCGGGACCGTGTCGGCTCGCCTGTCCGGCGTCTGAGCGCCTAGCTCGTTGCGAGGTCGCGGGCTTCGACTGCTTCCAGCACATGCAGAGCGATGTCGGCGACCTGCACCGAGTCCTCCTCCACGCCCGCCGCCCGCACCCCGTCGTCCATCATGATGTAGCAGAACGGGCAGGCGGTGGCGATACGCGACGCCCCCGTGTCGAGAAGCTCCCGCGACCGCTCATCGTTCACCTTGGTGCCGATCGTCTCCTCCATCCACATGCGGGCCCCGCCCGCGCCGCAGCACATGCCCTTGGTACCGTTGCGGGGGGCCTCAACCAAGTCGATGCCGCCGAGCGAGCCCAGCACCCGTCGGGGCGCCAGGTAGACGTCGTTGTGGCGTCCCAGGTAGCAGCTGTCGTGGTAGACGACCCGCTCGGCGAGGGTGGCCCCTTCGAGATCAAGGCGGCCCTCTGCCACCAGCGCCTCCAGGAACTGGCTGTGGTGGACCACCTCGTAGTGTCCGCCGAGCTGCGGGTACTCGT
This sequence comes from Candidatus Aldehydirespirator sp., assembly GCA_965220645.1. Classification (GTDB taxonomy): domain Bacteria; phylum Actinomycetota; class Acidimicrobiia; order Acidimicrobiales; family Aldehydirespiratoraceae; genus Aldehydirespirator. Next base: position 278,391 of record OZ244836.1, on the reverse strand, counting down.
TGGCCAGCGTGTTGAAGCAGTGGGGGCACTGGGTGACGATCTTGCGCACCCCCATCGAGTTGAGGGTCTCGATGTTGGCCGACGCCAGCATCTGGAACAGGTACTCGTTGCCGGAGCGCCGCGCCGAGTCGCCGGTGCAGTTCTCGGCCGGCCCGAGGATGGCGAAGTCCACGCCGGCCCGCTCCATGAGCTGGGCCATGGCCCTGGCCACCTTCTTGTTCTTGTCGTCGAACGACCCCGCGCACCCGACCCAGTACAGGTACTCGGCGTCCAGGGGGTCGCCACCGGCCACGACTCTCACCCCGTCGAGGTCCCGGGCCCAGTCGGCCCGCTCTGTCTGGCTCAGCGACCACGGGTTGGACGAGTTCTCCATGCCCCGGAAGGCCTGGCCCAACTCCGACGGGAAGTCGCTCTCCATCAGGGTGAGGTAGCGGCGCATGTCGAGGATCTTGTCCAGGATCTCGATGTTGACCGGGCAGATCTCGTCACATGCCCGGCACGAGGTGCAGGCCCACAGCTCCTCGTTGCTGATGCGCTCGAACATCCAGTTGGCAGGCACCTTGACCTCGGGTTCGCCGCTGCTGAGCGGGGGCGATGTGGGCGGGCTGCCGGTGAGGGCCATGATCTCGCCCGTCTTGAGCACGATCTCGCGAGGATCGAGGGGTTTGCCGGTGGCATGGGCCGGGCACACCGAGGTGCAGCGGCCGCACATGGTGCAGGCGTCGGTGTCCAGCAGCTGCTTCCACGAGAAGTCCTCGATCACCGATGCGCCGAACGTCTCCAACTCGGTGTCGCCCTCCACCAGGTTGGGCATGGGTCGCATGGCGCCCTTGGGGCGGTCGCGGTGGTGCAGGTACATGTTCAGCGGCGACGTGAACATGTGGCGCAGCATCGTCGTCGGCAGTATCACCAGGAAGGCCACGAAGGCGACCACATGGGCCACCCACCACGCCTGGTGCCAGCCGTGAACGGCGCTCGAACCGTCGACGAGCGTGGCCAGCGGGTAGCCGACGAAGCTCCAGCGCTCGTGGTCGGGCAGGCCGTCGGCCGCGATGCGGAACGCCTCCGCCCCGAAGCCGGTCACGCCGATGGCCAGCAGGACCCCGGCAATGACCGCATGCTCGGGCCGGGTCTTGGTGCGGATGCGGTAGGGCCGCCACACCGGCGGGCCGAAGCGGCGCACGATGGCCCACACCACCCCGACCACGAACACCAACCCGGCGCCGTCGCCCACCGCGGAGTAGGCCCGGTAGACGTCGCCGTGCAGGAACTTGAGCCCGTCGGGGAGCTGGTGGTCGACCTCCAGGGTGGTGGTCACGCCCAGCAGCACCAGGAAGCTGAAGTAGATGAGCGAGTGCATGACGCCGGCGCCGGGCTCCCGCAGGAGGGTGCGCATGTAGACGCCGGCCCGGAAGTCGGCCATCCGGTGTTTCGCGTTGTGCGCCGTGGTGCGCCGGTTGTCGGGCCGGCCCCGCTGCCAGTTCTTGACCCGGTTGGCGAACAGAACCGCCCCGTAAACGAGCAGTATCGGGATGATCGTGTAGAAGGCGGCCTTCAGCGGGGCGGGGATGTTGCCGAAGACCTCCCGGGTGACCGGGCTGTCGTCGTGGAAGCCGGTGATGGCGGCAACGACGCCCGACAGGGCGGTGAACAGCGCGATGACGACGCCCAGGGCGACGACGATGTGGTGGGGCTTGATCCGGGTCCGCATGACGGCGCGAACACTACCCGCCGCGGCCGTCTCAGGTAGGGGAGGGACCGGTGGCTTGGGCGGCTACCTCGGCGGCTGCCGCGGCTGCGGCGGCTGGATCGAGGGCGCGCTCCAGGGGGTGCTTGGACTCGGTCGGGAACATGTCGGCACCCAGCACGTAGTGAAGGGGCATGCCAGTGGGGATGTTGAGGGCGCCGATGTCATCGTCAGAGATCCCGTCCAGGTGCTTGGCCAGGGCGCGGAGGCTGTTCCCGTGGGCCGACACCAGCACGGTGTGGCCCGCGCGCAGGTCACCGACGATGGCGTCCTGCCAGTAGGGCAGCAGCCTGGCCAGCACGTCGGCGAGGCTCTCCGTCAGGGGCAGCAGATCGGCGGGCAGGTCCGCGTAGGCCGCCGAGCCGTTGGGGTTGTACTCGTTGTCACCTCGGATGGGGGGCGGCGGGGTGTCGTATCCCCGGCGCCACCGCTGGAGCTGCTCGTCGCCGTGGGCCTTGCGGGTGGCTGCCTTGTCGAGCCCGGTCAGGTCGCCGTAGTGGCGCTCGTTGAGGCGCCAGCTGCCGTGTACCTCCAGCGAGCCGAGTCCCAGGCCATCGAGCACGATCTGGGTGGTCTCAGTTGCTCGCCGCAGCACCGAGGTGTGGACCGCGGTGGGAATCAGACCGGCCTCGGCCAGCATCTCGGCTGCACGCCGGGCCTCGGTCCGGCCGGCGTCGTTCAGTCCGCAGTCGTACCAGCCGGTGAAGAGGTTCTTGGCGTTCCATTCGCTGCGGCCGTGGCGCAGAAGGATCAGGTCGTGGGCCATGGCCGCAAAGGTATCCGACCCTGCCCGGACAAAGTTGATAAAGAAAGACTCAAGTTTTTGTTGTGATCAGGAATGAACTTCGTTACCTTGTGCGTTCAGGTTAGGCACACGTAAGCGAAAGGAAGCCTCACCATGCCAAAGGCCGTCGGTATCGATCTCGGTACCACGAATTCTGTCGTAAGCGTCCTCGAGGGCGGCGATCCCGTCGTCATCCCCAACGCCGAGGGATCGCGCACGACCCCGTCCGTCGTGGCGTTCAGCAACGACGGCGAGGTGCTCGTGGGCGAGGTCGCCAAGCGCCAGGCCATCACCAACCCCGATCGCACCATCCGCTCCGTGAAGCGGCACATGGGCACATCCAAGAAGTTCAAGATCGACGACAAGACCTACGCCGCCCAGGAGATATCAGCCCGGGTGCTGATGAAGCTCAAGCGCGACGCCGAGGAGTATCTCGGCGACACCGTCAACCAGGCGGTGATCACCGTGCCTGCTTACTTCGACGACGCCCAGCGCACCGCGACCAACGAGGCCGGCAAGGTTGCCGGGCTCGAGGTGCTGCGGATCATCAACGAGCCCACCGCGGCGGCCCTCGCCTACGGTCTCGACAAGGAATCCTCCGACCAGACCATCCTGGTGTTCGACCTCGGCGGCGGGACGTTCGACGTGTCGGTGCTCGAGCTCGGCGATGGTGTGACCGAGGTGAAGTCCACCTCCGGCGACACCCAGCTCGGCGGCGACGATTGGGACGAGGCCGTGATCGACTGGCTCGTGGCGTCCTTCAAGGGCGACCACGGGGTGGATCTGTCCACCGACGCCATGGCCATGCAGCGTCTCAAGGAGGCCGCCGAGAAGGCCAAGATCGAACTGTCCCAGACCCCGTCCTCGCAGATCAACCTGCCCTTCGTGACCGCCACCGACAAGGGTCCGCTGCATCTTGACTACACGCTGAGCCGGGCCAAGTTCCAGGAGATGACCGCTCACCTGCTCGACCGCTGCCGCGGTCCCTTCGAGCGGGCCATCTCTGACGCCGGCATCTCCTCCGGTGACATCCACCATGTCGTTCTGGTCGGCGGGTCGACCCGCATGCCGGCCGTGACCGAGCTGGTGCAGGAGATGACCGGCCGCGAGCCCAACAGGACGGTCAACCCCGACGAGGTGGTGGCCATCGGCGCCGCCATCCAGGCCGGTGTGCTCAAGGGCGAGGTCAAGGACGTCCTGTTGCTCGATGTGACTCCGCTGTCGCTGGGCATCGAGACCAAGGGCGGTGTCATGACCACCCTCATCGAGCGCAACACCACGATCCCCACCCGAAAGAGCGAGATCTTCACTACTGCCGAGGACGGCCAGCCGTCGGTCGAGATCCACGTGCTGCAGGGCGAGCGGCAGATGGCGGCCTACAACAAGACCCTGGGCAAGTTCCAGCTCGTCGACCTGCCGCCGGCACCTCGGGGAATGCCTCAGATCGATGTGACCTTCGACATTGACGCCAACGGCATCGTCCACGTGAGCGCGCAGGACAAGTCCACCGGCAAGGAGCAATCGATGACGATCACAGGTCAGTCGTCGCTCGACTCGGAGGTCATCGACCAGATGGTCACCGACGCCGAGGCCCACGCCGAGGAGGACCGGCAGCGACGCGAGGAGGCTGAGGTTCGCAACACGGCCGACACGCTCGTGTACCAGACCGAGAGGGTGCTGAAGGAACATGCGGACGAGGTGTCCGACGACGAGAAGGAGACCATCAACTCGAAGCTCGTCGATCTGCGCAGTGCCCTGGAAGGAGACGACATCGAGGCGGTCAAGTCAGCCACCGAGGCCCTCATGACGGCCAGCCAGGAGTTCGGCCAGAGGCTGTACGAGGCGGCCGCCGCGGCCGAGCGCGAGCAGGGTGCGTCCGACGAAGCGTCCGACGAAGCGTCCGACGATGACGATGTGGTCGAGGCCGAGATCGTCGACGACGACCGAGAGTCGGCGTGAGCGCATCAACCCCCGACGTCAGCGAGCTCGAGTCCGCTCCTGCAAGCTCCGATGAGGCCGGCGAGCCCGACGCTGGCAGGGGCGAGGCGGACGAGTCCGTGACCGCTGACACGGAGTTGGTCGAAGCCCGATCCGTGCCGGATTCTGAACTCGATCTGGCTGCGGCCCTCGCGGAGCGTGATGCCTATCTGGAGGATCTCCAGCGGGTCACCGCCGAGTTCACCAACTTCCGCCGTCAGACGATGAAGCGCAACACCGAGCTTGTCGCGCAGGCCGCCTCAAGGCTGGCCAGAGAGCTGCTGGTGGTTCTCGACGCGTGCGAGGCCGCGGTGAGCCAGGGCGTTGACGGAATCGAAGCTGTGCAATCGCAGCTGCTGGGCGTGTTGTCCGCCGAAGGCCTCGCCGTGCTCGGCACGGTAGGCGAGCCCTTCGATCCCGGCTTCCACGAGGCGGTAATGAGCGAGGAGTCCGGCGCCGACGGCCAAGACGCTCCGATCGTCTCCGAGGTGCTGCGCACCGGCTACGCGTGGAACGGCCGGGTGCTGCGGCCGGCCATGGTGAAGGTGCGCGGCTGACAAGAGCGGGCGGAGCAGGAAAGAGGTGAGCGTGGAGCCCCAGCGGGAGTGGTTCGAGAAGGACTACTACAAGATCCTCAGCGTGACCGAGGACGCCTCGGCCTCCGACATCACCAAGGCCTACCGGAAGCTGGCCAAGAAGCTGCACCCCGACGCCAACCCCGGCGACGAGGCCGTCGAGGAACGCTTCAAGGAGGTGGCTTCGGCCTACGACGTGCTCGGCGACGCCTCCAAGCGCAAGGCTTACGACGAAGTGCGCCGGCTCGGGCCCATGGCCGGGCCGTTCGGCCCGGGTGGCCCGGGCCCCGCAGGGGGCTACAACCTGAACTTCGAGCAGGTGGGTGATCTGGGGAGCCTCTTCGGCGATCTCTTCGGACGGCGACGTGGCCGCGGTGGCGCCGCTCACCGGGGTACCGACATCGAGACCGAGGTGAAGATCGATTTCAGCGATGCCGTGTCGGGGACCACGATCCCGGTGCCCGTGGCCGGCGAGGCCCGCTGCCGGACCTGCAGGGGTCTCGGCGCCAAGCCGCCGGCCAAGCCGCGCCCGTGCCCGACCTGTTCGGGCACCGGCGTGAACGACGAGAACCAGGGCCTGTTCTCCTTCAGCCGGCCCTGCACCGCCTGCGCCGGGAGGGGAACCGTGATCGACGATCCCTGCACCGCCTGCGGTGGCCGGGGCATGGAGAACCGGCGCCGCGAGGTCAAGGCCCGCATCCCGGCCGGCGTGACCGACGGGCAGCGGATCAAGCTCGCCGGCCGGGGCGCTCCCGGCCAGGGGCCGGGCGGTAAGCCCGGCGACCTCTACGTGCGGATCCATGTGAAGCCGCACCGCCTCTTCGGGCGGGACGGCAAGAACCTCACACTGGTTGTGCCGGTCACGTTCTCGGAGGCCTCGCTGGGCGCCGAGGTCCAGGTTCCCACCCTCGACGGATCGACGGTGACCATCCGCATTCCGCCCGGCACCAGGACGGGACGGCGCCTCCGCATCCCGGCGAGCTCCTCCACCGGCGGCGCCGATCTCATTGTCGAGGTCGAGGTGGTCGTGCCCCAGAACCTGTCCGACCAGCAGCGGGCCGCGATGCAGGACTTCGCGGCCGCCCCCGGCGAGGATCCGCGGGCCCACCTGAAGACATGACCGCAACCACCTTCAAACCACCCTCAAATACGGAGAATGACCATGACCGATGACCGCTTCCACCGAGCCGTGTACGTGATATCGGTGGCCGCTGAGTTGGCGGGGGTCCATCCGCAGACGCTCCGCATCTATGAACGAAAGGGCCTGCTCGCTCCGGCCCGGACCGCGGGCGGCAGCCGCCGCTACAGCGATGCCGACCTCGCCCTGCTGGAGCGAATTGCCGAGCTCACCGACGAGGGCCTCAATCTCGCCGGCGTGCAGCGGGTCCTGGATCTCGAGCAGGCCGTCGCCGAGTTGAGGGCACAGCTCGACGAGACCCGCCGGGCCCACGAGCGCCACCTGGCCGAATTGACCGCGCGCGGCTTCAATCCCGGCGGCCTGGTGCCGGCCGTGCCCCGGAGCAGGGCTGTGACCCTCTACCGCGCCACCCGCGCACCGGCCTCCGTGATTGAACCTGTGTCGGGCGCCCGCTCGCGTGACACCGAGTAACGGCTGATCATGGCCCTGGACCCCAAGCGCTGGACGCTGAAGACGACTGAGGCGTTCGCGGCCGCCACCGAGGCGGCCCGGTCGGCCTCGCACGCCGAGGTCACGCCCGACCACCTGCTCATCACCCTGCTGTCGCACACCGAGGGCCTGGTGCTGCCGATGCTGCACTCCGCCGGCGTCGACCACAGAGCGGTACTGGAGAAGGCCCAGCAGGCGGTGGCCATGCTGCCGCGCGCCTACGGGTCCGACGTCGGGATCTCCGGCGACCTGCACGGCATGCTCACCGGCGCCGACAAGGTGCGAGGCGACCTTGCCGACGACTACCTGTCCACCGAGCATCTGGTCATCGCCCTCGGCGACCGCCTGGACCTCGACCGCGAGCTGCTGCTGAAGGTGCTCCACGATGTGCGGGGGAGCCATCGGGTGACGACCAAGGCGCCCGAGGATCAGTACCAGGCTCTGGAGCGCTACAGCCGGGACCTCACCGCCGAGGCCCGGACCGGCAGCCTCGACCCGGTGATCGGCCGCGATGACGAGATCCGGCGGGTGATCAGGGTCCTGGCCCGTCGCCGCAAGAACAACCCGGTGCTGATCGGCGAGCCCGGCGTGGGCAAGACCGCCATCGTGGAGGGTCTGGCCCAGCGCATCGTCGACGGCGACGTCCCCGACAGCCTGGCCGGCAAGCGCCTCGTGGTGCTGGACCTGGCCGCCATGGTGGCCGGCGCCAAGTACCGCGGCGAGTTCGAGGAGCGGCTCCAAGCGGTACTGACCGAGATCGAGGAGGCCGGCGGCGAGATCGTCACCTGCATCGACGAGCTGCACACCGTGGTGGGCGCGGGCGGCGCCGAGGGGGCGATGGACGCCGGCAACATGCTCAAGCCCATGCTGGCCCGTGGAACACTGCGGATGGTCGGCGCCACCACGCTCGACGAGTACCGCAAGCACCTGGAGCGCGACGCGGCCCTGGAGCGCCGCTTCCAGCCGGTGCTGGTGGAGCCGCCCTCCGTCGAGGCCACGGTGGCCATCCTGCGAGGCCTGCGGGAGCGGTATGAGGTCCATCACGGGGTGCGCATCAAGGACTCTGCCCTCATCGCCGCGGCCGAACTGTCGGATCGCTACATCACCGGCCGGTTCCTGCCCGACAAGGCCATCGACCTGATCGATGAGGCGGCCAGCTCCCTGCGTATCGAGATCGACTCGGTGCCCACCGAGATAGATGTGGTGGAGCGCCGCCTGCGCCAGCTTGAGATGGAGCGGGTCGCCCTTGCCGCCGAGACCGACGACACGTCCCTGGCTCGCCTCGGCGACCTGGAGCGCGAGGTTGCCGATCTCACCGAGGAGTCATCCGCACTCACGGCCCGCTGGCAGGCCGAGAAGGAGGCCATCGGCGTCATCCGATCCCTCAAGGAGGAGCTCGAGACGCAACGATCCGACCTTGAGCGTGTGCCCGACCTGGAGCGGGCCGCCGAGATCCGCTACGGGATCATCCCCGACCTGGAGCGTCGCATCGACGAGGCCACCGGCCGCTTGGCGGAACTGCAGAGCGCTTCGTCGATGCTCACCGAGGAAGTCGACGCCGACCACATCGCGGTCGTTGTCAGCCGGTCGACCGGCGTGCCGGTGTCGCGCCTGATGGAGGGCGAGGCAGCCAAGCTGATCCGGCTGGAGGAGCATCTCCATGAGCGGGTCGTGGGCCAGGACGACGCGGTGAGCATGGTGGCCAACGCCATCCGTCGCAGCCGCGTCGGCCTGAGCGACCCCCATCGCCCCATCGGCAGCTTCCTCTTCCTGGGTCCCACTGGGGTGGGCAAGACCGAGTTGGCCCGGTCGCTGGCCGCGTTCCTCTTCGACGACGAGCAGGCCATGGTTCGCATCGACATGTCGGAGTACCTGGAGAAGCACTCCGTGTCCCGCCTCATCGGAGCGCCGCCCGGATACGTGGGCCATGACTCCGGCGGCCAGCTCACCGAGGCCGTCCGGCGCCGCCCCTACGCCGTAGTGCTGCTCGACGAGGTGGAGAAGGCCCATTCCGAGGTGTTCGGGGTGCTGCTGCAACTCCTCGACGACGGCCGCCTCACCGACGGGCAGGGCCGCACGGTGGACTTCACCAACGTCGTGCTGATCATGACATCCAACCTCAAGGGCGAGCCGGGCAACTTCTTCCGGCCCGAGTTCGTCAACCGCATCGACGACATCGTCCGGTTCCGCCCCCTGGAGCCCGATGATCTCGTGTCCATTGTCGACATACAGCTCGAGCAGCTCGGGGACCGCTTGCAGGCCCGGCGGTTGGGGCTCGAGGTCACCGACGAAGCCAAGGCGCACCTGGCCCGCACCGGCTACGACGCCGCCTTCGGGGCCCGGCCCCTCAAGCGCCTCATACAGCGCTCCATCGGGGATCCCCTTGCCGTGGCCATGCTGGAGGGTCGCTATGGCGCGGACGATGTGGTGGTCGTGGACGTGGACCGCCCCGACGAGACGGACGAGTCGATAGTCCTGCGCTGAGACACCGGGGCCGGTGCCGCTGACGGCGCGGGGCCAGAGGCCGAGCTTGCGAGGCCCCCGGGCCCGAGCGGCCCGTGAGCGAAGCGAACAGGAGCGGGCACTTGGCCCGAGCGGCCCGTGAGCGCAGCGAACAAGAGCGGGAAACCAGTACAATCGCACGGTAACGCCCGCCCCCGAAGGAGAGCGCCGTGCCTGCGACCGTTGTCGTCGGTACCCAGTGGGGCGACGAGGGGAAGGGGAAGTTCACCGACCTCGTCGCTGCTGAGATGGACATGGTTGCCCGCTACCAGGGTGGCCACAACGCCGGGCACAGACTCGTAGTTGACGGCGAGGCTTTCGCTCTCCAACTGGTGCCCAGCGGAGTGCTCTACACCCACATCACTCCGGTGATCGGAAACGGTGTCGTGGTCGATCCGAGGGTCCTCATCGCGGAGATGGACGCGCTGGAGGCCAGGGGCGTCGACTGCAGCTCTGTGCGGCTGTCGGGTAACGCCCACATGGTCATGCCGTACCACCAGGAGCTCGACGCGCTGCACGAGCGCCATCTCGGCGACGCGAAACTGGGCACCACCAAGCGAGGCATCGGGCCGGCCTACGCCGACAAGTCGATGCGCATCGGGCTGCGGGTGCAGGACCTGCTCGATCCGTCGATCTTCAGGGCCAAGCTCGACGCCGCCCTGACTCACACCAACAAGGTGCTGGCCAAGGTCTTCAACCGTCTGCCCCTGAGGGCGGATGACATCATCCACGAATACCTGGATGAGTGTGCGCCCCGGCTTGAGGCCCATATCTGCGACGCCGTGGCCCTGCTGCACGAGGCCCTCGAGTCCGGCCAGCAAGTCCTGTTCGAGGGGGCCCAAGGAGCTTTTCTCGACCTCGATCACGGCACCTACCCCTTCGTCACGTCGTCCAATCCGGTAGCGGGCGGTGTCTGCATCGGAGCCGGGATCGGTCCCCGCCACGTCGATCGGGTCATCGGCGTCGCCAAGGCCTACGTCACCCGCGTCGGATCAGGGCCGTTCGTCACCGAGTTGTTCGACGAGGTGGGCGATCACCTCGTCGACGTCGGCGGCGAATTCGGGACGAACACGGGCCGGCGTCGCCGCACCGGATGGTTCGATCTCGTGATGCTGCGCCAAGCGGTGCGGCTCAACTCGTTGACCGAGGTTGCGCTGACCAAGCTCGACGTGCTCGACGGCCTCGACCGGCTCAAGGTGTGCGTCGCCTACGAACTGGATGGCGAGCGTTACGAGCACATGCCCTATCACCAGTCGGTGATCCACAAGGCGGTGCCCGTATACGAAGAGCTCAGCGGTTGGAGCACCGACCTGACCGATATCACGTCATCGTCCGAGCTGCCGGCCGCGGCCGCTGACTACATCTCCTTCCTCGAGGAAGGCATAGGCGTGCCGATCCGGCTCGTCGGGGTCGGGCCGGGCCGCAGCCAGTTCCTCTACTGGCAGGAAGCCGCCTAGGGGCCCGGAGGCCGAGCGGATGCGTTGCCGTAGACGAAGACTTCTTGGGGCGTGGAGCGGGGCCGTGGCCCGTGAGCGGAGCGAACAAGAGCGGGGCTCCTGATGGAGGTCTCCTCGCCCAATGTGCTGGCGGGCCGCTATGCCAGCGAGCGGATGCGAGCCCTGTGGACTCCGGAGCGTCGTGTGGTGCTGGAGCGCCGGCTGTGGCTGGCGGTACTCAAGGCTCAGCGCAAGCTTGGCCTCGAAGTCGATCAGGCCGCCGTCGACGCGTACGAGGCAGTTGTGGAGGTGGTCGACCTCGAGTCGATAGCCGCCCGCGAGGCGATCACTCGCCACGATGTGAAGGCCCGGATCGACGAGTTCTGCGCCCTCGCGGGCCATGAGGTCATCCATCTGGGCATGACCTCCCGCGATGTCACCGAGAATACGGAGCAGTTGCTGGTCCTCGAGTCGCTGAAGGTGATCCGTGACGACCTCGTGGCGGTCGTCGCCCGGCTGGCCGATCTGGCCGAGGCCCATGCCTCCACCGTGATGGTGGCCCGCACTCACAACGTTGCCGCGCAGGCCACAACTCTCGGTAAGCGCTTCGCTGACGCCGCGGCCGAAACGATGCTCGGATACTCCCGGGTCACGGAACTCATGGACCGGTATCCCCTACGGGGAATCAAGGGACCGGTCGGCACTCGTCTCGACCAACTCGATCTTCTCGGATCGGCGGAGGCGGTTGACGAATTGGAGAGCCTCGTTGCCGAGCATCTCGGCTTCGGCCGGGTGCTCGAGGCATCCGGGCAGACCTACCCGCGCTCGCTCGACCTCGACGTGGTGGCGTCGCTGGTGCAGGCCGTGTCCGGGCCGGCGTCGCTGGCTACGACGGTGAGGCTCATGGCCGGGCACGGTCTCGCGTCGGAGGGGTTCCACCACGGCCAGATCGCCTCCTCCGCCATGCCCCACAAGGCCAACGCCCGCTCCTCCGAGCGCATCGGTGCCCTGATGGCCGTGCTGGAGGGCCATCTCACCATGGCGGCCTCGCTCGCGGGACGCCAGTGGAATGAGGGCGATGTGAGCTGCTCGGCGGTTCGACGGGTCATGCTTCCCGACTCCTTCTGCACGGCCGACGGCCTGCTCCACACCTCGCTGGGGGTGCTGGAGGAACTGCAGATCGACGAGGGCGCTCTGGCGGCCGAGTTCGAGCGCTACCTGCCATTGCTGGCGTCCACCCGGCTGCTCAGCGCGCTGATTCGGGCTGGGATGGGTCGGGAGGCCGCCCTCGCGGTGCTGGCGGAACCTACCCGGCGGGCCGCGCGGCAGGCGGGCCGCGACGATCCGGTTGACCTTGACGGTCTACTCGATCAACTCGCGGCCGACGAGCGGGTGCAGATGGGCCGCGACGACCTGGCCCGACTCATGGCCGAACCAGAGCAATTCGCGGGCACGGCACAAAGGCAGACCGCACGGGTGGTTGAAGCAGCCCGCCGCGTAGCGGCCTGTCACCCCGAGGCCGCCACCCAGCTCCCTGAAGTTCGCTTGTGACGTTCTTGTCGCCAAGGCGGCGCAAGAACGTCGAGGTGTCAGGTGCCGCCGCGAGAAATACCGGCCCGCCTGAGGACGGAGGCAGGAACACCGACTTCTCGCCATGCAGAGTAGGTGATTCCCTTTCGGCCGCTGTAGGCAACAGCAACCTCTGCAAAAGCATCCTCAAGCTCGCTGATGTCAACTGTCGCCGACGGTGCGCTGAGAGCCCGCTCAAGGTCGATGCGCTCTTGAACTAGCTGAACTCGCCGTATGGGTGTTGCCGACTCGAGAGCTTCGCCGATGGTCTCCATCCGCTTTTGTATGGACTCAGCGGTGCGCCTGCGGCCCGGTCGAGGACGGTTCGACTCCAGAGCTTCGAGATACGCGCTTACATCCCTGTTCTCGGCCCGGGCCTTGGCATTGGCAGCCTTGTGTTCATCTGACATTTGTCGTACCACTAATCCGCTTCCTTTCAACGGTTCAAACTATCGAAGGTGAATGATAGTCACGATATGAAGCAGCCACAACTGTACGGTTCACTGAGCGACTTGTCACCACCATCGGGATAGGGTTTGTTGCTGGACGGTGAATGCAGGATAGTGGAACCAATTATTGAACTCGCGCACAAAGGAAGCTGAATTGGACACACCCACTCCGGCTTACTCGATCACGATCAAGGTGTCGCTGGGCAACCGCCCCGGCACATTGGGCCGCTTCGCTACCGCCATCGGTGACGCGGGGGGCAACATCGCCGCCATTCCCGGCTTCGAGGCCAAGGGCCCGGTCGTCATGCGAGAGATCGATGTTCTCGCCAAGTCACCCGAGCACGCCCGTCACATCGTCTCGGCCGTGAGCGATCTCGACGGTGTCACCGTGCTCGACTGGTGGGACCGCACGTTTCGCCTTCACGAGGGTGGAAAGATAGAGGTCAACGCCCTTTGTCCGGTCGGTGACGCCCATGATCTGGCTATGGCGTACACACCCGGCGTGGCCCGTGTGTGCAATGCGATCCATCGGGATCCGATGCTGCGTCACACCCACACGATGGTCAAGAACATCGTCGCCATCGTCACCGACGGAACGGCCGTTCTCGGGCTGGGCGACATCGGTCCGGCTGCGGCCCTGCCCGTGATGGAAGGCAAAGCCCTGCTGTTCAAGGAGTTCGGCGGGGTCGATGCCTTTCCGGTGTGTCTCGATGTGACCACACCCTATGAGCTGGTTGAAACCGTCGTACGCATGGCTCCCTCGTTCGGTGGGATCAACCTGGAGGACATAGCCGCGCCGGCAGCCTTTGAGATCGAAGAGAGGCTCATCGAAGCGCTCGACATTCCCGTGTTTCACGATGACCAGCACGGCACAGCCATCGTTACAACGGCTGCGCTTTGGAACGCGCTAGAGCTTGTCGACAAACAGATAGGTGATGTGTCGGTAGTTATCTCGGGGACCGGCGCTGCCGGTCTGGCTGTCGCAAAGATGCTCCATGACGCAGGAGTCGGCGAGATCGTGGGCGTTGATCGTGCTGGCGCGATCCATCCGGGTCGAAGCGGCCTGAACTACGCCAAGCAGTGGTTCGTTCACAACAGCAATCCGGACGGAAAGTCGGGATCGCTCTCAGAAGTGATCTCCGGAGCTGATGTGTTCGTGGGCTTGTCGGCGCCCGGACTCCTAGGCGTGGATGATGTGCGGTCCATGGCACACAATCCCATCGTCTTTGCGATGGCGAATCCCGATCCAGAGATACGTCCGGAGGAGGTTGACGGTCTGGCCGCGGTGATGGCAACCGGCAGATCCGACTTTCCGAATCAGATCAACAACGTTCTGGCATTTCCCGGCGTGTTTCGGGGAGCGCTGGATGCCGGTGCAACGTGTATTACCGAACGGATGAAGGCAGCCGCAGCCAGAGCCATCGCCGAAGTGGTAGGCGACGAGGATCTGGACCGCAACTACATCGTGCCGTCGGTCTTCGATCGGAGGGTCGCCACCCGGGTAGCAGCCAGAGTCGGGGCTTGCGCCGTCGCTGAGGGCTGCGTGCGTCCCGCCGCTCCGCCGGTGCCTTCCGACCGCCTCTGAACGGTCGGCTCTATCCGCTGAGACGGCTGACGTCGCGCACGGCGCCCTTGTCGGCGGACGTGGCCATGGCGGCGTAGGCCTGCAGCGCGGCTGAGACCTGACGCTGGCGGGCCCCGGGCCTCCAGCCTCCCTCGCGCTCATCCTCAGCGGCCCGGCGCCGCTCGAGTTCGGCGCCGTCCACCCTGAGGTTCACCGTGCGGTTCGGAATATCGATGTCGATCATGTCGCCGTCGCGGATCAGCGCTATCGCTCCGCCCTCGGCGGCTTCGGGTGAGGCATGGCCGATCGACAGGCCCGACGTTCCACCCGAGAACCGGCCGTCGGTGACCAGCGCGCACTGCTTGCCCAGCCCGCGGGACTTGATGTACGACGTCGGGTAGAGCATCTCCTGCATGCCGGGGCCGCCGCGGGGACCCTCGTACCGCACGATCACCACATCGCCGGCCCGTATTCCCTGTTCCTCGTCGAGAATTCCCTCGCACGCCTCGTCCTGGCTCTCGAACACCCTCGCCGGTCCCGAGAACCGGAAGATCGACTCGTCCACGCCGGCGGTCTTGACGATGCAGCCGTCGGTGGCGATGTTCCCGTAGAGCACGGCCAGCCCGCCGTCGGCGTTGTAGGGGTTGGCGACCGTGCGGATGCAGCCATGGTCGCGGTCGAGGTCGAGCGCCGGCCATCGGGTGGACTGGCTGAACGCCTCCTGGGTGGGGATGCCGGCCGGGCCGGCCCGGAAGAACTCAACGACCTCGCTGGACGGACCGCGCATCACGTCCCACACCTCGAGGGCGTCGGCCAGCGTGGCGGAATGCACGGTCGTGACCGACGTGTCGAGCAGCCCGCCCCGGTCGAGCTCGCCGAGGATGCCCATGATCCCCCCGGCCCGGTGCACATCCTCCACGTGGAACTGGTCGGTGGCCGGGGCCACCTTGCAGATGTTGGGCGTGCTCCGGCTGAGCCGGTCGATGTCGGCCATGGTGAAGTCCACCTCGCCCTCGCGGGCCGCGGCCAGGATGTGGAGCACGGTGTTGGTGGAACCGCCCATGGCGATGTCGAGACGCATGGCGTTCTCGAAGGCGGTCTTGGTGACGATCGAGCGGGGCAGCACCGACTCGTCGTCCTTCTCGTAGCAGCGGCGGGCCAGGTCGACCACCCGGCGGCCGGCTTCGAGAAACAGCTCCCGGCGGTCGGAGTGGGTGGCCAACACCGTGCCGTTGCCGGGCAGCGACAGCCCGAGCGCCTCGGTGAGGCAGTTCATGGAGTTGGCGGTGAACATGCCCGAGCAGGACCCGCAGGTGGGGCAGGCCGAGCGCTCCATCTCCAGCAGGTCCTCATCGCTGACCGAAGAGTCCCCGGCGGAGATCATGGGATTGATCAGATCGAGCTTCACGCTCACACCGGCCAGCTTGGTCTTGCCGGCCTCCATCGGTCCGCCCGACACGAACACCGTCGGGACGTTCAGCCTCATGGCCGCTATCAGCATCCCCGGGGTGATCTTGTCGCAGTTGGAGATGCAAACCAGAGCGTCGGCGCAGTGGGCGTTGACCATGTACTCGACCGAGTCGGCGATGAGGTCTCGGCTGGGCAGGCTGTAGAGCATCCCGTCGTGGCCCATGGCGATGCCGTCGTCCACCGCGATGGTGTTGAACTCCTTGGCCACCCCGCCCGCGGCCGCGATCTCGGTGGCCACGAGCTGGCCAAGGTCTTTGAGGTGTACGTGGCCGGGCACGAACTGGGTGAACGAGTTGGACACCGCGACGATCGGCTTGTCGAAGTCGTCGTCGGTCATGCCGGTGGCCCGCCACAAAGCGCGCGCGCCAGCCATGTTCCGGCCCTGGGTCGTGGTGTGAGATCTGAGCTGCCCCATAGGTCAACACTACCGAAGTCAGCCAGCCTCGGCGCCGGCTCGAGTCCTAACGGAGTATCTCCCGCTCTTGTTCGCTGCGCTCACGGGCCGCTCGGGCCACGGCCTCGCTCCGCGCCTCGCGAAGACTGGACGAGTCGCGGCCTATCCGCTCGGCCTCTAGGCTCCCACCGGCTTGGACGGGGTGAACTCGGCGGGCAGGTGCTTGATGCCGTGGATGAAGGCCGATGCCAGCAGCTCGGGTTCGCCGGTCGCATTGATGTCGCCAATGCGGGTGAACAGCTCGCGGAACATCACCTTGATCTCGCGACGGGCCAGATGGGCGCCCAGGCAGTAGTGCGGTCCTGGGCCGCCGTAGCCGACGTGGGGGTTGGGGTCGCGCAACACGTCGAAGGCGAGCGGGTCGTCGAACACCGACTCGTCACGGTTGGCGCACAGGTAGTTCATTACCACCTGGTCACCCTCGTCGATCTTGATGCCCTCCAACTCGGTGTCAAACCGCGCGGTGCGGCGCATGTAGGTGACCGGGCTGGCGATGCGGACGATCTCCTCCACAGCGCTGTAGGCCACGCCGTCGAAGTCCTCGGCCCAGATGCGGCGCTGGTCACCGTTGTCGGTGAGGTAGACCAGCCCCCAGCTGATGGCATTGCGGGTGGTCTCGTTGCCCGCCACCACCAGCAGGATGAAGAAGCTCGCCAGCTCGGCCCGGGTCAGCCGCTCACCGTCCACCTCCGCGTTGACCAGGACGCTGGTCAGGTCCCCGGTGTCGACGCCGACCTTGGTCTCGGCCACGTCGTCCATGAGCTGGGACAGGGCCTCGCCTGCGGTGAGGATGGCGGTGATCAGGTCGCCGAACTCGGGCACGTACTCCTCGTCGGCTGCACCCAGGATGGTGTTGGACTGATCGAACACGAAGTCGTGGTGGGAGGCGGGGATCCCCATCAGGTCGCACACGATGCGCAGCGGCAGCCGGGCGGCGACGTCGGTGACGAAGTCGCACTCGCCCCGCTCGCAGACCTCGTCCACGATCAGCCTGGCCTGGTCCCTCACCGAGTCCTCCAGCCGGGCCAGCATCCGGGGGGTGAATCCCGCCGCCACCAGCCGGCGGAGCCGGGCATGGCGGGGGTCGTCCATGGAGATGATCGAGTTGAAGTACTCGTTGAACTCCGGCGGGAAGTCGTTGATGGTGACGCCCGAGCCCGAGGAGTAGATCTGCGGATTGCGCGACACTTCCAGGATGGGCGCGTGCCGTGTGACGATCCACGCGCCGGGTGCTTTGATGCTCGCCAACTCGCCCTGCATCTGGAACCCGGGGAAGAAGGTGAGCGGCTGGGAGCGCAGACTCCTCAGGTCCTCCTCCACCTCGCTGCGGTGCCGCCTCCAGAAGGTGTTGTGTATCGGATTGTGAGGATCGGCCTCGGTCGCCGGCGGGGGCTTGGTGGCAGGGCCGGGCGTGACGACGGTCATGGTGTCGAGATGCGGTTCAGCAACCTGGCCCCCTCAATCTGGACCCTTGCGTTGTGGCGTTGTCACTGTAGTGGTCGGGCGCGGCGTCGATCCGCGGACCTTCCGCTTTTCAGGCGGACGCTCTGCCAACTGAGCTACCCGACCGGGGGTGTCGCCGGTCCCGGAGGGCGGCAACGCGGTCCTGACGGGATTTGAACCCGCGGCCTCCACCTTGACAGGGTGGCGATCACTCCAGACTGATCTACAGGACCCGGCGCACGACGAGCGTGCGGACCCGAAACGCTAGCGAGCGGTGCCGCTGCTCGCACCCCCAACGGGATTCGAACCCGTGTTACCGGCGTGAAAGGCCGGCGTCCTAGGCCGCTGGACGATGGGGGCCTGCCGGCCGCTGCCGACCTGCTCAGACTACCGGTCGCGGCTCGCGGTCTCCCCACCTGCTCAACTAGACTGTCTCTGTGCTGCCAAGAGTCCGTACGACTCTGATCGGCGGGGTGGCCCAACGGGAGCAGGACTGATGGCCCTGCCTGGAGGCGGGGTGATGACCAGGTCGTTGACCTTGGTCGATGAACTCGTCCTGACCCTCCTCAATGAGGAGAGCGGCTACTTCCGCCAGGTGCCCGGCTGGAATCTGAACTGTGCCGTCGTCGGCGCGGCACTGGCCGAGCTGTCGCTCATGTCTCGGATAGACACGGACCTTGACTCTCTGATCTTTCTGGATGGGACCGCAACCGGCGATCCCGCGCTCGACCCCGTCCTCTACAGGATTGCGGCCTCGCCGGTGTTTCGGCTTGTTCGCGGACGCCGTGATTCAGTGGTCGGTGCCAGGTGGGAGGGTTCCGGCTGCGGTCGTCACGAGTTGGTCGAGCAGGCCGCCCAACCATTCGTAGAGCATGTACCGGGCTGCTTCCTGAGGCTTGTCGCCCGGTCGGGGTGGATCGAACGTCGCCGCTCCGACCTCAAGAGTGTTTCCCAGGTAGAGGCGCAGGCTGTTGAGCGTCTGCATCCAGGCCGCTACCGCTTCGTCGTCCAGCGCAGCGCCTGCCAATCCGGCCTCCACGGTTTCGAGGGCTTCCAGCCGGTGTCGCAGCAGGGGTCCTGCGGCCATGTCCCAGAACTCCTCGGAGGCCTCTTGGTCGTGAATGTGCACCGGCGGCTGGAAGCGCAGCATCGAGGTGTCCGTGCCCTCCAGGAGCAGTTGCCGGAACTGTTCGAGCACCGCGACCAGGCCGGCTCGCTCTTCGTCTCGCAGTGTCACCGTTATGCCCTCGGGGCCGAGCCGGAACCTCCCGCGCGCCATTAGACCTTCATCAGTCCTGCTCGAGGATGGCCCACAGGCCGTGCTCGTGGAGCCGGTACACGTCGAACTCTGCCTTCTCCCGCTGCCCCGACGCCACCACGGCCTTGCCCTCGGTGTGAACCTGCATCATCAGGCGGTGCGCCTTCTCCAGTGAGTAGCCGAACAGCTTGCGGAACACGTAGGTCACGTACGACATCAGGTTGACCGGATCGTCGAGGACGATCACCTTCCAGGGCCGGTCCGGCCTCCGGTCGGTCTCGTCCACCGGATCCATCACCGGTGAGGTAACCGGCGAAGTCATGGCCTCGCGGCAACCATCGGCGGGTCGACCCCGTCGCGCCGTACCGGCCGCGCGGCAGCGGCCCCGGGTGCGTGCGCAGCCTTCACGATCTCGATCCAGGTGATCGATGCCAGGGCCACGTGGACTCCGACGAGCAGCGCAGGAACACCGGCGAAGTACTGCGTGTAGCCGACCGCGCCTTGCACGGCCAGCAGTACCGCCACCCGGCCCATCCGGACCTGCCCTCCCGATCCTGATGTCCGCAGCCGCCACCACGTCCACACCACCATCCCTAGCAGGGTCAGGGCGACGATGCTGTGCATTCTTGCAACCTCTCGCACTAGCAGCGGGAGCCTCTCGGCGCGGCTATCCCCGGCATGGGGTCCCGCCCCGGTGACGAGGGCGCCGGTCACCAGCAGCACCGCGCCCACCGCCATCACCGCCCACAGCATGAGCCGGGTTAAGCGGTCGGGTAAACGCTCATCGATTGTCGAGTCGCCGGGCCGCTCTTCAATGGGCGTGGCCCCTGTGTCGCTGCGGGCCCTGACGTCGAGCACGGCCGCGTTCTGAAGCAGCACCATCGAGAGCAGGAAGTGCCCCATGGTGAAGCGGGGATCGAGTTCGGTCTTCACCAGCAGGGCTCCCAGCACGACCTGGGCCAGCACTCCCACCACCAGGCCCAGCGAGAGCGTGATCAGGTCGGTTCGCCGGGGTCGCCGTCTCCAGGAGCCCAGCACGGCCGCGATCACCGCTATCGCCACGACCCCGGTGAAGAGCCGGTTCACGAACTCGACCAGGGCGTGATACTCGAGGTCGGCCACGAAGCGATCCTCGGAGCAGGTGGGCCAGTCCTCACAGCCCAAACCCGACCCCGTGAGGCGGACGGCTGCGCCGGTCACCACTATCGCCGCGAGCGCCCACAGGGCGAACCGGGTGAACCGGGCGTAGGCAGGCGGAGCCACCTGTCGAGGGTAGGGCCAAATTGATGGCGTGGGATTGGAGGCCGAGCGTTGTTCAGATTCGGTGTTTGGCTGTCCGCGCGGCCTCTCATGGTCCTAGCCTGCGGGGGTGGCCGGAACCGTGACCGGAAACCTGCGCGCGCCCCGCCGGTCCCGCGCCGCGGCCTTCGTGGCCTTGACCAAGCCGCGCATCATCGAGTTGCTGCTGGTCACCACGGTCCCATCGATGATCCTGGCCGAGCGGGGAATGCCCTCGCTGGGGCTTATCGCGGCCACGGTGGTGGGAGGAGCCTTGGCTGCGGGCGGTGCCAACGCGCTCAACATGTACGTCGACCGCGACATCGATCGGCTCATGCACAGAACCCGCAACCGGCCCCTGGTGACGGGCGCAGTCCGCGCAGGCGAGGCGGTTGTGTTCGCGGTGGCTCTCACCGTCGGTTCATTCGTGTGGCTGTGGGCCTTCGTGAATCTCTTGTCGGCCGCGCTGGCCGCAGCCGCGGCCGCCTTCTACGTGTTCGTCTACTCGCTGTGGCTCAAGCGCACTTCCATACGGAACATCGTGATCGGGGGCGCGGCCGGAGCTGTGCCGACCCTGGTGGGCTGGACCGCGGTCACGGGCTCGCTCGACTGGCCGCCGGTAGTGCTGTTCGCGGTGATCTTCTACTGGACGCCACCTCACTTCTGGGCCCTGGCGATCCGCTATCGCAGCGACTATCAGGCTGCTGACATTCCCATGCTCCCCGCGGTGGCCGGGCTCCGGACCACCGCCCGCCGCATCGTCGCCTACACGGTCGTACTGGTGGCGCTCACGCTGCTGCTCGTGCCTGTGGCCCAGATGGGGGCCCTCTATCTGGCGGCCGCCCTCGTTGGCGGCGCCGGTTTCGGGGGTCTGGCGGTCGACGTGCTGCGCCGTCCCGACCCGACCCGGGCGATGCGGCTGTTCAACTGGTCCAACGCCTACGTCGTGCTGCTCTTCGGAGCCGTCGCTGCCGACGTGCTGGTCCGCCACGGGCTGTGAGTTCCCCATCCCTTCAGCAATTGAGTCCCTTGGTGGCTCCCGAGCTTCTGCGCCGGTTGTCGGTGGCCCCATCGGCAATGTGTAGCATCGCCTCCCGATGACGCTGACCGAACCGGCGATCGCGGACTCGGAGGCTGCCCCCGGCGCCGGTGGCGCTGCCGCGCCGGGACCACCCACAGAAGAGGCCCCGGCGCCTCGGATCCTGGCGCAGCCCTTCGTAACCAGCGACGCGGCGGAGGTCGGCCGGCTGTTCGTCGTGACGTCGCTGCTGCTGGGCCTAGGCACTTCCGTCATCGGGGTGCTGCTCTCGCTCGGGCGGACCGAGGCTGTCGCCCCCTGGGACCTGTTCGGCGGCTTCAACGCCTACTTCCGCATGTGGACCCTGTACCGGGTGTCCTTCATGTTGCTGGCGGTGCTGCCCCTGTTGCTCGGCGTGGCCATGGCGGTGGTGCCGTCCCAGGTCGGTGCAGGCAATGTTGCCTTCCCCCGGGCTGCGCTGGCGTCGTTCTGGACGTGGCTCATCGGTGCGGTGATCATGGTGGTGTCGGTGTTCGCCGGCGGGGGCTGGGGAGCCATCGACGGCGTGACCGGCAACGAGAACGACGCCATGGCGCTCACGCTGCTCGGCACCGGGATGGTGATCGTGGCGCTGCTCCTCGGCGCGGTGACCGTGGCCACCACCGTGATCTCGCTGCGCCAGACGGGCATGAGCCTGCTGGACGTGCCGCCCTTCTCGTGGTCGATGCTGGTGGCCGCCGCCGTTTGGCTGTTCACCCTGCCGGTCGCCATCGCCAACATCGTGGTGATCTATGCGGACTTGCGAGGGCGACCGGCTATCGCCTTCGGCCGGGCCGAGAGCCCCGACATATGGCTCCAGCTCGACTGGCTGGTGGAGCAGCCCGCCGTGTACCTCATGGCCGTGCCGGTGCTCGGCATTGCCATCGAGGCGGTCGGCGCCGCCGTCGGGGCCCGCTCCAGCCTCCCGGAGGCCGTCACCGTGATCGTGGGGCTGTTCGGACTCCTGGCGGTGGGCGGCTGGTCGCAGGACTACTTCACCGCCCCGCAGGATCTCCGCGACGGGCTGGTCTACGTGGCCTTCGGTCTTGCTGCGGTCTTGCCGGTTGTGGCGCTGGCCGGTGGCGCGGCCGAGTTGGTGTTGCGGGGCACCAAGACGCCGGACCGGCTGTTCGACACCCGGATGCTGGGCGCGGGCGCGGCGTTGAAGCTCTTGGGTGCCGCGGCCCTGGTTGGGGCACTGCGAGTCATCGAGCCCCTGGATCTGCTCGAGACCACCGCAACCTGGGCCGTATTCCACGGCGTTGTGGTTGCGGGCCTCATCGCGGGTGTGGCCGCGCTCGTGAACTGGCCGCATCAGTTGTTGTTCTGCCCCATCTCCCAGGTCCTCGGCCGAGGTTCGGTCGTGCTGCTGCTGGGAGGCGGCGCATTGCTGGTTGTCACCGATCTGATCTCAGGCTTCATCGTTGATGACCCGGACCTCATGGCCCTCGCGCTGGATGGCAACGCCGTGCTCAACGTCGTGAACTTCGTTGGATCTCTGCTGGTGGTGGTGGGGCTGGCCGCGGCTCTGGCTGGGGCAGTGTCCGCCCTGAGAACTCCGGCGGCTGGGAGCGAAGCAGTATGAGAACGACGGCGCTGCCCGCTGCTGAGGCGACCCGGCCCCGCACCGTCGTCGTCGGTGCTCTGCTGGCCACCGGCGCGGCCTTCATGGCCTTTGCCGCGCTCGTGTCGGTGTACGTCCAGCAGCGCCAGTTGGCTCGGGCCACGGGCCAGGAGTGGTTCACTGAGGGCAGCGTCGAACTCGGTCCGGCCGGGATGATGATGATGACACTGGTGCTGTCGATGGTGACGGTGCAGTGGGCCGTTCAGGCCGCCCGGGCCGAGGACCGGCCTCACGGGTTCATCGCTCTCGGGGTCACCTTGCTGTTCGGTGCGGCCGTGATCAACCAGTTCTGGTTCGTGTACCAGGACACCGCGTTCGCCATCGACGGCGGCCGGGCCGAGCTGCTGTTCTACGCGGTGACGGGCTCGTTCATTGCCATGCTCATCGGAGGGATGGCAATCCTGGCGGTCACCACCATCCGCTCGCTGATGGGGCCCTTCGGGCGGGAGCTCGCCCACGGAGTGCAGGCTGCGGCTGCCTACTGGCACATGTGCGTCCTGTGCTACTTCCTCATCTGGTACGTCGTCTTCATAACCAAGTAGGCAGCGTCGTGTTCACCACCGGATTCAAGTTCTTCTTCGGACTGTTCTCAGCGTTCTGCGTCGCCGCGCTCGTCTACGGCTACACAACCGGTGGTGATCATGTCGGCCCCCTGTCGCTGGGATGGAAGGGCTCGGTCGGCGATCACATCGGCTACGGCCTGCTTGTTGCGCTGGCCTGCGTCTCGTTGACCATCAGCCTGGTGCTGGTGTCGTTCCGCGACGCCGATGCGGCCGCCCAGGCCCATCTTCAGAACCTGGCTGAGGTGCTGACCGACCAGCCCGTGACTGCGGGCTTCTGGCCCGTGGTCGCCTCCTTCGGGGTGGGCGCGGCCGCGGTGGGGCTGGTGCTGCATCCGATGGTCTTCGTGCTGGGCCTGGCCCTGATCACCCTTTCGCTGGTGGAGTGGACGATGGACGCCTGGGCCGACCGGGCCACTGGCGACGCCACGGCCAACCGTGAGCTGCGCAACCGGATCATGGCCCCCATAGAGATTCCCGTCATCGGGGCCCTCGCGGTCGGCGTGATCGTGCTGGCGGCTTCACGGATCCTGCTGACCGTGTCACAGATGGAGGCGGTGGCGGTCGCCGGCGTCGTGGCCGCCCTCATCCTGGTCGGCGCCTGGGTCTACGTGGCCCGGCCCGGACTTGGCCGCCGCCTTGTCCGCGTCCTGGGCACGGTGGCCGCGCTGTTGCTCCTGGTGGGCGGGGTGCTCGCGGCGGTTGCCGGTGAACGGGACTTCGGTCACCACACCGACGAGACTCACGAGGAGTCCACCGATCCAACCGGCGATGAACCGACTGACGGTGAGCACAATGGCTGAGATGCGAACAGCCACGCTGCAGCGCCGCCTCCTCACCGGGGCGCTGGTCCTACTGGGCGCGGTGGTGGCCACCGGCTGCGCAGCCGACGCGGAGCTCGACACGTTCGCGCCGCAGGGCCCGATCGCAAGAGAACTGCACAACAGGGGAGTACTGCCGGTCTTCTGGATCGCGGCTGTGGTGTTCGTGGGAATAACCATCGCCATGGTCTGGCTCATATGGAGGAACCGGGTCAAGACCTACGACGGCGACGACGACTGGCCTTCGCAGACCCACGGCCACGTTCCGCTGGAGGTCGGCTGGACCATTGGATTCCTCGTGACCATGACCGCGGTGGCCGGCATCATGCTGTGGTCCCTTCCCACGGTTGACGCCACCGAGGCCAACACCATGACGGTCACCGTCGACGACCACAGCGTCGAGTGGGAGCCGACCGTCGTGGTGGTGGGCAACCAGTGGTGGTGGGAGTTCCGCTACTACTTCTCCGACCAGGTCGATCTGGCCGCATTGCGGGCCCACGGCGACGCCAAGACGCTGCCCCCAGCCGACATCGTCACCCCCGGCCAGATGGTGATCCCCACCGGCGAGGAGGTCGAGCTGATCATCACCTCGCGCGACGTGATCCATTCCTTCTGGATCCCTGCCCTCAACGGCAAGCGCGACGCTGTCCCCAATCGCTTCTCGCCCTGGAAGATCGAGGCCTCCGACCCCGGGTTCTACTTCGGGCAGTGCACCGAGTTCTGCGGTCTGTCGCACTCGCGCATGAGGATGCAGGCGGTGGCGCTCAGCCCGGCCGACTTCCAGGCGTGGGTGGATCGCACCAGCGCCGACGCGGTCGAACCCACCGACGGAGAAGCGTTGGCGGGCATGGAGGTGTTCTCGGGCATCTGCACCTCCTGCCACGTAGTGGAAGGACTCAACGATGACGTCTTCGAGAGGGCCGACCAGGCCTCGGGGGCCGCGCCGAACCTGACCCACTTCGCCGGCCGCAGCACCTTTGCGGGCGGGATCTTCAACACTTACAATGCCGACGGGTCGCTCAACCGCACGGACTTGGAGGCGTGGCTGCGCAACCCCGGTGCTGTCAAGGCCAACTACACGGTGCCCGGCGAGCAGTATCGGGGCATGCCCGACCTCGACCTCAGCGAGCAGCAGATCGACGACCTGGTGGCCTACCTTTCAGGCCTGGGAGCCGAGCCCGCCGACTGGATAATCGAAGCGACCCAGGTGGAGTGACATGGCGATAACTGAGAAGCCACCGCTCGAGATCGGCCCCGGCGATGCCGCCCGCTACGCCGAGCGGCCCCTCGGCGTGTTCACCCGCCCCCAGGAGGGTCGGGGCTGGCGCGACTGGCTCAGCACCGTCGACCACAAGCGCATCGGGATCCTGTACGGCGTCTCGGCCATGTTCTTCTTCCTGGTGGGCGGTATCGAGGCTCTGCTGATACGCCTGCAACTGGCTGCGCCGGACGGTTCGGTGCTCAGTGCCGACATCTACAACCAGGTGTACACCATGCACGGCGTCACCATGGTGTTCCTGTTCGTCATGCCGCTGGCCGCGGCCTTCGCGAACTACTTCATCCCCCTCCAGATCGGCGCTCGCGACGTTGCCTTCCCCCGCCTCAACGCGCTGTCGTTCTGGATCTGGCTGTCCGGGGCCATCTTCTTGAACACCTCGTGGTTGGTGGGCGGCGGCGGGGCCGACTGCGGCTGGTTCTGCTATTCGACCAACAGCGGCGTGGCCTTCTCGCCCAGCCACGGCGTGGACTTCTACGCCATCGGCCTGCAGATCCTGGGCATCGCCTCGCTGGTGTCGGCGATCAACCTGATCGTCACCTGCCTCAACCTGCGGGCGCCGGGAATGACCCTGATGCGCATGCCGGTGATGACCTGGATGCTGCTGATCACCCAGTTCCTGCTGCTGTTCGCGCTGCCGGTGATCACCGTGGCCCTGTTCCTGCTGATGTTCGACCGGCTCTTCGGCGCCCAGTTCTTCAACCCCGATGCCGGCGCCGATCCGCTGCTGTGGCAGCACCTGTTCTGGATCTTCGGCCACCCGGAGGTGTACATCCTCATCCTGCCCGCCTTCGGGGTGGTCTCCGAGGTGATCCCCACCTTCAGCCGCAAGCCCCTGTTCGGCTACGAGTTCATGGTGTTCTCGGGCATCGCCATCGGCTTCATGGGCTGGGGCGTGTGGGCCCACCACATGTTCGTGTCGGGCATCGGCCCCATCTCGGTGGCCGCCTTCTCCCTGTCGACGATGTTCATCGCGATTCCCACGGGGGTGAAAGTCCTCAACTGGCTTGCCACGATGTGGGGCGGGAAGCTGCGATTCACCGTGGCCATGAAGTTCGCGGTGGCGACGGTGGCCATGTTCACCATCGGCGGCCTGTCCGGCGTGACCCACTCGGTGGCGCCGGCCGACACCCAGCAGACCGACACCTACTACATCGTGGCCCACTTCCACTACGTGATCTTCGGCGGCGCCGTGCTCGGCCTGTTCGCCGGCCTCTACTTCTGGTGGCCCAAGATCTGGGGCCACTTCCTGAACGAGCGGCTCGGCAACTGGCACTTCTGGATCATGCTGGTGGGCTTCAACCTCACCTTCGGCCCGATGCACATCCTGGGCCTGCAAGGAATGTCGCGCCGCATCGACACCTACGCGAGGGGCTACGGCTTCGAGTTCTGGAACATGGCGGCCACCATCGGATCGTTCCTGATCGCGTTGGCGGTAGCGCTGTTCCTCTGGAATGTGGTGAAGTCCAAGCGCGACGCCCCCCACCTGCCGCCTCCGGGCCCGGACCCCTGGGACGGCCGCACCCTGGAATGGTCGATCCCGTCGCCGGTGCCCGCGCACAACTTCGACACCGTGCCTCAGGTGCACGGCCGCGACGAGTGGTGGCACACCAAGTACGCCACCGACGACGAGGGCAAGGTGGTGCGGGTCGCCACGGTGGAGGAGGCCGCCCAGACCGGCGAGGCCACCGGCGTGCATCTGCCGTCGCCGTCGTTCTGGCCCCTGGCGGTGGCCGTGGGGCTGCCCCTGGTCGGCTACGGCCTGATCTTCAACCTCTGGTTGGCGCTGATAGGCGCCCTCGTGACGATCGCGTCCATCTACTCATGGGCACTGGAACCCGTTGACGATCCCGACGCCGCCCACGATGATCACGACGACGATCACGAAGATCACGAAGCTGACGACGACGGAGATGAGCCGTGACCGCCGACGCGACCCGAGAGGCCGGGGGGTGGCGCCGGGGCAAGGAATGGCGGCGCTCGCGCCGCCAGGCCGCGCCGGTGACAGGACCCGCCGGCCGGGGAGACCAGCCATGAGCGCTGAACCCTTGGTAGCCGATCCCGGCCACGCGGCCGACGATCACGGACACGACCCGCACGCCACCACCACCGGCTTGTCCCACACCAAGCTGGCGATGTGGGTGTTCCTGGGCTCGGAGTGCCTGCTGTTCGGCGGGCTGATCTCCACCTACCTGCTGTACAAGACCCGCGGCAACGGCCGCACGCTGCCCACCGACGTGTTCGACATCCCGTTCACGTCGGTCAGCTCCTTCGTGCTGTTGATGAGTTCGCTGACGATGGTGCTGGCCCTGTCCGCCGTCTCCCGCGGCGAGGACGAGGCCGGCCGCACCTGGCTGCTGGCCACGGCCCTGCTGGGCGGCGTGTTCATCGGCGGGCAGGTGTACGAGTTCACCAGCTTCGTCCGTGAGGGCGTGGCCTTCACCACCAATCCGGCCAGCAGCGCCTTCTTCACCCTGACCGGCTTCCACGGAGTGCACGTGAGCATCGGCATAGTGATGCTGATGTCGCTGTTCGTGGCGTCGGTCAAGGGCAAGCTCACCCAGCGCAACGCGGAGACGGTGGAGATCGTCGGCCTCTACTGGCACTTCGTGGACATCGTGTGGATCTTCATCTTCACCGTCATCTACCTGATCCCCGCCGACTGAGACCCATGAGTAGCACCTGCCCATGAGCGACACCACCACCTCCGAGCACTCCGATCCGGCCTTCGAGCACTCCGGTGCCGAGCACTCCGATCCCGAAGCCGGCGCGGCCGACGAGCATCACGACGACGAGGGTCACGCCCATCCCTCGGACTGGGCCTACGCCAAGATCGCCGTCGTTTTAGGTCTGGTCACCGCGCTGGAGGTGTTCACCTACTTCCGGTCGGTGCTCGACTGGGGCGCGGCGCTGGTGCCCTCGTTGATCTTCATGATGGTCGTCAAGTTCTATTTGGTGGCCACCTGGTTCATGCATCTGCGCTTCGACAGCAAGCTGTTCGGCCGGATGTTCACGGCCGGTCTCACTCTGGCCGTCGGCGTGTACCTGGTCACGCTGACCGTCTTCGAGTTCTGGGTCTAGCCATGGGAGCGCTGGCCGCGACCGACGCCTGGCGCTTCCAATTCCACCCGGAGGTGTGGCTGCTGGTCGCCGCGGTGGTCGGCCTCGGCTTCTACGTGGTTCGGGTCGTGGCTCCCGTCGCCGGCCCTGCCGGCACCGCAGCCGTCACCCGGCGTCAGCGGCTGTGCTTCGTCGCCGGTGCGGTCCTGCTGTGGGTCGCGGCCGACTGGCCCATGCACGACATCGCCGAGGAGTACCTGTACTCGGTGCACATGGTGCAGCACCTGCTCATCAGCTTCGTCGTGCCGCCGCTGCTGCTGATGGCGGTGCCCGAATGGCTGGCCCGGCTCATCCTGGTCGAGGACTCGCGCTCAGCAAGGGTGATCCGCCGGCTGGTGCACCCGCTGGTGGCCGGGGTGGTCTTCAACGCCCTTCAGGGGTTGATGCACTGGAACGCCCTGGTGGAGCTGTCGGTGCGCAGCGGTCCCTTCCACTACGCCATGCATCTGCTCATGTTCGCCAGTGCGCTGGCCATGTGGATGCCGGTGGTAGGGCCGCTGCGGGAGTGGCAGCTGTCGGAGCCCGGCAAGATGGTGTACCTGTTCGCCATGTCGATCGTGCCCACTGTGCCGGCCGCCTGGCTCACCTTCGCCGAGGGCTCGGTGTACCCGATCTACGACCACGCCCAGCGCCTGTGGGGCATCTCGGTGACGGCCGACCAGCAGGCTGCCGGCGCGGTGATGAAGGTGCTGGGCGGCTTCTACCTGTGGACCCTCATCGCCATCAAGTTCTTCCGCTACTCGGCCGCGCAGCGACACGCCGATGCGGAGGAGCGTCGGCGGAGGCTTGCGGCCAACACCCTCACCACCGCTGATGTCGAGGCCGAGTTCGAGCGTCTGGGCCCCCCGCCCGCAGAACCGCGGTTGTAGGGGTCCCGGCGATAGCTCGGACGCACCGCGGGCGAGTCCGGCCGCCCGAAACTCGCAAATGTTGATCGGATTCGTCGACTTTTGATCGCGGGACCCCTATATTGCACTGTCACCGCCGCAAGTCACGGTTCGCAGCGCGGACCATTGCGTCGGTCAGTCAGCGCCACCGACACAGGAGACATCGATCCGATGACCACCGCAAATGCCGACAACGGTGTCAACGTCGAACACTTGCTGGGAGCCCGTCAGGCCCTCAGCGAAGCACCCGAGGCGGCCCAGTTCACCTGGAAGGCCACCAATGAGTGGTTGAACGGCACTCACAGCCGCTCCTCGGTCGACAGCTACTACGGGCTCGGGGCCGAGCACCCACATCGCTCGACCTTCACCCTCGAGGCCGATCACCCCCTGGTGTTCGGAGCAGAGGACAACGCGGCCACGCCGGTCGAGCTGGTCCTGGCCGGCCTGGCCAGCTGTCTCACCGCCGGAGTGGCCGCCGTGGCCCAGAACCGTGACATCCAACTGCGGTCGGTGAAGGCCACGCTGGAGGGCAGCATGGACATACTGGGCATTCTGGGCGGCGACCCGGATGTCCGCAACGGGTTCAAGGATGTCAAGGTCTCCTACGACATCGATGCCGACGCAACTCCCGATGAGATCAAGGCACTGGTAGCCCAGTCCCAGAAGCGGTCGGCCGTCTACGACATCATCACCAATCCGACCAACGTGACCGTCGAGGTCGAATAGCCCGGATCCGGCCCCCCGGGGGTCGCCCAGCGGATTCATGAGGACAACGACTGTTGTTGTGGGGGCCGGGCACAGCGGCCTGGCTGTGAGCCGGCGCCTCACCGAGCGCTCCATCGACCATGTCGTGCTTGAGCGCGGCGAGGTGGCCAACTCCTGGCGGACGCAGCGATGGGACTCGCTCCGGCTGCTCACCCCCAACTGGCAGAGCCGTCTGCCCGGCTATTCCTACCAGGCCAACGGCGGCGACGACCCCGACGGCTACATGTCGATGCCGGATGTCATCGATTTCATTTCGGACTACGCCCGGGTCGTCGACGCCCCGATCCGGACCGGCACGACGGTGACTTCGGTGCGGTCCACGGGCGCCGGTTACGTCGTCGACACCGACCAGGGCCGCTGGGAATGCAAGACCGTCGTACTCGCTTCGGGCGGGTTCAACGTGGCCAAGGTGCCGGAACTCGGCGGTGCGCCACCGGCGCCGGTCACCGCCCTCAATGCTCTCGAGTACCGCAGTCCGGCCCGACTGGCCCCTGGCGGGGTGCTGGTCGTGGGCGCCTCGGCCACCGGCGTCCAGATCGCCGAGGAGGTGCACCGCTCGGGCCGCCCCGTCACTCTTGCCGTTGGCGAGCATGTGCGCATGCCACGCCTGTACCGGGGTCGCGACATCCTGTGGTGGATGGATCGCTCTGGCCTGTTCGACGAGCGCTACGACGAAGTCGACGACGTCGTGCGGGTGCGGCGCACCCCATCTCCTCAGTTGGTGGGGACCCCCGAGAGGGTCACCCTCGATCTCAATGCCCTCACCGATCAGGGAGTGCATCTGGTGGGACGGCTTGCGGCCCTGCGGGGCACCGAGGCGCTGCTGTCAGGATCGCTGACCAACAAGTGCGAGTTGGCCGATCTCAAGCTGGGCCGGCTCCTCGACACATTCGACGAGTGGGCGGCGGAGCACCGCGTTGACGGCGTGGGGCCGCCGGAGCGGTTCGCGCCCACCCGGGTCGCGCCGTCACCGCCGCTGCGGCTGGATCTGGCCAAAGGGGAGATCCGCACCATCATCTGGGCTACCGGATTCAGGCCCGACTACCCGTGGCTGCACGTGCCGGTGATCGACCGCAAGGGCCAGATCCGTCACGAGGGCGGCGTCGTAACCGAGTATCCCGGGTTGTACGTCATCGGGCTGAACTTCTTGCGCCGGCGCAAGTCGAGCTTCATCCACGGGGCTGGTGACGACAGCCAGGACCTGGTCTCACATCTGGCCAGTCACCTCGACTCACTGGTCCCGGCCTGACGCCAGCGGGATCAAGAGCTGGGATCGGGCGCGGCCGGGATCAGGCGCTGCGCTGGATGGGGGTGCGCTGCTTGTGGATCTCCTCGTCGCGGTGGCGCTGCGCCGGCGTGCGGCGAGACCCGCTCGCGGCGGGCGAGCCTTCCTTGGGCGCTGACCCTTCCTTGGGCGGGGCGCTGACCCGCTGGGGGCGCCGGTAGTAGTCGAAGAGGCCGGCCTCATCGAGGATGACCCGGTCTACGTAGTCGTCGAACCACAGCGCTTCCGGGTTGCGGCCGGCAATGGCCGTCCTGCCCCGCTCGCTGGCGTCGGCGGGGCTGCGCAGCACCTTGAAGATCACCATCCCGTCCTCGGCGCCCGGCAGGCCAGGGATCGGCTCGTCGGTGACTGCGACCACCTCGGTCTTGCCCTTGAAGTGCACGACCGTGAGCCGGGCGTGGGCCTCCACTCCCGACAGTCCCTGCTGGGACTCGTTGAGAATGCGCCACGCCGTCTCGATCGGGACGTTGAACGCCTTGTAGGCGACGATGTTGCGTCCGCCGAAGAAGTAGTGGTTCTCGATTCCTGCCGCCTTGAGGGTGCGCTGCAGGATGCGCAGCGCGTCGGCGTCGTCGTTGACGCCCCGGATGATCGGGGACTGGTTCTCGACGCTGATCCAGCCCCGGGACACGACCTCGTCGACGGCGCGCCGGGTGCGGGGGTTCCACTTGTAGGAGCCGTTGCCTTCCGTGATGTAGTTGCCGTCGCTGTCCTTGGCCAGCAACTCGTCGGGATGGTTGAAGTGAACCATCAGTCGCAGCGTGACGTCCGGGTATACCTCGTGGAATTGGTCCAGCATGGCCATGAAGGCGTCGTCGAAGCGGTCGGGATGGAACGCGAGCTCCTTGGTGCCCACCCGGATGACCTCCGCGCCAGCCTCGGCCAGCCCTGTGAACCAGCCGGCGAGCTTGGAGTTGGGCAGAACCATCGGATCGCCGCCCGAGAGCAGGATCTCGCGCAGTTTGGGTCGACCCGTATCAGGATGCTTGCCGCCGTTGGCCTCAACCGCCGCATTGTGGACCCGTATGTAGTCGGTCACCTCCTTGAGCTTCGCGAGGCCCTTCTTCTTGACGCTGCCGTCGGCCCGCTCAATGTCCTTGCGGGCGATCAGCTCCTCCCGGTAGCAGAACCGGCAGTGGGCCGAGCATGTGGAGATGACGTACAGCAGGGCCATCTCGTACTTGTGGAGCAGCCCTTCGACCGGGCTGTAGTCGAGCTGGCCCGCCGGGTCCTCCTCGCCCTCGAGGTCGGCGGTCTCGTCCGGTGAGGCCTTGACGAGCCTCTGCAGGGCCGGGCTGGTCCTGGCCATCTCGAAGTAGTGACGTGTGATCTTCACGGGCATGCGGGCTTCGACATCGCGGTCGGTCTCGCGGAGCTTCTGAAGGTTGGACAGCTCAACGGGGGTGTAGAAGCCGTGCATGTCTTCAGGCGCGCCGTTGTTGATGAACGGGTCCAGGCCGTTGACGATCTGCCGGTCGTAGCGCGGGTTCTCGACTTGATCGAGAACTAATCGCTCCCGGCTGGTGGGCTCATACTTTGGTCTGCGGATCTTTGATTGGTCTGTGCGTGTCATGTTTCTCAGGTCCCATCAGCTGGTGCCACTGGGACCGTCCACACCGTGCGGGCTGGCTCTGGGGCCGCGCCTGCCGGAGTTGTGGGTCAGTGGCTGGCACCGGTTGGGACTAGCCATCATGACAGGTCTTCCACAGGTGTGCAAAACGACGATCTGGAGTACATGAGAACGGCGGGTGAGGTTCTCGCGAAAGCGGGTTGGAGCCGGTACCGTCTGCGGCGTGCTCGACCTGCGCTTGCTTAGGAGCGAACTCGAGACTGTGAAGGGCGCCGTGGCCCGGCGGGGCGAGCCCACCGCGCCCCTGGACCAGGTCATCGTCCACGATGAGCGCCGTCGAGCCACCGTCAGCGAGGCCGATGAGCTGAGGGCGGAGGTGAAACGCATCTCAGCCGAGGTCGGTGCCATGCATCGCGACGGCCGAGCCGACGAGGCCGAGGATCTGCGGGCCCGCAGCCGGGAGTTGGGCGCCCGCATCGACGAGTTGGCTGCCGAGGCCGACCAGCTCTCGCAGTGGATCCAGCGGATCCTGCTGTTCGTGCCCAACATGCCGGCTGACGACTGTCCCGACGGTGCCGGCCCCGATGACAACGTCGTGGTGCGCATGGCCGGCTATGACCCCGACTCCTACGGAGAACACCAGCGGGTGCCGCACTGGGACATCGGTACCGACCTCGGCATCCTCGACGTCGACCGGGCGGTACGCATGTCGGGCGCGATGTTCGTCCTGTACCGCGGGCTTGGGGCCCGACTGGTGCGGGCCCTTATCGACTACGGGCTCGACCGCAATCGTGACCTGTACGAGGAGATCCGGCCGCCGACGCTGGTGCGCACCGAGACCATGACCAGCACCGGCCATCTGCCCAAGTTCTCCGACGACGCCTATCACCTCGAGCGCGATGGCCTGTGGGCCATTCCCACGGCCGAGGTGCCCTTGACCTCGCTGCTGTCGGGCGAGATCGTCGAAGAGCCCGACCTGCCGGTGAGGCTCATGGGCCACACGTCGTGTTTCCGCCGCGAGGCGGGCTCCGCGGGCCGCGACACCCGCGGGCTGTTGCGAGTCCACGAGTTCGACAAGGTGGAGCTGTACGGGTTCTGCACCCCCGAGCAGGCCGGCGACATCCACGGCGAGATCCTCGATCGGGCCGAGCGGGCCATCGCCGATCTCGGCCTGGCCTACCGGATTCTCGACCTGTGCACCGCCGATCTGGGCGATGCCTCGGCCCGGACGTTCGACATCGAGGCATACGCCCCCGGGGCCGACCGTTGGCTGGAGGTGTCGAGCGTGTCGTGGTGCCGGGACTACCAGACCCGGCGGGCGAACATCCGTTATCGCCCGACTGCCGGGGGGCGCACCCAGATGGTGCACAGCCTCAACGGGTCGGGTCTGGCCGTGCCCCGGGTCTGGGCCGCGCTGGTGGAGACCTACCGCCGGCCCGACGGCTCAGTGGCCGTCCCCGAGGCGTTGCAGCCCTACATGGGCGGCCTGACCGTCATCGGCCGCCGCTGAACAGATCCGTCTCAGGGAGCTGGCATGGCTGGAACCATCACCTGGATCGATCCAGTGCGCGACGTGATCAAGCCAGCGCAGTTCGGCTCGGATCACCCCATGCGAACTGTCACCCGGCAGATCTCCGGCGGCGACGGCTGGTCGCCGGAGCGGGCATCGTTCGTGGCCGGCGTCTTCGACGAGCTGAGCGTGGGCTGGCACGCCGATCACAGCCGCGACGTGCGGATGGCGCCGCTGGAGGATGCGCTGGATCGGGGAGACTTGGCGCCGGGGCGACTGGTGGAGGTCGGCTGCGGAACCGGGGCTGCTACCGAGCGCATCGCGGCCCGCCGTCCGGTGGCCGCCGCGTTGGACCTGTCACCGAAGATGCTTGCCCTTGCCGATCCGGCGGTAGCGCCCTTCGTGCGGGCCGATGCCAGCGCGTTGCCGTTGGCGACCGACTCGGTCGCGGTGATGGTGCTGGTGAACATGTTCATGTTCGCGGCCTCCTATGACCGGGTGCTGGCCCCCGAAGGCCAGTTCGTGTGGATCAGCACCATGGGCGACGAGACCCCGATCTACTTCCATCCCAATGAGGTGATGGATCTCCTGCCCGGCCGCTGGTCGGCCACCGGTAGCTACGCCGGCACGGGCTTCTGGCTGGTGGCTCGCCGCAACTAGCCGGCACGGGCTTCTGGCTGGTGGCTCGCTGCAACTAGCCGGCCGCAGCCAGGCCGGCAGCCGCCGCGCCGAGCCCGAGGACCAGCGTGGCGGCCACGTAGGCCACAGCCGCAGCTGCTCTTGTCGTCCACAGAGAGCGGATGTCGTCGGCCACCGTGGAGAACGTGGTGAGGGCGCCCAGCCCTCCGGCCCCGACCACTGTCAGGGCGGGATCGCCGACGCCGGTGAGCAATCCCAGGGCGAAGGCACCGGCCACGTTGACCGCCAGAGTGGCCAGCGGCCGCGGCAACAGGCGCCCCGCCTGCCATCGGAGCAGCGTGCCGGCTCCCGCGGCCAGGCCGAACAGCACGGCGGTCAAGATGTGCGGCTCTGGATCACGAGGCGCGCCGTCGCGCCTCCTGCGACCAGCGCGACAACCGCGGCGGCCACTGTCAGCAGGACGAACGCTGCGGCCGATGCCCAATTCCCGTTCCGGCCGAGCTCGGCTGCGACCGCCGCGAACGACGAGAAGGTGGTGAAGCTGCCGCAGAAGCCCACTCCAAGTCCCAGCCGCAACCAGTCACGCCCGCTGGTAGCCGTGGCGAATACGGCCACCCCGAGCAGCAGTGAGCCCGCCGTGTTGACCCCGAGCAGCCCCCAACCGAAGCCGCCGTCGTAGCCGACGGCGTCGATGATCGCCCAACGAGCAGCCGCGCCGGCCACTCCACCGCAAGCGACGACGAGTGAAGGGGCGGCGCGCACCGGGGCAACCTACTGGCGCAGGGTTGACGCTCGTAGAGTCGGGACATGGACCTTGCCCAGATGCGCGAGCAGTACTCCGAGGTCGGACTGAGCGAGGAGCATGTCGCCGACGATCCCATCGTGCAGTTCAGGCGCTGGTTCGATGAGTGGCTGGCGGCGAAGCCCTACGACGTCAACGCCGTCATCCTGGCCACTACCGACGCCGACGGCTGGCCTGCGGCCCGGGCGGTACTGCTCAAGGGGCTCGACGAGCGTGGCTTCGTGTTCCACACCAACCGCCGCTCACCCAAGGGCCTGGACCTGGATGCCTCGGGCCGGTCCGCGCTGTGCTTCCTGTGGCATCCGGTCGAGCGCCAGGTGCGGGTGGTTGGCACAGTTGATCACCTGCCCGACGACGAGAGTGACGCCTACTTCGGGTCGCGGCCCCGCGGCGCCCAGATCGCCGCGTGCGCCTCGCCGCAGTCCCGGGTGATCGCCGACCGGGCCGAACTGGAGCGTCTCACTGCCGAGACCGAAGCTCGGTTCGCCCCGGAGTCCGCGGTGCCGAGGCCCCAGCATTGGGGCGGCTACCTGGTACGGCCCCAAACCGTGGAATTCTGGCAGGGCCGTCGCAGTCGACTGCACGACCGCCTGCGCTACCGGCGGTCGGACTCTACGCCTGGTGCGAACTGGGTGATCGAGCGCCTCGCCCCCTAGAGGCCGAGCGGGTCGGCGAAGAAATCTGGCTCATACGGGCGAGGCCGTGGGCCGAGCGGCCCATGAGCGCAGCGAACAAGAGCGGGAGATACGGCAAGTCCCGAGCCGCTTACGGCGCGGTCCAGGCTTCGACCGCTCCGGCGAGCGCGTCGATGAGGGTGCCGACCTGGGGGGCCCGCGGGGTGCCGTCGTGGTCGGACCAGTTGCGGGCCTGCTTGTTCCAGCGGATGGTGGGGGGCAGTTCCAGCTGCACTCCGGCGTTGGCGGGCAGATTCACCGGGTTTGCCTCGTGCAGTCCCCGCAGACCTCGTGGGATCTGCTCGAGGTCGTCCACAACCCCGAACGCCTCCGGCAGCGTGGCCCGCAGATGCTCGGCCAGATGGCTGGCCAGCGCCCGATTGCGGCCCCCTAGCAGCACGTTCCAGAACTGGGTCTCACGCCCGTAGCCGTGCACGGCTATCACCGTGTGGACATGGTCGAGGAACTCTTGGAGCCTGGCGGAGTGCTCGGGTCGGATGGTGATGGAGGGCACGTGCTCCCGCAGCGGGGCGTGCTGGATCACCGCGTACAGAGAGGACCCGCTGCGCAGCGCGACCTCGTGGGCTATCACGTCGGTGGTGCGCTCCAGGTTCCCGCCGTGGAACGCCATCAGCCCGAACCGGCTGCGCAGCTCGCACACCTCGTCTACGCCCGGATGGGCGATCAGCGCTGAGAAGCCCACGCTGCAGTCCGTCGCGACCTGACCCGTCCAATCCAGTGCCAGGCGATCCAGAGGACCAGGGCCGTGAACAGGACTTCCAGCGGGACTCCGAAGCGAACCGGATCGGTGAACCAGTGACCGACCCGCAGCGGCCATCCCGCCAGGAAGCGCAGCACCGGCAGGACCACGAAGTCGGCCCGGTTGAAGTAGAACTCCACCACCAGGTACAGCGCCACATAGATCGCGGTCACCGAGCGGCGCAGGATCACGCTGGTCTCGCCCTGGCGCCAGCCCATCAGTAGGGCGCCGAGAACTCCAAGAGCGCACAGGACGCCGAGGCGTTCTGCGGTGGTGTCGTCGATCCAGTTGCTGACCGCCGCCTGGAACTCGGTGAACTTCTCGACCAGGACGTTGTTGGCCCGGGGATTGTCGATCACCTGCAGTTCCCACCAGCCGTAGTTGGCGACGTAGACGCCGGACGCGATCAGCACCAGACCCGAGATCGGGTTGATCCAGCGGAACATCCGGCGCATCGCACCGACGACGCTGGTGCGGGCCAGGGCCAG
This sequence comes from Candidatus Aldehydirespirator sp., assembly GCA_965220645.1. GTDB lineage: Bacteria > Actinomycetota > Acidimicrobiia > Acidimicrobiales > Aldehydirespiratoraceae > Aldehydirespirator. The sequence continues at coordinate 240,420 of OZ244836.1, read as the reverse complement.
GGCCAGGGTCAGGAACGTGATGACCGCGCCCATGCCGATCCCGTAGGCGATGAAGTTGGCGGTGCCGTTGGCCAGGCCGTCGGCCGAGAAGCTGGTTGCGACCGCCGCGATGAACAGGCCGATCGTGCACGACAGCGACACCACCGCGTAACTGACACCGAACATGAACACCGACCCCAGGCGCCGGCTGCCGGTGCCCCGGCTCATCTTCGGCAGCCGCAGGTTGACGGCCCGGCCGGTCAGGAGCCACACGCCGAGAAGCGCCATGATCACACCGATGACGATGGTCACGTAGCCGATGCGGTCGAGCACGGTGCCCTGGCTGAGCACCGTCTCGAACAGCGCGCCGAAGGCGCCGAACACGACCACGAAACCGGCGGTGAGCGTGAGGGCCACCATCATTGCCCGCAACATCGCGCCCAGCGCCTTGGCACCCGAGGTCGGCTGGGAGTCCCCGGACTGCTCCACGCCTATGAAGTACCCCAGGTATGCGGGCAGCAGGGCGAAGCCGCACGGGTTGAATGCCGCGACGAGCCCCAGCGAGAAGGGGTAGGCGAGCGCGGCCAGGTCCACGGTTCTACGTTCTAGCTGGAACGCCGAGCGCATTCTCGATGCGCTCGGTCAGCGACTCGGCGTCTAGCACTCCGGCGAAGGTGTCGACCAGCTCTCCGGAGGGTGATACGAACGCGGTGGTGGGCATGGCGATGCTCCCGGTCGCCCGGTACACCTCGAGGTCGAGATCCCACCCCACGTCGTAGGTGACGCCCGCGGACTCCACCAGGTTGAGGGCGGCCTGCTCCGATTGGTCCTGCGAGAGCCCGAGGAACGCCACCTGTCCGTCGAGGCTCTCGAAGACTTCCTGGAACTCCGGCATCTCCCTCACACAGGGCGGGCACCACGAAGCGAAGAAGTTCACCACCAGCGGCGTGCCTGCGTAGTCGGCGATGGTGCCGGTGCCGCCGTCGAAGCGGTCAAAGGTGAGGTCGGACACATTGGTGCCGTCGGAAACATCGGGCGAGAAGCCGCTCTCCACAACGAATGCGACCGCGGTCGCGGCCAGCACCGCCGCAAGACCGATGATCAGCCGTGCTCGGACTGGCGATAGGCGTGCTCGGATGGCGGCTCGTGCGCTTCGTCCGCCTCTCATGACCTAGCCAACCGTGCAGGTGTCCGCATCGGGACGGTCAGGCCCCGGGACCGCACCCGAGGGGCTCGGGTTCCCTCAATTCGTAGCGCAGCAGGCCGTCGGAATCGCGATTGCTGTCGGCCTCGCCGATCACACGCAGGTGTTCCAGATGCGCGAACGTCTCGCTGGCGGCCATGTCGCCCCAGGACCGCTCGGTGAACAGCTCCTTCATGTAGGCCTCCACCGGGGCGTTGCCGAGCTCGGATGCCGCCGCCCTCAGGTGGTCGAGTCGCTCGACATGGTGGCGGCGGATGCTGGCTGTGCGACCCCGCAGGTCCGCGAAGGGATGGCCGTGGGCGGGAAGGCACAGGTTGACGCCCTCGAAGGCACCCACCCGTTCCAGGGACTCGAAGAAGGCCGCGAGCGGGTCGTCGATGTCGGTCGAGCCCGCGATGTGGGGCGTGATTGTGGGCAGCACGTGGTCGCCCGACAGCAGCACGCCCTCGATCGGATCCCACAGGCACAAGTGGTCGGTGGTGTGGCCGGGAGTGTGCACCGCGAACCAATCGCGTCCCGCTAGTCGCACGGCGTCACCGTCGGCGACACGGATGGTCGGCTCCGGCACCCTGAAGCGGGGCGCCCGGCCCGCGAGGTCGGTCTGGATGAAGAGCCTGATGGCCTCGTCGGGCGGTGGCTCGCGCCGGGTGCCCCAGGGGGTGTGGCCCCGTTCCTGCAGCTTTCCCTTCCACAACTCGACCAGCGCGTCGGGGTCCAACTCCAGCAGTTCCAGGTCAATGTCGGCGTTGGCGTCATCGGCCGCGGGGCTGGACGTGAACGCGGCATGAGCCAGCAGTTCGGCGCCTGTCTCCTCCCGCAGCTGGTGGCTGCCCCCGTAGTGATCCGGGTGGGAGTGGGTAACGATGGTCGTGTGCACCCGCCGCAGGGGTATGCCGGCCTGCCGGAGCCGGTCGCACAACGCGGCCCACGACTCCTCACCGGGCAGTCCCGGATCTACCAGAGCCACGCCGTCGGAGTCGATCAGCGCGTAGCAGTTGACGTGTCCGAGGCCCGGCATGCTTATGGGCAGCTGCAACCGCAACACCCCGGATGCCACCTCGGTGACCTCCGACGATGCCGGCTCCTGTTCCTGTTTGGTGTATGTCTTGGCGGTCATCGAAACTGTGAGGGCTGGGTGCCGATGAACCCCGACCGTCGGTACCAGCGCAACTCCTCCAGGCTCTCCCGGATGTCGTCGAGAGCCCGGTGTCCGGTTGCTTTGACGGGTGCGCCCTCATACACCGATGGTTGCCAGCGGCGGGCCAGCTCTTTCACCGTCGACACGTCGATCGACCGGTAGTGCAGGAAATCCTCGATCTCGGGGAGGTGCCGGGCCAGGAATCGACGGTCGGTGCCGATGGAGTTCCCGCACAGCGGGACGGTACGGGGCTCGTCGATGTGCTCCTGCAGGAAGGCGAGCACCGCCGCGCCGGCGTCGGCCAGGCTCACGGTCGAGGATCTCACCTGCTCCAGCAGGCCGCTGGCGGTGTGCATGGTCCTAACGGTGTCGTCGATGCGGGCCAGGGCCTCGTCCGGCTGGTGGATGACGAGGTCGGGTCCGATGGCCACGATCTCGAGGTCGTTGTCCGTGATCAGGGCGGCGATCTCAACGATGGAGTGGGACTCGGCATCGAGGCCGGTCATTTCCAGATCCATCCAGGCGAGCACCGCGGCAGGATAACGACCCGGCACGCCAGGCCGGTTCAGCTACCCTCGGCCGGTGCTCGACGTGCCCATACTTCGGCTCGACCCGGACCTGCCCCTTCCCGGCTATGCCCGGCCCGGCGATGCCGGCATCGACTTGATGTCCCGGATCCACACGGTGATCCAGCCAGATGGCGGGCGGGAACTGGTGCCGACCGGCGTGGCCGTGTCGTTGCCGAAGGGCTGCGCCGGCTTCGTTCTCCCTCGCAGCGGGCTCGCCCTCAAGCATGGCGTCACCTGCCTCAACACTCCCGGCCTCATCGATTCCGGCTACCGGGGCGAGCTGAAGGTGATACTGGTGAACACCGACCCGCTCCATCCGTTCACACTGGAGCGGGGCGAGCGCATCGCCCAACTGGTGGTGATGGCGGTGGAGCGGGTGCGCCTGGTGGAGGTGGAAAGCCTCGAGCCGTCGACGCGTGGCGATCAGGGCTTCGGCTCGACCGGCCGCTGAGCTGCCGGGCTGGTTGAGACGTCAGGCTGCGGGGCGGCTGCCGGGCCTGCCGACGGGCTTGCGCATCAGCAGCCAGCCCCGATCGGACTCCACCATGGCGTCGACGTTCGAGGCGTCGACCACCTTCTTGAACCGGGCCGCGGCCGTGGCCGCGACCGTGGCCTCGTCGGTGCGCCGTGCCTCCACTTCGAGCCATCCTCCGCCGGCCCGGAACACGCATTCGATGGCGGCGCCATCCGCGGCCGGCTGCTCGAGCAGCAACTCAGTGGCTTCGTCCATGGCCGCTCGGAGCTCGTCGATCTCGGTGAACGACATTCCCTGGCGAAGGGCTACCGCGGCGGCGCCGACCCGCACGATCCGGGCGTAATCGGCCGACGCGGGCACTCTCAGGACGATCTCGTCGATGGCGAGCGCTTCGCTCACGCCCCAAGATTGCCACGAATTGCACGGGTTCCTGCGCCATGTGCGGTGTGGATTTCTGAACGAGGCTGCACACCGGCCCCCGGTAGCCTGATCAGCCGTGGCTTTCGTCGTAGAGAAGTTCGGTGGCACCTCGGTGGCCGGCCCCGACCGTATTCGGGTCGTGGCCGACCATGTGGCGCGCCGCCGCAGCCGCGGCGACGACATCGTGCTGGTTGTCTCGGCCATGGGCAACGAGACCGACGAGTTGCTGCGCATGGCCTCCGATGTGGCTTCGAATCCGCCCGGCCGCGAGGTCGACATGCTCATCACCGGAGGCGAGCGCAAGGCCTGCGCCCTCATGGCCATGGCTCTCAGCGACTTGGGAGTGGCCGCCGCGTCGTTCACCGGGAGCCAGGCCGGATTCCGCACCGACTCCTCCCACACCGATGCCAAGATCGTGCAGATCACTCCGAGACGCATCACCGAAGCGCTGGCCCGCGGCCTGGTTCCGGTGGTGGGCGGCTCGCAGGGGGTGTCGGGCGACGGAGACGTGACGTTCTTCGGCCGGGGCGGCTCCGACACCACCGCCGTGGCCTTGGCTCATGTCCTGGGCGCGGACTACTGCGAGATCTACACCGATGTACCCGGGGTGTTCAGCGCCGACCCCCGGATTGTGCCTGATGCACGGCGCATGGATGCGGTCTCGTTCGACGAGTTGCTGGAGATGACCGCCAGCGGTTGCCCCAAGCCGGCGATGCGGGCGGTGGAGCTGGCCAGGAACTACGGCGTCGAGCTGCACGTGCGGTCCGCGTTCAGCTGGATACCGGGTACAACCGTTACCGGAGAGGAAGCCATGGAACACGCCATCATTTCTGCCGTCACCCACGACGCCAGCGAAGCGAAGATGACCGTCTCGGGCGTCGCCGACAAGCCCGGCGTGGCCGGCCGGCTCTTCCGCGCGCTGGCCGACACCGACGTGAACGTGGACATGATCGTGCAGAACGTGTCGAGCCAGGGCGTCACCGATATCAGCTTCACTGTCCCCCGGGCGCAGCTCGAATCGGCGCGGGATGTCGCGGAGGGTCTGATCGGTGAGCTGGGCGCCGACGACATCTCTGCCGACGACGGCATCGCCCGCGTCAGCTTGATCGGCGCTGGAATGCAGACCAATCCGGGCGTGGCCGCCCGGATGTTCGAGACGCTGGCCGCGGCCGCAATCAATATCGAGATGATCTCCACCTCCGCGATCCGGATCTCCTGCGTGATCCGGGCCGGCGACATGGAGCGGGCCGTCAGCTCGCTGCACGAGTCGTTCGAGCTCGACAAGGACCCCACCGACCGGGCCAGCGGCTACTGACCTGCTCACCGGCCGATTGCAGCGGCCTCGCGGGCGCGGCTCGGGGCCGCCGATAGCCTGCGGCCTCATGGATGTCGGAGTCGTCGGCGCAACCGGACAGGTGGGTGGGGTGATGCGCGCCCTGCTGGACGAGCGCGACTTCCCGGTGGACGGGCTGCGCTTCTTCGCCTCGTCGCGCTCGGCCGGGCGCACCCTGCATTGGCGGGACCGGGCCATCGTGGTGGAGGACGCGGCCACCGCCGACTACGCCGGTCTCGACGTGTGCTTATTCTCGGCCGGGGCCACCACCAGCCGGGCCCTGGCCGAGCGGGTCGCCGCAGCCGGAGCGGTCGTGATCGACAACTCCTCGGCCTGGCGGCGCGACCCCGACGTGCCGCTGGTCGTGTCCGAGGTCAACCCCCATGCGCTGGACTCGATTCCCAAGGGCATCGTGGCCAACCCCAACTGCACGACGATGGTGGCCATGCCCCCGCTCAAGCGCCTCGACGCCGAGGCAGGCCTGGTGGCCATGGTGGTCTCCACCTACCAGACGGTCTCCGGCGCCGGGCTGGCCGGGGTGGACGAGCTGCACGAGCAGGTGCAGAAGGCGGGCGAGGATGCCCCTTCGCTCACCTTCGACGGCGGTGCGGTCGGCTTGCAGGCGGGCGAGAAGTTTCCCGAGCCGATCGCCTTCAATGTGATCCCGCTCGCCGGCTCGGTGGTAGACGACGGGTCGGGCGAGACCGACGAGGAGCAGAAGCTCACCCACGAGAGCCGCAAGATTCTCGAGCTGCCCGACCTGGCCGTAGCGGCCACCTGCGTGCGGGTGCCGGTGTACTGCGGGCACTCCCTGTCGATCAGCGCGTCGTTCGAGCGCCCCATCACCCCCGAGCAGGCCGTCGAGGCCCTCGCTGCTGCGCCCGGCGTCGTGATGACCGACGTTCCGACCCCTCTGAAGGCCGCGGGCGCCGACCCGTCCTATGTGGGCCGCATCCGCCGCGACCCCACCCGGCCCAACGGCCTGTCACTCTTCGTGTCGGGCGACAACCTCCGCAAGGGAGCCGCGCTCAACGCCATCCAGATCGCGGAGGCCATGGCCGACCGCGGCCTGCTCCCCGCCGCCTGAGCCGACCTCAGACCGTCTCGACCCCACGGGGCCTGCTGCCGGCTATGGCCGCTATCACCAGGCCGATGCCGACGGCCTCCCGACCGCTTGGCACCTGGGCCAGCGCGACCAGTCCCACCACCGTGGCCGTCACCGGCAGCAGCGCCTGCAGGAGCGCGAAACGGGGCGGGTCGATCCGGCGCATCACTGACTGGTCGATCCGGTAGGGGATCACGTTGGACAGCAGCCCGGTCGCCACGGCCAGGGCGAGCACCAGCGGCGAGTCCAGCGCCCCGCCAACCGCGGTCGCGCCGAAGGGGCTGATGGCCACCGCGCCGGCGAGCATCCCCAAGCCGAGGCCGTCCACCGAGGCCGGGCTGCGGGCCACCCGATGGCCGAGCAGGATGTAGCCGGCCCAGAACGCTCCGGCCAGCAGGGCGAACGCCACCCCTGCCATCGTGCCCTCGCCCTCAACCCCGGCCAGAACAACCACCCCCGTCACGGCCAGCACGAGCGCTCCTGCCGACCGCAGGGTGCGGGCACCGGCTGCGGCCACTGCGATCGGGCCGATGAACTCGATTGCCACCGCGTTGCCGAGCGGCAGCCTGTCCATGGCCAGGTAGAAGCACAGGTTCATGGCGGCCAGCGACACGCCGAAGGCGGCGGCCCTCCCCAGAACCGCAGGCTCCCAGCGACGTCGCCATGAGCGTCGCAGCAACACGATCATCGCGGCTGCGCCCAGCACCCGCAGCAGCGCCACCCCGGACGGTGCCAGCTCGTCGAACAGCGTGGCGGCCACGGCCGCGCCCAGGTACTGCGACACCGCCCCGGCAATGAACAGCCCTTCGGGGGCGAACTCTCGGGGGCGCATCAGGCCTCCCGATAGGGTGCTGTCATGGCACTCGACGACCAACTCGTGAACCGGCTCACCTGGAAGATCCCCAACGCTCTGGCCCTGATCGGCTCGCGCTCCGGCGACGAGCGCAACGGCATGACCGCGAGCTGGATCACGCAACTGTCGATGGAGCCCGTACTCATAGGTGTGGGTGTGGAGAATACGGCGGTGACGCACCGGCTCATCTCCGAAGGGGGCTCGTTCACCGTGAACCTGTGGAACGCGGAGGAGACCCGGGTGTTCGTCAAGTTCTCCAAGCCCGCCACCTACGCGGACGGAACCCTCAACGGCCGGGCGGTGAGGGAGGCGACCACCGGCGCGCCGGTGTTCGAAGAGGCCATCGCCTGGATGGACTGCGAAGTACGCCATGCCATCGACCTGGGGACCCACACCCTGTTCGTGGGCGAACTAGTGGACGGCGACATCGGTGTCGACGAGGCCCGCTCCGCCTCCATGAGCGACACCCGTATGAAGTACGGAGGCGTCAAGCGCCACTGAGGCGACCCGGTTCGCTCAACCGACTCCGGCGGACCGCGAGCATGCCGAGCAGGGCAAACGCTGTGGTCCCAACCCCAACTGCGATGAGAGCGGCCCGGCTGCCGAAGGCGTCCACCATCCAGCCCAGGATCGGGCCGCCGACGGCGCGCGCCCCCACGAAGACGACCCCGTACACCGCGGACACCCGACCCTGCAGGCGGGGGTCGGCTGCGGTCTGCACCGAGGCGTTTGAAAGGCTCAAGAACCCGCCGCCGATAACGCCGACGACGAAGATGACGGCCATGCCGAGGGCGAGTTGGTGAATGACGGCCAGCGGAACCACAGCTGCTCCGAAGATGGCCAGCAGGAACGTGAGGCTGGCCAGCCCCTCCCGCCTCGAAGCTGCCATGATCACCGAGCCGATCAGGCTGCCGATGCTCATTGCCAGCACCAGGATTCCGAATGTGGCCCCCCCGCCCTCCAGTTGCTTGTCGGCGAGCACCGGGAGCAGCACCTCCAGGTTCCAGCCGAACAGGGTGAATGAGCACAGCAGGACCATCGGGATTGTCACCGCCGGGGTGCGCCGCAGGTAATCGAGCACTCGGCCTCCTGCGGCCCGGGCCTCCGCCGACACCGTCGCAGTGGTGGGCACCACCCGCAGCACCAGCATGGACGCCGCCAGAGAGACCGCGCCGTTTGCGGCGAAGCAGGCCCATGGTGAGGCCAGGTACAGGAAGAGGGCAGCCAAGCCTCCTCCGAGGAATCGACCCGTCGACATCACCGACGTGTGGAGCCGGGCTGCTCGGTTGATTCCGTCGGCGGTGACGACGTCGCGCACGAAGGCTCGCCGCAAGGGGGTGTCGAGGGCGCCGATCACTCCCAGCACCGTGATGGCTCCGAACAGCAGCCCCAACGGAACGTCCTCGCCCATCGCGATCGTGACCATGGCCAGGCCGCTGGCCACGATGGCCTTCGCGAACTGTGTGGAGGCCAGCATCCGGCGCCGGTCGAAGCGGTCGGCCAGCGTTCCTGCCACCGGAGAGAGCACGACGGCCAGGCCCGACCGGACCGCAGTGCTGATTCCCACCCACAGAGCGCTGCCGGTGATCACATACACCAGCCAGAGTTCCGCGGCGCGGTGGGCCCACATCCCGGCGGCGTGCAGGAACTGGGCGCCCGCGTAGCGGCGGAAGTTGGGGTTGCCCAGCGTGCTGGCCAGCCGGCCCAGAGCGCTCCTCACGTGATCCTCACGGACCCAGTTTGACAGAGTGAGCAGGTTGTCAGACAATCTGACCGGCAGCTGGGCCAATGTTCGGCGCGCCTTGGGTTCCGACGGAGGATGGATGCGCACAGGGGACAGGTACGTCGAGTCTCTCCGCGACGGGCGCAACGTTATCCTCGACGGCACCCCGGTTGACGACATCACCACCCATCCCGCCTTCGCCGGCGGTGTGCGCACCATGGCCCGGCTCTACGACTTCGCGGCCGACCCCGCCAACCGCGAGCTCATGACCTACGAGTCGCCCACCGACGGCCGCCCGGTGAACCTGAGCTGGCTGGTGCCCCGCTCGGTGGACGACCTGCGCCGCCGCAGGCTGGCCATCGAGGCCTGGTCGGAGCTCAGCTACGGGTATCTGGGCCGATCCCCCGACCATGTGGCCTCCTTCTTCGCCGGCTTCTCGGGATCGCTCGACACTTTCGCCAAGGCCGGCGATCGCTACGCCGACAACGTGCAGCACTTCTACGAGCGGGCCCGCGACGAGGACCTGTACGTCACCTACACCATCATCCACCCCCAGATCGACCGGGCCAAGGGGCCCCACGAGCAGTACGAGCCCCACCTGTACGCCTCCATCGCCCGCTCCGGCGACGACGGGGTGGTGGTGAGGGGCGCCCAGATGCTCGGCACCGGAACGCTGATGTCGGACTACCTGTTCGTGAGCTCCATCCAGCCCTTGCCTCCAGGTGCCGACGACTACGGCCTGTCGGTGGTGATCCCCGTGAACCACCCCGGCCTGCGCATCTATCCCCGCCGGCCCTACGGCCGCGACGTCACCGCGGCCGGCGACTACCCGCTGTCGGCGGTGTTCGACGAGACCGACGCGCTGGTGGTGTTCGACGACGTGGACGTGCCTGCCGAGCACGTGTTCGTGGACCGGGACCCGGAGATCACCTTCGCCCAGTTCACCCGCACCCCCGCCCACGTGCTGGGCAACACGCAGGCTCAGATCCGCTACGCGGTCAAGCTCAGGTTCCTGGCCGGGCTCGCCTCCCAGCTGGCGGAGTGGTCGGGTCAGTCCGCCGACCGCAACTTCCAGCTGGGCTTGGCCCGGGTGGCGGCCCAGGCGTCGGTGCCCTACGGGCTGGTGCTGGCGGGGGAGTACAACGCGACCGTCGATGCCAACGGCGTGGCTCGTCCCGACCCGGAGATGCTGTACTCAGCGATGACGCTGCAGCCCGCGCTGTACCGCGACATCAACTTCGCGCTGCGGGAGCTGACGGGCGGGACCACCATCCAGGTGCCGTCGTCGGTCAGCGCTTGGGACGACCCCGTCACGCGGGCCGACTTCGAGCGGTTCGTGTGCTGGCCCGACGTGGACGCCGAGCATCGGGTGGGACTCTTGAAGCTGATATGGGACGCGGTCGGCTCCGAGTTCGCGGGCCGGCACTTCCAGTACGAGATGTTCTACGCCGGGTCGGCCTCGGTGGTCCAGGGCCGCCTGTACCGCCACTACGACTGGGAGCGGGCCCGTTCGATGGTGCTGGACTGCCTGGCTGACACTCCGGGGCCGCATCTCGAAGAGGCCGGTCCGTGACCACCCCCGAGCCGATCGGCGTGCTCGACACCGGTTTCCGCACCGCCCTGAGCCGCCTTGACCGTGCTGGGCTGCTGGCCAGGGTGTCGCGCACCGTCGACTACGACCTCGAGGCCGCGGCGATCATGAAGCACCACGACGCCGACGCCGCTCTGCTCTTCGAGAGCGTCAAGGCCCACGACATCCCGGTGATCGGCAACGTGTTTGCCACCCCGGAGTCGTCTGAGGTCGCCATGGGCCTCGACCGCGGCAGGCTGCGGGCCGCGCTGGCCCGGGGCTTCCACACCGACATCGAGCCCGCGGTGGTGAGCGACCCGCCGGCCCAGCAACGGGTCACCAGCGGCGCCGACATCGACTTGGGCGTCCAGCTTCCCGTGCTCAAGCACGCTCCGGGCGACGGCGGTCGCTTCGTCACCGCCGGCGTGCTGATCGTGCGCGATCCGGTGACCGGCGTGCGCAACGCTTCGTTCCACCGGCTCCAGCTCACCGGGCCCGACCGGGTCGCCGTGAAGATCGACCACGGCCGCCATCTCGGCCGGGCCCTCGGCCATGCCGCCGAGATGGGCCAGGACCTGCCGGTGGCGGTGTGCATCGGCACCGATGTGGCCCTCGTCTACGCCGCCTCCACCATGGGGGCGCTCATGCCCGAGAGCCGCGACGAGCTGTGCGCCGCCGGCGGCTGCCGAGGCGCGCCCCTGCCGGTGGCGCCGGGGGTATCGCAGGACGTGGACGTTCCCGCCGACACCGAGATCGTTCTGGAGGGTGTGATCAGGGCGGGCGAGACCGTCAACGAGGGCCCCTTCGGGGAGTTCGTCGGGTACGCCTCGCCGGCCGGTCCGGCCCCGACGATGACGGTGACCGCGGTCACGGCCCGCGATGAGCCCGTGTACCACGCCATCAACGGCGCGGGGCGCGAGACGATCGTGCTGCGCAAGCACGTCCTCGAGGTGGCCGCCCTCGAGGCGGTCCGACCGGTTACGCCGATCGTGAGCGACGTCTGCATGCCGCCGGGTGGGCTGCACCGGTTCCATCTGGTGATGGCGCTGTCGAAGTGCTCCGAGCGCGACAACGGAATGGGCCGCAACGCCGCGCTGGCCGCATTCGGAGCGCTCAAGGACCTCAACATGATCGTGCTGGTGGACGACGACATCGACCTGCACGACCCCGACGACGTGGCCTACGCCTTGGCCACCCGGTTCGACGCCGCATCCGACCTCGTGATCCTGCCGGGGATGCGGGGCCATGAGTACGTGCGCACGTCGCAGGCCGGCGTGGGCACCAAGGCCATCCTGGATGCCTCGGTCCCCTACGAGCGCCGGGCCGACTTCGAGCGCATCTCGTTCGCTGCACCGTCCAGCGACGGCGCCGATCTCGACGCGGCCTACTCCGGTGCGACCGTGCTGAGCTGGCTGGGACGGCAGGAATGAAGCTGAACCGCGAGACGCTCGGTATTCGGCTGAGGCAGGGAACCAAGCTCAGCCGCGAGACACTTGCCTCTCGGTCGGGACGGCAGGAATGAAGCTGAACCGCGAGACGCTCGGTATTCGGCTGAGGCAGGGAACCAAGCTCAGCCGCGAGACACTTGCCTCTCGGTCGGGACGGCAGGAATGAAGCTGAGCCGCGAGACGCTCGCCGACCGGCTGCAGGAGCAGCTCAAGCGGCAGATGCTGTCGGGCCGCCTGGCGCCGGGCGCGGTGATGCCGTCGGAACGCGAGCTCCGAGAGGTGTTCGGCGTGGGGCGCACCACGGTGCGCGAAGCGCTTCAAGGCCTGGTGTCGTCAGGGTTCCTGACCCGCGACTCGGGCCGGCTCATTGTGCGCCACCCCAGCGACATCAGCCCCCGGATGCTCGACCTCGCCGCCCGGGCCTCCGACGCTTCCATCCAGCAGGTGTTCGACGTGCGCAAGCTGCTGGAGATCCACGCCACCGGTCTGGCTGCCACCAACCGCACCGCCGAGGACCTTGCCGAGATCGCCGAGTGTCTCGGACGCATGGACACCCAGGACGAGACCCAGTACCACACCGCTGACCGCAGCTTCCACTGCGCGGTTGTCCGGGCGTCGCAGAACGCCGTCCTGGCCGAGCTCTACGAGGCGGGGCTCGGGCTCTTCTTCCGCAAGCCGGCCTTCTGGCGGGTGTTCACCCGCTCGCCCGAGCAGCGCTACCGCGTCGGCTCGGGTTACGAGGGCCACTTGCAGATATACGACGCCATAGCCCGCCAGAACGCGGTCCTTGCTGCCGAGCAGATGCGCCGTCACCTGCAGAAGGTCGAGCAGAGCCTCCTGCATGTGATGCACGAGACGCTGGATGTGGCGCACGACACGCTCGGAGTGGTTGAGGAGCCGACATCTCCCCCAACGTCTGACACGTCGTCCCCCGCTGACGAAACAGAGAGGAAGCCATGAGACAGGGATACCGGGTGATCGACGCCGACACCCACGTCACCCCCTCCGTCGAGGTACTCGTCGAGTACGGCGACCGAGAGTTGAAGGACCGAGCCGACGAGCTCACTCCTTACGTCCGAGTGACCAAGCCGACTGCGGGCCGGGGCCATCCCACCCATCCCTACGGCGTGGTCCGGGTCAATCCTCAGCCCTACAACCGTGTGGCCGGCCACAAGCCCGACGTTTCCGTCGACACCCGCGGCGCGGGTGCCAAAGGGGCGCTCGAGGGACGCGTCCAGAATCTCGCGGTGAAGCCCATCGCCGACGGCATCCAGCACACCAACTCCGAGGGCCGCCTGGCCAATATGGACGTCGAGGGAGTGGACATCAACTTCATCATCCCGGGCACGTGGGCTCCGGGCAGCACCGCCCTTGACCTCAGCCTGGCCAAGGCCATGTACCGCTCCTACCACCGCTACATGGCGGACTACTGCTCGGCCGACCCCCGCCGTCTCAAGGGACTGCTGCTGGCCCCGGGCGCCGATCCCGAATGGGCTGCCGCCACCATCCGCGAGCACGCCGACGATGAGTGGCTGGCCGCGGTGTGGCCGGTGCTGCCCGAGGGATTGCCGGTGGACGATCCGGACCTGGAGCCGATCTGGCAGGCGATGGATGAGGCCGACCTGCCCATCATGCACCACAGCTTCTTCTATGAGGCCCCCTACTTCCCCGGCTACCGAGACATTTGGGGCAACGTGGCTGTGGCCCGCACCGCCGCCCATGTCTGGGGGGCCCAGCGGCTCATGGCCTACGTGCTGGTGTCGGGGATGCTCGACCGCTACCCGAACCTGCGGGTGGCCACCGTGGAGACCGGTCACGGCTGGCTGCCCCACTGGATCATCCGGCTCACCAGCCAGATCGACTACGTCAAGGGGGCCGTGCCCGCCGACTTGAAGCACACGCCGTTGGAGTACGTGCAGATGGGCCGGGTGTTCTGCGCCATCGAGCAGCACGAGGGACCCGAGATGACCAAGGCGGTCATCGACATCCTCGGCGATGGCGTGCTCATGTACGAGTCCGACTTCCCCCATCCCGAGTGCTACTACCCCAACAGCACCGACAACGTGATCTCCTGGGGCCCTGTGATCGGCGAGGAGGCCCTGCGCAAGCTGATGGCCGACAACGCGGCCAGCTACCTGCGCCTGCTGTCGGACCCCTGGGACGACGACGCTCGCAGCGGCAACGGGCGGGACAGCAATGGACGTTGAGCGGGCTCTGGAGCTGGTGCACCAGGCCCGATCCATCGGGGCCGAGCGGGGCATCAATGCCACCGTGGCCGTGCACGACGACGCCGGGCATCCCCTGGTTGTGGTGCGGGGCAAGCGCTGGCACGGTCCCTACATGGCCATGGGCAAGGCTCGGCTGGCGGCCGCCTTCGCCAAGCCCACCAAGGATCTGGTCGATCAGTGGGCCGACCGGCCCCTGTTCGGTACGAGTCTCGTGGAAATCATCCCCGGAGGCGTCACCGTCAACCCGGGTGGGGTCCCGCTGTTCACCGACGGCGTGTGCGTGGGCGCCATAGGCGTGGGCGGGGGCTCTCCCCAGATCGACCACGAGATCGCAGCTGCGGCTGCGGAGCAATTCCACCGGTCCGAAGAGACCTAGATCTGATGAACCACGTTCACAGACCCAAAGGAGGAAACAGCAACATGAGACACATCTGGCAACAACTGAGGGTGCCTCTAGCGGCGCTCTTCGTGCTGACGCTAGTGGCCGCGAGCTGCGGCGACGACGAGGCGGCAGAGCCTGCCGCTCCGGTGGTTGACACCGCCGCCGTCGAGGCGGCAGAGGCCGAAGCCGACGCTGCACGGGCCGAGGCTGAAGCGGCGGCTGCTGCTGCTGCCGACGCCGAGGCAGCCCTGGCGGAGGCCGAGGCTGCCGCTGCCGCGGCAAGCGCGGAGCAGCAGGCCGAGGCGCAGGCTGCGCTGGAGGCGGCCCAGGCGGAGGCTGCGGCGGCGCAAGAAGCCGCGGCCGAGGCCGAGTCGAGAGCCGCCGACGCTGAAGCGGCTGCCGAGGAGGCCGCCATGGCGGTCGAGGAAGAGATGGAAGAGGAGGAGGCGGCTGCCCCGACCGGAGATCCCGGAAGGGTCACCATTGCCGTCACCACCGAGCCGTCCACGCTCGACCCGCAGGCCGTGAACGACCGCAGCTCGCGGGTGGTCACGTTCAACCTGTTCGAGTCGCTGCTCGGTCGGGCCTCGGACACCGCTCTGGTGCCGGTGCTGGCCACCGGCTTGCCCGAGATTGTGGACGACGACACCTGGCGCTTCCAGGTGCGCGAGGGCGTGACCTTCCATGACGGCCAGGCCCTCGACGCCCAGGCCGTGGCCGACAGCCTCAACCGCATGCTGCACCCCGACTACTCGACCCAGAGAGATTCGTACATCGACGGGATCCTGTCGGCTGAGGTGGTCGACACCTACACCGTCGATATCCACACCGACGGGGTCAACGCCATACTGCCGCTGCAGATCGCCCAGCTGCCGGTCATCGCTCCCGGCACCGGCGACACCGTGGGCGAGAACCCGGTGGGCACCGGCCCCTACATGCTCGAGTCCTGGGACCGCGGCCAGCAGATCAACGCGGTGCGCAACCCGAACTACTGGGGCGAGGCGCCGCCGATCGACGCTTTCAGCGTCCGGATCATCCCCGACAAGCAGACGTCGCTAGCCGCGCTGCAGGCGGGCGAGGTCGACCTGGTGCTGGACATCCTTCCCGAGCAGGTCGCCCTGGTGCCCCAGGCGCTGAGCGTGGCTGCGCCGGAGTTCAGCTACATCACGATCAACGCCCTCCGCCCGGAGTTGAGCCCGCCCGAGATCCGCATCGCCATGAACCTGGCGGTGGACAAGCAGGAGATCGCCGACACGCTGTACGAGGGCTACGCCCGGCCCAACAACGCCCAGCACCTGGCGCCGGGGAACCTCGGATTCAACCCCGACATCGGACCGTTCCCCTATGACCCCGATCAGGCCGGCGAGATCATGGCAGCGGCCGGTTACGACGAGGACAACCCACTCCGCGTCGACCTCTACGCGCCGTTCGACCGCTATCTGCGGGGCAAGGAAACGGCTGAGGTGGTGGCCAAGAGCCTCAACGACATCGGCTTCGACGCACGGGTGCAACTGGCGGAGTGGACCGCCTTCCGTGCCGGCAGCCGCATCAAGGGCGACCAGCCCGGCGCCTACGACCTGCGCTACGGCTGGAACTCCAACGAGTGGTTCGACGGAGCCCGCACCCGCAGCCACGTCATCTGCCCCGATCAAGGCGGCACGTCCAGCAAGCTCTGCGACGAGGAGGTGACGGCCCGGTTCCTGGCGGCCATTGCCACGACCGACCAGGCTCAGCGCGACAGCCTCTATCAGCAAGGCTGGGCGCTGTTGCACGAGAACCCGCATGCCATCTACCTGCTGCAGCAGGACCTGATCTATGGCGCCTCCGAGCGCCTCGTCTACGAGCCCCGGCTCGATGACGAGTATCCGGTGGCTGAGATGAGTTTCCGCTAACGGCTGGATGGCTGGAATCAGCTTGATCCCGGCCCGACCCCAGCTACGGCTGGGTTCGGGCCGGGCGGGCTGAGCGCCCATAAGAAGCTGAGCACCCACAAGTAATGCAGACGACGACGGCGTCGCCACCGCGGTTGCGCGGCCTCCTGCTGCGACGGCTGCGGGACGGCGTCATCGTGCTGC
Source organism: Candidatus Aldehydirespirator sp. (assembly GCA_965220645.1). Classification (GTDB taxonomy): domain Bacteria; phylum Actinomycetota; class Acidimicrobiia; order Acidimicrobiales; family Aldehydirespiratoraceae; genus Aldehydirespirator. The sequence continues at coordinate 223,918 of OZ244836.1, read as the reverse complement.
TGCTGGTCGTGACCATCATCTTCTTCCTGGCCCACGTCGTCGGGAACCCGGCGCTGGTCTTCGCTCCGGTGGACGCCACCGACGAGCAGATCGCCGACATCCACCGCCAGTTCGGGCTGGACCGACCGGTCACGGAGCGCTACTGGGAGTACCTCATCGGGCTGGCGCTCCTCGACTTCGGAGAGTCCACCTGGCAGCAGCGGCCCGCCATCGAAGCGGTCAAGGAGGCGCTGCCCGCCACCATCATCCTCACCGTTGTGGGCCTTGGGGCGGCGGCCGTATTGGGGGTGATGCCGGGGGTCGTGGCCGGCGCCCGGGCCCGCAAGCCCTTCGACAAGGCCTCGAACTTCCTGTCGGTGACTGCACTGTCGGTGCCGAACTTCTGGTTGGGGCTGCTGCTGATCCTGTTCTTCGGGGTGCAGCTCGGATGGCTGCCCACCTCCGGGCGTTTCCAGACGGGGAGCATCGTGCTGCCCGCGGCCACCCTGGGCATCGTCCACGGCGGCCGCATCTACCAGCTGGTGCGATCGGCCACCTTCGAGGAGATGTCCAAACCGTATGTCACCGTGGCCCGCAGCAAGGGCCTGACCGAGTGGAGCATCCTGCGCCGCCACGTGGTGCGCAACACCGGGGTCACCACGGCCACCATCGTGGGCTGGGAGTACGTGCGCATGTGGGGCGGGGCGGTCTTCGCCATCGAGTACGTGTTCGCCTGGCCGGGGCTGGGCCTGTTGACGATCAATGCCGCGCACCGCCAGGACTTCTTCGTCCTGCAGGCTGCGGTCATCGTGGCCGGCGCGTTCGTGATCTTCAGCAACCTGCTGATCGACATGGGCTACCAGTTCATAGACCGAAGGATCAGGGCGAGCTGATGGGCGTCGTGGTGGCCAAGCACAGGCCCGGAACCGGCGCGATCACGGGCACCGCGCCAGACGCGGCGCCCCGGCGCGGCGTCTGGGGACGCCTCATCGGCACGCTGGGCAAGCGGGGCTGGATCGTGCTGGTGCTGTTCCTGCTGGTGCTGGCGGCGGCTTCGATCCTGCCCGGCGTCTTCACGCCGCATGATCCTGAGTTGCTGAACCTGCGGGCCCGCCTGCTGTCGCCCGGAAGCTCCTCGACGGAGGGACTGCACCTGCTGGGCACCGACACCTTGGGCCGGGACCTCTTCTCCCGCATGATCATCGGCACGAGGCTCACGTTGTTCATCGCGGTCACCGCCACGCTCATCGGCGCGGGGGTCGGTGTGCTGTTCGGCCTGCTCGGCGGCTATTTCGGAGGGCGGGCCGACCGGCTGCTGATGCGTCTGGGAGAGGCGCAGACGGCCATGCCCATGTTCTTGGTGGCCATCCTGCTGCTGAGCCTGCTGGGGCCGAGCGTCACCATCCTGATCATCGTGCTGCCGTGCCTGGTGTGGCCGATCTTCGCCCGGGTGGTGCGGGCCGAGGCGCTGAGACTGAGTGAGGAGACCTTCATCGAGGCGTCGGTGGCCACCGGCTGCTCAGCGCCGACCATCCTCGGGCGTCACCTGCTGCCCAACGTCGCTCCCCGGATCCTGGTGCTGTGCGTGATCGAGATCGGCCATGTGATGCTGTCGGAGGCCGGGCTCAGCTTCCTGGGGGTGGGCGTGCAGCCCCCGGACACCACTTGGGGGCTGTTGATCTCCGAGGGCCGGCCCCTGCTGGCCGTGTCGTGGTGGCTCACCATCCTGCCCGGCGTGCTGCTCGGCATCACCGTGCTCGTTCTCAACCTGCTGGGCCGCTACTGGGAGGCACGCTCGGGGGCCGCGGCATGAGCGGGCGCTTGGGCTGTCCCGGGGCGGCGGCATGAGCGGGCGCTTGGGCTGTCCCGGGGCCGCGGCATGAGCGGGCGCTTGGGCTGTCCCGGGGCGGCGGCATGAGCGGCTCTGCGCTGCTGGAGGTGGAGAACCTGCACGTCACCTTCAACACGGCCTCGGGGCCGGTGCACGCCGTGGACGGCGTCAGCTTCACGGTGGCGCCGGGGGCGTCGCTCGGCGTGGTGGGTGAGAGCGGCAGCGGCAAGAGCGTGACCGCCCGGTCCATCCTGCGCCTGTTCGCCATCACCGACGACGTGGAGATCTCGGGCTCGGCCCGCTTCGACGGCGAGGACCTGTTGCGCACCGACGAGCGCAGGCTCCGCCGCGTGCGAGGCGGCCAGATCGGCATGATCTTCCAGGACCCGCTCACCTCGCTCAACCCGCTGATGGCGGTCGGCGAGCAGATCGCCGAGTCCCTGCGCCTGCACCGCGGCATGGGACGCACCGAGGCCGCCGCCGAGGCCGTGGAGCTGCTGGGGCGGGTGGGGATAAGCGACCCCGAGAGGCGGGCGGAGGAACTGCCCAACAGCTTCAGCGGAGGCATGCGCCAGCGGGTGATGATATCGCTGGCCATCGCCTGCCGCCCCCGCCTGCTCATCGCCGACGAGCCCACCACTGCCCTCGATGTGACCGTGCAGGCCGAGATCCTGATGCTGCTCGACGAGTTGCGCCGCTCCGAGCAGATGGCCCTGATGCTCATCACCCACGACTTCGGCGTGGTCGCCGCCACCTGCGACGACGTGCAGGTGATGTACGCGGGAAAGCTGGTGGAGAAGGCCACCATGGCCCACCTGTTCGATCGGGCCAACCACCCCTACACCGAGGGTCTGCTGCGGCTGGTGCCCCGCTTCGAGGAAGCCCACACCGGGCGGCTGCACCCCATTCCCGGCCAGCCGCCCATCACTGGAGGGGGAGGCTCGTCGTGTGCCTTCGCGCCGCGCTGTGACCACGCCTTCGACCGCTGCCACCAGGAGGTGCCCCCGGAGGTGGCGGTGGGGCCCCACCACGCCAGCGCCTGCTGGCTGGCGACCGAGCGGGCCAACGAGGCCACCGACCCGGGACGCCCCTGGAGGCGGGCCCAATGAGCGAGGGCGGGACGCCCCTGGAGGAGGGCCCCATGAGCGAGGGCGGGGCTGCCGCGGTCGCCGGCGCACCGACCGCGGCCAGGTTGAACGGCGCTGATACCGCGCTGGTCCTGGAGGTCGACGATGTGGTTGTGGGGTTCGACACCGACGGAGGTCGCATCACCGCCGTGGACGGGGTGTCTCTTCACCTGGCCGAGGGCGAGACGCTCGGCCTGGTGGGAGAGAGCGGCTGCGGCAAGTCCACTCTGGCCCGGGCTGTCATGCAGCTGGTGCCGACGATGCGGGGATCGGTGCACCTGGAGGGCACCGATCTGGCCGGCCTGTCGCGCCGTGAGCTGCGACGCCGGCGTCACCGCATCCAGATGGTGTTCCAGGATCCCCGGGGCTCGCTCGACCCGCGCATGCGCGTGGCCACCCTCATCGGCGAGCCGCTGAGAGTGCACAACATGGGCGACCGCGCCGACCGGATGCGGGCCGTGGCCGACGCCATGGACCTGGTGGGGCTGCCAACCTCGGTGGCCGAGCGCTTGCCCAGTGAGCTGAGCGGCGGGCAGCAGCAGCGGGTCGGCATCGCCCGGGCCATAGTCACCGACCCGGCCGTGCTGGTCTGCGACGAGCCGGTGTCGGCGCTGGACGTGTCGATCCAGGCCCAGATCATCAACGTGCTCGACGAGCTGCGCGACGAGCTGCAACTCGCCATCCTCTTCATCGCCCACGATCTCTCGGTCGTGCGCCACCTCAGTGACCGGGTGGCGGTGATGTACCTGGGCAAGATCGTGGAGACGGGCACCTCGGCCGAAGTGTTCTCCTCGCCGTCCCATCCCTACACGCAGGCCCTGATCTCGGCGGTGCCCCGGGCCGATGCCGAGAGCGCGGCCCGGCTCCAGACGGCCCGCCGGCTGGTGCGGGGCGAACTGCCGAGCCTCCTCGACCCACCGTCGGGATGCCGGTACCGCACCCGTTGCCCCTACGCCACCCCGGAGTGCGCCGACGCCGAGCCCCTGCCGGAGCCGGTCGGCCGGGCCGACGCGCTCCATTCGATCCGGTGCCACCACTGGCGGAGCATCGCGCCCGCCGGCCGGACCCGAGCCCCAGAGACCGCTACCAGCCAGGAGCGAGCAACATGACCGAGCGAGTCGCAATCAGCACCGACGGTGCCCCCACCCCCACCGGACCCTTCAACCAGGCAATCCGGGCAGGGAACCTCGTGTTCACCGCCGGCCAGGCCGGGCGCAACCGCGACACCGGCCAGATGGGCGACATCGGCGAGCAGGCCGACTGGGCGTTGCGCAATATCAGCAACATCCTGGCCGCGGCCGGGGCGTCCATGGCCGATGTGGTCAAGACGACCGTCTATCTCAAGGAGGGCACGCCGACCGGGCCCCTCAACGAGCAGTGGGTCAAGCACTTTCCGGAGCCCCTGCCCGCCCGGTCGTCGGTGTTCGTGGCCCGCCTCAAGAATCCTGAGATGCTCATCGAAGTCGAGGCGGTCGCAGTTGTCTGACCTGTCCAGCCCGGGTCGGGCCGTTATCAGCGCGGGCTGCCGGGAGGCGGCCGACGTGGGCGGGGCCGTACTGGCCTCGGGAGGCAACGCCGTGGACGCAGCCATCGCGGCCTCGGCAGTGCAATGCGTGCGCGAGTTGCCCTGGTGCGGACTGGGCGGCGACGGCTTCGCTCTGGTGTCGGACCCCGACGGCTGCATCGAGGCGCTGAACGGTGCGGGCGCGGTGCCGGGAGCCCTGGCCACTACACCGATTCCCGGCGGCACCCTGCCCCGATTCGGTCCGCTGTCGGTCTCCGTTCCGGGTTTGGTGGATGCCTGGTGGCGGCTGTGGGAGCGCTACGGATCCCGGTCCTTTGCGGCCCTGATCGAACCGGCGGCGGCGCTCGCCGACGACGGGTTCGCCCTCGACGACTCCTTCGGGCGGGCCCTCGACCGGGTCCGGACCGCAGTCGGTCCCGACGATCCGTTCGTCTCGGAGTTCTGCGTCGGCAACGGCACGAGTGCCGGTGAGGGTTTCCGGCTACCCGCTCTGGCCCGCACGCTGCGCGAGATCGGCGCGGACGGGCCGTCGGCGTTCTATAAGGGCCGGCTGGCCTCGGCGCTGGTCTCCACGATGGGCCGGCTCGGCGGGCTGCTGTCGGCCGACGACCTCGCCGCACACTCCTGCGAGTTCGAGCCGCCGATCACGGTCGGTTACGGCTCGGCGAAGGTGTCGGTGACGCCGCCGGTGTCGATGGGCTGGGTGCTGCTGCAGCAGCTGCTGCTCTACGAGAGGCTCGGCGGTCGTCTCATCGACGGCGAGGCCGACCGGATCGACTTGATGGTGCGCTGCAAGCACGCCGCCTTCTCGGATCTCGCCGGGATGTCCCGCTGGCAGGAGGCGTCCGATGTGATGCCGGCTCTCAGCGAGGACTCGCTGGACCGGTGGTGCTCGATCATCGCCGAGCAGCGCCGGTCGGTGCTGGCGCCGGCGGGTGTCCCGGTGGATCCGGCTGTGGCTTCCGGTACCGACACGACCTGCCTGTCGGTGGTCGACGGCCGGGGCCTGATGGTGACGTTCATTCACAGCCTCTTCAACGAGTTCGGCTCGCGGGTAGTGGTGCCGGGCACGGGAATCGTGCTCAACGACCGGCTGGCCAAGCAGCCCGCCCGGGTCGACCGGACCGAAGGATCGGACCGGGCTCGGCGGCCCCTGCACACCCTCGTCGGCTACCACGTTGCTCATCGTGGCCGGCGGCTGGTCGGGGCCACCCCCGGCGGCCGGGGCCAGGTCCAGACCAACTTCCAAGTTCTGCGCGCCATCATTGACGACGGCGCCGGTCCGCAGGTCGCGGTCGACGGCCCCCGCTGGCTGTCGGGGGCGCCCCGGCTGCCCGACGCCGACGATCTGCTGTTCCTGGAGCCCGGAATCCGGTCGGATCTGGGCTCGGAACTCGCCCGGCGCGGCCACCCGATCGCCGCTGACGGCGCGGCCTCCGACAGTGACCTGTTCGGAAGCTGCACCATCGCCGGGACCGATCCGCAGGGCTCCGAGACGTTCGGCGCAGCCGACCATCGCCGGGGCGCTGCTCTGGTGCGCGTTGACCTGCCCGGCAACGCCGGCGATGCCAATGACAAGAAGGCCCCAGGACCGGCGGGGCACCTAGGAGAGGAGACTCCATGACCGATGTGATGTCCGCCCCGCGGTTCGGGCCGAGGGCCATCACCTACCCCCATCCGATCAACCACGACTGGTACGACTGGCCGACCTTCTCCGATGAGGAGTTCGCCCGGCGCCACACCTTGGTGCGGGGCTTCATGGCCGAGCATGACCTCGACTGCCTGCTCGTGGCCAGCGCCGCCCACCTGTGGGACCGGGGCTGGGCCAACGTGCGCTGGATCAGCAACTACATGGGCACCATGGAGCTCGACAGCTTCGTGATCTTCCCCGCCACCGGTGAGCCGACGCTGGCCATCCTCGGCCTCAACGCCCGCCTGCCCGACCGGGTCACCCGCTCGATATTCCCTGATGTGCGGGGCGCCCTAAACACCCGCACCATCCTGGTGGACCGGCTCAGCGAGTTGGGCCTAAGCAAGGGCCGGGTGGGCATCATCAATCCCACCCCGTACCTGTCGGTGTCGCGGGACCATTGGGCCGCCCTCACCGAGTCCTTTCCGGACCTGGTGTTCGAGGAGTACTCCGACGAGTTCTGGAAGATGAGGCTGGTGCTGTCCGACGAGGAGGTTGCCTGCTTGGAGGAGGCGGCCCGCATCGGCGACGCCACCCAGGTGGCGGTGATGGAGCAGCTGCGCCCCGGCATGACCGAGCACGACCTGTTCCGGATCATCTACTCCACGATCGCGGAGGAGCGGGGCGAGATCCCGTGCATGGTGCTGGCCGGCAGCGAGTCGATGAGCAACCCCACCAGCGGCTTCCAGCGGCCCCGGCCCATCGGGCGCACCATCACTTCCGACGACGTGCTGCTCATGGAGGTCGGGGCCCGCGACGGGCACGGGTACGAGGCTCAGACGGGCAAGGCGATGGTGTTCTCCAAGCCGCCGCCCGACTACGCCGACCTGCTGGACGTGATGTTGGAGGCCTACCACCGGGTGGTGGCCGAGCTCAAGCCCGGATGCACCGCCAAGGAGTTGAGGGCCGCGGGCAGCATCATCAACGAGCGGGGCTACACCATCGTCGCTCCGCTGGTGCACGGCGTGTTCAACCCGATCGACGCCGGGCCGTTCGTGGGCACCTCGCACCGTCCCGACAAGGACGTGGTGCTGGAGCCCAACATGGCGATGTGCGTGGAGATCCACCCCTGCACCACCGACATCATCAAGGGCGTTTTCATGGGTGACACCTACGTGATCACCGAGGACGGCGCCCGCAACATCAACCACCGCCTAGAGCCCAAGATCTACGAGTTGGGGTGACTTCGATGGCCGACAAACCTGAGTTGGAGTTCCACGTCCCCGACGGGCAGTGGCGTCCGGCGGGTGGTCCGGTGGAGGGCATCGACGAGATGATCCTGTCCACCGAGGGCCAGCCTGACGGGGCCTACACCCGGCTGATGCGCTTCGCGCCCGGGGTGGACTCGTCGCCCAACGGGGTGCTGACCCACCACTTCTGGGAGGAGGTCTACATCGTGTCGGGCGACCTCACCGACCTGCGCCTGGGCGAGACCTTCACCGCCGGGATGTACGCCTGCCGCCCGCCGGGCATGCCGCACGGCCCGTGGCGGAGCGAGTCGGGCGTGCTGATGGTGGAGTTCCGCACCGGCGGCTACAACCCCTAGCGGCCGAGCGCGCGTGCGGCAGTTAATGAAGATCCTCGCGAGGCTCGCAGCGAAGCCGTGGCCCGAGCGGCCCGTGAGCGCAGCGAACAAGAGCGGGAATCAAAGGCCGAGCGGGCGATGAGGCTGTCCATCGACGGCGCCGAGCGTGTGTTCGCGCCCGAGGCGTTGGTTGTGATCGGCTACGCGGGGCGCGACCGGGCCGCGGTCGAGCACCACATCGACGAGCTGGCCGCCCTCGGGGTGCCCCGGCCGGCGAGCATCCCGCTGTTCATGGTGTTCCCGCCCTGGCTGGTGTCCCAGGAGCCGTCGATCACGGTGGCCGGTTCGCAGAGCTCCGGAGAGGCCGAGATCGTGGTGGTGGTCGACGGCGACGAGGCCTTCGTGACGGTCGGGTCAGACCACACTGACCGGGCCCTGGAGGCGGTCGACATCGTCGCGTCCAAGGGGGTCTGCCCCAAACCGGTGGCCCTGTCGGGCTGGTCGGCGACCGAGGTGGGGGACCGCTGGGACGACTTGGTGCTGCGCAGCCGCATCGACGGTGACGTGCCGTACCAGGACGGATCGGCCGCCGCGAACCTGCATCCGCTCGAGCTGGTGGCGGCCATACCGTGGGCCGCCCGCCCGCCGGACTGCTTCGTGGCCTTCACCGGGACCGTGCCCGTGATCGGCGGCATACGGCCAAGCACCGGCTTCCGGGCCGAGCTGGATGGTCCGGGCCTGCCGCCGATCGAGTTGGGCTACCGGGTGGAGACTGTTCCGGGGCTAGCAGGCTGAGGCGGCGCGTCGTCGTCGGGCGCGACCTGCAGTGAATTGGCAGCGTTCAGCGCCGTCTTGGGCCTTCTCCGCTGCCAGTTCCGTGGGTGAGTGCGACCTGTCCCTGCTCGTCATAGGTGGCTGCCGGGGGCGTTGTCTTGTGACGATCGGCGGGCGTCGATCCATCCCCTGGCCTCGCGGACCCGTTGCTGCACGGCGTCGATGGGATCGTCCAGTCCCTGTTCCCTGCGCCTGGCGGTCCAGCGGGCGCCGAGGCTGGCGGCCACCGCTCCGGCAGCCGACGCAATGAGCGCCACCACGACGGCTGCGATCGCGGCGGAGGCGAGGGTGGCCGCAAGCCGCCGCAGACCGAAGATCCTTGTCGGCCCGATTGACAGTGTCCGGTTCTGCCCGGTCCTGTTCTGGCCGGATCGCTCCGAGCGCCAGGACACCCGACCCTCGAGTAGCAGTTCCCTCACGCGGCCGTCTCCTGTCGGCGTTGAGTCTTGCCAGTCGAGGCTACTGCCCGACCAGGGTGCCCGTCCGCGACTGGGGTAGCTTCGTCGCGTGCGCCTGCTCGTGCTGCAGCACATCGACTGCGAGCATCCCGGCCGTCTGCGGGACTTTCTGAGGGCCGACGGCGTCGAGTGGACCGCGGTGGAGCTCGACGAGGGCGAGCCCATCCCGCCGCTGGAGGACTACGACGCCATGTGGGTCATGGGCGGCCCGATGGATGTGTGGGATGTGGAGGAGCACCCCTGGCTGGTGCCCGAGAAGCAGGCGATCCGGCGCTGGGTGCGTGAGTTGCAGCGCCCGTTCCTGGGGGTGTGCCTGGGCCACCAGTTGCTGGCCGACGCTCTGGGCGGTACGTGCGGTCCGCAGCGCCCGCCTGAGATCGGAGTGCTGCCGGTGGAGTTGACGCCGCAGGGCCGCACCGACCCGATCTTCGATCAGATGGCCGAGCAACAGCACGCGCTGCAGTGGCACTCGGTGTGCGTGGCCCAGCCGCCGGAGGATGCGGTGGTGCTGGCCAGCTCGCCGGTGTGCCGGGTGCAGGCCATGAGGGTCGGCGAGCGGGCCTGGTCGATGCAGTACCACGTGGAGGTCGAGGACGACACGGTGCGCAACTGGGGTGCCATCGACGCCTACCGCCAGGCGCTGGAGTCAACCCTCGGCCCCGGTTCCATCGACGCCCTCGCGTCCGACGCCGACCGCCACATGTCCGGCTTCGTGTCCGACGCCGAACAGCTCTACCGCAACTTCATGACCGCGGCCACGGGCGCGGACATCTAGCCAGCGGGCCTTCCGGACTACGCGGTTGCTTTGGCGGAGCCACCACCAACGTAGACGTTCTCGCGGTGCCACTCCAGGTAGGCGCTGTCCGGCGCGATCGCGCCGCTCGGCAGCACCAGCTTGGTGCTGAGGACCTGCCCGAAGTAGCGATCCACGCCGGGGTCGTCACGCGCGCTGATCTCCAGACGCTGTGCACGGTGGACGCGTAGGCCGCCGTTCACCGTGATGAGCCCGGTGTCGAAAGCCGCGTCGTGCACCCCGCACGCCGCTACGCCGTTGCGCTCGTCCAAGCGCTCTTTGTCGTTGCAGACGGCCCACGGCTTGATGTGAGAGGCCACCAGCAGTTTGTGTCTGGGAAGTGATCGGGGGGCGAACCCGCAGAATACGCAACTGTTGCCGTAGTTCGCCAGTACGTTCCTCGCGAATCGATGCTGTCCTAGACGCACCTGATGTTCTGCCAACCGCGTGGTGGAAGCGTCGTCAGCCAATAGCCGAGCACGGTGTCTCGCGGCCCGGATCGCGACAACTTCATCCAAGGTGTGTCGGGCCAGTTCCTCTTGGCCAAGAAGGTCGAAGTCGCCCGAACCCTCCAACGCGAGGAAGTCCGGCAGGCGCTCCGGTCCAATCCCCATGTCTCGCGCTGCGTGCAGCACGCGGTCGTACAGCCTGGGAAACTGACGGGTGTCGACGGACATCTCCGCGAAGAATCGCCACTCATGCGCGCCCGAGTGGGACAGCGAACCGTCGAGGTTCTTCATCTTGCTGGTGATGGACCCCGGCGACCGCTTGAACAGGCTGGACAACGTGTGCACGATCGGTGGTGCCTGGTCGGTTGACCCTCCGCGGTAGCGGTGCGGATCAACCAGCCGGAAGAGCCCGTAGCACAAGATGACCTCCACAGGCGTGAACGGCTCCTGACGAGGCCTCGGTTGTCGTAGCAAGACCCTGCTCCACTGCGACCGCGCCTGCGCTTCCGTGAGGTCGACAAGATCGCTCAGCGACTTCATAGTCTCAACTTAGCTGGCCACTAGGACTCGGTCGGCCGCGGCCTCCGAGTGCTCGTGCCCGTAAGAAGCGCAGCACCGACGAACCGGATCTGTTGTTCGGGCTCTGGGACGGCTGGTTCGGCACCCCCGAACTCGGCTAGGTCCGGCTCTTCGAACTGGAGGCATTGCGGCTGCCGGTCGAACGTGACTACTGGTGGCGTTCGTCCGGCACTATCGGCGAGCACGCCCCCGCCAACCGCGCCGCCGGACGGATCGTGGACCCCAACTGGGTCGGGGCGTAGCATGAACGCCATGGCCGAGACCACCGCCGAGTTGCGCCGCCGGCGTGTGGCGCGTCAACGCGACATCATCCGCCGCGGTGTCGCCGCCCCCCGGTCGATCTTCGCTGGACACCGAGACAGCGGGACCGCTTGATGAGCAACACTCAAGAGGTGGTCGACATGCTGGAGGCCGAGACCAAGGATGAGGTGGTGGGGGCAGCGGTGCGCTGGTACGCGGTCCGGACCAGCCGCCATGCGATGGAGGATGCTGACGGTGCCATCGGCCTCGACGAACCCGAGTCGGAGCAACTCGACCGCATCGACCGGTTCCGGGCCGCCGAACTGGAAGCCGCCGAGAACCTCGCTGGGAAGATCGAGTGGGCGTTGAGGTACGGGCCGTGACCGACACCGCGCCCCCGACAGTCGCTGGTCGGCGCCGCCGTCGATCGTGACGGCGCATCGAAGCTGACGGCACGACCGTAGCGATCACCGGATCGCGCCATCAGTAGGTCGTCCACATCGGGGTCGTCGACGCGTTCAGGCACGACCTTTGTAGTTGATGAAGAGGCCGACCGAGCGGTATGTCCTGCTGCATTAGCAGAGTATTTCTTGCAGTATCGACCGGGTATAATTTGCGGTGTGGAGATGGGGCCTGGGCCCCTGACCGGGCCCGGTCAGCGTGGCGGCGAGGTACGGAGGTAGAGGCTGAAGTTCTCGACCTAGTGGCAGGTCTCGGCGGCGTCCAGCAGCGGCGGTGAGCTGCGACACCTGCCGTAGTCTTCAACCGCCACGCCGACTTGCGAGGGCCGACTGCACGGCCGTTTGGACTTGGTCGGCCACGACCTCTGGGTCCTCGTGCTCCCAGAAGCGCAGCACCGTCCATCCGGCCTGCCGGAGGTATGCGGTGGTCTCGCCGTCGCGCTCGATGTTGCGGGCGATCTTGTTGGCCCAGTACTCGGAGTTGGTGGCTGGCTGCGTGTGGTGGTCGGGGCATCCATGCCAGTAGCAGCCGTCGACGAACACAGCAATGCGGGTCTTGCGCAGGACCAGGTCGGCGGTGCGGGCCAGCTCCGGCTGAGGTCGCGCCGACACCCGGAACCTGATGCCGCGCCGATGCACGGCAGAGCGCACCGCCATCTCGGGCTTGGTGTCGCGGCTGCGGTTGCCCTGCATCGACTTGCGGGTCCCAGGCGACGAAGCCCATGACTCGTTCCCCGAGTCCGCTCCCACACACCGGACCGTAACGGCCGAGCGCCACCGGCGCCGGCGCCAGCCGTCCGCAGCCCCACCGGCCGCTGGACTGTGCCGCCGAGCAAGGCGCTGAGTCGTGTAAGTCGTCCAAAGCGCTCCAGGTCGTCACGACCGGGCTTCCTCCTAGAGCGGCCTGAGCATCACGGACTTGCCGAACGCTGGGTTTACCCTCGGCAGGAAGGAACCTCAGAGCCTCCGCTGCGGCGTCCCGATCAGCGGGCGCTCCCTCCCGCTCAATCCGTTCAAGCAGTTCGCGGGCGCTGCTGCCCGCAGGCGATAGGAAGACTTACCCGGTTGCTTTGGGGTGGCCGGAGTGGGCAGCGCTCAGCCGGCCGGGACGGCGACGATGTCGCCGGCAGCCTCCAGGGGCCCGGTGAGCTGGCGAGCGAGTTCAGGGTCGGCGTGAATCTCGGCTGTCGCCTTCCATTCGCGCACTAGTTGCGCGACGGACGCGTAGAGGTCTACCGAGGCCGCCGCAAGCAGTGTCCGGGTCAGCTCCTCAGCGAAGCGGTCGCGGGCGCCGCTAGGCAGGAACTCCACCCACGTTCGTGGGTTCGCGATGTTCCTATGTCTTGACACATCACACACTGTGGATACTTCGTCAGTTCGTTTGACGTCGATGTTCGCCGCGATCTCCGACCCCCTAGCCCATCGAACGGGTAGGGGGCTGCCCATTCTTGGAGGCGGTTGCAGCCAGCTTGAGTGACCAGAAACCGGCGTTGACCTAGGGGTTTGGCGTGACAACCTAGCACCTCCAGGTTGTTCAATTCTGGCCAAAACGTGCACTGCTGCAGTGAGAGGAAGCGAAGGCCGCTATCGCTAGCGGAGAGCGTCGTGGCGGAGCGTGCGGTCAGCTCTCGATGGCCTCCGTGTCGATCCCAGGCGGCTGCGTGTGCGCTCCCGGTGGCTGCGCGGCAGACAGGCCGCAGCGCCATCGAGGGAGCGTCCATAGGGCCCAGATAGGGCCACGGAGCGCAGCGTCGGGGCTTCCCAAGAGGACGGAGAGCCGAGGCCAAGACCGCTCCCGGATCGGGTCCGGCATCCACCGATCCCGACGACGCCACTCCTACACTTGCGGCCGTTGGCGAGCTGAGTGGCTGTGTGCCCTTAGGTCGAAAGTCCACGGCCCCCGGTGTCTCTGCTGTCGGGGGCCGTGGCGCGTACATGGGATCCGCGCCCTGCGTCGGGCCATCTGCCAACATCTAGGTGCTGTCGCATCACAAGGCTGACAGCACGCCCCCCAACAGGGCGGACAGCAGAGAGGAGGGCACTCGTGCCCGTATCCACGAAGCGGCATCTGCCGCACCACCGCCGACGATGGCGGCGAGTGCGGGTCAGGATGTACCAGCGGCCCCTGACACGCCGACGGAGTCGCCTTCCGCGCACCTACGTCAAGGACGACCAGTGGACCTTGGCTGCCTAGACCGCATCATGGTGGAGCACCCCGATACAGCAGGGGTCGCCGTCGAGTTGGCAGCAGGCGTCGCCGGACGGCTGGCTCCCACCTCCCACGCGGCCAGCAAGATGGCCTTCCGACGGTTGGAACCGCTGGAGCCGCTACGGAAGCTGCTCCTGGAGGAAGGTGCAGAGATGAACTGCAAGCGCCAGCGTTCGATCACCAACCCGTCGCTGAGACGGACCTAGGTTCAGGCCCATGCTCCGTTTCGGATACCAGTATCAAGATTCCGGCACAGAACGAGACCTCCGGAAGCGGCGGCGGCTGCTCGGCCAGTTGCAGAGCGTATGCCCCCACATTGTCGCGATGGACCCGGCACAGGCCGAGCCGGGCCACACGGCGATGGAGGTCAAGTACGCCTTCGAAACATACGTCGGCACCTTGGACTACTTCTGCATGTTCTGCCGCGCTCGCTGGTCCGAGCATGCGACTCAGGTGTATCACGAGAGGATGAGTCGGGCGTTTCACCGTGATCCCAACGGCACGCTCGCGACCATCGTGAAGGACAAGAAGCAGGCCGACAAGCTGATACAGAAGATCAATCGGCTCGGAGGAGCGCCGTGAGGCCAGCCAGCAGACTCGACTCGGGAGGTCTGCGATGTTCCAGGGGCTGATGACGTTCTTGGGTGGCCTGGCAGCGATCATGGTTGCCGACGCCATCCGGCGATGGAAGCCGTTCACGTGGTGGCTGGCGCTCGGGTACTGGTTCAACGCCCAGGCATGGGGCGGGAGTGACGACACGCTCCCGTTTGTTGAGCCGTCGTGCTGGGGTCGGGTACTGCCCGCGCCCGTGTGCCGAGTGCTCGCTTCGTTCTTCTTGTTGAAGGTGGAGCCGCCGCCAGAGTCCGACGAGAAGGATCACTTGGACCACCAGATGAGCGAGTGGTTCAAGGTATTGGAGAGCTGGAAGCGCATCACGGCCCGCCACCAGCGGCGTGCACACCACCCGCGAGGATGCCGCAATCCGAGGAATATCCGATGGTGCAGCCAGCCGAACTGTCAAGAGGTCGCTGCCGGCCGGGTCATCAGCGACCATGCCCGGTACTACTGCTCAGAGCATCACCCGCTGTCGGATTCAACCGAGCAGTTGGCTGCCTGAACTCAGCGAAGCGCCTTCCGTGCCAGGAGCGTCGGGGCTGGCCCCGGTGGCCTCGTGTGCGCTCCAGATGGCTACGTGGCCTACAGGCTGCAGCACCGGGCGACGTAGGCCCACAGCGCCCAACGTGACAGAGTCGGGGTCAGGGGCTTCTCCTGAGCCGCCAGTCGTGCCATCCGTCTGCGTCGAAGCACAGGATGGGCCAGTGGTGTCGACAGTCGGGGGCGTGACCTGGACCGGCGTCAACGGCGACCCAGACCGCGTCGATGCCTTGCAAGTCGATCTGCTCCAACCCCGTTAGGCCGAGATGCTTTCGGAAGGGAATCGCATTGGCTCCTCGCTTGTGCTCCTGCCCGAAAGTCAACCAGAGGAACAGGTGGGCCTCAGCCGCTCCGGCGGCCTTGGCCTGGACGAGCTTTTCGACCTTGTTCAACAAGCTCTCGTTCACCGCTACCGCGATCATGCTCGGCCCGGTGTGACCGCTGAGCGAAGCACGTCCAAAGAGCACTCGCGGGTTCTCGTCGGGCGAGGCGTCGTACGAGAAACACAGCTGCACGCCGAGATCTCTCAGCTTTTCTTGAGCCGGGTGATCGTCTCGGTACGCGGCGCGCGGCACACTCAGTTTCGTCAGCCCGGCTACTTCGAGGTGTAGGAGGATGTCGGGCAACTCTGTTTGGAGCGTCGTCACGCGCTTGCGGCTCGCCCGCCGGTCGTCGGGGCCGTCGCCAGGGGTTGCAAGGTTCACACGCCACACCCGGGTCAGTCCCGTTACGTCGAGCGGACTGATTCGCTGGAGCTGATCCTGGAAGGCCATGTCGACGCTGGATGTGTCGGTGGTGACCTCCACTGCGAGGGTTCTCCCGTCATCGAGCTGCAGGTCGAAGTCGTGCATCCCTTGCGCACCGGCGGTATCGCGTGGGGTGTACTCGCCGCCCAACAGTTCCTTCAACAGGTCCGCCGCCCGGCGCTCTTCGGCTGGCATGTCGGTGAGAGCCTGAGCGCTAGCGATGATCTCGTCCATTTCGTCGTCCGTGAACATCTTGGTCACCACCTGCTGCGTCCGTCAGGCCGCGACGTCTAGAGCGTCTGGCTTACTTGGCGGGTCGAAGGCGGTCATCTCGATGAGACCCGCCAGATGCTCGATGTCTGGCTCGTCATCGAGGATGCGGCCCAAGAACCTCCCGTACAGCTCTTGCATCTTCTTTCCGTGCTCTTCGAGGCCTGCCTCGTCATAGCGATTCCAGAACTGGTCGTTCAGCATCGGTTCCACGCCGCTGCGCTTGGCAAGCAGCAGTGCCAGCTCCATTCGTTGGAGGACCGCTTCTGTGACATTGAGCGTCGATCCGCCAGGAGGAGTGGCTCTCAAGCCCCGCGCTGCATCGAACGCGTCCCCGTAGCCGCTCACGAATCTGCGGTACGCCTCCCGGTTCACCTCCCGGAGGATCATCAGCGTCATCGCCGCCTGTTCCGACGCCCACATCGGGTCGGAGTCGTCATCGGAGCCTCGTGGGATCGATGCGAACACGAAGGCCGCACGATGCACAGCCTGTTCGAGGTCGCGCAAGCTTGAGTGCTCTGGCCTTGCCAGCGCCTCGAACATGAGACGCCCGTAGTTCCTTTGCTTCATGCGTGAGCTGATGCCCGCTTCCTGGTAGAGGTGCTCCAGGAACTTCTTGGTCGTGTCACGGCTGGGGTCGGTCAGGCGTGTCGCTTGGTCCACGAACCGTCGCATGTAGCGCTCAGCGACGTCCCTGGAGCCGTGCAATTCTCCGACGGCGTGTTCGAGCGCTTCACGGTTCACGGCGAGTACAACTACGACTCCGGCGACGTCGAAGATGTGCCTGACCTTCTCCAACACACCGATGGCGTAGTCGGGACGGCAGCGGTCCAGCTCATCGATGAACACCACCAGCCGCCCGCCGCCGTCAGCGACGAAGCTGCGGAGCGTCTTCTTGAATCGAACAATGTCGCGGCGGGGCCCCACCCCGTCAGCGACGATGGCATCAGGGACCATGCCCCCTGAAGCGACTCGTGCTGCCTGCAACTCCAGTCGCCGCGCTATGTCCTTGCGTCGTTCGGTGTCGGCGTCAGTGATCTGGCTCGTGACCGCTTCCACGATGTCCTTGAGCGGCTCGCCGGTGTAGCCCTCTGTCCATGCGTTGAACTCCACGACAGCTACATCAGGCTGCGGGGAGGCTTCCGAGCGCATCCAAGCCGAGCACATCTTGACGAACGCGGTCTTGCCGGTCCCCCAGCCTCCGTCAAGGGAAAGCACGGCGGGGGCCGCGACCCCCGTTACCACGGCGCAGAACGCCTTGACCTGCGGTTCTCGCTTCAACACATCGTCCATGAACGGGTCGGAGGGATCGGCAACGAACTCGCGGCGGCGCAGACGAGGCAGCCCGGAGTCTCTTGAGCCTGCCTCATCTGTCGGCGTGTCTTCATCCATGTCGTCGTCTGTCAGGTTCTTTATAGCCAGATTCGCTTCTGCCTTCTGCGCTCTACGTTCCTGAGCCGCCAACACTGGCAAGAGAGCAGGAGCACTCACAAGACCAAAGGCGGCAAATGGCAGGAGCACTCCGCCGAGGGGATTCCAGACCAAGTACACGATCCCTGCCAGAATGCCCAGCAAGGAGTTGGTGACCATGTCTGTGACGCCGTGCGCGTACGATGCGCGCTAGTCGGTCCGGGCCGTCAGCGATAGAACCTTCTGCATCGTCGCGTAGCTGAGGCCGACGACGACGGCGTTCACGGTGATCAGCGTTGCCAACCCAAGACTCAGAGCATTCGGGTCCGCCTCGTCGTAGAAGAACAGCGTGGCTACCGCTGCAGCAACGCCGATGGCCCACGGGAAGCGAAAGGGTCTGGCCGCTCTCCGTCGCCTGCGGCGATCCTCGCGCCAACCCTTCAAGAACTCTCGTATCTTCGCCATGGTTATCTCTCCGTTACCGGATCTCATGCCGCTGCCGAATTCCTAGATGGCTCGGTTGGCCCACCGCGAATCCGTCTAGTGGCTCAGCCTGAACTTCAACGCCGAGTTTGCAACATTCTGAGTGGCGAACAACTGTTCGTTACAGCAGCAGGCTGCTAACTGGATTGGCTGCCTCCCCGCGGGCTGTAGGAATCTCGCCGTTTCCGGAGCGATGGAAAGTGGAACATACGGCTAAGCCATGAGCGAGGCGGCACATTGCTCGGTTGAGATGCGAGCAGCCGTTCCCGCTCGACGTACGCGTATTCGTCATGTCGGTCCGGATCGATCCGCCCTCCCCAAATGACTGTGTTGTTCCGTATGAAGTAGTGGCTGCCGCAGCCGGAACTAGCCCAGACGGACCCGCCTGTGGGACCGTCGAGCGAGACGGTCTTGCCATCAAAACGGACGTGCCACCGGCTTGGATGCAGAGTCAGGACGGTCAGGTGGCCGCAACCGCATGGGCAACGCAAGTTGACCGTCCGGTGCTTGTGGCTGATCCAGAGTTCGCCGTCCTTGATCGAGGCCGGTTCAGGCAACAGGTCTACGAAGATGGGACGGAGC
Source organism: Candidatus Aldehydirespirator sp. (assembly GCA_965220645.1). Taxonomy (GTDB): domain Bacteria; phylum Actinomycetota; class Acidimicrobiia; order Acidimicrobiales; family Aldehydirespiratoraceae; genus Aldehydirespirator. Next base: position 205,572 of record OZ244836.1, on the reverse strand, counting down.
CTCAGAGGTGTCACTCCTTGGGGGGTAGGACGATCCGAGGGCCCTCAAGCCGGAATCGGTGGAGGAAGGAATCGGATCTTGAGATGTATTGCCCTGTGCGTCGCCGCCATTCCATCACGGCTAGGGATGCCGCCATCGCATTCACTTCCGGGAGCTGGACGTTTCGATAGCCGGGAAGATCACCATGAGCGCGCGCATTCGGTATGGCATCCTTCCACTCCATGGAGCCCGCGGGGTAGAAGCTGGTGGTTATTGCACCACTGATGGCGGTGCCGTCCACCGTGATGCTCACACCGGAATCTATGAACGGGATGCCTGCCTCCGAGAGCGCCTCGTAGACAGCATCCTGACGCGGTGAGTCGTCATCGGGCAGCTGGTCGATACACACGAATGCAAAGTCAATGGGATGGGCTTCGAGGAACTCCGCGAACTGGAGCGGACTGTCCACCTGGATGGCGTGGGCGTGGATGCCATCTCGGAAAGACGAGTACTTGGCGTGATAGTAGGCGACCTTGGTGAGAGGCTCGTCGTCTTGTGACTCGATCTCGGCTGTGGTCGGGGCGCCCGGCGCTCGCATGAAGTTGTGCCAGTCGAGGTCATCGGAATCCAGAAGATGGATCTCGACGGGCGCCTTGGCCAAGAGGTCCAGGATGTGGGCACCCGTGCCACCTACGCCGATGATGGCGATGCGCGTATGGCGGATGCGGTCCTGAACGGGAGCGATACCGGATCGTGCTTCAAAGGTGTTGGGGATCTTGAAGAGGTCTGAAGCTACAAGAGAAATCAGGGATGAGCCATTAGAGGCAGCAACAGCACCAACTATACGTTTAGCATATCGATATATCACATCCTTGGGTGCAAGATCATCTTCTGGTCTATTCTGGCTGCCTTTCCTGACGGAGATGTCTGCCCACGTAGACCTGTCACCCCGGACCCAGTTGCCGATAGTTGTTCCGTCGGCGTTGTAGACGAGACTGTCGTGCGCTTCGGTGGAGTCGATCCGGATGCGCACTGCATGGAGGGCGTTACCTAAGCGCTTGTCTGGTCGACCGCTTGCAGGGTCGTAGGATTTCTCGATTGTGCAACGGCTGACATTCCCGTTCTGTAGCAAACAAGGGACGCCAACGGCCCGAACAACGTCAGATTCGACCTCGACGGTAAATCCGACCTGCTCCCCGAACGTGTCGAGGGGGTCCATTACGAGACGTGTTCGGGGTCCACCGAGAAGCTGGTCCCGTCCTTGACGTCGACGGTCTTCCCCGGCAGGAGGACTCCGTCTTTGCCCTTCAGGTCGTCCTCGTAGTCGATGCCGGGAGTACCGATGATGTGTATTCCTTCGGATTCATGAAGCTTGTTCCAGATCTCCACGATCTCTTTGTAAGTGACGGTGGGGCCTTTGACCTTGTATTCGCGGCCGCTCACGATGATCTGTGTGTCACCGTTCATGGTGTGTACCTCCGTTGGTAGTTCAGTGGAGTTTTGTGATTTGTCAGTCATAGTCCTTCCTTTCGAAGGCTAGTTGTGGATCTTGCAGCACGATCTCGGGCCTGCCGGCTCCCCTCAGATGTAGACTCGACCCGCTTCACGCGGCGCGTGGGAGTGCCCACCATGGAAGATTCCATGATCTGAGAGCGGGTCTGTGCTACAATCCGACCCCATGCATGTTCAGTGCAGGGGGCAAGGACGTGCAAGCCCTCCAGCGCGTGGAGGCCGGAATGCCTTGTTGTGGAGTCCTGGCCAGCGCCGCGAGCGGCCCTTGATGAGCGACGAGTATCGTGCATGGCTGAAGTCTAACACACTGAATTCCGATGGCGCGCGCGATTTATGACGGATAGTTCCCTGCCTGGCGGAATCCGGGTGGACGAGTTGCGGCCCTTAGCAGCACCAAGAGTGCAGGACAGGTGACGCGGCAACCGCACGCGGAGCTGCTAGAGGTGGCCCGGCGCGTCCAGCCAGTGTTCGCTGGATCGCGGCTGGTAGCCATGCGCGAGCTACTCGGTAGGACTCAAGGCGAGGTGGCCGAGGCGACCAAGATCAGCCCATCAGCCCTTAGCCAGGCTGAGCGCGGCGATACGACCCTGTCGGCATCCAACATCGCGCGTGTCGCATCGTTTCTTGGGGTCTCTCCTGCGGCCTTCATTGAGCAGCCTGAGCCGCAAGTAGACCTCGCGCCTCAGTTCCGGCATCTGCGTCGTACGCCCAAACGTGAGCAGCGCAAAGCCAAGCGATTCGTGTATGCCACGGCGCAGGTCACCAAGGTGCTTCAGGAGTCCGTGCGATTCCCCAAGCTGTTCGACTGCGATGAAGCTGTGGATCCGGATCTACCTATCGAGGAAGCCAAGAAGCAGGTCGAGCGGGCCGCAGCCCAAGCCAGGGAAGCCTTGCGCCTATCGCCCGATGATCCCATCGGTGACGATGTCATCTCGATATTGGAGGTTGGCGGGATTACCGTCGTACGCGACCCAGACACCGATGAAGCCATCGACGCATACTCCGCGATAGTTGATGACATACCGATAATCGTGGTCTACGGTGGAGATGACTGCGCGTGGGATCGGGACAACTTCAATCTCGCCCACGAACTCGGACACCTAGTGATGCACAGACGAGTCGAGCGTGCTCCGGGCACACGAACGGTCGAGGCACAAGCTCACCGCTTCGCTGGAGCATTCCTCGGTCCAAAGAAAGCGATCCGGTCGCAGCTACCCACTGATCTCGACTGGGGTCGCTACCTCCAGCTGAAGCGCACCTGGGGGATGTCGATGGCGGCTCTCGTACGGCGGGCGAAAGACCTCAAGGTGATCGATGACGCGACCTATACGCGAGCGATGAAGCAGCGCAGCTCCTACGGCTGGCGCTTCAAGGAGCCGGGATCTAGTGACCGTGCAGTGCCAGAACCGCAGTACCTCAAGCTTGCGGCGTCTCTATCCGGTATGTCCGCTGAGCAGCTAGCGGACCGCACCTACCTGCCTACACGAGTGGTGAAGCGGATTGTCGGCAAGCCGCTCCCCTCGCTAGTGACCTGACGATCATCCAGCGGCCCGCCTAGCCAGCTCAGGCACCAGGCGCATCCTGTGGCTGGCGCGTGCGGCGGCTATCACCAGCTTCCGTGTCCGCTCCCGGTGGCCGCGTGTGCGCTCCAGGTGGCCGCGTGGACGACAGGCCGCGGCACCGTCGAGGTAGCGCACACAGGGCCTAGTTGTGGCCGCTAGGTGCGCGTCACGGGCTTCTGCCTGATTGGATCTTCGGGCTCTAGTGCCAGGGGTACTGGGTTGAATGAAAAGCCGTCCAGCGCTCGGCTCGCTGGTCCCTAATGGAAGATCCGACCGCCGCCTGCGTCGTCGTCGGTGATGGTGCCGACCGCGGTGCCATCAGTGGCATGGACGCTGGCATTGGTGGCTCTTCGGATTTCAGGGGGGAGTGAGTGTGTCGAGGAGGGCCCAGTTGGGTTTGCCGGCGTAGAGCAGGGCTCGGATCCGGTAGTTGTTGAAGTTGGTGAATCCGAAGGCGACGCGTTTGACGCGTTTGATCAAATTGTTGGCGGCCTCGGTGGCTGCGTTGGTGACTCTGGCGGCGTGCCAGTTGGCGATCTGGTGTCTCCAGTTCGAGATGGTGCGTCCCAGCCGGTTGATCTCGGGGGGCATGGCGGGGTCTTGGAGGTCTTGGGCGAGCTGGTTGACGGTGGCGGCGCCGACTTCGGCGTCGGCGATGTCATAGATGCTTCGCAGGGTCTCTTTGGCGTGCCAGGCGTCGCGGACCTCGCCGTAGGGGTCTCCGGCGTCGAGCAGGCCCCGCAGCCTGGTGCGGCCGTTGTCGGTGATGTTCTCCGAGGCTGACACGAGCAGCTTGCGGGCGCGGTAGAGGGGGTCGTGGGCGTGGCCTCGGTGTCCCAGGGTCTGGTTCTGGACTCTGCGGCGGACCTCGTCGAGCGCGGTGTTGGCCAGGCGCACCACATGGAAGGGGTCAGCGACCTGCTTCGCGTCAGGCACCGCGGTGTCATAGGCGGCGCGGTAGGGGCCAGAGAGGTCCAGCACCGCCCAGCGCACCGCTGTCAGCCAGCTCTGTGGTCGCCGCAGCAGCCAGCGTGCAGGCCCATCAGCGGTGCGGCCTGGCACCATGTCGAGCAGCTGGCCCCGCGCGACGTCGACGATGCTGGTGCTCCAGGCCCGTTGAGCGAACCGGCCCCGGCGACAGAACAGGGTCTCATCGAGGCCCAGCGCCACCACCGCGGCGATCCGGTCGCCGTCGGCGTCCAAGAGGGCCTGGCCCCAGCGCCGCACCGACGCGTTGACAGTGTGCCAGTCACAGCCCAGCACCGCCGCGGTGTCCGCTATCGCCTCGCCACGCCCGGCGCGGCGAGTCGCCCAACGGCCAGCGCGCGCAGTCAACAGCGCCCGCTGCGGCGCGATGGCGCAGTCCTGCTCACTGAACGAGCCCGCCGCACACCCCGAGCGGGGGCATCGCCAGCGGCGCTTGTGCCACACCAGCCGCACCGGCCGCTCGAACGCCGGCAGGTCCACCAGCTCGACGCTGCGCTCGCCCTTGGACCACACCAGCCCACCACATCCCCCGCACAGCGGTCTCGGTGCCCGCCCGCGGATGTGCACCCGCAACGGCCCCTCAGCACCGTCATCGACACCGATCACCTCCACATCGCCCAATCCCACCAGCAACTCGCAGACGCGCGTAGGGTCACACTCCACAGGGATCCTCCCGATTCGGCTGTCCTAGCAGCGCCGATTCTGGGGGATCCCTCGCGTTCAGCCGCGGACCCTCACCGCCCCGACTGCCCCCTCATTTCCGAAGAGCCGCTCTAGTTCTCATCGATACGGCCAAGAACACAGCCAAAGCACGCTTTTTGGGCTAACTGGCGAAGTAAATCCGCTCTAACTCACGAAGAATCCACTGTCGGGCAGGCGGGATTTGAACCCACGACCTCCTCGTCCCGAACGAGGCGCGCTACCAAGCTGCGCCACTGCCCGTGTGCAGCGCCGACGATGCTAGCCGGGGTCGGTGCCGGCCACGCCCTCAGGCGGGTGCGGGCTCCTCGGCCAGGGTGGATGTCACCAGGCGGGCCAGGCGCATCGGGTTGATGGGCTTGACGAGCCAGCCGTCGGCCGAGCTGCGGCGGGCCAGGAACTCGTCGGCGTCGCGGTCGAGCAGCATGAGCACCGGCCGGCGTTCCAGCCGGCCCATGTCCTCCTCCTGGCGGATGGCCAGGCATGCGGCCATCCCGCCCATGTTGCCGATCTGCAGGTCGAGCAGCACCAGATGCGGCTCGACGAGCTCGATCGCTTCGAGCGTGTCCGCGCCTCGTCTCGCTCTGTGCAGCCGGTAGTCGCCGCCCAGCGCCGCCTCGCACTGTTCCGCGATCCAGTTGGCGTCGGTAACCAGCAACACGTCGGGCACGGCGCAGATCGTACCGCCTCACCGCTGGGCCGAACCCGCCACCGCCGCGCGGCGTCACAGCGGCCGGGTATCCTCCCGGCCATGCTGGATATCGAGTCTTTCCGCCGCGATGGCGGCGGCAGCGCAGAGTCGTACCACCTGCTTCGCCCCACCGGGGAGCTCGATGCCTACACCGTGGCCCAGTTCCGCGAGGCGCTGGCCGAGCACGCCACCGCGGGGCGCCTCGTGGTCGACCTCTGTGGTGTGCCCTTCATCGACTCTGCCGGCCTCGGGGCGCTGATCGGCGGGATCCGCCGCATCCGCGAGAACGAGGGCCGGGTCGTGGTGTACTGCAATGGCGCCACCCTGATCCGCCTGTTGCACACCACGGGCTTCGATCGCATCGTGCCCGTGGAAGAGACCCTTGAGGCCGCCGTCAGCGCGCTCGACCGCGATCCGGGCGCCTAGAGGCGGCGACGGGTCTCTTCTTCCAGGGCAATTCGATGAGGTTCACCCGGCGGGTCGCGGGCTGCATCGCTGCTGCATTGGGCTTGTCGCTGGCACTGAGCCTGCCCGCCTCGGCCGCAGCCTCCAGCGCCACCGACACCGCCGCGCAGGCGGAGCCGGGGGTTGCGGACGTTGTCGAAGTCACGGGCTATCTCGATCCGATCATGGCCGACTTCATCGAGCGGTCCATCGACAAGGCCGCGGCCGACGGCTCGCTCGGCTTGGTGCTGCAGGTGAACAGCCGTCGGGCCACCGTCGACGACCAGCGGCTCCGCGAGCTGGCCGACCGCATCCTCCGCTCGGAGGTGCCCGTCACGATGTGGGTCGGTCCGTCGGGCGCGGTGGCCACCGGCAGAGTGGGCCAGCTTGCCGGCCTGGTAGGCGACCTGGCTCTGGCTCCCGGTTCCGAACTGGGCGATCTGGGCCCGTTGGTCCTGCCCGCCGAGCACCTGACTGAGCCCTTCGCGAACGTCTATCCCCGCCTGCGCTCCCAGAGGGTCTCGTCCGCGGAGGCCATCGAGCTCGGGCTGGCCCGGGAAGCCCCGACCCTGCCCTTCTTCGTGCTCGAACTGCCCGGCTTCGAGACCGAGATCGACGCGTCCGGCGACGAGCCCCTGCGGGTCCCGGTGAGCCGGGTCCGCTTCACCAAGCTCTCGCTGCTCGACCAGTTCATGCACGTGGCGGCCAGCCCCGCAGTCGCTTACCTGCTGTTCCTTGTGGGCGCCGGGCTGCTCGTCTTCGAGCTCTACACCGCGGGCGTGGGCATCGCCGGGGGAATCGGCGCCATCACCTTCCTGCTCGGCTGCTACGGGCTGGCGGCGCTGCCGGCGCGAGGCTGGGCCGTGGCCCTGCTGCTGGTGGCCATGTTCGGCTACGCGGTGGACATACAGATCGGCGTGCCCAGGGTCTGGACCGCGATCGCCACGGTGTGCCTGATAGTTGGGTCGCTGACTCTGTTCGAGGGGGTGCTGCTGTCATGGATCACCCTGCTGGCCGGGATCGTCGGGGTCTTCGCTGGAATGGTGGCCGGCATGCCCGCCATGGTGCGAACCCGCTTCGGTACGCCCACGATCGGACGCGACTGGATGATCGGAGCACTCGGGGTCGCTCGAGACGACGTGGATCCCGAGGGCGTGGTGGTCATCGACGGTGCTCCATGGAGGGCCCGAACCCACCGGGCCACCCCCATCTCCGGGGGCGACCCGGTCCGCGTCATGGCGCTGGAGGGCCTGATCCTGACGGTTGAGCCGGCCGACGAGGCCGACGATTCCGACAATCCGGACATCCATTGACACTGTGGCGTCGTTGCTGAAAGCGCCGCAAGAAAACTCCCGAGCGGCTTGTATCTCGCGAGGTGCATGTGGTAGTTCGTCACTGGGAGGAGGCGCACGGGATGAGGTTTCCCTCGCACGACAGAGTCGAATGGCAGTTGAGGGCCGCTTGCCGCGGTCCCCACGCCTCGGTTTTCTTCCCGCCCCCTTACGTGGAGAAACGCGACGAGAAGCGCCGCCGCGAACTTCGGGCCAAGGACATCTGCGCCTCCTGCTCGGTGCAGCCCGACTGCCTGCAGTACGCACTGGACATCGGCGAGCAGCACGGCATCTGGGGCGGTCTCAACGAGGTCGAGCGGCGCGACCTCCTGCTGCGCTCGGTTCGAGCCTGAGGCCGGTTCGAGCCTGAGGCCGGTTCGAGCCTGACGCCGGTCCGACCTACAACTGAGGGAGACGCGACCCGGCGATACGCAGGTCCCCTCGCCTGCGAGTGACGCCCGTGCTGTCGAGCCGGGCCAGCAGCGCCAGGGCGTACTTGCGGGTCGTGCCCCAGGCGTCGCGGACCTCGGCCACCGTCACCCCCTCGGGCTGATCGGCCAGCAGCCGGGCGACTACCCGCCCCGCCTCTTCGATGGCGGCGGCCGCGAAGTGGATGCCGCCGCTCTCGACCAGCCGGCCCTGCCTCACCAGCAGGCGCAGTTCGTCGCTGCCGACGTCGCCAGGTTGAGGCGGTGCGAACGGCGCAGCCTCAGCCGCCTTCACGAACGGGTGGTCGGCCAGGGGATCCTTGCTTCCCGCGGGACGGATCCGTCCCTCAACCGAGGCCATGCCTTCGATGGTGTCGATCACGGCTCGCTCGAAGTCGTCGAGCCCGGCCAGGTCGAGACCGAGCGGCCCGGCCGCAGTCACAGCCTCGGTCAGCCGCCTCCGGGTCCGCTCCAGGTGCTCGGGAGCCACCGCCCACCGTCCCACATCCGGTAGGCGGGCGGTGCCGGTCAGCCTCTCCAGGCGTTCGGCGTCTATGCGGCCGCGCTCCGCGACGATCCGTTCCACCGAGCGGTCGGGCCGGGCTCTGGCTGCAGGCAGCACCGGTTCCACATCGAGCACCTCGCCGCCCCCGACCGTCTCGGAGCGCCCCGACTCTCGCAGGATGAACCGGTCGCTCATGCACAGCGGCAACCGCAGCGGCAGGTGGAGGCGGACGAGCCCGGTGCCTCCCGGCTCGACGGCCGCCGGCCCCAGCACCCGCAAACGCACCGGGTGCTCGCCCGATCCGATGTAGGCCACATAGGCCCCCCGCCGGGTGACCGGATGGTCGAGCGAGGCCAGCACGGACAGTTCGGCATCGATGGTGTCGGTGGCCTGCCATTGCTCGGCCCGCACGATCGCATCCCCGCGAGCAACGTCGCGGTGGCCCGCCCCGACGATGTTGACCGCCACCCGGTTGCCCGGACCGATCTGACTGCATTGCCGGTGCAGGCTCTGCAGGGCCCGCACCCGCACGCTGCGCCCGGCGGGCAGCAGGGCCAGGGCGTCGTCCGCGGCGAGCTCTCCGCCGGTCAGGGTGCCGGTCACCACCGTGCCCGAGCCCCTGATGGCGAACGCCCGGTCGACCCACAGCCGGGGCCGGCCCCGATCGGCTGCGGTGGGAGTCTGGGCCAGCAGGCTCTCCAGCGCGTCGATGAGGGTGTCGATGCCGGTTCCAGCCACCGCGTCGGTCGCCACGATCGGCGCGTCGGCCAGGAACGTGCCCGCGACGTGTTCGGCCACGTCGAGGCGGGCCAGCTCCACCAGATCGTCGTCGGCTTCGTTCGTCTTGGTGAGGGCAACCAGCCCGTGGCCCAGGCCCAGGAGCTGCAGGATTCGCAGGTGCTCCTCGGATTGAGGCTTCCAGCCTTCGGTGACATCGACCACGAACACGCAGGCGTCCACCCCGCTCACCCCGGCCAGCATGTTCTTGAGAAAGCGGACATGGCCGGGCACGTCGATGAAGGCGATCCGGCGTCCCGACGGCAGCGGCATCGACGCGAAGCCCAAGTCGATGGTGAGGCCCCGCTCCTTCTCCTCGGCCAGGCGGTCGGGGTCGGTGCCCGTGAGCGCCTTCACCAGCGTGCTCTTGCCGTGGTCGACGTGGCCGGCAGTGGCGACTACGTGCATCAGCTGAAGAGTGCCGCATAGACGGCGCGTGTGTGGCGCTCGGACAGCCCGACGCCCAGGTACTGGCCGTCGATGTGCAACTCCCAGTGCAGGTGCAGGCCCTCGTAGATCGACCCCCTGGCGCCTGCGTCGGTGCCGGTGTTCCCGATCGTCCCGACGGGTCGGCCGGCCTTGACCGGCTTGCCGATCCAGGTTCCTGGATCGACCTCGTCGAGGTGGGCGTAGAGCGACACGACGTGTCCCACGCCGTCGATGATGCCGTGATCGATGACGACGTAGTTGCCGTACAGCATGACGAGCGTGTAGGGCGGTGTCGTCCCAAGTGCCGCGGCGGTGTCCAGCAGTCGGTCCCGATCCTGGGGGGAGGGATCCTGGAAGTCTGCGACGGCTACGACCACACGGCCGTCGAGGGCGGCCAGAGCCGTGCGCTCGGGGGCCGGGCAGAAGAAGTCGACGCCCTGGTGGGTGCCCGACCGGTAAGTGCGGGGTGCATTGGGGAGGACAGAGGGTCTGCTCAGAGGCGGGGGCCCGCAATCGGTGGGTATGACGATCTCAGGCGACAAGTGTTCGGCGACGTTGAGGGCCTCGTCGAACGACATCGGCTCGGTGCGGAGTCTGTGGACTGTGGGCGAGATCGTTGCCGGTTCCGCCGAGATCTCACCGTCGACCGTGGTGTCTTCGATGGACTGTGCCGGACTCGGTGTGGTCGTGGTCGTTGTGGTGGTGGAAGTGGTCGTTGTGGAGGTGGACGTGGCGGGGGCGGCCGTGGTGGTTGTTGTGGCGGCGGCTGTCGTGACGGGTGTGGTCGTGGTCGTTGTGGGGGCGGCTGTGGTCGTGGTCGTTGTGGGGGCGGCTGTGGTCGTGGTCGTTGTGGGGGCGGCTGTGATGGTGGTCGTTGTGGGGGCGGCTGTGGTTGTGGTCGATGCCGTCGTTGATGTCGTTGTCGATGTTGGGGCGGATGCTGCGATGGTCGTTGTGGTTGGTGCGGTTGACGGTTCCGTGGACGATGTGGTCGACGATGGAGCCGCCTGTTGCGAGACGGACGCGCTCGAGCCTGAGCATCCCGCCATCACCAGAAGGGCGACGCCGCACGTCGCGGCACACAAGCGTCCCTGCTTCACGAGTCGATCTTGACCTGGCGCAGCGCCGCAGCCACCTCGGTGTCGTCGTCGGGATGAACGGTGCGCAGGTCGACGACGGTGGCAGAGTCGATGACCCTGGCAATGATCGGACGCGGGCGAGACCTCAACCGGCTTGCGTGGTCGCCGGGCACGGCCACACCCACCGACTCGATCTCTACGCCGGGCAGGGTGCCGCCGCCGGGTGTGGCCGCGGTGCCCACCTCCTGCAGGCCGTCGTAGGGGCCGAGGCGTTTACGCAGCTGCGAGGGAGTCAGCGCGGCCATACGCCAGAACTCGATGGCCTCGCCGTCCTGACGCAGGTAGGCCAGAGCAGTGTGCTGGAGCGCGGCCAGCACCAGCGAGCCGGGCCGCAAGGCTCGAGCCAACCGATGGCGGCGGCAGGCCTCCACCAGCTCGGCCCGCCCCGCGATGATGCCGGCCTGCGGTCCGCCCAGGAGCTTGTCGCCGGAGAACGTCACCAGAGCCGCGCCGGCGTCGAGACTCTGGCGGGCGGCCGGTTCCCGGTCCAGCCAGGGCGGTGGCCCACCGTCCAGCCACGGGCAGCGGCTGTCGAGCAGCCCCGAGCCGATGTCGGCCACCAGCGGCGGGCCGAGGTCGGCCAGCTCGGCCGTGCTGGGCGCCTCGGTGTAGCCCACCATCCGGAAGTTCGACTGGTGCACCTGCACCACGACGGCCACATCGTTGTCGCGGTTGGCTACCGCCGCGGCGAAATCGGCCCGGCGGGTGCGATTGGTGGTACCGACCTCCACCAGCCGGGCACCCGACCAGGCCATGACGTCGGGCACCCTGAACCCGCCGCCGATCTCCACCAGCTCGCCCCGGGAGACGACCGCGTCACGGCCCTCGGCCTGTGCGGCCAGCACCAGCATCACCGCCGCCGCGCAGTTGTTCACGACCATCGCGGCCTCGGCGCCGCAGGCCCGGGCCAGCAGCCCGGCCGCGCCGGCCTGGCGGTCGCCTCGCCCGCCGCTGGTGAGATCCAGCTCCAGGTTCGAATAGTCGGCGCGCTGGCTCCAGGCCAGCGGCGCCCGGCCAAGGTTGGTGTGCAGCAACACGCCCGTCCCGTTGATGACCGGCGCCAGCAGCCGCCTACGGATGCCGTGTGCCCGATCCTCGGCCGAGTCGGGCTCGCCCGCCGCGATCGCAGCCCGGGCCGCGTCCACCAGCAACGGATGGGGCAGGTCGATGCCGGCCAGCGAGCGGGCTAGCCGGTCGACTGATGGCGGTCGATCCTGTGGCGGCACGTTGGCGACAAGGCTACGCACGCCGCGAGTGGGGCTGGCAGTTGCTCCAACCCTGCGCACCCGCCCATACGCTGGGGGTGTGTTCATCCTGCTGCTCCTAGCGCTGCTCTGTGTGCCCCTGCTGGAGCTGTATGTGATCATCCAGGTAGCCGGCGGTATGGGGACCGGCCAGACCATCGGGCTGCTGATTGTGGTGTCGGTAGTGGGTGCTTGGATGGTGCGCCGCTCAGGGCTGGGCGTGCTCAACCAGATCCGCAACCGCTTGAACCGCGGAGAGTTGCCCGCCGCCGAGTTGGTGGACGGGCTGCTGATCCTGCTCGCGGGCGCGTTGATGCTCACGCCCGGCTTCATCACCGACGCGGTTGGGCTTCTGCTGCTGTTCCTGCCCACCCGTGTGTTGGTGAGGTCGCTGCTGATGCGCCACTTCGCCAAGAAGGTCACGGTCGCGGGATGGACGGCCGGGCCCGACGGGCGGGGCAGCTTCGGCTTCGGCTACAGCTCAGGCGGCCCCGGTGGGTTCGACGCGGGCGGTCCCGATGTCCGGGACGTCGACGAGGTGCGAGAGGTTCGCGACGGCCGGCCAAGCAGGGAGGACCTCGATGGAGATTGATCCCGCCGCCACCGCGACTGTGGACGAGGTGCTCTCCACCACCCGCGCCGTGCGGCGCCGCCTCGACCTCGAGCGCGAGGTTGACACCGAGATCATCCTGGATTGCATCGACATCGCCGAGCAGGCACCCACCGGAGGCAACCAGGGCAGCCGGCGCTGGCTCATCGTGCGCGACCCCGAACTCAAGCAGCGCCTGGCCGATCTCTACCGAGACGTGATCGGCAATCGCATGATCACCGAGCGCGACCGTCTGGCCGGCACGGGCCACCCGCGTGAGCGGGCCATGCTCTCCTCGGCCCATCTGGCCGAGCATCTGGGCGAGGTGCCCGCCATCGTCATCCCGGTGATCCTCGGCCGCCACGACGGAAGCGGCCGCCCCGGCCTGTTCGACTCGGTGATCCAGAGCGGCTGGAGCTTCTGCCTGGCCTTGCGGGCCAGGGGTCTGGGCACCGCTTGGACCACCGCCGGTCTGGCCAAGGCCCCCGAGATCAAGGAACTGCTCGGTCTCCCCGACGATGTGACCGAGATCGCCATGTTCCCGGTGGCCTGGACGGTCGGCACCGACTTCAAGCCGGCCCGGCGGCATCCGGCCCGCGAGATCGCCTACTTCAACGGCTACGCCCGCACCTACGAGCGGGGACCCAGCGATCCGGCGTGCATGGCCGACGGTCCCGGCACCGTCGCCGAGATTGACATACGGGCCGATCCGGCCATGGTGTGGGCACGGGTCACCGACATCAACCTGCCGGCGGAGTTCTCCGAGGAGTTCGTGGGGGCCGAGTGGCAGGACGACCATGACGGGCCGGCTCTGGGCGCTCGTTTCGTGGGCCGGAACACCCATCCGGGCCGGGGGGACTGGGAGGTCCCGTGCTTCGTCGACGTATTCGAGGATCAGTCAGTGTTCGGCTGGTGCACCAGCGACATCGACAACCCCGGTGCCCGCTGGCGCTTCGAGTTGGAGCACGTAGTGGGCGGCACCCGCCTGCGCTTCAGATGCATTCTCGGTCCGGGCCCCTCCGGGCTCGACGACATCATCACGGCCCGTCCCGACTTGGAGCCGCGCATCATCGCGCGCCGTATGACCGAGCATCAGGCCAACATGCAGCGGGTCGTGGAGGGGATCAAGGCGCACATCGAGCAGGCACCCGCAGAATCCTGACCGTGGCTCACCCTCCTGGCGACCTGTGTGAGCTCTCTGGCCATAGCGGCCAAGAACCTCACACGGATTGGCGGGGCCGGCCGTGAGGACGTCGGTCCAGGTCACCGCGGATTCGGGGCCGTGGGCCGAACGGGTCGACTTCGTGGCCGGGGCCGAGGCCCTGGGGGTAGACGCGGTGTGGGTTGCCGAGGCTTGGGGGTCCGACGCGGCTTCGCCGCTGGGCTACCTCGCGGCCCGAACCGAGCGGGTGATGCTGGGCGCGTCGGTGTTCCAGGTGGGAGTTCGCTCAGCGGTGATGACGGCCCAGACTGCGCTGACGCTCAACGAGCTGTCGCAGGGGCGGTTCGTGCTGGGCCTGGGAGTGTCGGGTCCGCAGGTCATGGAGGGCCTGCACGGTGTGAGCTTCGCCGATCCGGTGGGCCGGATGGCCGAGACGCTCGAGGTGATCGCGCAAGCCTTCTCCGGTGAGCGCATCGCCTACGAGGGCCGTCATCTGCGGCTGCCCCTGCCCGGCGGGGATGGCAAGTCGCTGCGCCTGTCGATCCGGCCGGTGACTGCCCCGCCCATCTATCTGGCCTCGATGCTGCCCAGAATGCTGGAACTGACCGGAGAGCGGGCCGACGGCTGGCTCGGTACCAGCTTCATACCCGAGGGGGCCGGCGACGCGTACTTCCGGCACCTGCGAGCGGGCGCGATCCGGGCCGGGCGGACCCTCGACGACATCGATATCTGCCAGGGCGCCGAGGTCGCCTTCGCCCGCGACGAGACCGAACTGGCCACGATGATCGACGCCCGCCGGGCCGGGCTGGCCTTCAGCCTGGGCGGCATGGGCTCGGGCCGCTCCAACTACTTCAACTCGGCTTATTCCCGGCAGGGTTTCGCCGATGTGGCGGCCGAGTCGCAGCGCCTGTGGCTGGCCGGCGACAGGCAGGGAGCAGGGGCAGCGATCCCCGACGAGATGGTGCTGGCCACGACCCTCATCGGCACCGTCGAGATGGTGCGGGACCGCCTGGCCGCATGGGCCGCGGCCGGGGTCGACACCGTGCGCCTGTACCCGGCCGGTGACACCGTCGATGAACGCCTTGACACCCTCGGCCGAGCGCTGGACCTGATCTCCCGGAGGCCGAGCGGATAGGCAGCAGTTCATGCACGAATGGTGGTGAGCGAGGCCGTGGCCCGGGCGGCCCGTGAGCGCAGCGAACAAGAGCGGGAATGACACCGCTGCCACATGACAGGCTCTCACCTATCCGCGCAGCCCGTAAGGGCTTGAGGCTGCCCCGGAGTGGGCGGGCGCTGCGCCCGGCCGCATCCATTGGGGGGTGTCCGGCCTCAGATCGATGGCCTGACATACTTGGATGTGGTGCGAGATGGCAAGTGACACAGGCCCGAGGGCGCCGGGGACGATGTCGCTCGGGTTGGCGGTGGCCAGGCGGGCGCTGCTGCTCGCGCTGGTGGCGCTGCTGGTCGCCATCGTGGCGCTGGTGGCTGCGCTCGTGGGCGACTCGGACAGCGACCCGGCCGAGATTGTTGACTCCGAGCAGCCGCGGGCCGATGTAGCCGCCGCTCAGGAAGCAGTTGATGTGGCGACCGCCATGGCCGAAGCATCGGCAGCATCCACGGCCATGGCCCAGGCGGCGGTTGTCGCGGCCCAAGATGCCGCGGTGATGGCCCAACAGGCTGTCGTTGCCGCCGAAGCGGCTGCTGCCCAGGCCGCGGCTGCGGTCGAGGCCCTCGCCGCGCTTCAGGCTGAGGCCGCCGCAGCGGAGCCCTCCACCGCGGATGCGGTGGGTGAGTCGGAGCCGGCAGAGTCGCAGGAGGAAGCGGCCCCGGTTGAGACTGAGACCGAAGCGGGGAGCACCGCGGAGGAGGAGGCAGCACCCTCCGACACATCTACCGAGGACCCGGACGCAACCGGCGAGTCGACGGACGGAGCCGAGGCTGCGCCCACCGATGGATCCGAGCAGGGGCCGGCGGACGCGGAAGTCTCCCTTCCCGGCGAGCCCTTCGAGTTGGGCCCGCCCGCGGGGGCAGGCCTCGCAGTGGTGGGCGTCTCGCACGACAGCGTGCTGAACGTCCGCGACGTGCCAGCCGGTGAGATCATCGCCCGGTTGGACAACGTGATGAACGTGGGCAGCGAGCCGGTTGTCTACGTCCGCGAGCCCGACTCGGACGAACTCATCGCCACACTCGATCTCAATCGTGGAGTGATCGCCACCGGCAACACCCGCGAGCTGCCGACGACGATCTGGCACGAGATCCGCATGGGCGACGCGGTGGGATGGGCGAGCAGCGCCTTTCTCTCGCCGCTGGGCGCCACCTCTGACGCTACGACCGAGATCCTCGCGGTTCTGGGCGACACGCCCTCGGCACAGACGCTGGAGGCGCTGGGGCGGATCGTCGCGGCCGCGGTGGCGTCCGACGAGCCTCCCTCCCGCATTGTCGTGTCGGGTGCCCCGGTCGTGGGCGATCTGGGGGAGGTCACGGTCGATGTGCTGGGCCTGCCCGATGACGCGGTCCACGGTTTCCGGCTGCACGTCTTCGCGAATCAGGACCCCGATTCGGATTCGTTCGTGCTCAGGTCCGTGGAGAGCACAACGATCTGCGACAGCCACCGAGGCGTAGGCGAAGAGGGCCTCTGCAACTAGCGGCCTAAGCAGCTTCCACCGGTAGCTTGCGGTAATCGTGAGTTGCTTGGTCCACGCCGGGGGAGGGGGTCGATGATTCCTGCTCGTGGCGACCGGCGGGTGGCTGATCCCTGGGAGGCCATCGAAGCCTGCTACGAGGCTGGCTGGACCGACGGCCTGCCGGTGGTGCCTCCGACCGAGTCGCTGATCGACGCGATGCTGGCCGGTGGGGTGTGGGCCGCGGACGAGGTGCTGCTCGATGACCCGTGGCGGGGCCTGGCCGTGACGGCCCACAAGGCCGCGATCAACGCGGTTATGGCGGGCTGCCTGCCCGAGCACTTCCCGGTGGTGGGCGCGGTGCTTCAGGCCATGAGCGCGCCCGAATTCGAGCTGCACGCGGTCGCGGCCAGCACCGGTGGCGCCGCCATCCTCGTCGGCGTCAACGGACCCATACGCGACCAGATCGGACTTCACTACAAGGAGAACCTCTTCGGCCCCGGGTTCCGGGCCAACGCCACCATCGGCCGCACCGTCCGGCTGGTGCTGCGCAACTGCCTTATGGCCATACCCGGAGCCCTGGACAAGAGCACCCAGGGATGGCCCGGCAAGTACGCCGTGTGCTTCGCCGAGGATGAGGCGTCGTGCCCCTGGGAGCCGTTCCACGTCTCCCGGGGCTACCAGGCCGCGCAGAGCACGGTCACGATCATGGCCGCCGAGTCGGGCCACAACGTCGTCAACCACGCCTCCTCGGAGGTCGCGGAGCTGCTCGGGACATTCGCGGATGCGATGGCGGCTCTCGGATCGCTCAGCTCGGGCCGCTCGCTGATCGTGTTCGCGCCCGAGCATGCTCGCAAGATCGCGGCCTCCGGGTGGAGCCGGTCCCAGGTCCAGGCGTACTTGTTCGAGCACTCGGCTCGCTCGTTCGCCGATGTCAAGCGAGGCGGCAAGGTAGAGCCGGCCGGCCTTGTCGAGGGGTTCGATCCGGTGTGGTGGATGGCGTCGGACCCCGCCGTCCATCCCGGTGACGAGGACATCGTGGTGCGGCGGGGGACTTGCCCGGATGACATCGCGCTCATGGTGGGCGGCGGCGACGCCGGCGGGCACTCGGCCTTCTTCCCGACTTGGAGCCGGAACCGCAGCGTCCCGCTCGTCACTTCGGAGATAGTTGTCCCGTGAACGTCGCACCGACCACGCCACCAACCGCGGAGGTGACCGCCCCGTGACCGTCACGCTCATCGATCCGACCCTCGCCCCGTCCAACGGCAACCAGAGGCCGGCGGCCCGGCCCGCCAGCCTCGACGGCGCCGTGCTCGGGCTGGTCAACAACGGCAAGACCCGCGGCCGAGAGATCCTCCAGCGGGTGGCTGAGAACCTGAGGGCCAGGCATCGGATCCGGGGCACGATCCTGGTGACCAAACCCGACTCCAGCTTCCCGGCCAGTCCCGAAGACGTCGAGATGCTGGCCGCCGACGCCACCGCCATCATCGCGGCGATCGGTGATTGAGGCAGTTGCTCGTCGGGCAGTGTGCTCGACGCCGTCCGGTTCGAGGAGCTCGGCCTGCCCGCGGCCGCGATCCTGACCGAGCCGTTCCGGGCCACCGGGCTGGTCATGGCGGTGCTCCAGGGATTCGCCGACTACCCGTTCGCCACCGTCCCGCATCCGGTGGCCAGCCTCACCGCTGAGCAGGTGGCCGCTCTGGCCGACGCGGTCACGCCCGCGGTCGAGAGCCTCCTCCTCGGCGACGCAACGGATGCGCCCCCCGCCGGTTCTGTTGAGGGACCCGGTGCCAACCAGTTGAGAGACCTCGACGATGTTGTGGAGGACCTCGCCGAGGGCCTGCGCGCCGATCGAGCCGACCTCACCGCCGAGCGGTCCGGCAACATAGTCACCTTCCGGCTAAACATTCCCGATGAGGCATGCGCTGAATGCGTCCTGCCCTCATCGATGCTGGTCCCCATCCTGCAGCGTCGCGTCGACGACGAACTGGGGCCGGGCCTGGTCGTGGTCCTTGACGATCCACGGGATCACGGCGCGTGACGCCCCCTAGCGGCCCCTGGGAAGCTGCCAGGTAGCCGGCCAGACGAGGTCAGGCTTCGTCGGGCTCGTCGGCTTCGGCGGGCTCGTCGGGCTCGTCGGCAGCGTCCAGCGCGTCTACCGCGTCCAGCGCGTCGAGCGCGGCCACGGCGGCGTCGAGCATGCGGGCGCTGCAGCCGGCCATCTCCACCGGTGGCACGTGTTCCTCGGACAGGGCTTGGGCCGCCGACTTGAAGGCCTCGGCGGCCGGGCCGTCGCCCAGCACCGCAGGCTCGCCCGTATCGAAGCCGTGGGCCACAGCAGCCTCGAGAGGAATGCGGCCCAGCAGCGGCACCCCTACCTCCGCGGCGAGAGCCTCGCCCCCTCCCGAGCCGAACACGGCGTGATGCTCGCCGTCGGGGGTGGCCAGGTAGCTCATGTTCTCGATCACGCCCACGATGCGCAGGTAGTTCTTGCGGCCCATGTCCACCACTCTGGCCGCCACCTTCTGGACGGCCGTCGCCGGGGTGGTCACGACGATCATCTCGGCTCTCGGCAGCATCTTGGCCAGGCCCATCTGCACGTCGCCGGTGCCCGGCGGCATGTCGATCAGCAGGTAGTCCAGGTCGTCGCTCCAGCTGACATCCTCGCAGAAGTGCTGCACGGCCCGGTTGAGCATCAGCCCCCGCCACATAAGCGCCGAGTCCTCCCGGTCCACCAGGAATCCCATCGACACCACTTCGAGGCGGCCCTCACCGATGGTCCGGGTGATGGGCACGATCTTGCCGTCGAGGGAGCGCAGGTCGCCGTCCACGCCCAGCATCCGGGGCACGGAGTAGCCCCAGATGTCGGCGTCCATCACGCCGACCTTGAATCCTTGCGCGGCGAGGGCCGCGGCCAGGTTGGTGGTCACCGTGGACTTGCCCACGCCACCCTTGCCGCTGGCCACCATCAGAACCTTGGTGGTGGGCGGGATGGCGGTGTCGGGCGCGCGTTGTGCAACGTTGAAGCGGGCCTTGGACATGGCCGCGGTCTTCTCCTCGGCGGTGAGCTCGGCCCACACGATGCGCACCTTGGTGACGCCGGGCAGCGATTCCAGCCGGGCCTTGACGTCCCGCTGGATCTGGGCCCGCAGCGGGCAGCCCGAGGTGGTGAGGGCGATTTCGATCCGCACCTGCCCGTCATCGGACACCTGCGCGCCCCGCGCCATGCCCAGCTCCACCAGGTTGCTTCCCAGCTCGGGATCGACCACGCCCCGCATGAGATCCATCACTGCCTCGGCCGTCGGCGCGGTCGCGGTCACCACCCGATGCTACCGTGGTGCCTGTAGGGCCGATCCGGTCCACCGGTAGCCAAGCCGGTCGCCAGTCGCTAGGTTGGCACCAACCCAGTTGTCCGCATCCACCAGCGCACGGGGAGCCATCATGATCACACTCACCGATAAGGCGTCGGCCAAGGTGTCGGAACTCATCAAGGCCGAGGGCGAGGACGAGCTCGCCCTGCGGGTGGCGGTGCGTCCCGGCGGCTGCTCGGGCTTCTCTTACGAGATGTACTTCGACACCGAGCTGGGCGAGGGCGATACCAAGGCGACCTTCGGCGAAGTGCAGGTGGTGGTGGACCCGTCGTCGGTAATGCTGCTCGACGGGGCCACGCTCGACTACTCCGACGGCCTGCAGTCGGCTGGGTTCTCGATCGACAACCCCAACGCGCAGCGCAGTTGCGGCTGCGGCCAGAGCTTTAGCTAGTCGACGCCGGCCCATCTCGGCGGGCCGGCCGGGCCGCGCGGCCCGGATCCGGAATCGATGACGTCTCAGCCTCCTGAGGTCGAAGGCTCTCACCCGTCTCGGGGCGAGGGCTTCGAGATCGTGGTGGACGGCGCGGCGGTGACTGTTGCCGACGATGGGCTGACGCTGCTGGACGTGCTGCGCGAGCAACTCGGGGTGCGCTCGGTGAAGGACGGGTGCAGCCCGCAGGGCCAGTGCGGCTGCTGCACGGTGCTGGTGGACGGGCAGGCCCGGGTGGCCTGCGTCACCCCAGCTCGGCGAGTGCAGGGCCGAAACGTCACCACCCTCGTTGGCCTCGATGCCGGGGTGCGCGACGGCTGGGCTCGGGCCTTCGCGGCCACCGGAGGCAGCCAGTGCGGGTTCTGCACCCCTGGGATCATCTGCCGCTTCGCCGGTTTGCACGCCAAGGGCGCTGACCATGACGACCGCGCCGTTGCGGCCCGGGCCCTGGCCGCCCATCTGTGCCGCTGTACCGGCTGGCAGCCCATTCTCGATGCGTGGCAGGCCTACCCCAGCCTGGATTCGGGGCCGGCGGCCGCCGATCGGCTCGCAGACCCGGACCGAAGAGCCGACGCCGACTTGAGGGCCGGCATCGAGGGGTGCTCGCCGCAGTCGACCGGACCCCATGTCGCCCTGGGGGCGGGCGGCTTCGCCGACGACACGGCCCCGGCCGGCGCCCTGGTGGCCGTGCGGGCTGGTGCGGACTCGGAGGCTGCCGACGAGCACGGCTGGGTGGTTGCCGAGACCGCATCCGAAGCTCGAAGTCTTGCCGGCCAGATTCCGGGCCGGCGCACCACTGCCAGCTGGGAACCGCCGCTTGAAGTGCCGCCGGGAGACTGGGCGGTCACCCTGAGAACCAGTTGGACCGAACCCGGCTACCTGGAGACCGACGCGGCCTGGTGCGAGCCGGGCGGCGAACCGGCCTCCCCGCTCGGCAACGGCGGCGCGTTCGGGGGAAAGATCCAGTCCCCGGTAGCCGAGGCTGCCCGCCGCCTAGCCGACCGGCACGGACAGCCCGTGCGGGTGTTGTGGTCCCGCCCCGACACGGCCGAGCTCGGCCCCAAGCGCCCGCCGATCGCGGCGGGGGTCCGGTCCGACGGCACCGGCGAGATGTTGGTGGCCCGGACTCCGGGCATCGTGGAGGTGATCCGGGCGCATGCGCCGGGCCTGGCTGTCACCGAAGTCGACCTGCCCGGTCCGCCCACATCGTCGCGGGTGCGGGGCGCGGGCTGGGCCGAGGCTGCGGTGATGCTGGCCGCAGCTCGGGGCGAGGCCGGCTGGCTCGCCGCGCCCGATGGGGGATCGGCTGCCGCGGCGGTAGAGCCCGACGGCACGATCAGCGTGCGGGTTAGGGCGGGCCGAACCCTCGATGAGACCGTGCTGCGCTCCTACTGCGCCGGTGCCGCCCACATGGCCTATTCCTGGGTGACCAGCGAGTCGCTCGGAGTCGATCCCGATGGCGCAGTCCACGACCTGACCGTGCGGTCCTTCGGGATCGTCAGCGCAGCCAACATGCCGGCGGTGAGGATCGAAGTGCTGGACGACGGCTCCGAGCCCGTCAACGGCAGTGAAGCCGTCTTCGCCGCGGTTGCCGCCGCGGTGTGGATCGACCGTGGCACCCCCGAGATCTGGCCCACCGACCGCTGAATGGTCGGAGACAGGTTGCTCAGGCGGGGCGCGGGTAGCCGGTCTCGGCTTCCTTGCGGGCCAGTTCCAGGTACTCGTTGGGGCCGTCGTCGGTGCGGTTGGCCGCGTCCGAGTCGACCTTGAGGAAGCTGCCCAGCACCGCGGCCAGGATCCCGCTGCCGATCAGCACCGCCACCGGGAACAGCACCACCAGCACGATCACCATCACCACCGCTCCGGCCACGGACCGAGCATACGCGTTTAGGGTTCAGTCGTGCATCAACTCATAGGGGGACAGCGCCGACCGGGGCGGGGCGCAAGGCTGCTGAAAGTGATCGAGGCGCATCGCGAACCGGCACCGGCTGGGGCCGCATCGGCGGCAAGTACACGATCCTCGACATGACCGACCTTCGCACCGCCATCATCGACACGGGTTAGAGGCCGAGCTTGCGAGGCCGTGGCCCGAGCGGCCCGTGAGCGAAGCGAACGGGAGCGGGGAAGACAAGCCGCTCTAGGTCTCGGGACTAGCGACGGTGTCGACTATCAGCGCGTGGACGACGGCCTTGAATGCCTCGTCTTCGGTGGCGCCCTCCTCGAGCGCACCGTGGTACACGGCTAGCTGGCGGTCCGCCGAGGTGCCGCGTTCGCAGATCGTGCGGGTGTGCTCCACCTCAGCCACGCAGTTCAGGGCCTCGGCGTCGGGCCTGACCAGCTCGATCAGTTCATCCAGCAGGTCACCGAAGGGCACGAGCACGCCTCGACCGAAGTCCATGAGCTCGCCGCTCACGCCGTAGCGCTCGGCCCGCCACAGGTTCTCCGACAGAAGGAAGTTGGCGTAGCTGCGCCACCGGCGGTTCTCCAGCTTGAGCCGCCAGAGCATCCTCAGCACGCAGACGTACATGGCCGCGATCGCGATCGTGTCCTCCATCCTGGTGGGCAGGTCGGCCACCCGCATCTCCAGGGTGGGGTAGCGCTCCGACGGGCGGATGTGCCACCACACCATGGTGGAGTCCTCGATGATCCCGGCCCGCACTAGCACGTCGACATGGCGCTTGAAGTCGGACCACGAGTCGAACTTCTCGGGGAGTCCGGTGCGGGGCAGCGTCTCGATCACCGACATGCGGTAGCTCTTGAGGCCGGTGTCGCGCCCCTCCCAGAACGGCGACGAGGTCGACAGGGCCAGCAGATGGGGCAGGAAGTACGCGACCTGGTCCATCAGATCGATCCGCAGGTCGGGATCCTCGATACCGACGTGGACGTGCATACCGGAGATGACCAGCCGCCGGGACACGCCCTGCAGATCCGCGGTTAGGGCCTGGTAGCGCTCGCCCTCGGTGTACTGCTGCTGGAGCCACCTCGCGACCGGGTGTGACGAGGCCGCGATGGGTGCCATCCCGTACTCGGCGGCGGCCTCGGTCACGGCTAGGCGAAGCAGGCCGAGGTCGGCCCGGAGGTACTTCACGTCGGTGCAGACCCCGGTGCCGATCTCGATCTGTGAGCTGAACAGTTCCCTGGCCACCAGACCGTGGCGCAGGTTCTCCACCGTCTCCAGCAGGCCGGGAGGTTGCTTGGTGATGAGAGCCCCCGTCTCGCGTTCCACGATCAGGTACTCCTCCTCGACGCCCATCGTCCACGCTGGCTCGTCCATCGGCCCTGCTCCTATCCGACTGTCGCTGCGAGATTAGCCGTCTGCCTCAGCCCGCGAACACGGCCTCGGCGGTGAAGGCGATGCCCCGTTCGAGGGTCTTGTGCACCGGGCAGCGGCGGGCGATGTCGGCTAGGCGGGACCGCTGGTCCTCGTCGAAGTCTCCCTCGATGAAGATCTGGCTCTGGACCCGGTCGATGTAGCCCGAGGCGTCATCCTCGCAGTCATCGCAGTCGTTGGCGTGTACCCGGTCGTGGGTGTAGCTGGCCGACACCGAGTGCAGGATCCAGCCCTTGCGCCGGCAGTACATCGACACGGTGATGCAGGTGCAGGCAGCCACCGACGACAGCAGCAGTTCGTAGGGGTTGGGCCCGGTGTCGGCCCCGCCCACGTCGGCGGGCTCGTCGGCGTGCCACAGGTGTGACCCGGACCGCAGCTCCACCGAGAACTCGGCGCCGGGCTCGACCTTGATATCTGCGGTGATGGTGGTCATGGGCTCAGCGTAGGAGTGCGATGCTGCGATACTGCGGTCCATGACCTCTCCAGCGGCCACCTACGAGCGCGACGGTCACGTCGCCACCATCACCTACAACCGCCCCGAGGCCCTCAACGCGGTCAACGGGACCATGCGCCGGGCCCTGGACGAGGCCTGGACGGCCTTCCGGGAAGACACCGAGGCCTGGGTGGCCATCGTCACCGGCGCGGGCCGGGCCTTCTGCGCCGGCGCCGACCTCAAGGACTCCGAGGGCTCGACGGGGGACTGGCCCGGCTCGTTCTGGGAGTGGCCCACCATCACCACCTTCGAGTCGGGTATGGAGATCTGGAAGCCCACCATCGCCGCGGTCAACGGGCCCTGCATCGGCTACGGCCTCACCGCGGTGCTGGCCTGCGACTTCGTGCTGGCCAGCGAGCGGGCCACTTTCGCCTACCCGGAGGTCCGTATCGGCGTGCCCACCATCGTCGGCGCGTTGCGCTTGCCCGATCGGGTGGCTTGGCCCGACGCGCTCGAGTTGCTCCTCACCGGCGAGACCATCGACGCAGCCAGGGCCAAGGAGACCGGCCTGGCGTGGAAGGTCATACCCCACGACGCCCTCATGGACGAGGCCCGCACGTTTGCCGATCGGCTGTGCACCGGTGCCCCTCTGGCCGTGCGGGCCACCAACGAGATGGCCCGCCGGGGTCGCACGATGCCCTGGACCGAGGCGGTCCGCATGGGCGAGACCATGCGCCGCGTGGTGGCCAACACCTCCGACGCCGCCGAGGGCATGGCCGCCTGGAAGGAAGGCCGCCCCCCGAACTGGCAAGCCCGCTAACTGGGGCGAACGGCTAGGCGAGGGGGTGGCACGGGGGCAAGGAATGGCGGCGCTTGCGCCGTCAGGCCGCGCCCGTGACAGGACCCGCTGGCCGGGACGCCCCTCTAGGGGGACGCCCCGGCCGGATAGTGCTGTTCGTGGCTAGCTCTTGGCGTTGGTCAGCTGGTCCTGGATCAGCAGGGCCATGTCGCCCGCGTGGGGGATCAACTCGAGCCGAGCCGCAACATCGGGCGGCGGGTAGATGCCCGGGTCCTCCAGGATCTCGCTGTCGATGTACGGCGTGGCCGCCGCGTTGGGGCTGCCGTAGAAGGTCCAGTTGGTGAGCGTGGCGCCGTTCTCCGCGTCGGTCAGGAAGTTGATCATGGCGTGCGCGGAGCACACGTTGTCGGCATTGTGCGGTATCGCCATGGTGTCAACCCAGCGGACCCCGCCCTCCTTGGGAATGGTGTAGACGTGGGTCTCGTAGGCGTCGGCCTCGTCGATCGAAAGGGCGAAGCCGCCGCTCCAGCCGTGGGCCACGTCCACCTCGCCGTTGACCAGGTCGTCACCGAAGGTGACCGAGTCGTACTTGAGCAGCCGGTCGTTGGTGGCCCTCAGCAGCTCGCCGGCCTCGCGGACGGCGTCCTCGTTCCGGTCGTTGATCACGTCCTCGATGCTGTAGCCGAGGTACTTGAGCGCGGCCGACACCGTCTCGGGGGCGTCGTCGAGCATCGAGATGCTCCCGGGGACGAGCGCCGCGGTGTCGGGATCGAAGATCACCGCCCATGTGGGCTCATCGCCCAGCAGCTCGAGCACCTCGTAGGTCATGCCGATGCCGGTGGTGCCCCACTGGTAGGCCACGTGGTGCTGGTGCTCGGGGTCGAAGGGCGGGTTGGCGAACTCAGAGCCGATGTTGGCCGCGTTGGGTATGGCGTCGTAGTTCAACTCCAGCAGCAGCCCTTCACGGCGCATCGTGTCGACCATGTAGTCCGAGGGCACGATCAGGTCGTAGATGGCCGCCCCGGACTGGACCTTGGTGAGCATCTCCTCGTTGGACTCGTAGGTCGTGTACTCGACGTTGATGCCGGTCTCGGCCTCGAACGCGGTGAGGAGTTCGTCGTCGATGTACTCGGCCCAGTTGTAGAAGGCCAGGTCGCCGTCGGTCTCGCCCGGCGCGCAATCCGCGGCCGAGGCGGCCTCGTCATCGCCCCCGCTGCAGGCCGCGCCCAGCAGGCTGGCGGCGCCGATGATCGCCCCGATCAGAACGAGCCTGCCGCGGTGACTTCCACGGGGCTGCCATCTTGAGGTGGCCCTTGTCGTTGTGGTCATGGATTCCTCCCTCCGAGGCTCCCTTCGAGAGCCAAAGAACTACAAGATCCAACCTAGAACTATAGAACCTGGGCCTGTTGCGCTGCGCTGGCTCTGCGCCGCTGCATGGCGAGCGCGCCCAGCACCAGCGCGATCGACGCGGTGAGCATCAGGGTGGAGATGGCGTTCAGCTCGGGGGTGACGCCCCGTCGGATGCTGCTGAACACGTACACGGGCAGGGTTGTCGAGCCCGGGCCGGCCACGAAGGCGGAGATCACGACGTCGTCGAGCGACAGGGTCAGCGCCAGCAGCCCGCCGGCCGCGATGCCCGGCATGATCAGCGGCAGGGTGACTCTCCTGAACGTGTTCCATCCCGACGCGTACAGGTCGCGGGCGGCCTCCTCCAGCGTCCGGTCGAACTGGTCGAGCCTGGCCCGCACCACCACGCACACGAACGAGATGTTGAACGCGATGTGGGACAGGGCGACCGTGGAGATGCCGAGCGTGAATCGCGGGCCGAAGGAGTCGATGAACTTGAACGCCTCCGCGAAGAACACCAGCAGCATCACCGCCATGGTGATGTCGGGGATCACGATGGGCAGGTACACAGTGCCGTCGAGGGCGCGGCGGCCCCGGAACCGGTAGCGGTCGAGGGCGAGGGCCACCGCGGTGCCGAGCACCACCGAAACGACAGTGGAGACCAGGGCCACGATGAGCGACACCCGTATGGCCGAGGTGATCACGTCGTTGCGCAGGGCCTCGCCGTACCACTGGAAGGAGAAGCCCCCCCAGATGTTCACCCGGGCCGACGAATTGAACGAGAAGACCACCAGCACGACGATGGGCACGTACAGGAACGCGAAGACCATCCAGGCCCACGCGGCCAGCCAGCGTTGGGTGCGCTGCCCGAGACCGACTTCGACGACGCCGCTCACGACCCCACCGCCGTCGCGGGCTCGGCCTCGTCCGGGGCGGGCGCCCGCTTTCGAGCCCGAGGCCGATCAGTGCCCTCCGAGCCGCTGCCCGATCGCTGGTTCAGGGCGACGGCCACCAGCATCGCGACGATCAGCAGCACGCTGAGAGACGCTCCGAGGGGCCAGTTGCGGGCGTCGCGGAACTGGCGGGCAATGTATGAGCCGATCAGCAGGGTCTTGGCCCCGCCCAGGATGTCGGGGATCACATAGGAGCCGAAGCTGGGAACGAACACCAGCACGCACCCGGCCACGATCCCCGACTTGGTGAGGGGCAGCGTGACCTTCCAGAACGCCTTCGAGCCGCTGGCGTACAGGTCCCGGGCCGCTTCGGTGAGGCTCCAGTCCATGCGCTCCAGCGCCACGTATAGGGGCAGCACCATGAACGTGAGGAAGCTGTAGACCATCCCGATCGTCACTGCGGTGGGGGTGAACAGGATCCGGAACGTCCCGAAGCCCAGGCTCTCGCTGAGGGCGGAGGCAGGTCCGTTCGATCCCAGCAGGAACCGGATGGCGAACACTCGCACCAGGCCGTTGGTCCAGAACGGGATCATCACCAGCACCAGCAGCACGGCCCGCATGTGCCGTGGCCGGGTGGCTATGTAGTACGCGAAGGGGTACCCCACCGCCACGCACAGGACGGTGGTGACCGTGGCGAGCCACGCCGACCGCGCGATGATCCCCACGATGATGTCGTCGCCGATGGCCCGGTACGACTCGACGTTCCAGCCGCTCAGCGACGTCCGGCCGGTGGAGGTGCGGGTGGCGAAGGAGTAGACCGAGATCAGGCCGAGAGGGACGACGAAGAAGATCAGCAGGTAGAGGGCTCCGGGTGAGGCGAGCAGCATCCCCTGGCGGCGCCGCGCCTGTGCCGCGGCCGCCTCTCCCGGCGCCGGAGCGCTTACCGAGGACCGGCCGTTGGACTGCATCCCGGTCACTCCGCGATCACGGTCACTCGGCAATGACCGCGGCCGCGCCGTGATCCCAGCTGACGGTCACTTGGTCGCCCGGAGCGAAGGGTTCGCCGACCTCGCCCTCACTGCGCACCTCAATCGACGTTGGACCCGCCGCCACCTCGTACACCACGGCGTGGCCGAGATATGTGACGTCGCGAACCTCGCCATCGATGCTGGTACCGGCCGCGACCGCTGTGCCCCGCGGTTGCACGCGGATGCGCTCGGGGCGGAGGCTGACCGACACATCGGAGCCCGGCGGCTCGGAGGTGTCGGCCTCGACAAGTACGCCGTTGGCTAGCCGCACCGTGCCGGACGACTCCACCGAGGCCTCGATGAGGTTGGTCCGGCCGATGAAGTCGGCCACGAAGCGGCTGGACGGCCGTTCGTAGATCTCCCGGGGAGTGCCGACCTGGAGCAGGCGTCCTTCGGACATCACCCCGATCCGCTCGCTCATGGCGAGGGCTTCCTCCTGGTCGTGGGTGACGAACACGAAGGTGATGCCGACCTCTCGCTGCAGCGCCTTGAGTTCCTGCTGCATCTCCTGGCGCAGTTTGAGGTCCAGCGCTCCGAGCGGCTCGTCGAGGAGCAGCACTTTGGGCTGGTTGACCAGGGCCCGGGCCAGTGCCACCCGCTGCTGCTGTCCGCCGGAGAGCTGGGAGGGCCTGCGGTCCTCCATTCCGGCCAGCCGCACCATCTCGGTGGCTTCGGTCACCCGCTGGCTGAGTTCGGGATCCTTGACCCTGCGCATCCGCAGCCCGAACTCGATGTTCTGCCGGACCGTCATGTGCGGGAACAGGGCATAGGCCTGGAACACGGTGTTGACCGGCCTGCGGTCCGGCGGCGCCATGCCCACTTCGGTACCGAAGATGCGCAGGCTCCCTTCGGTGGGCAGATCGAGTCCGGCGATCATTCGCAGGGTGGTTGTCTTGCCGCATCCCGACGGGCCGAGCAGGGCGAAGAACTCGCCGTCGCCGATGGCCAAATCGACGTTGGCGACGGCGACGACCTCACCGAAGCGCTTGGTAACGCCGTCGATCTCTACCGCCGCTACCGGCTCATTCATTCCACCCTCCTCGAAGGCGAATTATGGTCTAGTTCATCACAACCCGAAAGGACGGCGGCCCGGCCAACTCCTCAATCAACCGCCAAAGCGTCTGCGAGTTCGGCCACCGCGGGCTGATCGTGATCACTGAACCAGATGAGAGCCAACTTGGCTTCGTCTATGTCGACGATGGGGATGGCGACGACGCCGGGCCGTTGATACTGCTCGCTCACGGTCCTGGCCGTGATGGCGATGCCACGGCCCAGCGCGACCAGGTCCATGAGCTGCTCTGCCGACGTCGGTGCTGGCTGGACCGTGCTGGGTGCGGAGCCGTCGGGCCGGGGGTTGACGAGCCAGAAGTCTCGGCTGAAATCGGAATCGAGGACGGGGTCGCCGGCGATGTCGTCGATGCTGATCTGGGATTGACCCGAGAGGCGATGTCCGGTGGGCAGCACCGCGACCCTGGGCTCGGAGTGCAGCAGCCGCGACGTCACCCCGGGCTCGGAGTGCGGCAGGTGGATGATGGCCGCGTTGACGGATGCGTTGCGGAGGTGGGTGAACGGCTCCGACCAGTCGATGCGCACCAGGTTGACTTCCAGGCGGGGCTCGGCCGATGAGGCCGCCGTCACCAGTCGGGACTTGATTGCGTGGGGCGTGCCCGCCACGCAGGCAATCCTCAACTCAGTGGGTTCGGCGGCCCCGCGGGTTCGGGCCACGGCGGCATCTGCGTGCTCGAGGAGGGCGCGGGCCTCCTCGAGGAACACGCGGCCCGACGCGGTGAGCGTGACCCCTCTGCGCGACCGTTCCAGAAGCTGGCAGCCGATCTGCTTCTCGAAGCGCTTGATCTGCTGGCTGAGGGCCGGCTGGGAGATGAGCAATCGATCCGCGGCGCGCCCGAAGTGACGGACCTCGGCGACGGTGACGAAGTACCGGACCGCCCGAAGGGACAGATCCATAATGTGAGATTATCACAGGCTCGCAAACTGGTCTTGGACAAGAACGGGTCGACCGGCGTACGTTCGGCTTGTCACGAGCTAGGCGGCGAGGGGAACCGGCTATGGACCCCTCTCACCGCTGGTTGCTCATCAGCACAGAGGAATGGGGGGATAGTCGTGACACCTTTGAATCGAATCTCGAGAAGGAACTTCTTGTGGGGGTCGGCAGTCACCGGAGTTGCGGTGAGTTCGCCGGCGCTGCTCGCGGCTTGCAGCGGGACCCCGGGCGAGTCCGCTGCCGCGCCTCCGCCGGATCTCCCAGACGTGCGCTTCCAGTTGGACTGGATCAAGAACGTCCAGTTCGCAGGGCATTATGTGGCCGCCGATCAGGGTTACTTCGCGGCTGAGGGCATCGAAGCGGTGCTGGCCCAGGGTGGGGGCGGCATCGCCACCGAGGTGACCATCAATGGGCCCGGTATCGAGTTGGGGGCCAGCTCATTCCTGTCTCGCACGATTGACGCCATGGCGGCCGGGGCCGACCTGGTGGTTCTGGGCGCCGCGCTGCAGCAGTCGCCCATCGGGTTCATCTACTTGCCCGACAACCCGATCAACACCGTCGAGGACCTCGTCGGCAAGCGAATCGGCCTGCAGGGCGAGTCGGGTATCGCCGACGTCAACACGCTGTTCGGCGTGAACGGCGTCGAGGCCGACTACGAGAACGTGCCGGTCGGTTTCGATCCCAGTCCGGTGGTGGAGGGCGAAGTGGACGCCTACTAC
Source organism: Candidatus Aldehydirespirator sp. (assembly GCA_965220645.1). GTDB lineage: Bacteria > Actinomycetota > Acidimicrobiia > Acidimicrobiales > Aldehydirespiratoraceae > Aldehydirespirator. The sequence goes on along the minus strand of OZ244836.1, from coordinate 175,120 downwards.
GCGTTCTTGACCAACCAGCCGCTGGCCCTCCAGTCCCGGGGCATCGACCACGGGACCGTGAGTCTGGGTGACCTGGGCTGGACCCGCTACGGGCGGCTCTGGGTGACGACCCGGACGTACCTGGCCGAGAACCGCGACTCCGTGGTCGGCTACATGCGGGCCGGCATCAAGGGCTGGGAGCACGCCTTCGCCGACAATGACCTGGCCGTCGACCTGACCGTCAACACCTACGGTGTCGATCTGGGCCTCGATCCCGCCAATGAGGCGAATCAGCTGGTAGCGCAGAGCGGGTTCATGAAGAGCGACGTGACCGCGGCCCAGGGGCTGTTCTGGCTGGATGAGGCCACCCTCGAAGGCGAGTACGAGGGCCTGCGAGTGGCCGGCAAGGAGAACCTGCCCGCCATCGACGACCTCTGGGATCGCAGTGTCCTCGAGGAGGTCTACGCCGGGGCCAGCTCGCTGTACTGAGGCCTAGCCTCAGTTCTATAAACGGCAGGCCCGCGTCGCGGGATTCGAACGGAGACTTGTGAGCGACACGCTGCTGGACGCGGCCGGTGAGACCGCGCTGTATGAATCGTTCCGGCACTTCTGGCTGCCGGTGGCGTACTCCCGCGACCTGCGCGACGAGTCGGTGGCCGTCCGCGTGTGCGACACCGAACTGGTCCTGGCCCGTCTCGGCGGGACGGCCCGGGCCTTTGCCGACCTGTGTCCCCACCGGGGCAGCCGCCTGTCGCTCGGCTGGGTCGAGCGGGACTCGCTGCGCTGCGCCTATCACGGCTGGCTCTTCGACTGCGCCGGCGTGTGCACCGAGATTCCCGGCGGCGAGGACCCGCGGATACCGGCCCGGGCCCGGCTGCAGGGCTATCGCTGCGAGGAGGCGGGAGGCCTGGTGTGGGTGTGTTTGGAGGACGTGTCGCGATTCGACATCCCGAGGTTCCCGGAGCACGACGACCCCGAGTACCGGATAGTGCCGATACCGGCGGTGGACTGGAACGCCGGAGCGGCCCGGCGGGTGGAGAACTTCGTCGACTTGGCCCACATCCCGTGGGTGCACGACGGCCAGCTCGGAAGTCGCCACCGGCCGGAGCTTCCCCAGCACGACCTCCAGCGCGACGGCGACAACATCCACATGTGGGGCTCCTTCGCGGAGGTTCCCAGCATCAAGACCCGCACGTCGGAACTAGCCGAGAACGATCCCTCGCTCACGTCCGGCCACAACTGGCGCGTTTACATGCCTCTCACGGTCTGGTGGCAGCAGAGCCTTCCCGGGGACCGCCACTTCGGACTGCTGGTGGCGGCCTTGCCGGTGTCCGCCAGGGTGACCCGGACATTCATGATGAACTTCCGCAACTTCGCCCACGAGGAGCCCGACGAGCCTTTCTGCCAGTTCCAGATCGAGATTGCCGAGCGCGACCGGGCCATTGTCGAGTCGCAGCGCCCCGAGGAACTGCCGGTGGACCTCACCGCCGAACTCCACACCCGTGTGGCGGACAAGATGTCAATCGAGTATCGGCGGTGGCTGATCGAGTTGACCCGGGAGTTGGCCGGGACTGGCTGCGAGAATGGTTCGACATCCCAGAAAGGCGGGAGCCCATGAGCAACGACGGATCGGCAGCGCTTGTTCGGCTCGGGGAGAGTTCCCTCGAGTTGTCTCGGGTGGGATTGGGTGCTTGGGCCATCGGCGGGGGTGGCTACCGGTTCGGCTGGGGCCCTCAGGACGACGGCGACTCGGTGCGGGCCATGCACGCCGCCGTGGAGGCCGGTGTCAACTGGATCGACACTGCGCCGGTCTACGGGCGAGGCCACTCGGAGGAAGTAATCGGGAGGTTCCTGCACGAGTGTCCCGATGACCACCGCCCCATGGTCTTCACCAAATGCGGGATCGTCTGGGATCCCGACGATCCCACCAAGTCCACCCGCACCCTGCATCCCGACTCGATCCGAGCCGAATGCGACAACTCGCTGAGGCGCCTGGGGGTTGACCGCATCGACCTGTTCCAGTTCCATCAGCCCGACCAGGTGGGCACACCCGTTGAGGACTCTTGGGCCGCCCTGCTCGAACTTGTGGACGCGGGCAAGGTTCGTGCAGCCGGAGTCTCCAACTTCGAGGGCGACCTGCTGGAGGGCTGCCGGCGAGGAGGTCGGCTCACGTCGGTGCAGTCCCCGATGTCGCTCATCGACCGCGGCATCGCCGGCACGGTCGTGCCGTGGGCCGAACAGCACGATGTGGGTGTGCTGGTGTACAGCCCCATGGCATCCGGGCTGCTCACGGACTCATTCGCGGCTGATCGGGTCGCCACCCTCCCCGACGATGACTTCCGGAGCCGCGACCCGCGGTTCCAGGAGCCCCAGCTGTCACAGAACCTCGCCCTGCGCGACTCGCTTCGCGCCGTTGCGGCCCGCCACGCCGCCAGCGCTTCCGCGGTAGCGGTGGCGTGGACTCTCGCGTGGCCGGGAGTGACGGCCGCCATCGTGGGCGCCCGCCGCCCCGAGCAGGTCGCCGGATGGGCCGGAGCTGCAGAAGTCGACTTGACGGAAGAGGATCTGGCTGAGATCGAGGCGGCCATCGCAGGCTCCGGCGCGGGATCGGGTCTGAGCCGCCCGCCCGACCGGTGAGGTGCGAGCCGGCATGAGGGCCGACGATTCGAAGTCACGACGCGTAATGCTCATCGGCGTCGACGGAGCCATGCTCTCGATGGTCGATCAGTACCTCGAGCAGGGCTCGATGCCTGCTCTGGCCGGGCTGCTCAACGAGGGGAGCGCGGTGGAGGCCCTCCCGTCGGTTCCGGTGGACACGCCCACCAACTGGACGACGATTGCCACGGGCGCCGAGCCCGTGAACCACGGCATCAACAGCTTCATCGCCAAATGGGCTGGCGAGGAGCTGACCGCCCAGGACACCGAGCGGGCCCGCAGCATGCAGTCCACGACGTCGGTGGCGGAACTGCTGTGGGAGACGGTGGGGCGCCACGGGGGTTCCAGCGTGGTCGTGAACTATCCGGTTGGCTGGCCGCCCAAGGGCGATGGAGTGCGGGTCATCGGCGGCGACACCCCCGGCGGCATGATCTGGCACAAGACCCGTGAGGAGCTGTATGCACAAGGGCCGCCGCAGGACTCGCTTCTCAAGCTGCACGGGGTGACCATCGATCCCACGCCCATGTCGTTCCGGCGAACCGACTCGTGGCCCGGGGTGGCCGGATCGGAACCGGAGTCGGCTTACCTGCCGGTCAGCGGCCACGAACCGGCGGGATTCTGGGCCCAGCGCCGGCGTGTCAATGGCGAGGTGCGCCTGGCGGTGAGCCGCGACGAGGCCGGCGAGCACCAGGTAGCCGATCTGGCGCCGGGCCAGTGGTCGCAGTGGATTCCGATGGACCTCGACGGCCGGGAGTCGGCCACGCGCTTCCGCCTCATCCGGGCCGACACCTCCGGTGGCCTCGAGCTGTATCGCACGCGGGTGGAGCCCGTCGACGGCTACACCCACCCCGCCGACCTCGCGGCCGGCATCAGTTCCAGGCACGGGCCGTATGTCGAGGGGCTCGAGTGCCCGTACGTGCCAGCCGGAGAGGAGCGCCCATTCGGACCGGCCAACATCAGCGGCGAGGTGATGCTCGAACTCGCCCACCAACAGGTGCGCTGGCTGACCGATGTGATCTGCGAGCAGGACGCTCAGCAGCCCTTCGACCTGTCGATGTCGCACTTCCACCTCATCGACTACCTCAACCACACCATGCTCGGCTACCTCGACCCGGACTATCCCTACGCGTCCGAGGGTTACCGGCGGTTGACGGAGTCGGTCTACAAGGATGCCTACCGGCTGGTCGACGAGCTGATCGCGGGCCTCGTGAGCGGCTGCGCGGACTCAGACACCAGCGTGGTTGTGGTGTCGGATCACGCCTGCCTGCCGTGCTGGCGCTACATATCGGTGCTCGACATACTGCGCCAGGAGGGTCTCGTTGCCTACGACTGGGACAGCGAGACCGAGAGCTACGTGCTGGATCCGACCCGGTCGCTGGTCGGCCCCGCGCTCCAGCCGCAGCACGTGTGGGTCAACCTCGCGGGCCGGGAGCCCAGCGGCATGGTCGATCCGGCCGACTTCGAGGCGGTGCGCCAGCGTGTGATCGACACGCTGGGCTCGGTTGTGGATCCCGAGACGGGGGAGAAGCCCTTCGAGCTGGTGGCTCGCCGCGAGTCGCTCAACTTGAGTGGGGCCGCCGAGGACCGGGTGGGTGACATCGCGTACTTCCTCAAACCCACCTATACGACTTGGGACGGGTCGCGCGACGCCAACTCGATCGGCGAGCTGTCGCCGAAGCGGATGTCCCGCAAGCCGATCATGCCGACCCATGTCGTGGCCGGCCATCACACGCCGCATCTGCCCGCGGCTCGTCGGGGCATGTTCCACAACAGTGCGCTATCGCTCTGGTTCGGCGCGGGACTGGGAGCGCACGGCAGGCTGTCGGCGCCGATCCACCTGCGTGACGTCGCGCCCACCATGGCGTGGCTCCTCGGTGTGCCCGGCCCGCTGCATGCCGACGGGGCGGTGCGCTACAGCCTCTTGGGAGGGGACTGAAGTTCGGGTGTCCCGGCGTTGGGGCCGGAGAATCCAAGCCGTTGGGGGTGAACGTGGCTGATCCAGGCGCAGACAGGGCAGCAGCCCCCGACGGCTGCGCCATCGAAATCCGTGGTGTGGCCAAGACCTTCGAGGTTCGCCGCGGCGAGTCGCTAGTGGCTTTGGAGGGATTCGAGCTGCGGGTCGGCGACGGCGAGTTCGTTGTGCTGATAGGACCCTCGGGTTGCGGCAAATCCACGGCCCTGCGCCTCATGGCCGGACTTGAGGCCGCCGAATCCGGCTCGGTGGCGGTGTTCGGCGATCCCCCTGATCGCACGGTACGGGCCGGGGGGATCGGGATGGCGTTCCAGGACCACGCGCTCATGCCCTGGCTGTCGGTTGCCGGCAACGTCGGCCTGCCGTACCGCATCAGAGGCGAGCCGAGAAACGATGCGAAGGTCGCTGAGCTGATCGAGCTGGTCGGCCTGACCGGGTTCGAGAGAGCCCGGCCCAAGCACCTGTCGGGCGGGATGCGTCAGCGCGTTTCAATCGCCCGGTCCCTCGTTCTCGATCCGGAGGTCTTGCTGCTCGACGAGCCCTTCGGGGCCCTCGATGCGGTGACCCGGAGATCGCTCAACCTCGAGCTTCAGCATCTCTGGGCTCGCCGGAGGATCACGACCGTCCTCGTCACCCACTCGGTGGAGGAGGCGCTGCTGCTCGGTGATCGGGTGGCGGTGATGTCGCAGCGGCCGGGCCGCATCGTCCTGGACGTGGAGGTCCCGTTCGAACGGCCGCGGCACAAGGACGTCTCGCAGACCGTCGAGTTCAAGCAGCTGCACGACGAACTGGTCGAAGCGCTCGACGAGCCTGCTCCTCCAGACAGCCCGTGAGGGCAGGCTCTCGAGTGAAGGGCTCCGCTGGTAGCCGGGTCGCGCTGGGCATTGCCGGCACCGTGGGCTTCCTGCTGCTGTGGGAAGCCGCTGGGCGCAATGGCTGGCTGGGACGCACCTTCCCGCCGCTGACCGACGCGATCGCACAGATCGGCAGGCAGGACGACGTCATCCGGCGTGCCGCTGTCGCGACTCTGGAACGTGCCGCCTGGGGATACCTCATCGGTGCCGCACTGGCGGTGGGTCTGGCCGTGTTCGCGCTGCTCTTGCCCCGCTTCGAGAAAGCTACCTACACGGGCTCGATCGTCGTGCACGCCATCCCGGCCATCGCGCTCGGACCGGTCATCAACGCGCTGGGTTTCACCCGTCACACCCCGACCCTGTTTGCCTTGATGTTCGTGTACTTCACGATCCTGGTAGCCGCGGGGGCGGGGTTCAGCAGCGGGTCGCAGTCCACCCATGACGTGTTCTCCGTTCTTGGGTCTTCGAAGGTCACCCGCTTCCGGCTGCTCCAGGTCCCCGATGCGATTCCGAACCTCATCGACGGACTCCGGGTCGCTGCACCCGCCGCGGTGTCCGGTGCCGTACTCGGGGAGTGGTTCGGCTCCGAGCGCGGCCTCGGCGTGCTGCTGCTCAACGCCATGCGCAATTTCCGGATCGAGCAACTCTGGGCGGTGGCCATCATGCTGGTTGTGCTGGCCGGGGGCGCCTATGTCGTTCTTGGCCTTGTAGAGAGGGTCGTCGAGGAGATCTTCGGTCGGGTAATCGCGGTGGGTGGGGTCCAGCGTGTCGGCGGCGACCACGGCTGGATCCGCTCCCTGGCATCCCAGCTGTGGGTGGTTGCGCTGCTAATCCTGGGATGGTGGCTCTGGATCGTTGCCGAGAACGTTCCCGAGTTGGTGGCTCCGTCACCGCCCGAGACCCTCCGCGCCGTCGTCGACAACCCCGGCCTCTATGCCGAGCACACGCTGGCAACGCTGCTCTCTGCCATCGGTGGACTGTCGATCGGCCTAGTGCTGGGCGCTTCGCTGGCTTTGTTGAGCTCGATCTCGCTGGCGCTGCGTAACACGCTCTCTCCGATAGTGGTGATCATGCCGACGGTGCCCATCGTGGTGCTGATCCCCGTGGTCGCCCGGCTGTTCGGATTCTCGCAGTTGACAGTGCTGGTGATAGCCGCGGTGATCGCGTTCTTCCCCGTCTACGTCTTCACGCTGTCGGGTCTGCGGGCCCGGCCACCTGGCGCGGACGGCGTCTACTCGGCTCTGGGATCTTCGGGATGGCGGCGTCTGGTGCTGCTCGCGATTCCCTCGGCTGTTCCCAACGTTCTCACCGGGGTGCGGATCACTGCGTCGACCGTGTTCCTCGCCGCACTGACTGCGGAGTGGCTGATGGGGACCAAGGGCCTGGGCTTCCTGTTCAGCACAAGTCGCGCCTCATTCGAGAATTCGGAGGCGTGGGGGGCCATCGTGATCGCGGTGGTCTTCGCGGTCCTCACCTACCAGCTGGCCAGCGCGCTCGAGCGCTGGGGCCGCGAGCGCTGGACCTGACCGAGTCCTGCAGCCCCTAGGCGGAGACTGACGCGGCCAGGGCAGCCACCACGTTGCCCAGCAGGCTGGAGGCGCCGAAGCGGAGCCGGTCCGGTGTGAGCCAGTCCTCTCCCAGCACGGAGCGCACGATGTCGACGTACTCGAGGGCGTCGGCCGCGGTGCGCACCCCGCCTGCCACCTTGATGCCCACCGGTCGGCCCCCGGCGGCGCAGTGCTCGGCCACCGCCTGGGCCATGGCCAGCACGGCTTCGGGCGATGCACCCGAAGCGCCTTTGCCGGTGGAGGTCTTGACCAGGTCGGCCCCGGCGTCGATGGCCAGCCGGGTCGCCTCGGTGATCGCGCCCTCCGAGCCGAGCTCGCAAACCTCCAGGATCACCTTGAAGTGGGCCCGGCCCGCCGCCTCCTTCAGCGCCCGCAGCTCGGCCACGGCCTCATCGGCGCGACCAGACAGGAAGGCCGAGCGGTTCAGCACGGTGTCGATCTCCTGCGCGCCTGCGGCCACCGCAGCCTGCACCTCGGCCACCCGCACCTCCATCGGAGACAGGCCGCTAGGGAAGGCTCCGGCCACGCTGGCCACCGCAACCGGGGTGCCCGCCAGCAGCTCGGCGGCCAGGGGGGCCAGCGCGGGATACACGCACACCGCGGCCACCGGACCCACCGTCGGATCGGCCGGGTCGGGGCGCAGTGCCTGCGAGCAGAGCGCCCGGATGCGCCCCGGTGTGTCGTCGCCCTCCAGGGTGGTCAGGTCGGTGCAGCGCACTACCAGTCGCAGATCCTCGACTCGAGCGCCGCCGGTGTGGTCCCGGGCCTTCGTCCGGGCCGCTGGATCGCTCGTCCGGGCGGAGGCTCGGCTCGACTCGTGCCGCTCCGGGTCGGCCACATGACGGACAGTCGCGTCCATCAGCGCGCTCATCGTTGTCCGAGCCTCGACGCGGGCTTGGCGCAGCCACGTGTGGTCGTTTCGGCCTTCGCCCGGGGCCACGACAACCTCCGCGTAGACCTTCATTTTCGGCTCGGTCCCGCTGGGCCTGACGGTCACCCTGGCCTCGAGCCCGAAGAGCTCGAGCACCACGGCGTCCGCGGGCGGCAGGTGCGAGCTTGCGGCTGCGAGGTCATGGACCGCGGTCACCGCGGCGCCGGCCAGCGCGGTCGGCGGTGAGTCGCGCAGCGCAGCCATGGCGGTCTTCATCGGCTGCTCGTCGCCGGACGTCGATTCGAACCGGATCGAGCGCTGCCCGGTGGCGTGCACGCCGTGGCGGCGGTGAAGGTCGTCGAGGAGGTCGCTTAGGGTCCGTCCATCGCTAGTGAGGGACGCGACGAGTTCGGCCATCACCAGCGCCGCGCCGATGCCGTCCTTGTCCCTCACCACCTCACCCACCGCGTAGCCGAGCGCTTCCTCGTAGCCCAGCACCAAGGAGTTGCGGTCGGCCCGCTGCGAATGGGCCTGCATGATCCACTTGAAGCCGGTGAGCGTCTCGGCCCAGTCGGCGCCGTAGTGGGCGGCGATGCGGGGCAGCAGGCGCGACGACACCACCGTGTTGACCACCAGCCCGCGCCGCCCGTCGCGTTCGGCTCCGTCCCGGCGAAGCAGGTGCTCGGCCAGCAGGCAGCCGGTCTCGTCACCGGTCAGCAGCCGCCAGCGCCCGCCCTCGGGTACGGCCACCGCCAGCCGGTCGGCGTCGGGGTCGTTGGCCAGGGCCACGTCGGCTCCGGTGTCCGCGGCCAGCTGGAGCAGCCGGTCGAGGACACCCGTCTCCTCGGGGTTGGGGAACGGGGCGGTGGGGAACTCGGGGTCGGGCTCGGCTTGGTCGGCCACTACTGCGGGTGGACTGAACCCGGCCCTCGACACCGCCCTCAGGAACGTCTCGGCACCCACACCGTGAAGCGGGGTGTAGGCCATTCGCACCGCGCGGGGGCCGTGCGGTTCCAGCAGCCCCACCACCGCGTCCAGGTAGGCCTCGACCACCTCGCTGCCGGCGGTCGCGATCAGCGGATCGTCGGCGGCCGCCAGGTCGGATTCGGCCAGCGGGGCCGTGCGGTCGATGATCTGGCCGATCTCCGTGTCGGTCGGGGCAACCAGCTGCCCGCCGTGACGCCAGAAGACCTTGTAGCCGTTGTCTGAGCGAGGGTTGTGGCTGGCGGTGATCATCACCCCGCCGGGCGCGTCGAGATGCTTGACGGCGAAGGCCAGCACTGGTGTGGGCGCCGGTTCCGGCAGCATCCTCACGCCGATGCCGCGACCGGCCAGCACCCGGGCCGTGTCGGTGGCGAAGTCCTTGCTGCGGTGGCGGGCGTCGAATCCGACGATCACATCTCCACCCGGGGACCCGTCCTCGAGCAGTCGCTGGGCCAGAGCCGAGGTCACGATGCGCACCAGCACCCGGTTCATGCGGGCCGGGCCCGCCCCCATCGGGCCCCGGATGCCGGCCGTCCCGAAGGCGAGTCGTTCGGTGAAGCGACGCCTTAGTTCGACGGGATCGGTGTCCAGCAGGCCTCGCAGTTCGGCCCGCGTGCCGGCGTCGGGATCGGCCGCCAGCCACCGCTCGGCCTCATCTCGAACGCTTGCCGGGTCGGCCCCGGCTGTTGACGGCTGTCGCGTCAACTACAGGATCGCCGGCGTCGACTCGACGGCCATCTGGAACGACTCGAGTGCGTTCAGGATGTGCTTGCGGCTCATCTCCGTGGCCTGTAAGGCGTCGCCGGATGCGATGGCGTCGTAGATGTCCTCGTGCTCTTCCCAGGTGATGTCGCCGCGGCTGTCGGTCACCACCGAGAACACCAGCTCGGTCTGCTGGCGGAGCGGGTCGAGCACCTGCTGCAGGAAGGGGATCCCGGCGGCCTTCTCCACCGCGATGTGGAACTCCCGGTGACACAGGGCGGCCGTGACCGGATCGCCCCGCTCAGTGGCCTGGCGACCCTCCTCCATGAATTTGCGGATCCGCTCGATGCTCTCCGGATCCTGGCGCATGGCGGCCTGCTCGACGGCGTAGCCCTCCACGAGGATCCTGATCTGCTGGATGTGGTGGACCTCGCACTTGTCGACGGCGCACACGTGGGCGCCCCGCCTGGGCACCACCTCGATCAGTCCGGTCGCCTCCAGCGAGCGCATGGCCTCGCGTACCGGGTTGCGGCTTACCCCCAGCCGCTCCGCGAGATGGCCTTCGACCAGCCGTTGGCCCGGCTTCAACTCGCCGTCGAGGATCATTGAGCGAAGCTGGCCCGCGACCACTTCTCGCAAAGGCCGCTCGCTGTCGTTGTCGTTCAAGATCAAGTCCTCCGTGTCTGCCGGCCGATGTTACAAGCTCACCGATCCCGATAGGAAGCTGAGCAATCGGGCCATGTAGACATGCGGGGCGTGCCGCGCCCGCTGTCGGGCGCAGAGGGGCAGAAGGGACGCAGCGATGACCACCCTGATCACCGGCGCCGGGATGATCGGTTCACTGGCTGCGGCCCGCATCGTCTCGGAGCGGGGCGAGCGGCCAGTTCTCTATGACATCGGCTTCAACGAGCGGAACCTGAGCGAGCGGCTGGAGCATGACTCGGTGGAATTGGTCAAGGGTGATATCGGCGACATCGGGGACCTGCTTCGAGCCATCGAGTCCCACGGCGTGGATCGCATCATCCACACGGCATCGCTGCTCACCCGGGATCTGATCCCCCGCCCGGTGGCGGGTGTGCGGGTGAATGTCATGGGCACCCTCAACGTGTTGGAGGCTGCTCGGATGGCCGGTCTTCGGCGGGTGGTGTTCTGCGGCTCGACGGTGGTGACGATGGGCCGGCGCCTCGTGGCTCCCACCGACGACACGCTCGAGGACTTCACCCTCAGCGTGGTGAGCGAGTACCCGCCGTCGCTGTATGCCTCGATGAAGCTGGCCTCGGAGTGGCTGTGCCACAACTACACCGACTCCTACGGTCTCGATACTGCGGTGGTGCGTTTCGGCGGCGTGTTCGGACCCTGGCACGGTGTGCCCGGCGGGGGCCCCAGCAAGCTGCTCAAGCAACTCATCGAATGCGTCCACTTCGGGCGCACCTACCGCATTGCCGAGGCGGATCTGCACCGCCAGGGCATGGACTACACCTATTCCGTCGACGGCGCCCAGGGTCTGGTGAGGGCGGCCTTCGCGCCCGAGGTCCCCAATCGGGTCTACAACGCAACCATGGGCGAGCTCCACACCATCGCGGCCGTCATCTCCGAGATCGAGCAGGCCGCGGGCCGCCCGATCGACCTGGAGGTCACCCAAGAGGACTCGATGACCAAGTACGGCAACCCGACCAGTCCCATGGACCTGACCGCGTCGCGCCGCGATCTCGCCTACACAGTGGAGTACCCGATGGGCACGGCCGTGGCCGACTACCTCGGCTGGCTGGCCCGATGAGGGTGATCGACGCCGACGGCCACGTGCAGGAGGACTCGTCGGAGATCCTCGAGTACTTGCCCGCCACCTACCGGGAGATGGCCCTGGAGACGCCCCGCAGCGTGGGCCTGGTGCCTCCGGTGGTGGGCCTGTTCCCGCCGCTCGACCACGTGCACACCAGCTTCCGGCACTCGGCCGCCAGCTTCAACCGGTCCGGGCGGGTCAGGGCCCCGCAGTGGCGGGAGTTCCTCGACACCGTCGGCATCTCCGCCGCGGTTCTGTACCCCACCGCAGGCCTGTCGATCGGCAGGGTCAACTACCCGGAGGTGGCCGTGGCGCTGGCCCGGGCCTACAACGACTGGCTCAGCGACACCCATACCTCCGCCGACGAGCGGCTCAGCGGCATGGCTCTGCTGCCGCTGCAGATCCCCTCCGCGGCAGTCGAGGAACTGCAGCGGGCGGTGACAGAACTCGGCCTGGCGGGCGCCATGCTGCCCTCGAACGGGCTGAAGGGTCATCTCGGCTCCCAGGAGTACTGGCCGGTGTACGCCGAGGCCGAGCGACTCGGCTGCGCGCTGTCCGTCCACGGCGGCTGCCACGCCAACTTCGGCATCGACCATCTCGATGTGTGGCCCTTCGTGCACGCCCTGGGCCATCCCTGGGGCCAGATGATCGCGTTGGCCGGGATCATCTCCAACGGCATCCTCGATCGCCATCCCGGCCTGCGCATCGCCTTCCTGGAAGGCGGCGTCAACTGGTTCATCACCTGCCTGGAGCGGTTCGACAACTCATGGGCTGCCTTCAGCCAGCACGATCCCGGCGAGCGGTTCTGCGCGGTCGAGCCCGGCGGTCGGGTGAGCGACTACGTGCTGGCCCACGCCGAGTCCGGGCGGGTGTTCGTGGGCTGCGAAGGCGACGAGCTGGGCTTGGGGCGCTTCGTGGAGCTGGTGGGCAGCGCGCCGCTGGTGTTCTCGTCGGACTTCCCCCACGAGGTCACCGCAGACACCTGCCGCCACGAGATCGACGAGCTGCTGGAGAACCCCAACCTGTCCGACGCCGACAAGGAGGCCATCCTCGCCGGCAACGCCGAACGCCTCTACGGGTCGCTGGTGGTCTGATTCAAGAGCTGGCGCGGTGTTCGATCAGGCGGCCTGTCACGGCCATCACCGCCGCGGCCGCCGCTGAGGTGATCGCGGTGAATCCCCATGCCCAGCCATAGCCGGCCGCCTCTACCAGCAGGCCGAACAGCAGCGGCCCGCACACCGCACCGGTGAAGCTGCCCGTCATGGTTATGCCAGTGGCCGCGCCCGGCGCTGACGGGTTGGAGCGCACCATGGCCAGATGGAACAGACCGGGCCACGCGAAGGAGGTCGCGAAGGCGAACGGCATGGCAGCGAACAGCATCGCCTTGGACCCGGTGGACAGCCCGACGAAGGCCACCGAGGCCACCGCGAACATGGCAGAGAGCATGCGCAGCGGGCTGACTGACGCCCTGTCCGCGCTGGCGCCCATGACGAGCCGGGAGGCGATCCCGACCACGCTTCCGGCCATCAGCAGGATCCCGGCCACGGCCTCGGCGATGCCGAACTCGACGCTTGAGAGCACGAAGAACGAGCTGAGCGCCATCGAACCCATGGCCGCGAGGCAGGTGGAGCAGGCCACGGCCACCAGCAGCCGCATGGGAACGTCGGGCCGGGGCCGGGCCGTGGGGCCCGCCGTCTTCGTGTCGCTTCCGCTCGCGGCTGCTGGCGGGCCGGTGACGGCCGGCACAAACAGCAACACCCCGAATGCGAACAGCCCGCTGAGCGGGAAGGCCCAGCTCCAGCCGATCGTCAACCCGACCGTCGGGATGGCCAACCCGGCCAGGAGCGACGCGGTCGGGATTCCCGACTTCTGGATGCCGAGAGCCAGCCCCTGGCGCCGGTTGGAGACTCCCCGGGCGACGTACAGGTTGGCGGCGGGCTGAGCCCACGAGTTGGCCAGTCCGGCCACGGCCACCAGGGCGATCAGCGCCGGCCATGATCGGCCCAGCACGCCGGTGACGATCAGGACGGCACCGGCTACCGCGGAGGCGAGGCGCAGCCCCGCGGTCGGCCCGATGCGCTCTACCATCCGTCCGGACAATGCCGAGGTCAACACGCCCACGAAGAAGAAGGCGCTGACTGTCATGCCGATCTCGGCCGCCCCGATGCCGAGATCGTCCTGGATCTGGACCGCCAGGGCACTGACCAGGGTGGGGCTGAGGTTGGCGGCCGCGGTCACCAGCAGGGAGGCCGTCACCAGCGCGGAGAATCCGGCGGGGTTCCCGGAGCGGCTCACCGGGCTTGCTCGGCCGCCGTCGTGCACTGAGACGCTTCCTCTCGTTGGCAAGTCCCGAACCGGTCGGCCTAGGGTATACAGCGTCCGGTATACAAGGCGCGGTCGTGCGCGGCGCGCCCGCCCCGCGGGTGATGCGCACGCTGGTGGAGGCACACCATGACGCTGATTCCCGCTCGCATCGCCGTAGACGGCAGCGGCGACGCCGACGAGGTCGGCATCCTCATCGATGGCAGGATCCGACCCGGCTCGGGACCCGAGCACAAGCTCATCAGCCGCAGCGACGGCCGCGTTCTGGCCGCGATGCGCACCGCCGGCCCGGATGACGTGCGCACCGCCTATGAGGTAGCCGCTCGATCGGCGCCGGACTGGGCGGCCACAGGACCCGCGGCTCGGGCCGAGATACTGCACCGCGCCGCGACACTGTTCCGGGAGCGGGCCGATGAGATGGCGCCGCTCATCTCCGCCGACATGGGCAAGCCCGCTTCGGAGGCCAAGGTCGAGGTGGCCAAGGGAGCGGCCGTGCTCGACTACTACGCCGAGCTCGGCTACCGGCGCCTGGGAACTACGTTCAGGACGGATCTCGACGAGGACATCTTCACGCTCATCGAGCCGCTCGGAGTGGTCGCCCTCATCACGCCCTGGAACTTCCCGTTCACGATCCCGATCCGCAAGCTGTCGGCCGCGCTGGCTGCGGGCAACGCCGTGATCTTCAAGCCGTCCACCAACGCCGGCATCACCGGCCTGATGATTGCGGCCACCCTCCTTGACGCCGGTCTGCCATCGGGCCTGCTCCAGGCCACCATCGGCCGGAGCTCGGTGATCGAGCAGGCCCTGCTTTCCGCTCCCGAACTCGACGGCGTGAGCCTGACGGGCTCCTATGAGGCCGCGGTGGCGATCCGCAGCCGGCTGCGCATGGAGGTGCCGTTCCAGGCCGAACTGGGCGGCAAGAACACCATCGTGGTGTGGTCCGATGCCGACCTCGGCAAGGCGACCGACATCATCGTGGCCTCCAGTTTTCGCAACAACGGCCAGATCTGCACGGCGGCTGGCCGGTTGCTGGTGCACACCGACGTCTACGACGAGTTGCTGGAACTCTTGACAGCCCGGTTGACGGACATGACCGACACTTCCGGACCGGACGAGCTCGGGATCCTGGTAACCGATGGCGAGGCCGGTCGCGTGGAGGAGTACGTTTCGCTGGCCGATCACACCGCCCGCGACGTGGTGCGCCCCGAGCCCGGCGGCTGGCGCGACGGCAGGGTGGCACCCGCCTTGCTGGTGGATCCGGCGACGGGGCCGCTCACGACCGAGGAGATCTTCGGCCCGGTGGTCACCTTCGAGCCGGTCAGCGACATCGACGAGGCCGTCAACCAGGCCAACGCCACCGCCTACGGCCTCACGTCCGGCATTGTCACCAGCGACATAGCGGTCGCTCGCCGCTTCTGGAAGGGCTCCCACGCGGGCACCGTCAAGGTCAACTCCCCGCTCACCGGCGTCCCCTTCCACGTGCCCTTCGAGGGCTACGGGCACTCGGGCGCAGGCTGGGCCGAGGGCGGCGAGTCGTCGCTGGACTTCTTCACCCGAACCAAGACCGTATTCGTCCGCTCCTAGCGGGCGGAGCAAACCACAACGGAAAGAGGCATCTGATGCTCGGACCTGTCGAATATCGCCAAGCGTTGGAAGCCGCCCGCGATGAGTGGCACTCCAAGAACCATCCGTTCTTCAAGACCTGGGCCGCGGGCGAGCTGTCGAACCAGGCCATGAGGGCCTACTGCCAGCAGCACTACAACTTCGTCAGCAATGCCTCGCGGTACTCCGGGATCATGTACGGGCTGTGCGACTGGCACGACGCCCGGTTGCTGCTGCTGGAGAATCTCAATGAGGAGGAGGATCCCGAAGAGCGCCACGTCGACAAGCTCTCGAAGTTCGGCATGGCACTCGGCATGACCTTCGAGGAGGGCCGCTCCGCCCCCGACCTGCCCACCACGGCGGCGCTCAAGGACTTCATCATCAACACTTTGATGATGAAGAGCGTGCTGGAGGGCATCGCCACCCTCACCATCGGGCTGGAGTCGCAGGTGCCGGAGCTGTACGCACCGCTGATCGACCCGCTGCGCGATGTCTACGGGTTCTCCGACGACGACATCGACTTCTTCACCCTGCACGTCATTGCCGATGTCGAGCACGGCGACGCCGGGTTCGAGATCATCATCAACCACTCCGACGACGAGCGGTCCCAGCAGATGGTGATCGAGCAGGTGCGCCAGGCCGCCATGAAGCGCTGGTTCTACATGGACGGGCTGTGGCTGCAGTACGTCGAGGGCCGCCAGTGGTACCCCGCGGCGGGCGCCCAGGCCGCCGCCTGACCCTGCTACTGGCAGGGCCATCGAACCCATCATGACGACGCTCACGGACCTACTCGACCTGCCGTCCGGCGCGGCCGCCGACACCGAGGTGCCGATGTGGATCGACGGCCGGGCGGTCGCATCGGTGAACGGCTCGGCGGCGGGGCGCGATGATGTCTGCCCTTCCACCGGCTCGGTGCTGGCCCGCGTGCACCAGGCATCGGCGGCCGATGTCGACCGGGCCGTGGCCGCGGCAACCCGGTCCCAGCCGGAGTGGGCCGCCATGGGGATCCACGAGCGTGCCGCCCGGCTGACCGAGTGGGGCCGGCGGGTAGTCGAGGCCGCGCCCCGACTCGGCCTGCTCGACGCCCGCGACGGCGGCACCGCGGTCACCTCCATGGCGGCCAGCGCGGCCAAGGGCGGCAAGTTCCTCCAGACCATCGCGGGCGTGGCCCCCGAGCTCGGCGGTCGGACGATCCCGGCCACCCCCACGGGGCTGCACTTCACCGAGCCCGCGCCGTGGGGGGTGGTCGCCGCCTTGTGTGCCTACAACCATCCGACCCTGTTCACCTGCATGAAGGCCGCGCCTGCGCTGGCGGCGGGCAACTCGGTGGTGCTCAAGCCGGCCCCGCAGACGCCGCTGTCGCCGCTGGTGGTTGCCTCGCTGGCCAGCGATCTGCTGCCCCCGGGCGTGCTCAACGTGGTGCCCGGGGGCGTGGCCGCGGGCGAGGCTCTGGTCGCGCATCCCGACGTGCCCCGGGTGTCGTTCACCGGATCGTTGCGCACCGGGCTGGCGGTGCAGGCCCGGGCGGGCGCGTCGGGGGTGCTCAAGAGCCTCACCCTGGAGCTCGGGGGCAAGAACCCCATCCTGATCTTCGACGATGTCGACCCCGACACCGCCGCGGCTGCGGTGGTGAAGGGCTCCAACTTCGCCCGAGTGGGCGGGCAGAGCTGCGGTGCCACGAGCCGGCTGCTCATCCACGCCTCGCAGCGCGAGGCGGTGCTGGAGCGGGTGGTGGAGTCGACCGAGCAGATCCGCATCGGCATGCCCGACGACCCGTCGGTGGACATGGGCTGCATGGTGTCGCACGCCCACCGGGACCGGATCCTCACCTTCGTCGATGCAGGCCGGGCCGACGGGGGACGGCTCCTGACCGGCGGCACGCCTCCGGCCGATCCGCACCTTGCCGACGGTGCCTTCATCAGGCCCGCGGTGTTCGACAACGTGGACCATCACGCCACCATCGCCAGTGAGGAGATCTTCGGGCCGGTGCTGGCTGTCACGTCCTTCACCGACGCCGCCGAGGCCGTGGCTATGGCCAACGACACCCCCTACGGGCTGACTGCCAGCATCTGGAGCAACGATGTGAGTCGGGCGTTGGGCGCGGCCCGGGCCATCGACGCCGGCTATGTGTGGGTGAACGACGTCGAGGTGCGGTACCCGGGTCTGCCCTTTGGCGGCTGGAAGCAGTCGGGCATCGGTAAGGAGCTCGGCCTTGTCGACGACATCCTGAGCCACACCCGCTCCAAGGCCATCAGCATCGCCATCACGCCGGCCCGCTCCGCATGACATCCGGGTGACCGGCGGCGCGGTGTCCGACGGCGCCGCTGCGGTGCCGCCTTCTCGCCGTGAGGAGTTAGGCCAGTACGCGGGAGCGCTGCTCTTTGCGGTGAGTCTGGGGATCACCTCGGTGGCCTATCCGCTGTTCGTGGTGGGCCAGGGCTGGTCCAAGACGGCAGCCGGCGTGCTCATCGGGCTGTCGGCCGCGGTGCAGGTCTTGACCCGGTGGCGGCTCGGCTCGTTGATGCGCGTGCTGTCCAACTCTCATGTGATCACGGCCGCGGCCGCGCTGATGGGCCTCGCCGTCGGGCTGCTGGTCGTGGAGTCCGGACTCGCAGCTCTGGTCGTTTCGGCGATGGTGCAGGGGGTGGCCCGGGCGTGCTTCTGGACGGGCAACCAGGTGCAGATCGTGCGCTCGGCTCGCTCTACCCCCAAGGCCATCGCCACCCTCAACATGGCCTCCACCGTCGGGATGCTCATCGGCCCGGCGTTCGGCGGCGTTCTTGCCCAGAACTCGTTCCGGGCCGCGTTCGCGGCTGCGTCCATCGTGGCTTTCGCCGGTGTCGTCCCTACTCTGGTGTTGGATCGGTTGCCGCCGTTCGCCCGGGTGGGCGGGCACAGCTACGTGAAGCTGCTGTCGAATCGGGGTGTTCGGGTGGGCATGTGGGCCAGTGTCGCGGTGGGCGCCTGGCGCGGGCTGCTGGGCTCCTACGTTCCCATCGGGCTTGACGCTGCCGGGAACAGCGAGATCCTCATCGGCGTCGTGGTGGCGGTGGCCAACGGTGCGGCCGCGGTGGGCGGGTACCTTGCCGTGGACTTGGAGGGTGCCCGGGTGGCTCCCGGCGTGGCCCGCTGGGGCGCGGTCACACTGGTGGCGACTGCACTTGTCGGCTTCGATCTGCCTGTCGCGCTGGTGATGGCTGCCCTGTTCGTGGGGGGTGTCGCCACCGGCCTGCTGCAGGTGCTGGCCATCACTGCGGTCAGCGAGGCGGTTCGTCCGGAGCTTCAGGGCGACGCCGTGACCATCGCTGGGGTCGCCCGCGGGACGACCCTGTCCGGCGCGCCGTTCGGGGTGGCCGCCCTGCTGGTGATGGGGTTGGGACCGGCCGTGCTGGTGGTGACTATCGCGCTGGTCGGGCC
Organism: Candidatus Aldehydirespirator sp.; assembly: GCA_965220645.1. GTDB lineage: Bacteria > Actinomycetota > Acidimicrobiia > Acidimicrobiales > Aldehydirespiratoraceae > Aldehydirespirator. The sequence continues at coordinate 156,414 of OZ244836.1, read as the reverse complement.
GGCGGCCTTGTTCTGTTGGCCCCGCCTCAACCGGGCCTGACAGAGGCCGAGCGGGTAGGCGGCAATCCGTAGGTGCTCCGGCGGGGCGCCTATTAACAAGGCCGTGGCCCGAGCGGCCCGTGAGCGCCGCGAACAGGAGCGGGAATCACGCCGGTTCCAAACCTGCCCTCGTAGCTGTATACAACAATTTGCAGGGTTGTCTGTAACGGTATACCGTGAGCGGTCCGGCTGTGGAATCGTATGTTCGCAGCCGTCCTCAACCACGGATCCACTTGGGGGGTTAGCTCCAGATGTTGAAAAAATTCACGTTCATGCAGCGGCTCATGGCCGCTCTGTTCGTCTTTACCCTTGTCGCCGCCGCGTGCGGCGACGATGACGAACCGGCTCCGGCCCCGGACACCAGCGCGGCAGATGCTGCTGCGATCGCTGAGGCTGAGGCCGCGGCGGCCGCTGCGCAGGCTGAGGCCGACGCCGCTGCCGGTGAGGCTGAGGCTGCCGCTGCCGCGGCTGCGGATGCTGAAGCAGCCCTAGCGGCTGCGATGGCTGAGGCCGAGGGAGCCATAGACCCAGCGGTCGTCGCCGACCTTGAGGCTGAGTTGCAGGCTGCGCAGGAGGCTGAGGCCGCTGCTATGGCTGAGGCCGATGCGGCTGCTGCTGAGGCCGCTGAGGCTGCTGCTGCGGCGGACGCCGCCACTGAGGCTGCTGCTGCCGCCGAGATGGCTGCCCAGGCGCCCGCGTCCATCACCATCGCCATCCCCGACAGCCCGGAGAAGCTTGATCCTCACTTCCAGGACGGCCACATGCGCCGTACCATGGAGAACGTCTACGAGAGGCTCATTGAGCGCGACCTCGTTAATCCCTCCATCTTCGTGCCGAGGCTAGCCGCGTCGCTGCCGAGGCTGGTCGACGACACCACCTGGGAGTTGAAGCTGCGCCGGGGCATCACGTTCCACAACGGCGCTCCCTTCAACGCCGCCACGGCCAAGTACTCCATCGAGCGGATCATCAGCGACGACGAGGTGAACTCGGACCTGAGGTCCCAGGTGGACAAGATCTCGGGTGTGGATGTTGTGGACGACTACACCATCCGCATCAACACCAACGGACCCGACCCGGTGCTGCCGGCCCGGCTCTACATGGTTCAGATGGTCGAGCCCGGGGCGGCCGCCGGCGGCCTTGCGGACCAGGCGGTGGGCACCGGTCCCTACCAGTTGGTCGAGTACGTGCCGGGCACGTCGCTCACCCTCACCCGCAACACCGACTATTGGGGCCCGGAGCCGCAGATCGACGAAGTCGAGTTCGTCTTCCTGCCCGATGAGCAGTCCCGGGTGGCGGCCGTGCAGGCCGGCGAGGTGCACCTGGCGGTGGACGTCTCGGCCGACTCTGCCGGTCAGATGCCCAAGTTGTTCGTGCGCGACGAGGGCATCGAGTACCCGTACCTGCGGATAAAGAACTACGAGGGTCCGCTGGGCGACTATCCCGAGCTGCGGGTGGCCATCGCCCACGCCGTCAACGCCGACGACTACATCGAGTTCATCTACCAGGGCCAGGCCAGCCGAGCCAACTGCCATATCTTCGGATCGGGCGTGTTCGGCCACAATCCCAACATCACCGACCGGCCCTACGACCCGGCGCTTGCCCAGCAGATCGTCGCCGACTCCGGCTATCAGGATGAGCCGATCACGTTCCTGGTCGGCGTCCCGCGCTGGACCAAGTTCGAGGAGCTCGGCGAGGCCCTCGCGGCCGACATGGGGGCCGCTGGCCTGAACATCGATCTCCAGGTGCTGAGCTTTGGCGTGTGGCTCGGTGACGAGTTCCTCCTGAGGCCCGGCGAGGTAGGCGGCGACATCTTCCTGTCGTCCTCTTCCAACGAGCTGCAGGACGGGGCGCGGCTGGGCTCCTACATCGGCGACACCGTCGTGTCCTCGTTCCTCGACGACACTCTCGTCGGCATGCTGGACGCGGCTGCCAGCGAGCTCGATCCCGTCGCCCGCGAGCAGATGTACCAGGAGATCATGGCCTACAACTGCGACAACGTCGGCATCCTTCCGCTGCTGACCTATCTCAGCGTGAACGGCGGCGTGGACAACCTCAGCTGGATCCCGCGCTACGACGACACGGCTCGCGTGGAGGACATGACGCTGAGCTGACCTCCAAGGACTAACGGTTCCCCTCCACCTGCGAGGGAGCACGACCCGATGAGGACCGGTCGTGCTCCCTCGTGGGCTTAGTTGGGGCCTGCATCCGATTGAGAGAGGGTTCCTGAGGCCATGTATCCCTGGGAAGGCGCCATACCTCCCGATGACTTGGCCCGATACCAGGCGGCCGGCTACGGGGGCACGATCGCAGGGACCGAGCCGCGTGCCATCAGCGCCGGGACGGCCCCGGCTCTCATCCTGGTAGACATGACGCTGGCCTTCGTGGACGGCCGCTGGCCCACGGGCTGTTCCGACACCGGCTGGCCCGCGGTGGCCGCCAGCGAGCGGCTGCTAGCCGAGTTCCGCGGCCTCGGCCATCCCGTGTACTTCACCAAGATGTACGAGGACCCAGCTCACACCCCCGCTCCGGGCCAGAAGGGTCGCTGGAAGACGGTCGGCCGCCGGCTTCCCGATCCATCACTGCCTCCCGGCGACGTGATCGTGGACGAGCTCAAGCCTGAGCCGGGCGAGATGGTGGTCTGCAAGCACCACAAACCGAGCGGATTCTTCGGCACCGAGCTGTCGGCGCTGCTGGTCTACGACAAGGTCGACACCGTGGTGATTACCGGCCTGACCACCAGCGGCTGCGTGCGTGCCACCGCGGTGGACGCCTTCCAGCACAACTTCGATGTGGTGATCCCCTTCGAGTGCGTGGCTGATCGCAGCCAGATCTCTCACAAGGTCAACCTGCTCGATCTGCACATGAAGTACGCGGACGTGGCCCCCCTCGACCACGTCATCGACTGGCTCAACAACCTCCCGAGATAGCGTCCTGCTGCATTGCGTTGCGCTATGCTTAATGCATGGCGCAGTTAGTTACGAGGGTGGACGATGAACTCGTCGCCCAGCTGGACGAGATTGTCGACAGCGGTGAGGCGGAGTCGCGTTCGGATGCCGTGAGGCTCGCGTTGGAAGCGATGATCGAGCGGCGCCGGCGCCGGCTCATCGGGGAGGCCATCGCGGATGGCTACCGCCGAGTTCCCGAGACCCCTGAAGAGCTGCGATGGGCCGATGAGGGCACCCGGTCCATGATCGCTGAGGAGCCTTGGGAGCAATGGTGACGATGGCTCAGGGCGACATCTGGTGGGCTGAGAGTGAAGCGGGGCGCCGCCCCGTGCTGGTGGTCACCCGCGACGAGGCGATCCCTGTCTTGAACAGGATCGTGGTTGCTCCGATAACCCGAACGGTCCGGGGGATCGCCAGTGAGGTCTCGCTGGACGTCGATGACGGTCTGGCCCATCGGTGCGTCGCCTCCTTCGACAACCTGCGGGTCGTGCTCAAGGCGCACCTGACGGAGCGTGTCGGCTCGATATCGCATCGCCGCTCGGAGATCTGCGCTGCGCTGGACGCGATGGCCGACTGCTGACATCACAGCAGGGTCACGGTCGAGGTGCCGTCGCGGCGCGGGTCGCTGGCCGAGGTGAGAGTGTCGGTGGTCCTCAGGACTGCCTGGGCGCCGCCGAAACCTCCGATCACGTCGGCTGCATCCACCAGTTCGTAGCCCGAGGCTTCGATGGCGTCCCGCCAGGCCGGCTCCAGGCTCGCCTCGGTCGTGACCCGCCCGTCGCCGATCAGGCGGAACCGGCCCGCGTCCACGGCCGATGAGAGGTCCGCTCCGCCGAGCACCCGGTGCAGGATCTGCAGTTGCCCCTGGGGCTGCATGACGCCGCCCACCACTCCCATGCCCAGCATCGGCTGCCCGGCTTCCAGCACCAGCGTGGGCACGATGGTGTGGTAGGGGCGCTTCCCGGGTGCCACCGCGTTCGGGTGGCTCGGATCGGTGGAGAAGCCCCGGCCCCGGCTCTGCAGTACGAATCCGCCTTCGGGCACGGTCACGCCTGAGCCGAACCGGTCGCACACGCTGGAAGTCAGCACGACGGCCTGCTCTGGGGTGAACACCACCGTGAACACGGTTCCCGGCCCGAGGGGCATGGGGCCATGTTGAGGCGCGCCGGCCAACCGGGCTCGCATGTCGTCGTAGGTTGGGACTTCTGACTCGGCTGGGTCTGCCAGGCATTCGAGGGCCACCGCGAAGGCCCGGTCGAGAGCCTCGGCCATGGCTGCAGCCGCCGCGGCAGCGGCATCGCCGGTGACCGCGCCAAGCAGACCTTGCTGATGCACCGACTCGGTCGCCAGGACCACGACCACGCCCTGGCAGGGCGGGGGCACGGTGATCAACTCGTACTGTCCCAGGTGTGCTCGCAGCGGCTGGACCCAGTGGCTGCGGTGGTCGGCGAGGTCGTCGATGTGCACGTTTCCGCCCGCAGCCAGAGTCGCATCTGCGATGGCCCGGGCCAGCGGGCCCCGGTACAGCGCCTCCGCGCCGTCGGACGCGATCCGCTCCAGGGTCACGGCGAGGGCTGGGTTGCGCCAGCGGTCGCCCGGCCCCGGAGCTGCGCCGGCCGGGAAGTAGAGCTCCTCACCCGCGGCGTCGAGGCGGCTCCGAGCACCCTCCCACAACCGGCTGCCGGTTCTGCCCACGGCGGCTCCGTCGGCGGCTGCTGCGATGGCCGGTTCGAACAGGGCCGCCCATTCGACCCGGCCGAAACGCTGGTGCAAGTCCCACCATCCCGCCACCGCGCCCGGGACCGTCACCGCCCATCCCCCGACCGAGGGCACGAACCCGTGGCTGTTGTCGGGCACCGACTCCGGGTCGGTACTCCGTCCGGAGCGGCCGCTGCCGTTGAGCACAGAAACATCGGTACCGGTCGCGACGGCTGCCATGAGATCGCCGCCTAGGCCCGTTGCCGTCGGCTCCACCACACCCATCACCGCGTCGGCCGCGATAGCCGCGTCCGCGGCTGAGCCGCCTCGACGAAGAAGCGCTGCCGCGGCCTTGGTGGCTTGGGGATGGCCGGCCGACACCGCGGCTCGGGAGGCGGCCGGGGATTGGGCGCGCGACATCGCTTCCTGGGAGTCTCGAGCCGAGCTTGAGGACACCGTGGCCGTCCAGTGGTTGGCGGCGCCTACGCCCAAGCGTAGGGCAAGGGGACCAGCGTGAGCTTCCAGGGGTCGACGGCCAGGCGGAGTCCTTCGAGCGTGTAGGCCCCGATCAGGGGATCGGCGCCATCCTCGCCGAAGACCACGATGGTGGGGATGCTTCGCCCGTTGATCGTGGCCCGAGCCTCCCCGATGTCGTAGATGACGCGCCGCCCGTCAGCCAGTACCAGACCGATCTTCTCAGTGGGCACGACTCCCAGATTCCGCAACCGGCTGGCCGGCACGATGGTGTAACTGCTGCCGGTGTCCACCATCGCGTCCAGTTGCAGGGACCGCTCACCGTCCAGACTCTGGAGTTGGATCGGCCAGTTGAATACGCCCACTGGTCCCTCCCAGCCTGGGAATGGCAGTTTGAGCCGTCCTCTGGAAGTTGTCATTGTATTTCATTATATCAGACGTCTGACTGGAGACAACTATCGGCTGCCCCGCCCGCATTTCTCGGTCGGTTCGCACAGTTGCTGGCTGCGCATCAGCACCGTCTGGACGATATTGCCACCCATGTCCTCGCTGGAGTGGCTGATGCGGCCTCACCCGCGGCGATTGTATACAGTCAGTCGCCGTGGCTGCCCAGCTTCGACACATCGCCATCGCCGTGCCCGACGTGGCCAGGGCCCAAGCCTTCTTCGAGCAGGCGTTCGGCATGACCAAGGCCGGCGACGCCGGTCGCGGCGTGTACATGACCGACGGCGTCATGAACGTCGCCCTGCTGCACTTCGGCGACGACCCCGTTCCCGGCCTCTCCGACGTTGAGGACTCGTCGGCGCCCTTCGCGGGTCTGTACCACTTCGGCATGTGGGTGGACGACTTGGAGGAGGCTGCTGCCCGGGTGGAGCAGGCCGGCGCCGAGCACGTGCGGGGCCGGAGGCCCGACGAGCCCAACCGGTACTACGAGGTCAAGTACCCACTAACGCCATGACCCTCCCTGGAATTGGCAGCAATATGAGCGCTATGCGTGCAGAACGCTGCCAGTTCGGCTGTTAGGCGATGAGCTGGGGAGGTTGACGCCATGATCGACTTGCTGGTTCGCAACGCCGACTGGCTCATCACCATGGACCCCGAGCGCCGCATGGTGCGCGACGGCGCGCTGGCGGTGGACGGCGGCGAGATCAAGGCGGTGGGCTCAACCGCCGACGTGGAGGCCGCCGGCTATGCCGACGCGGCCCGTACCGTCGACGCCAGCGGCCGTCTGATCACCCCCGGCTTCATCGACAACCACCAGCATCTGGCCCCGTTCTTCGTTCGGGGCCTCGGCGACGACGTGCCCCTCAAGGTGTTCCTGCACGATCGCTGCTACCCGATGGAGGCCGGCATCACCGATGAGGAGGCCTACCTGGCCGCGATGTGCGCCCTGCTGGAGTCGGTCCGCCACGGCACCACCACGGTGTGCGACCCCGGCTCGCAGAATCCCGAGAACTCGGCCCGGGCTGTCGACGAGATCGGCTGCCGGGCCGTGCTGGCCCGCTCTCTCACCGACATGGCCGGGGGCCGGGCCATGCCGGGAACGTTCGACTCCACCACCGACGACGCCATCGCGTCCGGGCTGGCCTTCGTGGCGTCGCACCGGGGCGCGGCCTCCGGCCGGGTGCGGCCCTGGTTCTCGCTGCGCACCGAGAGGATGGTGTCGGACCGCCTCTGCCGCTCCGTCGCCGAACTGGCCGCCGAGCACGGCACCGGCATCGTGTCCCACATGATCTCCAACCGCGACTCCGTCGAGCACCATCAGCGGGTGTTCGACGGCGAGCGCCCCATCGCCCGCTACGAGCGAAACGGAGTGCTGGGTCCCAACGTGCAGCTGGTCCACTGCCACTTCCTCACCGACGACGAGTGCGACCTGCTGGCCGAGCGCGACGTGAAGGTGTCGATGTGCCCCACGGCCAGCGCGGTGTTCGGCTGGGGCGGGCTGCAGCGGGCCACCCACCTCAAGCTGCTGGACCGAGGCGTGACCGTGGGGGTGGGCACCGACATCGGCGCCTGCTCGCACACCACTGACATCCTGCGCATCGCCCAGTACTTCCGGGTGTACCGCGACATCTTCGAGGATGCCTCGCTGATGCCGGCCGAGACGATCCTCGAGCATCTCACCGTCGACGGCGCTCGCTCGGTGCTGTGGGACGACGAGATCGGCTCGCTGGAGGCGGGCAAGCGGGCCGACTTCCTGCTGTTCGACCTGGACCGGCCCGAGTGGGTGCCGCTGCACAACCCGCTGTCGAACCTGGGCCACGGCGCCAGCGGCGACTCGGTCCACACCGTGGTGATCGACGGCAAGGTGGTCGTGGAGGGCGGGGAGTTCGTCAACCTTGACGCCCGCGCCATCCTGGCCCGCGGCCGCGAGGCGGCCGCAACCGCAGCCGAGCGCACCGGCCTGAGCAAGTTCGCAACCCCCCGCTGGCCCGTGGTCTGAGCGGCGTTCTCGCGAATCTCTTACCGGGGCATGAGATTCTTGGGTCCTCCAGCCCCCAAACGGTGCCGAGGCCTTCCCCCAGGGTCTCGGCACCGCCGCGCTGTATACCGTGCGGGCCCGTTCGCCTGGCACACTGTCGGAGTGAGGATTTGCGTGGTGGGCGCGGGCGCCATCGGTGGGATGATGGCGGCCCGTCTGACCAATGCCGGGCACGACGTGAGCGTCATCGCCCGGGGCGAGCACCTGGACGCGATCAGGCGCGATGGTTTGCGGCTCGTAGAGATCGACGGCACCGAGACCGTGGCATCCGATCTGCGCGCATCCGACGACTTTGGGGCGCTCGGCGCCCACGACGCGGTGATCCTCGCCCTCAAGGCCCACCAGATCGCGGGCGTGATCCAGGAGATCGATGCCCTGTGCGAGGAGCACACCACTGTCGTGCCGGTGCAGAACGGCATCGGATGGTGGTACTTCCAGCGGCACGGCGGTCCCCACGACGGGCGTCGTCTCAAGGCCCTGGACCCCGACGGAGTGCTCGCGGCGGCCATCGAACCGGAGCGGATCGTGGCCTGCATCGCCTACCCGGCCGCGGAGAAGACCGCGCCCGGGGTGATCACCCACGTCGAGGGCGACCGCTTCCCGGTCGGCGAGCTGGACGGGACCAAGTCCGAGCGGGCCAAGGCGCTGGCCGAGGCCCTGAACTCGGCCGGGTTCAAGTCGAGGGTGCTCACCGACATCCGCTCGCACCTGTGGGTCAAGGCATGGGGCAACCTCGCCTTCAACCCCATCAGTGCCCTCACGGGGGCAACGCTGGTCGAGATCTGCCGTACACCGGTCACCCGGGAGTTGGCCGCGCGGATGATGACCGAGGCCGGCTCCATCGCCGAGGCGTTGGGGGTGAGCATCCGGATCAGCGTGGAGCGTCGCATCGCGGGAGCCGAGGCTGTCGGCGAGCACAAGACCTCGATGCTTCAGGACGCCGAGGCTGGCCGACCGCTGGAGCTAGACCCGCTGGTCGGGGTGTTCGTCGAGCTCGGCGAGATGACCGGCGTGCCCACGCCGGCCATCAGCACCGTCTACGGCCTGGCCTCCTTGCTCAATGAGCGGCTGGTGTCAAACCCATGAGGAGCCTGGCCTCTTTGCTCAATGAGCGGCTGGTGTCAAACCCATGAGGAGCCTGGCCTCTTTGCTCAATGAGCGGCTGGTGTCAAACCCATGAGGAGCCTGGCCCGGTGATGGCGGGGACGCTGCGGGGTCTGCTCGACGCCGGGGCCGGCGAAGCTCCTGCGATCGTTGCGCCTGACGGTTCGGTGCTCACTCATGCCGAGCTGCGGGCCGAGGTGGACCGGCTGGCAGGCCGGCTGCGAAGCCTCGGCTTGGGCCCGGCGGATCGCATCGCCATCGTCGTGCCCAACGGCCCGGAGATGGCCCTCGCCTTCCTGGCCGCAGCTTGTGCCGGCTGCGCCGCGCCGCTCAACCCCAAGTACCGCCTCGAGGAGCTGCGCTTCTATCTCGATGACCTCGGCGCCAGGGCGCTGATCACCCGGCCCGACGACTCGGGCTCCGTCGCCCGGGCTGCGGCCCGCTCCCCGGACGCCGGTGTGCTGCCGGTGTCGCTTGCCGGCTCGGTCACCGACGGTCCCGGTGTGCTTGATCTGACCGTCGGGTCGAGCCTCGACGGTGTGCTTGATCTGACCGTCGGGTCGAGCCTCGACGGTGTGCTTGATCTGACCGTCGGGTCGAGCCTTGACGGTGTGCTTGACCTCGCGGCCGAGTCGGTGTCGGACCCAGCACCAGTGCCGGACCGTCCCGCCGCAGACGACGTGGCCCTGGTCCTGCACACCTCCGGCACTACGTCGCGGCCCAAGATCGTGCCCCTGCGCCAGCGCAACCTGGCCCGCTCTGCGGTGGGCATTGCCGAGTCTCTCGACCTCACTGCTGAGGACCGGTCCCTGCAGGTGATGCCGCTGTTCCACATCCACGGGCTCCTGGCCGGGCTGCTGGCGCCGTTGTCGGCGGGGGGTGCGGTTGCTTGCACCGAGGGCTTCGACGCCTTCCGCTTCTTCGCTCAGCTCGAAGCGCTGGAGCCCAGCTACTACACCGCGGTGCCGACCATGCATCAGATGGTGATAGTCCGATCGGACCGCCACCGCGACGCGGCCCGGGCCGCCGGTATGCGCTTCGTTCGGTCGTCCTCGGCGTCGCTTCCGGCGCCGGTGCTGACCGAACTCGGCGAGCTGTTCGGCGCGCCCGTCATCGAGGCTTACGGCATGACTGAGGCCACTCACCAGATGTGCGCCAACCCTCTGCCCCCGGCGGTGGCCAAGCCTCGCTCGGTAGGGATTCCCACCGGCATCGAACTGGCCGTGCTCGACGACCGGAACCGCCTCCTGCCGCCGGACCGGCGGGGTGAGGTGTCGATCAAGGGCCCGACCGTGATCGACGGCTACGAGAACAACCCCGACGCCAACGCAGCCGCGTTCACCGACGGCTGGTTCCGCACTGGCGACGAGGGCTACGTCGACGACGACGGCTACCTGTTCCTCACCGGCCGGCTCAAGGAGCAGATCAACCGCGGCGGTGAGAAGGTCTCGCCGCTGGAGGTGGACGAGGCTCTGCTCGGCCACCCGTCGGTGGCCCAGGCGGTCACGTTCGCCATGCCCCACCCCAAGCTGGGCGAGGAGGTGGCCGCCGCAGTCGTGGCCGCCGGCGGGAGCCCCATCGACGAGCGGGAGCTTCGCCGTTTCCTGTCGCACTCGTTGGCTGCGTTCAAGGTTCCCCGCCGGATTCTGGTGCTCGACGAGCTGCCCAAGGGCCCCACCGGCAAGCTCCAGCGCATCGGCCTGGCCGAACGCTTGGGCCTCACTCCCGCCGGCAGCGAGTAGCGCTCGACGCCGCGAGCCGTTGCCGGCGGCTCCAGACCGCTCTGACTCTCTGGCAGCTCCTGTAGGAGCCTTGAACAGGAACCGCACCGCGGGTTAGGTTTGAAGCGGTCACGGTGCCGTTCTCTTGTGTGCGGCCATCAGATTTGAGGAAGATTATGACTGCTGATTCTGTTGTGTTGGCTTCTTCGGGACCCCCGGGGAGGGATGGCGAGTCGGCGCGAGTCGGCCGCGGCGAGGACTGGCCCCTCCAGCGGCTGGTGGACCGGTTCGAACTGCGCGTCATCGACGATCCCGGGGCGCTCGTCCTGGACGTTGGCGGCGAAACCCTGTCCCGGGCCGAGTCGTGGATTGCCGCAGGCCTCGCGGCCTCCGAGATACGTGAAGCTGTGGGCTGCCAAAGGCAGGTGGTGGCAGTCCACCTGCCGGACGGCAGGACCTGGGTGGTGATGTTCCTAGCGGTGCTCCGGGCGGGCCACATCCCGGTGATCCTGCCGATCACCGCGACGGTCGAGGACGTGCGTCACGTCTTCGAGACAGTGAAGCCTGCCATGGTCATCTCGATGATTCAGGACTCCGAGGCGTCACCGGCTCCAGCAGATCTGCAAGCCGCGGCTCGGGCCGCGGGTGTGGCCTTCGCCTTGGCCGACGCCACGTCTCTCGAGGTTCACGGGTGGAATCCGGGCGACTTTGAGCTGGTCGACCCGGGGACGGGCGGCTGAACCGCCGGACCGTGACCCATCGGTGTCGCTCTTAGACTGCCGCGTGTGGCCCAGATCGAGTTGCTTACGCTGGCCAACCATGCCGAGGTTCAGAACGGGCTGCTGTACTTGATGGGCGCGGGATGGGACACGGTCACCCGGTCCTACAAGGAGGGCAAGAAGCCGCGACCGCAGCATTTCTCCATCGCGCTGTCGGTGCGGGTTCCGTGGATGGAGCACAACCAGCGCCACGAGGTGATGATCCGCGTCGAGGACGAGGACGGCCACAACCATCTGATGGAGGCCAAGGCCAACATCGAGGTCGGCCGCCCGCCCGGCAAGGTCCCGGGCTCCGAGAGTCGCTCGCCGCTGGTGGTCACCGGCATCGTCCAGTTCCCCAAGCCCGGCGGCTACCGGGTTAGGGCCACCCTCGGTGACGAGCAGCGCGACTACGCCTTCCGGGTCATCGACAAGGTCACATAGACGCCGAGCTTGACGAGGCCGTGGCCCGAGCGGCCCGTGAGCGAAGCGAACAAGAGCGGGATAGGAGGCGAAGCGGATGGTCGTCGAGATGGTCAAGGACCTGGGGGCCCTGCCCCGAGCCACCTGGCCGCGCGGCGCGCTGTTCGCAGCGGTGGCCGCGGTGATCGTCGCGGTGCCTTCGGACCTGATCGACACGCCCATCTTCGGCCGGCCGGTCGAGGTGCGCTGGATCGACTACGTGATCCTGGCCATCACCTCGGCGCTGATCGGCCTGATCTTCGCCATACGCCCCCAGGCCGTCGAATCGAGCGAACTCGCCTCGAGCACCGAGCGCCAGGGCACCAGGACCATCTGGGGCGGGTTCGTGTCGTTCCTGGCCGTGGGCTGCCCGGTGTGCAACCAGGCCGTGGTCGCCCTGGTCGGCGTGTCCGGCGCCCTGTCGTGGTGGGCCCCGGTACAGCCCTTCGTGGGCCTGCTCGCGGTGGGGTTGCTGCTCTACACCCTGCGCAAGCGCCTCAACACCTACAGACTCGCCGCCTGCCCGGTCCCCGCCTAGAGGCCGAGCGAATGGGCGCGACCCGCTAGGCGACTCCGAGGTTCACGGCACCGTCGGCGCCGGTGGTTCCACGGCGCGGTGCATGGCTGCTGCCACCAGTGCGGGCAGGCCCAGGGCGGCGATCATCAGCACGGACAGGGGTACCTCCCAGCGCAGCAGTGCGCTGACGATCGCCGACAGCAGGGCGGCCGAGCCCAGCAGCCCGGCCCGGAACGTTCCGATCCCCCAACCTGACTGGGGCGGGAGCGCGGCCACCAGCATGGCGTTGGCGACCGGAAGCACCGATACCGCCATCCCCACGAAGGGCACCAGCAGCCACACGCCGATCTCGGCCGGCAGTACCAGCAGGGGCAGCCCCAGCGCCGAGGTGCTCAACATCATCAGCCGGGCTGTCCACGGCCCGCCTCTACGGTCGTACAGGGCGCCGCCGACAATCTTCACCGGAGCCGACAGGGCCCGTCCCAAGGCGAGCAGCACGGCCACCAGGCGCAGGTCCACGCCCCGGTCCACGAAGAACACCGGCGAGAAGCCGATCACCACGAAGTGCATCGACACCCCGCCGAAGCTGGCATAGCCGGCCAGCCGGTAGGACTGTTTGCGGGCGTACTCGGCTAGCTGGGTCAGCAGCGGAATGGGCCCCATGTCGGTGTCCGGTTCCACCCAGCGGGGCACATAGGCAATGGCCAGCACCGCGGGCACCACGCAGCCCAGGAACACCCAGCGCCAGCCGCCCCCGGCGAAGCCGCTCAGCGCGGCCGCGGCCAACCCGAACGAGTAGGCCTGCCCCCACACCGCGATGGCCTTGCCCGGTGCGTCGGGGTACAGCCGGGCCACGCTGGCCAGCGCTGGGGGGAAGAAGATCCCGAAGGCCACCCCCAGCAGGGTCTGGCCCACCAGCAGCACCCAGAATGACTGGGCCACCGCCGACAGCACCATCCCTGCGGCCAGGCTCACCGCGGTGGCCCTCACCAGCGACCGGTTGCTCAGCCAGCGGCTGGTGGCCCCGCCGATCACGTTGAACGAGGCGATGCCGGCGGCCACCGCGGCCAGGATGGCGGCCTGGTGCCGCTCGGCGAGGTCGAGGTCCTGGCGCACCAGCGGGAACAGCGGCGAGATCATCGTCTCGGAACCGCCCAGGATGAAGTACAGCGTGAACAGGTAACCGAACGTCACCCAGCGAGCGGTCAGGCGGCTCTCACCGCCGCCTGAGCCCCCGGCGGCGCTGGGGCCGGGGTCGCTCAATTCACCCAGCAGGCCACTAGGTGGCCGGGGGAACGCTCAACCAGCGGCGGGCGCTCCTCGAAGCACTGTTGCACCGCCAGCGGGCAGCGGGTGTTGAACCGGCAGCCCTTGGGCGGGTTCATGGGGCTGGGAAGGTCGCCCTTGAGGGGCTCGTGGTTGCCGCGGGTGGTGGGGTCGGGCACCGGCACCGCCGACAGCAGGGCCTGGGAGTAGGGATGGGTCGGGTTCTCGTAGATGTCGTGGTGGCTGCCGATCTCCATCAGGTGGCCCAGGTACATGATGGCCACCCGGTCGGAGATGTGGCGCACTACCGCCAGGTTGTGGGAGATGAACAGGTACGACAGGCCCACGCTGTCCTTGAGTTCAACCATCAGGTTCACGATCTGGGCCTGGATGGACACGTCGAGCGCGGCGGTGGCCTCGTCGGCCACCACGAACCCAGGCCGCAGCGCCAGAGCCCGGGCGATGACGATCCGCTGGCGCTGGCCGCCGGAGAAGGCGTGCGGGTACTTGTCGGCCGCGCTGGCCGTCATTCCCACCATCTCCAGCAACTCCGCCACCGCCGTGTCCAGTTCTGCGCCCCGCTTGCGGGTGTGCACCAGGAACGGCTCGGCGATGCTCTCTCCCACCTTGAGCTTGGGGTTCAGCGCCGAGTACGGATCCTGGAAGATCATCTGCACCTGCTTGCGCATGGCTCGCCAACGCTGCCGGCTGAGGTCGGTCACATCCTCGCCGTCGAAGAACACCCGGCCCGCGGCGGGTTTCACCGCGCCCAGCAAAGCACGGCCCGCGGTCGACTTGCCGCAGCCCGACTCGCCCACCAGACCCACCGTCTCGCCGGGGGCGACCGCGATGTTGAAGTCGTCCAGCGCGTAGACGGTGCGGCGCCGGCTGCCCACCCAGCGGCTGTAGTGGACGCTGAGCTCGCGGCTCTCCACCAGCGGCGCGGGCTGCTCGCTCACCGGGATCCTTCTTGCGCCCTCTGAGCGCGGTTGTTCGACGTGTCCGCCGCGGTGCGGTTGTAGCAGGCCACCCAGCGCCGGCTCTCGAGGCGGACGAGGGGAGGGGCGGCCCCGCGGCACACGTCTGCGGCCTCCGGGCAACGGGGCTCGAAGGCGCAGCCCGGCGGGAACTGGGCCCGGTCCAGCGGTTCTCCCAGGATCCCGGTCAGCTCGCTGTCGCTGCGGTCCACTCTGGGCACCGAGCGCAGCAGGCCCTCCGAGTAGGGGTGCAGAGGATCGGCGAACATGTCCCCGATCGGAGCGCGCTCCACGATTCGTCCCGCATACATCACCTGCACCCGGTCGCAGAACTGGGCCACCACCCCCAGGTCGTGGGTGATCATCAGCACCGACACCCCCAGCTCGGTCGACAGGTCGTGCAGCAGGGTGAGGATCTGGTCCTGGATGGTCACGTCGAGGCCGGTCGTGGGCTCGTCCGCGATCAGCAGCGTGGGCTCGCACGCCAGCGCGGTGGCGATCATCACTCTCTGGCGCAGCCCTCCCGACAGTTCGAACGCGTAGGACCTGAGCCGGTCACGAGCGTTGGCGATCCCGACCATGTCGAGCAGCTCCATCGAGCGCTGGCTCACCGCGGCGCCCCCCAGGCCGGCGCGGTGCCGCAGCAGCTCGCGCAGCTGCGAGCCCACCGTCTTGAGAGGGTTGAGCGACACCATCGGGTCCTGGAAGATCATGGCGATCTCGCGGCCCCTCACCCGATTGGCCACGGCCTCGTCGAGCACGTTCTCGCCCCGCCAGCGAACCGATCCGCCCATGATCCGGCCCGGCGGCAGCACCATGCCCAGGATGGCGAGGCCCATGACGCTCTTGCCCGAGCCCGACTCGCCCACCACGCCGAGACGCTCGTGAGAGCCGACGTTGAGGGTCAGGCCGTCCACTCCCAGCACGGTTCCGTCGCGGGTGGGGAACCCCACGGTGAGGTCCTTCACCTCCAGCAGCCGCTCCTGGCGGTCCGGGCCCGTCTCGGTAGCGGGGTTCACCCGCCCGGCCTCTCGAGGATGATCTGCTCGCGCTCGGCCACGTCGTTGAATGACTGGAGCCACAGCGACAGCAGGTTCACGCCCAGCACCACGACGGCGATGGCCATGCCGGCGAAGGTCACGATCCACCACCCGTTGTCGATGTATCCCTTGCCCTGCTGGATCATGAGCCCCCACGACGAGCGGGGCGGCTGCACCCCGAACCCCAGGAAGGCGAACGCCGACTCCGACAGGATGGCCGCGGCCAGCTCCAGCACGCTCAGGGTGATCAGCGAGCTGATCAGATTGGGCAGCAGGTGCCGCCACATGATCCGCCGCGCCGACGCCCCGGCCAGCTCCGACGCCTCCACGAACAGCGATGTCTTGAGGGTGAACACCAGGCTGCGCCCCACCCGGGTGAACACCATCCAGCCGGAGATGGCGATGACGATGATGACCAGCCACACGCTCGGTCCGAACGCGGCCACCAGGATCAGGCCGGCCAGCACGCCCGGGAAGGCCATCTGCACGTCGGCGGCGGACACGATCAGGGTGTCGATCCTCCCGCCGATGTAGCCCGCTATCAACCCCAGGGCGGTGCCGAGGACGGCCGCGATGAGGACCGCGACCACGCTCACCAGCAGCGAGATGCGGGCGCCGTCGATCAGCCGGGCCAGGATGTCGCGGCCGAGCTGGTCAGTGCCGAGGGGGTGCGACCAGGTGCCACCCCAGCCAATCGGGGGTGTCAGCTTGTCGGGCAGGCTCTGCTTGGTGGGATCGGGCAGGAACGGCAGCCACGGACCCACCGCGGCCACCAGCGCGAACAGCGAGCAGATGACGATCCCCGAGATGCCCGCTTTCGATTTGCGCAGATGCGACCGCAGGTCGGCCAGGACGGTGACACTCTCCGGTGCTACCGCACCGCTCGCTTCGGCGACCGGTTCCATCGCGCTCTCGGTGGCGGTCATCCCAACTCCACCCGGGGGTCGATCAGCCGGCGGGCGATGTCCACCAGGAGGTTGGTCAACACCACCAGCGTGGCCAGCGCCACCACCGCGGCTTGCACCAGGATGAGGTCCCGGTTGTCGATGGCGTTGATGGCGAGGCGGCCGACGCCGGGCCAGGCGAACACCACCTCGATCACCACCGTGTAGCCGGTGAACATACGGGTCAGCTCCCAGCCGGTCATGGTCACGAAGCCCGACGCCACATTGCGGAAGGTGTGGTGCACGATCGTGTAGGACCGGGAGAAGCCCCTCGACATCGCGGTGACTGAGTACGGTTTTCGCAGCTCCTCCACGATGCCGCGCCGGGTCATCTGGGCGAGGCGGCCCGCGCTGGCCAGGCCGATGGCGAACGAGGGGAGCACCAGCGAGATGATCCCCCGGGATCCGAATGTCGGCACCCAGCCGAGCTGCACCGCGAACACGATGATCAGCAGGTAGCCGATCCAGAACGGCGGGGCGCTGATCGAGACCATCGAGAATCCGAGCACGGCATGGTCGGCGAAGCGACGCTCCCACCAGGCGGCCAGCATCCCCATGGGCGCGGCCAGCACCACTGTGACCACGGTGGCCCCGGCCACGAGCTTGAGGGTGGCCGGCAGGCGCTCGAGCACCAGCGTCGAGGCGGGCCGGCCCTGCCAGAACGACTCGCCGAGGTCGCCGACCACGAGGCCCGAAATGAAGTCCCAGTACTGCACTGCAAGGGGTCGGTCGATGCCCAGCGCGGCCCGGCGCGAGGCCCGGTGCTCGTCGGTGGCCTCCAGCGGCAGCGACATCGTGGCCGGGTCGGTGAAGATGTGGGTCACCACAAAGACCACGGAGGTGACGATGAGGATCACCAGCGCGGCGGCGATGATGCGCCTAGCGAGCCACCGAAGCACGCGCTTCCTCCCCGTTGGGCCACAATTGGCCCGGGATTCGGGCCGCCTGTATACCGTAGCCCGACTTTCTTGGCGCCTCCGAATCAGGCAAGGATGGCGACGATGGCATCACCTGGCAGCGCACGCGAGGAGAGGTACTCGGCCAGCGGGGAGCACGCCTATGAGCGGTGGCCTCGCTACCAAGCCGCATCCGAGGGCTTGCAGGACTACTGGTACCCCGTTGCCTTCTCGAAGAAGATCGGCCGGAAGCCAGTCCCCGTCACGATCTGCGGTGAGCGACTCATCCTCATCCGCCACGAGGGCAGCGCATTCGCGCTGAACGACCGCTGCCTCCATCGCGGCGTGCCCCTCTCCATGGGCAAGTGCCTGTTCCCGGGGACGATCTCCTGCGCGTACCACGGATGGACATACGACGTGACCGACGGCAACCTGCGGGCGGCCCTGGTCGACGGTCGCGACTCTCCCATTGTCGGGAAGAAGAGCGTCAGGGTGAGGACATACCCGGTCGAGGAACGGGCCGGCATCGTCTTCGTCTTTGTCGGTGACAGTGAGCCCCCACCCCTCGAAGCAGACGTGCCCGAGGACTTCTTCCAGCCGGGAGCCGTCGTACGGGGCTGGCTTCGCAACAGACAAGGCGATTGGCGGTACGCCGTCGAGAACGGGTTCGATGAGGGCCACTCCACCTATCTGCACCGCGGCGTCGTGTGGACGTGGATCCGGCGCAAGCCCGCATACCGCATCGTCCACGTAGAACAGGACGGCGATTGGCTCGTCCGGACGGTCGACGACATCGTCGAGCAGGTCGACTATCCCGGGCTTGGCCGGTGGCCTCATGGATTCCGTCCATGGCAACGCAACGTGGTTGTCCGTGGCTCTGTCCGTCTCCCGGGCTGGGTACGCATCCAATGGCCGGACTGGACGGCGTACGAGGTGTTCATGGGGACCGTGGAGGGTGAGCATCTCTCCTTCATGTTCGCCGCCTCCCAGGCCAAGGCCATCAAGGCTGCCTGGTTCAAGCTGCGGTTCTGGCTTTACATCCGGTGGGCGTACATGTGGCAGTTCAATCGCCAGGACCAGCGAATGATCGAGCAGGTCAGCATCCCACCCGAGCGGTTGTTCCGCCCTGACAAGTCCATCACCACGTTGCGGGCGCACTGGGAGCGCAGCGCTCGAGGTGTTCAGGGAGCCACACCGGAGACCGTCGTTCATCTGGGGGCTGACGAGGGCGCTGATGACGACTACGTCGGAATGGACGACCTGCGCGATGACTCAGATGCGGCCGTCTCCGGCCCCGGGTAGTGGCCCTGGCGAGTAGCGGCTGCCGTCTGAGCGGATCCGGCTCGCCAGGCTGAGCCCGGCGGCGGCCAGGACCCAGGCGGCCGCTACGGCGAGTGCGGCCGAGGACGACACCGCGTCGCTGATCGCTCCGAACGCCGCCGGGCCGATCACCGCGCCGAGGTTGAGGCCCCCGATCACGAACGAGGAGGCCAGCCCGGGCGCCTGGGGGTAGATCCGCACGAGGGCCAGAACCATCAGACCGGGCCATGACCACCCCAGGATGATGGCGGCCTGCCCGCCGAGCGCGTACATCCAGGGCGTGTCGGCAGCCATCAGCGCGTATCCGGCCGCGCTCGCGGCCAGGAGGATGGCGACGGTGCTGACGGCGCCCGTGTGGACGCGGTCGGCGAGTGCGCCCAATGCGATGCGCACCGTGATCACCCCGGCACTGGCTGCCGACAGCAGCAGTCCGGCTGTGTCTTCGGAGATTCCGGCGTCGGTGCTGTTGACCACGAAGAACGCGGCCGCGGCTACGACCGCGGCTGAGGCGAGCGTCGCGGCCGCCGCGAACACGAACAGGGGACCCATCTTCACGTGCGTGAAACGACCCGCCGCGGGCGACTGCGCGGCCTGGGTGGCCGGCTTTGCCGGTGTCTGCTCACGGGGGAGCATCAGCATCCCGACCAGGGCCAGCACGGCTCCGCCGACGAACGGCCATCGCCATCGGTCCGTACCGCCCACCAGGGGCACGGTCAGTCCGGCCAGCAGCGGCCCCAGCGGTATGGCCGACATGTGCACTCCGAAGGCCAAGCCGTGGCGTCCGGGCGACACATGGCGGGCGACCAGCACCTTGGCGGCCGGTCCGGCCAGCGTCAGTCCCGCACCGGCCACCGCCAGCGCTACCAGGAGCGTCGCGAATGATCGGGCCACGACGGCCACCGCCAGGTAGCCGGTCATCGTCACCCACATCGAGATCCGCAGGCTGCGGCGGGAGCCGATCCGGTCGGAAAGCTCGCCGGCGTGGACAATGGCCACAGCCGCCAGCATGTAGGTCACTGCCAGCGCCAGGCCCAGCCCGGTGTCGCCGATGCCGAACTCGGCCTTGATGTCGCTGCCGAGCGCGCCGGCCAGGAAGCCGGGCAACACGCTCGCGGTGATGCAGGCCACCGAGGCGGCCACCGCCTGAACGGGAGCCGCGCCCGGATCCTGCG
Source organism: Candidatus Aldehydirespirator sp. (assembly GCA_965220645.1). GTDB lineage: Bacteria > Actinomycetota > Acidimicrobiia > Acidimicrobiales > Aldehydirespiratoraceae > Aldehydirespirator. The sequence continues at coordinate 136,599 of OZ244836.1, read as the reverse complement.
GGGACGCGGCCTCGGCCTCGGCCATGCTCGCGGCTGCGCTAGCTCGTCGGTTTCGCGGTCAGCGCCACCGGCTGGGTGTCGGGGCTCAGGATGGCCCGCGCCTGCTCCCGGAATCGTTCAACGCTGGCCAGCTTCACGTCCTCGTAGCCCCTGATCACGTCGGGGAGTTGGGCCAGCTCGGTGGCCCGCTCGTAGGTGTCCGGGGTCAGGGCGTCCAACTCGGCCTCCATGAGAGTCCGGTACTCCTCGATCAGCTGTCTCTCAAGTCCGCGCACCTTGGCGTAGCCGAACAGATCGAAGGGGGTGCCGCGCAGCCTGCGCATCGCCTTCAGCACTGCGAGCGCCGGCCGCTGGAAGGGCCCCAGCGAGATCTTGCCCTTGAGTCCCAGGGCTCGCAGCGCCGGGGGTTGCAGCAGGATCCGGTAGCCGCTGTAGTCGCCCACCGCGTCCCGCAGGGCCTGATGCAGCCCTGGGCGCCCATAGAGCCGGGCCACCTCGTACTCGTCCTTGTAGGCGGTCAGCTTGTACAGGTAGCGGGCCACCGCTTCGGCCAGCTCGGTCCGGTCGCCCATCACCTCGCGCTCGCGGGCCGACGCGGCGTCCACGAAGTCGACGTACCGCGACGCCAGCTCCTGCGACTGGTAGTCGACCAGGTCGGCGGCCCGACGCTCCACCAGCTCGGCCAGGGCCGTGCCTGCCTCGCTGTTCACCTGGGCCAGGGCCGTGCCTGTTTCGCTGTTCACCTGGGCCAGCCCGGACCTCTGCACCAGCGACTTGGCGGTGGCCTTGGCCCTGGTCGGGACCGCGTCCAGACCAAGGCCGGGCACGGCTGAGGGCGCCTCCAGCGATGTTGCGGCCGCGGCAACCCCGGCCAGGCTGACCAGGCCGTCGGCACCCTCGCGCACGTACACCCGCCCCCAGCGGAAGGCGGCGATGTTGGCTGCCACCGCAACCCCGTTCAACTCGATGGCCCGCTCGATGGAGGCGGCCGACACCGGGATGCCGCCGGCCTGGTAGGCGGCCCCGAGGGCGAGTACGTTGGCGGGCATGGCCGTGCCCAGCAGGGCGTCGGCCATCCGGTCGGCGTCGAGGCGGACGCTGTCACCGGCGCGGGTGGAGCCGTCGATGGCCGACAGCATCCCGTCGATGTCGGGGTATGTCTCCTCCACGTGGGCCACCATGTCGCCGGTGGGCAGCTTGCTGGTCGACACCACCGCCAGAGTTCGACCGGGGTCGGCCTTGGTCAGATTCTTGGGGTCGGCCGCCACCAGCAGGTCGAGGCCCAGGTAGCAGTCGGCGTCGCCCGCGCCGATCAGGTTGGCGCCGGAGGCATCGCCGTCGAAGAAGCGAAGGTGCGACACTACCGGCCCGCCCTTCTGGCTGAGCCCGGTCTGGTCGAGGCCCATGATGCCGAGCCCGTCGAGCAGTGCCGCGGTGGCCAGCACCTGGCTGACCGTCACTACGCCGGTGCCGCCCACGCCCGCCATGAAAACTGCGTACCCGCCGGGACCGGGCGCGGGCCGGTCAGGCTCGGCGATGTCGGCGGGCGGCTGGGCCCGGGCCGCTCGGACCGCGGCCGCCGGGGCCGGCTGGGCGGTGGTCGCTCGGGCCTTGGCTGGTCGTGTCTTGACTTGGATGAACGACGGGCAGTCGCCCTCGATGCAGGTGTAGTCGAAGTTGCATGACGATTGGTGTATGCGGGTCTTGATGCCCAGCTCGGTCTCCACCGGCTGCACCGACAGGCAGTGGCTCTTGGCCCCGCAGTCGCCGCACCCCTCGCACACCGCCTCGTTGATGAAGATGCGCTTGGTCGGTGTGGGGCGCAGACCCCGCTTGCGCTCGCGGCGCTTCTCGGCCGCGCATTGCTGGTCGTATATGAGCACGGTCACGCCCGGCGTGTCCCGCAGCAGGAGTTGGGCCTCGTCCAGCCGGTCGCGGTCCCATATCTCGGCGCCCTCCGCCAGCGGCCCGCCACCGGCGTGACGGTCCGGGTCGTCGCTGCACACGATGACCCGGCTCACGCCCTCGGCGGTCATGGCGTGGGTCAGTTCGGGCACGCCGATTACCCCGGCCACGTCCTGGCCTCCGGTCATGGCGACCGCGCCGTTGTAGAGGATCTTGTAGGTGATGTCGACGCCGGCGGCCACTGCGGCCCGCACGGCCAGGCTGGCCGAGTGGAAGAACGTGCCGTCGCCGACGTTCTGGAACATGTGGGGCCGGTCGGTGAACGGCGCCCGGCCTATCCAGGTGGCCCCCTCCCCGCCCATCTGGTGAACGACCTTGGCCCGGTCGTCGATCCACAGCGCCATGGCGTGACAGCCGACCCCGGCGCCCGCGAACGAGCCCTCGGGCACCGCGGTGGAGCGGTTGTGGGGGCAGCCGCTGCACCAGTACGGCAGGCGGGCCACTTCTGCTGCGCCCGCTCTCGAGGCAGCCTCGATGAGAGCCAGGCGGGCCTCCACCGCTACCGGCAATGCTCCGACCTCGCCTCCGAGCACGCCCGAACGGAGGCGGTCGGCGATCACGGCCGCGATCCTGTCCGCGCTCAGCTCACCGTCGGCGGGCACCAGCCGGCGGCCCTGCTCGTCGGTCTTGCCCACCACCCGGGGTGCGCCGGCTCGGCCGTAGAGGATGTCCCGGATGAACAGCTCGATGAAGGCCCGCTTCTCGTCGAGCACCAGGATCTCGTTGAGGCCCCCGGCGAAGCGCTGCACGATCTCGGGCTCCATCGGCCACACCATCCCTATCCGCAGCAGGCGGATCCCGAAGCGGTGCAGGGCGTCGTCGTCGAGGCCGAGGTCACTGAGGGCCTGGCGGAGTTCCTGGAAGGTCCGGCCTGCGGCCGCGATACCGAGGCGGGCGGCCCCGGTGGCGCCGCTGATCTCGTTGAGGCCGTTGGCCGCGGCATAGGCCACGGCCGCGTCCAGGCGCCCGTAGGCGATGTCCTTCTCCTGCTCGAGGCTCAGCGGCGTCACCAGGCCGGGCCGCTGCTCGTGATGCCAGGGCCTGCCGTCGATCTCCAGCTCGGGATAGGTGGGAACGACCCGGTCGGGGCCCACCTCGGCGATGCCGAAGCCGTCGGCGATGGTGGTGACGATCTTGAACGCGACCCACAGGCCGGAGTACCGCGACAGCGCGATGCCGTGCAGGCCGAGATCGATGATCTCCTGCATCGTGCCGGGGTAGAGGATCGGCATCTGGGCGTCGTAGAAGCTGGGCTCAACCTGGGTGGGCAGGGTTGACGACTTGGCCAGCGGGTCGTCCCCGGCCAGCACCAGAACTCCGCCGTTGGGAGCGGTGCCCTTGAAGTTGGCGTGCTTGAACACGTCGCCGCAGCGGTCCACGCCCGGGCCCTTGCCGTACCACATGCCCACCACGCCGTCGTGTCGGGCGAGCGGCCCGAGCAGCGGCTCCTGGCTGCCCCACACCGCGGTGGCGGCCAGCTCCTCGTTCACGCCCGGCACCCACACCACGTCGTGGGCGTCAAGCACGTCCTTGTTGCGTTCGATGGTGAGGTCGACGGTGCCCAGCGGCGAGCCCTGGTACCCGGAGATGAAGGTGGCGGTGCGCAGGCCCCGGGCTGCGTCGGCTCGGTGCTGGTCGATGGGCAGGCGCACCAGCGCCTGGATCCCGGTCAGCAGCACCCGTCCCCGTTCCAGCGTGAACTTCTGATCGAGATCGAAGTCCTGCAGCAACTGGGATCCTCCTTGTCCGGGCGGGCTGTCTTCAGCCGATGATCTGGCAGTACTCCGGCACGATGTCGGCGGTGAGCATGTCCATCCAGGCCGGACGCATCTCGATCAGCCGGGCCACCACGTTGCGGTGGTTCTCCCGGTTGTTCCAGTTGCCGATGAGGTAGAACCGCTCCGGGTCGTCCTCGCTCTGGTACAGCACACCCTCGTGCACGATGCCCGGCGTGGTGTGGACGATGTTCTCGTCGCTGTGGTCCCAGGCCTCGAAGGCGTCGATGAAGTCCTGGGCCCGGCCCGGCTTGGCCTGCAGCGTGTAGTGGAAGGCGAATGACCCTTCGGGCAGATCCTTCAGGATCGGGTTGACATGGTCGTCGTGGTCGTGATGGTCGTCCGACATGGCGATCTCCTTAGGTCGCGGCGGTGAAGGCCGCGGCTGCGGCCTGCGAGCACACCACGTCCTCGGCGTGCTTGGCGCCTGAGATGCCGAGCGCTCCCACGACGGTGCCGCCTGATGTCGTTAGGGGCTCACCGCCCTCCACGGCCAGGATGTGGTGGCGGGCCGTCATGGGCGGGCCCAGCGACTTGTCCGTCTGGAAGTAGTCCGACAGTGCCCCGGTGTCGCGCTTGAACGTCAACGCGGCCAGCGCCTTGGCGATGGCGTTCTCGAGGGCGATCTCCACCACGTTGTCCATGCGGTGCACCAGCACGAGATTGCCGGTCGCGTTCACCACCGCCACGCACACGGCCAGGCCTTCGTCCTCGGCAGTGGCCAGGGCCGCGTCGGCCGCGAGCTTGGCCCCCTCGAGGGTGAGGGTCTCGACGTTCATGGTGTTCATGGATTGCTCCTGGGTTGAGTTGGGGGTTGTTCAGTGCTTGATCTGGAAGATGGCCTCGACCTCGACTGAGGCTCCGAGGGGTAGCTCGGCCACGCCGATGGCGGAGCGGGCGTGCCTTCCGGCGTCGCCGAACACTTCGATCATGAGGTCGCTGGCCCCGTTGATGACCTTGGGCTGTGCGTTGAAGCCGGGGTCGCTGGCCACGTATCCGGTGAGACGCACCACCCGCAGCACCTCGTCGAGGCTGCCCAGGTGCTGATGCACCGATGCCAGGATGGCCTCGGCCGCGCCCCGGGCGCTGGCCTGCCCCGCCTCGATGTCCATGTTCCCGCCGAGGCGGCCGACATGCGCGATCCCGCCGCCTCCGGGTGCCAGCGCGATCGAGCCCGACACGAAGAGCACGTCGTCAACCTGGGCCACCGGGTCGAAGTTGCCCGCCCGCAGCAGCGGCATGTCGAGATCGACGCCGGCGTCGCGGGCCGCCTGCTCGTGGGACATGTCGGATCCTCCCGTGACCGTCCGACCAATTCTTGTATACCGACCTTACCGCGCCCGGAGGCGGAGCGAATAGGCAGCCGATAGCCGACAGCCGAGGCGCCGCTACTAGCGTCCGAAATCATGGATCTGGGTTTGGCCGGCCGCCGGGCGCTTGTGTTCGGTTCCACTGCCGGGTTGGGACGGGCCATTGCGGAGACCCTCGCGGCCGAGGGCGCGCTGGTGGCCGTCTCCGGCCGCCGGGCCGAGCTGGCTGCCGAGATAGCGGCGTCGTTGCCGGGAGCGGTCGACGTGGCCGGCGATCTGACCACGGAAGGTGAGCCCGCCCGCATGGTGGACGAGGCCGCGTCCCGTCTCGGCGGCCTCGACATCTGCGTGGTCAACACCAGCGGCGGCGCGCCGGGGGGCATGACCGAGGTGTCCGTCTCCGACGAGGTGGCCGCCTACGAGCGGATGCTGAAGCCCGCGCTGGCGGTGTCACGGGCCGCCATCCCCCATCTTCGAGCCGGCGGAGACGGGCGCCTGGTGTACATCACCGCCCGGTCGGTGGTGGAGGCTTCGCCCGAGTTGGCCCTGTCAGGGGTGTTCCGCAGCGGGGTGGCTGCCGCGGCCCGCTCGCTGGCGATCGAGCTGGCACCCGATGTGCTGGTGAACGTGGTGGTGCCCGGCCAGTTCGGCACCGGGGCGTTGGGCCGCTCCCAGCAAGCCCGGGCCACGGCCGAGGGCATCACCGCCGAGGCGGTGCGGGAACGCCACCGGGCGTCGATACCGCTGGGCCGGTTCGGCCGGGCTGAGGAACTGGCCGATGTGGTGACGTTCCTGTGCAGCGCCCGGGCAAGCTTCGTCACCGGGTCGGTGGTGCGCGTCGACGGCGGCGCAGTGGTCGGCTACTAGTCCACCTGTCGCGTACCTGGATTCGGGCCCCAGGACGGTATACAGGGCGCCGTGAGAATCGCCGTTCTGGTCAAGCAGATCCCTGCTCCGGTCGAGTTCCGGATGCACCAGGGGCGCCTGGTCCGGGACGGCGTGCCGCTGGAGGTCAACGCCTACTGCCGGCGGGCAAATGCCAAGGCGGTGGAGCTGGCCGGCCCCGACGGCGAGGTCGTGGTGTTCACCATGGGGCCACCCGCGGCCGCTGACGCTCTGCGGGAGATGATCGCCTGCGGCGCCGACCGGGGCGTTCACCTCTGCGATCCGGCCTTCGCGGGCAGCGACACCCTGGCCACCGCGGTGGCGCTGGCCGCGGCCCTCCGGCGTGAGGGCCCGTTCGATCTGGTGCTGGCCGGGCTCAACTCGCTCGACTCCGATACCGGCCAGGTGCCCGTCGAGGTCGCCGAGCTGCTGGGGCTTCCCTTCGCCGCCGGGGCCCGGGACCTGGAGGTGGACGGCCGTACCTTCACTGCGCGCTTGGAGACCGACGACGGCTACTGCACCGTCACCGGAGACCTGCCTGCCGCGCTGTCCACCGCCGAGCGGCTCTGCGCGCCGTCCAAGGCACCGCCAGAGGTGTATGCCGAAGTGCCTGATGACCGCATCGTGCGGCTGTCCGCCGCCGACCTGGACGTGCCCGCCGAACAGCTCGGCGCGCCAGGCTCGCCCACATCGGTAGGGCCGATCCGGGTGCTGACGGCCACTCGGCGGGCTCTGCGGGCTGCGTCTGTGGCCCATGCCGTGGACCTGCTCGAGGCGTTCGGCGCGTTCTCCGACGAGGTCGATTCCGGCTCCGACGCCGCCCAGGAGGACGACGCCGCGCCGGGCAGCGCGGTCCTGCTGGAGGCCGGCACCGACGGGGCTCACGCCGAGGTCGGTGAGCGCTCCGTGTGGTGCTTCTTCACGGAGGCGGGGGTGGGTGCTGAGCTGCTGGGCGAGGCGGCCGAGCTGGCTGCCTGGATCTCGGGGACGGTGACCGCGGTCACCACCGGCGCGAATGGCGCTAGCGCTGCCGAACTGGGTGCGGCCGGCGCCGACCGGCTGCTCGTGATCGAGTCGGCATCGGAGCCCTCGGAGCAGGCCGACGCCCTAGCGGCCGCGGTGGCTGAGAGGCTGCCTTGGGCGCTGCTGGTGGAGGGAACCCGCTCGGGCCGGGTGGTGGCCTCCATCGTGGCCGCCCGCTGCGGATGGGGACTCACCGGCGACGCTGTGGGGTTGGAGGTCAGCCCCGACGGCCGTCTGGTGGCTTGGAAGCCCGCATTCGGAGGCCGCCTCCAGGTGCCGATCCTGTCGCGTTCGCCGGTGCAGATGGCCACCATCCGGCCCGGCGTTCTGGCGTTGCGGCCTCCCCGCGTCGACGCCCCCGAGCCTGAGGTCGAACTGCTCCCGGCGCCCGCGCCCGCCCGGATCCGTACCGTCGCGGTTGAGCGTGACGACGACGACACCGGCAAGCTGCGCCGGGCCCGGACCGTGGTGGCCGTCGGCGTGGGGGTCGAACCCGACGGCTACCCGGTGATCGACGAGCTGCGGGCCGCTCTCGGGGACGCCGCGCTGGGCGCAACCCGCCGGGTCACCGACCAGGGCTGGGTGCCCCGCGGCCGCCAGATCGGAGTCACCGGCCACGCGGTGGCGCCCCGCTTGCTGGTGGCGGTGGGATCCAGCGGCCGCTTCAACCACACGGTCGGCATCCGCAACGCCGGGGTGCTCATGGCCGTCAACTCGAACCCGGAGGCCGAGATCTTCGACCAGGTCGACGTCGGTCTGGTGGGCGAGTGGCAGACGGTCGTCCCGGAGCTGACGGCCGAACTCGAAGCACGGGGAGTAGCCGATCGCATCCGCGTGGAGGCCGAGCGGATAGGCGGCGATTCATGACGGTCTTCGGAAGGCGCGTAGCGAGGCCGTGGCCCGAGCGGCCCGTGAGCGCAGCGAACAAGAGCGGGAGATGCCCGATTGCGACGCGGCGGGCTGTCGCCTGTTCGCGCTCGCTCTCGGAGGAGCCCACGGCCGGGGCCGTTGCATGACCAGCGGAACGACACTTGCGAGCGAGATCAGGGAGGGACTGGCATGAGGGTCGGCATCGGGCTGCCCGTCACCACCAAGGGCACTAGCGGCGAACTCCTGCTGGCCTGGGCCCGCCGGGCCGAGGAGGCCGGGTTCGACGTCCTGACGTCCATCGACCGGATCGTGTACCCCGGTTTCGAGTCGCTCACCGCAATGGCCGCGGCCGCGGCCGCCACCAGCCACATCGGCCTTCGCACCAACGTGCTGCTGGCGCCGGCTCGCAGCGCACCGATGGTGGCCAAGCAGGCGGCGTCGGTCGATCAGATCAGTGGCGGCCGGTTCATGCTCGGCATCGGCGTCGGTCGCCGCACCGACGACTACGAGGCCACCGGCCGAGCCTTCGGTACCCGCGGCCGCCGTCTCGACGCCGATCTGGAGACCATGCACGCCGAGTGGCTCGGTCAGCCCGGCGGCGGCCGGGACCGGCCGTCGACACTGCCCCCTGTGCGCGACGGCGCGGTGCCCGTGTTCTTCGGCGGCAGCCTGGAGGCGGCCATTCCTCGCATCGTGCGCTGGGGCGTGGGCTGGAGCGTCTCGTCGCGGGGTCCGGCCGAGGCGCACGAGATGGCTGAGAGGGTGCGGGCCGCCTGGCGCGAGGAGGGCCGCGAGGGTTCCCCGGTCATCATGGTCATGCACTACTTCGCGCTGGGCGACGACCCCAACGTCGACTACCTGTTCGACTACTACGGCTACCAGGGCGACCGGGCCCGCATGTTCGCCGAGGGCGCCTACCGCCGGGCTGCCGACGTGACCGCCGCGGTGCGCGACTTCGCCAGCATCGGCGTCGACGAGTACACGTTCGTGCCCACCATGGCCGACCTCGCCCAGGTGGAACTCCTTGCCCAGGCCGTCAGCGCGGCCGGCGTCTGACTCGCAACTTCTCAGATTCCGTCAGCTCGCCCGGTGTTGGGGCCGGTCTGCACCGCCTGCGACGTGTGTGGATCGAGCGGTCGGAAGGTGAGAGCCCGGCCTCGTGTTTGAGCCGCGAATGCGGTTGAATGATGGTATGAGGCTCCGTTCGTGGGCACGCGTCGTTCCCTTGGTGTTGGTGGCGACGGCAGTCCTGGCCGCAGGGTGCGGCCGGTCGGGGTACCAGTACGTGGAGGACGACGACGACACCGTCTTCATCAAGATCCCCGACGACTGGGATGTCGTGTCCGAGGGCAACGTCGATTTTGCCTTCGCCCCCGACGCCACCCCGCAGGTCCTCCCCGGAGACCGGCGCCTGCCCTGGCGGGCCCAGTTCAACGCCTCCCCGGTGAGTGATCGGAACTCGTTCGACTACGTGGCGGGCTTCGTCGAGATCCAGCCGGTTGACCGGAGGATGCGGTCGGACCTCAATCTGGTCGCGCTCTTCCCGTTCAATGCGTCTGCCAGCGTCGGCGAGGTCGAAATTGTGCGCCACGATCTGGTCACGGTGGGCGATGTCTCCGGCCACCGGATCTCCTGGAAGCAGGTCACCGAGGACGGCCAGGAGATCATGGGTGACCGGCTGGTCATGACCAACAGCCTCAACAGCGTGGTGTACTTCGTGGGACTCGGCTGCACCGCCGGGTGCTTCGCCGCCAACGCGACGGAGATCGACGAGATCATGCGGACCTTCACGGTGGAGGACTGAGCACCGTGAGGCTGCGCCGCAAGCGCCGTGAGCGCTCTGAGTCGAAGCGGGCGGCCGAGCCGACGCTGAATCTGGGCTCCACCACGTCGCGGCCCCGGGATGCCGATCGCAGGACCCGCCGGCGCCTCGATCCGTGGGACCGCTCCAAGTACCTGATCCTCGGGACGGTGCTGTTCGGATTCTTCTGGTGGCAGAAGCTCAACGCCAACCCCATCAAGTCGGTGGCCGACGGGTTCTGGGAGACCATCGAGCAGCAGACCTGGGTCTGGGTCTTGCTGGCGCTCGAGATCTTGCGTCAGCTGCACTTCGTGGTGACCGAGCACTGGTCGGGCTACTACCGGTTCTGGAAGATCAAGGTCTTCGGCCGGCTCGAGAACCGCCAGTCGTTGATCGATCCCTGGGTGCGGTTCCGGATCGGCCGGGTGTTCAGGTATCTGTTCTGGCTGCTGCTGTTGGGGGTGATCATCGGCCAGTTCACCGACCAGAACCCTGTGGCGGCGCTCATCGGGGTGCCGGGCCGCATCCATAGCGTTCTGCCCTGGGCTGTCCGGCTCAGCTTTTACATGGTCATCATTGTGGGACAGTTCGTGCTGCTGTTCTGGTTCCTGTCCCGGGGAGGGGTGGAGACCTACTTCCCCGACGACATCGACACCCGCTTCGAAGACGTGTGGGGCCAGGACCCCGTCAAGGAGCGAGTGCGGGAGAACCTGATCTTCCTGGAGAACCCCGAGTCCATCGAGGAGGTCGGCGGCTACGCCCCCGGCGGCATCCTGCTCTACGGCCCTCCCGGCACCGGCAAGACGCTGCTGGCCGAGGCCGCTGCGGGCGAGACCGGCAAGCCGTTCGTGTTCGTCGAGCCCGGCGCGTTCATAAACATGTTCATGGGTGTGGGCATCCTCAAGGTGAAGGGCCTGTTCCGCAAGCTGCGCAAACTGGCGTTGCGCTACGGGGGCGTGGTGGCCTTCTTCGATGAGGCCGACGCGCTGGGCAACCGGGGCGGGGCTGCGGGCGAGGGGGGAGGCTTCGGCTCGGAGCCGTTCGCGGCCTTCCTGCGGGACGCCACCGAGGCCGGGTCGTCGTACCCGTACCTGTCGCCGGGTGCGCAGTGGGCCCTGCACGAGGCCGCACTGGGTGGCTACGACCGGGCCGGCGGCCTGGGTGCCTACGGCGGCGACCCGTGGACCGGTCCCCGGCGGGAGTCGATCATGATGATGGGCGGCGGGGGCGGCGGCATGGGCACCCTTCAGGCCCTGCTGGCCGAGCTGTCGGGCCTCAAGAAACCCCGCGGGTTCTTCAACCGGATCGTGCGCAAGATGCTGGGGATGCGGCCCAAGCCGCCCCCGAAGTTCCGGATCCTGGTGATGATGGCCTCCAACCTGCCCGAGGCCCTCGACCCGGCCATGCTTCGGCCCGGCCGCATCGACCGGATCTACAAGGTGGGCTACCCCACCCAGGAGGGCCGCAAGCGCACCTACGAGGGCTACCTCGACAAAGTCGACCACGTGCTCACCGACGACGACATCGAGAAGCTGGCCACCATCACCCCGTACGCCACCGGGGCCACCATCAAGGACATGGTCAACGAGGCGTTGATCACCGCCATCCGCGACAGCCGGCGGGTCATCACCTGGGCCGACATGATCAAGGCCAAGCAGCTCAAGGAGCACGGTCTGGCCGACGACTTCGACTACGTCGAGCACGAGCGCCACGCCCTGGCCATCCACGAGGCCTGCCATGCGGTGGCCCTTCACCGGGTGAGCCGGCACCGCATGATCGATCTGGCCACCATCGAGCGCCGCGGCAACGTGGGCGGCTTCGTGTCGCACATCCCGCCTGAGGACCGTTTCACCCACTGGCGCTCGGAGTACGAGTCCGACCTGGAGGTGTCGCTGGCGTCGCTGGCCGGCGAGCGGCTGTTCTTCGGCGACGACAACTCCTCGGGTGTGGGCGGCGACCTGCGCAACGCCACCCATCTGGCCGCGATGATGTCCGGCTACTGGGGGATGGGCGAGACCTTCGCCAGCCATGCGGTGCAGCGTCACTTCGGGATCGGCGGCGGGCAGCGCAAGGGCGACGACGAGGATCCCGAGCGCGAGCTGCTGCGCACCGGGCTCGGCGACCAGATCGAGCAGCGGCTGGCCGACCGCTACGAAGCGGTGCGCTGCCTGATGGAGGCCAACCGTGTCGAGGTGCTGGCGGTGGCCCACGCGCTGGAGGCCCACAAGACAATCACCGGCGAGGATGTGAGCGCCATCGTCGACCGCAGTGTGGGACCGTTCCTGGACGGCCGGGGCTACTACACGCCCGAGGCGGTCAGGGCCCTCGAGGACTTTCACGCCGCGGTGCTGGAGCTGCGCCGGACCGGCGAGACGCAACTCCCGCCACTGCCCAAGATCTCGGGGATCACCGGCCGCCTCGTCGAGGCCGTCGCCGTTCCGGTCGGTGCGACCGCCGCAGCCGGCTCCGAGTCTTCCAGCTCCAACGGCTCCTCCGACCCAGCCGACTGACCCCGTCCAGCTAGCTTGGCGCAGCTGCGATAGACGGTGTGGGCCGCTGTGGCGTCTACTATGGTTGACGCGTGACTGGCGATGAGTTGCTGCGCAGACTGCTTGAGTCGGGGTGTCAGATCCTGCGCCAGCGTGGCTCGCATGTGAGGCTGCGCTGCGGTGACTGCATGGCGACGGTGCCGGTCCATTCGGGGCGTGACATTGCAGTCGGGACACTGCGATCGATCGAGCGTCAGCTCGAGCCGTGCCTCGGGAAAGGATGGCTGATTCGATGACTACTTACTCGGTGACCTATCGGCGAGACCCGGGCGATGCCGCTTGGCTCGTTGAAGTGGAGGGCATGCCCGATGTGCATACGTTTGGCCGGACCCTTGAGGAGGCCGCTGTCAACGCCCGTGAGGCGATCGCGGTAACGGTGGAGGTCGCTGAGTCCGACTTGGAACTCGACGAGCGCTTCGCTGTCCCTGAGGTCGACGTCAAGGAACTCGCCAGCCTGCGCGACCGCGCCCAGGAGCTGCACGAGATCTACCTGAGTCGCCAGCGAGCGGCCGCCCTCCGACTTGCTGAAGTGGGTGTCTCTCGACGGGACTCAGCCCGCATGTTGGGCGTGTCGCACCAACGGGTCCAGCAGCTGGTCGCCCGCTGACGGGTCCGCGGACTCTGGACGAAGTGGGCTAGGGAGTCCGCACCGGCGGCCCGGCCTCAGGAGCAGCGAACCCGGGCCAAGACCAAGGCTTGGAAGGACAGCGTTAGCCGAGTGTAAAGAGTGGTTCGTGTCGCTGGTTCTGGGGCCGGTCCCACACCCGCCGGGGTGGCCCGGGTCCGGGCGTCGGCGACTGGGTGGAGGTAGGCAGCGCTGTGTTGGCACGCCGGGGTGGAGCGGGCCCGGCTCGGCCGGGGTTGTCGGTAGCCGGTTTGAGCATTGGTGGCTGTTGGGGGGCGTGGGCGGGGCCGTGGTGGGTCCGGTCGGGTGGGCGCAGGGTGTGCCATCCGTGGGGGCTCTTGTGGACTTGCCAGTCGTGGTGGTGGATTCGGTGGTGGCAGTTCCAGCAGGCGGGGACGAGGTTGTCGAGTTTGGTGGGTCCGCCTTGTGAGGCCGCTTCGATGTGGTGGCCTTGGCAGATTCCGGGGTTGGCGCCGCAGTGGAAGCAGCCGCCCCATTTGGCGATGAGCAGCTGCCATTGGGATTCGGTGACGGTGCGTCGCGATTGGGTGCGCCAGATGGGTTTGCCCTTGCGGTCATAGACGACGCCGGTGAGCTTCGCGTTGCAGGCGAGTTGCTCGAGCACTGTTTTGGGGAGTCGCTCTGCGCTGCATTTATATGAATAGTCAGCTATTTCTATGCTCAAGAAGCGGCTGGACTTCAAGGACGGAGTCGACGGTGTGGTCGGGGGGATGCAGATCGGCCGGGAACTCCCGGCCCCGCCGAACCCATGCGGTTCGCATTCCGAAGCGTCTGGCTCCGTCAATGTCCGTGACAGGGTTGTCCCCGACGAACATGATCTGCTCACCACGGGCGAGTCCGGTCGCGTTGAGGGCGTCGCGGAAGATTCTGGGGTCTGGTTTCGCGTGGCCGACCTCTTCTGAGACGATAGTAAAGGGCGCAATCCTGTCCAGGCCCAGCGCCTGGCACTTGTGGCGCTGCATCTGGCTCGGACCGTTGGTGACTATGCCCCAGGGCACCTGCCGGTCGCTCAGGTGGGCGAGGAAGCTGAGGACCTCTGGATCGGGCTTCGTCTGCTGGTCCATCGCGTCGTCGTACCACCTGGTCAGTGCGGCGATGTCGAGGCCGGTGCCGGGCCACTCGCTCAGCCAGCGAGCGAATCGCCGTTCCTTCAGGTTGGGCACGTACTGCGTGACGGCGTGGAGTTCGTGGTCGCAGCGGATCATCATCGCGACTGCATCCGCGCGTGCGACCGACTGCGTCGTACGGAGGTGCTGTTCGTAGAACTCGCGGGCGACTCCGGCGAAGGCTCTCTCGAAGTCGAACAGGGTGTTGTCCAAGTCGAATACCAGGCCGTCAACGGTGAGGCTCATGGGTCTGTGCTTCATCCTAGGCCGCGGCCTCGCGGCCCGAACGCCGGCTCCCGGGGGGCGGCGCCGCGGGGTACGTTGAGCGGCGATGCTGTCGGCGGAGGCTTCGGTTCAGGTGTCGGCCACCCCGCGGGAGGTGCTGGAGTTGGCCTGCGATCTGCGGGCTTACATGGCGCTGGACGGCAAGATCGTAAACGTGTACGAGAACCCGCCGATCGACTCCGAAGGCAACGGCTTCGTGGTCATCCGGGGGTCGGTGCGGGGGATCCGCAGTCCCAGGCAGCGGCAAACCGTCAAGCTCGACCGGTGGCGGTCGGTCACCTTCGAGAGCGCCGGACCCTGGCTGGCGGACCGCCTTGTGTGGTTTCGGGGAGGCTTTGTGGCGCGGCCGTCCGGCGGCGGGTCGTGGGTCACCCACTCCTACCGCTTCCGGTTCAAGGGGCCGCTCGGCCCGGTGATCGAGCGCTACCTGCGCCACTGGCTCGAACAGGACGTTCATGACGAGCTTCAGCGGATAAAGGCTCACTTCGACCGGCGGGCCGCTGGACTCCCGCCGCTCCCGGCTTCCCCCCGACGGCCCGCCCCCACAGAGGAGCAGCGGACTAGGGCGAGGCTCAAGGCGTGGAAGGACTTCCGTCCGCCCGGTTGAGCGTGACGGGCCGGTCGGCTACTGCTGCGGTCAGGGGTTGGCGCCCATGCGGACCAGGCGTCGGCGGCCGGCGTCGGCAGCTACGGCCGCCAGCAGGGCGCAGGCTGCGATCATGAGGAACCCGGCCGTGTAGGAGACCCGGTCCGCCAGCAAGCCGAACGCGAACGGTCCCACCACGCCGCCCACGTTGAGCCCGCCCGAGGTCATGCCGGTGGCCGCGCCGGGCGAGTCCCGGTAGGCCCGCACCACGGTGTGCACGATCAGGCCGCTCCAGGCCCAGCCCACCCCCAGCGCGAACATGGCACCCACCGGCACCAGGATCTTCGTGCCGGTGGCCGCGGCCAGGTAGCCCAGCGTGCTCACCCCCAGCAGTGCCGATACGAACTTGAGATGCCCGGTCTCGTAGCGGTCGGCCAGGTAGCCCCCCGCGGTCCGGGTGAGGATGACCAGGGCGCTGGCCGCGGCCAGCAGGTGCCCGGCCAGACCCTCGCCGATGCCGGCATCGGTGGCTGCCGACACGAAGAACGCGGCCATGGTCGTGGCCGCGGCCGAACCCAGCGCGGCCGCCAGCATCAGCATGTTCAACGGGCCGTAGTCGATCTCGCTCAGACCCCGTGACGCGCCCTCGGTGCGTACCGCCCGGCCGGGTCTGGCCTGGTACGGCGGCGCCAGCACCAGACCGGTCACCGGCACCACCAGCGCGATGATGAAGGCCCAGCGCCAACCCAGCGTGAGCCCGACGGCCGGCACGGCCAGTCCGGCCAGGAACACCGCCAGCGGCACGGCCGCGGCCTGGATGCCGAAGGCGAACCCGTGACGGTGCACCGCCACGCCCCGGGCCACCATGGTTTTGGTGCCGGGACCGGCGATCGTCAGCCCGATGGCTCCCACCGCCAGGGCGGCCAGCAGCACCCAGTAGGAACGGGCGGCTACGGCGATGCTCGCGAGCGACACCACACTGAGCACGTTGGCGGCCCGCAGCGAGCGCTGCGGTCCGAGCCGGTCGGTGAGGGTTCCGGCGTGGGGGGAGGTCACCGCGGCCAGCAGGAAGAAGAACGCCACCGCGATCCCAAGGCCGGCCTCGCCGAAGCCCAGGTCATCGCCCATCTGCAGGGCGAGCGCGCCCAACCCGAAGGCGGGCAGCATGGCTGCCGTCTGCGACGACACCGACGAGACCAGCGAAACGACAGGCCGCGTCCGCTCGTCGCCGAGGTCACCGCGGGAGGGGGCGGCCATCCTAAGAGGCCGAGCGAATAGGCACGATCAACCGGGCGACTCGGCGAGGCGTTGAGAGAGGCCGTGGCCCGAGCGGCCCGTGAGCGCAGCGAACAGGAGCGGGAGACACAACGCCGTACTGCGAGGCATTCGAAACCAATGTGCGCTCGCTCTAGGCGTTGATGCCGAAGTTGTCGCGCAGCATCATCCCGGCCTCGGCGATGGCGCCGAGGTCGGTGGAGTCGTGCATGTTGAAGATCAGCCCGTCCAGCCCGGCGTCGAACAATGCGGCCACCTGCTCGCACACCCCGTCGCGGTCGCCCTCGATGGCGTACCCCTGGTACTTCTCCATGCTCATGTTGCGTCTGGACCGCATCTCGGCGCCGAGGCGGGCCGCGTCGGCCGCGGTGTCGGCCATGACCAGCGCCCCCAGCCGGGTCTTGGAGATCTCGGTTGGGTCCCGGCTGGCCCGCTCGCAGTGGGCTTCGAGCACGTCCAGCTTGTGGCGAATCCCGGCCGGGTCACCGAAGATGTTGCAGGCGTCGGCGTGACGGGCCGCGATGGCCAGGGTGCGCTGCTCGCCGCTCCCGCCCACAAGTATGGGTGGCCCGCCCGGGGTGATGGGCCGGGGCCGGTTGAGGGCCCCGTCGATGCGGTGGCGCTTGCCCTCGAGGGTGGCCGGCCCGCCGCCGAACATGGCCCGGCAGATCTGTACTGCGTCCTCCAGCCGGTGCATGCGCTCGCCGACCGGCAGGAACTCGTAGCCGTAGGCGACGTGTTCGGCCTCGAACCACGCCGCGCCGATGCCGAGCACCGCCCGCCCGCCCGACACGATGTCGAGCGTGGTGACCGTCTTGGCCAGCAGGGCCGGGTTCCGGTAGGTCACGCCGGTCACCAGCGCGCCCAGCCGGGCGGTGCGGGTCCAGGGGGCCAGTCCCGCGAGCAGGGTGTAGGGCTCCAGTATGGGCTCGTGGTCCGAGCCCATGGGTGGAATCTGGTGGAAGTGGTCCATTACCCACAGCGAGTCGAACCCGCTGTTCTCGGCCGTCGCCGCGGCCGCGCACACTGCGCTGAACATGTCGGAGTCGTCCACGCCGGGGTAGCTGAAGCTGGGGATGTTGAACCCGAAGCGAGTAAGCGTCATGATGCCTGTATACCGCATCTCGATAGACACCCGAGCGGATCCGGCTCATGAGGGCCGAGCCGCAGACACTCGACCAGCTTCCGACGCCGAGCCTGGTGGTGGAGCGCAGCCTGTTCGATGCCAATGTCGCGGCCATGTCGGCGGCCTGGCCGGGCCCGTCTCTGAGGCCTCATGTCAAGGCGTTCAAGTCCACCGCGATCGCCCGGATCCTCGCCGATGCCGGCCATGAGAATTTCTGTGCGGCCACCGTCCGGGAGATGGAGGGTCTGGCCGCGGCCGGGCTCGGACATGATCTGTTGCTGGCCAATGAGGTTCTGGACGCGTCCCGGCTGGGCCGGCTCGTCGATGCCGGTCACCGGGTCACGCTGGCTGTCGACTCCGACGCCACCATCGCTGCGGCCGCCGCCGGCGGCGTCACCGAGGTGCTCATCGACGTGAACGTGGGGCTGATGCGCTGCGGTTGCGATCCGGCCGACGCCGGGCGCCTCGCCGGCGCGTCCCGGGCGGCCGGCCTGGAGGTTCGGGGTGTCATGGGCTACGAGGGACACCTGATGATGGCCGGATCCGATGCGAAGGCCGCCGCGGTGCAGGCTTCGATGGAGCTGCTCACCACCGCCCACGCCGCGGTGGGCGGTGATGTCGTGTCGGGCGGCGGCACCGGCACTTTCGCGGTGAACAACTGGATCACCGAGTTGCAGGCCGGTTCGTACTGCCTGCTCGACACCGACTACGCCCGACTCGACAGCCCGTTCCGCATCGCGGTGTCGGTGCTGGCCTCCGTGGTCTCGGTGAGTCGCCGGGGGTGGGCGGTGGCCGACGCGGGGCTCAAGGCCTTCGGCATGGATCACGGGCCACCGTCGTGGCCCGGCGGCGAGGTGGCGTTCTGCTCGGACGAGCACATCACCCTGCTCGACCCCGAAGGCACCCTGGCCGCCGGTGACCGGGTGCGGCTGCTGCCCGGACATCTCGATCCGACCGTTGCCCGCCACGAGCGGTTCTGGGTGGTGGACGGCGATTCCGTGATCGACTGTTGGCCCGTCGATCTGCGCTACTGGTAGGCACGGTGAAGTCGGCAACGTTCCGCAACTGGGCCGGCAACCAGGTCTGCGTCCCGCAGGAGTTGCTCAGACCTCGCTCGCCCGAGGAGGTAGCCACCATCGTTGGGCGGGCCGCCCTCACCGGGCAGGCTGTGAAGGCGGTGGGTGCGGGTCACTCCTTCACTGACGCGGCCTGCACCCAACAGATCCTGGTGTCGCTCGACCGCCTGAGCGAGGTGGAGGCCATCGACACGGCCCGCTGCCGGGTCACCGTGCAGGCCGGAATCCGACTCGGTGCCCTCAACCGCCGGCTCGACGAGGCCGGGCTGGCCCTGCCCAACCTGGGCGACATCGACCGCCAGTCGCTGGCCGGAGCAACCGCCACCGCCACCCACGGCACGGGACTGGGCCTGGGCAACCTGTCCACCGCCATCGTCGGCATGGACATCGTCGATGGCCGGGGCGAGGTGGTCCACTGCGACGAGCACGAACGCCCCGATCTGCTGCGGGTGGCTCGGGTGGGAGTCGGGGCGCTGGGCATCGTCACCCGGTTGACCCTGCAGTGCGTTCCCGCCTTCGATCTGCACGCAACCGAGACCGTCGAGCCGCTGGACGACCTGCTCGACAGTTTCGAGCAGCACGCCGCAGGCAGCGACCACTTCGAGCTGTACTGGGTGCCGTACGCTCGCCGCTGCCAGGTGAAACGCAACAACCGCACCGACGACCCCAGACGACCCCAGCATCCGCTGGTGAAGGCCCGGGACAAGATCCTCTTCGAGAACGTCCTGTTCGGCCTGGCCAACCGCACCACCCGGCGCTTCCCGTCCCTGACCCCGACAGTGGCCAAGCTCACCAGCAAGGCCGTTACCCAGCGGGACTTCGTCGACGCCAGCCACCGGGTCTTCGTGTCGAGGCGCCTGGTGCGCTTCTACGAGATGGAGTACGCCCTTCCTCGAGCCGCGATACCGGAGGCCGTTCGCCGGGTCGGGGAGCTGGTCCGCAGCCTTCCGTCGCCGGTGTCGTTCCCGATCGAGGTTCGCGTGTCCGCGGCCGACGACATCCCGCTGTCAACCGCCTACGGCCGCGACACCGGCTGGATTGCCTGCCACGTCTATGCCGGCACCCCGTACCTTGCCTACTTCCAGGGGGTGGAGAGCATCGCGGCCGACTACTCCGGCCGACCCCACTGGGGCAAGCTTCACTTCCATGACCACCGGTCGCTGGCCCCGCTGTATCCCGAATGGGACCGGTTCCAGCGGGTCCGCTCAGAGCTCGACCCGGCCGGGACATTCTCGAACAGCTACACCGACAGGGTCCTAGGGCCGATCGCCTGAAAGACAAGTACCGAGCAAGGAGCCCCAACCATGAATGTTCCGACCGCCGCAGAGACGCCGACCACCCACGAAGGGTCGCTAAAGGAGTGGGTGGACCGGTTCTCGGGCCATGTGGCCAACCTCCGCTACGACGACGCCGCGGCCATGATGGACCCCGAGGTGAACAGCTTCAGCACCTGGCAGGACGTGGTGGTAGGGGTGGATCACTTCGTCAACGGGCAGTGGCGCAACGTATGGCCCACCATGACCGGCTTCGTCCTGCTGACCGACAAGATGCGCGCCCGGACCTCTCCCGATCGGCTCATGGCCGCGGTGATGGTCACCTGGACCTCGACCGGCTACTCCGAGGACGGCGTGCCCTTCGACCGCCCCGGCCGTTGCTCGTTCGTCCTGGTCAGAGACTCGCTGGACGGCCCGTGGCGGGGCGTGCAGGGCCACTTCTCGCTGATGAGGGGCGTCCCCCAGCAGTCCTTCGGCTCCCGCTAGTCCTCAGGTCAGAGCGGCTTGCAGGCCGGCGGCGTACTTCTTGCGTGACGCCCTGACCATCAGCGGCACGAACGGCCGCATGAGGATCCACGGCCCCGACGGGGTCATCTCCAGATCCATGGTGATGCGCGTGCCGCCGTCGCCGACGTCGCTGAGCCGGTAGGTGCCCGCGACGGGCCACGATGTGTCCTCGGCGCACACCCAGGTGATCGATGAACCGGCTTCCACGGCGGTGATGCGGAACTCGACCTCCTGGCCCCGATTTGTCTGGCGGTAGGTGGCTCCCGCGGTGCCGGCGGCGCCCCCGGTCAACTCGCAGGTGGCGACGTCGGGGCGCCACTGGGCCTGGTTGGCGGCGTCGGCCAGATAGGCGAACGTCCGCTCCCGGTCGGCGGCCACGTCGATCTCAACAGTGCAGATGCTCATGCGGTGAACCTACCGGCCCTCGGAGCGCTGATAGGCCAGGGTGGCTATCACCACGTCCTGCAGGGCCACGCCCTGGGACTCGAACAGCACGATCCCGCTACCGGGCTGCGGCGGGGTGACCGTGCCGGCGATCACGTCGGCCAGGTCGGCCAGGCTGTCCCAGTCGAAGATGCCGTCCGCGGTGGCACCGATCAGGTCGCCGGCTTCGTTGCGGGCCCCCTCGGCACTGTCGCTCACCACGAATCCGGCCCGCCGAACAGTAACACCGTCGATCTCACGACGGTCGGGCTTGGCGGTACCCACTGCGCAGACCAGCGCGCCGGAGTCCAGATGGGTGCCGTCGAACACTGGGGTGCTGCTGGCTGTCACCGTCGCCACCACGCGGGCACCGGCCACGGCCTGGTTCGCGTCGGCGACTGCTTGCGCCGGGATGCCCCGATCCCGGCCCCATCGGGCCACCGCCTCGGCTTTGTCGAGGTTGCGGCCCCACACTCGCAGATCGCGCAGCGGCAATTCCTGGGCCAGCGCCTCCACGTGGGGCCGGCTCTGGTTGCCGGTGCCGAACACCGCCGCGGTGTGGGCGCCGGGCGGCGCCAGATAGCGCACAGCCAAGGCGGTGGCCGCCGCGGTGCGGATGGCGGTGAGCCCCAGCGCGTCGAACGTCGCCACCAGCCCGATGTCGGGGCTGAACAGCGCCACCAGGAAGCTGTAACCGCCGGAGTGGGTGAGGTACAGCTTGCCGCCCACCATCCGGTGCCGGGGCCACGACGCCGCCATGGCGCTGCCCATGAGGCCGGAGGCTGCGGCCCGCACTCGCAGGGTGGTGGCCGCCTCGCCCGCGCCGAGGTCGCGCCAGGCCTGCTCCAGCCAGTCGGTGACGGTGGCCATGTCGCACAGATCGGCGATCTGCTCCTCGGTGAAGTGGGGTACCGCGCTCATGAAGGCTCTTCGGTGAAGTGGGGTGCCGCGCTCATGACGACTCCTCGGTGAAGTGGGGTGCCGCGCTCATGACGACTCCTCGGTGAAGTGGGGTACTGCGCTCATGACGGCTCCTCGGTGAGGTGGAGAACGCTCACAGCAGCTCCTTGAGGCGGGGGAGGGCGCGGGCATTCACGGCCGCGGCGAAGCTCTCCGTGGTGGCCGGTCGGGTGCCTGTTTGGGCCAGATCGTAGGTGAGCGGGCCGGCTTGCAGTGCTTCCGAGAGGGCCGCGGTGATCGGCAGGCCCAGCTCGGCGGTCTCGGCGAACCACTCGAGCAGCGCGGCCAGG
This sequence comes from Candidatus Aldehydirespirator sp., assembly GCA_965220645.1. Taxonomy (GTDB): domain Bacteria; phylum Actinomycetota; class Acidimicrobiia; order Acidimicrobiales; family Aldehydirespiratoraceae; genus Aldehydirespirator. The sequence goes on along the minus strand of OZ244836.1, from coordinate 114,867 downwards.
GCCAGGTAGGCGCCTGACGGGTTGACCCGTCCGTGGCCGAAGTGGCGGGGCGCGGATCCGTGCACCGGCTCGAACAGGCCGACGCAGCGGCCCTGAGCTGGGCGTCCCGGGTTCACGCTGGCCGAGCCGCACAAGGCGATGGACCCTGCCCGTCCCGCGGCCAGGTCGCTCAGGATGTCGCCGAAGATGCCCTCGGTGAGCACCACGGTGTCGGCCACCACGTCGTCGTGGGCCAGCTCGAACGCCATGCGGTCCACGTAGGTGTGGCGCAGCGGCACGCCTCGGGCGTCGGCCACCCGCTGCGTGGTCGAGCGCCACAGCCGGCTGGTGGCCATCAGGTTGGCCTTGTCCACCGACACGACTTGTGAGGCCAGGCCCTGATCGACCATGTCGCATGCCATCCCGGCCAGCTCGGCGATCTGATCGGGGGTGAGGACGACCTCGTCGCAGGCCGGATCCGATCCGTCGCTCTCGGTGCGGGTGGACGCCGCGCCGTAGGACCCGCCCAGCAGGTTGCGCAGCACGATCAGGGGCCGTGCCGTCGCCCCGTCCTTGCCGGCTGCCGCCGTGTCGATGCGGACGATGCTGCGGATGCTGACCCGCAGGTCGTAGCGCTGGCGCAGCCCGATGATGGAGTGCTCGGGCCGGTAGTCGTCAAGCGAGACGCCTGGGTGCTCCCCGGCCGCGCCGAAGAACATCGCGTCGCAGGCGTCGCAGGCGGCCAGGGTGGGCTCGGGCAGGCCGGTGCCCAGTTCCCCGAAGGCTGAGGCCCCCACCGGCCAGGGACCGGTCAGCTCGATACGGCCCGCGTCGGCGATGACCTCCAGCAGCTTGACCGGTCCGGCCAACACCTCGGCGCCCACCCCGTCACCGGGCAGCACCGCGATCCGCCGCACACGGCCCGCTGCTCTCATGCCGTCCCTGCTCCCAGCGGGAATTGGCAGCGCGGGAGTCCCGTTTGGGCCTTCTCCGCTGCCAGTTCGAAGCGGCTGTCTTGGGTCAGTGCGAATTGGCAGCGTGGGGATCCTGTTGGGGCCTTCTCGGCTGCCAATTCCGGAGGGTTCATGCCAGGATCGCTTCTGCCGTGGTCCGGGCCACCTGCTCGAGGCCGCGATCGCCCAGGATCGGGTCCAGCCGCTCGACCCACGCTCGTATGCCAGCCGCGATGGGCGGGTAGTCCCGGTGCCCGAGGTCGCTGCCGAAGACCAGCAGTTCGTGCGGGTACGACGCCACCAGGTCCTCGGTGCTGGGCCCGGCCTCGCCGACCAGCAGATCGGCCAGCACGCCGATCTCCAGGTGCGCGCCCAGGGCCCGGAACTGCTCACGGTGCTCATCGCGCCAGCCGAGGAACGTCAGACCTGGATGGTTGACCAGCAGACGGGGGACTCCCCGGCGCCGGGCCGTGTCCAACGCCACGACGGCCTCGTCCATGGTGAGGTGGCCCGAGGCGAGCACCATGCCGGCTTGGGCGACCTCGTCGAATACGTCCAGCCACTCCGGGCGCACTGCGCCGTCCTCCACCACCGGCACCTCGCGGAACGAGATGCCGCGGTGGGCGGCCAGCTCCGGGTTGCGGTTGGCTGCGATGTGGGCCGGCGACGAGATGGTCGGCAGCCACACCACCCTGGCTCCGAGGGCTGCGGCCACCGCCACTGCGTCGGGATTGGCTCCGCCCACCGGCGAGTTGAGCACGACGCCTCCCACCGCTTCGTCGCCGAGCAGTTGGGCCCGCTCGGCCGAGGATCCCTCGTGAGCCTTCAGCACGAACTTGGACACTCCCGCGGCCCGGGCCTCCGCGAGGGTGTCGGGGTCGTGACTGTGGCGCGGCGCGAGGCTCGGGCCTGAGTGCACGTGGAAGTCGACTATCCCGTCAATCACGACCGGCTCAAATCCGTCCATTCGAGCTTGGCCATGTCAATCACGACCGGCTCAAGTCCGTCCATTCGAGCACGGTCGCGTCGGCCAGCAGCCTCCGTCGCACCTTGCCCACCCCGGAGTCGCGGGGGATCTCGGCCACCCTGGCCGCCGCAGCCGGTCGCATGAACACGGGCAGCTCGTCGCGCACGGCTTGGATCGACGGGGTCGGGATCGCGCTGCCGGTGACATACAGCACGATCTCGTCATCGACCAGTTCGCTGCTGCGGCGCCACACGGCCACATCGTTGATGCCTTCGACGGACGAGAAGCGCTGCTCCACGTAGCCGATGGGCACGTACTCGCCCTTGACCCGGATCGACTCGCTGGCCCGTTCGATGAAGACCAGGTTGCCGGCATCGTCGACTCGACCCAGGTCGCCGGTGGCGAACCAGCCGTCGTCGTCGAAGGGTTGGGTCAGCCCGTCGTCGCGCCGGTAGCCGGAGAACAGCACCCCCGGCCGGTCGGCCCTCACTTCGATCTCACCCGCGGCTGTGCGGCCCGCTTCGGCCGTGTCGTTGACCCGCCACTGCACGTCGTGGCGGGCTCGGCCTCCGTAGCGCGACATGCCCTCGGGCACCCCCGGCCGCTCGCCCCGGCGCCAGGCCCAGATGTGGCACAGGCCTCCGGCTTCGGTGGAGCCGTAGGCCGAGAAGCCCAGCGGCACATCGAACGTCTCCAGGAAGTCGGGATCGGCGAAGAACATTCGGCTTACCCGGTGGCCGGCCGCGTCGGCGGCGCCGGTGGCCCGCTTGAGAATCTCCACGGGAGGGGCGTGCAGGATCAGCACGGTCGTCCCGGTGTCGCGCACCAGCGGCCAGAAGCCGCTGGCGGAGAACCGCTCGAGCCCCAGCACCTCGGCACCTCCGGTCAGGCCGCCGATCACGCCGTAGCCGAGCGGGTTGATGTGGAACATCGGCAGCGGCGCCAGCACCGTGTCGGCCTCTGAGAAGCACATCGAGTCCGCAATGAACCGGCCCAGGCGCAGGAAGTACTCGTGGGTCTGCTCGCAGAACTTGGGCACGCCGGTGGTGCCCGACGTGTGCATCCAGCCGGCCACATCGAAGCGATCCCGACCCAGTCCGGGCGCATCGGCCAGCGCGACGCCGCTGGTTGACCCCGTTTCGGTTCCGCGTCCGTCTGCGGCCATCGTCAGAATTCCCCGGTCGAGACTGCCGGCGTCGGTGTGGGTCGCGCCGGGCGCCACCGATTCCGCCACCGTCCGGTCCGACCAGACCACCGCGTCCGGGGAGAGTTGCTCGAGCATCTCGGCCAGCAGCTCGTCGGGGTAGGCCGGATTCACCATCGCGACCTCGGCGCCCGCCAGCACCAGGGCCATCCAGGCCACGAGGTAGGAGTCCGAGGTGGTGCCGATCAGCGCCACTCGCCGCCCGAAGCCCGCACCCGCCCCGTCCAGCGCATCGACCGCGCCCAATGCTCGTGCCGCGGCCTGTCCGAGCGTGGGCGTGGACTCGCCGGCCATGCCGAAGCGGGCGTCGGGGCGACGCTCCACCCGGTCGCAGACCAGTTCAGCCAGGTTCCTCATACGGCTACGGGCTGCTGAAGGCTCAACCCAGACCCTCGTAGTCGTCGGCCCGCAACACCCGGCGGGCCACGTAGTTGCGCAGCACTTCGAGCGAGCCTCCGGCCACCCGCAGGACCTTCATGTCGTGCAGCAGCTGGCCGTAGTCGGTGTCGGTGTACAGGCCGTGGCCCCCGGTCAGGGCGAACGCCTCGTTGACCGCGTGCTCCGACGCCTTGATGGCCATCTTCTTGGCCAGCGTCGTGGCCAGGGCCACGTCGCCGCCGGCGTCGTGGAGGTTGGCTGCGTGGTCGCGGGCCAGCGACGCCCCGTAGAGGTCGCTGTAGCAGTTGGCCACGGTCCACTGGATGCCCTGGAAGTCGGTCACCACCGAGTCGCCCACCTCCCGGTCCGATCCGTAGGCGATGGCGTCGGCCAGGGCCCGCCGCCCGAACCCGATCAGCTCCGAGGCGTTGCCCAGCCGGCTCATGTTGAACGTCGAGAAGAAGGTGTCCATCCCCCGGCCGGCCTCACCCAGTACCGCCGATGCCGGCACCCGCACGTGATCCAGTGTCACGTCGGCGGTGGGGATCAGGCGCAGCCCGATCGGGTCGGTGTGATGCGTCGACACGCCGGGCAGGTCGGTGTCCACCAGGAAGGCGGTGATCCCCTCCGGCGCGATGGCGTACACCAGCGTGACCTGGCTCTCGCATCCCAGGTTCACGTGGGTCTTGGCGCCGTTGATGATCCAGTCGTCGCCGTCGCGCTCGGCGGTGGTGCGCATCAGCTTCATGGACGAGCCCACGCCCGGCTCGGAGATGGACTCGGAGAAGATCAGGGTGCCCCGGGCGATGCCCGGCAGGTAGCGCTCCCGCTGCTCAGCGGTGGCCCAGTCGATGAGCCACCGCTGGCCCTGGATCGAGATCTGCGGCGAGACCAGCCCCAGCCGGCCCACCTCCTCCTCGATCAGGCAGTACTCGGCTACGCCCAGCCCGCTGCCGCCTTCGTCCTGCGGTGTGAACGGGCCCACCCAGCCCCGGCTGCCCATGGCCGCGTAGATCTCGGCCGGGAACCGGGCAGCCTGCTGGCAGGACCGCAACTCGTCGCGGTGCTCGGACGCGAAGCCGGCCATGGCCGCGATGGTGGACTGGGGCCAGTCCTGGTCTTTGAAAGTCAGGTTCACGTACATGGCTCGTCCTGGTGCGGGTTCGGCTCATGTTGTATACCAACCCGCGGGCAGAACGCTCCAACCCGCCATCCTCTGGAGCCCGAGATCTTCTAGAGTCCGGGACGGTGGCCGCCGCCGCGTCCGTAGTTGTGGTGTCGCCGGGTGCTCAGCAGCGGGCGTCTGACGTGAGCACTCCAACGATCACCGCGACGTGGGACACGGCGGCGGCGCTTCCTCCCCGCCGCGGTCTCCCGCGGCGGGTGAGGGGGAGGACTCGTCGGTTCCGGTTGCGGCTTCCGACTCGGGTCCAGACCCAGCTTCATCGTCCGGGCCGAGGATCTCGTTGAGCGTCTTCATGGCTTTGTCGCTGCGGGAGGACGGGAGGGCTTCGACGTCGACGGGGTCGGCTTGGCGAAGCTGCTCGATGAGATCGTTGTCGTGATCGTCGAAGTCGCCGTCGAGGCCGCCGTCGTTGCCGTCTCCTGCTATCGAACCATCACCGGTTGTCACATCTGCCTGCTTTCTCGTGTGCACCACAAGGCCCCCCAAGTTGTACGAGTGTCATGCGTCGCAATGGACGGCGGCACTGTCGATTCGATCTGCGAGCCGCTTGCGGGCTCGGTGCACCCTGATTGCCACCGCGTTGGAAGAGATGCCCAAGGCCTCTCCGATCTCGGCATGCGACAGCTCTTCCCAGGCCACCAGCATGAGGATCTCTCGATCCTCCTCCCGCAGGCTGCGCAGGGCCGGTAGCAGGACGTCGGTCCGCTCCGATGTCTCGAAGTGGTCATCGGTCCAGGCTCCCGGACGAGCAACGCCGTAGAGCTTTCCGTTGAGAGCGTTGCGACGGCGAGCGGACCGGTTGGCGGTGAGGATCGTGTTGCGGGCCACTCCGAAGAGCCAGGCCCGCTCGAAGCCCTCAGGGATCTCGTCCCGTCGACGCCACGCGACGAGGAATGTGTCGGCAACCACTTCGTCGGCTGTCTGCTCATCCACACGTCTCCTGGCATAGGCCAACAGCATCCGGTAGCTGTCGTGGTAGAGACTGGTGAACCAGTCCCTGTCTCGGCTGCTGGCCTCCTTGACGCCCATTAATTCATTCGTGTCCACCTTCCTCCCTTCCTTTCTCCCCCCATTCGCGGCAGATGCGCCGGCAGCCGACGCATCCAGTCGAGCTTCTGCGAAGGAATCCCGTCGAGATGGTGCGACGGCATCCAGTCGAGCTTCTGCGAAGGAATCCCGCGAGCCCGGAGTCGATGCATTCGGGCCGCGGTTCTCGCCCGGCTCTCGGAAGCAACATCGAGCGAGGCGTGTGTCTTGCGTGCCCTCAGTGTTCCCGCTTGTCAACCCGTTGTAAACGTGCCATCCGTCACAGCAGGGTTAGGGCCGCGCCTGCGGAGCGGGGATCGCTCGCCAACTCGGCAACGCTGCGCCGGCCGGGGCCGGTGTGGTCTCCGCCCACCACCACCTGCAGTCCGCCCCCCGCGTTGCCGGTGGTCCTCACTTCGTAGCCGGCCAGACGGGTGTCGCCTTGCCAGGCGATGCCCGGCTCGGCGAAGGCATACCACGGCTCGCCGATGCCGGCGGGCACGCCGAAGCGGTCACCGGCGGGGCATACGAACCATCGGGCCCCGGCCGCGATGTCGGCCGTGCCCTCCCCCTGCCGGAAGCGCTGGATGGCCTGGGCCAGCCACTGCACCTGCCGGTCGCCTCCCGGCGTAGCCAGCGTCATCCAGCCCGGTCCGTGCCGGCGCCGCACATGGGCCGCGCTGAGCGTGTGGGGCAGCACCGCGCCGCCCCGCGGATTGCATCCGGGGAGGTCCGGTCGATCCGAGAGGGCCGTGCCCACCCGGTTGCTGAAGGCCACTCCGGTGTTGCCGGCCACCCAGCCGGTGCCGAACTGCACTCCGGCCAGGCTGTGCACCACGGTTGCCGTCAGGCCGTGGGGGTCGAGCGCGGTGGCCACCGCCGTTCCCGCCGGGAGGGCCGGGCCGCGGGTGCAGAACTCCGTGAGCTGCTGCTCGGTGAGCGGGGCCACTGCGTCGGCGAAGTCTCGCGAGGCTGGGTCGGCATCGGGCGGCGCGGCAGCCAGCAGAGCGGCAGTGATGGGTGCCTGGCTCGGTGCGCCCGTCACCCACAACACGACGTCGTCGAGTTCGAATCGCCGGGCTGGTTCGACGGTGGCCTCCACGGCGGCCAGATCGTCGTGGCGCAGCGCGGCCCCCTCCTGTTCGGCCGCGGCCACCAGCCGATCGGCCAGCCTCCCCCGGTAGAAGGCGTCGGGCCCCTGCCATGCGATTGCCTCCAGGGTGGCGGCCAGGTCCGGCATGCGGATGGTTGCTCCCGCCCGCGGGGCGTTCTCGCTTCCCAGTATCCGTCGCAGGGCGTCGCGATGGCCCCGGCTCTCGACCCGCTCGTACACCTCCGCCATTCGCGGTGTCACGGTGTGGCCGGCCGCGGCGGCCACCGCCCCGGAGAAGAGGGTGGCCCAGTCGAGCCTTCCGCGGGCTCTCCACGCCGCCTCCGCGCCCCTGAGCGATCCGGGTACCACCGCGTTGCGGGGACCGCTGGTAGGGGGCCAGCCCGGATCGGCCCCGCCCCCGCCCGACTCGGCGGCCGCGCCGTCGCGGCCGCCGCCTGCCGCCCGCGGCGCCCGCGACCAGCCGCCGTACACCTGAACACCTCTGCCTGCGTCTGGGCCGCCGGCCGCTTCCGCTACCAGCGTCACCATCTCGCCGCCGGGACCGGACTGAGGCGCGTTCACCACCCACTGGGTGAACGCCGCGGCCAGCGCCGCGTCCACCGCGGTTCCCCCGGCCCGCAGCGCCTCGATCCCGGCCTCGGTGGCCAGCCGGTGCCCGCTGGACACTCCCGCCGACCCGTTCACCGACCCGGCGATCCTCATGGGTTCGCTCGCTAGAGCCGGGTGATGGCGGGCATGGCGTCCACCAGGTCGTCGAAGCCCATGGGGCGATCCTGCAGCCCGGCCCGGCTGGCCGCCTCGGCTACCAGCATCATGATGTCCGCCGCGCTCCACCCGCCGGTGCTCTCGGCCAGTTCCGCGGCCAGGTCCGCGTCGAGCTCCAGCCCGTGGGCGGCGGCCAGCGCTCCGATGAGCGCACCCCGGCGGGCCTCGTCGGGGTTGGCCACCTCGAGATGCACTCCGAGGCGTCCCGAGCGCAGCACGGCCGGGTCGATCAGCTCGGGCCGGTTCGAGACCCCGACCACGAACACCTGGCCCTCGGCCAGCACGTCGTCGAGCGACGCCAGCAGGGCCGACACCACCCGCTCGTCGGTGCGTTCGCCGCTCTCGCCGGCCCGCACCGGGGACAGCGCGTCGAGGTGGTCGAGCATCACCAGCGACGGCCGAGCCTCGACCGCCCGCCGGAACAGGGCCCGCACCGCCTCCTCGGACTCGCCCAGCCACTGGTTGTAGACCTTGCTGCCCTCGATGGCCACGAAGTTCACCCCCAGCTCGGAGGCCAGAGCGTGCACCAGAGCGCTCTTGCCCGATCCGGCTGGGCCGTGCAGCAGCACGCCCTGCTCACCTCTGCTGGGCTCCACTGCCCGCCGGCCCAGCTCCCGCAGGCGTGACTTCAGGTCAGCGAGTCCCACGATCTGGTCCCACGTGATCCGCTCGGTCCGGGTCACCACGTCGCGCAGCACGCTGGGCCGTACCGTTTTCAGCGCGGCCGCGAGGTCGCCCGGCTCGACCGCCAGGTCCGTGCCCTCCAGCGAGTCGGCCAGCTCGAAGCCCTCGCGGCCGGAGGCCAGCCGGTCGGCGGCCTCGAGACCGGCCGAGCGGGCCAGGTGCATCAGGTCGGCCCCGGTGAAGCCTCCGGTGTTGCCGGCCACCGTGGCGATGGCCTCCTGCGCCTCGGCCACCAGGGGCATCTCCCGGGTGTGGATGGCCAGGATCTCGGCCCGGGCCGCCTCGTCGGGCGGGCCCACGAAGATCTCCTCCTCGAATCGTCCGGGCCGGCGGAAGGCCGGGTCGATGGCCTGGATGCGGTTGGTGGTGGCCATCAGGATCAGGCCGTCCACCTCCTCCAGGCCGTCCATCAGGGTCAATAGCTGACTGGCCGCTCGCACGTCGCTCTGCGATGCCAGGCGCTCCCGGTTGGTGGCGATCACGTCGAACTCGTCGATCATCACCAGCGACGGCGCGTGGGCCAGCGCCCGCGAGAACAGCAGCCGCAGGTTGGCCTCGGTCTCGCCCTGCACGCTGCCCACCAGCTCGGTGGCCGACATGCGGTAGGCGGTGACGCCGAGTTCGTTGGCCAACGCCTTGCAGATGAGCGTCTTGCCGGTGCCGGGCGGGCCGTGCAGCAGCACTCCCTTGGGCGGGCGCACTCCCAGCCGGCGGTAGAACGCGGGCCGCAGCAGCGGCAGTTCCACCAGCTCCCGCAAGCGCCTGATGATTTGATCGCACCCTCCGACGTCGGCCAGGGAGATCAGCCTCTCGGACACGCTGACGTCGGCCCGGTGCACTTCCACCTCGGTGTTGTCGCCCATCCGCGACGGCGACGGCGACGCCAGGTCGATGCGCACCAGCATCCCCGCTCCGCCGGGGTAGATCTCGGCCAGCACCCGGTTGCCGGGGTACAGCGGCGTGCCGTCGTCGCGCAGGCGCTCCAGTAGCCGCTGGTGCAGGTTGAACGTCAGGTTGTAGGGCGGGGTGATGCGGGCACTGGTCGCCTCCAACAACTCGCCCGCCGCAGCCGCCTCCAGCGGCTCGCCGGGACGCACTGCCAGCTGGGGCCACAGCATGCGCCCCAGCCGCACCAGCTTGTCGTCGTGGTCGTGGGCCCGGACCACGGCCCAGGCCGTGTGGTCCCCGTTGTGCAGCGCCGCTGCGTCGCCCTCGGCCAGGCCCAGTTGTTCCAGGCCGGCTGTCGACAGGCTGGCCTCCGACGGCCCCAGCTTGGATCCCGGTGCGGGCCGGGCCGCCAGGCGGGTCAGGCCACCGGCCGTGTCGCTGCTCACAGCCCCGCCGTCGCGACCCGAACCGTGGGCGCGAGTGCGTTCAGCCGTGCTCGGCCTGCCACTCCGGGCACGGCTCCAGTACTTCCATGGCCACGCCGCCCTCGGGGCTGATGGCCGAGTCGAGGTTGGCCCAGCACACCAGCATCCGGGTCGGTCCCACGCCCGTGTTGAAGTGCTGGTAGGTCGCCCCTGACTCCCTGATCGGTATGGCGATGACGTCGCCCTCCTCCCATTCGTGGGCCCGGCCGTCGAGCACGGTGTGGCCGCTGCCGACCAGCACGAAGTGGAGGATCCCGCCCTGGCAGTACAGCTTGCCGCTGTTGGAACCTTGGGGGATCTCCAGTTCGTGGAAGTACAGGGCCCTGGTGCTGGGCGTCTCGAGGTGTGGATGCAGGTACCACCGCATGGTTCCCATGCGGTTGAGTTCGGGCCCGCAGTCCTCGCGCCCGATCAGGTTCTTGGCCTTGGCCCGGCGGTCGCGCTCGGCCCGTGACTCGGCGAAGGTGAGGTCATACAGGGTCTGATCAGGCATTGGCCCGGTCCCTTGCTCCGCTGGCGTTCGCAGTCGTGTCAGGCATCGGTTCGCTTGCCGTCTGGTCGGTCACTGGGTCAGGCATCGCCGGCTCTCTGGCCGATGATCCGGGTTACGGCCACGATGGGGTCCTCATCGGCGCCGTCGTCGTCGCGGTCCGTGTCGTCGTCACCGGTGCCCTTGGACGTCATCTCCCGCCAGTTCGACTGCTCCTTGACCTGCGCCAGCATCGATCCGGTCTGGAACAGGAACGGGATGTAGATGAACGCGATCCACTGCGAGCTCTGCGAGTCGTCGTAGTTGAAATGCTGGTGCTCTACGCCGCCGGGCTTCACCGGCAGGATCAACAGGTCGCCCGGCTTCCAGTGGTATTCCTCCCCGTCGAACACGCTGTAGCCCGCTCCCCGGGTGACGTAGATCACCAGCCCGCCCTGATGGGTGTGGGCCCCGGACTCGGTCTGGATGTCCTTGCGGAACACCATCCAGTCCTGCACCGCCCGGTTCTCGGCTCTCATGTGCAGGTAGTACTTGCTGCGACCCTGCCGGGACTGCTGCCACGGCAGGTCCTTGCCCTTGATCACGACCTGGCCGTTGTCGGCCCGGTCGCGCCTCTCCTTGAACGTGGAGAAGAACACCTCGTAGGGGTGCCGGTCCTCCTCGCCGCGGTCGCGCTCTCGCAACCGTGTCTGCTCTCGTTCGACCATTGTCCGTCCTCTGTTAGTGGGCCTCGGTGCCGTGTGGGATCGCCACCACGGCCTCTCGTTCGACCATCGCTTGTTAGTCCTGTCTGTTGAGCTGTCTTTTGAGTCTCGCGTGCCTGGGTGCCCGGCAGCGCAGCGCGGCTGCTGCGACGGTCAGGCCGCCATGCGCAGGAACCGGGTGGCGTTGCCCGAGAACAGTCTCTCGCGTTTGGCTGCGTCTTCAATGCCCCATGCCAATGCCGCGCCGGGGGAATCGGGAAAACGGCATTGGGCGTGGGGGAAGTCCGACTGGTACATGAGCACCCCGTCGCCCAGGACATTGTCGACGTAGTCGTAGATCTTGCGGCCCTCGTAGAGCTCGATGCCGCAGTAGACGTGGCCGGCCTGGGCGTACTCCGAGGGCAGCATCGACAGGGCCGGTCCCTTGCTCTTGAGGTGCTTGGACTGCCCGTCGAGGCGCAGCAGCCACTCGGGCAGCCAGCCGCAGCCGGTCTCGGAGAAGCCCACCCGGAAGTTCGGGTGGCGGTCGAACACGCCCGACAGCAGCAGGTAGGCCAACCGCAACTGGGCCCCCCAGGGATGGGCTGCGGTGCGGGCCACCACGATGTTGTCCCACACGTCGCGGTATCCGGGGAAGTAGGGGGGCTCGTAGAAGAACGAATGATGCAGGAGGGGCAAATCCGCGGCAGCCATTGCGGCCCAGATCGGCTCCAGGTCGGGATCGTCGATGGGGGAGCCCTCGGCCAGCGCCAGCATGGCTCCGGCCACCGACGGCCCGTCGCCGCACTGCTCGATGTGGCGGACCGACCACTCCACGTCCTCGCCGGTGAGCATCAGCAGGCTCTTGAGCCGGCCGGTGTCGATGGAGCAGAAGTCGGTCATGTAGCGGGCGTAGGACTCGTAGAGGCCCGTGGCCACGTCGGTGGGGCACACCGTGACCGACTGGGGCCAGGTGCCGGGGATCAGCAGGTGCACGTCGACGCCCTCGCGGTCCATGTCGGCGATGCGGCCCTCGGCGTTGTCGTGGCCCACCCCGAAGCGGGGAGAGTCCTCGGTCACCACCAGGCCCCGGATCTTGCCCTCCAGGGCGGCCCGGCCGCCCGCGCCCAGCTTCTCCTCGAGCTGCGACTTCTCGCCGATCTCCCGCAGGTAGCCGCGGGGCTCGATGCTGAGGTTGGTCCACGGTTCCTCGGGGTCGCCGTAGGTGAGGGGCAGTTCCACCCGGCGCTCGTAGTGGCTTAGTTCGGCGTCCCAGCGGTCGAGCAGTTCCTGGTCGGCGTAGCGCTTGAGCACCTCCACCGACGGCCACACGTGGGTGTCGGTGTCGATGATGGTCAGCCCGTCGCGCACGCTGTTCCTCCTGGTTGCATCTGATCGCTTCCGGTAGCACTGCTCCCGGCCGGCCCGAAGCGCCGGATTGTATACCGTTTGGGAGATGAGCCTGCATCGGGCAAGCTGACCCGATGCGGGTGGTTGTGATCGGTGCCGGGATAGCGGGCGCTTCGGCCGCCTGGCATCTGGCCGAGCACGCCTCGGTGGTGATGGTCGAGCGTGAGCGTCATGCGGGCGCGCATGCCACCGGCCGGTCGGCCGCCCTTCTCACCGAGACTTCGGGCGCCCCGGTGGTCGGGGCCCTGGCCACGGCCAGCCGACCGTTTCTGGCCGAGCCGCCCGAGGAGTTCGCCGACTATCCGCTGCTCTCATCGAGGGGCCTGTTGTGGATCGCGCGGTCCAGCGAGCGCGACCACCTCGAGCGCAAGGCGGCCGAGGCCGAAGCGGCAGAGGTGGAGGTGCACCGCCTCGACGGGTCCCGATGCCGCGACCTCGTCGGCGTGCTGCGGCCGCACGCCGCGGTGTCCGGCGTCTACGAACCGGGGGCCATGACGATTGATGTCGACGCCCTTCTGCAGGGCTTCCTGCGCGGCGCCCGCAACCGGGGAGCGGAATTGGATCTGGTGGCTGAGGTGACTGAGGTCGCCGAACATGCCGGTGGTTGGCGGGTCAGGGCCGGCGATCGGCACTGGAACTGCGACGTGGTCGTCAACGCGGCGGGGGCTTGGTGCGATGCGGTGGCTGGGTTGGCCGGCGTGGCCCCGCTGGGGCTTAGGCCGCTGCGGCGCTCTGTGTTCGTGTTCCCCCCGCCTGAGGGCGTGCCCGTCGCAGGGTGGCCGATGGTCTGGGACATCGGCAACCGGTTCTACTTCGAGCCCGAGGGTCCCCTGTTGCTGGTGTCGCCCGTCGACGAGACACCCAGCGAGCCGTGCGATGCCCGCCCCACCACAGAGGACATCGCGCTGGGTGTGGAGGAACTGGAGGAAGCCACCACCCTGCAGGTCCGGGGCGTGCGCCGCACCTGGGCCGGCTTGCGCACCTTCACCGGCGACAGCGTTCCCGCGGCCGGCTTCGATCCGGACCATCCGGGGTTCTTCTGGCTGGCCGGTCAGGGCGGCTACGGCATCAAGACCTCTCCGGCCCTCGGGCGGCTGACTGCCGCGCTGATCACCGGTGAGTGTGATCCGCCGCCTCTGCCGGCGGGGTCGGTGGACGCCCTGGATCCGGCCCGGTTCCGAGCCCCAGAGGCCGAGCGGATGGGCCGCGACTCACGGGAATCATTGCGACGCGCCGAGCGAGGCCGTGGCCCGAGCGGCCCGTGAGCGAAGCGAACAAGAGCGGGAGACATGACGATGCGCCGCGAGGCGGCATCGTCACGCGCGTGTTCCAGAATCTGCTGGGGGTGCGGCGCTGCTCAGTCGGGGTCGATCCGCAGGGCGGTCACGTCTGCGGGGTCGTGCTCGGCAAGGTCGTGGCGGCGGCCGCCGGTGATCAGAGATCTCTTGACGGCCTTGGCCGCCAGCTCCTCCAGGTCGTCCCGGCGCGGGTCGGTCAGGTAGGCGTCGACCGCGGCAGTGTCCGGGAAGGACAGCACCAGCACCGCGTCGGGTCGGCCCGGACCGCCCTTCACCTCGGCGGCTCGGCGCTCAGCCCGGCCGTGCTGGCGCGCCGCCAGCTTGAGCAGCCGGGTGATGTACCGCTCGAACTGGCGCTTGGACCCGCCTCGCCAGAGGCGAACCGTCAACTCGATCCGGCTCTCATCGCTCACACAACGATTGTACGTCGCACCTCCGACACGCCCGGAAGGGACTCGGTCCGGGTTGGGAGCAGATTCTTGAGGCGAGTTCTGTGGACCTACCACACAAGACCAACCCGAGATTTCCCGGGAGGGCTGGGCGCTATGCGCTACAGGCGGGCGGCCCGCCGGCGTGCGCCGGCTCTCTCGTGCTCGAACCGTTCGGGGTCGAGCCGCCGGCCGAGCTCTTCGATGCGCAGGCCCCGGGTCTCGATGGGGGCGACCCCCGCGTCGGCCAGGCCCTGGTAGCGGGCGGCCAGGGCCTCCTTCTTGCGCACCTGGTGCGGCTGGAGGTTGTCGAACTGCCGGGGCGTGATCGGATCGGCCACCACCAGGTCTCCGGCCTGCACCGCCGAGGCCACCAGGTCCTCGCCTACCGCGGTGCGAACGATGATCCCGTTGAACCCCTCGTCCTCGCCGGTGGGAGCCCCGCCCGGCCAGATGTCGGCCGAAGCGACGTCGGCGGCCTCGCCTAGGGCGTCGGGGCAGAACTTGCAGCGGGTCTCGACTTGCCAGCCCGACTCGTCCTCCCACATCTCTAGGTAGGGCTTGGTGAACCGTTCACCGGCTCGGGTCTCCACCACCGTCGGTCCGGGGTTGCCGTGCCCCCGGTACCGGAACAGCGCCACCTCGTCCTCGTCGACGCCGAACTCCTCCAGCACGGCCTGCGACTTGGTGAGCCGGGACTGCCCGCCGCACACCAACACCAGCCGGACAACGCACAGCTCGTCGACGCGCTGGTCGGTCCTCGACAGCGAGTGCACTGCCGTCAGGTCGCAGGGCTTGGCGATGAGGGCGAAGGATTGGCCGCGGTCCAGCGCGGCGGCCAGGCCGGCGAGCGGGGCGGTCGGCCCGTAACGCGACGCGGTGTTGGCCCTGACCGATTCTTCGCTCTCCGATATCACCCAGCGGCTGCGCATGGGCCGCTCCGGGTCGGCCCCGGTGTGCAGCACGAAGTCGACCCGGCCCGTACGCAGCGCATGGATGCCCAGCGCGGTCAGCACTCCACCGGTCGCGCCCTCGTAGCGCACCTCGGGGTGGCCGGCCCAGGCCCTCGACATCGTCCGGTAGCGGCCCCAGACGACATCGCTACGGGGGCTGGCGTCGGTGCGGGCCTCGGCCACCGCGCCCGGGCAGGCGTCCACCAACTGAGCCTCCTCGGCGGGGGTGAACCCGTCCACCGGCGACGGTCGCAGCGATCCGGCAGGGGTCATGGCCATCTTGACCCGGCCGCCGGTGAGCGCCTCACACAGCCCGCAGCCGATGCACAGGTCGCTGGCGACGATCTCGGCGATGGAGCGGGTCCGGGTCATCGCAGCGTCGCCAGCAGGTGTCCGTAACCGGGCCTGGCCCCCAGTCCGAGGTGCTTGAGCATGGCCCAGTAGAGGGCCCCGTCGGAGGCCACCAGGGGCGTGCCCGTGTGGCTCTCGACCATGTCGAGGATCCGCACCATCCGCATTCCCGCCCCGGTCTGCACGATGGCGTCGGCCTGCGGGGCCCGGGCGTGGGCGTCGACCGCGGCTGCGAACATCATGTGGTCGGGGTAGTCCCACACCGTCTCGTCCTCCAGGCGCAGCATCTCGTCGTGGTCGGCGACGAGGCCCTGGTCGATGATGTTCCCGGCCCAAAGCACCCGGAAGCCGGCCGCCTCCAGGTAGGCGTTTATTCCCGCGGACCAGTCGTGGCGGAAGTACCCGTTGGCGATGGTGATCGTCTCCGCGCCGATCTCGCGCAGCCCCTCGACGATGGCCTGGCCTGCCATCACGAACTCCGCCCCGGCCTTGGCCGAGATGTCGGCGCAGATGCGCTCGATGTCGGCGGGGCTGGTGCCGGTGCAGTGAACCCAGTTGGTGCCGACCTGGCCGATGACCTGGCAGTGCGAGCGGCCCAGGCAGATGGCCGACTCCTCGAGCACGCCGAAGTTGCGGGCCCGGTCGTCGAGCGTGTACCGGTACTCGTCGATGTGGTTCACTCGCTGGATGACGCCGGTGCCCGCCGGTGCCACCTGCAGGAACTGCTGGGGAGAGTCATCGAAGTACTGGGGCGTGGTGACGAATCCCGCGTAGGCGCGGTAGCGGCGGCGCACGGTCTGAACCATCGGTTGGCTCCTCTCAAGCGTCCGGCCCGCCGGCCCGTCGGCCGCATCTGGTGTCAGCAGCCGTCCCGCCTCGGGCGGAGCCGGCCATCGCGCCGGACTCTACCGCTGGGCGCCCCACCCGGGCGGTGACCTGTGGCGCCGGGCTGCGCCCGACCCGGGCGGTGACCTGTGGCGCCGGGCTGCGGCCGACCGGTCACTCTGGCGCTTCGGGGCCTCGCTTGGCGGGGAGCTCTATGAAGATCTGGCCGTCGCGCACTTCCAGGGAGTAGCGGGGCTGGTAGCGCTCGCGGGCGCTGCAGTAGCCGGTGGTGACCTCGTAGGCCCACTGGTGGCCGGCGCACACCAGCCGGGTGCCCAGCATCACGCCCTCGTTGAGCTTGCGGCCCCGGTGGATGCACACGTTGGACAGGGCCACCGGCTCGCCGTCGTTCCACAAGAGCAGGATCTCGTGGCGGTGCAGGTGCACCACCAGGTTGCCCGCGGCGGCCAGCTGATCGGCGGTCGCCTCCGCCTCGAACCAGCCCCTGGGTGCCGCCATGACGCCGTTCCCCTAGGTCGCTCAGCCGCCTGAGCCGGCCCAGCCCGACCGGGACCCGCCGCCGTCGCTCGGCTCGTCGTCGAGGCCCACCTGGTCGGGATCCCAGCTCACGGTCACGTCGCCCCGGGTGTAGGTCTGGCACGCCAGCCGGTACCCGTGATCCAGCAGCTCGCCCAGCCGGGCCCGCTCCCGCCGGCGGGGAGGGTCGAGGTTCTCGGCGCCCTCCTCCACCAGCAGCCGGTCGGTGCCGCAGTTGCCGCTGGCGCACTGCCACGGCACGTCGCAGTGCTCCCGGATGGCCATGCGCAGCACGTTGACTTCCGCGCCCTCGGCGAACTCGACATACTGGTCGGCGGTCTTGAAGTAGATGCGCGGCACGCGGAGCTACATCCTCGGCCGGGCCGACGCCCGCTGCGCGGGATCAGCCGACGAGCGCGGGCTCGCGCTCGTCCTCCTCCACCCAGGCGCCCAGGTCGGGCTGCACGTAGGTCTCGTACAGCGCCTTGGTGTAGGCGAATCGCATGTCGGCCGCCTCCCGCACAAAGTGCAGGCAGCGCTGCTGCAGCTCCGGCGTGTCGGCGTACTTGAGCACGATCTGGTAGCCCCGCTCGCCGTGGATCTCGTCGGAGGTGATGTGGAGGTCGAAGAACTCCGCCTCCCATTCCGAGAACCCGTACTCGTTGATCAGCGTGGGGTACTGGGTGCGGTAGATCGACGGCACCTGCGACTCCAGTCCGACGATCAGCGCCGCTGAGGACACCACGAAGTTCTCCCGGCCGGACACGTAGTACATCCAGCCCTGCATGCCCTTGGCGAACGGCATGGCATTGTTGCGATCCTGCACGTAGGCCCGGGTGCCGCCGCAGGCCTCGGCGAAGCGGATCAGCAGATCGGTGTGGCGGTCGTCGCTGAGCTCCTCCTCGTACATGTTCTGCAGCAGGAAGTCCTTGGCGTCACGGGCGTAATCGGGCGTGTTGGCGTACATGAGGCCGAGGTAGTCACCGAACGGGCCGATGTAGTGGTAGTGGTTGGTGGCCCAGTGCACGAAGTGCTGCTTGTGCAGCTTGCCGGTGGCCCAGGCCCGGCTGAAAGAGGCGTCCTTGGCCATCGTGCCCGAGAACGCCTGCTCCAGGGCCACTCTGAACTCGCTCGGGGACATCAACTCGGCCATGTGCCTGCTCCTACGGTGTCGGATACTTCGGATCGGGGCCTCAGAAGGAAGGGGCGCCGGGGAGAGGTCGGAATCCCCGGCGCCCGCCATTGTATACAATAGTGAACCTACTGATCGGGCTCAAATCGGGCGGGCTCGGCAGAGGGAGAACGGCCGTGCACGAGACCGAAGTCGCCTTCTTCAGCGAGGGTGCCAGGCTGAGCGGCCTGCTGCGATCGCCGGCGGGACTCTCGGCCCCGGCACCGGCCATCGTGCAGGGCCCCGGCTGGCTCGGACTCAAGGACGCCAAGCTCTACCTGCCCTACCACGAGGCCCTCACCGCGGCCGGTTTCCATGTGCTGATCTTCGACTACCGCGGTTTCGGCGACTCCGGCGGCGATCGGGGGATCCTGCTGCCCCAGCTCCAGCTCGAGGATCTGATCAACGCGGTCACCTACCTGTGCACCCGCGACGATGTCGATGCCGACAACCTCGGGGTGTTCGGGAGCGGAGGCACCGGCGGGGGCAACGCCGTGCTGCTGGCCGCGGCCGACCGCCGGGTGCGGGTCGCGGTGTCACAGGTGCCGGTGGCCGACGGGGAGGACTGGCTGCGCCGGATGCGCCGCGAGTACGAGTGGTACGAGTTCCTGGCCCGCCTGGAGGCCGATCGCAACCAGCGGGTGCTCACCGGCGAGGGCGAGATGGTCCATCCTCGCGAGGAGATCATGGTGCCCACCCCCGAGCGCCGGGCCTCGAAGGTCAAGGCCGATGTGGACGACCGGATCCCGTCGTCGGTGCCGCTGCGCTGCGCCGAGGCGATCATGGACTATCGCCCTATAGACGTGGTCCACAAGGTGGCCCCGGCCGCGCTGATGATCATCGCGGTGGCCGACGACGCCACCACCCCCACCGACCACGCCGAGCGCCTCTACGAGCGGGCGGGGGCGCCGAAGAGGCTGGTCATGCAGCGCCACACCACCCACTACGCGGCCTACAAGCAATACGGGCCCGCGGTGATCCCCCCGATGGTCGACTGGTACCGCACCCACTTCACCGGCGGCTCGGTGGAGATCCATCAGAGCATGCCCGCCGAGCCGCCGGAACTGCTCGTCAAGGGCCCCGACGGCGCGGCCGGCTGACTCGCCTCCCGGTTGCTGATGCCCGCTGTTCCTGCCCCTATCGACCGGGTCGTGGCCGGCGGCACGGTGGTGTCGGGCGCGGGCACCGAGCTCGCCGACGTGCTGATCGCGGGCGAGCAGATCGCGGCCATCGCCGCCCCCGGCGCGATCGGTCTGCCTGATTCGGTGGAGCGCATCGACGCCACCGGCAAGTGGGTGCTGCCCGGCATGGTCGACGTGCACGTGCACCTGCGCGAGCCCGGCTACGTCCACAAGGAGGACATCAGCACCTGCACCGCCGCGGCCGCGGCCGGGGGCGTGACCACGGTGTTCGGCATGCCCAACCTCAACCCGGTCACCAAGAATCTGCAGGTGCTCGAGGAGCTCTTCGACCTCTACGACGCCAAGAGCATCGTGGACTGGAACCACAACCCGGTGCCCAGCGTGCTGGGTGAGGTGCAGCCCATGGCCGACGCCGGGGTGGCCGCCTTCAAGATCTACATGGTGGTCGACACCGGCCGCGACTACCCCCATCCCTCAGGCACCGGCATCCACGACCACGGACATTTGCTGCGCATGTTCGAGGCCATCGGACCCACCGGGCTGCCGTTCATGATCCACCCCCACGACCAGGCCATCATGGACGTCACCGAGCAGACCCACTGGGACCGCGGCGACCGCAGCCCGGCCGCCTACGCCCAGACCCTGGCCACCCACAACGGCCTGATCTGGGACGCCGCCATCGCGGTGATCCTTCAGATGGCCGAGGCCACCGGAACCAAGCTGCACATCGTGCACATGCAGACGGAGGGGTCGGTGGAGCTGGTGCGGCGGGCCAAGGAGCGGGGCGTGCCGGTGAGTTGCGAGGTCAACCATTGGGCGCTGTTCCTGTCGCGCTGGACCGACGTCGAGCGCCTCGGCCCCTACGCCTTGTCGTACTGGGTGCCCGACCACCACCGCGAGGCCGTGTGGGGGGCCCTAAACGACGGCACGATCGACATGCTGTCGTCGGACCATGCCCCCCATACCCGGGCCGAGAAGGAGGTCGGCTGGGAGGACTGCTGGGCCTGCCACACCGGCACCCCCGGCATCCAGGAGCAGTACCCGATGCTGCTGGACTGCTCGATGGACGGCATGATCTCGCTGCCCAGGGTGGCCGAGGTCGTGGCCGAGGAGCCGGCCACTGAGTTCAAGCTGGCCTCCAAGGGGTTTCTGCGGCCCGGTTACGACGCCGACATCGTGATCTTCGATCCGGCCGACCAGACCCGCCACTCGGCCGACACCGTGCTGTCGAAGTGCGGCTGGACCCCCTACGACGGCCGGGTCACCAAGGGCCGGATCCACCGCACGATCGTGCGGGGCCGCGACGTGTACGTGGACCGATCGGTGGTGGGCGAGCCCGGCTGGGGCCGCCACGCCCGCCCCACACTGTGATTCCTTGACGAGGAGACCGACGCCATGACCGACACCTCAGCCATGAAGTTCGGCCTGCTGATGCCCCATTTTGGCGGCCACGCCAGCCGCCGGGCCGTGCTCGACGGGGCCGTGCTGGCCGAGAGCTTCGGCTTCGACTCGCTGTGGGTGCGCGACCACCTGGTGTTCGAGCCCCACTCCGAGATGGAGGCGGCCGACATCACCTTCTACGAGGCGCTCACCACCCTCACCGCTATCGGGGCCGTTACCGAGAACATCACGCTGGGCACCGGCTCGCTCATCCCGTTCCGCCATCCGGTCAACACCGCCATAAGCATCGGCACCCTGTGCGCCCTGGTCGGCGACCGGGTAGTGCTGGGCTTCGGTGCGGGCACGTTCGACCACGAGTTCGACGTGATCGACATGGCCGGGGTGGACCGGGTGGGCCTGGTGCGGTCCAACGCCGACATCCTGCGTCGGCTGCTGAGTGAGGACGGCGTCACCTACCGCGACGACGTGTACTCCTTCGACAACATCTCCATCGAGCCCAAGCCGGGCGCCCCGGTGCCGTTCTGGTACTGCGGGGCCACTCCCCGCTCGGCCCGCCTGGCCGCCGAGTACTGCGACGGCTGGATGCCGGGGCGCACAACCCTGCTCACCATCGCCGAGCGGGTGGCCACGATGCAACAGATGACCGCCGACAACGGTCGGCCCATGCCCACCGTCGCGGTGATCCCGCCCACCTCGATCGCGGCCACCCATGATCTGGCGCTGTCCGGGGTGAACCTGGATGGCCTGCTGGCCTGGGCCAACAAGCGGGGCAAGTGGTGGGCCAAGCCGCCTTCGGGGGAGTTCGCCACCGCCGAGGACATCGAGGGCTCCCTCATCGCCGGCACGCCCGACGAGGTGGTGGAGCAGGTCCACCGCTTCGCGGAGGTGGGGGTGGAGCACCTGGTGTTCGACCTGCGCATGAACTTCGACCGCTGGTTCGCCTCGGTCGAGCTCCTGGGCCACGAGGTCCTGCCCGCCCTGCGATCCTGATCGCGTCGGCGCCTAGGTCGCTCGCGGCGGCTTCGTCGCAGCCTGTATTGAAACGCTATGACATGGTGCGGCACTAGAGTTGCACTACATTGCATCTAGAGATATTCTGATCTGCAAGCTTCGCCACCGGGCCATCCAGCGGTGCGCCACTGTCCTTCATTCTGAGTACGACCTGCCCCCGCATTCGTGCCGCTGGGCCCAGGAGAAGCCCCATGACATCAGCCGTCCCCGCCCACCGGGCAGCACCCCAGATGACCCACACCCCCGATCCCGTCACACCCTCTCAGGCTCAGGCCGTCGATGGCGCGGTCGAGGCCCCGACCACCAGCTCCAGATTTCGAGACGAAATCGTCGAGAACCCGCTGCTCAGCCTCTTTCTCGGGCTCATCCTGGCCCTGCTGACTTTCTTCGGTACTTTGACGGTGGCAATACTCCTCTTCTTCTTGAACGACATCAACGACGGCCTTGACAGTCTCGGTGAGCGCATCGACCGCGTTGAGGTGAGTCTCGGTGAGCGCATCGACCGCGTTGAGGTGAGTCTCGGTGAGCGCATCGACGGTGTTGAGGCCAAGCTCGGTGAGCGCATCGACCGCGTTGAGATGAGACTTGACCAGCGCGTCGACCGCCTTGAGGCCAAGATGGACACCGGATTCGCGGCGCAAGGTGCCTAGATCGCCGAGTTCGACCGCAAGCCGACCGCCTTGATCGCCCACCTGAATGCGACGGAGGCGGTCGACGCCGCGCTGGAACACAGACTGTTGATCCCGGATGCGGGCACCCTCGAGCCCAACGGTGAGCCGCCCGGCTGAATCCCGCGCCTCTAGGCTCTGGCGGGCGAGGGCTTGATGTGAGGGAAGCAGTTGACCGGGAGTTCATGGTTGAGGCGCCCCGCGACGAGGTATGGCCCCGGCTGCTGGACGTTCAGGCGGTGGCGTCGTGGCTGCCGATCATGCACTCGGTGACCGAAGTGTCGCCGGGTCCCGCGAGCATCGACGGCTCCAGCTTCCAGGCCGCCTTCGAGGACAAGGTCGGCCCGTTCTCGCTGCGAGCCGACTTGCACATCGAGGTGGCCGGCGTGCGTGACACCGAGGAGGTGTCGATCCGGGCCCGCGGCGACGACCGCCAGATCCGCTCCCGCATCATGATCGACGCCGCCGCCCGCCTGTCCGACGCCGGCCCCGGCCGGACCCGGGTCCAACTGACGGGGTCCTACGAGATCACCGGCCGGGTCGCCACCCTCGGCGCGGGCATAATCCGCTCCAAGGCCAGCAAGCTCATAGACACCTTCTGCACCAACGCCGCCATCGGCCTCGCGGGCATTGCCTGATTGCGAACGACCGCCCGGCCTCGTGGCCGATCTATCCAATGAGCACCCGCGCGGCTGTGCGGACCGCCGGGGGCCTGCCCTACAGGCAGGGTGCCGAGCCGTCTAGAGGTTGAAGGCCAGCCGCAGACCTGGCCGGGGCCACTCGTAGGCCATGAGCCTGCTCTCGCCCGCATCGGTGACGTAGGCGGTGGTCATGTCCTCGCCTCCCCAGCAGATGTTGGTGGCCAGCGAGCTTGGCATCCGGAGGTAGCCGACCCCGCCTCCGTCGACGGGCGTCGGCCCCGGCACCCTCACGTAGCTGATCTCGCCATCGGGCCGCACCACGCACAAGCCGTCGTTCAGGGCCGCCACGACCACCGTGCCGTCGGCCTCCACCCCCAGCGAGTCGAAGTGCCCCAGCGTGTTGGCCACGCAGCGGCGGCTGCGATGGTCGACTTCGCCGGGACCGGTCACGTCCCAGGCCCAGAGCCGTCCGGTGGGCGTGTCCGCCACGTACAGGATTCCCCCGTCGGGTGACAGGCCGATGCCGTTGGGCCCGATGAGCGGGAATATCACCCGCTCCGAGAACGAGCCGTCGATCCGGGCATAGAACACTCCCACCCGGTCGACCTCGTCGGCGCGCGACTTCCCGCGGTCGGTGAACCACAGGCCGCCGTCGGCGTCGAACACCAGGTCGTTCGGACCGCACAGGCGATGCCCCCCGCAGGCGGTGTAGAGGACCGTCACCTCGCCGCTGTCCAAGTCGAGGCGCTCGATGCTGCCCGTGATGTACTCGGCGCTCTGCCCGACGTCTGTGCCCGGAAGCGCGGGCAGCCAGACGCCGTGGTACTCGTGCCAGGCGAAACCACCGCTGTTGCAGATGTAGACCGCGCCGTCAGGACCGACGGCCAGGCCGTTCGGTCCGGCTGTGGCGGGATTGTCCCAGCTCGCGACCGTTTCGCAGGTCCCGTCGGGCATGACTCTGGTGACACGCGGCCCCCGCACCTCCACGAGCAGCACCGACCCGTCCGGCAGCGCCACGGGCCCCTCCGGGAACGCCAGGTCTCGGGCCACCGTCCGGTGGGGCAGGTCCATTGTGGCGGCAGTTGTGCCGGCCGTTGGGCGTGCGCCCGCTCTCGCCATGATCCCCCTGCCGAACTCCTGCGCTGCTGCGCTTGAAACCGCCCGGCCGTTCACCGAGCCCGTGATCAGGCTAACCGGCACCATCCTGGCGCTGTCGCCAGCCGCGAGCCGGCGACGCGATGAAGTCTTGGCCCGTTCCGGGACGGCTTGCCACCCGCGGGGATCGAGGCGCCGGTTAACCTCGCGGTCCGCTGGCGGCTCTCCGGCTGCGGGCGATTGCGGCGTGGAGGGGGCATTCCGACGACCACTACGATTTCGGCACCCGCCGGAGCGGGCTGACCGGCAGCTCACATGACAGCGGCGAGCAGGGCACGGCCGGTGGCCGTGGTCGCGGTCAGTTCCTTGTCCACCGCCTTCAGCGTTGGCGTGGGTCTCCTTCCGGGGCTCATCGCCTCCGCTCTGCGTGCCGATCTGGGCATCTACTACTGGCAGGTTGGGTTGCTGGTGAGCCTGCACTTCGGCTGCTCCGGTCTGGCGTCGATTCCTGCCGGCCGCATCACCGACCGTTGGGGAGCGCGTCTCGCGGTGACGTCCAACCTGGTGCTCGGAACGCTTGCCGCTGGCCTGGCCGCCGCTCTGGGAAGCTATGCGGCCCTGCTGGCCGCGGCGGTGCTCAGCGGCTTCGGATACGCGCTCTCGGGTGTGGGAACCAGCGTGGCTGTCGTGCACGCGGTGAGCCAGCGCTGGCGCACGGCGGCGATGGTCGCCACCAATGCCGGTCTTCCCGCGATCATCGCCCTGTGCGCGTTCTTCGGCCCCTGGGCCTCGGACCGCTGGCGCTGGGAATGGGTGATGGGCGCCCTGGCGGTGGGGGCTGCCGTGTCGGCGCTGCTGGCGCTGCGCGTCCTGGGCGACGATCGGCCCGACCGCGAGGAGGATGTCGAGCGTCGACTCCCGCGACACTTCGGATGGTTCCCGGTAGCGGCGTTCCTGATGCTCTCCGGCTTTGCGCCGACTCTCACCTGGGCCGTGTCATACCTCGAGTCGCTCGGTGCCACACCCACGCTGTCGGGCGTTCTGGTGGGGACGACCGCAGCGATCACCGTCACGGCCCTGATCGCGGCCAGCCTCCTGGCCGACCGGATGGATCCGCAGACCCGGATGCGTCTGGTTGCGGCTCTCTCCACCAATCGGCGGCTCACGTGGGGAATATTCGGTTTCGTGCGGTACAGGATCCGTCTGGTCATGACTCTGTGCCTGGTCCGGGCCGCTTTCGGCGCCCTGATCCTGGCCGGGGTGGCGTTCGGGGTGGGCGTAGCCGTGGTCGGCATCGTCGGGGGCATGATCGTGCAGACCGCCTGCGTCAGCGCTCTGACTGCCGCCGTCGCTGACCGGGCCCCCAACGCCGTGGCCCGCGCCACCGCGCTGACCTTGGTCGGCTACTTCCTGGGCGCCCTAGTCGGCCCGGTAGCGTTCGGCATCTTCTTGGACGCTGTCGGGTCCTATGCATGGGCTTGGTTCATCGTGTGCGTCCTGCTGGTCGGCGCGGCCACGGCTCTCCGCTTCGCCGGATGGATAGCACCGCCCCGCCGCGCCGCGGCGTCGGTCCCACCCGCCGGCGGTGCGCAGCCGTAGAGGCCGAGCGGGTAGGCCGCGAATCGTCGTGGCAACCGCGAAGTCGACCGCGGCTCAGGCGCGGCTCAAGTGCGCGTTTCCGTCACCGCGGGCAGCGCCACCGCGTGGCGCTCGGCCACTGCAGCCACGCGCTGCCAGGTGGCCGCCCCTAGCTCGATCTCGGCCTCGCCGCCGACGGCGTCCGCCTTGATGTCCCCCGGGATGCGGACGGGGTGGCGGGGGTCGCGAGGAGCGGACGAGCGCAGGTACCGGACCAACCCATCGGCGCGCTCGGCCAGCGAGGGGTCGCCCCGCACGGCCAGAATCGACAGGTTGTAGCCCCGGCCGTTCGTGTCGTTGCAGTCGTCACCGGACATGAGCGTCGCCGCCACATCGGCGAGTAGCCCCAGAGCGAAACCCTTGTGGCCGTGGTGCTCCCCGCCGAGCGGGAGCAGGAAGCCGGGCGGATCGGTGTAGAGATCCTCCGGATTCGACGACATGCGACCCTCCGCGTCGCAGAGCACGTCAGGAGGGATCTCCCGCTCAGCGTCGAGCCGGAGCCGAATGGTGCCCTCCGACATCGAGGTTGTCGAGAAGTCCGCCCCGAGCGGTTGCTGTGACGTCGGCACCCCCCAAGCCATCGGGTTGGTGGACAGGCGCCCATCGAGGCCGCCGAACGGCGGCACAAGGTGCTTGCGCGGCGGCCCGCTGCCGAAGACCACAGCCAGGTTGCCCGCCCGCGCCAACGGCTCGGTGTAGGCCCCCAGCCGTCCCGTGTGATGGATGTCCCGGACGGTCACGAACGCGATGCCGGCCGCCGCGACCAGGTCGGCTGCGGCGTCGACTCCCGCCATGGCGCCCACCACTCCGAAGGTGCCCCCTCCCTCCACCTGTAGCCGGGTCGGTGCGATGGTTCGCACCGTGGGGACGGCAGCGGGGCACAGCAGGCCGCTCCGGATGTCGTCGGTGTATTGCACGACCCGGTGCAGTCCATGGGAGGGGATCCCGAGGCAGTCGTTGCCGACGAGGTGCTGGGCCACGGCGGCCGCGTTCTGCTCGCTGGCGCCGTGGGCGATGAAGATGTCTCGGGCGAGAGCAAGTGCCTCGTCGGCTCGGACGCGGACGATCGCCCTAGCGTCTGCCGAGTCCATCGCCCGGCCGATGATGAGTGCACAACACCACGTTGACACCATACGGGCCATGACTCCAGGTGCCGTGAAGTATCCGGGCTGATGACGGCGCTGCCTGAGCTTGGGCTGATCCGCTCGGACGACCTCGATGAGGTGCTGGCTGCGGTCGACTACGACCATGCGCCCTACGCCGGCGGCACCGAGCTGGTGCCGGCCATGGGGCTGGGTCTGCGCCGGCCCTCGGCCATCGTGGACTTGAAGCGGGTGGAGGCCCTTCGGGGGATCGAGGTCGACGCCGGCGCGGGCACCGTGACGATCGGGGCCGCGGTCACCCACCGGCGGCTGTCCGACCATGCGGCCGTGCGGGACCGCCTGCCCGTGCTGGCCGCGGCCGCCTCAC
Organism: Candidatus Aldehydirespirator sp.; assembly: GCA_965220645.1. Taxonomy (GTDB): domain Bacteria; phylum Actinomycetota; class Acidimicrobiia; order Acidimicrobiales; family Aldehydirespiratoraceae; genus Aldehydirespirator. The sequence goes on along the minus strand of OZ244836.1, from coordinate 88,026 downwards.
GGGTGGGCAACGCCCGGGTGCGCTCCACCGGCACCGTCGGTGGCAACCTCTGCTTCGCCGAGCCCCGCTCCGACTTGGGCTGCGTGCTCGTGGCCCTGGGTGCCACCGCCGAGGCCCGCTCGCTCCGCGGCGCCCGCACCCTCGCCATCGACGAGCTCATCGTGGGCGCCTTCGAGACGTCGCTGGCCGAGGACGAGATCCTCACCACGATCACCGTGCCCTTCGAGCCACCCGGCATGTCCTACTGGAAGCTCCAGAGCTACGAGCGGCCCACTCTGGGCGTGGCCCTGGTGGTCACCGAGGCCCGGTGGGAGATCACCGTGGGCGCGGCCACGGAGCGGCCCACCCGTGCCGTGGTGGCCGCGGGCGACACAGCCGGGCTGGCTGCCTTCGTGGACGGGCTGGAGCTCAGCGACGACATGACCGGACCTCCCGACTACAAGCGCGCAGTGCTACGAGCCCACTTGGAGCGAACGCTAGGAACGGCCCGGTGACGGCTGCATCTTGCGTCTGTCGGGTTGCGGCCGGCCGAACACGCAGTGAGTGGGGGAGTCTCGGACCTGGTGGCCCCGGAGTGGTTCCATGACCGGTTCACATGCACCGAACTCGACCGTGATCCGGGTGCGGGTCAATGGTCGCGACGTCGAGATGCTCGTGCCGGTGCGGCTCACCGTGGCCGAACTGCTGCGGGACCGCCTGGGCCTCACCGGCACCAAGGTGAGCTGCGAGATGCAGGTGTGCGGCGTGTGCACCGTGCTGGTGGACGGCAACCCGGTCAGCTCCTGCGCCACTTTGGCCTGCGACCTCGACGGCACCGAGGTGTGCACCGTCGAGGGGCTGGCTCGGGGCCGGGACCTGCACCCGGTTCAGGAGGCGTTCATGGCGGCCAACGCCCTGCAGTGCGGCTACTGCACGCCCGGGTTCATCATGATGGCCGTCGCCCTGCTCGACGCCTACCCCGACGCCGACGGGGCCGAAATGCGGGAATGGATGGACGGCAACCTGTGCCGCTGCACCGGATATGCGCCGATCGAGACCGCGGTCACCGTCGCCGCCTCCCGACTGGCGGCTGCAACCGCGGAGGACGGCCAGTGATGGCCGTCGCCGGACAGTCGGGACGACTCGCCCTCTCGCCGGCCGCCGCCGCATGTGTGCCCTCCGGGTTGCGGGAGGCGGTGCGATGACCTCCGAGCCCCGCCGGGACGCTTGGGAGAAGGTCACCGGCCGGGCCCGCTACGCCATCGACGCATCCCTGCCCAACATGGCCCACGCGGCGGTGGTCCGCTCCGAGCGGGCCCACGCCTACATCGTCGGCATCGACCGAGCCGAGGCCGAATCGGCGCCCGGGGTGATCGCGGTGGTCACCGCGGAGGACCTCGGCGACCTCGGCCTGCGCTTCGGCCACATCGTGCCCGACCACTTCATCCTGGCCGCCGGCAAGGTCCGCTACTACGGCGAGCCGGTGGCGGTGGTGGTGGCCGAGACCCCGCACCAGGCCGCCGACGCGGCCGAGCTGGTTTGGGTCGACTACGACGACCTGCCCGCCCTCACCGACGCGGCCACCGCTCTCGCATCCGATGTGCTCATCCACGAGCAGTCCTACGTCGAGCCCGGCCAGGAGTTCCTGGGTGTGGCCCCGGCCGCCTCAGCCGACAACGCCGCCCACCGCGACGAGTTGGCCTGGGGCGACGCCGAGGCCGCCCTGGCCGGCGCCGCCACCGTGGTCGAGACCACCACGTCGTTCCCGATCGTCTACGGCTACGCCATGGAGACCTACAACGCCCTGGCCGACTGGCAGCCCGGCTCGCTTCACGTGACCTCCACCGCCCAGCACCCGCTGATGGTCCGCAAGGAGCTGGCCCGGATGTTCTCGTTGCCGCTGGCCGCGGTGCGGGTTGAGGTGCCCTACATCGGCGGCGGCTACGGCTCGAAGTCATACACCAAGCTGGAGCCGCTGGCCGCGGCCGCGTCGTGGGCGTCGGGCCGGCCGGTCAAGGTCACCACCGACGTCGAGGCGGCCATGTACACCACTCGGGCCGACGGGGCGCTGGTCACCGTGCGCACCGGCTTCGACGCCGACGGCCGCATCTGTGCCCGCGACATCGACATCCGCTTCGACACCGGCGCGTACGCCGACAACAGCCCCTTGGTCCTCACCAAGAGCATCAACCGCAGCTTCGGCCCCTACCGGATGCCCAACCTGCGGGTGCGGGGGGTGGCGGTGTACACCAACACCTCTCCGGCGTCGTCGTACCGGGGCTTCGGCGCCCCCCAGTCCGCGCTGGCCGGCGAGTTGAACATGGACATGGCCGCCGACCGGCTGGGCATCGATCCGGTCGAGCTGCGCCGCCGCAACCTGCTGGCTCCGGGCGACACCCTCATAGCCGGCAAGCGTCCCCTCGATGCCGACCTGGTCGCCGACCTCGACGCCATCGTGTGCGCCCTCGACAGTCACGCCGCCGACCGCGATGCCGCTGGTCCGGCTGCCGGCAGCGGCACCGCCGACCGCGATGCCTCCGGCGGAGCCGTGTCCGAGGCCGGCGTGCGCCGTGGCCGGGCCGTGGCCGTCACCGCCAGCGACGCCGGTGCCTCGCCCATCTCCACCGCCCAGGTGCGCATGCACGCCGACGGGTCGGTCACCCTGCTGGTTAGCAGCACCGAGATGGGCCAGGGAAGCCGCACCGCGCTGGCCCAGATCGCAGCCCGGGAGCTGCACCTCGACCTCGACGCGGTAGCCGTTGGCCAGAGCGACACCCGATTCACCCCGTTCGAGTGGACCACCGGCGCCAGCCGTACCACCACCGTGGTCGGTCTGGCCGTCCAGGCCGCCTGCTCCGATCTGTGGGACGTGCTGAGACAGCGAGCCGCCGAGTCGGCCGGAGTGCCCGTCGACGAAGTGAAGGTGAGCGACGGCCTGATCCACGTACCCCTCGCCTCCACGGGCGAGGGCGATTCCGGCTCCGGGTCGGACACCGTCTCGGGCTTGACGCCTGCAACAGTGATCCGGCAGTGGTTCGGCGCCGACGCCGGCGAGTTGGTGGGGGTGGGCGTGATCCGCCGCGACGGCCCCACCGCGGTCCTGCCCCCGTTCTGGGAGATCGGCGCCATCGGGGTGGAGGTGGCTGTGGACACCGCCACCGGCGAGGTCACCGTCGAGCATCTGGTCACCGTGGGCGACGTGGGCCACGCCGTGAACCCGGACCTGGTGAAGGGCCAGGACCTGGGCGCGGCCACCCAGGGCCTGGGCATCGCCCTGTGGGAGGAGATGGTTTACGACGGCGAGCAGCTAACCAACCCCAACCTGATCGAGTACCGGGTGCCCCGCCTGCGCGACACCCCCCGCCGGATCACGTCGGTGCTGGCCGAGCGGGGTGACGGCGCCGGCCCCTACGGTGCCAAGGGCGCCGGTGAGGGCGCGTTGAATCCGGTCCCGGCCGCGGTGGCCGCCGCGGTGGGCCGGGCCGTGGGCGTCTGGCCCACCGAACTGCCGCTGACCCCGCCCCGGGTCTGGTCCCTCCTCCAGCAGGCCCAGCAATAGCCCCACGAGACCACCCCCTCAGAAATCTCGGGTCGAGAATGCGGGGCATGTCCACAGGATTCGCACCGAGATTCTTGGGTGCCGGCTAGGCAGCGCCCTCGTCGAGCAGGGCCAGGGCGGCGGCGAGGTACTGGTCGGCGGCCTGCGTCATGCGGATCAGGCCGTAGGAGTCGAGGACGGCCCGCTTGACCCGGTCGGGGCTGGCCCGGCGAATCGCCGCCTGCCTGATCACGTCGGCCACCGCGTGGGCGGGCAGGTCCTCGCTTCCGGAGCGGCCCAGCAGTTCCCGGCGCTTGTGGACCATCAGCTCGGCGATCTCGTTGAGGGGCACCTCGTAGAGCGAGCGCTCGCCCAGCTCCCGCACCACCACAGGCGGTGTGCCGGTCGGGCGCAGCACCTGCTGGGTTTCGCCGCCGTTGTCGAGTTCGTCAACGTCCACCTGGCCCCGCAGCGTGAGACGGCCCAGGGCCTGCGCCATCGGCTCCCGCACCCTCTGGGTCACCTTCGAGGATCCAGCTCCCCGGATGTAGAGCCGGTAGGCCCGATCGGCGGTGACCGGCCCTTCCGCGGTCACGATCTCGAGCAGGTGGGTCGCGATCTGCGACACCGGGGCAGTGCGCGGGTCGGGCAGCCCGCCGCCCTGCCACGCCGCATAGGGCCGCGGCCCCGTGGTCGGATCGAACGCCGAGCCTGACTCCCCGCCGCCAGGGGGCTGCTCGCCGCCTGCGCCCGCGGCATCGTCAGCGGCTCCGGTGCCGCCCGACGGGCTGCCCGGCACGGGGCGCAGCTCCATCCACCCCTCCGGCCGAGGCAGCTCGGTGAACCCCAGGGGCCGGTACAGCTCGTGGGCGTCGGCGGTGACGAGCATCAGCCGTTTGATGCCGGCCACTGCGGGGTGCTCGCAGGTCGCGGCGGCCAGAGCCCGTCCCAGCCCCCGCCCCCGGTGCTTGGCCAGCATGTATAGGTCGGTGACGTAGCCGAACGTGGACCGGTCGGTCACGATGCGGGCCCCGCCCACCATCGATCCGTCGGGTTCGTACACCCCCAGCACCACGCTGTTGGCCGCCCCGACCGCGGTCTGCTCCCGGGTCCGTCCCCGGCCCCAGTACGCCTCCACCTCCAGGAAGTCGTGCATGGCGTCCGCATCGAAGCGCGCCGGGTCGTCGGAGATCACATACTCCCCGCAGCGCCACTCGTGCGGACCCCCCTCACTCACGGCGCCAGACGCTACCCGTTGCGATGCCCGCCGCAAGGCCGACTGCCTGGTGGCGGCCGCAGCCGTTGGTGTAGGCGCTGTGTTGGCCACCGCAAACATCTCCGACTTCCCGATGCCCGAACTTGAAGTCCAACACTGGCCCGCCGGTCCCGGACGGGACCGGTCCCCGAGGTCTCGCACTGTGTTCGAGCTGACTAGCATCGCTGGCGTCCTGCGGTCCGGGGAGGCAACCGTGCTCATCAGCGAGATTCCTGCACTGAGGGAGTTCTGGTATCCGGTCGTGTACTCGGCCGAGTTGACCGACAAGCCCCATCAGGCGGTGCTGTTCGGCGACGAATACGTGGTGTGGCGCACCGTCGACGGCTCGGTGCACGCCGCCTTCGACCTGTGCCCGCACCGCGGCGCCCGGCTGTCGCAGGGCTGGCTCACCGGTGACCGGCTGGTGTGCGGCTACCACGGCTGGCAGTACGACGCGTCGGGCCGCTGCGTGTGCATCCCCCAGAACGACCCGTCCACGCCCATCCCGCGCCGGGCCCGCCTGCAGCCCGTCCACGCCGACGAGCGCTATGAGATGGTGTGGATCTGCGTAGCGGAGGAGCCCCGGGCCCCGATCCCCGACCTGCCCGAGTTGAACGACCCCGACTATGTGCTGATTCACGAGATGATGGAGGTCTGGGACGCGGCCGCGCCCCGGGTGGTGGACAACGCCCTGGACGTGAGCCACCTGTCGTTCGTGCACCGGGGCAGCATCGGCGCCGCCGACGCGCCTCGAATGTCCGACTACGACCTGGAGCGTGACGGCTGGAGTATCAGCTTCACCATCTCCTACCAGTCGAGGGTCTCAGAAGAGCAGAAGCGCAACACCGGCATAACCGACGACTTCATCACCCGCACCACCCACGCCGAGCTGGTCCAGCCCATGGTGTTCCGCGGAGTGCTCGAGTACCCCAACGGCCTGCGGCACGTGCTCTACAAGACCTGCGCTCCCGTGGACGACCACCGCACGCTGTTCTGCCAGTTCGTGGCCCGCAACGACCGACCCGACGACGAGAAGGCCCAGGGCATCATCGGCGTCGATCACACCGTGCAGTGCGAGGACCGGGCCCTGCTGGAGCGCATGACCTCGGAGTTCCCCGCCGAGGTCACCACCGAGGTCCACACCAAGGGCGATCGCATGACCCTGGAGTACCGCCGGATCCTGGCCGAGCTGGCTGCCGAGGGCGGCCCGGTGCGCCCCGACGCCACCTGGGCTGGGGGTCGCTGGGGCGCGTAGTGGGCCGAGCGAACGCGCAGGGGTCCGAGGTCGACGAGCACTCCGCGCTCGTGGACACGCCTCGACCGGGCGTGACGGTCGCCATCGATGGCGTGAGCCGGCGCTTCCGGACTGGCTTCCTTGCGCTGACCGAGGTCGATCTCACGATCGGAGGGGGTGAGCTGGTTGCCGTTGTCGGCCCGTCCGGATGCGGCAAGTCCACGCTCCTCAAGATCATCGCCGGTCTCCTGACGCCAACCGATGGCGTCGTGGACTTCGGCGGTAGCCGCCCGGAGACCGGTTACGTGTTCCAGGACGCACACCTGTTGCCGTGGCGCACGACCATCCGCAATGTTGAGCTCTTCCTTGAGGTTGACGGGGTCAAGAAGCGGGAGCGCCGGGATCGTGCCCGGAGCGCCCTTCAACTTGTCGGGCTGGCGGACTTCGAGGACAGCTACCCGGCGGAGCTCAGTGGTGGCATGAAGATGCGTGTCAGCCTGGCCCGGACCTTTGCCACTGACCCCCAGTTGATGCTGTTCGACGAGCCCTTCGCGGCTCTCGATGAGATCACCCGCAATCGCTTGAACAACGACTTGATCCGGCTCCAACGAGATCGGGGCGTGACGGGTGTGTTCGTGACGCACTCCATCGGCGAGGCCGCCTTCCTGGCCGACCGTGTCGCGGTGATGAGTCCCGCTCCGGGTCGGATCGTTGGCATCGTCGATGTGCCTTTCGGTGATGATCGCAGCGCGGCTCTCAGAACCAGCGCCGAGTTCGCCGCAGTGGCCCGTGATGTCAGCGAGATCATGGCGGCCCACGAAGTCGCAGAAGGGCACGAGATCATGGCGCCCCACGAATGATCGTGGCGCACGAGATCATGGCGGCCCACGAAGTCGCAGAAGGGCACGAGATCATGGCGGCCCACGAATGATCGTGGTGCACGAGATCATGGCGGCCCACGAATGATGGCCCGGCTGCGATCCATCGCGGCCAGCGTGGCGCCGCAGGTCATCGTCCTGTTCGTTGTGATCTTCGTGTGGTGGGCGGCGGTGCGGATCCTGGAGCCGAAGCCATTCATCTTCCCTTCGCCGGGCCGCGTCCTCGACACGACTCTCGCCGACTCCGACCGCCTGTGGACCGGCTTCAAGAACACGCTGTACGCATCGGTCGTCGGATTCTTCTTCGCCACCGCAGTTGGCGTGGGTGCGGCTCTGTTCCTCAGCCTGAGCCGTGTGCTCGAGCGCGCCTTCTTCCCCTGGGCGGTGCTGCTGCAGACCGTGCCCGCCGTGGCCGTCGCCCCGCTGTACGTCCTGTGGTGGGGGCCCGGGCGCCAGTCGGTGATGCTGGTCGCCTTCACCATCACGCTGTTCCCGATCCTGGCCAACAGCCTCGCCGGCCTGCGCTCGGCCGACGCCGCTCTCGTCGATCTGATCCGGCTCCGCGGCCGGCGGCGGAACTCGTGGTTCACATTCTCGAAGATCCGGATCCCGAGCTCGCTTCCGTACCTGTTCACGGGGCTGCGGATCTCGGCCGGCCTCGCCGTCATCGGAGCGATCGTCGGCGAGATCGTGGTCGGCCGCGGGGGCGAGGAGGCAGGGCTCGGCTACTGGGTCACGTTCGGCAGCACCCAGTTGAAGACCGATTTCGTCTTCGCTGCCATCGCGGTCTCGTCCGCGCTGGGCATCACGTTCTTCCTTGCCGTCTCGGCGGCGGGCAATCGGGTGCTGAGGCACTGGCACGAGTCGGCGCGCATCGCGGACACCTGACATAGAGCGGGTCGTCACATAGAGCGGGTCGTCACATGGAGCCGGTCGTCACATGGAGCCGGTCGTCACATGGAGCCGGTCGTCACATGGAGCCGGTCGCCGCTCGCCCGCGTTCTCATCGTTGGCCCACCTCTGCGAGACTCGGTTTCCGACCTCCCCCCGGCTGTCCGTCCTAACCGAGGAGCACCCCATGTCAACCCTTTTCTTCCGCAAGCCCATGCGTGCCGGCTTTGCACTGCTGGCGGTGTTCGCGCTCGTCGCGGCCGCCTGCGGCGACGACGCTGACGACGCCGACGCACCCGCAGCCGGGGAAGCCTCAGACACAGCCGCCGTCGAGGCGGCCGAGGCCGACGCCGACACCGCCAGGGCCGACGCCGACGCCGCCAGGGCCGACGCCGACGCCGCGGCAGCAGCTGCGGCTGAGGCTGCGGCGGCTCTGGAGGCGGCCGCCTCCGACGCGGCCACCTCCGACGAGGAAGTGGCCGAGCTCGAAGCACAGCTTGCGGCCGCGCAGGAGGCCGCTTCGACCGCCGAGTCGAGGGCCACGGAGGCCGAGGCAGCCGCCGAGGAGGCCGAGATGGCCGTCGAGGAGGCCGCCGCCGGAGGCATGACGGTGCTGCCGGAGATGACCTCGGTGTCGATACAGACCGACTGGTTCCCCTCGACCGACCACTCCGCGCTCTACGCCGCCGACCTTCTCGGCTTCTTCGAGGAGCGCAACCTCGACGTCGAGATTCGCCCCGGCGGTCCCGGCATCCGCGCCGCCAACGACGTGGTCACCGGCAACGTCACCTTCGGCATGGCCCTCGCGGAGAACGTTGTGCTCGCATCGGCCGGGGGCGCCGAGTTGGTCTCGTTCTTCGCCACCTATCAGGAGTCACCGCTCGGTTTGATGGTGCACACCGCCTCGGGAATCGGCGGCGTGGACGATCTGGCCGAGGTGCAGGTCTTCCCGGGCCAGGTCTTCTGGGAGGTGTTGAAGACGGAGAACAGCCTCAACGTCGAGGAGATCGCCTTCGACGGCAACCTGGCCGCCTGGGGCGAGAACGAGGGATGGGCTGTCCAGTCGATGGCCACGACCAGCCCCCACTTCGCCGAGCTGGCCGGCGCCGACCCTGCGATGCTGACCGCCACCAGCCTGGGTTTCCGGTCCTACGCCACCACGCTGTTCACCTCCGACAGCTACGCCGCGGCCAACCCCGACATCGTTCGAGCCTTCGCCGAAGCGTCGCAGGCCGGTCTCGCGGCCTTCCTCGACGACCCCGGCCCGGTGATCGCCTACATCAACGAGATCTGGCCCGACTTCGAGATCAGCGTCGGTGAGGCGGCGTACGAGGTCATGAAGGACCTCGTCGTCAGCGACACCACCGATCAGCTCGGCCTCGGCGCCATGGAAGGCTCCGTGTGGGGCGGCGTCGCCGGTCGGATGTTCGACGCTGGCGTCATCAGCACCGCGGTCAACAGCGCCGACCTTTGGACCAACGCGTTCCTGCCGGGCGGTACCGGCGTGGACATGACCGGCTTCCGCTGGGTGATGGTCACCGACCAGGCCGGTCTCGGCGACGAGGGCTTCAACGACCTCGCCTGGGCTGGGATCAGCCAGGCCGCCACACAACTCGGCGGCTCCGGCGACGTGATCGAGTCGAGCGAGCAGGCCCAGTACGTGCCCAACCTCCAGCAGTCGGTCGACGCCGGCGCAAACCTCACCGTGGGCGTGGGCTTCCTCATCACCGACGCCATCGAGGAGGTCGCCGAAGCCAACCCCGACTCCAATTTCGTGCTCATCGACGCAGTTGCCGACAGCGCCCGCGGCTTCGACCCGGGCGAACCGCTGCCCAACGTGCAGAGCGTGCTGTACGCCGAGCACGAGGCCGCTTACCTCGCGGGCATCATCGCCGGCATGACCACCCAGGCCGACAAGCTCGCCTACGTCGGCGGCATCGAGATTCCCCCGACGGTGCGCTTCTTGAGCGGGTTCCAGCAGGGCGTGGCGTCGGTGAACTCCGCGGCCGAGGTGACCGTGTCGTGGGTGGGCGCCTTCGACGATCCCACCACCGGCCGGGAGCTGACCTCAGCGGCCTACGACGACGGTGCCGACATCGTCTTCGAGGTGGCCGGACTCTCCGGCCTCGGCGCCTACGAGGAGGCCAAGGACCGCGGTGCCGGCCACTGGGTGCTCGGCACCGACACCTGCAAGGACCAGCTTGCGCCCGACAACTACCTCACCTCGGCCACCAAGGATGTGGCCGGGTCGGTGTTCCGGGCCGCGCAGCAGGTGGCCAACGGCACCTTCGCCGGTGGCGTGAGCGTGCTGGATCTCAAGGGCGGCTACGTCGGCGTCTGCGAGAAGACGTTCGGCGACCTGTCGGCCGAGATCCAGGACGCGGTGAACGCCGCGGTCGAAGGGATCAAGTCAGGTTCGATTACGGTCGATCCGGGCGTATAGGGCGTTTACTCCCTGTCGGAGGAGAACTCGCTGCCCCCAGATGACTCCGCGCTAGCCGCACGGCCGGCTGAGCCGCCGGCCGTGCGCATGCGCGGAAACACCGAGCGCTTCGCGGCCGTGCGCATGCGCGGTATCACCAAGCGCTATCCGGGCGTGGTGGCCAACGACGCCGTCGACTTCGCGGTCGAGGCGGCCAGCATCCACGGCCTGCTCGGCGAGAACGGCGCCGGCAAGTCCACGTTGATGAAGGTGCTGTTCGGCCTGACCACGCCCACCGCCGGCACCGTTGAGATCGCCGGCCAGGAGGTGGTGGTCGACTCGGCCCGCGACGCCCTCGACCTCGGCATCGGCATGGTGCAGCAGCACTTCAGCCTGATCGGCGACTTCACCGTGGCCGAGAACCTCGTGCTGGGCAGCGAGCCGCGGCGTCGCAGCGGCTTGCTCGACCTCGACCGGGCTGCGGCCGACATCGCCGAGCTGTCGGAGCGCTACGGCTTCCGCATCGACCCCCGCAGCCGGGTCGGGGACCTGGCCGTGGGTGCCCGCCAGCGGGTGGAGATCCTCAAGGCCCTCTACCGGGGCGCCGAGGTGCTGATCCTCGATGAGCCCACCGCCGCGCTGGCCCCCACCGAGGTTGCCGAGCTGGTCGTGCTGCTGCGCCGCCTGCGCGACCAGGGCCGCACGGTGGTGTTCATCAGCCACAAGCTGTCCGAGGTCATCGACCTGTGCGACCGGGTGACGGTGCTGCGGGGCGGGCGGGTGGAGGGTCATCGTGAGATCGGCCCGGCCGAGCGCGACGACCCCGACCGCCACGATGCGCTCGCGGCCGAGCTGGCCCGCATGATGGTGGGCCACGAACTGCCCGATCCTCCGGAGCGGGTCGGCGGGCCCTCCAGCGGCGACGTGCCGGCGCTGCGCCTCGAGGCTGCGGGCGACGGGCGCCGGCTGGGACCGATCGACCTGGCGGTGCAGGCCGGCGAGATCGTCGGCGTGGCCGGTGTGGAGGGCAACGGCCAGACCGAGCTGGTCGAGATGGTGGTGGGTGTGCGTCGCTGCCGCGCCGGCTCGGTGCAGTTGGGCGGTACCGACGTGACCCGCTGGAGTGTGCGCCGCCGCCTCAACACCGGCGTGGCCCATATCGCTGAGGACCGTCACGGCGCCGCGGTGGCCGACGGGCTCGACCTGGCCCACAACGCCACGCTCGGGTTCCAGGGCCGGTCGCCCTTCTCGTGGCGGGGGTTGTGGCTGTCACTGGTTCAGATGCGGCGGCTGGCCCGGGGGGTTGTGAACCGTTTCGGCGTGCAGGCCGTGGCCGTCACCGACCCGCTGCGGAGCCTCTCGGGGGGCAACCAGCAGAAGCTGGTGGTGGGACGCGAACTCAGCCGTGGACCGGAGCTGTTCGTGGCCGCCCAGCCCACCCGGGGCCTGGACGTGGCCGCGGCTGCCTTCGTGCACTCCGAGCTGGCCGCGCTCCGTGGCCGGGGCGCGGGAGTGCTGCTGGTGAGCCTCGAGTTGACCGAGATCCTGGCCCTGGCCGACCGCATCGTGGTGATGTCGGATGGCCGGATCGCGGGCGAGACCACTCCGGACGAGGTTGACGTGACCACGCTGGGCCGCTGGATGACGGGCGGAGGGACTTCGGGCGCGGCGGGCGGGCTCGACGCTGTCGGGGCCCCGGCATGACCGGCATGACCGGCATGGAGAGCGATCCTCAGCCCACTGCCGACCCGCAGCCCGCCGGCGGAGCGCGCCACGGCATGACCGCTGAGCTGCAGCGCACCCTCGACAGTGCCGGCAGCACGGTCGCCCGGGCTGCGGCCGCCGACCTCGCCAAGGGGGTGGGCCGGGCTGCGTTCATCTTCGGGGCCACTGTGCTGGCTGCCCTGGTGCTGGCCGCGCCGCTCATCATTGTGGCCGGCTCCGACCCGATCACGGCCTACGGCGCTCTCTATGAGGGCAGCCTCGGCGGTCAGCGCCCCTTCGCCGAGACGCTGGTGTCGATGACGCCGCTGCTGTTCGGCGGCCTGGCCGTGGCCGTCGCTTTCCAGGCCGGCCTGTTCAACATCGGCGTGGAGGGCCAGTTGGTGGCCGGGGGCATCGCCGCCGGCGTGGTCGGCATCAAGATGTCCACGTGGGCGCCGGTCCATGTGCTCCTCGCCCTGCTGGCCGGGGCCGCCGCCGGCGCGCTGTGGGCGCTGGTGCCGGCCGCGCTCAAGGCCTGGCGGGGCGTGCACGAGGTGATCACCACCATCATGATGAACTTCGTCGCGTTCAGCGTGTCGCAGTTCCTGGTGAAGCCGGGCGGGTTGCTCGAGGGCGAGATCCCCACCGGCACCGAACCGGTGGAGGCCACCGCCGAGTTGCCCCGCATCTGGGATCCCACCCGTCTGCATCTGGGGATCGTGGTGGCCCTGATCGTCGCCGGGGCGTGCTGGTACTTCATCTACCGCACGCCGGGCGGCTACCGGTTCCGGCTGGTGGGAGCCAACCCGGTGGCGGCCCGTTTCAACGGCATCTCGTCGAACCGGGTGATCGTGGAGGCGATGATGCTGTCGGGGGCGCTGGGCGGGCTCACCGGCGCGGTGGAGGTGCTCGGCACCCACCGGCGGTTCCTGGACTCGTTCTCGCCCGGGTACGGGTTCGACTCGATCGCGGTTGCGCTGCTGGGGGCGCTCCACCCGGTGGGCGTGGCCGCGGCGGCCTTCTTCTTCGGACTGCTGCGGGCCGGCTCGACCCAGCTCCAGCTCGAGGCCGGCATCACCCGGGACATGATCACCGTCATCTCCGGTCTGGTGGTGGCCTGTGTGGCCGCCCGCCTCCTGTTGTCGCGCCGGGCGTCCCGGCCCAGAGGCCGAGCGGATGGGTGATCGGCGGGGACCCGTGAGAGTTGCAGCGAGGCCGTGGCCCGAGCGGCCCGTGAGCGAAGCGAACAAGAGCGGACACTGCCACGCCGCTATGCATGGGGCTGCGCACGGACTCGCGGTTGCTCAAGGGCGGGGGGACTGAGCCGATGGTCGAGATGCTCGAGATCTTCGATATGAATTGGGTGGCCCAGGGCATCCGGCTGTCGGTGCCGTTGATCTTCGCCGCGCTGGGTGGGCTGCTGAGCGAGCGGGCCGGCGTGATCAACATCGCGCTGGAGGGCAAGATGCTGTTCGGCGCGTTCGCGGGGGTGGCCGTCACTTGGTGGACCGGCTCCAACGTGGTGGGCCTGGTGGCCGCGCTGGCGGTGGGCGCCGGCATCGGCTGGGTCCATGCCTGGTTCTCGATCACGGTGCGGGCCGACCAGATCGTGTCGGCCACCGCCATCAACCTGTTCGCCCTGGGCGTCACCGCCGCGCTGATCCCGGCCATCTGGGAGGGCGGCCGGGCCAACACCCCCGGCGTTGAGCGCTTCCGCCGCTTCGAGGTGCCGATGCTGGCCGACCTGCCCGCGGTGGGGACGGTGTTCTCCAGGCTGAGCTGGTTCGATTACGGGGCGCTGGTGTTGGCGCCGGTGGTGTGGGTGGTGCTGTGGCGCAGCCCGTTCGGCCTGCGCTTGCGGGCCTGCGGCGAGTCGCCCGAGGCGGCCGCGTCGGTGGGGGTGAACGTGATCCGCACCCGCTACACCGCGGTGATGCTGTCCGGGATGTTCGCGGCGATGGGTGGCGTGTACCTGTCGCTGGTGCAGAACGGCCTGTTCCAGCGGGGCATCACCAACGGCCGGGGGTTCCTGGCGCTGGCCGCCATGATCTTCGGGAAGTGGAGGCCGATCCCGGTGCTGGGAGCGTGCCTGCTGTTCGGGATGGCCGACGCCTACCAGCTGCGGGCCCAGTCCAAGTCCGACCTGCCCGTCGAGCTGTTCCAGGCCCTGCCCTACGTGGTCGGCTTGATCACTCTGGTTTTCGTCGGCCGGGCGGTGGCCCCCGCCGCGATCGGCCGCGCCTATGTCAAGGACTGATCGCCCGGCCACACTGACCCCCCGGCCACACTGACCCCCCGGCCACTGACCTCAGGAGAGTTCGATGGAGATCGCTGTACAGACACCGCCCGAGCACACCGACTACTCCCGGCTGGTCGATATCTGGCAGACCGCCGACGGGCTCGGGTTCGCGGCCGGGTTCACGTTCGACCATTTCGTGCCGCTCAACCCCGGCGCCCGCCCCTCCCAGCCTGGCGGGACTCCCGACGGCCCCCAGTTGGAGGGCTGGATCACGCTCGCCGGGCTGGGCGCGGCCACCAGCCGGCTCGATTTGGGCACGCTGGTTACCGGGGTCACCTACCGCCATCCGGTGCTGCTGGCCAAGACGGCGGTGACCCTCGACCACGTCACCGGCGGCCGGACCCTGCTCGGGGTGGGCGCGGCCTGGCACGAGGGCGAGCACGCCATGTACGGCTTCGACTACCCCGGCGTGGGCGACCGCATGACGATGCTGGACGAGACGCTGGAGGCGTTCCACCTGCTGTGCGGCGCCGATGGCCCGGTCGACTACGAGGGGCGCTTCGTGCAGCTGGCGGGTGCCTGCTTCGACCCCAAACCGGTGCGCCCGGGCGGCGTGCCGGTGCTGGTCGGCGGCAGCGGGGAGCGGCTGCGGCGCATCGCGGCCCGCCGGGCCGACTGGTACAACGGTTTCTGGGCCCCGTGGGAGTGGTCCGAGGTCAACGACGGCCTCGACGAGCTGCTGGGCCGAAACGGGCGCAGCCCCGGCGACCTCAAGCGCACCGCCTTCGTGTTCACCGAGCTCACCAACGATCCGGCCACCACCGAAGGCCTGGTCAAGACGTTCCGGGCCACCCGGGGCGGCACCGAGGAGGAGGTCCGGGCCCGGATCGTGGCCGGTTCGCCCGAGCAGATGGTCTCGGTGCTGGAGTCCTACGCGGCCGCCGGGGTCGACATGGCCATCCTCAACATCCGTCCCGACCAGGGCGCGACCGAGGTGGAGTGGTTCGGCGAGCATGTCCTACCCGCCTTCGACCGCCGCACCTAGTGTCCTGTCTCTCCAGATCGGCGGGATAGGTGCAATGAAGGATTGGCAGCGTTTTGCGCGTATGGCGGGCATTCTGCTGCCAGTTCGAGAGCGGGGGTTCCTGCCAACGGAGGATTGGCAGCGTTTTGCGCGTATGGCGGGCATTCTGCTGCCAGTTCGATGATGAGTGACGGTCAGCACGTCGATCTGCTGGTGCGGGGCGGCACGGTGGTGCCCTGCGACGGGTCGCGTCGTGCCTTCGTCGGCGATGTGGCCGTGCGAGGTGGGCGGATAGTCGAAGTGATCCCCGCCGGCCGCCGGGAGGCACCGGCGACATCGGCTGCCAGGGTCATCGACGCCTCCGACTGCGCGGTGATCCCCGGCTTCGTCAACGCCCACACCCATGAGCTGATGGAGCGGGGCGTGTTCGAGGACATGGACTTCTTCACCTGGCTGGAGGACTTCGCCCTGCCCAAGGACATGGCCTACGAGCCCCGCCACCAGCGGGCTGGCTCGCTGATGTGCCAGGCCGAGATGATCGCCAACGGCACCACCAGCTTCATCGACATCTTCCGGTTCCCGGCCGAGTCCGCCGCGGTGGCTGTGGACTCCGGCCTGCGGGCCACCATCAGCCCCCAGGCGGTCGACTCCCCGGCCGGCGCGGGCGAGACCCTCGAGTCCAGCGAGGCCTTCATCGACGCCTGGCACGGCCGCCACCCCCGGGTGCGGGCCTGGTTCGGACCCCACTCGCTGTACACCGTGGACCCGGCCACCTACGCCGCTATGCGCCAGCGGGCCGACGAGTTCGGTGTCGGCATTCACACCCATCTGGCCGAGACGGCGGGCGAGGTCGCCCGGGTGGCCGAGCTGTCGGGCGGGCTCACCCCGGTGGAGTGGCTGGACCGCCTCATCGGCCTCGGACCCGACGTGGTGGCCGCTCACTGCATAGAGCTGACCGACGACGACCTGGCGCTGGTGGCGTCTACCGGGGTGGGCGTGGCCCACTGCCCCACCTCCAACATGAAGCTCGGCAACCGGGCCGCCCGCATCCCCGAGTTGCTTGCGGCCGGCGCCACCGTGGGCTTGGGCACCGATTCGATAATGACCAACAACAACCTCGACCCGTTCGAGGAGATGCGCCAGGCTGGGTTGCTGGCCCGGTTCAGTACCGGCGATCCGGCCGTGTTGCCCTGCGCAGAGCTTCTGGAGCTGGCCACCATCGGCGGGGCCCGGGCGCTGGGTCTGGGTGACGAAGTCGGCTCCGTCGAGCCGGGCAAGCGGGCCGACCTGGCCGTGGTGGGGCTGGACCGGCCCCACGCCTGGCCCGTGCTCAGCGACGGCGACGGCGGCAACGTGATCGAGCAATTGGTGTGGTCTTGCTCGGGCTCCGATGTGCGCTACACCATCGTCGACGGTGAGGTGCTGCTCGACGACCGGCGCCTGATCACCCTGGATCTGGCCGAGATAGCCGACCTGGTGCCCCGGGAGGCCCGCCACTTGCTCTCCAAGGCCGGGGTCCTCGACCATGTGCTCGACAAGTACCGAGGAGGCCACGATGACTGAAGACCCTTCGATCGCTGAGGACACGTCCACCTGGATGACCGAGCGTTACATGCGCCTGCCCGACGGGTCGTTCCCCCATCTGGGGATCCGGGGCGGCGGCGATGTGGCCGAGGTCGCTCTGCTGTCGGGCAGCCCCGAGCGGGTGGAGATGATGGCCGGGATGCTCGACGACGCCGACCGGGTCGGCGACCGGCGGGGCTATGCGGTGTTCACCGGCACTCTCGACGGCGCCCGCCTCACCGTGGCCACCAGCGGGGTGGGCTCGCCGTCGATGGCCATCGCAGTCGAGGAGCTGGCCGCCTGCGGGACGTCGTGCTTCATCCGGGTGGGCAGCTGCGCGGCGTTGTCGCCGGCGATGCCGGTGGGCGGTGTCGCCATCGCCAACGGCGCGGTGAGCGACGAGGGCACCAGCGGCTACTACGCGCCCGAGAACTTCCCGCCGGTGGCCTCGTACCGGGTGGTGGCCGCGCTGGTCGCAGCCGCGGCCCGTCACGGCACCCCGGTGGAGGTGGGCCTGACCCGCTCCACCGACAGCTTCTATGAGGGCGAGCGCACCGTCGAGGTCATCAGCCAATGGAAGCGGTTGGGTGTGCTGGCCTTCGAGATGGAGTCGTCGTGCCTGTTCACCGTGGCCGCCGCGCTGGGATGTGAGGCCGGCTCGGTGCTGTGCGCGGGCACCAACCTGCTCAGCGGCGAGGCCACCTACCAGGGCCAGCGCCTCGACGATTACGCCGCCGGCCAGCAGGCCATGCTGGAGTTCGCCCTAGCCGCCGCCGCCGACCTGGCCCGGGGCTAGGGCGGGCAATGGCCGTGACCGCAGCCTCCCTCCAAGATCTCGGGTTGGTTCTGTGTCTCCAGCGCGCGCTGCGCTCCCGAGGTTTGCGGATGCTCGGGTTGGTGGGCCTGATGTCTCGGTCCGGCTGAGCCAGGAGAGAGGGCCGTGGCTGATCTGGTGGTGCGGGGCGGGGTTGTCGTCCCGGGTGCCGCCGCCGAGCCCTTCGTGGGCAATGTGGTGGTGGAAGGCGGCCGGATCGCCGCGGTCCGGCCGGGGTCGGAGACGATCACGGCCGACAACGTGGTGGACGCCTCGGGCTGCCTGGTGATCCCTGGGCTGGTGCAGGCCCATGTGCACCTGTGCCAGACCCTGATGAGGGGCCTGGCCGACGACATGGACGTGATCGAGTGGCTGCGCCTGCGGGTGTGGCCTCTCGAGCAGGCCCACGACCACCAGTCGCTGCACGCCTCGGCCATGCTGGCGGTGGCCGAACTGCTCACCGGCGGCACCACCGCGGCGCTGACCATCGAGTCGGACCGCCACACCGGCGCCGCCTTCGAGGCCGCCGAGCAGCTCGGGATCCGGGCCACCATCGGCAAGGCCCTGATGGACCGTTACGAGCCGGGCACCGAGATGGAGGTGCCCGACTCCGACGCGGCCTGGGCCGACCAGATGGACCTGTTCGAGACCTGGCACGGCTCGGCCGGCGGCCGGCTGCGGGTGGCGCTGTCGCCTCGCGGCCCCCGAAATGCCACCCCGGAGACCTGGCGCCGCTGTGTCGCCCTCGCCGACGAGGCCGACCTGCGGCTGCATACCCACGTGAACGAGAACCGGGCTCAGGCCGATCTGCTGGGCGCCTCGCCCGAGGGCCGCGACGTCGAGGCTCTGGCGTCCTGGGGGGCGCTGTCGCCGAGGCTGGTGATGGCCCACGCGGTGTGGCTGAGCGACCACGAGCGCGACCTGGCCCGCCGGCACCGGCCCCACGTCTGCCACTGCCCGTCAACCAACCTCAAGCTGGCCTCAGGGTTTGCGCCGGTGCCCGGCTATCTGGCCGACGGCCTCAATGTGGCTCTAGGCGCCGACGGCGCGCCGGCCAACAACCGCCTCGACGGCTTCGAGGAGATGCGCCTGGCCGCCCTGATCCACAAGCCCGCGGCCGGCCCCCGGGCCATTCCGGCTCGCACCGCCTTCGACATGGCCACTATGGGCGGCGCCCGGGCTCTTGACCTGGATCGCGAGATTGGTAGTCTTGAGCCGGGTAAGCGGGCCGATTTGGCCGTAGTCCGGCGCGACCGTCTGCACACCACCCCGGCTGGCGGCGCCGATGTGTTCTCCGAGTTGGTCTACGCCCACACCGCCGCTGATGTCGACACCGTGGTGGTCGACGGCTGGGTTGTGGTGGCCGACGGCCGCCTGCTCACCGGCGACGAGTCCGCCATTCAAGCCGAAGCCGAAACCCAGCAAGCCACCCTCCTAGCCCGCACCGCCCTCTGAAGGCCGCATGGTTGCAATCTATTACTAATTCTGGCAAGATTAGTAGTATCTGTAGGATCCGGGAACGAAGGGCGACAGGATGAAGAAGCCGCCGTCACCGCCGGACATGGCGCAGTTGCTGTCAGAGATTGCAGACGACCCCCGGCGTCTGCTCAAAGTCTTCTCAGAGGGCCGCCCCGTTGATGACAAGGGCCGCTACCTGCACTGGGACCAGATGCGGCACCGGACTCCTCCCCACGGACTCACGTCTCGTGAGTGGTGGGCCGGAACCGCGGCGAGCCGGGCCAACAACGCTCGAATTCTGCCCCTTGCCGGTACCGACGGCGAGCCCTTCCGGTTCACCAACATCGATCGAATCCAGGAGATGGTCCACCGCATCGACCAGCAGGCCAGCGGCCGCATCGAAAGCGACGACATCGTCGGCTCCCGCAACCGCTATCTCGTGTCGTCGTTGGTGGAGGAGGCCATCACCTCCAGCCTTCTTGAGGGCGCAGCCACCACTCGTCGCGTCGCCAAGGAACTCCTGAGAACGCACCGCGCGCCGCGCGACACAAGTGAGCGAATGATCCTCAACAACTACCTGGCAATGCGAATGGCCCAGGAGATCGCTGGCTCTGGCGAGCCCCTAGTCCCCGACCATGTCCTAGAGCTGCATCGGATCGTCACCGAAGGGACCCTCGACGATGAATCCGAATCGGGCAGGCTCCAGGAACCCGGTGAGGTCCGGGTGGTGGTCGAGTGGGATCACGCCCAGATCCTGCACGTGCCGCCGCCGGCTGAGGAACTCCCGGCTCGGCTTGAGCAGTTCTGCGCCTTCGCCAACGGAGACGTGGGGGCGGGCTTCCTGCATCCTGTAGTGCGGGCCATTCTGCTCCACTTCTGGATCGGCTATGACCACCCCTTCATTGACGGTAACGGACGCACGGCCCGGGCTCTCTTCTATTGGTCGATGCTTCGGTCCGGGTATTGGCTGGCCCAGTACATCTCCATCTCGGCCATTCTCCGAAAGTCCCTTAGCGAGTACGTCCTCTCATACCTGTACACCGAGACCGACTCCAACGACGTCACCTACTTCGTGATCCACCAACTGGAAGTGCTGGAGCGCGCAGTTGAAGAATTGCGGACCTACCTGGGGCGCAGAGTCTCGGAGATCTCCGAGGTGGAGAAGCTGCTGCGTGGCGTTCCGGATCTCAACCACCGTCAGCTCGCGGTTATCGGGGAAGCGTTGCGGGACCCCGATGCGTACTTCACGATCGCCGGGCACGAGCGCGTGCACCGCGTGGCCTATCAGTCTGCTCGCACCGACTTGCTGGGCCTTCAGAAACTGGGCGTGTTCCGCAGGATCCAGTCAGGCAAGAAGTTCGAGTTCTGGCCCGTCGACGATCTCTCGGATCAGCTTCGGGCGTTGGTCGACGAGTTACATCGGTGACATACTAATTCACTACTAATATCTACTAAATTAGTAGTTAGGGTTAGCGCTAGAGGGTCGGGAGCAGTTCGTCGAAGAGGGCGCTGAAGCGTTCGGACGCCGCGGCTGCGGTCTCGATGACCTCGGTGTGCGACAGTGGCTGGTCGGAGATGCCGGCGGCCAGGTTCGTGCACAGCGAGATGCCCAATACCTGGGCGCCCATGTGACGGGCCGCGGTGGCCTCGGGCGCCGTGGACATGCCCACCATCGACCCGCCCAGCGCCTTGGCCAACTGGATCTCGGCGGGGGTCTCGAACATCGGGCCGTGGAACCAGAAGTACACGCCCTCGCGCAGCTCCTGCCCGAGCCGGGCCGCGGCCGCGTGGGCCCTGACCCGCAGTTCGGGCGTGTACACGTCGGTCATGTCGGTGAACCTGGGCCCGAGGCGCTCGTCGTTGGGGCCGGCCAGCGCGCTGATGCCGGCCAGGTTCACGTGGTCGGTGATCACCGCCAGGTCGCCGGCGGCCATGCCGTCGCCGCAGGCGCCGGCCGCGTTGGTGAGCACCACCACCCGGCATCCGGCTGTGATCGCGGTCCGCACCGCGAACGTGATGGCTTCGGGGCCGTGGCCCTCGTAGGCATGGGCCCGCCCCGACAGCATCAGCACCCGGTTGTCGCCCATCTGTGTCGAGTAGGCGGTGCCGGCGTGGCCGATTGCGGTCGGGATCGGGAACCCGGGCAGGTCCCGGTACGACACCGCCACCTTGTCGCTGATGCGGTCGGGGTAGCCGCCCAATCCCGATCCCAGCACCACAACCACGTCGTGGCGCTCGCACCCGGTCCGCTCGGCCAGCGCCGCCGCCGTCCCCTGGAGCCGCTCATACAGATCGGTCATGTGTCCCTCCTCATTGCCGGACGGGGGTCCTCGATCACCAGGTGGGGCGGGTCAGGACTCCGCCGTCCACTACGAGGTCGGCTCCGGTGATCCAGCGGGCCAGGTCGGAGCACAGGAACACGCAGGCGTCGCCGATGTCCTCGGGTGTGCCCATCCGTTCCAGCGGCGCGGCCGCGTGCCATCGGGCCACGCCCTCGGGCCAGTCGTCGGCCAGGCCGGGCCGGTCGATCAGGCCCGGTGAGACGCTGTTGACCCTGATGCCGTGCGGTCCCAGGGCGCCGGCCGCGGCCCGGGCGTGCATCAGCAGGCCGGCCTTGGCCGTGGCGTAGTGGCCGTGGAAGTCGGTCGGCTGCCGACCCTCGATCGACGCCACGTGCACGATCGACCCGCCGTTGCCCTGATCCCGCATGGCGTCGGCCGCGGTCGCCGTCAGCCGGTGGACCGCGGTGAGGTTGGTGTCGATCATCTGGGTCCACTCGTCGTCGGTCATCTCGGTGAAGTGGACCACGGGCTGGATGCCGGCGTTGTTGACCAGCCCGTCGACGCGCCCGCAGGCGTCGAGCGCGGCTTGCACCACCCGCGCAGCGGCCAAGGGGTCGGCTAGGTCGGCGGTCACCGAGGCCACCGGGTCGCCGCCGCCGTCCAAGAGGTGCTCGACCGGCGTGGAGCGGGTGTGAGCCACCACCGTCGCTCCAGCGGCCACCAGCCGCCGGGCGATGCCGCCGCCGATCCCGCCGCCCGCGCCGGTCACGATGATCGCCCGCCCGTCCAGGCGGATCATCTCGTCGGGTGTCGGCAGTTCGGTCACGTCGCCCTCCGGGTGAATCGGGTCTCGTCTAGGCGGATCATCTCGTGCGGGGGCAGCAGTCCGCTCACGGCGTGCTCCGGGTGAATCGGGTGCCGTCGGATCGGATCATCTCGTGCGGGGGCAGCAGTCCGTTCACGGCGTGCTCCGGGTGAATCGGGTGCCGTCGGATCGGATCATCTCGTGCGGGGGCAGCAGTCCGTTCACGGCGTGCTCCGGGTGAATCGGGTGCCGTCGGATCGGATCATCTCGTGCGGGGGCAGCAGTCCGTTCACGGCGTGCTCCGGGTGAATCGGGTGCCGTCGGATCGGATCATCTCGTGCGGGGGCAGCAGTCCGTTCACGGCGTGCTCCGGGTGAATCGGGTGCCGTCGGATCGGATCATCTCGTGCGGGGGCAGCAGTCCGTTCACGGCGTGCTCCGGGTGAATCGGGTGCCGTCGGATCGGATCATCTCGTGCGGGGGCAGCAGTCCGTTCACGGCGTGCTCCGGGTGAATCGGGTGCCGTCGGATCGGATCATCTCGTGCGGGGGCAGCAGTCCGTTCACGGCGTGCTCCGGGTGAATCGGGTGCCGTCGGATCGGATCATCTCGTGCGGGGGCAGCAGTCCGTTCACGGCGTGCTCCGGGTGAATCGGGTGCCGTCGGATCGGATCATCTCGTGCGGCGGCAGCAGTCCGCTCACGTCGCCCTCCGGGTGAATCGGGCGATGTCGGCGACTGCTTCGGGGTAGGCCGCGGTCAGCTCGCCGGCGCCGCCCAACTCGAAGCCGTCGGCGTCGTACGGGGGTGCCAGGGTGGCGCCGGTGAGCGACCAGTCACCGGTGGTGCAGGCCGCCATCCACACTCCCGCGGGCACGGCCACCATCGGTCGTTGGCCGCGGGCCAGGTCGTCGCCCAGCATGGGCCGGTGAACCGCACCGCCGGGCTCCAGCAGCAGCATCTGCACCGCCGCGCCCGCGTAGTGGTGCCACAGCTCCGGCCCGGAGAGCCGGTGCAGGGCCGAGAAGTCGCCCGGCGTCATCAGGTAGTAGATGGCCGACGACTGCTCGTCGCGCCAGGTGAGGGCCAAGCGCCCGCCCTCGACCTCCAACGGCTCCAACCCCAGCAGCCTGGCCACGTCGTCGGCGTTCATCGGGCCAGCCTCCGGGCCCGGGTCTCGGCGTCGGCCACCGTCTCGGCCATGTCGAGCGTCAGCACCCGGCCGTGCTCGACCACTTGGCGCCCGGCCACCCACACTGCGTCGATCGCACCCGGCGAGCCGGACCACACGATCCGAGACAGCGGGTCGTCCTCACCGGTGATCACCGGATTGAGCGCCGGCTCGGACGCCGACAGCGCCACCATGTCGGCCCAGCATCCTGGCGCCAGGCGGCCCAAGCCGTCCCAGCCCAGCACCTCGGCCGCGCCCGCGGTGGTCATCCGCAGCGCCTCGGCCGGTCCGAACGTCTGGGCGTCGCCCGAGCGGATGCGGGCCGTCCGGATGGCGGTGCGCATCTCCTCGAACAGGTCGAGGCGGTGGTGCGACGCCGGCCCGTCGGTGCCGATGGCCACTCGCAGCCCGGCCGCCTGCATGTCGGTCACCGGGGCCACCCCGGAGGCGTGCTTGGCGTTGGAGCACGGGCAGTGCACCACCGCGGTGTCGTTGCGGGCCAGCACCTCGATGTCGTCGGGTGTCAGCCACACGCCGTGGGCCGCGATCACGTCGCCGTCCAGCAGCCCGAGGGACTCCAGGTACGCGGGCGCGGCCAGCCCCCCTGAGCGCTCCCGCACCGCAGCGTCCTCCCACTGCTGCTCGGCCAGGTGGATGTGCACCGGCATGCCGGTGTCGGCGGCCCGGTCGGCGATCGCGCTCAGGCACTCCTTCGACACCGAGTAGGCCGCGTGGGCCGACATCCCTGCCCTGATCAGTTCGTTGCCGGCCCAGCGATCCCTGAGAGCCACCATCTCGTCGAGCTGGTCTCGCCACCCGCCGGCCACGGTGAAGTCCGGGTCCTCGATCACTCCGGGCGTCACCAGGCAGCGCAGCCCGGCGTCGGTTGCGCCCTCGGCCATGGCCTGGCCCCAGAAGTACATCTCTGTCGAGGCGGTGATGCCATTGGCCAGCAGTTCACCCGCCCCCAGTCGCATCCCGACTCGCACGTCGTCGTCGGTGAGCTTCGACTCGCGGGGCCACATCACCTCGTGCAGCCAGCGGTCCACCGGAAGTCCCTCGCCTGCGCCCCGCAGCAGCACCATCGGCGTGTGGCAGTGGGCGTTGATCAGGCTCGGCATGAGGATCCCGGTTCGGTGCACGGTGGCGCCTGGTTCGAGTTCGGGCGCATCCGCAACCGGGCCGCACCAGACGATCCGCCCGTCGTTGCCCACGTCCACCGCCCCGTCGCTGATCGGCGCGGGGACACCCCCGACCGGCCCGTCCATGGTGACGAGCACGTCGCACAAGTACCGGTCCATGGCACTCCACCCTAGATACCCGCTCACCCCACCCGAAATTCTTGTTGTCATGGTCGTACGGCACCCTTCCGCACAAGAATTTCGGTGGCAACTAGCCTCCGGCCGATGGACGGCAGCAGTTTGCGGACGTTGGACTGGGCCGGAGGCCCCGACGGCGTGGTCGAGATGGTCGACCAGACCGCCTTGCCCGCGGCCTTCACCGTGCTGCGCATCGACAATGTGCCCGACATGGTGGCCGCCATACAGCGCCTGTCGGTTAGGGGCGCGCCCGCCATCGGGGTGGCCGGCGCCTTCGGGGTGGCGCTGGCGGTGCGGGCCCACGGCCCCGCTGGCCAAGCGTTAGACGATGCCGTGGCCCAGCTGCGCCAGGCCCGACCTACTGCGGTGAACCTGGCCCGCATGGTGGATCGGGCCGCGGCCCGCGCTCCCGAGGGCTTCGACGCCGTCCTGGCCGAAGCCGCCGCCGTCCGCGACGAAGAGCTGGCCGCGTCGGTCGCCATGGGCTCCCTGGGCGCCGACCTGGTGCTCGACCTGGTGGGCCGACCCGACATCAGGGCTATGACCATCTGCAACACCGGCGGTCTGGCCGCGGTGGAGAGGGGCACGGCTCTGGCCGTGATTCAGACCCTGCACGAGCGGGGCCGGCTGGCCGAGGCCCTCGCTCTGGAGACCAGGCCCCTGCTGCAGGGCGCCCGCCTCACCGCCTGGGAGCTGGACCGCATGGGCGCTCCCCACCGCCTGCTTGTCGACTCGGCCGGACCGTTCATGCTGGCCCGGGGCCAGGCTGACGTGGTGCTCACCGGCGCCGACCGGGTCGCGGCCAACGGCGACACCGCCAACAAGATCGGCACCTTCTCGCTCGCCCTCGGGGCCCGCCACGCCGGGGTGCCGTTCATCGTGGTCGCCCCCGAGTCCACCGTCGACGCCGACACCCCCGACGGCGCCGGCATCGAGATCGAGGACCGGGGCACCGACGAGGTCGTGTCGCTAGGCGGCGTGTCCACCGCCCCCGACGGCACCGCGGCCGCCAACCCGGCCTTCGATGTCACCCCCGCGGAGCTGATAACCGCGGTAGTCACCGACCGCCGCATAGTCCGCCTGGACCGCAACCAGACCCCCGCCTAGCCCCATCTCCATCCGTTCCGATGTTCCTCCGTACAGGTGGCAGAATCTTGCGCTGGGCCTATACAGGTGCGATGAGCAGGCGTGACGGCTTGGACGCTGCTGATGAGGTACTCAGCTAGCGACGCTGTCCTCCAAGGGTTCGGCCGTAAGCTCAAGTTCCAGTGCCCCGGCTAGGGCCACGACCGTCGAGAGGGTCGGATTGGGGCTTGCCGCCGTGAACAGCCGGCGGATCACCTCGGGGCGAAGGTCAGCCCGACGGGCAAGTTCCGCTTTGCTCAGATTCAGGCTGCATCGACGCTCGTCCAGCGCGCGAATTAGCGCGTCGATCTGATCGATGCGACGCCTCGCTGATGTGTAGGCGCGGTCGTAGTCCGGATCTTCCCGGCGGTGCTTGAGGTAACGATCAGCCCCGGTGAGTTCAGCCATGCGTTCAGCATAGCGTAACATAAGTGTTACATCTAGGGCTGGCACCGACAATCTGCTTGGTCGTGGATCCGAAGTCAGGTACCCAACATTGATTGTCCCCGCTTAGCCGCGGCTCGCCGAGGACCGCTAGTGAAGGAGGCCTGACCGTGAAGTATGCGCTGTTGGACCTGCCGACCCGGGTGGACGCGGCGGTGGCCGGCGCGGCCCGGGCCGAGGCGGCGGGACTTGACCGCTACATCGTGGCCCAGGTCGAGCGGGCCGACCCGATCGCGGTGCTGGCGGTTGTCGCCGACCGGGTGCCCCGCATCGAGCTGGCCACCGGCGTGATCGCCATCCAGTCGACGCTGCCCCAGACCCTCGCCCAGCAGGCCCGCACCGTCAACCAGATCAGCGGTGGGCGGTTCACCCTCGGCATCGGGGTGGGCCACGCGCCCATCGTGAGGCATGTGCTCGGGCTCGAGTGGAGCCGGCCCTACAGCCACATGATGCAGTACCTCGACGCTCTGCTCCCGCTGCTGGCTGACGAGGCGGTGGACGTCAGCGGCGACCTGGTGTCGCACCGGACCAGCATCGACGTGCCCGGCCCTGCCCCCGGGGTCATGCTGGCCGCTATGGGGCCGAGGATGCTGGCGCTGGCCTCGGCCCGCTCCGAGGGCACGCTGTTGGCATGGACCGGGCCCCGCACGATCTCCGAGCATGTGCGCCCGGCTGTCGGTGATGCGCAGATCTCGGCCGCGGTGTGGGTGTGCGTGACTGATGATCCCGACGGGGCCCGGGCTCGCATCGGCGACCAGCTGGCCGGCTACCGGACGCTGCCGTCGTATCAGGCCATGGCCGGGCGCGAGCGGGTGGCCGACATGATGGACCTCCTCGCCATCGGCAGCCCCGACGAGGTCAGGGCCGAGCTGGCCCGCTACGCCGCGGCCTCGGCCGACGAGATCGCCGTCATCCTCCAGGGCACGCCCGCAGAGAGAGAGGCCACCTGGGCGATGATCGAGGAGGGCTTGGACTGAGATCTGGTTGCCGGCTACCGGCCCTGGCAGCTACCGGGGCCCGGTCACTGGCTCCGTGGCCGGGCGTACTCCGTTAGGCGCAGCCCTCTCCACAGCAGACCGCCAACCAGCGCCACCACCATCAGCGCCGGGATCACCGTCCACACCAGGCTCCGGCCTGAGATGTCGTAGAGCCAGGCGCCCAGCACGGCCGTCACCCCGCCCAGCAGCACCTCGCTGGCGCCCATCAGACCTTGGGACGAGGCCTGGCGGTCGTCGGTCACCGTCTGGGAGTAGGCGTAGAGCCCGGCGGTGAAGCCCAGACCCGCACCGACGCCGACCACCATCGACACCATCACCAGGCTCCAGACCGAGTCGAAAACGCCCAGCAGGACCCCGGCCGCGGCCGAGCTGAGCAGCCCGCCGACGCACAGCCGCAGGCCGCCGGTGCGCTGGGCCCATGCCCCCGCCACTGGGGCCAGCGCTCCCAGCGGGAGGGCGAACAGGGTGAAGCTCAGGCCGACTTCCCATGTGGCCGCGCCGAGGTCGACGAGGCTCACCGCCCACACCGCCTCCCACGCGCCGATCATCACGAACTGGCTGGTGACCAGCAGCAGCGTGCCGGCCACTACCGGTTCGCGCAGGAGCTGGAAGGAGCTGGTGGTTCGAGTGCCGAGGGCGTCCTCGTCCGACTCGAGCCGGCCCATCATCGCTACGGTGACGACGGCGAGGCCGGCCATCGCGTAGAAGGGCGCGTCGAGGTTGGTGGCGTCGGCCAGGACGGCCGCGGCCGCCGGGGTGAGCGCGAACCAGATCACCTCGACCACGCCCAGACGGCCGAGGTTGCGCCCAATGTGGGCGGGGTCGGCCAGGATGACGGTGCGGCGGATGGCGGGCTGGGCCACCCCGATGGCGATGCCGAGCATCGCCCGCGAGCCGACCAGCGTCCAGAAGCCGGAGCTGGCCGCGAACCCGATCATGCTGGCCGCCGCGGCTACCAGTCCTAACCGCACCATCAGGGGAGCGTGGCCTCTGTCGGCCACTCGGGCCAGGGTGATCTGGGTGACGAAGGCGGTGAAGAACCCGGCGCCCACGATCAGCCCGATCTGGGTCTCGGTCAGCCCGAACGCGTCTCGAATGTCGCCCAGCAGGGTTATGACCGACGCCAGCGAGCCCATGCACAGCCCTTGGGCGAGGTAGTAGGAGAGAAGGCGAGGCTCCCGGGCGCCGTCAATCAGCACGCCCGCGCCCCTCAGCACGCCCACACCTGTCGGCCGTCCATCCAGGTCTCGTTGACACCGATGTCCGGGAGCCGGTCGATCTCGACTGCCAGCGGATCGTCGTCCAGTATCACCAGGTCGGCCACCTGGCAGTCGCCCACGATGGCACTGCCTCCACCGTCGCCGGACGGCCCATGGTGTGAACAGGCCCACCGGCAAGGATGACGCCCCTGTCCCGGCCACGCGGCTGGCCCACTGGACCAGTCATGGCGTTCACAGGTCGAGCAGCTCGGTGGCCGCGAACCAGCGCCGAGCCCTGCCCGACCGCGCCTCGCTCACGTCATCGACGGGCGACAGAACGCCGCACGCGGCCAGCGCACTGAGAGCGGTTCGGCCGCTGCGTTCGCTGACGCCCAGCAGCCCGGCCACATCCTGGGCGCTCAGAACCGGCGAGCCGGGCAGGCGGTGCAGCAGGGCCCGCGCTGTGTGGTCCGCTCGCAGTTCTGTGGTGAGTTCGTCCCAGCGGCTCAGCAGGTGGCCGGCCTGCTTCACGAGGTGTTCGGTGGCGGTCGCGGCCCGAGTCGCCGTTTCGGCGAACCACCTGACCCACGGGCCGTGGCCGCCTCGCTCGAAGAGATGCAGTCCTGAGAGATAGCCGCCGGGATCCTGGGCGATGGCCACGCTGATGGGCGCGGTCGAGCGGGCTGTGACGCCGCTGCGGCGCAGTACCCGGCTCACCAGCACCCGTCCGAGTCGCCCGTTTCCGTCGCCGTAGGGGTGGATTGCCTCGAACTGCGCGTGCGCCAGCGCGGCACGTGACACCGCGTCGAGGTCGCTCCGGTCGTCGTCGGCGAAGCTGATGAGATCGTCGATGAGCCGCGGGATTTCTGCGGGCGGCGGGGGCACGTACGCCGCGTCGATGGGTGAGGTGCCGCCGATCCATCCCAGCGCCGGGCGGAATCGGCCGACCATGGGGGCGGGCAGCCGGCCGTGTCGCATGAGACGCTGGTGCCACTGGTGCAGCATTTCGGCGCTGAGCGGCTCGTCGGCGGTGTCGAGCGCGCTGTCGAGGACGGCCAGGTTGTCGGCGACCCACCCGGCGGTGCCGCCCGATCCCGTCCGTTCGGCGACGAGCACCGATCCGATCGGTTCGCGCAGCCCCTCGATCCCGGAGGAGGCCACCCCTTCGTGGCGCAGCAGTAGGCGGGCCAGCGGCTCCCATTCCGACGGCAGCCGGGCGTCGGCCAGCTGGAGGGCCGCGGCGGCCCGCTCGGCTACCCGTGCGATGGCGGTCGACAGGGTGAGGTCCCGTTCGTCCAGAGGCGCCGGCACCCAGGCGCGTACGTGACGCCCTCCCCAGTCCGCCTCCACTTCTCGCCCTGCAGAGCCTTCCGGATCCACCTCCATATCGGAAGACTACAATCCATCCTTCCGAAACACGCGGGAAGCAGGGGCCGGCCGGGGGAGCGAGTTCCTGCCCGACCGGCCCTGGCTCGCTGTAAGTCAGAGTCCTAGATGCAGGCGCATGGCGTCGTCGATCTGCGCCATCAGATCGAGCGGCACCATGCCCGTCAGGCTGCCGATGCGCTTGACATCAACCGATCTGATCTGTTCGGCCTGGGCCTTCGAGTCAAGGCCGAGGCCGGTGCTGGCCGCTTCGAGCATCACTTGGAACGGGTGGACCACTCCGGTGTTCGAGGTGACCGGAACGACCGTCACCACGCCACGCCCCAGAAGGGCCGCGATCGTGTTGGCGCCATCGTTGCTGACGATCACCGCGGGACGGGTCCGCGCCGACTCGGCCCCGATCACCGGGTCCAGCCCCACAACGCGGATCTCGCCCCGACGCATCAGTCCCGGCCGAGCCCGTCCGCGACGGCGGCATCCCATGCACTGTCCTCGCCGTCAAGGGCCCACTCGGCGAACGCTGCTGCGTAGTGCGGCGACAGCTCGTTGGCCTGCAGCAGCCGTATCGCCCGCTGCAGCGCCGCCGACCGGGACGCAATGCCATGGGACCGGGCATAGTCGTCGAGGAACGCGACATCGCTCTCCGGAATGCTCACACTGACCTTCATAATGTCAATACTACTCTGGTAGTAGCTCTGTTACTACCAGATTCAGATGCATAGTCCGGCTCCGGCCCGTTCGTAGCCTTCGGGGTCATCCGGGCCGGGCGAGTTGCTCAGGGTGGACTCCGTTTCTGTCGTGGCGGCCGCGGATTCGGTGCGGGACCCTGGCAGGGTTGCCTCCGCGGCGGCCCACAGGGTGCCGTCCGAGACGAATGACCATCACCCTGGCCTGCTTGCTTCGTTCCAGCAGCGACACGGGCAGCTCGTAGACACGCGGCTTGTAGTTGCGGGCGTCGGTCGGGATGTGGCCTCCCGGCGTTGCTTTGTAGCTCCGGCCGCCGTCGAGGGTGTATCGCAGGAGATGGTTCAGCGCGTTGCAGTCGGGATCGGACGCCCGCCACGCCACTTCGATGACACCTCCGTCCGCGCCGTCGCGCGCCGCCGGCGGTTCCAACCACACCTGCGGCGGGTTCTCGGAGCGTTCGACCTCCACCACAGTCACGGTTTCGCCGGCCTCAGCTTCAGGGGAGAGAGTCGGCGAGCCCCGCAGGGGGGCGGGCCGCCAGCACGATCCCGTCCTGCTTGACCCGCCGTCGGCGGGCGCCTCCTCCACCGCTACCGGTAGGTCGTAGGGGGGATGCTCCAACAGCCGCAGGGTCGCCACGATGCGGTAGCTGGCGTAGTCCGGGGGATTGAGAACAGCCACCCGCCATATGTGCCCCACCCTCCCGTAGGGCTTCCGCTCGCATTCGAGGCGCAACCCGCTGACATCCATGGGCAGCGGTATCGACGCCAGCACCTCGCCAGACGCGTCCAAGAACTCAAGGGAGTGCTCCTCACGGCCGATGTCGTGGTTGGTCCAGTACAGCGCCTTCAGTTCCGAGGTCGATGCGTGGGCGCCGCCCACGAACCTGGGGCGGCTCAAGGGTCCGGGGGGCACCACCGCCAGCGTGTCGCGGTCGTACTTGCCGGTGAAGTACATGGCCCAGCCGCCGCCCAGGTCGCTGAGACTTGGCGCAGGCACCCTCGCCGGCCCGTCGTCAGCGTCTCCGGAGGTTGCCGGAGCAGCCTCGCCGCTGTCGACACCGGAGCCCGTAGCCGGTCCGTCGTCACTGGAGGCAGTCTGCGACGAGGAGCTTCCCGGCGAGCACGCCGCGCCCGCAATCGCCAGCGCGCCCGCAATCGCAAGCAGGCGCCGTGGAGCGGATGACGAGAATCGAACTCGCATTCTCAGCTTGGGAAGCTGATGTTCTACCATTGAACTACACCCGCGAAGGCCACGAGCGTAGCCATCGCGCCGCCGGCTGCACCGGCCCCCGGAATCTCGGGAGAGTTGTGGGTCTTGGGGGCTCACAACCAACCCGAGATCGAGCCGTTCTGGTTCTCGGGAGAGTTGTGGGTCTTGCGGGCCCATGAGCGCCCCGAGATCCAGCCGCTAGCTGTACCGCACGAACACGGGCCGGTCGGTTGCCGACTGCTCGGTGTCGAACCCGTAGCCGAGCCCGTCGAAGTCCCTCAGCCCCCGCACTGACTTGACCCGGTTGCGGATGATCCAGCCCGCCATCGCGCCCCGGGCCCGTTTGGCGAAGAACGAGATCATCTTGGGCTCGGCGTCGCCCCGGCCGTCCAGGAACGCAGGCGTCACCAGCCGCCCCTCCAGCCGCCGAGCGTCCACCGAGCGGAAGTACTCGTGCGATGCCAGGTTCACCACCACCGCCGGCCCCGGGCTCGCCGCCAGGTCCTCGTTGAGCAACTCGGTGATGCGCTCGCCCCAGTAGCTGTACAGGTCGCGGCCCCGGTCGGTGGCCAGCTTGGACCCCATCTCCAGGCGGTACGGCTGCATCAGGTCCAGCGGGCGCAGCACCCCGTAGAGCCCCGACAGGATGCGCAGCACCTTCTGGGCGTGGGTGTAGTCCCGTTCGGTGAAGGTGGCCGCCGCGTCCATGCCCTGGTACACGTCGCCGGCGAAGGCCAGCAGCGCGGGCCGGGAGTCGGCGGGCGAGAACGGCGCCTCCCAGTCGGCGTAGCGCTCGAAGTTGAGTTCGGCGAGATCCGACGAGATCCCCATCAGCTTGGCGATCTCGTCGGGCGACTTCTCGCGCATCACGTCCACCAGCGGCTCGGCCTGATCGAGCATCCGGGGCTGGGTGTGCTTGCGGGTGGGCAGCCTGGAGCTGTAGTCGAGCGCCTTGGCCGGCGAGACAACGATCAGCACCGGACCGTTATATCCCGCCTAGGCCGCTATACCCCGCCGAGGCCATGTCCCGAAATTGGTGCGGATTATGTGCCTCGGACGGCCGAATCGTCATCAATTTCGGGAAGACCGTTCGGGAAGCGAGGGTGAGGGATCGAGCGCGATCAGGCCGCGGTGGCCTTGTCGGCGGGCTCCTCGGCCGCGGCCGCGGCCGAGGCCTGGGTCGCCGACTCGCCGGGCGCGGCCTCCGGCTCCCCGGCCTGGGCCTCGAGCTCGGGCAGGCAGCGCCGGAGGTTGCGGATCCCCTGGCTGATGCGCTGGCGGTTCTCGATCAGCGCGAACCGCACATGCCCCTCGCCGCCGGGCCCGAACCCCACGCCGGGCGACACCGCCACATGGGCCTCCCGCACCAGCTTCGACGCGAACTCGATCGAGTCCATGTGCCGGTACGGCTCGGGGATCTTCGCCCACACGAACATCGTCCCCTTGGGCGGCTCGACCTCCCAGCCGATGCGGTTCAGGCCCTCGCACAGGAGGTCGCGGCGCCGCTCGTACACCGCGCACGCCTCGACCGGGTAGTCGGGCTGCTCCCTCAGCGTTACCGCGGCCGCGATCTGGATCGGCTGGAACGACCCGTAGTCGAGGTAGCTCTTGAGCTTGGCCAGCGCGGCCACCACCTCGGCGTTGCCCAGCATGAACGCCATCCGCCACCCCGCCATCGAGAACGACTTGGTGCACGAGTAGAACTCCACCGCGCAGTCGGTGGCCCCGTCCACCTGCAGGATCGACGGCGGCTGGTACCCGTCGAACCCCAGGTCCGCGTAAGCGTTGTCGTGCACGATCAGCATCTCGTGCTCGCGGGCCCAGTCGACCACCTTCTGCATGAAGTCGAGGTCGACGCAGGTGGTGGTGGGGTTGTGCGGGAACGAGATCACCGCTACCCGGGGCTTGGGCCGGCTGTAGCGCCAGGTGAGCTGCATCCGGTTGACGAACTCGGTGCCGTCGGCCAGGGGCACCTCCCGGATCTGGGCGCCGGCGAACAGCGGCCCGTAGATGTGGATCGGGTAGCTGGGGGTGGGCACCAGGCAGGTGTCGCCGGGCTGCAGCAGCACCCACATGAGGTGGCTGAACCCCTCCTTGGCCCCGATGGTGTTGATGACCTCGGTGTCGGGGTCGAGCTCCACCCCGAAGCGGCGCTGGTACAGGGCGGCGATGTTGCGCCGCAGCGCGGGCAGGCCCTTGCTGGACGAGTAGCGGTGGTTGCGGGGGTTGCGGGCTGCTTCGCACAGCTTGTCCACCGCGATCGGTGGCGACGGCAGGTCGGGATTCCCGAAGCCGAGGTCGATGATGTCGGCGCCCTCGTGGCGGAGCTGGATCTTCAGATCGTTGATGATCGTGAAGACGTAGGGGGGCAGGCCGTTGATGCGGCGGAACTCCATCGGCCGAAGCTAACAGTTCGGGTGCCCCGATCAAGTGAATCCTGTCGCTCCTGGGGGGTTCGCTGGATGCTTGGCCGACGCAGACGAGAGCCCATCGGCTCGTGCGCTGACCTACGCTCGGTGTATGGACGGCGGATCGATGCGCGGGCGGGCTCGGCGGCCGGGCCCCTTGGCGATCAGCGCCGGGCCGGTGGCGTTGTGATCCTGTCGGACCGATCGATCCGCGAGGCGCTCGCCGCCGGTCGCATCGTGATCGATCCGCTGGACGGGGACGCGGTGCAGCCGTCGTCGGTGGACCTGCGCCTGGGGAGCAGCTTCCGGGTGTTCCGCAACCACACTCTGGGCCACATCGACGTCAAGCGGGACCTGTCGGCGCTGACCACCCTGGTGGAGGCCGATGACGACGATCCGTTCATCCTGCATCCGGGCGAGTTCGTGCTGGGTGCCACCCTCGAGCGGGTGGCGTTGCCCGACGATCTGGTCGCCCGCTTGGAGGGCAAGTCGTCGCTGGGCCGTCTCGGGCTGCTGATCCATTCGACGGCCGGTTTCGTCGACCCCGGCTTCGACGGCCAGCTCACGTTGGAGCTGTCGAATGTGGCCAATCTGCCGATCACGCTGTATCCGGGGATGCGGATCGGCCAGATCAGCTTCCAGTGCATGACCACCGCGGCCGACGTCCCCTACGGATCCGGCGAGCTGGGCTCGAAGTACCACGGCCAGCGGGGCCCGGTCCCGTCGCGTTACTGGGAGAACTTCAAGTAGGGCCAGCGGGGTCCGGTGCCGTCGCGTTACTGGGAGAACTTCAAGTAGGGCCAGCGGGGTCCGGTGCCGTCGCGTTACTGGGAGAACTTCAAGTAGCGCCAGCGGGGTCCGGTGCCGTCGCGTTGCTGGGAGAACTTCAAGTAGTCCCCGGGGTCCGTGGCCCCGGCTGCGGGGACTACCCCGTGAACACCGGCAGGCTCTCCCAGCCTCGCACGGTGGATGTGCGGGCCTGCACCGCGTTGTCCCAGTCGACGTCCCATTCGGGCCAGCGCTTGAGCACCTCGTCGAGCGCGACCCGGCCCTCGATCCGGGCCAGAGCCGCACCCAGGCAGAAGTGGATGCCGTAGCCGAAGGCCAGGTGCTGGTCGATGGTGCGGTGGATGTCGAAGGTGTCGCCGCGGGTGAACTTGCGGTCGTCGCGGTTGGCCGATCCGTTGAGCAGCAGCATGACGCTGTCGGCGGGGACGGTGTGGGTGTGGTGCTCGACTGCCGTGGTCACCCAGCGTGCCTGGACGGGGGAGGGGGTCTCGAAGCGCAGGATCTCCTCGATGGCCTGACCGATCAGCTGCCGGTCCTCGACCAGTTCGCGGCGCTGGTCGGGGTGTTCGGCCAGGAGCTTGCCGGTCCAGCCGATGAGGCGGGTGGTGGTCTCGTTGCCGGCCCCGTTGAGGAGCGAGACGAAGTTCAGGATCTCGTTGCGGGTGAGGCGGCGCTCCACGCCGGTCTCGTCCTCGAACTCGGCCTGCAGCAGCTCGGTCATCAGGTCGTCGGTCGGATGGTCGGCACGCCAGTCGATGTACTCGCCGAGGAGATCGCCCGACTCGAGTTCGTAGCGGAAGTCGGGCATGGTGCCCTCGTCCAGCTTGATGGAGTCGTCGACCCTGTCTCGCAGGGTGTTCTGGTCCTGTTCGGGGATGCCCAGCAGCATGCCGATGGCCCGCATGGGCATCTGGGCGCCGAGATCGGCGATGAAGTCGAAACGGCCCGCGCCCACATGCGGGTCGAGGCTGCGGGCGCAGAACTCCCGCAGCTTCGACTCGAGGGCACTCATCTTCTTGGGGGTGAACACCCTCGACACGAGGCCCCGGTGGTAGTCGTGGACGGGCGGGTCCTCGAAGATCATCATTCCCGGCGGGACGCGCATCTCGCTCCTGATGATCTCGAGGACGGTGCCCTTGGCCGAGCTGTAGGTCCGCCAGTCCTTGAAGGCCTCCGAGACGTCGTCGAATCGGCTCAGCGCGTAGAAGTCGTACCGCTCGTTGTGGTAGAGCGGCGCCTCGTCGCGCAGCCGCTTCCAGGTGGGGTAGGGGTCGGCGTCGACCTCGAAGTCGAACGGGTCGTAGTACGGGGGTGCTTCGAGCCCGGTGGTAGACATTCCCCGGTCACGCTAGGCAGGAGGGCTGTAGCGCGCAATGTCGCTGTCTGAGGGTTTCCGGTTCGACGGCA
This sequence comes from Candidatus Aldehydirespirator sp., assembly GCA_965220645.1. GTDB lineage: Bacteria > Actinomycetota > Acidimicrobiia > Acidimicrobiales > Aldehydirespiratoraceae > Aldehydirespirator. The sequence continues at coordinate 51,798 of OZ244836.1, read as the reverse complement.
AGCGGGTGCTGGTGGTGGGCGGGGCCACCGGCATGGGCGCGGCCGCGGCCGAGCTGGCCCTCGATCTGGGTGCCGAGGTCGTGGTGATGGACCGGGCCGACGTGACGCTGGCCGGGGTGACCGCCATCGGCGTGGATCTGGCGTCGCAGGCGTCCATCGATGCCGCCGTGGACTCCTGCGGCGGACCGGTGCATGCCCTGCTGGCCTGCGCGGGGGTGGCCGACGGGACGCCCGGCATCGAGCGGATCAACTTCGTGGGCCACCGCTATCTGATCGACCGGATGCTGGACGCGGGGATGCTGCCGCAGGGTTCGGCGATCGGCTTCATCTCCTCGGCCGCCGGCCTGGGTTGGGAGTCGAACCTGGAGGAGCTGTCCGAGGTGCTGGCCATCGCCGATTTCGACGAGGCCGCGGCCTGGTTCATCGACCATCGCAAGGCCGACTACTTCCACACCAAGCAGGCGATGTGCGCCTATGTGGCCACCCGGGCCTACCCGATGCTGCAGCGGGGGATCCGCGTCAACGCCATCTGCCCGGGCCCGACGGTGACCCCGCTGGCCGAGGCCAACAGGGACCTGTGGCTGGAGTTCGGCGCCGACTACCGCAGCGACGCCGGTGTGGAGGCGTCCACGCCGATGGAGCAGGCCTACCCGCTGCTGTTCCTGTGCAGCGACGCCGCCGCCTACATCAGCGGGGTGACGCTGATAACCGACGCCGGCTACATGAGCGCGGGGCTCACCGGCGCGTACCCCGCCGCCACCGACGCCGCCAAGTTCCTGATGGGCCGCTGGTAGCCGCCGCCTGCCCGCCGGTCACACCTTGGCCGGGTCGCGTCTATCCTCGGGTGTATGCCGAGACCCACAAAGCGCCGAGTGCCGGCCGGCCGTGTCACCGCCAAGGGCACCCGGCCCGACAACTACCAGCCCGACAGGCAGAGCCACACCGGGTTCGATGGGCTGCCTGCGAGTCCCATCTGGGTTCCGATCCTGATGTTCACCCTGCTCGGAGTGGGCGTGTTGACGATCATCGTCAACTATCTGGGCGTGATCTGGGACACGTCGAACGTGGTCCTGCTGGGGGGCCTGGGCTTCATCCTGGCCGGGATCGTCACCGCCACCCAATACCGCTGACCGGCCGGCGCGCCGGGGGCCAGCCAGCCACGGCAGCGTGATCACACCATTGTAATTTCCCCCAGCTTTGTGCACACCCTGTGGATAACTTTTCGCTGGGGTGATGCCGCTTCCGCGGGGCTCACTCGATGGGTGTCACCAGGTCCATCTCGTCCTGGCAGTGCCGGGGCGGTTCGGGGTCCTCGTCGGGGGCGACGGTCATCCGCACCTCGGAGCCGCAGATGCTGCAGCGGTACTCGATCTTCACCTTGCGCAGCGTGCCGGCTTCGGGCGGCTCGGGCAGCGGGCGGGCCAGGTTGCGCAGCATGGCCAGGCCCAGCCGCAGCACCCCGTAGGCGACCGCCACCGCGATCAGCACCTTGACGACGTCGGCCAGGATGGCGCCCAGCACGAGGCCGCCCAGCGCCAGCACCAGCAACCCGATGTTGACGGCTCTGTCCCTGCTCATCCTTGCGCCAGCCTCCCGCCACCGACTGCCCCGATGCTACGCCCGCACCCGTCCCCTCGGTGGCCCGTACAGGCTTGGCGATGGGCAGCCGTGTGGCGCCCGACCACCGAAAGCGCGCCACGCCCGGTCCGCAATCGCGCCCTGGCCCGGTCCGCAATCGCGCCCTGGCCCGGTCCGCAATCGCGCCCTGGCCCGGTTCGCAATCGCGCCCTGGCCCGGTTCGCAATCGCGCCCTGGCCCGGTTCGCAATCGCGCCCTGGCCCGGTTCGCAATCGCGCCCTGGCCCGGTTCGCCCAGCGGGACTGCCGTCCCGTCAGGAGCCCCGCGTCCGGAAACCGGCGGACTAGGCGGGTGCCGCCGTGGGGCCGAAGGGCTCGGGCGGTGGTGGCCGGTACGGTCGCTCCGCGGTGGGCTGACCGCCGGTCGTAGGTGGCGCCCGGGGAAGGTCAGCGATCTCAGAGGGCGGCTCGAATTGGAGCGGCCCATCTGCTGGCGCCTCGGTCGGTTCTGGCGCTGGTCTTGGCGACTGGGCAGCCGTCGGGGACTCGGGCGGTGGGGCAGCCGTGGATTCGGGTACGGCAGGCGGCTCAGGCGTTGCCGGTCGAGGCTCCATCGGAAGCCCGGTGCGGGTCAGTGCCATGATCAGATCGTCAAACTTGTGCTCGAGCCTGTCGAACCTCTTCTCGAGCCTGTCGACCTTGTGTTCGAGTCTGTCGAACCTCGTCTCAAGCCGGTCGAGGCGTCCATTGACCTCAGCAAACCGCGCGTTGCTCGTCGTGGCCTGCTCGTTGAACCGGCTCTCGACATGGTTGCGCAGGTCACGAAAGTCCGCACGCATCCAGCGGAAGCCCGCGCCGCACGCCGCTACGAGAACTGCAAGTGCAACCCCCAAGAGCGGGGCGAGGACTTCAACTTCCATAGAAATGAATGTATCACCCCGCTATGACATAAGCAACTGAAAATGACTTAAATACTTGTCTGCCAGACGATGGCGGCTGAGCCGGTGGGTCCGGCACTGACGGTGAGCAGCCGCCGGCGTCCGGTGACCGCCAGCCCATCGGTGATGAGGCGCAGCTCCTCGGCCGCCCCCGGGTTGCCGGTGGCCACGGAACCGCCCTCACGGTTGATGCGCTTGACGTCCATCTCCAGGGCCCTGGCTACCAGCATGGCCGTGGCTGCGTCGTGCTCGACGACAGCAACGTCGTCAACCTCGTCGAGGCCGATCCCGGTCTCGGCCAGCGCCTGGCCCACGGCAGCACCAACACCGCCGACGGGGTCGAACGGGTCACCCGCGGCCCGTCCCATCCCGGCCACCGTCGCCCGCGCCGTCGTTGGCGCGGCCGCCTGAAGCAGCACTGCGGTCACGCAGTCGGCCGGGGGAGCGAACGTGGCCGCGGTCAGCAGGCCGTCGTCATCAAAGGCCGGGGGAAGTTCGCCGGTGTCGCCCCAGTCGCGCACCACGTCCGCGGCCACCGGGTCGCCCCGGTACACGCCCCGCCCCGCGGCGTCGCCCGGTCGGGCCGCCACCGCCACGATGGCCGGGTTGGTTGGCGTCGCCGGGCTTGTTGCCGCCGCTGGGTTGGTTGGCGTCGCCGGGTTGGTTGGCGTCGCTGGGTTGGTTGTCGTCGCTGGGTTGGTTGTCGCGGTCGGGTTGGTTGTCGCGGTCGGGTTGGTTGGCGTCGCTGGGTTGGTTGTCGCGGTCGGGTTGGTTGTCGCGGTCGGGTTGGTTGTCGCGGTCGGGTTGGTTGGCGTCGCTGGGTTGGTTGTCGCGGTCGGGCTCGCCCCTGCCTCCGCCCGCCGTCGCCGGGACTCCTCGGCCGCGGCGTCGAGCTCGTCCCGGCCGATGCCCGCCGCCTCTGCCGCCTTCTCCGACAGCCTCGGCCCCGGCAGCAGTCCCCCGACCTCCGCGAATCGCTCCGCCACGCCGCCCCACGGCGCCCCGTAGGCCCGGTTGAGCGCAGCCGCCCCCGGCGGCACCACCGAGCACAGCCCCAGCCCGATCACCAGCACGGTCCGGGCCTGCCCGCTGCGGATGGCCGCCACCGCCGATTGCACCGCGGCCAGGCCGCTGGTCTCGCCCCGGTCGACCACGTGTCCCCCGATGGAGACAGGCCACCCCGCAGCCAGCACGATCGCCCGGGCGGCGTCGGCTCCGGCCGCCCCCACCGGGTCGCAGCACCCCACCACCACCTCGTCGAGCACACCGGCGTCGAGCCCGGCCCGCTCCAGCGTCTCGCGCCCCACCACCCCGGCCAGCACCACCGGGTTCCAGCCGGCCAGCTCGCCGTCCACCGGCCGCACCGCAGTCCGGGCCCCGGCCACTGCCGCCACGGTCACGCTCGAGCCCGCTCCCACGCCCGAAGGTCTACACGGCCCCGGCTCCGTAGTGCCTACACTCGCATTGGCCGTTGGCCGCTGCGAGCGCTGGAAGCTGCTAGGAGGTCATCGTGAGCAAGAGCACAGCCGACATCGTGATCAGGGTGCTCACCGCGCTGACGGTCCTCGGCCTGGCACTGGCTGCGGCCCTGTACGAGCCTTTCGTCTGGCCGGATTTTGCTACATCCCTGGGCGAGGGTGAAGGATATCTGGGTGAGGGTGAAGGCACCGGAGTGATCACCCTTGTCGCCGAGGGCACCAGGGTGCCGGACGTCGCCCTGCTGATCCTTCGGGCCGCGCTGGGGATGATGATCTTCGTCCACGGCTACAACAAGGCCTTCCGGGGCGGACGGATCGCCGGTACCGGCCGCTGGTTCCAGTCGATGGGGATGCGACCCGGCAAGGTCCACGCCGCCCTGGCCGCCTCCGCCGAGATGGGCGTGGGCGTGCTGCTCGTGGTGGGTCTGATCACCCCTGTGGCCGCGGCCGGGCTCATCGGCCTGATGGTGGTGGCGTTCTGGACCGTCCACCGCGACAAGGGCTTCATGATCACCGGCGAGGGCTGGGAGTACGTAGCCCTGATCGCGGTCATGAGCCTGGTGTGCGCCATGCTCGGCCCGGGCGCAATATCCCTCGACGCCGAACTCGAGATCGCCCACCGGCTCAGCGGCTGGACCGGCCTGGGCATAGCCCTGCTGCTCGGCGTGGGCGCCGGCGCCGCCCAGCTCCTGTTCTTCTACCGGCCCCCCCAAGCCCGACCCCGCTGAGGACTCCGACGCTTGACCTTTGCGAAATTGACGTAGTTGACCCCCCTATATGTGGCTAACTACGTCAATTTGCCCGGCCGCACCGGCCGCACCGCCCCCCCCAAGCCCGATCCCGCAGCCGAGTCCGACGGTTGACCTCCGGCGAAATTGACGTAGTTGACCCCCCTGTATGTGGCTAACTACGTCAATTTGCCCGGCCGCACTGGCCGCACCGCCCGCACCGCCCCCCAAGCCCGATCCCGCTGAGGACAGCTAGATCCTCGGGCGGGTCCTGGGGCGCAGCCACGGGCGGCTGACCCGGCCGGCGGCCAGATCGGCCCCGGCGTGCGTCAGCACGGCCCCCAGCACGAGCAGCCCGCCGACCACCGTCACCAGCGGCGGTGCCTCGGCCAGCACCACCCACGCCAGCAGGATCGAGAACGGCGTCTCGCTGGACGTCAGCAGACCGGCCTCCGCGGCCGGGATCAGCCTCACTCCCGCGGTCCACAGCACCAGCGACACCGCGAACACCGCCCCGAAGAACACCAGCAGCGGGAACTGGTCGGCGTCTACGCCCAGCGGGTCGGACACCACCAGCGCCACCACGAACAGCAGCACCCCGGCCGAGCCCAGCGCCAGCACCGCGTCGGCGCCCTCGAAGCGGCGGATCAGCACGATGATCAGGGCCAGCATCAACGCCAGGATCACAGCCCGCACGTTGCCGTCGAGGTCGCCGGGCCCGAGGTTGCCGGCCACCGTCAGCGTCACGCCGGTCAGCGCCACCACGGCTGCCATCACCGTCGAGCGCCGCAGACGTTCCCGCAGGATCAACCACGCCATTGCGGCGGCCAGGAACGGCACGGTGGCCAAGATCACGGAGACGTTGGCCACCTCGGTCCTCTGCAGCGCGTCGATGTACAGGATCATCGACAGCGCCGCCGGCACGAGCAGCAGCAGGCCCTGAGGGCCGAGCGTCACACGGAGCCGCAGCCGCAGCCGGTCCCGCTCCCGCTGTCCGCCGACTCGACTCCTTGCCCACACATAGATCAGCGCTCCGGTTCCCCCGATCAGGCCCCGCCAGCTGGCCATCTGCCAGGCGTCGGCGTCGATGCTGCGGGAGATGGCTCCGGTGGCCCCGAACCCGAACCCGGACACGAGCAGCATCGCCCCGCCGATCCGCCGCGACCGCGGGGACTCCTGTCCGGCTGCGCCCGCGCCGGGCCGCTCGGCGCCTAGATCGGGTGCGCCCTGGTCGGCCGTCAACTCAGGGCCGTTGTCTACTCAGGGGCGCTGGCAACTCAGGCCGTTGTCTACTCAGGGGCGCTGGCAACTCAGGGCCGTTGTCTACTCAGGGGCGCTGGCAACTCAGGGCCGTTGTCAACTCAGGAGCGCGGGCAACTCAGGAGCGCCGGCAACTCAGGGGCGCTGGCAACTCAGGGCCGACCGGCCGCTAGCCCGCCGCAGCCGCGGCGGGCTCGTACCCGACTTGGCAGAAGCCGTGGTTGCAGTACCCGTAGGGGTTGCGGGCCAGGTACTGCTGGTGGTACTCCTCGGCGTAGTAGAAGGGTCCGGCGTCGGCGATCTCGGTGGTGATCTCGCCGAAGCCCCGCTCCGTGAGCGCGGCCTGGTACCGGTCCTTCGAGAACACCGCGACCTCGCGCTGGGCCTCGGAGTACACGTAGATGCCGCTGCGGTACTGGGTGCCGACGTCGCCGCCCTGGCGCATGCCCTGGGTGGGGTCGTGCATCTCCCAGAACACCTTCAGCAGCTGCTCGTACGGCGCCACCGACGGGTCGTGCACCACCAGCACCACCTCGTTGTGGCCGGTGCGCCCGGTGCACACCTCCTGGTAGGTGGGATTCGGGGTCACGCCACCCGAGTAGCCGACCGCGGTGGTGTGCACGCCTTCCATCTGCCAGAAGAACCGCTCGGCGCCCCAGAAGCACCCCATCCCGAGCATGGCCCGCTGGTGCCCCTCCGGGTATGGCGGCTCGAGCGGGGTGCCGAGCACCAGGTGCCCGGTGACCACCGGCATCGGCTCGTCCCGCCCCGGCAGGGCGCCGGCCTTGGTCGGCATCCGGGTCTTGTCGCGTCTCAGCAGCATGTCGCGACTGTATCGCCGGCTACCGCAGGAGGTTTCAGGCGTCCCCCGGATTCTCGGTGCGGTTTCTGTGTGTACATCGCGCACAACCAACCCGGGATTCACAGACACCCCGCCGAAGAACCCGCCGCCCGGATTCTCGGTGCGGTTTCTGTGTGTACGCCGCGCACAGCCAACCCGAGATTCACAGACAGCGTGCCACGGCTACCCTCTGCGCAATGCTCGACACGCTGATCACCGGGGGCACGCTGGTCGACGGCACCGGCGCCCCCGCCCGCCCCGCCGACATCGGCATCTCCGACGGCCGGATCGTGGCCGTGGCCGACCCCGGCGACCTCGCCGACGCCACCGCCGCCGACACCATCGATGCCGACGGCCTGGTCGTGTGCCCCGGCTTCATCGACCCCCACACCCACTACGACGCCCAGATCTTCTGGGATCCGAGGGCCACCCCGTCGAACCTGTTCGGCGTCACCACCGTGGTCGGTGGCAACTGCGGCTTCTCGCTGGCGCCCCTCAGCCACCCGTCCGACGGCGAGTACCTCAAGCGGATGATGGTGAAGGTGGAGGGCATGGAGCTCGCCGCCCTGGAGTCCGGCGTGCCCTGGAGTTGGGAGAGCTTCGCCGACTACCTGCGGGCCGTCGAGAGCCGGGGCATCGCCGTGAACGCCGGCTTCATGGTGGGACATTGCGCGCTGCGCCGGGCGGTCATGCGCGACGACGCGGTGGGCCACGAGGCCAACGACGACCAGGTCGCGCTGATGCGGGCCCTGCTGGCCGAGTCGCTGGCCGCGGGCGGGCTCGGCTTCTCCACCGGCCGCAGCTACACCCACAACGACTGGGACGGCCAGCCGGTGCCCAGCCGCTGGGCGTCCGAGGAAGAGGTGCTGGAGCTGTGCCGGGAGACGGCCACCCACCCCGGCACCACCCTCGAATGGGTGGCCGACGGCTGCATGAAGGGCTTCAGCGACGCCGAGGTCGATCTGATGACCCGCATGTCGCTGCAGGCCCAGCGCCCGCTCAACTGGAATGTGCTGACCATCGACTCGGCCCGCCCCGACGACTACCGCAACCAGATCGCGGCCTGCGAGCGGGCCGCCGAGGCCGGGGCGGTCGTCGTCGCGCTGACCATGCCGATCCTGGTCGGGATGAACATGAACCTGGGCACGTTCTGCGCCCTGCACATGCTGCCGGGCTGGCCCGACATCTTCGGCCTCCCGGTTCCCGACCGCATGGAGGCCCTGCGCCGCCCCGAGACCCTCATCTCCCTCGAGAACTCGGCGGCCAGCCCCGAGGCGGGGGTGTTCAGCCGGCTCACCGGCTGGTCCGACTACATCATCGGCGACACCTATTCGGCCGCCAACGAGGGCCTCAAGGGCCGCCGGGTGGGCGACATCGCCAGGGAGCGGGGCCAGCGGGACTTCTTCTGTCTGGTGGACATCTGCCTGGCCGACGATCTGCGCACCGTGCTGTGGCCCGCCCCCACCGACGACGACCCCGAGAGCTGGCGGCTGCGGGCCGAGGCCTGGGAGCATCCGGCGGTGATGATCGGCGGCAGCGACGCTGGGGCGCACCTCGACCGCATGGCCGGCGCCTGCTACCCCACGGCGTGGATCGACGATTGCCTGCGGGGCCGGCAGCTCACCACCCTCGAGAACGCGGTGCGCCATCTCACCGAGGCCCCCGCCCGGCTGTTCGGCCTGAAGGGCCGGGGCCATGTCGCCGAGGGTTGCTTCGCCGACATCGTGCTGTTCGATCCCGACACGGTGGGCGCGCTCGACCCGGTGCTGGTGGCCGATCTGCCCGGCGAGGGCAAGCGGCTGTGGTCCGAGGCCACCGGCGTGCGGCGGGTGATGGTCAACGGCGTCACCACCGTCGTCGACGGCGAGGCCACCGATGCCCTGCCGGGCACGGTGCTGCGCTCGGGCCGCCACACCGAGACCGTCCCGGTAGGCAGCTAGTCCCGGTAGGCAGCTAGTCCCGGTAGGCAACTAGTCCCGGTAGGAAACTAGTCCCGGTAGGAAACTAGTCCCGGTAGGAAACGAGGAGGACCGCCCGATGGCTGAAGGCTCGATCGAGATCTACGAGACCGAGGACCGCACGTTCCCGCCGCCGCCGGACTTCGCGGCCGCGGCCCAGGTCGCCGACCAGTCGATGTACGACACCGCCGCCGCCGACTTCGAGGCGTTCTGGGCCCGCCAGGCCCGGGACCTGCTCGATTGGGACACCGACTTCGACACCACCCTGGAGTGGGACCTGCCTTTCGCCAAGTGGTTCGTGGGCGGCCGGCTCAACGTCTCATACAACTGCCTCGACCGCCACGTGGCCGCGGGCAGGGGCGACAGGGTGGCCTTCCACTGGGAGGGCGAGCCGGGCGACACCCGCACCATCACCTACGCGGAGCTGCTCGACGACGTGCAGCGCTTCGCCAACGTGCTGCTGCGCCTGGGCCTGCGCAAGGGCGACCGCATCGCGGTGTACATGCCGATGATCCCCGAGCTGGCGGTCACCATGCTGGCGTGCACCCGCATCGGGGTGGCCCATTCGGTGATCTTCGGCGGCTTCTCGCCCGACGCCATCACCGACCGCTGCGCCGACGCCGAGGCCCGGCTGGTGGTTACCGCCGATGCGGGCTACCGCCGGGGCGCGCCGTCGCCGCTGAAGCCGAATGTGGATCTGGCCCTGTCGGCCGGCGCCCCCACGGTGGAGCACGTGGTGGTGGTGGACCGCTGCGGAACCGATCCGGCCATGACCGGGGGCCGTGACCTGTGGTGGCACGAACTGATGGCCGAGGCCGCGCCGGTGTGCCCGGCCGAGCCGATGGACTCCGAGCAGCTGCTGTACCTGCTGTACACGTCGGGCACCACGGCCAAGCCGAAGGGGATCATGCACACCACCGGCGGGTACCTGACCCAGGTGGCGTTCACCCACCGCTACGTGTTCGATCTGCGGCCCGACAGCGATGTGTTCTGGTGTGCGGCCGACATCGGCTGGGTGACCGGCCACAGCTACATCGTGTACGGGCCGCTGGCCAACGGCGCCACGTCGGTGATGTACGAGGGCACGCCGGACACGCCCCGCCCGGAGGAGCGCTCCGGTGACCGGGCCGGCTGGGCCAAGGACCGCCTGTGGGACATCATCGAGCGCTACGGCGTGACCCAGCTCTACACCGCGCCGACTGCCATCCGCACGTTCATGAAGTGGGGCGAGCAGTGGCCGGCGGGCCGAAACCTGTCGAGCCTGCGGGTGCTGGGCACCGTGGGCGAGCCGATCAACCCCGAAGCGTGGATGTGGTATCACCGCCACATCGGGGGCGAGCGCTGCCCGGTCGTGGACACGTGGTGGCAGACCGAGACCGGCGGCCACATGATCACCCCGTTGCCGGGGGTGACCACCACCAAGCCGGGTTCGGCCACCCAGCCGCTGCCGGGGGTGTTCGCCGAGGTGGTGGACGATTCGGGGTCCGTGGTGACCGAAGGCGGCGGGTACTTGACGATCACCCGGCCGTGGCCGTCGATGCTGCGGGGCATCTGGGGCGACCCGGAGCGCTATCACGAGACCTACTGGTCGGCGTTCGAGGGCCGCTATTTCGCCGGCGACGGCGCCCGGCTCGATGCGGACGGCTATCTGTGGCTGCTGGGCCGGGTGGACGATGTGATGAACGTGTCGGGGCACCGGATCTCCACGACCGAGGTGGAGTCGGCGCTGGTGGACCATCCGGCGGTGGCCGAGGCCGCGGTGGTGGGCGCGTCGGACGACATCACCGGCCAGGCCATCGTGGGCTACGTGATCCTGGTGGGCACCGCGGAGGCGTCGGACGAGCTGCGGGAGGAGATCCGCCGGCATGTGGGGGTGAAGCTGGGGCCGACGGCGAGGCCCAAGGCGGTGTTCCTGGTGCCCGACCTGCCCAAGACCCGTTCGGGCAAGATCATGCGCCGCCTGCTACGCGACGTGGCCGACGGCCGGGATCTGGGTGACACCACCACGCTGGCCGATCCCGGTGTGGTGGCCGAGATCCGGGACCGGGCCGCAGAAGCCGCCGACGAAGAGTGATCGCCCCCCGCTTTCCCGAAATTCTTGTGGTTGTGGTCGTCCCAGGACCTCGGCAACAAGAATTTCGGCGAGGACCGGGGACGTGACCGCCGCCAGCAACCCCCCCGACAATTGGTTCTTCCGCGACGGGGCGCGGGGCGGGGGTCCCGACGGCGGGGCGCACGCCGGGGGGCCGCTGGTGATCCTCGACCTCGACGGCGTGATCTCCGATGCAACCCACCGCCAGCATTTCCTGCGGGGCGCGTTCAAGGATTTCCGAGGCTTTTTCACCGCTGCCCCCGGCGATCCGCCCTTGGAGACCGGCCTGGCTCTGGCCGCCTCGGTGGACGACGACCACACCGTGGCCATCCTGACGGCCCGCCCGCACTACATGTCCGACGACACCCGCCGCTGGCTGGCCGCAAACGACGTGCGCCACGACCTGCTGATCCTGCGCCCGGAGCACGGCAAGGGCTCCCATGGCCCGTCGGCCGATTTCAAACGCCACGAACTGTCTCGCCTGCGTGCGGCCGGCTACGTGATCACCGCGGCCATCGACGACGACGAGCGGATCATCGAGATGTACCGCTCCGAGGGTGTCTTCGCCCTCTACACCCACTCCGGCTACTACGAGCACTGAGCGTTACCGCCTTACCGGCTCTTGTGTGCCGCCGGTGGGTGGTGTGCGGTGTTGGTGGCGTGGGGTGGTGGGTGGCGTGGGGGGCTCTTGCCAACCGCCGGTGGGTGGTGTGCGGTGTTGGTGGCGTGGGGTGGTGGGTGGCGCTGGGGGCTCTTGTGTGCCGCCGGTGGGTGGTGTGCGGTGTTGGTGGCGTGGGGTGGTGGGCGAGCCTTTTCGGCTCTTACCAACCGCCGGTAGGTTGGGGTGGCGGACGCGGCGGCGCACGCGGAGGTGACGGACGATGCTCAACACGGCCAAGACGTTCATGCTGCTGGCCCTGCTCGGCGGCCTGTGCATTGTGATCGGGGGGTCTTTCGGGCAGGGCGGCCTGGTGCTCGGCCTGATCTTCGCCCTGGTGCTGACCGGGGGCTCCTACTGGTTCAGCGACAAGCTTGCCATCGCCTCGGCCCGGGCCCAGCCGGTGACCGCGGAGGACATGCCCGAGTACTACGAGATCATGCGGGACCTGTGCCGCCGGGCCGAGATGCCCACGCCGAAGCTGTACATGTCGCCCAACCCGCAGCCCAACGCTTTCGCCACCGGCCGCAACCCCAACAACGCCGCGATATGCATCACGGCCGGGCTCACCCAGGCCATGGGTTGGGACGAGATCCGGGGGGTGCTGGCCCATGAGCTGGCCCATATCCGCAACCGTGACATCCTGATCGGCTCGGTGGCTGCGGCCATCGGCATGGCGGTGACGTTCGTGGCCCACATGGCTATGTGGGGAGCGATGTTCGCGGGCGGCCGCGGCGGCGACCGTGACGGCAATATCTTCGGCCAGCTGGCTCTGGCCATCCTGGCCCCGATCGCGGCCGCGATGATCCAGGCTGCCATCAGCCGCAGCCGCGAGTTCCAGGCCGATGCGTCGGCGGCCAAGCTGATCAACGACGGCCGTCCCCTGGCCCGGGCGCTGGAGCGCCTGGAGGTGTACTCGCAGCGGATCCCGTCGGGTGTCAACCCGAGCCAGGCGTCGAACTACATCATCAACCCGCTGAAGGCCCAGGCCCGCGGCGGCGGTGGCGGAGGCGGCTTCGGCAAGCTGTTCTCGACGCATCCGCCCACCGCTGAGCGCATCCGCCGCTTGGAGTCCCGCGACTGGGAGTAGCCCCGGCAGTTTCAGCCCGCCGCCTGGAGTCCCGCGACTGGGAGTAGTTCCCGGCCGGGCAAGCGACCACGGACGGCACCCCGAGGACTGGTGTCACGACGACCGGGCCCGCTCGCCGCTGGCCGGCTTCAGGGCGTGAGGCCAGTTCGAGTCGCGATCCCAGCGTCCCGCCGGGGCCCGCAATCAGGGGCGCTCGAGGATCTCGTGGCCGCCGCACCGGCGCCAGATGATGTGCCGGTGACCGGGGAGCTTCTCCTCACCCCACGAGAAGGTCGCCCTACCGTCCGCCGCCCAGGTCATCTCGAAGATCCCAGGTGCGCCCTTGGCCCCCTTGACCCGAAGGCCGCGACGAAAGGAGCTGCGCCGTCCCGCCTCCATGTCGCGCAGGTCGTCGACGAATTCGTCCCTCGCTGTCAGGAGAAGACCTCGCTGATCCTTGGACAGGCGCGCCCAGTCTCGGAGGAAGCGGCTCTCCCGGTCGTAGGTGGGCATGACCGGCCCCAGGAGCCGCAGCGGGCCGACTAGTCACATACCACCGGGTCTGAGAGCATTGCCAAGTCTGCGGCGAGCATCTCCGCGCCGCTCAGGAAGGTGACGGACCGGCCCTCGGCGATGTCGGCGTCCGGATCGGGCAGGTCGTCATCGCCGAGGTCCTCCACGGCCAGGGCCCTCGACTTGTCGACCTTCTCCTCAAGGTCCGGGAACAGGCCGCTGAGCGCGGCGACGAACTCGTCGGAGCTGTCGCAGCGGACGTGCAGTCGCTTTATGTAGTAGACGACTTCGTCGTAGTGGGCGTCGGGGTCCTCGAACCAGGCCTCGTCGGGCTGGTCGCCCGCGCCGCGCCTATCGGGGCCGGCCATCTGCGCCAAGTCCAACGCAGTCAACTCAGCGGTGCTTCGGAAGCAGACGTATCGACCCGGGCCAAGTTCGGCGACCGCGTCGGCCTCGTCGTAGCTGCCGAAGTCGATTTCCGCTCCAGCGCTGATTCGGGCGAACTTGTCCTCGAGGTCGGGGAACAGGCCGCTGAGCGCGGCGATGAACTCATCGGAACTGCCGCACCGCCTGTGCAGCCGCCTCATGTAGTCGCGGACTTCCTCGAAGTGGGCGTCGGGGTCGTCGAACCAGGCCTCGTCGGGTTTGGCGTGGCCGGGCTCGGTGTCCTCCACGGGGGTCACGCTATCCCTGCCGCGTTCGACGTCGGAGGCGGTGGATGTTCCCGAGCCTTCAAGAGTGTCTTGCAATACTTCAACAGTCATGGACAATAACGTAACTGTCCGAAATTAGCCTTACAACCCCGCGCCGGGGCAGGGGCCCCGGCTAGTCGCGGAAGTTGACGTACTGGAGAGGCACGTCGAAGTCGGCCTCCTTGAGGGCGGAGATCACGGCTTGGAGGTCGTCGCGCTTCTTGGACTGCACCCGCATCTGGTCTCCCTGGGTGGACGACTGCACGCCCTTGACGCCGAGGCCCTTGATGAACTTGTTGAGTTCCCGGGCCCGGTCCGACGAGATGCCGGCCCGCAGTGCAGCCACCTGGCGGACGGTTGCCCCGGCGGCTTCCTGCACTTTGCCGTAGTCGAGCGCCTTGAGCGACACCTTGCGCCGCACCAGTTTCTCTTCGAGGACTTGGCGGGCGGCGGCCAGCCGGTCCTCGGTCGACGAGTTCATCGTGATGGCGCCGTCGCCGAGCTCTACCGAGGTGCCGGTGTTGCGGAAGTCGTAGCGGGTGTTGACCTCCCGCCCGGCCTGGTCCACGGCGTTGCGGACTTCCTGCATGTCGAGGCGGCTGACTACGTCGAAGGTGGGCATGGGGCTACTGATGGTATCGTGCTCGCCCGTCTGGGTCGGTGCCCGAGCGGCCAAAGGGAACGGGCTGTAAACCCGTCGGCTTCGCCTACGGAGGTTCGAATCCTCCCCGGCCCACGCTCTCCAATCTTGGTGACTGATGGCGGCGTCATGCCCGCGGCGGAAGCTCATCCGCCCCGAGCATGCGCTGCATCACCACGATGTCGAGCCAGCCCCCGAACTTGCGGCCGACCTCCCGCTCGGTGCCGACGGTGGTGAACCCGACGGCCTCGTGCAGCTTGATCGAGGCTTCGTGGCCCCCGGCGACCCGGGCGATCATGGTGTGGAAGCCCCGGGCCTGGGCCAGGCCGACGAGTTCCCGCACCAGCCGCCGGCCGACTCCCCGGCCTCGCACCGTCTCATCCACGTACACGCTGGACTCCACTGAGGTCCGGTAGGCGGGCCGGGTCCGGTACTCGCTCAGCGACGAGAAGCCGACCACCCGCCCGTCGAGCTCGGCCACAAGCACCCCGAGTGCGCCGGCCCGGTCCCGCAGCCAGGCCTGCTGGTCCTCGAGTGTGCGGGGTACGAGGTCGAAGGTGTGGGTGGTGTGCTCGACCTCGTAGTTGTAGATGCGTCGGATCGCCTCTGCGTCGTCGAGGGTGGCGAGCCGCACGACCACATCGTCCATGCCCCGAGGCTACGGCCCCGCCGGTTGTGGCCCTGTCCGGTTGTGGCCCCGCCGGTTGTGGCCCTGTCGGTTGTGGCCCGGGTCCGGTTGTGGCCCTGTCGGTTGTGGCCCGGGTCCGGTTGTGGCCCTGTCGGTTGTGGCCGTGTCCGGTTGTGGCCCCGCCGGTTGTGGCCGTGTCGGTTGTGGCCCCGCCGGTTGTGGCCGCGTCTGGCTGTGCGTCTGGAGGCCGGGACCCGGCCCGGCTGGCTGACTGCCCGGTGTGCCGCGGTAGCTTCCGCTCCATGTACTCACCCGACATCGTCTCCGTGTTCCGCAGGACCGCGCGGCGGCACGGCGAGCGCCCGTTCCTGATCGACAGCCAGTCGTCGGTCACCTACGCCCAGGCCGAACGGATCACCGATGCCACCGCGGCCGAGCTCGTCGCTCGGGGAGTGTCGCCGGGTGACACGGTCGGCTTCTGCGCCCCGGACGGGGTGTCGCTGTGGCTCGGCATCATCGGTGCCTGGAAGGCCGGTGCCCTGCCCGGCCTGCTCGACGCCCAACTCAGCGCCGACGCCCTGCCGTACTTCGTGGAAGACGTCAACGCCCCCGTAGTGGCAGCCGCCACCGAGCGCCACGAGGTCCTGGCCGCCGCCGGCGCCCACTCAGTGATCGACCTGAACGACCTGGCCCCAGTCACCGCCCCAGCGACCGCCACTGACCCCGTCGATCGCCACGGACCCGACGCGCCCCTGTACCTGAGCTACACCTCCGGCACGACCGGGCTGCCCAAGGGTGTGGTGCTGCGCTCGGCCGACGTGACCCGGGCCACCGCGTGCATCGCCGACCGCCTCGGGCTCGGCCACGACGACGTCCTGCTGGCCACCACCCCCATCCCCAGCAGCTTCCAGCTGGTCGCCGCCCTGATGCCTGCCGTCCACACCGGCGCCGCGGTTGCCCTGGTGGCGGGCCGGCCGGTCGCCGAGATGTGGCAGGTGGCCCGAGACCACCGCGCCACCGTGCTGGTCGCCTACCCGCTCACCCTGGCCGACATAGTGAACGCCCCCGATGCAGCCGACGATCCGCCGTTCCGGGTGGCCCTGTCGGGCGGCTCGCCCCTGGCCCCCCGCATCAAGCGCGACTACCTGGCGACGCTCGGCATCTCGTTGCTGGAGAGCTACGGGCAGAGCGAGATGGGAGGGTTCATGGCCATGGGCAGCCCCGCCGACGGCGAGCGGGCTCTGGAGGGCTGGGTGGGCCGTCCCCTGCCCGACCGCTCCTCCTACGTGGCCGGTCTCGACGAGCCCTTCGACGAGCTGCCCGCAGGCGAGGTGGGCGAGGTGCTGGTCGGTCACGGCTTCTTCCCGGAGTACCGCAACAAGCCGGACCGTTTCGCAGCCACCACCCAGGGCGGCGTGCTCCACACCGGTGACCTGGCCGTGGCCGACCCCGACGGTCACATAAAGGTGCTGGGCCGCACCGGCGAGGCCGCCTCTGCCGCCGCGAGGGGCGGGTTCCTGCGTGAGCTGGAGGACGCCCTCTACGGCCACCCGGCTGTGCTCCATGCCGCCGTGGTGGACCGGGGCGACGGCGAGTTGGCTGGGTTCTACGAGGCCCGCTCCGGCCACGCGGTCACCCCCGACGACCTGATCGCCCACGCCGGAGCCACCGTGCCGCCCGCTCTCCTGCCGGCCACCATGACCGAGTTGGAGGCCATGCCCCGCACCTTCAGCGGAAAGGCCGACCGCCTAGGCCTGGCCCACCGAGCCGCCTAGGCTTGGCCCACCGAGCCGCCTAGGCCTGGCCCGCCGAGCCGCCGACGCCGGCTGAGCCGGGGCCCCATTGCTCAGGCCAGGGATTGTGCCCCCGCCGAGGCTGGTTGGCGCCGGACCCTGGGGCTCGGGCCCGGGTCCCGGCCCCGCCGGGTGACTGGCTGGGTTGATGCCGCGGGTTGGATTGTCAAGAAACGGATGACGGCCAAACGGGTGACCGCCGCTGGGTCACCGGCTCGGATGCGGTTGACCCGTTCGGGGTGTCGGCCGTGGAGCCGGGCTGCGGAGTCGGACGTCTACATGAGGGTGAACAGCGGCTCGGCGGGCGGCACCGATGGCGGATTCGGTGTCCCAAGGGCAGGGGCTGGCTCGGGCCGAGTCGCTCCCGGCCCGGAGCCCCCGCGACCCCCGGGAGGTCGCCCTGCCGGGGGATCGGGAGCGCGGGCCGGGCCCCAGCGGGTTCGCTCCGGGGGCAGCAGCCCGAACCGTCCATGGCGGCGTGTGACCGTCCACTGGTGGTGATGGACCTTGTTGTGGCAGTTCCAGCACAGCAGCACCATGTTGGAGATGGTGGTCGGCCCTCCCTGCGAGGCGGGCTTGATGTGATGGGCCTGGCACAGTGCGGGATGGCAGCCGCAGCCGACACAGCCGCCGTCGCGAGCGATGAGCGCCTTGAGCTGGGCGGCGGTCGCAGTCCGCTTGGTAGTGCCTCGCCACAGCGGAGTGCCGGCTGCGTCGCTCGTCACGTGGGTCGGTTTGACGCACACGGCGAGCCTCGGCCTCCAGACGGTTGCGGACCCTCTCCCCGGTCACGGGATCGAGTTCGCCGCGCAGATGGGTCATGCCGTCCTCGCCGTCCCAGATGCGCAACCACCGCCGGGCCCGACGCCGGGCGTAGCCAGCCTCACCGCCGTCGGGCTGATGTCGAGCGGCCCACCGCCGCGCCTCCCGTGAGAACAGGTCGTCAGGCATCGACTCGGCCTTCGACAACAGCTCCGCATCGGCTTGCACCGCATCGGCACTGGTGGCCTCGGCCGCATCCGCCAGCCGGGCCGCATTGGCGAATGACACCTTCCCCGCCTCGAGCGCGTCCCGCAGCACGGGCATGCCGTCGAGTATCCGCACGGCCCGGGCCTGCCCCTCCGCCTGGCGCCGAGACACGCCGGTGGAATGGCGCAGCACCCCCGCACCGCCGTCGCCGTGGCTCTCCCGCGCGGCCAGCGCCGCCGCCGCCCGGGCCTGGAAGGCGGCCAGCTTCGAGGCGATGGCCCTCGAAATCTCCAGTGCCGTGCGAAGGTCCACGGCCGCAACGCTCCCGTCGCCGGCTGCGGCCAGCATCTGAGTCACGGCGGTTTCGGCCCTCTGAGCTTGCGAAATGACCATGCACAGACTATTGCACAAGGGTATGACATTGCATGACAACCTGCTGATGGGGCTAACTCCTCCCGACCCGGTCGCTTCGGCTGGGAGTTGTTTTCCTCGTAGGAATCCGTGTCCGTTTGAACCGCTCCCCGGTCCCGCTACGGCTCGCGCTGTTGGCCACCACTAGTTTCCGGTGCTCATGGACCGCCCCTCGACGACCGTGAACGCGGCCGATCTGCTGACCGCCGCCCCCACCACCACCACCGCCGCCACCGCCGACACCGCCGCCGCCATCACCGCCGCCGCCACCACCACCGCCGCCGCCCCCACCACCACCGACACCACCGACACCACCACCGCCCCCACCACCGCCGACACCGCCGCCCCCGCCCGCAGCGCTACTGCGATCCACTGGGTCGACCGTGATCGCTCCCTTACGTATGCGGAGGCCGTCGACGCCATGGCCCGGGCTGCGGCGGTGCTGGCCAACTTCGGCGTGACCCCCGGCGGTCGGGTCGGCCTGTTCGCCCATCCCGGCCTCGACTATGTGGTGGCCCTGCTCGGCACCTGGAGGCTCGGAGCGACCGCCGTGCTGGTGGACCTGGCCGACAAGGACCGCTTCCACGAACTGATGACCGCCGCCTCGCCCGACGCCGTCGTCTACACCAACGACCACTTCGACTACGTCCGCCCCACGCTGGCAGCCCTCCGCACCGCCCGCCGCGGCACTGTCTTCGCCGGCATGGACGGACCCCAGTCCGGAACGGTCGGCTGGTTGGACGCTCTGTCCGAGGCCGTCCCTCTCGCCGAGCCACCCGCGGCCACCACCGCGGCCGCCGCTGCCGCCAGCTTGATAGCCCTCACCGCCCCCGCCTCGGCCACCGCCCCCGCCTCGGCCGCCGCCCCCGCCTCGGCCACCGCTCCCGCCTCGGCCGCCGCCCCCGCCTCGGCCGCCGCTCCCGCCTCGGCCACCGCCCCCGCCTCGGCCACCGCCCCCGCCGCCGACACCACGACCCGCACCCACGCAGAGCTGATCGAGGCTGCCACCGCCGTCGCCAACCAGCTGGACCTGACCCCGGAAGACGCCACGCTGTGCCCCACCCCGCTGGCCCAGCCGTTCCATCTCGAGGCCAGCATCCTCCCCGCCCTGCTGCGGGGCGCCACCGCCGGCCTCCTCAAGTCCTGGCACCCCGAGGACGCCTGGGAACAGATGGACCGCAACGGCACCACCGTGCTGTGCGCCACCCCCGACCACTGCGAGCAACTTCTGGAGGTCTCCGCCGCCCGGGGCCGCAAGCCCCACGCCCTGCGAGCCGCAGTCACCACGACCCCCGCCCCCGACCTCACCGACCGTCTCCGAGCGCACCTACATATAGACGTACATATAGACGTACATATAGACGCCCATATGGACGCCACCGCCGGCCCCCCATCGAGCCCCCCGCCCGCCCCCGCAGATCAAGGTGGCTGACATACGCCTGGGCACCACCCTGCGGGCCGACCGCAACGTGGCCGGCCTGGCCCGCCTGGCCGCCTGCGCCGAGCGCACCGGCTTCGACGACGTCTGGTGGCCCGACCACTACATGCACCGCGACGTCGGCGCCACCCTCACCGCCGGCGCCCTCGCCACCAGCCGCATACGGCTCGGCACCGCGGTCACCAGCCCCCTGCTGCGCCACGCTTGACCAGGGCAAGCGCGGGCCACCCTGGAGGGGCGTGCTTTCGTTGCTGTGAAGGCCCAGGTGCTTGGTGCCGGGTGAACTGGTCACCCTCACCGCCTGGCGTTGTGGTGCGGCGGTTTTCCACAGGGGCAAAGAAAAGGGACCCCGTGCGTTCCGGGGTCCCAGACACCTGGGGCGTACGGTCGTGTTCAGCCGAAACCTACTAACCGGAGCCGTCAGGCCGCTTTGATGATAGGCCGCTTGCCACCGTGGTTGCAAACGAGACCTGTTTTAGATGACGACGATTTGGTTGGTCCAGGGCCGGTGGGTGTGTGTGCGCTTCGCGGTGAGGCCTTGGGGCCGCAGGTTCGCCAGCTGGGTGTTGAGGATGTGCATTCCGGGGGTGCCTTCGATGGTGCGGCGCCGCGCCGCTGAGATCAGGTCCGCGGCCTGGGTCGGCTCTGAGGTCATGGAGTCGACGTAGTGGACTACAGGGTGCAACGGCAGGTCCTTGGAGGTCACGTAGCTCGCGACGCAGTGGCTCGCGTGGGCGTCGAGGCGGTTCTCGGAGCGGTCCATGACGATGAGGCCGATCTCTTTGCGGTGAGCGCATTCGACCGCGAAGTGCTCGACGAGCCTGTGCAGCTGCATCGGCAGCGAGGTTTTCGTTGCCATCGAGTGATGCATCCTGGCCTTGTCGATGCTCGCGGTGTAGACGGTGCAGTCGAGTCCTCCGAGGATTCGGACCACCTCCAGCACCAGGGCTTGGTTTCTTCGGTTCCTCCAGGCCCTAGGTGTGAGCAGCTCGGTGGATTTCAGCTCCCACGAGGAGGGCCGGCCGCGATCGGGGAAGTGGTGGGCTTTCGCGCCGGAGATTCGGCGGGTCAGCCTGGGGACCTTCGTTGATGAGATGGAGAGCCCTCCGATGACTACGGCGCCGGAGGAGTGCTTGGGTGAGATAGCGCCCGAGTCGTCGAGGTACAGCATCCGGGTACCTCTCGCGGAGTTTGTGGCTGTGCGCATCGTCGGTTCCTTTCGAGGATTGCCGCGTGGAGGTGGCGGTCAGGCTTAGCGGCTCATGTACGGCCTGGCGGCGAGTTCGATCTCGTAGGCGAGTTGGTCGTCGTCGCCGTCTTCGTCGAGGGTGATGAGTTGGTCTCTGACGTCGCCGGCCACATGGGCAGCGGCCCTGTCGCGGATGCGTTCTAGTTCCTTGATGACTCTGTTGAGGGCGCCGGCGTAGCGCCTCGCCTTCTCGCGCGGCGAGGGAAGGTCGGCGGCTGTGCTGATGGCCGCGCACTCGTTGCTCATGGAGCGGAGACACTCGATGAGGCCAGTTCCGTCGGCTTTGTCCTCAAGCTCGCGAAGTACGTCCTCATTGCCGATTGCGGGGTTGTGCTTCATGAGCTCGATGAACGCCCGCAGCTGCCGGGAGATGACTCGGCCGTGGGGCTGCTGAGCAGTTCGGCTAGCTGTGGGTTGAACTCGGGGCGGGCGGTGTCGGGCATTGGGTGGTCTCCGGTTGGGGGTGTCTGGTTCCATGAGTAGCAGGTTCTCGAAATAGGTTGTGCGCTCTTCTTGGGGATATCGGTGGGATTTCTTGGGAAATCGGGGGGATTTGTCCCGAGATTTGGTGTCGGGGTGTGGGCCGATGGTTCTGGTGTAGCCGATCGGGTGGCCGCGTCTTTGAAACAGTGTGAAGAGGACGCCGGGTCGGGCCTGTTCCGTGCGGCGGATATAGAAAGGCACCCTCTCGTCATCAATTCGCCCGAGACACCCGTAGTAGTGCCTACATAGATATGTAGTGCGTAGTGCGTAGTGCGTAGTGCCTACCTATACATAAGGAGAGACCCATGAAGGTCGCTGTTCTTGGTTCCGGCGGCGGAGCGCTCGCCGTGGCCGCCGACATGTCCCGCCACGGCCGCGCCACAACCCTGGCCGACTTCGACGACTTCAGGTCAAACCTTGAGCCCGTCGCGGCCCGCCGAGCGGTCACAGTCTCCAACGACTGGCTCGGCCCCGAATCCCACCCGGTGACCGTGGCCGGCAGCATCCCCGAAGCACTCCACCAGGCCGACCTGATAGTCACCGTCGTCCCGTGCTTCGCCCACGACCGCTGGGTGGCCGCCATCGCCCCCCACGTCACGGCCGATCAGACGGTGCTGTTCCTGGGCGAGGGCAGCGGCGCCATCGTGGCCCGCCGGGCCATCGACGCCATCGACGTCCCCGCCACCATCGCCGAGGCCAACACCCTGCCCTACCTGGCCCGCCCCACCGGCCCGGGCTCGGTCACCGCCTTCCGCAAGTTCGGCGGGGTGCTGATCGCCACCCTGCCCGCCACCCCGGCCCACACCGCCCGCGTGATGGAGTTGATCGGCGATGTCTGGCCCTATGTCTCCGCCACCGACACGGTGTGGAACACGGTGCTGGCCAACTACAACGCAATAGATCATGTAGCCGCAATGATTGCCAACGCCGGTACTCTCCAGAACCGCACTGGCGGAATGTTGTTGTGGGGCGAGGGCGCCACGCCGGCGGTGGTGAATGTGATTGAGACTGTTGACACCGAACTGTTGGCTCTGCGACGGGCGCTCAACTCCAGGGAGCCCCGCCGCTACCTGGACTTCCTGGTGGCTCAGGGCTTCGCTCCCGACCTCGGCCCCGACGCCACCCTGTTCGACACGGTGAGGGCCAGCAAGCTGATGGTGTCGTATGCCCCCACGGGCGACGACGGCGGGCTCGACACCCGCTATCTCACGGAGGACGTGCCCTATGCGCTGGTGCTGGCGTCGTCGCTGGGCAAGGCCACGGGCGTGCCGACCCCGGTGGTGGACAGCCTGGTGGACATCTCCTCGGCCATGCTGGGCCGGGACTTCCGGGCCGAGGGCCGCACGCTGGCCACCTTGGGCCTCGACGGCCTGGACACCACCGGCCTGGTCGGCTTCGCCCGCACCGGAGTGTTCCCGTGACCCCCCACCGCCGCCCGCACCGGAGTGTTCCCGTGAGTAGTCCCCGCACCGGAGTATTCCCGTGACCCCCCACCGCCGCCCGCATCGGAGTGTTCCCGTGAGTAGTCCCCGCACCCGAGTTCTATGACCAGCGGCGATCCCTTCGACCCCACAGACCCCCACGACCTCGAACCTCCCGAGGCCCCCGACGGGGTGAACGCCCGGGTGATGGCCCCGACGGTGGGCGCCATCACCAATGTCACCGCCCTCGTGGGCCGCGACCTGGAGCCTCAGCGCTGCCACATATACATACGCGACGGCGTGATCGCCGCCATCGTCCCGGCCACCGCCGACACCACCCCGCTGGCCCTGGTCCCGCCACCCGAACAACCCCTGCTCGAGCACTCCAAGCCGGTCACCATCGACGGCAAGGACCTGATCGCCATGCCGGGCATGGTCGACGTCCACGACCATCTGCGGGTCCTCGCCCCGGGCCTGCCCGTCGCTGAGGGCCTGCCCCTGGACGAGTTCTTGCGGGTCCAGTGGGCCACCCAGGCCCACATGGGTCCGCACGAGTACAGGGTGGCCGCTCTGCTGGGCACCCTCCAGCGCCTCAAGTGCGGCATCACCTCGGTCGTCGACCACGCCTACACGTTCCACGAGCCCGAGCTGGACGAGGCCTGCATCGCCGCCTACGAGTCGTCGGGGATCCGCTGGGCCTACGCCCGGGGGATCATGACCCGCCCCTACGACCCGGTGTGCGAGTCCTTCGAGCAGGCCGCCGACAACATCCGGGCCCTCCTGGAGCACACGGCCGTCACCCCCGAGCGCCTGTTCGTGGCCCCGGTGAGCATCCGTCAGGCCACCGTCGAGGAGTTCGAACGCAGCGCGGCCCTGGCCGCGGAGCTCGGCGCCGGCACCTACACCCACGCCTCGGAGACCGTCGCCGAGCGCGTCCAGTGGCGCAGGGAGGCAGACGCCAAGCCGATCGTGGCCCTGGAGCGGGCCGGTTTCCTGTCCGAGCGCACTGTGCTGGCCCATTGCGTGATCCTCGACGACGACGAGATCGAGATCCTGGCCGCCAACGGCACGAGCGTCGCCCATTGCCCGTCCAACAATATGAAGCTGGCCAAGGGTGTGACCCGGGTGCCCGACCTGCTCGCGGCCGGGGTCAACGTGGGCCTGGGCGTCGACATGATGACCGACTTGTTCTCGGAGATGCGGGCCGAGCTTCATATGCAGTCGCTTGATTCTGGTGACCCTGCCGTTCTGTCGTCTCGCGACGTGCTGCAGATGGCCACCTGGCGTGGGGCGGCCGCTGCCTTCCCCGATGCGGCCGCCCCCGCCGACTCCCACGCCGCCGACTCCCTCGCCGACTCCGAGCTCCCCACCAATATCGAGACCAACGGCCACGCCCCCGCCTACATCCACGCCGACGGCCACGCCACCGCCAAGATCCCCGCCAGCACCCCCGCCCCCGCCGACTCCCCCCGGGTGAAGGTCGGCGAGCTGTCGCCGGGCTGCGCGGCCGACATAGTGCTGGTTCCGGCCCGCTCGCTGCTTCAGGCCCCGCTGCTCGATCCCCTGCATGCGGTGGTGCACCAGACCCATGGCTCGATGGTGCGCCATGTGCTGGTGGGCGGGCAGCTGGTGGTGGCCGACGGCGTCTCCACGGTGGTCGACGAGGACGAGCTCGTCATCGACGCCGAGCGGGCCTGCAACTTCTGGCTCGACCGGCTCGACCTGCCCTCCGGGCCCGGCGGCGTGTGGTTCCCGCCCCCTCCGCCGGAGTTGCCGCCCCCGCCGCTGGAGTTCCCGGACCCTCCGCCTGACGGTTGGTGAGGCGGCTTGCGGGGCGGAATTCCGGGGCCCTGTGGGAGATTTGCCGGAAATGCACGTACGCCATGCCTCCACGCGTTACTTTGTGCGGTGTGACGGGTAGTTGCTCCGCGCGATGGGTGCTAGTACGATGTCGAGACGTGTTCGACAAGAGGCGCCGCCTCTCGGCGCCCGGGGCAGTGGTGTCAGCTACGGGTCGAGACTGGGATGTGATTGACGATGATTGAACGCGTTGAACAGCCCACCGTGCTACACTTTCCGCCCGTCACGGGCCCGACCATCGTGGTAGGGTTCTTCGAACGTCCCGGACGAGTGATCGAAGGGGGTGCAGCCGTTGGACAGCGCGGATAACGTGGTACAAGTTGCATCTCAAACGGTCTTCATGTGCGAGGCGCGCGGATCCGTCCGGGCCGAACTTGCCACAGATGGAAACCAGGTATAGAAAGGAGGGGCACATGCCCCATTTGAAGGGGCCTGTGCCCCAAGCACAAGCAAAGGAGGGGCCGATGCCCCAGCTAGTGAAGAAGCGGCGCTCGGGTTGGGCAGTGCTCGCCGCAGGCGCCTTGATCGCATCGCTCCTCGCGGTTGGAGCGAGCCCAGCGGGCGCCCAGGCGGGCGCCAATGATAAGGCCGACAACGCCACGGTGTTGTCGGCATGCGTGGGTGCCGCGCTTGACGATCACATGTTCACCGATGTGTCCGACGGTCACGCTTTCGGCGATGCGATCAACTGCGTCGCGTACTACGGGATCACCAACGGCACCGGTGACGGCGCCACGTACTCCCCGAACCAGGACGTGACCCGGGCCGAGATGGCGGTGTTCATCGCCCGTGCCGCCGGGGTTGCCGGCGTCGACGTCGGCTCCGGAAGCGGAGGCTTCAGCGACATCGGCGGCGTCTGGCAGGAGGCCCAGGACGCGATCAACGCTCTGGGCGCCAAGGGGATGATCCCCTCGGGCGGCGAGTTCAGGCCCGACGACGCGATCACACGGGCCGAGATGGCCACGTTCCTGGTGGGGCTGATGGTCGAGGCCGCTCCGAACATCTGGAAGGACACCCAGGGAGTGCTCCGCCTGTCCGGCAGGACGACCGCCGCCAACTGGGACTGGTTCCAGGACGCGCGTGATGCTATGCCTGCCGAGAACGATGGCGAGATCTCTGCGCTGTTCGAGCTGGGCGTCACCAAGGGCGCCAGTGCGGCCTCGGTGCAGAACAAGTACCGTCCGCCTCTGGACTACAACTATGAGCCGTTCGGCACGGTCGATCGGGGTCAGATGGCTGAGTTCATCACACGGGCTCTGGCCCACACCTCGGCGCGGCCCGAGGGGGTCACCGCGCAGCACGACTGGATCACGGGCAATGTGGTCGTGTCGATGCGCGACGCCGAGTTCCAGCCGATAGCCGGTGAGACGGTGGATGTGATCCGCATCCCCACCAGCTCAGAGGACGCGGCCTTCAAGGGCAACGGAGAGTGCAGCATCGATGTCGACAATGTCGGAACCGGCAAGTACGGCTGCGAGATCGAAGGCGCCGATCCGATCACCGGAGGCGACGGCGACGCCCGCGTGCACTTTGACAGCCCAGACGACGGCGGCACCACGGTCTGGGCCTGGACCGGCGAGGGCGGAGACAAGCTGGACGACGACACCGTGCTGTACAGGTTCGAAGCCACTAAGGACACCCCACGCGCGGGCGTCCAGGTGAGGATCAAGGCCGACCATCCCGGTATCAAGAAGGTGCACCTGGGCTCCTCAGTGCTCTACACCCTGCAGCTCGAGGACAAGTTCGGTGCTGATACCACCATCGGTCCCGACGACACAGATCCGAGGCCGAGCCGGTTCCTCGTCACCACGTCGATCTACGCAGTCATCCCTAATACGACGGCGTTCGATATGACCGAACCGGTCGGACCGACCAACAACCGGTACCGGCGGAACGTGCAGGGGTCGTATGTGCAGAACACGTTCCCGCTCACCACCGACGACGACGGTAAGGCGACCTTCTCGGTCTCGGCGCTCCCCGACTTGAATCCGTCGGTTGACCGTGACGAGTACGTGGTTGAGGTCCATATCCAGGGCCAGCAGGGCGACTCGGGCAACACGAGGGGTATGGCCTACTACCTCGGTACGGACGATGAACCCACGCCCGCGTCGCAAACCACCAGGCTCGTACCGGTGCGCGAGGCGGCGACCGAGCTCGCAGATTACTGGGACGCTCTCGTCTTCAGCACGGAACCCAACGCCCCGGGGAGGCTGCGAGTCGTTGACGGGGACGCCACGGTCGTACCGGGGGTGAGCGTGTCTGTCACGCCTGCCGCGAGGTACATCGCCTCGAACTCGCGAGGGGCCAGCACCCGGGCCACGGTGACGGCGGTGGACCAGTACAACGACCCGATCTCGGGCGCCGACGTGTCGCTCATGACCGACGCGCGCAGCGACCCGCCGGATACGGAGGATCTTGACGATGATCCGAACACTGCTCCTACTGAGCGCTCGATCCCGATCGCCAACGACAGAGCGATAGCTACGGGCCGTGACGGCTCCTACACGTTCGGCTACACGCGAGAGAACGGTGCTTCCGACGATGCGGTACTGACGGGTTCATGGGATCATGACGACGACGGCTGTGCAGATTCCACGACGACCTGCGTGGACACCGACGGGGATGACAGCCCGGACGCCACAGGCACTGGCCCCGTCGAGGGCACCGCGACGGTTAGGTGGGCTGCAACCGCCCGAGCCGCGCAGGGCACCGGGCAGCAGATCCGCTCGTTCGACAAGGATGCGAACACGATCTACGCAGGCGCAGACGATGCCGTGACCGTGTTCTACTACGACGAGAACGACCGGTACAACGTCATCATCGGCGGCGTTGCGACCAGCCCGGCGGACAGCTCCTCGGTCACCACCTATGCCGGGTTCGAGAGGCGCCTGTCCACATTCACGGGCTTCCTCGTGAGATGGGAGACGTACAGCCTCCAGGGCAGGGCGGTCAACGAGTTCACGTTGATCACCCCGGCGTAGCGATGCCGAACAGCTAGACAACCAACCCAAACCCGAAGGGGAGGCCCCGGCCCTAGTGCCGGGGCCTCCCCGCGTCATGGCTCACGTTCGCGTCGTGTACTACTGGGGCTTCACCGACGTGTCCGACAACCACATCTTCCATGACTACATCAACTGCCTGGCCCACTACGGGGTCACCACCGGCACCGGCGACGGCCACGAGGCAGGGCATCCATGGTCCAGTCGATGAGGCGGCGCCGTTCGGGCTGGGGCGTGCTCGCGGTGAGCGCGCTGGAGCACAGGCCCAGCCGACAGCGACGGCTCGCGCCAGTTCTCCTATCGCTACAGCGGCGCGGGCCGCGCGACGGAGACCCTGACCGCCGACGCCAGCGCGACCGGCACCCCCGGCAGGAGCAAGACCAAGACGGTGTACTGGACCGTCGACGCCGCACCCACCGGCGACGACAGTGCCGTGCTGTCCGGCGACGTCCGCCGCGGACAGATCGTGGTCGACGACGGCGGCCCCGTGCTGCTGGCCTACGACCGCAACGACCGGTTCAGGCTGCGGGGCGCACCCACGTCGATGGCCGACTTCGAGGCCGAACTCGCCGACGATCTCAGACGCAACACCCCGAGCCTGAGCCTGTCCTGGAGCAACTACCGGATCGACAGCACCCAGTTCGTCACGGAGATTGACCTGAGCTGAGCTTGGGTCGGCCAAAGCGGCCTACCCGTGGACCGCCGGGGTACAAATCGAGGTATCGATCTGGTACGCCGCTCCGCGTCGGGCGGAGCCTTGCTAGCAGGAGTGCCACAGTTCGAATGTCGCTACTCTGTTCTCGTAGTCCGACCACCGCAGACAGGCGTTGGTCTCGGGGCTGTTGGCGAGATACACGGCCAGAGCCTTCTCGAAGTCTTCGATCGAGTTCACCGGTACCGGCTCGTCGTCGTTGGCGCGCTGCACGTCGAACCGGTGGTCGCTGTCGTAGACCACTCTCACAGGCTCAGCACCCGCGGTGCGGTAGATGTTGGCGCCCATGTCGACTATGAGCTCGTTGCGGCTCGTGTCGCCGAACAGGATGTACTTGTTGTCGGTTGCGGTTGGCTCTCTGGTGAGCACGGGCCAGTACACGTGCGCCGTCTTGGAACCCAGGTCGGGAGCGGATCCTGAGCCGTCGGGGTCGACGGTGGCGGTGAGGGTCTCCACCTCTCCGCCAACGTCGTCATACCGGTAGTTGAACCGGTGGAGGCCGTCCCGGCCGATGGTGAAGCGTTGGGCGGTGAGGTTGGTGGTCTTGTCGCTTGCAAGACTGGCCGTAGCGGCGGAGAGAGCCTCGCCGTACTCATTGTGCACGGTCACGATGGCGGTGTTGGCGACGGAGCCCCGGTCCGGCACGTTGATGTAGGGATTGGGCACGGTCAGCGTCACCACAGAATTCGTCAAGGTGGGCGCGGCGCTGCTGAACTCCAGATAGTACACGTCACCGTCGAGCCGGCCCGCACTCCGCTTGACGAGATCGCTGTTGACGGCCACGGCGGGCGCGTTGGAGAGCTCCGTCAGCTTGAAGGTGCGGGTGCATGAGTTGGCCGTGCAGGTGCTGAGGCGCTGCTCCGACACCGAGAACGTGACCTGGCCGCGGGAGTCCGACCTCACCGTCCTCGCGTTCTTGAACTTGACTGCGCTCGTACTGTCCGGATCGCCGTCTACGGTCGCATCTTGCAGCAGCTCCTCGGTGAGCGTCCACTCGGCGGGGCGCTGGCCGTCGAGGCCCACGCTGACATCGTTGCCGTTCGAGTCCTGGAGTTGCACGGTGAAGGTGACGGTGACGCCGAATCTCGCTCTCGAACCCCTGAATGTGGTGGAGATCTTGGCGGTGGTGGCGCCCTGGGGCTGCTCGGACGGCACGACGTCCAAGCGGACGAGGTCGGTGCGCCGGTCCACCTTGTCGCGCTCGCGGCCGGTCCAGACCCACACCGTGGTGTCGGCGCCGTCGCTGATGGTCTGGGGAACGTTGAGCGAGACCTCGCCGTCGTTGTCGGTGACCAGGTCCGAGGAGTCGATCTCGCATACGATGGCGCCGTCGACGGACTCGACCTCAGAGCTGCAGGTGTCCCGCGACGTGAAGGCCTCGTCGACGTCGTCGGTCTCGATGTAGAACATGTCTACGGGGGCGCGGTCCACGGGCTCGAAGTCGTCGTTCCGCAACGACACCCTGATCTCGTTTCCGTCGTACTGGGCGCTGAGCCCGCTGGGGCGGGCCAGGGTGTGGCCCAGGGTGCGGAGGATGAAGGCGGCCATCTGTCCCCGGGTCACGTCGCCCCACGGCTCGTAGTACAAGTCCAGGCCGGGCTGGGCGGTGCCAGAGGCGGGAGTCGCGCTGACGCCGGTGGTGATGCCGAGCTCGTAGGCGGCGCTGATGGCCGCGTCCTCGAACCTCGACACCCTGTCGCTGGCGTCCTCGAAGTAGTCGTCGGGCCTGCTCCGGATGCCGTCGCCGTTGGCGTCCAGCAGGAAGTCGCCGTTGCTGTCGATGTCCACCACCGGCCCGGCCGCATCGAGGAAGCGGACCAGCAGCTGTGCCATCTCGGTGCGGTTCACAATGCCGTTCGGGTCGAAGATCCTGGGTCCTGCGGAATCGGCGATGCGGTTGGTGACCAGCAGGTCGATGGCGTTGCGGGCCTCGTCGTTCAGGTTGCCGAGGTCGGTGAAGTTCTGGGGCCGGGCCCGGCTGAGGTTGATGCCGGCCGGTTCGAGGGCCCGAGCGAGGAAGAGCATCATCTGCCAGCGCTTGACGGGCTCGTCGGGACAGAAGGCGGTGCCGTCGCCGCAGCCGATGGTGATCCCGTAGTGGGCCAGGCAGTTGATGGAGTCGTGGAAGGCGTGGTTGTCGGACACGTCGGTGAAGCCCCAGTCTGTCAGGGCCTCGCCGAGGCAGGCGGTCACCGGGCTCTTCTCGTCGGGCGTGTCGGTGGTGGCGATGGCGGTGGTCACGCCGGCGGCGAGCAGTGACGCCACCACCGCACCGGCGGCCAGAACGGCCCATCCCTTGCGAGGCCTGCTGAGTCGCTGCTGCATCGGCATTCTCTCCACTCGACGCTAGGCAGTCCAAGCCTAAGCGACACCGCGTCCGCGACAGGGAATGCCCCGTCGAGGGGCTCACTCAATACTGGCTTCTGCCCGAGCCGTTGACCTCGTACTTCGCCTTCGCGCTAGGCGGCTTCCGTCACGGCCGGTCGGCCGCTCCAACCCGGGAAGGCGCTCAGGGCCGCTTCTCGGTCAGGATGATGCCCCAAGAGAAGTCATACTTGGTGGTCCGGTCAGGGTCGTTGTCGTCGTCGTTGGGGGTGATGGAGTTGTCGGCCATGTAGGCGCTGACCCTGATTTGGCCGCTGGTGGGCAGGCGTCCGGGGACGTTCGCGATCTCGACATCGACTGTCCCCGTCGCGGGTCTTTGCTGGAACAGCCACTCTGCGGTCGGCAGGGTGCCACCGTCCAGCATCAGCGTGCTGACCGCGTAGGTCTTCCACGCGCTGCTCGAGTTCTCCCGGTACTCGACCTGGATCAGTGTCACCGGCTCGGGGGCGTCGTCGGTGTCCTGATTGTGGTCTCTTGCTGCCTTGGTGGCCTCCAGCGTGAACACGGCTTCGTATACGCCTGCCGGGAGGTTGAACGAGCGGATCTGGGTTTGGGTGCCTCTGGTGGTGAACTTCCGCAGCGGCACCGTCGTGGCTGGCGGCTGGTTCCCGAACCCGGCGTTTGGGTCGAAGGGCGTGGTCGGCCCTTGGACGGACCGGCCCTCCAGCGCTCGGACCCGATTCTCCAGAGGGCTGATCACGTTGTTCTGGTAGCGGTGGAGGAACGTCACCGACTCGGCTCTGTTCACTGTGCGCTCGGGGCAGAAGTACGTGCCGTCTCGACATCCCACAGTGATCCCGTTCTGAACGGCCCACTGCGTCGCGTCGCGGGCGTAATGGTTGTCAGGCACGTCACGGAACGTGCCGATCCCCTGTGCGAGCGCCACGGCTGCCGCCGTCAACGCAATAGCAGCGGCGGCCACCCCAACGGCCAGCCGAGACCCGCGCCGCTCCCACACACGCCGTAGGCGTCCATCTCGCCCGCGGCGACCAGCCTGACGGCCATCCGAGCCGTGCGCCTCGGGTTCGCCAGAGGGCGGTGTCGTGGTCATGGCCATTGTCCTCTCCTGATGGTGCAGCCTATTCGGTTGGGTGACGAACTGTGGGACAGGCACCGGGCCAGCCACCGAAAAAGGTGTCTGACCGGGTTCGTGATTCGTGGTTGTTAGAGCCAAGGCTAGCTTGCGGGCCGCACCGGACCACTACCACCGCGACTGCCCGCCGTAAGGACCCGCCCGAACAGCTGACGCTCGCCGGTACGGGCTGTGAGGCCCGATGGCCACTTCATGGCCTTGTCCCCGGTTTATCCCCCGTTGAGGATTCGTAGCGGCGGTCGGCGCCCCGCCGCTACGAGGCCGGGAGCGGCCCCCAGGAGCAGCTCGCCCCAGGCGTCCATGACCTCGCGGCGCGCCGTCAGCAGATCGGATCGCTGGTAGGCCCGCTCCACGACACCGGCCGAGTGCGCCAGCGCCGCCTCCGCCACCTCGCGGCGCACCCCGGTCTCGGCACACCACGTCCTAAACGAGGCCCGCAGGCCGTGGGGCGTGAAGCCCTCCACCCGGGTGAACCGGCTCAGCGCGCCGTTGGTCAGCGTCCGGCCGGTCTGCGACGGGAACACCCTCCCGGAGCCGTTGCGGTAGCTGCGGGCCTCGTCGAGCGCGGCCAGCGCCACCGGCGACAACGGCACCGTGTGCTCCCGGCGGGTCTTGGTGCGCCCCGCGGGCACCGTCCAGGTGCCGGTGTCGAGATCGATCTCGTCCCACACGGCCAGCCTGGCCTCGCCGCTGCGAACGACCGTCGCCGCGATGAACCACAAACACGCCACCGTCGGACGCCACATCCGGTCACACGAATCGAGCCTGGCCAACGCCTCGGCCACCTCGCCGTGAGGCAGGCTGGCCAAATGCCTCACCGGAGCAGTGTGGCGAGGCAGCGCAGCGTTGAGCGCCGGACCTGCGGGATCGTCGCGGCGGTAGCCCTCAGCCACAGCCCAGCGCATGATCACGCCCAGCCGGGTCTTCACCTTGCGGGCCGTCTCGCTCTTGTCGTGCCAGATCGGACGCAGCACCCGCACCAAATCCGCGGTCGTGATCTCATCGACACCCATCGAGCCGATCTGCGGGCAGGCGTAACGCCGCAGCGACGACCGCCAGTTCTCCTCGGACTTGCCGCCGTCCTTCCAGCCCCCGCGGTGGATGTCGATGACCAGCTCGATGGACTCGGCGAGAGTGGGGACGCTGCCGTCGGGCCGCAACGAAGCCGGGTCGCCGCCGGACCGGGCCAGCTTGCGGTACTGGTAGGCGACGTCGCGGGCCTCGGCCAGAGACGTGTAGGCCACCGCACCCAGGCCCAGGTCGCGGCGCCGCCCCCGGACCGTGCCCCGCCAGATCCACTGCTTGGACCCTCCAGGCGCAACTCTCAGGATGAGGCCGTGCTGGTCGTGGTACTTGCCCGGCGATTTGAGTGCTCGGACGCGTGCAGCGGTGAGCCTGCCCATCTCCGTGGCACCTCCGTCGTCTCAAGTCGCAGAATAAAGTGCATTATCCTGTCCCTCGTTTGTCCCCCGCGTCAAACCGCAGCAAGAACAACAGACGAAAGCACCGCCATCCGCTAGAGGCGGAACGGGCGGTCCGGTTGTAGGTAACTAGGGGCCTCGACCCAGTCCGTTGGCTGGGCAAGCTGTACGAAGAATGGGGGGGAGGCCCCGGCACTTGGCCGGGGCCTCCCTCGGGGTCTGGGTTGTGGCTTCCTTACTACTGAGCCTTGATCAGCGTGAAGGTGTTGGTGGCCCTGCTGCCACGGCTAACGATTGTCCAGCTCAGAGTGTCGTCATCCGAGATGGACCTCTCGAATGCGGCGTAGCTGGAAGCCGCCGGATCGTCTCCACCGCTGCCGTCGGCATCGATGTTGAACCGGTCGTTGGAGTCGTAGCTGAGCACCTGCGCGGCACCGGTGCCGCCCAGGAAGATCGTGTTCGTCTCCGTGTCGAACTCATTGATCTCCACACCGGATCCAGTGGCGCCAGCGGCTGCGGCCCACTCGACCGTCGCGGTGCCTGTGCGGCTCGCTGGGTCGTCGGCGGTGCCATCGTTGTCGGCGTCCTGGGTGTAGGTCCACGTAGCGGTCAGTGTCTCTGCAACTGCGTCAGAACCCTCACGCTCGTAGCCGAAGGTGTAGGAGCCGTTGCGGCCCACGGCCAACGCCCGGCCGCCACCGATCACGAGATCGGAGATGCTGCTGGCCAGCGAGACCCGGGCGCCCGCAATCGGATCGCCGTACTGGTTCTTCACGGACACCGTGGCCCGGTTGCTGGCACCGCGAGCCGACGCAGCGGCATAGTCAGCTGTGTCGATGGTCACGCTGTTCTCGTGATGCGCGCCGGCCTCGGTGCTGAAGGTGAGGCCCGGGTTGTCCCCGGTCGCACCAGAGCGCACCGTCACGATCCCGTTCTGGGCCGGGACACGAGCCACCGCCGGAGTGCCGACGAAGTAAGTATCCGCAGCAGCATCCGGAGCGTTGCCGTCGGGCCGCGGCTGGATCCAGATGTCCACCCGGTACTTGTCGGCCTTGAAGTTCGGCGCCTGATCGGGAAGCGCGGAGACCGAGAAGGTCGCCTTGCCGTCCGAGTCAGTGGTGATCGGAAGCGTCGCCCTCGTCGCCTCGCCTTGCGGGCTGGGGATGAGGTCGATCCCGTTGGTCGGGTCGGTGTCGGCCGGATCCGGGATGATCGCGGTGACCGCATAGGTGACCAGGAACTCGGCCGGATCATCGCCGTCGGTGCCGACAGTCACATCCTCGCCGTCAGCGTCCTGGAGCTGGACCGTGTAGAGCACAGACGAGCCCAGATGCGCCTTCAGACCGGCGAACTCGGTTCCGATGTGGACCCGTGCGGCCGCCGATGTCTCTTCCGACTCGGAAACGTCGAGGCGGTACAGGTCGGTGTCGCCGTCCACGGTGTCCTCGCTGTCACCGGTCCACGCCCAGACGACCGTTCCGCCCATGTCGATGTCGCCGAGAGCCACGCTCGAGTCGCCGCCGCCGCCAGTAATCAGATCGGCGCCGTCGATCTCGCACACGTAATTGCCGGTCTCCGACACCTGGTCAACCTCGCCGCAGCTTCCGTCGCCGCGGAAGGCCAGGTCAACGCCACTGGCGTCGATGCGGAACACATCGACCGTGACGTTGGCCACCGGTGCGAAGTTCTCATCACGGGCCGAAACGACCACGTCGTTGCCGTCGTACTGGGCGGAGACACCCTCAGGACGGGCCTGGGTGTGAGCCAGGGCCCGGGTGATGAACGCAGCCATCGCGCCACGGTTCACCGTGCCGAACGGCTCGTAGTTGTAGTCCAGAGGCGGCTCGTCGTTGTCCTGCACTGCAGCCGCGCTGGCGCCCTTGGTGATGCCCAACTCGTAGATCGCGGAGATCTCCTTGTCGTTGGCCACTGGCACCGAGGCGGTCGCGTCGGCGAAGTTGTCGTCGGCCACCATGGCCGAGCCGGACTCGCCCAACTGGATCGCACCGTCGGAGTCGATCGTCACGATCGGTGAGGCCTCAGCCAGGAAACCGACCAGGAACGTCGCCATCTCGGCCCGGGTGATCGCGTCGTCGGGCCTGAAGTCGCCGCCCGAGGCGATCATGCCGTTGTCGGCGAGCTGGTTGATGGCGTCGCGGGCCTCCTGCCAGGTGTCGCCGATGTCGTCGAACTCATCACCCATGGCCTCGCCCAAGTCAACGCCGGCAACTCCAGCGGCACGGGCGATGAACACGGCCATCTCAGCCCGGGTCACGTCCTGGTTCGGAGAATACGCCGAGCCGTCACCGGTGCCGTTGGTGATCCCGTAGTACGCGACGCAGTTGATGGCATCGCCGAAGGCGTGATCGTCAGACACATCGGTGAACATGTGGTCGCCAGTGGCGTCGCCCACGCATGCTCCCGTGCTGGCCTTGTTGTCGGCCTTGTCGGTGGCGGCGCCCGCGGGGGTGGCACCAACCGCGAGGAGCGATGCGACCAAGGCGCCTGCGGCGAGCACTGCCCAACCCGGGCACTGCGCGCCCGGACCGCACAGCCGCCTGTTGAGCTCCGGCCGCGGCCCTCGCTACCAGCCCTACGACTAGGCCCGGCCCCTCCGTCGCAGACCCGCCGGACGCTGACAGCGTTAGTGCGGGATCACAAACACCGAGTCGTGGAGCCGACGTGCACACCGTGGCGGATTGTTCTTGCCGTGAGAGCGAGGAGCAGCGAGGGACAGGCTCAGGCTGCCTGGGTGTTGCCGTCTCCGTCACCGGCACCCTGCTGGGGCGGTGGTGGGATCCTCAGGTAGCCCTCAATGCGGGCCAGGCGCTCGCGTGCGT
Source organism: Candidatus Aldehydirespirator sp. (assembly GCA_965220645.1). Taxonomy (GTDB): domain Bacteria; phylum Actinomycetota; class Acidimicrobiia; order Acidimicrobiales; family Aldehydirespiratoraceae; genus Aldehydirespirator. Next base: position 15,652 of record OZ244836.1, on the reverse strand, counting down.
CCGCCAGGCTGCCGCTGAGCTCTGCGTGGCTCGCCGTCAGCAGGTCGCGGTTCTTCTCGATCAGCCTGCGGTTCTCGCTGATCAGCCTGCGGTTCTCCTGGCTGGACCTCTCGATCAGGTCGCGGGTCTCGTCTCGAGTCTCCCTGTTGGACTTGTCGATGAGGTCGCGGTTCTTCTCGCTGGACTCCGCGATCAGCTTGTGAATCCTGACGCTGTCGAGGTGCTGGTACCTCGCCAGCGCCGTGACGCACAGCAGCATCGGACCCAGCACCGCGACGATGATGGGCCAGAGATCCGACAGGGTGACCGCCTCCATGGCTCGATGCTAGCCACTCATAGCACATGATGCAACTTCATGTATAATGAAGTCTATCCTGCCGAGACTCTCGGCTTCGGGGCACCGGCCTGTTGGCTCGCGAGGAGCTCAGGCGGACTGCCGCCCCCGTGACAAACCCACCGGAGGGCTTCGGCGGCCGAGCCGACGACTGCCAACGGGGGTGCAGGAACTGAAGGGAGACGAACGATGGGCAGGCTCACCGCCGTTTCCGTACGCTCGATGAAGAAGCCCGGAAAGTACTACGACCAGCACGGGCTGATCCTGCGGGTGGCGCCCGGAGGGTCCAAGCAGTGGATCTGGCGGGGCACCGTCCGGGGGCGGCGCCGCGAGATCGGGATGGGCGCCGTGGCGTACACGACGCTGGCCGAGGCCCGCGACATCGCCTACGGGTACCGCAAGCTGGCCCGAGCCGGCATCGACCCCAGGTCGCTGAAGTCCGACGACATCGTCCCCACCTTCGCCGAGGCGGTCGAGCAAGTCATCGAAGTGCACCGTCCCGGCTGGAAAGACACCGGCCGCTCCGAGGAGAACTGGCGGTCGTCGCTGGAGCGTTACGCCTATCCCACCCTCGGGTCCACTCCCGTCGATCAGATCACCAGCGCCGACCTGGTGCGGGTGCTCGTGCCCATCTGGCACAGCAGGCCCGAGACCGCCCGCAAGATCAAGACCCGCCTAGGGGTCGTGATGCGTTGGAGCATCGCCGCGGGCCACCGCGTCAACGACCCTGCAGGCCCGACGCTCGCCGCGGCGCTGCCGCGCCATACCGCCCCCACCAAGCACTTCGCCAGCCTGCCCCACGCCGAGGTCGCTGCCGCGCTCGCCGCGCTCGACGCATCACCCCGGCTGTGGCGGCCCACGGTCGCGTGCCTGAGGTTCCTCGCGGCCACCGCCACCCGCTCCGGCGAGGCCCGGTTCGCCACATGGGTCGAAATCGACCTCGACACCCGAACCTGGACAGTGCCGGCCCGGCGCACCAAGACCAACCGGGAGCATGTAGTGCCGCTGTCCGCGGCGGCGCTCGCCGCGCTCGACGAGACTCGCCGCTACTGCGGCGGCTCCGGGCCGGTGTTCCCCTCGCCGGCCGGTCGGGTGCTGAGCAACGGCGCCATGTCGAAGCTCACCCGGCACTTGGGGTTCACGCCTCACGGACTGCGGGCCTCGTTCCGATCGTGGGCAGCCGAGACCGGGGTTCCCCGAGAGGTCGCCGAGGCCGCGCTCGCGCACTCGGCCGGAGCGTTGGAGCAGGCCTACCAACGCTCCGACCTGCTCGACGCCCGCCGAGAGGTCATGGAAGCCTGGGGCCGCCACATCACACATCAGGAGGCATCACCCGCCACCGAGGATCCCCCCGGCAACAACCGCGATGCCGGCTAGCCCGACGGGGCGGGCTGTGCCTCGTCGCCGGCTTCGAACAGAGCCACAAGTCTCGCCAGCGTCAAGGCGATCTCCTGCTGGTTCTCCTCCAGCTTGGTGAACCTGGCGTCCACAGCGGCGAATTTGGCGTCGATGTCGTCTTTGAGCCCGGTGAATTTGGCGTCCACGGCGGCGAATTTGGCGTCGATGTCGACTTTGAGCTCCGCGAATTTGGCGTAGGTGTCGTCTTTGAGCTCGGCGAATCTGGTGTCGATGTCGTCTTCGAGTCTGGTGATCCGGTCGCTGGTCTCGTTGAAGCTGAACAGCACCAGGCCTGCGATGACGGCCACGACCAGGCTCGGGATGGCGTTCTCGCTGAACTTGGCCCATGAGGCTGCCATATAGCCGCGGCGCGGTGCGGCCAGGGCCTCGTCGGAGGCGGGTGCCGTTGGTCGGGGGTCCGGTGATGGGGTCATTCGAGCAGATGGTTGAGCAGCAGCAGAGTCAGCGGATAAGGACACAGCAACCTCGTTCCAGTCGGGTGAGCAGACGGCAGAGCCGAGGCACACCGTAAACACCCGGTGGCAAGGTCGTCACCCAGCATACATCATCAATATCTGAAATATGGATTCGCTGGCAGCATCATGTTCATTGAATAGCTATCTTGATGGTCATGGAGGCGGTAACCCTGTCGGATCTCGGCCCGATCATCGCCGCAGTGGTGGGACCGATGCTGGTGATGGTGGTCGCGTCGATGAGGTACCAGCATCTCGACAGCACCAAGACCCGCAAGCTGATCACCGACTCCGAGAAGGCGACCCTCAAGCTGATCACCGACTCCAACGACAAGAACCGCGACCTGATCGAGGCGTCCAACCGGGAGACCCGCGACCTGATCGAGGCGTCCAACCGGGAGACCCGCGACCTGATCGACAAGAACCGCGACCTGATCATGAGGAACCACACAGTGATCGGGGACGTGCGCGAGCGGTTGGCGCGCATCGAGGGACACCTGAGGATCTCGCCCCAGCCAGCGACGAGCGACGACGGCGACGCCGAGGCGGCCTGAACCCGCCCTCACCGCGGTCCACGACCCAGAGGCCCGGTGGTCAGGCCGGGCGGGGGTGTCCGGCGGGGCAGCTGCCGCCTGGCCGCGGTCTCGGGTGTGTGCAGCCGTGTCCGCGGGCCGGCTAGCCCGACGGGGCGGCCTCCGCCTCGTCGCCGGCTTCGAACAGAGCCACGAGTCTCGCCAGCGTCAAGGCGATCTTCTGCTGGTTCTCCTCCAGCTTGGTGAACCTGGCGTCGATGTCGTCTTCGAGCCTGGTGAATCGGGCGTCCACGCCGGCGAATTTGGCGTCGATGTCGACTTTGAGCCCGGTGAATCTGGCGTCCACGGCGGCGAATTTGGCGTCGATGTCGACTTTGAGCTCCGCGAATTTGGCGTAGGTGTCGTCTTTGAGTTCGGCGAATCTGGTGTCGATGTCGTCTTCGAGTCTGGTGAGCCTGTCGCTGGTCTCGTTGAAGCTGAACAGCACCAGGCCTGCGATGACGGCCACGACCAGGCTCGGGATGGCGTTCTCGCTGAACTTGGCCCATGAGGCTGCCATATAGCCGCGGCGCGGTGCGGCCAGAGCCTCGTGGGAGGCTGGTGCCGTTGGTCGGGGGTCCGGTGATGGGGTCATTCGAGCAGATGGTTGAGCAGCAGCAGAGTCAGCGGACAAGGACACAGCAACCTCGTTCCAGTCGGGTGAGCAGACGGCAGAGCCGAGGCACACCGTTGACACCCGATGGCAAGGTTACTTACCAGAATGCATCAACAATAGCTGAAGTGCAAGATCATAGACGCCGAAGCGGCCTGAACCCGGCCCCGGCGACGCGTCAGCCGGGTCCGCCCACGAGTCTTCCCTCGACCGCGGCTTCCACTTCGTCGGTGGCGTTGAGCGCGGCGATCAGCGCCGTCAGCTTCAGGTTCATCTCGTCGAACTTGACATCGAGTGCGTCGAACTTTGCGTCGAACTTGGCATCGAGTGCGTCGAACTTTGCGTCGAACTTGGCATCGAGTGCGTCGAACTTTGCGTCGAACTTGGCATCGAGCGCGTCGAACTTGGCGTCCTGGCCGGCGAACTTGGCGTCGACGGCGGCGAACCCCGCGTCGACTTTGTCCTCGAGGCTGCTGACGCTGTCCTCGACGCGGTTGATGCGGATGTTGGTGGTGGCGAGGACGCCGGCCAGCAGCGCCACGACGACGAGGCCGAGGAACGTGGCCAGCGGGTTCTCGGCCGCCTGGGACCGCAGCGTCGCCCGGGCCGCGGGCTGAGCTCGCGGCGCGGCGGCTGGGTCGGTCCTGGTGTCGGGGTCGATGGTGTCGGGGTCCATCAGCGGCGCCTCCGCGGCGGCGGGGATCGGAGTGGTAGAGGTCATCGGGCCTCGCTGGGGTCACACGGCTGCATTCGGCCTGCCGTCGTCACCCGGCAAGCAAGGCTCGCCCATCAAGTTATCAACCAATGAATATCATGTCAACGCACGCCCGGCCATGCGGTCCGAGGAATCTCGCCGGGGCGGACCCTAAGACCGCGCCCACCCCGCGCTGGGATGTCCTACTGGTCGGGGCTGTGCCCGCCGCGGTGCGCGCCGGTGGGGGTGGGATGCGCTGACCATCCCGAAAGGGACCGAGATGAGGTTCACAGCCGGTCAGGCTGCTGAGTGAGGCGGTGCCGTCGTGGGTGGCTTTATCGGGACCGGTAGACGTCGCGGCGATGGCCGACACGGATCACCTGGATCACAAGGCGGGCATCGATGACCTCGTACAAGATCCGGTAGTCGCCGACGCGCACCCGGTACACGGAATCCTCGCCTGAGAGAGCAACGCAGCCCGGGGGTCGAGGCTCCCCGGCCAGCAAGTCGATCGCTGCTCGAATCCGGTTCTGTTCCTTCGGCGGCAACCCGGCGATCGACCTGATCGCCCGGCGGGCGATCTCGACGCTGTACCGGTTCACTCGAGTCCCAGCGCAGCCTTGACCTCATCCCAGGGCACGTAGTCGTCGTCGGCCCGGGCCGCATCGAGCTCACGGCGATCCTCGACGTCGTCTGCGCTGTCTACAAGCCGGTCGAAGTCGTCGGAGCCCACGATCACGGCGACCCGGCGGCCGCGTCTCGTCACCGAGATCGGCTCGCCCGACCGGCGAGACTCGTCGATCACCTCGGCCAACCGGTTTCGCGCCTCGCTCACCGCCACCTCATTCATGTACGAATCGTACACTTCAACCGGCGGGGCTGCAACCCACTGCGGGTAGCCCTGACCTATTGCCAGCCCTTTTGGATGTTGCTCGCATCAAGTTGATATCTTGGCGGTTCTTCGGGTATGGTTCTCAGCACCGTCGCAGGCCGCGGTTCCGGCTCGCCTCAAGCGTTCCCTCTGCGCAACGGAGACACCCCGCACCATGGACCCAGGCACGTTCGACTTCAACACCTTGACGCTGCTGGTAGCGATCATCGGCTCCACGATGGGCTCGACGCTCACTCTCATCACCTTGATGGTCTCGACTGCTGCGAGCCCGGCGGGGTCGTGGGGGACGATGAGCCACATGGCCAGCTCGCTGCCCTTGTAGAGGAGGTCACGACAGTTGGACGCTACAGCCGCGCGTCAAGTTCCCGAAGCCGATGACAACCCGCTCAGGCTCAGGATCTCCCGATTTCCCGCCTGGTTGAAGTTGTCCCGCTAGCCCGATGGGGTGGTCTGTGCCTCTTCGACGAGTTCCCCACCTACATGGTGTGGGACGACCACGAGATCGCCGACGGCTGGGGCTCCCACTATTTCAGCCCCGACCATCGCCAGGACGGCCTGCGTCAACTGCTGCCGGACTTCGGCGAGCGGGGCATGACCTACGACGAGGGCCTCCAACTCGTGCGGCGCATGTTCGCCGCGGCCAAGCAGGTCTACTTCGAGTACCAGCACAGCCACAACCCGCCGACCGCCGACGGGACGTTCGATTACGCCTTCGAGCGGGGCGGCTGCGCCTTCTACGTGCTCGACGGGCGGGGACAGCGCGACGTCGCCCGCGGCTCCTACCGCATCCTGGGACGCGAGCAGTTCGACCGCTTCGCCGCCTGGGCGGAGGCCCTCACGCCGCAGGAGACGCCGTTCGCGTTCGTGGTCTCCGCAGTGCCGGTGATCCACACCCGGGCCGCGGTGGTCAACGCCGACGAGTTCGTGGGTGGCCTGGGCGACGACCTGCGGGACTCCTGGGAGCACGAGTTGCACGACACGGAGCGCCGGGCGCTGCTGGGCGTGCTGTTCGATGCCGCCGACAGGGGCGTCAAGGCGGCGATCGTCAGCGGCGACGTCCACGTGTCGGCGGTGTTCTCCCTCGACGACGACCGGGGCAACCGCATCTACCAGCTCACCTCCAGCCCGATCACCTACAACATGTCGAGGATCCAGTCGTGGGTGCTGAGGCTGGGCGCGGCCGACGACGGCGTCACCGACGACGGCCACCGCTTCCGGCGCCTGGCTCTGTACGCCGAGGAGTCCTACATCCTGGTTAGCGTCGACCCGGCCTCAGGGGAGGCATGGTTCAAGCTGTACGGCAGACAGGAGCTCAAGGCCCCGTCCGCCGAGCACGGCCACACCGTGCCGCTCACCCACTCCCTGGTGAAGCTCCGCCTGTTCTGACATCGCCCGTGAACGCCCTCACCACCAACGAAGCGCCGTTCCCGGAGACCGCACCATGGACGATCCGCCGTTCCCGGAAGCCAGCCGCCGCGCCGTCCCATGAGCAACCCCAGTCTGAGGCCTGCATCCCCCAGACTGGGCGTCTACAGCGACGACCCGGTGCACTCGCTGGCCGATGACCTGTTCTCGCGCGCCGAGTACGCCCAACGGATCGCGCAGGCGCTTCGCGAACTCACGACGCAGGTCGACTCGGCCATCATCGCGCTGAACGGGCCGACCGGCTCAGGCAAGACGTCGATGCTGAACTTCGTCCGGACCCTGCTCGACGAGACGGACTCGTTCAAGGTCGTCACCTTCAATCCTTGGATCGCGAGCGACCTGCCCTCGCTGGTCACAGACTTCTTCACCACCCTTCGATCGACGACATCGACCGCCTCCAAGCCGATGAACTGATCCTGGTCGCCAAGCTGATGCGGCTCGTGGGCCGCCTGCCGAAGGTGTACTACCTCGTCTGCTTCGACGAGAACAACATCGTCTCGATGATGTCCGGGGCGCTGCCGGGCGACAACACCGAGCAGCGGGCCCGTGTGTATCTGGAGAGGACGGTCCAGATCAAGCTCGACATGCCTCCCTTGGATGACCTGTCGGCCTACAGACTGTTCTCGAGCGTCCTCGAAGCCACCCTGTCGCGCCATGGCATCACCATGCAGAACGCCGACAGGGACCGTCTGCTGTTCTTCTACCGAGAACTCCTCGCTGGGGGCCTCACAGATCCGTTGCAGGTTCGACGGTTCTGCTCGTACGTCGAGCCCGATCTTGTTCTCATCGGCTCCGACCTCGACATCGTCGACTACATCGCCGTCTCGTACGTGCGGTTCGCATATCCGCGACTGGCAGACGACCTCATGCAAGCCGAGAGCCGGCTGACACAGGACGAACGCACCGACGACCAGGGGCAGGGCATCGACTGGGCCGAGCGGCTGGCGGAGGCCGGAGCAGATGCCGAAGCCGCGGAGAGCATCGCCGGCGTGCTCTCGTGCCTGTTCCCGGCTCTGGCCGCTGAGCTGCGCTCGATCAGCCCGCGCCCGCCGGCGTTCCCGGCGCCGGCGAACGGTGTGAGCAGTCCCGGTCACTTCCGCCGCTACTTCGACCCCAGTTCGTGGCTGGGCGCTCCCGACGATCAGACCATCCAAGCGGGTCTCAAGGAGGTGCTCGAAGATGAGCCCGGCTACCGGTGGAGCACCATGGCGTTCTACGACATCGAGCTGGCTGTCCCCAAGCTGCGACAGCACACTCCCTCAGATGCGCAGACTGCCGAGAGACTCCTGCGAGCCGTCAGCCGACTGATGCGATACATGCCGCACCGAGCCGAAGACCCCCCGAACACTATGCCCAACCTGTTGGCGTGGATGGCGGAACTCGCGAGCCTGGTCGAGCCCGAGGATCCGGACGGCTACCTTCGATCCATAACCGGCGGCACAGGCGAGACCGGCCTGTAGGTGTTGGCAGGAGGCTCAGCGGCCGAGATGACCCAGATGGACACCTTCCGATGCTTCGGCAGCCCGATGGGGTGGCCTCCGCCTCGTCGCCGCCTTCGACCGGCGCGACAAGTCTCGCCACCACGCGCCGCATCGAGTTCACCGCGGTCCACGACTCAGAGGCCCGGTGGTCAGGCCGGGCGGGGGTGTCCGGCGGGGCAGTTGCCGCTTGGCCGCGGTCTCGGGTGTGTGCAGCCGCGTCCGCGGGCAGTGGCGACGTTGCAGAGCCGGGCATCGCTGCCGGCGCCGGCCGGCGCGGCCTTCCCCGAGAGGTCGCCGAGGCCGCGCTCGCACCTGCTCGGCCGGCGCGTTGGAGCAGGCCTACCAACGCTCCGACCTGCTCGACGCCCGCCGAGAGGTCATGGAAGCCTGGGGCCGCCACATCACACCGCAGGAGGCATCACCCGCCACCGAGGATCCTCCCGGCAACAACCGCGATGCCGGCTAGCCCGACGGGGCGGGCTCCGCCTCGTCGCCGGCTTCGAACAGAGCCACGAGTCTCGCCAGCGTCAAGGCGATCTCCTGCTGGTTCTCCTCCAGCTTGGTGAACCTGGCGTCCACAGCGGCGAATTTGGCGTCGATGTCGTCTTCGAGCCTGATGAATCGGGCGTCCACGCCGGCGAATTTGGCGTCGATGTCGTCTTTGAGTTCGGCGAATCTGGTGTCGATGTCGTCTTCGAGTCTGGTGAGCCTGTCGCTGGTCTCGTTGAAGCTGAACAGCACCAGGCCTGCGAGAACGGCCACGACCAGGCTCGGGATGGCGTTCTCGCTGAACTTGGCCCATGAGGCTGCCATATAGCCGCGGCGCGGTGCGGCCAGAGCCTCGTCGGAGGCTGGTGCCGTTGGTCGGGGGTCCGGTGATGGGGTCATTCGAGCAGATGGTTGAGCAGCAGCAGAGTCAGCGGACAAGGACACAGCAACCTCGTTCCAGTCGGGTGAGCGGACGGCAGAGCCGAAGGCACACCGTAAACACCCGGTGGCAAGGTCGTCACCCAGCATACATCATCAATATCTGAAATATGGATTCGCTGGCAGCAGTCGGGTCATGAGGAACCACACAGTGATCGGGGACGTGCGCGAGCGGTTGGCGCGCATCGAGGGACACCTGAGGATCTCGCCCCAGCCAGCGACGAGCGACGACGGCGACGCCGAGGCGGCCTGAACCCGCCCTAGCCCTCTATGCGAGCCAGGCGCTCGCGTGCGGCATGGAGCCGCTGGCAGCTGGGGTGGCCTATTGCCAGCCCTTTTGCATGTTGTTCGCATCAAGTTGTTGTCTCGACAGTTCTTCGGGTATGGTTCTCAGCACCGTCGCAGGCCCGGTTCCGGCTCGCCCCAAGCGTTCCCTCTGCGCAACGGAGACACCCCGCACCATGGACCCAGGCACATTCGACTTCAACACCTTGACGCTGCTGGTGGCGATCATGGGCTCCACGATGGGCTCGACGCTCACTCTCATCACCTTGATGGTCCGGCAGTCCAACCGCCACGACGACAAGATCGACGCACTGGACACCAAGTTCACCGACAAGATCGACGCACTGGACACCAAGTTCACCGACAAGATCGACGCACTGGACACCAAGTTCACCGACAAGATCGACGCACTGGACACCAAGTTCACCGACAAGATCGACGCCATGGGCGGCGGTGTCTCGGACGCACGGGAGAGGCTGGCCCGCATCGAGGGCCATCTCATGGCTCCCGGGGGCCTCCATGGCTAACGCTCGCCCTCGTCGTGAGCTTCGAAGAGCGCGACGAGCCTCGCAAGCGTCAGCGCGATCTCCTTCTGGTTCTCCTCCAGCTTGGTGAACCTGGCGTCGATCTCAGCTTCGAGTCTCACAAATCGGGCGTCAACGGCGGCGAACCGGGTGTCGATGCTCTCTTCGAGCCTGGTGATCCTGTCGCTGGTCTCATTGAGATTGAACAGCATCAGGCCCGCGAAGAGGCCGAAGACCAGGCTGGGGATGGCGTTGTCGCTGAACTTGGCCCACCCGGCGCCCCAGATGCTGCGACGCGGCGCCGCTGGCGTCTCGTCGGCGGTCGATGCCGCTGGACGGGTCTCGGGTGCTGGGGTCATCTGGGCAGGTGGTTGAGCAGCAGCAGCGGTGTCAGGGGATGGGGACACAGGGACCTCGCTTAGAATCGGGCGGTCAGCCGGCAGAGCCGAGGCGCACCGTTGACACCCGGCGGCGAGGTTACTTACCAGTATGCATCGACAATAGCTGAAGTGCAAGATCATGGATTCGCCTGCGGCGACCGCTTGTAGGTTCCTGCGGACGCGTTGGTCCGGCCGTCGCCGGCGTCTCGTCGTAGGCTGGTGTGCCCCGGGGCGTAGCCGAGATCAGGCTGCGGCGCGACTGCTTGGCTCGGGGCGAGATCGACTTCTGGGCCAACAGCTGGTATCCGGGTCACCTGGCATGGCACGAGCTCGAGCTGCTCGACGGGTCCGAAGTCGGCGACCACGTGACGATCGTCGGCGAGCAGATGATCTCCGGCGGACTGCAAGGCTTCCTGATCAACAAGTCCTTCGCCGACGAACACGGCGTCTACACCCTGGACGAGCTCAACCGCAATGTCGCCGCGCTGACCGCCTTCGACGCCGCCGATGTGATCCCCGGCAACGGCAAGGCCGACATCTTCGGCTGCCCCACGTCGTGGACCTGCGACAACATCATCGAGAACATGATCGCCTTCGGTGGCTGGGAGAACATCTCGCAGATCACCATCGGCTACGACACGATGTTCGCCGAGGCGGTCGCCAAGGTTGATCGGGGAGTGCCGGTGGTCATCTACACCTGGACCCCGTCGGCGTACATCGCCCGGCTGCGTCCCGGCGACAACGTCTACTGGATGGGCATGGAGCAGATCCTCGACGACTCCAACCCGGCCAACCAGGTGCGCGGGCACGAGCACAGCCAGCGCGGCGCGGACGGCACCGGCGGCTACGCGTCACTCGGCGCCGACCAGTGCCCGTCGGCTGCCGACCAGCCCAACCGCCAATGCAAGATCGGCTGGTTCGCGTCCGACATCCAAGTCACCGCCAACCGCGACTTCCTGAGGGCCAACCCCGCGGCCCGGGCGCTGTTCGAGGCGGTCGAGCTGTCCGTTGTCGATGTGTCGCTGGCCAACGTGGCCATAGCTGAGGGCAGGAGTCCCACCCATCTGGCCCACCAGTGGATCACCGACAACCGCGCCCGGGTCGACCGCTGGCTCGCCGCGGCCCGAGCCGCCGCCTAGCCCCCGCCCTCGTCGCCGGCTTCGAGGAGGGCAACCAGTCTCGCCAGCGTCTGGGCGATCTCCTGCTGATTCTCCTCCAGCTTGTCGAATCGGGCGTCGACGGCGGCGAATCGGGCGTCGATGTCGGCTTCGAGCCTGACGAATCGGGTGTCGATCTCAGCCTCCAGCTTGTCGAATCGGGCGTCGACGGCGGCGAATCGGGCGTTGATGTCGGCTTCGAGCCTGATGAATCGGGTGTCGATCTTCTCTTCGAGTCTGGTGATCCTGTCCTCGACCCTGGTGATCCTGTCGCTCGTCTGGTTGATGTTGACCAGCATCAGGACCCCCATCATGGCCACCATCAGGCTTGCGAAGGCACTCTCGTTGAACTTGGCCCACGAGAATCCCACAGAGCCGCGGCGCGGTGCGGCCAGTGCCTCGCCGGAGGCGGGTGCCGTTGGTCGGGGGTCGGGTGATGGGGTCATTCGAGCAGATGGTCGAGCAGCAGCAGAGTCAGCGGACAAGGACACAGCAACCTCGTTCCAGTCGGGTGAGCAGACGGCAGAGCCGAGGCACACCGTAAACACCCGGTGGCAAGGTTGTCACTCAGTATATAACAGCAATGACCGAAGTTGTCGGCAAAGCCTTCACGCCGGCTGATCTCGACGCCTAGTTGCGGACCTTGTTGATCGCGACGACGTGGGTGCCGCCCCTGTCGGACACCACCGTGATGGTGTAGCCCCGCACCACGAGCTCCCGCTCGCGTCGGGTGACGATCGGGTAGTCGTCGAGCTGGCCGTTGCCGGGATCGCCGGCCAGCACCATGGGCACTTCGCCCGAGCCCACCGAGGCGTCGACGATGTACACCAGCACACCCTCGGACCCCAGAGCCGGCACGTTGAGGATCGCGCCGTCATGGTGGCGGCGCTCCCGCACGCCGTCGTAACCGACCTTGCGCCTGCTCTCGATCACGAGCATCTCCGTGTCCGACAGGGGCACCACCGCCATGGCGGTTGCATCGCCGGGACCGGCCACCGGCCCCAGCGTCACCCGCGCCCCGTCGGTGGTGACGCAGCGGACCTGCGACTCGTCCAGCCACCCGAGCTGCCAGCGGCTCCAGGCCAGCATCTCAAGGGCCTCGAGATAGAGGGTGTAGCCGGTGACCCGTCGGCCGTAGCGGTATCGCCCGGAGATCTCGATGCGGCCGTCCTCGGGGTGGGTCTTGAACGCCGCCTTCAGACGCATCAGCCCGAACTCGCTGCGCACCCAGATCGTTGTCGATGGCAGCTCCGGCAGAGCGTGGCGCTCGGCGTCGTAGGGGTAGAGGTCCGCCAGCCCCAGGCTGTGGGCCAGCTCGTGCGCCGCGACGAGGCCCCACTCTGTGGGATCGCGCCGCTCGCTGAGGGCTTCGGTGTTGACCCCCGCCATCAACCTGATCGGTCCCTCCTCGGTGTGCACCGTCCCGAAGGTGTGGTCGCCCACCCGGAAGTGCGAGCTGGGCTGCACGGTCATCACGGTGTGGATCCCGGTGAAGTCGAAGGAGGGGTCGGCCAGCCTGATCGCCGTCGTCGGATCGGTCTCGCCAAAGACGCCGCACCCGGCGCGGGTTGAGTGTGGTCCCGCTGCTTGTTCTACGCGGTTGGGTCGACGAGGCGGCCCACGAACAGCAGGGCGCCGGTGTCTTGATGGGCAATGGCCCACAGGAATGGCCGGTCGGCGACGATGGTGAGGTCTGGTTCGGGAGGCATGGACTCGGCGAACATCATGGCGGTGGCAGCGGCTGCTTCGGTGCCCTTCTCGTCGACGATGACTTTGGCGCCGTGGAGCGCGGCAGTGATGAAGATGCCGGGTGCGATGGCGTCGAAGCCGGCGCCGGCGCAGAATCCCTGTGGGCAGAGCCATTCGAACAGGTCAGCAGGCGGCAGGGTCTGCTCCCACTTGGGCATGGTGACGTCGACCAAGCCGGTCTGCGCGGCATCCGGCAGTCCTGTCAGTGCCTCGGCGTCGAGCGATCCCTCGACGGCTGCGAGCCCGGCGGGGTCGTGGGGGACGATGAGCCACATGGCCAGTTCGCTGCCCTTGTAGAGGAGTTCCACCGCGTCGGCATCGTCGAGCCGGACGAATCGACGGCTCACCGGTTCCATATCGCTCATGAACGGCACCGTCACCGACTGGTTGTCGCCGGCGGTGAACTGGCCGTCGCTGGTCCGTTCGGGCAGGAACGGCCATAACCAGTCGGCCTTCAGATACACGGTGTTGACGAGGATCAGCTCCTGGCCTTGGACGACGGCTTCGTTGACGATTGTGGGGATGAGTCCTCGAGTTTTCTGCGATACCCACGAGTTGATGGTGTCGGCTGCGGCGGCGCCGTCGTCGGTGTCGACCGGCTGGGCAACTGCGCCGTATTGGGTGGCGGCGGTTTGCACGAAATCGGGCAGCATCGAGAATCCGTCGTCGGGGAACAGTCGGTTGGCCACCTCCAGGGTGGTGGGCCCCGCTGAGGCTTCGGCCAGGCTGAGATCGACGGCGTTGGCGGCCTGGTGGGCGCCAACTTCGGGGAAGCCGAAGATCTCATCGAGCGCCGCGGCGGAGTCAGGCGATGCCCCGGCCCGGCTCAGGCTGAAGGCGGTGCCGATGCTGATCGGGCTCGATACTGCGTTGCCCTTCAGGTGCCGGTGGAAGTCCCAGCCGGCTGCGTTGATGCCGGCCACCCAATCCGCCACCGGGGCCTCGGGATCAGCCGGCAGCCGATCAGCCACCGGCTCGAGGACCGTCGTGGTCGTGGTGGTCGTCTCCGGTGCCGGGTCTTCGGCCGGTTCAGGAGCAGTCACCGGTTCTGGGACTGTCACCGGTTCTGGGACTGTCACCGGTTCTGGGACTGTCACCGGTTCTGGGACTGTCACCGGTTCAGGATCAGTCACCGGTTCTGGGACTGTCACCGGTTCTGGGACTGTCACCGGTTCTGGGACTGTCACCGGTTCTGGGACTGTCACCGGTTCTGGGACTGTCACCGGTTCTGGGACTGTCGTGGTCGTGTCCGTCGAACCGCACGCCACGGCGATGGAGCACAGCACAACCAGGAATGCGCGCAGCTTGGTCACGGCAATTGGACGCTACAGCAGCGCGTCGAGTTCCCGAAGCCGTTGACAAGCCGCTCATGACTGCCTGTCCAGCCGGCGCCGGGACCCGATGTCACAGGGGGGTTGTAATGTCTTTGGCACAGTTTCAGTGATGTTTAGCCATTGCCAAACAGGCCAGATCCGCCAAGGTCAGAGGTTCGATCTCGGGCCAGGCTGATCCGGGCCAGCCAGTTCATATCCGCCAGTTCATATCCGCCAGCCCGGGGCCGAACGGTCCGGGACCGAGCATTCGGGACGATTGCCATGTGGGACGAATTCATCAGCGACGTGCAGTCCATCGATGTACCCGCTATGGACCGGGACGGCCTCGGCGAACTCGCCGGGAGGATCGGCCTCACACGGGCCGTTCTCGACGGCCTTGAGGCCCGGATGGCGGTCGAGATGCGCAAGCTCGGCGCGAGCGAGGCGAGTACGGCCGAGACGCTGCGCCGGCAGACGGGCTGCTCGGCCCGCGAGGCCAAGCACCGCGCCCGGAGGGCCGAGATCCTCAAGAAGATGCCCAACGTGGGGGAGGCGCTGTCGTCGGGTCGGCTGACCGGCGAGCATGCGTCGTCTCTGGCGAGGGCGGCCGCCGAGACTTCGCCCGAGGCGGTCGACGGCGATGTGGGACTGCTGGCTGAGTCCGAGTCCGTGCCCGCCGACGTGGCGTCCACCAAGGCCAGGGACTGGGTGCGACGCCACCAGACCGACGACGACGTTCAGCGCCTTCACCAGTGGCAGCGCCGCAACCGCTCGCTGATGTTCGGTGCCGCGGAGGGCAGGATGATCTCCGGGATCGCGAAGTTCGACCAGGTGTCGGGGGCGCAGTTCCAGCACCTGGTGGAAGCCCTGGCCGACCGTTTGTACCGCTCCGACGGTGGCCGGGACAACCCCCACGCCCGCACCCGGGCCCAATGCCGCCACGACGCCCTGCTGGCTCTGGTAGGCCTGGAACCAGCACTCCCACCCGGTCCCGAACCCTCAAGCGCAACCCCCGAAGCCCAACCCACCACCACCGGCGCCGGCGCCGGCCAACCCGCACTCCCCAGCGCCGGCCGCTCGGACCTCCCCGGTGCCGGCCAACCCGCGGTCCCCGGTGCCGGCCGCTCGGACCTCCCCGGTGTCGGCCAACCCGCGGTCCCCGGTGCCGGCCGCTCGGACCTCCCCGGTGTCGGCCAACCCGCGGTCCCCGGTGCCGGCCGCTCGGACCTCCCCGGTGTCGGCCCACCCGCGGTCCCCGGTGTCGGCCGCTCGGACCTCCCCGGTGTCGGCCCACCCGCGGTCCCCGGTGCCGGCCGCTCGGACCTCCCCGGTGTCGGCCCACCCGCGGTCCCCGGTGTCGGCCCACCCGTACTCCCCGGTGTCGGCCCACCCGCGGTCCCCGGTGTCGGCCCACCCGTACTCCCCGGTGTCGGCC